>NZ_CP181318.1:5975000-8909570 GCF_049949285.1 Bradyrhizobium ganzhouense
TCGTCGTGATCGGCGCCGCCGTTGCCGGCGGCGGCGACTTCTTCCCGACGCCGTTCGATTCCCTGATGCCCGGCGTCGAGGTGATCTCGACCGCGATCACGCATCTCGTCGCCGGCGACAGCGTCGTGCGCGACCGCAAGGTTCACATCGCCGATGCGCTCATCGCGATCCTGCTGCCGATGCTGCTGGTGGGCCTGCTGGCCTGGCGGCGGAGCGCGCTCGGCTTCGTCGCGGCAGCCGCGGTGATGGTCGCCTGGGCCGGGCTCAATCTGTTCGCGTTCATGCACGGAATCTGGCTCGATGCCGCGACCACGCTCGCGGCCGCGGTGCCACCGGTCGCGATGTTCGTTGGCGTGCAATTGTGGGCGGGCGGCCGCCGCACGCAATATCTCGCCGCCAAGAGCCGGTCGCTGGCGCAATTCCAGGCGCCCGCCGTGCAGGAGTGGCTGGCACGCGATCCCGATTTCCTGGCGAAGCCCGTCCGGCAGGATGCGGCCATCGTCTTCATCGATCTCTCCGATTTCACCGCGCTGAGCCAGCGGATCGATCCGGACGAACTCCAGGACATCCTGCAAGCGTTCCACGCGCTGATCGACCGGGCCGCGGTCGATTGCGGCGGCATGATCACCAGCTTTCTCGGTGACGGCGCCATGATCCTGTTCGGCCTGCCGAGCGCGATGCCGGATGACGCGGCGCGTGCGCTGAAATGTGCAATCGACCTGCATCGCGGCGTCGAGCGTTGGATCGCGTCGCTGCCATCAGCGATCGGCGGCCGGCTCGGGTTCAAGATCGGGGCGCATTTCGGCCCGATCGTCGCTTCCCGTCTCGGCCAGAGCCACCAGCACATCACCGCAAATGGCGACACCGTCAATCTCGCGAGCCGGCTAATGGAGGTCGCCGCCAAAACGGTGCGCGGCTCGCATTGACCGACGCCCTGCTCGATGCGGCCGACTTTCACGGGGCGCCCGACGGTGTCCTGTCGGGCCCCCTGCTGACGCAGATCCGTGGCCGCTCCGGCGTCGTGACCGTCTGGTTCTGGCGCGACCAGGACAGGCCGAGCCGAGCCGCGGCCAAGGCCGAGATGATCGACTGAGGCCGCGAGCACTGCCGCCTGTTACGCCTTGCGCTTCAGCACGCCCAGGCCTCCCAGCTTGCCGCGCGACATCAACTCGCGGAAACTGTCGTTGAGGAGGATCTCGTCGACTTCGTCCGAGATCAGCTTTGCTTCGGCCTCGGTCATGACGTTGGACGTGAACACGCCGCTCACCTTCATGGCGTTGAGCACATCCTTGACCAACGGCGCGCCGTTGGACGGAATCTCCGGCGGCTGCCAATCGAGATCCTCGATCACGAACAGGCCGCCCGGCTTGAGCGAGGGAAACAGCACGCCGAGCGTCAGGTGCTGATGCACTGAGGCGTGAGAGCCGTCATCGATGATGATGTCCAGCGGGCTCTCTTTGCTTGCGAGCTCCGCCAGCATGGTCCGGTCGCCCTGATCGACGCGATGGATCCTGACTCGCGGATGGGAGAACCAGCTGAAATCCTCGATGTCGGCGCCGACGACCTCGGCATTCGGGAAGTAGTCCAGCCACATCTGCAGCGACGGCACCTGATCCTGAGGCCAGCCTTCGACCCGCCCACGGGACAGACCGATTTCCAGGATGCGAATGGGCTCGAGCGCCTTCGATCGGAACAGCTCGTGATAGATGCGCGTATAGTGATGGGCCGCCTGGCCGTTGCAGATCGCGCCCTTGTCCGAGTCGAACTTCGCCGCAAGCTGCGTCAGCCAATTCGGCTCGATAACCAGCTTCTTGAGATAGCCGGCCACGCTCTGCTCGGGGACAGCCTCGAAGCGCATGCCCCGGTCGGCCCACATTTTCCCCCATAGATGGACACCCGTGACACGAGGGTCGCTCAACAGCTCGAATCCGGCCCGGCTTTCGGAGGCGAACAGGTCCACTTCATGCCAGTCGATCGCATTGAAGGTCGTCGGCGGCAGGATCGATGAACGGAGCTCCTCGTCGCCGGCCGCAAGCAGATATTCGCTTAGCAGCAACGGCCCCACCGCGCCGTATTCCACTCGCTTTTCACTGAAGAGACGCTGGAGCGACAGGGCATACAGATTGGCCATGTGAAGCGAGCCCTTGGGCGCGCGCATCACGTCGCCGGCGCAAACATGCCCGTTCTCGACTCCCGACCATTGCGTGGAAAACACGTGCTCGCTGCCGAAATTCAGGGGCTTCACAAGCACGACGTCCGTGTCGAGCCACCACCCGCCGAATTCATGAAGAACGGCATAGCGGAAGATGTCGCTGAAGTAGCGGATCTCGCTGTTCACGACGGCATGCTGGTAGATCGAAGCAGGCACGACGTTTCCGGCATCGACCACCACGACCCCGGGCGGCACAAGCGCCTGCACGGCGGCCACGTTGTCGTAAGTGTAGAGCTTGACGGGATGGCCTTGGCGGACCATCGACTGAAGCGAGAGACGCGACATCTCCCCCAGCGGAGCCAACGACCAGAAGCAATGAATGAGATCACGGGCCTCTCCCGGCGCCGAGCGGCTCCGAAGATGAGGGTTGAATTGCTCTATCAGTGCATTCCAGCCGTTACGCGGAGCAGAGCGGCACTCCGCAAGGAACGGCAATTGCTGATACGCCCGCGCGATCAAGAAGCAAAGGCCGGCCTGGTTCACGTGCCCTGCCCTGTTCAAGACGTGGCCGTAGTTCTCCCAGATCGAGGGGTCAACGGGATCGAGCTCCACCGCACGCTGGAACGCCTCCAGCGCCGGCTCCTGGAGTCCCTTGCCTTGCAGGGCCGTCCCGAACGTCGCGAGATAGGTCGCCTTCATCTCGTTCGTGAGAGCACGCCCGGCCCAGTGGATGGCGGCATCGTAATTCCCGTTGAGCAGCGATACACCGGCCATCAGATGAAGCAAGCCGGCATGGTTTTCGTCTGCGGCCAGCCCTTCCCGACAACGGGCAACGGCTTGGTCAAGCTCGCCCGATTTCAGGTGTCGAAGGCAGATCTGGTAGTATTCATCCCGCGTCAGCGACGACGGCTGCCCCGAGATATCGTCCGCTCTTGCGAGAGTGCCGTCGTGATAATTCATCGGGAACCTTCCGGATCATGGGAGAGCGGCAGCAACCCGGTTTCCAAGGTTTCGGGACAGTTGCCACTTCTCACTATCCCGCTCGTAGCTTGCTTGAAGCTTGACACCGCCTTCGCCTCACCGCTCCGGCGCGTGGCGAATCAAGGGGGCCGTTGATATGCCTGCGACCAGGCGTCCGATGGCGCATCGAATTTGGGGAGAGAGAACCCATGAACAGTCGATTGGATGTCCATGTCGCCGCCTATGAAGGCAAGAACATCTACGATTTCGACAACGAAATCTCGTTGACCTGGTACCCGAAACGCATCGCGCGTGTCGTCAAGGATCCGCGCGCCGTCCTGGATCTGGGACTGGGGCACGGGTTTGCAACCGAAATCTTTTCGGGCGGAGCTGGCCGCCATGTGGTTCTTGAAGGATCTCCCGCGGTCATCGAAAACTTCAAGCTGAGATTTCCGGACAACAGAAGCGAGGTCATCGAAACCTACTTCGAAGAGTTTGATACGAACGAAAGATTCGACCTTATCGTCATGGGGTTCGTCCTCGAGCATGTCGATGACCCCCTCCTGATCCTGAACCGCTTCAGGACATTTCTCGCACCTACAGGCAAATTGTTTGTGGCGGTCCCCAATGCCGAGGTCATGAACCGAAGACTTGGGAATCTTGCCGGAATGCTGCCCGATATGCAGGCCCTTTCGGAGAACGACCTCGTCCTGGGGCATCAGCGGTATTTTACAGTGAGTTCGCTCACCAAGCTGGTGAACGATGCCGGCTACAAGATCGAGAAGATGGAAGGCATCTATCTCAAGCCCTTCGCGACGAGTCAGCTGCTGTCGTTGAACCTCGACACCAGGATCATTCAGGCCTTGTGCGAGATGGGAGTTGACTACCCGGAACTCTCCTGCGGGCTTCTCGCTCAGCTCACGCCGGACGACCAGGCGCGCTCATGAGAGTGTTGATCGTCGGGGGAACCTCTTCGCTGGCACAGGCGCTGATCCCGCTCCTTCGTGACCATTGCGAAGTGTTGACGGCCGGGCGCAGCGGCTGCGATGTCGAACTGGACCTCTGCTCGCGCGACATCCAGATTCCCGGCGAGATCGACTGCGTCGTGAACATGGCCGCAGCATTCGGGGGCAAGGACTTTCGCGACACCCTGCAAGCAATGGATGTCAACGTGCTTGGCCTGATGAAGCTCTGTCATGCCAGTTCAAAGGCGAACGCGAAGCATTTCGTGCACATCTCCAGCATCTTTGCGGATCTCAACAACGACTCTCCCTTCTTCGGAGCCTACTCACTCTCAAAGAGGCATTCCGAAGACGTTGCGCAATTCTGCGGCAGGGAGCTTCGACTGCCGGTCGCGGTGTTGAAGCCTTCCCGGATCTATGGTGCGGGGGAGCAATTTCGAAAACATCAGCCATTCCTGTACACCATCATGGACAAGGCCCAGAGGAATGAAGACATCGACTTCCTTGGCTCGAATGATGCTTTGAGAAATTTCATTCATGCGCAGGACGTGGCAAACATCATCTCGGCCGTCATCGCGATGAAGCTCGAAGGCGTCTATGGCTGCGTGAGCCCGGACAACGTCACCTATTCTCAAATCGCGGCGGCTGCCATTTCCGTTTTTGAAAGCAAGAGCAAAGTCAGCTTCCTGCGAGACAAGCCCGACATCCCGAGCGACGGCTTTGCTTGTGACGAGACGCTGTTCCGCCTTGTCGACTATTTTCCCCGCATATCCATGGCGCGAGGAATGCAGATGGAAGCGGCTCATCGAAGGTTGGCGTCGTGACGACAGTACTGGTTTCCGGCGCCAGCGGCATCGTCGGTTACGGAATCTTGCGCTCCCTCAAGATGTCGAAACGACCGATGAAGCTCATCGGCACCTCGATATATACCGACACGGTCGCACCAGGTTTCTGCGACATCTTTGAAGTCGTCCCCAGGACGGATGCGCCGGACTACCTCGACCGGCTTCTCGCGCTCCTGCGCAAGCATCACGTCGACGTGGCGTTCCCCGGTATCGATGCAGACATGTACAAATGGGCGGATCACGTCGCCGAAATCGAGGCGACCGGAACCAAGGTCGTTCTCAATTCGCTCGAACTGATTTCCAGATGCTCGGACAAATGGGCATTCTATGAACGGCAGCAGGAACTGATGCCGACCTATGCGATCCCGAGTTACCTGGAAATGGACTTCGATTTTCTCAAGGAGAAATGCGGCCTGCCATTCCTGCTGAAGCCACGCCGGGGCTTTGGATCCAAGGGTATCGTGGTGGTCGAGACTGCAGAGCAGTTTGCCGGGATTGCCCCCGCGACAAAAACGACCTTGATGGCGCAACCCATCGTCGGGCGAGACGATGAGGAATTCACGGTATCCGCGTTTTGCGATGGCCAGGGGGGCCATTCGGCCTTCATGGCGCTTCGGCGAAAACTCTCCAAGGATGGGTTCACGGAAAAGGCCGAGGTTGTAGATCAGGCCGAATTTTCCGATGCCATCCAGGATTTGTGCGGAGCGTTTTCTCCGATTGGGCCGACCAATTTTCAGTTTCGCAAGACCGATCGCGGCCTGAAGCTGCTCGAGATCAATCCGAGGATTTCTTCATCCACGTCGATTCGCGCGGCCTTTGGCTACAACGAAGGCCTGATGGCGGTTGAAATGGCCATCGAGAACCGGATGCCTGTCCAGCCGGACATCAAGCGCGGCAGAGCCGTCCGCTATACCGAGGATTTCATCTTCTATGACGATAGCGTTCATCTCTGACATTCACGGAAATTTCGAGGCGTTGAAGGCGGTCCTCGCCGAACTCGATCGCATGCGCGTCACCGAGATCTTCTGCGTGGGGGACGTGGTCGGCTATTATTCCCAGGTGAACGAATGCTGCGACGAACTGAAGAGGCGCGGCATCCACAGTGTTCTCGGCAACCATGACTGGTATCTGGGCTTCGGCGGTTTCTGCACCAGATCCAAGAGTGTGAACGAATGCCTGGTCTACCAGCGGAAGGTGATCACGCCCGAAAACGTGAACTGGCTGAGGGCCTTTCACCTGCAAATGCAAATGGGCAATCTTCAGGTCGTTCACGCCGGATGGGGCGATCCGATCGACGAGTACCTCACGAACCCCAATGAGGAATATTTCGCACGCCTATCCGGCGTCAATTTCGTCAGTGGCCACACCCATTTGCAAAGCATCCACCGCTTCGGCGACAAGACCTACTGCAATCCGGGCTCCGTCGGTCAGCCGCGCGACGGTGATCCACGGGCGGCGTTTGCGACTTTCGACGGCGAGAGCTTCACGTTGCATCGGGTCGAGTACGACATGCAAAGGGTCTTCGAGTTGATGGAGGCCGCGGGGTTCCATGACTACTACTACGGCGGACTGAAAACTGGCGCGAGAAATCTCAGGCGGCTTGCGGATTGATCTCCGCGCTGCGCTTTCCCCGAATCACGATGAACTTCACCTTCAATTGGCTTATGAGCGCAGACTATGACATCAAATGATCCGCAAGACGCGCAGAACTTCACCTATGCCGCGATGGACGAAGTGGCTGCCTATGGTCGGCTGCAGGAGCTGATGAAGACGTCGCCGCTGCCTCCGCGTGAATTCCACGCGAACCTCGGCCTGTTCCTGAATCGCCCGTCGCTGGCGCGCATTCTCTTCATGCATGATCTCTATTCGAAGACCCTGCACACGCATGGTGTCATCATGGAGTTTGGGGTGCGCTGGGGGCAGAACATGGCGCTGTTCACGACGATGCGTCACATCTACGAGCCCTACAACATGAGCCGCAAGGTCGTCGGCTTCGACACGTTCGAGGGTTTCCCGTCAGTGGCCCCGCAGGACGGCGATTTCGACGGCTTGAAGGTCGGTGGGCTCAACGTCACGCCGAATTACGAGGACGTGCTTACAGAGATCCTGTCGGCGCAGGAAAAGCTCGCGCCACGCAATCACATTCGCAAGTTCGAGCTGGTCAAGGGCGATGTGACCGAAACTCTTCCTCGATATCTGGAGAAGCATCCCGAGACGATCATCGCGCTGGCGTATTTCGACCTCGATCTCTACGAGCCGACGAAAAAATGCCTCGAGCTCATTCGCCCTTATCTGGCGAAGAACAGCGTCGTCGGGTTTGATGAGCTGGTGCTGGCCGAAAATCCCGGAGAAACCCTGGCATTGCGCGAGGCATGGGGCACCGAAGGATATCGCATCTGTCGCAGCACGATCTCACCACAGCAGAGTTACGTCGTGTTCGAGTAACTCGCCAATTTTGATGCGGGATGCAGCGCCGCCGCTGCCGGGAATCGCCAGCCGGCGAAGCAAGCGTCCCGCATCGCCTGGTGCCGCCGGCGCGGGATCAGGTATCGCCTTCGACGACCAGAAGCCGAATTCGGCAGCGCAGTGCGTCTACGTCCCCTCAACCAGGTCATAGTTCTCGGCGATGACTTCGCTGAGCTTCGAAACTGAATTGAACATCAGCAGGTCCACGATCGAAAGATATGGCACATGTGGCTGACCGAACTGCTCATAGGGAAACGGCCTGGCTCGCAGCGCCCTGAATTCGATTCCGCGGGCGCTGAAAGCAGCGGATTCGTAGAGCTCCAGGCCGCCGATCGCGTTGATATACCTTTTCGTACCTTCCGCTTCGCACAAGGCCAGCACCTTGTCCTGAAACTTGAGCGAATGATCGATGGGCACCTCAGACGAGATCTTGAAGGTGGTTTTCAGGCCCAGATGGTCGCTGGTCATCCGCAACGAATTGAAGAGGTACTGGAATAGATTGGGGTCTTCAAAGCTGACGATCTTTTCCAGAAGCGGAAAGGTCTCCTCGAAGAACGGCGCGGTCCGATAGGCCCCTCGCCATCGATTGAGCAGCTTCGCACGGTCAAAATCGGCCGCCAGCTCCCTGTCGCGAATGTCCAGGGCATCCGAATCTTTTTTCAACGGGAGCGAAAACGTCGCGTCCGTTCCGTTGAGCAGCATCCGGTTGCGGTTGATCCACCCCTTCTTCACATATTTGATGTTGTCGTAGACAATGAAGAGATCGACTGCCGAAATCAGCTGATAGTAGCCGATGTAGGGCAGAAAATACGGCTGCATGATCGCGAGTTTCATCGTGTGTGACGCCCTGCTACTGTGAAGACATTCATTCGCAAACTTCGCTCACGACGGCCCAATCCATGTCGGGTGCATCGGTAGACCAAGCACCTGGCCGGTCGCGGGGGATGATCTCGAACGGCTCTCAGTTTGCCTTCGTCAGCTCCCCACACCCATCGGACTCGTCTGCGCCAAGCCCCAGGCGCGCGCATCGTGGGTGAAGGTCGTCGAAGTCGAGTTGTCGTTGCGCGGCACCACGAGTGGTGCGAAGCAAGCATACGCCTGCATGAAGCGATAGACGCTATTGCCCATCCCATCCAGACCGATCGTCGGCAGCACGCGATTGTTCAGCGCCTCGATCTGGACCGGCCGGTTGTCCATCGGATAACACAGCTCCAGGAGCCGCTTCGCTCCTGCAGGAGATATCAGGTTTCCGGCTGGACCAAAGCAGGTGTTTAGCCGGAGCGCGGCAACATGGGAATTCGCGCTCTGGAAGGCAGCTTCGCTCCGGTCATTAGGGTGCTGCGGCCTGAAGATCATCATCGACTTCATGCCCGGCGCGAGCTCGAGATCGAGTACTGAATCCGTATTGCAACCAAGGACCAGAAGATCCCAGTTTTCAAGGGACGGAAGAAGCGCCTGCAAGCGCGCGATGATGTCGTGACGGATGGTACAATCGTCCTCGAACACAAGGGCTGGTTCGTTCTGCCCGGCGATCCAGTTCAATATCCGCCATAGCGAAGCGGCACCGCCAACGGCTCCCCTGGTGAACATCGAACCTGGCGCGACCAGTCGCATCGCCAACACCTCCTGATCGCTCAGCTCCAGCCCGTTGGTCGCAGAGAAACGCTCGAAAGCGATCCCGCAACCTGCGTTCCGTTCCAGAAAGCGTTGGTATTTTTCCGGACAGCGATCGAGATTAATGACGAAGTTCTTCATATGCGAAAAGCACCAATGGCGAATGGATACCAGTGAGGCCTACTCAAATATGATTCGCCTTAGTCGAGGCTAGCCCAAAACGCGTGTCAATCACGGGCTCGCGCTGCACAGGAATGCTCCACGCAAGTTTCGGTCTGTATCGATAAGCAGTCATCGAACTTATCGATAACCAGGACTCGAGATGAGTGACGCGCTCCCGCCTGAATTTCCGACGCCCCGGGCCCAGAGTCCGCTCCATATCGTGCGTCCGAGATTTCCAAAGACGGAGCAATTCTTAGCCTCCTTCGAGAAGGCGCTGGAAACCGGCCAGGTCACCAACAATTCGCGCTGGGTCGTCGAATTCGAAGCGCGCTTGAGCGAGTATCTCGGCGTCCCGACGCTCGTTTTCTGCAACGGTCAGATCGGCATGATGGCCATGCTGAGGGCTGCGGGAATCATGGACGGCGAAGTGATTGTGCCGTCATTCACGTTCAGCGCCACACCGCATGCTGTGAGATGGGCTGGCGCCGAACCGGTATTTGCGGACATTCTCGATGACCAGACCATGCGCCTCGACCCGAGCGATGTAGAGCGCAGGATCACGGACCGTACCGTCGCCATCCTCGCCGTCGACGCTTATGGAGTCGCGAGCGATTACGCTACGCTTGCCCGCATCGCCGAGCGCCACAAGCTGAAATTCCTGGTCGACAGCGCGCCCTCGTTCGGCACGCGCGTCAATGGCCAACTGGTGGGAGGCTTCGCAGACGCGCAGATGTTCAGCTTTCACGCCACCAAGGCCTTCTCGACGATGGAAGGAGGCTGCGTCTGCAGCCACGACGCAGAACTGCTCGCGCGCGTCAAAACGATGCGCAATTTCGGACAAGTCGACGGCGCCGACTGTCACGAGGCAGGCTTGAACGGGAAGATGCTGGAGATATCGGCCATCATCGGTCTCGAGCAACTCAAGACGTTCGAGCAGGCCATTGCGACGCGCCGCCACGCTGTCGAGCGCATGCAGATCGGCCTTTCCCGGATTCCCGGCTTGCATGTCGGCCAAGAGCCCGCAGGCGTACAATCCAACTGGCTATATCTGCCGGTCGTCGTCGACGCCGCGGAATTCGGACTCGACCGGGAGGCTCTGGCCTCAGCGCTCGAGAAGCACAACGTCTTCGTCCGGAAGTATTACAGCCCGCCCTGCCATCACATGACGGCTTACGCCGCACAGAAAGAGCTGAAACTGGCTGTGACGGAAAGGATCGCTTACAGCGTCATCGCGCTCCCGGTCTACAACGACATGACCGACGAAGAATGCGATCTCATCGTTGCCGCCATCCAGTGCATGCGCCAATCAGCGCAAAACGAAAGCAAGTCTTAGTCGTAAAAAACAGATCGCACCTCATGCGATGCCCCCAAGGACATAGAAGTCGAACAAATGCAGAAAGTTCTCGTCACTGGAGCCGGAGGCTACATCGGCATTCCCCTGTGCCAGATGCTGGCCCAAAAGGGATATTCGGTGGTTGCGCTCGATCGAGGTTTTTTCGGCAGGGATCGATTCACGCAGGCGACGTCCCACCCGAATATCAAACTGCTGGTCGACGACATCCGCACCGTGGACCCGAAGCAATTCGAGGGTATGGACGCCGTCATCGATCTGGCCGGACTGAGCAATGACGCCTCCGCCGAAATCGATCCCGAACTCACGGTCTCGATCAACCATCAGGGGGGCGTTCGCCTGGCCCGCGCGGCCAAAGAGGCTGGCGTTCGCCGCTATGTCTATTCAAGTTCAGCATCGGTCTACGGCCACGGCCAGGAAGTGTCGCTCAACGAGCACGCCGTCTGCCGCCCGCAGACGCTGTATGCCGAAAGCAAGCTTCACGTCGAGGACGAGCTCCGTAAGCTGCAAAGCGATACGTTCGAAACGGTCATCCTACGCAACAGCACCGTATTCGGCCTGGCTCCGCGCATGCGCTTCGACCTTGCCATCAACGTCATGACGCTGCGCGCCTGGAAAGAGCGCGTCATCTACGTCATGGGAGGCGGCGAGCAGTGGCGGCCGTTCATCCACGTTCGCGACGTCTGCCGCGCCTTGATGATGGGCATCGAGAGCGATGCGTCAGTCGTATCAGGTGAAACCTTCAACGTCGGCGGCGACGATCTCAATTATCAGATCAAGCAGCTCGCAAACTTCGTCAAGGACATCATTCCGAACATCGTCACCCACACGATCCCGGATGCGACGGACAAGCGAACCTATAATCTGTCCTTTGCCAAGATCATTCAGCGCCTGAAATTCGATCCATCCTCCCGCGTGCACGAGGGTATCGTGGAGATAAAGCAGGCTTTGGAGCGGGGTGTCGTGAGCGGCGACGATCCCACGACCCACACACTGGGCTGGTACCGTGCCCTGATTGACTGGGAAAAGAGGATCAAGGAGCTCTCGATCAACGGCAAGATCCTGTGATCGAACCTCCCAGCTGGTGAGTGGCGGGACTTTCACCGGCTCTGCAGCTCGCGCCGTGAGGTGCTGCCCCGCTCAACGCAGAAGTTCGGGCGGCGGCGAACGGTCGAGCACATCGCCCTTGGCGCCCTCAAGCAGATCGATTCCGTAGGTCTCGACCACCAGCGGCCCGCGCTTGCGCTGCAGCTCGGCGACACGGCTTACCTGCGTGAAGAGGTCGTTCAGGAACGGATGGCCGTCGGGACGCAACTCATCGACATAAATCAGCTTGCCCGCGAGCAGCTTTGGATCGGGCTCGGGCATGTTGGCCCAGCGGATGCGCTGGTTCTGCTGCACCACGCAGGTGCCGCGCGGCAGATAGAAGGCGAGCCAGCCCGTCGTGCCGTAATCGGGCGTGAGCACGCAGGTCGCACCTGCGCGGACACGTGTCGCCTCGATACCGGCGGCGAGTTCGCGCCAGCCGACGCCGACGCTGCGCACGGTCGCATCGCGGCGATAGCCGGATAGCCACCCCGTATTGGCCTGCAGGATCAGCGCCGCAAACATCACGATGCCTGTGGGCGCGGCCCAGCGCAGGCAAAAATCAACCAGGCGTCGCGCACGCGGTTTCCACTGTACGACGTTGGCCGCGGCAGCGGCGGCAACGACGAAGGGCGGATAGACCGGCGCAAACCAGTTGGCCTCGACGCGGGCGTGCAGCGAATGCCAGACGAAATAGGCAACGATGGTCCAGAACATCGTCTCGATCAGCATGCGCGAGGCCAGTGCACCAGCCCTCCGCCAGGTCAGCGCATGCAGGCCCATCGCACCGAGGATGAAGACCAGCGGGGTCGCAAACGCAATCTGGGTCGGGATCAGCTCGGCAATGAAGACCGGGCGAAAATCCTCGATCCTGGCGCGCCCGAGCTGCTTGACGAATGAGACCCATTGATGATCCGCATTCCAGAGGATCACCGGCGAGAACAGCGCGAACGCAACGAGGCCGCCGAGATAGGGCCAGGGCGAGAGGAACCAGCGCCGCAGTTTCGGCACGGCCGCGAGCCAGATCAGGATCGCGGCGCCAAAGAACATCGCGGTGTACTTCGACAGCAGCGCCGCGCCGACGGCGGCGCCGACCGCAAGCCACCAGGCACCGCGACCGGTCTCCAGCACTTTTGCGAGGAAGAACAGCACGAAGCTGGAGGCGACCAGCAAAGGCGCATCCGGCGTCACGATCAGCGTGCCGACCGATGCCATCATCGTCACGTTGAGCAGGATGGCGCTGGTCGCCGCCACGCGGGCGCCGCCGAACAGGATCGCGGCCGAGCGATAGATCGCATAGCTCATCGGCAGCGCGAGCAGGATCGAGACCAGACGGACGCCGAGCTCGGTATCGCCGGCGATCATGGTGCCGGCGCGGATGACGTAAGCCACCATCGGCGGGTGGTCGTAGTAACCGCCCGCCAGATTCTTCGACCACATCCAGTAATAGGCTTCGTCGAAGGTGATCGGCGTGAAGGCGGCCGCGACCAGCCGCAATGCGACCAGCGCAAGGATCACCAGCGCCGTATTGCGGACGATCCGCGCGTCAGCCCCGCCCATACAAGCTTCCTTGCAAGCCTTGACGCGCTATCTCTTGCGCCAGACGAACAGTCCGGACATCGCGTAATTCCACACCACGCCCATCAGCGCGCCGGCGAGGCCCGCCAGCCACCAGATCGGCTCCTGGTCGTAGACCGAGAAGGCGACGCCGACATTGGCGAGCAGACCGACGCTGCAGACGATGTAGAACATGATCAGGCCGCGCAGGATCGCAAAGCCCTTCAGCCGCTGGTCGCGATAGGTGAGGAAGTTGTTGAGGATGAAATTGGTCGTCATGGCGACGATCGCGCCGGCGGCCTGCGCCTCCGCGAACGGTACCTTGATCAGCTGGAGCGCGATGAACAGCGTGGTGAGATGCACCACGAGGCCGATGCCGCCCACCATCGCGAACAGGATGAAGCGCAGCGAGACGATGTCGTTGGTGAGCTTCGCCAGCACCAGGCCGAGAAAGTCGAGCGCGACCATGGAATCGAGCTTGCTCTCGCCATGCTGGCGAGCGCCGAACGTGTAGGGAATCTCGACCGCGCGCAAATTGCCCTGCGCGCTGGCGACAAGATCGAGCAGGATCTTGAAGCCGTGCACCGACAGCTTTGGCGCCAATTGCTCGAAACGGTCGCGGCGGACCATGAAGAAGCCGCTCATGGGATCGGCGATCTCGACCCGGAGCATCTTCTTCGCGACCTCGGTCGCGAGCGCACTGGCGCCGGCGCGCTGCTTGTTGAAGCCTTCGCTCTTGTAGCCCTCGATGTAGCGGCTGCCGACGACGAGGTCGGCCTGATCGCTTGCGAGCAGCAACAGCATCTTCGGCAGCTGCGTCTCGTCGTGCTGGAGGTCGGCGTCGATCACGGCGGCGTAAGGCGCGCTGGAGGCCAGGATGCCCTCGATGCAGGCGCCGGACAGGCCGCGGCGGCCGATGCGGCGGATGCAGCGCACGCGGCTGTCCTGCTGCGCCAGCGCCCGCACCACGTCCGAGGTGCCGTCGGGCGAATTGTCGTCGACGAACACGACTTCCCAGGCCACGTTGACGAGCGTCGCCTCCAGCCGCCGGTACAGCACCGTGACGTTGTCGCGCTCGTTGAAGGTCGGGACGATGACCGACAGTTCCGGCCCCTCTTGGGCCTGGCCGTCGACGCCCGGTCTGATCGCTTCATTCATGACGGCAGCGTATATCTGCCGCGTCCTGCGATGCCAAGCCGGGGGTCTGGGGGAACGGCCCAAAGGGGGCCCTAAAATGCCAACGACCCCGGAACGGCAGACCGCGCGTACATCCGGCGCAAGCCCAAGCTATTCCAAGGTCGTCTCAGCAACGGAGATTGTTACTCAACGTTGCCGTTATCAACCAAATGGGGACGACACGGCCGCTTCGCAAGGGGGCCAAGAGGTCTTTTTCAGGCCATTACTGGTTCGGGACTTCCCGGATCACCGGGCCCCGCGGGGCCGGCGCTACTGGGGCCGCGGGCGCCACGGCGGCCGGCTCGACCTTGGCCGGCTTCGGCGGCTTGCCGTACTGCCCGATCGGCCCGAAGACGACGGCGACCGCAAGCACGATCGCCGCGACGATCGCGCCAAAGATGCCACCTACCGACTCAGACGACATGCCACCCCGTCCCCGTTCCAGATGCGCCCAGTCATATCACGGATGAACGCGCGGCCGGAAGGGCTGCCGGACCGCGACAGTTCACGGCCCTATTTCGTTGGCGGCCGGTGCTTGACGAAGGCGGTCACGATGTCCTTCTGCGCCGCCTCCACCGCCCTGTTCGCGGTCGCGAGATGGGCGCCGGATTCGATGTTCGGATATTGGGAGGTGAGATAGTCGAGCAGCGCGACCCGGTAATATTGCCGCTCCGACGGACAGGCCCCCGCAACTGATCGGCCGAAATCCTGTTCCGATAGTCCCTGATTGCTGTCGCGCGAATACTCCCGCGCCAGGCAATGCCAGTAATCGTCGCGGCCCTGCATGGCGAGCTTCTGTGCGCCCTTCGCATCGTCATCGTCAGCCAAGGCCGCAGACGTGATGGCAGCAGATGTCATCACGACGAGCGCCGCTCCCAGCATCAGCATCCGCATCTTGTTCTCCTTTTTGCGCAGATTTCTCGATCAGCTTAGACGGGACGCGGCAACTGGCCAATCACTTCTGGTTTGAATAGGATGCAGACCTCCCCTTCCCGTCGACGCGAGATCCCTCCGTGGCCAAAGCAAAAAACGCGACCAAAAAATCCGGCAACATCTTCATTGGCATCGGCGGCTGGACCTTCGAGCCCTGGCGCGGCGTGTTCTATCCGGAGAAGCTGACGCAGGCGAAGGAGCTGTCCTACGCGGCCTCGAAGCTGACCTCCATCGAGATCAACGGCACCTATTACGGCTCGCAGAAGCCGGAGAGCTTTCGCAAATGGGCCGCCGAAGTACCCGAGGGTTTTGTGTTCTCGGTGAAGGGACCGCGCTTTGCCACCAATCGCCGCGTGCTCGCCGAAGCCGGCGATTCCATCAAGCGGTTCTATGATTCCGGGGTGCTGGAACTCGGCGACCATCTCGGGCCAGTGCTCTGGCAATTCGCGCCGACCAAGAAATTCGACGGCGCCGATTTCGGCAAGTTTCTGGAGCTGTTGCCGCGCAAGCTCGAGGGCCGCGCGCTCCGCCACGTGGTGGAGGTGCGCCACGACAGCTTCTGCGCGCCGGACTTCATCACACTGATCCGCGAATTCGAGACGCCCGTGGTGTTCGCCGAGCACGGCAAATATCCGGCGATCGCCGACGTCGCCGGCGATTTCGTCTATGCCCGGCTGCAGAAGGGCAATGACGAGATCAAGACCTGCTACCCGCCGAAGCAATTAGACGCCTGGGCCGAGCGCTTCCAGGCCTGGGCCGACGGGGGCGAACCGGACGACCTTCCGAAGGTCGACAAGGCGAAGCCGAAGAAGGAGCCGCGCGACGTGTTCGCCTATGTCATTCACGAGGGCAAGGTGCGCGCGCCGCACGGGGCCATGGAACTGATCGCGCGGGTGAGCTGAGGATCATTCATGGCGAGGGCGAAAAAGCTCTTCACTATCGGCTATGAGCAGACGCCGCCCAAGGCCGTGCTGGACGAACTGGAGCAGGCCGGCGTCAAGCTCGTGGTCGACGTGCGCGCAGTGACGTCGTCGCGGCGGCCGGGCTTTTCCAAGAAGCAGCTTGCCGCGGGCCTCGACGAGCGCGGCATCGCCTATGTCCATCTCGCAGCTCTCGGTACCCCCAAAGAGGGCCGCCTTGCCGCGCGCAGCGGGCAATACGATACACTGGAGAAGATCTACTCAAAGCATCTGAAAACGCCGCAGGCCAAGGAAGAGATGGACGAGCTCTCGGCGCTGGTGAAGAAAGCCGGCCCGGTCTGCCTGCTCTGCTACGAGCGCGACCACACCCACTGCCATCGCCAGATGATCGCGGAGATCATCGAGGAGCGCGACGGGGTGGCGGTGAGGAATTTGGCGGGCCGGCAGGCGTAGCCGCACCGCCGGCTTTAGCCGTAGCCGTCATCCTTGCCGTAGCGAAGCGAAGGCCTCGAAAGACGACGGCGTGCCACCGAGGCTGCACCCGGGCCGTACACCCTTCGAGGCTCGCAAGGGCTCGCACCTCAGCGATGACGGATTCAGATTTACCCCTCCCCCGCCAGCTTGAACGTCCCCTCCATCATCTGCACGCAACTGCCGCCGACGTGCGCTGATACGATCTTGCCGTCCTGCTTGCGCACGCGCGTCAGCAACAGGCTGGGCCTGCCCATGTCAAAGCCCTGGCCAACCGTGAGCTTCAATTCACCGTCGCGCGTGGGATCGAGATCGGCGAACAGCGCGGCGGCCGCGACCGTCGCGCTGCCGGTGGCGGGATCCTCGGCGAGACCGCCCGCGCCGCGCATGAACATGCGCGCCTGCCGCTGGCTAGGCGCCTCCGATGCGGGCACGTCGCGTGTGTAGAACCACACCGAGCGGGCGTCGTCGCGCGGCAAGACCCTGCCGAACGCAGCCGCGTCGGGCCTCGCCCGCTTGAGCGCATCGCGCGAATGCACCTCCGCCACCAGGAACGGAGTTCCGACGCCGACGACTTGCGGCGCATGATGGTCGGTCCTGATGTCATCAGCCGTCAACGAGATGCAGGCCGCAACGTCAGCGGCGGAAACCTCCGCCAGTCGCGAGAGCGGCTGCGGAGCGGTGAGCTCGGTGCTGATCACCCTTCCCTGCTCCCGCACGATATCGACCGGGACCAACCCAGCTATCTCCTCGAACAGCAATCGTGGCTTCGGCTCTTTCGCGAGGCTCGCCAGCACGAAGGACGTGCCAACATTCGGATGGCCCGCGAACGGCATCTCCCTGACCGGTGTGAAGATGCGGACCTCGGCATCGTTGGCTTTGTCGCGCGGCGGCAGCACGAAGGTCGTCTCGGAATAGTTGAACTCGGTCGCGATCGCCTGCATCTGCTGCGTGGAGAGTCCGCCCGCGTCGAGCACCACGGCAAGCTGGTTGCCGCCGAAGGCGCGGTCGGTGAACACGTCGACAGTGATATAGCGGCGCTGCATGCAAAATCCTCACGCAAAATGGCGGCCGCGACCGGCCGCGTCGCGCAGCACTCTACAAGCCCAAAACATCGCCCGTCATGCCCCAAAATTCGGAGCAATCGGAGCAATCGCGGATGAGAGATCAGAAGCGAAACAGAGATCGCGGCGATGCCAGCACTTGCGCGCGCTCGCGCTCATCGACGATGAGCGTATCGAGGAATTGCCAGTTCTTGGCGTAGCTCTGCGTCGCCTCGAACTGCGTGTGCGGCCAGTCGCTGCCCCACAGCAGGCGATCGAGTCCGTACGCGTCGCGAAGCAGCGGATAGGCCCCTTTCGTAAAGCTCTCGCCCACCGCACCGTTGCGATACGGCGCGGAGATCTTGACCCAGACGTTCCTTGTCGCCCCTAACTTCAGCACGGACTGAAAGCCGGGATCGGCAACGCCAAGTTTCGGATCAGGCAGCGCGTAGTGATCGAACACGACAGTGACGCCGAGATCGAGCAGCTGCGGCGCAAGCACGGCGAGATCGGACGCGTTGCGCTGGATCTCGACCTGCCAGCCCATCGCCTTGATGTTCGCAAGCAATCCCTTCCATTCGCTCGCAGCGAGATCGGGCAAGGGCTGACCAACGAGATTGAGGCGGATGCCGACGATCCCGGCGCGATCGAGTTCGCGCAGTTCGTCCGCGCTGATCGTGAGATCAACAACAGCGACGCCCCGCAGGCGGCCACCTGTCTGCTTCAGGCAGTCGACGAGATAAGAATTGTCGGTGCCGAGAAAGCTCGGCTGCACCAGCACGCCATTGGTGATGCCGTTGTGGTCGAGCTGATCGAGATAAAGCGACAGCGGCGCGTCGTAGTCCGGCGCATAACGCCGGCCCGGCGCGAGCTTGAGCTCGCGATGAAAGACGTGGGCGTGAGTGTCGATAACAGGCAAGGCCGCCTCACTGCTGGCTGTGGTCGCGATCACTGTGGCGAGTGATGCGAGGCCCGCACCAAACTGGCGGCGCGTCAGGCCCCGCTGAGGTAATGTCATGGTCGCTACTCCTCATACTTCGTCAGGCGTGCGTTGCCACGGCCCGCTCGAACACCTTGCCGCGGGTCTCGGGCAGGAGCAGCACCGCGATCAGCACCAATGCATAGGCAAACGCCGCGTCGATGCCGATCGCGGGCCCGAGACCGATGCGATCACTGAGGAAGCCGACCAGGAAGGGAAACGCTGCGGAGACGACGCGGCCGAAATTGTAGCAGAAGCCGACGCCGGTGCCGCGCACGCCGGCAGGATAGAGCTCGCTGAACAGCGCCGCCATGCTCGCGGGAATACCGGCCGAGAAAAAGCCGAGCGGAAAGCCGAGCACCAGCATCTCGCCGTTGGTCAGTGGCGCAAAGATGTAGACCAGCACGGTGGCAATGCAGGCGCTGGCGAAGAACGCGACATTGGCCCTGCGGCCGATCCGATCGCTGATGATGCCGCTTGCGACGCAGCCGCAGAAGAAGGCGACGATGATGACGGCGAGATAGAAGCTGGAGCCGAGCACCGACAGGTGCCGCACCTCACGCAGATAAGTCGGCAGGAACGTCGTCAGCGCGGCATAGCCGCCATGGGCTCCGATGCCGAACAGGCCGCCGACCAGGGTCGAGCGCAGCACGTCGCGATGGAAGATGCCGGACAGTGTGGCGAAGAACGGCGCCTTGGCGTCGACTGCCACGGCACGCACCGGTTCTTTCAGTCCCCGCCGGATGTAGATGATGAGCAGCGCCGGCAGCAAGCCGATCGCAAACAGGATGCGCCAGGCGATGTCCGCCGGCGCGTAGGTGAAGACCAGTGCGGACAACAGCACCGCCGCGCCCCATCCGATCGCCCAGGCGCTCTGCACCGAACCCAGCGCCCTGCCGCGATGCTCGGGACGGATGATCTCGGCCATCAGCACCGCGCCAACGGCCCATTCCGCGCCGAAGCCGAGGCCCTGGATCGCCTTGAGCACCAGGAGCTGGGTGTAGTTCATTGCGAATGCGCAGGCGAAGGTAGCGAGCGCAAAGGTCAGCACCGTGATCTGGAGCGCCTTGACGCGGCCATAGCGATCGCCGAGCGCGCCGCCGAGCCAGCCGCCGAACGCGCCGAAGAACAGCGTGACCGAGCCAAGCAGGCCGGCATCGGCCTTGCTGATGCCGAAGGCCGCGATCAGCGCGGGGATGGCGAGGCCGAACATCTGGACGTCGAGCGCATCGAGCGCCCAGCCGCCAAAGCTCGCCCAGAACGTGCGCCGCTCCAGCGGCGAGCTTTCACTGTACCAGTTCGACATGTTTCCTACCCCTGTACTCGTTTATTGCTTGATGTCGTTGAAGGCCGCGGTCACCGGATCTCGGCGTGGTAGCGGAAGCGATCCGCCGGCCCGCGCGAGCGGCGCCATTCGATCGGCCGTCGCTCCAGATCGAGCGCGAGGCGCTCGATCACAATCAGCGGCGCGTGGGCATCGAGCCGCAACAATCGCGCCTGCATCTCGTTGGCGGTCTCGACCGTCAGAATTTCCTCGGCGGAGACCACGACCTCGCCGCAGCGCTCCTCGTAGAGCGGATACAGCAGGTCGCCGAACTCGGCCGTGTCAATCTCGAGAATCTTTGCGAAACGCGATTGCTGGAGCCAGATTTCCTCGGCCAGCAGCGGCACGTCGTCGATCAACCGCAGGCGCGACAGGCTGATCACGGCTTCGCCGATTGGAATGCGCAACGCCGATGCGACGGCGGATGTCGCCGGCACGCTCTTGCGCCTGATGATGCGGCTCTTCGGCACGCGCCGCTCGCCGTTTTCGGACTGGAAGCGGAAGAAGCGGAACAGGGAGGAGTTGAAGCGCGCGCGCCGCACGAAAGTGCCGCGGCCTTGCTGACGCTCCAGCACAGAGTCGGAGACGAGTTGGTCGATCGCCTTGCGCACGGTGCCGATGGCGACGCCGTAATGGGCGCCAAGCTCGGCCTCCGACGGAATCGGCTCGCCCGGCCGCCATTCGTTGCGGTTGATGCGCGCGGCGAGGTCGTCGCGCAGGCGCTGGTAGCGTGGCAGGCGGTCGTCGCGCGGGGTTGAATTCATATAGTCATATAGATGACTAGATGAGATGGGAGTCAAGCACTACTGAAGTACCGCACGACCGGCAAGCTGCAGGGAGCGCGCGGCCGGGTCGCAGACTTCGCCGACCCGGCCTCGCCTTCTCAATCGTCAGTTCATGGTCTTGGGCATGCAGGGCGGCTCCTTGTAGGGCGCCGTGGCATAGGCGCCCACCGCGGGAGCCCTGACGCAATCCGCCGTCGCGTGGGTTGCCGCGCGGCGCACAGAAGCGGTGTCGCGCGCGGCTGCGGCCTGGGTTTGATAGACGGAAGCGGCGATCAGGGCGGCCAAGACGAAGGTCAGTCGGGTCATGGATTTTCTCCGCGTGACAAACGGACGGCGAAGGTTTTTCGACGTCCTGAGTGCAAGAGCGGAGAACCGGCCGCGATATTCGGCACGCGTCTTCAAAGAAACGCGAGCGCCCCTCACCCCAGCTGAAACACGGCCACTGGCTGCTCATAGCCGCGCACCGTGACGTGGCCGAGCGCGACCGCATCCTCGCCGTCGTCGCCAAGCGCCTCGCGCACGGAGGCGGAGATCAGGAGCTGCGAGCCGAACTCCTTGTTGAGCGCCTCCAGCCGCGAGGCAAAGTTCACGGTGTCGCCGATCACCGTGTATTCCTTGCGCCGGGGCGAACCGATATTGCCGGCGACGACCTCGCCGAAATGGATGCCGATGCCAATGCGCAGCGGCCAGCTCGTCTGCGCGTTGATACGGTCCATCGCGGCCAGCATCTCGCGGCCGGCGGCGACCGCGCGATGCGCGGCGTCGGAGGCCTCCAGCGGCGCACCGAACAGCGCGAGAAAGCCGTCACCCAAAAACTTGTTCACAATGCCCCCCTCGCGATCGAGAATGTCGACCAGCACAGCGAAGGCGCCGTCGAGCCGATCGACGACCTCCCGCGGGGTGCGCGACTGCGCACCGGCGGTGAAGCCGCGGAAATCGACGAACATCACCGCGACGCGGCGGAGGTCGCCGGCCGCACTCGTCCCCTCCGTCATCAGCCGCTCCACCACCTGCGGCGAGACGTGCTGGCCGAACAAATTGGTCACCCGGTCGCGTGCGGTGGCGGCCACGATGCTCGCGGCAAATTGCCGCCGCAACCGCGCGCCGACAGCGCCCGCGAGCACGCCGCAGATCAGGATGATCGTACTGCGTACCACGTGAAAATAGATCAGCGGTTCGCCGGCATCGTTGGCCGAATTGTAGTACAGCGCGACGGCCAGAAGTTCGGCTGCGGCCACAAATCCCGTGAAGGTGGACAGCCAGAAATCGAGCCGCAGCGTCGAAAGAATGATGAAGATGAAATAGACCAGTGGCAACACGAAACCGAGTGCGGGCCCAGCGCCCATGCTGCGAATCTGCAGGATCAGGATGATCGTCGGCAGCGACGTTTCGATGAGAGCGCCGATATAGCGCCTGATCACCGGCAGGTCGCGATCGAGCTTGAGGTTTCGCCTGATCTGGCTGTGGACCCAAACCTCGAACAGGATGAAGCCCGCCAAGAGGGTGTATTCGCGGACGAGGCCCTCCGTCCCGCGCCAGACCCGGTTCACGATCGCAGGGTCGATCAGGTAGGTTACGGTGAGGAACAAGATCATGACGCAGCCAGTGATGATCAGCGCCATCACCCGCAACAGCTCGGTGCGCAGCACCTCCCGCATCAGCTCGCGCTCGAAATCCGCCGACAAGACGGCTTTCTCCCGCGCCTTCCTGCTCGCAAAGCTGACCATTCCGCTCCCTCGCCATCGCGAGGGACATCTTGCCTCAATCCAGCGTGCGGCGGAAGCGCGTCACGGCGATGGTCATGGCGACCAGCATCAGGGCCAGCAGCGCCAGCGTGTCAAAGCGCAAATTCTGCATGGTCGCGCCCTTCAGCATGATGGCGCGGACGATACGGATGTAATGCGTCAGCGGCAGGCCTTCGCCGACATATTGCGCCCAATTCGGCATGCCCGCGAACGGAAACATGAAGCCGGACAGCAGAATGCTCGGCAGGAAGAACATCATCGACATCTGCATGGCCTGAAGCTGGTTCTGCACCAACGTCGAGATGGTGTAGCCGATCGATAGATTGGTGGTGATGAACAGCGTCGACAGCAGCGCCAGCAGGAACAGATTGCCGAGCACGGGCACGCCGAACAGGAACACGCCGATGCTGATGATCAGGAAGGCCTGGACGAAACCGACCAGCACGTAAGGGATGATCTTGCCGAACATCACCTCGACCGGCTTGATCGGCATCGACAGCAAGCTCTCCATGGTGCCGCGCTCGACCTCGCGCGTCACTGAGAGCGCGGTGAAGATCAGCATGGTCATGGTGAGGATGGTACCGACCAGGCCCGGCACGATGTTGAGGCTGGAGTTCGCGGCCGGATTGTAGCGGGCATGCGCGCGGATCTCGAACGGCATTTCCGGTGGATTGCCGATGTAGAGATCGTGCGCGAGCGCAGTCTGCACGATCATGCCGAGCGAGCCGAGTGCGGCGCTCGCCGCGACCGGATCGGTGGCATCGGCCGCGACGAGCAGCGCCGGCTTGTCGCCGCGGCGCACCGCACGCTCGAAGCCGCGCGGGATCTCGACGCCGAACAGCACCTTGCCTGATTTCAGGAGGTTGTCGAATTCGTCGACGTTGTGAACCTCGTAGATGAAGCGGTAGTAGGCCGTGTTCTCCAGCGCCTTCAGAACCGAGCGGGCAAGATCGGAGTCTTCCTGGAGCAGCACGGCGCTCGGCAGATTGTGCGGCGTGGTGTTGATGGCATAACCGAACAGCAGGAGCTGCATCACCGGCAGCATCACGATCATCGCGAACGACACGCGGTCGCGCTTGAGCTGGATGAACTCCTTGATCAGCATCGCATAGGAGCGTTTCCAGAAGCCGAATCGTTCGCGGATTTCATGTGTCGGGCTTGTTGCCTCGGCGGAGCTCATTGGAAATTGTCCTTGGAGCGGCCCATCAGCTCGATGAAGACGTCTTCGAGCGAGGGCGCAGATTTCTGCCAGTGCAGGCCACTTTTCTCGCGCCACCGCGCGATGCTCGCCTCGAGCGCCGCTACATCGCGGCCGGAGACATGGAGCGAGGTGCCGAACGGGGCGACCATGTCGATTCCCGGCTTGCCGGTGAGCTCGGCTCCGAGCCCGTTGAGGTCGTCGCCCGTAACCGTGTAGGTGGTGAGCGCGGATTTCGCGATCACCTCATCCACCGTGCCGTGCGCCAAGAGATGACCGTAGGCGATGTAGGCGATCTCGTGGCAACGCTCGGCCTCGTCCATGTAGTGGGTCGAGACGAGCACGGTGAGACCATCAGCCGCGAGTGCATGGATCTCGTTCCAGAAATCGCGCCGAGCCTTGGGATCGACGCCGGCGGTCGGCTCGTCCAGGAGCAGCAATTGCGGATTGGGCAGCGTGCAGGCACCTAACGCGAGGCGCTGCTTCCAGCCGCCGGAGAGTTCGCCGGCGAGCTGCTCCTCGCGGCCGGAGAGCCCGAGCCGCTTGATCATGTCGCGCGCCGCACCGCGCGCGTCGGTGAGGCCATAGAGCCGCGCGACGAATTCGAGATTCTCGCGCACGGACAGGTCCTGGTACAGGCTGAAGCGCTGCGTCATGTAGCCGACCTGGCGCTTGATCTTGTCGGCATCGCGCAAAATGTCATAGCCGAGACACGTGCCCTCGCCGCTGTCGGGCGTCAGCAGGCCACAGAGGATGCGGATGGTCGTGGTCTTGCCCGAGCCGTTCGGCCCGAGGAAGCCGTAGATCGAGCCGCGCTTCACCTGCATCGACAGATCGTGCACGACCTCGCGGCCGCCGAACGATTTGGTCAGGCCCTTGACGTCAATGGCGATGTCGTTGCCGCCGTTCATCGCTTGTCCGCCACCGGGGTTTTGGGATTGAGATAGACGTCGATCGGCTGTCCGACGCGCAGAGCATCGGGCCGCGAGGGCCGTGCCTGTATCAGGTAGACGAGCTTGTTGCGCTCTTCGAGGCTATAGATCACAGGAGGGGTGTATTCGGCCGAGGTCGCGATGAAATAGATCTTTGCCGTGAGGTCGGCGGCGCAATTGTCGCAGGCGACCCGCACCTCGTCACCGATGGACAATTTCGGCAGCTCCGTCTCCGGCACGAAAAAGCGCAGCTTCATGTTGCCGGGCGGCATGATCGAGAGCACCGGCCGCTGCGCCGCCACCATCTCGCCCTCGCGAAAGTAGATCTGCTGGATGGTGCCGGTAACAGGCGCAAAACCCCTGCGCCGCGCCAGCCGCGTCTCCGAGGTCACCACCCGCGCCTGCGCGACCCGCAGATCCGAGACCGCGGAATCGAGCGCGGCTTGCGTGCCGGAGCCGGTCTTGCGCAGAGAATCCGCACGGTCAAACACTTGCTGCGCATTGGCCAGCGTCGCCTTGGTCTGGTTGAGATCGGCAAGCTGGAGATCGTCGTCGACGGAATAAAGCGCGTCGCCGACCTTCACCATGTCGCCTTCACGGATATCCAGCTTGGTGACCCGGCCCGCCTCGTCCGGGCTGACATAGATCATGTCGGCCTCGACCCAGCCCTGGAAGCCAGGATCGCGCTTCTCCTTGCAGCCGGCAAGTCCGGTTGCGAGGACGGCGGCCAATGCGATTCCAAATATCTTTTGCGACGACCTCATGTCGTCCTCCGTTCGCCAAAAATCAAATCGAGATGGACGCGCAGCATGTCCTGCGCGTCGAGCGGCGCATGCCGCGCAAACAGGCTTTGCCAAATCACCGCGATCATCGCCGGCGCGATCAGGATCTGCGGATAGCGAGCGAGATTCTTCTGGTGGATCTCACCGCGGGAAATGCCGAGTTCGATCAGTGCGCGCATGCCGGCGATCCCGCGCGAGACGACCTCGCGGTAATAGAAATCGGCGACCGACGGAAAGCGCGGTCCTTCGGCCACGATCAGGCGGACGAGATCGCCGCGCCGTGTGCCGATCACCTCTTTGAGAAAGTTGCCGGCGAAGGTTTCGATCAGATCGCGCACCGATCCCGTCAGCGGCGGCAGCGCATTGAGCCGCGTCACCACCGGCACGATCACGGTGCGCACCAGCTCCTCGAACATCGATTCCTTGTCCTTGAAGTGCAGGTAGATCGTGCCCTTCGCGACGCCTGCGCGCTTCGCAATGTCGTCGAGCCGCGTCGCGGCAAAGCCGCGCGCAATGAACTCCTCCATTGCCGCCTCCACGATCGCCGCGCGCCGCTCGGCCGCGCGCGTGGCGCGGCTTGATGCCGGAGCAGCGGCTTCCCCGTCCGTTTCGGGCTTGTGAGTTGCTGCCTTGGCCGCAGCCACTTTGGTGGGCTTCCTTGTCATTCGTCATTTATGACTGACTAGTCAGTCATAGTCAATTGTGACTTGGAAGTACCGGGCATCGACGAATTAGTATTGACTAATGCATTAGTCATTGCTAATTAATCGACATGATCGAAGCCGCCCCAAATCCCGTCACCGCCGTGATGCGCGCCCTCGCCGATCCGACCCGCCGTGCGGTGTTCGAGCGCGTGTTCGACAGCAAGGAGATCAGCGTCGCCGAGCTGACGCGCGGCAGCGGCGTGACGCAAGGCGCGATCTCGCAGCATCTGAAATCGTTGAAGCAGGCGGGCCTCGTCGCCGAGCGCGCCGAGGGCCGCAACGTCTATTACCGCGCCGCTCCGCAAGGCCTCGAACCGCTGGTGACCTGGATGGATCATTACGGCGTCTTCTGGCGCGAGCGCTTCGAGAACCTGCGTGACCTCTTGAAGGAGATCGACCCGTGACTGCAGCCGCGTTGAAAACCGAGACCAAAGATATCGTGCTGGACGACGTCTTCCCTCACGCGCCCGAGACGATCTGGAAAGCACTGACCAGCGCCCAGTTGATCGCGCGCTGGCTAATGCCGCCCACCGGTTTCGAGGCAGTGGTAGGCAATACCTTCACCTACCAGACCAAGCCGGGTGGCCATTGGGACGGCGTCATCCATTGCCGCATTCTGGAGGTCATACCAAACCGGCGCCTTGTCTACGCCTGGAAGGGCGGCGATGAGCGCAATGTTGGTTACGGCGCGCCGCTCGATACCGTCGTCACGTGGTCCCTCACCCCGGTCGAAGCCGGCACGCGAATTCAGCTGGTTCACGCGGGCTTCGTGCTGCCCAGCAACGAGAGCGCTTACACCATCATGAGCGACGGTTGGAAGAAGGTCGTCCGCCAGCTCGACGAGATCAGCGGCGAAGACAAGTAACAAGACAAGTAAGGAGTGATCACGATGGACAAGCCCTATACCGGCGGCTGCGCCTGCGGCGCGATCCGCTATTCGATTGCCGGCGAGCCCCTGTTCAGCAATCACTGCCAGTGCCGGGACTGCCAGCGCGAAAGCGGCAGCGGCCACGGCTCCTACGCCACCTTCGCGCGCGCTGGCGTCACGGTCACGGGCGACGCCAAAAAATGGGACATGGTCGGCGACAGCGGCAATGTGAAGACGCGCGCCTTCTGCCCCACATGCGGCCTTGCCGTCTACATGACCTTCGCGGCGATGCCCGACATCTTTACCATCCGCGCCGCGAGCCTCGACGAGCCCGCCCGCTACAAGCCGCAAGCGGTCACCTACGCCGTGCGCGCGTATGACTGGGATCATCTCGATTCCAGCCTGACCAAATTCGAGACGATGCCGCCGGGATAGCTACGCGCTCCGTCATTGCGAGGAGCGGAGCGACGAAGCAATCCAGGCTGCCACTGCGGAGGGATTCTGGATTGCTTCGCTGCGCTCGCAATGACGACGTGGAAGCTGCCGAGCACACCCATTAGCCGTGAAACTTCAACCCGTCGACGATCTTGTCGATCACCTTGCGATGGGCACGCATCGCGATGCCGACGAGATTGAGATCGGCACGCGCGACCGACTTCACCGCCTCGCGATTGTCGGCATCATGCGTGGTCTTGAACATGTCCTCGGTATAAACCGCCGGTGTGACGTTGCGCGTGAGCGCACGATCGAGTGCACGCGACAACGCCGGACCATCGGCACCATAGATCAGGATCGGTTGGCCGATCAGCGCAAGATATTTCGTAGCCGAGCCGTCCTCATAGGCATCGCCGATGCACTCCGGAAAGGCGGCCGCGACGCCGCTTGTCAGGAACGATGCGACATTGAGCTTCTGCCAGGCCTGGAGATCGTTGCGAATGACAACGGCGATCTTGGTGTCGAACTGCATGATTTCTCCGAACACGCATCCAAGCGTCGGGAAAGAAAGAAGATTCCCCGCGCAAATGGCGGCGGCCATGAACGTAACCCGGATTGACCCATCGATCACAGCTCGGAAATTTCAATGGAGATGCGACGCGCTGCGCTTCTCCTTGCGAGTCAACTCGGGTATATGTCGGAGCCCTGTCACCGAACTGTCATAAAGCGTGCATGTCCGAAACCGGCGCCATCAAGCGAGCCCTCGACCCCGTCCACCGGCTCGCGAAGGCCAACGGCCATCCGATCCCTGAGGATGGGAAGAAATCCAGCAGCTTCGGTGTTCCCGCCGCGGGTGAGGCGCCCGGTTCCGGGTTCCCTGACAACGCATCTTCGCATAACGAATCTTTGCAGGCTGGCCTCTCCGCTGATGAAGCTCGTGCAGAGACGACGGCGTCGGAACTCCCGCCTTCTCGCGATGCACTGCCGCGCGCGACCGAAATCGAACTCAAGCTGCTCGTGGCTTCCGATCGCCTGGCGGGTTTCAACGATGCGCCGATCATCGCGACGAATGCGCGCAACAAGGGCACGCGCAAGCATCTCAAGGCCGTGTATTACGACACGCCCAAGCGCGCGCTCCGGCGTGACGGATTCAGCTTCAGGGTTCGCCAGAGCGGCGCGCGATTCACGCAGACGGTGAAGGCCGAATCCGGCAACGATCCGCTGCGCCGTGGCGAGTGGGAAGCAACCGTCCCGTCGATGACGCCGGACATCGCCTTGGCCATGCCGCTGGTTTCAGACAAGCTGCGTGCCGATCTCGAACGTCACGCGATCGAAGCCGTCTTCAGCAGCGACATTCACCGGCATCAGCGCCTCGTCGACTTGCCGTCGGGCACGATCGAGGTCGCCTTCGATCAGGGCCATCTGACATCCGGCGATCGCTCGCTGCCCGTGAGCGAGATCGAGCTGGAGCTCAAGAGCGGCAGCCCATCCGCCATCTGGGAGCTTGCGCTACGGCTCGCCGAGCATGGTTCGGTGAAACCTTCGATCCGGACCAAATCGGCGCGCGGCTTCGACCTCGCGGCCGATACGCCGCCGCGGGCACCGAAGCCGCCAAAGCTTCGTCTCGATCCATCGACATCGCTCGATGAGGCCTTTTCCGAGATCCTGCGGTCCTGTCTTCTGCATCTGCTGCAGTCGTTGCCGGCTGCCGAGGACGGGCGCGATGCCGAGGGCATGCATCAGCTTCGCGTCGCGCTGCGGCGCCTGCGATCCGCACTCGACCTGATGCGGTCGGTGGTGTCGTTGAACAAGCTCGACCTGATGCGCGCCGAGGCGAAGTGGCTTGCGGCAAGTCTCTCCGGTGCACGTGATTGGGATGTGTTTCGGCAGGAGACGTTGCGAACGGTCGCGGATGGCTGTCCGTCGGTCACAGGCTTCGACACGCTGGGTGAACTCGCCGACGAACGTCGCGCCACCTGCTACGACAAGGCCCGCCTCGCGCTCGCCGACCGGCGATGTCAGTATTTCGTGATCGGGCTCGGCGCCTGGATCGAAGCACGCGGCTGGCGTAGCGAGGTTGCTCCCGAAGGTCTGGCGCAACTGGCGGAGCCGGCGATCAATTTCGCACGAAACATCCTGTCGACGCAGCACGCGAAGGTGCTGAAGCGCGGCCGTCGCTTCAAATCGCTGCCGACCGAGGAGCGGCACCGTGTCCGTCTGGCCGCGAAGAAGTTGCGCTACGTCGCCGACTTCCTGCTTCCGCTCTGCGGGCAGCGCAAAACTGCGCGGCGCTTCTCGCGCAGGCTCGCCGACCTCCAGCAGGAGCTTGGTGTCTACAACGACATGGCGACGACGACATCACTGCTTGCGGATGTCGGCGCGGGCTCGACCGGCAGCGGCATGGCCGCATCGGCGATCGCCGGCTGGCAGGCCCATGCCATGGTCGGCATCGAAGCACGCCTGCTAAAAGCCTGGTCGGAATTCACCGGGGCCAAGGTGCCCTGGTCGGTGGATGCGCCGGAGCAACCGGCAAAACTGGTGCAAACCAACGCGGGATGGCTGCGCTAACCCTTGATGGCTGCGCTTAGCCCACGTTCAGCCCTTGGCGTCGCAGGCCCAGGCGCGGATCACGCATTCCTTGCCGCCATATTTGTAGCATTCGCGCGTGGCGGCATTGAGCGTGGCCGAGATCTTCGGTTTCACGGCATAGCCATAGGCGCCGCAGGGGTTGGCCATATCGACCGACATCGCTGCACAGGCGCGCTTCATCGTCACCGTCGTGCAATCGCCCTTGCACTGCTTCTGTGCCGCGGCGCGGGCCTCGTGCTCGGCACCATAATCATAGGCCTGGCCATACGCGCCGCACTTGCCGACGGCAAACGCGCCGGCCGCATGGGCTTCGGTGATATGACGGGCGCCGGCGACACAAACCGACAGCGCAAAGAAAAACATCGCGCAGCGGCGCGCGACGACGTTCGAAATCATGGAAAAGCCCCTCCCCCCAAGGCAGGTGGAGAGGACTCTAAGCGGGGGACCGTTTCCAGATGGTGAACGGGGAGTTGAAATCGAGGACCCGTAGGGTGGATTAGCGAAGCGCAATCCACCAAGTGTGTCACCGCGGAATAGAAGTGGTGGGTTACGCCATGCGGCCTGCGCTTTGCGCAACCGCAAGGCTAACCCACCCTACGGCACCGTCATCCGCGCCGCGCCGCCTCCAACGCCTGCGGCGTGTCGATATCGAGGAAGGCGCCCTCGCCGTCGACAGGTACTTCGGCGACCGCTTCCGTATGCCTGGCGATCAGGTGCCGCGCGCCTACGTCGCCATCGAGCGTCATCAGCTCCTTGAAGAAGCGGCGCGACCACAGCACGGGATTGCCACGGCGGCCGTCGCTGACGGGCACGACGATGAGATTACCGCGATCCGGCGCAAAGCCGTCGATCAGGCGGTCGATCAGGCCGGCATCGATCAGCGGCATGTCACCGAGACAAACCACGGCACCATCGCTCGCTTCAGAGACGGCCGCGATGCCGGCCTTGACCGAGCTCGCGATGCCGCCGGCGAAATCCGGATTCTTGACGAAACGCACCTTCAGGCCCTCGAGCGCCTGCTCGACCAGCTCGGTCTGATGACCGGTGACGACGATGACCTCGGATGCTTTCGAAGCCAGTGCCTGCTCGGTCGCGATCCGCACCAGCTTCTTGCCGTCGAGCTCGGCGAGCAGCTTGTTCGGCCCGCCCATGCGGGTCGAGCGCCCGGCCGCAAGCACGATGGCGGCGACCTGGCTGTTGCCCTCGATCTCCGGCTTTGCGCGCGGCTGCGGCCGCGTCACGATCTCCATCAGGAGGCCGCCGACGCCCATGCCCATCAGCTCGGAGCGCGTCACCTTGATGCCGGCGAGCAGCCGCATCAGCACCCAGTCAAAACCGTTCTCGACCGGCGAACGCGCGCAGCCCGGCGCGCCCAACACCGGCACGCTGCCGGCGCGCGCGATCAGCAGCAGATTGCCGGGATCGACCGGCATGCCGAAATGCTCGATCTCGCCGCCGATCTCGGTCACGGCCGCCGGGATGACATCGCGACGGTCGGCGATCGCCGACGCGCCGAACACGATCACGAGCTCGGCGCCAAGCGCCAGCAGTTCCTTGATCGCCGCCGACAGTGCGCGCTCGTCATGCTGCACGCGACGCTCGGCGATGATGCTGGCGCCGGCCGGCGCGAGGCGCTCGGCGGTGACGCGCAGCGTCTTGTCGACCACCTTCGAAGAGAGCCCCGGCAGCAGCGTCGAGACGACGCCGACGCGCTTGATGACGTAGGGCGCGATTTTGAGCACGTCCTTGCCGGCGGCCTTCACCGCGGCATCGCGCAGATTGCCCTCAACGCCGAACGGGATGATCTTGACGGTACCGACCATCTCGCCTTCGACCACGGGCTTGTAGGCGGCGAGCGTGGCAAAGGTGATCGCCTCGTCGATATTGTTGATGCGGTCGACCGCGGCGCGGTCGATCACCAGCAGTCCCGGGCGCACGGCAAACAAATTGGCGCGGCCGGTAAAGGCGCGCTCGACATGAATGCCCTCGCCGCCGATCGCAAGCGCGATGCTGGCAGCCGCGACGTCCTCGGAGACGTCGCCCTCCTCCATCCGCACCACCACGACGTCCTTGATGCCGGCGCGCGTCAGCGCCTCGACCTCGGCGGGACCGATAGTCGTGCCCTTCTTCAGCACCAGCGGACCCTGACGCAGGGTGTGGACGGTCACCCCGCCGATCGCATCCTTGGGGCTCGCCGGGCCGAATTTCATGCCGCTTCTTCTTTTTCTTTTGGCGGTAGCCGAAGCACCGCCGTGATCTCGGCCATGATCGACACCGCGATCTCGGACGGAGAAACCGCGCCGATCGCAAGCCCAATGGGCGCATGGATGCGCGCGATATCGGTGTCCTTGGCGCCCTGCGCCCGCAGCCGGTCGCCGCGCTTGGCGTGCGTCTTCCGCGAGCCGAGCGCGCCGATATAGAAGCAGTTGCGCTCGAAGGCATGCAGCAGCGCGGGATCGTCGATCTTCGGATCGTGCGTCACCGCGACAAAGGCGGTGTAGGCATCGACATTGAGCGGCGGCAACGCCGTGTCAGGCCATTCAGCGACCAGCGGAATGTCGGGGAAGCGCTCGGGGCTCGCAAAGGCCGTGCGCGGATCGACCACGGTGACGTCGTAACCGAGCGAGCGCGCCAGCGGCGCGAGCGCCTGGCTGATATGGACCGCGCCGATGATGACGAGCTTTGCGGTCGGCGCGTAGACGTTGAGGAACAGCTTCTTGCCGCCGGCCTCGACATTGGCGCTCTTGCCCATGCGAAGCTGCTTGTCCAGCTCGGCACCCAGCGGGTCTTTCGCAAAGTCCTTGGCCTTTACCAGCCGCTGCTCACCGCTCTCGGTGTCGGTCACCAGAATGACCGGCCGGCGCGCGGCGCGCTCGGCATTGAGTTCGTGCAAAATTGCGAGCTTCACGGCGAACCGACCTTCTCGACGAAGACGCGGATGGTGCCGCCGCAGGACAGACCGACATTCCAGGCGGTCTCGTCGGCGACCCCGAACTCGAGCATCTTGGGCTTGCCGCTCTGGATCACGTCCATGGCCTCGGTGACCACGGCGCCCTCGACGCAGCCGCCGGAGACCGAGCCGAGAAACGCGCCCTCGTCGTTGATGACGAGGCTCGAGCCCGCCGGGCGCGGGGCCGACCCCCAGGTCTCGACAACCGTCGCCAGCGCGACGCCGCGGCCGGCCTTCTGCCAGTCCTCCGCCGCCTTCAGAATATCCTCGTCGCGATCGAGCATGGCTTAACCTCTCAAGCTGCGGAGCGGATCAGGCTGCGGTGATGCGGCGGCAGCGGCCCGGAGAGCGTCGTGATCAGCTCCTGGATCGAACTCAAATTATGTACCGGGCGGAATTCGTCAACGTGCGGGAGCATCATTTTGATGCCCTGCGCCTTGGCCTCGAAGCCGCCGAAGCGCAGCAGCGGGTTGAGCCAGATCAGCCGCCGACAGGAGCGGTGCAGCCGGTCCATCTCGAAAGCGAGCCTGGAATCGGCCTCCCGCTCCAGCCCGTCGGAGATCAGCAGCACGATGGCGCCCTGGCTCAGCACGCGCCGGGCCCATAATTTGTTGAAGTTGTGCAGCGAGGCCGAGATGCGCGTGCCGCCGGCCCAGTCCTCCACCGCCGCCGAGCAGCTTGCCAGCGCCTCGTCGGGATCGCGCTGGCGCAGCGCGCGGGTGACGTTGGTCAGCCGGGTGCCGAACAGGAACACCGAGACGCGTTTTCGCGCGTCCCCTATCGCATGCAGGAAATGCAGGAACAGGCGGGTGTACTCGCTCATCGAGCCGGAGATGTCGAGCAGCGCCACGATCGGGGCCGGCTTCTCGATCCGCCCGAGATGATGGATGTCGATGATGTCGCCGCCGGTGCGCAACGACGCGCGCAGGGTGCGGCGCAAATCGAGACGCAGGCCTCGCGCGTCCGGCCGCTGCCGGCGCGTCAATAGCTCGGCCTGCGGCAGCCGCATCCGCTCGATGGCACGCAGCGCCTCGGTGATCTCCGCCGCGCTCATCTGCGCAAAGTCCTTCTTCTGAAGGATCTCCTTGTCGGAGACCGACAGGCGCAGATCCTGCTCCTGGTGCTGCGGAGTCTCGGTCATGCGCGGCTGCGACATCGCTTCCTGGACACGACGCGACCCAGCCGCCGGCTTCTTCTTGGCCTGGTCCGGCAGCGGCACCGAATCCAGCATGTGCTTCCACTCTTCGGAGGCACGGAAGAACAGGTTGAAGGCCTGCTTGAAGATCAGCGCATGTTCGTGCCGCTTGACGAAGATCGCCTCCAGCGTGGTGAAGACGTCGGCGCGGCTGCCGATGTCGATCACCTGCAGCGCGTTCATGGCATCGATCACCGCGCCCGGACCAACCGGCATGCCGGTCGCACGCAGCGCACGGGCAAAGCCGACGATATTGTCGGCAAACTGCTCGGTCTGTTCAGGCGCGAGGTGGTTGATGGCCATGGCTCAGCACTCTCACTCGTCTCGTCGCGATGCGCGGGATGACGAGGTCAGTCGTGACGCGAGATCAATTCTCGCTCGTCGCTTCCTTCAGCACCTTCTGCAGGGTGTCGCCCTGCATGCGGGTGATGTCGTCCTGATATTTGAGCAGCGCGCCCAGCGTGTCGCCGACCACTTGCGGGGTCAACGAGCGAGCGTCGAGCTCCGACAGAGCGGTAGCCCAGTCGATGGTCTCGGCGACACCAGGTGACTTGTAGAAGTCCTGGTTACGCAGCGCCTGCACGAAGCGCACGACCTGCTGCGACAGCTTTGCGGAGATGCCGGGCACGCGCGACTTGACGATTGCGAGCTCGCGATCGGCCGCGGGATAGTCGACCCAGTGATAGAGGCAGCGCCGCTTCAGCGCATCGTGGATCTCGCGGGTGCGGTTGGAGGTGATGATGACGATCGGCGGATGCGGCGCCTTCACGGTGCCGAATTCGGGGATCGTCACCTGGAAGTCGCTGAGGATTTCCAGGAGATAGGCCTCGAACGCCTCGTCGGCGCGATCGAGCTCGTCGATCAAGAGCACCGGCGGGCCAGCGACGTCAGGCTCCAGCGCCTGGAGCAGCGGCCGCTTGATCATGTAGCGGTCGGCGAAGATGTCGCTTGAGAGCTGATCGCGGTCGGTGTCGCCGGCGGCTTCCGCCATCCGGATCGCGATCATCTGCGCGGCGCTGTTCCACTCGTAGACCGCGGAGGAAACGTCGAGGCCCTCGTAGCACTGCAGGCGGATCAGCTTCCGCCCCAGCGCCGCCGACAGCACCTTGGCGATCTCGGTCTTGCCGACGCCGGCCTCGCCCTCGAGGAACAGCGGACGGCCCATGCGCAGCGAGAGATACGTCACCGTCGCCAGCGACCGCTCGGCGAGATAGCCGCGCGAGGTCAAAAGTTCGAGCATCGCATCGACCGATGCCGGCAAGGTCGCTGAAGTCATGAAAGAGCCAGTCTCGCTACGCCCTCACAAGGGGCAAGTATTGGGCCAGATCGTGCGACCCACTCATTCCTTGGCATTGGCGGCGTCGAGGGCGCGCCGCGTCAGCACGCCGATGAGATGGGCGCGGTATTCGGCGCTGCCGTGGATGTCGCTGTTCAGCCCTTCCGCCGGCACCTCGATGCCATCGAGCACCTTCGACGAGAACCGCTTCTTCAGCGCCTCCTCGAATGCCTCGACACGGAACACGCCGTCCGAGCCGGCACCGGTCACGGCAACTCGCACGTCCGAGGGACGCCGTGCCACGAACACGCCGACCAGCGCATAGCGCGAGGCCTGGTTGCGGAACTTGATATAGGCGGCTTTCTTCGGCAGCGGGAACATCACCTTGGTGATGATCTCGTCGGCTTCCAGCGCGGTCGAGAACAGCCCCTGGAAATAGTCCTCGGCCTTGAGGCGGCGCTTGTTGGTGACGATGGTCGCGCCGAGCGCGAGGACTGCAGCCGGATAATCCGCGGTCGGATCGTTGTTGGCGAGCGAGCCGCCGATCGTGCCCTTGTGGCGCACGGCGGGATCGCCGATCTGGCCGGCGAGATCGGCCAGTGCCGGGATCGCCTCGCCGACGATGGCGGAGGTCGCGACCTCGGCATGCCTGGCGGTGGCACCGATCACCAGCGAACGGCCCTTCATCTCGATCGTGTTCAGCCCCTCGATGTGGGAGAGGTCGACCAGATGCGGGGGGCTTGCAAGCCGCTGCTTCATGACCGGAATCAGCGTGTGACCGCCGGCGATCACCTTGGCGTCTTCGTTCTTCACCAGGAGGTTGGCAGCCTGCCGCACGGTCCCGGGGCGATGGTATTTGAATTCGTACATGAGGGTGTCCTGATCGCGGTGGGCGCGCGGTTACGCGAGATCGGATTTCGCCATCGCCTTCGCGCCGGCGGCGATCGAGGCGACGATGTTCTGGTAGCCGGTGCAGCGGCAGAGATTGCCTTCCAGCTCCTCGCGGATGGTGTGGTCGTCGAGCTCGTGGCCCTTGCGATGCACGATGTCGATCGCGGTCATGATCATGCCGGGCGTGCAGAAGCCGCACTGCAGACCATGATGCTCACGGAAGGCCTCCTGCATCGGATGCAGCGGCGCGCCATCGGCGGCCAGTCCCTCGATGGTCTTGACCTCGTGGCCATCGGCCATCACGGCCAGCGTGGTGCAGGATTTCACGGCCTTGCCGTCGAGATGCACGACGCAGGCGCCGCACTGCGAGGTGTCGCAGCCGACATGGGTGCCGGTCAGCCGGAGATTCTCGCGCAGGAACTGCACCAGAAGGGTACGCGGGTCGACATTGCCGGTAACAGGATTGCCGTTCACGATGAGGGAGATTTTCGCCATAAGCACTCTCTATCAGCGCCCCGACGGGTCCCGTCGAAGCGGTTCTTTTTTATAATTATTCCAACCCATCATATGGGCCAATATGCCCGGGGGCAACATCGCCCCGGGCGCAAGGTGCCATGACCAAAGCGAGGATGTTCAGCCCTGTACCGCCTTGGCGAAATTCGCGAAAAACTCGTCGGCCAGCTTCTTGGCGGTGCCGTTGATCAGGCGCTGCCCGAGTTGCGCCAACTTGCCGCCGATCTGCGCCTCGACCTCATAGGAGAGCAGCGTGCCGCCGTCCTTCTCCGCGAGCTTCACGACCGCACCGCCCTTGGCAAAGCCGGCCACGCCACCCTCGCCTTCGCCCGATATCTTGTAGCCGTTCGGCGGGTCGAGATCGCTCAGCGTCACCTTGCCCTTGAAGCGCGCCGAGACCGGGCCGACCTTCATCTTCGCCGTTGCGCGAAAACCGCCGTCGTCGGTCTTCTCCAGCTCCTCGCAGCCGGGGATGCAGGTCTTCAGCACCGCGGGGTCGTTGAGCTTCTCCCACACGGCCTCGCGCGGCGCCGCAAGCTGGACTTCGCCGTTCATCGTCATGGCCATGGGGTGCCTCCCGGGATATCGAACTTGGATCGCATCAGAATAATATTGCTGAAGTAACGCACGGAGGCCGTAAAGGAAAGGGCAGCCCCCGGTCACGTGCAATGCATATTCGCATCTGCAAAATGTCTTGTGCGGTCAGTCAGGGATTGGCAGAGCCGGAGCATGGTGATTAGGTCCGGCGCAACATGAGCACAGCCCTCTCCCCCCTGCTTGCGCCGATGCTGTCGAGCGCTGCCATGCGCGCCGTCTGCGACGACCGGTCCACCCTGCAAAATATGCTCGATTTCGAGGCAGCCCTGGCCCGGGCCGAGGCCGCCGCGGGCGTGATTCCCGCGTCCGCAGTGAGCCCGATCGAAGCCGCCTGCAAGGCTGACACCTTCGACATGGCTGCGCTGGCCGAGGCCGCGACCCGGTCGGGCAATCTCGCGATCCCCCTGGTCAAGGCGCTGACCGCCAATGTCGGCAAGGCCGACAGCGAGGCTGCGCGCTACGTGCATTGGGGCGCGACCAGCCAGGACGTCATCGACAGCGCGACCATGCTCGGCTTGCGCGCTGCAATCGATGTGCTGGACGCTGATCTCAGCCGCGCCATCAAGGGCTTTGCGACACTTGCACGCGCCCATCGCGACACCGCGATGGTGGCACGGACCTGGCTTCAGCACGCGCTGCCGATGCCGTTCGGGCTGAAGGCCGCCGAATACGCATCGAGCCTCGCCCGTGCCCGCTGCCGCCTGCGGCGGCTCCGCCGCGAGGGCCTTGCGCTCCAATTCGGCGGTGCCGCCGGCACGCTCGCAGCCCTCGGCGACAACGGGCTCGCGGTGGCCGAACGGTTGGCGCAGGAGCTGAACCTGCCGCTGCCCGAAGCGCCCTGGCATACCCATCGCGACCGCATCGCGGAGGCCGCTTCAAGTTTGGCGATTCTCGCCGGTAGCTGCGGCAAGATCGCGCGCGACGTCTCGCTGATGATGCAGACCGATGTCGGTGAAGCCTTCGAGCCCGCCGGCGAGGGCCGCGGCGGTTCCTCGACCATGCCGCACAAGCGCAACCCGGTCGCGGCCGCAAGCGCGCTTGGCTGCGCGATCATGGCCCCGCAGCTCGCCGCGACGATCTTTGCGGCCCAGGTGCAGGACCACGAGCGCAGCGCCGGCCCCTGGCACGCGGAATGGCCGACGCTGCCGCAATTGATGCTGGTCACCTCGGGCGCGCTTGCGGCCATCGTCGACATCGCCGAAGGGCTGGATGTCGATGCCGTGCGCATGCGCAGCAATCTCAATGCGACGCACGGATTGATCATGGCGGAAGCCGTCACCTTTGCGCTCGCCGACAAGATCGGCAAGAGCGAGGCGCATCATCTGATCGAGGCGGCCAGCAAGCGCGCGGTTGCCGAGAAGAAACATCTGCGCGAAGTTCTCGCCGCCGATTCGCAGGTCACTGCGCATCTGACGCCCGAGAAAATAACGGCATTATTTGAGCCGATGGCCTATCAAGGGGCGTCGCAGGCCTTGATTGACCGGCTGCTCGACAGCCTCGACCGCGAATAGAGCTGCTCTGAGCGGAAGTAAAACGGAGACGCCGCATGCCCATGATCGATGCCGACGGTTGCCTGATCAATGTCTCCGTCGAGGGCCGCGACGGCGGGCCGACCTTGATGCTCTCCAACTCGCTCGGCTGTACCCTGCAGATGTGGGAGCCGCAGATGAAGGCACTGACGCAGGTGTTTCGCGTCATCCGCTACGACCGCCGCGGCCACGGCAAGTCAAGCGTAGCCCCCGCGCCCTATTCGATGGAACGTTTCGGCCGCGACGTGCTCGCAATCCTCGACGATCTCAACATCGAGAAGGTGCATTGGTGCGGCCTGTCGATGGGCGGAATGGTCGGGCAATGGCTGGGCGCCAACGCGCCGGAGCGCTTCGGCAAACTCATCCTCGCCAACACCTCCTGCTATTACGCCGAGCCGACCAAATGGCTGGAGCGCATCGACGCGGTGAAGAAGGGCGGCATCGCCGCGGTCGCCGACGCCGTGATCGCCGGCTGGCTCACCCAGGATTTCCGCGAGCGCGAGCCTGACATCACCGCCAGGATGAAGGCGATGCTGCTCGCGACCCCGGTCGAGGGCTATCTCGCCTGCTGCGAGGCGCTGTCGATGCTCGACCAGCGCGCGCTGCTGCCGAAGATCAAAAGCCCGACGCTGGTGATCGCCGGCCGCCACGACCAGGCAACCCCGATCTCTGCGGGCGAGCTGATCCGCTCGAACATTCCCGGCGCCAGCATGACCATCATCGACGCCGCCCATATTTCCAATGTCGAGCAACCGCATGTGTTCACCGACGCGGTGGTTGGATTTTTGACGCAACGCTAGCAACGACCGTCATTGCGAGGAGCGTAGCGACGAAGCAATCCAGACGGTCTGTGCAGACACATTTCTGGATTGCTTCGCTACGCTCGCAATGGCGGAGAGGAGGATCAAATGGACGACCAGAAGCGCCGCGACGCCGGCATGAATGTACGCCGAAAAGTGCTGGGCAATGCCTGGGTCGACAAGTCGATCGCCAATCGCAACGCCTTCAACACCGACTTCCAAGACATGATCACCCGCTACGCCTGGGGCGAGATCTGGACGCGGCCGCATTTCGACGAGCGCACGCGGCGGGTTCTGGTGATCGGCACCATGGTCGCGCTTGGGCAATGGGACGAATTCCGCCTGCACGTGCGCGCCGCGCTCGCCGAGGGCGGCTTCACCCCCGACGACATCAAGGAAATTCTGCTGCAGCAGGCGATCTATTGCGGCGTTCCGGCGGCGAACCACGCCGTCAAGGAAGCCTCAGCGATTGTGCAGGAGCTCGGCCTGCTCAAGGCCTAGCGGCGCCGTGTCCGCGACGTCGACGGTCTTCGGCGTAGCCGCCGGCCGCTCGATCACCAGCACGACCGCGGCACCGAGCAGCAGCAGAAGCTCGGTGGCGTGCAGCCGAAGCGCGGCCATCTCGCCGACCTTCGAGGCCATCACCATGCTCACAAACGAGATCAGGCTTCCGATCGCGAGCGCAATGCCGAGTGCCTCGTCGCTGGCCCCGCTCTTGCGGGTGCGCGGAATGGCGAGCAGCGCAAGATAGATCGCGAAAAATGCCACCACGGTCAGCCGCCCGAGTGCCAGCAGCCAGGCGGCACGCACCGTGCTGATGCCGGACATCTGGAGCTGATCGCTAAGGAACAACGCCACCGCGACGCTCGGCCGCTCATAGAGGCCGTGCACCGGCGCCACCATGATGTTGAAGGCGACCATCGTCCAGGCCGGAATGAAATAGGCCGCCAGCAGCGCGCCGTTGACCGAGCCGATCCGCCAATTCGTGAACATGCCGCTTCCCGCTTCGCCTGCTACCCGCCTTCGAGGGAAGGCTTTGCCGGGAGCTAACTCCCATCGGACTGTGGCGGCAATTTAAACCCTTCGTTTACCTTAACCGCCCCGATGGGGGCGGCGCGCCCATGAAAAAGGCCCCGCCTTACGGCGGGACCTCCTCCTGGGCTCCCGGACTGGTTCCCAAATCTACTTGTTGTCCTGACGGTGCTGGCCGCCCTGCTGCTGACCGGGCTTGTCGCCCTGGCGCTGCGGATCCTGCTGCTGCTGGCCGGGCTTTTGGCCACCGCCCTGCTGGCCGGGGTTCTGGCTCTGTTGGCCCGGCTTCTGGTTCTGCTGGTTCGTCATGGGGGAACTCCCTTGTTGGACGTCAGTGCGGACACAACCGTCGGCATCGACTTTGGTTGCTCCGCGACCGCGGTTCCTCGCAGTTGCGGGAACTGGAGATGACATCCTTAGCCGAAATGACCTCTGTACAAGCCTTTATGCCGAGACATGGACAGTTGCAGCCGCCAGTTTCCTCCTGTTACAAAACGGGAAGAACGCTCAAGGGCTGCCGGGGCCCGAGAAGAAACTTAAGCACTCTCTCGAAAACCTCCCCTTGCGTCGCGTCAGGTTTGGGTAACGGCAGCTTATGGATTATTTCACCCAGCAGCTCATCAACGGCCTCGTGCTCGGCTCCATCTACGGCCTGATCGCGATCGGCTACACGATGGTCTACGGCATCGTCGGCATGATCAATTTCGCCCATGGCGACATCTTCATGATCGGCGGCTTCATCGCGCTGATCACCTTCCTGATCCTGATATCGCTCGGCCTGACGGCGATCCCGGTGACCCTGCTGGTCGTGCTGCTGGTCTCGATGGCGATTACGGCGCTCTATGGCTGGACCATCGAACGCATCGCCTACCGGCCGCTGCGCCATTCCTTCCGCCTCGCGCCGATGCTGTCGGCGATCGGCATGTCCTTCGTGCTGACCAACTACTCGCAGATAGCGCAAGGCGCGCGCGTCAAGCCGATCCCGCCCCTGATCACCGGCGGCTACACCCTGCATGAGAGCGCGGACGGCTTCGTGATCCGGCTCTCCAACGTCCAGATCTTGGTGGTTCTCACCACCATCGTGCTGCTCGCGATCTTCACCTGGCTGGTCTCGCGCACGCGGCTCGGGCGCGACATGCGCGCCTGCGAGCAGGACCAGACCATGGCTGCGCTGCTCGGCGTCGACGTCGACCGCACCATCTCCATGACCTTCGTGATCGGCGCCGCGCTCGCCGCGGTCGCCGGACTGATGTACTTGCTCTATTACGGCCTGGTCGATTTCTTCATGGGCTTCGTCGCCGGCATCAAAGCCTTCACCGCCGCCGTGCTCGGCGGCATCGGCTCGCTGCCCGGCGCCATGCTCGGTGGCCTCGCGATCGGCCTGATCGAGACGTTCTGGTCGGCCTATTTCTCGGTCGAGTACAAGGACGTCGCCGCGTTCTCGATCCTGATCGTCGTGCTGATTTTCATGCCGACCGGCCTGCTCGGCCGTCCCGAAGTCGAAAAAGTCTGACGGACCGCCCCGCGTGACAGCCACCCCGCACGAGACCACCAAAGCAAGTCGCACCGCCGGCATCCCCTTCCTTCTGAAAACAGCCTTCATCAACGCGTTGATTGCGCTGGTGCTGTTCTCGCTGATGGTCGGCATCCGCACCGAGGCGGGCTCCGACGGCCAGCTCACCTATTGGACGCGCTTCGGCGACCTCGCCTCGCTCGTCGGCGCAGTGTTCGGCGGCTCGATCGTGATCGAGCTGCTCAGGCAATGGATCGGCCCGACCGGCGCCGAGAAGCTGGTGCCACCTGGCGTGCACAGCGGGATATCGTTCATCGGCCGCTACCTCGCGCCGGCACTGCTGATCTTCACGCTGCTGGTGCCCGTGATCTTCTATAACCAGCGCTACATCCTCGACCTCGCGATCCTTGTGCTCACCTATGTGATGCTGGGCTGGGGCCTCAACGTCGTGGTCGGGCTCGCGGGCCTGCTCGATCTCGGCTATGTCGCCTTCTATGCGGTCGGAGCCTATTCCTACGCGCTGATCGCCACCAATTTCGGCTGGTCGTTCTGGGTCTGCCTGCCGCTCGCCGGTATCCTCGCCGCGTTCTGGGGCGTGCTGCTCGGCTTCCCCGTACTGCGGCTGCGCGGCGACTACCTTGCGATCGTCACCCTCGCCTTCGGCGAGATCATCCGGCTCGTCATCATCAACTGGCAGAGCCTGACCGGCGGGCCGAACGGCGTCTCCGGCATTCCGCGCCCCACCCTGTTCGGCATTCCGCTCGACAACAGCGACGACGGGCTCGCCGCAAAACTCGGCATCGAGTATTCGTCGACCCACCGCATCATCTTCCTGTTCTATTTGATCCTGGCGCTGGCGCTGCTCACCAACTGGGTCACGATCCGGCTGCGGCGGCTGCCGATTGGCCGCGCCTGGGAAGCACTGCGCGAGGACGAGGTCGCCTGCCGCGCGCTCGGCATCAACACCACGACCACCAAGCTCACGGCGTTCGCGACAGGCGCCATGTTCGGCGGCTTTGCCGGCGCGTTCTTCGCGACCCGCCAGGGCTTCATCAGCCCGGAATCCTTCACCTTCCAGGAATCGGCACTGGTGCTCGCCATCGTCGTGCTCGGCGGCATGGGCTCACAGCTCGGCGTCGCGCTTGCGGCACTCACAATGATCGGCGGCTTCGAGCTGTTCCGCAGCCTCGAGAACTACCGCATGCTGGTGTTCGGCATGGCGATGGTGCTGATCATGATCTGGCGGCCGCGCGGCATCATCGGCCATCGTGCCCCGACCGTGTATCTGACCAAGGCGCAAGCGATCTCCTCCGACCTCGTCAAGGAGGGGCACGGATGAGCAGCGAGCCAATTCTCAGCGTCGACCGCCTCACCATGCGTTTCGGCGGCATCGTCGCCGTGCAGGACCTGTCGTTCGCAGCTGAACGGAAAAAGATCACCGCGCTGATCGGGCCGAACGGAGCCGGCAAGACCACCGTCTTCAACTGCATCACCGGCTTCTACAAGCCGAGCGGCGGCGCCATTCGCCTCACCCACGACGATGGCCGGCAAATCGCGCTGGAACGGCTCAACGATTTCCGCATCGCCAAGCAGGCCAAGGTCGCCCGCACCTTCCAGAACATCCGGCTGTTTCCCGGCATGACGGCGCTCGAGAACCTGATGGTGGCGCAGCACAACGCGCTGATGCTTGCCTCGGGCTTTACGTTTCTCGGCCTGATCGGCGTCCCCACCTATCGCGCCGCCGAGAAACAGGCGATTGCGCTTGCCACCGACTGGCTCAGGCGGATCAACCTGCTCGACCGCGCCGATGACGCTGCCGGCAATCTCGCTTATGGCGACCAGCGCCGGCTCGAGATCGCGCGCGCGATGTGCACCGAGCCCGCGCTTCTCTGCCTGGACGAGCCGGCCGCCGGCCTCAACGCGCGCGAGAGCGCCGCGCTGAGCGAGCTGTTGCTGTCGATCCGCAACGAGCTCGGCACCTCGATCCTCCTGATCGAGCACGACATGTCCGTGGTCATGGAGATCTCCGACCACATCGTGGTGATGGACCATGGCGTGAAGATCGCACAGGGCACGCCGCGAGAGGTCCGCGACGATCCCAAGGTGATCGCCGCCTATCTCGGCACCGACGAGGAAGAGGCTGTGGCCGTGATGGAGAGCGGGTCGTGACCTCCGCCCCCACTCCCCTGCTCGCGATCCGCGGCTTGCGCGCCGCCTATGGCAAGATCGAGGCGCTGAAGGGCGTCGACGTCGAGATCAATGCCGGCGAGATCGTGGCGCTGATCGGCGCCAACGGCGCCGGCAAATCCACGCTGATGATGACGATCTTCGGCAAGCCGCGCGCCCGCGCCGGCCAGATCCTGTACGAAGGCCGCGACATCACCGACGTCCCCACCCACGAGATCGCGCACTTACGCATCGCGCAGTCCCCGGAAGGCCGCCGCATCTTTCCGCGCATGAGCGTGGCGGAAAACCTCCAGATGGGCGCGGACTCCACCGAATGCACCGATGCGGAGCGCGAGGCCACGCTGGAACGCGTCTTCGCGCTGTTTCCGCGGCTGAAGGAGCGCTACGTCCAGCGCGGCGGCACGCTGTCCGGCGGCGAGCAGCAGATGCTCGCGATCGGGCGCGCATTGATGAGCCGCCCGCGCCTGCTCCTGCTCGACGAACCCTCGCTGGGGCTCGCGCCGCTGATCGCCCGCCAGATTTTTGACGCCATCCGGACCCTGAACCGGCAGGACGGCCTGACCGTCCTGATCGTCGAGCAGAACGCCAACCATGCGCTCAAGCTCGCCCATCGCGGCTACGTCATGGTCAATGGCCTGATCACACTTGCCGGAACCGGCGCCGAGTTGCTGCAGCGCCCCGAGATTCGCGCCGCCTATCTGGAAGGCGGCCGGCACGGCTAGCCGCCCAGGGTCGGGTGAGTCCGCCTCGAACGCGGCGGAATGCGCCGAAATATCTGCCCTTATGCCCGTATTTTGCCGGTGACTTCTCCCGGGATTCAATCAAGAATGGCGCCGGTTTGAACCGGGCCAACCCGGCAACTTCCACAGGCGATCACCCACGAGGTATCTCATGAAATCACTGAAGCTCATCGGTCTGGCATTCGGCGCATCGATCGCGCTGTCGAGCGCGGCATTCGCGCAGGATGTCACCATCGCAGTCGCAGGCCCGATGACAGGCACGGAGTCCGCATTCGGCCGGCAGATGAAGAACGGCGCCGAGATGGCCGTGGCTGATATCAACGCGGCCGGCGGCGTCAACGGCAAGAAGCTCGCGCTCAACGTCGAGGACGATGCCTGCGATCCCAAGCAGGCGCGCTCGATTGCGGAAAAGATCGCCGGTGCCAAGATCCCCTTCGTCGCCGGGCACTATTGCTCGTCGTCGTCGATCCCGGCGTCGGAAGCCTATGCCGACGGCAACGTGCTTGAGATCACACCTGCGTCGACCAACCCGCTCTTCACCGAGCGCAAGCTCTGGAACGTGGCGCGCGTCTGCGGCCGTGACGATCAGCAGGGCCTGATCGCGGCGCAGTACATCGCCAAGAACTTCAAGGGCAAGAACATCGCGATCCTCAACGACAAGACCACCTACGGCAAGGGTCTGGCGGACGAGACCAAGAAGGCGCTCAACAAGGCCGGCATCATCGAGAAGATGTACGAGTCCTACAACAAGGGCGACAAGGACTTTAACGCGATCGTCTCGCGTCTGAAGCGCGATAACATCGATCTCGTCTATGTCGGCGGCTACCACCAGGAAAGCGGCTTGATCCTGCGCCAGATGCGCGACCAGGGCCTCAAGACGATCCTGATGGCCGGCGACGCGCTTGCCGACAAGGAATACGCCTCCATCACTGGCCCCGCCGGCGAAGGCACGCTGTTCACTTTCGGCCCCGATCCGCGCGATAAGCCGACCGCGAAGAAGATCGTCGACGCGTTCAAGGCCAAGAACATCGATCCCGAAGGCTACACGCTCTACACCTACGCGGCGATGCAGGTCTGGTCGCAGGCTGCCAAGAAGGCCGGCACCACCGACCCCAAGAAGGTCATGGAAGCGATGAAGGCCGGCAAGTGGGACACCGTGATCGGCCCGATCGAGTATGACGCCAAGGGCGACATCAAGCAGCTCGACTACGTCGTCTACAAGTGGGACGCCAAGGGCAACTACGCCGAGATCAAGGGCAACGGCACCTGAGACAGCACGCCTGCCCCTTTAACCGCACCGACGTTGACGCCCCGGTTCGCCGGGGCGTTTTCTTTTGCAGTCCGATCAGACGGCCGCGGACAATTCGCCGCCCGCAGCCTCTTGCGCTTTCAGGAGCGCTTGCAGCAGGTCGTTCGGTCGAAACGGCTTTTGCAGGCAGACCACGCCGTCAAGGCCGGGCGCCTCGCCGATGAAGTCCAGCGCCGTCATGCCTGATACCGCCACGATCGGAAATCCGGGGACCCGCTCGCGAATACCGGCCATGACCTCGATACCGCTGGTGTCGGTCAGGAAAATGTCGACAATCGCTGCGTCGAAAACGCTCTCGCCGAAGGCCCTCAGGCCGGCCGCGCCGCTCTCCGCTTCAACTACGTCATAGCGGTTGACCCGAAGGACGATCGAGACCATGGCGCGGACGTCCTTCTGGTCGTCGACAACAAGGACACGGGGCATGGGAACAACTCCCGGATTCGTATCATTAATTGGTTCAATTCAACGGCGACGTGCGCCAAGGCAGTATGGGGCGGTCTAGTAAAGCCAACCTTACCGATTGCCTATTCCGAGTCCCTGTCCAAGTTAAGTAAGCTGTAACCCTCGGTTGAGTCGTGGGCGCATCCCGTTCGGACGCGCGCCCGGAGCCGGCTACGATGGGGACCAGGCAGCCGGCCAACGAAGTCACGTGGACGAGCCCCATGCCGACCCAACGCGAGGTCAACGTGCACGCAAAGAACGACCGAAGCACATTCCTTTCGACCTTGCCGGCCACGCAGAGCGATCGCACTGCAGCATTGGCGATCGTCGGCATCTCCGCGGTCCTGTTCGCGCTGGCAGTGCCCTTCGCGGGTACGCCGCTGATCCAGGTGCCGGCCTTCATCGCCAGCTACCAGTCGGCGCTCGCCGTCAGCGACATCATCACCGCGGTCCTGCTCCTGTCGCAATTTGCGGTGTTGCGGACCCGCGCACTGCTGTGGCTTTCAAGCGGCTATCTGTTCACAGCAACAGCCGCCCTGGTCCACGCGCTCAGCTTTCCCGGCCTGTTCACGCCGAATGGGCTGTTTGGCGCCGGCCCGCAGACAACCGCGTGGCTCTACATGATCTGGCACGGCGGCTTTCCAGTGTTCGTGCTGGCCTATGTCTGGTGCAAGGGGGTGAACGGGGGAACCGAAATCTCCGTTTCGACACGAAACGCGATCATTGGCAGCTTGCTCGGTGTCGGCGCAGCAGTGACGGCCTTCACCTGGATCGTTACCGCAGGGCACGGTCTGCTTCCGCCACTTTTGAAGGACGGCGGCGGCTTCACGACCATGCAGGTAGGCGTGATCTCCTTCGTGTGGTCTTTGAGCTTTGCCGCCCTGATTGGTCTGTGGTTCAAGCGGCCGCATACGGTGATCGACGTCTGGCTCATGGCGGTGATGTGCGCCTGGCTATTCGATATCGCCCTGTCGGGGATATTCAACAGTGCCCGTTTCGATCTCGGGTTCTACGCCGGCCGCCTCTACGGCCTCTGCGCCGCAATCCTTGTGCTTGCGGTGCTGCTGATCGAGAACGTCCGCCTTCAGGCGCACATCGTCGGCCTCGTCGGCCGTCTGCGCGAGCAGTCGGCCTCGGATCGCGACTTCTACGGCAAACGCCTCGCGCTCTACGGCGCCGTCGTCGAGTCCTCCAACGATGCCATCATCACCGAGTCGCTCGACGGCATCATCACGGGCTGGAACAAGGCTGCCGAGCACCTGTTCGGCTATCCGGCCGCCGAAGCCATTGGCCAGTCGATCTACCTCGTGGTGCCGGAGGACCGGAGGGCCGAAGCCAGGGGCATTCTCAACCGCATCAGCAGCAACGAGTCGATCGCTCAGCACGAGACGGTCCGTCTCCGCAAGGACGGCCGTCAACTCGACGTCATCCTGAATGTCACGCCGCTGCGGTCGGACAGCGGGCAAATCATCGGCGCCTCCAAGATCGCCCACGACATCACCGAGGAAAAGCAATCGCGCGAGAAGCTGCGCCGTGAGACCGAGGAGCGCCAGCGCATCTTCGAAACCTCGCGCGATCTGATCCTGGTCACCGACGGTTTTGGCAATTTCATCCAGGTCAGCCCGAGCGTGCAGGACATTCTCGGCTTGAGCCCGGACGACATGATCGGGCACTGCGCGACCGACTTCATCCATCCCGACGACCTCGATAGAACGCGGGGCGAGATGCGCGCGGCGCGCCGCGGCCAGACCAAGCGCAGCTTCGAGGCGCGCTACTACCATTATGACGGTCACGAGGTCTCGCTAAACTGGATGGGGACCTGGTCGGAGCCCGTGAAGCGCCATTTCTTCATCGGTCGCGACCTCACCGAGAAGCAGGCTGCGGAAGCCCAGTTCCGGCAGGCGCAGAAGATGGATTCGATCGGTCAGCTGACCGGCGGCGTCGCCCACGATTTCAACAACGTGCTCACCGTCATCACCGGCACGATCGGCATCTTGGCGGATGCGGTCGCCGACCGGCCCGAGCTCGCCGCCATCACCAAGCTCATCGACGATGCCGCCGAGCGCGGCGCGCAGCTGACCAAGCATTTGCTCGCCTTCGCCCGCAAGCAGCCGCTTCAGCCGCGCGAAATCGACGTCAATGCGCTGACGCTCGAGGCGGCCAAGCTGCTGCACCCGACGCTCGGCGAGCAGATCACCATCATGCCGCAGCTCACCGAGGATGCCTGGCCCGCCCTGGTCGATCCGGGCCAACTCTCCACCGCGATCCTCAATCTTGCGCTGAACGCGCGCGATGCCATGCCCGACGGCGGCACGCTGGTGCTGGAGACCCGCAACATCTTCCTCGACGACGGCTATGCCAGCATGAATCCCGACGTCCTCGCCGGCAATTACGTGATGATCGCTGTAAGCGACACCGGCACGGGCATTCCGGCGGACCTGATCGAGCGCGTATTCGATCCCTTCTTCACCACCAAGGAGGTCGGCAAGGGCACGGGCCTCGGCCTGAGCATGGTGTTCGGCTTCGTCAAACAGTCCGGCGGACACATCAAGATCTACAGCGAGGAAGGCCACGGCACGAGTGTGAAGATCTACCTGCCGCGTTCCACCGGCGTGCAGGAAACCGAATACGAGGCGCTCCAGAACGTGCCCATCGCCGGCGGCGACGAAAAGATCCTGATCGTCGAGGACGACGCGCTGGTGCGGCAGTATGTCGTGACCCAGATCAAGAGCCTCGGCTATGCCGCACTCGAGGCCGCCAACGCCGCCGAAGCCCTCGTCATCATCGACGCCGACACGGACATCGACCTGCTTTTCACCGACGTCATCATGCCCGGCAACATGAACGGCCGCCAGCTCGCCGACGAGGCGGCGCGACGGCGCCCGGATATGAAGACGCTGTTCACCTCGGGCTACACGGAAAACGCCATCGTCCATCACGGCCGACTCGATTCCGGCGTGCTGCTGCTGGCAAAGCCCTACCGCAAGTCGGAGCTCGCCAGGATGCTCAGGATGGCGCTGGCGAGTTGAGCCTGCCGCTCGCCTGCGCTATCGCTGAGGCGATGCAGCGCATGGAGTGCCGTCCTTGAAAAATCTCCTCACTGATATCGCCGGCGTCCGCGTCGGCCACGCCCATGATGCAAAACTCGCCTCGGGCACGACGGCGATCGTGTTCGACCAGCCGGCGGTGGCGGCGATCGACGTTCGTGGCGGCGGGCCCGGCACGCGCGAGGACGCGTTGCTCGATCCTGCCAGCACGGTCGAACGCGTTGACGCGATCGCGCTGTCCGGCGGCTCCGCGTTCGGGATCGAGGCCGGCGGCGGCGTCCAGGCCTGGCTCGCCGAACAAGGCCGCGGCCTCAATATCCGCGGCGCGTTGATCCCGCTGGTACCGGGCGCGATCCTGTTCGATCTGCTCAACGGCGGCGACAAGGCGTGGGGCCGCTTCGCGCCCTATCGCGATCTCGGCTATGCTGCTGCCGTCTCCGCCGGGACGGAGTTCGCGCTCGGCAGCGTTGGCGCCGGCTTCGGTGCCACCACAGCGACTCTCAAGGGCGGGATCGGCTCGGCGTCAGCCGTCACCAGTGGCGGCGTCAAGGTCGCGGCGCTCATCGCCGTCAATGCAGTCGGCAGCGCCACCATCGGCGACGGACCGTGGTTCTGGGCGGCGCCGTTCGAGGTCGACGGCGAGTTCGGCGGCCGCGGACTGCCTGATGCATTTACGGACGACATGCTCAGGATGCGCATCAAGGGCGGCCCTGCTGCGACCGAGCGCGAGAACACCACGATCGGCGTCGTCGTCACCGATGCGGTGCTGACCAAGCCCCAGGCCAAGCGGCTGGCGATGATCGCGCATACCGGCTTTGCCCGAGCGATCTATCCGGTGCATGCCCCGACCGATGGTGACGTGCTGTTTGCCGCCGCGACATGCGCGAAGCCGATCGATCCGATCGTCGGCATGACCGAGCTCGGCATGGTCGCCGCCAACGTGGTCGCCCGCGCCATCGCCCGCGGCGTCTACAACGCGGCCGCGCTTCCGTTCCCGGGCGCGCAGCCCACGTGGAAGGACCGGTTCGGCTAGGGCTTCAGAGCGCGCTTACACGCTCATCGACATCGAGGAAGCGGCCGAGGCAGCGGACGATCCCTGCCCCTGGCGCTGCATCATCTGCGCAAACCAGTCATAGGGGGAATTGCCGCCGCCCGATGTGCCTGAAGAGTTCGACGCGCCCGGCACCGTCGTCGTCATCTTGAAGCCGTCGGCATAGGTGACGGTGGTGGTGGTCGAGCCGTCGGCGCCGGTCGACGTGGTCGAGGTCGACCCGCCGCTCGACGAGGACGACGAGGAATCCGAGTCGCTGCCTGACGCATCGCCCGAGCTGCTCGCAGCCTGCGCATGATGGTGGCCGCCATGATGGCCGCCGGCGCCCTTCAGCGCCTTCGACATCTCGTCGAGGCTGACGCTGCCGTCGGAATTGGTATCGAGCTTGGAGAACACCTTGTCGGCCTGCGCCAGATTGGTGCCGCCGGCCCCCAGCGCGTTTTCGAACTCGGACTTGGTGATCTGACCATCGCCATTCGCGTCGAGCTTCGAGAACAGGTCCTTCAGCGCGTCGTCCTGGCTCGTCGAGGTCGAACTCGATGACGTGGAGGTGGTCGAGCTGCTCGTGGCACTCGTGCCGTCCGACGACTGACTTTGCGCGGCGATCAGCGCGCTCATCGTCTCCGGCGAGATCTGCGCGCAATTGCCGGAATTGACCGATGAGGTCGCGCCACTGCTCGTGCTGTTGCTGCTGGTGTCGATCGCGAACGGATCGGTCGCGCCTTGCGACGATCCGGTCTTCTGCGTCGACGACGACGATTTCGAATTCGTCAGCGATTGAATGGCATCGAGCGCAGTCGATACGGCGCCAAGCGCAAACAACATTGCACAACTCCAACCATGCGGCATGCCGCGGCCAATGTTCTGGCCGTGAGGTCAGCAAGCGACGTGCCAGCGCGAAAAACTCAATGAAATCCGTATCCACCATGCTTTTCAGGACCAGGGAACATCGGCAATTCATGCCGCCGACGGCAGAATTTTCCGCCCACAGGAAGCTCGCCCTTCCTGCATTGCCCGGTTGAGAGGCCCATGTTAGGCGAGGCCATTCGTCCCTTCGGCCGCCACGGGAAACCGCGCCATGACCCAAGCCTTCGCCCCCCGCCCCCTGGCAATTGCGCCCTCGATCTTGGCCTCGGATTTCTCCAAGCTCGGCGAAGAGGTGCGCGCGGTGGACGCCGCAGGCGCCGACTGGATCCATCTCGACGTGATGGACGGGCACTTCGTTCCCAACATTTCCTACGGCCCCGACGTCATCAAGGCGATGCGCCCGCACACCAAGAAGGTGTTCGACGCGCATCTGATGATCTCGCCCTGTGATCCCTATCTCGAGGCCTTTGCCAAGGCCGGCTGCGACCACATCACGGTGCATGCCGAGGCGGGTCCGCATTTGCACCGCTCGCTGCAGGCGATCCGCGGGCTCGGCAAGAAGGCCGGCGTCTCGCTCAACCCGGGCACGCCGATCAGCGTGCTCGAATATGTGATCGACCTGGTCGACCTCGTGCTGGTGATGTCGGTCAATCCGGGCTTCGGCGGCCAGGCCTTCATCCATTCCGCGATTGGCAAGATCCGCGACATCCGCGCGATGACAGCGGGCCGGCCGATCGACATCGAAGTCGACGGCGGCGTCGGCCCCGACAATGCGGGCGCGCTGGCAGCCGCCGGCGCCAATGCCTTCGTCGCCGGCACCTCCGTGTTCAAAGGCGGCACGCAGGACGCCTACAAGACCAACATCGCAGCGATCCGCAACGCGGCGCTCGGGGCCCGCGGCGAAGCGATCTAAAGCTTCAAGACGCGCCCGCAAACCTGCGGTACTTGCGGGTGTTGCGACGGGCAATGCCTGAAATTGCAACCACGACCCGTACTCCTCCGGGCTTCCCTGATTCGTGCAAATCACCGCTAGTGATTCCTGCCTGATTGGACAGGAGCACATCATGACGACGACCCTGGTTTGGACTGGCGTGGCGTTGTGGATTGGTTTTTGTGCGTTCGTAGTGTTCGGCCCGTCGGCCGGACCGGTAAGGGCCCCGGCGCGTTCGACCCGCATCATCGGCAGCAACCGCTATCGGGCCTGACGCCATGCAGATCGCCCTTGTCGAGCGTGAGCCGAAACGCAGGTGCCGCATCCCGCGTCGTCCGCACCCGAACCTCGACTATTTGGACCAAGACTGATGAAACCGCACTGCCCGAACTGTCTGAAGGAAATGACCAAGGCATCCGCGTCGCGTAACCTCTTCAACTGCGAGCCCTGCCGCGAGATCATTCAATACTTCGGCGGCAGCGCGGACCACGGCGAGCCGTGGCCCCAGTTCTCCTGGCCGATCCGCCGCAAGCGCGCCGTTCACACCGCGCACGCGGCGTGATCTTTCCTAGCCCCACACCACGCCGGCGTCTGGTTTCGCCGCAGCCATCCTCGGCGGCCGCACCACGGTGACGGTGCAGGTCGCTTCCGAGGCCACCTTCGCCGAGACGCTGCCGAGCAGCGTGCGCTTCAACGAGCCCTGCCGTGCGCCGATGATGACGTGGTCGACCTGGTTGACCTCGGCGAACTCCAAGACCGCGGCCGCGGGATCAACGGCCTCCAGCACATGAACCGACAGCCGGCTCTCGTCCAGCTTGAGCGGCATGGCCCAATGCCGGAGCGCGACCAGCCGATCGATGTGCTTGTTGGAACCCTGCTCGTCCAGGGTACGGTCGATCGCGATACGGTTGAGCTTCAGTACGTTGAGACAGGCAAGCCGCGCTGACGGCAGGGTTGCCAGAATGCGTTCCGTCGTCATGCGCAGCGCCTCGTTCAGCTCCGGCGCGCCTTCCATGGTATCCAGCGCGACCGCGAGGATCGGACTCGAGGCGATCTGCTCCGCGACATCCGACTTTGCCCGCGGCTGCTTGACGTCCTGGTTGAAGCGACGCCGCCACGCCACGGTCCAGGGATCGCGCTTCATCCGTTCCGAACGCGCGGTCAGCCTGACCTGGTCCGGATAGGCGAGATCGAAGGCGAGCTGGGACGCGGTCGGATAGCGCCACTCCGGCTCGATCTCGAGGCAGCGCAACACCACCTCCTGGAGCCAGGGCGGATAGTCGGCGCGCAATTTGCGCGGCGGATGCGGATCGCGCCACAGCCTTTTGCGCATCGCGCGCAGCGTCTCGCCTTCGCCGAACGGCCGCTCGCCAGTGGTGAAGAAATAGAGCAGTACGCCGAGCGAAAACAGATCGCTGCGCGGATCGTCACGCACACCCAGAAGCCGCTCCGGCGCCATGTAAGGCGCCGTGCCGTAAGGCAGGCGGAACTCCGCCTGCAACAAATCCGGCAGATGATCGTGGTGCGATAGGCCATAGTCGATCAGCACCGCCTCGCCGCTGTCGCGAAACATGATGCTGCTCGGCTTGATGTCGTGATGGATCACGTTCTGCCGGTGAAGATCGGCGAGCGCGGCCGCGATCTTCGCGACCAGCAGCCGCGCCTCCTCGTAAGGCAGCGGCAGATCAGGCAGCCGCTTGTAGAGCGTGGCGCCCGGAATGCGCTCGATCACGGCATAGGCCTGGTGCGCGAAATCGCCGGTGCCATAGCAGTGCGGCACGTGGGGGCCTGTCAGCCGGGGCAGGATCATCATCTCCATCTCGAAGGAGACGATCGCCGCCGGGTCCTCGCCTTCTGACGCCCTCGGGATCTTCATCAGCAGCGGCGCGTCGATATCGGCATGGGTGACGGTCCAAAGCGTCGCCATGCCGCCGGCATGCACGCATTCGCCGATGGTGTAGCCGTCGATCACGGCGCCGGGTTCGACCAGGGGTTTCGGCATCGGCCTTTAACGCCCCTCCAACAGCCGGTCGGCGAGCCAGTGCGGCAGGCCGTTTTCGCGGATCCGGTTCGCCGCGCTCGCGACGTCATAGGGCGCGCGGCAATACGTGATCTGGCACGAGACCGTATCGAACAGCACGAAAGCCGCCGATGGATCACCATCGCGCGGCTGGCCGACCGCACCGAGCACGGCCAGCCATTGCCGCCCGCGCAGGAGTGGCACGGAAACATCGGTCTTGGGTACGAGGCCCGTCATCTTCGCCGTCACCGACATCGAATAGAGCGCGGGACGGTGAATGTGGCCGCAGAAGGTCACATGGGCCGGGGTCGATATCAGGCTCTTGGCAGCGTCCGCCGTCGAGCGAATGTAGTGCCAGCGCTGGGGATGAGACGCTTCCGAGTGCACGAACAAACGGTCGCCGTCCTCGACGAGCATCGGCAGCTCGGCAAGAAAACGGCGCTGTGCGACGTCGAGCCGTCCGCGCGTCCATTCGATCGCGATCTGGGCCTCATTGTTCATGGTCTCGGACGCGGAGTTCACCGCCTGGTCGTGATTGCCGCGGACGGCGACGGCGCCCTGGGCGACCAGCTCCATCGCGGTATCCACGACCCATTCCGGATCGGCACCATAGCCGACGAAATCGCCGAGCATGACGAACCGCTCCGCGCCCTTCGCGCGGGCCACCTTCAGGCACGCCTCGAACGCCTGCCGGTTGCCGTGGATATCCGAGAAGACAGCGAGAAGCACGCACCCTCCACCCACAAATTCTTAATTGACGCCGATAAAGCCAATTTGAGGGAGGCGGGCAAGATGCGCCAGCGCAGGGCGATTGACCAGCGCTGCGCTTCTGCAATGGTGAAGAGGCTATTGCTCGTCCTTGGGCGGCATCCGGGGGGGCGGCAGCGGGGTGAACACCGCTCCTTGCGCGCCGGCCGGCGGGGCGTTGAACTCCCCGGTCGAGGAATCGCCGCCGCTGGTCTCAAGGATGACCTTGGGCGTCACATATTCCCGGACCATGTCGATCAGGCTGCCCTCGCCGCCGCCGAAATCCGCCGCGCGCCCGCCCTGCGGGTGGCCCGCAGCGATCTCGTTCTCGGCTGCATGGGTCTTGTCGGCCAGGGTGTCGTTGTAGGGGACGCGGAAGGCGCGCGGAATTCCGCTCGGACGGTGATCCTCGTCGAGTTCCTCGACCCACAGATAGATCGAGCCGGGATCGCCCTCCAGCGAATGCGGCTCGACGATCCGCGCCTTGAGCAGCTTGAACGCGGTGGGCAGCCGGTCCGTGCTGGCCCAGCCGAGCAGCCCGCGCATTTCCGTGAAGCTGACGACATAGAAGGCACTGGTCACGACCACCGCGACCGCCTTCAGCGACCAGTGCAGCCGTGCATAGACCAGCACGACCAGGAGCAGCGCGCCGATCACGGCATAGGCGATTGAAAGCGTGAGGATGACCGTCGGCAGATTAGTCACGACGGATCCTCGCAGCGTTCTTGCTCACACCGGTCCTCGGGTCGAGATCGGCCCCATTGCGCCAGGTGCTGCGGAAGGTCTCGAGCAGCGATTTCGGCCGCTGGTCGACATTGACCACCTTGCCTTCGGCGTCGAGCCGGAACCGCACCGCGGTCTTCTCGTCACCGGTGTGGTCGAGCGTGAATTTGTTGTCGAAGACCACCTGCGCGGTCGGATTGAGTTTCTGTACCTTCACATTGGCCGTCACCGGCTCGCCCGTCGTGGCGACGAAATGTGAGACGTTGACGGTGTATTCGCCGGCGACGATGCCGCGCACCGTCACGATCTCCTCACGGATGGGCGAGGCGATCTTCTTGCCGTTGACCATGATGAAGTCGTTGGCCCCGCCGCGATCGTCGCGATCGAGCGTGAGAAAGCCGGCCTCGCGGTGGCGATACCAGGCGATGTTGCCGGCGGGATCCTGCACGAAGAGGTCGAGATCGTCCGGGTGGTTGTCCGGCCAGTCCAGCGTGATCATGAACTCGGCCTTGGAGTCGATCTTGCCCTCCTTGGCGTCGGGAGAGACCGCGAGCAGCGCTAGGAAGAACAGGAAGGCGACCACCTGGAGCGCCTTGAACAGCATCACGCCCAAGGGATCAAACGGCTCCTCGCGCGGATAGAGACCGAAATCGTCCATCATGACGGCGTTCCAGCGCCTTTGCGCTCGAGAACCGGAGTCACATAGGTCTCCGTCAGCACCACGGCATCGGAGAACACCCGCTGGGTCGCGGAATCGAGCATGTAATACTGGATGCGGACCAGGATGGAACCGACGAGACCCGCCAGCGTCGTGTACATGGCAACCGCCATGCCGTCGCTCATCAGCCCCATCGAGGAGCGCATCGCGACCTTGTCGGCGGCATCCAGTCCGGCAATCGGCGCCAGCATGATGATGAAGCCGATGATGGTGCCGAGCAGGCCGAGCTTCATCAGCGTGTCGGAGACGAAGGCACCGAACCCGTTGGAGCCGCGCAGGCGGTCGGCCAGCGTCCGCAGCAGCAGCGTCTGGTCGACCGGTCGGTAATCCTGCGCGGCGGCCTTCATCACAAGGCTCTCAATATGATCGCGCACCAGCCCGCGCGGCAGCGCGGGTGCGCGCACATCGAGCACCTTGCTGCCATCGGGCGCCGCCAGCACCGCGCGGCAGCGCCGTGCAGCCGCCCCCTCACGCGCGATCGCCCGCGTGCGCAGGAAGCAATGACCGCAGGTCAGGATGTAGAGCACCGCGATCACACTCGAAATATAGGTTCGGTCCGAGGTCAGCATCAGATGGATCAGGCCGAACCGCCACAGCAGCACGACCGCAAAGATCGATAGCCCCGTAAAAATCATCCAGAACAGCAGCGCGCTGCGCTCGGATGGGTCGGTCGCAGTGTTCGCGATCGGTCCAATCGTCATCGAACTCATGCTGCACTGCTCCTGACCTGCAGGGATCAGCCTGCAACGATTCCACCCCGATTAGATCAAAGCCGGCGCGCCCGGTCCAAAGAGCCATGCCCAATCCGGCTTGGGAAATTTGCCCGAGCTGCGTTCCTGCCATTCCCTGCAATTGGCAAGGCCTGGCTGCGTTGTTAGGCTGAGCTTACCAAACTTTGGGGTGATCGCATGCGCCTCGTGCTTCAGCTTGTCGCCCGTCTGCTTCTCATCGTTGCGCTGTGCCTGGGCGCAGCGACCATATGGGCCACATTCGATGCCTATCGCAGCGTCGACCGGGCCACTGCGGCGTCCGCGCAGCGGGTCGCGCAGGCGCTTCAGGCGCTGTATTGGCATGAGCTCCTGCTGCGCAGCAGCAGAATGCGCGAGCATCTCGTGCCGGTTCCGGAGTGGCGGACGCTGGAGACCATGAAGCTGATCTCGCCGGGCGTCTGCGTCGAGTTCCAGCCTGCGACCGCATTCGAGAAGCCGCTGTGCGGCCAGAGCCAGGGGATCGGCCGGACGCCGCCACGCTGGTTCGCTGCCGTCGTTCCGACCTTCCTCGGCAGCCACGCCGAAGTGGTGCGGCCCGTCAGCCCCCGCGCCGCGGCCGCCGGAACGGTGGTTGCGACCCCGGATGAAGTGGCCGCAATCTCGCTCGCCTGGGAGTACGTTCTCAACGTGATCGACGTCGCGCTGCTGATGGCGGCCGCGATCGCGCTGCTCGCTTCGCTCGCGATCGCGCACACGCTGGCGCCGGCGCGCGCCATTGTGCTTGCCCTGCAACGCATGGCGCGCGGCCAGTACCGCACGAAACTGCCGCGCTTCCGCTCCATGGAGCTTGGGATGATCGGCGGCGCTGTCGAGAAACTCGGCAGCCGGCTGGAAGAATCCGTCGAACAGCGCGCGGCGCTGACGCGGCGCCTGATCGAGATCCGCGACGACGAGCGTCGCGCGCTCGCCCGCGAGCTGCACGACGAGTTCGGGCAAAATCTCTCCGCCATCCTCGCCTTCGCCAACACGATCGAGACCGCGAGCACGAGAGACAAGGATCATGGCATCGCGCAGGACGCGCGCATGATCTCGCAGGCCACGCACAACTTGATGGCCTCGCTGCGCGATGCGCTGAAGCGGCTGCGCAATCCCCTGCCCGAGGAGCTTGGGCTGGAAGCGAGCCTCGTCAACCTCGTCGACAGCTGGCGCTCGCAGAGTGCGACGCAGCCGACGATCCAGCTCGACCTCAAGGGCGATCTCACCGACATCAGCGGTCCGGCCGCCACAACCGCCTATCGCGTCGCCCAGGAATGCCTGACCAATGCGCTGCGCCACGGTACGGCCCGCAAGATCTCGTTGCACGTCGAGCGGTGCGCGGGCGAGGACGATGCGCTTCTGATCCGCGTCGAGGACGACGGCGGCGGCGATGCTGCACGCGTGGCGCGCTCGGCCGGCTTCGGCCTCACCGGCATCCGCGAGCGTGTCGCAGCCGCCGGCGGATCATTGTCGATCATGCCCGCCAATCGCGGGCTCAGCGTCGCCGCGACGATCCCGCTTGCCGCATGAGGCCGCCATGAGCGATGTCGCAGCAACAGGCATCTCGGTGCTGCTGGTCGACGACCATCCGATCGTCCGTCAGGGTTACCGGCGTGTGCTGGAGAGCCAGGGCGATCTGCACGTGGTGGCGGAAGCCGACAACGCCGCGGATGCCTACGGCGCCTTCAAGACGCACGACCCCGACGTCGTCGTGATGGACATCTCGATGCCCGGCGCCAGCGGGCTCGAGGCGATCCGCAACATCCGCGCGCGCAATCCACGGGCGCGGGTGCTCGTCTTCACCATGCACAACGAGGCCGTGCTGGTGAAAGCCGCCTTCAATGCCGGCGCCTCCGGCTTCGTCACCAAGAGCAGCGCGCCCTCCGCCGTCGTCAACGCCATCCGCAGCGTGGCCCGCGGCGAGCGCGCCATGAGCGACGACATCGCGCATGTGCTGGCCGAGGACAGCCTGTCGACAGGCTCAGCGCTGGATCAACTGGGCGAGCGCGAGATCGAGATTCTGCGCCAATTCGCCGGCGGCGCCACCACCGAGCAGATCGCGGCGCATCTCAATCTCAGCGTCAAGACGGTCCAGAATTATCACTATTTGATCAAGACCAAGACCGGCACGCGCACGGATGCACAGCTGGTGCGGCTGGCGGCGAGTTGCGGGCTGACGAAGATATAGAGCTTGGCGCCTGGACGTTTGAAGCGCCCAAGTCTGAAATGCCCAGGTCTGCGAATATCTGGTTCCGACCGGAAACTGGCCGGGCGCGAAGACCCGTTCGGCATATTGCGGTCGCGCGAGTTGCGGTCGGGATCCGCGCTCTAGCGCGGCGGCGCGCAGTTCGCACCTTTATCCAACGCTTGCGGCGAGCGGAATGGAACCGACACCGTCGCGCTTTGGTTAGCAACAGAGTGAAGGAGTTGCGCCATGAGTAAGGCTATGCACCGTCCCCTCGTCGATCCTCCGCTCCTCACCGTGGGCGAACTCATCGACGAACTCTGCCGCTTGCCCGATACGGCCGTCGTCCACTTCCGCTGCCCCCCACTTGATCAGGAGCTCACGTTCTACCGCCTTCGGAGGCGGTCAAAGGACGCAGTCGAAATCGCGGTGAATACATATCCAGAGAGCCCGCCGGTTGTCGCATCTTCCGGAGCCACTTTTCCCGCTCGGAGGAAATCGCTCCCCTCGCCTTCCCTTCGCGAGGAGGCCCTTCTCCGCAAGGCGAAAGGCTGAATCGGCGATTACGCGCTTTGGAAGGAGCGTGTCGGACTAGGCCTTCAACCCGCGCAGCAGCAGCGCAAGCGTGGCATCGACGCGCGCGGGCAGCTCGGCATCCTTCCACTCATCGGCATGGGCCGGATGATGGAAGCGGCAGGTGGCATCGAACAGCGCGCGTGCGGTGGTCTTGACGTCGTCCACGGCGAACACGCCCTGCTTCACGCCGTCGGTCAGGATCGCCGCGATCTGGTCGATCATGGTATCCTTGTGACACTTAACCGCCGCGCAGGCCTCGCGGGCCAGCGTCAGATAAGTCTCGAACATTTCGGGGTCGTCGAGCACGCGCGAACGCTTCGCCGCGAACAGCGTGCGCAGCCAGCGGTCGAGCCGCACAGGCGCAGGGCCTTGCTCCTGGGCGATCGCCAACAACGGCGCGTCAATGCGGTCGAGCCAGCGTTTGGCGACGGCCTCGCGGAGCGAAGCCTTGCTCGGGAAATGGCGATAGACGCTGCCGTGGCTCACATCGAGCGCACGAGCGACGTCGACCACGGTGGCCTTAGCGAGTCCGTAGCGCCGCAAAACGTCCTCGGTGACTTCGAGGATCCGCTCCGGCGTCAAGACAACGGCTTCGTTCATGCCAGCACCATGTTCCCGTTCAGGGCCCAGTTACCCGGCGATGGAGCTGCTTCCGAAGCGCCCCTGCCGGTGGTTCGGAAAGCTCAGCTCTTAATGAGGCAGTTTTGCAGCCTGCGCCGCGATCTGGCGCGCAACCAGTAAATTGAGCCAATGCCCAATCGTCCCGGTGAGATTGATGATTTCGGTCGTCATTGTCGTCGTCTCCATTCGTCCGCGGTCCTCCCGGAAGGCGATGACCGCGGGACGCCCAATCGGAGCGTCCGAGAAGGGATATACACGTCTCGATGACAGATTTCAATATCTGTTAGTCAAAGACCCGTGACTGACAGTTAATATTTGCGGGTGGCCGCTACCGGGGCCCGTCGCCCGCTACGTCCCCGCGGACGATGATACCTATTCATCCCCGTCATCCCCCACCACCTTGTCGCGCCGTTTGTTTCGCCCTCCCCCTCTGCCAAATCACGGCGTAAAAAGCATTTTGGCTGGCGCCCGCCCCCTTAGGCCGCCGCCCGCCTCCTCGGCGGGTTACGCTACGCTCACCCGCCCTACGAACAAGAAACGGATCCCCCCATGCCCATCGTCAACCGCATCGCCGCCCTCTCCGATGAAATGGCCGCCTGGCGCCACGACTTCCACGAGAACCCCGAGCTGCTCTACGAAGTCCATCGCACCGCCGGCATCGTCGCCGACAAGCTTCGCGAGTTCGGCTGCGACGAGGTGGTGACGGGCATCGGGCGCACCGGCGTGGTCGGCGTGATCCGCGGCCGCAAGTCCGCCTCCGGCAAGGCGATTGGGCTCCGCGCCGACATGGACGCGCTGCCGATCATGGAAACCGCCGATGTGCCCTACGCCTCGAAGATCCCGGGCAAGATGCACGCCTGCGGCCATGACGGCCACACCGCTATGCTGCTCGGTGCCGCCAAATACCTCGCCGAGACGCGCAACTTCGACGGCACCGCGGTCGTGATCTTCCAGCCCGCCGAGGAAGGCGGCGGCGGCGGCAAGGCCATGGTCGAGGACGGGCTGATGACGCGCTGGAACATCGACCAGGTCTACGGCATGCACAACATGCCGGGCCTCGCCGAAGGCCATTTCGCGACCACGCCGGGTCCGCTGCTCGCCTCCTCCGACAACATCCGCATCACCGTCCACGGCAAAGGCGGCCATGCCGGCGCCACTCCGCACCAGGCGATCGACAGCGTCCTGATCGGCTCGCAGATCGTCAATGCGTTGCAATCGATCGTCGCGCGCAACGTCAATCCGCTGCAGTCGGCGGTGGTCTCGATCACGCAATTCCACGCCGGCACCGCCTTCAACATCATCCCCGAGACCGCCGAGCTCAGTGGCACCGTGCGCACGCTCGATCCTGATGTGCGCGATCTCGTCGAGCGCCGCATCGGCGAAGTCGCCGAGAGCGTCGCCCGCGCCTATGGCGGCTCGGCGGAGACGAAATACACGCGGATGTATCCGGTGACCCTCAATCATGCGCGCGAAGCCGGCGTTGCCGCCGACGTCGCCCGCGACATCGTCGGGGCAGACCGCGTCAACGACAAGATCATCCCGATGATGGGCGCGGAGGATTTTTCGTTCATGCTGGAGGCCCGCCCCGGCGCAATGATTCTGGTCGGCATGGGCGACAGCCCGGCATGCCACCACCCGGCCTACGTGTTCAACGACAACATCCTCGGCCATGGCGCATCGTTCTGGGTGCGCCTGATCGAAACCGCGATGCCGGTCGGGTAGCGTCGGTCGCAAGGGTGGGCAAAGCGAAAGCTTGCCCACCACTGCGTTCTCCGCCGCGAATGATGGGCACGGCGCATTGCACCTTTGCTCACCCTACGGCAGCGCAACCCGGGCGGCAGTTCATCCCTGATACTGCAGCATGTGCATGCCGGCCTGGAGCCGTCTCGCCCCTCAACTACGCCTGCACAACCTCATGCCGCATCACGAATGGCGCGAGCAGCGTGTGCACCTCACCGGCGACGCTGTCGCGCTGGTCCGGCGGGAGCCCCGCAAGCGTCACGATTGCGATCGAGCCGTGGCTGCCATGGGCGACGACTTTCACCTTGCAATCGATGCCGCGCGCGATCAGCGGCGTCAGCACCTTGGTGAACACGCGCTGCGCCGCGTCCCAGCGCAGTTGCGGCTTGAACACCTTGCCGACGCCGGTCACCGGCATCGGATCGATCGGAATGACTTGCACCGGAACGGCGGCGCGCTCCGGCGTGCGCTCGCGCACCCACGACTCGAGCTCGCCCGGCTCGACGGATGCGCCGGGCTTCAACTGCACGTAACCGACCGGCAGCTCGCCGGCATAAGCATCGGGCTGGCCGACCACCGCAGCAAAACCGACGGCGGGATGGCGGAACATGATCTCCTCGATCGGCGCCGGATCGATGTTGTGACCGCCGCGGATCACGAGGTCCTTGGCGCGGCCGGTGATCCAGAGATAGCCGTCGGCATCGAGCCGGCCGAGATCGCCGGAATTGACCCAGACCTCATCGACAAAGGCGCCCTTGTTGTGGGCGTCGTTGAGATAGCCGCCGAACACGCCGGGGCCGGCCATGATGACGACGCCGATCTCGTCGGGCTTGCAGTCACCGATCAGGTTGCCATCGGCATCGAGCTGCACGATGCGGACACGCGCGTAAGGCATGGGCAGGCCGACCGAGCCGAGCCGGATCGGCCGGCTGGGATAGGCGAGCGTGTGCACGCTCGAGGTCTCGGTCATGCCGTAGACCTCGACCACCGGCAGCTTGAGCTTTTCCTGGATCGCAGATCCCACCGCGACCGGAATCGCCGAGCCGCCGCCGGCTGCATATTTCAGGCTGGAGATGTCGGCATTCCCGGGCGGCACCGCGAGCGTTGCGGCGAGCACCGTCGGCACGCTCGACAGCGCCTCCGGCTTGAAGCGCTCGACCAGGCCCCAGATGTTCTTCACCGCATTCGGATTACGCCAGCCGCTCGGCGACAGCACCACCAGCGAGCCGCCTGCGGACAGCGTCAGCAGCACCTGCGTCAACGATCCGCCGACATGAAACAGCGGCATGCCGAACAGCATGTTGCTGCCGGGCTTCGCCTTCAGCAGCAGGTTCAGCGCCCAGGCTTGATACACTTGATTGGTATGGGTGTGCCGCACCAGCTTTGGCGTGCCGGTGGTGCCCCCGGTGTGGAAAAAGGCGGCGATGTCGCTGCCCAAAATCTTGCGCCCGCTGATAAGCCGGTCGGACGGCTGCTGCTTGATCAGGTCGTTGAACGCGAAAATTCCGTTGGCGGGATCGCCGCCGCCGGCCACCTGCACGATCGCCTTGAGGTGCTTGAGCTGCGGGCGGATCTGCTCGACCTTCTGCCAGATGTCGGTACCCGGCATCGGCCCGAGCGCCACCAGAATCTTCGTATTCGCCGCCTCCAGAATTTCCGCGATCTGGTGCGGCTCGAGCAGCGGGTTGACGGGATTGGCGATGCCGGCGGCCTCCGCACCGAACAGCGTCACGAAGGCATCGGGCAGCAACGGCAACATAAAGGAGATAACATCGCCCTTTTCCGCGCCGAGCGCGTGAAACATGTTGGCGGCCTGCGTGACGCGCGCAATGAAGTCGCGATAGGTGACCACGAGCGCCGAATCCGCCGGGTCGGCATTTTGCAGAAACTGGATCGCCGCGCCGTCGGGGTTGCGTGCAGCCCCGAGCCTGATGGCATCATAGGTGCTCGCTGCCGCAACACGGTCCGCGTAAGGGACCTGCTCGAAGATCCGGACCTCCTCGTCCGTCAAGAGCTCCGGATAGTCGTTGCCGATGAGCCGATCGAGCGCGTGGATGCCCGCCATGGAATTCCGTCCTCCCTCAGATGCAATCTCTCGCCGCCTGTCTTTTGACATTTTGGTTCGGCGAGACCTCGACCAATGGCCGGTCGAGCGCGGACAGAATGATGGATGATTTGGCGTTCGTCCATGGCCTAACGGCTACGGTCGTAGCACTTGGGTGCGCGGCCTTTGAACCTCCGCACCCGATCCGGGGACCAAGAACATGCGTCGGATTCGCCTGCCAGCGTCCTGCCGCAAGACTTGAGGTGATCATGACCACACCCCCGCGGGAGCGCGCCACACGGCTGATCGTTGCGCTCGCCATGACGTCGGCGATCATGGCAACGTCGATCGCCCTGCCGCGCGCCGCGCTCGCCGATGGCACGCTCGACAAGATGCGGGCCAAGGTCACGGCCTTCATCGACGACAAGATGCAGACACTGGGCGGATCACGCATCATCTACAAGGCGGACAGCTCCGGCTTGCGCGAGAGCGTCGTCACGGATTTGCGCGACGACGTCTACAAGACTTTGCACGACGGCCATATCGCCTTCTCCAACCTTGCGATCAGCAACAGCGGCGTCGACGTCAAGATCGCGGACGCAAAAGGCCGCGATCAGCTCGCGCGCAAGCTCGCCTCAGCCGCGGACGGACTGCCCTCGCATGCGATCGCCGTGACCGACGGCGGCGATGGAGCGGTCAGGCTCGCGCCGACCGATGCCGCATCCGCTGCACGGCTGAATGAGCTTGTCGAAGATTCCATTGCCATGATCGAGCAGCGCCTCAAGGATTCCGGCGTCAAGCTCGTCAGCGTCGTCCCCGACGGGACCGACCGCATCCGCGTCTTCCTGCCCGGTGTGACCGACCCCGAGCGCATCACCGCGATCTTCGCGCGGAAGGTCAAGGTCAGCTTCCGCCTGGTCGATGCCTCGATGTCACCGGAGCAGGCGCAATCCGGCACGCCGCCCGAAGGCACCGAAGTCCTGCTCGGCTTCAAGGACAAGCGACCCTATCTGGTCGCCAAGGACAGTGCGCTGGACGGCGACGACATCAGCTATGCGGCGCCCGGCTTTGCGGCCGGCACCAAGGACCCCGTCGCCTCATTCCGCTTCAACGGACGCGGTACCCGGCGCCTCGCTCATGTCACGGAAGAGGACGTCGGCAGATCCTTCGCCATCGTGCTCGACGACAAGGTGATCTCCGCCCCCGTGATCCGCGAACCCATCACCGGCGGATCGGTCCAGGTCTCCGGTAATTTCACCCTCGAGGAGGCCAACAGCGTCGCTATGCTGCTGCGTGCCGGGGCGCTGCCTGGGCACCTGACCCTCGTCGAGCAGCAGGTCATCCAGCCCGCCGCCAAGCCCTGAGGCGGAGATCACCCCGCGGCCAGCGCCCGGGCGGCCCCGAATCACAGGCCGCACCGAGGCCATACGCACAACCAACGGGCAATTGCCGAAATGCCCGATCAGGCTAAAATTTGCCGCTTGCAGCCTGACGGCCGTAGGCTTCATTCAAGCGGTCGTCACTCGATTTCGGCTATACGAAGACCGAGCAGGACTGAAAGCCTTACGCAGGGATAGTACCATGCCGTCCGGCAGCGCAGACATTTCCTCGATCCTCGACCGCATTCTGGACGCGGCGACGGATAACCTCAGGATCGCGAAGATCCTGGTCCAGATGGGTCTCGATCCCAATAACGTCACCTACGACGCGATCTTCAACCGGTTGCTGGAGATCTTTGTCCACAACATCACACTCGCCAATCTGTTCGCCACGATCGGCGCCGGCTTCTTCGTCGCCACCCTGCTGATGCGGACGATGGTGCCGCTCCGCGTCGCCAACATGATCGGCTGCGCCTTCTTCGCCATTTTCGGTGCGCTCTCCGCCAATGTCTCGACGTTCGTCCTGTATCTGCTGCTGCTTCCGATCAACGCCGTGCGCCTGCGGCAAATGCTCAAGCTGGTCAAGAAAGCGCGCCACGCGGCCGAGGGCGACATGTCGATCGAATGGCTCAAGCCGTTCATGACCGAGCGGAAATATCGCCAAGGCGACACGCTGTTCAAGCTGGGCGACCCGGCCAAGGACATGCTCCTCACGGTCACCGGCAAGTTCCTGGTCAAGGAGATCAATGTCGAGATCGGGCCCGGCGCGCTGATGGGCGAGCTCGGCTTCCTCACGCCCGACAACCGGCGCACCGGAACGATTGAATGCATCGAAGACGGCCAGGTGCTGACGATCACCTATGACCGCCTGCTCGAAATCTACTTCCAGGATCCGCAATTCGGCTACTACTTCCTGGTGCTGACCAGCCAGCGCCTGCTGCAAAACATCGATCGATTGCAGAAACAGCTGACCGCGGCGCGGGCGACGACCACGAACAGGACCGCGTGAACCGGGCGGCCGACGTCGGCCGCCCGGATACTCATTCCCGCGATCAGGCGTTGGTGCCGCCGTCGACGGTGAGATTCGCGCCCGTGATGTAGGACGCCTCGGGGCTGGCGACGAAGGCGACCAGCGCCGCCACCTCCTCCACCTTACCGTAACGGTTGAGCGCGGTTGCCGCCTTCTGCGGGGTCGCCCAGTCGCCGGAGGCAGGGTTCAGATCGGTGTCGATCGGTCCCGGCTGCACGTTGTTGACGGTGATGCCGCGGCCGCCAACCTCGCGCGACAGGCCTTGCGTGAACATCCGGATCGCGGCCTTCGTCGCCGAGTAAGGCACGAGCCCCGGCGTCATCATGCGCTCGCCGACGCATGAGCCGATCGAGATGATCCGACCGTTGTCGTTCATCTGCTTCAGTGCGGCCTGCGTGGCAATGAACACGCCGCGAATGTTGAGGTTGATCACCTGGTCGAGCTCCTCCAGCGTGGTCTCCTCGAACTTCTTGGGGATCGCGGTGCCCGCATTGTTCACGAGCACATCGAGCTTGCCGAGCGTGCTGACGGTCTTGCCGACCGCGGCCTGCACGGCCTTGGGATCGGTGGCATCGGCCTGGATCGCGATCGCCTTGCCGCCCGCGCCTTCGATCGCCTTGACGATTGCGGCTGCGGCATCCGCGCCCTTGCTGTAGGTGATGGCGACCTTGGCGCCGTCAGCGGCAAGCCGCTTGGCGATGGCAGCGCCGATACCGCGCGAGCCGCCGGTGACGAGTGCAGTTTTGCCTTCGAGTTTCTTTGACATGGTAGGTTTCCTTTGTGAGGTCGGGGGGGGAGAGACGGCGGCGGCCGGCTCAGAGTTTTGAGCCGCCGTCGACGTGGATGGTGTCGCCGGTGATCCAGCGCGCGTCGGGAGAAGCGAGGAAGGCGATGGCATCGGCGATGTCGTCGGGCTCGGCGATCCGCTTCAGGGACTGCATGCCGAGCGTGTAGTCCCGCCCCGCATCGGTCTTGGTGAAGGACGACATCTCGGTCCCCACCACGCCGGGCGCCACGGCGTTGACGCGCACGCCGCGTGCGCCGAGCGCCGCCGCAAAATGCTTCACCAGCGTATCGATCGCGCCCTTGGTTGCGGCATAGGCCGGCAGCGTGCCGACCACTGCATGCGCGGCCAGCGAGGAGACCAGCACGACACTGCTGCCCTCATTCAGGATGGGCAGCAATTGCTGCACCAGGAAGAACGGCGCACGGACGTTGACGGCGAACAGCCGGTCGAAATCCTCGACAGTGGTCTCCTCGATCACGGCCGCCTTGGCGACACCGGCATTGGCGACGAGAATGTCGAGCCGGTCACCGACGATGCCGCGCACGCGGGTCGCCAGCTGATGCGGGCCATCAGGCGCACCGAGATCGGCCCCGATGGCATCGGCACGGCCATCGTTCTTGCGAATTTCGGCGACGACGGCCTCGGCCTCCTTAGCGCCCTGGCCATAATGCACCAGCACTTGCGCGCCGCGCTTCGCGAGCGCCAGCGCCGAGGCGCGGCCGATGCCGCGCGAGGCGCCGGTGACGAGTGCGGTCTTTCCCCTGAGGTCAGTCATGGTCTTTCTCACTTTCTCTGGAATGGTCTGGACGCGACTTAGCTGGCGGTCTTGCCGCCGTTGACGCGAATGATCTGGCCGGTGATGAACGAGGCCTGCTCCGATCCGACGAACAGCACGGCGTTCGCGATCTCGTCCGGCCTTGCGCCGCGCTTGAGCGGCACGGCCGCGTAGAACGCCGCCTTCTTCTCCAGCGATCCGGTCAGGCGATCGAGCATAGCGGTGTCTGTTGGCCCGGGGGCGACCGCGTTGACGCGCACGCCGAAGGCTGCGGCTTCCAGGGCCGCCGACTTGGTCAGGCCTTCGACGGCATGCTTGCTTGCGGTGTAGAGCGCCAGATTGGCCGCGCCCCGCTCGCCCATGGTCGAGGAGATGTTGATGATGCTGCCCGCGCCCTGCGCCTTCATCACGCGCAGCTCGTGCTTGATGCTGAGCAACGTTCCGAGCACGTTGGTGTTGAAGATGTCGGCGTAGCTTTGCTCGGTCTGCTCCCACACCGGGCCGGGCGTGCCTTCGACCCCGGCGTTGTTGACTGCGATGTCGAGGCGGCCGAACCGCTCGACGGTCGCATCGACGAGACCGCGGATGTCGGCTTCATTGCGGACATCGGCCTTGATGAATTCGGCCTCCGCGCCAAGGTCGCGCAGCTCCGCGGCCAATGCCTGCCCAGCATCGTCCCGCCGGCCGGACACCATCACCCGATGACCGGATCGCCCGAACGAAACGGCGGTCGCCCGGCCGATGCCGGCGAGCGCGCCCGTGATCAATACGACCGGTAAAGTCATGTAAATACCTGATCTTTCTGCCTCTTGCGACGCCGCCAGATCGATTGGGTCCAGCAGCATCGCTTCGGTGAAATAGGGAAAGGCCGTTTGCGTCGCCAAGACTTTGTTAGTTGCCTTTCATGCCTGATAGGTATGGGATGGTTGTCAGCGGGGCCTTTGCCGGGAGGCACGAACGCGCCGCGAACCTGTTGAGAGGCATCTGCTCATGGAGCTGCGTCACCTCCGTTACTTCGTCGCCGTTGCCGAGGAAGGCAGCTTCACGGTCGCCGCCCAGAAGCGGCTGCGCACCGCGCAGCCCTCGCTCAGCCGCCAGATCCGTGACCTCGAATACGAGGTCGGCGTGCCCTTGTTTGCGCGCAGCGTGCACGGCGTCGAGCTGACGGTCGCGGGAAAGACCTTTCTCGATCACGCACGCCTGGCGCTGACGCAGGCGGACGCAGCCATCGAGGCGGCGCGGCGCGCCGGCCGCCCCGAAAAATCACGCTTTGCGCTCGGCTTCCTCACCGGGCAGGAAATCGACTGGCTGCCGGAGGCGATGCGCGTGCTGCGCGACGAGCTGCCGAACATCGACGTGACAGTGACGAGTGATTTTTCGCCTGTGCTGGCGGAGGGCCTGACGCGCGGCAGCCTCGACCTCGCCTTCATGCGGCGTGAGGCAGGCTCGGCCGATCTCGTCTACCAGACCGTGATCGAGGAGACGCTGGCCGCTGTGCTGCCGAGCGACCACCGCCTCGCCAAGCTGGACCGTGTCGAGCTTGCAAAGCTTAAGGGAACGCCCTTCATCAACGTCTCCGACACTGCGCCTGCGCTTCTCGAGGTCATCAACAATTACTTGCGCGAAAGCGGGCTCGGCATCGCGACGACCCACGAAGCCGACAACATCGTCATGGCGGTATCGATGGTCGCTTCGACCCGCGGCTTCGCGCTGCTGCCGAGTTACGTGAAGAATTTTCTGCCCTGGTCCGTCGTCAGTCGCCCGCTCAAGGGCAAGGCGCCGACGATCGACCTCGTCGTCGGCTACCACAAGGCCAATGCCTCACCGATCCTGGCGAAATTCATCTCGCGGTTGGGCGACCTGATCGAGCGCGCAAGCAAACATGTGCCGCGGTGATCGCCGCCGGGGTGCCGCTCAGCTCAAGAGCAGCGCCATTCCGGGATCGCCCTTTTCCATCGCGCGCCGGTAGGCTGGACGTGCACCGATACGGCCGAGATATTTGACCACGTTCGGGCAGCGCGCGAGATCGTAGGGCTGGAAATAGCGCATCGTGGTCAGCGAGAAGCCCATCATGATGTCGGCCGTAGTGAAGGTGCTGCCGGCCAGATATTCGGCATCGCGCACGCGCGCATCGACGAGATCGAAGGCACGGTCGACGCGCGCTTTGGTCGCAATCAGCATTGGATTGTCCTCGGCGAGCTTGAGCCAGTTCAAGAGCATCAGCCGGCCCATGCCGGCTTGCAGCGTGCCGTTGGCGAAGTGAAACCAGTACAGGAATTGTGCGAAGTCGGGATCGTCGGCGCGGAGCACCAGACGCCCCTTGCCGTATCTGGCCATGATGTAGTCGACGATGGCGCCGGATTCGGCGAGCACGAGATCGCCATCGGTGATGACCGGCGCAGCCCCGATCGGATGCAGCGCCTTGTAGTCGGGCGGCGCCAGCATGGTGACGGAATCGCGCGCATAGCGCTTCAGCTCATAGGGAATCTCGAGCTCCTCGCAGAGCCAGACGATGCGTTCTGATTGCGATTTGCCGAGGTGATGGACTGTGAGCATGAGGCCTCCTGCGGGCAGAACTTCGCCCGCCGTCAGCATAGCGTAGCCGAGTGTCACCTTGAAGATCGTTCAGGCGACCAGGCTGCGCAATGCCCCGATCATCTTGTCCGGCGCATAGGGCTTGTTGAAGAAGCGGCTCCGCTCCGGCAGCTCGGCGTGCTCGAGCAGCATGTGCCCGGAGACGACGACGAGCTGAATAGGTGGCCAGCGATGTCGCACGATCGCAGCCAGCCGCAGGCCGTCCATCGAGCCCGGCATATCGACATCCGTCAGCACGATTCGGATATCGTCACGGCTTTCCAGCGCAACGATCGCCTCGTCCGCATTCTCTGCGAAGATCGGCGTCAATCCGGCATCCTTGACGAGATCGCCGGCAATCATCATCTGGACCGGATCGTCCTCGACGACCAGCACCACCGGCTTTCCTGACTCTTGGACAGAACCCACGCTCAAGCCTGCAACGATGCGAGAGGAAAGCGCATTTCGGCCTTGAGACCTCCGGGCGCCCAATCATAGTCGAGCTTGCCGTCGAGACTGGCGACTGTCGCGGCAACAAGGCGCGATCCGTACCCTTGCGAGGCAGGAGGCGATGCCAACGGGCCGCCGCTCTCCTGCCAGACAAGCTGCACATGCTGATCCACGATGGACCAGGTGACCTTCACCGCACCGCTCTCGGAGCTCAACGCGCCGTATTTGGCGGCATTAGTCGCCAGCTCATGGAAGATGAGCGCGATGTTGTTGGTTGACCGCTCGCCGACAGGCAATGCCGGCCCGCTGACAGCGGAGCGATTATGTTCGTGAGGACGCAAAATCCGCGCGATCAACTCTTCGAACCCCACACCGTCGGGCACGCCGGCATCGAACTGCCGTCGCACCAGCGCATTCGCATCGGCGAGCGCGAGGACGCGGCCGGTCAGCTTTTCGGCGAGTTCCGCCTGCGAGTTTGAGGTCCGGTCGCTCATGCGGATCATGCTGGCCGTGAGCGCGAACAGGTTCTTCACCCGATGGCTCATCTCCCGCGTCAGCACTTCCTGTGCGTGGAGCGACTGGTTGAGGCGCTCCTCGGTCTGGATCATGCGCAAGGCGACGCCCGCAAACGCCGCCAACTCCGTCATCGCCTGCGCGTGGCCGAGATCGAAGTGCCCCGGCTCATTCGCAACAAGCCACAGCGTTCCTATCGCGCCACGGCCCTTGACGCGCAGCGGCACCAGCAGCACCTCCGGCACGGTGATGTTCGCCTCAGCGATCCATGCATAGACGCGCTCCGGGCGGTCCATCAGGATCGGCCCGTCGAAATCAAGGCACACACCGCAGGGGCTGTCGTTGCGCGGCGTGGTCGCGCCTTCGAAAGTGGCAAGAACGCCCGCGAGACCGAACCAGCGGAACAGCTCCTTGTCCTGTTCGAGAATGCTGATGCCGGCGGATTCTGCGCCGGAAATCCCCATTGCGAGCTTGACCAGTTGCGGCAGGATCTCCGTCGGCTGATCCGACATGCGCTCGGCGATATCCTGGATCGCGAGCTTCTCGCGCAGATGGTTGCGCGGCGCGGTGGTTCGCCGGCCCAATTCGGCGGTGATGAACACGCCGGCAAGCGTTTGAGGGAGCTCTTCGCGCGGGCCCAATTGTGCCCCACTCAACAACATGGGATTTCTGTCTCGCAATCTGCCATCTGGCCGCGCCCGTCATCAGCCTCGGATCGTGCATTCGGTGAGATGGCGCCCTACCCCGACACCGCTCTCGTCGGCGCGGCCACACTTGAGTGAACGGTCTTAACGTGGGGAGCGGCAGTTAGTTCCGGAGGTGCAGTCATTGCGAGCGCAGCGAAGCAATCCAGACTGCCACCGCGGCAAGACTCTGGATTGCTTCGCTACGCTCGCAATGACGATGCCGAGCGAACGGGGCCGCGGGAACATGTGGCGAAGCTGAAATTGAATCGTTCCAAACTGGGCGCCGGCCATCCCGGCCGCAAAACCGCCCCAAAAACCGAATGGTAACCATGGCCCCTTAAGGTAATGACGTGACCAATTCCCCGACGATCCTGGTATTCGACTCCGGCCTTGGCGGCCTCACCGTGCTGCGTGAGGTGGTGGCCGCACGCCCGGATGCGCATTACGTCTACGTCGCCGACGATGCCTTCTTCCCCTATGGCCATCACGGCGAGGACGAGATCATCGCCCGCGTCGTGCCGCTGATGGGGGAGCTGATCGGCACCCATGATCCTGACCTCGTCGTCATCGCCTGCAACACCGCCTCCACCCTCGTCCTATCGCATCTGCGGGCCGCTTATTCCGTGCCCTTCGTCGGCACGGTGCCGGCGATCAAGCCGGCCTGCGCCCGGTCGAAGACCCGCCGTGTCTCGGTGCTCGGCACCAAGGGCACCGTGAAGCGCGAATACACCAAGGCGCTGATCCGCGATTTCGCGCAAGGATGCGAGGTCACGCTGGTCGGCTCGCCCGAACTGGCCTCGCTTGCGGAGCGCGAGCTCAGCGGCCACCCGATCAGCGACGGCGATATCCTCGCCGAGCTCACGCCCTGCTTCGTCGGCGATGCCGCAGACGCGGGTGCGCGCACCGACACGGTGGTGCTGGCCTGCACGCATTATCCACTGCTGCTTGACCGGATGAAAAAGCTAGCGCCCTGGCCGGTGGAATGGATCGATCCATCGCCCGCCATCGCCCGCCGCGTCTCGGATCTGCTCGGCCCGCAGGGTAGCGACATTGTGCAACCCGGCGCCGAGATGATCTTTACGTCAAACCGCGCACATGGTCTCGGGGCGACCCTGACGCCGTTCTTCGGCGGCCGCGCACTGGCCTGACTTTTCGCAGACACGGTGCGCTGCTAGGCTTCGCCGTTGTCATCTCGCGCAAGGTCATCACATGCCGGTCTCCGCAACGCCGCTCAATCGCCTTCGCCAATTGTGGAGCGAAGGCCGCCCCGCCTTTGGCGCGATCGCAACGATCCCGAGCGTGCAGCTGGTGCAGATCATGGCGCGCTCGCTCGACTGGATCATCGTCGATCTCGAGCACGGCCCGATTGGATTGACCGAAGCGCATGCGATGATTGCCGCGACGACGGGCACGCCGTGCACGCCGCTGGTGCGGATCGCGGCGAACGAGCCGTGGCTTGCGAAAGCGCCGATGGACATCGGCGCCTTCGGCATCAATTTCCCGATGATCACGAACCGCAGCGAGGCCGAGAAGGCGGTGCGCAGCGTGCGCTATCCGCCGCGCGGCGATCGTCTGTGGGGTCCGTTCCACGCACCGTTCCGCTGGGGCCAGTCGATGCCGGACTACATGGCGTCAGCCGACGACGAGATGATCTGCATGATCACCATCGAGCATGTCGATGCCGTCAACCGCATCGACGAGATCATGGCGACGCCGGGCATCGACGTCGCCGTCATCGGCCCCGGCGATCTCGCCACGTCCATCAACAAGCGCGGACAGATGGACGATCCCGAGCTGCTCGAACTGGTCGCCCGCGCGGAAGCCGGCATCCTCAGAAGCGGCGTCCCGATCGGCGGGGTGGCCCGCACCGCAGACCAGGCCAACGCCCTGATCGACCGCGGCTACCGCGCGATCGCGCTCGGCTTCGACTGGTCGCTGTTCCAGCGCGGCATCATGGCGGCCTTCGACGGTATCAAGCGCTGAACAGGCCGATTGCCACCTTGCCGGGAACAGCCGCGCTGCTAGGGTCGGCCGTTCCAGGGAGGAAACAATCGATGCTCAAAAAGAGCCTGCTCGTTCTTGCTTTCACCAGCCTCGCCGTCGCCGCCGTTGCCCAGCAGACCGGCATCAAGCGCACCCCGGTCCAGAAGGTCGAATTCCCCGATGGCTACAACACCATCACAGCCATCGCGGAAGTCCCGGCGGGCGGTGCGGCCGGACGCCACACCCATCCGGGGGTCGAGACTGGCTATGTGCTCGAAGGCGAGCTCAATCTCCTGATCGATGGGCAGCCCGAGAAAACCCTGAAAGCCGGTGATTCCTACCAGATCCCCGCAGGCGTCGTGCATGACGCCAAAGCTCATGGCGACAAGGCTATGAAAGTGCTGGGAGTTTACGTCGTCGACAAGACCAAGCCGCTGGCCTCGCCGGCACCCTGATAGGGCCGAACCGATCCGGCCCCAAGCGGGTTGGTTCGTGCTACAGCAGGCAGCGAGCGGGAACCCGCTCGCCGTCCCCTATCTCAATCCGCGGGAACCGGAGAACGATGCGCGGCCAACCTAAGAACATTTCGCTGCCGCGCCGCCTGATTATCGACCTCATGCGCGCCTCGATGGGCGTGCCGTTCGTCTCGTTATCCCGCCCGCTTCATATCCGGCCCCTGCTGGAGGCTCGCGCGGGCGCGATAGCGCCGGCCGGCTGGGCCGCGATGTTCGTCAAGGCGTTCGCCCTGGTCGCCAGGGACGAGCCGGTCCTGCGCACCGTCTATGCCAAATGGCCCTGGCCATCGCTCTACGAGCTGCCGAAAAGCGTGGCTCTGATCGCCATCGCCCGGGTCGAGGACGGCGAGGAATGCGTGATGCCGCAGCGAATCGCGGCCCCGGAGACCATGGCGCTGGCCGCAATCGACGCCGAAATCCGGCGCGCCAAGACCGCGCCGATCGACGACGTCCCGATGTTCCGCAAGATCATGCGGGCGACCCGCCTGCCGCTGCCGCTGCGGCGGCTGTCCTGGGCGGTGGGCCTAAATTTCGGCCGGCAGCGGGGCAATTGGTTCGGCAGCTTCCAGGTGAGCTCCGTGGCCGCCTATGGCGGCGGCGAGCTCCACCCTATTACGCCCGGCCCGTTCATCGTCAGCTATGGGGTGGTCGAGCCCGACCAGACCATCCATGTCGTGATCCGCTGGGATCACCGGGTCACCGATGCCGCCCCCATGGCTCGGGTCCTGACCCGGCTGGAACAGGTGCTGAACACTGAAATAGCTGCCGAATTACGCGCGACCGGCGCCAAGCCAATTCGGGTTGTCGGGACCTGATTTCGGGGCCATTCGCATTGACAAATCGGCCCAAACTCTCCTAAAAGCCCCCTGCTCGCGGGCCGATTTCGGCCCGCGAAGCGTTTCGCGACCCGTGGTCCTCTCCCTTAAGCTTTGGGGATCGGACCTGTCAGTGCCGGGCTAGCCCGTCACCCAGGAGGGCGCGTTTCCTCAAACCATGCAACCGAAGAGGACGCGATGACTAAGCGCAGTGAGGCGAAGTACAAACTCGATCGCCGTATGGGCCAGAACATCTGGGGCCGCCCGAAGAGCCCCGTCAACCGCCGCGAATACGGCCCCGGCCAGCACGGCCAGCGCCGCAAGGGCAAGCTCTCCGACTTCGGCGTGCAGCTGCGCGCCAAGCAGAAGCTGAAGGGCTACTACGCCAACATTTCCGAGCGTCAGTTCCACGGCATCTATGTCGAGGCGAGCCGCCTCAAGGGTGACACCGGCGAGAACCTGATCGGCCTGCTCGAGCGTCGTCTCGACGCGGTCGTGTACCGCGCCAAGTTCGTCTCGACGATCTTCGCCGCGCGCCAGTTCATCAACCACGGCCACATCAAGGTGAACGGCCGCAAGGTCAACATCTCGAGCTACCAGATCAAGGTCGGCGACGTGATCGAGGTCAAGGAAGCCTCCAAGCAGCTCGCACACGTTCTCGAAGCGAGCCAGCTCCCCGAGCGTGACACCCCCGACTATCTCGAAGTCGACCACGGCAAGATGACCGCAAAGTACGTGCGCATCCCCGGCCTCTCCGACGTGCCGTTCCCGGTGCAGATGGAGCCCCATCTGGTCGTCGAATTCTATTCGCGCTAAGATCTGAATATCGAAAGGCCCCGGTTCGCCGGGGCCTTTTTGCTTAAGAGCCACACTTCAGTGGCCGCAATGCGTTCAGGAGCCGTCGCAATGCTCTACACCCCTCCCCCGATCGATCCCAAGGCGCCGCCGGTGCGCATCAATCTGCTCTCGGACACGCAGACCAAGCCGACGGCTGCAATGCGCGAGGCGATGGCGCGGGCGGAAGTTGGCGACGAGCAGGTCGGCGACGATCCGACCGTAAATGCGCTGTGCGAGCGCGTGGCCGAGCTGATGGGCAAGGAGGCGGCCGTCTACATGCCCTCGGGCACGATGTGCAACGTTACCGCGACGCTGGTGCATTGCCGGCCCGGCGACGAGATCCTCGCGCATGAGACCGCGCACATCATCGCCCGCGAAGGCGGCGCGCATGCCGCGATCGGTGGTTTCCAGGTGACGCAGCTCAAGGGCGCCGACGGCCAGTTCACGCCGGAGACGTTCCGCAAGGCGCTGCACCCGCGCACGCGCTACCAGCCGACGCAGACCGTCGTCAGCGTCGAGCAGACCGCCAACATCGGCGGCGGCACGATCTGGAAGAAGGCCGCACTCGACGAGATCGTCGCGATCGCCAGGCAACACGGCCTCGTCACCCACATGGACGGCGCGCGTCTGCTCAACGCCACCGTGGCGAGCGGCATCTCGCCGCGCGACATGACCGCAGGCTGGGATTCGGCCTGGATCGATTTCTCCAAGGGCCTCGGCGCGCCGATCGGTGGCGTGCTCGCGGGCTCCCGCGCCTTCATCGATGCGGTCTGGCAGTGGAAGCAACGCCTCGGCGGCTCGATGCGGCAGGCCGGCATCTGCGCGGCCGCCTGCATCTATGCGCTCGACCATCACGTTGACCGCCTCGCCGACGACCATGCCAACGCGCGCGCGCTTGCCCGCGGCCTGTCGCAGATTTCGGGCGTCGAGGTGCAGGAGCCCGAGACCAATCTTGTGTTCTTCAAGCCCGACGGCGCCGGCGTGCCCGGCGACAAGATGGTCGCCGCACTGCGCCAGCGCGGCGTGACGCTCGCGATGATGGACGGCCGCATCCGCGCCTGCACCCATCTCGACGTCAATGCGAGCCAGATCGAGGAAACGATCGGCTACGTGCGCGAGATCGTGCGCGGGGCGTGAGTTCTGTAGCCCGGATGGAGCGCAGCGAAATCCGGGATCTATCCGATCGGTCAGAGAGTCCCGGATTGCGCTTCGCTCCATCCGGGCTACGCAAACCACGAACCTTCGGCGATCACCGCCCCATCGCCTGATAGATCAGCGTCTTCAGCGCGAGCTGAATCCGGCCGCGCTGTGACGGGGTCTGCACCATGAAGATCCCGAACAGATCGTCTTCGGGATCGATGAAGAAGAAGGTGCCGCCGACGCCGTCCCAGCGATATTCGCCGAGCGGCCACGACGTGCCTGCCGGCACGGAAGTTCGGACGGCGAGGCCGAGGCCGTAGCCGGAGTTCTCCCCCGGGTAATAGTTCCTGTCGCGCTCGACGTGGGTCTCGGGACCGACGTGATCCGACGCCATCAGGGCAATGGTTTCCGGCTTGAGATAGCGCCGGCCTTCATAGCTGCCGCCATTGAGCAGCATCTGCGAGAAGCGCGCATAGTCGCCGACGGTGCCGACGAGGCCACCGCCGCCCGACTCCCATCTCAGCGGTTTCCTGGGATCGCGGACCTGCGTCATCGGACTGATCGCGCGATCCGTCGGCATCGGCTCGGCGATGCGCGGCCACTTGGCGGGATCGGCAACATAGAACGCGGTATCCTTCATCCCGAGTGGATCAAGCAGCCGCTCCTTCGCGAACTGGAACAGCGATTTCCCCGATATCACCTCGATGACGCGGCCGAGCACGTCGATAGAGAGGCCGTAGTCCCAGATCGTGCCGGGCTGTTCAGCGAGCGGCAGCGTGGTGATCTTCCCGACGAGTTCGGCATTGGTCATAGCCTTGTTGTCGAACAGACCGGCGTCGGCATAGAGCTTGTTCACCAGGCCTCCGCCATAATAGCCGTACGGGATCCCGGAGGTATGGCGCATCAAATCTTCGATCGTCACCGGACGTTTGAGCGGCTCCAGCTCCAGCGAGATCTTGTCGTCCTCGGCCTTCTTCTCGACGCCGACCTTCATGCCGGCGAAGGCCGGAATGTATTTCGAGACGGGATCGTTGATCGCGAGCCTGCCCTCCTCGACCAGCATCATCGCAAGGACTGAGGTGACCGGCTTCGACATCGAATAGAGCCGGAAGATCGTGTCCGCGCTCATCGACATCTCGGTTGCGACGTCGCGCACCCCGAAATTCTCGTAATAGACCGGCTTGCCGTGCTGCTGGAGCAACAGGATCGCGCCCGGAAACTTGCCGGCCACGATCTCGTTCCTGATGTAGTCGGAGACTTTCGCCAGGCCCTCAGGCGTGAAGTTGCGCACGCGGTTCTCGGAGCCCGCCTGCGCACCGCCAACGCCGAACAAAAGGACGAGCGCCGCAATCAGCGCGCGGCGCCCGAACATGTCAATTCTCCATGGCTTCATAGACCAGTTGCTTCAATGTCCGTTGGATGCGTTGGCGCTCGGTCGGGGTCTGTTCCAGCAGCACAAAGAACATGTCCTGCTTGGGGTCGATCACGAAATAGCAGCCGGAGGCGCCGTCCCACTTCAATTCCCCGAGATCGCCGGGCGGCGGCGGTTTTGCGTTGCCGGGATCGGTGCGGACAGCGAGGCCGAGGCCGAAACCAAAGCCGTCGCCGGGGAAGTAGAAATAGTCGCGACTGACGCCGGAATTCGGGCCGACCTGATCGGTCACCATCAGCTTGAACGTCTCGGGCTTGAGGATGGTCTTGCCGTCGAGCGTGCCGCCGTTGAGCAGCATTTGCGCGAAGCGTTCGTAATCGGCCATGGTCGTCACCATTCCGCCACTGGCGAACTGGATCTTCTTGACGACCGTCGGATCGTTGATGCGGCCGACCCGGAAATCGCTGTCGTTCGGCACCGGTTGCGCCAAGAGCTTCTGCTTCTCCGGGTCCGTGACGAGGAAGCCGGTGTCAACCATGCCGAGCGGACCGAGCAGCGTCTCCCGCTCGATATCGAGCAGCGGCTTGCCCGCCGCGACCTCCATGACGCGCGCCAGAATGTCGGTGGAATGGCCGTATTGCCAGAGCGCGCCCGGCTGGTTGTGCAGCGGCAGCTTTGCGATGCGCTCGGCGAACTCGGCGAGGTCGAAATCGCCGGCATAGATATTGGCGTCGCGATAGGCCTTGCGGACCAGGGTGTCGCCATAAAAGCCGTAGGTGACGCCCGAGGTGTGCGTCATCAGATCCTTCACCGTCATCGGCCGGTTTGGCGGCACCAGCTCAAGCGATTTGGTGCCGTCGTCGGCCTTCTTCTCGACGCCGACCTTCACATTGGCAAAGGACGGGATGTATTTCGAGACGGGATCGTCGAGCTTGATCTTGCCGTCCTCGAGCATTTTCATCGCGGCCACCGCCGTGATGGCCTTGCTCATCGAGAACAGGCGGAAGATCGTCTTGTCGGTGATCGGCGCCTTGCTGACCACGTCCTGCACGCCGAAGGCCTCGTGGTACACCGGCTTGCCATGCTGCTTGATCAGCACGGTTGCACCCGCAATCTTGCCGGTCGCGACCTCGTTCTTGAAGAACTCGCTGATCTTGCCGAGCTTGTCCTGATTGAAATGCGCGCCGGCCGGAATCTCGTAAGTGCCCTCTGCGCGCGCGAGCGACATCGTGCCAAGCGATGCAAGCGCGCCGCAGACGAGCGCAAATCGTCCAATACGTAAAATCATATCCCCTCCCCGGAGCATGGCCGGGTGGAGTGTACTGACAGCGCCATCAGGCACAAGGGCTGCCGTACCGCGCCAAAACGTCCGTGTGCAGCGCGGCGCTTGCCTCCGAAAAACAACAGAATATGACGTGGCCGACCGCGGGAGCAGTCGGCAGGGCGTCGATCGTCGTATGGATCGCAATCCTCGCGGCCTGATCCGCCGGAAAGCGGTATACGCCGGTCGAGATCGCGGAGAACGCCAGCGAGTTCAACTCATTGGCCTCGCAGAGTTCAAGCGCACGACGATAGCAGGAGCGCAGCGCATCCGCCTCACCGCGGCCGCCGCCATACCAGACAGGACCGACCGCGTGGATTACATGACGCGCGGGCAGACGGTAGCCCCTCGTGATCTTAGCATCGCCAGTCGGACATCCGCCTAGTGTCTGGCACTCGGTGAGCAGCTCAGGCCCGGCCGCCCGATGGATCGCGCCGTCTACGCCGCCCCCGCCAAGGAGCGACGTGTTGGCCGCATTGACGATGGCGTCAACGCCGAGCGTGGTGATGTCAGCAACGATGATGTCGAGCTGGACGGCGCCGATCCGGCGCGTCAGCACCGTCACGTATCAGGCCGCGACCGCGACGCCCTTCTCGGAGAAGAGCTGCTGCAATTCGCCAGCCTGGAACATCTCGCGGACGATGTCGCAACCGCCGATGAACTCGCCCTTCACGTAGAGCTGGGGGATCGTCGGCCAGTTCGAGAATTCCTTGATGCCGTTGCGGAGCTCTGCGGATTCGAGGACGTTGAGGCCCTTATAGCCGACGCCGATATGGTCGAGGATCTGCACGACCTGGCCGGAGAAACCGCACTGCGGAAATTGCGGCGTACCCTTCATGAACAGAACCACGTCGTTCGACTTCACTTCGTTAGCGATGAATTCCGCGATGCTCATATCCGTGTCCTTTTGGGGCAGAGCCCTCACCTATCATTCCGGGCCGGCTCAGCCGATCTAACCCGATACCTGCCTATATATGTAGCCCAAACCGTTGTGCATCCAAAGTAAAATGGCGGCGAACGGCCCCTCAACAGGCGTCTGGAGCGGCCCCAGCCCATTGCATGATGGCACGAATATCATCATCGGGGAGGACTTTCATACCGTAACGGAGCCCCTATCTAGGACGAACCTTGGTTTTGGAACCGGGTCTCGCCAACAACGTTCTCTTGTTCTGTCTGGAGAAAAACGTGACGAAACAAGCATCCGCACCGGCCAGTCCGCCGCTTTCGTCACCGTCGGCCGACCAGGGCAGCCTCGCCGAGCGGCTCGAGGCCGCCTTTCTCGGCGTCCGCAACGAGACCGAGCGCCGGGCCGCGCCGCTGTCGCCCGAGGACCAGCAGATCCAGTCCATGCCGGATGCGAGCCCGGCGAAATGGCACCGCGCCCACACCACCTGGTTCTGGGAGCAATTTCTGCTCGGCGAGCACGCCCCTGGCTATCGGCCTTTCCACCCCGACTTCGCCTTCCTGTTCAATTCCTATTACGTCAGCGCCGGGCCCCGCCATGCCCGCAATCACCGCGGCGACATCACCCGGCCCAGCGCCAACGAGGTCGGTGCCTACCGCCGATATGTCGATGCGGCGGTCGCAAAGTTTTTCCGCGAAGCCGGCGAGGACAAGCTTCGTGAGATCGCGCCGCTGGTCGAGGTCGGGCTCAACCACGAACAGCAGCATCAGGAATTGATGTTCACCGACATCCTGCATGCCTTCGCGCAGAACCCGGTCTATCCAGCCTACGATCAGGACTGGCGTTTCCCGGCTTCGACACGAACGGGCGAGGATTGGCTGACGCTTAACGAGGGCATCCACACCGTCGGCCATGTCGACGACAGCTTCCATTTCGACAACGAGAAGCCGGCGCATCGCGCCCTCGTCGGCCCGGTGAAGATCGCACGCAATCTCGTCACCAATGGCGAATGGCTCGCCTTCATGCGCGACGGCGGCTATCGGACCGCAACGCTGTGGCTGATGGACGGCTTCGCCGCCGCCAGCAAGGAAGACTGGCAGGCTCCGGGCCATTGGCGCGAGGCCGATGGTGCATGGCAGGTGATGACGCTCGCCGGCCTCAAGCCGGTCGATCCCGACGCCCCGGTCTGCCACATCAGCTATTACGAGGCCGATGCGTTCGCGCGCTGGGCCGGAAAACACCTGCCGACCGAGATGGAGTGGGAGGTCGCCGCGCGCGCCGGCCAGCTCAACGATGCCTTTGGCATTGTCTGGCAATGGACCCGCAGCTCGTATTCCCCCTACCCTGGCTACCGCGCCATCGAGGGTGCTCTCGGCGAGTACAACGGCAAGTTCATGGTCAACCAGCTGGTGCTGCGCGGCTCCTCGCTCGCGACACCGGACGGTCACAGCCGTGTCACATACCGCAACTTCTTCTATCCGCATCATCGCTGGCAATTCACGGGGTTGCGGCTCGCCAACTATCTCTAGTTCTCATCCGACGACAAATGCGCGCCGGACAGCGCGTTCAGGAGAGTATCATGAATGTGCACGCCAGCGCTTTGGCCGAAGCCCATCTCCCCGACGAGCAGACGACTGCCTTCGCCCGCGAGGCCATCGAGGACCTCTCGCAACAGCCGAAAAAACTGTCGCCGAAATATTTTTATGACGCGACCGGATCGGAGCTGTTCGAGGCGATCACGCGCCTGCCGGAATATTATCCGACGCGCACCGAGCTTGCGATCCTGAAGGAGCGCGGCAGCGAAATCGCAAAGATCATTCCGGAACATGCGGCTCTGGTCGAGTTCGGTGCCGGCGCGACCACAAAAGTCCGCCTGCTGCTCAACCACTGCAAGTTCGCGGCCTATGTGCCCGTCGATATCTCCGGCGATTTTTTGAAGGCACAGGCCAACGGGCTGAAGCGGGATTTCCCCTCGCTCGGCATCTATCCGGTAGCCGCCGACTTCACTACGCCGTTCGAGCTGCCCAAGGCGGTTGCGTCCATGCCCAAGGTCGGCTTCTTCCCCGGCTCGACCATCGGCAATTTCGAGCCGCATGAGGCGCAGGCTTTCCTGAAAAGCGCGCGCGCGATTCTGGGCCGGGGCGCGCAGATGATCATCGGCGCCGACCTCGAGAAAGAGGAGCGCCTGCTCCACGCCGCCTATAATGATGCCGCGGGCGTCACCGCACGATTCAACCTCAATGTGCTGGTGCGGATCAACCGCGAGCTCGGCGGCAATTTCGACCTCTCCGCCTTCACCCATGGCGCGATCTACAATCACGACCGGCACCGCATCGAGATGCACCTGATCAGCCGGAAGAGCCAGACCGTGCGCCTGCTCGGTACCAGCTTCTCGTTCCGTCCGGGCGAGAGCATTCACACCGAGAACAGCTACAAATACAGCATTGAGCGCTTTGCCACGCTGGCGCAGAGCGCCGGCTGGCGTGTGCGCGAGAGCTGGACGGACGCAGCGAAGATGTTCTCGGTACACGCGCTGGAGGCGGCGGAGTAAGCGCTCCTGCGCCGGGGTAGCTTAATGCTCCCCGGCCTCTTCCGGTTTCGATCCCAGCGACACCGACTCCCACACCGCGACGACGATCATGATCACGCTCGTCGCGACCGACAGCCATAGCGGCGAGAGATCGGCGGCAAACCACCACAGCGCCATCAGCAGAATGATGCCGATGCCGTGCGAGAGCTGGAGGAAGCCGCGGATCGCGTGCTTGAACAGGATGGTGCCGACCAGAAACACCAGCGGTCCGCCTATCGTGCTCACGATGATGCGGACATCGGAATGGCCGGTCGGGTGCTTCAGCACCAGTTCGTCCGAAACAGCGGTCAGGATGATGCCGGCGACGATCGGCATGTGCAGATAGGTGTAGGCGAGCCGCGCCAGCCGGCCGGATTCTGCGCTCTTCGAGATCCGTTCGGAGCCGGCCTCCGCGCCTTTGTGGAAATAAACCCACCACATCGCGATGCTGCCGACGAGGCACGAGACGAAAGCCAGGATGTTGTCTGCGGTCCAGTCCAGCTCGGCAAAGGTCGCGCCGTTGACGACGACAGCTTCGCCGAGCGCGATGATAATGAAGCCGGCACAGCGCTCGGCCATGTGGTTGCCTTCGACCGCCCAGGCCTCCACGGACGAGAAGCCCAGCTTCGGCACCCAGAAGCGCACCGCGGGCGAGACGTATTCGATCGTCAGCGCCACGATCCAGAACCACAGCCGCTCCTCGCCGTGCGAGAGACCGCCGAGAATCCAGAACACCGCGGAGCACGACAGCCAGACCAGAATGCGGATAGCATTGTGCCGCACGGCGGTGCGATGGCGCGGGGTCGCAAACAGCCAGAAGGCAGTGCGTCCGACCTGCATGACCGCGTAGGCGATCGCGAACCAGAGGCCGCGCCCCTCGAACGCACCAGGGATGGTCGTCGACAGCACGAGGCCGCCGAGCATCATCAGGAAGATCAGGATGCGGACCGGCGTCAGCTCGGGGTTGAGCCAGTTGGTGACCCAGGCGGTGTAGACCCACACCCACCACACCGCCAGGAACAGCAGCGTGACCTCGACCGCGCCGAGCGGCGTGAAGTGGTGCAGCAGCGTGTGGGAGATCTGCGTGACGGCGAAGACGAAGACGAGGTCGAAGAACAGCTCGGCATTGGTGACGCGGCTGGGCTGGTTCGGCACGATCACGCGAAACATCGCGCCGCGCGCATTGTCGGCTGCCATCATCGCTCCCGTCGCGCGATCAGGTCAGGCGAAAATTATTCAAGTACCTGGTACGCCGGTTTGCAGCGCCAGCGCATGCAGCACGCCGCCCATCTGGCCCTGCAGGGACCGATAGACGATCTGGTGCTGCTGGACGCGGGATTTGCCGCGGAAGGATTCCGAGATCACGGTCGCGGCATAGTGGTCGCCATCGCCGGCGAGGTCACGGATGGTCACCTCGGCATCGGGGATCGCTGCCTTGATCATCGCCTCGATATCGTGGGCGTCCATGGGCATTCGGGTCTTGCTCCTTGTGTCGGCTTACAGCCTCGGCGTCGAATTGCTTTGCCGGGCTCCGGATTGCAGAGCCAAACTTGCCGGCAGGGCCAAACTTAGCGTGAACGGCCTTCTACGTCACGCCTTCAGGCATTATATCCCTGATCCCATCAGGATAAAGGCACGACAAAGTGCCGCGCGCGGCAGATCGATCGAAAAGGCGTGAAATCATGAAGCTTCCAGGCCCCGACCACCCCATCACCATCACCCAAAACCCCCGGCGGGTCCGCGTCACGGCGGGTGATATCGTGATCGCCGAGAGCGCCAAGGCGCTGACCCTGAAAGAGGCCAAATATCCGGCGGTGCAATATGTGCCGCGCGAGGATGCCAACATGGCGCTGCTGGAGCGCACCGAGCGCACCACCCACTGCCCCTACAAGGGGGACGCCAGCTATTACAGCATCAAGGCCGACGGCAAGACGCTCGATAACGCCATCTGGACCTACGAGACGCCGTTCCCGGCGATGACGGAGATCTCGGGGCACTTGGCGTTCTATCCGGACAAGGTGAAGATCGAGGAAGTGGGCTAAGCTCTCCCGCGCTGCGACGCCGGGGCGTTCGTCAGGTCGCCTCCTCTCGGTCGACACAAGGCACGAGATGCCGCGCAAGGCCGCAAGACTGATTGGGGTCTCGTTGCTGGGATTGGCCGGCGTCTTCATCGTCGTGGCGACTGCCGGGCTGGGCTTTCGCGCCTATCGCCAGCATCTTGCCGCCGAAACTCTCGCGATTCGCTCCCCCAACGGCGTGCAGGAGGGCGCGTTCGTCGATATCGGCGGCATCAAGCAATGGATTCAAATCCGCGGCGAGGATCGGGATAATCCGGTTCTGCTGTTCGTGCACGGTGGGCCCGGAGGCTCAACCTTGGCAATCTCGTCGGGCTGGCGCCCCTGGGAAAAGCATTTCACCGTGGTGCAGTGGGACCAGCGCGGCGCCGGCCGCACCTATGGCGCGGCTGGGGACACGCTCGCGCCAACCATGACGCTGGAGCGGATGACACAGGATGGCGTCGAGCTGGTCGAATACTTGCGGGCGCATCTGCACAAGGACAAAATTGTCCTGGTCGGGCATTCCTGGGGCTCGTTTCTGGGCATTCACATCGTCAAGCAGCGCCCCGATCTGTTTTATGCTTATGTCGGCACGGGACAGGTGGTCGGCAGGGCGACGTTCGAGAAGCAATTCGAGATCACGATCGCGCATCTGCAAGCGTTGGCGCAGTCCGCTGGCAACAGCGAGGCCCAAGCGGAATTGGCGCCAATCGTCGCGCGCCCCCTGATCAATCCGCAAAATCGATTGGTTGCGGACAAATGGAGCAAAGCGCTGGGGCTCCCTTCCATCGAGAGCGTCCAGTTGGCGGGTCCCGTCCCGCCCCCGTTCATGCCGGATTTCTCGCTGCTGGACTGGTATAACTGGCGTAGAGGCATGGCCTTCTCCGCAAAATATCTGCGCGGACGAGAGGGCCCCATGTTCAAGCGCGACGTCGCCGCGCTGGGGCTCGCGTTTCCGATCCCGGTGATCTTCATCGAGGGCGATGCGGACTACAACACACCGGGTGGGCCGGCCGAACAACTCTTCAATCAGATCACCGCCCCACACAAGGAATTTGTCTGGGTGCGCGGCGGCGATCATTTCATTCCGTTCGATCGTCCCGATGAATTCCTGGCGGAGCTGGTGGCCCGCGTGGTGCCGTTCACGCGCAATTGAGGTCAACCGCGTTGCGCGGCACGGGTTCCCATACGCACGACGGGAGGTTGTCGCGGCACAAACTGCCCTTGCTGAATCGGGTTCCCGGCGGCAGAGTCCGGCTGGGACAGAAACGCGACCGGGGCAACCATGAGCACGATCTCACAGTCAGCGACGATTGGCGCCGAAGCGCATGCTGCGCCAAAAAGCAAGACGCGCAACCTGTCGCTCGATCGCGCCCGCACCTTCCTGACGCTGGTGGTGCTGCTGCACCATGCCGTCATCCCCTATACCTATTTCGGTCATACCGACCCGAAGTTCTTCTTCGGCTTCGACATGATCGTGCTCGCCACCGACAGCTTCTTCATGGCGATGTTCTTTTTCCTGTCGGGCTTGTTTGCGTGGTCAGGCATCGCCCGCAAGGGAGCACGGAGCTATTTGGCGGATCGCCTGCTGCGGCTTGGGCTGCCGTTCGTGATTTGCGCATTCACGATCATTCCGCTCGCCTATTACGCGATCTCGCTCCGGCACAATCCCGAGATCGGCTTCTCGGAGTACTGGTGGAATATGATCACGAAGGGTCCGTGGCCGAGCGGGCCGATCTGGTTCCTCTGGGTCCTGTTCGCCTTCGACGTGGTTGCCTGCATCCTGCATCGACTGTCACCCAACCTGCTCGATCCGATCAATCGCCTATCGCTGCACGGCCGCCGCCGGCCGGCGGTGTTCTTCGCGGTCATGCTTGCCGTCACCGCAGCGTTCTATGTTCCAGGGCTGATGTATTTTGGGCCAAGCAGCTGGTTCGAGTTCGGGCCCTTCTCGGTGCAGCACGGGCGCGTGATGCTCTATGCGAGCTACTTCTTTTTCGGTGCCGGCATCGGCGTCGCCAATATGGACCGCGGACTGCTCGCGGCTGACGGCCGGATGGCGAAGGTCAGTTGGGACTGGATGGTCTTGGCGATCGTTCCGTATTGCCTGCTCTGGGTACTGATCTTCATCAAGCGCGAAATACTGGGAAATCCGTCACCGCTGCCGAACTGGTATGAGGGGCTCTATGCTGTCTGCTTCGCTGTCTTCAGCGTGGCCATCATGTTTCTCATCCTGGCCTTCTTCCAGAGGTTCAGGCAATCGGGTTCGGCCAGGCTACTCGATCCGATGCGGGCGGACGCCTTTGGCATGTTCTTGGTGCACTACCCGATCGCGCTTTGGCTGCAATACTGGCTGTTCGACTATGACCTGCCAGCAATCGTCAAGGTGACGGTGGGATTCGTGCTGACAGTCGCGTTCAGTTGGGCGCTGACGCGCGCCCTGCGCCAAATCCCTGGAGCAACGAAGGTACTGTGAGTGTGGGAAGGCGGCTTACGCCGCCTTCCCGCCCATATAATCCGGCAACCAACGCTCGTGCGAGGTCCGCAAGCTCTCGATCGACACGGGCGCCTCGCCGGCGATCGCGATCGCATCGCCACCGGTGGTACCGATCCGCACGCAGGGCACCTCGCAGCCGCGCATCTTGGCGAGCACGCGGCCGGCTTCCGTTTCCGGCACGGTGACGAGATAGCGCGCCTGGTCCTCGCCGAACCAATAGGCATGCGAGACAAGCGAACTCGGCGCCGCCAGCAGCTTTGCACCGATGCCGCTCGCCATCGCCATTTCGGCGAGCGCGATCAGCAGACCACCGTCCGAGAGGTCGTGCACGGCGGTCGCAGTGCCCGCATGGATCATGCCGCGCACGCAGTCGCCGTTGCGCTTCTCGGCCGCCAGGTCGACCGGCGGCGGCGCGCCCTCCTCGCGACCGCAGATGTCGCGCAGATAAACCGACTGGCCGAGCCAACCGTGGGTGTCGCCGATCAGGAGGATCGCCTCGCCCTCGGCCTTGAAGGCGAGCGACGCAGACTTGGTGAAATCGTCGAGCAGGCCGACGCCGCCGATCGAGGGCGTCGGCAGGATCGCGCGGCCGTTGGTCTCGTTGTAGAGCGAGACGTTGCCTGAGACGACCGGAAAGTCGAGCGTGCGGCAGGCTTCCGAAATGCCCTTCAGGCAGCCGACGAACTGGCCCATGATTTCAGGCCGCTCAGGATTGCCGAAATTGAGATTGTCGGTGATCGCGAGCGGCTTGCCGCCAACGGCCGTGATGTTGCGCCAGGCTTCCGCCACCGCCTGCATGCCGCCCTGGTAAGGATCGGCCTCGCAATAGCGCGGCGTGACGTCGACGGTCAGCGCCAGCCCCTTCGGCCCGTCCTGCACGCGCACGACCGCAGCGTCGCCGCCGGGGCGCTGCATGGTGTTGCCGAGGATGACGTGGTCGTACTGCTCCCAGACCCAGCGCTTGCTGCACATGTCGGGCGTGCCGATCAGCTTCTCCAGCGCGCTACCCACGGCCATTGGCGCCGGTACCTCGCGCGCATGCACGGTCGGCAACGCGGTGGAGGGAACATGCGGACGGTCATAGAGCGGCGCCTCGTCGCCGAGCTCCTTGATCGGCAGATCGGCCATGACGTCGCCGCCATGCTTGACCACGAAGCGCTTGCTCGGCGTGGTGTAGCCGACCACGGCGAAATCGAGACCCCACTTCTTGAAGATCGCCTCGGCTTCCTTTTCCTTCTCGGGCTTGAGCACCATGAGCATGCGCTCCTGGCTCTCCGAGAGCATCATCTCGTAGGCGCTCATGCCGGTCTCGCGGGTCGGCACCGCGTCGAGATCGAGATCGACGCCGAGGTCGCCCTTGGCGCCCATCTCGACCGCCGAGCAGGTCAAGCCCGCCGCGCCCATGTCCTGGATCGCGATGACGCAGCCCTTCTCCATGATCTCGAGGCAGGCCTCGAGCAGAAGTTTTTCGGCGAAGGGATCGCCGACCTGCACGGTCGGGCGCTTCTCCTCGGACTTGTCGTCGAACTCGGCCGACGCCATCGAGGCGCCGTGGATGCCGTCGCGCCCCGTCTTGGAGCCGAGATAGACGATCGGCATATTCACGCCGGAGGCGGCCGCATAGAAGATCTTGTCGGTATCGGCGAGGCCGACCGCCATCGCGTTGACGAGGATGTTGCCGTCATAGCGGGTGTGGAAGCGCACCTGGCCGCCGACCGTCGGCACGCCGAAGGAATTGCCGTAGCCGCCGACACCGGCAACGACGCCGGAGACGAGATGCCGGGTCCTGGCGTGCTCGGGCGCGCCGAAGCTCAGCGCGTTCAGGCAGGCGATCGGGCGCGCGCCCATGGTGAAGACGTCGCGCAAAATGCCGCCGACGCCGGTGGTCGCGCCTTGATAGGGCTCGATGTAGCTCGGGTGGTTGTGGCTCTCCATCTTGAAAACCACGGCCTGGCCATCGCCGATGTCGATCACGCCGGCATTCTCGCCGGGCCCCTGGATCACCCAGGGCGCTTTCGTCGGCAGGCCGCGCAGATGGATGCGCGAGGATTTGTACGAGCAGTGCTCGTTCCACATCGCCGAGAAGATGCCGAGCTCGGTGAATGTCGGCTCCCGCCCGATCAACTTCAGGATGCGCTCATACTCGTCGGGCTTGAGCCCGTGGGCGGCAACCAGTTCGGGGGTGATCTTGGGTTCGTTCTTCATGGATTCGGGGCTTTCGGCGGGCGTTTGGCCGTTCTTAGGAACATCGGGGGCTCACGAAAAGCCCTTTATGGCGCATTTTCCCGCTGTCCCACGTTTTGCAAGGTGGGTCGGCGGGAACGGGAATTGCAAGGCGCTGACGGATCGGATTTAAGGACTGAAGACCCGTAATTGAAGGCCCATTTCCTTGCACGAATTGACCAAAGTCCCCTCCACCCGCCGTCCCGACCTGCACGTCGCCACCGAGGGCGAGTTTACGGGTTGGCGGACCTGGATTCGCGACAGTTTTGAGAGCCATATCGGCCCGTTCTGGCACAGGATCGAGGACGACGGCAGCGTCCGCTGCGCATTCCGGGTCGAGAAAAAGCACCTCAATGGCTCCGGGAACGTCCATGGCGGCTGCTTCATGGCCTTCGCGGACTATTGCCTGTTTGCCATCGCCACCCATGAGCTGGACGGCCCGGCCGTGACCACCAATTTCGCCTGTGATTTCCTCGACGCCGCACGCGAGGGCGAAATGATCGAATGCACCGGCGAAGTGTCCCGGGCCGGTGGTTCGCTGATCTTCCTGCGCGGCAAGCTGAGCTCGGCCGGCCGGCCGCTGTTCACCTTCTCCGGCACGATCAAGCGGGTGAAGCGGAAGCCGGCACTCCAGGCCAACGCATAGCGACTAGTCTAGCGCGAACCACTATTGCTTGGCGTCGTCCGCCAGCATCTTCCGGTATTTCTCGACGTCGCGCGTCACGAGCTTTTGCAGAACCTCGGGCGTGTGCTCGTCGGTATCGGGCGCGACGGTCGAAAGGTCGGCAAAACGCTTCTTCACTGCGTCGGTTTCCACCGCCGTACGCGCCGCCGCATTCAACTTGGCGATAATGGCCGGCGGCGTACCCTTTGGCGCGAACAGGCCGTTCCAGCCCTGCGCCTCGAATTCCGGCAGGCCCGCTTCAGCTGATGTCGGCAGATCGGGCAGCGTGGCGAGCCGCACGGTCGAGCCGACCACGAGACCTCTCACCAGCTTTTCGTTGATCGATTCCGACACGGAGGCCGCCGCGTCACAGACGCCGTCGATCTGGCTGCCGATCGCATCCGTCAGCGCGGGCGAAGCGCCGCGATAGCCGACCAGCGTCGCGTCGACGCCGGCGGCCGTCACGAAGCTCTTGCAGATGAGGTAGTTCGACGAGCCGACGCCGGCATGGCCGAGATTGATCTTGCCGGGATTGGCCTTGGCGTAGGCGATGAACTCCTTGAGGTCCTTCGCCGGAAAATCCTTGCGCAGCGCGATGATGCCGAATGTCTTCGCCACCATGCCGATCGGTGCAAAGGACTCAGGCGTGAACGGCAGCTTCGGATAGATCGTGTAGGTCGCGGCATTGGTGCCGGCATTGCCGATCGCGATGGTGTAGCCGTCGGGCTCGGCCCGGGAGGCGCGCGCCAGCGCGGTCGAGCCGCCGGCGCCCGCGACGTTCTCGATCACGATGGACTGGCCCAGCGCCACGCCCATCTGCTCGGCCACCGTGCGCGCGATCACGTCCGAGGTGCCGCCGGCCGCGAACGGCACGATCATGGTGATCGGATGCTTTGGGAAATCCTGCGCGAAGGCAGCCGTCGCGAACGAAACCGCCGCGAACGCTGCGAGCGCACGCTTCACCACGAAGGAGATCACGCGGCCTTTTCCAGATGCGCGGTGAGGCCTGCGAACAGGCCGCGACCATCGGTGCAGCCCATGATGTCTTCGACGTGGTTTTCCGGGTGCGGCATCATGCCGAGCACGTTGCCCTTGTCGTTGACGAGGCCGGCGATCGAATGGGCAGCACCATTGATGTTGTGGCTCTCGTCGACCGCACCGTCGGCCGAACAGTAGCGATAGAGCACGCGCCCCTCGCCCTCGATCCGCTTGATGGTCTCTTCATCCGCCTCGTAGTTGCCTTCGCCGTGCGCGACAGGCACGCGGATCACCTGGCCGGCATTGTAGCCGCGGGTGAACGGCGTATCGGAGCGCTCGACGCGCAGATGCACGTCCTTGCAGATGAATTTCAGCCGCGCGTTGCGCATCAACACGCCCGGCAACAGGCCGGACTCGCAGAGGATCTGGAAACCATTGCAGACGCCGAGCACGAGGCCGCCCTTGGCCGCATAGTCGCGCACCGCATCCATCACCGGCGCCCGCGCCGCAATCGCCCCACAGCGAAGATAGTCGCCATAGGAGAAGCCGCCCGGCACCACCACGAGATCGGTGCCTGCAGGCAGCGACGTCTCGGCGTGCCAGACCATCGCGGGCTCGTGGCCCGAGATGAGCTTCAGCGCGCGAGCCATATCGCGCTCGCGGTTGATGCCGGGGAAGACGAGGATAGCGGCTTTCATCAGAGCAGCTCGACCCGATAGTTCTCGATCACGGTGTTGGCGAGCAGCTTGTCGGCGGCGTCCTTCAGCGCGGCTTCCGCCTTGGCCTTGTCGGCGCCGGCGAGCTCGATGTCGAACACCTTGCCCTGGCGGACGCTGGCGACGCCGTCGACGCCGAGCGACTTCAGCGCGCCTTCGATGGCCTTGCCCTGTGGATCGAGGATGCCGGTCTTCAGGGTAACGGTAACACGTGCCTTCACGTCAAATCCCTCTTAGCTCTTCACCAGCACCGGACCGGTGCCCTGCGGACGCTCGTTCTCCATGAGGATGCCGAGGCGCTTTGCAACTTCGGTGTAAGCCTCGAGCAGGCCACCGAGGTCACGGCGGAAGCGGTCCTTGTCGAGCTTCTCGTTCGACTTGATGTCCCACAGACGGCAGCTGTCCGGCGAGATCTCGTCGGCGACGATGATGCGCATCATCTCGTTCTCGAACAGCCGGCCGCACTCCATCTTGAAGTCGACGAGGCGGATGCCGATGCCGAGGAAGAGGCCGGTGAGGAAGTCGTTGACGCGGATGGCGAGCGCCATGATGTCGTCGATCTCCTGCGGCGTGGCCCAGCCGAAGGCGGTGATGTGCTCTTCCGACACCATGGGGTCGTTGAGCTGGTCGTTCTTGTAATAGAATTCGATGATCGAACGGGGCAGCTGCGTGCCCTCCTCGATGCCGAGGCGCTGCGACAGCGAGCCGGCGGCAACGTTCCGCACCACCACTTCCAGCGGCACGATCTCGACCTCGCGAATCAACTGCTCGCGCATGTTGAGCCGGCGGATGAAGTGGGTCGGCACCCCGATGTCGTTGAGGTGCTGAAACAGGTACTCCGAGATCCGGTTGTTGAGGACACCCTTGCCCTCGATGACCTGATGCTTCTTCGCATTGAACGCGGTGGCGTCATCCTTGAAGTGCTGGATCAGGGTACCGGGCTCCGGACCTTCATAAAGAACCTTTGCCTTGCCTTCGTAAATGCGACGCCGACGGCTCATTGGGATGTACCGTGTTTTGTTGAAATCCATGTATTTGGTGTGCTCCGGTTACCAGGTTACGACCCACAGCGGAGCTGCCGTGAACGGCCCGGAACTCATCCGAATCCAAGAAAAACTCCAAGGAAACAGAACAGGAACCAAGCCTTTAGGCAACCTATCCGATTGGCTGTCCCAGCACAATCGATCCGGCCCATCCGACGCTGACTTATACCACCTTGCCTGCGGCTTTACGGCTCGTTGTTTCGCCGATTCGTGCCCCCTATCTAGGCATGCGCAGGGGCCCTCGCAACGAGGGCCGCCACGTCCGGCAGCCCCAAGGAATTGGAAGACGCATGAGCGAATTCAACAAGCGCGAGGAAGGCTTTGAGAAGAAGTTTGCCCTCGACGAGGAGCAGAAATTCAAGGCGGAGGCCCGCCGTAACCGGCTGCTGGGGCTGTGGGCGGCCGAAAAGCTCGGAATCACCGGCGAAGCCGCCGCCGCCTACGCCAAGGAGGTCGTCGCAGCGGATTTCGAGGAGGCCGGCGACGGCGACGTCCTGCGCAAGGTCATGGCCGATTTCGCCGCCAAGAACGTTGCCGTCACCGAACAGGCGATTCGCGCCAAGATGAGTGAGCTGATCGCGGTCGCGGCCGCCGAGGTGAAGGCCGGGAAATAAGACGACCGGGAGCGGCGAATGGCGAGGTAAACCCCGTTCGCCGCTCGCTCCATAACGGCTTGCGGCGGGCCCCGCGCAATGCCAAATGAGCGGCATGTCCCAGGATCACACCCAAGATCATATCTCCAACGTCCTCGCGCAACGCTATGCCTCGCCCGCCATGCGCGCCATCTGGAGCGGCGAAGGCAAGGTTCGCCTCGAACGCGACTATTGGATCGCCGTGCTGAAAGGCCAGCGCGACCTCGGCATTCCCGTGCCCGATGGCGTGATCGAGGCTTACGAGCGCGTGAAGGACCAGGTCGACCTGAACTCCATCATGCGGCGCGAGCGCATCACCCGCCACGACGTGAAGGCCCGGATCGAGGAGTTCTGCGAACTGGCCGGCCATGAGCACCTGCACAAGGGCATGACCAGCCGCGACCTCACCGAGAACGTGGAGCAGTTGCAGGTCTACCGCGGGCTCCAACTGATCGAGACCAAGAGCATCGCCGCGCTCATTCGCTTTGCCGGGCATGCCAAGCAATTGCGCGACATGCCGTTCACGGCGCGCACGCACAACGTCGCTGCACAGGTCACGACGCTCGGCAAGCGCATCGCAATGTTCGGCGAGGAGATGCTGATTGGCCATCAGAGCCTGGTCAACGTGCTCGACACCTATCCCGCGCGCGGCCTGAAGGGCGCGGTCGGCACAAGGCTCGACCAGATCACGTTGTTCAACGGCGATGCCGGCAAGGCCCGCGCGCTCGAGCAGCGCATTCTCGTCCACCTCGGCCTGCCCAGGAGCTTTGATGCGGTCGGCCAGGTCTATCCGCGCAGCCTCGACTTCCGCGCGGTCAGCGTCCTCACGGAGCTTGCCAGCGGCCCCGGCAATTTCGCCAAAACCATTCGCCTGATGGCGGGCCACGAGCTCGCCAGCGAAGGCTTTGCCAAGGGCCAGGTCGGCTCGTCCGCGATGCCGCACAAGATGAACAGCCGCTCCTGCGAGCGCATCAACGGCCTGCATGTCGTGCTGAAGGGCTATCTCGCCATGGCCGCCGGCCTTGCCGGCGATCAGTGGAACGAAGGCGACGTGTCCTGCTCGGTCGTTCGCCGCGTCATGCTGCCCGACGCCTTCCTCGCCATGGACGGCCTGCTCGAGACGCTGCTCTCCGTGCTCGACCAGATGGAAGTGTTCGACGCCGTCGTCGCGACCGAGCTCAACCGCTATCTGCCCTTCCTGCTGACCACCACGGTGATGATGGAAGCGGTGAAGAAGGGAGCCGGCCGCGAAGGCGCGCATGAGGCGATCAAGGAACACGCGGTCGCGGCCATCCGCGACCTGCGCACCGGCAAGATCGTGCAGAACGACCTGCTCAAGCGTCTCGCCGCCGATCAGCGTCTCGGCCTGAGTGAAGCCGAACTGCAGCGCGTGCTCGATCACGGTCGTGCCAATTCCGGCGACGCCGGCGCCCAGGTCGACTACTTCGCCGAGCAGGTTGACGCGCTGGCGAAGGCGAAGCCTGAAGCGGCCAAGTACACGCCGGGCGCGATCCTGTAGTGAAATGGTGAGTAGCGAATGGAGCAGATTCCATCCGCTACTCGCAATTCGCCATTCGCGCTCTTACTCTTCCTTGAAGCCGTACTCCGGCACGTTGCCGCTGGCGCCGTAATATTTGTACGGCAGGAATTTGCCTGACATCGTGATCTTGACGCGGTCGCCCTTCGGGTTCGCGACGCGCTCGATCGCCATGTCGAAGTCGATCGCCGACATGATGCCGTCGCCGAACTCTTCCTCGATCAGCGCTTTCCAGGCCGGGCCATTCACCATCACCATCTCGTAGAAGCGGTAGATCAGCGGATCGGTCGGCGGCATCGGCGTGCCGGTGCCGCGCATCGGCACCTCGTTGAGCATGGCGGTTTCGGTCTTCGACAGGCCGAACAGCTCGCCGGCATTGGCCGCCTGCGGCTTGGTCAGCTTCATCTGGCCCATGATCGCGCCAACGATCAGCACTTCCGAGTAGCCGCCGATTTTCTCGCAGATGTATTTCCAGCTCCAGCCTTTCTCGCGCTTGATGTCGAGCAGCTTCTCGGTGAGGTTTTCGCGTTTCATGTCAGGGTCTCCCTTGGCCAGGCACAGTGTCGGTCCTGCCGCTTTGGGAGGCACGAAACGTGCCAAAAAATGAGGCTTACGGCTTCGTCCCGCTCCTACGAGACCGCCCAAGTGGCCGCCCAAGTGGCCGCCCCTACACCAACGTCTTGGAAAACCCCGCCGCGAGATGATCGATCAACGCGCGAACGGCCCGAGGCAGGCCGCGTCGTGTGGTGAAGACGAGATGCACCATGCCGCGGTGACCGCGCCACTCCCTGAGCACATGGACAAGCTTGCCTTGGTCAAGCGCGTCTCGACAGAGGTGATTGGGTAGCAACGCAACACCGATACCGGCAACCGCCGCATCACGCACCGCGCCAAAATCTCCACATCCCATGCGCGGTTCGAGCTTGAGAATGCGAGCCCGCCCATCGTCGGTCTGCAGATGCCATTCGACCAGCGCGTCGTCATCTGATGTCGCCAAGGTCGGAAGCGCGGTCACGTCATCGAGCGTTCGCAGCCGACCTGCAAGCTGTGGGCTCGCGACAAGAATGCGCGTGGACGTGCCGAGCGACCGCATGGTGAGCGCTGCATCGCCCGTGAGTTCGGACCGAATGCGCAAGGCCACGTCGATCCGCTCGTCGATCAGGTCGACCGGCCGGTCGATGGCGACGAGTTGCAGGCGCACCTTGGGATAGCGCGTCAGGAAGCTTGCGATGAGCCCGGACATTTCCGCGACCATGCCGGTCGGGCAACTGAAACGAATGCGGCCGTGAGGCTCGGCTTGCGCTTGCGTCACCAGCGCCTCGGCCTGCTCGGCTTCGGCCAGGATCGCACGACAGCGCTCGTAGAAGGCTTGCCCCACCTCGGTGACGCGAAATCGTCGGCTCGATCGCTCGATCAGGCGCAGCCCCAGGCGCTCCTCCAGTCCTGCAATCCGCCGGCTGAGCTTTGACTTAGGCTCGCGCAAGGCACGTCCGGCAGCAGTGAATCCGCCGTGCCCAACCACCTCTGCAAAATAGGCGAAGTCGTTCAAATCGGCCTTCATCGTTCCTCTCATAGAACGCTATGTACCATATCTGCCGTCTGTTCGCATCATCGTTCCATTGGCATTTACGACGGGCAAGGGCGCTTTCGCCACATGCTTTCGAAGGAGACGGACGATGACGAACAGGTTCAACAACAAGGTCGTGGTGGTGACCGGCGGCACGAGCGGCATCGGCCTTGCGACCGCAAAGGCTTTTGCAGCTGAAGGCGCCTCGGTGTTCATCACCGGCCGCCGTCAGGACGCGCTCGACGCGGCGGTGAAATCGATCGGCGGCCGCGTCACCGGCGTGCAGGGCGACATGGCCAACCTCGCCGACATCGATCGCCTCTACGACGCCGTTCAGAAAAAACACCAGCAGATCGACGTGATCTTCGCCAATGCCGGCGGCGGCGAGTTCGCACCGCTCGGCGCCATCACCGAGGAGCATTATCAGCGCACTTTCGACACCAACGTGAAGGGCGTCCTGTTCACGGTTCAGAAGGCGCTGCCCCTGCTTTGCGAAGGCGCCTCCATCGTGCTGAACGCCTCGACGACCAGCGTCTCGGGCACACCGGCCTTCAGCGTCTATTCGGCGACCAAGGCGGCGGTGCGCAACTTCGCGCGTAACTGGATCCTCGACCTGAAGGATCGGCGCATCCGCGTCAACGCGGTCAGCCCCGGCGTCACCGACACGCCCGCGCTGAACCAGCTGTTCGGAGGCGGCGAGCAGGCCGAAGGCACGAAAACATATCTCGCGAGGCTCATCCCGGCCGGCCGCGTCGGCCAGCCCGCGGAGATCGCCAAGGCCGTCCTGTTCCTGGCCTCCGATGAGGCAAGCTTCGTCAATGGCGTCGAGCTCTTCGTCGACGGCGGCCAGGCTCAGATCTGAAGCGCGCCTGTCGCCGACTTCAACACAACTTATCGAAATTGGAGAAAGACAATGACCCGGACCAATGAATCGGCAGATCGCATCCACGAACTGCTTCACCGCAACCTTCAGGAGGTTTTCGGCGAGGGCGACGCAAAGCGCCGCCGCGCCGCAATCGACGAGCTCTGGACGGAGAACGCCACCCTGTACGTCCCGCCAGGCGTCGTTGTCGGCCGCGACGCGATCGACAAATTCGCCGGCGATCTGCGGGCCACGCATCCCCACTTCGTCTACACGGCGATCGGCGAGCCGCAGGCGCTTCACAACGCGGGACGGCTGGCCTGGACATCAGGCCCCCGCGGCGAAGCGCCTGATTACACTGGATGGGACGTCATCATCGTGGAGGATGGCAGGATCGCCGCGCTCTATGTGTTCCTCGACCAGCCCGGCAAATGATCGCTGGCTCGCGGAAGGACGACAGCTCTACGAGGCGGCCGATCCTTCCGCGATCATCCACTACAGCCGCAGCGGCGGTTTCGTAGGGTGGGTAAAGGCACACGGCGCCGTGCCCACCATTTCGGTCGCGGCTGGACTGTTCGACCATCACGCGACACATCCGCCGCACCGCCGGCCTGCACCGATCCGCATTCTCCTGCAGGCCCACAGTCCTGCTTGCGACGGTTTACCTTGCGTCAAGCACGGCCGGCAATCGATGGCCGTCTTAAAAGGCTGTTAGGAGCGATCATCGTTGTTGGCGCCCGGAATACGGGGACGCTCTTCAATGCAATCGGACGAGAGACTCTACAGTGCGCCGCGCTGGCGCCTGACGCGCTGGCTGGCCGAGCCGGGGCCGGGCGTGCCCGGCGACATCCGTGCCGCGCTCATTGCCCAGCTCTATGGTTCGCTGCCGGTCTTTGCCGCCGGCGCGGTCAACACCATTGCCGTCGCCGCCGTGATCGCCGGGCGGAAGCAGACTGCACCATTCATCGCCTGGCTCGTCATCGAGATCGCGATTTGCCTGGCGCGCCTTGTCGTGCTCGTCCGCGCGCAGCGCGGCGCGCGTGCTCACCGCCCGACGCCGACCGACCTGCATCTCCTGCTCGCGGTCGCCTGGAGCGCCAGCGTCGGATTTGGCGCCATCGTCAGCATTGCGAGCGGCGACTGGGTCGTCGCCATCCTAGCGTCCCTGTCGGCGGCGGCGATGGTCGGCGGCATCTGCTTCCGCAATTTCGGCGCGCCGCGGCTGGCCGGGACCATGATCCTGCTGAGCCTCGGTCCCATCATCCCCGGCGCCGCGTTCGCCGGCGAGCCGCTCTTCTACATCGTCTACCTTCAGGTGCCGATGTATCTGGCCGCCATGACGGCCGCTGCCTTCCGCCTCAACCGGATGCTCGTCACCACCATGCGTGCCGAGCGCGAGAACAGCCGCCTCGCCCATCATGACGCGCTCACGGGCCTCTTGAACCGCGCGGGCTTCGTCGAGGCCCTCAACGCGAAGCTCGATGCATGCGTGCACGACGAACGGCCGCTCGCGGTGCTGTTCTTCGATCTCGACAACTTCAAGCCGATCAACGACACCTTCGGACATGCCGCCGGCGACCAGGTGCTGAAAGAGGTGGCCGAACGCGTGCGTCGGGCGCTGCCGAACGGTGCGGTGGTGGCACGAATGGGCGGCGATGAGTTCGTCGCGCTCATCGATGGCATCACATCCGAGACGGCGCTGGAGACCGGACATCGCATCATCCGCGAGGTTGCGACCTCCTACCAGCTCGGCAGCGAAACTTGCGCCAGCGTGGGGACCAGCGTCGGCATTGCGATGTCGCCGGATCATGGCGCCGTCGTCGAGGAATTACTCGCGGTTGCCGACGCCGCACTCTACCAGGCGAAGTCGGGCGGCAAATCGCGGTGCTGCCTAGCCTCGGTCGAGACCAACCTCGCGGCGCTGCGCCGCCTCCAGCAGAGCAGCTCGAAGGGCGCGGTCGCAGCCGCCGCCTGAGATCGAATTCGTAGGGTGGGTTAGCGAAGCGTAACCCACCATCTCTCCGACGAGGGATCGCAGGAAGAGGTGGGTTACGCTGTCGCTAACCCACCCTACAAAATGCTCGATCCTTCCGCGATCATCCCCTGCAGCCGCACCAGCTCCGCCTCGAGATCGCGCTCCACGTCCGCCGCCCGGATCTCCAGCACGCGATAGTCCCGCGCCTCCAGCCACGCCCGCCGCGACGCGCGATCCGCCGCGATCGTCTCACCCTCGCCCGGGTTGACCAGCTCGATCGCGATCCGGTGCGGAAACGAGACGAAGTCCGGGATGTGGCGGCCGACCGGGGTCTGGCGCTTGAAGCCACCTGCGAAACGGCGATCGCGCGTGAGCGCCTGCCAGAGCAGGCGCTCGGCATCGGTCGGGTTGCGGCGGAGCAGGCGCGCCAGCCCGCGCACGGTCGAGCCGCTGTCGGGGACGCCGCCGCCCTGCCCGTGCTCGGCCAGCAGCGCGCGCAGACGCGTGGCCTGTTCGCCGTCGAGCACGCCACCTTTGGCCGGACCCTTGCGCCCTTCCGCAATCGCCATCACCACCCCATGGAGGGTGTGCATGTCCTGCTTGGTCGGCTCCATCCGGCTGAAAATGTTGCGCAGGTTGACAAGCATGGTGTCGCGCTTCTCGGCCGGGCGCAAAAATTCGACCCGGTCGAGCTCGCGGATGAGGTTGTCGAAGAAGGCCTGCATCTGGTGCTGCGAGGCGCGCTCGGAGCGCTCCGGCATGGCGTGCGGAAGCTCGCCGGAGGTCGCCCGCTTGAACCATTCGTAGCCGATCAGCAGCACGGCCTGGGCAAGGTTGAGCGAGGCAAACCCCGGATTGACCGGGAAGGTGATGATGCGGTTGGAGAGCCCGACCTCCTCGTTGGTCAGCCCCCAGCGTTCCCGGCCGAACAGGATGCCGGCCTTGCCGCCGGTGGCGACGTGCCCCGAGATCTCGGCGGCGGCCGCTTCCGGCCCGACCACCGGCTTGGCCTGATCATGGGGACGCGCGGTGGTGGCGAACAGCAGGTCGAGGTCCGCGACCGCCTCGCCGACCGTGTCGAACAATTCGACCTTTTCCAGAATGTGGTCGGCGCCGGCCGCGGCCCGCTGGGCGGCGATGTTTGGCCAGCCGTCGCGAGGGTTCACGATCCGCAAGCGGCCCAGGGCAAAATTGCCCATGGCGCGCGCGGCCATGCCGATGTTCTCCCCGAGCTGCGGCTCGACCAGGATCACGATGGGACCGTCGAGGGCGAGCCCTGCCTTGGTCTTGTCGGTGCCGGACATCTCAGTTCACTTTCTGGTTCAGCGTTCGTCTCGTTCAGCGTCCGAAAAGCTTGAAGCTCTCTCTGAAGACGCTGATCCAAGCCTTCATCCGCGCCGCCGGCCCGCCTTCCGTGCGGCGCAATTTCTCAACGGAGATAACAGGGTTAGCAGCGTTTGCGAAACCGCAATCGCACCTCAATTGGGGACGATTTTACCGTCCAGCTTGCGCGCGGTTTGCTTTCGGATATGGCTATCAACCACAACCAAAGCGAAGCCGAAAGGCCGAAGCTGAAGCAACAATTGAGTGGGGGGACACGATGCTGAAGCGATGGAAATTGGCAATTCTCGGAGCGGTCTTGATCGTGGTGGGTGGCCTCATCGCGCACCTCACGCAGACCGCCGGCGGCATCCGGATCCAGGATGTCAGGTTCAAGGGCGCCAAGGGCAACACCATGAGTGCCCTGCTCTACATCCCTGCGAATGCCACCGCGCAGACCCCGGCACCGGGCATCCTCGCCGTCCACGGCTACATCAACTCGCGCGAGACCCAGGATGGCTTCGCCATCGAATTCGCCCGGCGCGGCTATGTCGTGCTGGCGCTGGACCAGACCGGCCATGGCTATAGTGACCCACCCGCCTTTGCCAACGGCTTTGGTGGCCCTGACGGCCTCGCCTATCTCCGCAGCCTCGACATCGTCGACAAGGCCAATATCGGCCTCGAGGGTCACTCGATGGGCGGCTGGACGGTGCTGGCCGCAGCCATCGCGATGCCTGACGGCTACAAGTCGATGGTGCTGGAGGGCTCATCGACCGGCAAGCCATTCGCAGCCGACGGCACCCCCAGCTGGCCGCGCAACACCGCTTTGGTGTTTGCCCAATACGAGGAATTCTCCACCCTGATGTGGGACGTCGATCTCGCCCGCGATGTCACCAAGAGTCCAAAGCTGTGGGCGATGTTCGGCACGCAGGGGCCGGTCGAGCCGGGCAAGGTCTATGGCGACCCGGCGGCCGGGACCGCCCGGGTGCTGTACACGCCGGCGATCACCCACCCGGCCGAGCACATCTCGCATGAGGCGATCGGTTACAGCCTCGACTGGTTCGCCAAGACGCTGCAGGGCGGCACGCCGCGGCCGGCCGACGACCAGATCTGGTTCCGCAAGGAGCTCGGCACGCTGATCGCGTTTGCTGGTTTCGTCGCGCTGCTGATCGGCACGTTCGACGGCCTGCTCGAGGCGCAAATGTTCTCCCGTCTCCGCCTACCCGCGGTCGCCGACGGCACCATGCCGCCGCATCACGCCGCCACCGGCCGGAGCTGGACCGTGGCTTTCATCCTGTCCGCCTTCATCCCGGCGCTGACCTACTACCCGGCCTTTGCGCTGGGCGGCACCTTCGTGACGCCGAAAGCGTTCCTGCCGCAAGGCATCACCAACCAGATACTGGTCTGGGCCATCATCAACGGCTTGATCACGCTAGCGCTGATGCGCCTCGCGCCGAAGCGCAAGGGCCGGACCGGACTGGTTGGCCAATCCGTGGCGATCGCGGTCGCTTCGGTCGCAGTCGGCTATGCCGCGCTGTGGCTCGCCGACGCTGCTTTCAAGATCGACTTCCGCTTCTGGATCATCGCATTGAAGTTGATGAACTCGAAGCAGTTTGTGATCTTCCTGATCTACCTGATTCCGTTCACGGCGTTTTTCATCGTGGCGCTGCACGTGCTGCACCGGAATTTCTCGACGATGGAGGCACCGCGGCTTGCGCTCTATCTGACCAATATCCTGGCGCTGACGTTCGGCTTCATCGTGCTGCTGGTCCTGCAATATGGCACGCTCTGGCTGACCGGAAAGCTTATCAACCCGCTCCCCGACCCCGGCTTCGTCCCGCTCTCGACCATCGTCGCCATCCAGTTCGTGCCGCTGCTCGCGATCGTCGCCGTGATCGCGACCTTCACCTGGCGGCGGACCGGATCGAGCCTGCCGGGCGCCCTGATCTCCGGCCTGTTCGTGACCTGGTACATCGTGGCCGGCACGGCCACGCAGGCCGCCTTTTAGAGGCGCTCTCGAGCGGCGCCGGTTCGCTCGCGGGACAGGTGCCCAAACAAGGTGCGACAGCCGTCATTCCGACCTGTTCGGAATGGCGGTTCTCGGCGAAAAGATGGGCTGAAACTGCATAACCGCTCCGCTTCCGCCCGCCCCCGGGCGGTGCTATAGCGCGGGAGATTTCCACCGCGGCCGCCAAAAGGCGCCGTTCCCAAGAGGGCTTCTCCGATCATGGCAAAAATCAAGGTATCCAATCCCGTCGTCGAACTCGATGGCGACGAGATGACCCGGATCATCTGGCAGTACATCAAGGACAAGCTGATCAACCCGTTCCTGGATGTCGAGCTGCAGTATTTCGACCTGGGCATGGAGCACCGCGACCACACCAACGATCAGGTGACCATCGACGCCGCCGAGGCGATCAAGAAGGTCGGCGTCGGCGTCAAGTGCGCCACCATCACCCCGGACGAGGCCCGGGTGAAGGAATTCAACCTCAAGCAGATGTGGAAGTCGCCGAACGGCACCATCCGCAACATTCTCGGCGGCGTGATCTTCCGCGAGCCGATCATCTGCAAGAACGTGCCGCGCCTGGTTCCCGGCTGGACCAAGCCGATCATCATCGGCCGCCACGCCTATGGCGACCAGTACCGCGCCACCGACATCAAGTTCCCGGGCAAGGGCACCCTGTCGATGAAGTTCGTCGGCGAGGACGGCACCGTGATCGAGAAGGAAGTGTTCAAGGCGCCCGGCGCCGGCGTCGCCATGGAGATGTACAATCTCGACGATTCCATCATCGACTTCGCCCGCGCCTCGCTGAACTACGGCCTGCTGCGCAACTACCCGGTCTATCTCTCGACCAAGAACACGATCCTGAAGGTCTATGACGGCCGCTTCAAGGACATCTTCCAGGACATCTACGACCGCGAGTTCAAGAAGGAATTCGAGGCCAAGGGCCTGACCTACGAGCACCGCCTGATCGACGACATGGTCGCCTCGGCGCTGAAATGGTCCGGCGGCTATGTCTGGGCCTGCAAGAACTACGACGGCGACGTGCAGTCCGACACCGTCGCGCAGGGCTACGGCTCGCTCGGCCTGATGACCTCAGTGCTGCTGACCCCCGATGGCAAGACGGTCGAAGCCGAAGCCGCCCACGGCACCGTGACCCGTCACTACCGCGAGCACCAGAAGGGCAAGGAGACCTCGACCAACTCGATCGCGTCGATCTTCGCCTGGACCCGTGGCCTGTCGCACCGCGCCAAGCTCGACAACAATCCGCAGCTCGCGAAGTTCGCGAACACGCTGGAGAAGGTCTGCGTCGACACGGTCGAGGAAGGCTACATGACCAAGGACCTCGCGCTCCTGGTCGGCGCCGACCAGCGCTGGCTGTCGACCACCGGCTTCCTCGACAAGGTCGCCGAGAATCTCACGAAAGCGTTGGCGGCGTAAGCCTGCGCATTATTTTCGCCCGATCGGGGTTAGACATCATTATGGGCCGCGCGCAGGCGCGGCCCATTCATTTTGACACCATCGTGCGGAGGCCTCCCATGTCCATCACCAAGTTCGCCCTCCCCTGCCTGCTGCTCGCGGCCATGGCGGGGCCCGCCTCCGCCGCGGAAACGCTGCCCGAGGCCATCGCCGCACCCGGCGAGAGCGTCGTGCTCAGCGTCCATGCCGAGGGCGCGCAGGTCTATGAGTGCAAGCTAGGTGCCGACGGCAAGCTCGCCTGGGCGTTCCGCGAGCCGATCGCGACGCTGCTCGCAGAGGGCAAGACCATCGGCCGTCACTATGCCGGGCCGAATTGGGAGCACGCCGACGGCAGCGCCGTCGTCGGCAAGGCGATCGGCAACGCGCCGGGCGCGACGGCTGCCGATATCCCCTGGCTGAAGCTGGACGTCGCCTCCCGCCGCGGCAGCGGCGTGCTGACGCCGGTCACCACGGTCCAGCGCATCAACACCCATGGCGGCAAGCTCGACGGCGCTTGCGACAAGGCCGGCGAGTTCAAGAGCGCGCCCTACTCGGCCGAGTACGTCTTCCTGAAGAAGGGCTGAGGAACGAGACGCAGGCGCCTAAGCGTCTGCCATCGCTTTTTCGATCGCCGCGAGCGCCTCGGTCGCCTTGGCACCATCGGGGCCGCCGGCCTGCGCCATGTCGGGCCGGCCGCCGCCGCCCTTGCCGCCGAGCGCTTCGGAGGCGACGCGCACCAAATTCACGGCGTTGAAGCGCGCGGTCAGGTCGGCGGTGACGCCGACCACGATTCCGGCCTTGCCGTCCTCGGTGACGCCGACGATGGCGACCACGCCGGAGCCGATCTGCTTCTTGCCGTCGTCCGCCAGGCTCTTGAGATCCTTCATCTCGATGCCTTCGACCGCACGCGCCATCAGCTTGACGTTGCCGACCTCGCGCACGCCGCTGGCGGCACCATTGCTGCCGGCGGACGCGCCGCCGCCCATCGCGAGCTTCTTGCGGGCGTCGGAGAGCTCGCGCTCGAGCTTCTTGCGCTCCTCCATCAGCGCGGTGATGCGCGCCGGAACGTCGTCGATCGAGGTGCGGAGCTCGTTGGCTGCAGTCTTCGCCAGCGCCATGGTCTCGTTGGCGTGTTTTCGCGCGTAGTTGCCGGTCAAAGCCTCGATGCGGCGCACGCCCGAAGCCACAGCGCTCTCGCCGGTCAGCGTGATCAGGCCGATATCTCCGGTGCGCCGCACATGCGTGCCGCCGCAGAGCTCGACCGACCAGCCGAGCGCATTGACGCCGCGCTCACGCGCGGTCTTGCCCATCGAGACGACGCGAACCTCGTCGCCATACTTCTCGCCGAACAGGGCGCGCGCCCCGGCCTCACGCGCTTCATCGACGCCCATCACACGGGTGGTGACCTCGTCGTTCTCCAGCACCACGTCGTTGGCGATGTCCTCGACGCGGGCAAGCTCTTCCGCCGTGATCGGCTTCGGATGCACGAAGTCGAAACGCAGGCGGTCGGGCGCGACCATCGAGCCGCGCTGGGCGATGTGGTCGCCGAGCACCTGGCGTAGCGCTTCGTGAATGAGATGCGTTGCCGAGTGATGCGCGCGGATCGACGAGCGCCTGCCGTGATCGACCTCGAGCTGCAACGCGGTGCCGACCTTCAGCTCGCCGCTCTCGACCGTGCCGACGTGCACGAAGAAATCGCCGAGCTTCTTCTGCGTGTCGGTGACGCGGAACTTGATGCCGCCCTCACCCGTCAGCAGGCCGGTGTCGCCGACCTGGCCGCCGGACTCCGCGTAGAAAGGCGTCTGGTTCAGCACGAGCGCGCCGGTGTCGCCGGCCTTGAGGCTCGCGACCTCCTGGCCGTCCTTCACCAGCGCGGACACCACGCCTTCGGCGCTCTCGGTCTCGTAGCCTAGAAACTCGGTGGCGCCGAGCTTTTCGCGCAGCGGGAACCAGATCGCCTCGGAGGCCGCCTCGCCCGACCCCTTCCAGGACTCGCGCGCCTTGGCCTTCTGGCGCTCCATCGCGTCGGTGAACGACGCCTGGTCGACGCCGATGCCGCGCGACTTCAGCGCGTCCTGCGTCAGATCCAGCGGGAAACCATAGGTGTCGTAGAGCGTGAAGGCGACGTCGCCGTCGAACATGTCGCCCTTCTTCAACGACGCGCTCTTCTCGTCGAGGATGGCGAGGCCGCGCACCAGCGTCTTGCGGAAGCGGGTCTCTTCGAGACGCAACGTTTCCTCGATCAAATTCTCCGCGCGCATCAGGTCGGGATAGGCCTGGCCCATCTCGCGGACCAGCGCCCAGACCAGGCGATGCATCAGCGGCTCTTTCGCACCCAGCAGCTGCGCATGGCGCATCGCGCGGCGCATGATCCGGCGCAGCACATAGCCGCGGCCCTCGTTCGAGGGCAGCACGCCATCGGCGACCAGGAAGGCCGAGGAGCGTAAGTGGTCGGCAATGACGCGGAACGAGGCGACCGTCTGCTCGTTCGGTCCGTGGCCCAACGCGGACGACGTCGCGTCGATCAAATGGCGGAACAGATCGGTCTCGAACACGCTGTCGACGCCCTGCATGATGCAGGCCATGCGCTCCAGGCCCATGCCGGTGTCGATCGAGGGACGCGGCAGATCCACGCGCTGCTCTTTCGTCACCTGCTCGTATTGCATGAAGACGAGATTCCAGAATTCGAGGAAGCGATCGCCGTCCTCTTCAGGCGAGCCCGGAGGGCCGCCCCAGATGTGGTCGCCGCGGTCGATGAAGATCTCCGAGCACGGGCCGCACGGGCCGGTGTCGCCCATCGCCCAGAAATTATCCGAGGTCGGGATGCGGATGATGCGGTCATCGGAGAAGCCGGCGATCTTCTTCCAGAGCCCGTGCGCCTCATCGTCGGTGTGGTAGACGGTGACGAGCAGCTTGTCCTTGTTCAGCCCAAAATCCTTGGTGATGAGCTTCCAGGCCAGCTCGATCGCGCGCTCCTTGAAATAGTCGCCGAACGAGAAGTTGCCGAGCATTTCGAAGAAGGTGAGATGGCGCGCGGTGTAGCCGACATTGTCCAGATCGTTGTGCTTGCCGCCGGCGCGCACGCATTTCTGCGAGGTGGTGGCGCGCTGATAGGGCCGCTTCTCGACGCCGGTAAAGACGTTCTTGAACTGCACCATGCCGGCATTGGTGAACATCAACGTCGGGTCGTTGCGCGGCACCAATGGCGAGGACGACACGATCTCGTGGCCGTTCTCGGCAAAGAAGTTCAGAAAGGTCGACCTGATCTCGTTGACGCCGCTCATGTTCATCCAATCGGGTGTGCTTGGACCCGCTTCCTGCCGTCCAAACCTGGGATTCGGGCTGATATCTGCGGGCCAAAGCGCTTTTAGACAAGGCCAGCTTCGCTGTCCAGAAACTGTGCAGAGAGATCAGAGGGTTGCCGCAGTCGCGCAATCCCTTGGCAGTCCCCTTGGCAATCCCGTTGAAAGCCGTCAGGTGCGCGTTGACAGGCTTGGCCGGGCTGTGGTCTGTACCCATCTGTATCGTACGGCCACGTCGGGAGAGACCGGCTTCACTGCCGGCGCCGAAGGAGCAACCGCCCCGGAAACTCTCAGGCAAAAGGACCGCGTGGCTTTGACGACATCTGGAAAGAGGCGCCGACGGGCTTAAGGCCCGGACTGCGTCCGCCGACGGGATAATACTCTCAGGCACAGCGACAGATGGGGCTTCGACTGGTGTCCACGGGGAATCCTCCTCGGGGAACCGCCGAGGGCCCCTGTGATGTTTGCGCGCGACGACCGAGAATCCCTTAGACGTACCCCCCTTTACAACCTGCATGTGTCGCTCGGCGGCAAGATGGTGCCGTTCGCGGGCTATGACATGCCCGTGCAGTACCCCGCGGGCGTGCTCAAAGAGCATCTCCAGACCCGCAACCAGGCCGGCCTGTTCGACGTCTCCCATATGGGCCAGATCGCGCTTCGGCCGAAATCCGGCAAAGTCGAGGACGCCGCCCGCGCGCTGGAGCGGCTGGTGCCGCAGGATATCGTGGCGATTGCACCGGGGCGACAGCGCTACGCCCAGTTCACCAATCCCGACGGCGGCCTTCTGGACGATCTGATGGTCGCCAATTTCGGCGATCATTTGTTCCTGGTCGTCAATGCCGCCTGCAAGGCTGAGGACGAGGCGCATCTGCGCGCGAATCTCTCCGAGACCTGCGTCATCGATTCGCTCGCCGATCGTGCACTGATCGCGCTGCAGGGCCCGAAGGCCGAGTCAGCAGTGGCGAAATTGTGTGCAGAAGCCCCCGCCATGAAGTTCATGGACGCCGGCCCGCATCAGGTCGCCGGCCTCGCCTGTTTCGTCTCGCGCTCGGGCTATACCGGCGAGGACGGGTTCGAGATTTCGGTCCTCGCTGCGGATGCCGAACACCTCGCCAAGACGCTGCTGGACAATCCTGATGTGATGCCGATCGGCTTAGGGGCCCGCGACAGCCTGCGGCTGGAAGCCGGGCTCTGCCTCTATGGCCACGACATCGACACCGCGACCACGCCGGTCGAGGCCGCGCTGGAATGGTCGGTGCAGAAGAGCCGCCGCACCGGTGGTGCCCGCGCCGGCGGCTTTCCCGGGGCCGAGAAAATCCTCGCTCACTTCGATCACGGCGCATCCCGCCGCCGCGTCGGCCTGCGCACGGAGGGCCGCGCGCCGGTGCGCGAAGGCGCGCTGTTGTTTGCCGATAGCGCAGGCGGCGAGCCGATTGGAAAGGTCACCTCGGGCGGTTTCGGCCCGAGCCTGAATGCGCCGGTCGCGATGGGCTATGTGCCCACAAGCCTGAGCGCGCTCGACACAAAACTCTTCGCCGAGGTGCGCGGACAATTTCTGCCGCTCACCGTAGCCGCCATGCCCTTCGTGAAAAACACCTACAAACGCTGAGGACAAGACAATGACCACGACGCTGTACACCTCCGACCACGAATGGCTCGCGATCGACGGCGAAGTCGCCACGGTCGGCATCACCGATTACGCGCAGTCCCAGCTCGGCGACGTCGTGTTCGTCGAACTGCCCAAGGTCGGCCGCGCCCTGAAGAAGGCCGAAGCCGCTGCCGTCGTGGAATCGGTGAAGGCCGCCTCCGACGTCTACGCGCCGATCTCTGGCGAAGTGCTCGAGACCAACGACGCACTCGCCGCAGAGCCCGCGCTGGTGAACTCGGACGCGCAGAGCAAGGCCTGGTTCTTCAAGATCAGGATTGCCGACAAGAGCGAGCTCGGCGGCCTCATGGATGAAGCCGCCTACAAGGCACATACGGCTTAAAGACGATGGAGCAAGCGATGACCGCGCACCGTAAAACCAGCGGCGACACCGCCGCCACTTTCGTTCGCCGCCACATCGGCCCCTCGGCGCGCGATGTCACCGCAATGCTCGAAACCGTCGGTGCCAAGAGCGTCGACGCGTTGATGTCAGAGACGCTGCCCGCCTCGATCCGGCAGGCCGTTCCGCTCGATCTCGGCAAACCCTTGAGCGAGACCGAGGCGATCGCGCATATGTCCGAGCTCGCGCGCCAGAACCAGGTCTTCACCTCGCTGATCGGCCAGGGCTATTCCGGCACGATTTTGCCTGCGGTGATCCAGCGCAACATCCTCGAAAACCCCGCCTGGTACACGGCGTATACGCCCTACCAGCCCGAGATCAGCCAGGGCCGGCTGGAGGCGCTGTTCAACTTCCAGACCATGATCTGCGATCTCACCGGGCTCGACGTTGCCAATGCCTCGCTGCTCGACGAGGCCACTGCCGCAGCCGAAGCCATGGCGCTCGCGGAGCGGCACTCGCGTGTGGAAGCAAAAGCCTTCTTCGTCGACAAAGACGTGCATCCGCAGACGCTCGCCGTGATGCGCACCCGCGCCGAGCCGCTCGGCTGGTCGCTGGTCGTCGGCGATCCCCTCACCGATCTCGACAAGGCCGACGTGCTCGGTGCGCTGCTGCAATATCCGGGAACCTCGGGCGCGGTGCGCGACCTCAGGCCCGCGATCGCGGCGCTGAAGGCCAAGGGTGCGCTCGCAATCGTTGCCGCCGATCTGCTGGCCCTGACGCTGCTCGCCTCGCCCGGCGAGTTAGGGGCCGACATCGCGATTGGCTCGGCGCAGCGCTTTGGCGTGCCGATGGGCTATGGCGGACCGCATGCGGCCTATATGGCGGTACGCGATGCGCTGAAGCGCTCGCTGCCCGGCCGCATTGTCGGCCTCTCCGTGGATTCACGCGGCGCGCCCGCCTATCGCCTCGCGCTGCAGACCCGCGAGCAGCATATCCGCCGCGAGAAGGCGACCTCAAACATCTGCACCGCGCAGGTGCTGCTCGCCGTGATCGCGGCGATGTATGCGGTCTATCACGGCCCCGAGGGTCTCGCGCAGATCGCGCGCAATGTGCATCGCCGTGCCGCCGTGCTCGCTGCGGGCTTACGCAAACTCGGCTTTGCGCCGACCAGCGAAACCTTCTTCGACACGCTCAGCGTCGATGTCGGTGCCAAGCGCGCCGAGATCATCGCGCGCGCCACCGCAGAGACAATCAATCTCGGCGTCGGTGAGACGGCGCTTCGCATCGCGCTGGACGAAACCACGACGTCGGCGACGGTCGAAGCGGTGTGGCGCGCCTTCGGCGGCACGCTCACTTACGCCGAGATCGACGCCACCACGCGCGAGGCGCTGCCGGAGACGCTGAAGCGCACCAACGCGTTCCTCACCCATCCGGTGTTCCACGCCCACCGCTCGGAAACCGAGATGCTGCGCTACATGCGCAAGCTCAGCGATCGCGACCTCGCGCTCGACCGCGCGATGATTCCGCTCGGCTCCTGCACCATGAAGCTGAACGCGACCACCGAGATGATGCCGCTGACCTGGCCGGAGTTTGGGTCCCTGCACCCGTTCGCCCCGCGCGAGCAGGCCAAGGGTTATCACGCGCTGTTCGCGCGGCTGGAAAAATGGCTGTGCGACATCACCGGCTATGACGCGATCTCGCTGCAGCCGAACTCGGGCGCGCAAGGTGAATATGCCGGCTTGCTCGCGATCCGCGGCTATCACGCCGCGCGCGGCGAGACGCACCGGAAAATCTGCCTGATCCCCTCCTCTGCCCATGGCACCAACCCGGCCTCGGCCGCGATGGTCGGCATGGACGTGGTGGTGGTCGCCTGCGAGGCGAACGGCGACGTCGACGTCAATGATCTCCGCGCCAAGGCGGAGAAGCATTCGAAGGACCTCGCCGCGGTCATGATCACCTATCCCTCGACGCACGGCGTGTTCGAGGAGCACATCCGCGAAATCTGCGACATCGTGCATGGCCATGGCGGCCAGGTGTATCTCGACGGCGCCAACCTCAATGCGCAGGTCGGCCTTAGCAGGCCCGGCGATTACGGCGCCGATGTCAGCCATCTCAATCTGCACAAGACCTTCTGCATTCCGCATGGCGGCGGCGGCCCCGGCATGGGCCCGATCGGCGTCAAGGCGCATCTGGCGCCGTTCCTGCCCGGTCATCCCGCGACGCAAGCCGATGCACCTGTCGGCCCGGTCTCGGCTGCGCCGTTCGGCTCGGCCTCGATCCTCACCATCTCCTACATCTACATTTTGATGATGGGCGGTGACGGCTTGAAGCGCGCGACCGAGATCGCGATCCTCAACGCCAATTACATCGCAGCACGCCTCGATGCGCACTTCCCGGTGCTCTACAAGAACGCGAAGGGCCGCGTCGCGCATGAGTGCATCGTCGACCCGCGTCCGCTGAAGACGACGTCAGGCGTCACCGTCGATGACATCGCAAAACGCCTGATCGACTACGGCTTCCATGCGCCCACCATGAGCTTCCCGGTGCCGGGCACGCTGATGATCGAGCCGACCGAGTCGGAATCGAAGGCGGAGCTGGATCGTTTTTGCGATGCCATGATCGCGATCCGCAAGGAGATCGCCGAGGTCGAGACCGGCCGCTTCAAGATCGAAGCCTCGCCCCTGCGCCACGCCCCGCACACCGTGCACGACATCGCCGACGACGACTGGAAGCGCGCCTATACCCGCGCTGAAGGCTGCTTCCCCGCGGGCTCCTCGCGCACCGACAAATACTGGTGCCCCGTGGGCCGCGTCGACAACGTCTATGGCGACCGCAATCTGGTGTGCTCGTGCCCGCCGGTGAGCGATTACGCGGAAGCCGCGGAGTAAGGCCTCGTAAGGTGGGTTAGCTGGCGGCTGCGCAAAGCGCAGTCCGCTGGCGTAACCCACCACTTCAGCTTCCGCAGGGGCAAACAGTGGTGGGTTACGCCTGCGGCTAACCCACCCTACATTCCTGAACGCCGATCTAAGGCGCCACCAACAATCGGCTTTCGCGATCCCACCGCCAGAGTCGTTCATTGGTCAGTTCAGTACCGCCCCACCAGCGTTTGATCGGGTTGTGACGCCACATATCATCTTCTCGGGCGACAAGGGAACGTCCGAGTTCAGTGAGCGTGACCTTCCACTCGCTCCTGCCGAAGTAGCGGTCATCATTGTTGAACGACGGATCGCCCAACAGAACGGGCGGTGCCGGATGCTCCGCCAATTCGATCAAGGCATCTTGCGCGTCGCCTCCGTCGAACACATCGCGATACCACCTCGCTTCGGAGATGTATCTCGGGTCGGTGTGCCCTTCATTCACACAGCCCAGCATATCCATTTCGCTGGCACCGAGCCCCGTCACACTGTCCGGAAGCTCCTCAAGCACGGCAATCAGCGCCGATCGAAGTCTCGGCAGGATCATGAGATCCGTCATCAGCAGATCGAAACAGGATTCTGGCGTTTCAGCCCGATAGGCTCGCCAGGCGCGGCTTGCCGTCACCAGGTGATTGTCGGTTACCTTGAAGGACGGCAGCTTCCACTTTGCGACAGACTCCGGCGCATAGTTTTCAACATTGTCATCTGTATGCACCAGACTCAGCTTCGTCGTGATCTCCTTGTACGGGCGAAGAAGGTCGAGCAGCCAGACAAGGACGAGCTGATCGTTGGGCAGAGGATCGACCCATATGTCGATTGAGTCGAACTTCGTACACAGCTCGAAGAAGCCGATATCGCGCGTGCCGAAGCCTTCCAGCGAGCCACGACAAGCATCGTCAAGCCAGTGATCGCCAGGATTGCAGTGCTTGGCCGATCGCCGCTCCAGCCCCATCAAAAGCTGTTGCTCGGAAGGCAATTTTCTCCAGACGAAGCGGGGGTAGAAAGCCAGCACGACGTTCGCGAGGCGCGACTGCCGAAGTACGCCTTCCGCAAGATCATTCGTGGCTAAAATCAAATGGGACACGATTGCCTCTCAGAATCAATACGCAGTACAGGAAAACATTGGGCAATGCGCTCCACTAGGCCGGCGCGACCAACAATCCGGTTTCGCGATCCCATCGCCAGAGCCGCTCGTTGGTCAGGTGAGCGCCGCCCCACCAGCGGTGGATCGGATTATCGCGGCGGAAATCCTCTTCCCCCGCCAACACCGCCCTTCCGAGTTCAGTAAGCGACAGGCGAGACTGCTTGTACCGTGCGTAACGGAGATCATCGTTGTGCATGTCGAGCGAGAACGGCCCCTCCTCCAGCCCGTATACAGCAGGCATGGGACACCGCGCCAATCCATCAAGGAGCGCCCCGACTTCCCAGTAGTCGAAAACGCGACGCTCGTTGCGCTTCCGGTCGCCCGGAAAGACCTCGAACGGTGGCACCTCGCCCGGCACGACTAGCTGGAGGATACGCGCCTCCGTCGCTCCAAGGCCCGTTGTGACACTCGGAAGTTCGTCGAGAAGTTCCACAGCACACCGCTCAAGCTGCGGAAGCAAACTCAAATCCGTCTTGAGGAGGTCGAACCAAGCCTGCGGCGTCGGCGCGTGATAGGCTCGCCACGCACGACCAGCCAGTTCAAGGTGGTCTTGCGTGGGCTTGACGATCGGTGGGTTCAGCTTCGCAAGTTGCTCTGGTTCGGTAGCACCAATTGCGACGTCCAGCTGACGCATCACGAGCTTGGACAGCGCCACCTCTTCACGATTCCAATGATCAAGTAGCCAGAGCAGGAGCAATTGTGCGTTCGGCTCTGGCCTGATCCACAATTCGGCCGAGGTACACTCAGACAGCAGTTCGATCAGTCCTCGATCCTTTGCGCCCGATTCATCGAGACGCCAGGACGGCGTATCGTCGAGCCAATGAAGACCATGTGGCTGCGTTGTACGCGGCGCAAAGAACGCTTCGAGCTCCGCCTCGGACGGCAATTGTCCCCAAACCAGCCGGCGCTCGATCGCAATCACGAGATCGGCAAGGCCTGCCTGTTGAATGGCGCCGGCAGTGGACGAGTCTGTCGTGACACTGAGCCGCGTCATGCTCACAGCCTCAGGGTTTCGTTAAAACAGGGCCGTAGCGCCACAGCCGGTCGTTGGTCAGATGCGTGCCACCCCACCAGCGATCGATCGGATTGTAGCGGCTGAAATCTTCCCGATGCGCCAGGACAGCTCGACCGAACTCCGTCAGCGACAGGCGGCTGCGAAGATAAACTTCGTGCCGGGCTCGGAGATTGCCAAGATCGATGATGCGTAATTCGTCGCCCAGCCCTGCCACAGCCGGCTTGGGACCGAGGGCGAGGCCTTCGAACAAATATCCCAGTTCAATCTCACCCCACACGTAAGTGCTCCGTAGCGACCGCAAATGGAACAACGCATTTGTGTTCGCATACCAGGCAAGCATCTCCAGAAATCGCATCTCGGTCGCACCGAGCCCTGTCAATGGAGACGGAAGTTCCGCCAGAAGCTCGAGCAAAGCCGGCCGCAGCATCAGCAAGGCACTCAGATCGCGGTGAAGCAGATCGATGCAGGCCTCCGGGGTCGGCGCGCGGTAGGCCGACCACGCCAATTTGGAAATCTCGAACTCTTCCGCGCCGACATCCGCGACGGGAATATGCGGCTCGGCCTTAGCGAAATCATAATCGGGACTGAACATTAGATCGGAGTCCAGCAATCGCAGCGCGAGCTTCTGCGCCAGCGCGGGACAGTTACCGAGGTGATCGAGCAACCAGACGAGTTGCAGTTGGTCTCGGGCAGTCGCGGCGAACCAGAGTTCGATCGTGTCGTACGGCTCGCAAAATTCGACCAGCGACAATTCGCGACCCTTGGCGCCCCGCGGCCAGCGGACCCAATCCGACCAGTGATCGGCCGGGCCAAGATCCGTCGTGTAGGCAGCAAAATAAGCCGAGAGTTTTTCCGCCCGCGGGAGCGCCCCCCAAGCAAACTGAAAATGGAATGGTATGACGATCTCGGCCAAACCCGATCGAGCAAGCCCACTCCCGCCGCCCCAGCCAGTCAAGATCAGACGCTTCATCACACCACCTGATCAACGAAACGCAAAACGAAACGGGCGCTGATGACGTCGGCAACTCAACGTCTTCAGCGCCCGCTCCTCGCGAAAGATCTTCGCGTAAAGGCTTACTCGTCCGCCGGCTCCTCGCCGTCGGCGTCGCGCTCGGGGCTGCCGGCGAGGATCTGCTCGGCGATCAGGCCGGAGTTCTGGCGAATCGCGGTCTCGATCTTGGCGGTGATGTCGGGGTTGGCCTTCAGGAACGCCTTCGAATTCTCGCGGCCCTGGCCGAGGCGCTGGCTGTCATAGGAGAACCAGGCGCCGGACTTCTCCACGATGCCGGCCTTGACGCCGAGATCGAGGATCTCGCCCATCTTGGAGACGCCTTCGCCGTACATGATGTCGAACTCGACCTGCTTGAAGGGCGGCGCCAGCTTGTTCTTCACCACCTTGACGCGCGTGGTGTTGCCGACGACTTCGTCGCGCTCCTTGATCGCGCCGATGCGGCGGATGTCGAGGCGGACGGAGGCATAGAATTTCAGCGCGTTGCCGCCGGTGGTGGTTTCAGGCGAGCCGTACATCACACCGATCTTCATCCGGATCTGGTTGATGAAGATCACCATGGTGTTGGACTTGTTGATGGAGGCCGTGAGCTTGCGCAGCGCCTGGCTCATCAGACGGGCCTGCAGACCCGGCAGCGCATCGCCCATCTCGCCCTCGAGCTCGGCCTTCGGCACCAGCGCCGCGACCGAATCGACCACCAGAACGTCCACCGCACCGGAGCGCACCAGCGTGTCGCAGATTTCCAGCGCCTGCTCGCCGGTGTCGGGCTGGGAGATCAGCAGCTCGTCGATATTGACGCCCAGCTTGCGGGCATAGACCGGGTCGAGCGCGTGCTCGGCGTCGATGAAGGCGCAGATCCCGCCCTTCTTCTGGGCTTCCGACACCGTGTGCAGCGCCAGCGTGGTTTTTCCTGAGGATTCCGGCCCGTAGATTTCCACGACGCGCCCCTTGGGCAGGCCGCCAATCCCGAGCGCAATATCAAGTCCAAGCGAGCCGGAGGACACCGCCTCGACATCCATCGAGCGGTCGTTCTTGCCGAGCTTCATCACCGAGCCCTTGCCGAACTGGCGCTCGATCTGGGAGAGCGCGGCAGCCAGAGCTTTACTCTTGTCCATGGAAGATCCTTCGACGATACGCAGGGCAGTGGTGGACATTGGGTCGTGCTCCTTATGGCGAGGATTCGGGTGCGGGACAAACGATTGGCGCGGCGGGTCGTCGATAAAGATACCGTACACCATTTGTTCCAAGTTCGCAATATGTTCTTTTGGACTGACGGCGCTGGCCGTATTTAACCCCCAGTGTCCTAAGTTGAATTTTGAAATGTCCTAATTTGTTCTAGACCGGACACAACCTGTTAATGCACTCTTTGGATTAGCCCGCTCTGGGTGCAGCGAATAAGGGGCGTGGCGTTCCACTAGAAGAACGCCCTAACTAATTAAGTAACGGGCGCAGGGCCTTTTTTGCCTAGGTATTCTTACGAATGATGGCAGTCACATTCAGCAGAACCCAATCAAATAAGATGGTTCCGCGAATCAACCAGCTTGGGGGCTGCCACTATGTTGCGCCATCGAACTCCAGTTCTAAACGATGCTCCATCCATCGCCTTTAGCCTTAGCGATGACGAGTGCGTTCAAAGGCTGGCCCTGCTCATTGAGCACCGAGACAACAAAAACCTTGATGAAATCGTCACTCTGATCGCCCGCTTAGCGGTCCCGATAGAGGGTTGAAATTTTTTCAGTTTCCCAGAGAGGCCGCCTCAGTTGGCGGCCTCTTTCATTTCAGATGATGCTTTCCGAATTAGGACAGCACCGACTGGGCCCAAAATATTCGGCGACCGGTGTCTTGGTCCGTCGCTGCGGGCGCTAATTGACGGGCACTAATTAAAAAGGGCCCCGGCGTCGCTTGCATGCGCCAAGGCCCCCATTCCCGACCAGTCCACGCGCGATACAGGACCAGCAGATCAAGGATGAGCCCAAGATCTGACAGGCGTATTACGGCCCTGTCCTGATTTGTTTCTGTGGGTGTCCGAATTGGGCGGAGGCCGGCCGCTTCGCATTCCCCAGAATCAGCAGCGCCAGAGGGGCCAGAGGACCGACAGCAGCCGCGATCCAAAGCCATTTTCCGGAGGGCCTGTTGCGCTCGCGCGCCATCGCGCGCCTGCGAGGGGGATTAATCCAATCGAGATGATGACGAACAGCCAAAAGCCCATAGCCATCTCCGCTCTGACGCGGCAGGATAGCATGAAGGCAATTGGCGCCCCTGCCCTCCGCAAAATGTGAGGCAGGCTTCTTCTTCGAAGATGACGCGCATCAAAGACGCGCCGTCATCATTCCGCAATCCTGTGGCACCGAACCTTTCCGCGGCTGCCGACTTGAAACGTTGCCGCCACAATGGGGATTGGATCATGACGGAAAATGCGCAGCCCGATGCTTTCAGGCGCAACTCTCTGCTCGAGACGGCGCTCGAGGAGATGCTGAAGTTCGAGCGCAAGGAATCCGAGTTCCGCAAGAAGGACCGCGCGGAGCGTGCCGCCGATCTCCGCCTGCCGCTGGACGAGATCAAGGTGCACTAGGAAACACCAGGCAAAACAGGCTGTTGCCTACTGTGCATAGGGTTGTTTCGCAAGTTTGCTGGCGGCACGCAGCGTCAGGGCTGTCGTTACATCAGCGCCAGCAGCACGATGCCGATGACCAACACCACGAAGCCAGCCGCCGTCGCGGCGGCGAATGACCGCTCTACCTTGTCCATGATGCCACCCCGCTAGCAGCGCGCCACGTTTCCCCCATGGCTTCGCCGTGCCCGCAAAGTGTCGCCAACAGATGTGTCTGAAGTTGTGCGGGGGGATGTCTGAATTGGGACGTGAGAGCGGCTCTAAACCTGGCTGCAAGCTCCGCACAAGCTTGCGTAAGACACCTGTAAGCCGAATGATCTAGCGTCGCCCTGCCCGGTGGACCAACACCGGGCCTCCATACCCAGTCGACCCCGCTCTGCCCTGAGCGGGGTTTTCTGTTTCCGGCGACCAGATGCGCTGCCGACTCATGGAATTCGACTCTCGGAATTCGACTTGATATCCGTTCCGGTCTGTCAGGCTGTCGTAAGCTGAACGGGCTACCGTTGTCTGGCTATGGTGTTGCAGCCCAGCACCTCAGCCTCCAATAACCTCCTACCCCGCCCGGCTCTCCCCTGGCGGGGTTTTTTCTTGCGCGCGCGACCTAACAGCAATTTTTGCTTGTCGATGGAATATTGCGAGACCCAACATGTTACCCGACATGGCAAAGTGAATCGTGGAGGTGACCATGAATCACAGGGGCGTTGAGTTCACGGTTGCAAAGACGGCGATCCCGGGCGTCTGGCAATGGCAGTTCCGGATCGGCGACGAGACCAAGACCGGCAAGACCGAGACGAAGATCGACCTGCTGGCGATTCGTCGCGTGCAGCTGCGTATCGATCGGGAGCTGAAGGCCATCGGCCGCAAGACGGCCTGAGCCGGCGGATTGAGAGGCCGGAGTTTGAGCGGCCGGACCAAGGTTAGTCGGCGCTGGGCAGTCGCCGCATGGTGAACTCGATGTCGCCGCCGGGCAATTCGCGCCAGTTCTCGACTTCGCTCATATAGCCCGCCTTCGGATAGCGCGCGAAGAACGCCTGCGCCTTGGCCCGTGCGGCCGCGCGCGGCAGGGTAAAACTTTCGCGCAGATAGCCGTCACCGGCCTTGCTGCCCGCCCCAGTGGTGGCCGGCTTCCGCCGGCGCGCCATCCGCTCGGCGAGGTCCCGCGGGCGATCCGCCATATCCTGCCTCCTCAACGCAACACTGCGAGGGAATGTAGGATCAGGGCCTGCCTCAGGGGAGTCCCGAAAGGAGGCGTCGCCCGCCTCCGCGGCCGCCCACGGTCAATTGGCGGCCGTACCGGCCTTGGTCTTCTTGGGCGCGCCAGTGGCGGCTGCGGCCTTCGGCGCGGGCTGCTTCGGCGTGTCGGCGCGCATGCCGCCCCAGGGATCGCTGGCCGACTTGGCGTCCGGAATCTTCTTCAACGTGTCCTTGTAGGCCTTGTCGCGCGCGGCATCCGCGGCCTTCTCGTCGTCGGTCTTGGAGGGGCCGTCCGCCATCAGATTGATATGGGGCGCCCCATCCTGCGCGAAGGCCGGTCCAGCCACCAGCGCCAGCACCGCCGCCATACGGAAAAGCTTCATTATTCACTCCTTGATCATCGATAGAGGGGCGGATGCCGCACCCTGACCTTGTTCACGGCTCCGAGCGCCGTTTCAATCCGCTAGAGCCGGTCTGATCTGCACGATTTCGGCCCGTGGAGCCAGTCGTCCCAGATCGGGCCGCACCTGGTGCAACCGTTCAGCGCCAGACCAAGCGCGGCCAGGCAAATCACAAGGACACATCGACGCAACATCGTCCACCCGCTCCCAAGCGTGCCATCATATCGGGCGAAGTCGGGCATTTTCAAGCCGACGACCCCGGTGACTTTGCCGCGCCCGAGCGGGCAAAATGAGCGAAACATCCGGCAACACAGGAGGGAACAACAGCCATGCCACCGCAGCCAGACGCCGAGTTCGGCATCACCGAGGCCAGACGCATTCTCGGCGAGGTCTTTGCGCCCTGGGTCCAGGATCTCAACCTCTCCGTCGAGCGCATCGAGCACACCCCACCTGCCGACGCGCCGGACTGGCAGCCGGGCGCGCTGCTCCGCATGCCGTTCTCGGAGCGGCTGTGCCGCAACGGCGGCGTGGTCTGCGGCCAGGCGCTGATGGCGCTCGCCGACACGGCGATGGTGATCGCGAACCTTGCCGCCAATCGCGGCTATCGTCCGATGACGACGGTGGACCAGACCACGCACTTCATGCGCGCGGTCTCCCCGTCCGATGTGCTGGCAGACGCCCGCGTGGTGCGGCTCGGACGCACCATGAGCTTCGGCCGCGTCACCCTGCTGTCCGCCACCGACAACAAGCAGGTGGCGATGGTGTCTAGCGCGTTCGCGATGCTGCCGGGCTGAGCATCATCCGAAAAGAAGAGAGCCGCGTGAGCGCAAAACGCACCGCGTCTCTCGATGACGATCGTAACGAAGCAAGAGACGGAAGCGCAATGCAATCACGCTCCCGTCGCGACGCTTGCAAGATTACTTGCCGAGCACCTCGTCGGCGGCGGTGACGATGCTGACGTTCGGATTGGTGCCGCAATAGGTGCCGAACTTCTTGGCGTTCTCGACGAACACGTCGGTGTCGATGATCGCGTTGTCCTCGTCGCCCTTGTACCAGCCGTCCATCCAGGTCAGCACCATCTTGATGGTGTCGTCGCCGCTCTCGAGGAACTGCTTGCAGCTCATGGTCGCGAGATCGAGCTTGGTGGCGTGGGCGGGCATGGACGACAGCGAGAGCGCTGCGGCGAACAGAAGCGAAAGCGTGGTCTTCATAGGAATCTCCATCGGCGCGTAACGCCATAAAGGAAAGGCATGCGGGATAAACTCGGCGGGAAGTAACTCGTCGCTTCAACGTCGTAAACGAAGTCTGAAGCGCTGTGCAAGTAGCGTCAGTATTGAATTTAGATCAACGCAATTTCTATGCACTATTTCACAATCGTCATTACGGATTAACGCGGATGATCGAGAAGCGTGCGGCGCAACGTTACCGGGTTTTCAAGGGTGGCACGATCACCTTTGAAAACAGCGGTATCGCATGCACCGTACGAAACATGTCTGACAGCGGCGCCGCGATCGATCTCGAAAACCCTGTCATATTGCCGCAATCGTTCACGTTGTCGATTTCACGCGACAATTTCGTGCGGAATTGCCGCGCCGTGTGGCGCAACGACAAGCGCATCGGCCTCGCCTTCGTGCAATAGCGCGCACGATGTGAATGACTGTTCGCATCACATGCACGCAAACATCATGTCGACCTGATACGACGACGTCGGCGACGCCAGCGCAGCATAGCGATCACCAACGCGACAATCGCGAGCGCGAGCGCCGACGACGCCGCAAAAAATCGTCCGCCGGGGCGATCGATCGTGCGCGACCACAATGACGGCGCTTCGCCCGGGCGTGCGAGACGAAACGCGACGAGGCTGTCGCCAATCGAGGTGCCGGCTTCGGAATGACCGCCGGCGCCGATCGCAACATATTGCTCGCCCTTCCAGATATAGGTCATGGGATTGGCAACGCCGGGCACCGGCAGCCGCCCCTGCCACAGCTCTCGTCCGCTTCGCGCATCGAAAGCACGCAAGTAAGCATCCATTGCGCCGGTGAAGACGACACCGCCTGCGGTCACCGCGAGCCCGTTCACCAGCGGCGCGCCAAAGGGCAGCGGAACGCCGAGCGGCGCGACATCCTCGGTGGTGCCGACGGTCGAACGCCAGAGGATCTTGCCGGCCTTGAGATCGACCGCGACCATTTCGCCCCAGGGCGGCTTGTTGCAGAGCAGGCCGAGCGGCGACATCACCACCGAACGCGACATCGCATAGGGCGCGCCTTTTTGCTGGCCGAAATCATGACCGGGCGGCGGATTGAATCCGGCCGCCTCCGCGCGCGGGATCAGCCTGATGAGATGAACGGCGCGGCTGGTGTTGGCATAGAGGATCTGGTTGACGGGATCGAACGCCGCACTGCCCCAGTTCACTCCGCCGCCGGTGAAGGGAAACACCAGCGTGCCTTGCGTTGAAGGCGGCGTGAAGAGACCTTCGTTGCGCGCTTCTGCGAACTGGCGTTCACAGGACGAGCGGCGCAGGCCGGGCAACAGCGAGAGTGCATCGTCGGTCGAGATCGTCTGCGACGTCAGCGCCGGCACATGTGTCGGGAACGGCTGCGTCGGCGAAAGTCGTTCACCCTCGGCGCCGCCTTGCGGCACCGTGCGCTCCTCGACCGGCCACACCGGCTTGCCGGTGTCGCGGTCGAGCACGAAGACGAAACCTTGCTTGGTCGGCTGGATGACGACATCGCGCGAGCCCTCACGCGTGTCGATGCGCGCGAGCGTCGGCTGCGCCGGCAGATCGTAGTCCCAGACGTCGTGATGCACGGTCTGAAATGCCCACACAAGTTCGCCGGTCTCGATGCGCAGCGCGACAACCGAATTGGCATGCTCGTTATTGCCGGGCCGCTTGCCGCCCCAGAAATCCGGCGACGGCGAAGACGTCGGCAGGAATACGAGCCCACGCGCTGCATCGACCGACATTGCCGCCCAGACATTGGCATGGCCGGCCTCGATGCCGTCGCGCTTGAGCGGCTCGAAGGTCCAGCGCGGCTCACCACTGCGCGCGTCGAACGCGCGCACCACGCCGCTCGGCGCATCGACGCGGCGGTTGTCGCCGATCGAGGAGCCGACCACAACAACCCCGCGGCCGACCGCCGGTGGCGATGTGATCTGGAATTCGCCGGGCCACTCCAGCGGCATGCCGATATCGAGCTTGATCTCGCCGCCCTTGCCGAAATCCGCACAGGGAAGACCTGTCTTGGCATCGAGTGCGATCAGGCGAACATCGTTCGTTCCCATGAAGATGCGCGATCGGCAGGCGACACCTTCAGGCGCAGTGTCGTCAACCCAGTGGGTGACGCCACGGCAGACATAGCGATTGGCTGGACGCTGGTTGATGGCGATCTTCGGATCGTAGCGCCATTTTTGCGCTCCCGTGCCCGGATCGAGTGCGATCACCTCGTTGAAGGGCGAGCAGAAGATCAGGCTGTCCTCGACGAACAGCGGTGTCGCCTCGAACTTGGTTCGCCGCATCACCTCAGGCGGACGCGCGGTAACATCGCCGGTGTGAAATTCGAAAGCGCGGACGAGTTGGCCGACATTGTCGGACGTGATCTCGTGCAATGGCGAGAAGCGTGAACCGCCGGGATCGCCACCCCAGCTCTCCCAGGCGATGCCCGGCCGCGCCACAAGCAAAACGACGAGGCCAACCAGATATCGCAGCCGGCCCGCCACCACGCGCCTCGTGCTATTTCGGCTTCTTGGCGGGTTCGCTCGGACGCGCCCCGCCCCACGGATCATACTTTTCCTTAGGGTCCGGAATGCGATCGAGCGCGGCCTTGTAGGCCTTCTCGTCGACCTTGGGCTTGTTATCCGCCTTCTGGCCGCTATCCTGCTGGTGGCGCCGGCCGCCGCCCATCTGCGCCTGCGCGGAAGCAACCGTCAGTGCCAGCACCGAAGCCGCTATGACCAAAATTCTCATTGGTGCATTCCCCTTTATCCGGGGTACAAACTAGCCCGCAATCCCGTAATAGCCAATGTGGCGGGTTCTACCCCTTCAGCAAATGTTGATCGGCCGGGACTTCGTCCCGTCGAATTCCGGCCTATTTGTTAGCCCGCAGGGGACCTTCATGAATGTTGCGGATTGTTGCTCATGTGGCGCTGCTCGCCGGCGCGTTCGCGCTCGGCGCGTGCGGCTTTGCCGACAGCCGCGCGCCCGTGCCCGACTTCATGCGCCTCAAGGAAGCCGACCAGCCGCCGCCCGAACCGCCGCCTGATGTCAAGCGCGTGGTCCGTGAGCAGATCGACGTCGTCTTCCTCAACACCTCCTATCCGCGCGAGGTGCAAGTCGCCCTGCCCCATCACGAGGTCCGCGGAACGGGCTGGACTGCCTGTGTCCGCGCGCAACTCACCTCAGCCACCGGCTCGGCGCTTGGCACCCAGACCTACATCGTGACGATCAACGGCGGAAAGGTCATCGACAGGCGGCGCGCGGAAGCCGATGACATCTGCGGGTCAGAAGCCTACGAGCCGATCTAGCGATCGATCGCAACGCACGACGATAGGTTCCGGGAAAAACATGTAATTTTTCCGGAACGATCGTCGCCTCCCATTCTTGTTACCGCCAAGGGCAGTTTCGGAGGAAGACAGGATGAGGACGTTCACGATTGCACTGCTGGCCGGTGTCGGGGCTCTCGCTGCGGCGAGCGGCGCGAAGGCTGCGGATTTCTACACGACCAGCGAATACACCAGCCCCGATCTCATTCAGGAGGTCCGGCTGGTCTGCGATGACGCCGGCAATTGCTATCGCACCCGCGGCGGCGCGCGCGTGATCGTGCGCGACTCCTATGATGCCATGCCGCACGAGCGCTATTACGAGCGCCGCACCTATCGCGATCACGACTGGGATGATGGTCCGCGCGGCGGTGTCGGCATTCGCGCGCCCGGCGTCAGCGTGGGCGTCGGTGTCGGCGGCGACCGCTGGTAGGCACCACAGCATGACCGAAAGGACCGGACGAGATCACTCGTCCGGTCCTGTCTGCGTCAGGACTCGAGCGGATGAACCGGCGCAGCGACGCGCGTCGATGATGGCAGCTGCGCGATGAAGCGGGCCAGCACCATGCCGGCGCACATCGCGGCAACGAAGATGACGGCTGAGGTCGAGCCGAAGCCGAGCGCGGTCAACGCCGGTCCCGGACAGAAACCGGCCAATCCCCAGCCGATGCCAAAGATCGCGGGCCCAACGATGATCTTGGGATCGATGTCGCGGCGCGTCGGCAGGTAGAAGCGTTCGGCGAAGACGGGACGTGCAAGCTTCAGGACATGCCTGAAGCCGACGAAGGTCACGGCGACCGCGCCGGCCATCACGAAGGCGAGGCTCGCGTCCCATGTCCCCGCCGGGATGCCGCCGAGGTCGAGGAAGTTCAGCACCTTTGCCGGATTTGACATGCCGGAGACAATCAGCCCGAGGCCGAACAGCAAGCCGATCGCGAATTGAACTAGAATGGTCATTGCCGTCAGCTCCAGTGCCGGATCACGAAGACTGTGGCTGCGCCCGCCGTCATGAAGGTGATGGTCGCGACCAGCGAGCGCACCGACAATCGCGACAGACCGCTGACGCCATGACCTGAGGTACAGCCGCTGCCCCACACCGCGCCGAAGCCGGTGAGCAGCCCTGCGACAATCAGCACCGGCGTTCCCGCGGCGATCGTCTGCGCCGGCAGGCTTCCGGTCACGAGCCGCACCAGCACGGGCGCGGCAATGAGGCCGGCGACGAAGGTGAGGCGGCCGGCAAATTCGCCGTCCTCGTAAGGCGGAAACAAACGTGCCGCGATACCGCTGATGCCGGCGATCCGTCCCGTCGCCCACATCAGGAGCACGGCGGACAGGCCGATCAATGCACCGCCGAGGAGCGAGGCAATCGGCGTGAAAGGCGTGGTGACCATTTGATCCTCCGGATCGAGAGCTCAGCATCCCGCCAAGGGTGGGCCTGATGCTCAATGAGACGTTAACAATACCACTCGAATTGAAGCGGCGTCCCAACGGGATTTTCCAATCTTTGCGCTAAGCATGACCGTGTAACGCCGGGCTTCTGCCCGCGTGAACGGGGAACGACTGGACGTGGTCGACATCGCGCATCAGGCTGCGATCAATCCGGCATCGGCGAAGGATGCGACGCCCGCGCTCGTCCCGTTGACGGCGATCGAGCCCGGCCAGTGGCGCGCGCTGGCGCAGCGGGCGGTCGAGCCGAACGGCTATTATTTGCCTGCCTGGGAGCTCGCCGTCAGCGCAACCGCGCACGGGCGGATGGGCGCCTCGGCCCTGTCCGCATGCGGCGCTTCCTTGACGCGGCTGATCGGGTTGATGCCAGTGGTCTCGCTTTGGCGAGCCTGGAAGATCCCCCTGCCCGCGCTGGTGAGTGCGCATCCCTATGGCACGCTGTGCAGCCCGCTGATCGACCGCGACGTTTCGATCGAGGCCGCGACGCGCCTGCTGCAACGGGCGCGCGAGGCCGGCGCGCATGCGCTGATCCTGCGCGATGTCGCGCTCGACGGCGCTGCGATGGCATCGCTCAAGGACGCGCTCGGCCGGGCCGGACTGACACCGCGCGTGCTTGGCTCCTATGTCCGCGCCAGCCTCGATGCGACACAGGATGGCGACAAGCTGCTGCACGACGCGCTCGGTGCCAAGAAGCTCAAGGAGCTGCGCCGCCAGCGCCATCGCCTGGAGGAGCAAGGCGCGATCAGCTTCGACGTCGCGCGCAAGCCGGACGAGGTCAGGGCCGCGCTCGAAATCTTCCTGCAGCTCGAAGCCAGCGGCTGGAAGGGCCAACGCGGCACTGCACTGATTCAGGACACGGGCGATGCGACCTTCATTCGCCGCGCCGTCCCCGCGCTCGCCGAGACCGCGCAATGCGAGATCGTCACGCTGCGCGCCGGCGCGACGCCCGTGGCCGCCGGCATCGTGCTGCGCCATCAGGATCGCGCCTTCTTCTTCAAGCTCGGCATCGACGAGCGTTTTGCGAAATATTCGCCGGGCGTGCAGCTCACGCTGGATCTGACGCGCCATCTTTGCGCCGATCCGACTATTGCAAGCGCGGACTCCACTGCTAGTGCGGACCATCCCATGATCAACCCGATCTGGCGCGGCCGCTTTGCGATCGGCGATGTGCTGATGCCGCTGCGGCGCAACGATCCGATGGTGGCGCTGGTTCACGCGGCGCTGATTGCGCGTGGCTTCGCACGCGAGACAGCGCGCCGCGCGATCCACCTGCTCCGCCAATAAGCGTTCGCTACTCCGCCGCCTGCGCGTTGATCTCCGCCGAGACCTGGCGGATGGCACGCGCAAGCAGGTTCGGATCCTGCGCGCCGGAGACGGCGTATTTCTGCGCGAACACGTAGGTCGGCACGCCGGAGATGCCCTTCTCGGCGGCCTCCTGCGCATCGGCCGTCACGCGCGCAACGTCCTCGTCAGTGGCAAGGCGCTTGCGGACGTCTTCGGCATCGAGGCCGACATCGGCGGCAGCCTGCACCAGCACGTTGACGTCAGTGAGATCGCCGCCATCGCGGAAATACAGCTCCATCAGCCGCTGCTTCATCTCTGGCGCCTTGCCGATCGCTTCCGCCCACAGGATCAAGCGGTGGCAGTCGGTCGTGTTGGGCTGGCGCGCGACCAGCTCGGGCTTGTAGACGAGGCCCTCTTCACTGGCGGCCGCGACGACGCGCCCGGCAATGCCCTTATAGGCCTCGACCGAGCCGAACTTGGTGGTGAGATAATCCTCGCGGCTGATGCCTTCGCGCGGCACCCAGGGATTGAGGAAGAACGGGCGGAAATTCAGCTTGACCGGAACGTCGGGCACGAGCGCAAGCGCGCTCTCGATCCGGTGCTTGCCGATATAGCACCACGGGCACACCACATCGGAGACGACATCGATCTGGAGCGGTTTAAGCGTGCTCATATCAGACAAGGTCATGGGCGCCTCCTTCGGGCGGTGCGGTTTTGTCGGAAGATAAGCCGAACGCCGCCCGAGGCAAGGGTGCTAGAGGGTGCTAGGCCACTTTTGCGGCCGTCTGTCTCAGCCATTCGGCGGTGCGTTCGTCCGCCGGAAAGAACGTCTCCAGCGCCAGCTCCGACAGGGTGATGTCGACCGGCGTGCCGAACACCATGGTGGTGGAGAAGAAACTTAGTATGCCGCCGTCGTGCCGCAGCTTGAAGGGGATCGCGACATTGTCGGTCGACAGCGGGCCAGCGCGCGCCGGAATAGGGTAGCTCTTGAGGTCGTGATAGAGCTTGATCAGCTCGGGATCGGCCGTCGCCTCGCATTGCCGGTGCAAGCGCTCGAGCAGATGCGCGCACCATTCCGCAAGATTAACGGTGCGCGGCGCGAGCCCCTCCGGATGGAAGGCGAGCCGCAGCACGTTGAAGGGCTGGCCGAGCAGCCGCTCCGGAACGCCTTCGAGCAGCGGCGCCACCATGCGATTGGCGGTCACCAGATTCCAGTGCCGGTCATAGGCCAGCGCCGGATTGGGCTCATGCGCTTTGAGCACGAGGTCGATGGCCTGGCGGGCTGATTTCAAGGCCGGATCCTCCAGCGGGCGTTGCGGAAAGGCCGGCGCGTAGCCGGCCGCGACCAGCAGCACGTTGCGTTCGCGCAACGGCACGTCGAGGCGCTCGGCGAGCCGCAGCACCATCTCGCGCGAGGGCGCGGCGCGGCCGGTTTCGACGAAGCTGAGATGCCGCGCCGAAACCTCCGCCTCGCCCGCGAGATCGAGCTGGCTCATGCGGCGGCGCTGCCGCCATTCGCGCAAATGGTCGCCGATATGGACCGGCTGGCTGGGTTCGGCGCGTGCCGTGGATGCATGTGCGTTCATGGTTGAAAACCTACCACGTGCATTTCGGCCCATCCATTACCCCCGAGGTAATCGAATTGGGCCCCCGACCAGCGCATCTTCCTGAGCACAGGAGAATGACCATGATCGCGCTGCTGCTCTACCGCACCCTTGCAGACCACCTTCTTCCCTGGGCGATGACGCTCGCGACCCGCATGCTGGCGCGCAGCCTCAACATGCCGGAGCCGCTGGTGCATTCGACCGGCGACTATGTCGTCGCCCACGTCACCGCCTTCGAGCACAGCGTCGGCAGAAGCCTCTGCCCGTTCCGCCTCGCCCGTCTGCTCCGCGCCTGGTGGCGCGGACTGCATTGAGTTCACCCCAAGCCAACCCAACCACGGAGACCTCGCAATGATTGACGCATCCACCTTCCTGCGCCGTGCCCTGCTCGCCGATGCTGTGTTCAGCGGCGTCGCCGCACTCGGCTTCACCTTCGGCGCCGGCGCGTTCGCGACGCTGTTCAACCTGCCCGAGGCGTTGTTGCGTGAAACCGGCCTGTTCCTGATTGCCTATACCGCGCTGGTCGGATGGCTCGCCTCGCGCACAGCCGTGCCGAAGCCGCTCGTGCTGCTGGTCGTGGTCGGCAACGCCGCCTGGACGGTCGGCAGCATCGCGCTGCTGTTCTCGGGCGCGGTGTCGCCGAACCTCGCTGGCGAGCTCATGGTCGTGGCCCAGGCAATCGCAACCGGCGTGTTCGCCGAGCTGCAATATGTGGGCTTGCGGAAGAGCGGGAGTGTGGTGGCGGTGTAAGCCCTCCCGGACGCGCTGCAACGCTCTTCGCGTTATCGAGGCGAAGCACAGGATTGACGGTGCGGACTGACGTAACGGCCGAACCCGACCTACGCCTTCGCGCGACCGACCTTGCCGGCAAAATGCTTGCCGTTCAGCTTGTTCTTTTTCGCCGCGGTGGTTTTCGCGCCGGCCTTCTGTGCCTTGCGCTCCGCGCGCGCCTTCACCTTGGCGCGTTCGGCGCGGGCCTCGGCACGCTGCTTCTTGCGCTTGTTCTCACAGGACGGGCACTTGCAGCCGATCGGCTTCAGATAGGCTTTGAAATAGTCGGTGCCGTAATCGTAATTGATCTCTTCGCCCGGCTCGATGTTCTTGATGGCGCGAATGAACACCTTGCGCTCGCGCGGACGGACGTCCGACTCGGCGTTGGGCCGGCAGGAATGGTTGATGTAGCGGGCGAGGTTCTTGCGCACCGAGCCGTCGATGGTCCAGCGGCCGTTGAGCTCGAACAGATATTTGTTCTCGATGTCGTCGTGCGCGGGAATTCGGCAATCCAAGATCGGCCCGAAATAACGGATGATCCGGGTGCCCTTCTTGATCGGCATGGTGGCGAAGAGGCCAAGTCCGGTCTTGGAACGGCCGACGCGATAGGCTTTGCTGGAAGCGATGACTGGCATGATCAAGTGTAAAGAGGACGCGAACCAGGCTGCATGAGCCCAAGCGAAGCCGCTCTTCTAGAACGATTCCGTGCCGCTGTCAGGACTATCGGAAGCGCGTTTGAACCTTGCCCACAGTGAAGATGCGTGATGCGCACGAGTTCCGCATCATCACTCGCCTGCGCTGGTCCCGATCTTCCGCCAATGCCCAATCCTTGGGCGCGACAGCTTGCTCGGGCCGAACGGGCAAGCACGACGAGAGTTGTGGACGTTTCGTTCGATCAGGCGCCGGGAAACTTTCCCGCCACCGCCGACTTCAGGATCGCTTCCAGAAGCTGCTCGGCCGTCGTGCCATCCGGCAGCCGCTCCAAGATATCCTCGATCCGGCCGTCGAGCAGCAGCATGGTGAAGCCGTGCACCATCGACCAGGCCCGTGCGATCGCGGCGCCCTGCTCGATGGTGAGCGCGTTGCCGCTGATCGGCTCCTGCCGCATCGCGCCGATGGCATGGGCGAGTCCGGCAAAGGAGGATTCCGCGGCCTCGTGCAGCGAGGGCCTGGAATAGTCGAGCCGCTCGGTGCGGAACATCAGACCGTACATGCCAGGATGGGCCTGGGCATAGGCGACATAGGCTTTGGGCCGCGCCAGCGCCCGCTCCAGCGGCGAGGTGGCCGTGTCGCAAGCAGACGCCATCGCCGCGTTGAACTGGCGGAAGCCGATCGCGGCGAGCTCGCTGACAAGGCCGGTGAGATCACCGAAATGATGGGTCGGCGCGGCGTGCGAGACGCCCGCCTCGCGCGCCACCGCGCGCAGGGTCAGGCCGGCGAGCCCGTCGCGCTCCAGCACCCGTTCGGCCGCCTGCAGCAGCGCCTCGCGCAGGGCGCCGTGGTGATAGGGCGTCTCGGTCTTCGCGCTCGCTACGCGGCGCGCCGGCCGAGATGCTGGCGATGTCTTCTTCGGGGTGCGCGCGAGGCGCGCCGTTTCGGTCTTGGTGCCGGTCCTGGTATCGCTCTTGGCCATTTACAAGCTATATGACGCAATATTGACAGTGTAAAGATTTCACTTGACGGAAGCCGCGCTTGGCTCTATTCCATCTTTACGATGTAAAGATAGGGAGGGATACGCCGTGCAGCAGGACGCCGTTACCGAGCGCAGCAACAATATCGCGCCGATTCCGTTCGAGGCGGACGCGCCTTTTCTCAAGATCGTCGGCGAATTGCCGTGCGAGCTGAACGGCACGCTCTATCGCAATGGCCCCAATCCGCAGTTCGACGCGCCCGGCGCGCACTGGTTCGTCGGCGACGGCATGCTGCACGCCTTTCATCTCGAAGAGGGGCGCGCCTCCTACCGCAACCGCTGGGTCCGCACGCCGAAATGGCTCGCCGAGCACGATGCCGGCCGCGCGCTGTTCGGCGGCTTCGGCCGCAAGCTGCCGGATTCGCCCGCCAATCTCACCGACGGCGGCGTCGCCAACACCAACATCATCTTTCATGCCGGCAAGCTGCTCGCGCTGGAAGAGGGACATCTGCCGACCGAAATCGAGCCCGGCACGTTGGCCACGCGCGGCTATTGCAACTATCAGAGCCGCATCGCCGGCCCCTTCACCGCGCATCCGAAGGTCGATCCGATCACCGGCGAGCTCATATTCTTCGGCTACAATGCCAGCGGCCCGCTGACACCCGCCCTCTCCTACGGATCGATCGATGCGAGCGGCAAGGTGACGCGCTTCGAGCGTTTCGATACGCCCTATGCCAGCATGGTGCACGACTTCATCGTCACCGAAAATCACGTGCTGTTTCCGATCCTGCCTATCACCGGCAGCATGGAGCGCGCGATGAGCGGCAAGCCGCCTTATGCCTGGGAGCCGGAGAAAGGCGCCTATGTCGGCGTGATGAAGCGCAACGGCACGGCGAAGGATATCGTCTGGTTCCGCGCAGAAGCCTGCTACGTCTTCCACGTCATGAATGCGTGGGAGGACGGCGACCGCATCGTCGCCGACGTCATGCAGTTCGAGGAAGCGCCGCTGTTTCCGCATCCCGACGGCCGGCCGACGGATCCGGACAAATCGCGCGCCCGCCATTGCCGCTGGACCTTCGATCTCTCCGGCAATACCGATCGCTTCCAGCAGACCTATCTCGACGATCTCACCGGCGAATTCCCGCGCATCGACGATCGCCGCGCCGGCTTGAAGAGCCGTCACGGCTGGTACGCCTGCGCCAATCCGCGGCTGCCGATGTTCGGGGCGCTGTCCGGCATCGTCCATGTCGACGGTACCGGCAAGCGGCTCGGCCAGTATCTGCTGCCGGCCGGCGACACCATTTCCGAGCCTGTCTTCGTCGAGCGATCGAAGGATGCTGCGGAAGGCGATGGCTGGCTGCTGGCGGTGGTCTGGCGCGCGCGGGAGAACCGCAGCGACCTCGCCGTGTTCAACGCCACCGACATCGAGGCCGGCCCCGCCGCGCTGGTGCAGCTCGGCCATCGCGTGCCTGACGGCTTTCACGGCAATTGGGTGGGAGCGCAGTAGCTCCCTCCCTGTCGTTGCGGATGCATCACCAGGGAGGCCTTGCATGCACATGCCCTTGATCACCGCGAACTATCTCGCGATCCTCGCGCTGATCTACGCCGCGCTTGCGCTGCAAATCGTCCGGCTACGGCGGACCAGCAACGCCCCGTTCAACGACGGCGGCAATGAAGGCCTGCGCAGCGCGATCCGCGCCCATGGCAATTTCATGGAATACGTTCCGATCATCACGCTGATGGTCGCGTTTCTCGAAATGTCCGGCGCATCGGCCCTGCGCATTCACCTGCTGATGGGGGCGCTGGTGCTGTCGCGGCTATTGCATCCGCTCGGCATGTACGCGACGCCGGGCTCGCTCAAATTCATGATCTGCCGTGGCGGCAGCATCTTCCTGACCATCGGCCTGCTGATCAGCACCGCGCTGACCATCCTGTCGCGCCTGCCCTGGGCGGCCGTCGCCGATGAAATATCGGATCAGGCCATTGCAACGATTGAATTTTTACAGGTCCTTCACGTCATTTTGACACTGTAAAGATTTCGCTTGACGCGGCACCGGCCCTGAATTATCAATCTTGACATCGTAAAGATGATGCGGCCGAGGCGACCATGACGATCTTCCTGATCCTTGCTCCCTATGGCGTCTACACCTTGCTGATGCTGGTGACGTCCGCCGCGACCAGCGTGTTGGTGGCTTCCGCGATCTGCCTCGCCACCATCGCGATCGACGTGGCCTGCGGCCGCTCGGTGAAGATTTTGGCCGCGGGCTCGGCGATCCTGTTCGCAGGCATCGGCCTCACCCTCGTGCTGTTCGATCCGAAGCTCGGCAGCCTCGGCGTCAAGCTCTCGGTCGATATCGGCATCTTCATCATCTCGCTCGGTTCGATGCTGGCGCGCCGGCCCTTCACGCTGCAATACGCGATCGAATCCGTGCCGGCCGAGACCGCGGCGATGCCGGGCTTCCTCACCGCAAACTACATCATCACCGGCGCATGGACGGCGGCCGCCCTGCTGATGATGGCCGCCAACATCGTGCTGCTCTACTTCCCGGGTCTGCCGGTCTGGCTGGGCCTCGCGGTTGCCTTCGCCGCCCGCAACAGCGCGATCTATTTCACCAAGTGGTATCCCCAATATAGCCAGACCAAGCATGGTGCGCCGGCCGGCGCGCTGCCCGAAGCCCAGTGAGACAGGACCGACAATGAAGGACGTATTCGCCCGCCTCGCCTCCGATTTCCTGTCGGCCATCGTCTTCCTGGTGATCTATCTGATCACCGACAACGTCATCCTGGCGACGTCGGTCGCAATTGCCGGCGCGATCGCGCAGGTGATCTACGCCCGCGTCAAGGGACGTGAGCTCGGCTACATGACCTATGCCAGCGTCGCACTCGTCATCGTTCTCGGCACTGTCACGCTGCTGACCAACGATCCCCGCTTCATGCTGGCCAAGCCTGCGATCGCGCATTTCGCGATCGGCGCGATCATGCTCAAGCGCGGCTGGATGCTGCGCTACATGCCGCCGATGGTGGTCGAGACCGCGCCTGAATATGTCACTGCTGCGGGCTATGCCTGGGCCGCGCTGATGTTCGCCCTCGGTGCCGGCACGATCGCGGTCGCTGCCACCGGCGATCTGAAGCTGTGGGCGTTCTACATCTCTGCGGTCGCGGGCGGCGCCAAGGCCCTCGCCTTTGCCGTGCAGTACGTGGTGTTCAGGCTCGTCGTCACCAGCCGCCGGCGCGCCGCCGCCCGCGCCTGAGTGCCCCGATCGGCGCGTAGGCAGCCGCTACGAGTTGCGCTATACGCTCGGCCCAGGACTGGCTGCGGATCGTCGCGGCCCGCCGGGATTGTTCGGGAGACGCGAATGGCCGTGGACGGCAACTGGAATCTGACCATGACGACGCCCATGGGCGAGCGCCAGGCGACACTGACCCTGCTGAGCTCCGGCGGCACGCTGACGGGCACGCAAGGCGCGGACGGCAATTCCGCCGAGATATTCGACGGCACCATCAGCGGCGATGCCGTCAACTGGAAGGTTTCCATCACCAATCCGATGCCGTTGACGCTCGAGTTCATCGGAAAGGTCTCCGGCGACAGCATGAGCGGCGAGATGGGCATCGGCCCGATGGGCAGCTTCCCGTTCACGGGCGCGAAGGCGTAAGGCTACTCCGCCTCACTGTCATTCCGGGATGCGTGCGCAGCACGCAGGCCCGGAATCCATTTTTCCGCAACCACTGAGGCCCGATGGATTCTCAGATGCGCAATTGCGCATCATAGTTCGCGCCGAGAGGCGCGCCCCGGAATGACGGCGCTAGGGTGCCGCCTCAGCCCAGATTCAACTCCTTGAAGAAGTCGTTCCCCTTGTCATCGATGATGATGAAGGCCGGGAAGTCGACGACTTCGATGCGCCAGATCGCTTCCATGCCGAGCTCGGGATATTCGAGCACCTCAACCTTCTTGATGCAGTGCTCGGCGAGGTTCGCAGCCGCACCGCCGATCGAGCCGAGATAGAAGCCGCCATATTTCTTGCAGGCCTCGCGTACCGCAGGCGCGCGGTTACCCTTCGCCACCATCACCATCGAGCCGCCCGCGGCCTGGAACTGGTCGACGAAGGAATCCATGCGGCCCGCGGTGGTTGGACCGAACGCGCCGGAGGCGTAGCCCTCGGGCGTCTTGGCCGGGCCGGCGTAATAGACCGGATGGTTCTTGAAATAATCCGGCAGCGGCTCGCCCTTCTCCAGCCGCTCGCGCAACTTGGCATGCGCGCTATCGCGCGCGACGATCATGGTGCCGGTCATCGAGACCCGCGTCTTGATCGGGTTCTTCGAGAACGTCGCCAGAATATCCTTCATCGGCTGGTTGAGATCGATCTTGACGACCTCGCCGCCGAGCGCCTCCTCCACCTGCGGCAGATATTGCGCCGGGTTGTGCTCGAGCTCCTCGAGATAGACGCCGTCTTTGGTGATCTTGCCGAGCACCTGGCGGTCGGCCGAGCAGGACACGCCGAGCCCGATCGGCAGCGACGCGCCGTGACGCGGCATGCGGATCACGCGCACGTCGTGGCAGAAATATTTTCCGCCGAACTGCGCGCCGACGCCGAGCGACTGCGTCATCTTGTGGATTTCCTTCTCCATCTCGACGTCGCGGAAGGCGTTGCCGTCAGGCGAGCCGTGGGTCGGCAGCGCATCGAGATAGCGGGCCGACGCCAGCTTCACCGTCTTCATGCAGAGCTCGGCCGAGGTGCCGCCGATCACGATGGCAAGGTGATAAGGCGGGCACGCGGCGGTGCCTAGCGTGAGGATCTTTTCCTTCAGGAAGGCGAGCAGCCGGTCCTTGGTCAGCACCGAGGGCGTCGCCTGGAACAGAAAGCTCTTGTTGGCGGAGCCGCCGCCCTTCGCCATGAACATGAACTTGTAGGCGTCATCACCCTCGGCATAGATCTCGCACTGCGCCGGCATGTTGTTGGCGGTGTTCTTCTCCTCGTACATCGACAAGGGAGCGACCTGCGAGTAGCGCAGATTGCGGCGCAGATAGGCATCGCGCGCGCCTTCCGACAGCGCCGCCTCGTCGTCACCGTCGGTGATGACGTTGCAGCCCTTCTTGCCCATGATGATGGCAGTGCCGGTGTCCTGGCACATCGGCAGCACGCCGCCGGCGGCGATGTTGGCGTTCTTCAGGAAGTCGAGTGCGACGAACTTGTCGTTCGGGCTCGCCTCACCGTCCTCCAGGATCGCGCGGAGCTGCTTCAGATGGCCGGGGCGCAGATAATGGTTGATGTCGCCGAAAGCCGCCTCCGACAGCGCCCGCAGCGCCTCGCGCGACACCACCAGCATGTCTTTCCCCAAAACCTTCTCGACCCGGATGCCTTCGGCCGTGATCTTCTTGTAGGGCGTCTCGTCCTTGCCAAGCGGGAACAGCGGGGTGTGCTTGTAGGGCGGAACGGGCTTTGATGCGTCGGGGAAGGCGGTGGGAGCGTTCATGGGGCGATCTCGGGTTTTGGAGCCCTCGCGGGCCTCTAAGCATAGAAGCGTTCTAAGCTTTTTTGCCGCAAAGGGAAGGCGTTCTGGCGCGGCCGGGGCATCCCGATTCGGTGCCATGGCGGCCATTTGCGGTCCCTCCTTCGATCAGCGAATGGTCGTGGTTGTGCCCAATCAAGCCGGGTTGCACCCCTTGCACTTCGCGCGCGACGACGGTTGAATGCGCGCGCTCAAGGGGCTTTTCATATGATTTTCAAACTGCACCTCCGCGGCGCGATTGTTGTCGCCGCCGCAATCGTCGGCCTTGTGACCCTCGCCGCGCCTGCGCGCGCCGACCAGTGCGACGACATCGCCAAGCAACTCGCCGGCGGCATCGACGGGCTGAAGGTCAACTTCAAGGCCGCCAACATCATCTACCTGACCCATCCGGCGGCGAAGGAGCTGTCGCTCGGCTGCCGTTCGCAGGGACAGAGCTATTCGAACGAGCTCTATGCCAAGGGCGACCGCAAGCCGTCGCCGAAGTTTTTTGATCTGGTCGCGTCGGCCGCAGCCATCACCTTCACGCTGCCGAAGGACGACACCACGACCGGCGCGACGCGCTGCCTGAAGCGCATGGGCCTGTTGCGCGGCGACAAGGTAACGATGCGCTACAAGCGCCTCAACATGGAATGCACGCGTACGAAGACGGAAGCGGCGATCACGATTACGCGGCCGAAGGACGAGTAGGCGCGACGCCGCCCACCACACACTCCGTCATTGCAATGACGAGGAGAGGCCGCCGTCGAAAACGACGCATCTTACCGCACCAGATCTCTCGCATTTTAACGATTGGCTTGACGGAGCTTTCGTCCCTCACAGGGCAGGGTCAATTGTTTCCATCTGTGAGGATTTGTGGATGAGCGTTTCCAGCGTTGCGCCGCCGCCTGTAACGGTCGTGGTCCCGAGCTACGACACGACCAAGCAGCCGAACGACCAGACCAAGACCAAGGATGCCGACCCGACCTATCAGCCAACGCCGCCCGCGCCGCTGCCGCCGGGCCAGGGCACGCGGATCGATCAGCTCGCCTGATCCGACTGGCCTACGATGGATCGCCCGGTCCGGTTGACCGGGCCTTTCGCGTGTCGTCCGGCCGCATCTTTGCCGGATAGCGCGGCTATCATGCGAGACTGCCGGGGGAACCGCGCATGATCGCACGCCTCTTGTTGCAGAACACGATCTTCGTCGTCGCGATGGGTGGATTGTTGTTCGCCTCCGCCGGCACGCTGCATTGGCCGTCAGCCTGGTTGTTTCTTGTGACCTCCGCGCTGCTCGGCCCGCTCTGCGGCTGGTGGCTTTACCGGCTCGATCCGGCGCTCCTGGCGGAGCGTCTCCGTCCGGTGATCCAGAGGGAACAGCCGCCGGCCGACAAGGCCTTCATCATCGCCTTCATCGTAGCGATTCTGGCCTGGCTGATTGCCATTGGTCTCGACCGGCGGTCGCATGCCTCCAACGTGCCGCTCGCATTGCAGGCCCTTGGCTTCCTGCTGTATCTCGCCTGCACGCTGTTCACGATGTGGGTGTTCCGCGAGAACTCGTTCGCTGCGCCCGTGGTGAAGCTGCAGACCGAGCGCGCGCAGCGCGTGATCTCGAGCGGGCCCTACGCTCATGTCCGCCATCCCATGTACAGCGGCATGATCCTGTTCTTCGCCGGCGTGCCGCTGCTGTTGGGTGCATGGTGGGGGCTTGCGATGGCGCCCGTCCTCCTGGTCCTGCTTGCGGTCCGCATCCGCATCGAGGAGCGCACGCTGCGCGCAGGATTGCCGGGCTATTCCGACTATGCGGCGCGGGTACGCTATCGGCTGCTGCCGGGCGTCTGGTGAGTCATGCATCCAGCTCCCTGTATCGCCGGAAGATGCCCTGCTCGTTGAAGGGAATGCGGCGCTCGCTTGCAAGATAGGCCTTGATGTTCGGCCGCGCGGCGACACGGTCGTGCAGGCCGACGAGGCCAGGAATGTTTGTCTCGAAAGCCTTCATGCGTTTCGGAAAGGCATAGCGCAGGCCGTCGACAATCTGGAACAGTGAGAGATCGACGTAAGTCAGGCGCCGGCCGGTGACATAGGCGCCACCATTGTCGTCGAGCAGCTGCTCGAAATAGCCGAGATATTTCGGCACGCGCTCGTCCCAGAAGTCGGCGGTGCGCTTCTTCGCCGCCGGCTTCTGGTCTTCGTAGTACATCGAAGGCCCGAGCGGATGATGGGTGTCGTGGATCTCGACCACGAGGTCGGTGATCGTCAATTGAAGCTGGTGCACCCAGAGTTTTCCGGCTTCGGTCTTCGGCGCGAGGGCGTGACGGGCGCCGAGATAGAGCAGGATGTTGGCGGTGTGGCCGATGACGAGCTTGCCGGCTTTCAGGAACGGCGGCGCAAAGGGTGGCGTGCCCGTGTGGGCCTCCATCATCTTCATCATGGCGCCGCTGCCGCGCGGGCCGCGTGCGACGTCGTCGTAAGCCGCCCCCGCCTCCTCCAGCGCCAGCCGCACATATTCACCGCGGCCCTGGATCTCGGGCCAGTAATAGAGCTCGTATTTCATGGAGGGGGTCCGTCAGATCGATGCGACGGAATCAATGTAGCACGGACCGCTGAGAGAGTGCTCCCAACAAAAAGGGCGCCGTGCCGAGGCACGACGCCCTTTCGTCAATACGTATGCGATCAGTTGGTCTGCTGGATCGCCGACAATTCCCAGGCGCTGCCCGGGCGGCGGGCGAACGTCCAGACTTCGGTGACTTCGCCCGGCTGCTCGTTGCCGGCGACGAGCGCGCCGGTGTTGCGGTCGACCGTCTTGTCAGTGAGCGCGAAGCGCATCGCCACCGTCGCGTAGTCGGTCTCGCCTTCGCGCCAGGCTTCCGCGAGGTCGCCCTGCAACAGCTTGACGTTGGTCACCTTGTTGACGGCGTTGCGCGCGCGGTTTTCGGCGAGATCCCTCTCGAAATAAGAGACCATTTCCGGCGTCGCGAGCGTGTGCAGTTTTGCAACGTCCTCATTCGACCAGGCGGCCTGGATGTTGCCGAGCAGGCGCTCGAACGCCTCGTAGTCGGCCGGCTTGATTTCGAGCGGCGCATTGTTGGCGCCGAAGCCGAAGCCGCCGCCAAGACCACTACGATAGCTCGTCTGCGGTCCGGGACCGGCGCCAGCATCGGCACCGGCACCGGCATAGGCCGCCTGCGGCGCGTTGCGGCGCTGCCACCAGGACATCGCCAGCCGCACCACGAACACGACGAGCACGATCTGGATGATCAGACCCAGGATCGACGACAGCCCGCCGAGGCCGCCGAACAGACCGCCGCCGAACAGCATGCCCAGAAGGCCTGCCCCGAGGAAGCCGGCCGCAAGACCACCCAGGAAGCCGCCGCCGCGGCCGAACAGGCCGCCGCGCGCGGGCGCAGCCGTGTTCATGCCGGCGCCCGGCTGGCTGTAGGTACGGTTGAACTGCGAAGTCGAGCCAGGCGCAGTCGTGGTCGACGGCGGAGCCGAGAAGGTCCGCGAACCGCGCGAACCCGACGAGAAGCCGCCGCCGACGCGGGCGTCAGCGGACGAGATCGCAAGCGCCGTCGGCAGCGCGAGCGCCAGGACGACGGCAATCGTCTTCACGAGAGTGCGGGACCATTGCGAGAAATTCATGTTCGTTTCCCAAATCCCCGGCATGGGGACGTGCCAGTAAGATGGGCAGCCTTTACCAAAAGGGAAGCCGGTTTCGGAACCCCCGGCTGCGGCCCTCAGTCGCGGGGATGTGGCAAAAGCCCATATTTGCCGGGGGCTTGGCCGGATGGGGCCGAGAACTATGGTCACCGGCTACCGGCGGTTTACACACGATATCTTAGCGATGTCGTCCTGGCGACAGCTGAGCTTCACCCCTGCTTCGTCATCGTCTCCTTCACCGCCGCCACGAGCTGGCTGAGCGTGAACGGCTTCGGCAGGAAGTCGAATTGCTGGCCCTCGGGCAGGCTCTTCTCGAAGGCGTCCTCGGCGTAGCCGGAGACGAAGATGAAGCGGATGTCGGGGTTCTTCTCCCGCATCGCCTTGAGCAGCGTCGGCCCGTCCATCTCCGGCATCACGACGTCGGAGACGACGAGATCGATGCCGCCGCTTTGCTCCTCCAGCACCTCCATCGCCTCGACGCCGTTCTCGGCTTCGACGACGGTGTAGCCGCGCGAGCGCAGGCCGCGGGCGTTCAGCGCGCGCAGACCCTCTTCGTCCTCGACCAGCAGGATGGTGCCCTGGCCCGTGAGATCGGTGCGGGGCTTCGCCTCGACGGCCGCGGGCGAGCCGTCCTTTGCAGCGCCATTCGTCGCGCTCGCTGCGGGCTGCTCGACCTGCACCTCCGGCTCGGCGTGATGGCGCGGCAGGAAGATGTGGAACGAGGTGCCCTGCCCCGGCTCGGAATCGACGTAGATGAAGCCGCCGGTCTGCTTGACGATGCCGTAGACGGTGGACAGTCCGAGGCCGGTGCCCTTGCCAACGTCCTTGGTCGAGAAGAACGGCTCAAAAATCTTGTCGCGGATATCGGCGGGGATGCCGGTGCCGGTGTCGGCGACCTCGATCCGCACGTAGTCTGCCGCCGGCATGCCCTTATAGGCGAGCTTGCCCGCCTCGTCGGTCGCGACATTGGCGGTGCGGATGATCAGCTTGCCGCCGTCGGGCATGGCGTCGCGCGCGTTCACCGCGAGATTGACGATGACCTGCTCGAACTGGGAGACGTCGACCTTGACCGGCCAGAGGTCGCGGCCGTGGATCAGGTCGAGCTTGACCTTCTCGCCGATCAGCCGGCGCAACAGCATGGTGAGATCGGAGAGCGCATCGCCGAGATCGAGCACCTGCGGCCGCAGCGTCTGCCGCCGCGAGAACGCGAGCAGCTGCCGCACCAGGGTGGCGGCGCGCGTCGCGTTCTGCTTGATCTGCATGATGTCCTGGAACGACGGGTCGGTCGGCTTGTGCGCGTTCAGCAGGAAGTCGTTCGCCATCATGATGGCGGAGAGCACGTTGTTGAAGTCGTGAGCGATGCCGCCGGCGAGCTGGCCGACCGTCTCCATCTTCTGCGACTGGTTGATCTGGTTCTCCAGCGCGCGCCGCTCGGTGGTCTCGAGCATGTGCACGATCGCAGCTTCAGCGTCGTTCTCGGCCGCATCGACCGGCGTGACGAAGAACTGGCCCCAGCGCTCCTTGGTCCCCTCCAGCGCCACCTCGACCGGCGCGATGTCGGCCTGATTCTCGGCAGCCTGGTTGATGGCTGCAATCAAAAGGTGGCGATCGCGCGCATTGACCGCGCGGAAGATCGACTTGCTGGCGCTGTCGAGCCCGAGGCCCTGCGCGAGCTTGGCGTAGCGCGCGTTCGCCCGTACCACGTTGCCGCCGCGCTCGACGGTGGCGATCGCCATCGGCGTGTGATCGAAGAAGCGCATGAAGCGCACTTCGGCTGCGCGATCGGGATCGCTGCGCTCGTCACGGGCCCGGCTGATGACGAGCGTGCGCGACGGCCCCGGCGCGCCGTCGGCGCCGAAGGCGAGCTTGTGATAGAGTCGGACCGGCATGGTCTTGCCGGTGCGCATGCGCAAATCGATGTCGAAGACTTCGGTCTTCACCTCGCCCGGCACCGCCACGATCGAGCTCAGCAGCGATGCGCCGTCGCCCGAGACGATGTCGGCGAGCTTCAAGCCGCCGGAGCCGATCTCGGCAAGATCATAGTCGAGCCAATTCGCCAGCGTCGCATTGACATAAGCGAGCTCGCCGGCGGGATTGACCGAGAAGAAGCCGCACGGCGCGTGATCGAGATATTCGATCGCGTGCTGGAGCTCCTGGAACACGTCCTCCTGGCGCTCGCGGTCGCGGGTGATGTCGGCAATCGACCACACCGCGTATTTGGCTTCGCGCTTCCCGGTGCCGAGCGGACGCACGCGCATGCGCAGCCAGCGCCCGTGGCTGCCGTCCTGGCCGGAAATGCGCACCTCTTCCTGCTGCCGCTTGCCCTCACGGGCGGCTTTCAGCAGGCGGAACACGGCTTCCGAAACGTCCGGGTTGCCGATGAAGACGCGCTCGACCGGCCGCACGTCCTGCGGACCGGAAGCGCCGGTCAAGGTGAGATAGGCGGCGTTGGAATAGACCACATGGCCACGCGGATCGGTCACCGCGAGACCGTCGAAGGCGTGATCGGCGATGCGCCCCATCACGGGATCGTCGAGATTGCGGTCGACGAAGCGGATGATGCCGGCGGCGAAGGCGAACAGATTGAACAGGCCGATCATCGCCAGCACGGCTAGGATGCCGAGGATATAAGGCTGCGCCTGCGCGCGCCCGAGTGTCATCAGCCCGATGGCGACCGCGACGAGGCCGGTGGCCACGAGGAGCACCAGCGCAATGCTGCCCGAGCGCGGCGACGGCTCATGCGCCGCAACGGGCTCGCGTGACAGGTCGTGGTCGGTCTCGGCGGTCATTTCACGCTGGCATGGCCTGTCGGCAGAGAATCAACGCGCCACCGGGCACGTGGGGTCCTCCCTGCCTGAATCGGACCCGCGGACGCAAGGGCGGCAGGGGCGAAAGGTACGCTGATTCCCAGTTTACAGCCATTTCCGGTACTTTTCGGGGGTCTTATTGCTGCGCGGCGCTAAAACCGCGCTTCAGCCGGATGACGTAGCCGATGATTTCGGCGACCGCATGGTAGTGCTCGACTGGGATTTCCTTGTCGATGTCGGCGGTGGCGTACAGCGCGCGGGCCAGTGGCACGTTCTCGACGATCGGGATGTCGTGCTCGCGCGCGATTTCCCGGATCTTGAAAGCGAGGTTGTCGACGCCCTTGGCGACGCAGATCGGGGCCGACATGCCGCGCTCATAGGACAGCGCCACCGAATAGTGGGTCGGGTTGGTGATGATCACGGAGGCCTTGGGAACCGCGGCCATCATGCGCTTCTTGGAGCGCTGCTGGCGCAACTGCCTGAGCTTGCCCTTGATGTGCGGGTCGCCTTCGGACTGCTTGAACTCTTCCTTGATCTCCTGGAGCGACATCTTCTGCCGCTGGAACCAGCTGCGATACTGGAAGAAATAGTCGCCGATCGCGATGATCGCGAGCGCTGCAACCACCGCGCCGAGCAGATGGACCGTCAGGCTGGTAATGGCGCCCATCATCGCGCCCGGATCGAGCTTGACCATCGCCTCCATACGATGCCGCTCCGGCCACAGGATCGTGGTCATGACCACCCCGAGCACGACGAGCTTGCCGATGCCCTTCAGGAAATTGGCTCCCGCCTGCTTGCCGAAGATGCGCTTGAAGCCGGCAGCAGGCGAGAGCTTGCTGAATTTGGGCGTGAGGGATTCCGCCGACCACACCAGGCGGTGCTGCAGCATGTTGCCGGCAATGGCCGCGATCACCAGCATCAGGAGCGGCACGCCGACAGCAGCCAACACCGCGACCTCGATCTGCTGCATCAGCGCGAGCAGGTTCCCGCCGTCGGTCTTGATCATCCAGGAATTGGCGAGCAGGTTGCGCAACGGCGTCACAAGGCCGCTGCCGACCGAGCCGGAGAAGGTCGAAACCACGAGGGTGCCGCCTGCGATCATGAACCAGGTGTTGATCTCCTGGCTTTTGGCAACGTCGCCGCGTTCAAGCGCCTGTTCGAGACGTTTTTGCGTCGGGTCTTCTGTTTGACTCTCTGGATCGCTGTCTTCCGCCATCGATCACCTATTTGAGCGGCAGCATCTGGTGCATGACACCGATGAAGTAGTCGAGATAGGTGCCCATCATCGCCGTGAGCACCAAGGCCAGCACCATGAAACCCACGAAGATCGACAGCGGCACGCCGACGAAATAGACCTGCATCTGCGGCATCAGCCGCGCCAGCACGCCGAGCCCGATATTGAAGACGAGGCCGAACACCAGGAACGGCCCCGACAGCTGCAAGCCGAGCAGAAACGCGGCGGAGAAAGCCCGCGTGGCAAGCGACGCGACGTCGCCGCTCGACATGGTTTCGCCCGGAGCGAAGATCGCGTAGCTGTCGTTCAACGCCGCGATCACCAGATGATGGCTGTCGGTGGCGAACAGCAACGTCACACCCAGCATGGTGAGGAAATTGCCGACCAGAACGCCCTGCTGCCCTTGCGTCGGATCAACCGAGGTCACAAAGCCGAGTCCCATCTGCTGCGCGATCACGGCGCCTGCGACCTGGAGCGCCGACAGCGTCACGCGCGCGGTCGCGCCCAGCACGATTCCGATCACGATCTCATGCAGCATCAACACCAGCATCGGCGCGAGCGAGCCCATGTCGACCTGATAGGCGTTGCGATGAAGCGGCAGGATGATCAACGTCAACAGAAGCGCGATCGACAGCTTCACCCGCGTCGGGATGTTGGTCTCGCCGAGCCCCGGCAGCAGCATCACCATCGCGCCGACCCGGGCGAAGGCGAGCATGAAGGCCGCGGCAAGCGCCGGCAGCAACGAGACGTCGATGCGCATGGTGGGCGCATTGTGCCTCAGCCGCCGATGATTCGCGACGAGATCCGCAGCATGTGGGAATGGAGGGCGTCGGCCATGAACGGTAACGCCAGCAGCATTGTGGCAAAGATGGCCAGGATCTTCGGCACGTAGACCAGCGTCTGTTCCTGAATCTGCGTCAGCGCCTGGAACAGCGACACGACCACGCCGACCACGAGTCCGACCACCATCAGCGGCGAGGACACGATGACGATAGTCCAGATCGCATCGCGGGCGACGTCGAGGGTCTCGGGTCCGGTCATTTGTAGAGTTCCTTGTTTAAGCTTCATCCCCGGCGCTCCGACGAGGACCACACGGCCCCTCCCCGTCATTGCGAGCGTAGCGAAGCAATCCAGACTGTTGCCGCGGAAAGACTCTGGATTGCTTCGCTACGCTCGCAATGACGACGGAGGTCGAAATCAGATCGGCATTTTCATGATGTCTTCGTACGCCGCGATCACGCGGTCGCGGACCGAGACCAGCGTGGACACAGCAACGTCGGTGTCGGCGACCGCCGTCACCACGTCCATCACGTTGGCCTTGCCGGAGGCCATCGCGACGGTCTGCGCATCCGATTTGCGGCCGGATTCCATGACGCTGCCAACGGCGTCCTTCAGCAGCGAGGCAAAGGACTGCCCGCTCGCCTCGCTGCCCTTGCCGGCGCCGGCGTTTTCCAGCACGCGGGCGAGGTTGGCATAAGCATTGGCCGCGATTGTCGGTGTTGCCATGGCTTAAGGTTCCTGTTCAGCTCTTGAGGATGTCGAGCGTGCGCTGGATCATCCGGCGCGTTGCACTGATGATGTTGACATTGGCCTCGTAGGACCGCTGCGCATCGCGCATGTCGGTCATCTCGACCACCGAATTCACGTTGGGATATTTGACGTTGCCGGTGGCATCCGCCGCCGGATTGCTCGGCTCGTATTTGACGCGGAAGTTGGACTGGTCGGGCTTGATCTTGCCGAGCGTGACGACCTGCGCGTCGAGCGCGCGGTCGAGCGCCGAGGAGAACGTCGGCACCTTGCGCCGATAGGGATCGCCGCCTGCGGTCGGCGCAGTCGAGTCCGCATTCGCGATGTTTTCCGAGATCACCCGCATGCGCCCGGCCTGCGCCCGCAACCCGGAGGTCGCGATCGCCATCGAGCGGGCAAAGTCACTGCTGTCATTCGCCATGGTCTGCGTCCTCTAGCTCTAGCCTTTGCCGATCGCGGTCTTCAGAAGATGCAGGCTCTTGGAATAGAGCGAGGTGACCGCCGCATAATCCATCTGGTTGTTGGCAGACTTCATCATCTCCTCTTCGAGATTGACGGCATTGCCCGCAGGACGGGTCTCGAAACCCGCATTCTTGTTCTGGTCAAAGCTCGAGGCCGCCCCCGATGGCGTCATGTGGGCGGCACTGGTGACGGCCATGGCCAGCGGCCCCATCGCGCCCGCGGGTGCGCCGGTCTTGTCGAATTTCGGCTCGACCAGCTCGCGCGGCCGGAAATTGGGGGTGTCGGAATTGGAGACGTTCTCGGACAGGACGCGCTGGCGTTCCTGGTGCCACTGCATCTTGGTGCGAAGCGCCGACAGCACCGGAAGATCGTTGATGGACATCGTTGCGGCTCCTTCCGCCTCTTGCGGACCTGAAGTCCGAAGCTAGGCAGAATTTGCCGCGTGTATGGTTAACAGGTGGTTAAGGCGCGGCGGATGCATGTTCCTGATTGAGACATGCAATGCTCCCCCCGTGATTCTACGCATTCCAAAAGCCACATTAACCCAACCGCTTGGCGGCCCATGCACAGGCCAAGAAGTCGTTTTGGATCGGGCGATTCATAGGTTATTAAGGGTTGGGGACGGCAAAACTTGCCGCGGGACGTTAACAGATCGCAGTTTTTGGGGCATCGCACGCCGGTGGTCGGCACATCCGACCATAGGCACGAGAGAAGCGCCATTTACCGGGGACAGGTATGAACGGTAGCCCTATCACTTTCATCGTCGCGTTCATCGTCGTGCTGGCGTTGATCGGCGTCGCCGCGTGGCTGGTCCGCCGATTCGCGACCACCCGGCTCGGCGCCAACACCCAGCGCGGCAGGATGCCCCGGCTCGCCGTGATCGACGCCGCCGCAGTCGATGGCCGCCGGCGCCTGGTGCTGGTGCGCCGTGACAATGTCGAACATCTCCTGATGATCGGCGGTCCGACCGACATCGTCGTCGAGCCGAATATCGTGCGCGCCGCAGCCGGCCGCGACCAGATTCCGCAGCGTCCCAGCGCCGCCGAGCCGCCGCGCCTCGCCCCGATGCCCGATGCCGGCAGCTGGGCTGACGAAGCGCCGCGACCCGAAGTGCTCGATCATCCCGAACCGCAGATGCCCGAGCCACCGCCGCGGCCCGCGCGTCCGTCCTTCGCCGACGAAGTCCGCCGGCCGGCGCCTGCTCTGGCCGAACGCCGCAGCGAACCGGCGCTCGGCGGCTTTTCGCCCGAACCGATGCCGCCGCGTCCCGAGCGTGAGCCCCGCCCCGAGCCGATGCCGCCGCGCGTTGCGCGCAGCGAGCCGCCGCTGATGCCGCGCCCGCCGCGCGCGAGCGAGCCGGTGAAGGTGCCGCCGGTGAGTGCCGAGCGCGCAGCGGCGCCGCCACCGCCTCCTCCTCCGCCCGTGCCGCAGGCTCCGCCCGTTCCGCCGCCGGCGGCTAGCGCCGCGCCGTCGAATGCCGAGCAAAATCTCGCCGAGATGGCCCAGCGCCTCGAGGCGGCGCTGCGTCGTCCGGCCGGCGAGACCATCGCCCCGCCGGTTGCGCCGGAGCCGCCCGCCGCTCCGCCGCGCGCTGCGCGCGTCGAACCGCCGGCCCCTCCGGCGCCGCCGCCCAGGCCTGCTCCGGAAAAGACCAGCTTTGAAAATCTCGAAGACGAGATGGCCTCGCTGCTCGGCCGTCCGAAGCCGTCTTCGTGAGGCTGCCGTCCTTCCCGCGTAGAGTTCTTGTCCCTTCTGTTCTGATCGCCGCGGCCTTGCTCGCCACGGGTTTGCTTGCCTCCCCTGCGCTTGCGCAGGACATCAGCATCAATCTCGGCGGCGGCGGCGCTGGCGGTGGCGGCGTCACCGAGCGCGCGATCCAGCTGATCGCACTGCTCACGGTGCTGTCGATCGCGCCGTCGATCCTGATCATGATGACGTCGTTCACGCGCATCGTGGTCGTGCTGTCGCTGCTGCGCACCGCCATGGGCACGGCGACCGCGCCCCCCAACTCGGTGATCCTGGCGCTGGCGATGTTCCTCACTTTCTTCGTGATGGGGCCGGTGCTGCAGAAATCCTACGACGACGGCATCCGCCCGCTCGTCGCCAACCAGATCAGCGTCGAGGATGCGCTCCAGCGCGCCTCCGTCCCCTTGCGCGGCTTCATGCAGAAGAACGTGCGCGAGAAGGACCTGAAGCTGTTTCTCGATCTCTCCGGCGAGCCGCCGCCGGCGACGCCCGACGAGCTCGCGCTCCGCATTCTCGTGCCCGCCTTCATGATCTCCGAGCTGAAGCGCGCCTTCGAGATCGGCTTCCTGCTGTTCCTCCCCTTCCTGATCATCGACCTCGTCGTCGCCTCGGTGCTGATGTCGATGGGCATGATGATGCTGCCGCCCGCGACGATCTCGCTGCCGTTCAAGCTGATCTTCTTCGTGCTGGTCGACGGCTGGTCGCTGGTGGCGGGAAGCCTGGTGCAGAGTTACGGGGGGTAGCGGGCGGCCCCCTACCCCTTCACATCATATTGCTTGCTGAGGTGATCGCCGATTTGCACCAGCATGGCGACGCTTTCGGGGAAACCGGGCTTGTCCCGCGTCGCCTGGTCGGCATCGGCGCGGAACTCCCAGCTGCCGCCATCGCGGACGATCGAGATGATCATGCCCTCGGGGCCGTCGGTATGGACCTTCAACTCGGCCCGCGCCATGGCGATGAGTTCGGCTTCGGTCTTGGCAGGCTTGCTCATATCGTCGCTCTCCCGGCATGAAGGTGCACAGGTTGCCGTCTCGCCCGGCACCTGTCGAGAGGCCAGAAGTAGCGGGGTTCCTAAAGCGCGATGCGCGCTTTAGGTTGTTGTTTGAGCATGATCTTTTCGGAAAACCGCGGCGCACTTTTCCGGATCATGCTCTACCGCGTCATCTTGATCTGCCGCACGACGGGGATCGTCGGCAGCGAGCCGGTATGATCGGTCTCATCCTTGGCCTGCGGGGCGGCGGGGGCGCGGGCGGTGGCGTCGGGGAAGCGCTGCTTCATCTCGCGGAGGAAGCCGTCGAGCGTGTCGACGCTTGCGGCGAGCTTTGCAATGTCGGCGAATTCGGCGCTGGAGCCGGCTGCCGGCTTGCTGGCGATGTCGAAGGCGAGCCGGTCTGCGCTCTCGCTCATCAGGGGGGCGTATTTCTCGCGGAAGCGCGACAGGCCGATCGAGTCATCGGCGAGCGCATAGCCGACGGCGGCGCGGATGATGTCACTCTTCTCCACCGCATTGAGCGGCTTGAAGTCGCGGAAGCGGTCGCCGTAATAGAGCTCGATCTGCTCGGCGGACTCGCGCCAGCGCCGTCCCGCCCAGAAGATGTCGGACCGTAGCCGCAGCACCTCGCGCCCACCGACGTTCGAGACGATGTCGAGCGCGAGGTCATGGCGGCCGACGTCGCTCTGCGCGCGCGCCTCGAGCAGCAGGCGCTGCTGCCGCAACTCGCCGGAGAGGTCGCTGATGCGGCTCGCGCGCAGCGCCGTGATCGCCATGTCGGGCTTGCGGTTGGCGAGGTAGATCATGGCAAGGCGCGCGGCGACCTGCGCGCGCGCGGCGCCTTCGAGGCGGTGGTCGACCTGGTATTGCAAGAGCTCGGCGGCCTGGTCGAGCAGATCGATCGAGGCGAGACGATCGGCCAGGCGGCGGATCAACTCATCACCGCGCCGGCCGATCGGCGTCAGCTCGCGGAACTCGTAGAACATCCCGAGCGCCTCGACCGGCGGCAGTTCGTCGCCCTTCGGCCCCAGGAAGATCTGCGTGAACAGGTCCGACGCCAGATCCTGCGCCTGGCGCGAGGCTTCCGCGTTCGGCTGCAGCCTGGTCGCGGTGCGCGCCGCGGTGAGCGCGTCGCGATAGCGTCCGTTCTCCGAATAAAGCTGCGACAGCATCTGCAGCGTCTTGACCTCGACCGCGTCGCCGCGCCAGGTCATCGACAGCGTCTCGAGCTCCTTCAGCGCGTCTTCCTTGCTGATCTCGTCACGCTTCTGCCGCAGCGCGACCTCGAGCTGCTTGGCCTCGGCGGCGGCCGGGCGGTCGTCCGAGGCGACGGCGAATTTGTAATCGTCGAGCGCGTCCTTGTCGTGGCCGAGCGCCTCGGCGAGCCGGCCGCGCAGCACGGCAAAGCCGGGCGCGGCCTCCGGCGACACGCCGACCACCTCGATCTCGCCGCGGCGCTTGGAGGCGCCGGCATAGTCCTTCACCTCGAGCGAGGCGCGCATCGCATCCATCGTCACGATGCGCTGGATGTCGAGCGGCAGCGAGGCGATGGCGAATTCGACATTCTTGAATTTTTCGCGAGCGTCCGCCCATTTGCCCTGGCGCGCATAGGCGAGCGCCTTCCAGAGCTGCGAATCGTGGCTGTTGCCGATCACGGGATTGGCGAGATCCTTCAGGCCCAGGGCCGGCCGTCCGATCAGGATGCTCGCGATCGCGTGGATGATCAGCGCACTGCTCTCTTCCTTGTTGAGGGGATCGCTCAGCATCAATTCGGTCACGGATTTGGCTTCGTGATACATCGCGCGCGACATGTAGAACTGGGCAAGATCGAGCCGCGGCAGCGAACGCTGCGCCGGCTCGACGGCAGAGATCGCCATGATCAGTTCGCTCTGGCGCGTCCAGAAATCCTCCGACTGGCCCTTGCGCCAGCCCTCGGGATTGAAGACCGGCCGCACCGCCGTCGGTGCCCGCTCGGCGGAGACGTCGACCGGCGACAGCGTCAGGCCGCCTTTCTTGCCGAGGATGACCTTGTCCGATCCGACCTCGACGCCGATTTCGTCGGAGTTCGGCCGGATCGCGATGCCGTGGGCGGATTCCAGCAGCGAGAGATCGACGAGATCCTGCCGCTTGATGAAGCCACGGACCGGCCGCTGTGCGGTGACGACATAGAGCATGTCGCCGGCATCAGGATCGGTGAGCTTGTGCAGCAGGCCCGGATTGGCAAAGGGGATGGCGATGTTGGCGAGCGCAGGGTCGGTGATGTTGCGCGACATCATCAGCGGCAAAGGCGTCGCCTGGATCTTGTCGGCGAGCGTGAGCAGCCAGTTGGTCTCCTTGCCGACCTCCTCGCTGGTCAGTGAATAGACCAGAGGGCGGGTGAGACGGATGCGCACCGCCTGCCCCTTCTCGAGCGGCACGCGGCTGACCTCGCCGATCATTGCGCCGCCTTTGGTGCGGATCGCCTCGACGTCGATCGGCTTTGGCGAGTCGAACACCAGCCACACCGTGTCCCCGCGGCGGAACGCGGCCGCAGGCGTTGAGACCTGAAGCGGGAACGTCACGCGCAGGCCGTCGCTGTCACGCCGTGCATCGACGCTGGCCGCCGCGGGCGGCGGCGAAGCCTGGGCCTCGACGGGCGCGGCCTTGGGCGCCTCCTTCGGTGCCTCCTTCATCGCTTCCTTTGGCTCTTCCCTGATCGGCTCCTTCGCAGCTTCCTTCACGACCTCTTTGGGCGCTTCGGTCACCACGGGCTGGGCAGGAACAGCAGGCGCTGCGGCTTCCATTGCCGGCGGCGCGGGCTTGGGCGCTTCCGTGACGTGCGGAGCTTCGGTCGAGGCTATTGCCGGCGCAGGTTTCGGTGCTTCGGCAACCGGCATCGCGGGCGCCTCCGACTTCACCTCGGGCTTGACCTCGATTTTGGCTTCGCGCGCGATCGCCTCCGACGTCGGCGGCTTGATCTCGCCATGGGCGTCCTTCGGCTTGGCCGCCGCCGGCTTTTCCGCGGCAGATCCGCGACCGCCGGCTTCAGCCTTCGCGATCGTGGCTTCAGGCGTTGCGGCCGTCTTGCCCTTGTCGGGCTGGAAGGCGATGTCGACGACGTAATTCTTGTCGTCGCGGAAGGAGTGCACGTCGGAATCGCCGATCAGCGCGATCTCGACGCTGGTCTGGTCGATATCGGACTTCTGCTTGATCGACGCGACGTTCGGCGGTGCGGCGACGACGGCGTCCGCGAGGTCGAAGCTGAGATTAGCGTTGAAGGCGAGCGTCAGCTTCTGCTCGTTGAGCACGGAGGAGACGCCGACGCCATCGGGCATCTCGAAGACGAAGCGCACGAAGGTCGGCTGCACCGAGGCCCGCACACGGATCGGCGGACGCTTCTTGCTTTCGGCCGCGGCGCGCTGGGCGCGTAGCGCGCGCTCGGCGGCGCGCGCGCGCTCGGCGAGTTCCTTGACCACCTCCTGAGGCAGGCTCGGTGGCGGCCCCTTCCAGCCTTCCGGCATCAGATCGACGAAGGTACGCTCGCCGGCATTCATGGTGTTGACGGTGACGCGCCGCGCCAGCGACAGCCGGATCGCGCTGCCGTCGGGGTCGCGGCGGGCGGAGTTGACGTAATCGGGCGCGCCTTCAGGCACGCGGTCGACGGGAACGTCGACGGGACGGTCGAAGCGGATGATGAGGATGGAGCCGGCGGTCGTCACCTCGGAGGGAACGTCCTCGCCGAGCTTGATCACGAGACGGGCAAAGCCGCCGCCGGCCGAAAAGCTCGCCTCTCCCCGGACCGCGTCGGCAGCTCGGCTAGGCGCACCGAGGCCGATCAGGAGGCAGGCTGCCAGCACAGGTGCCTTGCGGACATGGCGCGACAGCCCCAACGCCAAAGCGCGGGCTCGCGACACAAATCCAGCGGCAGCCTCTCGCGCCATTGGCGGCATATCTTCCGGTTCGACGGGTCCATCGCCGGAACTGGCGCCGGCCCCTGCCCTTGAGTGTAGGTTTTGCCAATTAAGGACTTCTTAAGTATGAGCCCTCAATTCGGCTTTTGCGTCGGCTTGCCGTCGATCTTGGGGAGATCGCCGACGGAAGCAGCCTGATCCCCGCCCCCATTGGCACGGCGTGCCATCTCGACTGTCAGCCGCTCGGCGGCCTCGGGCGACATCAGGCCCAAAATGTCGGACATCTTTCGCGGGGCGATCGCCGAGGCGATCTCGATCAGCACACCCATTTCCAGCCGGTCGAACACCCGCGCCGCGTCCTTGGGCTTCATGCCCTCATACATGGTGACGAGGCCCTTCATGCGCTGGGCCTCGGCGGCCTTCTGCTCGGCCTGGGTCGCGGTGATGCGGGATTCCACCGCCTTCATCTCCTCGACCTTGTCCTCGATACGCTTCTCGGCCGACTTCAAAAGGCTCTCGCGGATATCGATCTCGCGCTGACGGGACTCGATCTCCTGGCGGCGCGCCTGCAACCGTTCCAGGATCGCGCGCTCCGAGGCGGAGACCTGCGGCTGGGCCTCGTCCATCTTGACTGGGGTGCCCTCCATCTTGGTCTCAGGCGCGGCCGGCTTCGGCGCTTCCTTCGGCGCTCCATGCGTGGAACCGGTGATGTCAGGGTCCTCGCCCCCGGGAAAATTCAAATTCTCCTGCGCCCAGGACTTCTTCACCTTGCTCGGCTGGTAGTCGAAGACATAGCCGCCATTGATCACGAGGCCCGCCACTTTCAGCGTAGCGAGACCTGCGACCGCAACCAGGACGACCGGAATGACGCGGATGTTACGAAAGGACTTCATACCCTGACTTTATGCGGCAAGACCGTTGGACCCAAGTCCATTAGACCTGCGTCGCTCCGAGAACGCTTCGGCGGCCGCGGCCACCGCCTTTGCCGGCGACGGCTTGGCGACAGGGGCGGCTGCGGCTTCCGGATTCGTGACGGGGCGCGCCGCGATCGCGATCTTGGAGAGGCGGCGCACCACGTTGTCGGCTTCGCCGAGCTGCTTGTGGAGCTGGTCGGACATCTGCGTGGCGGCGGCCAGCTGGCTGCCGAGATTCTCGTTGACGTCGCGCACCGCGAGCTTGAGCCCGCCGATCGCCCGCTCGGCGATCTCGGTCGCGGTGATGAGCTCGCCGATGACAGCCTTCAGCGAATGCTCATCCGCCTTCAGCCGCGTCAGCCGCTTGTTGAGCAGGATGCAGTAGCCGATGGTGAGCATCAGCAGGATAGCCACCAGCGTCTCGATCGCCATTCCTAGGGAGTGGTTCATGGGGCCTCCATCAGCTTGTTCTGTTCGTCCACCTTCTCGAACATCGCAAGTGTCGTACTTGGCTTGCGCAGGGGTTTCGTCACGCGGATCGCAACGCGCTCCCCGACCCGGCCCATGCGTCCTTCGGTGATCGTGACGTCGCCGCAGCGCACGGTGACGTTGGCATCGGCGCGCATGTCCAGCGGCAGCGTGTCGCCGACCTTCAGCCGCATCAGCTGCTTGAGCGGAATGTCGGCCTCGTAGAGCACGGCGTCGACGGAAATCTCGGCCTGCACGATCTCGGTGGCGAAATGGCCTTCCCAGATCGGGTCGCGGCCGAACTTTTCGCCCATGAACATCTGGAGCAGGACGGCCCGGATCGGTTCGATGGTCGCGTAAGGCAGCAGCAGTTCGATGTTACCGCCGCGGTCTTCCATGTCGATACGCAGGCGCACCAGGATCGCGGCGTTGGCGGGACGGCTGATCGCGGCAAAGCGCGGATTGGTCTCGAGCCGGTCGATGGTGAAGGTCACCGGCGAGAGCGGCCGGAACGCCTGCTCGGCATCGGCCAGCACCACCTCGACCAGGCGCTTGACGAGCTCGGTCTCGATCGTGGTGTAGGGCCGGCCCTCGATGCGGAGCTGGCTCGAGCCGCGGCGGCCGCCGAGCAGCACGTCGATCATCGAGTAGATCAGATTGGAATCGACCGTCGCCATGCCGAAATTGTCCCACTCCTCGGCCTTGAAGACCGAGAGCACGGCAGGCAGCGGGATCGAGTTCATGTAGTCGCCGAAGCGCACCGAGGTGATGCGATCGAGCGAGACTTCGACGTTGTCGGAGGTGAAATTGCGCAAGGAGGTCGTCAGCAACCGCACCAGACGATCGAAGACGATTTCGAGCATCGGCAGACGCTCGTAGGAGACCATCGCCGAATCGATGATCGCGCGGATGCCGGAATGGTCGTCGAGCGTGACGTCGCCGACGGTGAAGCCGAGGAGATTGTCGATCTCCTCCTGCGACAGCACCCGCTCGCCGGAATTCTTGCCGGTGCCGAGATCGCGACTGCCGTCCTCGACCATGGCCGCCCATTGCAGGGCCATGGTCTCCGATAGTTCGTTTTCGGCAGCAGCCTTCGCCGCCTCCGCGGGATCCTCCGAATCGAGCGACGCCTCCCATTGGGCGGCAATCGCATCCTGGTCCATCTGCTCGTTGCCGGCCATGACGCTAGCCTATTTCCTTCCGCAGCATCCTCACTGGAGCACGACTTCCTTGAACAGCACCGCGCTGACCTGGACCGGCGCGACCGCGGCGTTGACGCGCCTGGTCAGCTCTTCCTTGAGGCGGAAGATGCCGGCGGAGCCGTTGAGGTCGGAGGAGCGGAGCTCGCGCACATAGGTCTGGAAGATGTCGGTGACCCGCGGCATCGACGGCTTGATCGCCTCGATCTGCTTCTCTTCCTTCAGCTCGAGCACGATCTTGAGCTTGAGATATTGCACGCGCTCGCCGGGTGCCCCGGCCAGGTTGACCATCATGTCGGGCACTTCGACGAAGGCCGGCGGCTTCGGCGGGGGCGCGGCCTCGGCGTGATGCTCGGCGTCGCCATGACGGAAGAACAGGAACCAGGTCGCAGCGCCGCCGCCAAGCACAACCAGCGCGCCGACGATGATCAGGATCAGCTTGAACTTGCTCTTGGGGGCAGCAGCTTCCGCGCCTTCGGCGGCTGCGCCGCCTTCCGCTTCATTCTCTGCCATGATCGTCCGGGCTCGCTCATCTCAAAAAGGGTCGAAAGAGCGAAGCCTCCTGGCAGACAGTGACGCGATACAAATGCCCCAGCGCAAAGCGCTCCTCTTAACTGCAAACGCTACGGTAATAATGGTTAACGGAACCTTTCGATTGAGCTCCCACTAGGAAAAATCTGCCGGGCAAACATGGCTAACAGAACCTTTCTGCCCCCCGCCGGCGCCGTCCGAAAATAGCCAACCCATTGTAATTACGTCTCATTTCAAGTTGGCACGGCTTTCGCTGAGAGAGGGGCGAGACCGAACGGTTTGGGAGAACCCGATGGTCTCGTTCACGGGATCGGCCAAGGCGCTTGGGAGAGCGAAATGGCGGATCTCACGCAGGGGAGATTGACCGATGCAGAATGCGCTTCTGATCGGCTTGTCACGGCAGATGACGTTGGAACGGCAGATGGATGTCATCGCCAACAACGTCGCCAATGCCAACACCAACGGCTTCAAGGCCGACCATTCGCTGTTCGAAGAGTATCTCAACTCGAGCGCGCATGAGGACAATTTCGTCGGTTCCGACCGCCGCGTCTCCTATGTGCAGGACCGCGGCACCTACCGCGACGTCGGCCAGGGGCCGATGGAGGCGACCAACAACCCGCTCGACATGGCGATCAGCGGCAACGCGTTCTTCGCCGTGCAGGCCAATGGCGCCGAGCGCTACACCCGCGACGGCAAGTTCGCGCTCAGCAGCACCGGCCAGCTCATCACCTCCGACGGCAATCTCGTGCTCGGCACCAGCGGCCCGATCGTCTTCCAGCCGACCGACCACGACATCAACGTCGCCGCCGACGGCACCGTCACGGTGCTCGAAGGCACGGCCAAGATCGACTCGATCCGCGGCAAGATCCGCATGGTGGAATTCGACGACCCGGCCAAGTTGACCAAGCTCGGCGCCAATCTCTACGGCGCCGGCTCCGCCAACCAGCAGACCGCTTCGAAGTCCACCCTGCAGCAGGGCTACATCGAAAAGTCGAACGTGAATTCGGTCGGCGAGATGAGCCGCATGGTCGAGGTCATGCGCAGCTACACCGCCATCGCCAACCTGCTCCAGCAGCAGAGCGACCTCCACAAATCGGCGATCGAAAAGCTCGCCGACGTTCCGGCCTGATTAGGGGACCACTGACATGCAAGCGCTCCACACCGCTGCGACCGGAATGGCGGCACAGGAACTGAACGTTCAGGTGATCTCCAACAACATCGCCAACCTGCGCACCACCGGCTTCAAGAAGCAGACCGCGGCGTTCCAGGACCTGATCTACGAACACGTCCGCCGCGTCGGCGCGCAGGCCTCGGACCAGGGCACTATCCTGCCGGTCGGCGTCGACATCGGCGGCGGCGTCAAGACCGTCGGCACCCCCCGCAGCATGACGCAAGGCACGCTATCGCAGACCGGCAACGACCTCGATCTCGCGATGTCCGGCGAAGGCTTCTTCAAGATCCTGATGCCCGACGGCACCTACCAGTACACCCGCGACGGCACGTTCCAGATGGACAACCAGGGCCGCGTCGTCACGGCGCAGGGCAACCCGGTGCAGCCGACCATCACGATCCCGAACAACGCCTCGGGCATCACCGTCAACGAGCAGGGCCAGGTGTCGGTGACGCTGCCGGGCTCGTCGAGCAACACCATTCTCGGCCAGATCGGCGTGACCCGTTTCATCAACAAGGCGGGCCTGCAGCCGGTCGGCAGCAACCAGTTCACCGAGACGACCTCATCCGGCGCACCGCAGGACGGCACCGCGAACTCCGAAGGCTACGGCAAGATCACGCAAGGCAGCCTCGAACAGGCCAATGTCGACGTCGTCTCGGAGATGAGCGACCTGATCGCCGCGCAGCGTGCCTACGAGATGAACGCCAAGGTCATCAGCGCCGCCGACCAGATGATGCAATCGACCACGGCGCTGTTCCGCTGAGGTGATGACCATGATCCGCACCACGCTCATCACCCTCTCCGCCCTGCTCGTGCTGGCACTGCCGGCGCAGGCCGCCGACGACGGCATCGCCGTGCCGACGCTGCGTGCCAGCGTCACCGTCACCTCCGACGTGGTGCGGGTCGGCGACCTCATCGAGAACGCCGGCTCGGCCGCGCTGATCGCGGTCTATCGCTCGCCCGATCTCGGCACCACCGGCGCGCTGCCGGTTGCCCAGGTCCTCGGCGTGCTCCGCGCCAAGCAGGTGATCGGCGTGATGACCGGCGACATCAAGGAGGTCCAGGTCACGCGGCTTGCCCGCACCTTTGCCAACAAGGATCTCGAAAACGCGGTCGCCTCCGCGCTCGAACGCCGCTTCGGCCTTGGCGACGCCGCCAACATCACCGTGACCTTCGACCGCGGCGTTTCCGACATGCGGCTCGATGCCTCCAACACCGGCGCACTGCAGCCGGTCGCGACGCGCTACGACGCCCGCAGCGGCCGCTTCGACCTCGCCTTCGAGATCAACAACGACAGCAACCCGGCGCCGACCAAGCTGCGCTTGACCGGCACTGCGATCGAGACCGTAGAAGTCGCCGTCCTGACCCGCGACGTCGAGCGCACCGAGACGCTGAAATCCTCCGACGTCGCGCAGGAGCGACGGCCCAAGGCGGAAGTGCCGGGCGAGGCCGCCACGCGCGACCGTACCGTCGGCATGCAGCTTCGGCGGCCGATGCGCGCCGGCACGCCGATCCGCGTCGCCGACATCGCCAAGCCCGAATTCGTGTCGCGCGACCAGAGCGTCACCGTCATCTACCAGGTCCCCGGGATTTATCTCACCACCCGCGGCAAGGCGATCGAGAGCGGCGCCGAGGGCGACACCGTGAGCGTCCTCAATTTGCAGACCAAGCGTACGCTGACCGGCGTCGTCACCGGCCGCGGCCAGGTGACCGTGCAGGGCGTCAGCCAGTCCGCACCGATGCCGGCTGCGGTCGAGCAGACCTCCTCGCTCAGGCGTGACGAAGCGCCTGCCCCCGTCGACACCGCAGCCCTCGTCCGGAACCTGGTCCAGGCCCCCGCGTCGCCGGCCCAGATCGCAGAAGCCCAGATCCCGCAAGCTCGCGTCTCGCAAGCTCAAGCAAAGTAAGAGTTAGTCATGTCCGCTTTCAGTTCGGCTTCCCGTCTCCGTCGCGTTGTGATCTCCGCCCTGCTGCTCGCCACTTGCGCGCTGGCCAGCGGCTGCTCCTCGATCGACCGCCTGTCGCAGATCGGCGAGCAACCGAAGCTGTCGGCGATCGACAATCCGACGACAGAGCCCGGCTACAAGCCGGTGCAGATGCCGATGCCGAAGCCGGAAGTCGCCTCCTACAATCCGAACTCGCTGTGGCGCAACGGCAGCCGCGCCTTCTTCAAGGACCAGCGCGCGACCCATGTCGGCGACCTCCTGACCGTGACCGTGAACTTCACCGACAAGGCCAATATCGCCAACGAGACCCAGCGCAGCCGCACCAACAAGGAAGACTCCGGCATCACCGATTTCGTCGGTGCGAAGACGATCACCCAGGTCAACAAGATCCTGCCTGGCCGCATCCTCACCGCCGACTCGACTGCCTCCAGCGACGGCAAGGGCAGCGTGCAGCGCCAGGAAGCGTTGCAGACCAACGTCGCCGCGGTCGTGACGCAGGTGCTGCCGAACGGCAACCTCGTGGTCGAAGGCAAGCAGGAGATCCGCGTCAACTACGAGATCCGCGAGCTCGTGGTCGCCGGCATCGTCCGCCCCGAGGACATCCAGAGCGACAACACCATCGATTCCAGTAAGATCGCACAGGCCCGCATCGCCTACGGCGGCCGCGGCCAGATCATGGACGTGCAGCAACCGCGCTACGGCCAGCAAGTCATGGACGTGCTGCTGCCCTTCTAAGTCTCTCCCGAGCTCCCACATCGTGTTCGCGAACCTAGGCGCGAACGACGATGTACGACGCGGCCCTCGCCAGCTCCCCTGGCGAGGGCCGCATGTATTTTGGCGATCCAGTACTCCGAGGCCTTCGTTGCTGAACCGATACCGCGCGGCGTACTGGATTCCCCGCCTTCGCGGGGAATGACGGCGGAGAGCGCCGCAACGCTTTACGTAAACTCCGCCTCCACCACTCCCAGCCCGTCCAGCTCCATCCGCACCTTGTCGCCGGCTTTCAGCCAGAGCGTCTTCACCAGGCTTCCGGTCAGCACGAGCTGCCCTGCATGCAGGCCCTTGCCTTCGGCGGCGAGATGGTTGGCGAGCCAGGCGAGTGCGTTGTGGGGATGGCCGAGCACGTCGGCACCGGTGCCGTGGCTGACCTCCTCGCCATTGACGATCGCGCGACCCTTGACCGCCTTCAGGTCCGGCACCGACGAGCGCGGCACGGATGGCCCCAGCACGCAGCCGGCGGCAAAGAAATCATCCGCAATCAGCGTTGGCGCGCCCATCGTCTCCCATTTCACGTAGCGGTCGTCGACGATCTCGATCGCGGGATGATAGGCCTCGACGGCCTCACCGACCCATTCGGCGGTGAATGGCGCCTCGCCGGCGGCGAGGTTGCGCTGCAGGCGCACCGCGATCTCGCACTCGACGCCGACACGAACATAGTCGGAGGCCGCGAGCTTGACGCCGCTGTCGTGCACGCTCTTCTGGAACACACCGCCGCCGCAGGGGTGCGGGATGCCGATATAGTCCTGCATCACCTGGCTGGTGCAGCCGATCTTGTAGCCGACCAGCGGCCCGACATTCTTCAGCAAAAGATCGTGCAGCGCGCGCTGGACCTGATAGCCCTCGGCCTCGTCATCAGGCGGAACCTCGAGCGCCGCGAGCGGTGCATGGTTGCGGCGCGCCAGCGCGATCGCCTTTGCGGCTTCGAGAATTTTGTCCATCGGCGCCGCCTCCCACGTTACGCACTTGAGAGCGGCAGTGGAGCATCCCCGCCCGGGCCTGACAAGCGCGGGCGGCTTCCGACATCACGCCTTGACCAGGCCGAGCCGGATCAGGCTCTCGGCCGTGGCGAGGATCGCCTCGTCGTTGGAACGGGGCTGCCACCCCAGCACCGACCTCGCCTTGGCGCTGGTGGAATGCCTGACGCGGCCGAGCATCGGCACGACCGCCTGCAGCAAGGGAATCCGGCTTGCGGCGATCCGGACCAGCCAGTCCGGGGCCTGGAACCGCGGAACCCGGCGCGCCCGCGATCCCAGTTCCCGCCGTAGCACCTTGCCGATGTCAAGGATCGACAGCGTCTCGCCGGAGACGGCGATGAAGCGCTCGCCTTTTGCTTCCGGCGCAATCATCGCCCGCAAATGGAGGTCGGCGACATCGCGCACGTCGACGACGCCGAAATAGACCCGCGGCACCGCCGGCATGGCGCCGTCGAGCAGCGATTTGACGATCTCGATCGAGCCGGAGAAATCGGGCCCCAGCACCGGGCCGAAAATCCCGGCAGGATTGATGACCGACAGCTCCAGCCCGCCGCCCTCGCGCGCGACAAAATCCCAGGCCGCCCGCTCGGCCATCGTCTTGGACTTGATATACGGCTGCACGTCGGCGCCACCGAGATTGGTCCAGTCGGTCTCGTCGAACGGTTTTTCGCGCGGCTTGTGGCCGTAGCCGATCGCGCCCATCGACGAGGTGATGACGACGCGCTTCACGCCGGCCTCGCGCGCGGCGCGCAGCACCCGCAACGTGCCGTCGCGGGCCGGGACGATCATCTCGTTCTCGTCCTTGGGCACGCTGGTCGACAGCGGCGAGGCGACATGGAGCACGTAGTCGCAGCCAGTCACCGCCGCCTGCCAGCCCTCGTCCGCCGTGAGGTCGGCGGTGAAGAAGGCCAGGCTCTCCGGCGACGCCCCACCCTCGCGCAGCATCGCCAGCACATCGGCTTGCCGATCCGGCCGCCGCACCGTCGTTCGCACCGTCGTTCGCACCGTATGGCCGGCGGCCAGAAGCTGCAGGATGACATGGATGCCGACGAAGCCGGACCCGCCGGTGACCAGAACAGTGCTCATAGCCAAATTCCCCTCATTGCGCCGGGTGTGCAAATTGGTTCCGCCACCAGCTTACGGCGTTTAAGGAAATATTGAGCTGGTCTAAGCTTTATGGAGATGCACGCCTCGCAGCGTCGCATGAAGCCTGATCGCGGCGATGCGCGAAGCTGCTGGATCAAGGTCTCAGCATCCGAGTCGACCTCGTTGATGCGACTCGCAAAACCTCCCGCACCTCAAGTGAAGGCTGTTTCTCATGTGAACTCACGTGAGCTTGCAGGAATCGACTCTACGTCCTTGATCCCGATTCATTTTTCGCGATCGCGACGATAAGCGCCATGTCATGGCGCCTGAGCCGGCACCACGACATGACGAGACCGAAGCTGCGCGCCTCAGGCGTAGCCGAGCGCCAACCGGATTGCGGTCTCGACCGGCGAGTAGGCGCCATCGGGCCGCTCCAGCCTGTAGGGCTCGGCGAGAGCAAGCGACGGCTGTGCCATGAAACGCGGCCGCGTTCCCTTGTGCCCCTGCGCGGCATGAACCAGGAAGGGATGGCAGAGATAGACGGTGCCGACAGCACCGGTCGCGAACGCAATGGGACAATCGGCTCCCATCTCGTCCAGCAGCATGCGCGCCCTGCCCGCCTCGCCCGCCGGCGCAAGATAGCGCGCCATCGGAACATGCGAGCCGACCCGGATGCGTGTCGGCGCATCGTCGTCGCTGACGTCGCAGAACAGGAACAGGAGCAGCAGCGCCCGTCCGCGCGAGGTGATGTTGACGCGCCAGGCCGAGAAGTCGCGTGTCTCGTTCGGGTCGCAATCCGCGTCGGGAAAGCTGAGATCGACGTGCCAGCCGGCATCGCCGGGATCGTCCGCATGCGGAAAGCGCACCGGAATGGTGCCGATGTCACGGCGCGGACGCCAGCGTCCAGGTCCGACGATCTGGTCGAACGCCGCATGAAGGACGGCCGTATTGATGGCGTCCCGGAACGGGGGATCGCCATAGCCCGGCAACCGGATCACCGGCCGCGTCCAGGTCGACGGGTCGTCCTCCCTGCACGGCAGGTCGCGCCACATGATGGCACGCGCCGCCTCCGCCAAATCGCGGGGAAAAGCATTATCGATCCGGACGAAGCCTTCGCGAATGAATTGGTCGATTTGCGCGTCGTCGAGCGCGCGGGGATTGGCAGTCATAATGTCTCTCAATTGCTCGCCAGCCCTCATCATCCGCTCGTTGCGGAACCGGCCGGCTCGATCGGTTGGGAGTCCGCGAGTGGAACTCGCGGGACGCGATGCCTCCGTGGTGGAGGCGCCTGCGCTCAGCCCAGGAAGAAAACCGAAGCGATATTGAGAGTGCAAATCATCATGGCGGCGCGAATCTACGCGCCAAAGCGGCGGCGCTCAAGCGCCGCCTTGCGTCCATATGCCTCCACATTAAGAACGGGGCGCCTAACCCTTTGAAAAATCGGGACGCGACGCAGAAAGAACGGGGCGGAACTGATCGTAAGAACGAGTCGATTGGGGGACATCTGATATTAGCGGCGAGTCGCAGCTCATAAGCCGTTGATTTACCTGGGGTTGCCCCTGCTGAATTTGTCTGTTCTGGGATACTCGGCAAGACTGCGGCGGGTAAGTCGCGGCCGTCATGTTCGACATGTCGATGATCAACGGCGGCATCATCGGCATGCCGATGTGCGAGGAGTCTGTTGGGCTAGAGAGACCGGCCCAAGGTCGAGATATCGTCCCCGCCCAAGCTGTTGCGCAGGTCGACCGCTTCCCAATAGGACGACGGCGCCGGAATGCCGCTCCGTCGCTCGATCTCTATGTCTGCGTTCGGATAGGTTAGCCGCGCGCCGCGCGGGTCGTCGTCGACGAAAGCGTGCGTCGACGCCCAGAGATTGATGGTCTTGTCGAGGTCGGGAGAGGCGATGGCGTCGGTGATCCGCTGCGCTTCCAAAAGTGCGCGAACCATTGGCGCGCTGCGCGACAGTAACTGCTTGCGCTATTCCGGCACGCCCGCCTTTCTGAGCCCATCCAGAATGTCCTCGACGCCGCGGCGATATTCCGGGTCGGTCGATAAGCCGTAGACGAACTGGCGATAGAGCCCGATCGAGAAATTGGGACGCTTCTTGCTCAACTCCGCGTACACCTGACGGGCCTCCTCGAGCTGTCCCGCCGAGCCATAAGCCGACATCAGGCTGACCCGAGCGTGCCAGAAGGAGCCGTTCAAGCCGACCGAACGCCTGCATTGCTCGATGGCGTCTTCATACTCGCGAAGGTGCAGGTGCACATTGCACAGCTCCCACACATAAACGAATGCAGCAGGGTCTCGCGGACTGGTGCGAATGGCGAGCTCGGCCGGCTGGGCCGCTTCGCGGGGCCGCCCGGACATGATAAGGGCAAACGCCTTGCCCGCATTGGCGGGATGGAAGTTCGCGCGGATTTCGAGCGCGGTATTGAATTCTGCCAATGCCTGCGCCGGCCGGTCAAACAGGAGAAGGTTTCCCTTGACGGTGTGAGCCCTGTAGCTTCCCGGACTCCTGGAAAGGGCCTTGTCGATCAGCTCATTCGCCTTCGTCTTGTCCGCGAAAGGGTACACCGACCATCCGAGGATCAGTTCAGTCACGATGCATCCCGCCTTCCCGATCATGGCCTCGACGTTGTCGGGGTCGAGTTGCAGCGCCTTGTCGAAGAGCTCCGCGGCTTGCGCCGTGCTGGTCTGGGACAATTCTCCGAGCTGCCTTGCCAGACCGCGCATGGTGAAGTCGGCCGACGCCGGATTCTTAGAGCGCTCCACCTCGCTGCGGCGGGATTCGGCCAGGACCAGTTGAAGGGCAAGCGAGCGCGACAGCCGCGCTGTGATCTGGTCCTGCAATTGGGGAAGGCTTGCACGACTGCCGTCGAAGCGATCCGACCAAACATCGCCGCCGGTCTGAAGATCTGACAGCGACACGTTGACCCGAACCTGATCGCCGTTGCGTTGCACCGTCCCCTGTATCGCCCAGCGGATGCCGAGATCCGTTCCCAGCTTCTTCAGGTCGACCGGCTTGTTCTTGAAGGTATAGGCCGTCTCGCGTCCGATGACGAAAGCATCGGGTGCCTGCGCGAGATCGGTCGTCAAATCCGTCGTCACGGCATCGGCGAGGTAATCCTGTTCCGGATCATTGTTGAGATTGGCGAAAGGCAGGACAATGAAGGAGAGGCGCGGTGCGATCGCGGGCTTCGGCGCCGGTTGACCCTGGACGACCTTCTGAGCTTCCCGCAAGACGTCAGTACGAACCGTCTTCCAGACATTCCAGTAGCCGACGACGCCGCCTGCAATCGCCCCGATCGCGGCAAACGAGGCCAGCGCCCCGCTAACAAGCTTCAGATGACCTCTGAGGTAGCCGGACCATCCGGCGGGCCGCCACTTCTCCGGTGCGGTCTCGGCGAGGCCGGTGTGAGATGCCGTTTCATCGGCTGACATCTCGGCAAACGAATCTTGCCCGACCAATGCAGGCACATCTGCCGGGGCGGCAGCGAGCCCTGCGGTTGCGGGGGCCCGCTCCTCCGCATGCACCGTACCCACGAAGCGAAAACCCCGTCGTGGCAACGTCTTGATCAGACGCTGCTCTTCGCCGGTGTCGCCGATCGCACGCCGGACGGCGTTCAGCCGTGTCGTCAGCGCCGCATCGGTTACAATCCTGCCATTCCAGATGGCGCTGACGAGGTCGTCCTTGCTGACGACGCAATCCCTGCTGTGGATCAGATATTCGAGTAGATCGAAAACCTGGGGCGTCGTGGGCACCACTTCAGGCCCGCGCCGAAGCTCGCGCCGGTCCGTATCCAACGCATATTCCTCGAAGAAATAGCGCACAGCACCATTCCCCAGGCTCGCGTCAAGGTCGCCCTCGCAACTGCCGCAAAAGATAGGCCTCCGGTAAGGAAAATGTAAGCCGGATATCAAGCGCGCCAGGTCGCGCGGTGGCACCGTCATGGCATTGAAGCTTCCAATGGAGATTGCCATGAGCACGATATTTGACACACGCGAGCTGCGACAGACTGTCGCCTCACCCCTCGTCATTCTCTTCGGGGCATTTTGGGCCGGGTTCCAGGACTGGCGCGCGCAACGGAGGCTGCAGGCCGCCTTGTCCGACCTCAGCGACCGCGAACTGACGGATATCGGCACCACGCGCGGCGAGATCGACTATGTCGCCTCACACCGGGACGCCGATCCCCGCGGTGCCCGCGCCGTCGATCGGATCTGAGACCGGCCGCTTGTGTGACCTAGTTGTACCACGAAGCGTCCGTCGATCACCCGGCTTTGGGCTTGCTGACCTGGGGCCTGTGGGAATATCCGGTCGGCGCGCAAGATGTCCCCCGTCGTCCGACCCGTGGCTCGCGAGAAGATCGGTCGTGTCCCGGAACGAGCCCAGAAAAATCGAACAGGCCGACGCGGTCCGGGATTTCGTCGAGAAGGTCGAGGCGGCGGTCCACACCCGCGCATGAGGTCTCCGCCTCCAGGCGACGGGGAAGGCGCCCCCCTCCGTCACGAATTCGCTCGCCCGTGATGCCTAGTTCATTTCTAGCAAAACGTTCTTCCGCGCGCGCCGAACCGAGTGCGATTGAGAACGTTATTGCACCCACGCGTCGACTGTCGGTTGTAGACGTGCCTTGGCACCAACCGACTCGTTCTTACTGCGCTTCCGACTCGTTCTTTCGGAGGCGGCATAGTCCAAATATAAAGAGCCGCATCTCTGCGGCTCGGACTCTATTCGTCGCGATAGACCTTCTCGCGTTTCTCGTGGCGCTCCTGCGCTTCCACCGAGAGCGTCGCGATGGGCCGGGCTTCGAGCCGCTTCAACGAGATCGGCTCGCCGGTATCCTCGCAATAGCCGTAGGTGTTGTCCTCGATGCGCTGGAGCGCGGCGTCGATCTTGGCGATCAACTTGCGCTGGCGGTCGCGGGCGCGGAGTTCGATGGCGCGGTCGGTTTCGGACGATGCCCGATCGGCGAGATCGGGGTGGTTCACGTTCTCCTCCTGCAGAGCCTGCAGGGTGAGCTTGGACTCTTTGAGGATCTCATCCTTCCAGGCGAGGAGCTTCATACGGAAGTACTCCTTCTGCCGGTCGTTCATGAAAGGCTCTTTTTCGGTCGGTCGGTAGTTTTTCAACTTTTCCAAGGGCGGCCTATCTTCTTAAGCAACGACTCGTGAACGGAACGAAGTCCGTTGAGCCGGGGCTTATATAGCTACCCCATGTGACAGACAATATTTCCTTAATGGCGCGGTTACCGCCCCCAAGCCCTTGCACAGGAAGGTTTATCCTGGAGAGCCCGGGGGCGGCCAAAGGCCTAGTAACCGACCGTGAAGCGCTGCCTCCGATGGACCGGCTTCTCGATCTCGTCGGCGAGCGCGATGGCGTAGTCGGCGAAGCTGATCCAGCTCTTGCCGTTCGCATCTGCGAGAAGCTGATCGTTGCCAAGCCGGAACTTGGTGGTCCGCTCTCCCTCGATGAAAAGCGCCGAAGGCGAGAGGAAGGTCCAGTTCAGCTCCTTTTCCTGCCGCAGCAGGTCGAGAAAGGCCCCACCCGCCTCCGCCTCGGCCTTGTATTGAGCCGGAAAACCCGGGGTTGTGACCAGTTTGACGCCGGGCGCGACCTCCAGGCTGCCGGCGCCGCCGACGACCAGATAGCGCCCGACCTTGGAGTCCCTGGCCGCGCCGATCAGCTTGTGCGGGTCGCTCGCCAGGAAGTGGACGGAACTGATGGCCACATCGTGCCCGGCCCAGAGCTTGGTCAGGCTGGCCTGGTCGAGCACATCGCCCTTGGTCGGCGTGACGTTCGGCAGGCCAGCGATCTTCTCCGGGTTCCGTGCGATGGCGGTGACGCCATGGCCGCGGCGGGACAGCTCCTTGGTGATCTCCGAACCGGCCCGGCCCGAGGCGCCGGCAACTGCGATTTTCATGGAAGGCTCCTTCGCTTCTATAGTAACCAATAGTTACTAGATATCGAAAGGAACGCTGGTGTTAAGAGAGCACTTTGTGCTTACCTGATTACGCAGGAGTAACCGGCGCCCCGGAAACAAGCGCGAGGACTGAGATGAAACCCAACGTCTATGCAGCCAATTGCCCGACGCGCCAGATCCTCGATCGCGTTGGCGACAAATGGGCCGTGCTGATCTTGTTGCTGCTGCGCGAGGAACCGATGCGCTTCAATCAGTTGCGCCGCACGATTGAAGGCATCTCGCAGAAGATGCTGAGTCAGGTTCTCAAGTCGCTCGAGCGCGACGGCCTGCTCAAGCGCCGCGCCATCGCGACCGTGCCGGTGACGGTTGAATATTCGATCACGCAACTCGGCCTGACGCTCGCCGCCGCGGTCGATCCGTTGCGCGATTGGGCCGAGGAGAATCTGAAAGACGTGCTCGCCGCCCAGCGCCGCTACGATTCGCAGCAAAAGGAGGAAGCGGCGTAAGGCCGTTCCTCGCGGGATTGCGATCAGCCCTGCCCGGCCTTGGCCAGCTCGACCTCGACGCGCAGCTCGATCTCGGACAGCACGGAATCGAGACCGGGATCTCCGGAGGACGATTTCAGGTTCGCAGCTGCATCGCGCAGCCGCATCACCGTCGACGCGTCGAGATTGCCGGACAAGAGTCCCATCTTGAGATCGTCGAGTACGTCGAGCGCGGTCTTGCCGCGGACGACCGAGCGCTTGCGGCGCTCGACCGGATCTTCCTCAATGCCTTGCAGCGCGAGCAGCGCATCGATGTTGGCGGAGGCCTTGGGTGCGGCCGCGGCGCGCGTCTCCTGCGCCGACGAGGTGTCGGGAAGCACGAAGGTGCCGGAACTCGTGCGCCTCGCCTGGCTGGCCGGCGTTCCAAGCGTGGTGCCATTCGGTCCGTAGATGCGCATCGAAGCAATCCGGGTGATCGATGCGCCACATTCGCCGCTTTATGGTTAACGGGGCGTAAACGGCCCGGCAAAATCTGCCGGGAGGCGGCAGTTTCGCTCCTGACGGCGAATGCGGGCTGGCGCCAATCGGAAGAGATTTATTCAACCTATTCAAACGCCTAACCCTTCTGCTCCGTGTTGGCACAGCGCTCGCAAGGAAAGCGTCGGACCAGCTCGTCATGGGAGTGTCGCAGATGGTCCGAGATGTGAGGAGCCTCGGGGAGCAGAGGATGCCAGGCGTTCGTTGGGTGAGGATTCTTAGCGGGGTGTTCGGGGTGGCCTGTGCGGCGCTGTCAGCGCTGGCGCTCTCGGCTGCCTCTGCAAACGCGACCTCGCGTATCAAGGATCTCGCCAATATCGAAGGCGTGCGGCAGAACCAGCTCATCGGCTACGGGCTCGTCGTCGGCCTCAATGGCACCGGCGACACCCTCAACAACATCCCCTTCACCAAGCAGTCGCTGCAAGCGATGCTCGAGCGCATGGGCGTCAACATCCGTGGCGCCACCATCCGCACCGGCAACGTCGCCGCCGTGATGGTGACCGGCAACCTGCCGGCCTTCTCCACCCAGGGTACGCGCATGGACGTCACCGTCTCCGCGCTCGGCGACGCCAAGGATCTGCGCGGCGGCACCCTGCTCGTCACCCCGCTGCTCGGCGCCGACGGCAACGTCTATGCGGTCGCGCAGGGCTCGCTCGCGATCTCCGGCTTCCAGGCCGAGGGTGAAGCGGCGAAAATCGTGCGCGGCGTTCCGACCGTCGGCCGCATCGCCAACGGCGCCATCATCGAGCGCGAGATCGAATTCGCGCTCAATCGCCTGCCGAACGTGCGGCTCGCGCTGCGCAATGCCGACTTCACCACCGCCAAGCGCATTGCGGCCGCGATCAACGACTATCTCGGCGTCAAGAGCGCCGAGCCGATCGATCCCTCGACGGTGCAGCTTTCGATCCCGCCGGAGTTCAAGGGCAACGTGGTCGCCTTCCTGACCGAGATCGAACAGCTCCAGGTCGATCCGGATCTCGCCGCCAAGATCGTCATCGACGAGCGCTCGGGCATCATCGTGATGGGCCGCGACGTCCGCGTCGCCACCGTCGCGGTTGCGCAAGGCAATCTCACGGTCACGATCTCCGAGAGCCCGCAGGTAAGCCAGCCCAACCCGCTGTCGCGGGGCCGGACCGTGGTCACGCCGCGATCGAGCGTCGGCGTCACCGAGGACGGCAAGAAGTTCGCCGTCGTCAAGGACGGCGTCTCGCTGCAGCAGCTCGTCGACGGCCTCAACGGCCTCGGCATCGGCCCGCGCGACCTCATCAGCATCCTCCAGGCGATCAAGGCCGCGGGTGCGATCGAAGCCGATATCGAGGTGATGTGATGCAGACCGGCATGCTCAACACCGCGCACGTCGTCACCGCCGCGCTCTCGAACCCCGCCTTCTCCGTGGAAAGCCGCAACGGCCGCCCCGATTTCGAGCTCGCCGCAGCGTTGCAAAAGGTCTCGCCGCAGCAGCAGGCCAAGACCCAGAAGACCGCCACGGACTTCGAGGGCATGTTCCTCAACAGCATGTTCGCGCAGATGACCTCGGGGCTGAAGGGCGAAGGCCCGTTCGGCGACACGCCGGGCACCGGCGTCTGGCGCTCGATGCTGACCGAGCAATATTCCAAGAACTTCGCCAATGCCGGCGGCGTCGGGGTCGCTCGCGACGTCTACCGTACCCTGATCATACAGCAGGCCAAAACCACTCTTCGTACGGCATAAGGTCAAACGAGATGAACCACTTCAGCGCGTCACGTCAGCCGATGCCAGCGCAGCGCCCGAACAACACGCCGGAGAGCGCCGCGGCGCGCAAGCTCGCTGAGGACCTGATGGACGCGATGAGCGCCCTGCTCGGTCTGATCGAGCGCGAGACCGAGCTGGTCCGCGCCGGCAAGGTCCGCGAGGCGATGACGATGGAGAGCCAGAAGCAGGAGCTGTCACGGCGTTACGTCGGCGCCGTCAGCCAGTTGAAGGCGAACCAGGCCCAGCTTTCGAAATCCGCACCCGAGCTGCTCTCGACGCTGCATCGCCACCACGACGCCTTCCGCGCCATGCTTCAGGTCAATCTCACCGTACTCGCGACCGCGCATGCGGTTTCCGAGAGCGTCGTGCGCGGCGTCAATGCCGAGATCCAGAAGCGCAACGTGCCGAACACCTATACGGCGGCGGGACGCCGCGCCACGCCTGGCCCGCGTCACATCACGCCGCTCGCGGTCAGCCGCACGCTCTGAGCGCAGGCAAGGAACTCCATCCAATTTTACGAAAAACCGCGCGGCGAAAGCGTTGCGTGGTTAGGCACGTTTGCTTACCCGGTGTTCAATCCTGGTGTTCCATGGTTGCGTATTGAGAGGGGTTGGGATTTGACTCACACAAGGCAACCAGGAGGCTGCCATGAGTACAGATTTCAGCATCAGGCCGGTGGGGATACCGGTCCCCGTACAGATCGTCACGACGTCGAATTCGGCGGCGAACGATGCCGTGCAAACCGATTTGCCGGTGAGCCAGACGGTGGCCGCGAGCGATACGAGCGCGGCTGCGAGCAATGATCTGCAGAGCAATGCAAACATCTCGCGCCAGGTCGTGTTCGACCAAGCGTCCGCATCCATGGTCTTTCAGGTCGTCAACGACCGGACCGACGCGGTGGTGAATCAATTCCCCGACGAGGCGATGCTGCGCCGGCGAGCCTATTTCCACGCACTGGATTTGAAGTCGGAGCCCTCGCGTCCGCTCAACACGGACCTCAGCGCCTGAGACGCCCGCCGATCAGCTGTTGAGCGTGGCCTGGGCGGTGTCGAGATAGCTCGAGCCGGTCGCAGGGTCGGTGACGACGTTCTTGATCTGCGCCACGCCGGTATTTGTCAGCGTGAACTTCGTATTGCCGAAGCGGAACGAGGAGTCCTTGATCAGCACCTGCTGATACTGCGAGGTCCCTTCGCTCTGATAGTGGATCTGCGCGCGAAAACCGTTGACCTGCGAGATGTTGAGCGAGAATTTCTTGCCGTCAGCATAGGTGCCGCTCCAGTTGCCCTGGTACAGCGACGAGTCGACCGGAACGTATTTGGACGAGCCGGTGGTGCTCGAAAGCGTGTTCGACTTGTACGCGGACGACAAGATGCTCATGATGTCGGCCATGACAAGTCTCCGTTACGGCCGGCCGGACAGACCGGCAGCGATATTGCGGTTGATCTCGATCAGCGGACGGAAGTGATCGAACTGCGGGCTCATCTGAAGCGCCGCGGTCTGGCTCAGCACGAACACGCTGATGTTGGCGATCTTCTGCCGGACGTCGAGCGGCTGCGGGTTGTTGTCGCGCATCGCCTCGCTGAGGAAGATGGTCCAGAGCTTGCGGTTGAACATCAGCGCCTGCGTGGTCTGCTCGCTGAAGGGGTCAGCGGCATTGATCGCGTCCTGGAGCTTGTTGGCTGCCTTCAGCAAGGTCTGCGCCTCGACATCACGAGGAGATGCGGTGGTCGTTGCAACACGCGCGTAGGCCGAGGCAGCGGAATTCGACATCAATCACACCTTGGAAGCTTCCTAGCCCGTTGAACGGACTTAAGGATTTCTTTCCCAACCCTATGCAGTAGCGCTTAAGATTTGCTTACATGTGCGCTTGGAAGCACTCCGGATTATTACGGGTCGCGGAGTCCTTCCGTAGACGCGAGGCTAGATGCGCCGACGCAAGCTGTAAACTTGCACTGCATCACGCACATCGATCTCAGCTAATCCGGTCTTAGCGAACTCCCTCAAAAGAACGGCGGAGCATTAGCCCCGCCGTGACGTCTCAAGATTCTATCCTGCGTTTGCGAATTAGCGGAGCAGCTGCAGCACGCTCTGCTGCGACTGGTTCGCCAGCGACAGGGCGGAGACCGCGATCGACTGGCGGGTCGACAGCGCCTGGCTGTTGGCCGCTTCCTCGTTGGTGTCCGCAAGCGTCAGGTTGGACGAACCGGTCTGCAGCACGTTGATCAGGTTCTTCGAGAAGTCCTGGCGCACCTGCACGATCGACAGGTTCGAACCGAGCGAAGAACCTTCGGAGCGCAGCGTGCTCGAAGCAGCGTTCAGGCTCTGGAGGACCTTGTTGGTCGCGCCGTTGTCGATGAAGTCCGTGCCCGGGACGAGATTACTCAGCCCGAGACCCGCCGCGTTGAACACCACGCCGTTGATGCCGAGCGTGGAGCTGCCGGTCTCGTTGAACACCAGCTTCAGCGTGTCGCCGTTCAAGAGGTTGACGCCGTTGAAGGAGGAGTCCTGCGAGGTGGTGTCGATCTGCGCCAGGATGTTGTTGAACTGGCTGACGAGGCTCGAACGCGCCGTCTGCGCGACGGGATCCTGGACCGGCGGCTGCGCGGTGGTGAAGGCAAGCACGCTGGTGAGCGTGCCGCCGACCGCGCCGCCGGCGGTCGATGAACCGAGGGTCGAGGATGCGTATTCGTTGACGGTGGTCACCGTCAGCACGCCGTTCGCGTCGATCGTCGCGGTCAGGTGGTTGGCCTGAAGCTGGACGTTGAGCTGGTCGAGCGTCTTGACGGTGCCGTTGGTGCCGTCGCCGAAGGTGACGTTGACCGGCGTGCCGCCGTTGAAGGAGGTGAAAGTCAGGGTCTTGCCGCTGACACCGCCGACACCGGAGGTGCGCGCCGCGCTAAACGCCGTCGCCGTTCCGGTATTGCCGCTGAGACCGAAGGCGCTGAGCGCATTGCCGGTGCCGGTGATCGAGAGGTCGGCGTTGATACCGGTCGAGATCGCCAGCTGGCCGCTGGAGTTCACCGACGACGGGATCTGGCCCGGAGTGGTGTTGAGCGTCGCAGCACCGTTGAAGAGGCTGGCGGTCTTCACACCGGTTGCGAGATCGATCGAATTGAGCAGATCGGTCAGGTTCGCGCTCTGCAGATAGACCGTCGAGTTGCCGTTGCCGTCGGTGACGACGTTGCCGCTGACGCCATAGCCGGTGGCCACGCTTGCTGCCGACTGCGGCGTCTGCGCGTTCTTGAAGGTGATGGTGTGGCCGTCGATGTTCAGCGTCGAGCCGTCCTGGACCAGCGAACCCAGCGAGCCCAAGGTCGTCGACCGGTTCGCGGCCACACTGGCATTGCCCGCGCCGGTCGCGGCCGTCAGGCCGAGGGCGTGGAGGAGGTCTGCCTTGCCCGTCACGCTCAGATCGGCGCCGGTCGAGCTCTTCAGCGTGATTGCGCCGCCCGCACTGATGGATGATGGCGTCTGGACAGTACCGACGGTCGCGCCACTCGTCGCAATCGTGGCGGCACCGGCGCTGATCGTCGCAGTCTTGACGCCGCTGGCGAGGTCGATCGCGCTGAGCACGTCGTTGACGGTCGCCTTGGGCGCGGCCGCCGTTCCCTCATAGACGATCGAGTTACCGTTGCCGTCCGTGGCAATGCTTCCGCTGGCGTTGAGGCCCCAGCCGGTCGGCTGGGTCGTCGGAGCGGGGCCGGTGCGGAAGGTGACGGTCTTGCCGTTCACCGTGATGGTGTCGCCATCCGCGGGCGGCGTGCTGAACTGGGTGGATGGGGTGGTGCCGAGCAGCGTGTCCGTGCCGGCGAGCGCAGTGCTGCCGTCGGCCGCGTTCACCGTGCCACCGGTCAGGGTGCCGGCGCTCGAACCCAGCGAAGCGCCGAGCGCGGCAGCTGCCGTCACCGGCGTGACGCCGCCGGCCGCACCGGTATAGAGCACGTTGCTGTTGGCGGTCGCGCTCGCATAAGAGGTGGTGCCGCGCAGATCCGCCGGCGTTGCACCCGGGATCGTGGTCGAGACGTTGGACTTGGTGGAGTAGCCGACCGTGGTCTGGAGCGCCTGGTTGGCGATCGATTTCGCGGAGTCGATCAGCTTCTGCAGCGAGGTGATGCCGGTATTGGCCGCCTGGAGCACCTGCACACCGTTATTGATGCCGTCCAGGAGGTTGCTGATATCGCTCGCCCGGTTGTCCAGCCCCTGCGCCGTGAAGAAATTGGTGGGATTGTCGAGCGCCGTGTTGACCTTTTTGCCGGTCGACAGCCGCTCCTGCGTGGTGGCCAGCAAGTCGGCCGTCGACTGCAGCGACAACAGGTTCTGGCGAACGGACGCCGAGAGAACGATGTTGGACATTGGCAGGTCTTCCTCTTGAACCGGATACGAATCGGCCGCGCGGGTCTGGAAGCGGGCTTTTGTCCAGTTTTAGGGGCTGTCCTTTAAAGTATGGTTAACGCCGGTTTAAGGGATAGGGTTAATGGCCGGTGTACGCCCTTCCCTGTCTCAGAACGCAAAAAAAGAGCGGCGGAGCAAAAGCCCCGCCGCCCGGTTTTATTGAGTAATTTCAGCTGCTTATTAGCGGAGCAGCTGGAGCACGCTCTGCTGAGAGGTGTTGGCCAGCGACAGCGCCGAGACCGCGATCGACTGGCGGGTCGACAGCGCCTGGCTGTTGGCCGCTTCGACGTTGGTGTCTGCCAGCGTCAGGTTGGACGAACCGGTCTGCAGCACGTTGATCAGGTTTTTGTTGAAGTCCTGACGAACCTGCACCACCGAGAGGTTCGAACCGAGCGCCGAGGCTTCCGACCGCAGCGTGCTCGACGCGGCGTTCAGGTTGGTCAGCACCTTGTTCGACGCGGCGTTGTCGATGAAGTCGACGCCGACGGTCAGTGCGGCGAGGCCCAGACCCTTCGAGTTGTAGGTCACACCGGTGATGTTCAGGCTCGACTTGCCGGTCTCGTCGAACACCAGCTTGAGCTGGTCGCCGTTCAGGAGGTTCACACCGTTGAACGAGGAGTCCTGCGAGGTCGTGTCGATCTGGTTCAGGATATTGTTGTACTGAGACACCAGGTTCGCACGGGCGGTCTGGGCAACCGCATCCTGGATGGGCGTGGATGCCGTCGAGAAGGTCAGCGCGGTAGTCAGTGTACCGCCGATCGCACCGCCCGCGGTGGTCGATCCGATCGTCGAGGACGCGTAGTCGTTGGACGCGGTAATTGTCAGAGCCCCGTTGGCATCGATCGTCGCGGCCAGGTTGTTGGCCAGGAGCTGCGTATTGAGCTGATCGAGCGTCTTGACCGTGCCGTTGGTGCCGTCGCCGAAGGTGACGTTGACCGCCGTGCCACCGTTGAAGGAGGCGAAGGTCAAGGTCTTGCCGGCAATGCCGCCGATGCCCGAGGTGCGCGCAGCGGTGAAGGCGGTCGCCGTACCGGTGTTGCCGGCAAGGCCAAGTGCGTTCAGCGCATTGCCCGAGCCGGTGATGGTGAGGTCTGCATTGATGCCCGTCGCAATGCGAAGCTGGCCGGAGCTATTGATCGATGAGTTTGACTGCCCCGTCGCGGTCTTCAGCGTCGCCGTGCCGTTGGCCGCGATCGTCGCGGTCTGCACGCCGGAGGCAAGGTCGATCGCGTTCAGCACGTCGGAGATCGTGCCGGACGAGAGATAGACCGTCGAGTTGCCATTGCCGTCGGTGAGGACGTTGCCGCTGACGCCGGAGCCGCTCGGGATCGCCGGAGCACCCGCGGAGCCGGGAACGGCGCCGTTCTTGAAGGTGATGACATGACCATCGACGTTCAGCGTCGAGCCGTCCTGGATCTGCTGACCCAGCGAACCGGAGCTGGTGGTGCGGTTCACGTTCACCGTCGCGTTGCCGCCGCCGGTGGCGCTGGACAGGCCGAGGGCCTTCAGCAGGTCGGCCTTGCCGGTGATGCTCAGATCGGCACCGCTCGAGCTGTGCAGCGTGAGCTTGCCGGCCGTCGTGACACCGACGTCCGAAACGGCGGTCGCGTTGGCGCTCTGGGAGATCGTCGCCGCACCGGCGGTGATCGACGCAACCTTCACACCGCTGGCGAGGTCGATCGCGGTGGTGAGGTCACCGACCGTACCCTTCGGCGTCGTGGTGTCGCCCAGATAGATGGTCGAGTTACCCGCGCCGTCGGTGGTGATGTTGCCACTGGCGCCAAGGCCGCTCGCGACCGTCGAGGAAGTCGGTGCAACGCCGGAGCGGAAGGTGATCGTGTGACCGTTGACGGTCAGCGTGTCGCCATCGGAGGGCTGGGCGTTGCCGACCAGGCCGGTCGCGGTCGCTGCACCAGTGCCGAGCAGCGTGATGCCCGCCGTAATGGCCGTCGAACCGTCGCCGGCCGTCGCCGCCGCACCGGTGAGAACACCCTGGGTCGCGCCGAGGGTCGTGGTGCTGCTCGCGGCATGAACACCACCTGCCGTGCCGTCATAGAGCACGTTGCTGGAAGCAGAAGCACTGGCAAAGCTGGTCGTGCCGCGCAAGTCGGCCGCCGTCGCACCCGCGATCGTGGTGGAGACGTTGGACTTGGTGGAGTAGCCGACCGTGGTCTGGAGCGCCTGGTTGGCGATCGACTTCGCCGAGTCGATCAGCTTCTGCAGCGAGGTCAGGCCCGTGTTGGCGGCCTGCAGCACCTGCACGCCGTTGGCGATGCCATCGAGCAGATTGTTGATGTCGCTGGCCCGGTTGTCGAGCGACTGTGCCGTGAAGAAGTTGGTGGGATTGTCCAGGGCCGAATTGACGCTCTTGCCGGTCGACAGACGATTCTGTGTGGTGGCGAGCAGATCAGCGGTGGACTGGAGAGACAGGAGGTTCTGACGAACCGACGCAGAGAGAACAATACCGGACATGACTTTCACCCTTCTGGCTTACGCGTCTTCGTTCGATCGCTTCGGATCGAGTGACGGGGACAGCCTGCGGGGACATGGCTAACAAAGGGTGAAACGAGTCTCGCGGGTCTAAGCACCGGTTCACCATAAACCCGAGAGAGACGCTGGTGCGGCTGCCAATCAGACTGAAATCGTTGGCAATTTTTCGCGCTTACGCTCCATTAACCATAACCAACGGTTACCTTTTGGGGCGTCGTCAAAAGACCCCGGCCTCAAAAGAAAGCGGCGGGGCCGAAGCCCCGCCGCCTGATCTTGCTTGCGATGTCTTCCGCTTGTTAGCGGAGCAGCTGGAGCACGCTCTGCTGCGACTGGTTGGCCAGCGACAGCGCCGAGACCGCGATCGACTGGCGGGTCGACAGCGCCTGGCTGTTCGCCGCTTCGACGTTGGTGTCGGCCAGCGTCAGGTTCGACGAACCGGTCTGCAGCACGTTGATCAGGTTCTTGTTGAAGTCCTGACGAACCTGCACGATCGTCAGGTTCGAACCCAGGGCGGAGGCTTCCGAACGCAGCGTGCTCGACGCCGTGTTCAGATTGGTCAGCACCTTGTTGGTGGCGGCGTTGTCGATGAAGTCGACACCGCCGGTCAGTGCAGCGAGGCCGAGACCCTTCGAGTTGTAGGTCACGCCCGTGATGTTCAGGTTCGACTTGCCGGTCTCGTCGAACACCAGCTTGAGCTGGTCGCCGTTCAAGAGGTTGACACCGTTGAAGGACGAGTCGAGCGAGGTCGAGTCGATCTGCTGGAGGATGTTGTTGTACTGGCTGACCAGGTTGGTACGGGCCGTCTGGGCAACTGTATCCTGCGTAGGCGTAGACGCCGTCGAGAAGGTCAGCGCGGTGGTGAGCGTACCACCGATGACGCCGCCCGCGGCGCTCGAACCGATCGTCGAGGACGCGTAGTCGTTGGTGCTCGAGACCGTCAGCAGGCCGTTGGCGTCGATCGTCGCGGTCAGGTTGTTGGCCTGAAGCTGCGAGTTGAGCTGATCGAGCGTCTTGACCGTACCGTTGGTGCCGTCGCCGAAGGTGACGTTGACCGCCGTCCCGCTGTTGAAGGAGGAGAAGGTCAAGGTCTTGCCGGTGATGCCGCCGATGCCCGAGGTGCGGGCCGCGGTGAAGGCGGTCCCGGTGCCGGTGTTGCCGGCGAAGCCGAGCACGTTCAGGGCATTGCCCGTACCGGTGACCGACAGGTCGGCATTCACGCCGGTCGAGACCTTGAGCTGGCCCGAGGCGTTGATCGACGAGTTGGTCTGGCCGGTCGCGGTCTTCAGCGTCGCCGTGCCGTTGGCCGCGATCGTCGCGGTCTGCACGCCGGAGGCAAGGTCGATCGCGTTCAGCACGTCGGAGATCGTGCCGGACGACAGATAGACCGTCGAGTTGCCGGCACCGTCGGTGAGGACGTTGCCGCTGACGCCGGAGCCGCTCGGGATCGCCGGAGCACCCGCGGAGCCGGGAACGGCGCCGTTCTTGAAGGTGATGACATGACCGTCGACATTCAGCGTCGAGCCATCCTGGATCTGCTGACCCAGCGAGCCGGAGCTGGTGGTGCGGTTCACGTTCACCGTCGCGTTGCCGCCGCCGGTGGCGCTGGACAGGCCGAGGGCCTTCAGCAGGTCGGCCTTGCCGGTGATGCTCAGATCGGCACCGCTCGAGCTGTGCAGCGTGAGCTTGCCGGCCGTCGTGACACCGACGTCCGAAACGGCGGTCGCGTTGGCGCTCTGGGAGATCGTCGCCGCACCGGCGCTGATCGACGCAACCTTCACACCGCTGGCGAGGTCGATCGCGGTGGTGAGGTCACCGACCGTACCCTTCGGCGTCGTGGTGTCGCCCAGATAGATGGTCGAGTTACCCGCGCCGTCGGTGGTGATGTTGCCGCTGGCGCCAAGGCCGCTCGCAACCGTCGAGGAAGTCGGTGCAACGCCGGAGCGGAAGGTGATCGTGTGACCGTTGACGGTCAGCGTGTCGCCATCGGAGGGCTGGGCGTTGCCGACCAGGCCGGTCGCGGTCGCTGCACCAGTGCCGAGCAGCGTGATGCCCGCCGTAATGGCCGTCGAACCGTCGCCGGCCGTCGCCGCCGCACCGGTGAGAACGCCCTGGGTCGCGCCGAGGGTCGTGGTGCCGCTCGCAGCGTGGGTGCCGCCAGCCGTGCCGTCGAACAGGACGTTGCTGCTGGCAACCGTGCTCGCATAGGAGGTCGTGCCACGCAGGTCCGCAGCCGTCGCGCCCGAGATCGTGGTCGAGACGTTGGACTTGGTGGAGTAGCCGACCGTGGTCTGGAGCGCCTGATTGGCGATCGACTTCGCGCTGTCGATCAGCTTCTGCAGCGAGGTGATGCCGGTGTTGGCGGCCTGCAGCACCTGCACGCCGTTGGCGATGCCGTCGAGCAGGTTGTTGATGTCGCTGGCGCGGTTGTCGAGCGACTGCGCCGTGAAGAAGTTGGTGGGATTGTCCAGGGCCGAGTTGACGCTCTTGCCGGTCGACAGACGGCTCTGCGTGGTGGCGAGAAGATCGGCGGTGGACTGGAGAGAGAGCAGGTTCTGACGAACCGAGGAGGAGAGAACAATACCGGACATTGAGTGTTACCCTTCTGGTACGCAACGCAACAAACTTCGATTAGGATTAATCGATGCCGGGACGGTGAACGTAGGTGGCTAACAAAGCATGAAGCGTGTCGCGCGAGTCCTTGCGCGGATTCACCATATGAGCGATCAGCGCCGGATCGAGCCCGCTTGTATCGCCATGATCGGATGATGCTTTTTGTTGCAAAGGCAGGACGTTTGCTACTTGTCAACCATAACTCAGAGTAGGCAATTCGCTGCATTCGAGTGCATCGTCTCCATCTGAGTGAGCGGCACTCGGATGCCAATACACAAAAAGAAAGCGGCGGGGCCGAAGCCCCGCCGCCTGATCTTGCTTGCGATGTCAGCCGCTATTAGCGGAGCAGCTGCAGCACGCTCTGCTGCGACTGGTTGGCCAGCGACAGCGCCGAGACCGCGATCGACTGGCGGGTCGACAGCGCCTGGCTGTTGGCGGCTTCGACGTTGGTGTCGGCCAGGGTCAGGTTCGACGAACCGGTCTGCAGCACGTTGATCAGGTTCTTGTTGAAGTCCTGACGAACCTGCACCACCGAGAGGTTCGAGCCGAGGCTCGAAGCTTCCGAGCGCAGCGTGCTCGACGCGGCGTTCAGGTTCGACAGCACCTTGTTGGTCGCGGAGTTGTCGATGAAGTCGACACCGCTGGTCAGCGAGGCGAGGCCGAGGCCCTTGGAGTTGTAGGTCACGCCGGTGATGTTCAGATTCGACTTGCCGGTCTCGTCGAACACCAGCTTGAGCTGGTCGCCGTTCAGCAGGTTGACGCCGTTGAACGAGGAGTCCTGCGAGGTCGAGTCGATCTGGCTCAGGATGTTGTTGTACTGAGACACCAGGTTCGCACGAGCGGTCTGGGCAACGCTATCCTGGACGGGGCTGGAAGCCGTCGAGAAGGTCAGCGCGGTGGTGAGCGTGCCGCCGATCGAACCACCCGCGGCGCTCGAACCGATCGTCGAGGACGCGTAGTCGTTGGTGGTCGAGACCGTCAGCAGGCCGTTGGCGTCGATCGTGGCGGTCAGGTTGTTGGCCTGAAGCTGCGAGTTGAGCTGATCGAGCGTCTTGACCGTGCCGTTGGTGCCGTCGCCGAAGGTGACGTTGACCGCCGTCCCGCTGTTGAAGGAGGAGAAGGTCAAGGTCTTGCCGGTGATGCCGCCGATGCCCGAGGTGCGCGCAGCGGTGAAGGCGGTCGCCGTACCGGTGTTGCCGGCGAAGCCGAGCACGTTCAGGGCATTGCCCGTACCGGTGACCGACAGGTCGGCATTCACGCCGGTCGAGACCTTGAGCTGGCCCGAGGCGTTGATCGACGAGTTGGTCTGGCCGGTCGCGGTCTTCAGCGTCGCCGTGCCGTTGGCCGCGATCGTCGCGGTCTGCACGCCGGAGGCAAGGTCGATCGCGTTCAGCACGTCGGAGATCGTGCCGGACGACAGATAGACCGTCGAGTTGCCGGCACCGTCGGTGAGGACGTTGCCGCTGACGCCGGAGCCGCTCGGGATCGCCGGAGCACCCGCGGAGCCCGGAACAGCGCCGTTCTTGAAGGTGATGACATGACCGTCGACATTCAGCGTCGAGCCGTCCTGGATCTGCTGACCCAGCGAACCGGAGCTGGTGGTGCGGTTCACGCTCACCGTCGCGTTGCCGCCGCCGGTGGCGCTGGACAGGCCGAGGGCCTTCAGCAGGTCGGCCTTGCCGGTGATGCTCAGATCGGCACCGCTCGAGCTGTGCAGCGTGAGCTTGCCGGCCGTCGTGACACCGACGTCCGAAACGGCGGTCGCGTTGGCGCTCTGAGAGATCGTCGCCGCACCGGCGCTGATCGACGCAACCTTCACACCGCTGGCGAGGTCGATCGCGGTGGTGAGGTCACCGACCGTACCCTTCGGCGTCGTGGTGTCGCCCAGATAGATGGTCGAGTTACCCGCGCCGTCGGTGGTGATGTTGCCACTGGCGCCAAGGCCGCTCGCGACCGTCGAGGAAGTCGGTGCAACGCCGGAGCGGAAGGTAATCGTGTGACCGTTGACGGTCAGCGTGTCGCCATCGGAGGGCTGGGCGTTGCCGACCAGGCCGGTCGCGGTCGCTGCACCAGTGCCGAGCAGCGTGATACCCGCCGTAATGGCCGTCGAACCGTCGCCGGCCGTCGCCGCCGCACCGGTGAGAACGCCCTGGGTCGCGCCGAGGGTCGTCGTGCCGCTCGCAGCGTGGGTGCCGCCAGCCGTGCCGTCGAACAGGACGTTGCTGCTGGCAACCGTGCTCGCATAGGAGGTCGTGCCACGCAGATCCGCAGCCGTCGCGCCCGAGATCGTGGTCGAAACGTTGGACTTGGTGGAGTAGCCGACCGTGGTCTGGAGCGCCTGGTTGGCGATCGACTTCGCGGAGTCGACGAGCTTCTGCAGCGAGGTGATGCCGGTGTTGGCAGCCTGCAGCACCTGCACGCCGTTGCCGATGTTGTCGAGGAGGTTGTTGATGTCGCTGGCGCGGTTGTCGAGCGACTGTGCCGTGAAGAAGTTGGTCGGATTGTCCAGGGCCGAGTTCACGCTCTTGCCCGTCGACAGACGGTTCTGGGTGGTGGCGAGAAGATCAGCGGTGGACTGGAGGGAGAGCAGGTTCTGACGAACCGATGCCGAGAGGACGATGCCTGACATAACTCTGTTACCTTTCTGGTAAACGACGCTACTGTTACGCGTCTGCATGGATCTTGATTGATCCAGCGACCTGCGGACCGTGGCGTCGAGAATCTAACGAAGCATGAAATGAAACCGGCGCTTTCGCTGAGTCGCGGCGTGATTCGGCTCACCTACACAGCGGCGACGTCGCGCCTCTGCGCAATTTCGACATTGATATGATTGAGCTTTTCCGTGGCGCCGGCCCGGATTCAGAACTCGTTAACTAATGTTGAGGGAGTATTGCACCCTGATCCGCGACAACCCGCGCTTCGGTTACGAAAGCGTTGATGGAGAACAGGCAATGGCCCTCAAGGTCGAGCTCAGGCCGCACGAACGCATCATTGTCGGCAACTGCGTAATCACCAACACCGACCAGCGGGCTCGCCTTCTGATCGATGGCGACAACGTGCCGATCCTGCGCGAGCGCGATATCCTCACGCCCGAGACCGCGGATACGCCCGCAAAGCTCGTCTATCTGGCGGTCCAGCTGATGTATATCTCGCCGGACCCGCAGACCCAGCACGGCACCTATTTCAACCTGGTGCGCGACATCGTCACCGCGGTGCCGAGTTCCTGGCCGATCATCGAGGCCATCAACAACAACATCCTGAACGGCGACCTCTACCGGGCGCTGAAGGATGCCCGCAAGCTGATCGCCTATGAAGAGAAGCTGCGCGACCAATACAACGCCGCGCATCCCGAGGGTGAAGTCAGCTCGGCTGCGTGATCCCTGGCAGGTTCAAAGACCCGCGCAAACGACAACGGCCCCGGACGATGTCCGGGGCCGTTGTCGTTTCAGTCCAGCGCGATCACTGCGCCACGAGAGGCGGCGCCTCGACCTCGATCAATCCGTCTCCGGTCCGCCGCGTGCCGAATGCGAGCACGGCCGACACCAGGGCGTCGATATCCGTCTCATCGGTGCGATGGTTGACGATCGCGGCGCGGATCGCGAACTTGCCGCCCAGCGTCGTGCTCGACGGCGCGGCAATGCCGGACTCCTGGACATCGGCGACGATCTCCCGATTGATCGCATCGTCGGCGCGATAGCGGAAGCAGACGATGTTGAGATTGACCGGCGCGAGCAGCTCGAGCCGGGGCTCGGCGAGCACGCGCGTTTCGAGATATCTTGCGAGCGCGCAGCTGCGCGCGATCACCGCACCCAGCCGGTCGGTGCCGAATGTCTTGAGCGTAAACCACGTCTTCAGCGCGCGGAAACCGCGCGACAGATCCGGACCGAGATCGCACGGCCAGACAGCACCGGCCGCAAGCCCCCTCGCCTCGCGGCTCAGATAGGCCGCCGGCTGCGCAAAGGCCTGCCGATGCCGTTCGCCGTCACGCACCAGCAGGAAGCCGGCGTCATAGGGCACCTGCCCCCATTTGTGGAAGTCGAGCGCGATCGAATCCGCGAGCTCGATGCCCTCGAGCAGCGGGGCGAGCTCGGGCGAGAAGATCGCGAGCGCACCGAAGGCGCCATCGACGTGAAACCAGATGCCTTCTTCGTGGCACAGATCCGCGATCGCCCTGAGATCGTCGATCGCGCCGATGTCGACAGTGCCGGCCGATGCCGTCACCAGGAACGGCTTGAAGCCAACCTCGCGATCGATTGCAATCTGCGCGCGTAGCGCGGCGACATCGATGCGATGATCGGCACCGACATCGATCTTGCGCAGCGCATCGGTGCCGAACCCGGCGATGTCCATCGCGCGGGAGATGCAGCCATGCGCGGCCTTCGACGCGTAGGCCGTGAGCAGCGTGCCGTCATTGCCGATGCCGTGCTGCCGCGCCAGCGCGCCGAGCGCGCTCGTGCGCGCAACCAGCACCGCCATCAGATTGGCCATCGACGTACCGGTGACGAAGATGCCGCTCGCGCCTTGTGGAAAGCCGAACAGGCCGCGCATCCATTCGACGATCTGGCGCTCGACCTCGATTGGCATGTGATCACGGCCGCCGAGATTGGCATTGAGGCCGGCCGCGAGCATCTCCGCGACCATGCCGACCGCCGTGCCGCCGCCATGCACCCAGCCCATGAAGCCGGGATGAACATTGCCGGTCGCGTAGGGCGCGACGTGCTCGGAGAATTCGCGATAGACGTCGGCGAGATCGGTTGCCGCGCGCGGTACATCGGTTCGAACCGCCGCGCGAACCTCGTCGGGGATCGGCCGCCAGACCGGACGCGCGCGGACATTGGCGATACCGTCGATCGCATCGTCCAGCATGCGATGAGCGAGTGCACGAAACTCGCTCCAGTCCTGCGGATCGAGCGATCCGTTCGTGACCGATGCCTGCGTGTTGCGGATGATCTCGTTCATGCTGCGCTCTCCACGCCCGCTTTTGCATGCCGCGACAGCATCGCGGTGAACGCGGCAAAGATCTTGCGCATCTGCGGCGGCTTGTACGGAAACACCACCGGCGAATCCATGTTGTGCACGACGGCGGTGTTGTCGGCCTCGAACACCAGAAGCTCGCCGTTCCGGTTCTCGGCGCAATCGACGATGAAATAATCGAGGCCGACGCGCCGGCTCATTTCGTCGAGCGCATTCTTGTGACGCGCTGCGAAAGCGCGATCGAAGTCTTGCATGAAGATCGCTTCTTCAGCGCGCTTCTCCTCGCTGAACGCCATGTAGGCGTTGAGATACCAGATGTCCCAGCGATCGGCGATCGCCATGTGGCAGGCATAAGGCTTGCCGTCGACCATGGTGAGCCGGATCTTGCGGAAGAGCCCGTCCGGGCTCGCGTAGTTGACGAAGCGCGCGACGAAGAAGTCCTGCTCCTGCCGTTCGGCGAGATAGACCGCGAGCGCCGCCGCATCGTCGATCTTAGCGAGCCCGACGCCGGCATGCGTGCCGCGCGGCCTTGCGATCATCGGAAAGTGCAATTCGCCCGAGATCTCCGCGCAAGCGATCCGTCCTTCCGAGAGAGCTGTCAATTGCGCGCGCGTCGCGTTAGCCGTCACGGGAATGTCCAGACCGGGGATATCAGCCAGCAACCGATAGAGCTTGTCGCGGTCGAGATTGCCGATCAGCTCGGGGCGATTGAGCAGCGGCCGCGGCCAGCGCGGCGCGGCTTTCTCGATCAGCGCCAGCGCTTCGCGGCATTCCTCGGAGTCGGATGCGACCACGATGGCAACGTCGTGCTCAGGCAGCGTTTCCGGCAGGCCCTTGTCCTTGGTCACATAGAGAGTCAGGAGCTCGATATCGGAGCCTTCGAGCAAAAATTCGATCGGCGTGTTGCCGCCCATGTCGATGTCGGCCGCGAGCGCAAGCACGCGCAAGCCCGGCTTCGGCGCCGCGGCGGGCGTCCGAAACAATTGGTGGAAGGAGAGCACCTCGGACTGGATCACGAGGCCGGCTTCCTTCTCGCCCATCAGCTGGGCAATCAGCGACAGATCGAGGCCCTCGCCCGCCTGCGCCGTCCCCTCCGCGATCCGCGCCAGCAGCCGCTCGCGCAACGGGTGCAGATCGACGCCCTCGAAGGCCTGGCGCGTCAAATGCGCAAAGCCGATACGGTCGGCAAAGTTCGGCACGGCAAGCGGATGCAACATCTCACACCTATCAGGGCTACGCCGGCACAGCGGCGGTATGGTCAAGCAGCAGCTCGGTCTTCACCAGGACGTGGGCGATGCGATCGAGGATGTGCTGCACATTGCGTTGCGCTTGCACGCTGTCGGCCGACCAAGCCTCGGTGACGAGCCGTGCGCCGACGCACAGGCGCAGCGCAGCCTGCGGCACGTCGTCCGGTTGCCCCAGCCGCACCGGCTGGCCGACGAAACAGCGTTGTGCGGCCACCTGCCGGTCAGCCGCGCTCCCGGCGATGTCGTCGTTCATGTCGCGCGCAAGCGTGCGATGAACGGCGCTGGTATCGGCGATGGACACCGGCTTGCCGTTACGAAGCAGCGTGAATGGAAAGATCGTACGATGTGCGAATTCCTCATCGTCCGCATCCGCCTTGTCGGAGACTGCCGGTACGGCGCGCAGCGACGGCGACAGCGCGATCATGCTGTCGATGCCGGCCGCGAGCTCGGCCAGCGCCCAGGCGCGGAACGCCCCGGGCACGGCGTAGTAGTTGCCGATCTCGGCCAGCGCCGCTTCCCAGCGCAACCATTGGCCGAAATTCGGACGGCGTTCAAAGCGCGAGCGCAGCGCCGTCCACGTCATCGGCCAGTCGCAGCGGCCGACATAGTCGAAGAAGCCCGGCGCAATCCCTTCAATCCGGTCGAGCGCGCGCGAGAGGCCCTTCGGCACCAGCAGCGCGCCGCTGAAAGCAGGGCCGCCAAAAAACTTCGAGCCGGTCATCAGCACCATGTAGCCGCGATCGAGATAGAAGCGCAGCCGCCGGCGGCTGAGCCGCGCCTGACAGGCATCGACCACGACCTGAACCTTGCGTGGCCAGCGCCGCGCGATCTCATCGAGACAGGCGGCGCTCGGCGCGCGCCAGCCGAGCTTTGACGAATCCATAACGTGCAGCAAAACGCGCCGGCCTTGCGCGAGGCTGTCCTCGATTGCACGCATGACCTCGGCATCCGCGTCGGCGCGCATCGCGAGGCCAGACGTGGCGCCGAGCAGCGGTATGCCGATGCTGTCCCCGGCGAGGCCCGCGATCGCAGCGTCCTTGCGCACCGCAACGCCGCTCGCCGTCATCGCGCTGAAATGGTGCCCGCGCGCGGTATGCGCCGTGCCGCTGCCGGTCTGGTCGGCCCCGACCACGATCGTCACTGGCGACGCGCCGAGCACCGCGCGGGCCAGGAACAGGGCATGAAGCTGGGAATCCGTCCCCGATGGCGAGAACACGACATCGACGCGCGGCGAGAGCTGGAAGTGGCCACGCAATTCGTCGCGCATGTCCTCGCAGCGCCGGTCGAAGGCGATCTCGACTTCGTCGAACAACGATTTGTGGACCAGCTCCTCGCGCGCCAGCGCGGCGCGGTCATAGGCGGCCTGCGAGATCGATGACGCCGTCGACGAGGCGAAATTCCAGATCTCGGGCTCGGGCGACGGCGCGCAGCCATAGGCATTGACGCGCTCCTTCGGATCGAGCGCCAGCCGCTGGTCGCCTCCGGATACGAGCAGCGTATCCAGCGGCGTGAAGAGATCGCGCAGGCGATAGCGCGAGCCGCCCTCGGACGCTCGCTCGATGTCTGACAGGCGGGATGCGCCGATGCTCATCCCGACAGGCTCACGCCGCGTCGGCCGCAGCCGCAGGGGCCGGCGCGAATTGCGAGGCGATGTCGCCGTGGAACACCGAGGGACCGACGTGGTCGAGCGAGCTTTGGATGTCGGCCCAGATCTCGCCGCCGATATCGGTCCAGCGCTTGCAGAAGGCGAAGTCTTCCGAGAGATATGTGCCGGTCGCCGGATCGATCATGCACTCGAAGAGCGCGAACCGGTTCTGGCTTGCGACAAGCGAGTCGTGCGAATGCTCGCGGAAGAATTGCAGATGGGCGTAGTCCGGATGACGGCACATCGCCTCCAGCGCCTGGCGCCGGATCATCAGGAACCCGGTGCCGGCATAGCGCACGCGGGTGAAGCCGTTGACCACCACGATGCGGTCGGGATCCTCGATCTCGAGCACGTAGTCGAGCGAGGCCGCCGTGACGTCGGTCCGGCCGGCCTTGATCGCGCGCGTCGCCTTGTCCCAATTGACCCGCTTGATCGGATAGCAGCCGGCGACGACGTCGGCGCCGGATTCGATCAGCCGGAACACCTGCTCCGGCTTGAAGCCGATATCGGCGTCGATGAACAGGAAATGCGTCGCATCGGGGTCGTCCAGGAACATCGCGACCAGATTGGCCCGCGCGCGGGTGATCAGCGCGTCGCCGTCGCGCAAATGCACCTTGAGCCCGAGATTGGACATGCCGTGCACGGCGCGCTGGAGCGCGAAGATCGAGCTCGCGTAAATGCTCGACACCTGCCCGCCAAAGCATGGCGTGGCCACCACCAGTTGCATCTTGTCCGACATCGACGGCTCCGCCCCGCTCAAATCCTCACCAAGAGGTAAACAGGCATGGTTAACGGCGCCTTAATGCCGCCTTACAGGAACTTGACGAGCGAGAGTTGTGAGAGCTTTGAGGTAACGGAGTAGGACGCCTGGAGCGCATTCTGGAGCGACAGGATTTCGCTCGCGACCTGGTCGGGCGACGCCGACTCCGCCTGATCGATGATGCCCTGGAGCTGCGCCTTGGCCTGGGTCTGGCGCGTGCTCGCGTCCTTCATCGTGTTCTGGGCCATGGCGATGTCGGTCTGGATGTCCTCGATCTTCTGCTGCCCGGGCTGCGGAGTCAGCGCCTGCGTCGTGCGCAGGCTCAGCGCTGCGACTTGCGCGCCTGAATATTGCCCGGTCGGCGAGGTCGAGAACGTGCCGTACACGGCGACGGCCTGCAACTGCTTGCGGATCGCGTCCTCGTCGGCCTGGGCGCCATATTGCACCGTGACGGAATCGTCGACCCGCGCCACCGCGGTCGAGCGCGCCGAGCCCGGCCCGTCATTGCCGGTGTACCATTTCACTGTCGTGGCCGAGCCGTTCACAAGCGTCGTCGCCGAGCTCGCCGGCGACGATCCGACGCGCAGCGGCGGCTGCGTGGCGGTGATCGGCGTTGAGCTGAAGCCGAGCGCGCCGAGTGCAGCGGTCGCGCCCGGGGTCGAGCCCGAAATGCTCAGGCTCGCCGCATTGTCGGTGTTGATCGTGATCGAGCCGCCATGGATCGTCGACGGCTTCGAGGTGCCAGTGATGGCGTCGATCTTGCTCATCAGGGTCTGGATGCTATCGGTGACGTTGAGCTGGTTGCCGGTCGCGCCCGAAGCGACGAAGCTGAGCGTGGTGCCGTTGACGGTGATGGTGTCGCCGGCAGAGAAGCCCGGCGCAATCGAGTCCGAAGGCGCCGTGCCTGATAGCGCAGTGGTGCCGCTGATCGGTGCCGCCGGCGTCGCCTGGTTGGTCTTGGCGGCGCCGATCGCCGAGCTGTCGGTGTTGAAGAAATTGTCGCCGGCGGCGACGGCCGATGCCGCCACCAGCGAGGTGTTGGCCAGCTTCGTGATCGCGGTGTTCAGCGCTGTGTTGAGGTTCGACGACGTGATGGCCGGGTTGGAGGCAACCGGTGGAATGACGTTGGGATTGCCGGGGTCGATCGCAAAGCTGCCGACCGGCGTCGGCGTCGCAGTGGACGCGGTCAGGTCGATCTGCTCGGTCGAACCATCGGGCAGCGTGAACTTCACGCTGAGCTTGTCGCCATTGTTCGGATTGACGCCGTTGAGATTGACCGAGAACGCCACCGGCGAGCCGCTCGGGCCGGTGACGGTTGCGCCGGTCAACGTCGAGGAGACCGCAGCGATCTTCAGCCCGAACGGCGACGTCGCCGAATCCTCCTGCACCTGTATCGCGCCGGACGCTAACGTCGACTGCACCAGCCGCCCCATGCCGTTGGCGCCGAGATCGGCCGCCTGACGCTCCGCCATGACGGTCTTCAGGCCCGCCTGCGTCGTCGTGCCGTTGATGATGTCGCCGGCGTTGGCGACCGATTGCGTGTTGTAGGCGGTTCCGGAGAACAGATAGCGGTTGCCCGACTGCGTGTTGAGGACGCCGACCATCGAGCCGAACTGCGCGGCGGCGGTGTTCTGCGCCACCGTCTGGCCGTTGACGTTGAGATCCTGCGACGAGGTGGCCGAGCCCGTCTGCACCGTGTTGCGGATCGTCGTCAGCGACTGCAGCGCGGTGTTGGCGAGGTTGATGTTGACGTTCACGTTGGTGATCGTGTCGGTATAGGCGGCGATGTTGGAAAGCTGCGCGCGCGAGGCGATCGCAAAGCCTTCGTTGGTCCCCATGCCCGAATAGTTCTGCGACAGCTTGCCGGTCGAGAGCTGCGTCGACAGGTCGGTGAGCTGCTGGTTGATGTTACGGATCTGAGAGCCGAGAATCGACGAACCGTAGTTGATGCTGCTGATCGACATGTTTCAGAGCCCTGTACTGGTTACACTTGAGCCTGGAGCAACGTATTCATCATGCTCTGCACTACCGACATCACGTGAGCGTTGGCGGCATAGGCATTCTGAAGCTGGATCAGGTTCGACATCTCGGAGTCCAGGTTGACGCTCGAGGTCGAGTTGAACTTGGCCTGGAGCGTCGAGACCACGACGCTCTGGCCCTGCTGGAGCGCGGTCGCCTGGGTCGAGGCGTTGGCCTGAACGCTCAGGAACTGCTGGAGATAGTTCGAGACGCTGCCGGTGAACGGTTGGCTCGCCGAGCCGAGACCGGTCTGCGGTGAATAGGAAAACACCGCGTTGGTGAGCTGCGAATAGAGATAGTCCGAGCGCGTGGTGTCGCCCGTGGGCGTCACCGGCGAGGTGCTGTAGACCGACAGCCTGGTCGGATCGGTGCTGAGCTGCGTGTTCACGGCGATGCGGCCGGCAAGGCCGGTCATCTGCGAGCCCGATGCCGTGATCGCGCCGGTGTAGAGCGCCGTGCCGCCGTCGGTGAACAGCGGCAATTGCGGGCTGCCGGAGGTCAGCGAGGAGATCGTCTTGGTGCTCGACGCCGAATTGATCTTGGCAAGGCCGGAGTTGTCGTCAGTGACGCGCAGTGTCGTCGCGGTCGCCGGCGACGGAGCGGCGGAAAATGTCAGGTGCGAGCCGGGCAGCGCGGTGTTGAGCGCGGAGGCAATCGCGCCCATGCCGCCGGAGAAATTGACTCCGATCTGCATCGGATTGGCGTTGGTGGCGTTCTGCAGCGGCAGCGCCGCCGGATCGGTCACGTTCACCAGCGTGATCTGGCGCTGCGTGTTGGTGGAGTCGGTATAGCTGATGTTGACGGTGTTGCCGGGCTGCGCGCCGGCGAGATCGATGTCGAAGCCGGCGGGCGGACCGGAGACGGTCGTGCCCGCCGTGGTCTTGTCCGACAGCGCGCTCGACATCGTCGCGGCGAGTTGGTCGACCTGGTTCTGCGCCTGCACCAGCGTCTGGTCGCGCAGCTTCAGGTCGGCCGCGATCTGGCCGGAAGAGACCACGTTGTTGCCGGCAACGTCGATCGACGAGCCGTTCGGCAGCTTGAGGGTAAGCGCGCCGACGCCGGACTTGGCGGGATCAATATTGTAGAGCGAGGTCGCCCCCAGCGCGCCGGCAGACGCGAAGGAGAATTGCGAGGCGAGCCCCGCGCCGACCAGCTGGATACCGGTGGTGGTGTAGATATTGGCCTGGTTCGATCCGTCGGTGGTGACGCGGACGTCGACATATTTCGACAGCGAGTTGATGGCCTGGTCGCGCTGGTCCATCAGGGTTGCCGCGGACGGATCGGTCGAAGCCAGGCCCTGGAGCTTGGTGTTGATGTCGGCGATCTGGCTCATCGCCGCATTGGCGGCTTGCGACGAGGTGCTGAGATCCTGCTCGACGTTCGAGCGCAGCGACTGGATGCCCTTGGTGGTGACGTTGAGCTGCGTCGCCAGCGCCTGCGCCGCCCCGACCGCGACCGTCTGTGCCGACGACGAGCCCGCGCTGGTCGAGAGCGCCTGGAGCGAAGAGGTGAAATTGTTCAGCGCGGTTTCGAGCGTGCCGCTGTTGCCGGGCGTGCCATAGACATTCTGAAGCTGCTTCAGAATATTGGCCGTCTGGTCGGCATAGCCGCTGCCACCGGTCTCGGTGCGCAGCTGGTTCAGCACATAGCTGTCGATGTCGCGGCTGACGCCGGTCGTCTTCGCCGTCGAGCCGAAATCACCGGTGGTGACTTCGATCTGGTTCGGCGTCTGGGCGACGTAACCTGGCGTCTGCGAGTTTGCGACGTTCGACGAGACGATCGAGAGCGCAGCCTGGTTGGCACGCAGACCGCTCATCGCACTGGCAAGGGCTGAACTCAAACCCATCTTACTTGCCGCCTTTGGTTACGTTACGCGCCAATCAGCGCAACACGTTCAGGAGGTCCTGGACCATCGAATTCGCCGTCGTGATCACCTTGGTGTTGGCCGAATAGGCCTGCTGGGTCACGATCAGCTTGGTGAATTCGTCGGCGATGTCGGTGTTGGATCCCTCCAGCGACGAACCGCTGATGGTGCCCGAGGCGCCGGCAATCGCCGGGCCCGACTGGTCGGTGACGGCATAGGCGCCGCCGTCCATTGCCTTCAAATAGTTGGTGCCGTTGAAGTGCGACAGCGTCACCGAGGCGAGGTCGAGGTTCTGGCCGTTGGAGAAGGTACCGACCACGAGGCCGTTGTTGTTCACGGCGACCGAGCGGAGCTGACCGGCGGCGTAGCCGTTCTGCGTGATGGTGTTGATGGTCACCGCGCCGCTGGTGCTCGCATATTGCGTCAGTCCGCCGGAGGAGATGTTGAAGGCGACCGAGCCGAGCGACTGACCGCCGACGGTGACGTTGGGGATGGTGATGCCCGAGCCGCTCGGCGAGGTGAGCGAGCCATCACCAGCGAAGGTGAAGGTCTGCCCGGTGTTCATCCAGCCGACCGTCGTGCCGGTCGCGTTCGGGTCGGTCTGATAAAATAGGTTCCAACTATCGGTATGGCCGGCGCCCAGCGAGGCGCTGTCGGTCTTGGCCCAGCGCAATTGCAGGTTCACCGGCGTGCCCGCCGCGTTGTACGCGGTCACCGCGCCACCGCTGATCGATTCCTTGGTGAAGGTCGCGATGTCGTTGCCGACCACGGTGCCCGTGCCGGCGGTGCCGCCGCCGCCGCGGCTCTTGGTGATGGTCGACGTAAAGCCAAGCGCGGCGAAGGCGCTGGTGTTCGAGCTGGTCACCGACAGGTCTTTGACCGTACCGGTGTTCAGCGTGATCACGCCGTTGGAGATCGAGGAGCCTGTCGCGCCGGTGAGTCCGTCGATCTTGAGGAGCAAGTTCGAGACATTGTCGGTGGTGCTGATCTGGTTGGCGCCGGACGCGGTCGCGGGCGGGGCAACGAAGGTCAAAGTCTGGCCGTTGATGGTGATGGTGTCGTTGTTGGCGAAACCCGATGAGAGGACTTCCGTACCGCCGGCCGTCGCAGCGCCACTCAGGAGGGTTGAGCCGGTGATCGCAGGCGTGGACAGCACGTTGCCGCCGCGTGTCACGGAGCTGATGCCGAGCGTGGTGGCCGCGGCGCCGGTGACGACCACGTCGACACTCGTGCCGCTTGTTATCTGGATGTTGCCGCTGGCGGTCAGCGTAGCGTTGACGCCAGCGCCGCCGGCGCTCTTGATTGCGGTCAGGATGCTGTTGACGGTTGTGCCGGAGCCAGACGCCATACCGATCGTGGTGACCGCGGGGGGGCCCGCCACGGTCGCCACGCCTGAGGCGGTGCTGTCGAAGGCGATCTTGGTGCCGTTGATAGTCATGGATGTGCCGTCAAGCGCAGTGAGCATGGCCTGATTGAGGTGCGAACCCAGGGTACCGTCGAGGGACGTACCCGTGCCTGCCGCTGCCGAGGCATTGTCCTGCAACGCAACCGAGCCCGTCGCAGTCGTCGACGTATAGGCCGAGCGCGAATTGCCGGTGGCGGCGGCGCCGGAGGCCGTCGCATTTGTATAGGGTGCAGGCGGCGTGCCTACCGTCAGCGGGTTCGAGGCATAATCCGACGGATTGAGTCCACCAGCAGCCAGCAGCGTGCCGCTCGTGGCGGTCGAGCTCGCAACCGTGTTCGGCTGGGAGGGCAGGTTCGCTGCATACTGGATCGAGGTCGTCGCCTGCGCCGGGACGAAGTTGTTCTGGAATTGCAGCACCGTCGGCACACTGCCGGTCGGATTGCCCGTCTTCGGGTCGACCGTGACACCCATCAAATAGTAGCCGGCGCCGTTGACGAGATTGCCGTTGGCGTTGACCTGAAAGTCGCCGCGGCGGCTGTAATAGGTGACGCCGTCGAACACCGGCACGTTGTCGACGGTGCCGGTCGCCTTCTGCACCGAGAAGAAGCCGTCACCGGTGATCGCCATGTTGGTGGCGACGCTGGAGGCCGAGATCGTGCCCTGGGTCGTGATGGTCGCCTGCGCATGCGCCGTGACGCCGCCGGCGACCTGCTTGTTGGGCACGGAGGCGTCGGGGATGAGATCCTCGAAGCTGGTCCCGATGCCCTTGTAACCGGTGGTGGATGAGTTCGCGATGTTGCCCGAGATGTTCTGAAGCGCGTAGGACTGCGCCTGCAGGCCACCCACCGAGGTGTTCATTGCATCGAAGATACCCATAACTTTGTCTCCAAATCCGATCTCGGCGGCCGGCACACCAATGGCCGCATTCGGAGGAGACGTCGCAAGGCCTATGCCAATGCGGGTATTCTCAGGAAATCAATGACTTAAATAGAAAGGCCCCGGTCTGATGACCGGGGCACAATTGCCGGGCCGGCAACAATTGCCGGGAATAAACCTCAAGTAGCCGACGGTGCCGCGGGATGGAACACCAGCCCGAAACCGTCGATGCAGTAGCGCAATCCGGTCGGCTTCGGACCGTCGTCGAAGACGTGGCCGAGATGGCCGCCGCAGCGCCGGCAGTGCACCTCGGTGCGGACCATGCCGAAGGTGCGGTCCTCGGTCTTGCCGACATTGCCCTCGATCGGCTGGTAGAAGCTCGGCCAACCCGTGCCGCTCTCGAACTTGGTCTCCGAGGCGAACAGCGGCAGGTCGCAGCCGGCGCAGGCGAAGGTGCCCTTGCGGTGCTCATTCAGCAACGGGCTGGAGCCCGGCCGTTCGGTGCCTTCCTTGCGCAGGATCTCGTATTGCTGCGGGGTGAGCTGGGCGCGCCATTCTGCGTCGGTCTTCTCGATCTCGAACTTCTCGGCGGCTTGGGCCGGGGTCGCTCTCAACCAGCGGAACGCCGAAAGGCCGAACAGGCCGGCAACGGTCGTCAACAGGATGCGGCGGTCAAACATGTCTTTCTCCGTGCGCAGGAAGTTCACGCCCTGAGATACGGGTTCTAACGGCGGACGTTACACTTCCAGGCGGGAATTTTCTCAACTTATTGCGAGACGCCCTGCTCCTGGGGGACCGGTTCCGCCCCCTCTGTCGCATTCGGCTGCGACGCTGGGGCCACCCGCGGCCGAACCCCGGGCGGCGGACGCCGCGGACCGGTGCCGGCGGCCCGATTGGCCTCGGCCAGCCGCGCCTCGCGTTCCCTGTCCTTCACCCGTGCCCGCTCGCGGTAACGGGCGAGCGACCCGGCGGCGGCGGAACTCGCCCTGCCCCAGATCCCGACCAATTGGCCCGCGACCCGTCCGGTCGTGCCCCCCGCCCAGACCAGCTCGAACGGCGAGAACAGCTTCCAGCGCTCGTCGCCCCACAGGATGCTGCGCGCGATCAGCTGCCCGGCCATGGCCGAGGTGTTCATGCCCTGGCGGCCGAACCCGCTCGCTACCCACAGGCCTTTGCGCAACTGGCCGATCTGCGGCATGCCGTGCACGGTCTGGCCGGTGGCGCCGCCGAACGTCCCGGCGATCTCGACATTGCCGAGTTGGGGAAAGATCGTGCCGATCCGCCGACTGACGGCACCCGCAAAGCGCTGCGGCCGCGCCGCCCAGGTCGTCTCCGGGCTCTCCCACATCAGGCGGTCGCCATCGACGATGCGGAAATGATCGACGCCGTCGGAATCCATCACCGATCCCTTGAAGCCGATGATCTCGTGCACGCGCTCGCCGAGCGGCGCGGTGATGCCGGCATAGCGCCAGACCGGCAGCAGCGTCTCCGACAGCCGCCGCAAGGGCGCGCCGAGATGGATGTTGCCGGCGAGCACGATGTGCGTGGCGCGCAGCCGCGCCGACGGCGTGACGATGCGCTTGCGGATGCCGGAATGATCGATGCTGACGACCGGCGTATCCTCGAAGATGCGGGCACCGGCCCGCCGCGCCAGCGCGGCCAGGCCGTGCACATATTTGCGGCCGTCGACCTGGAACGCTTTCGGGTAATGGACGCCGTGGAAGTAACGATCGGTCTTGAGCGCCTCGCGAACGCGATCGACCTGCCAGCCTTCGACCTCGGTGTCGAAATCCTCGTTCAGCATCTGGAGCCGGCTGATCAGCCGGTCGCCGGCATCGACATTGGAGACCTCCAGCACCCCGTCGGTGAGGCCGATGCCCGGCATGTTCTCCTCTGTGGCATTGGCCCGGACGAACTCGGCGCCCTCCTTCGAGAGCGTCCACAATTCGTGGGCGTCCTCGAAGCCGATGCGCTCGATCAGCTCGGTCAGCGGCAGCGCGAAGCCCGGCGTCACGGCGCCGAGCTGGTTGCCGGACGCGTTCCAGCCGATATGGCGGCCCTCGAGCACCGCGACGCTGGCCCCGAGCCGGGCCGCCTCCAGCGCAATGGAGAGGCCGGCAAGCCCCGCCCCGATCACGCAAATGTCGGCGTCGAGATCGAACGACAGCCGCGCACGTTCACGAAAGCCGGCTTCTTCCTGGGACACGCTTGTGAAAGTCTCGCTCATGTCGTTTTGTCAACGGAGCAATCTTCTTAAAGGACCAATCGGGCGCTTGTCACCTTGTCCTCAACCGGCGCCTGTAGATTATCCCTTTAGACTATCCTGGACGTGGAACGATTCGAGAATGCAATGCGCCGTTTGATGTTGCTGCGTCACGCCAAGACCGAGACCGACGCGCCGAGCGGCCGCGACCAGGACCGCCGGCTCGACGACCGCGGCCAGCGGGATGCCGCCGAGATGGGCGGCTGGATCGCCGCCCATCCGCCCGTGCCCGAACTCGTGCTGGTGTCGCACGCCGTCCGCGCCCGGCAGACCTGGGACATCGCCTGGCAGGCGATGAGGGATCGCATCGCAGCACCGCAAGTCGATATCCTGCCGGAACTCTACGGCGCCGATCCCGCGCAGATCCTCGAAACCATTCGCACTGCAACCGTCGCGGCCAACCCCAAGCAATTGCTGCTGGTCGGGCACAATCCCGGCATGCACGAGGCCGGCCTGATGCTGATGGGCCGCGGCGATCCGGCCGGCGCCAAGGCACTTGCCGACAATCTGCCCACGGCGGGGCTTGCGGTCCTCGACTTTGACGTCAAGGATTGGGGGGACGTGGCCTACCGCCGCGGCAAACTGGTGCTGTTCGTCAGCCCCAAATTGCTTCGACTGGGATGAGACGCGCGGGCGCCGTCTCGACCGGTTGATGCAGCTTGGTCACTAGGGAGGCGCAGATGTTCAAGTCCATTCTCGTGCCCATCGACCTCGCCGACACCGATCTGGCAAAGCCTGCGATCGCGACCGCGACAACGCTGTCGCAGAACTGGAGCGGATCGGTCCGGCTGCTCAACGTGCTGCCGATGACGCCGGTGATGCTCGCCGAATACGTCCCGGCCGACTTCGACGAACAGCAGCGCCAGACCTCGGAAGAGGCGCTCGCCATCGTCGCGCGCGAATCCGGGATCGAGGCGTCCCACATCTCCAGCGTGGTGCGCCAGGGCGGCATCTATCACGAGATCCTGGAGGAAGCCGCGCACATGAAGGCCGATCTGATCGTCATGACCTCACACCGGCCTGCGATGCGCACCTATTTCCTCGGCTCGAACGCCGGGCATGTGGTGCGCTATGCCAAATGCTCGGTGCTGGTGGTGAGGCACTGAGCATGATCCGGAAAGGTGCTCAGCGGTTTTCCGGAAAGATCATGCTCGAATAACAACCAAAAGCGCGATGCTCATCGCGCTTTGAACTCGGAGCAATGTCGTGAAGCAATGGTGGCGGAGATGGACCTACGAGGTCCCGCTCGCAATCGGCGATGCGCTGTGGGAGGTGCTGGTCGTGCAACTGGCCGCGCTGCTGGACAGGCTGACGGTGCGGAAGGTCATCGCCCTCATCCCCGTCGTCATCCTCATAGGCGCCTATTATCACAGCATCCCGATTCCGCCGGAGCTGATGCTGATCGGCGATTTCCTCGCCTATATCGACATCTTCTCGGTGCTGTTCCTGGTCGGCGTGCTGAGCCGTATCACGACGATCTTGTTCGTCGTCAAACAGGCGGCGGCGCACATCGCATCGCTCGCAGGCCACGTCGCTGCGCATTTGCAGCGCCTCGATGTCCGGCACGGACGTCAACGCAGCGCTCCGACGAGGCCTCGCCGCAAGCCCGACCGGTCCGAGGACGATCGCGCTTATGGCGGCGTGTGGGCCCAGGTCGCCTTCGCCTGATCTATCGACGCGCGTGTAGCCCGGATGGAGCGAAGCGCAATCCGGGGCCGCTCATTCCGTTTGGATGGATTCCCGGATTGCGCTTCGCTCCATCCGGGCTTCAAGACCTTGCGCTGACTGACGGGCAAAACACGCTAAGCATAGGGCAATCCGCGCCGCTAAAAATATTCCACTTTACCGAAATTCGGAAACGGCGTATGTGTCGTCCCACTCCGGCCCAAGGAAGAGGGGCGTATCGCGATCGTCACGAACGCGGGCCGGATGGCGGTGGACGCAGGCCACATCGGCGCGAAAGTTTTGCAGGGCGGGCAACCGTGAGCAAAAAGGTCGCGCACACGACCGGTGCGATCTGCGTACGGCAAAATCGTGTGGTCCTGACGCCCGGGGTCTGTGCGTCAAGTGTTGCGGTGATGCGTGTGGTCCAACCGGGCCGCGCCATCAGCCATCCGCAAGGCGACGGGGGCAATAGTGCATCGCTCCCCGGGGAGAGCACGACATAAGCCGTCAACCCACTGCGCAGGGAAGGCCGGATGTCTCGGCTGCCCTGTTACCCGCTGTGCAGTGTAGCGCAATCTACTCATGGCATAGCGGTCAATGGGAGCCAGCCGGCTCCCGGTCTTCCCTGCGCCCTCTTTCAATTGAGGGTGAGGCGACGAGGCAAAGCTCGGGCGAGATGAGCCGCGAGGATGTGAAGCTGCGTCTATTGAAGAGCGCGCTCGTGCCCCGGACGCAGCGCGGCGCTCCTTCAGCGGTGCGCTGCAGAGCCGGGGCCCATGTACCAGCGTACCGTGTAGCTCCCTGGGTCCCGGCTCTGCGCCGCAACGCGAAGGGCGTTGCAGCGCGTCCGGGACACAGGCGACGGCGCTCACAGATACCGCGTCAGCTCGGCTTTGAACTGCCCGTAGACAGCGTCTTCGATCTGGCCGCGGTTGATCCCGATGTCGCGCAAGGCGCGGTCGTCGAGCTCGTTCAGCGTCTTGACGGCGGAGCGGCGCTCCAGGCGGTCGAGCACGACATAGGCGGCGTTGACGAGCGTGGCAAAAAATCCGCTCGAGGATGGGCGTAAACTCCGCCCGGCAGTTTGCGAGATCATGGTCATGTTTCTTCTCCGGCCGATTGTCCCGCGCGACGAAGCAGGTGCCGTTGGCGCAAACGCTGGAAGCGTCTGCACCTCATTTGCCGTCGGATTGCTCTCGCTCTCCCCGGCTCAATCGCGGGCCTTGATGGAACTAAAATGCTCCAGTACATTGCTCGGAGCAAGGAAAACATTGCTCTCGGTGCAATAATGTCCAAGTTCGAGTACGTGAAGCTTGCGGATGCCATTGCCGCAGATATCTCTAACGGCACGTTAAGGGCCGGCGACCGGCTGCCGCCGCAGCGCAATTTTGCCTATGACCGTGGCATTGCGGTTTCGACCGCGAGCCGGGTTTATACGGAGCTGTTGCGCCGCGGGCTCGTGGTCGGCGAGGTCGGCCGCGGCACCTTCATCTCCGGCGACATCAGGCGCGAGGTCGAGACCCTCACCGAGCCGCGCGATGCGCGCATCGATTTCGAGGTCAACTACCCGCTGCTGCCGCAGCAATGGGCGATGATCGCCAAGAGCCTCGCCGGGCTCGAGCGCGTCGATGCGCTGGAAAGCGTGCTGCGCTCGTCGACCAGCACCGGCACCAAGAGCGCACGCAACGCGGCCGCCGCCTATCTCGCGCGGAAGGATTTTGCGCCGCAAGCCGAGCAGATCCTCTTCACCGCCAACGGCAAGCAATCGCTCGCGGCCGCGCTCGCCGCACTCGTGCCGACCGGCGGGCGTTGCGGCGTCGAGGCGCTCACCTACCCCTACGTCAAGAGCATCGCCGCGCGGCTCGGCATCACGCTGGTGCCGATCCCGATGGACGAATATGGCGCGCGGCCCGACGCGATTCAGAAGGCGCATCGCGAAGCGCATCTGTCGGCACTGTATCTCCAGCCCATCATCCAGAATCCGCTCGGCGTCACCATGAACGCGACGCGGCGCGCCGACATCATGCGCGTTGCCGAGAAGCTCGATCTCACCATCATCGAGGACACCGTCTACGGCTTCCTCGCCGACGACACGCCGCTGGCAGCGCTCGGGCCGGACCGCTGTATCGTGCTCGACAGCCTCTCAAAGAAGGTCGCGCCGGGTCTTGCGCTCGGCATCCTCGTCGCGCCGCCTCACTTGCGCGAAAGCGTGATGAGTGCGGTCCGCACCGGCGGCTGGATCGCCTCGGGCCACGCGCTCGCGGCCGGTCAGCGCTTGATGGCTGACGGCACCGTCGCCGAGCTGACGCGGCTCAAGCGCATCGACGCCGCACGCCGCCAGCAGACCGCGGCACGACTGCTCGCCGGTTACCAGATCGCCGCCGATGCGCGCTCCTATCATCTCTGGCTGACGCTGCCGCCGCACTGGCGCTCGCAGACATTCGTTGCCGCGGCGGCCCGGCGCGGTATCGCGCTGACCCCGTCCTCGACATTCGCGGTCGCCCATGGCCATGCCCCGAACGCGGTGCGGCTCGCGCTCGCCCCGCCCTCGTTCGAGCAGCTCGATTCCGGCCTGCGCACGATCGTCTCGCTGCTCGGCACCAAGGAAGAGGATTTCGACTCGACGGAGTAGCCCCTCGCCGGTCAGCGCTCCGGCCATTCCGCGATAAACCCCTTCGCCCTGTACGGCGCGATCTTGTCCCATTCGTGCAGGACACGGCGGCGAAATTCGGCGTCGGTATGCCAGAGCGTGCGTGGCGTCGCAAAACTGTCGACGGTCAGCAGCAGCTTTGCCACCTCGGGCCAATGCCGGTGCAATGTCATCGGATAGCGCCGCGCGGTCCAGGTGTTGCCGAGGCAGATCACGCTGCGGATGTTGTGCAGCCCCAGCGCCGCATCGATGATCGGCAGCGAGAAGATCACGTTCTCGCCGGTGTTCATCGCGCAATGCTCCTCGAGTATCCGATCCGCCGGAATGCCCGCATCGACCATCGCCGCCTTGATGATCGTGCACTCGGATTGCTCCGAGCCGGGCGTCACGCCGCCGCTGACAATCGACCAGCGGAAGAGGCTCTCGCGCCACAGCCGCGCGGCGGTTGCGGCGCGGAGCGCGACGTCCTCGCGGGTGCCGAACAGGAACAGCAGGTCGGCCGGCTGGAGCGGCGTGTCGATCAGATGGGTGCGATTGATCTCGGCGATCTCGTCCGCCGTCGGCAGACGCGTGCTGCGATCCAAGACTGTCATCACGGCACAGTGCGGGACCGGCGCGCGGCGGCGAAGTCAATTTTGATTGCGGCCGATTGCAAGCGCTAAGGCAGCAAGCCGGCCGGCAGCCGATCAAAGCTGTAGCTGCGCGGCTGGTTGCGCCGGACGAAGCCGCCGACCTGCCAGGCAAACAGCGCGGCGAATCCGAGGATGAACAGGACGCCGGCGAATTCGCCGATCATCAGCGCGCGGATCAACAACCCGGCCATCGCCACGGCCAGCACAGCGAGGAACGCCAGCACCGCCGCATAGGTCTTGCGGCCGAGACCGGCCGTCAGCTCCGCCCGGCTGCCCGCCTTCGCCATGCGCGCGTGCAGCTCGACGAGAAAATTGCGAAAGCTGCTGTCCTGCGGCGCCATCAGCGCCGCGGTCTGCCAGCTCGTCGACAGGATCGCGATGCGGCCACCACTGGCTCGGCTGACATCGGCGCGAAAGCGGTGCTGCTGCATCGAGACCGGGCGGAACGACAGCCGGATTGCACTGATCTCATCGTAGCGCCAGACGCCCGAGCGGCCGGCGATATGCCAGGACAATCCCTCATCGGTCAGCTCGAAGCGATGCGCCGAGCCGATCAGCGACGCTTTGTAGGCATAGCTCGTGACCGACCGGCTCTGCCCATCCGAAACCTGCATCTGTCAATCCCGTCCGCGATCCGCTTGCGCGATCGCCCTGCCCCATCCTACAAGCGGGGCATGGCTGAGACGACCTATTTTCCGCGCCGCCTGATTCTCGGGGCCGCCATCATCTCGGGCGTGCTGCTCGCGCTCGCGGTACACATGCTCGGCGCGCGCTACGGGCTCGACCTCGGCGGCCTCTGGCGGTCGGACACGCATGAGTTCATGCCGACCGGCGCGGCGATCGCGTGGTGGCTGATTGCGAGCGTCGGATTCTCCGGCGGCTATTTCACGGCCTCGTTGATGCAGAGCGCCGTCTCCGGCCAGATCCCGCAACGGATGCGCCAATTCCTGATCGCGGTCGGCGTGCTCCTGCTCGCCGGCGCCGGACAGGCGGCCTCGGCGCCGAGCCCGATCCCGACCATTTCCGGCGTGCTCGCGGGCCTCGCGGCGCTGTGTCTCGGCGCCGTGATGGCGTTTTGCGGCGCGCATTTCGCGCTGCGCCGCGGCTGATCTGATTTAAGCCGAAGCGCGCAGCCGCGGCCGTTCCAGCATCATCGCGACCTCGGAGGCCGGCCGCGGGTGGCTGAACAGGTAGCCCTGCGCCTGGGTGCAGCCTTCGCGCCTGAGCAGCTCGAGCTGCGCGTCGTTCTCGACGCCCTCCGCCGTGGTGACGATGCCGAGGCTGCGACCAAGGCCGGTCACGGCGCGGATGATCGCCACCGAGTCCTCGCGCGTGGCGAGCTCGGACACGAACGAACGGTCGATCTTGATCTTGTCGAACGGGAAGCTGCGCAGGTAGCTCAGCGAGGAATAGCCGGTGCCGAAATCGTCGAGCGAGATCCGCACGCCCATGGCGCGCAGCTCGTGCAGCGTGGTCAGCGTCGCCTCGCTGTTCTGGAGCAGCACGGATTCGGTGATCTCGAGCTCGAGCCGGCGCGCCGCGAGCCCTGATATCTCCAGTGCCTCGGTCACGGACGCAATCAGGTTTGGATTCTTGAACTGCACCGGCGACAAATTGACGGCGACGCCGACGTGATCGGGCCATGTCGCAGCGTCCGCGCAGGCAACTTGCAATACGAGCTCCCCGAGCTGGATGATGAGGCCAGTCTCCTCGGCGAGCGGAATGAAGTTGATGGGGGAGATCAGGCCGCGCTGCGGATGGTTCCAGCGCAGCAGCGCCTCGAAGGCGACGACGCGATCGCTGGCGACGTCGCGGATCGGCTGATAATACGGCTGGAATTCATCGCGCTGGAGCGCCGCCCGCATATCCATTTCCAGCAAGCGCCGGGCCTGCGCGCGTGCGTCCATGCCGGTCTCGAAGAAGCGATAGGTGCCGCGGCCGTCGGCCTTGGCGCGGTACAGCGCGAGGTCGGCGTTTTTCAGCAGCTCGTCGGGATTGCTGCCGTCCTGCGGCGACAGCGAGATACCGATCGAGACGCCGATCACGATCTGATGGTCGTCGATCTCGTAAGGCGCGGAGATCACCTCGACGAGACGGCCGGCGAGCGCCCGCGCCGCGGCCTCTTCCGAGCGGCCGATCTGGACGACGGCAAACTCGTCGCCGCCGAGGCGGGCCACGGTGTCGTGCTCGCCGACGGTGGCCTTTAGCCTGCGGCCGACTTCCTTCAGCAGCGCATCGCCAATGGGATGGCCGAGCGAGTCGTTGATGTCCTTGAAATGATCGAGGTCGAGGCAGAGCACCGCGAGCTGGTCGTTCGCACCCGCCCGGCGCAGCCCCTGTTCGAGCTGCTCATGGAACAGCACGCGGTTCGGCAGATTGGTCAGCGCGTCATGGCGCGCCATGTGCGAGATCTTGGCCTGCGCCTCCAGCCATTCGGTGATGTCCTCGAAGGTGGCGACCCAGCCGCCGCCCTGCATCGGCTGGTTGACGACGCGGATCGAGCGGTCGAACCGACGAACGACGTCCGTCGTCGTGCGTCCCTCCCGGGCGTCCTCGACAAGGCGTGCGAAGAATTGCTCGGGCTCGCCATTCCACTGCCCCTTCGCCGCCTCCTCGCGGAGAATGTCGAGCAGGACGCGGCCGGTGAGCTGCATGTCGAAGCGACCAAGCATCGCCGCATAGCGCTCGTTGAACAGGATGATCTTGCCCTCGGCATCGAACATGCACAGCCCCTGCGACATGTTCTCGAGCGCGGTGTCGAGCACGACCTGCTGGCGTCCGATCTCGCCCTTGGCCCGGCGGTCGAGTACGGCGGCCGCGAGTGCGATGACGAGAATGGCAGCGGCCGCGCTGGCGGTCAGCATGGACAACGACGCCGGCGGGATCGAGAGACCGCTGATCGCAAGCGTCGGATCGGGCGTCAATTCCAGCGCGCCCATCGCGGTGAAATGATGAGAGACGATGGCGACTGTCAACAGGATCGTCGCGCCAAGCGCGTTGGACGGGCTATCGCCTCGTCCCGCGACGTGCAGCGCGAACGATCCAAAGACAATGCCGAGCAAGATCGACACCGTCACGGTCCCGGTGGTCCAGCCGACATGGGCAGGAATCTCGAACGCCATCATGCCGGTGTAATGCATCGCGGCCACACCGGCGCCAACGACGGCGCCACCGACCGCGACCAGACCCGCGTGCTTCGTCGAAACCGAGATACTGAGACCGATGAAGGTGACCGCGATCGCAAAGAGCAGCGACAGGACCGTTAAGGGGATGTTGTAGGCGCCACCGGCGCCCGGCCCGTAGGCCTGCATCGCGATGAAATGGGTTGCCCAGATGCCGCAGCCGGCCACGATGGCATCGAGCATAATCCAAACCAGGCGCGCCGACCCGCTCGCCGCACGCGCGCGGTGAAACAGACTGATGGCCGCCGCGCTGGCGAGCAGACACACCGCCCCGCCGAGTGCGACCAGACGCCAATCATGCTGGTCCGTGAGACAAAACAGAACTTGATACATTGCCGGCCCCTATTCCGTCGGGCACTAGAACCGGCAGAAATGGACAGTCGGTAACCGGCGATGCGCCGGTTACCGGAATGGTGAACAGGGAATGTGTGCGGTTGCTCACATTGTTGGCCCGCCTGCCTTTGCACCGAGGCCGATCACGCCGGCCGCCAGCAGCAGCACGGCCGCCGATATGATGAGCGACTGGTGAAGGCCGATCATGAACGCGCTGTCGGACGCCACCAGCGAACCGAACAACGCAACGCCAAGGACGCTGCCGGTCTGCCGCGTCGCATTGAGCACACCCGCGGCGATACCGGAGCGGGCCTTCTCGACGCTACCGAGCAAGGTCGAGGTGAGAGGCGGCACCAGGAGGCCAAGTCCACCGCTGATCGCGATCATCTGCGCGAAGATCGCCCAATAGCTCGTCCCCGCCTCGATCCAGACCAGACCAAGACAGCCAAGCGCCGAGATGCAGGCGCCGGCGACGATGGTCGGGCACGGGCCGATGCGCTCGGCAAGGCGCGGCGCCAGCAGATTGACCGGCAACACCGCGCCCATCATCGGTACGAAGGCAATCCCGGTCCACCAGGCCGACAGGCCGTTGATCCGCTGGAAGTAGAGACTGAGCACGAAGATCAAGCCGTAGATCGCGACGTTGACGAGGAGGCCGACGACCGTGGTCAGGGTAAACAGCCGGTGACTGAACAAAGACAGCGGAAGCATCGGCTGCGCCGTGCGGCTCTCGCGCCAGACGAACAGCGTGGCCAGGACCGCGGCCGCCGCGAAGGCCGAAAGCACGAGCGGATGCAGCCAGCCAAGCCCGCCGCCCTCGATGATCGCGCCCGCGAGGGCACCCAGCGCGCCGATCGCGGCGAGCTGGCCGGGCAGATCGATCTCGCGCGAGCGCGCCCGCGTGGTCTCCGTGGCATAGCGCCAGCTCAGCCACAGACCAGCGAGGCCGATCGGCAGGTTGACGAGGAAGATCGCGCGCCACCCGACCAGCGTGATCAGCGCACCGCCGACGAAGGGACCGGCGGTCAGCGCCAGGCTCGCGCCCGCGGCCCAGACCGCGACGGCACGGCCGCGCGCGCGGTCGTCTGTATAGGCATGATTGAGCAGCGCCAGCGAATTCGGCACCAGGATCGCAGCCGCCAGCCCCTGGACCAGCCGGGCGCCGATCAGCACGATGGCGTTGGGAGATAGCGCACAGGCCAGCGAGGCCGCGGTAAATATTGCGAACCCCGCCATGAAGATGCGCTTGGCGCCAATCCGGTCGCCGAGTGCGCCGGCCGTGAGGATAAAGGCGGCAAAGGCGATGGTGTAGGCACTCACCACCCATTGCAGCTCGGCAACACCGCCGCCGAGCGTCTTGCCCATGGCGTCGAGCGCAGTGTTGACGATGGTGACATCGAGCTGCACCACGCCATAGCCAAGGCTCATTGCCGCCAGCGTGAGCGAAGTTGCAAGGCGCGATGCGGTGCGCGGGGCACTATTCGCGTCGAAGGTTTCATATTTGATGGTATCGGCTCGCATGCTGCCACCTCGATTGCGGCCCCATGCGAGATATACGCCTCCGGCCCGCCGCCATGTTTCGACAATGACCGAATGATGGATGCGCGACATGCGGACGACCGCGCGGCGCCCTTGCGGCTCGGCCTTAGCTCGCCGCCCGCAGGTTCACCTTGCTCTCGGCAAGCGTGGTCAGTTTCTTGTCCGTCGCCTTCTCTTCCTCGAGCGTTTTCGCAAGCATCTCGAACACTTCCTCCAGCCGTGTGACCTGCTGCTTGGTTTCTTCAAGGTGCGTCAAAAAGCCCTGCTTCAGCTGCGGATCTGCCATTTTCGGCAGCGCCTTGGTGGGCTGCTGCTCGGCACCGCGCCGTCGTTCCAAAGAAAGCCCGCAGCGTTTGCGCTGGAACAATGCTTGCGAGCGCAGGATTTGAAACCATCTGAATATACGGATGCACGATGCAAGTCGGCGTCTCGACTCATATGCTTAATGCTTAACGCGCGCGCAATGTGAACCAGTTGTGACAAAAACAACCGCTCCGGCGCAGAACCTGTCGTTGTCAAGGGCTGCACAAGCCGCTGTTTTTGCCTTAAATGAGCTACATCAAGTCTAGCGATCGACGCCCATATCGGGCAGTGATCGCAGCCGACCGGCCAATGTCTGGCCCGGTCGGTCTTGCCCCCCGCCGGGAGGATGAATGCACGGACTGCTGCCCGCGCTGAAGCGCGGCTTCAAGAGATGGATCGGCTGGCGACGGCTCGGTATTGCCGCGAGCGTGATGATCATCGCCTTCGCGGTCACCACGCTGCTGCGCACCCTCAAGGGCATCGATACCAGCGTCATCCTGACCGCATTGACCGATATTCCCCGCGGGCATATCGGCCTGGCCGCGATCTGCGTGTTCTTCGCGTTCTGTACGTTGACCTTTTACGACTTTTTTGCACTGCGAACGATCGGCAAGAAGCACGTGCCTTACCGCATCGCAGCGCTGTCGAGCTTCACGTCCTATTCGATCGGCCACAACATCGGCGCCACCGTGTTCACGGGCGGTGCGATCCGTTTCCGAATCTACTCGGACTACGGGCTGAACGCGATCGACGTCGCCAAGATCTGTTTCCTCTCCGGCCTGACCTTCTGGCTCGGTAACATCTTCGTGCTCTCGATCGGCATGACCATCCACCCGGATGCGGCCTCCTACATGGATCAGCTGCCGTCGTCGATCAATCGGCTGATCGCGCTCGGCGGCCTCGCCTCCATCGCCGCCTATCTGGTCTGGCTCTGCATGGGCGACAAACGCCGCGAGCTCGGCCAGAAGGGCTGGAAGGTCGTGCTGCCGTCGGCGCCGCTGACGCTGGTGCAGATCCTGATCGGGGTGGTCGATCTCGGCTTCTGCGCTCTTGCGATGTACCTGCTGATGCCCGCCAATCCGCCGATCGACTTCCTGTCGCTCGCCGTGGTGTTCATCCTGGCGACGCTGCTGGGCTTCGCCAGCCATGCTCCGGGCTCGATCGGCGTGTTCGACGCCGCCATGCTGGTGGCACTGCCCGAATTCGGCCGCGAGCAGCTGCTGGCGACCCTGCTCGTCTTCCGCATCCTCTATTTCGTGATCCCGTTCGGCCTCGCCATCTCAATCATGGGCACCCGCGAGCTCTGGATGAACGTCGTCCGACCCTGGCAGGAGCGGCGGCGGCTGGCAGAAGCCTGCGCGCAGGGCAACCTGCCCAAGCAGGTGACGCCGATGGAGCGCGAGCGGTTAGTGCGCCAGGCCAGCAAACGACGATAACGCAAGCCAGCGGTCACGCCGGCAGCCCGCAAGAGCGGCAGACAAAGGTTGCGAGGCGGAGGGCCATGCTCTCTTATTTCCGCCTCAACTTTGCCGTTGAAGACGCGGGCCATGATCGCTGTTTTCCTTCGCCGTTTGCTCTCGGGCGCCCTGCTGCTGGCCGGGCTCCTTACCGTTTTGCCGCTTCAGCGCGCAGTTGCGCAGGATGCCGGCGCCATGCAGATCACCTGGGAGGTCCGCAACCGCTTCCGCCTGTTCCGCGAGGAGCGCGACTTCCTGCTGCATGTCGAGAATGCGCGTAACCGCAGCATCCTCGCCGCCGAGCAGTCGCTGGAGCTGCAGAGCGAGGGCCGCGGCTGGGCCCGCAACATGGTCAACCGGCTCTGCATCGATCTCCAGGGCCGGATCAACCAGCCCTGCACCCGCGACAACGTCAAAGAGAACTACATCACCCCGATCGACCACCCCGTCACCGTGCGCCTGACCGGCGCAGTGCCGGTCGGCGCCACCTGCGCGTGGTCGTTCGACGACGGCGACGGACCGCAGACCTCGACCTTCGACTGCGCCGAGCCGGTCAATCTGCGGGTCCGCTACGGCAAGCAGACCGTCGCGAGCGTCGATGTCGCGTCCGGCTCCGATCCGAGCCAGCGCGTTCAGACCGAGATCCAGGTCCGCGACATCTTCATCGCAGGCCTCGGCGACAGCATCGCCTCCGGCGAAGGCAATCCGGACCGGCCGCTGGCGCTGTCGGACGAGGGCTTTTGCTTCCGCTCCTATCTCGGCACCGCCGGCGGACAGTATTACCGGCCGAGCCGCGCCGGCTTCAAGGGCGGTCGCGCCTGCGAGGCGCCGGATACGCTTGCCAACTGGCAGCGCTACAGCGCGCTCTGGCTCAACTCGCCCTGCCATCGCTCGCTCTACAGCTACCAGGCCCGCACCGCGCTCGCGCTCGCGGTGCGCTACACCCATATCGCCGTCACCTATCTGCCGCTCGCCTGCACCGGCGCCAGCATCAGCGACGGGCTGCTCGGCTCGCAGCGCGCCCGCGAATGCCCGCCCGGCAAGAGCGGCGTCTGCAACACCAGCGTGAATGCCCAGGTCGCGGAGTTGCGCGAGGCACTCACCGAGGCCAAGAAACGTCAGCCTGAGCGCAATCTCGACCTCGTGCTGCTCTCGATCGGCGCCAACGACGTCTACTTCTCCGGCCTCGTCGCCGACGTCATCGTCGACACCGCGACCGAGCGTGCACTGTTTCGCCGCTCCGGCGTGATGGCGAGCGTCGATGATTCCCGCGATGCGCTCCAGCGCGAGCTGCCGCAGAATTTCGTCAAGCTGCGCGAGGAGCTGAAGCCGCTGCTCGGCGGCGATCTCTCGCACGTGGTCTACGTCTCCTACGCCAATCCGGCGCTGGCCGATGGCGGCGTGCCCTGTCGCGGCGGCCGCGGCGGCTTCGACATTCATCCCGCCTTCAATGCCGATCCGCAACGTCTTGCCCGCGTCTCGACCTTCGTCGACACTGAGTTCCTGCCACAACTGAAGGGGCTCGCCACCTGCACGCGCGGCGCGTTGTGTCGCGATCCCGAGGCGGACCGCATGACCTTCGTCGACACGCATCAGGCTGCGTTCGCCGATCACGGTTTTTGCGCTCATTCCGGCAATGATCCCGAATTCGATCGCACTTGCTTCGCCGAGAACGGCCAGAGCTTCAATCCGGATATCGTCAGCGCGGCGAGCCAGCCGATGCTGTGCGGCCGCGGCGCCTCGGAATATCGCGCCTACCTGCCCCGCGCGCGCTGGATCCGCGATGCCAATGACAGCTATTTTGCGGCGATGACCTATCCGCAAGGATTGCCGTCGGCGAGTCAGCCGACCGACATCCACGACGCGACCTGGGGTGTGCTCTCGGCCGTCTATGGCGGCGCCGTGCATCCGAGCGCCGAAGGCCACGCGGCAATGGCCGATGCCACGCTACCCGCCGCGAGCGCGGTGCTCGGCCTGGACGCCGTGCCGCCGGGCGTCACCCGCGGACTGCTGGCTCCGCTCCTGCCGGGCGCGCAGCAATAGAAGGGATTGCAGACGGCGCGGGAACCGGAACGGCGCATTGTTGCCGCTCGCTGGAATTTGATCGCGCTGCCGTCAATTCAATCCATTCCATTCAGGGCAGGTTCAGCCGACCGGCGCATGATGACGGACGAGTCATGGGATGTGGGTGTCCTCATGCAGTCCGAACCCGTCGGGACCGATCGTGGATAGCAGAAGCGGATATCGTCGGCTTTACTGGTCGAGCGTTGCGGCGCTCGTGGCGCTCGCTGCAGGCCTACACCCGAACACGGCCCGCGCCGACGATCTCAATCCGCATGATCTCGCTCTGCTCGATCGGCTGACCTTTGGCGCGAGCACCGCGAGTGCCGCGCACATGCACGGGCTTGGTGCCGAACGCTGGCTGCAGGAGCAGCTGCATCCGGCCGGCAATCCGGTTTTGCCCGACGCCGCAAAGGCGCAGATCGACGCGATGCCCGACGTCCACAGCTTCCCGTTCGACATTGCTGTCGCCTTCGAGCAGCAATCCAAGAGCGCCAATCAGGTCGTCGACCCCGAGCAGAAGAAAGCCGCTCAGCAGGTCTTTCAGCAGGCGATGAACGATCGCGCCAAGCAGGCCGCGGCGCGCACCATCCTGCGCGCGCTCTACGCGCCCGACCAGCTGCGCGAGCGCATGGTCTGGTTCTGGTTCAATCATTTCAACGTCCACCAGTACAAAGCAAATCTGCGCGTGCTGGTCGGCGACTACATCGATCACGCCATTCGTCCCAATTCGCTCGGCAAGTTTCACGACCTGCTCGCAGCGACCGTTCGTCATCCCGCGATGCTGCGCTATCTCGACAATGCCGACAACGCGGCCGGCCACCTGAACGAGAACTACGCCCGCGAGATCATGGAGCTGCACACCATGGGTGTCGGCTCCGGTTACACCCAGGCCGACGTCGAGGCGCTCGCGAAAATCCTGACCGGGGTCGGTATCGACACCAAGCCGGAAGACCCGAAGCTCAAGCCGGAATTGCAGTCCCAGCTCGTGCGCGAAGGCGCCTTCGAGTTCAACCCGTCCCGTCACGATTACAGCGACAAGACCTTCCTCGGTCATGTCATCAAGGGCCGCGGGCTCGCTGAAGTCGACGAGGCCATCGACATCCTGGTCCACCATCCGGCGACCGCTAGCCATGTGTCGCGCAAGATCGCGACCTACTTCGTCTCGGATAATCCTCCCGAAGCGCTGGTGCAGCGGATGGCGCAGACCTTCAGAACCACCGACGGCGACATTGCAGCGGTCCTCGCCACGATGATTCATTCGCCCGAATTCGAAGCCGCGCTAAAACCCGGCACGCGCTTCAAGGATCCCGTGCAATACGTGCTGTCGGCGGTCCGTCTCGCCTATGACGACCGGGTGATCCTGAACACGGCGCCGATCCAGGGCTGGATCAATCGCCTCGGCGAGGGCCTGTTCAACCACGACACGCCGGACGGCTATGCGCTGACCTCGGCGTCGTGGAACGGCCCGGGGCAAATGATGGTTCGCTTCGAGATCGCGCGCCAGATCGGATCGGGCTCGTCCGGCCTGTTCAAACCCGACGGACCGAACCCGGTCGAGCAGCCCGCGTTCCCGCTGCTCCAGAACGCGCTCTACTTCAACGGCCTTCGCAAGACGCTCGGCCCGGCGACGCTGGCTTCGCTCGACCGGGCGGTTTCACCGCAGGACTGGAACACGCTGTTCCTGTCCTCACCGGAATTCATGCACTGAGCTACGGAGATCGCCATGAACCGTCGCGAGCTGATCAAGACCTTTGCCGCACTCGCTCCGCTCACGGTGGCAGGCCGCGTCTGGGCCGCGCCGGCAACCGATGCCCGCATGCTCGTGGTGTTCTTGCGCGGCGCCTATGACGCGGCGAATGTCGTCGTGCCTGTCTCGAGCGAATTCTATCGTGCATCACGACCGACGCTCGCCATCGCCAAGCCCGACATCGGCAATCCCAATGCCGCGCTGGCGCTCGACGCCGATTGGGGACTGCATCCGGCCCTGCGCGACAGCATCTATCCGCTCTGGGCCAAACGCGAGATCGCCTTCATCCCCTTCGCCGGCACCAGCGACGACCTGACCCGCAGCCATTTCGAGACCCAGGACACGATCGAGCTCGGCCAGTCCGCCGGCGGCTCGCGCGACTATCGTTCGGGCTTCATGAGCCGGCTCGCCACCGAGCTGACGCGCGTCAAGCCGATCGCGTTCACCGACCAGCTGCCGCTGATCTTCCGCGGCAAATCGCAGGTGCCGAACACCAGCATCAACAACGTCGCCAAACCCGGCGTCGACGACCGTCAGGCCGATCTGATCAAGAAGATGTACGCCCAATCCAACCTGGCATCCTCGGTGTCGGAGGGCTTTCGCGTGCGCGACGACGTCTACCGCTCGGTCTCCGAGGAGATGAATGCCGCCAATCGCGGCGCGGTCTCGCCGCGCGGCTTCGAATTGTCGGCACGGCGCATCGGCCGGTTGATGCGCGAGCAGTTCAACCTCGGCTTCGTCGACGTCGGCGGCTGGGACACCCATGTCAACCAGGGTGCCGCCAACGGCTACCTCGCCGACCGGCTTGGCGAACTCGGGCGCGCGCTTGTCGGCTTCTCGGAGGAAGTCGGGCCGGCCGCGTGGCGCGATACGGTGGTGGTCGTGATCTCCGAATTTGGCCGTACCTTCCGCGAGAACGGCGACCGCGGCACCGATCACGGTCATGGCAGCGTCTATTGGGTGCTCGGCGGCGGCATCAATGGCGGCCGCATCCTCGGCGAGCAGGTCAAGGTCGAGCAGCCGCATCTGTTCCAGAACCGCGACTATCCCGTGCTGACCGATTATCGCGCACTGTTTGCCGATCTGTTCGGCCACGTCTTCGGACTCGGCAACGAGAGCATCCAGCGCATCTTTACCGGCGTGCATCCGACAAACCTGGCGCTTGTTTGAACTGACGACGCCACGCACACAAAAATTTTCGCGCGCAGCGTAATCGCGGCGTCATCCAGCGTTCATCGCCGCTACCTAGTTTTCCCAACGCTACAAATTGACGCACGCGGCGGGAGCGCAAGCTCTCCGCTGCGCGGTGTCGCGTGCCTGCACGTCAAAACAACATCCGATATCACTGGGGAGTCCAACAATGACGATCGAAAAACGGCCCTATGCGGCCGTCGCTATCGCTTTTGCCTCGACCCTGAGTCTCTCGCTCCTAGCCCCATCGTTCGCGCGCGCCGACGACAAAGACAAGGACAAGGACAAGGACAAGGACGCCGTCAAGCAGGTCCTGCTGATCAGCGTCGACGGCATGCATGAGGTCGACCTGCAGCGCTACGTCAGTTCGCACCCGTCGTCGAGCTTCGCCCGGCTGCTCGCGCATGGCGTGCACTTCGCCGATGCGCACACTTCGCGGCCCTCGGACTCCTTTCCTGGCCTCATGGCGTTCATGACCGGCGGAACCCCGAAAACCCATGGTGTTTTCTATGACGATTCCTACGATCGCACACTGTTCGCACCCGGTAGCAACTGCCAGGGCACGCCCGGAACCGAGACGCTGTTTGCCGAGAACCTCGACTACGACCTGACCAAGCTCGACGGCGGCGGCCCGGCCGGTTCCAATCATATCAGCCCTGCAAACCTGCCGATGCGCCTAAAGAACGGCAAATGCGAGCTGGTCTATCCGCATCAATTCCTGAAGCTCAACACCATCATGGAAGTGATCCACGCAGCCGGTAAGCGCACCGCATGGTCCGATAAGCACCCCGCCTACGAGATCATCAGCGGCCCATCCGGCAAGGGCCTCGATGAGCTCTATGCGCCCGAGATCAACTCGACCTCGGTGCCCGGGCAGCCCGGCGCGGACTGGACCACCGATCCGAGCTTCACACGCACCTATGATCAGCTCAAGGTCACCGCCGTGCTCAACTGGATCAAGGGCTTTGATCACACCGGCACAACCAAGGTCGGCGTTCCCGCGATATTCGGCATGAACTTCCAGGCGGTCAGCGTCGGCCAGAAAGTGACCGCCGACGGATATCTGGACGCAGCTGCAACGCCGAGCCCGCAACTTCAGGCCTCGCTCGACTTCGTCGACGCCTCGCTCGGCCAGATGCTGGATGCGCTCGCGGACCAGCACCTCGCCCGCGACACGCTGGTCATCGTCGGCGCCAAGCACGGCCAGTCGCCGATCGACGTCAACAAGCTTCACATGCTGGTCGGCAGCACCAACCCGAAGCTGGGCGGCGGCGCACGCGCCGACGTGACCGACCCGGCTGACTTGCTCACGAATGGCGGCGTTGCGCTGGCCCAGGAGACCGCCGATGACGTCGCCCTGATCTGGCTCAAGAACCAGGGTGATGCCGCGAAGGCCGTCGCGATCCTCGAGGCCGACCGCAAGGGCAGCAACAAGGCTCATATCGAGAAGGTCTATGCCGGTGAGGAGCTGGTCGATCGGTTCGGCGATCCGGCGGAAGGTCGTACGCCCGATATCATCATCCAGCCGATCGCCGGTACGATCTACAGCAAGAGCAAGGCCAAGATTGCCGAACATGGCGGCTTCGCCGAGGACGATACACACGTCCTGCTCGTCGTCTCCAATCCGAAACTCGCTCCAACGGTCGTTGGCGAGCGCGTTACGAACCGGCAGGTCGCGCCGACCATCCTGAAGGCGCTCGGCCTGGAGCCGGACGAGCTCGACGCGGTGCGCGGCGAGGATCACACCCGCCTGCTGCCGGCCGTCCGGCTGAAGGACTGATCCTTCACAGCAACGCGAGAGGACGACAGTCCTCTCCACATCACACCCTCGCTGTCATCGCCCGCCTTGTGCGCAATTGCGCGCTGGGGCGGGCGATGCCTTTTTCCGATGGCCGTCACAATACGTTCCCGCGACCTGCCGTTCCATCAATTCAAATACGGCATCAATCGATACTCCCTTGAACTTGGACACTTTCCCGCGTGCGCCTCTAGGAGTCGTCGTGAGGAAACATTTCGAGTTCTAAGGAGGCGCCTGATGAGCGCAGTCGTGTCCGCAACGGACGTGAGGAGGTCTCGCGTCAGGCTGTTCATCGTGACCATGCTGTTCCTGGTCACGACCGTCAATTACGCCGACCGCGCCACGCTCTCGATCGCGGGCGCCGCGCTCTCCAAGGAACTCCATCTCGATCCCGTCGCCATGGGCTGGATCTTCTCGGCGTTCGGCTGGTCCTACGTCGCCGCTCAGGTGCCGGGCGGCTGGCTGCTCGACCGCTACGGCTCGCGCCTCGTCTATGCCTTCAGCATCATCGTCTGGTCGCTGTTCACCATGATGCAGGGCTGGGTCGGCTTCTTCAGCGCCGGCACTGCGATCATTGTGCTGTTCGCGCTTCGCCTCCTCGTCGGCGTCGCGGAGGCGCCGTCCTTCCCCGCCAACGCCCGCATCGTCGCCGCCTGGTTTCCCGGCAATGAGCGCGGCACCGCGTCGGCCTTCTTCAATTCCGGACAGTATTTCGCCACCGTGATCTTCGCGCCGCTGATGGGCTGGATCGCCCATGATTACGGCTGGCGCTACGTGTTCTTCGTGATGGGCGGCCTCGGCGTAATCATGGGCCTCGCCTGGATCAAGACCGTCTACGGACCGAAGGAGCATCCTTCGATCAACGAGGCCGAGTTCGACTACATCAGGGAAGGCGGCGCGCTGGTCGATCTCGACGCGCCCAAAGACGAGCGTGCGCCGGACTCCGGTCCGAAATGGGATCATATCCGCCAGCTGCTCTCCAACCGCATGATGCTCGGCGTCTATCTCGGCCAGTATTGCATCAACACGCTGACCTATTTCTTCCTGACCTGGTTCCCGGTGTACCTCGTCAAGGAGCGCGGCCTGTCGATCCTGCAAGCCGGCTTCGTCGCAACGCTGCCCGCGCTGTGCGGCTTCATCGGCGGCGTGCTCGGCGGCGTCATCTCCGACGCCATCCTGCGCAAGACCGGTTCGCTGACCATGGCGCGCAAGATCCCGATCGTCGGCGGCATGCTGCTGTCGATGTCGATCATCGCCTGCAACTATGTCGACGGCCAGGCGCTGGTGGTCGGCTTCATGGCGCTCGCTTTCTTCGGCAAGGGTATCGGCGCACTCGGCTGGGCGGTCGTCTCCGACACCTCGCCCAGGGAAGCCGGCGGCGTCTCCGGCGGCCTGTTCAATTCCTTCGGCAACCTCTCCTCGATCACCACGCCGATCGTGATCGGCTACATCGTGGCCGCGACCGGCTCCTTCAACGGTGCCCTGGTGTTCGTCGGCATCAACGCGCTGGTGGCCGCGGTCGCCTACCTCGTGGTGGTTGGCAAGATCGAGCGGGTGGTGCTCAAACGTTCCTCCTGAGCGCTCCGAGTGATCGGAGTGGGACAGGCAACTCAACGGCGGCCCTCAAAAGCCGCCGTCTTTGTTTTGGGGATGATCGATGCTAGAAGTGCCAGGGAAACGCCTTATTCATCTAAGGCATGTATCGATGTTCGACCTCAACCAGCTCCGCTGTTTCGTTACGGTGGCCGAAGAACTGCACTTCGGCCGCGCCGCGGCGCGGCTCAACATGACCCAGCCGCCCCTGTCCCGGCAGATCCAGGTGCTGGAGCACATCATCGACGCGCCGCTGCTGGAGCGCACCAGCCGCTCGGTGCGCCTGACGCCGGCCGGGCGCAGCTTCCTGCCCGAGGCGCGGCGCATCCTGAAGCTTGCGGAAAGCGCGTCGCAAGTCGCGCGCCGCATCGCGCTCGGCAAGACCGGCTCGGTCAAAATCGGCTTCACAGCCGCCGCCGCGTACGGGTTCCTCCCCGAGCTGGTCGCGGCCTGCCGCGCCAAGCTGCCGGAGGTCGATTTCTCGCTGAAGGAGATGGTCTCCGGCGACCAATTCGAGGCGCTGACCTCGGGCCAGATCGATGCCGGCCTGTTGCGGCCGCCGATCGCGCGGCCGGAGCTTGCGAGCCGCAGGGTTGTCGCCGAGCCGCTGCTCGCCGCGATCCCGAAGAAGCATCCGCTGGCGAATGCCGACAGCATCACCATCAAGGATTTCGACGGCCAGCCCTTCGTGATGTACTCGCCCTATGAGAGCCGCTACTTCCACGACCTGCTGGTGGCGCAGTTCAGCCGCGCCGATATCCTGCCGCGCTATGTCCAGCACCTCAGCCAGATCCACTCGATCCTCGCGATGGTGCGCGCGGGCCTTGGCCTCGCCATCGTGCCGGCCGCGGCCGCCGGCCTGAAGATTTCCGACGTTCGGCTGCGCCCCCTGAAGCTGCGCAACCGCGTTCCGGTCGAGCTGTTCATGGTCTGGCGCCGCGACGACGAGAACCCGCTGCTGTCCGCGCTGGTCAAAATCGCCAGCGAATTGTCCTCGGCGGAAGTGGTGGAAGATTGATGCTCAATCCGCATCGGTCGATATAGGCTTTGGCTTGGACGCGCATCGAACGGTTGCCTAAACAACGGCGCATGGACGCGCGGCCTTGTTGCGTCCTCCACAACACGAGAAACAGGGAGCAGCGCCCATGAGCAAGATGACTCCGCAGGAAATGGCCCAGAAGATCGGATCCGGCCTCCTGTCCTTCCCCGTCACGCCGTTCAAGGCTGACTATTCCTTCGACGAGGCGACCTACCGCACCAACATGGATTGGCTGTGCGGCTATGATGTCGCCGGTCTGTTCGCCGCCGGCGGCACCGGCGAGTTCTTCTCGCTGACCCCGACCGAAGTCCCGCAAGTGGTCAAGGTCGCCGTCGAGGAGACCAAGGGCCGCGTGCCCGTGCTCGCCGGCACCGGCTATGGCACCGCCATCGCCCGCGAGATCGCGATCGGCGCCGAGAAGGCCGGCGCTGACGGCCTGCTGCTGCTGCCGCCCTACCTCACCCATTCCGAGCAGGAAGGCCTTGCCGCCCACGTCGAGGCCGTCTGCGCCGCCGTGAAGATCGGCGTCATCGTCTATAACCGCGACAACGCCATCCTGCAGCCCGACACAGTCGCCCGCCTCGCCGAGCGCTGCCCGAACCTCGTCGGCTACAAGGACGGTATCGGCGACATCGAATTGATGACCCGCGTCTACACCAAGCTCGGCGACCGTCTGACCTATGTCGGCGGCCTGCCGACCGCCGAGACGTTTGCGCTGCCCTATCTCGACATGGGCGTGACGACCTACTCGTCGGCTGTGTTCAACTTCGTGCCGGAATTCGCCACCAATTTCTACGCGGCAGTGCGCAAGCGCGACCATGCGACCATCCACGCCGGCCTGAAGGATTTCATCCTGCCGCTGATCGCGATCCGCAACCGCAAGAAGGGCTATGCGGTCTCGATCATCAAGGCCGGCATGAAGGTGATCGGCCGCGATTCCGGCCCGGTCCGCACGCCGCTGACCGATCTCACCGAGCAGGAGATTGCCGAACTGGCCGCGCTGGTGAAGAGTTTGCCCGCCGCAGGATCGACACAACAGGCGGCAGAATAAAAGCAAGACAACAGGGAGGAGCGCGCGATGGCCCAGACTGATATCTCCGGCGCGTCAGTCGCCGGCGCACCGGTCGTCACAACGATGCAGGTGATCCCGGTCGCGGGCCGCGACAGCATGCTCCTCAATTTGAGCGGCGCGCATGCGCCGTTCTTCACCCGCAACATCGTCATCCTCACCGACAATGCCGGTCACACCGGCGTCGGCGAGGTGCCGGGCGGGCAAAAGATCTGGCAGACGCTCCAGGACGCCCGCGATCTCGTGATCGGCAAGACTGTCGGCGCGATGAACAACATCCTCGCAGACATTCGCACGACCTTCGCCGACCGCGACGCCGGTGGCCGCGGCAAGCAGACGTTTGACCTTCGCGTGATGATCCACGCGGTTACCGCGATCGAATCCGCCCTCCTCGACCTGCTCGGCCAGCACCTCAATCTTCCCGTCGCGGCGCTGCTCGGCGAAGGCCAGCAGCGCAACAGTGTCGAGACGCTCGGCTACCTCTTCTTCGTCGGGGACCGGCGCAAGAGCAAGCTCGACTACGTCAAGGGCGAAACCGGCAAGCCCGACTGGTTCAACCTGCGTCATCAGGAGGCGATGACGCCTGAGACGGTGGTGCGGCTGGCGGAGGCGACGCAGGACCATTACGGCTTCGCCGACTTCAAGCTCAAGGGCGGCGTGCTCCGCGGCGAGCAGGAGATCGAGGCCGTCACGGCGATCGCAAAGCGCTTTCCCAATGCGCGCGTCACGCTGGACCCGAACGGCGCCTGGTCGCTCGACGAAGCCATCAGCCTCTGCAAGAACATGCACGGCATCCTCGCCTATGCCGAGGACCCTTGCGGCGCCGAGGCCGGCTTCTCCGGCCGCGAGATCATGGCCGAGTTCCGCCGCGCCACCGGCTTGCCGACCGCAACCAATATGATCGCGACCGACTGGCGCCAGCTGAGCCACGCGCTGCGCCTGGGTGCGGTGGACATCCCGCTGGCCGACCCCCATTTCTGGACCATGCAAGGCTCGGTACGCGTCGCCCAGACCTGCCGTGACAACGGCCTGACCTGGGGCTCGCACTCCAACAACCATTTTGACATTTCGCTCGCGATGTTCACCCATGTCGGCGCCGCGGCCCCCGGCAAGGTCACCGCGATCGACACCCACTGGATCTGGCAGGATGGCCAGGCGCTCACCAAGGAACCGCTCCGGATCAAGGGCGGCAAGATCGCGGTCCCGGATCGTCCGGGCCTCGGCATCGAGATCGACCGCGCGGCCATCGAAGCTGCGCATGAACTCTACAAGCAGCATGGACTCGGCGCCCGTGATGACGCTACTGCCATGCAGGACCTGATCCCCGGCTGGACCTTCGACGACAAGCGTCCTTGCCTCGTGCGTTAGAAAACTTTCCCTGGAGGAACGAGATGACTGCGATCCTGAAGAACTTCATCGGCGGTGAATGGGTCGACGGCTCCGGCGTCACCAAGAACATCAATCCCTCCAACACCAACGATCTGGTCGGCGAATACGCCAAGGCCGACAAGGCGCAGACCGAGAAAGCGATCGCGGCCGCGAAAGCCGCCTTCCCCGCCTGGGCGCAGTCGACGCCGCAGGTGCGCTACGATGCACTGAACAAGATTTCTCTCGAAATCCTCGCCCGCAAGGAAGAGCTCGGCCGCCTGCTCGCCCGTGAGGAGGGCAAGACGCTTCCCGAGGGCATCGGCGAGGTCGCCCGTGCCGGCCAGATCTTCGCGTTCTTCGCCGGCGAGGCGCTGCGCCTGATCGGCGAGAAAGGCGCCTCCGTCCGCCCCGGCCTCGACGTCGAGCTGACCCGCGAGCCGGTGGGCGTCGTCGGCATGATCACGCCCTGGAATTTCCCGATCGCGATCCCGGCCTGGAAGATCGCGCCGGCGCTCTGCTACGGCAACACGGTGGTGTTCAAGCCGGCCGAGCTGGTGCCCGGCTCGGCGCACGCGCTGTCCGAGATCATCACCCGCTCCGGCATTCCGGCCGGCGTGTTCAACCTCGTGGTCGGCTCCGGCTCCGTGGTCGGCCAGACCCTGCTCGACCACCCCGACGTGGCGGCGATCTCCTTCACCGGCTCGGTGCAGACCGGCCGCAAGATCGCGCAGGCCTGCGTGCTCTCGAACCCGATGAAGAAGTTCCAGCTCGAGATGGGCGGCAAGAATCCGCTGGTCGTGCTCGACGACGCGGACCTCAAGATCGCCGTCGAGGTCGCCGTCAACGGCGCCTATTTCTCGACCGGCCAGCGCTGCACGGCGTCCTCGCGCCTGATCGTCACCGAAGGCATCCATGACCGCTTCGTCGCCGCGGTCGCCGAGCGCCTGAACGGCCTGTCGGTGGACGACGCGCTCAAGGCCGGCGTCCATATCGGCCCGGTGGTCGATCAAAGCCAACTCGACCAGGACCTCCGTTACATCAAGATCGGCCAGGACGAGGGCGCCAAGCTCGCCTTCGGCGGCGAGCTGCTCAAGCGCGAGACGCCCGGCCACTACCTCCAGCCGGCGCTGTTCACCGAGGCCAACAACAACATGCGCATCGCCCGTGAGGAGATTTTTGGCCCGGTCGCCGCTGTCATCCGCGCCAAGAACTACGACGAGGCGCTGGCGATCTCCAACGACACCGAGTTCGGTCTCGCTTCGGGCATCTGCACCACCAGCCTGAAATACGCCTCGCACTACAAGCGCAACAGCGAGTCCGGCATGGTGATGGTCAATCTGCCGACCGCCGGCGTCGACTATCACGTGCCGTTCGGCGGCCGGAAGGGCTCGAGCTACGGCGCCCGCGAGCAGGGCTCCTATGCGCGCGAGTTCTACACAACGGTGAAGACCGCCTATACCTATCCGGGTTGATGGGTTGATGTCGTAGGGTGGGTTAGCGCAGCGTAACCCACCTCTTCTGGTTCGACGGATGCAGACAGTGGTGGGTTGCGCTGCGCTAACCCACCCTACAATCCCCGGAGTCCTTCCATGGACCAGGACGTCGCAGCGAAAGAACAGCCCCGCTACATCAAGCTCAACGCGCGCGACAACGTCGCGATCGTGGTCAATGATTTCGGGCTTCCCGCCGGCTCCCGCTTTGCCTGTGGACTGACGCTGCGCGCCTTCGTGCCGCAAGGGCACAAGACGGCACTGATCGACATCGCGCAGAACGAACCGATCATCCGCTATGGCGAGGTGATCGGTTACGCGCTCTCGCCGATCCTGGCTGGCGAGTGGGTCGATGAGGCGCGCATCCGCATGCCGGACGCCCCTGCTCTCGACAAGCTGGAAATATCCACCGCCGTGCCCGCGCCGCTGCCGCCGCTCGAAGGTTTTACCTTCGAAGGCTTTCGCAATCCCGACGGTTCCGTCGGCACCAAGAACATCCTCGGCATCTCCTCCTCCGTGCAATGCGTCAAGGGCACGATGGAATATGCGGTGAAGCGCATCCGCAGCGAGCTCTTGCCGAAATATCCGAATGTCGACGACGTAGTGCCGCTGACCCATGCCTACGGCTGCGGCGTCGCGATCAATGCGCCCGACGCCGTGGTGCCGATCCGCACGCTGCAGAACCTCGCGCTCAATCCGAATTTCGGCGGCGAGATCCTCGTCATCAGTCTCGGCTGCGAGAAACTCGCGCCCGAGCGGCTGGTGCCCGAGGGCATCAGTGATGCCATCGTGCGGATGCAGGACGAAGCCTTCGACGGCTTTGGCGCGATCGTCGACGCGATCATGACCCAGGCGGAGGCCCGCCTGAAAATCCTGAACAAGCGCACGCGCGAGACCTGCCCGGCTTCCGACCTCGTGATCGGCCTGCAATGCGGCGGCAGCGATGCCTTCTCCGGCGTCACGGCCAACCCCGCCCTCGGCTTCGCCGCCGACCTTCTGGTGCGCGCCGGCGCCACCGTGATGTTCTCGGAAGTCACCGAGGTGCGCGACGCTATCCAGCTCCTCACCCGCCGCGCCATCAACGAGGACGTCGGCCGCGCGCTGGTGCGTGAGATGGCCTGGTACGATTCCTACCTCGCCCGTGGCGGTGCCGATCGCAGCGCCAACACCACGCCCGGCAACAAGAAGGGCGGCCTCGCCAACATCGTCGAAAAATCTCTCGGCTCGATCGTCAAGTCCGGCTCGAGCGCCATCACCGGCGTACTCTCGCCCGGCCAGAAGGCGACGCAGAAGGGCATGCTGTTCGCGGCAACGCCGGCGTCCGACTTCATCTGCGGCACGCTCCAGCTCGCCTCCGGCATGACGCTGCAGGTGTTCACCACCGGCCGCGGTACGCCTTACGGCCTCGCAGCCGCGCCCGTGATCAAGGTCGCGACCCGCACCGAGCTGGCGCGGCGCTGGAAGGATCTGATCGATTTCGACGCGGGCGGCATTGCCACCGGCGAGAAGACCATCGAGGAGACCGGCTGGGACCTGTTCCGCCTGATCCTCGACGTCGCCTCTGGCCGCACCAAGCCGTGGTCGGATCGCTGGGGCATTCACAATGACCTCACGCTGTTCAATCCGGCGCCGGTGACCTGAGCGTAGCATCAGCTTTCGAAACCGGCCTGAAACACGAGAGGCGAAGCGTTTCGTCGTCGCTTGGTCGCGCACGCGGCTCGCGTCACTTGCGGCGCCCGCATACGGTGCGGGCGCTGTCGGCAATCTCACGTCATGCTGCCCGGCATGAAACACCGCACGCGCGGGTGGCCGTCGATATAGTGCTTCCACACCATGGTGCGGCCGATTTTGTTCGGCTCGGTGATCACGGCGCCGTCGGGCACGACGATCCATTCGTCGTCGAGATGCACGCGGTAGTGTCCCTTATCGGACTCCCAATCGACATCGGCGACGACATAGCCGTCGGCATCCGAGCAGCACTGTCCGTACTCGCTGCGCAGACTCTCGAACCAGGGCTTGAGCGGCGAGTTGGCATAGCGTCCGTCGTCACGCGCCATCGCCGATGTCGCCAGCAGCAGCATCAGCCCCGCCAACGTTGCGGCACACAGTCTTGCAAGTCTCATAGCCTCATCTCACGGATCGAAGTTAGCGCCGCGAGGAACAGGCGACGCCGCTCACGCCCTTGAACAGGCGCGGCAGCGGCGACTCACTCCTCCGGCAGATTTGCCGACAGCTATGCAAATCCAGCGCCAGCGCGCATTCCGGGGAACTACTGGCGCCACAGCCTCGCTCGATCAGCCTGGACATCCTGCATGATGTGCCGACGCTCCGCCGCGCTTCGCTTCGGAGGCTTTCCTTGTCGTGTCAGGACGTGTACGAAGCTGGCGCGGACGCGACCGCCATCCGCTTAACCGACTGTTTCGAATGGAAGAATTGGGTATTGGCGTGACAGGCTTCGGACCGTCAGCGCTATGAGTGACTCGAGGGACCTGCTTCCCGGTCAACAGGACCCGACCGATTTGCCCGCAAACCAGGTGCAGTTTGCGCTGGTGATTTCGCGCATGCTCGAGACGGTGAAAGACGACGCCGAAGCCCGGCGGCAGATGGTCTACGATCTCGCCCGCTACAAGCTCCAGGAGCAGTTCACCTACGCGGACGCGAAAAACATCGACAAGATGAAAGAGGCCCTCGAGGTCGCGATCGATGAGGTCGAGAAATTTTCGCGCGAACAGGCACCACTGGAGCGCTTGCCGCCGCAACAACTCACATCAGCCAAGGTAACCGAAACAGGCAGTCTTCTGGTGTCCGGCGATGCGACCGTTTTGCCTTCGGCGATTGGGACGTCCCGCAGCAAGCAGCCGACGGTCTCGGGCCCGCTTCTACCGGTGATCAAGCGTACTGTGGCCATCCTTGTTGTCGTTGGCGCAGTCAGCGTGATCGTCTCGCAGCGAGACAAGATCGCCGCGCTGCGCCGGCTGATGTCGTCACAGACGCCGGAGATCGCGCAGGTCGCGCCCAAGCCGGAGACGACGGTCACGGTCGCCAAGCCGGAAATGGTGCCCTCTGCTCCGCCTCCACCAGCACGCGTACTTCCGAGCGACTACGGCATCTACGCCTCGATCGACGACAAGTCGCTGGCTGAGTTGAACGCGACCGGCGTGATGGCGCCGGACATGCGCATTGCGATTTCACCGGAGTTCAAGCAGCCCGATCGGCCGCATCTGCCGAACGGCCACGTCAAGTTCATCGTGTTCCGCCGGGACATCGCAAATGTGGTCCCCGAGCGCGTCGAGGTCCGCGTTGTCGCGAAGGTCAAAGAGTTTTCGACCGACGCTGCAGGCAAGACGACGAGTGGCGGAGACGACGTCGGCGTGATCCGCAACTTCTCCTATCCGTTCCGGATCTCGCCGATTCCGGGGAAAGCCGAAATGTACGAGCTTCACGCCAGCGATGCAGAGCTCGAGCTTCCGCCGGGACATTACGTCCTAAGCCTGGGACCGCAGGCCTATTATTTTCAGGTCGACGGCGAGATCACCGATCCCCGGCAATGCCTCGAGCGGGTCGTTGCCGGCAACGGCACGTTCTATGCGCCTTGCAAGAAGGCGCGGACGTATTGACGTCCGTTGCGCGGGCGGCGTGAAAGCAGCCCTACTTCTTCGCCGCGGGCGCCATCATCATCGCGCCACCCTTTTTGGTCGCGGGCACGGGCGCCGGCTTGGTCGCGGCGGCCTGTGCGGGGAGATATTTGGCGACGATGGCGGGATCGACTTCGGCGATAGTTGCATCCGGCAAACGCTGCCAGGTCTCGTCCTTGCCGAACAGGGAAATGCCGAGGAAGCCGCGCATGGTCAGAACCTGACCGTCCGGGCTCACCGTCATCTTGGCCTTCCAGATGTTGCCGTCGCGCGGATTGACCACGTTGCCGCCCTCATACTTCAACCCGTCACGCTTCATGTCGCGGATGAAGGAGAGCCCGAGCACCGGCTGGTTCTTGCGATCATCCGTGCACTTTGTGCAGGCCTCGTTCGGGTCGTCGCCGGGGCGCGGAAATGTCTTGGCGATGACGCCCTCGAAGATGCCGTTGTGGTCGATGAAGAGGAACCAGCCCACCGTCCTGCCGTCTTCGACCTTCTGCCAGAGGCCCGCAGCGGTTGGCTGCTGCGCTTGCGCCGCAGCCGGGCTCACCGCACCGAGCGCGAGGAACGCGAGCAGCCGAAAGCTGGAAAAGAGTTTCCGCATTACGATCACCTTGCTAAGCCGCCACTGCTTTGGCCGCAGACTACGGCGATTTCGCGAACGATTCCAGCACCAGAAACATGGGGCGTCGTCTCCCCGCTCCCGTCCCGGTCAGTTGACACCGAGTTTCTTTTGCAGACTGGAGGATGAGGTCGTGTACTGGAACACGAGGCGCTTCTCCGGATAGACGTAGCGGTGGGCTTTTTGCGACATCAGTGCACCCTCGTGGAAGCCGCACAGGATCAGCTTGATCTTGCCGGGATAGGTGTTGATGTCACCGATGGCGAAGATGCCGGAGACGTTGGTCTCGAACGCTGAGGTCTCAACCGGCACCAGATTGTTCTCCAGCGCAATGCCCCAGTTCGCGACCGGACCGAGCTTCATGGTCAGGCCGAAGAACGGCAGCATGGTGTCGCAGGCAATATCGCTGACATTGTTGTCGTTGCCCTTGACGGTGGCACCGGTCAGTTGGCCATCGGCACCCGAGAGCGCGGTGACCTGACCGAGCCGCAGATCCATCTTGCCGTCGGCCACCAGCGCGCGCATCTGCTCGACGCTGTGGGGCGCGGCACGAAAATCGTCGCGCCGGTGCAGAAGCGTGATGCGCTTGGCCAACGGATGCAGGTTGAGCGTCCAGTCGAGCGCGGAATCGCCGCCGCCGACGATCAGCACGTTCTTGTCGCGGAACGTTTCCATCTTGCGCACGGCGTAGTGCACCGAGGTGCCTTCATAGGCTTCGATCCCCGGTACCGGCGGACGCTTCGGCTGGAACGAACCGCCGCCGGCCGCGATCACCACCACCTTGCATTCGAACACCTTGCCGGCATCGGTGGTGCAGCGGAACGCGGGATCGCCGATCTTCTCCACGGTCTCGATCATCTCGCCGAGATGAAAGGTCGGATGGAACGGCTTGATCTGCTCCATCAGCGCGTCGGTGAGGCCCTGCCCCGACACATGCGGAATGCCGGGAATGTCGTAGATCGGCTTTTCCGGATAGAGCTCGGCGCACTGGCCGCCGACCTTGTCGAGGATGTCGACGAAATGCGCCTTCATGTCGAGAAGGCCAAGCTCGAAAGCGGCGAACAGACCGCAAGGGCCAGCGCCAATAATCAGCACATCGGTTTTGATCACGTCGCTCATGTCGTCTCTTTATCGGTCGTTATCGGTTGGACGGCGCCCTTTGGGCCGAGGTGACCCTGCCTGTCTAGCCAACAGGAATGGATCAGGGAAGGCATAAAAGCGGGAGCGCCCCGCAGCCGCGCCCACTTGCCGGGTCAAAATAACTGGGCTGTAACGAGGTTGGATATGACGGAGATCAATCGGTGAACGCACCAAGCCGCCTCGATACGACGCCGCGCCTGGAGGACTACCCTTTTCGCCTCGGCGACAACGTCCGCTTCGGCGATCTCGACCCGAACCAGCACGTCAACAACGCGGTCTACGCCACCTATTTCGAGACCGGCCGCGTCACGCTGATGAAGAGCCCGGAATACGGGCTGACACCGCCTGGGCTCGCCTGGATCATGGTGCGGCTCGACATCCATTTCCGCGCCGAGCTGCACTGGCCGAACACGATCGAGCTCGGCCTCGGCGTGGTGAAGCTCGGACGCACGTCCGTGACCTTCGAGCAGGTGGTGTTTTCGAATGGGAAGTGCATCGCGTCAGCGACGTCCGTCGGCGTCTTGCTCGACGAGGCGACGCGCCGGCCGGCGCCGCTGACCGCGGAGGTGATCGAGAAATTCAAACCCTGGCACAAGCGCGGCATCGACGTCGCGCCGCCGAGCACTTAAGTGCATGATCCGGAAAAGTGTGTAGCGGTTTTCCGGAAAGATCATGCGCTCTTAAAGAGGCGGATCAGGCCTGACGTTCCGGCGTCGACACCACGAGCCCGTCGAGCTCGTCGGCGACCTTGATCTGGCAGGACAGGCGCGAGTTCGGGCGCACGTCGAAGCCGAAGTCGAGCATGTCCTCTTCCATGGGCGTCGGGCTGCCGACCTTCTCGCGCCAGGCTTCGTCGACATAGACATGGCAGGTTGCGCAAGCACATGCGCCGCCGCACTCGGCTTCGATGCCGGGAATGCTGTTGCGGATGGCGGCTTCCATCACGGTCGCGCCGTTCTCGACATCCACCGTACGGGTTTCGCCCTTGTGGTCGACAAAGTGAATTTTGGCCATGAGTGCTCGTGCTGCCGCGATCTGGGGAAAAAGGAGGGTCCGGGCTGTCCTATAACGGGTCGATCAGGGCAGCGCTAGTGCGCAGTCCAGCCGCATTTGGGGACGCCGGCCTAGTGCTTGAGGATCGCCGCAATCGCCGCGCGAACCTCGGCGACCGCCTCTTTCAGCGCGGCGAAGGCGCTGGGCTGGTTGTGGCCGATCCGGATCGCGGTTTCCAGGCTGGCGGCGGCATCCGCGACCGCAAAGGCGCCAATCCCGCGCGCCGAGCCCTTAAGCTTGTGCGCGAGCGCACCGGTCTCGGCCGGCAGCGCCGTCATCGCCGCGATCAGCCGAACCGCCTGCTCGGCGAACATCGCAAGCACTTCCTGCTCCAGCTCGGAATCGCCGAGCGTCATCCGAGAGAGGTGGTCGAGGTCGAGGGGGCTGTCGATGGGCGCAAGCGGGGGCGAGGGCATCCAGTCCATCCGTTGCAGTTCAGGCATCATGGCGCAGGCCCCGGCATCGCACGACGGTCCGCCGGTCCGGCGGTTCGCCCCCACCGAAGCATGGAAATGGTTAACGAAGTGTTTGGGCCGCTTTACGCAAATCCGCCCGTTTATTGCCGAAAAGTTGCCGCAATTGGCCGGGTTCGGTGGAGAAATTCATGTAGGGCTAAGGCGTTACGGCGCGTTCCTGTTAACGATGATTAAGATTGTCTTAATCGCAGCCATTTCATTCGCGACGCTCTGCCAATAGGATGTTGCAGAAATTGGCGGACAAAGCCGTCCGGGTGGGGACGGCTCGGAGATCCGCGCAAGCGGCATGATCCGGACTGTGGGCTTGCGTAGCGCGCAGGGCTCGCGGGGGGACGCGTACAAGTAACGAGGGCTCGACTGAACATGGCCAACACTCCCAAAAAGGTCAAAGATCCCACAGAAGATGCGCTTTCTGCGATCCAGGAAGCCCTCAACATCAGCGACACGGCTGCCGACACCAGCCGCAACGCATCGATGCGCAACGAAACGGCGCCTTCGGTGGCACCGCCGGCGCCGCCCCAGTTCGACGAGCCGGCGTTCGAGCCGCGCCCTGCCGCCAACGAGCGCGCCGTGTTCGATCCGATCGAGGAACCGCGCACGTCGCGCCGCGCCGCCAATGACGACCGCGAGACCATCGGCCAGCTGCTCCAGTCGCTGCAGACGGGCCGCCCTGCCCGCAACATCTACACCGGCGCAACCATCTTCACTGTGGTCTGGCTTGCGGCCTGCGCCGCGCTGACGGTCGGCTTCCTGCCCTCGATCCGGGCCGCCATGGGCGAGAGCGGCGGCGTGCTGGCGATCGCCGGCCTCGCCACGATGTTCTTCGCGCCGATCATGCTGTTCTACTTCCTCGCGAGCCTGGTCTGGCGCGGCCAGCAGATGAGCCAGGTCGCACAGGCGATGGCGCAGGTCGCGATCCGCTTCTCCGAGCCGGAAGGCTCGGCGTCCGATTCCATGGTCACCGTCGGCCAGGCCATCCGCCGCGAGGTCGCGGCGATGGGCGACGGCATCGAGCGCGCGATTGCGCGCGCCGGCGAACTCGAGACGCTGGTCGCCAACGAGGTCGCCGCGCTCGAGCGCGCCTATTCCGACAACGAAGTCCGCATCCGCGCCCTGCTCCAGGACATCGCGCATCAGCGCGACAATCTGGTCGGCCAGGCCGAGCAGGTCCGCAGCGCCATTTCCGGCGTGCAGATCGACCTCCGCCACGACATCGCGCTGATCTCGGATGCGATCGCCTCGCGCGTCGACGAGGTTGCGAAGTCCATCACCGGCGCGCTGGAAGAGCGCGGCGCCCACATCACCGGCGCGCTGAGCCACGCCGGCGACAACATGATCCTGGCGCTCGGCGAGCGCGGCGGCGACCTGCTCGACCGCCTCGAGGAGGCCAGCGCCGAGACCACCCGCGCGGTGCTCGACGCCAGCGAGCGGCTGACCACCAGCCTCAACTTCAAGACCGGCCACGTCCACGACGAGTTCGTCGACCTCGCCGACCGCGTCCACGAGATGCTGAACGAGCGCATCGACCGCATCACCGGCGAGTTCGAGCAGCGTTCCGCCGCGATCGTCGACGGCATCTCCGAGCGCACCGAGCAGGTGCATGACAGCCTGAAGAACTCGTCGGACTCGCTACTGCTCGAGCTCGAGCTGCGCTCCAGCGACCTCTCCGCCAAGATCGACGACGCCGGCAACCGCCTCGCCGGCCAGATCATGACCTCCGGCGACAAGGCGAGCGAAGCGCTCGACGCCACGGTCAACACCCTCGTCGCCAAGGTCGTCAGCCAGACCGAGACCGCGCACGACTCGCTGTCGCTGCAGATGAGCGCGTTCGACGAGCTGGTGAAGAACCAGGGTTCCGAGCTGGTCGAGAAGTTCGCCCGCGATTCCGGCACGCTGGGTGCGCTGATCACACGCCACATCTCCGAGTTCGACCGCACCGTGAAGACGTTCGGCGGCGAGATCGTCGAGCGCATGGGCCAGCGCACTTACGACATCCATGAATCGCTGAAGACCTATGTCGACAATTTCGACACCCGCTTCACCTCCAATGGCGGCGCAATCACGGCCGTGCTCGACCAGCGCCTGGTGCAGTTCGAGACCACGATCGGCGAACGCGTCACCAATCTCGACGCCTCGCTGAACGGCAAGATCGCCAGCCTCGACGGCACCATCGAAGGCCACATCAAGACCTTCGACGAGCAGCTCGTTGGCCGCGTCGCCGCGCTCGAAGAGTCGTTCGACACCCGCGCCAAGTCCGTCACCGAAACCATCGACGGGCGTCTCAACACGCTCGCGATGTCGCTGACCGATGGGGCCGCCCAGGCGATCCAGTCGGTCGACACGCGGTTGACGCACCTCACGACGACACTCACCGGTGGCGCATCGCAGGCACTCGAGTCCATCGACTCCCGCCTCACCCACCTCACATCGACATTGACCGACGGCGCCTCGCAGACGATCCAGGCGATCGATACGCGGCTGACGCACCTCACGACGACGTTCAACAGCGGCGCATCGCAGGCGCTGGAGTCCGTCGACAGCCGCCTCAGCTATCTGACGAGCGCTTTGACCAACGGCGCCCAGCAGGCCGTGCAGTCGATCGACACCCGCCTCACTTTGCTGACCTCGACGCTCACGGACGGCACGGCGCAGGCGATCGAAGCGGTCGACCGCCGCATCACCGGCGTCGCCGACCTCATCGACGGCCGCAGCACGCACCTGACCGACACGGTCACGGCGCGCTTCCAGGACATCCACCAGGCGATCGAGACCAAGGTCGGTTCGGTTGCGAGCGACATCGACGTGCGCGTGGCGCAGTTCGAAGACCTGCTCGGCTCGCGCGTCGAGGCCGTCGCCGGCCGCATCGAGAGCAGCGGCCGCCAGGCAAGCGAGGACATGATGTCCCGCGCCGAGATGATCTCGACCGCGATCCGCTCGCATGTCGAGGACGCGGAGCGCTCGCTCACCAACCTCGTCGTCAACACCAGCGAGACGATCCAGACCGGTGCGCGCACAGCGCAGCAGTCGCTGATGACGGTCTCCTCCGACGTCAACGCCCAGCTCAAGATGACCTCCGCCGAGGTCGAGCGTGCGCTGACCGCAGTCGGCACCGGTGCTGCGAACTCGATCCTGACCAGCGCCCGCGAGGCGCAGTCGTCCCTGGTCGCGGCCTCGGGCGATGCCTCCAACCAGATCAAGGGGCTCGCCGCCGACGTCGAACGCACGCTGTCCGCAGCAGGCTCGGCCACCGCGGCCTCGATCCTGGCCGGCGCCCGCGAGGTGCAGACCACGCTCGTCACCGCCTCGTCGGATGCTGCCAACCACGTCAAGACGCTCACCGCCGACGTGCAGCGCTCGCTGTCGCTCGCCGGCACCAGCACGGCGGAATCGATCACTGCCGGTGCACGCGATGCTCAGGGCACGCTGATCGCGGCCTCGACCGAGACTGCCAACCAGATCAAGGCGCTGTCCTCCGACGTGCAGCGCTCGCTCTCGATGGCGGGCACCTCGACGGCCGAGACCATCATGACCGGTGCGCGCGAGGCCCAGAACACGCTCGTTGCCGGATCTGCGGATGCGGCCAACCAAGTTAAAGCTCTTACGGCCGACGTGCAGCGGTCGCTCTCCATGGCCGGCACTTCGACGGCAGAGAGCATTCTGACCGGCGCTCGCGAGGCCCAGAGCACGCTGGTCAATGCGTCCTCGGATGCAGCGAGCCAGGTCAAGTCACTCGCCGCCGAAGTGCATCGCTCGCTCTCGCAGGTGGGCCAGTCCACCGCCGAGACGATCACCGCCAGCGCCCGCGACGCCCAGAGCACCCTTCTTGCTGTCTCCGCAGAACAAACCGGCCAGGTCCGTTCGCTCGCAGCCGAGATGCAGCGCGCGTTGGCGACCGCCGGCGGCGCCACCATCGAGGCGCTCACCAGCGGCGTGCGCGAGGCCCAGGGCACGCTGATCACTGCATCGACGGATGCGGCGAGCCAGATCAAGTCGCTGACGACCGACATCGAGCGCACGCTGACCGCGGTCGGCGCCGACACCGCCTCGACCATCCTCAACAGCGCTCGCGAGGCGCAGACCTCGCTGACCTCGACCTCGGCGGATGCCGCGAGCCAGATCCGCACGATCTCGACCGAGATCGAGCGCGCGCTGAGCACGGCGACCGCGAACGCGACCAACGACATCCAGACCAGCGCGCTCAACGCCCAGAATGCGCTGATCAACGCCTCCAACGAGGCGAGCTCGCGGGTCAAGTCGAGCTCTGCCGACGTCGAGCGCTCGGTGCTCTCCGCCTCGAGCAGCTTCGGCCAGGCCATGACCGGCAAGACCGACGAGATCGTCACCTATGTGCAGCAGCAGGCCGACCGCCTCTCGAACATGATCGACGCCAAGCGCGGCTCGCTCGTGGATGCGATCGGCTCGAAGACCAGCCAGCTCACGCTCGACATCGACCGCGTCACCTCCGACGCGCTGAAGTCGATCGAGACGCGCGGCACGGCGTTCTCACAGACCATGATGGGCAACGGCAACGAAGTCGCCCGCACCATCAACGCGGCAAGCGAGATCGCGACCAGCGCGGTCGGCAGGTCGCTCAAGGACCTCGAGCAGGCCTCGCGTGCCGCGATCGACCAGTCGCGCCAGGTCTCGATCGCGGCCGTCACCGAGATGCAGGAGACCAGCAAGATCCTGCGCACCGACACGGTCGCCCTGTTCGAGCGTCTGCGCGAAGGCAACATCCTCCTCCAGGAGGTGCTGACCGGTGCGCACGACAACCTCAACTCGCTCGAGCGGGCGCTGGTGACGCGCGTCGCCGACTTCGTCTCGGCGATGAACGACGTCACCTCGCGCAACGGCGCTGCGACGCAGAACCTGGAAGACCAGCTCAACGTCTTCAACACGAAGACCACGCGGGCGCTCCAGGATCTCGGCGAGCTGTCGACCCAGTTCGACGCGCATGGCAAGGCGCTCGTCGATGCCGCGCAGGTCGTCGAGCAGAGCAACAAGAACACCACCGCCTCGCTTGCCGAACGGAAATCGGCACTGGAATCGCTGGTCACCACCATCGACCTGCGCACGACCGATCTGGACCAGCGCCTGTCGCGCTTCACCGGGCTGCTCGATGAGTCGCTCGCTGCGGCCGAAGAGCGTGCCCGCGACATCGCCCGCGTGGTCGCGGAGACCGCCGGCGCAGGTTCCGCCGCGATCACCCGCCAGTTCGAGGCGGTGCGGTCGGCGTCCGAGGAGGAGCATCGCCAGACCGTCGAGACCATGCACGACATCTACCGCCAGACCACCGAAGAGGCGGATGCGATGTTCAAGCAATCGGCCGAGAAGTTCGGCAACCTCGTCTCCAGCATGAAGCAGATGGCGTTCGAGATGCACAACGAGCTCGAAGCCACCCGCAACGAGCTGCGCCGCGGCGTGCTCGAGATGCCGCAGGAGGCCGCCGAAAGCACCGCGCAGATGCGCAAGGTGATCGTCGACCAGATCGAGGCGCTCGCCGAGCTCAACCGCATCGTGGCCCAGCACGGCCGTGGCCTCGACGTCACCACGACGGGCCGCGCTTCTGTCGCCGTCCAGCGCCAGGAAGAGCCGATGATGGCAACTGCGGGCGGCCGCAGCAGCGAGACGCGCATCCGCGAAAGCGCCAGCGCCTCGACCCTGCCGCCGCCGGACCTCGGCGTGCCCGCCTCGCGTCGCACCGAGGCACCGCCGGTTGCCCCCGGCGGCAACGACCAGGGCCGCGACGGCTGGCTGTCGGATCTGTTGAACCGCACGGACGCCAACCAGGCGGCTCCGAATGGACGTGAGGCCCCGCGTGGCCGCCAGGCTGCACCCGCTCCGCAGCCGCAGGCTCCGCAGAATGGCGGCAATCCGCTGGAATCGCTGTCGCTCGACATCGGCCGGCTGATGGACCGCAACCTCGCCTCCGAGATGTGGGACCGCTACCAGCGCGGCGAGAACAAGGCCTTCACCAAGCGCCTGTACACGCCCGCCGGCCAGAAGGCTTTTGACGAAGTCGCCCGCAAGTACCGCGCCGACCGCAACTTCAAGGCGACGGTCGACCGCTACATCAGCGAGTTCGAACGCCTGCTCGACGAAGTCGCCCGCGACGGCCGTGGCCCGCAGGAGCTGCGCAGCCACCTGACCTCGGAGACGGGCCTGGTCTACACCCTGCTCGCGCACGCGGCGGGTCGGCTGGGATAAGCGGCCAGTTCGCCACAACGAATGACGAATGAAAACGGAGGCCTCACGGCCTCCGTTCTTGTTTGGATGTCGAAGGCTCAAGTCCCGCCGGGCTGCCCGAACGCCAGCCGCTCGGCGAGGACGGCGGCCTGGGTGCGTGAGCCGACGCCGAGCTTGCGCAGGATGGTCGAGACATGCCCCTTCACAGTCTGCTCGGCGATGTCGAGCTCGCCCGCGATCTGCTTGTTGAGCTTGCCCTCGACGATCATCGCGAGAATGCGCAGCTGCTGCGCCGACAGCGAGGCCATGCGCCCGGCGAGCTCGATGTCGGCGCTCTGGATCGAACCACGCCCGCCGATGTTGGGCGGCATCCAGATCTCGCCGGCGAGGATGCGCGTGATGGCATCCGCCATCTCGGGCAGGCCGAGCGATTTGGGGATGTAGCCCGATGCGCCATAGGCGATGGCGCGGCGGATCGTGGCCGCATCCTGCCGCGCCGAGATGATCGCGACCGGCACCGTCGGGAATTGCGCCGACAGGATAAAAAGCGCGGCAAAGTCCTGGATGCCCGGCATCGTCAGGTCCCACAGAATGAGATCGATGTCGTCGGACTGGACCGACAGCACACCGATCGCCTCGTCGAGCGATTGGCAGGCGATGATGTCGAGATCGGGCAGCACGCTCGACAGCGCGCTGCGCAATGCGGCCTGCACCAGCGGATGATCGTCGCCGATAAGGATGCGCATGGTCAGGACGTCTCCTGCTTCGCCGCGATCTGCCGACTCAAGGCCTCGCCGCCGAGGAAGCGCCGCAGCGCCGCCGGTTTGACCGGCTTCGACAGGATCTCGCAGCCGCGCGCCCTCGCCTCCTTGCGCACCGCCTCGCTGCGATCGGCAGTGAGGACCAGCGCGCGGACATCGTGCCCAGACTTCTGCCTGAGATCGTCGAGAAAGTCCAAGCCGCTGCGGCCGCCATCGAGATGATAGTCGAGCAGCACCACGTCCGGCGGATTGACTGTGGCGGCAGCCATCGCGGTGGCCGCATCCGTCGCAGTCAGCACGCGATGCCCCCAGCCGCCGAGCAGCGCCGTCAGGCCATCGAGAATGGCCGCTTCGTTGTCGAGGCACAGGATCGTCATGGCCCGCTCGGCCGCTGCCGGTGCCGTATCCGCCGGCTTGCGCTGAAGCGACGTTCCCGCTCCACGCGCCAGCGGCACCGTGACGGCAAAGCACGAACCATGGCCGAGCCGCGACTGGACATCGACGGCATGGCCGAGCAGGCGAGAGACGCGATCGACGATCGCCAGCCCAAGGCCCAACCCCTTCTCCGATCCGGGCGCCAGACGCTGAAACTCCTCGAAGATCCTCTTCTGGTCCTCCGCCGCGATCCCGATTCCGGTATCCCAGACTTCGATGCGCAGATCGCCGCCGCGCCGGCGGCAGCCGAGCAGGATGCGGCCCCTGGGCGTATAGCGAAGCGCATTCGACAGCAGGTTCTGCAAGATCCGTCGCAGCAGATGCGGATCGCTACGCACCGCGAGCCCGCAATCGACGACGCGCAGCGCCAGCCCGCGTTCGTGCCCCATCGCCGAGAACTCGACGTTCAACTGCACGAAAAGATCGGCGATCGGAAATTCGAACGGCTCGGCACGAACGGCGCCGGCATCATAGGAGGAAATGTCGAGCAGCCGGTCGAGCACATGCTCGGTCGAGCGCAGCGCCGTGATCGCGCTGCTCGCCAGGGTCTGTTCCTTGCCGGCATCGCCCGACTGCGGCGCGGCATGCAGACTCTCGTCGAGCGCGGACAGGAACAGGCGCGCAGCGTTCAGCGGTTGCAGCAGATCATGGCTGGCGGCGGCCAGGAAACGGGTCTTGCCGAGATTGGCCTGCTCGGCCTCTGCCTTGGCCTGCTCGAGCGCCTCGGTCCGCTCGCGGACCCGCAGCTCGAGGTCCTCGTTGGCGCGCCGCAAGGCTTCAGCGGCGCGGTGGCGCTCGGTCACGTCGGTGTAGGTCGAGACGTAGCCGCCCTCCGCGGTGCGATCGTAGACGATCTCGAGCACCGTCCCGTCCGGCCGCTTGCGCTCGTATAGATAGGGCCAGCGCTGCGTGGCGACGTCGCGATTGACCAGGAGCGCTGCGAATTCGGAAGCCGCATATTCGCCGCGCGCGACATTGAAGGCGATCAGGTCGGCCAGCGGGAGGCCGACACGCACGAAATCCGGCGGCAGATCCAACAGCGCGATGAAACGCCCGTTCCATGCGGTGATGTCGAAGTCGGCGTCGAACGCGCAGATCCCCTGCGGCACGCTCTCGAGCGTGCTCTGCAACAGGCTTCGGTTGAATCGCAAGGCCTCCGAGGCCTCGTCCAGCATCGCCATCGCTTCCCGCCGCGACAGCGAATGCCCCTCCAGCGAGGCCGCGATCACCACGCGCGCCGATGCCGCGCCGATCGCACCGGCCAGCAGGTTCTCGGTGAAGCGGATCGAGTCGAGATCGACCAGCCCCGACGGGTCGAGGCGCGGCCCGGCGCCCGACATGCGGGCCGCGAGATAACCGTCGAAGGCGGCCGCGCCGCGTTCGGCGCCAACGAAACGCAGCGTCAGGGCACGCAGATCGTCGAGACGGATCACCACGCGCGAGGACAGCTTCGGGACCATCTCGCGGACGACACCATCGGCATAGGCCGCGGCCTGGTTGCGCTCGACCGTCGATTGCCGTCCAAGCGCCGAGAACAGCAGGAAGCAGACGAGGTTGGCGCCGAGACTCCAGAGCGTGGCATGCGAGATCGGATCGACCCCTTCGAGGCCGAACAGCGCATTGGGCCGGAGCCAGGCGAGCCGCCACGGGCCGAGGCGAACGATCTCCTCGATCGCGGGCCAGATCGGCGCTGCGGATGGCAGCAACAGCGTATAGGCCCACACGAAAAATCCGGCTGCGATCCCGATTGACGCGCCGGTCTTGTTCGCGCGTGGCCAGTACAGGCCGCCGATGAAGGCCGGACCGAATTGCGCGACTGCGACGAACGAGAGAAGTCCGATCACGGTCAACGGATAGGCCTGGTTGACCAGGCGATGCATCAGGTAGGCGAGCAGCAGGATGCCGAGGATCGACAGCCGGCGCACCGCCACCAGTACCGAGGTCACCGGCCGGCTCTGCGCGCGCAGGCCGAAGAAGCGCGAGCGCAGCAACAGCGGCATGATGACGTCGTTGCACAGCATGGTGCTCAGTGCGACGGACGTCATGATCACCATGCCGGTGGCGGCCGACAGCCCGCCCAGAAAGGCGATCAGGCTGATGGTGCTGGCGTTCGCCGCAATCGGCAGCGAGATGGCATAGGTGTCGGGATCGATCATCGCGCCGAATCTGGCGAGCCCTGCCGCGGCAATCGGCAGGATCAGCAGGCTGAACAGCGCCAGATAGCCCGGATAGAGCCAGGCCGCGGTACGCGTGTGGCTGGGCGCCTCGTTCTCGACGACGGCGACATGAAATGCCTGCGGCAGGCACAGGAAGGCGATCGCCGAGATGATGATCGTCGCAGGCCAGACCGGCTGCGTCGGGTCGAAGGCCAGAATCCCCGCCAATTGCGGATCCGATTGAAACTGCGACAGCAGCACGGCCGGCCCGCCGGACAGGCCGAACAGCACGAACAGCGCGACAATCAGGAATGCGACCAGCTTGACGACGCTCTCGAAGGCGATCGCAAGCATCAAGCCGCGATGATGCTCGCTGGCGTGGACATGCCGGACGCCGAACACGATCGCGAACAGCGCCATCGACGCGGCAACGCCGAACGCGGAGTCCTGCCAGAACCGGAGCGCTTCACCCCCTGCCCGCTCCGGCTGGAGGATCAGATAGTCGAAACTCTTGCCGACGGCCTTGAGCTGAAGCGCGATGTAGGGAAGCACGCCGAGCAGCGATGCGAGCGTCATAAAAGCGGCCAGCGCCTGGCTCTTGCCGTAGCGGGCCGCAATGAAGTCGGCAATGGACGTGACGTTCTGGGCCTTGGCGATCGCTATCACCTTGGACAGAAGCGGCTGGCCGAACAGCAGCACCAGCGTCGGGCCGACATAGATGGTGGCAAAATCCAACCCGCTGGTGGCGGCACGACCGACCGATCCGTAGAAGCTCCAGGAGGTATTGTAGACCGCGAGCGTCAGGCAGTAGCTGATCGCGGCGGCCCAGGATTTGGGCGAAACCAGCGGCCCGTCCACGCTCCGCCGATCGCCCCACCAGGCCACCAGGAACAGCGTGGTCACATAGCCGGCTGCGACCGCAAGAACGAACCACGCCTGCAAGACATCCTCACTCGAGAGCGTCTGATCGGCCCGCTTCTGGCGGGTCGGACGCGGGCGGATACTAGAGCGTTTTCAATCGTGTGGAAGGCTATTTCAACCCCGGGGAAAGACCGGCGGCAGGATAACCCGCCGCCGGTCGGAATTGACTTCAGGCCGCCTCGCGAGACAGGGGCGCCTGCGGCAGGCGCTTGAGCACGAGGTTGACGGCCACCGCGACCACGATGTTGAGGGCGAGCGCGAGCAGCCCGGTATAGATCGCGACCGGGCCTGCGCCGAGGTCGATGCCGTGCAGCGGCTTCAGCCCGTCCGACCACGCGAGCCAGGATCCGCCAGCAAGGCCGACGGCCCAGCCGGCCAGCAGCGCCGTGCTCGAGAACCAGTTCAGATAGAGACCGAACACCAGCGCCGGCAGCGTCTGAAGAATCCAGAGGCCGCCGAGCAGTTGCAGATCGAGCGCGAACTGCGTCGGCATCAGCAGGATCGCGAGCAACGCGCCCACCTTCACCAGCATGGAGGTGATCTTGGCGACCTTCGCCTCACCCGCCGGCGTCACCTGCGGATCGACCCACACCTTCCAGAAATTGCGGGTGAACAAATTGGCCGCGCCGATGCTCATGACCGCCGCCGGAACGAGCGCACCGATCGCGATGGCGGCGAAGGCAAAGCCCGCGAACCAGCTCGGAAACAACGTCCTGAACAGCGCGGGCACGACGTCGTTGTTGCTGGCGAGCTTCAGCCCCGCCGCGTGGCCCATGTACCCCAGCAGCGCAAGCAGGCCGAGCAGCAGCGTGTAGGCCGGAAGCAGCATCGCATTCTTGCGAATGGTGTTGGCGCCGGAGGAGGCGAAGATGCCGGTCAGCGTGTGCGGGTACATGAAGGCCGCGAGCGCCGAGCCCAGCGCCAGCGAGGCATAGGGCACGATCTGCGCCGGCGACAGCAGGATGCCGCCCGAGCCTTTCGCGGTGAACGCCGCATCCGCTGCGGCGAAGATCGCGCCGTAGCCGCCGAGCTTCGAGGGCACGATCGCGATCGCAGCAATCACCACGATGTAGATCATGATGTCCTTGACGAAGGCGATCAGCGCCGGAGCGCGCAGGCCCGACGAATAGGTGTAGAGCGCCAGCACGAGGAAGGCGAGAACCAGCGGCACCTCGCCGGTCAGTCCCAGTGCCTTGATCGCCACCTCCATGCCGATGAGCTGGAGCGCGATGTAGGGCATCGTCGCAAGCACGCCCGTCGCGGCAACGGCAAGCTCGAGCCCGCGCGAGCCGTAGGCACCGCGAACCACGTCGCCTGCGGTGACGTAGCCACGCTCCTTGGCGACCTTCCACAACACCGGCATCACCGCGAACACGAAGGGATAGACGATGATGGTGTAGGGCAGCGCGAAGAAGCCGTAGGCGCCGACCGCATAGACCAGCGCCGGAACGGCGATCACGGTATAGGCGGTGTAGAAATCGCCGCCGACCAGGAACCAGGTGATCCAGGTTCCGAACTTGCGGCCACCGAGGCCCCACTCGTCGAGATGGGCGAGCGTCTCGGGCTTGCGCCAGCGCGCGGCGACGAAGCCCATGCCGGTGACGAGGACGAACAGTGCGAGGAAAACGGCGAACGCCGCGCTATCGACATTAGTCAGCACGACGCACGCTCCTGTAGACGATGTAGGTGAGGAGCGAGGTCAGCGGCACCCAGGCGAGCTGGTACCAGTAGAAGAACGGGAAGCCGAACAGAACCGGTTCCCGGACGTTGTAGAACGGCACGATCATCAGCCCGATGAACGGCAACAGCAGCAACAGACGTATCACGCGCTCTCCTTCCCTGTGAGTGAAACGACGCGCTCTGCTTGAAGCGCGACTTGAGCGCGATATAGCCGACAACAGCCACGAGCCCCGCCCCCTACCTTGGCTCGGCCAGACCCCCATACTTTCGTATCGCGGCTGGGGTGAAGTGAAGATCGCGAACGGCGAGTGGCGAATGAAAAACGGGGCCGCACGGGCTCCGTTTGTTTTGGGCGTCATTGCGTTTCCACAAGCACCGTCATTGCGAGGAGCTCTTGCGACGAAGCAATCCAGGCTGTCACCGCGGAGACAGTCTGGATTGCTTCGCTTCGCTCGCAATGACGAAGGAGAGAGAGAGAGAGAGAGAGAGAGAGAAAAGGCCTAGACGCGGCTTACTGCCGCTTGCGCTCGTTCGCGGGCGCGGGCTTCGGCGGCTCGGCCGGCGGCGGAGCGGCGGCCGGCGCGCTGTTGCTGGCGCCGAACAATACGCGGGTCGGGTTGCGGTCAAAGTTGTTCACCGCGCGGCTGATGTCGCCGAGCGTACGGCGGCCGTCGGTCATCAGTGCACCGGAGCGCTTGTCGAAGTCCTCGGCGAGCTCGCGGATCGATTTGACAGTCAGGAACAGCTCGCCACCATCCTTGCCGCCGGCCAGCGTGTTGAGGCCGAGCATGAGGTTGTCGGCCTTGAGCATCACGCCGTCGACCTTGGCCATCACGCCGTCGATCTTCTCGGAGTTGCGCGCGAGCGAATTGGTGAAGGTCTCGAGGTTCTTCAGCGAGTTCTTCACCGACTCCTGGTTGTCGGCGACGATCTTGTTGATGTTCTGCAGCGTGCCGCGGATCGCCTCGGTGACGTCCTGGAGCTTGTTGGGATCGGCCGTCAGCGTCGGGATGCCATCCTCGTCGAGCGGCGGCGGCGGAGCCGCCTCCTCCCCGCCCTTGAGCGAGATCGCGGCAACGCCGGTCAAGCCTTGGAATTCGAGGCCCACCAGGGTGTCCTTGCGAAGCGGCGTGTTGTTCTCGATCATGGCGAGTGCGACAACCCGCCGCGGGTTATCGAGCTTCACCGAGACCACTTCGCCTACCCGGATACCGTTGAAATTGACGCTTCCGCCGTTGCGCAGGCCCGCGGCCGGGCCCTCGAACACGACGCGGAACGGGCTGCGCTGCTTGGTGGTGTGCAGCGACTGGAACCACAGCACGAAGCCGATCGCAGCCGCGAGCACCGCCAGCGTGAAGGATCCGATCAGTACGTAGTTCGCCCGCGTTTCCATCAGCTGCTCCGGCTCAAGTCACGACCGCGCGGGCGCGCTTGCCATGGAAATATTGCCTCAGCCAGGGATGCTGCGAGGCCTGCATGTCGGCGATCGACCCTGCCGCAATGATCTTACCGTTCCCTAAAACGGCGATCCGATCGCAGGCTGTGTAAAGGCTGTCGAGGTCGTGGGTTACCATGAAAACGGTCAGCCCCAAAGTCCGCTGCAGCGTCCTGACCAGATCGTCGAAGTCGCCGGCACCGATCGGATCGAGGCCGGAGGTCGGCTCGTCCAGGAAGACGAGGTCCGGATCGAGCGACAGCGCGCGGGCCAGCGCGACGCGCTTGATCATGCCGCCGGACAGTTCCGAGGGAAAGCGCTCCGCCACTTCCGGCTTGAGGCCCACCATGGCGAGCTTGGCCATGGTGATCTCGTCCATCAGACGCTGCGAGACGCGCAGATATTCGCGCATCGGAAACTGGATGTTCTGTCGCACCGTGAGCGAGGAGAACAGCGCGCCCTGCTGGAACAGCACGCCCCAGCGCCGCTCGACGTTACGGCGCTGCGAATTGCTCGAGGAATCCAGATCGACGCCGAACACCTCGATGGAGCCCGCGACCTTCGGCACCAGGCCGATGATGGTGCGCGTCAGCACCGACTTGCCCGCACCGGAGGGACCGACAAATCCCAAAATCTCGCCGCGCTTGACGTCGAGGTTGAGGCCGTCGAGCACCCGCGTCGCGCCGAACTGCACGGTAATGTCGCGGACGCGGATGATGGGGTCTTGAATCTCGCCTGCCATCGTCACATTCCGATCGAGGCGAAGAAGATGGCGAACACGCCGTCCATCACGATGACGAAGAAGATGCCCTTCACCACCGACGCGGTCGTGTGCTGTCCGAGCGATTCCGCGCTGCCCTGCACCGCGAGGCCCTCGACGCAGGCGACGATGCCGATCACGGCGGCCATGACGGGTGCCTTGACCATGCCGACGATGAAATGGTCGATCGAGATGGCGTCGCGCAGGCGCAGCAGAAACGCCTCGGGATCGACGCCGCCATAGAGCCAGGCGACGAGACCACCGCCATAGAGCGCGGCCATGGCGCCGAGGAAAGCGAGGATCGGCAGCGCCAGCACCAGCGCCAGCATGCGCGGCAGCACCAGCACCTCGATCGGGTCGAAGCCCATGGTGCGCAGCGCGTCGATCTCCTCGCGCATCTTCATCGAGCCAAGCTCGGCGGTGTAGGCGCTGCCGGAGCGGCCCGCGACCATGATCGCGACCAGCAACACGCCGATCTCGCGCAACACCAGCACGCCGAGCATATCGACGACGAAGATGTCGGCGCCGAAGCGGCGGAAATGGAAAATGCCCTGCTGGGCGATGATGCAGCCGATCAGGAAGGTGATCAGCACGATGATCGGCACCGCGCGCCAGCAGACCTGCTCCAGGTGATGCACGGTCGAGGTCAGGCGGAACGAGCGTGGGTGGATCAGCGTGCGCGCGCTCGCCGCAAGCACAGCACCGAGCATGTCGATCAGGCCAGCAACCGTCCCGGCGACACCGGCCACCGCACGGCCGATCTGCTCCAGCATGCCGGTGATGGTGATCCTGCTGCTATCGATGACGGGGGTCGCTCGGACCCGGCGGACCTCGTCGACGAGGCTCGAATAATTGGCCGACAGGCCCGCGATCTGCGCCTCGACGGCGCCCTGGGTCAGGCTGCGGCGCAGCCGTTCGATCAGCCATGCACCAAAGGTGTCGAGCTTGGCGACCTCGGAGACATCGATGAAGATGCTTTGGGGGCTGCCGGCGAGCTTCTCGGCGTCGGCCACCATCCGCTCCAGCACCGGCGCGAAGCTCGCAGTCCAGGTTCCGGTGGCGCAGAGGGCCAGCGCGTTGCCTTTGGCTATCCGTTCCAGCTTCGGATCGCCGCTCAAGATGTCCGCTCCCGTGCCGGGGCGGAGGAAATCAGATAGTTGCGCACGCGCCCTTACCCAGAAAAGGTATCCCCAACTGGTTAATGTTAGTTGCTAGAGGTAACTAGCAGGTTCAGATTTCGCCAGAGTTCAAAATGACTTCCAGCAAAGTTCCTGCCCTTGCCGCGCGAATCGAGCGGTTTCCCATCGCCGGCAGTTTCACGATCAGCCGGGGCGCCAAGACGGAAGCCGTGACCGTTGTGGCCGAAGTGAGCCAAAACGGCCTGATCGGCCGCGGCGAATGCGTGCCCTATCCCCGCTATGGCGAGACGCCCGAGGCGACGCTGGCCGCGATCCAGGCCATGCAGACAGCCGTGGCAGCCGGACTGACGCGGCAGGCCCTCCAGGCCGCCATGCCGCCGGGAGCGGCCCGCAACGCGCTGGATTGCGCCCTGATCGACCTCGAGGCCAAGGCCGCGGGCCTGCGGGCCTGGAACCTGCTCGGCCGCCCGGAGCCGGGCGAGCGCACCACGGCCTACACAATCTCGCTGGGCACGCCTGAGGCCATGGCCGCGGCAACGGCGAAAGCGGCGCACCGGCCGCTGCTCAAGATCAAGCTCGGCGGCGACGGCGACCCGGAACGGATCGCGGCCGTACGCAAGGCTGCCCCCGAGTCCGAGCTGATCGTGGACGCCAACGAATCCTGGACCGAGGCCAATCTGGAACAAAACCTCGCCGCCTGCGACGCCGTCGGCGTAACCTTGGTCGAGCAGCCGCTGCCGGCCGGCAAGGACGACGCGCTGGCGCGGATCAAGCGGCCACTCGCGGTCTGCGCCGACGAGAGCGTGCATGATCGTGGCTCGCTGGCGCCCTTGCGCGCGCGCTACGACGCCGTGAACATCAAGCTCGACAAGACCGGCGGTCTCATCGAGGCGCTTGCCATGGCCGATGCCGCGCAGGCGCTCGGCTTCGAGATCATGATCGGCTGCATGGTCGCGACCTCGCTGTCGATGGCGCCTGCCATGCTGGTGACTCCGCAGGCGCGTTTTGTCGATCTCGACGGCCCCTTGTTGCTGGCACGCGATCGCGATCATGGACTGCGTTACGACGACAGCCTGGTCTATCCGCCGGACGCTTCGCTGTGGGGCTGAGCCATGAGCCGATGCCGCGCCAACCAGATCAAAATCGCGCCGGCCGCCGCCATCGCGGCCATGACGTAATAGAGGCTGTCGCCGATGCGGGCATAGATCGCGCCTGAGGCGATCGAGCTTGTCGCGCCCAACAATCCGCTGCACGCGGCATAGTAACCCTGCCCCCGCGCAATCTGATCCGACGGCACGCGCTGCACTAGCAAATTCATGGTGCCGACAATGGTGATGCCGAAAGTGAGGCCGTGGCTGAGCTGCGCGATCGCGAGCAGCGCCAGCGACGGCTCCTGCGCCGTGACGATCCAGCGCAGCACCGCGCTGACGCCGCCGATCGCCATCAGCGATGACGGATGCAGCGAGAAGCGCGGCGACAGGGCGAAGACGACGATCTCGGCGATCACGCCCAGCGTCCAGAGACCTGCGATCGTGAACCCACCGAACCCATGGGCCTGCCAGCTGATCGCCGAAAATGAGTAATAGGCGGCGTGACTGCCCTGGATCAGCGCGGCCGAAATGATGACCAGCCAGAAGCTGGCATCGCGCAGCAGGGCATTGCTGGCGTGCTGTTCCGCGGTCCTTCGCCTGACATCGTCGAGCGGCTGCAGCAACAGGCCTGCGATGGCCGCAACCAGAGCCCATGCGACGATGACCCAGATCAGCTCGCGCGTGTCGATGCTGTCCACGAGGTAGCCGCAGGCGAGTGCGCCGGCAGCGAAGGCTGCAGAGCCCCACAGCCGGACTGGCCCATAGTCGAAGCCGTAGCGAATGACGCCGCGCAACGCGTACGCATCCGTCAGCGGGACGACCGGCGTCCACATGATGCAGGTCAGCGCATAGATCAGGAGGAGTGCCAGCGGCTGGTGCTGTAAGCCGACCAGCGCAAATCCCACTGCGGTGGCAAATACCGAAACCATCATGCCGGCACGAATCGCATGGCGCTTTTCGGCAAAGGCGGTTGCGTAGGGCAGCGTGGTGAAGCGCGTGATCCCCGGCAGCGCGTTGATGATCCCGATCCAGGCCGCATCGACGCCGATCGCCTTGAGCCAGACCGGGAAGAACGGCAGATGCGTGCCCGTCACCGCGAACACCGCCGAGTAGAACAGCGCGAGACGCACGGCGAATCGCCGCTTGACCGATGCTGGTGTGGGGATTTGTGATTCGCCTGCCATCAAACCAATTGCGATTCGGTCGATATCGTGATGATCGTTACAGTAACGCGCGGTGATTTGCGCGACGAGATTGTCATGGCCAACGAAGCATTCGCCCTCTCGCCCATGTCGGCCCGCGCGGCCGAGCCGAACGAGCAGGATTACGACGCGATCCGCGAAGCCTTCATGGAGACCGCGCGCGGCCGCTGGTTCCTTGGCGAATACGCCAAGCGCAACCGCAATGCCGACACAAGCATGGTGCTCGACGCGGTCGCCAAAATCGAAGAAACCCTTGCGGCACAGCGACAACCCGTCGTCGAGGACCGCCTTCCCGAAGCACTGGTCGCGATCCGCCGCGCGGTCGAGGACGCAGAAAGCGCCGCCGGCAAGGCGTTCGATCCGGCCGTGATCGAGGCGAGCCTCGCACCGATCCCGCGCGGCGTGCGCATCATCAAGGAGATCTCCTGGCGCTGGCGCGAGATCGGCGCCGACGGGCGAATCTGCGACCTGATTGATTCGCAGCTCGCCTCGATCGAGGCGGCCTGCGCCCAGGTGTCGACCATCGACCCGCGCGGCGACCTCAAGGCTGCCTTCGATCTGCTCAAGGATCGGGTCGAGCAGACCGATGTCGACGGCGTCGGAGAACCGCGGGCCGCGGTGCGGCCGGCGCCTGCGCAAGCCACACCGCCGGTGGCGGAGGCGCCAGTTGCCGAAGCGCCCGCCGCGATGGCGAGCGAAGCACCCGTGGCTTTCACGGAGACGCCGCAGGACATCGCGCCCGAGATCGCCGAAAGCCACGCCGCCGTCGAAGAGAGTTTCGCTGCGGTCGAGGACAGCCTCGCCGATCCCGCTTCCGTCGCCGAGATCACCGACGAGTTCTCGCTCGATGCCGCCGCGGAGGCCGAGGACGACGCCGTGCTCGCGCGGATCGCGATGGAGATGGCCGCGCCCGATCCGGAGTTCGACGAGATCGTCGAGCCCATGAAGATGGAAGCGGCTATTCCCGAGCCGATGCCGGAGCCGGTGGTCGCGGAGGTCGCAGAACCGGTCGTCATGGAGGCGCCAATCGCGCCGCATGTCGAGGAGCTGGTTGTCGAAGCCCCGATCGCGATGGAATCGCTCGCGCGCCTCACCGATGCCATCGCGGAAGCCGCCGCCGAAGTGATGGAGCAACCGGCCCCCGCCTTAGCGGCTGTGGCGAATTTCGGCGCAGCACCGCCCGCATCGCTTCCGATGCCGTCACCCCTGTCCGAACCCTCGCTCGGCGCCACCATTCTGGCCAGCGGCATCGTGCAAAAACCCCGCACTGCGGCCAACGACGCGCTCGCCCCGATCCGCCGCATGACCCAGGCCGAGAAGATCGCGTTCTTTTCGTAACGGCGGCCCCTCTTGTGTCCCGGACGCGCTGCAGCGTGCAACGCTGCTGCGCAGAGCCGGGACCCACGCCACGCGGATTGCTCGCGGAGACATGGGCCTCGGCTCTGCAGCGGACCACTCTGCCTATTGACCGCGCCGCGGGTTCGCTAGACCTTGTATCACTATGAATGAAAATGACCTGCTCGCGCGCTTTGGCCTCACCCCGGGTGCTGCCGATCTTCCGGAAATCCGTCGGTTGATCCAAACTGCGATCGCCGACAGCAAGCGGGAAAGCAATGAGCCATTGAAGCTCTTGTGCATACAGCTGTTCTCGGCCGGCATCCCGAGTGACGCTCTCCTGATCCATCAGGCCAAGATGTCGTCTTTCGATGCGTCATGCTACATCGACATTCAGCTCGTCTGCGGGGCTGGCCTTGAGGCGACCAAGGCATTTCTGCGATCAAATGATGCTCCGGACGCGCAAGCACTTCTTATTGCGTTAGAGGACAGCAAGTACGCCGCAGATTTTGCGGGCTTTACACCGCAGCGGCAGCTGGATTCCTATCGACACTATTACCGGCCCTCCCACTGACCCTCCGCATGTCCACTGTCGAAGACACCCTCACCCTGTGGCGCCCCGTTGGCCCGAAAGAGCTTGAGCTGATCCGGCAGTCCGGCATGCGCGCGTTTCCGCCGCGGCTGCCAGACCAGCCGATCTTCTATCCGGTGCTGACCGAGGACTACGCCATCAAGATCGCACGCGACTGGAATGTCCCGGCGAGCGGCTCGGGCTTTGTGACGCGCTTTGAGGTCAGGCGCGACTTCGTCGAGAAGTACGACGTGCAGGAAGCCGGCGGCCGGTCGCATCTGGAGTACTGGATTCCGGCCGAAGATCTCGATGCGTTCAATGCTGCGATCGTCGGACCAATCGAGATTGTCCGCGGCTTCCCCTAGTGGCCCGCGTGCCGCATCATTGTGACGTTCACACGTCGTCCCAATGACGTGCGACGAAAAGTGCGTGGGGAAATTTGTGCGGAGTCCAGCCTCGGCAAACGTCTAGGTCACGAGGGCAAGCGGTCACGCGTTCTGCGACCGCAGCGAGCCGAGGCCTGCCTCCGATGAAGTTTTCTCTTCCGATCTCCATCGCCGTTGCCGGCATCGCATGCGTCGCCGCAGGCACGGGCGCGCTGGCTGCCGACCTGCCTACAGATCCTCCCCTGCGCGGTGCGCCGGTCTATAGCTGGCAGGGTGCCTATGTCGGCCTCGTGGGCGGCGGCGCCTTTGGACGCAGCAAGCATACCGATCATCTGACCGGGCTCGATGATACGCCGCGGTTCAACGTCAACGGCGGCATCTTCGGCGGCACGGCCGGTTACAACTGGCAGCTCGCGAGCTGGGTGTTCGGCGTCGAAAGCGATCTGTCGTGGGCCGGCCAGAAAGGCAGCTCGCTCGACAGCGGCCCCGCCGGCAATCCGGACTTTTCAAGCTTCACGAAAGTGCAATGGCTCGGCACCGTTCGCGGGCGCGTGGGATACACGCCCGGAAACGTGCTGCTCTATGCAACGGCGGGCTATGCCGGTGCAGGCATTGAGGCCGGCCTGAAGTCGACAGCAACCGGTGCCGTGGAAGACAGCACCTCGTCGTGGCGATCCGGATGGACCGTGGGTGCAGGTGCCGAATGGGCGTTTGCGCCGGCATGGTCGGCGAAGATCGAATATCTCTATGTGAAACTGAACGACGGCGGCTTCGCCACACCCACTCTCGGTGCGGCCTTCGATCGCAGTCACGTCGCACTCGACGATAACATCGTGCGCATCGGCGTGAACTACTATTTCAGCGGCCTGCCAATACGACACTATTGAGACGCTCGCACGACGCGCGGCCTATTGTCCGATAGCGTTAAGTTTAGACTCATCCGCACGCTGATTTCTGCTATAGATCGCCGCCAACAGGCGACAGCACGGCAGCAACGATCGCGCCGATTGCACACAAGCCGATTGCATACACAGGGACTTTAGCGCGATGTCGAACAACACGACGCCGTCGAGCGCTGCCACGCGCCGTGCGATCCTATCGAGAAGCCTTGGTGCGGCCGCAGCAGGCGTTGCCGCGAGCGCGATGACGACACGCTCTGCGATGGCCGACGGCAGGCGCGCCACAGCCAATTTTGTTGGCGGCGGTGGCGCCAGCTCCGGCAATTGCTTCCTCAAGGGCACGCGGATTTCAACGGCAAACGGTGAGCGCAGGATCGAGGATCTGGTCGTCGGCGATCTGCTGCCGACGATGTTCGGTGGCCTCCGCGCGATCCAGTGGATCGGCCGGTTCAGCCGCACCAGGAGCGATTCCACCAAACCCTGGACCAGGAGCGCTCGGCCGGTCCGCATCGCCCGTTCGGCGCTCGCGCCCAACGTGCCGCACACCGATCTCTACGTGACCCAGGGTCACGCCGTGCTCGTCGACGGCCTCCTCGTCCCCGCAGGCAACCTCGTCAACGGCACGACGATTTCGCTCGACGCTGCGGATGCGCACGACGTGCTCGAATTCTTCCACGTCAAGCTCGCGACCCACGACGTGATCTTCGCCGAAGGCGCGCCTTGCGAGACGCTGCTCAAGGTCGACGAGACCATGAGCAATTTCGCGGAGTATCTCCGCCAACACGGCGAGCAGGATGCGCAGGAGGCCCACTGCGCGCCCATCATCGGCCATGGCCGCCGCAGCGCGATGATGACGCGCGCCCGGCGGCTGGTTTCGCCGTGGCTCGGCCCGCAGAAGGTCGACGTCATCGGCGCCCGCCTGGGGTCGCGCACCACGGGTATCATCTGAGCTTTCCCAGGTTCCTGCGTGATTTGGATCACGCAAGGTGCGACAGTGATCGCAATCACGGACCAGGGCTCGAACGCGACCTAGCTTCCTCGCAACCAATCTCGCATCGAGATGAGCCCGAGGGAGCACGCCATGTTCCGCCTGAAAACCACCCTGATGACCGCCGGTCTGCTGGGAAGCCTGTTCGGCTTCGCTTGCGGCCCCGTTTCCGCACAAGTCGCCCCTGTCGAGCCGGCCGCGCCTGCCGCGCTGCAAGGCCCGGAGCAGCGGGTGGCGCTGGTGATCGGCAATTCGAACTACCAGAACGCGCCGCAGCTCGCCAATCCCGACAATGACGCGCAGTCGATGGCGCAATTCCTCAATACGGCCGGCTTCGAGGTGATCTCGGCGACCGACCTCGGCCAGAACGACATGCTGCGCGTAGTGCAGGATTTCTCCGCAAAGGTGTCCGCGCGCGGCCCGAACACGGTGGCGATGGTCTATTACGCCGGTCACGGCGTGCAGCTCGCCGGCGAGAACTATCTCGTGCCCGTCGACGCAAAGGTCACGAACCAGACCGAGCTCGTCAACGATTCGGTTCGTCTCGTCGATGTGATGTCGACGCTGGAGACGATCCCGAGCCGGATGCGCATCGTCATCCTCGATGCCTGCCGCAACAATCCGTTCCCTGATGTCAACGACGCCGGCCGGGGCCTTGCCATCGTCGATGCGCCGAACGGCTCCATCGTCGGCTATTCGACCGCGCCGGGCGCCGAAGCGCTCGACGGCAGTGGCGGCCACAGCCCCTACACGCAGGCCTTCCTGAATGTGGCGCGCGAGCCCAACGTGCCGATCGAGCAGCTGTTCAAGCGCGTGCGTCTCCAGGTGAACCAGACCACCAGCGGCGCGCAGATTCCGTGGGAGAGCTCCTCGCTCACCTCCGACTTCACCTTCTTCGGCGACACGGCGGTTGCCGCCAACCGGGCGCCGGTGAATGCACCGGTGGTGCAGATGGCCTCGAACCTGCCGAGCCGTTCGACGCGCCAAGCCTACGACTACGTCGTGTCCGAGGGCCGGCCGGAGTACTATCAGGAATTCATCCAGATGTATCCGCACGACCCGCTGTGCGATCACATCCGCTGGCTGCTGTCGAACCTGCTGCTCTCGCAGGCCTGGCACCAGGCGGTGCTCACGAACTCGCCGATCGGCTACCAGGCCTTCTATAACAATTACGGCAACAGCCCTTACGCGCAGATGGCGCTGAAGCTCGAGACGCAGCCGAAGCCGATCCCGCTGATGCAGGCGACGAAGTTCCTCGCTCCGCAGAACATCGCCCCGACGCTCAAGATCGGCAATCTCGGTCAGCCCAAATACATGCCGCTGATCCAGCAGGGCAATGGCGGCGCGCAGATGAACGCCAACCTGCCGGTCGTGCAGAAGCCGGTCGACAGCAACGTCGTCGGCAAGCTCGGCAATGGCGGCCAGATCGTCAACCTGCCGGCCGGCAATTCGCAGAACGGCACGCCGTCGCAGACCCAAACCCAGACTCCTGGCAAGATCGTCACCCTGCCTGCGCCGATCCATACGACGACGAACAACAACGGCATCGGCAAGATCACGACACTGCCGGTGACCACCACCAATCAGAACACCGGCAACAACAATGCCGGCACTGCCAACGGCAACCCCGGCAAGGTCGTGAGCATGCCCGTGACGATCGGCAAGGGCGGCTCGACCATCGACGTCAAGACCACCGACGTGAAGACGACGAATGTTCAGACGCAGAACCAGCCGATCCGCGTCAACAGCGGCGTCGTGAAGCTCAACAACAACCCCGTGAACCAGGTGCAGGTCCAAAACTACCGACCGCAGTTCAATGCGATGGGTAGTGGCGGCGGCAACAACTTTCGTCAGTCGATGAACCAGACAAACATGAGCTTCGGCGGCAACAACCACCGTGGCGGCTTCATGCACTGATCCCACCAACCGCACACGACAAAGGGCAGAGCGGCGACGCTCTGCCCCTTCATCATGTTAGAAGTTCAAAAACTCAAGCCACCAGCTCGGCAAACAGATCCGCATCGACGTTGCCGCCGGAGAGCACGATGACCACGTTCTTGCCGGCAACGTCGAGGCGCCCCGCAAGCAACGCGGCAAGGCCCACAGCACCGCCGGGCTCGACCACAAGCTTCAGCTCGCGATAGGCAAAGGCGACGGCCGCGCCGACTTCCTTGTCCGACGCGGTCACGCCGCGCGCCAAAAGCTTGCTGTTGATCGCAAAGGTCATCTCACCGGGAATCAGCGCCATCAGCGCATCGCAGATGGTGCGGCCCGCCGGCGCGTGCGGCTCGCGATGGCCGGCGGTGAGCGACAGGCCATGATCGTCGAACGCCTCGGGCTCGGCCACCACGATCTCGGCTTGCGGATAGCGCGCCTTCACGGCGGTCGCGACGCCCGCGATCAGGCCGCCGCCGGAGGCCGGCGCCACCACGATGTCGGGTGAGAGGCCGAGCGTTGCCATGTCCTCTGCGATCTCGCGGCCGGCGGTGCCCTGGCCCGCGATCACGAAGGGATCGTCATAGGGCCTGACAAGCGTCGCACCGCGCTTTTCCGCGATGCCGCGCGAGATCGCCTCGCGATCGTCGCGGTCGCGATCGTAGAGCACGACCTCGGCGCCATAGGATTTGGTGCGCTCGCGCTTCGACAGCGGCGCATCCGCCGGCATCACGATGGTCGCCTGCATGTCGAGGATTTTTGCCGCCGCCGCCACGCCCTGGGCGTGGTTGCCGGAGGAGAACGCGACGACGCCGCCGGCGCGCTTGTCCTGCGGGATCGAGAACACCTTGTTGAAGGCGCCGCGGAACTTGAAGGAGCCGGTGCGCTGGAGCATCTCCGGCTTCAGGAACACTTTTGCGCCGACGCGCTCGTTGAGCACGGGAAAGGACAACAGCGGGGTGCGGACGGCGAAGGGCGCGAGCACGCGCGCTGCGGCGTCGATATCGGCGGGGCCGATCGGAAGGGGCTGTTCGGTCATGTCAGATGTTATCGCGACGGATGCGGCGCGGGCAAGACACCTCCGCGCGAGGATTTTACCCTTCAGGCGACGAAGCGCGGCTGTTCCGCCCCATTCCGGCCGGGCAGCACCGCGCCGACCGCCCGAATGCTGTCCACAAAAGCCCGCGCCGAGGCTTCCCAGGTGTAGTTGGCAGCGAATTCGACGCAGGCCTGTCTGGAGACATCGAGCGCGGCGAAGCAGGCATTGCGCAAATCATGATCCAGCGCACCCACCGGCGCATCGCCGATGACGTCGCGGGGCCCCTTCACCGGGAAGGCCGCGACCGGCAGGCCGCTCGCAAGCGCCTCGAGCAAGACCAGGCCGAACGTGTCGGTCTTGCTCGGGAACACGAAGACATCGGCCGCGGCATAGATATCGGCCAGTTCCTCGCCGTGCTTTTCGCCTAAGAAAATCGCGTCGGGATAGGCCTCCTCCAGCGCGTCGCGTGCCGGTCCGTCGCCGACAATCACCTTGGTGCCGGGCAGATCGAGATCAAGGAACGCCTCGAGATTCTTCTCCACCGCGACGCGGCCGACCGAGAGGAACACCGGGGCCGGCAGGCAGAGGTCGATGGCGCGAGGATGGAACAAATGGGTGTCGACGCCGCGCGGCCACAGCACGACATTGTCGAAACCGCGCTCACTGAGCTCACGGGCCAGCGCAGGCGTTGCCGCCATCACGGCCCGGCTCGGGCCATGGAATCGGCGCAGCGCCCGCCAGATCAGGGATTCCGGAACCGGCATCCGGGCGCGGACGTATTCGGGAAAGCGGGTGTGGAAGCTGGTCGTGAACGGCAGCTTGCGCTGCCGGCAATAGCGGCGAACCATCAGGCCGATCGGCCCTTCCGTCGCGATGTGGATACTGTCGGGCCGCGCTTCCTCGATCAGCTTTGCGATCCGCGCCGGCCGCGGCATGGCGAGCCGCACGTCCCGATAGCTCGGCATCGCAAAGGTGCGGAACGATTGCGGCGTCAGGAATGTAAACTCGACACCGAGAGTCTCGGCAGCGTCAGCGAGCTTGGTCAGCGTCCGAACCACACCATTGACTTGCGGGTGCCAGGCGTCGGTCGCGACCAGGATGCGCATCAAGCGGCCTCTGTTATGCAGCTCTGGCTGCCACCTGCGGTACGGCTGCAGGCTTTTGCGCGTGGTCCGCCCAGGTGATGATCTCGAAGCGGCCGTCGTCGTGCTCGACCAGCGCAGTGCAGCTCTCGACCCAGTCGCCGCAATTCATGTAGCGGATGCCGTTCTCGTCGCGGATCACGGCATAGTGGATGTGGCCGCAGATCACGCCGTCGGCGTCATGGCGCCGTGCTTCGGCCGAGAGCGCCTGCTCGAACGCGCCGATATAGTTGACGGCGTTCTTGACCTTCTGCTTGGCCCATTGCGACAGCGACCAATAGGGCACCTTGAACATGCGCCGGAAGAAGTTGACGAAGCGGTTCATCTGGATCGCGAAGTCGTAGGCCTTGTCGCCGAGATGGGCGAGCCAGCGCGCGTTCTGCACCACGAGGTCGAAGATGTCGCCGTGGATGACGAGATAACGCTTGCCGTCCACGCCGGTGTGGACGGTGTTCTCGACGACGTCGATACCGCCGAAATGCGTGCCGTAATAGTTGCGCAGGAACTCGTCGTGATTGCCGGGCACATAGATGATCTTGGCGCCCTTGCGCGCCTTGCGCAGCAGCTTCTGCACCAGATCGTTATGCGATTGCGGCCAGTGCCAGCTCGATTTCAGCGCCCAGCCATCGACGATGTCGCCGACGAGATAGATGGTGTCGGCATCGTGGTAGCGCAGGAAGTCCAGCAAAAGGTCGGCTTGCGAGCCGCGGGCTCCGAGATGAACGTCGGAGATGAACAAGGTGCGAAAGCGCCTTTCAGGGCTCTCGTCACTCACATCGTAACTTCCCATGCGACAGCCTGTAACAATGTCCCGTGACAGGGGGATGACCAATTGAACCTTTGAGGCACCTCAGATACGAATCAAACCTCGCCTCGCCCTCCCCGCGAATATCAGTCGCATGCGACAATCAGGCGACATGAGGCGGCATTGGGTCCCCGCAAAAGTCCGGGCCGGAGCGCGGTGCAGACCGGAGAGAACGCGCCCCGTGAGCAGGCGAGCTATTTTCCGGAAACGACGATCGCCCGAACAATGAATGCGATGCGTTCACTCCGCGCGCCTAGCCTAATTCGGCCCGAACGTTCGAGTTCAACGAGCCCATGCAGGGCCGCCCAAAAGGTCTCGGTCGCGACATCCACATCGACGCAAAACGGCGTCACCACTGCCGCGAGGGCTTCGAAACCCGCCCGGAGTTCCGGTCTGGTCTCGGCTTCGGCGAAGCGCAGATCCGTCGGAAGAGTGAACATGGCCTCATAGAGCGCAGGATTACGGAGTGCAAAGGCGAGGTAGGCCGTCGCGACATTCTTGACGGCGTTTCGCCCGGTCGACCCATTTGCCGCTTGCCGAAGAGCCACGGTGATTTCCCGGAAACCCTCGAGGGCGACTGCGGCAACGATCGCATCCCTGTTTTCGAAATGTGAATAGAGGACCGGCTGACTGTGTTCGATCTCGTCGGCAAGCCGGCGGATCGTAACGGAGTTCCATCCGTCGCGCTCCGCGATCACGCGGGCTGCCGCGACGATGCGGCGTTCACGTTCGGCTCGTTGCCTGTCTTTCCGCTCGGCGATGCCCAACCTTCGATCTCCCAGGCCAAGATGGTCGATACTTATTATCGACGCTTGACGATCTAGCAATGCTAGAATATATAAACTAGCAACGCTAGATTATCTTGGATCGATATAATGAATCTCATGCATTGGCTTCCGCTTGGAACAGCACTGCTGCTGGCTTTTGGGATCATCGCGATCGGCACCCAATATGTCGTGAGCCCGAGGACCGCGACACGCAGTTTCGGCCTGCCACTCCCTGAAGACGGCGCCAACACCGACTGGTGGCTCCGCCTCAAGGGCGTTCGCGACATCGCGGCCGGATTCACCGTACTGGCATTCGTGGCATGGGGTGTCCCCCGCGGGGTCGGCATCGTCCTGTTTGTCGAAGCCATCATCCCGATCGGCGACATGCTGGTCGTGCTTGGCGGCAAAGGCTCTACAAAAAGCGCTCTCGGCATCCACGGCCTCACGGCGGCAATTATGGTTCTGGCAGCCATCCCCATGATGATGGAAGGGCTCTGAGATGGCCCATATTGTTTCGGTTTGTCTGCTCGCCGCCGGACTCTTTGGCGCAGGCCTCTATAACGCCATCGGCACGTCCGCGACGCAAAGCAGCTTCGTTCGATGGGGTTACCCGCGCTGGTGGGGCCGCCTTACCGGCGGGCTGGAGATGGCAAGCGCTTCTGATTGCGCTCCCTGCCAGTCGCGTTGCTGGTCTGGCGCTAGGCGCGGCAATCATTTTGGCTGCGGTTTTGACCGTCCTGCGCCACCGGGAATTTTCGCACCTTGTACCGCTTGGCGTGTTTGCCACCTTGATGGCTCTCGCAGGAACCTTGTCTTGAGGGCCGATATTGCCGGCCCGCGTTCCGCAGCCGGCGTCAGTAAAACTTGTGGAAATGGTGGATCGGCCCGTGACCGTGGCCGACGCTGAAGCGGTCGGCAGCTTCGATCGCCGCGCTGATCCAGGCCTTGGCGTTGCGCACGGCTGTCTCGAGATCCTCGCCTTTGGCGAGGCCCGCTGCAACCGCCGAGGACAAAGAGCAGCCGGTGCCATGGGTGTTGCGCGTGGCGACGCGCGGCGCGGCAAGCGCGATCGCTTTGTCGGCGCTGACGAGATAGTCGATGCTCTGACTGCCCTCGCCGTGCCCGCCCTTGATCAGGACCGCGCGGCAGCCGAGTTCGAGCAGACGACGCCCCTGGCTTTCGATCTCGGCCTCGCTTCGCGCGACCGGCTGGTCTAGCAGTGCGGCCGCCTCCGGCAGATTTGGCGTGATCACCGACGCCAGCCGCATCAGCTTGGTGCGCAACGCTTCGACAGCTTCCGCCGCCAGCAGGCGATCGCCCGAGGTTGCGACCATCACGGGATCGAGCACGATATGGCTAGGCTTCCAGCGCGCCAGCGCCGAGGCGATCGCATCGATGCTCTCGGCTTGCGCCACCATGCCGATCTTGACCGCGCCGACATCGAGATCGGAGAACACCGCATCGATCTGCGCGGTGACGAACCCGGCCGGCACCGCGTGAATACCGGTGACGCCTTTGGTGTTCTGCGCCGTCAGCGCCGTGATCGCGGACGCGCCGTAGACGCCGAGCGCGGCAAAGGTCTTCAGGTCGGCCTGAATGCCGGCGCCACCGCTTGAATCCGAGCCGGCGATGGTGAGCGCCACCGGCGTGGTCATCGCAGGATACGCTTGCTTGAAAGGGACATGGCCATAGCCTGTCCTAGCGTGCCGGCGGAGCCCCAGCAAGCCGGCGAATCAGGCGGTCGCGTTGCCGCACGACATTGTCGCCCCGCAACCGTGCACACGCAGCGAAAATATGCCTGGGCATCACCCCGCCTTGGCGAGCCCATCCAAATCAGTGAAACGTTGATCGATTCGCTGCGATACCATGTTGCGGGCCGCCCCTGGCCTGTAACCCTCTCGGGACTGTATCATGTGGGCCTACTTCGAACGCATCCTCGACTCCTCGATGTTCTCACCGCACGGCATCTGCCTGCTGTGGGAGCCTGAGCTGATCTGGCTCCACGTCGTCTCCGACGCTTGCATCGCGGCGGCGTATTTCTCGATCCCGTTCGCGCTCGCGATCCTCGTCACCAAACGGCGCGACCTCCAATTCGGCTGGGTCTTTTGGGCGTTCGCGATCTTCATCATGGCCTGCGGCCTGACGCACGTGCTGTCGATCTACACGCTCTGGGTTCCAATCTACGGCATCGAGGGCCTGGTCAAGGCAGCGACCGCGATCGCGTCGATCTTCACCGCAGCCGCGCTCTGGCCGCTGCTGCCAAAAATTCTGACGATTCCCTCCCCGTTCGAGCTGCAGAAGGTTCAGGCCGCGCTCGAAGAGGAGGAGATCAAGAGCCGGGACGCGACGCTGTTGCTGCGGCAGGTCGGAGAGGCCCAGCGTGCGATGCGCGAAAGCGTAACGCGTCTCACCGCCATCGTCGAAACCGCGGTCGACGGCGTCATCCTGTTCGACGCGCAAGCCCGCATTCTGCTGTTCAACCCCGCCTGCGAACGGTTGTTCGGCTATCGCGCCGACGAGGTCATGAATCTGGACATCGGCATGCTGATGTCCGAGGAGAGGCCCTCATCCGCCCGTCATGCGCAGCGTTTCGCAACCGGGGAAGCCGCCGGCCTGCGCAAGGACGGATCGACCTTCCCGATGAACCTTTCGGTAGGCCAGGCGTGGCAGGACGGCGAGCTGATCTACGTTGGCATCATCCACGATCTGACCAGACGCAAGCTGACCGAGCAGCAGCTCCAGCAGGCGCAGAAGATGGAGACGGTCGGCCAGCTCTCCGGCGGCATCGCCCACGACTTCAACAATCTCCTCACCGTCATCATCGGCAATGCCGAGCATCTGAGCGAGCAGCTCAAGGCGCGGCCCGACCTGCGACAATTTGCCGACGACATCTGCGAGTCCGGCGAACGCGGCGCGGAGCTGACGCGGCGACTGCTGGCATTCAGCCGCCGCCAATTGCTCCAGCCAACGGCGATCGATTGCCGCGAGTTGCTGGAGTCCATGCTCAAGCTGCTCAAGCGCACCTTGCGCGAAAACATCGAGATCAAGACGGCGTTCGGTCCTGGCACCATCCAGGCCTTTGCCGACCGCGCCCAGCTCGAATCCGCCGTGCTGAACCTTGCGCTCAACGCGCAGGACGCGATGCCAACAGGCGGACATCTGACGCTGAGCACCGAGCTCGCTGCAATCGACGAGGACTATCGCGCCCTGCACCCGGAAGTGGCATCCGGCGCCTACGCGCTGATTGCCGTCACCGACGACGGCGAAGGCATGACGCCCGAGGTGATCGAGCACGCCTTCGAGCCGTTCTTCACCACCAAGGAGGTCGGCAAGGGTTCAGGGCTCGGACTGAGCATGGTCTATGGCTTCGCCAAACAATCCGACGGCCATGTCTCGATCTATAGCGAACAGGGCCTGGGGACGACGATCCGGATCTACCTGCCGTGCGCAGGCGGCGGACAATCGCCGACCGACGTTCTGGACAGCGAAGACACTGCGCCGCGCGGCCACGAGACCATCCTGATCGCCGAGGACGATCCGTTCGTGCGCTCCTCGGTCATCCTCCGGGTCGAGGCGCTTGGCTATCGCGTCGTGGCCGCTGTCAACGGCCGGGAGGCCCTGCAGCGGCTGCGCGCTGATCCCGGCATCGACATGCTGTTCACCGATATCGTCATGCCCGGCGGGATGAGCGGCTGGGAGCTCGCCGACCATGCCCGGCGGATTCGGCCGGGCCTGCCGGTGCTGTTCACCTCCGGCTATGCGCTGGAGACCCTGGTCGAGCAGGGCCGCGCGCAGGCGGAGGCAGTGGTCCTGACCAAGCCCTATCGCAAGGCCGAGCTCGCCCAGCGGCTCAGGGACGCATTCACCGCGGCGACAATGAATTCGTAGGCGGGTTTGATATCCCGCCGCGAAACACGACCTCATCCTGAGGGCCCGCTGCAGGCGGGCGTCTCGAAGGATGGCCGCGGGCGGCTTGTCCCCGCAGACAGCAAGTTCGCTTGCTAAAGCTGGCCGGTTTTGGCCTATTAGCCGGTAAGATATGCCTTCGGAGTGACTGCAATGGTTCCCTTTTTCGTCCAGATCAAATGCAAGCTCGGCCAGTCCTATACGGTCGCAAATGCGCTTGCCGAAGCCGAGATCGCCTCCGAGATCTACTCCACGGCCGGCCATTACGATTTGCTGGTGAAGTTCTATGTCGACAACGACACCGACATCGGCCACTTCATCAACGAGAAGGTGCAGGTGCTGCCCGGCATCCAGGACACGCTCACCATCATCACCTTCAAGGCGTTCGGCGCGAGCTAACTACCGCCCTGCTTGCGCTTGGGCGGCGTCGGGCCGTCGACCGGCGGCAGCGACTTCAGATAGGCGGCCATCGCGGCGCGATCTTCCGGCGTCAACTGCGCGAGGTTCTTGATCACCGGCCGCATCGAGCCCGATGCGCTGTCGCCTTCGGGCATGTCGCCGGTCTCCAGGAAGTCGGCAATATCCTTCTCGCTCCAGCCGCCAATACCCTTCTGCGTGATGTTCGGCACCCAGCCCTCGCCCTCGGGATTGGGACCACCGGCGAACCGCTCACCCCGGCTGATACCGCCAAGCGCATTGCGCGGACTGTGGCACTCGGCGCAATGGCCAAAGCCGTTGACGAGATAGGCGCCGCGATTCCAATGCGCCGGCCGCGCCGCATCCGGCACGAACGGTCTGACGTCCATGAACAGCAATTTCCAGATGCCGACATTGCGGCGGATGTCGAAAGGAAACGGCAAATCGTGGTCGCGCACCCGGCCGGCGACCGGCGGCAGCGTCTTCAGATACGCAAAGAGATCGCGGACATCGTCGACCTTGGCGAGATGATAGGAGGTGTAGGGAAACGCCGGGAAGTAGTGCGTGCCCTCAGGCGAGATGCCGCGCATCACCGCGTTGACGAAATCGGCTTCGCTCCAGCGGCCGATGCCGTCGGTGGGGTCAGGGGAAATGTTCGGCACATAGAACGTTCCGAACGGCGAGCCGAGCGCCAGGCCGCCGCCGAGCCGCAGGCGATCAGGCTGGTTGGGCACGGCATGGCAGGACGAGCAGCCGCCGGCATTGAACAGCTCCTGCCCATTGGCGAGATCAGGCCCGCGAGTCGGCGCCGGCAAGGCCAAAGCGGTCGGCGCGGTCAGCCACCAGTAGACGGCAAAGGCTGCGACAGCAGCAATCAAGACAACATGAACTATTCGTCGCAGCATTGAGGATCCCATCGGGCTCTGGCGAATTTACGGATCATCCCGCAGCCGCTCCAGCCACGAATAATTTAGATGGTTTGATCGGAATCCGGGAATAAAGTCGGAACCGCACTGTTTGCAAGTTGACAGCAATCAGGCGTCAACAGGGAGAGACCGATGAACAAAGCGCTTTTTGCCACGCTGGCGCTCGGAGCCGCCGTCGCATTCGCAGGCTCGGCAAGCGCGGAGAAACTGAAGGCTGTGCTGGACGCCAAGTCCGAAGTGCCCGCCACTGCCAGCAGCGGCACCGGCACGGCCGATATCGACTATGACGCCGCCACCAAGAAGCTCTCCTGGAAGGTGAGCTATTCCGGCCTCACCGGCCCCGCCACCGCCGCCCACTTCCACGGCCCCGCCGACACCAGCAAGAACGCCGGCGTCCTGGTCCCGATCCCGGGCATCGCCAACAGCCCGGCCGAAGGCTCGGCGACGCTGACCGACGCGCAGGCCTCCGATCTCCTCGCCGGCAAGCTCTACGTCAACATTCACACCGCGGCCAACCCGGGCGGCGAAATCCGCGGCCAGGTGACCAAGTAAGTTTTATAGCAATTTCATTCGCGAAGGCCGGGCGCAAGAAGGAGCGTCCGGCCTTTTCGATTCCGGACGGGTACAACGACCCGTAGCCGGGATGGAGCCAACGGAGCTACGAGGCTAGAATGTTCATTGGCGCACCCTCATCCGCAGCGCCTGGAGCGGTTCATGATCAAAATATTGCTTGAACGGAATATGCCGCCGAACTTCGCTTCCCGCTCCGCGGCTCGCGCGTTGAAAGCCATTCTGACCGCAGTCTTTGCTGCGGGAATGCTTTTTTTATCGGCTGAATTCGTCGTCGCGCAAACCGACATGGAAAGGCAGGCTCAATGCGAGCTGTCCGCCATCCGCGACACGAGATCGCCGCTTGCGGTCCAGTATATCCGCTCGGCTTGCAACTGGCTCGCGGTCAACGGCGATTCCCTGTTGAACGCGTCCAGCAAGGGCTACTACATCTGCCTCGTGCGGCAGCTCTCGGGTGCGCAGAGCAACGAGGCTGCCGCGGCCATCATGTCGGCATGCCGCACGTCCAATCCGCTTTGATAGCGCTCACGCCGCGCTCAGCGCATGCTCAAGGTCCGCGATCAGGTCCGACGGATTTTCGATGCCGATCGACAGCCGGATGGTGCAATCGAGCACGCCGATCTTGCGGCGGATGTCGGCGGGCACGCCGGAATGGGTCATCGTCGCCGGCAGGCTCGCCAGCGACTCGGTTCCGCCGAGGCTCACCGCGAGCTTGAAGATCTGCAGGCCGTTGAGGAATTTCTCCGCTGCCGCCTGGCCGCCGACGATGTCGAACGAGAACGTCGATCCCGCACCGAGACATTGCCGCGCGAACACGCGTCCCGCCGGCGAGGTCTCCTCGTGATGACCGAGATAGTGGACCTTCGCCACCTTGGCGTGATCGCGCAGATAATCTGCCACGAGGCGCGCATTGCTGTCGGCCTTCTCCATGCGCAGGCTCAAGGTCTCGAGCGAGCGGTTGATCATCCAGCAGGAATGCGGATCGAGTTGGGTGCCGATCGCGCCGCGTAGCGCCTTGATGCCCTTCATGATCGCCTTCGAGCCGAGCGCGGCACCCGCGATCAGGTCGGAATGGCCACCGACATATTTGGTCAGCGAGTACAGCGAAATATCCGCGCCATGCTCGATCGGCCGCTGAAACACCGGACCGAGCAGCGTGTTGTCGCAGGCGATGATGGGTGTGTGGCCCTGGGCCTTTCCGATGGCCTCTGCGACGCGGCGCATCATCGCGACGTCGACCAGGCCGTTGGTCGGGTTGGCCGGCGTTTCGATCAGGATCATCGCGACCCGGCCCTTGCGCATGGCCTCCTCCGCGGCCTGGCCGACCACCGCTTCATCGATGCCGTCGGCAAAGCCGACCGCGCCGATCGAGAGCCGCGAAAGCGTGTTCGTCAACAAGGTTTCCGTCCCGCCATAGAGCGGCTGGGAGTGCAGGATGACATCGCCTGGCCGGATGAAAGCCAGGATCGTGGTCGCGATGGCCGCCATGCCGGATGCGAAAAGGACACAGCTCTCGGTGCGCTCATAGATGGCGAGCCTGTCCTCGACGATTTCGCTGTTGGGGTGGTTGAAGCGCGAATAGACCAGGCCCGCGCCCATGCCCTCCGGCGGCTCGCGACGGCCCGCGACGAAATCGAAGAAATCCTGCCCGTCCTCGGCCGTCCTGAACACGAAGGTCGAGGTCAGAAACACCGGCGGCTTGATGGCACCTTCCGACAATTGCGGATCATAGCCATAGGTCAGCATCAGCGTTTCCGGATGCAGCATATGGTTGCCGATATGGGTTTTGGACGGGAACGGTTTGACCATGGCCTGCCTCGCTGTTGCCTAGGATCGCCGCCGTACGTCGGAACTCTGGACAGCGTGAGGCATCGACGCCGCGGCGGCGCGAGCAAACATAACCACTCCGACGGCGATCCGTCAGGCCATGGGAGGAGAATTTGCGGATGTGCTGCCGTAGCCCGGATGGAGCGCAGCGAAATCCGGGACCTGCCTATCCGCTTCGACAGCTGCCCGGGATTTCGCTTCGCTCCATCCGGGCTACAAGCACACGAACGGCGCCGCCTTACTTCAGCTTCAGCCGATACGTCTCGTGGCAGTCGGTGCAGCGGTCGTTGATGCTGGTGTAGGCGGCCTTCAGGCTGGCGAGGTTGGTGATCTTGCCCTTGACGTCCGCGATCGCCTTCTGCACCGGCGGGATCTTGGAGTCGAAATCGGCCTTGTTCTGCCAGACTTTTGGCGACGCGCCGTACCATGCGTTGACGACGTCCTGCTTGGGATTGACCTCGAAGGTCTTGGAGATCTTGGCGACGTCGGCCTCGAGACTGGCGATCGCCGCGTCGACGGCCTTCTGATCGTAGGGGATTTCGCCCTTCGTCATCTTGAGGATCACGCCGTACATGCTCTTGGCCTGCGAGCGCATCAGATTGTCCTGCTGGACGGCAACCTCCTGCTGCGCCATCACGGCGCCTGCACCCAGAAGCAAGGTGCCCGCGACAATCAAAATTCGTTTCATAGGCTTGTTACTCCGGCTTGCATGTCGGTTTGGGGGGAAGACCATGAGGGTTAGAACCCGGCCGCGGGCAGTTCATTCCCGCGGGCCTGACGGCCGCGTCAAAGGCTGTGGCGGCGGTGATGCTCGTTGATCGCGATCCAAACACGTTCTGGTGTCGCCGGCATGTCAATGTGGTCGATCTTGTACTCGCGCCAGAGCCCGTCGACGATGGCGTTGACGACCGCCGGACAGGAGCCGATCGCGCCGGCCTCGCCCGCGCCCTTCACGCCCATCGGATTGGTCGTGCAGGGAATGTTGTTGGTCTCGAACACGAAGGACGGACCGTCGGCTGCGCGCGGCAGCGCGTAGTCCATGAAGGTCGCGGTGATGAGCTGGCCGTCACCGGCGCCATACACCACCTGCTCCATCAGCGCCTGGCCGATGCCCTGCATGGCGCCGCCATGCACCTGGCCTGCCAACAGCAACGGATTGAGCGTCTTGCCGAAATCGTCGACGATCACGTAGTTGACGATTCTGATGATGCCGGTCGCCGGATCGATCTCGACTTCCGCGACATGGGTGCCGTTGGGATAGGTGCCGTCGGCGCTGGCAAACGTCGCGCTCGCATTCAGCTTGGAGGGATCGGCACCCGGTCGCTTGGCGAGATCGGCAAACGAGATCGAACGGTCGGTGCCGGCGATGCGTACGATGCCATCGGTGATCTCGAGGTCGCCGGCGCTCGCTTCCAGCGCCTGCGCCGCGATCTCCTTCAGCTTCTGGCCGAGCTCGCGCGTGGCGCGCTCGACGCTGACGCCGCCTGAGGGGATCGAGGCCGAGCCGCCGGTGCCGAGGCCCGTGGCGATCATCGCGGTGTCGCCCTGGTGGACGTGCACGCGCTCCGGCGCCACGCCGAACTGCTCGGCGACGATCTGCGCATAGGCGGTCTGGTGGCCCTGCCCGCTCGACTGCGTGCCGATCAGGACGGTGATGTCGCCATTGGGATCCATCCGCACATTGGCGGTCTCCTCGCCCATGGTGCCGCAGACTTCGACATAGCTCGCAAGCCCGATGCCGCGGATCAGGCCGTCCTTCTTGGCCGCCTTGGCGCGCTTGGAAAACTCCTTCCAGTCGGCGATCTCCATCGCGCGCTTCAGATGCGCGGCGAAGTCGCCGGAATCATAGACCTTGCCGGTCGCGGTCTTGTAGGGCAGTGCCTTCGGCTGGATGAAATTCTTGCGGCGGATCGCGTCCGGCGTCATGTCCATCTTGCGCGCGCAGGCATCGACCAGGCGCTCGATGACATAGGCCGCCTCGGGCCGGCCCGCACCGCGATAGGCATCGACCGGCACGCTGTTGGTGAAGATGGTCCGCACCCGGCAGTGGAAGGCCTGGAGGTCGTAGAGGCCCGGCAGCATGCCGGCGCCGCCATGCGGAATGTAGGGCCCGAAGGTCGACAGATAGGCGCCCATGTCGCCCATCAGGTCGCAATCCATTGCGAGGAATTTGCCGTCCTCGGCCATCGCCATCTTCGCGGTGGTGACGTTGTCACGGCCCTGCGCGTCGCCCATGAAGTGCTCGGAGCGATCGGCCGCCCACTTCACCGCCTTCTTCAGCTTGCGTGCCGCGACCGCCACCAGGGCGTATTCGCGGTACGGAAACAGCTTCGTGCCGAAGCCGCCGCCGACATCGGGGCAGATCACCCGCATCTTCTCGGTCGGAATGTTCAGCACGTTCTGGCACAGGATGTCGCGCAGGCGGTGGCTGCCCTGGCTGCCGATCGTCAGCGTCAGATGATCGTTCTTGGCGTCGTATTCGCAGACCGCCGCGCGCGTCTCCATGAAGCTCGCGACCACGCGCGGATTGACGATGGAGATCTCGGCCACCGTATGCGCCTTGGCGAAGGCGGCTTCAGTCGCGGCCTTGTCGCCGATCGAGACGTCGAACAGCACATTGCCGGGCTTGTCGGGCCAGACCTGCGGCGCGTCCTTCTTCACGGCATTGACGAGGCCGGTCACCGACGGCAGCGGCGACCATTTGACCTCGATCGCCTCGATCGCGTCGCGGGCCTGGTCGATGGTCTCGGCGACCACGAAGGCGATGGAATCGCCGACATGGCGCACCTCGTCCTTGGCGAGGATCGGGTAAGGCGGGCCGGTGAAGGGATCGGCCTCGAAATTGAACAGGCAGGGCAGATTGCCGAGATCCCCGACCTCAGCGGCGGTCAGGATCAGCGCCACCCCGGGAAGGGTGCGGGCGCGGCTCGCGTCGATGGTGAATTTGGCGTGCGCATGCGGCGAGCGCAGCATCAGGCAGCGCAGTGCGGCCTGCGGCGCGAAATCGTCGGTATAGCGGCCCTTGCCGCGGATGAGCGCGTCATCCTCCTTGCGCAGCACGCTTTGGCCAACGCCGAACTTGATGGGAGCCGCCATTTTCTTGTCCCGTCCTATGGTTGTTTTGCCGGCATATTGCCGTGGAAAAAGAGGCAAGGCAAACGGGTTTAGGCAGGCGCGGCCCGCGAAAAATCCGGCCAGCTTTCCCCCGTCAAAGCGGGATCGGACGGAAAGGCCGCACCTCGGCTATTTCCCTGTGAAGATCGATGATCCTGCGGACGTCCTCGGCGCGTTCGGTCTCGGCTAGCTGGCCTGCATAGGCCATGCGGCGAACCACGGCCGAGGACTGGAACGTCCAGTACTGTGTCATCAGCGGATTGATGAAGAGTTCGTTCCCGCTGGTGCGGTTGGTGGCATGATAGTTGCCAAACTCACCCCGCAATGCACTCGCAATCGAATTGCAGACGATGCTCGGGTGCTGCGGCTGGCGCTGGTTGGCATAATCGACCAGATCGAGGAAAGCCTCGGCCTCCTTGCTGCCCTGCGACAACGACAACATCCCGAGAAACCCGCCGTCCCGAATCAACTGCGCTGTGTTTTCCAGGAACGCATGATGCGAGACACCGTGATAATGATCCACACCGAAGCCGATCGCGGCGAGCAGCACCCGCTCGCCTGCGGCCTGATCGGCGGCAATCAGCGAGACCGCGTCCTCGACGACACTGCCGACGCCGGGCTCATCGCCGAACACGAGACTGTCCGTTCCGCCGTCGACCAGAATGACCGTGTCGATGTCATGACGGTCGACGATCGAACGATACGCCGCCGCCAGCGGGCGAACGCCGCTCTTCGCAAACGCATAGATCGGCACGGGCTGCTCGCGCCGGCCGAGCCATTCAGCCAGCCATTTCTCCGGAAAGTATGGGATTTCCGCGGCGCGCTGATCGACGCGCCAAACCGTCTCCCCGACACGCTCGCCGCCGCACAGCCACAAATTCGTGAAAGAGAGGCTGGCGAACACCACCTGCTTGCCCTGCGATGTCAGATACTGCGCGAGCGGGACCCCGGCGAAGACGTCGAAGCCACCGCCGCAGCCGGCAACAAGCACGTTCGTCGCGCTGTTCAATCGTCCGAGAAACGGAATCATGTTTGAAGCCCTACCGCCTTCACCGACGCTAGTCGCTGAATCTCTTCATCATAAGGTGATTGTCGTAAGTGGTGTCACCTATGCGGACGACACGGGGATCAGTGCCGTAGATCTCAAACCCATTGCGTTCATAGGTCTTGATTGCAGCGGCCGCTGTTGACACCACGGCAAGATGCACCTGTTCGACGCGCGACCTTGCATGCGCAAGAAGCTTCTTGATGAGCTGATCCCCGACGCCTTTGCCTCGATCATTCTCCCTGATGTAGACCGAGAAGATGTGTCCCCTGTGCTGCGATCTCTTATACGCCGAGACATAAAGGCCCGCGACTCCGACCAGGCCTTCGCATCCAAATGCGCCGAGGATAGTGCCATTGAGCCAATGGCGATAAGCCGCCATCATCGCATCACCGCCTTCGTCCTCTTCAGGAGAACCAAACGATTGAGGGTGCGTCTGAATTGCCTCCGCACGAATTTCGCGAAGACAATCCAGATCATCGACAGTCAATCGTCGGATTTCGACATCCGTCTGGGGAATGACTGCATTTGAGGCCATGATGTCCGCCTTTCCATTGCGATAGCGTGAGAACGTCATCTACATCCCGCCACGGCTCCAGAGAAACCGCGTGTTATCTCTCAGCGTATCGATCGATCGCTGAGGCGTGAGGTGGTCGATCTCGCCGCGCGTCAGGCCGATATCCATCAGTTCCCTGTCGCTCAGGTCCTGCAAGGTGAGCTGCGGGCTCTGGCGCCGTTCCAGATACGCAAGCCAATATTGCCTGAGCAGGCCGAGAACGCTTGGCCTCGATGCGGCCGTTGGTCCGGCAATGTCCTCGTCCGCCAGAGCGCTCTCCAGTGCTGCAGCAGACGCCTTGAGGCGTGCTGCCAACGCCTGGTCGACCGCGTTCTTCGCTGACACGATGGAGAGCTTGGGGACGCGCCTTGCGGCATCGCCCGCAATCCCGGGTGAGACGTTCGTCAATTGGGGTGGCATCGCATGCTCCTGCTGTTGTGCCGGCAGGGAGCGTGGCCAAACAAAAGGCCCCGTCCGATGCCGGCGGGGCCTGGTGGAAAGATGTCGTCGACGAATTCCTAGCGCACGACTCCTTCCACGGCCCAGCCGAAGCGGGTCATGTGCGAGAAGTTGACGTTGCGCGAGCGTTTAATCATGAGCGGCCAATAGCACGGCAATCGCGCAAAATCAAGAGGTGTGCGGATGTCACTTGCACCTTGGAGGCGAGTCCCACGATCCGGCGAACTCGCCCCGGAAGTCCTGTTTACACGAGATGCCAGTCGCTGGGATCCGCGCCCGGATGGCCAATTGAATGCACGGAAAGCGCTGCCGCGTCGTGGATGGCGCTCGCCAGTACTACCTGATGCGTATCGAGATTGGATGCGCCGGGGGCGATCGGGTCGACAAGCTGCAACGTGTCCGCGGTTGTCGACGCTGTCGATGAACTTTGCAGGCGACTAAAATCGAAGGAGTCGCTCGGCACGGCGCTACTGACAACATTCTGCGCGGCGGCCGGCGCAGCGCCCGTTCCGGCGTTGACCTGTACTTTGGACCAGATCCCATTGCCAGAATAGCCGTGGCCGTCATAGGCGATCATACGAACATCATCGGAACTGCCCGCGGCTCCCGCCACAAACGTTGTTTGCGAGAGCTGGGCCTGCGTGACCCAGAACGGGGTGGCCTGCGGCACCACGGTCCCATCGACCACGAAATGGCCATGACCGGCCGTCGTTGTGCCGTCATAGACCAGATAGCTCAGCGTATCCCCATCGGCATCGGTGGCGCTGAACAGGCTGCTGATTGCGAGCGCATGGCCTGCGGTCGTCGACACGCTGCTTCCACTCGGCAAGGTCATCTGCGGCAGAGAATCTGCTGCGAGCACGCTCACCTTGGACCACACCCCGCCGCCCGAATAGGCTTGCCCGTCATACGCGATCATGCGGACATCGTCGGTGACGCCGATCGTCCCCGTCACGAACGTCGTCTGTGCGAGCTGCGCTTGCGTCACCCAAGCGGGGGTCGCCTGCGGCATGACGGTGCCGTTCACCTCCCAATGGCCGTGACCGGCCGTCGTCGTGCCGTCGTAGATCAAATAGCTCAGCGCATCGCCATCAGCATCGGTGGCGCTGAACAGGCTGTTGACCGCCAGCGACGAGCCGGGGGCCGCCGCCACGTTGGCGCCGTCTGGCAAGGTCATCACCGGCGCGGAATCCGCCACGCTGACCAGCGTTTTGGTCCAGCTCCCGTTGCCGGAATAAACGTGGCCGTCATAGGCGACCATCCGGATATCGTCGGACGTGCCCATTGCCCCGGCCACGAACGAAGTCTGTGCGAGCTGCGCCTGCGATACCCAATAGGGCGTGGCCTGCGGCACCACCGTCCCGTCCACCACCCAATGGCCATGACCGGCAGTCGTGGTGCCGTCATAGACCATATAGATCAGAGCATCGCCGTCGGAATCGCTTGCACTGAAGAGGCTTGAGATCGCAAACGATTGACCTGCCTTCGCGGCAACGTTCGCTGATGCCGCCGTCACCACCGGTAGGTCCTCCGTCACCGCAAGGACCGCGGACGCAGCGCTCGTATTTCCCCACGCATCGGTCGCTTTCGCCGTGATATTGTGCGTCCCTTCGGTTAGCGCCGATGTCGTAATACTGAACGCGCCAGTCGTCAGGTCCGCAGTGCCCGTGCCAAGCACGGTCGTGTCGTTGCTATCATACAGCGTCACCGCGCTGCCGCGCTCGGCCGTGCCGTCGATCTTGACGTGCGCAAAGCTGGTGATGTTATCGCCGATCGTACCGCTGTCCGTCGTCGGGTCGAGCGACAGGCCGGTGGGCGGAGCCGGCGGCGTCGTATCCGGATGGACACTGACCTGAGCTACCGCCGTTTGCCACCATCCGTTGGCGACATATTCACTCGATATCCAGAACCCATTCGCGTTGTTCGGATCGGCGATTGCGGTCGAATAGGTGCCCCAGCGCTGGTCGTTCAGAGCGCCGGAATCGAAAAACGTACTGCTCGCCTGGTAAAGCGTCGGCGCGGTGAAGGTGGAAGCGCCGGCGCCGAGCACCGTATAATAGTCGGAAGGGTACATGTTCGGCCCGGAGGCCGAAAAATTGATGAGCACGTCGCCGTTCTGATCGACCGCAATCGAAGGGGTGAACACGGCCACACCCGCGCCGATGGAGGCGCCGGAAATCACGTTCCCGATGACAAATTGCGGATTCGTGGGATCGGTGACGTCGAGCTTGAACCACTCGATTTGCGCGGGCGACCCTGCGCTCGGCTTGGTTTCGCTCACGCCATAGACGTAGTTGTGTCCTCCCGAGGAGGTGTAGGCAAGGCCCTGGATGCGTCCGTCGTTAATGTCGAGCGTCTTGGTCGTGCCCAACTGCGCCGCGGTGTAGTTGCTTCCGCCCCCACCGACATCGGCGTCCTGGAGGAAGAGCGTTTGGGTCCCACTGAAGCCGTGCGTCGGATCGTAGGTTTGATATGTGAGCGCGGTGTCGTTACCGGTCGAATAGGAGCTCAAATAATAGGTCACCCCGTTGCCGCCGGCGACATTGCGCATGATGCCGCCGCTCCCTGACGCGATAGCGCTGGCGTCGGGCGTGATCGGGGCGTTTGCAGCGGCTATCACGCTGCTTTCGTTAACGACGAATTCGCCGTTGCTGTAGGCGCCTCCCGCGTCGGGATATTCGGGCGCGGAGATGTAGATTTTGCCGTTGCTGACCGACAGATAGGGCATGTCCGATTGGGTCGTGCCGCTGTGGGACGTGTCGATCGAAGTCAAATACCAGCCGTCGCTCGGATTGCTGTCCACCGACACGGCGATATCGATATTGGTGGCGAAATTCCCGGTTCCGGGCTGAAAATTGCTCGCGACGACCACATAGTGGCCGGTCGAACTATCATAGGCGGCGCGCGCGTCGAGAAGGCGGTTGTCGAGGATGGCGCCAAGCGGCGAGAACAAGCTGGGCAATGATCCGTTGGATACGATTGGATTGCCGCTGAGATCGGTTATCTCGTAGTGAGTGGTCTCCACGGTGAAAATGTAATTCGGCCCGACCGCCAACGCATTTTGGGGCGGAGTGTTGGTCGGATCGGACAATCCGGAAAATGAATGGTCGACCGAGGTGGACGACGTCGGTGGCAGCGCCGAATAGAAGTTGAGCGCCGGCACGCCGGCGCTGGCGCCGATCGGCGCAGCGCCGTAAAGGCTTTCGATCGTGGCGAGCAAGGAATAGGGACCAGCCGGCGAGGCGTTGACGACCCCGGCCGGGACGCCCCCGCCGACTACGATCGCCGCAACGTGATCGGGGTAGGTCACCGCTGGATTGGTGTTGTTTTCGTCGAAGGTGACGATCAACAGCGAATTGTTGGCCTCCGCCCAGGCAGCGTAGGCGGAGAGATTGGCCTGGACCCAGGCATCTCCCGCTGGAATCCCGCCGCCATTGTCGCTCGTCGGCGTCATGTTGTCGGCGTCGTTGGGGGAAACAAAGGAGACGGTCGGAAGGTTGGCGAAGCCGGCCGCGGTCTGAGGAAAGGCGCTGAAATTGTGACCGTCGTTGGCCGAATTGGCGAAGTCCATCCAAGGTTGGCGTTCGGGGTCCGCCGTGGTTTCGGCGTAACCGCCGAAGGTGTGACCGCTGGCGGCGAGCGTGCTCGCCAGCGTCGGTACGCTAGCCGGAAGCTGGGGAAAGGTGCCGTTGGTGGTGACGCCCTGCGTCGAGCCGGAAAACAGGGCAATGTAATTGGGCTGACTCGGATGGGTCACACCGTAGTCGTTGGTGAGCAGCATCCCCTGAGCGATCAGCGAGTTCAGGTAAGGCGCCTGAGCACTACCTACGATGTCGGAGTAGTTCTCATTTTCCAGGGAAAGGACGACAATGTGGCTCGGAGTCGTGGTCATGATCGTCAGTCCTCCATTGCGGTTCGATGCGCGCAACCTTTTTCATCAAGGTGCGCTGCTCTTTGCGTTCGTCTCTGCGGCGCCCGCAGAAGGCGGACGGGCGATAATTGTTGAATGGAGATCATGGAAGGGATCGTTGCGACCGGGGAACAGATCCAAGACAAGCGAAGCGTGGGAGATCGCGGTGCCTGTTGGTCGAGCGAGCAGGTTCCAAGACGACCACTGCTGCAATCTCGGAACGCGAGGTACTTGGCGTCCGCATGAACCCCCTCCGGAGCGGGGCAATAGAGATTTGGGCGCGCCGCTGCCACGGTTCGCTCTGCCTCTTCAAAACTGCTGATGACAGAAAGCCCCGACTCGCTGAATCCGAGACGCGACGAACTGCGATTTCGTCTCGATACTCGCTGAGTTCAGATGTCGAGCCAATGGCTCTGAGGAGGTACCTCATTCAATCACATGAGGGTACTAATCTCGGGCCCCGGAATGACGGAGGGAGTCGTTGGAGTCACAAACCTAGCTGCGCACCAGCGAGACCAGCCAGCCGCGGCCGAACAGGACGAGGATCGCGAGCGCGTAGACGATCGTGCCGCCGACAGCCAGCAGGACCAGCGTCACCTCGTCCCGGAAGTGCATCGCGCCTAGCGCAGAACTGCTGAATCGCGCGATCAGCCAGAAGGCGGCGGCAAGGATGAGTCCGGTCAGCAGGAATTTGGCGAGCGACAGCAGCCAGGCGCGGTCGAGCACGAGAAAGCCGCGCCGCACGGCAAAGAACAGCACCAGCAGCAGATTGGTCCAGACGCCGACGGCGGTTGCCAGCGCCAGGCCGATCTGGGCGAACGATCCCATCAGGGCGAGTTTCAGCGCGACGTTGACCGCAATGCCCGACAGCGAGGCGCGAACCGGCGTCGCAGTGTCCTTGCGCGCATAGAAGGTCGCGACCGCGCTGCGGATCAGCACGAAGGGGATCAGGCCGATGGCATAGGCCGCAAGCGTGCTGCCCGCGGCAACCGCATCGGCCTTGGAGAACGCGCCGCGGGCGAACAGCGCGCGCATGATTTCGTCAGGCACGGTGAGAAAGGCCGCGACGAACGGCACCGAGAACAGCAGCGTGAAATCGAAGGCACGGCGCTGCGCCTTCATCGCGCCGTCGTGGTCGTTGGCCGTGATCCGCCGCGACATCTCCGGCAGCAGCACCGTGCCGATGGCGATGCCGATGACGCCGATCGGCAATTGATTGAGGCGGTCGGCGTAATAGAGCGCCGACAGCGCGCCCGCGGGCAGGAAGGTCGCGATGATGGTGTCGGCAAACAGCGCGACCTGCGTGCCCATCGAGCCCAGTGTCGCTGGTCCCAGCGCCCTGAAGAAGCCGCGGACGTCTTCATCGAGCTTGAGCGGCGCAAAGCGCGGCAGGCCGCCATGGCGGGCGAGGTCACCGGCGAGCAGGAAATATTGCAGGAAGCCGGAGATCAGGACGCCCCAGGCCGCGGCGTGGCCCGCGGTCGGAAACCAGGCGGCCAGTGCCAGCGTCATCATCATCGCGACGTTGAGGAAGATCGACGCGGCGGCGGCGCTGGCAAAGCGCTGCATCACGTTGAGCATGCCGCCATAGAGCGTCACCAGCGTGATCAGCAGCAGATAGGGAAAGGTGATCCGGGTCAGTTCGATCGCGAGCCTGCGCTGTTCGGCATCCTCGCTGAAACCGGGCGCCAGAATGCTCATGGCCTGCGGCATGAACAGCCAGGCGACGATCAGCAGCACCACTTGGGAGGCGAGCAGCAGCGTGAAGATGCGGTCGGCGAACAGGTGTGCCGCCCCCTCCCCGCGCTCGCCATGGACGTGGGCATAGGCCGGCACCCAGGCGGCATTGAAGGCGCCCTCGGCAAAGATCGCGCGGAAATGATTGGGCAGCCGCAGCGCCACGAAAAAGGCGTCGGCCACCGGGCCGGCGCCGAGGATCGCCGCGAGCATGATGTCGCGGGCAAATCCCGTCAGCCGCGAGAGCAGCGTGTAACCACCGACCGTGAAGATGCGTCCGAGCATGCGTCCCTTCTAGAGGAAGAGCTGGCTCGCTGCAAAATCGGGCAGATCAGGCCGAAAGCGCGCCGCGCACGGCGGCGATGATTCGCTCCTGATCGGCTTCGGTCAGATAGGCGTGCATCGGCAGGCTGATGACGTCCTGCGACAGGCTCTCGCAAGCAGGCAGGCCGCCGTCGGCGACCGGATACTGCCTGTAGGCGGTCTGCTGGTGCATCGATTTGCCGTAATAGATCGCGGTCGGCACGCCCTGCGCCTTCAGCGCGGCAGCGAAGCCATCGCGGTCGGTCCCCTCAGGGAGACGGATGGTGTACTGCGCCCAGACCGAGGTATTGCCCGGCGCCAGACGCGGCACGGTGACCACGTTGGACAGGCCGCGCGCGTAGCGCTCGGCGACCCTGTTGCGGGCGGCGATCTCGTCGTCAAAAATCTTGAGCTTCTCGATCAGGATCGCGGCCTGCATGGTGTCGAGCCGCCCGGTCAGACCGAGGCGGACGTTGTCGTATTTGTCGACGCCCTGCCCGTGCACGCGGATGCTGCGCAGCGTCGCGGCGAGCTCGTCATCATCGGTCAGAATCGCGCCGCCGTCGCCGAAGCAGCCGAGCGGCTTTGCCGGGAAGAAGCTGGTCGTGGTGGCGAGCCCGAAGGTGCCGAGCTTGCGACCCTTGTAGCTTGCGCCAAAACCTTGCGCGGCGTCATCGATCACGAACAGGCCTTCAGCCTTTGCGATCTCGGCGATGGCATCGTGGTCCGCAGGCTGTCCGAACAGATCGACCGGAATCACCGCGACAGGCTTCAGGCCGGCCTTGCGCGCGGCCGCAATGCCGCGCTTGAGCGATTCCGGGCTCATGTTGAAGGTCGTCTCATCGACGTCGACATAAACCGGCGTAGCTCCAGTCCGTGCTGCCGGCGACGCGGTCGCAATGAAGGTGAAGGAGGGACACAGCACGGCATCGCCGGGCCCGACATTCTTCGCCATCAGCACCATCAGAAGCGCATCGGTGCCGTTGGAGCAGGCCACCACGTGCTTGGCGCCGCAATAGGCCGCGAGCTGCTTTTCGAGCTCGAAGACCTCGGGTCCATTGACGAACTGGCAATGATCCATCACGCGCTTGACTGCGGCATCAAGCTCCGCGCCGAGCCGGACGCGCTGCGAGGCAACGTCGATGAACGGAATGGGGTCGGAACGCAGATGCTGGTTCATGGTCTGGTTCTTGGCGCCTTCTTGAATGGTCGACATGGAAAGGGTGTTAGCCGGCGACGCGGCGCGGACCCTTGCGGGCGGGCGACGTGGCTGCGGGCCGCGCCGGCGTCTCGAGGCACTGCGTCGCGATCTCGAGGCTGGCGACGCCCTCATCGCCGGTGACCGCCGGCGTCTCGCCGTGACGCACGGCCTTGAGGAAGGCGATCAGCTCGGCGCGGAGCGGCTCGTCATGGCCGACCGGCAGATGCCGCATCGAGTAGCTGCCATCAGGCTTGAAGCCGAAGCATTCGGTGACCTGGCGCGTCAAGAGATCGCCCATCACGTATTTGCCGCGGGTCGCGACCGTGACACTGCGCGCCTTGAACGGCGTCAGCCAGTTGGTGTTGATGTGGGCAAGCACGCCATTGGCGGTGCGGAACTGGAGCAGCGCGATATCCTCACGCTCGGCGACCGCGCTCGACAGCTGAGGCTGCACCTCGACGATGTCGGATTCGGTGAACCAGCGGATCAGATCGATGTCGTGCACGGCGAGGTCGATGACGACGCCGACATTGGACATGCGCGGCGGGAACGGGCCGACGCGCGTGATCGCGATCGAGAGAATGTCCTCGCCCGCAATCGCCTGCTTGACGGCGGCGACCGCCGGATTGAAGCGCTCGACATGGCCGACCATCAGCGTGACGCCGGCCTTTTGCGCGGCGGCGACGATCTCGCGGCCTTCGGCGACCGTCGAGGCGATCGGCTTCTCGACCAGCACGTGGATGTTCTTGGCAATGCAGGCGAGCGCGACCTCGTGATGCAGATGGGTCGGCGCCGCGATGGTGACGGCATCGACGCCTTCGGCCAGGAGCTGGTCGAGCGTCTCGAAGCTCGCGCAATTGGCGAGTTCGGTCGTGCGCGCGCGGTGCGCCGGCGAAGGATCGACCACGCCGACCAGGCTGATGCCGGGCAGGCCGCTCAGCACGCGCGCATGGTTGCTGCCCATCACGCCCGCGCCGATGACGCCGACGCGCAAGCCGGCCTTTGCCGGTTGTGATCCTTTGGAACTCATCTGATCGAACCCCGATTCAACGCAAATCCCCGGGCCGCTTCTAGCACGGGTGCCACATTTGTGGCGAATGCCGGCCAAATTGCCCGGACACGATTTGATTCAAAAAATTACACGTTCTCCGGGCCTTAAGCCGCCTAAAGCGGACTTTTCAGGCCCGGATCCCGTGATTCGGAGTTTGCTGGTTACGACCTTTGATAGTCGTCTTCAATCCGGATGATGTCGTCTTCCCCGAGATAGGAGCCGGTCTGGACCTCGATCAGTTCCAGCACGATCTTACCGGGATTCTCCATCCGGTGGACCGCGCCCATCGGGATGTAGATCGACTCGTTCTCGTGCACCGTCTTCACGGTCTCGTTCACGGTGACGCGGGCGGCACCACGGACCACGATCCAGTGCTCGGCGCGGTGGTGATGCTTCTGCAGCGACAGCCGCCCGCCCGGCTTGACCACGATGCGCTTGACCTGATGGCGCTCGCCATTGTCGACCGACTGGTAGCTGCCCCACGGCCGATGCACCTTGAGATGCTCCTCGGTGACCTTCGGCGCGACCGTCTTGAGCTTGGTCACGAGACGCTTCAGCCCGTTGGCGTCCTTCTGGCGCGAGACGAGAACGGCGTCCGCGGTCGCGACCACGACGAGATCGTCGACACCTTCGAGCGCGACCAGCGCATGATCGCTCGTGACGTTGCAGTTGCGCGAATCCTCGAACACGGCGGTGCCGTGCGCCGCGTTGCCTTGCGTGTCCTTGTCGGACAGCTCCCACACCGCGCGCCAGGAGCCGACGTCGGACCAGCCGCAGGACACCGGCACCACGGCTGCGCGCGAGGTCTTCTCCATCACCGCATAATCGATCGAGATCGCCTTCGCCGCGCCAAAAGCCTGCGGCTCCAGCGTCACGAAGCCGAGATCGCGGCCGGCGTTAGTGACCGCACTGGACACCGCCTCCACGCTTGCCGCATCAACCTTGCGATATTCGTCGAGCAGCAGGGAAGCGGGAAACATGAAGTTGCCGCTGTTCCAGAGATAGCCCGAGTTGACGTAGTCGGCGGCCTTCGCGGCATCCGGCTTCTCGACGAAGCGCGCGACCGCGTGCACCTCGCCGGAGATCACCTCGCCCGGGCTGATATAGCCGTATTCGGTCGCCGGCCGCTCCGGCTTGACGCCGAAGGTGACGATCCGCCCGGTGCTCGCGGCAGCGAGGCCCTCGCGGCACGCCGCGACGAAGGCGGCATTGTCCTGCACCACATGGTCGGCAGCGAGCGCGAGCACGATCGCTTCACCGGTGCGGTTTTGTGCGAACGCCGCGCCGGCGGCGATCGCGGGACCGGAGTCGCGCCGCATCGGCTCGAGGATCACGTCGGCCTCGATGCCGATCTCGGCGAGCTGCTCCAGCACCATGAAGCGATAGGACGCATTGGTGATGACGATGGGGCGCTCGAACAGCGAAGCGTCCGAGACGCGCGAGAGCGTGTCCTGGAAGGTCGAGCGCGCGCCGAACAGCGGCAAAAACTGCTTCGGGCGCACCTCGCGCGAAGCCGGCCACAGCCGTGTGCCGGCGCCGCCGCACATGATCAGGGGGATAATGCGTTTGTCCATCGTCATTTCAAACCTTGAAGTGGTCGCGATACCAGGTGACAAATTTGTGGACCCCGTGCTCGATCGGCGTTGACGGTGCAAAGCCGGTGTCGCGCATCAAATCCTCGACATCCGCGAACGTTTCCACCACGTCTCCCGGCTGCATCGGCAGCAATTCTTTGACCGCCGTCCGACCCAGCTCCCGCTCCAGAAGCCCGACGACATGCATCAGCTCTTCGGGGCGGCGATTTCCGACATTGTAGATCCGAGACGGCGCATTTGCGGCAGCCGGATTGTCCGCAGGCACAAGTTCGATCAGCTTGGATACTACACGGGTCACGTCGTCAATATAGGTGAAGTCGCGGCGCATTTTGCCATGGTTAAAGAGCCGGATCGGCTGGCCCGCCATGATGGCGTTTACAAACAGAAACATGGCCATATCAGGCCGTCCCCACGGGCCGTAGATGGTAAAAAAGCGCAAGGCCGTGACCGGCAGCCGGTAGAGATGACTGTAGGACTGCGCCATCACCTCGTTGGCCTTCTTGGTCGCAGCATAGAAGCTCACGGGATGATCGGTCCGGTCCTGCACGGAAAACGGCAGTTTAGTGTTGGCGCCATAAACGGACGATGACGAGGCGTAGACGAGATGACGACAACCGCTTTTCCGGCAGCCTTCGAGCAGGTTGAGAAAGCCCTGCAGATTGGACTCGACGTAACTCTGCGGATGCTCGATCGAGTAGCGCACGCCGGCCTGGGCGGCGAGATGCACGACCTCCGAAAAGCGATGCCGCGCAAACAGCGCCGCCATCGTCTCGCGATCGGCGAGATCGGCCTGGACAAAGGAGAAACAGCGCTCGTTGCCGAGCAGCGAAAGGCGCGCCTGTTTCAACGCTGGATCGTAATAGCCGCTGAGGTTGTCGAGCCCGACCACGGAGCGCCCCTCGGCCAGGAGCTGCCGGACGACGTGAAAGCCGATGAAACCGGCGGCCCCCGTGACCAAAATCGCCTGATCCGTCATCCTGTTTCCAAGCGATCCCGCGCAATCCCTAAAGCCAGCCGGCGGCGCTTCTTTAGCCGGTATCGAGGGGGCCGCAATAGCCCGCGCGGTTCATAACCGCTCCCCATAGCCGCTCCTGATAACGGCTCCTCATCACCGCTATTGCAAGATCGACGCCAAAACCATACCAAAGCGGCCGAATTCGGCGCCACGCGTCGGGTTGCTCCGAAACCCTGTTCAAGCGGGCCAGATGCGCCGAATCCTGCTGTCGACGACCAAAATCCTGATCTCCGCGGCGCTGCTCTATCTGGCGCTGCGCAAGGTCGACCTGACCGAGCTGTTCTCGCGCTTCACCGCGACCAGCCTGTTCTGGATCGGCATGGCGATCGCGGTGACGTTCCTGCAAATCTTCGTCGGCGTGCTGCGCTGGCGCGAGGTCAGCGCCGCATGCGGTGCGCCGCTCGAGCTCGGCCGCGCCATGCGCTACAACGTGATCGGCTCCTTCTTCAACCAGACCCTGCCGTCGGCGATCGGCGGCGATGCGGTCCGGCTATGGCTGGTGGCGCGCGCCGGCGCGGGATGGCGCGCGGCGACCTATTCGATCTTCGTCGATCGCGCGATCGGCCTCGTGGCGCTGGCGATCCTCATCGTCGCGAGTCTGCCCTGGAGCTACACGCTCATCACCGATCCGCACGGCCGTTCGGCGCTGCTGCTCGTCGACTTCGCGGCACTTGCCGGCGGCATCGGCTTCCTGATCTTCGGCGCGCTGAAATGGTCGTGGCTGAAGACCTGGTGGGCCACCCACCACATCCACGCCTGCGCCGTGATCGCCAACCGCGTGATCTTCGACCGCACGCGCGGACCTGTTATCGCGATCCTGTCGCTTTTGGTTCACGTGCTAGCCGTCGTCATCGCCTGGTGCGTGGTGCAGTCGATCGCTGCGCCGGTCAGCTTCGCGCAGGTCTTCCTGCTGGTGCCGCCGGTGATGCTAATCACACTGATGCCGATCTCCATCGCCGGCTGGGGCGTGCGCGAGGCGAGCATGGGGCTGGCCTTCGGCTTCGCCGGGCTGGCTGCCAATGAAGGCGTCAACATCTCGCTGCTGTTCGGCGCGGTCTCCTTCATCGTCGGTGCATTCGGCGGCCTGGTCTGGATCCTCAGCGCTGAGAAAGCCGCGCAGGGGAAGGCGCCGCTCGGGATGCGTGAATAAGGGTTCACAAGGCCGGCACGGACGCACCGCGACCTCCAGTTACCTATCAGCCCTCGGGGTTGTTTCCTATAGTCTCCGGCGCGCAGCATCACGGACCCGGAATGAAGATCAGCGTCATCACTGCCAGCTACAACTCCCAGGCGACGATCGGCGCCACCGTCGAGTCCTTCCTTGCCCAGACGCATCCCGACAAGGAGATGCTGGTCGTCGACGGTGCCTCAAAGGATGCGACGCTGAAGATCGTGGAGTCGTTCGGCTCCAGCGAGATCCGCGTGATCTCCGAGCCCGACAAGGGTGTCTACGACGCCATGAACAAGGGGCTGCATCTGTTCAAGGGCGACGCGATCGGCTTCCTCAATTCGGACGACACGTTCCACAACGACAGCGCGCTGGCGGCGATCGCGGCGGCGCTGGAACAGGCCGATGTCGTCTATGGCGACCTCGACATGGTCACCGATCACCAATCCAAGGCCCTCGTGCGGGCCTGGCGTGCCGGACACTACGGCCGCTACTCGTTTCAGCTCGGCTGGGTCCCGCCGCATCCGACGTTCTACATGCGGCGCCAGGTCGCCGAGACGGTTGGCGACTACGATCTGAGCTACGTCACGACCGCCGATTACGACTACATGCTGCGTGCGCTGGCGCTGAACGACTACAGGGTCGCCTACCTTCCGCGCGTCATCGCCGATTTCCAGATGGGCGGCATCAGCACCAGCGGCTGGCGCGTGACCTTGCGCGCCAATCTGGAGTGCCTGCGGTCGCGCCAGCAGCATCTGAACGCGCCGGTCATCGACGCCGCGTTCTTCCTGCGTTTTGCCCGGCGGATCTTTCAGCTCCGCTCGCCATCGTCCCTCAGGATGCAGCGCTCGCGTTGAGTCCGAACTCCGGAACGGCATCCTTCAGGATGGTCCTGATGGTGGCGCGATCGTCATGCGCGATGGCGAGCTCAAGCGCGGAGATCCATTTCCGCAGCGTCTGCATCGGCGGCTCGTTCGGCCTCGCCGCCATGACGCCTGCGACCCCGATATCGACGGTCGGCTCCTCGGAGGCGAACAGGATCTCGTTCAGCCGCTCGCCCGGCCTCATGCCGCTGAACACGATCTCGATGTCGTGGCCGGGCTGCAGACCCGAGAGCCGGATCATCCGTTCCGCCAGATCGACGATCTTGACCGGCTGGCCCATGTTCAGCACGTAGACCGAAACGTCGAAACGCTTGGCGCCGAGCGCGTGGGTGGCGGCCGTGATGACCAGATCGCAGGCTTCGCGGATGGTCATGAAATAGCGGACCATGTCGGGATGCGTCACGGTAACAGGACCGCCCGCCTCGATCTGCGCCTTGAACTTCGGCACGACCGACCCGTTCGACGCCAGCACATTGCCGAACCGGACCGAGATGAAGCGCATCGCCGGCTTGCTGCCGCTGGCCTGCGCCACGAGGTCGTGGTCGAGCGCCTGGCAATACATCTCGGCGAAACGCTTGGTCAGACCGAGCATCGAGACCGGCTCGATCGCTTTGTCGGTCGAGATCATCACCATGGCCTCGGCGCCCGCGGCGAGCGCGGCATCGGCCACGTTGATCGAACCGAAGATGTTGGTCTTGACGCCCTCGCTCCAGTCACGCTCCAGGATCGGAACGTGTTTTAGCGCGGCCGCGTGGAACACGATGTCCGGCTTGAACTCCGCCATCAGACGCGTGATCCGCTCGCGGTCGCGGATATCTGCGATCCGGCCTTCGATCTCGGCGCCGGAGCCACGCGCGACCAGCGCCTCGGTGACCGCATAAAGGGCCGGCTCCGAATTTTCGACGATCAGCAGACGCGCCGCGCCGAACGCAACCACGCGCTCGCAGATCTCCGAGCCGATCGAGCCGCCACCGCCGGTGACGATGACGCTCTTGCCGTTGATCAGGGCTTCGAGACGCGCATAGTCGATCGTCTCACTCGGCCGCAGCAGCAGATCCTCGACCGCAACCGAGGTGAGCCGCGGCACATCCCCCTGCTCAAGCGACGGCAGGCGGCTGACCATCAGGCCAAGCCGCCGCGACCGCATCAGCACGGATTCGGGATGCGAATCCGGCTCGAAGGCGGACGGCGTCATCACCACCCGGGCGATCGATTTGTCGCGCTTGGCGAAGCTGGCGATGACATCCTCGATGTCGTCGGTCGCGCCGACCACCGGCACGTTGCGGATGAGCTGGCCGAGATCGGCCCGGGACGGCGACAGCACCCCGACCGGCCGCAGATGCTTGATGGCGCCGCTCTCGATGCCGCGGAGCACGACCTCGGCATCGGCGGCGCGCCCGATCAGGAGCGTCGGCGCGGCATTTTCCGTCCTGACGTGATGCATCACGCGGGTGTAGCGGAAATAGCGATAGGCCAGCCGCAGCGCGCTCAGGGCCGAGATTTCCAGGAACCAGTAGAGGACGATGGTGATCTTGCCGAGAAAGAATGTGCCGTGCACGTTCGGTGCGACGAAGATGTAGTCGAGCACCAGAAGGGCGACGGTGAGCACCGTGGCGACACGGATGATGTTCAGCGCATCGGGCAGCGAGATGAAGCGCCACTTCGTGGTCGTCAGGTTGAAGACGTAGAACACGACCACGCTGAAGGCGAGGAAATAGGGCAGGATCTGCAGCAGCAGCGGCAAGCGGGCCGTGAAACCGGCGCCACCCTCGAAGCGCAGATAGAACGCAACGAACAGGGCCGCGGCCGTCGCCACCACGTCGTGAAGCGCGATCAGGAAGTTACGCAAGGTAAGATGCGAAAGACGCGTCATCTCCGGCCGAATATCTCCAGTGCTGCATACAACCTGACCGCGCTGATAGCGCATCTCGCCGGGACTTGCCAGCGCTCCGAGGCTCAGCTGCGGGCTTGTCCCGGGCCCCGGCCGTTCCGGCGTGAATTGAGCACCATGCCGCCGGCGACACCGACACCGAGCACGTACATCCACCCTTCATGGAAGTCGAATAGATGGGAATTGAACAGTGACGTGAATACGTTTTGGACAACGACCAGCAAGCCGATCCAGTTGGCGAGATCGTCGCCGCGGAACAGGAGAAGATGCACCGCCCACATCGCATACAGGATGACAATGCCGACGATGCCCCATTGCACGGCCACGTTCAGCGTCTGGTTATGGGGATTGCCGATCACCTCGTTCGAGGCCTGGTTGGGGCCGCCGGTCGCGGCCTGCTCGAACAAGCCGCGCGTCGAGCCGGTTCCATGACCGACGACCGGCGCCTCGGCAAAGAAACCCAACGATTTGCGCCAGAACTCGAGCCGAAGCCCGATTGATGTCGGGATGCCCTTATCCTTGTAGAGCTCGTACTGCACGGAGAATGTCTCAATCGTCGATTGCAGCTTCGACGAGGTCTGCCATGCCAGCGCGACGAGGACCGCGAGAACCGCGAAGATGATCAGGACGCTGCGCCATTTCAAATGCAGCAGCCCGAACACCGCCAGCATGATCGGTACGGTCACGAGTGCGGTGCGCGAGATCACCACAATGGCCATGTTGACGAAGAAGCTGAGCGCGATCGCCGCCAGCAGCGCGGCCAGCCAGACCCTCTTCTGCTGCAGCAGCTTCACGATCGGAAACGCGAGCGCGACCGCGCACAGCGTGAACTCCTGGCTCTGGTCGATGTAGTTCTTCACGAAGATGCCGCGTGAATTGGGTTCCTCAGGCGGCTTGAGCGAGAGCGTCGGATGGAGAAACACGAGCCAGGACATCACCGACAGCAGCGCGCAGGACACCAGAAACGCGATGAACACGAGGTGCCCGCGCGACGAGCGTTCGAAATGATAAATCAGGACCGGCAGCACGAGCAGCTTCGCCGTCGGGTTCACGGCGTAGAACCGGGCACCCCAGGGCGCCCCCGACCACAGCGTGCCGACGAGCGCGAGCAGGAACAGCGCGATCGGCAACGCGCAGACCGGCCGCTTCAGCGACTGCAGGAAGTCCCTGACGTCGAGAAACGGCACCATGCAAACCAGCATCGCGACATTGAAGATCGCCGCCAGCGACGTCGACCACGGCAGCGAGGCCGCGGTCAGGATGGCAAACAGATCGACCGTCTCGGACCATGCCGCCGGACTGCGCAGGCGCCGGAGCGTCATCCCCCACATCGTCTCCCGCGCGAGCGCCGTCACTTCGTCTCTCCGCGCGCGCGGTGGACCAGTGCGGTCGTGCTGAAACCCTTGAGAATGTCGACCAGCACGACCGTTCCGCCGGCGGCTTCGACGACCTCGTGGCCGACCACCTGCTCGCGGGTGTAGTCACCGCCTTTGACCAGCACGCTAGGCGTGATGCGCGTGATCAGGTCGATCGGCGTGTCCTGCTCGAAGATCACGACGAGATCGACGGCTTCGAGTGCGGCCAGCACTTCGGCACGCGCCCGCTCGTCCTGGACCGGGCGATCCGCGCCCTTCAGCCGCCGCACCGAGGCGTCGCTATTGAGGCCGACGATCAGGCGATCGCAGGCGGCGCGCGCCGCGGTCAGCACCTTGACGTGGCCGGGATGCAGGATGTCGAAGCAGCCATTGGTGAAGCCGACGCGCAAGCCCTCCCCGCGCCATTCGGCGAGCTGTGCATCGAGCGCATCCGGCGCGCTCACGACCTTCTCCTCGGCCGCGAGAGTGGCATGCGGCAGGATCTTTCGTCGCAGCTCGGCCGCGCTCACACTGGCTGTGCCCTGCTTGCCGACCGCGACCGCGGCGGCCGCGCTCGCCATGCGCAACGCCGTGTCCCAATCCGCGCCCGCCGCGATCGAGACCGCGAGCGCGGCGGCCACGGTGTCGCCGGCGCCGGAGACGTCGCGCACCTTCACCGGGAAAGCCGGAACATGCACGGCCTCGCCCTTGCGCGGCACCAGCGTCATGCCGTGCTCGCCCTGGGTGACCAGGATCGCCTCGCAATCGGCCAGCCGCATCACGTCCTCGCTGGCATCGACGATGCTCTGCGGCGTGTCGGCGCGGCTGCGGGTGGCTTCAGCGAATTCCTTGCGATTGGGCGTGAGCAGCGTGGCGCCGCGATAGATCGCCCAGTTCAGGCTCTTGGGATCGACGATCACGGGCTTGCCGAGCTTTCGCGCGGCGTCGATGGTGTGGCGGATCACGCGCGCGGTCAGCACACCCTTGGCGTAGTCGGACAGCAGCACGATATCGGCGCGCGCGATCTGCGGCACGATCGCCTCGATCAACTTCGTCTCGATGTCATCGGAGGCGGGCTGCGCCTGCTCCCAATCCGCGCGCAGCATATGCGTGGAAAAATGCTCGGAGACGAAGCGGACTTTTCGCGTGGTCGGCCGCGACGGGTCGCACACCAGCGCGCTCTCGATGCCGGCATGGTCCGCCAGCGCGGTCTTGAGCCGCGCCCCCGCATCGTCCTCGCCGACGAGGCCGACGAAGACGCAGCGCGCACCGAGCGAAGCTATATTGCGCGCGACGTTGCCGGCACCGCCGATATGGATCTCGCTGCGCTGGGCCGCGATGACGGGCGTCGGCGCTTCCGGCGAAATCCGCGACACCTCGCCATAGACGAACTCGTCCAGCATGATGTCGCCGATGCAGAGCACCGTGCGGCCGGAGATGGCTTGCGCGAGGGCATCGAAATCGAGAATGGGCGTCGGCATGGTGATTTGGCTTCAGATCCTTGGGGCCTTAACGGAAGCGGTCGGGCCGGTCGAGATAATCGGCAACATAGGCCTTCACCGCGTCCTCGAGCGTCGTGAAGCCGCCGTTATAGCCGGCACGGTGGAGACGATCGACCTTGCTCTCGGTGAAATATTGATAACTGCCGCGGATCTGCTCGGGCATGTCGACATAGTCGATGTTGGGCCTGGTGCCGAGCGCGGCATAGGCAGCCAGCATCAGCTCCCGGAAGCTGCGCGCCTTGCCGGTGCCGACATTGAACAGCCCCGACACCGATGGCGTCGCCAGCAGCCACAGGATCACGCGCACGACGTCGTCGACATAGATGAAATCGCGGCGCTGGTCGCCGTCGGCGATGCCGTCGCGATGCGACTTGAACAGCTGCACGACGCGGCCGGCTTTGACGTCCTCGAAGCGGCGCGCCAGCACGCTCATCATCGTGCCCTTGTGGTATTCGTTCGGGCCGAACACGTTGAAGAATTTCAGGCCCGCCCATTGCGGCGGGAGCGGGTCGCCGTTCGCTGCGCGCTCGGCGACCGCAAGATCGAACAGCTGCTTGCTCCAGCCGTAGAGATTCATCGGCCGCAGCTTCTTCAGCGCCGGCAGCGAGGCATCGTCGTCAAAGCCTTCCGCGCCGTCGCCATAGGTCGCCGCCGACGAGGCGTAGATCAACGGCACCGCGTTGGCCGTGCACCAGTCGAGCAGGCGCATCGAGAAGCGGAAATTGGTCTCGATCACGAGATCGCCGTCGGTCGCGGTGGTCTCGGAAATCGCCCCGAGATGGATAACCGCATCTAACTTGCGACCCTTCAGCCAGTCAGGCAGCTCGGCCGGGGGAACGATATCCACAAGCTGCCGCTTGGCGAGATTGCGCCATTTGCCCTCGCTGCCCAGGAGATCGCACACCACGACATCGCGGCGGCTGGCGTCGTTCAGCGCGGCCACGACATTCGATCCGATAAAACCGGCCCCGCCGGTCACCAGCAACATTCCAACCACCCTGCCCGGTTTTCGCGGCCCCGATACCTGCCCTAGCGCATCATCTGCCAAAGTGTAAGCATTTTGGGACCGGTGCTACTGTCGGCTTTACCTGCCGGCCGGGAGCGGCTAACCGAACCGCTCATCAGGGCGCCCGCGGCACAATTAACGAATGAACATCGATTCGCAATTTGGCGGAAGTGAGGATCGGAGCGACACAAGCCCGATCCTGATCGTCCCCTATATGTGGATCGGCGATTTCGTCCGGAATCACACCGTGGTCCGGGTGCTGAAGGAGCGATGGCCGGACAGGCCGGTCGATCTCCTGACCACGCCCCTGTGCGCCCCACTGGTCGATTACATGCCCGGCGTGCGTGCTGGACTGGTCTGGGACCTGCCCCGCAGCCGCCTCGCGGTGGGCCGCCAGTTCGGCCTGGCGCGGCTGCTGCGCGAGCGGAACTATGGCACGGCCCTGGTGCTGCCGCGGACCTGGAAGGCCGCCATTGCGCCGGCGCTGGCCGGCATCCCTGAAAGGGTCGGCTTCGTCGGCGAGTTCCGGTTCGGCCTGCTCAACCGCTGGCGCTGGGGCGAGAAGAAGCTGCCCCGCTTCATCGACAAGAACGCCGCGCTGGCCCAGCCCCACGGCGCCCCCCTGCCCCCGGAATGGCCGGTGCCGCAATTGCGGGTGCCGGCCGAGGAGATCGCCCGCTGGCGGCAGACCAATGGCCTCAGCGCCGGGGCCGCCGTCGCGCTCGCCCCCGGCTCGGTCGGGGTGTCAAAACGCTGGACCTATTATCCGGAGGCCGCCCGCCTGCTGGTCGAGCGCGGGCTCGAGGTCTGGGTGGTCGGCGGCCCCGCGGAAAAGGGCCTCGCCCTGGAGATCGTCGCCGCCGGCGGCCCGGGGGTGCGGGACCTCACCGGCAACGATTTGCGCAACGGCGTCCTCGCCATGGCCGCGGCCGGCGTCGCGATCTCGAACGACTCGGGCCTGATGCACATCGCGGCCGCGCTCGACACGCCCACCATGGGCATCTTCGGCCCGACCAGCCCCTATCTCTGGGCGCCCCTCAACGGCCTCGCCGCGACCGTGGTCCAGACCAAGAGCGTGCTCGCCTGCCAACCCTGCCAGAGCACGATCTGCCGGATGAACGACCACCGCTGCATGCGTGATATCGCGGCGCAGGACGTGGTCGAGATCGCAAGGGACGTGCTGGCCAGGACGCAGGGGCTTGCAAATGTCTGACGGCCGCGCGGCGAAGCCCGCCGCATTCCTCGACCGCGACGGCGTCATCAACCAGGACGATGGCTATATCGGCACGCCAGACCGCATCCGCTGGATGCCCAACGTCGCCAGGGCCATCCGCCGTCTCAACGACGCCGGCTATTGGGTATTCGTCTTCACCAACCAGTCCGGCGTCGCGCGCGGCCTCTTCACCGAAGCTGATGTGAACCGGCTACACGCCTGGATGCGCGACGAGCTCGCCCGCGACGGCGCTGGGATCGATGACATCCGCTTCTGTCCCTATCATCCGCAAGGAACGGTCGCCGGCTACATCGGCGAGCATGATTGGCGCAAGCCCGCGCCGGGCATGCTGCGCGATCTCGTTCAGCACTGGCCCGTGCAGCTCGACGGCAGTTTTGTGATTGGAGATCAGGCCAGGGACATCGAGGCAGGCCAAGCGCTCGGACTGCCGGGCTTTCTGTTTCCAGGCGGCGACCTCGATGCGTTTGTCAGCGGGGTGATTGCGCAGATCGGGCAGCGGTAGACCCGAAAACGCGAAAACAACCCCATGCACAGTAGCCCGTGGCAGCGAAATCAACGACTTGCCGGAACGCGCCACGCGAATACGGATTTTACGAATTTTACTTGACCCGTCGGGCAAAACACCTGTAAGCAGGCAGCATCGCAGACCATGCGCGACGCCCACACTGAACTCCGATCTGCGGTCGCGACGGCGCTCGCTCAGAGCAGCGGACGATAGACCTCGCCGATCCGCGCCGCCTCGGCATCGAGACTGAACTTTTCAAGCACACGCTCGCGACCGCGCTCGCCCATCTTGGTCGCCACAGCCACGTCGCGCATCAGCGGCTCGAGTGCCGCCGCCAGCGCCTCCGCATCGCCGGTCGGGATCAGCACGCCGGAGACGCCATCCTCGACCACGAGCTCGGCCGCACCGGCGCGTGCAGCGATCAGCGCGCTGCCGGCCGCCATCGCCTCGATCAGGGTGAGGCCAAAACCTTCGTTGCGCGAGGTGAAGGCGTAGATTGTCAGCCGCTGGTACCAGCGCTGCACCTGTTCGATCGGCAATTCGCCGGTGATGACGATGCGCGCTTGCAGGCCAGCTGTTTCGATGCGCTTCTTCAGGTCGTTCGCAAACGGCGTCTGTTCCGCCGTGACTTGTCCGACGATCACCGCCGTGAAATCCGGATAGCGCGGCAATAGTCGGCACACCGCATCGACAAACACATCGGTGCCCTTCTGCGCGCGCACGCGGCCGAAGCAACCGATGGCGTAACGGCCCGGCAAGCCGCTTTCCGCAAACGCCGCGGCGCGATCGACCGGCGGCGTATAGACGTCGGTGTCGACGCCATGCGGAATCACGGTCGCCTGCACTTTGAGGAACGAGGCCGAGATGTCCGATGTCGCGATGATCGCGTCCATCTGCCGGATCAGCCAGCGCGTAATCCAGCTGTGATGCCGCTGCGCCGCCGAGGTGAACACCAGCTTGAGCGGCCAGCCGAGTGCGCGCAGCACGACGCCTGCGATCATCTCGTTGTTGCGGCGCGCATGCCAGATCAGGGGCAACTTGCGGCGCCATAGTTTCAGGACATCGGCCACGCCCAGCCGCGCGATCCCTTCCGGGGCGTCCGAGCCGAACCATGCGGCGCGATAGAGTTTTGCCAGCCGCGGCGCAACCATCCGGTTGGTCGCGGTGACCCCGGAATAGCGCCTGTGCAGATTTGGCACGATCACTTGCAGATCGCCCGGGGAATTCGCCACGTCACGCTCCGTTTCGCAAAGTCCTATACGCAACATTAAGCATAGTGACCAGTTCAGCTGGCCCGAAACCCCCTCTTCACCGCGCAAACGTTAACTTGGTGCGTTGATCGAAGACGGGTGAGATCATGACTGTGCTAGTCACCGGCGGCGCCGGCTATATCGGAAGTCACACGGTCCTGGCGCTGGCGGAATCCGGCGAGGACGTCGTCGTGATCGACGATCTCTCCACCGGTTTCTCCGCTTACTTGCCTGAAGGCGTGCCGCTGTTCATTGGCGATGCCGGCGACGAGAACCTGCTCGAAGGCGTGATCGCCCAGCACAACATCGAGAGCATCATCCATTTCGCAGGCTCCGTGGTCGTGCCGGATTCGATGCGCGATCCGCTCGGCTACTACCGCAACAATTTTACCACCGCGCGCAACCTGCTCAACGTCGCGGTCAAGCGCGGCATCAACCGCTTCATCTTCTCCTCGACCGCCGCCGTCTACGGCGATCCGGACCAGGTGCCGGTGCCCGAGCACGCGCCGACGCGGCCGCTGTCGCCCTACGGCTCGTCGAAGCTGATGACCGAGATCATGCTGCACGACGTCGCCGCCGCCTACGGCATGCAGTACGTGACCCTGCGCTATTTCAACGTCGCGGGTGCCGATCCGCAGGCCCGCATCGGGCTTGCCACCGTCGGCGCCACGCATCTGCTCAAGATCGCGGTGGAAGCCGCGACCGGCCAGCGCGCCAAGATCGACGTGTTCGGCACCGACTACCCGACCCAGGACGGCAGCTGCATTCGCGACTTCATCCACGTGACGGATCTGTCGCAGGCGCATCGCTCGGCGCTGGCTTACCTGCGCAATGGCGGCGCCTCGACGACGCTGAACTGCGGCTATGGCCGCGGCTATTCGGTGCTCGAAACCATCGACGCCGTACGGCGGGTGTCGGGCCGCAGCTTCGCCGTGCAATACGCCCCGCGCCGGCCCGGCGACATCATGACCATGGTCGCCGACACCAGCCGCATCCGCGGCCTGCTCGACTGGAAGCCGCAATATGAGGACCTCGAGACCATCGCGGCGCACGCGCTGGCCTGGGAGGACAAGCTGTTCCGCGAGCGCCATGGCGAGCTCCGCCACGCCGTCTCGGCCTAGATTCCATCCCGGCGCAAGCCCTTAATTGGGCTTGAAAAGCCCCGCTTTAGCGGGCACAGAGGCCATTCGATCCCTGACGCGCGGGCAGGCTTTTCGCCTTGGCCGTCAATGGACTACGGATGGCCCAGTTTCCAAAGAAAATCACCGACGATCCCTATGAGGCGATGGTCCTCATTCGCCGCCTTGTCGCGGAACAGGGGATCATCTACTGGCGGCGCTACCTCGTCGCCTTTGCGCTGATGGCGGCGGCCGCCGGCGCCACCGCTGGCGCCACCTACGTGCTCGGCCAGGTCATCAACCAGGCCTATGTCGACAAGAACATCCCGGGCATCGCGATGTTCTCGGGCATCACGGTGATCCTGCTCTTCATCAAGGGCGTGGCGACCTACGGCCACATGGTGATCCTGACCAAGATCAGTAACGCCATCCTCGCCACCAACCAGCGCCAGCTGTTCGCCAAGCTGATGCGCGAGAGCGTCGGCTTCTTCTCGGAGCGGCATTCGTCCGAATTCTTGGCGCGGCTGACGGCCGGCGCCAAGTCGATCACAGATGTCCTCAACATGCTGGTCAACGCCATCGGGCGCGACTTGCTGATGCTGCTCGCCATGATCGGCGTGATGGTGTGGCAGGATCCGCTGATGTCGCTGATCGGCCTCGTCGCGGTGCCGCCGGCGATGCTGGTGCTGCGCAAGCTGGTCAAGCGCATCAAGGGCCTCGCCTACAACCAGTTCACCGGCACCGCCGACATCCTGGAGACGATGCAGGAATCGCTGCAGGGCATCCGTACGGTGAAGGCGTTCACGCTCGAAGACACCATGCAGAGCCGCATCGACGAGAACATCGCGATCGTCGAGCGCAACGCCAACAAGATGGCCCGCGTCGCCAACCGTTCCAACCCGCTGATGGAAATGCTCGGCGGCTTCGCGGTCGCCGGTTGCCTGCTCTATGGCGGCTACAGCGTGGTTGCACTCAACGCCACGCCCGGCGCGTTCTTCTCGTTCATGACAGCCTTCCTGATGGCGACCGAGCCGGCCAAGCGGCTGGCGCGGCTCAACATCGACCTCAACAGCCAGCTCGTCGGCGCGCGCATGCTGCTCGAGGTCGTCGACAGCCCGGCCAGCGAGCATTCCGACGACGACAAGCCGGCGCTCAAACTCTCCGATGCGCGGATCGAGATGCGCGACGTCAGCTTCTCCTATCGCGCCAACGAGACCGTGCTCAACCGCATGAGTTTTGTCGCCGAGCCCGGCAGGGTCACCGCGCTGGTCGGCCCCTCCGGCGGCGGTAAGTCGACCGTGCTGGCGCTGCTGCTCCGCTTCTACGAGGTGACGCAAGGCGACATCGTGATCGACGGCCAGTCGATCGGCGCGATATCGCGAAAATCGCTGCGGGCGCAGACCGCCTATGTCGGCCAGGACGTCTATCTGTTCCGCGACACCATCCGCAACAACATCGCCTTCGGCAAGCCGGGCGCGAGCGAGAACGAGATCATCGAAGCGGCAAAGGCGGCCTGCGCGCATGATTTCATCATGGGTTTTCCGCTCGGCTACGACACGCCGGTCGGCGAGCACGGCGCGCAAGTGTCGGGCGGCCAGCGCCAGCGCATCGCGGTGGCGCGGGCGCTGCTCAAGGACGCGCCGATCATCCTGCTGGACGAAGCCACCGCCGCGCTCGATTCCGAGTCCGAGCGGCAAGTGCAGGAGGCGATCGAGCATCTCTGCCAGAACCGCACCACCATCGTGATCGCGCACCGCCTGCACACCATCATGCACGCAGACAGCATCCTGGTGGTCGAGGGCGGCGAGATCGTCGAGCAAGGCCGCCACGACGAACTGCTTCGCCGCTCCGGCCGCTACGCCTCGTTCTTCCGCCTGCAACATCACGGTGCCGGCGATGCACCCGTGCTGGCCTACTCGGCCACCTCGTAAGCCGCTCAGGACGGCGCCAGCCCTGCGCGGATCACACGCAGGACGTTGCCGCCCATCACCTTGCGGATGTCGTTCTCGGAGAAGCCCGCATCGAGCAGGGCCTGCGTGACTGCCGCAACCTGGCTGGTGTCGAAGCCCGTCGTGGTCGAGCCGTCAAAGTCCGATCCAAGGCCCACGTAGTCGATGCCGACGAGATCGCGCACATGCGCGATCGCGCGGGTCACGGCCTGCGGCTTGGTCGAACAGACTGCCCCTTCCCAGTAGCCAATGCCGACTACGCCACCGGTCTTCGCGACTCCCCTGATTTCGTCGTCGGTGAGATTGCGGTTGACCTTGCAGGTTGCCTGCACGCCTCCATGGCTGGAGACCACCGGCCGCTTCGCGATCGACAGCACCTCGGCAACTGCAGCGTGGCTCGAGTGAGCGAGATCGACGATCATGCCGAGCGCCTCCATCCGCTGCACCGCCTGCCGGCCGAGTGGCGTAAGGCCGCCCTTCTGGACGCCGTGCATGGAGCCCGCCACGTCATTGTCGAAGAAATGCGCGAGGCCCGCCATGCGGAAGCCCGCGGCGTAGAGCACATCGAGATTTTCGACCCTGCCCTCGAGATTCTGCAATCCCTCGATCGAGAGCATCCCGCCGACCACCGTGACGCCGCTCTTGCGGTCCGCGAGAAGGCGATCGATGTCGGCGGGTGTCGTTACCACACGCAGCTTTCCATCCGATCTCGCGGCGAAGTCATGAAGCTTCTCCGCGTGCCACAGCGAGCGCTGCAGCAGCGAATTCCAGGTCCTGATCGGCTGCAGGTCCACGATCGTCAGCAAGGTGATGTTGTCGGTGCTACCGTCATTGGCGTCGTAGTTCTGACCTTTCGGCGATTTGGTCACTGACGAGAACACCTGGAGCGCAGAGTGTCCGTCGATCAGGCGCGGCAGGTCGATATGTCCACGATCGGATCGCACCAGCAGGTCGCGCTTCCAGAGCAGGCTGTCGGCATGCATGTCGGCGACATCGAGCGTCGCGTGCAGGGTTTGCGCTGCCGGCGTTACGTCCAGGGCAACGGGGACGATCTTGTTCTGCCCACGTTCGATCCGGGCCGGGGCCACCATCAGGAAGCCGCCGATCAAGACGACTGCGGCGACGGCAACGGCAACCAATAGCCGCTTCTTCATGGATGGCTCCCCCTGCATGTCCGACGGTACCCGCCGGAAGGCGACTACTTTTACTGCCTGGCAGCACTAGCCTCGGTCATGGCAACCGCGTAAATACCATTCCGTCATCTTCCTGCAACACCCGCCGAGCCCCCCAATGAATGCAGCCACTTACGTCATCCCGCTTCCGCCCCAGGCTTCGCTCCCCGTCGTCGGCGAGGCAGGCCGCTATCCGGTGCGCCGCATCTGGTGCGTCGGCCGCAACTATCTCGAGCACATCCGCGAGATGGGCAATGACGAGCGCGCGCCGCCGTTCTTCTTCGCCAAGCACGCCGACATGCTAGTGCCCGATGGGGCCACGATTCCCTATCCGCCGCTGACCAAGGATCTGCATCACGAGGTCGAGTTGATCGTCGCGATGAAGAGCGGCGGGCTGAACATTCCCGCCGACAAGGCGCTCGATCATGTCTACGGCTACGCCGTCGGCATCGACCTCACCCGCCGCGACCTCCAGATCGCCTCGCGCAAGAAGGAGCGTCCGTGGGAGATCGGCAAGTCGTTCGACGGCTCGGCGCCCGCCTCCGCGGTGCAGCCGGCCTCGAAGATCGGCCATCCCTCCAAGGGCAAGATCTGGCTCACTGTCAACGGCAAGGAAGCGCAGAAGGGCGACCTCACCGAGTTGATCTGGAACGTGCCCGAAATCATCTGGCAGCTCTCGCAGCAGGTGAAGCTCGCCGCCGGCGACATCATCATGACGGGCACGCCGGCCGGCGTGTCGCAACTTCAGCCTGGCGACAAGCTCGAATGCGGCGTCGATGGCGTCGGCACGCTGAAGGTGTCGATCGGCCAGCCGGAATAGGCTGCACAAGACCTCGTAATCAAAAGGCCCCGGACATTGTCCGGGGCCTTTTTCATTCCGATCGCTCTACCAGGCCTTCACCGGCCGATTGGCGTGGCTCGCCTGCGGCACACCGCGGTTGAGCGACATGTGCGAATGCACGCACAGCCATCCCTCGGCACTCCTCGAAAATACCATCGTTGCCCGGCCCGGCCGTGGAAACGCGCTGCCATCGGGATGATAGCCGGTGCTGGTCCATGGCGCGATCACGGTCACCATCGTGCCGTCGGGGGATGCCAGGATCGAGGTCTGCTCGAGCACGAACTGAAAGTCGGTCGTCTTCGGCCAGACGTTGTCCCATTGGGACGAGACCCATTGATCGAGGCCCGGGATGACATCGTTATGCGTGCCGAAGGCTAGCACATCGGGATGGAAGAGCGGCCGCGCCGAGGCGTAGTCGACTTCGCGGACATAGCCTGAGAAGGTTTCCAGCCATTGGCGGAAGAATTGCACGGTCTCGGTGTTCGCAAGTGGCAACGGGGCCATTGCCTGCTCCTTGTTTGGCCGCTAAATCGCGGAAACCTTGTTGCCACGGACGGAACTGTGCAGCAAGATTCGCGGGTGGACCGGAGGGTCCCGCCGCAGAGACTGCATCAGAAAACGAGAGGATGTCTCGGATGTCGAACACGATCACGGAGCTCGAGGGTCTGCTGATGCAGCGCCCGCTCACCGACCCGCAGCTTGTCGCGGCTGCGGAGAAAGCTTCGGACTTCCGCATCCTGCCGGATGCGACCGTCATCAAGATCGGCGGCCAGAGCATGATCGATCGCGGCCGCTCCGCGGTCTATCCGATCGTCGAGGAGATCGTTGCGGCCCGTAAAGCCCACAAGCTCCTGATCGGAACCGGTGCCGGCACCCGCGCACGGCATCTCTATTCGATCGCCGCAGGCCTTCGCCTGCCGGCCGGCGTACTGTCGCAGCTCGGCGCTTCCGTGGCCGACCAGAACGCTGCGATGCTCGGACAGCTTCTTGCCAAGCACGGCATCTCCGCCGTCAGCAGCGCCGGGCTCTCCTCCGTGCCGCTGTTTCTCGCCGAGGTGAATGCCGTCATCTTCGCGGGCATGCCGCCCTATGGCCTGTGGATGCGTCCCGCGGCGGAAGGCGTGATCCCGCCCTACCGCACCGATGCCGGATGCTTCCTCGTCGCCGAGCAGTTCGGCTGCAAGGGGATGATCTATGTGAAGGACGAGAACGGCCTTTACACCGCGAACCCGAAAACGTCGAAGAACGCGACCTTCATTCCAAAAATCTCGGTTGCGGAGATGAAGGCCAAGGGCCTGCAGGACTCGATCCTGGAATTCCCGGTGCTCGATCTCCTCGCCTCGGCGCGCCACGTCCGCGAGGTGCAGGTCGTGAACGGCCTCGTTCCCGGCAATCTTACCCGTGCACTCGCGGGCGAGCATGTCGGCACCATCATCACCGCGAACTGAGGGGAGGACCGTCATGACTGTCACCAACCAGATCAAGCACGTCGCCTCGCCGCTCGCGCGCCAGACACTTCTGGACGGCGATCTCACCCGCCCCGTCGCCGGCAACCGGCCTATCAAGCTGCTACCCTGGCTGCAGGTCATCAAGATCGGCGGCCGCATCATGGACCGCGGCCACGAGGCGATCCTGCCGCTCGTCGACGAGCTGCGCGCGCTGCTGCCCGAGCATCGTATGCTGATCCTGACCGGCGCCGGCATCCGCGCCCGCCATCTTTACAGCGTCGGTCTCGACCTCGGCCTGCCGGCCGGCTCGCTCGCGCCGCTCGCCGCCAGCGAGGCCGGCCAGAACGGCCACATCCTGGCGAGCCTGCTTGCGCCGGAGGGCGTCTCCTATGTCGAGCACAGCACCATCGCGAGCCAGCTCGCGATCCACCTCCAGGCAGCGCGCGCGGTCGTCGGCAGCGCGTTCCCGCCCTACCACCATCACGAGTTCCCGACCACGCGCATCCCGCTGCATCGCGCCGACACCGGCGCATTCCTGCTCGCCGACGCACTTGGGGCCGCGGGCTTGACGATCGTGGAGGACGTCGACGGCGTCTACACCACCGATCCCAATGGCGCTGATGGCAAGAAGGCCGAGCTCTTGAAAGAGACCAGCTTCGCCGAGCTTGCGAAGCTGAAGGGCACGCTGCCGTTCGATCCCGCGCTGCTCGAGGTGATGGCGAATGCACGCCATATCGCGCGCGTGCAGGTGGTGAACGGCCTCGTGCCCGGACAGATCAGCGCGGCGCTACGCGGGCAGCATGTGGGGTCGATCATTCAGACAGGCGCCAAGCCGGCTTGATTGCGGCCGGAGCGTATCCATAAAAAGAAAGCCCCGGAGATCGCTCCGGGGCTTTTCTGCTTCCGAGATCGTAGGGCGGATTAGTCTTAATTCAGTGCCGAGAACACGATGAGGCCGAGGATCAACGCCGTCAGCGCGTATTTCAGCGTGTAGTAGACGTTGCGGTTCCACTCCTTGACCTTGCGGCTGCCGAGATGGATCTCGTAGAGCTTGCCGAACACCTTGTTGAGCACGCCGACGCTCTCGCCGTCGACGTTCTGGGTTGCCGACGCCTTGACGATGTGATGGCTGACCCAGCGGTTGATCGCGGTCATGAAGCCGTACTTCATCGGGCGCTCGACGTCGCAGAACAGGATGATACGGTTGACGTCGGTCGCATTCTCAGCGCTGTGAATAAAAGTCTCGTCGAACATGAAGGCTTCGCCGTCACGCCAGACGCATTCGACGCCGTCGACGAGGATCCGGCACTTGTTCGAGTTCGGCGTGACGAGGCCGAGGTGATAGCGCAGCGAGCCCGCGAACGGATCGCGGTGCGCGCCGAGCTTGCCGCCCGGCGGCAGCATCGCAAACATCGCGCCATGCACGCTCGGGATCGACTTCAGCAGCTCCACGGTCTTCGGGCACAGCGTATTCGCCGAGGGCAGGAAGTCGTCGTACCATTTCAGGTAAAAGCGTTTCCAGCCGCTCTTGAAGAACGAGTAGAAGCCCCAATCATTGTTCTTCGCTGCCGCGCGGATAAAGCCTTCGTCGAACAGGCGGACGGCCTCGTCGCGGATGGTCTCCCAGTTCTCGCTGAGCGGCTTCAGCTCCGGAAACTGCTCGACGGAGATGACGGGCTTGTTCGGCACGGCCGAGCCCGCATACATCAGCACATTGTAGGGGGCGAGATAGGTCGAGTGATCGCCGAGCTGGCGCGCGAAGCGCAGCCGCTGCTTGCCGCGGAAGTGAACGTAAATCGTCGAAGCCGCAAGCACATACAAAATGACGAGTTGCGGTGCAAAAAGCTGCTTTAGCATTTCCCCAAGTTCCCGAGTGACCCAACCGGGGACGTGATCTAACGCGACCCAGCCCGAGCGGCAAGATAATCGCCGCTGGGCTGCGTTCACGCTGGGGAGAGCGCGGGACTACAGATTGGGCCGAAACGGACCGAAAACGGCCGGTTTAGGCCCGGGACAACGCCTGAAGACCCTTGAAAGTCAGGCGCTTGGGGTCGGTGACGCCAGCGAGATAGAGCCGGCGAATAAAAGCGATGACGGCGTCGCGGTCGCAATCGGTCAGCGCGACGACGGCGTCGACCGCGATCTTCTGGGCTTCCATTGGGCTCACCTCGGCCTTGCGAGTAACCCCGGCCGAGACAGGCTAGGACTCATCCGTTAATCCGGCGTTAACCGTTCGGGACCATCGCCGATTCAGCCCGGCGACCGTATACGCAAAACAACGCATTGGCAGTTCGCGGCGCGACGACTCAACGAGCGCCAATGCTCTTCTTGAACTGTGCAAAGTGCTTCTTCAGACGGGGCACCGCAAAATCGGCGAACGCACGCACCTTCGGCACCGAGAGCCTACCTTGCGGAGAGATCAGGTTGACGGGCATCTCCGGATCCTCGTCGCTGGCAAGCAAGACCTCGAGTTCGCCGCGCGCGACCTGCTCGGCAACCTGATAGGAGTACATCCGCGCGATGCCGCGCCCAGCCACCGCGGAGGCAACCGCCGCATAGGTGCTGTTGACCATCAGGCGCGGCGTGAACTGGACCGTCCGCGGCACCGTTGAGTTCCTTGACGGCGCGAAGGTCCATGAATTCGGCAGATGCGCCATCGCCACGATCTGATGTTTGGCGAGATCGCCGGGCTCCGCGATGCGCGGATGCTGCTTCAGATACCGCGGCGCCGCGACCACGACCCGTCGGACCTCGCCGAGACGCATCGCCACCATCGCCGAATCCGCAAGCGGGCCGATGCGAAGCGCGATGTCGAACCCCTCCTCAATCAAGTTGACCGCACGGTCGAACAGCAGCAGCTTTGCCGAAACGGTCGGATAGGCGTCCAGAAACGCATCCAGGATCGGGCGCAGCACCATCTCGCCTGACACCACGGGCGCGGTGATCGTCAGCAGGCCACGCGGCGCGGCGCGCGGGCCGGCTGCAATGGCGTCGGCCTCTTCGAGCTCGGTCAGCACGCGCCGGCAGATCGCGACATAGCGCTCACCCTCCTCGCTCAGCTTGATCGACCGCGTGGTCCGGTGCAGCAGCTCGGCGCCGATCTGCCCCTCCAGAAAGGCGATGGCGCGGCTGACCGCCGCCGGTGAGCGACCGAGCTTGCGGCCTGCGGCCGCCAGGCTGCCCTCGTCGACCGCAAGGACGAACACCTTCATCGTATCCAGACGATCCATGCCTTCCCGCCGCCCCCTGAAATTCCGCTGGCAAATTAAGCCCTTGCCCGAACCTCGACAACTGCCGCCGGACGCCGACCCGGCATTCATACGCGCCGCGAAAGAGTGTCTGCCGGACAGCGCGTATTCGCAGCCGGGCCGCCGCGGCGTACCTCAACGCCCAGGCCAGCCAGTGCTGGCGCGGATCAACAACAGGAGCCCGTCATGGGTATCGAGCAGAAGGTTGCCATCATCACCGGTGCATCGCAGGGCATCGGCGCCGCCCTGGTCCAGGGCTTTCGCGATCGCAATTATCGCGTGGTCGCGACCGCGCGCTCCGTCAAGCCGTCAGGCGATGACGATGTGCTTGCCGTGCCCGGCGACATCGCCGACCGGAAGACGGCCGAGCGCGTGGTTGCGCAGGCCGTCGCCCGCTTTGGCCGTGTCGACACGCTGGTCAACAATGCCGGCATCTTCCTGGCAAAGCCGTTCACCCAGTACACTGCCGAGGACTATGCGGCGGTGATGGGGACTAACGTTGCCGGATTCTTCAACATCACGCAGCTCGCCATCGCCGAGATGGAGAAGCAGGGTTCTGGCCACGTCGTCCAGATCACGACCACGCTGGTCGATCAGGCCAACTCGAACGTGCCGTCGGTGCTGGCCTCGCTGAGCAAGGGCGGACTGAGCGCCGCGACCAGGTCGCTCGCGATCGAATACGCCAAGCGCGGCATTCGCGTGAACGCGGTTGCGCCCGGCATCATCAAGTCGCCGATGCACCCGGTCTCGACGCACGCCCAGCTCGGCGCGATGCACCCGGTCGGCCACATGGGCGAGATGTCCGACATCGTCGATGCCGTGCTCTATCTCGAGGGCGCCTCCTTCGTCACCGGCGAGATCCTGCATGTCGACGGCGGCCAGAGCGCCGGCCACTGACCGCGGAGCAGCACCATGCCCATCGTCACCATTCAAGTGACCCGAGAAGGAACGACGCCGGGAACGGCGTTGCTGACGGCGGAGGAGAAAGCCGCGCTGATCAAGGGCTCGAGCGAGCTGTTGCGCGACGTCCTCGGCAAGCCGCTCGATTCCACCTTCGTCGTGATCGAGGAAGTCGACACCGACAATTGGGGCTGGGGTGGCCTGCCCGCGCTGGAGTTCCGGCGCCGGCGCGCTAGCAAGACAGGATGATCCGCGCGCCATCGCGCGCGCAAGAGGATGACATGACCAACGCAGATACGAAGCAACACGTTGAGACCCGGCCGCATCCGCGGCCGGGATCAGATTCACAATCGACTTGGCGATATGCGGTGGCGGGACTATCCGCATCTCTGGTCGGACTTGGCCTCGCCCGCTTCTCCTACACGCCGCTGATCCCGGCCTTGATCGCCGCAAAGTGGTTCAGCGCATCCGACGTCGTCTATCTCGGCGCCGCGAACCTTGCCGGCTATCTCGCCGGCGCGCTCGCGGCGCGAGTTGTCGCCGCACGTATCGGCGCGGTGAACGCGCTGCGGGCGATGATGCTACTCGCAACGCTCTCCTTCTTTGCCAGCTCAGCGCCTGTGTCCTTCACCTGGTTCTTCGCCTGGCGTTTCCTGTCAGGCCTCACCGGCGGGATCATCATGGTGCTCGCGGCCTCCGTCATTCTGCCACACACCTCGCCCGCCCGGCGCGGCATCGTCGGCGGCGTGATCTTTGCGGGCGTCGGTCTGGGTGTCGCTGCATCGGGCACGCTGGTGCCGCTGCTGCTGCAACAAGGCTTGCAGCAGAGCTGGTATGGCCTCGGCGTCCTTTCGGCCGTGCTGACGCTCGCGAGTTGGTGGAACTGGCCTGCGGAGGCCAAGACTGACACTGCGCCTTCGCACCACGCGAAGCAGCGTCACACATCAACTGCCGCCCGCGCACTGATCATCCAGTACGGCCTCAACGCGGTCGCGCTGGTGCCGCACATGGTCTTCATCGTCGATTTCGTGGCGCGCGGCCTCGGCCAGGGTATTGCGGCGGGATCGCGCTATTGGGTGCTGTACGGCCTCGGCGCCATCGTCGGCCCGCTCGTGACGGGCCATCTCGGTGACCGCTCGGGATTTGGACCGGCCTTGCGCGCGGCCTTTCTGATCGAGGCGGCCGCCGTGCTGCTGCCGACCGTCAGCACCGCGCCGGCGTCGCTGATCGTGTCGAGCATCGTGGTCGGCGGCTTCACGCCGGGCATCGTGCCGCTGGTGCTCGGACGTATCCATGAGCTTGTTCCGCACTCGAGCGAGCAGCAGCGTGCGACATGGAGCCACGCTACGACGAGCTTTGCGCTATTCCAGGCGGCCGCGGCCTACGGCTTCTCCTGGATCTACGCGAACACCGGCGGCGACTATCTGGTCCTGTTCGCTCTCGGCGGCGGTGCCGTAGTGCTGGCGCTCGCGATCGACCTTGGCCTCGCGCTCACCACGCGCAAGGCATAGCAGCAACAGTGGCGGCGTGATCAGGAATATCGCATCACGCCGTCGTCGATCCGGCCGAAGCGCAAAGTGACGATGTCGAGCGCATAGTTCTGGTACAGCCGCCACGGCTGCTTCGAGCCCTGCTTCGGCATTTTTGCGACCGAGCGTTGCACATAGCCCGAGGTGAAATCGAGCGACGGCTGCGCGGTGATCTCGGGGTCGTCATTGTGCGGCATGGCTTGCCGGAAATTGTGCCGATCCATGTAGTTGATGAGCCGGCAGACATATTCGCAGGTGAGATCGCATTTCAGCGTCCACGACGCGTTGGTGTAGCCGAAGGCCGACGCCATGTTCGGCACGTCGGCATACATCATGCCCTTGTAGGTCAGCGTGCTCGCGAAATCGACGGCGCGGCCGTCGACACTGATCTCGAGGCCGCCGACGACCTGGAGCACCAAGCCCGTCGCCGTCACGATGATGTCGGCCGCAAGCTCGCTGCCGTCCTTCAGGCGGATGCCGTCGTGGGTAAAGGTGTCGATCTCATTGGTGACCACGGCGGCGCGCTTTTCGCGGATCGCCTTGAACAAATCTCCATCGGGCACGAGGCAGAGCCGCTGGTCCCATGGGTTGTAGCGCGGCGTGAAATGCGTGGCGATGTCGTAGTCCGGCCCCAGCGCCATCCGCACGCCGCCGAGGATCAGGTTCTTCACCTTGTCCGGCCGCCGCCGGCTGAGCTGGAAGAAGAACATCCCCCACATCACATTGCGCCAGCGGATCAGGTGATAGGCCAGCCGCGCCGGCAAATTGCGGCGCAATTTGTTGGCGACGGGATCCTGCGCCGGGCGCGACACCACATAGGTCGGCGAGCGCTGCAGCATGGTGACCTGCGCCGCTGTCTTGGCGAGCTCCGGCACCAGCGTCACTGCCGTCGCGCCCGAGCCGATCACGACGACGCGCTTGCCGGCGTAGTCGATGTCCTCGGTCCATTTCTGCGGATGCACGATGCGACCGGCGAAATCAGCCGCGCCGTTGAACTCCGGCGTGTAGCCCGCCTCGTATTTGTAATAGCCCGAGCACATGAACAGGAAATTGCAGGTGAAGCGCACGAGCTCGGTTGCGCCCTCGCCTGCGGTGCGCTCGACCTCGACAGTCCAGCGCGCCTCCTGGGTCGACCACGCCGCGCGCTTGACGCGATGACGGAAGCGGATGTGCGTCTCGATGCCGTTCTCGGCCGCGGTCTCGCGCACATAGTTCAGGATCTGCGACCCGTCGGCGATCGCCTTCGGATCGGTCCACGGCTTGAAGGAATAGCCGAGCGTGAACATGTCGCTGTCGGAGCGGATGCCGGGATAGCGAAACAGGTCCCAGGTCCCGCCGATGCAGTCGCGCCCCTCCAGGATGACGTAGCTCTTGCCCGGGCACTTGCTCTGAAGATGATAGCCCGCGCCGATACCGGACAGCCCGGCACCGACGATCAGCACGTCGAAATGTTCTTGTCGCATGGTTTCCTCCGCCGGGAGCGATTGTCCGCTGGTCGGAGGGGTCAGTCAACCGACCATGACGGAGAAGGACCTCGACGCTGCTCCGCCGCGACGGCGCAGAGCAGCACAAATGGCAGAACCAAGAACAACGGCCCAAGGGCCAGCCCGGTGAGGCTGGCGAGCGAGGCCGCCACCAACGGCAGCAGCAGTACCATCGCGATCCCGGCATCGAACCATTGAGCGCCGATTTGCGAATCCTGCCGAGCGTTCTTGAGCCATACGGTCACGAATGCTCCGAACACGAGGTCGTAGTCCTGCAGATAGGGCGTGGCGAGGCAGGTCCCGACGAGGACCAGGGCGTTGCGAATGTGCGCAGGATCGTTGCGCAGCCAAGTCCAACCAACGACCAGAGCCGCCACGACCGCGCAGACTGTCTGCAGCGCGTAGGACAACTCGACCCCGCCTCCCAGACGCCGAACCAACACGAACACCGAAACCATGCGGTGCCAGACCCCGGAGCCATCCTCGAGGATCACTGTGCGCAGCACCGACAGATTGTGCTGGTACTCCACCCAGACGGCGGGACCGAAGATCACGATGCTGGCAGCGATCAGCAGGAGCGCCGTGGCGCCGGCCGCGCCGATCACCCGCCAGCGCCGGCCCGCGATCATTGCAACAGGCAGCATCAATGCGAGGTGTGGTTTGTAGATCAGCAGACCAAACAGAATTCCCGCCATTGTCGGCCGGCGGTCGACCAGCAGGAGCCCGCCACCCAGGAGGGCTGCCGTCAATGCACCGTTTTGTCCGGTCAGCGCGTTGACGAACACGGCCGGCGCCGCGAGCGAGAGCACCAATGCCTTGTCGCCCGCAGCGAGCTTCAGCGCGCGATAAAAGCCGTACCAGGTCGACGCGAGCCATACGAAGAACGCAGGCACGTAGGGAAGGAGCGCGAGCGGCGCGGTGAGCAGCAGAAGAACCGGCGGGTAGGAATAGTGATGGAAATCGATCTGAGGCCCGCCTAACGAGGCCTGGAAATCATGGAAGGCGACGAAGTCGTAGACCTCGGCTGCACGGCCACGCAGCGCCAGATAGGCGCCCGACCAATAGTTGATGAAGTCCGCGCAGATCGGATCGCGAATGCCATCCGTCGGACCCACGCGCGCCCGGGCAACCAGATCGACCACGAAGGTGATTGCCGCAATGACAATCCAGCAATACGCGACAAGACGCAGCCGTTCCGGATTGAGCAGCTTCGTGACGGGCGCACGCAGCTGCGGAGCAGGAGGCTTTGCCGGCTGAGCTGCTGACGTCATTAGTTGGTATGCCGCTTGTTCGGACCGAACATGCAACAAGGCTCATTAGAGCCTGGTTAACAAGCCGCGAGACTCAACACCCTTGTGCGCCCAACCATGACCGCCACGAAAAAGGCCCCGGATCGCTCCGGGGCCTCTTTAACTCAGTACCGGTAGTGGTCCGACTTGTACGGACCTTCCTGCTTCACGCCGATGTAGTCGGCCTGGTCCTTGCGCAGCTCGGTGAGCTTGACGCCGATCTTGGCGAGATGCAGGCGCGCGACCTTCTCGTCGAGCGTCTTCGGCAGCACGTAGACTTCCTTCTTGTACTTGCCGTCCTTGTTGTTGGCGAACAGCTCGATCTGCGCCAGCGTCTGGTTGGTGAAGGACGCCGACATCACGAAGGACGGATGGCCCATCGCGTTGCCGAGGTTCACGAGGCGGCCTTCCGACAGCATGATGATGCGGTGCTTGTCGGGGAACTCGATCTCGTCGACCTGCGGCTTGATGTTGGTCCACTTCAGATTGCGCAGAGACGCGATCTGGATCTCGTTGTCGAAGTGACCGATGTTGCAGACGATCGCGCGATCCTTCATCGCGCGCATGTGCTCGATGGTGATGATGTCCTTGTTGCCGGTCGCGGTGACGAAGATGTCGGCGCGGGGTGCCGCGTCTTCCATGGTGGTGACTTCATAACCCTCCATCGACGCCTGCAGCGCGCAGATCGGATCGACTTCCGACACCATCACGCGGCAGCCAGCCTGGCGCAGCGACGCCGCCGAACCCTTGCCGACGTCGCCGAAGCCCGCGACCATCGCGACCTTGCCCGACATCATCACGTCGGTACCGCGGCGGATGCCATCGACCAGCGATTCACGGCAGCCATAGAGGTTGTCGAACTTCGACTTGGTGACGCTGTCGTTGACGTTGATGGCGGGCCACAGCAGCGTGCCGGCCTTCTGCATATCATAGAGACGATGCACGCCCGTGGTGGTCTCTTCGGAAACGCCCTTGATGCTCTTGGCGATCTCGGCGAAGTAGCCCTTCGGCTTTTCCTTGAGCTGCTTCTTCAGGAGCGCGAAGAAGACTTCCTCTTCTTCCGAACCCGGCTTGTCCAGGAACGCGGCGTCGCCGTTCTCGGCGCGCAGACCGAGATGGACGTACATGGTGGCGTCGCCGCCGTCGTCGAGGATCATGTTCGGGTGACCGCCACCGTGCCAGTCGAACAGTTTTGCGGTGTAGTCCCAGTATTCGGTCAGCGTCTCACCCTTGACCGCGAACACCGGAATGCCGGCGGCTGCGATCGCAGCCGCAGCGTGGTCCTGCGTCGAATAGATGTTGCAGGAGACCCAGCGAATGTCGGCGCCGAGCGCTGCCAGCGTCTCGATCAGCACGCCGGTCTGAATGGTCATGTGCAGCGAGCCGGCGATACGCGCGCCCTTCAGCGGCTGCTTCGGGCCGTACTCTTCGCGGGTGGCCATCAGGCCGGGCATCTCGGTCTCGGCCAGCGAGAGTTCCTTGCGGCCGAAATCGGCGAGCGAGATGTCCTTGACGATGTAATCGGTGAAGCCGGGCTTCGCGTTCATGTCTGTTTCCTAATCAGTGAGGCTGGCGTGTCAGTAGCAAGGCAAGCTGAACGCTATGTGGCACCATTTCTCCCTCTCCCCGTTCTTACGGGGAGAGGGCTGGGGTGAGGGGCTCTATCCAAGCACCGGGCTTGCGGAGAGTCCCCTCACCCGCCGCTTCGCGGCGACCTCTCCCCGCAAGCGGGGCGAGGTAAGAGCATCAGACCGCGCGCTTGAGCGCCTCGACGAGATCGGTCTTCTCCCAGGAGAAACCGCCCTCGTTGTCCGGCGTGCGGCCGAAATGGCCGTAGGCCGAGGTGCGCGCGTAGATCGGGCGGTTGAGATCGAGATGGCTGCGGATGCCGCGCGGCGTCAGGTCCATCGCCTTGGCGGCGGCCTTCTCGAGCTGGTCCTCCGAAACCTTACCGGTGCCGTGGGTGTCGATGTAGATCGACAGCGGACGCGCCACGCCGATGGCGTAGGCGAGCTGCAGCGTGCAGCGGTCGGCAAGGCCGGCGGCGACGATGTTCTTGGCGACGTAGCGCGCAGCGTAAGCCGCGGAGCGGTCGACCTTGGTCGGATCCTTGCCGGAGAACGCGCCGCCGCCATGCGGGGCCGCACCGCCGTAGGTGTCGACGATGATCTTGCGGCCGGTCAGGCCGGAATCACCATCGGGACCGCCGATGTAGAACTTGCCGGTGGGGTTGATGTGCCAGATGGTCTTCGGCGTGATCCAGTCCTTCGGCAGCGCCTCGCGCACATAGGGCTCGACGATGTCGCGGATCTGCTTCGACGAGATGTCCTCGACCAGATGCTGGTGCGACACCACGATCTCGCGTACGCCGACCGGCTTGCCGTGCTCGTACTGCACGGTGACCTGGCTCTTGGAGTCCGGACCGAGCACCTTCTCCTTGCCGGAATGACGGGCTTCGGAGATCAGACGCAGGATCTTGTGGGCGTAGAAGATCGGCGCCGGCATCAGGTCGGGCGTCTCGTTGGTGGCGTAACCGAACATGATGCCCTGGTCGCCAGCGCCCTCTTCCTTGACTTCGCCCGGCTGGAGCGCGTCGACGCCCTGCGCGATGTCGGCCGACTGCGGGTGCAGCAGGATTTCGATGTCGGCCTTCTCCCAGTGGAAACCGTCCTGCTCGTAGCCGATGTCCTTGATCGCGTCGCGCACGACGCTCTCGATCTGCTCGTTGGTGACGGACTTCGGACCGCGCGTCTCACCGGCGATCACCACCTTGTTGGTGGTCGCCAGCGTCTCGCAGGCGGCGCGGATCTGCCACGGATCGATGCCGGCTTTCGGCCCTTCCCGGTAGAACAGGTCGACGATTTCGTCGGAAATCCGGTCACAGACCTTGTCCGGATGGCCTTCGGACACGGATTCGCTGGTGAAAAGATAGGACGCGCGCATCAGTAACCCCTTGTTCCGCCGCTTCAGGCGGAGTTTGCGATGTTTACCCTTGGATTATGTCAATCACGCCGGCGCGAGATGACGTAGGATTCGTCGAGAAACCAGAGCCCGTTGTACTTTCGCAGCACATCCCTGGCGGCATCCAGAGTGCGGCCGTTTTGAGTCATATCTGTCAACCGGTCGTCCTCAATCTGAGCGACATACACCGCCGCATTCCACGCTGCAAAGGCCGTCGAGGTTCCGATGGTACCCGTCACCTCGTTGGGCAGCGCTTCCATATCATACCTGAAGATCGAACGGTTATCCGCGTAAGCATTAAAATTTAAGTCGCGGCCCAACGACCCAAGCTCATACTTGACGGCGCGCAATAGCTCATGACGGCTCACCGAGAAAGGATTTTCTCCGGGCCAGATCGCCTGGATCATTTCCATGCCGGGATCGTGACCGTGGGAGTGAATACCGATCAGCCGGCCGCCCGGGCGCAACGCCCGCGCCAGTGGTGCAATGATCCGCTTGGCGCGGAAATTGACCGAGGACAGCGCCCGGTATGGCTGGGATGCAATGACGAGGTCGAAATTGGCCTCGGTCTGGCCCGGCCGCGGAATGGTCGAATCCAGCAGGAACCTGTGGTCTTCGCGGTAGAGCACGAGGACCACCGGCCGCTCATACAGCGGCATGGCCGTGCGTGGGCTGATCGCGGCGCGCCAGTTCTGCTCCAGGAACGGCCGCAGTTCGGCGATCTGCTGCTCGAATTCGCCTGATGACGCCCCCCGCAGCGGGACCTCGTGCCAGACGGTGGCCGCGGCGGCCGCGGGCGACGCCGGCGTCAGCCAGGGCGCCTCCGAATAGAACATGTTGGTGAAGACGAAAACCGACGCCGGATGCTCGAAAATGCGGTCCGGCACCTTCTCCAGCGTCAACCGCAAATCCTCGAGGCTGAGCTCCTTGCCGGCCACATAGAACGGCATGTGCGGGTAGCGCTGGTGCGTGGCGCGCAGCACCCGCGCCAGCACCGTGCCATCGCCGACGCCGGCATCGAAGATGCGCAGCGCGGGCGGCCGAGGATGGATGCTGGCGAGCTCCAGCGCGACGCGCTCCGCAACCACCCGCTTCTCGCTGCAGGTGTGGACGAACAGCAGATATTTCTGCCGGTTCTCGAAGAAGCGGAAATTGCCGCGCGGATCGCGCTTCTCCGGGGGCACCTGGAGCCCCCGCGGCGGCGGCAGGCCACCCGTCGTGGACGCGGCGATATAGGCCTGGATCCGCTCCAGCGTGTCGATGGTGATACGCTTGCCCTCGCGCAGCCGGTGCACGAGCTTCCCATCGTTCACGGCACGCCGGCCAAACGTCGATTCCGCCATGTCCGCCTTGCGGCAGAACTCGGTGATTTGGCTCAGGATTTCGTCGTTTTTCATGGAGTGGGACAGCGGTGGGCAGATTAGTTGGGACCTGTCTCCTAGCAGTTTCTGCCCACTCAGGGAATACTCTTTGGAATTGCTCCACGTCCAATCGCCCCTCCGGATACACCCCATCGTGCATTTGGCCGCGCCTACACTTATCGGTATAGGTGGCGAACGGGGAAGTTCGGGGCTGGATATGTTCAGGGTGATTTGGCTCGCCGCTTGTCTTGTGGCGGCAGTATCGGGCGGCGCGCGCGCAGGTTACCTGGACGAGAACCCCGACGAATTATTCGCATCGGTCTATGAAAGGATCGGCGCCCTGCCCGTGGCGGCGGCGCGCGACCCATTTGTCTGGCTGCGTCTGGAAGAGCTGAAGCGCGAGCCGTGCGACCAGAAGAGCATCGGCGATCTCGCGCTGATGCTGGACAAGCTCGGCTACCGGCGGCAGGCCGCCGACGGGCTCTACAAGTTCGTCATGAATTGCGGCGCGCCGATCACGGCACTGCATCGCTCGATCGACATCTATCTCAAGCTCACGGATTATCCCCGAGCGGTCGAGGTCGCCGACGAGTTCATCCGGCGCGCACCGACCAATCACGACGCGCATTACTTGCGGGGCGTCGCGCTTGAAGGCGTGCAAGACTACCGCCGCGCGCTGGCCGATTATTCCGATGCCATCGAGCTCTATGGCACGGACAAGAAATCGATCTCAAGTCGCGTCTTCCTGCGCATGGCGGGCGCCTATGCCGCGCTCAAACAGTTTTGCGAGGCAACAGCGCCGATCAGTCTATGGGTTGCGCTCGATCCGGCCGCTCGCGATACCAGCCAGACGCGGAAAATCATCGCGGACTACGAGAGCCAGGGCAACTGCGTCGCTTCGACCGGATCACGGAAGGAGAGCTTCCCTCTGCGTGGGGGAAAGGACGTCGTCACGGTGAAGGCTGCGATCAACGGCGTCTCCGGACTGTTCGTCCTCGATACCGGCGCGAGCTACGTGTCCGTAAAGGCCGCGTTCGCCAGCCGCGCCAAAATCCCCGACGCAGGCGCCAGTGAGATCACGCTCATGACGGCCAACGGCCAGAGCAAGGCAAAGCTCTCCAGGGCCGACAAGGTTGCGCTCGGCAAGCTGGAGGCAACCAACGTGCCCGTGGCGATCCAGAACTTGGATGGCAAGAGTTATGGCGTCGGCGTCGACGGCCTGCTCGGCATGAGCTTCCTGTCGCGGTTCGAAGTTCAAATGGCCAGCGGCTCCATCGAGATCCGCACCCGCCAACCGAAGAAGTAAGCCCGCATCCGAAAGTACAGGATCTGAACCGACGATCCCTCGGGAGCGACAAAAGGGGCACGCCCCCTTTCTCTTACGTCGCCGGCATCCGAGGCCCCATGCGCCGCCTTTTCTTGGCATTCTGCCTACTCACCGCCGCGCTATGGTCCGGGCCGGCATCTGCCCAATCGCGCAGCCAGTTGGGGCCGCTTTGCACCACCGAGACCACGCCCGCGGACCAGATGGTCGACGCCTGCGGCAAGATCATCGCGCTGAAGGTCTTCAAGGGCGAGCAGCTCGCGACCATCTATTTCTGGCGCGCGGTGGGCTGGAACAAGAAGGGCGACTACGCCCGGGTCATTGCCGATACCACCGAAGCGATCCGGCTCCAGCCGAGCCAGGCGGTCTACAACATGCGGGGCTCGGCCTATTACGACAAGGGCGACTACGACATCGCGATTGCGGATTTCGACGACGCGCTGAAGCTCGGGCCGCCGAGCGGCATCATCTTCCACAATCGCGGCAATGCCTGGCGCGGCAAGGGCGACTACGCCAAGGCGATCGCCGATTACGACATGTCGATCAAGGCCGATCCAAGATCGGCATTCTCGTTCCAGAACCGCGGCATCGCCAAGGAAGCGCTCGGCGACCTCGATGGCGCGCTCGCCGACATCAACCAGGCGATCCGGCTCGATCCGACCCTGCCGCAGCCGCTGATCAACCGCACCGCGATCTGGCGCGCGAAGAACGATCTCGATCGCGCCATTGCCGACGGATCCGAGGCAATCCGGCTCACGAAGGAGAAGCCGCCGGTCAATATCATGACGCCGCCGAACAGCGTGCTGATCTCCGCCTACACCCACCGCGCGCTGGCCTATGAGGCCAAGGGCGACTACGCGCGTGCGAAAGACGACTACAACGCCACGCTCGCGATCGTGGCCTCGGACGCCGGCAGCAAGGCCAATCAGGCCACCGCAAAAGTGCGGCTGTCGCTGGTGACGGATGCCACCGCGCCGATCCCGCGCGATGCGCCCGCCCCGTCAGGACAACAGCCGAGCATGCCCACGCAGCAGCAGGGTAACGCCGCGCCCTCACCTGCCCCCGCAACGCCCGGCAAGCGCATGGCGCTCGTCATCGGCAACGGTGCCTATGCCCATGTGAAGGCACTGCCCAATCCGCCCAACGACGCGCGCGCCGTCGCCAAAAGCTTGCGCGACATCGGCTTCATCGTATCGGAGGGCGTCGATCTCGATCGCGCCGCGATGCAGAGGATGACGCGCGAGTTTTTGCGTGATGCGGCGCGGGCGAGGGTCGCAGTCATCTACTATGCCGGTCACGGCGTGCAGGTCGACGGCCGCAACTACCTCATTCCCGTCGATGTCGAACTCAAGCCGGGCACTGGCATGACCGAGCCGATGATCGACATGGACACGATCATGGCCGGCCTCGACGACCAGGTTCGTACCAACATCCTGATCTTCGATGCCTGCCGCAACAATCCGATGGCGCAGCAGGTCGCAAGCACCGGCAGCAATCGTGGCATCGAGGGCGCGCCAGGCCTCGCCGCGCCGTCAAGCCTCGGGTCCGGCGCGACGTTAGGGGCCGGCACGCTGATCGCATTCGCCACCGCACCGGGCCAGGTGGCGCTCGATGGCGAAGGCGCCAATTCGCCCTTCTCCGCGGCACTGTCCCGCCATCTCGGCACGCCGGGGCTGGAGGTGCAGCAGATGCTGACGCGGGTACGGGCCGAGGTGGTCTCGGGCACGAAGAACAAGCAGGTCCCGTGGTCGAACTCGTCGCTGCTGGGCGAGGTCTATCTGGCGGAGAAGTGAGGCACTCTCTTGCCCCGGACGCGGTGCAGCGCTTCTTCAGCGATGCGCCGCAGAGCCGGGGCCCATCTCTCCGCGCTACGGCCCGCTGCCTGGGTCCCGGCTCTGCTCAGCAACGCAAGAGCGTTGCAGCGCGTCCGGGACAAGGGCAAGACTGGCCGCGGGTCAGTTGCCCCACACTTCCTTCGCGATCTCCACAGCGAGGCTCAACTTCGCCCACTGCTCTTCCTCGGAGAGGATGTTGCCCTCTTCGGTCGAAGCGAACCCGCACTGCGGCGAGAGCGCGAGCTGCTCCAGCGGGGCGAACTTGGAGGCTTCTTCCAGACGACGCTTGATGTCGTCCTTCTTCTCGAGCTCGCCGAACTTCGAGGTGATGACGCCGACCACGACGACCTTGTTGCCCTTGGGCAGGAAGCGCAGCGGTTCGAAGCCGCCGGCGCGATCGCTATCGTATTCCAGGAAGTAGCCGTCGTAATTGGTGCCGGCCAGCATGGTCTCGGCCACCGGCTCGTAGCCGCCCGAGGAGATCCAGGTCGAGCGGAAATTGCCGCGGCAGACATGCGTGGTTACCACCATGTCGGCGGGCTTCTCGGCCAGCGCGTAATTGATGATGCGCGCGTAGATCTGCTGGAGGCCTTCCGGATTGTCGCCGCGCTCGCGCGCCTTCTGCAATTCGTCGGGCGAGCAGAGATAGGCCCACACAGTGTCGTCGAACTGCAGATAGCGGCAGCCGGCGTCGTAAAACGCCTTCACGGCCTTGCGGTAGGTCTTGCCGAGATCCTCGTAGAAGGCGTCGAGATCGGGATAGACGTCCTTGGAGATCGCCTTGCGGCCGCCGCGGAAGTGCAGCACGGCTGGCGAGGGGATCGTCATCTTGGCGGTGACGTGGGCCTGGTCGGCGGACTTCTTCAGGAAGCGGAAGTGATCCAGCATCGGATGGTTGTCGGGGAAATCGAGCTTGCCGATCACGCGGACCGCGTCATGCCGCGTCTCGACGCCTGCGAACTGGATGCCCGTGTCCGGGTGAAACATTTCGCAGCCCGTGAGCTTGGCCAGGAAGTCGAAATGCCACCAGGAGCGGCGGAATTCGCCGTCGGTTGCCAGCTTGAGGCCGACCGAGGCCTGCTTGTGCACGACCTTCTCGATCTCCATGTCCTCGATCTTGCGCAGATCGTCGGCCGAAATCTCGCCCTTCTCGAGCTTCGCGCGAGCTTCCTTGATCTTGGCGGGACGCAGGAGGCTGCCGACTTCGTCGGCGCGGAAGGGGGCTTTGGTTCGCTGCATTTCGTGTTTCTCCCGAAATTCTAATGGGCCGCCGCCCCTGCGACGCCGAGGTGGCGCTCCAGGACCGACGGGTCGGCTTTCAGCGCTGCGCTCGGGGCGTCGTGGACGATCGTTCCGCGCTCCAATATCACAACACGGTCGGCGAGCCCCAGAATCTTTTGCGCGTTCTGCTCGACGATGATGGAGCAGATGCCGCCGGCCCGGGTGATGGTGCCGATCGCCTTCAGAAGCTCCTCGACGATGATGGGGGCGAGGCCCTCGGTCGGCTCGTCCAGCAGCAGCACTTTTGGATTGAGGGTCAGCGCGCGGCCGATCGCCAGCATCTGCTGTTCGCCGCCGGAGAGCTGGTTGCCAAAGTTGCTCCGCCGCTCCTTCAGCCGCGGGAACATCTCGTAGACCTTCTCGACGGTCCAGGGACCGGGCTGCGCCACCGCGGTCATGTTCTCCTCCACCGTGAGCGAGCGGAAGATGTTGCGCTCCTGTGGCACCCAGCCAATGCCGGCGCGCGCCCGCTGGTCCGGCCGCATGGTCGTGACGTCGGTGCCGCCGAGGGTGACGTTACCGGAGAAACGGCGGGTGACGCCGACGATGGAATTGATCAGCGTGGTCTTGCCGGTGCCGTTGCGCCCGAGCAGTGCCAGCACCTGCCCTTCCGCGAGGCGCAGAGACATATTGGGCAGCACCACGGCCTCGCCATAGCCGGCGCGAAGTGAATCGATTGCGAGCAGGTCAGACATTGACCGCCTCCTCGCCGAGATAGACCGCCTTCACCTGCGGATCGCGTGCGACCTGATCGGGCGGGCCTTCGGTCAGCAGCGCGCCGGAGACCAGCACCGAGATTCGGTCTGCGAAGGAGAACACGAGATCCATGTCATGCTCGATCAGCAGCACGGTCACGTCGCGTGGCAGGCTACCTACGACGGCGAGAATGTCGTGGCGCTCGCTTTCCGGAACGCCGGCGGCGGGTTCGTCCAGCAGCAGCACCCGCGGCTTGGCGGCGATCGCGACCGCGATCTCGAGCAGGCGTTGCTTGCCATAAGGCAGCGTCACCGTCTCTTCGTTCATGACATCGAGCAGATGGAAGCGCGTCAGGAGATCGGCGATCTCGTCATTGACGTCGTTGCGGGTGCCCATCCGCCGCCACCAGTCGCCGCCATGGCCGAGGCGCTCGGAGACGGCAAGGCCGATGGTCTCGAGCGGGGTGAGATCAGGATAGAGCTGATTGATCTGGAAGGTGCGCGACAGGCCCCGCAGCACGCGCTTGTGCACCGGCAGATCGGTGATGTCCTGGCCTTCGAGCAGGATACGGCCCGAATTCGGCTTGAGCACGCCGGTGAGCTGGTTGATCACCGTGGTCTTGCCGGCGCCGTTCGGACCGATCAGCGCATGGCGGGCGCCCTGCTCGATCTTGAGCGACAGGTCGCGGGTGACGCGCAGGCCGCCGAAGGTCTTTTCGAGATTCCGGGTTTCGAGCGCGATGGTCATGCGTCGCTCTCCGGCACGGCGACAACGGCCTTGCGTCCGGCGATCTGCCTGATGATCAGGTTCGGCACATAAAGCACCCAGCGGTGCAGGCGCTGGCGGCCGACCAGCACGATCACGACCAGCACGAGGCCGATCCAGAACTGCCAATATTGCGGGGTGATGGTGGAGAACACTTCCTGGAGCATGCGGAAGATCACCGCGCCGATCAGCCCGCCATAGAGATAGCCCGTGCCGCCGATGACCAGCACCAGCATCAGATCGGCGGAGCGGTCGAAGGCGAACACATCGAGCGAGGCGATCGCCGTGGTCTGGGTGAACAGCGCACCTGCGATGCCGGCGTAGAACGCCGCAAGCGTATAGATCGCGATCAGGCGGCGGTTGACGGGGATGCCGATGGCAGCGGCGCGGAGCGGATTGTTCTTGATCGCACGCAGCGACAGGCCGAATGGCGAATGCACGATGCGGCGGGCGAGAAGGAACAGCACGAACAGAACGGCCAGCGAATAGAAAAAGCCGGCCTTGCCGAACATGTCGAACGGTATCTCACCAAGGATCGGCTGCATCTCGATGCCTTGCAAGCCGTCGGTGCCGCCGGTGATGTTGGAGAAGCGCTCGGCGAGCGCCTCCAGCAGCAGTGCGATGCCGAGCGTTACCATCAGCCGGGTCAGGTCGACGCCGCGGATCACCAGGAAGCTGGTGGCAAAGCCGAGCACCATTGCGGCGAGGCCCGCGGCGATCAGCGCGAGCACGGGCTCATTGATGATGCCGTGCAGCGCCAGCAGTCCCGCGGCATAGGCACCGACGCCGAAAAAGGCGGCGTGGCCGAGCGAGACGATGCCGGCATAGCCGAGGATGAGATCGAGCGACATCGCAAACAGCGCCAGCCGCAGGATGTCGGTCATGATCAGATAGCGCGTCGGAAACAGGAATCCGCAAGCGAGCACGACGAGCCAGAACGCGGCCTCGCCATAGTGCCAGCGCGCCTGCCGCTGGGCGTGATAACCGACGTCGGAAGAAGCGTTCATCGGCGAACTCAACGCGCGGCCGTGCGGCCGAACAGGCCGTTCGGGCGCCAGATCAGGATCACGATCATCATGGTGTAGATCACGAAGGGGCCCATCTTCGGCACGTAATATTTGCCGGCAACGTCGCCGATGCCGAGCAGCAGCGAGGCCAGGAACGGCCCGGTGATCGAGGACGAGCCGCCGACGGTGACCACGATCAGGAAGTAGATCATGAACTTCAGCGGGAAATACGGATCGAGGCCGAGAATCTCGGCGCTCAGCGCACCACCGAGGCCTGCAAGCCCGCATCCAAAAGCAAAAGTGAAAGCGAACACCTGAGGCACGTTGATGCCGAGGCCGCTCGCGGCGCGGGGATCATCGACGGCGGCGCGAAGGCGGCTGCCGAAGCGGGTCTTGGCCAGCACCATCTGCAGAGCAATGGTGAGCAGGCCGCAGATCACGATGATCATCAGCCGGTAGCGGCCGATGCCGACGCCGAACACGTCGAACTGGCCCTGCAGCGCGGCCGGCAGGTTGATGAAGACGCGCGACGAGCCCTGGATGTAGTCGACGGCTGCGACCGACATGAACGTCAGTCCGATGGTGAATAGCACCTGGTCGAGATGACTGCGGGCGTAAAGATGGCGATAGAGCAGACGCTCGAGCACGATGCCGATTGCCGCTGCGGAGACGAAGGCGAGCGGCAGCGCAGCGAAAAACGGCCACCCCACCCTGTTGACCAGCACCACGCAGACATAACCGCCGGCCATGGCGAAGGCGCCATGAGCGAGGTTGACGAAGTTCATCAGGCCGAGCGTAACCGCGAGCCCGCAGGCCAGCACGAACAGCAGCATGCCGTAGGCAACGCCATCGAACAGGTTGGTGAGGATTGAGGTCATCGAGGGTGGATCGATCCTAATAGACACTCGTCATTTCGGGGCAGCGCGAATGCGCTGAACCCGGAAATCCATTTCAACAACTTCGAGATCCCCCGATGCGCAACTGCGCATCTGAGGTTCGTGCTAAGCGCGCTCCTGGATGACGCGCTTTCGCGCGTCACTTCTTCGTCTTGCCGAGATCCTTGACGGCCTCGAAAGTCGCGAACTCGACGTTGTAGAGCTCGCCGTCGACCTTCTCGACCTTGCGGATGTAGACGTTCTGGACGATGTCGCGCGTCTCCGGATCGATCGAGATCGGGCCGCGCGGGCTCTCCCACTTCTGACCCTTCATGGCTTCGACCAGCTTGGTGCCGTCGGTGTCGCCATTGGTCTTCTTCAGCGCCTCGTAGATCAGGTGGATGCCGTCATAGCCGCTCACCGCCATGAAGCCGGGACGCGTGCCGAACGCCTTCTTGTACGCGGCGACGAAATCCTTGTTCATCTGCGAGGGATGCGCCGCCGAATAGATGTGCGCGGTCACGGTTCCGAGCACGGCGTCGCCCATGTTGTTGAGCAGGTCATCGTCGGTGACGTCGCCCGGTCCGATCACCTTGATGCCGGCCTTGTCGAGACCGCGCTCGGCATATTGTTTCATGAAGTTGCCGCCCTGTCCCGCCGGCACGAACACGAAGATCGCATCGGGCTTGGCATCCTTCATGCGCTGCAGGAACGGCGCGAAGTCGGGGTTGGCGAGCGGCGTCTTGACCTCCTCGACCACCTCGCCGCCACCAGCGGTGAAGTGCTCCTTGAAGAAGTTGAGCGCGTCATTGCCCGGCGCGTAGTCCGAGGTCAGCGTCGCTACCTTCTTGATGCCGTTCTTCACCGCCCAGTCGCCGATGATGGTCGAGGACTGCGCCAGCGTGAAGCTGGTGCGCACGATATAGGGCGAGCGCTCGGTGATGATCGAAGTGCCGGCCGCCATCACGACTTCCGGAATCTTGGCCTGGGTCGCCAGCGGCGCGGCCGCGAGCGCCGCCGGCGTCACCCCGAAGCCGCCGATGAAATTGACCTTGTCGTTGACGATCAGCTCCTGCGCGGCGGTCTTGGTCTTGTCCGGGATCGCCGCATCGTCCTTGACGATGATCTCGATCTTCTTGCCGGCAACGGTGTCGCCCTTCTGCTGCATGTAGAGCTTGATCGCGTTCTCGATCTGCTTGCCGGTCGAGGCCTGCCCGCCGGTCATCGGCAGGATCAGGCCGACCTTGACGGTATCTTCCGCCTTGGCCGGCGCGACGGCCGCAAGGCCCGCGATGGCAGCCGCGGCAGCGGTCCGTGAGAAAATCTTGCGTTCGAACATCAGATGTCCCTCCCCTTCATTCCTGACCTCTTGTGCGCCGGACCGAGTGCCCGGTCCTTGCCTCACGTTAACCCACGCACGAGCGATTTCGGGCGTCACAAGGCGTCTTTCGCGCCCTCATTGTCAATCGGACGTTTGGCGACCATTCGGCGCAAGCCGCGCGCCCCGATGACCAAGCGTGGAGTGCGATGTCGCGGTTACGCCGGGGTAACCCGAGCACCTCGATCCTGGTCGCGTCCATTTGTACGATTGTACAAATAAAATGGACCTGTCAACGAAAAAGCCCGGTCGCCGACCAAGCCAGATTGTCGCGAGCCGATGGCAGCAGTCTAGAAATGCGACCTGGCGGGTGGATGGAGGATTTCGTCTTTCATTTGCAGAATTTGAACATTGGCAACGGAGCACTCACCTGTTAGGTACTTTGATACCCACCTCGAATAAGCCAATTTTACCTTGTTGAAGGCTATCGTTCCTCACCGCTGGTTATCCGGCGTCTGCCCCCGTTCCGATCCCGGCGCCCGCACGATGTCCATGCGTTCCCTTTCCCTCCTGCTTCTCGTAGGGCTTGCCGCGAGCCTGTCCGGCTGCGGCACCGTCAACGAGAAGCTCTCGGCCGGTATGGGCGACTACGTCCCGCAATGGGCCGGCGGCCTGCCGGCGGACGCCCCGCCGCGCCCAGGCACGCCGCAATACGAGGCCTGGATGAAAGAGCGGGAGCAGAAGCGGCTCCAGCCTGTAGCAACGCGCGACGAGTCCAAAACTGGCCAGAGCAGGCTTGACCCCGCGCATTAGCGTTGCTTGTAAACGCCGGTTGAGGGCGGGGGAGCAGCATGCTGGACGACAGCACAGGCAAGCGGACGGAATGTCTCGTGATCGGCGGCAGCGGACTGGTCGGCGGCTACCTCGTCGACCATCTGGCCCGGCGGCATGGGCGCGTGTTTGCAGTCTCCCGCTCGCCCCGCAGCACGACCGCAAGCGTGGAATGGATTCAGGCCGACCTGACGCGGCCGGACTCCCTGAAATTTCCGGATATCACGACGCTGTACTGTACCAGCGACGCAATTCTGCTCGCCAGGGCGTTGCCCCTGATCCTCTCGTCCCCCCTCAATCGTATCGTGGCGCTGAGCTCGACCAGCGTACTCACAAAGCAGGATACTGAAGTTGCGGAAGAGCGCGAGACCATCCGAAACCTGACCGATGCCGAACAGACGATCGCCAAGCTCTGCGAACAGCACAAGGTCAGCTGGACGATCTTGCGACCGACCCTGATTTACGCAGAAGGGCGGGACACCAACATCACGCCGCTGTCACGGCTCATTCGCCGCGTCGGCTTCATGCCCGTCGTCGGTGGCGCGCGAGGCCTGCGGCAGCCGGTACATGCCGAGGATCTCGCGATCGGCGCCATCGCAGCATCCGAAAGTCCGGCAGCGTCCAACAAATTCTATTCGCTGCCCGGAGCGGAAACGCTGCCCTACCGCGAAATGATTGGCCGGGTGTTTGACGGCATGGGGCGGCCTCGGCGGCTGGTTCCCGTCTCCCCGTGGCTGTGGCGCGTCATCTTTGCGATGGCGAAGCCGCTGTTTCCCACGGCGAACGTTGCAATGGGCTTGCGCATGATGAAGGACATGACGTTCGACGCCACGCCCGCGGTCGAGGATTTCGGCTGGAATCCACGGCTCTTCCGTCCGGTCTTCGATTAAGCCGTATCGATCGCGACGTCTCAGCGTGAGCCCAGGATTGCGGGTCAGGTCTTGACGATTTGGTCGACGCCGACGCCCTGCCCGCGCAGCGTCACCCAGATCAGACCGAGATCGCCAACGAAGCTCTGGGACTTGACGTATTGGGCATCGAGTTCGGCGAGCCGGTCCGGGTTCGACATGTCGACGCCCCTCACCTGGGCCAGCCCGGTAATGCCTGGACGCACGTCGAGCACGCCCAGCTTGCGCCGTGCCTCGACAAGCTCGACTTGCGACGGCAGGCATGGTCGCGGACCGACCAGGCTCATGTCGCCGGCCAAGACGTTGAAGACCTGCGGCAGTTCATCGATCTTGAATCGCCGCATGTGATGGCCCAATCGCGTGACCTTCGCGGCCGAGACCTGATGGGTCGGAAGATCACCCGTGTCTGATGCCATTGTTCGAAATTTGTAACAGGTAAATCGCTGTCCGTTCCTCCCGACGCGAGCCTGCCGAAAGATCGCGCCCCCCCGGCTATCGAGCCGGATGGCGCCAGCGACAATCAGGAAGATCGGCCAGAGCACGAGCAGGAGCACCGCGCAGACCGCCACATCGAGCAGACGCTTCATATGCGGGACGCCTGCGGAAGCGACTTGGCCATTTGCACCATCGCGCGCAGTCCATCTTTTGTTTGCACGCGGGGACACCACCCGACACTCTGGAGGTCGGCCGAACTCGCGACGAGATCGCGTCCGATGCGATCCCAGAGGCCGCGGCGGCCAGCAGCAAAAACCAGCGCTCGCACCGCAGCCGGCGGTATCGGAACGAGATTGCGCGGCCGCCCGGACGCCTCGCGTAACGTCCCGATCATTTCCGCCAGCGTGATCGGCTCGGGATCACAGACGATGAAAGTCCGGTTGATCGTGTCCGGATTGCCGAGACAGAACATCACCGCCTGTACGAGATTGTCGATCGAGAGCAGCGAACGACGATTGTTGAAGGCGCCGAACGGGAGCGGCACAGGCAGCGATGCAATCCGCATCATCATGGAGATGTTGGCCTTGGCCCCCGGGCCATAGACGATAACAGGCCGCAAAATGGTGAACGGTACGCCAGAGTGGCGAACTTCCCCTTCCGCCGCGAGCTTGGCCCGGTCATAGGCCGTGATAGGCCACGGCTCGTCCTTCTCCGTGACGACATGATCGGCGGCGGAGCCCGCCTGCGCGCCAATGGACGACATGAAGATGAGGCGCTTGATCCCGCGTTGCGCACAGGCCTGCACCAAGTGCGCCGTCGCCACGCGATTGGCCCGGGTGTACTGACCGCTGTCGATGTGAGTGCGATGAGCAATAGCCGCAAGGTGAATGACAACGTCGATACCATCAAGCAGCGGGGTCCAATCCACCTCACGCTCGAGATCGGGGAGTGCCGCCCATTCGCTTCCGGACGCCCGGGTCAGCGCCGTCGGCTTGCGGGATGCCGCGCGAACGAAGTGGCCGTCGTTTGCCAGCGCATTGGTCAGGGCAGACCCAATGAAGCCGGAGGCGCCGGTCACCAATATCCGCAACGACATCCGCTCACTCGCCCCAGTGGCCGAAAGGACAGAAAACCCTGCTTGGCTAGAATGTTCCACTACCTGCACGCAAGCCGCCCCGGAAGCTGATTCCCGACACTCCATCACCCTACCGTTGCCGGCACAACTGCGGATACCACAATTTGTTGCACCGCAGCAGCAGGTGAGAACATCGAGCGCCCTAGTTCCCGGCCACGCTCCGACATGGAATGCCGCAATACCTCGTCATCCATAAGTTGTTCCGCGAGTTCCTTCAACTCGGCGACGGAGTTCCCAACATACACCTTTCCGACCTGCTCGGCCTCGATCAACCTCATCAGGTCGGTGCCCGGATTGACTCGCGCGAGGACCGGCACCCCATATTGCACGTAGGAGACGAACTTACCGGGAATATTGTGCGTTTTGTGGTCGGGATGCAGCGCGACCATGCCGACGTGGCACTGCGCCAGAAGCCCTGGAATTTCGCTCGAATCGATCTCGCCGAAGAACAGGGCATTACTAAGATCGCGTGATGCCTTCTCGGCCTCGAGCCGGGCAAACTCGGTCCCGCGCCCGACGAACAGGAACCCGATATCCGTGCGGTCGCGCAGGCTGTGGATCAGGTCGATGAAGATATCCATACCCTGGGCCACGCCCATATTGCCGATGTAGACGAATATCTTGCGGCCGGCGAGCGGCGTATTCCTCACCACGATGCTGCTGCCGACGTCCGGCGTCGCGGCGAGCCAGTTGCGCAGCACTTCGATGCGGCGCGGCGCGCGGTCCCACTTCTTGAGGTAGTGGAGATTAGACTCGGTCTGCACGCCGATCACCTGGGCAACGCTATATTGGAATGCCGCGATGGCCTTGAAGACAAGGTAGACCGGCCCCCGCCGGACCAGGCCGAGGTCGACCGCCCATTCCGGAAAGATGTCGCGCAGGATGAGATAGGTCCTCGCCTTGTTCGCGCCCTTCGACTTGCGCCGCAATTTCGCGATCAGCGGGCCGAAGAAGATGGGTGGCGAATACCATACCAGAAGGTCCCAGTTCGCCGAGGCAAACGGGCTGCGCCGGATGTTGAAATACATAGCGAATGGCAGCCACATCTCGGCGATGGCACGCCGGACAAAAGACGGCGAACGCGTCGGCGGCGCCGCCACGCGCAACACCTCGACCCCGTCGAGTTGCTCCACCACCCACGGCTTATCCGACATCGGCGACGGAACGATGACAACCGGCCGATGCCCCTGCGCGGCAAACTCCCGCGAAAGATCCCGCAACTGCACTGCTGCGGACGTCCGCAGCGGCGGATAGTCAGTTGAGATCAATGCAATCAGCAGGCCACGGTTCATGTCAATGCTTCAACACAAGATCAGCGGCGGCTCACCGCCGCCGCAAGGCTCAGAAGAAGTTCGTGATCTTGGTGCGGATCGCGTTCACCACCACGGACGAGGGTGAATAATCCTCCTCGAATTCGTAGCGCGCGCTCCAGGGCAGGCCGACGGCCAGCGTCACCGCCTCGACGATATTCTCGGCCTCCATGCCTGAAACGATCGTGGCACCGCTTTCGAGCGTCTCCATGCGCTCCGTCGCCATGCGCAGGCTGACATTGGGCACCTTGTAGAACAGCCCCTCCTCGGCCGCAGTGCCGGAGTCGGAGAGTACGACGTAAGACTGCTTGAGCAGCTGATTGAAATCGTAGAAACCGAGCGGCGCCATGATCCGGATGTTCGGCGGCACGTCGATGTTCTTCAGCTTGCTGGTCGTGCGCGGATGCATCGGGAAGATGATCTCGCGCTTGAGCCGCTGGTTGAGGACGCCGAGCGCCTTGAAGATATTCGCGAGATTCTGCGGATCGTCGACGTTCTCGCTGCGGTGCGCCGTCACCAGAATGTAGTTCTTCGGCTCGAGGCCGAGGCGCTTGAGGATGTCGCTGTTCTCGATCTCCGGCATAAAGGCCCGCATAGCCTCGAAGGTCGTATTGCCGGTCACAATGATCTTCGAGGGATGGATGCCCTCACGTAGCAGGTTCTCGCGATGATAATGGTTGTAGGGCAGCAGGATGTTGCTGATGTGGTCGATCAGGATGCGGTTGCGCTGCTCCGGCATGCGGCGGTCCCACGCGCGCAACCCGGCCTCCATGTGAAAGATCTTGATGCCGCGGTGCGACGCAGGCAGCACGCTCAGCCCGCTGTAGGTGTCACCGAGAATCAGCAAAGCATCGGGCTTCACCTTCTCCATCAGTGCGTCGGACTTCTTGATCACATCCGCGACTTCGGGGCCGTAACCCGACGTGTCGATGTCCAGCTCGTAGTCCGGCTTCCTGAGCTTGAGATCCTTGAAGAAGAATTCGCGCAGCTCCGGCGTGAAATTTTGGCCAGTATGGACCATCACATGATCGAAATTGTAGTCGTCGAGCTTCTTCAGCGTCGACCACATCTTGATCATTTCCGGCCGCGTACCGAAAATCGACATCACCTTCATTTGCGTGTTCCGTATGGCATTCGTTAAGCGGGGACTTGAGAGCGATATCTTAGGCGTCCGACTGCGGAAAGATCGAGACCTTGGGCAGCGGCAGGATCATCCGGCCTCCCTTCTCCAGATAGGCCGCGTTTCTCTTCCTGATCTCGTCGAAGAAACTCCAGGCGAAGACCAGGAGATAATCCGGCGGATTGTCGCTGCCGAGAATTGTGCTCGGATGAATCTGGAAATGCGATTTCGGCGTGTAGAACCCGGCCTTCGCCGGCGCATCGTCGATCATGTAGTCGAGGTGATCGTGACTGATGCCGCACCACTGGATCATGGTGTTGGCGCGACCGGACGCGCCGTAGCCGGCGATACGCTTTCCCTCGGCCCGCAAACGGTTCAAGAGCCCGATCAGCTCATCGCGGTGAGCAGCGACCGTGGCGGAAAACGCCTGGAAGGTCTCGAAGCGATCGAACCCACGCGCGCGCTCCTCCGCCTCGAGCGCCTTAACCGCGGACGAAACGGAGGCGCTGTGCTTGCTGCCTTTCTTGCAGGTGTAGAAGCGGATCGAGCCTGCGTGGATCGGGATCGGCTTGATATCGAACACCATCATGTCATAGCGAGCGAGATGGTTCATCACCGACAGCAGCGAGTAGTAATAGAGGTGCTCGTGATAGACCATGTCGTATTGAAGCTCGTCGATCACCTTGCCGAGGTAGTGCACCTCGAAGGCGAACACGCCGTCCGGACCGAGCGCCGCAGCAACCGCGCGCGTCGTGCCCTGGATATCGGGAATGTGCGCATAGACGTTGTTGGCCATGATCAGATCGACGCCGCCGTGCTCGGCGACGACGCTGCGCGCCACGCTCTCGGTGAAGTAGTCGTTGACCACCTTGATCCGCGGGTCGTTGATGGTTGCGACTACGTTGGCGGCCGGATCGACGCCAATCACGGTGCGAATGCCCTGGTCCGCCAGCGGACGCAGCAGCACGCCGTCGTTGCAGCCGAATTCGAGAACCGTCGCCTTGGCCGGATCGAGAAAGCGCGTGGTGACCTCGGCCGCATACGCGCCGAAATGGTCGCGCAGGGTTCCGATCGATGACGAAAAATAGAAATAGTCCTTGAACATCACATCGGCCGGAACCTTGTCAGTCACCTGCACGGCGTAGCAGTCCTTGCAGAAGTGCAGGCGCATGGGAAAGGTTGGCTCGGTCGCGAACTGCTCAGGCTTGAGAAATCCGCCAGCGAGGCCGACCCTGCCGAAATCCATCACCAGTCCGAGCCGCCGGCTGTCGCAAAACGCGCAGCAAGGCTGTTCGGAATCACGCGCTTCAATCACGAAAAGTCCCCTGTTCCCTGCTTTTGGCCGAGGCTCGACCACAACCGCCGGTCACTCACGTGCGGGGTAGCATAATCATTCTATCAGGTCGATAAACCGGGAAAACTAGACCTCTGCAATTTCGCCGTCCGCGCCCCGCAGGTGGCGCTGGATGAAATCCAGCTTGAGCAGCAGGGCCTTGACACCCTCGACGGTCAGGCGCTCGGTATTGTGCGACGTATAATCGTCGAGGGTGGAAATCTCCCTCTGCCCGTCGGTAAAATACATCGCATAGTTGAGGTCACGATTGTCGGCGGGAATCCGATAATACCGTTCCATGTCCTGGACGCGGGCCATCTCCTCGCGCGAGACGAGTGATTCGTAGAGCTTCTCGCCATGCCGCGTGCCGACGATCTGCACGGGGTTGCTGGCGTTGAAGATCTCCTTGAGCGCCTGAACGAGGTCGCCGATCGTTGCCGCCGGAGCCTTCTGCACGAAAATGTCGCCCTGGCGGCCATGCCCATAGGCATGCAGCACCAACTCGACGGAATCGTCGAGCGACATCAGAAACCGCGTCATATTAGGGTCCGTCACGGTCAGCGGCTTGCCGGCCTTGATCTGCTGGACGAACAGCGGAATTACCGAACCGCGCGACACCATGACGTTGCCGTATCGGGTCGCGCACAACAGGGTCTCGGACGGCGACTGGCTACGTGATTTTGCAACCATCACCTTTTCCATCAACGCCTTGGTCTGCCCCATCGCATTGATCGGATAGACTGCCTTGTCGGTCGAGAGCACGACCACCTTCTCGACATTGTTGGCGATCGCCGCGCTCATGACATTCTCGGTGCCGAGAACGTTGGTGCGGACCGCCTCCAACGGATAGAATTCGCAAGACGGCACCTGCTTCAGCGCGGCGGCGTGAAACACGTAGTGTGCGCCCTTCAGCGCCTGATGGATGGAGTCATAGGCCCGCACGTCGCCGATGTAGAATTTCAGCCTGGCGTTGTTGAACGCCGTGCGCATCTCCTCCTGCTTCTTCTCGTCGCGGCTGAAGATGCGGATCTCGGCGACGTCGGTCGCCAGAAATCCCCTCAGGATGTGCTGACCGAACGAGCCGGTGCCGCCTGTGATGACTACAACCTTATCCTTCATCGTGTCCCACCGAACTGAACTTGTCGCGGTACATTGCATCAACGAGCGCCGGCCAGTCCGGCGGCCTGTAACCGGTCAACCGCTCGAAACGGTCTGCAACCAGCGAGCGATCCGGTGCCGGCCGATCGTCCGCGAGCAGCTTGATCCTTTTGCCGTAACGCTCGGCAACCAGCAATAGCAGATCGAACTTCGAAATCGGCCGGGTCGCAACGTGATAGATGCCGCTCAGGTCCGGCCGCAGGAGCACGACATCCCGAATCATATCCGCCAGTACGATGGTCGGGAAGCCGGAGAAGATTGCCCGCGTAAAGCAGCGGCATTCGCCCTGCTGCGACAGAAACCACTCCAGCAATCCGCTGCTGTCTTGCAGCTCGTGACCGATGATGGAGGTCCGCAGGGTGACGGCGTGCGGCGCGTCGACTTCGCCGAGGAACTTCGACGTTCCATAGACGTCATCGGCATCAGGCACATCGGCCTCGGTATAGGCGCCGCGATGGCCCGCGAACACACCATCAGAGCTGATCTGAATGAAGCGCGCGCCGGTGCGACCGCACAGTTGCGACAGGCGTTGCGGCAGCACGGCGTAGACTGCGACCGATCGCATCGGATCGGCGGGCGCGGGCCGGCCGACAGCGACGCAGTTGACAACGACATCCGGGCGAAGCGCGTCGAACAGCGCCGTCTGCTGAGCCGGATCCTCGATATTGCCGACCGCGGTGAGACGCTCGGCAAGCGCGGGATCGAACAGCGCACGCGCCGTCTCCTGCCGAACGGTCCCGGAAACTTCGGCGCCCGGCATTTTCGACAGGCTCCGGAACACTGCGTTGCCGAGCAGGCCGGTCGCTCCCAGCACGAGCACTTTCACGGGATGCTCCATCGCGATCCCGGCATCACGCAACCTGGACCAGGCTCTGGAGCAACTGGTCCCGCTCCTTGATGGTCGGGTAGTTCACAAGCACCGCACGGTAAACGCCCTTGAACACGAAGAGACTGCCAGCTGCGATGCCGATGACGCCGAAATTTCGGATCAACTCCTCGATATGGGCGAGCGAACCGGCGCCGCCCAGGATGGTGACCGGCACCTTCGAGGCCGCATTGATCTGCCGCGCCAGCTCGAGATCGTAGCCCTTCATCTGGCCATCCCGCTCGATCGCGTTGACCACGATCTCTCCGGCCCCGAGCTTCTCGGCTTCGGCGGCGACTTCGAGCATGGTCCGTCTGGTGTTGACCTTGGCGTTATGCGTCCAGACCTCGTAAACGCTGCTGCGCGGACGCGGCTTGACGTCGAGGACGACGACGACGCTCTGGCTGCCGACCGCTTCAGCGGCGTCGGCGATCAGGTTCGGATTGGCGACCGCGGCCGAGCTGATCGCCACCTTCTCGATGCCGAGACCGATGATGGTTTTGACCTGCTCCACCGTCTTCACGCCGCCGCCGTAGCAGAGCGGCATTCGCGATTCGACAGCGAGATTCTCGAGCATGCGATAGTCGGGCTCATGGCCGCGCACGGTCGCGTCGATGTCGTAGATCGCAAGCTCGTCGACCAATTTTTCGTTGAAGATGCGGACGACGTTGATGGGATCGCCGACATATTTCGGATTGGAGAATCCGACCGTCTTGACGAGGCCTTTGTCCTGGACGAGCAGCGAGGGGATGATGCGGGGGCGCAGCACGGGTCAAAGCTCGGCGAAGTTCTTGAGGAGCCGCATGCCGTAGCTGTGGCTCTTCTCCGGATGGAACTGGACGCCATGGATATTGCCCGAGCCGACGGCGCAGCTAAAGGCCGAACCGTATTCGGACGTCGCCAGGACATTGTCGTTCGAAGCGCAATCGAAATAGTAGGAATGCAGGAAGTAAAAGCGAGCGTCCTGCTCGAGACCGGCAAACAACCGCACACCGTTCTTCGGCACCACGTCATTCCAGCCCATGTGCGGGAGCCGCGCCGGACGCGGCAACCGGCTCTCGTCGAAGCGCCTGACCCGTCCCTCGATCCAGCCGAGACCCGACAGCTTCCCCTCATCGCTCGAGCCGGCCAGGATCTGCATGCCGACGCAAACGCCGAGCACCGGCACGTTCCGGGCCATCACGAGATCATCGACTGTTTCGCGCATGCCCGAGGCGTCAAACAGCTCGATGGCATGATCGAAGGCGCCGACGCCCGGCAGGATCAGCTTGGTCGCGCCGTCGAGGTCGGCGGCGCTGATCGCGATCTTCGCCGGGACGTTCATCCGCTTGTAGAGGTTGGCGAAGGCCTGAACGTTGCCGAGCCCGTAGTTGATGATCGTTATCATCGGAATATCCGGTTATCCAATCCGAGCAAATTTGAGATCCGGGCACCGAGGGTGATCATGAACAGATTGTTCTTATAGTCGTGGAACGACTTGTTCTTGCCGTGGAATATCTCCTCGAACTCGGCAACCGTCCAGCCGAGCTTGGTGGCCACATATTCGAATTCGTGACGCAGCGTCTCCTCGTCGAGATCGGGCTTCTCCAGGCGCTCAAGCGCCTGGTCGCGCGTCATCTGCCCGGTGAGGATCTCGCTCGAGAAATAGGCGCGGCGCTTGTCATAGCCGAACTTCCGCGGCGTCCAATAGGCCTCATAGAAGCGGGTGAAGCGCGACTCGTAGTGCTTCTGCGGATAGGGCTGCCAGCCGAACTTCTCGTTCAGCTCGCGGATCGCGTCTTTCTTGATGAAGGGAACGCTGTCCAGCAGCTTGATGACCCGCATGCCCTTCACCAGCCGATAATACAGCCGGTACTTCAGGATATCGCAGGTCGGAAACGTCTTGAGCTTGCGCGTGCCGAACTTCTTGTGGATATCGTGCACATGCACCATGTCGGTCGAGAAATAGGTCCACTCGATCGATTCGCGCACGCACTCGGTCGAGTTGTTGCCGCCCGTGATGACGTACTTGAAGCCGTTCTTGGCCGCGAAATTGTACATCGCCGAGAACAGCGCCAGATCCTGCGGCTGGTCCTGGAAGGCGACTTGGGACAGGAAGAAGGCGCGTTGCAGGTCCTTCATCTCCTCCCAATTGACCACTTCGGTCACGAGGTCGAGGTGCAGGCCTTCAATGATCTTCTGAATGTTGCTGACGCCGAGATCTGAGTTCCAACCAGTGTCGCAATGGAACATCAAAGGCCGCAGGCCGAACTTTTCCTTGGCGACGTAGGTCACATAGGAGCTGTCGAGGCCGCCGCTGATGCCGATGACGCAGTCATGGTCGCGGTCCTTGCCCTCTTCCTTGATCTTCTCGATGAGCGGCATGATCTCCTGGGTGCCGCGTTCATCGGGATGCCAGTTCGGCTTGATATTCTCATTAAAGTTGCAGCAATACTGGCACCAGCCGCGCCCATCGAATTGGAGCGTCGAGTCGCTGGTGTCCATCACGCAATTGGTACAGATCTGATAAGGTCGGACCGCCATTCGGGAATGCTCTAAGAAACTCGTGTTCCGGGTATGCCAATTTCGGTGTCGCCAAGGGACGTTGTCCCCTTTAGTCGGTCTGGCATAGCAGATAAATACCTATTGCAGGCGGGACCCGGGCCTATTTTTGCGTCCGCGGCCTCATGCCCGGCCAGACGGCTATTTTCCGGGCAGGCACGCCCCCGCCGACAGGCGGCCTCGTCGAGCCGCCAGTTCGGCCATGCTGCGCAGGAATATCCAGCGGGACCAGATCTTCAGGGAAAGCGGACGATTCGACACCGTGCTGGTGGTGTTGCTGGCGTGCCGCCGTTTGCGGAGCGTCTTGTCGTCGATGTGGAGGTTGGAGCCAATCTGGTTGGCCGCCAAGGCAATCCAGAGGTCGTGGGACTCCACATAGGCCGGAATCGGTACAATCAGCGGGACCAGCCTACGCTGAAAAGCCATGGCACAGCCAAAATAATTGGTCTTGCCGAGGAAAATCTCGATGATGTTGCTCAGATGCCGTGTCGACGTCTGCGACAACACGCCGTCGAAAGCAACATCCAGCGGCTGCTCGTCCGCGTCCATCCATTCGAAATTGCTCGACACCAGGGCCGCCCCCGATGTCCGCAAGCTCTCCGTCATCCGTTCGAGCCGCCCCGGCAGCCAGATGTCATCCTGGTCGGATAGAAAGATGATATCGCCTCGAGCAAGCTCGATAGCCCGGCCGAACGAGTAGATTTCGCGTCGGTTGACCGGGTTCCGATGAACCGCGATTCGGGCATCCCCGATGCCTTCAATGACCTCGACCGTACGGTCCCGGGAGCAATCGTCGACAACGATGACCTCGTCGCCCGGACCGATCTGCTTGAGAATCGACCGCAATTGCCGCTCGATATAGGCCTCACCCTGATACGTCGCGACGCAGACGCTGACCGTCATTTCGGCGACCCTGCCCGGAACGAAACGCTGTCAAAATCAGTCCAGATCAGCCAAATGCGCATCATCATCACCAGGGTGCCAGAACGCCGTAGCAGCTGGGCGTGCAAAACCAAATAGCGATTGTTGAACGCCGGCAGTTCCGTTAAGCCGTCCGCTGATCGTCGCAACGCAAATTGGCGAATGAATTCAGGCTTTCTGACCTCGAACTTGCGAAAGCTGGCGAATCGCAACGCGATCGGGGCCGCCACCGCCCTGACGATGCAGGTCGCCGGCGCCGCATTGTCGCTCCTGATCAGCCTGCTGCTGGCCAAGCTGATCGGTGCCGTAGGCCTCGGTCTTTATTTCCTGAGTGTGACAAGTACCGAGATATTTTCGACAATTTCGCGGCTGGGACTGGAGACGTCGGCCCTGAAATTTATCTCGATCGCGAATGCCTCCGGGGAGCCGGCCACGGTCGCGACCGTCTATCGCAAATGCGTTGGGATCGCCACGGTGTCGGCTGCCGTCATGGTGCTGCCGGCCTGGGCGATCCTGAACTGGGCACCGATCGGCGCCAGCCATCATACAGAATTCACCTCGCTCGTCCCCTACCTGATGATCGCGCTGATCCCGGTGACTGTCCTGTCTGTGCAGACCGAATCCTTCAAGGCGATCGGACGGCCGGGCACTGCCGTCTTCGCGCAAGCCGTCCTGCCACAGTCGGTCCTGCTGCTACTCATCGTCGTGCTTGCATTGCAGAACAGGATCACCGCCACCTCGGTGCTGGCCTCCTATGCCACCGCATTCCTCCTCGCGATGCTGCTTGCGTTCCTGCGCTGGGTATTCTCCGTCAAGGACGTCTGGCGGACGTCGAGTTTCTCGACCGCAGTCCTATTGCGCACCAGCCTGCCGATCCTGATCGTGACGAGCCTCAATCTGGTGATGGCATGGACCGACACATTCGTCCTCGGGATCCTGTCGACCCCGGATCAGGTCGGTGTCTATGGGGTTGCCCTTCGGATTTCAACGACGACCGCTTTCGTGCTGATCGCGGTCAACAGCGTCGTTGCACCGCAATTTGCGGCCCTCCACGCCAGCGGCGAGCATTCGAAACTGGAGGTTCTGGCTCGCCGCAGCTCGTTCTGGACGCTGGTCGGCGCCTCGCCGCTGATTCTGATTTTCATGATCTTTCCGAGCCAGATCCTCGATCTGTTCGGCGAGCAATTCGTTGCGGGGACCTGGTCGCTGCGGCTGCTGGCGCTGGCGCAGCTGGTCAATGTTTCGACTGGACAGCTCACTTCCCTGTTGATTATGACCGGCCACGAGAAGCTCATGCGCAACAACTTGATCTTCTCGGCGGTCCTGAACCTTGCGGGCAATCTTGTGCTGGTCCCTCCGCTCGGCGCACTTGGCGCGGCGATCAGCACGGCGATCTCGCTATCGGTGATGAAGATCATCGCCTGGTGGATCGTGCGGCACAAGCTTCAGATCAATACGGTCGGTTATCTGAAGCTCTATTCATCGAAGTGATGCCGGCGTTCGTGTGCGGCAGTCACAGGCAGGTAGAGACACATCATGCGGAACCCCGTGATCTTCATAGGAATGCACCGTTCCGGAACCAGCATGCTGGGGCAGTTGCTGGAAAACCTCGGCATGTTCTTCGGGACCCAGAAAGACGAGAACAATGAGGCCCTGTTCTTCCAGGATCTGAACGAATGGCTGTTGAGCCAGTGCGGCGGCCGCTGGGACTACCCGGCGCCGTTCAACGAATACTTCTGGCGCAGCGACGACATTGTCAAATGGAGCGACATCTATCTTCGTAATCTTCTGGCCAGCCCGCGGTCGATCAAGTTTCTCGGGCTGCGGCGGTTTCTGTCGGGCAGGATGAATGGCCTCAACGGGCCATGGGGCTGGAAGGACCCGCGCAACACCTTCACACTTCCGCTCTGGCTGAAGATCTTTCCGAACGCGAAAATCGTCTCCATCGAGCGGAACGGCGTCGACGTCGCGCAGTCCCTGTTCGCCCGCGAAATCAGACTTCTCAAGGAAGCGCCGGATTTTTATCGGCGCTACCGCGCGATTTTCTTCATCCATCCACGCCGCGCCGGCTTTGTGCACTCCCCGCGATGCCTATCGCTGGAGGACGCCTTCTCGCTCTGGCAGGAATATACGACGCAGGCCGACGCCGTGATTGCCAGCCTGCCGCAAGAACGCGTGCTAACGCTGCGCTACGAGGAGATGTTGGGCGATCCCGTCAAATGGCTCGCCAAGACCGCCGCGTTCTGCGATGTGGATGCGTCGAACGCCCGGATCGAAGAAGCAGTCAAGAGCATCCGCGCGGAGCGCGCTCAGGCCTATGAGTCCGACCCCGAGCTCAGGAAGTTCGCGGCGAGCCACGCCGACGCCCTGGCGGCGCGCGGCTACTCGATTCCTAGCGCCTGATCGCATCGAAGCATCACGCTCGCCGCATCCCGTCGACCAATGCGGCTGCCGGCTAGATCATTCGCCGCTTCGCGGACGACCATCTGCATAGCCATACCAGGCGAATGGTGCGGACTCGCCCGCCAGTACCGACAGGCATGCGATAGCGATGAACACCATGCCTTGGCCAATTGAGCCTGTGAGAACCGTATTCGCGGCAGTCGAAATAAAGAAGAAAAGACTGCACAGCAGCAAAGCTCGCCCCAACGTCTTGTTGGCCGCCGGCACGCGGCTATACAGCCAGGCGCAATAGGCAAGCAGCGAAAGCCAGAAAGTGAGACCGACGAGACCCTGCTTGTAGAGGACCTCAAGATAGGTGAGCTCGATCTTGGTCCTCCGCCCGATCTTCGCTCCGAGGCCGTGGCCGATGACAAGCGTGACGGGATTCAGTCGCTGCTTGACGAAGTCCACATCGAAGAGGCGGTTGTCGTCGGTGTGTCGGCTCAGATCGAACATCGGAGCCGAGCGTTTATCTTCCGACTTCCGTTCGGGCGCGTGCAGTTGGGTGCTCTCATTCTTGAGAGCATCAAATTGTGCCTGAAGTTGAGTGCTTTCAGTCTTGAAAGCAGCAAATGCCACGACGACAAGCACAAGCAATTGACCGGTCAGCAGCGCCCTCTGTCGCCAAGGTCCCCAAGCGATGCCGAGAACGATGCAAGCCCCCACCGCCACGGTGAGGCTTCGTGTGAGCGCCAGCCCGACGGCCAGAATGACAACGAGCGCCAGCGCTTTCGTCGTCTTGAACGGGTCGAGCATGAGCAATATGCCAGCGACGCACGCATAGTACATGCCCTTGTAAAAAAAGCCGACGAACGGGGCTCCCGGATATGCCATCCTGAAAATGAACTCATCGCTGGCCTCGAGATGATCGTAAACCGTTGCATACGGTATCAATCCAAGGTGAACAGTCGCGAGCGTGAACAGGTAGACCGTCGCCAGAAGGAGGCCCGCCAGCATGAGCACCGTCACGACGATCGTGACCTGGAAACGGGATCGAATGGCCGTAACGAAGAAAAGCAGCATCGCGAAATAGGAAAGCGGCTTCAGTTCGCCTATCACCGCCGAGCGGGGGCTCGGATCGACGATGAGCTGAGCGCCATAATTGATTGCGATGCCGTCCTTGAAATTGTCGTTGAGAAAGCCCAGCAAGACGTCGAAACCGGTGACCGCAACGAAAAGCGCAAGCAGTCCCCATATCGCCGCTGCCGGCCTCGCCTCCGGTCGTGACAACAGCGCCGCTGCGCTCCAGATCATGCACAGGACGAACAGCAATTCTCTGAGACGAAGCGGCCCGAGCTGGACAAGATAGCCGTTCCCTCCAAGCGCCAGCTCCACCACGACGATGATCAGGAGCGAGGTTCCAACGGCCGGACGCGCAACAAGATCGATCGGAAATCGCGCCCACTGCGGCAGGAATCCAAGCATTGTGACAAATACCCATGGGCCGACACCGGGCAACAATCACCCGAACGGCAAATACCCGCGCAGCGTTTGGCCGGTGCCTATCGCATCTTCGAGCGCGCAGATCAAGCAACGCCTCCGACGGACTATTCCCCGCATCGCAACGCCGAAACGGTCGCCAGGCGCGCCGGCAAGTGTTCGAACGAGCCACGGTCATGCCTGTTCCACAACATGATTACGTCGCCTAACTTCGTTCACCGCGTCGATCAGTCTGAACCCGACGGCTTTCCCCAAAACGCCATCGGCTCGCAATCCGCATAAGGCATCTCGCCGTATTTCGGCCGGATGCTCCAGCCGTTCTGCCTGATCCTGGTTTCAACGAAGTCGCGCAATTGTTCGCCGCCCGACATCGGAAACTTGTCCCGTCCCGCCAGAGCTGCGGCCTTCAGGGACGGCCACAGCGACCCTGCCGGCTGACCGTCGCCATACATGTAGAACAACCGGGCCCAGGTCAGGCCGAAGGGACAGTCGGCTTGCAGGGCCTGCAATCGCTGCCGGAGGGTGTCCTTGGCGACGCCGTAAGGCATGGTGGGACGTGTCTCGGCTACGGCCGCCAGCGCCCCCGACTGCAAGCCATATTCGAGACAGGTGCCCGCAACCACGAGCGTGGAGAGGCCATTGCGGACGGCGTTCTCGAGCAGGGCAACGTGGCGCGGCAACTCGGTCTCGACGTGATATTGCGAGCGATATTTAGGCAAGCCGTCCCAGGCGAGATGCAGCCACACGTTCGCACGATGGAGCGTCGCAAAACAATCGGCCGATGGATCGGCGAGATCGAGCGGCAGCCATCGAAACTTTGCCGTATCCGAGCCCGCCGGCGCTCCGCCGGGCCGTCCGCTGGCAACGACTCCGGCATCGTGACGGCCAAGCTCGGTGAGCACGCGCCGACCGACAAAGCCTCGTGCGCCGGTAACAGCAACCTACATCAGACCGTCCACTGCAAGGGGCGTATCATCCCCAATGCCCGCTCAGACAACATCCAGTGCCGGCACCGCCGTGACAAAACGAGTGTCGGACAACCCCGCACTTCGCAACTGGCGCGCCGTTCCCCAAACCGAGGGTTGCGTCGCGTCCCGCTCGCTGGCACCACCGCACTACAAGCCCGTTGTTGGCCGAGCAAAGTTCGGGTATCGGGTTCCCTCCTGGCACATGCTCCGCAGATGATCGCGCGCCTCCTGTCGACCTTCTCCCGAAAGCACGCGAACCGGTACTCGATCGGCGCCGCTCTCGCCCTTTCGATGCAGATTGCCGGCGCCGCGCTGTCGTTGCTGGTCAGCTTCCTGCTCGCCAAGCTGATTGGGGCTGGGGATCTCGGCCTGTATTTCCTCTGTGTGACAAGCACCGAGATTTTTTCGACGATATCGCGGCTGGGGCTGGAGAATGCGGCGCTGAAGTTCATCTCGATCGCGCACAACTCCGCGGAGCCCGCAACTGTTGCTACAGTATATCGCAGATGCGTCGGGATCGCGGTTTTGTCGGCGGCCGTGATGATCCTGCCGGCCTGGGTGATCCTGAATTTCGCGCCGATCGGGACGAGCCAACATGACGAGTTTGTCTCGCTCATGCCTTTCCTGATGATCGCCCTGATCCCGGTGACGATCCTGTCGGTGCAGACCGAGTCCTTCAAAGCAATAGGACGCCCCGGGACTGCGGTCTTTGCCCAGACGGTGCTTCCACAGTCGATCATTCTACTTCTGTCGGTGAGCCTGGCCTGGAATGGCATGGCCACGATCCACTCCATCCTCGCATCTTACGCGTGCGCGTTCCTCGCTGCGGTAATTCTAGCCTTCTTTCGCTGGAAGATCAGCATCAAGCACATCTGGCAGAAGGCAAACTTCTCGACCGCGGTCCTGCTGCGCACCAGCCTGCCGATCTTGATCATCACGAGCCTCACTCTCGTGATGGCCTGGACCGACACGATCGTTCTGGGCATGCTGTCCACGACCGACCAGGTTGGCATCTATGGCATAGCGCTTCGCATATCGGCCACTGCCGCATTCGTGCTGATCGCGATCGGCAGCGTCGTCGCGCCGCAATTCGCAGCCCTTCATGCCAGCGGCAAGCATGCCGAGCTCGACGTGCTCGTCCGCCGGAGCTCGTTCTGGACGCTGGTCATTACGTCCCCGCTGGTGCTGATCTTCCTCGCATTTCCTGCGCAGATTCTCGGCCTCTTCGGCGAGCAGTTCGTGGGCGGCGCGTGGTCGCTCCGCCTGCTTGCGCTCTCCCAATTGGTCAATGTTTCGACTGGACAGGTCAATTCCCTGTTGATTATGACCGGCCACGAGAAGCTGCTGCGCAACAACATGATGTTCTCGGCCGCACTGAATCTGGTAGGCAATGTCCTGATGGTGCCGCTGTTCGGTTCGCTCGGCTCGGCGATGAGCACCGCCTTCGCGATATCGGTGATGAAGATCATTTCCTGGTGGATCGTTCGGCAAAAACTTCGGATCAATACCGTCGACTATCTGAAACTCTTTTTACCGACGTGACATCGACGGTCGCACAGGGCAAGCAAAGGCGGCAGAGACACATCATGCGCACCCCCGTGATCTTCATCGGAATGCATCGCTCCGGGACCAGCATGCTCGGACGCCTGCTGGAAGAACTCGGCATGTTCTTCGGCACAAGGAAGGACGAGAACAACGAGGCCTTGTTCTTCCAGGAACTAAACGATTGGCTGCTGACCCAGTGCGGTGGACGCTGGGACAATCCGGGTCCGTTCAAGGACTTCTTCTGGCACAGCGACGAGGCGGTCGGATGGACCGAGACCTATCTTCGAAATATGCTGGCAAGCCCGCGAGCCGTTCAGTTTCTTGGGGCGCGGCGATTGCTGGCGGGCGGGATAGTGAAACTCGACGAGCCATGGGGCTGGAAGGATCCACGCACCACGTTCACCCTCGGAATGTGGCTGAAGATCTTTCCAGATGCGAAAGTCGTGTCGATCGAGAGAAACGGCGTCGATGTCGCCCAATCGCTGCGTACCCGGGAGATCAAGATCCTCGAGGATGCGCAACGATACTACCAGCGCTATCGAGCGCTCTTTTTCGTCCGCCCGCGCCGCGCCGGCTTTGCGAATTCACCGCGCTGCTTGTCGCTCGAGAGTGCGTTCTCGCTCTGGCAGGAATATACGGCCGCGGCCGACGCCGCGGTTGCGGCCCTGCCGCGTGAGCGCACGCTGACACTGCGTTACGAGGAGGTGTTGAGCGATCCTGTCAAGTGGCTCACAGAGGTCGCCGCATTTTGCGAACTGAATGCATCCAGTGCCCGGATCAACGAGACGGTCACGAGCATTCGAGCGGACCGCGCTCAGGCCTACGAATCCGATGCCGAGCTCAAGAAGTTCGCGGCAGGTCATGCCGAAGCGTTGGCAGCCCGCGGCTACTCGATACCTGGTGCCTCGATCTAACCGCGGTGGGATCGGGAGAAATCGTCATAGTGCTTCGGGTTGTTGCTTCAGCGTGATCATCCCGCCCCTGCGCGTCAGGCCGGCCCGGCCCCGGTGCGCCCTATGAGTCCGTCCCTGATGCCCGAGAGGTATGCCTGCAGATAGGCAAGGCGGCCATCGACGAAGAGCGTCAGAACGGCGCGGCTGGCCAGTGTTCCCATCAATTGCTTCAGCGAATACAAGAACGGAACGTGAGGCTTCCGGAAGAGAAGAAAGCAATTCCTGATCTGGTAGTAGCAGCGCCGCGGCCCGTGGACCGAGATGCCTAGGGGGCCGACATCGAAATGGCGGCTGCCGATGGTGTGCTGCATGACCACGCTAGGGACCACATAAATCGGAACCCGTTTCTCACGGCAGCGGAGACACCAATCGCTGTCGACAAAATCGATGAAGTAATCCTCGTCGAACGGTCCGACGCTCTCGACCGCCCGGCGCGTCAACGCCATCCCGGAAGAGATCGATATATCAACGGGATAGCGCGTCTTTGCCTCAGGTCGATAGACACCCTTCGACCATCCGAATCGCCCAAGATGCTCGGCCGCTAACGGCATCCCGGTGGCCTCGTCAATGCAAAGCGGCGCCACGACCTCGGCGACCGAGGGATCGAGCGCACTAACCAGCGATGCGACAAATCCCGCTTCGACTTTCGAGTCCTGATCGAAGAACAGAAGGATTTCCACCCTCGCCTCGAGTGCGGCTTTCACGCCGACATTTTGCGCATGCGCGATGCCGGAGTTGTAGCCAAGTTGGATCAGTGTGCAGCCCTCGGGCATCCGGGTCGGATCGAACGACGGCGTCTCAGTATTATCAACGACGACGACGGCCGCGCCCTCGGCGACAAGATTTCTGCACAGCTCGGCCAACCGCGCGACGTCCGGCCGGTAGCTCACGATAATGCAGAGGCAAGTTGCCATGTTCGCGGATCGTCTCGAAGGCTTCTTCCGGGCGCTCAGGTCAGCCAGCTCAGGAGCGTGTCTTCAGGCGGGAATATTGGCTCCATAACATCGGTAGCACGAACCGCAGCGGAGACGCATTCAGCGCGGCAATGGCGGCAACCTTCGGAGATCGGAAGAGCTTCCCGACCTGATCGGGTGCACTCCTCATCAGCGAAGCACGGATCCGATCAGTCGTGACGCGATCAATTCGCTGGCCCGCCTCCGAGGCCTCGACTAGCGCCATGATCGTTGCATTGCGATGATAGGTCAACATGAAGTCCGGACCATAAGCTCGATAGACCTCGCTCGCCTCGGCATTGGTCTGGACGAAGTCGCTCAGAAAGTCCGTCAGCGAGGCAAGACCCGAAATGATCAGGCGCCAGAACGAGGGTAACGACGCCGACTCGCTCTCGGGATGCACCCGTACCGAAAAGTGTTCGCCTGGATCGCATGCCTTGCTTCCCGAGCCGACCAGCGCGAGCCACAACGCGTCGTCCGCAAAAGACAGCCGTTCGAACGGCGGTATTCCTCCGACGCGATCATAGTCTGCCGATCGCATGATGAAGCCGGTACCGAAGTTGTCGCGATTGAACGTAAAGCGGGCCTTAAGGTATTGAGCTGCGGTCTCGATCTCAGGCACAGGCACGCAGGAACGAACGGTTTTCCCCTGCGAATTGATCAAGCGACCGCCCGTTTGGTAGAGCGAGCTCTCCGGATAGCGCTCGATCAGGTTTTTGATGGTCTCGAGAAAATCCGGATCGAATTTGTCGTCGTGACCGATCAGCGTCATGTACTCGTGCCGTTCGACATGCACGGCACGGGCCCAACTGTCGACGATCGACAACGACACCGTCGAGGTGGAGATGCGAATACGCGGATCGTTCCTGCTTCTGAGCCATTCAACGGTCGCGTCCGTGCTGCAATTGTCGAGCACGATCAGGTCGAAATGTGGATAGGTCTGCGCAAGGATGCTGTTGACGCACTCTTCGACGTAGGGCCACCCGTTCCGGACCGGCAATATGACGCTAAACCTGATCAAAATTGGCTCCGTACCTTGCGCGCATCGCAAGTGGCCATAGCAGATGATCGACTGACAATGCCAGCACGACTCCAGCCGATCCACTACACGGACGCTGGAGGCTCTCCCCAGAATGCCATGGGCTCGTAGTCCGTGTAAGGTAGTTCGCCGTAGCTGGGCCTAATGCTCCAGCCGTTCTGCCTTATTTTGCTCTCGACGAAGTCGCGGACCGAGACGGGCTGCCCGGAACAGACATTGATCGGACCGCGGTCGGCCGGTGCGAGCGCAAGCCCGGCCAGGCGGCTCGCGACGTCCTCGACGGGGAGATAATCGCGCAGCTGCTCGCCGCCCGACATCGGAAACTCGCTCCGGCCCGCGAGCGCGGCAGCCTTCAGGGACGGCAACAGCGACGTTGCCGGCTGGTCGTCTCCGTACATATAGAACAGCCGGGCCCAGGTCAGGCTGAAGGAACACTCCACTTGGAGGGCCTGCAGCCTCCGGCGTAGCGCGTCCTTAGCGATTCCATAGGGCGTGGTTGGACGGGTGTCGGCACCCGGAGCAAGGGCCCCTGACTGCAATCCGTATTCGAGGCAGGTTCCTGAGACCACGAGCGCCGGAAGCCCGTTGCGCACGGCGCTATCGAGAAAGGTGAAATGACGCGGCATCTCGACGTCGACATGATACGACGACCGATAGTTGGGCAAACCGCCCCAGGCGAGATGCAGCAGGACGTCCGGACGATGCAAGGCTGTGAAACAGTTCTCCGGCGGGTTCGCCAGATCGAGCGACGCCCATTGCAGTCTCGCCATTGCGGGACCATTGGGGGAGCCACCAGGCCGGTAGCTTGCCACGACATCAACGTCTCTACGCGCGAGTTCGGCCAGTACGTGACGGCCGACAAATCCCCGCGCACCGGTGACGGCAATCTTCATCGAACCACCTCTCGCGGGATCTGCCTGGTCATCGCGCGCCGGATCAAACAATCTCGATCGCAGGAATCGCGGTGACGAACCGACCGGCGAACCCCGCTTGCCGCAACTGACTCATCACCTCAGATTTTAAGTTCCACGGCAAAATCACCACGTAGTCGGGCCGGTCGGCGAGCAGTCGCGCCTCATCCACGATTGGGATGCGGCTGCCAGGCATATATTTGTCCTGCTTGGCCGGATTGAGATCAACGACGTAGGCAATGAAATCGCGGCGAATGCCGGCAAAATTCAAAAGCGTATTGCCCTTCGCCGCAGCGCCGTAGGCGGCCACGCGTTTGCGCTGACGCTTCGCCTCGATCAGGAAGGCGAGCAAATCATCCTTCACCCTTTCCGCGCGCGATTGAAAACCGCTGTAGCCCGACGCGGAAGCGAGTCCGGCGGCGGACTCGCGCGCCAGGAGCTGAGCGATGCGGTCGGTGACCGCCCGGCTGCCGGAGGCCGCGCGTTGCGTGAACACGCGTAAGCTGCCGCCATGGGTCGGCAGCTCCTCGACATCGAACATGGCGAGCCCGTTGTGGCGGAAGATCTTCTCCAGCGCCGTCAGCGATAAATAGGAGAAGTGCTCGTGATAGATCGTGTCGAACTGGTTTTCTTCGATCAGCCGCAGCAGATGCGGAAACTCGAATGTCGCAACGCCGCCCGGCTTCAGCAGATTGGCGAAGCCCGCGAGGAACCCGTTGATGTCGGGCACGTGGGCGAGAACGTTATTGGCCGCCATCAGATCGGCCTGCTTACCCGCAGCCGCGAGCCGGGCACCGACCTCCGCGCCGAAAAACTCCTCCAGCGTCTCGATCCCCTTCTCGCGCGAGACGCGTGCCGTGGAGGCGGTCGGCTCGATGCCGAGACAGGGGATGCCGCGGCCCTTCACATACTGCAGCAGATAGCCATCGTTGGATGCAATCTCGACCACTCGGCTGTCGCGATCGAGATGGAAACGCCCCACCATGTCGGCAACATAGCGCTCCGCATGCTGCAGCCAGGTCGTCGAGAAGCTGCTGAAATAGGCATATTCCGCCGAGAACAACTCGCCAGCCTGCGCGAAATCCAGTGTCTGCGCCAGCCAGCATTGCTCGCAGACCATGACCTTGAGCGGATAGGTCTTCTCGGGCGCAAGCAGGCCTGCTGCGGACAGATAGGCGTTCGAAGGCGGCGAGCTGCCGAGGTCGATCAGTTCGAGCTTGAGCCTGGCAGCGCAGTGCCGACAATTCATGATGCTAATCCATCAAACGACAGCGGCAGCAAAGGATGCAGACGATCACGCTCTGACAACTCGGCCAACGGCAGCGGCCACGCGATGCCGACGCGCGGGTCCTCCACCTGAATCGCGCCCTCGCTCGCCGGAGCATAAGCGCAACTGTGAAAATAGAGCAGTTCGCTGTCCGGCATCAGCGTCTGGAATCCATGCGCAAACCCTTCTGGGATCAGCAAGGCGCGGCCATTGTCCTCGGACAGTTCCACACCGTGCCATTTGAGGAATGTCGGCGAGCCTCGGCGCAAATCCACCGCCACGTCGAATACCTTGCCGCGGATGCAGTTGACGAGCTTCATTTCCGAGTGCGGGGGGTGCTGAAAGTGCAGGCCCCGCACCGCCCCGCGCGCGCGGGTCAGGGTCTGATTGATCTGGGCAATGGCTTGGCTCCAGCCCGCCGCACGCAGCTCCTCGGCGCAAAACAGGCGGCTCAGGAAGCCGCGTGCATCCGCAAGCCGGCCGCGCTCGACGACTTTCAGACCGACTATCGGCGTGTCGAGGATGGCGAAGCGGCTCATGCGGACGGTCCTTGCGCAGCGACCGCCTCAAAATCAGCAATGTCCTGCAGGCAGAGGCGACGCACATCCTGCCCCTCCTCGCAGCGCCGATACCAGCTCAACGTCCGTTCGACCGACGTTCCAAGCTGCCAGCGCGGCGCAATGCCGAGCGTATGCCGGACCTTCGCCGTCTCCAGCGCAAGCCAGCCCGCCTCATGAGGACCTTGCTGGCCCCCTCCCCACGTCACCTCACCCTTGCCGTAGGTTTGCCGCGCGAGTTCCACCACGTGGCGGACGCTTGCCGCTTCGGACGTGTCAGGTCCGAAATTATAGGGGCCCGCGAGGTCGGGGTTCAGCCAAAGGCGCTCGGCCAGCCGCAGATATCCCGCCAGAGGCTCCAGCACGTGCTGCCAGGGCCGGAACGCATCCGGCCGCCGCACGATCAGCGACTGGTTCGAGCTCCAGGCACGCACCGCATCGGGGATCAGACGGTCCTCCGACCAATCGCCACCACCGATCACATTGCCGGCGCGGGTCGACGCCAGCGCCACGCCAGCGCTGGCAAGATAGGCATCGCGATAACTGGCGACAACGATCTCGGCGGCCGCCTTGCTGGCGCTGTATGGATCGTGCCCGCCCAGCGCATCCGTCTCCCGATAGGGATAGACGTGTTCGATGTTGCGATAGACCTTGTCCGTAGTGATTGCGACCACCACACGAACGGACGTCGTCGCACGAACGGCTTCCAGCAGGTTCGCGGTGCCCTGAACGTTGGTTGCGAACGTCTGCAACGGCTCGCGATAGCTCGTCCGGACCAGCGCCTGTGCCGCAAGGTGCAACACCACCTCGGGCTTGGCGGCACGAACTCGCTCCGCGAGCAGCTCGGCGTCGCGGATGTCGACCGAATGACCTTCGATCAGCTCATCGATACCGGCGAGTTCGGCGAGACTCGGCGTCGTAGATGGCGGCAGGCTGACGCCGATCACACGGGCGCCAAGCCGGTGCAGCCAAAGCGCGAGCCAAGCCCCCTTGAACCCGGTATGTCCCGTGAGCAGGACGCGCCGGCCGGCCCAAAATGAAGGATCGGGGTTGATCCGCCCGGTCATCTACCAGATCTTCCACGGCGCCTTGCCGCTCGCCCAAAGCTCTTCCAGCATATTCTTTTCCCGAAGCGTGTCCATTGGCTGCCAGAAGCCTTGGTGCGGATAGGCCATCAACTCGCCGCGCGCGGCGAGCTCGGTCAAAGGCTCGTTCTCCCAGGACACCTGATCGTTCGCTACGAGATCGATACAGGCGGGCGACAGCACGAAGAAGCCGCCATTGATGACGCCGCCGTCGCCGCGCGGCTTTTCGGCAAAAGCCGTCACACGGTCTCCCGACCGCTGCAGCGCGCCATATCGTCCCGGCGGAGTGACCGCGGTAATCGTCGCGAGCTTGCCGTGGCGGAGATGAAAGTCGATCGAGCCACGGATATCAACGTCGCTCAGACCATCGCCATAGGTAAAGCAAAACGCCTTTTCGTTCCTGAGATGGTCGGCCACACGCTTCAACCGGCCCCCGGTCATGGTGTCGTCGCCGGTGTCGATCAGCGTGACCCGCCAAGGCTCGGCCTTGCGCTGATGAACTTCCATATGGTTCTGCGTCATGTCGAACGTGACGTCGGACATATGAAGGAAGTAGTTCGCGAAATACTCCTTGATCACGTAGCCCTTGTAACCGCAGCAGATCACGAAATCGTTCACGCCATGCGCAGAATACAGCTTCAGGATGTGCCACAGGATCGGGCGGCCGCCAATTTCGACCATCGGTTTCGGTTTGACGGAAGTCTCCTCGGAAATTCTGGTCCCAAGGCCGCCTGCTAGAATAACGGCTTTCACGAGTGGTATCCGGTTTCCCTGCTATCGGGCAGGAAGTGGTTCAAATCGGCGCGGATTGTCAATACTGGAGCCCTAATCGACTGTTCTCGTCAATACACACGCCCGCCAGCCACTTTTTGGACCACCGCCGGCCTCAATCTTCCGGCTGGTGCGCGGCTACCCTGGGTTTCGATCAGCCGAAGCTGGGCGGCGCGGGCTTGTCGCTGTCCCAGTTCCAGGGATGAACCCAACTGAGCTTCTCCAAATATTGACGGTGGGCGGGGCCTGCCTCGCTGAAGTTCACTGTGCGATTGTCTGCAACGAGAAGGTTTTCCTGCTCGCCCACCCGGAATGTGGAAGACGATTTCCATTCCGGGATGCGATACACTCTGCCGTGCCGATCGATCACAACGGGCTGCAAGCCCTGCGACAGGATCTGCTTCGTCATCGAGTGACGCCCGCTCTCGAATCCGTAAGTATCGGATTTCGATTTGAAGCCTGGCAAGTCGAGAGCGAGGAAGCGAGCCCGGTCCATCATAAACGCATTGGTTCGCAGATGGGGGTTCGGAAATCGACCAAAGCGATAATACCTGGCTACGTAATCGAATGGCGCGGAGAGGTACAATCTGACAGCACGTCCCCTGCCTGCGCGAGCGTTGCCGCCATCAGGCGGCGCGTGCTCGACGGATTGATGCAGCTGCGCCGGCAAGCCCAGCATCCTTCGCACCAGGAAGACCATCGTCGCCTCCGGGCCGGCGGTGTTTGCGGCCCAGGAGCCCGTCGCACCGACCACACCCGCTTCGGGGCGGTCCAGGGCCCGGTCGAAATGTTCTAACCAGTTGTCAGCCAAAATCTCGCTGAACGTGTTGAGGAACAAGAGACGGCGATTGGCCACGAGCTTGGCCGCTTTCACGTATGAGCCGACGTCGAAGCCCTGGTCGTCGACTTCCACGGCGTTGATTGGTACGCCCGCAAACAGCGCCTTCGCCCGCGCCAGATTCTCCCGATCCGGAAACCCCTTGAATACAACTGCCAAGTCGTGATCTCGGCCAGCGGGATGACCAAGATAGCTCTCGAGGAATCGATGAACCGGCCGCTCTCCCTCGGCAAAGCGATAAAGATATATGACCCCTACATCCCGCACGGCAGTTCCTGTATCCGTCGATACGGCATCCCGCACCTTGCTGTTGACCTACACAAGAGGTGCACGATCGCCAACCCGATTCAGTTCTTGTCGGCGGTTTCTTCCGCCCGTATGTTCCGCCACGGACGATCGCAGAGGCTTGCATCAGCTCTCGGCTCTCGATTCCCAGCCACAACAGCGCAAGCCTTTGTGACTGACGGCTAGGACGCCGTCGTCGTTTCGGAGTCAGATGAAGACATTTCGCCGGTACTTGAACCGCAACTCCATTGGGGCTGCCAGCGTTTTTTCCGCGTTGGTTGCCGGTGCGGGATTCTCGTTCCTGTTCAATGTGCTGCTTGCCCGCATGATTGGCGCCTCCGGAGTCGGCCTCTATTTCATCTCGACGACCATCGTTGATATCGGGGCGACCGTCTCGCGCCTCGGCCTGGAGAGCACCGTTCTGCGCTTCACGGCCATCGCGAATGATCAAGGCGACCGGGCCAGCCTCGCGGCGCTCTACCGAAAGAGCCTGGGGTTGGCAGTGGGCGCCGCAATCATCATTGCCATTCCCGCTTGGTTAATCGTTTCCATGATCGGTCTCGGGGGAAACAGAGCCGGCGAACTGCGCACCATGCTTCCGCTGGTGGTTCTGTCATTCGCCCCCGTCGCCGTGCGCGCCATCCAGGCCGAATTCTACAAGGGAATTGGCGCTCCCGGGATCGGCGCATTGTTTCACTCGGCGCTGCCTCCGCTCGTATTGCTGATCGGGGGCACGGTTCTGTGGCACATCTCAGCGATCGATTTTCAGGACGTCGTGCTCGCTTACATTGCCGTGGCCTTCGCCGCGATGATCGCAGCCCTGGCGGCCTGGAGCCGCCGCATCCCCGGCATCTGGCGACAGCAAGGCACTTTCGACACACAGCTGCTGCTGCGAACCAGCCTACCATTGCTGTTGGTGAGCTTTGGATATCTCGCGATGAACTGGACCGACATTCTGGTTCTGGGCAGCTACGCTGACCCTAGTGAAGTCGGCTTCTACGGTGTGGCGCGCCGGCTCACAATCTTAACCACGACTTTTGTGATGGCGTCCGTGAACAGCGTCGCAGGGCCGCAGTTTGCGGCCCTGCACGCTCAGCGTGCCGATGCGGCACTGGCACGGCTGGCGCGTCAATGCACATTCTCGATGCTGGCAGCCACGCTGCCGGTCATACTGGCTCTTCTGATTTTTCCGGAAATCGTTCTGGGACTCTTCGGTCCACAGTTTGAACAAGGAGCTTGGCCACTCCGCATCCTGGCACTTGGACAATTGGTCATGATCGCAATTGGACCAGTCGAAACCCTGCTCATCATGACCGGCCACGGCAAGCAGATGCGCAATATCATTGGAGCGACGGCTATCGCCAACATCGTCGCCAATCTGCTGCTGGTTCCGCTGTATGGAGCCATTGGCGCGGCCTGCAGCACTGCTTTCTGCCTCGCCGCGATGGATGTCGCTTGCCTGTTGATGGTTAGAAAAAAACTGAAGATTACGACCTGGGGCGCCCGGTTCTGACGACCGCATGGCAAACGGCATTCGCCTGCTGCCCCCAAAATGTCGGGAAATATCCAGCAACAAGGAGCCGAAGGAAATTTGACGGACGAAGGCCCGTCGGCTCATTCCGCATGCATCCAGAACCGACGGTACATCTCCCATAGCGGAACCACCGTCCGGCGCATGGGCGATACGTTGAGTGCCTCAATCAGCTTGATCGACAGCGACGTCCGGATCGAGGCGGCCAACGCGGGGGCGCGCTTTCCAAGCGATGCGACGAGACTGTCCGCACTCGCGGCATCAATCTTACGGCCCATCTGGCATGCCTCCAGCAGAGCCAGGATGTACAGATTTCGATGGTATCTAAGCATGAAACCAGCGAAGTGCTCCGACACGACAGCCCCTGCCTCGGCATCCGACCGGATGTAGGAGTCAACAAAATCCGCGAATTGATTGAGCCCGGACAGCAGAGAGGGCCAGGCCGAGGGCTTCGTGGTCGATTCTTTCCGCGGGTGCATACGGATCGAGCAGAGGTCGGCCGGATCGAACGCCTTGTAGCCTCCCTGCATCAAGGACAACCACAGGGCGTCGTCTGCGAAGAAGAGCCGCTCGAAATGCGGAATTCCGCCGATCCGATCATAGTCAGACGACCGCATGACGACTCCAGTCCCGCTGATATCGCGCTGGTAGGTCAGCCGCCCCTCAAGATACTGCGCCGGGGTCTCTCGTTCCGGGACCGGTCGACACGTGCGAATCGTCTGGCCGACCGAGTCGATAAAGCGAAAGCCGGTCTGATAGAGCTTCGCGTCGGGGAACCGCTCGATGGTGCGATTGATGGTCAGCAGAAAGTTGGGATCGAGCAAATCGTCGTGGCCGATCAACGTCATATATTCCCGCTTCTCGACCCCAACCGCCCGCGCCCAGCTATCAACGATCGAGAGCGACGACGACGAGCCGTACAGACGAATCCGGCTATCCGCCAGGGACCTGAGCCAGGGAACTGTGCCGTCAGTGCTTTGATTGTCGAGGACGACTAGATCGAAATCCGGGTAGGTCTGTGCCAGAATACTCTCGACACATTCCTGGACGTACGGCCAGCCGTTACGAACGGGTAAGATGACACTGAAGCTCGGCACAGCGTTGAATCCACGGTCGCGCGGAGTACGCGGCTGACGATATCGTGCTCGACCTGGAGCATCTCATCAAAAGACCGCTTTTCGGAACGAGGCGCGATCAGCGGCTAGCTTTGATATCCACAACCCCGATGCAAATGCAAGTTGCGTGATTGCAATGAACCGAGCCGCTTAATTCATTACTTCGGGTCAGGCGCCCGGTCATTTATTTGGCGTACCGCGCGTAGCAAAAAGCCATCGAGAGGCACGCTTCCACGAGGCCAATCGCGTCGCACAGGCGCGCTTCGGTTCAGGCCGGCCCACCTCAGTTATGGTGCTGCCGTGGCGGAACGAGGCTTGCTTCAGCCTCCGATACGAGGATAGGTTCGCCGCCACCCGAAGGAAGCCGTTCCAATGCTCGCCAACCCGTTCTTGATTTATATACTTACTTTTGGCAGCGCACTTGGAATCTATCAGTTGGGGTGGTCCGAGATATATCCCCCGACGACGCGGGGCTTGGTGCTGTTCTTCGCGTTCAGCTTTGTCATTGCGGGCGTCGTCGGCCGGCTGATGCACCCCCGCGTTTGTTCGATACGGGCCTACCGCGCAGGCCTCCTGCCGGGCTGGGTAATCGCCGTGCCTCTCGCCTGCTTTGCCGCCGATCTTGTTTATGCCGGGAGCGTACCGCTGATCGACATGATCCGCGGGCATTTTCACTACACGTCCTTCAGGGGCATGCCCTCGCTGCATGTTTTCGCGGTCACGTTCGGCAGCGTGTTCTCTACCATCCGTTTTGCCGACTTCCTCTATGAGACCGACCGCGTGCGCTGGCGCTATCTTGGCGAGGCTACGCTTCCAGTCATCTTCCTTCTTTCGATCGTCTACCGGGGACCGGCTCTGATCGTGCTGACGTCATGGGTTTTCGTCTTCGTCATCCACCTATCGCGCATCCGTATCAGCCATATTCTGAGCATGATCGCTATTGGAGCGTTGCTGCTCCTTGGTGCTGCCAAATTTGGCGAAGCGCGAAGCGGCAACGTCAATGGCCTGGGGCACGCGAGTGAGGCATTCGGGGGATCAAACCTTGGACCGAGCGCGTTTTGGCTGTTTCTATATTCGACAGGTCCGCTTGCTAATTTTCAGTACGCCGTATCGACAGTCGAACCGTCCTATGACCTGAAGAAAATTCCAGAATACATCGTGAGCGAACTTCTGCCGGATACGATCTCGCATCGCATTCTACCCAGGCTCGGCGCCAGCCCCGACAGGACCATCCCGGAGTTCTCGGAAAACTTCAACGTTTCGAGCGTGTTTAGCCGATCGTGGATATTCTTCGGGTGGATCAGCGTCCTGGTGACGTTCGCTGTCTTCATCTTCATTTTATACGGCTATATCTGCTTGATCCGCACATCGCCGCTCGCCGTTCCGAGCCTGGCGCTGCTCAACACTTTCGTGGTTTACAATCTGTTCGACAACATGATTGCCACGACAAGCATAGGCATTCAGCTCGTGTGGCCGCTGCTCCTCGGCCTGCTCCTGAAGAAGCGCGCTTCGTTCGAGGCAGAGCCATTACGCGCCTGACGCGCGCGTCGCCTTACTCACACCGATAGTGCCGCTGCGCAGGGTTCATCGACCTCTTGCGCGGCGGTTACTTGCCACTGGCAGGCAAGGCGTCCCGCGGCATCAGGTACCAGAGCAGGAAGAGCAGAGCCCCGCCATGCGTCAACAGGGCCGTCGAGAGCGGAACGTTCAGGAGGTTCTGCACGAGCATGCCTCCCGATACCAGAACGAAAGACGCCGGCAGGCCGGCCGATGCCCGGTTTCCGAAAGCGATCACCACGCCGCAAAGGAACACCGTGATCGGCGCATAGAGCATGCCCACGGAGGCGATCCCCTCGGTCGTGAACAGGGAGGCGTTGTAGGTCCCGCCTCCAGGGAAGTACTTCAGCATCACGACCCCCAACTGATCCTGATAGGGGCAAGCGATGAACGACTTCAACACCTTGATCTGACAGAAATGGGTGAGCTCGTGGCTGGCGAAGAATTCGTTGTAGAGGTCGACGGCGAGCGATGGGACCGCGAGCAAGCGGAAGTTCACGATGAAATGATAGGCCCCTGCAAATCGGACGACTGGACCACTGCCACCGGCATCAAGGGTGATAAAGAGAAACACTCCGGCCACGATCGGCAACAGCAACGACAAAACAACCACCACCCTCGCCTCAAAGAATCTTGCGAGCGCGGCCAGGACGATCAACCAGGCCGGCGCAAAGAAAGCCATCTTGCTGACGGCGACCGGGTAGTAGAGGAGCATCAGCACCACGACGGCACCAGCCCGCCAAAATGCATTCCGCGCGATGCAGTACGCGAACAGGAACGGCAGCAGCGAGCCAGAGGTAATGCCAATCAGATAGTTCACACTTGTCGGAAGCGCGTCGGTGCGTAGCGTGGACGCGTCGCCGGGTGACACGAATCTGAAATTGCAGACTGCCCCAACGGCGACTGTCGCCGCGCAAACCAGGAAGAGGACCAGGAGCAGGCGATCAAACGATTTGACCGACAGCTTTCGTATCTGCGGCAGAGGCGAACGTACGAACAGCGCGGGCAGGAGAAAGACGATCGCGGATGCAGCGGCAGACAGCCTTGCCGTCTCATGGTCATAGGTGCGGAGCGAGAAGAAGCTCAGCCACAAATAGCCCAACACCATGGAGCAGAAATAGAAACCCATGAAGTAGCCGAGACTAAACTCGGCAACAACGAAAAGCAAAAAGACGGGCGCAAACAACGCGACCGCCGTCAGCGCCGCTGCCAGCGCACGGGAGTCGTAGGCAATCTGATATCCGGGATAGAGCTTCGAGACGTTTGTAGCGGAGGCGCAGAAAACCGCGATGGAAAGCGCGATCAGGACCGCCAGGATCGGACGCATCGACCAGGCTCCGTTCGCGGAGCCGGAACCCGGCAGGGCGTTGGCATGATTCTGTTGCAAGATATTCAATCCATGAACACGACGGTCTTGCGCCCATTTGGGATGACGCGATCGTCGAGGTGATAGCGGATCGCCCGCGCCAGCACGCGGCGCTCGATGTCGCGGCCCTTGCGGACGAGATCTTCCGGCGTGTCGCGATGGCTGATGCGCTCGACGTCCTGATCGATGATCGGACCCTCATCGAGATCGCGCGTGACGTAATGGGCGGTCGCTCCGATCAGCTTCACGCCGCGCTCATGGGCCTGGTGATAGGGCTTCGCGCCCTTGAAGCCCGGCAGGAACGAGTGATGGATGTTGATGCAGCGGCCCGAGAGCTTGGCCGAGAGATCGTCGGACAGGATCTGCATGTAACGGGCGAGCACCACGAGATCAGTCCCGGTCTTGGCAACGAGATCGAGGATCTGCGCCTCCTGCTCGCTCTTGGTCTCCTTGGTGACCGGCAGGTAATGAAACGGGATGCCGCCGAAATCGAGCCCGGCATAGACCTCGCGCGGATGGTTGGAGACGATCGCGGCCAAGGTCATCGGCAATTCGCCGGTGCGCCAGCGGTAGAGGATGTCGACCAGGCAATGGTCGGACTTCGACACCAGCAGCATTACCTTGAGATGCGCGGCGCGGTCGCGCATCTGCCACTCCATGCCGAAACGCTCGGCGATCGCGGCAAAGCCGGTCTGGAGCGCAGACAGCTCCACGGCAAGATCGGCCGCGGTGAACACGACGCGCATGAAGAATTTCTTGGTCTCGACATCGTCGAACTGCTGGGCGTCGAGAATGTTCTGTCCATTATGGGCCAGGAAGGTCGACACCGCCGAGACGATGCCGGGTCGATCCGGACAGGACAGGGTCAGAACATATTGATGATCGGGCATGGCTCTTGATTAAGGTTTGTGCAAAGGCTGCGGAACGTCGCGATCTGCGCCCTGCTCTATCACCAGCATCGCCGATGCGCCAAGCTCTTGGGCGTGAAGAACGGTCTTATCCCGGGCAAGGGGACGGCTGCGTCCACCATTCCGAACGGCGATCATTCATCTCGACGAGGCATACCAAGGGTTGTTGGCCTACTCTGTTGAGATGATAAAGCAGGCTGTAACCCTCGCCAGTGGCCGATCCGTAGCGGGCATTCTCGTCGAAATCCCAGGATCTGATGCGCGAGCGAAATGTGACACCGCTGGCCCTGAGAGCCTCGATCAGTTTTGAGATCGGAACCTCGACTCCAGGCAGAACGGGATATGTCCCTTTTTCGGTATGGTAGTCGTCCAGCAATCCCATCACCAGCTGGGCGTCCCGAACTGTTCCTAGATAGGCCGCCGGCCGGCTCCAATACACATAGCCGAAATAGGCAGCCAAGACCGCGACCACAACGACGGCAACTCTGAGAAACTCTCGCATAGACTTCTCTATCATCGCCGGTCCTCTTGCGCCAATCCCGCGGAAGAAGGCAGGATGACCGACATTTGCAATCCACTGGAGCGCGCCCATGGCCGACCGTTTGACCGGCACCCGCATCCTGATCCTGGAAACCCGCGAGGAGGCGCAGTTCTCAAAACTCCTGGCCGAGCAAGGCGCCGAGGTCGTGCAGTGCCCGATGTTCACCATCCAGGATGCGCCGGACCCTGCTCCGGTCGAAGCCTGGATCCGCCGCGCCATCGACAAGCCGCTTGACGACCTCGTGCTGATGACCGGCGAAGGCTTGCGGCGGATCATGAAGCTCGCGCGCGCACGCGGTCTCGACCAGGCCTTTGTCGCGGCGCTGGCCAAATCGCGAAAATTCACGCGCGGCCCGAAGCCCGGCAAGGCGCTACGCGAGAACGGGCTCGAGGCGCAGCAGACCACTGAGAAGCCCACCACCGAGGGCGTGATCGAGATGCTGGGCAAGCTCGACCTCAGGGGGCGCCGCCTCGGGCTTCAGCTTTATCCGGACAAGGATCACAGCACGTTGATCGGCGCGTTGGCCGCGCAAGGCGCCGAGGTCGATCTTGTTCTGCCTTACGCCTACGATTCCAAGGCAGCCGATGCCAACATCGTCGCCGCCATCGACGACATGGCTGAGGGACGAATCGATGCCATCGCGTTGACCAATCTCGGCCAAGTCCGCCGCCTGATCGAAGCCGCCAAGGCCCACGGCGGCGAGGCCAGGTTGCGCGCAGGGTTCGAGCGCACATTGATCGCCTCGGTGGGACCGGCAGTCTCAGGTGAGCTTGCCGCGCACGGCCTGCGCACCGACATCTCGCCTGCGGATGACGCCTATTTCATGCGCCCGCTGATCTCGGCGATGGCGGCGGCGCTGGCGGAGCGACAGCCGAGAGCAGCAGTGAGGTAAGAGCCCGGCGCAGGGGCGGCCCGCAGCAGCTGCGATTGACACGCGGATCGTCGGCGTTACGTTGCCGAACAGCAAGAAGAAACAACAAGGGCAAGGGAATCGCCGTGACACGAGTCATCGCGTTGTGAGCACAACCGCGCGGCGTTCGGCGCTCGCACCATTCCGCATCCGCAACTACCGCTTCCAGTGGCCGTCCGACCTGCTCACCTCCTGGGCGTTCGAGATCGAGACGCTCGTGCTCGGCTGGTACATCCTGGTCGAGACCGGCTCGGTGCTGCTGCTCACCATTCTCGCGTCGCTGCAATATGTCGGCACGCTGATCGCTCCGGTGCTCGGGATGGTCGGTGATCGCATAGGTCACCGCGATCTCCTTGTCGTGCTGCGTCTCACCTATACAGTACTCGCCTCGACCATCATGGTGCTGGCGCTGACCGGTCATCTGACACCGCTCAAGGTGATGATCATCGTGACGATCATGGGCCTGATCCGCTCCTCGGATCTCGGCCTTCGCAGCGCGCTGCTCGCCGACATCATGCCGGCCGAGCTGCTGGTGGGCGCGATCAGCCTGTCGCGCACGACCCAGGACAGCGCGCGCATCGCCGGCGCGCTGACAGGAGCCGGACTGTTCGCAACCTTCGGCATCGGCAAAGTCTATGCGGTGATCGCCTGCTTTTATTTTTTGGCCGCAATTCTGATGCTGTGCCTGACCCGACCGGCGAAGTCCGCCGAGCATCGCGCGGTCGAGAGCCATTCGGGCTCGCGGCTGCTGCGCGATCTCAAGGAAGGCATCGTGTATTCCTGGAACGGGCCGGCAATGCTGGCGGCGCTTTGCGTGGCATTCCTTGCCAATCTCACCGCGTTTCCGCTGACGAACGGATTGCTGCCCTACATCGCGCGCGACATCTTTCATACCGACCAGACCGGCCTCGGTTATCTCTCGGCGAGTTTCGCCTTGGGCTCGCTCATTGGCTCCGTCACGCTCAGTCTGGTCGGCGGCATGCGCATTGCCCGGCTCCTGATCGGCGCCACACTAGCCTGGTACACGCTGCTGCTGGTGTTCGTCGAAATCAGGACCATGCCGGTCGCGATGGCTTGCCTGGTACTGGCCGGCATCGCCCAGAGCATGTCGATGATTTCTGCGGCCGTGATCCTGATGCGCACGGCGAGCGCACACCTGCGCGGTCGCGTGATGGGGGTACGCATGATGGTGATCTACGGCCTGCCGATCGGATTGCTCGCGGCCGGCAGCCTGATCGACATTATCGGCTATTCCGCGACGGGCTCGCTCTACGCCGCCGCGGGCTTCATCGCGATGCTGGCAATTGCGATCCGCTGGCGCGCCGATCTCTGGCCGGTGCAAGCACCCGCCAATGCGCGCTAATCCCCATACCCGCGCAGCCGGTCGACATCGAGAATCGTGACGCCGCCGTATTCCAGACGCAGCAGCCCCTCCTTCTCCAGCCGGTTCAGCGCGCGGTTGGCGTTCTGGCGCGACATGCCGGAGAGCGCACCGATCTCCTCCTGGGTGATCTCCAGATGCGCGGTCGATTCCGGATAGAGAATCGGATTGAACAGCGAGGCGATGCTGCGCGCGAGGCGCGAAGTCGCATCGAGCGTGCGATTGACCTCGAGCATGCCGATGAACTGGGCGAGCCGCTCGTTGAGCTGGCGCACCAAAAAGCGGTTGAAGCCGACGCTGTTCTCGAACAGCCACATGAAAGCCGAGCGCTCCATCAACGCAACGCGGCTGTCACGCAGCGCGACGACGTCGTAGCGGCGCAGCTCGTTCTTGAGCACACTGCCCTCGCCGAACCATGCCCCTGCCGTGAGCCCCGCAAGGCTCGTCTCCTTGCCGTCGCGTGAGACGCCGCCCATGCGGGCAAGCCCGCTCACCATGCCGGCCCAATAATCAAACTTATCGCCGCGCATGAACACGGTCTCGCCGGTGCCGTAGGACCGCTCCGTGATCCCGGCGCGGGCAACCTCGATCTCCGCTGGCGTGAGCTCGCGCGACCAGGCAGCGACGCGCTTCAGTTGATCATCTGAAATCATGATCGAGAGGCCAGCCGCACCGTTTCGTCACTCCATTCCTCTGCTGCACTGCAGCACGATCGTGCCGGCGGCCATCCGACGAAAGATGTACCCCGCTGCCGCCCCAAAAACTTTGTCGCAGAATTGTCAGGCCGGAGACATTTCAAAATAGCGCTTTCCCCTATGGAGAGCCACCTCGGGCGATGCGGCTTTTGATCCCAAACGGGCACGAAAGTGGCGCGGCTCCGGTCGAGACCATGTGCTGCATGGCCTCACCGGCACGACCGTACTAGGATTGCCCGAGAGGAACGGACGAAGAGCGCCGCTGAACGCGCCATCACCGGGAGGGATTTGTTTGGTGGCTACCAGTCTCGAAGTGCGCGGCGTGTCCTTGCGGTTCGGCGGCGTCCGCGCGCTGACCGACGTCAGCTTCGCCATTAATGAGGGCGAGCTGTTCTCGATCATCGGCCCCAACGGCGCCGGCAAGACCTCGATCGTGAACTGTATTTCCGGCCGCTACAAGCCGACGGAAGGCCAGCTGTTCTACCGGGGCCGCGACATCACCGGACTGACGCCGAATGCGCGTCCCACGCTTGGCATCGGCCGCACCTTCCAGAATCTGGCGCTGTTCCACCACATGAGCGTGCTCGACAACATCATGGTCGGCCGCCATCACCTGCTGAAGAACAATTTCCTGACGGGCTCGCTGTACTGGCTCACCGGTGCGCGCAAGGAAGAGCTCGAGCACCGCCGCAAGGTGGAAGAGATCATCGACTTTCTCGACCTCCAGTCGGTGCGGAAAGCGCAGGCCGGCACCCTCTCCTACGGCCTGCGCAAGCGCGTCGAGCTTGCGCGTGCCATGGCGCTGGAGCCGCGCCTCATCCTCCTCGACGAGCCGATGGCCGGCATGAACTTCGAGGAGAAGGAGGACATGGCCCGCTACATCGTCGATCTCAACGAGGAGTTCGGGATGACGGTGGTGATGATCGAGCACGACATGGGCGTGGTGATGGACATCTCCCACCGCGTCATGGTGCTGGATTTCGGCCGCAAGATCGCCGAGGGCGATCCCGCCGCCGTGCTCGCCGATCCCCACGTCAGGCGCGCCTATCTCGGCGAGGAGGACGAGGTGCTGGTCGATCCCGACGATGCGCCGCCGGCGCAGGAGAGCGCGGCATGATGGATTATGCAGGCCGTGTCGCCCAGGCCGACACGTATCCAAAGATGCTCCGGCTCAACGCAAAAGAGCACGGCAACGAGATCGCATTGCGCGAAAAGGATCTCGGCCTTTGGCGCCCCTTCACCTGGAACGACTACCAGACCCGTGTGCGCGATTTCGCGCTCGGGCTGATCGAACTCGGCCTGGGGCGTGGCGACGTCATCGGCATCATCGGCGACAACCGGCCGGACTGGGTTGCGGCGGAAGTGGCCACCCACGCGATCGGCGGATTGAGCCTCGGGCTTTATCGCGATGTGCTCGACGAGGAGGCCTCCTATCTCCTCAATTACGGTGAGGCCCAGCTGGTCTTTGCCGAGGATGAGGAGCAGGTCGACAAGCTGCTGGTGCTGGCCGAGCGCGTGCCGCGGCTGAAGCACATCATCTATTCCGATCCGCGTGGCATGCGGAAATATGACGACCCCAGGCTGATGTCGGCGGAGAAATTCGCCGAGATTGGGCGTACCCGCGCGAGCCGCGAGCCGGAGCTTTACGACAAGCTCGTCGATGCCACCAAGGGTGAGGACGTCGCGATCCTCTGCACGACGTCAGGTACGACGTCGCATCCAAAACTCGCAATGCTCGCCGCGGGCCGCGTGCTCGGCCATTGCGCGACCTATCTCGCTTTCGATCCGAAGGGCCCCGACGACGAATACGTTTCGGTGCTGCCGCTGCCCTGGATCATGGAGCAGGTCTATGTGCTCGGCAAAGGCCTCTTGTGCCGGATGAAGATCAACTTCGTCGAAGAGCCCGACACCATGATGAACGATCTGCGCGAGATCGCGCCGACCTTCGTGCTGTTCGCGCCGCGTGTCTGGGAATCGATCGCCGCCGACGTCCGCGCCAAGGTGATGGACGCGACGCCGTTCAAGCAGCGCCTGTTCGACATCGGCATGAAGTCGGGTCTCGCCGCACTCGAACAGGGCAAGCGCTCCGGCTTTGCCGACGCGGTCCTGTTCCGCGCCCTGCGCGACCGGCTCGGCTTCACGCGGCTGCGCTCGGCCGCCACCGGCGGCGCAGCGCTCGGCCCCGATACCTTCAAATTCTTCCAGGCCATGGGCGTGCCGCTGCGCACGCTTTACGGCCAGACCGAGCTGCTGGGGGCCTACACGCTGCATCCCGAAGGCAAGGTCGACCCTGACACGACCGGCGTGCCGATGGCGGACAGCGTCGAGATCCGCATCGACAATGCCGACGTCCATGGCGTCGGCGAGATCGTGGTGCGGCATCCCAACATGTTCCTCGGCTATTACAAGAACCCCGAAGCGAGCGTCGCCGACATCCGCGACGGCTGGATGCTCTCGGGTGATGCCGGCTACTTCAACGCGAACCGCCAGCTCGTCGTCATCGACCGCATCAAGGATCTCGCCGAGACCTCGCGCGGCGAGCGCTTCTCGCCGCAATTCATCGAGAACAAGCTGAAGTTTTCGCCCTACATCGCCGAAGCGGTCGTGCTCGGTGCCGGCCGCGACGCGCTCGCCGCGATGATCTGCATCCGCTATTCCATCATTTCGAAATGGGCGGAGAAGAATCGCCTCTCGTTCACGACCTACAGCGACCTCGCCTCGCGGCCCGAGGTCTATTCCCTGCTCCGCAAGGAGGTCGAGACCGTCAACGCCACGCTGCCGCCGGCGCAGCGCATCTCGCGCTTCCTGCTGCTCTACAAGGAGCTCGACGCCGACGACGGTGAGCTCACCCGCACCCGCAAGGTGCGCCGCAGTGTCATCAACGAGAAATACGAAGGCATCATCGACGCCATCTACCGCGGCACTGCCGAGATCCCCGTCGACACCGTGATCCGCTTCCAGGACGGCACCACGCAGCGAGTGCGCACGACGCTGCGCGTGGTGGATCTCGGCGGACATGGTCCCATGGCGGAGGCTGCGGAGTGAGATCGCTTCCGATACAGAGCCGGCAATCGATCCACCCCTCCCTGCGCAGGCGGGGAGAGGCGAAGGATAGCATCACATGAACACCGCCTTCCTCATCCAGCTCCTGGTCAACGGCCTCGTGGTCGGCACGCTCTACGGCGTGGTCGCGATGTCGTTCGTGCTGATCTACAAGGCGACGCAAGTCGTCAATTTCGCGCAAGGTGAATTGCTGCTTGTCGGCGCCTGGGTGTGCTGGACCCTGCTCGCCAAATACCAGGTGCCGTTCTGGATCGGCATGCCGATGACGCTGGTGTTCATGTTCGTGTTCGGCATCGCGATCCAGGTTCTGATCCTGCGGCCGATGATTGGCGAGCCCATCATCTCCGTGATCATGGTGACGATCGGCCTCTCCACCGTGCTGCAGGCGACGCTGAAATGGATGTTCGGCGTCAATCCGCAGCCGTTCCCGCGCGTGTTCGAGAGTCAGTCGGTCGGCCTGTTCGGCCTCCAGATCCAGACCGTCTATGTCATGAGCCTGGTCGTCTCGGTCGCGATGATGATCGGCATGGCCTGGTTCTTCCGCGCCTCGAAGTATGGCCTTGCGATGCGCGCCACAGCGTTCAACCAGCAAGTGGCGCAGTCGCTCGGCATTTCCGTGAAGAGCGTGTTTGCGATGGCCTGGGCGATCTCGGCCACCGTGTCGGCGGTTGCGGGCGTCGTGGTCGCCGTGGTCAACGGCGTCTCCTCGGGCCTTGCCGCCTACGGCATCAAGGTGTTTCCGGCGGCGATCCTGGGCGGGCTCGATTCCGTCGGCGGCGCCGTGCTCGGCGGCATTATCATCGGGCTGCTCGAGAATATCGCGCAATATGTCGACAGCGAGTACCTGCATTGGGGCAATCTCTACGAGATCGCGCCGTTCTACGTCCTCATCATCGTGCTGATGATCAAGCCTTACGGCCTGTTCGGCACCCACGACATCGAGCGGATCTGATCCATGGCCGGCCCTGCCCTCATCCCTGCTGGTGATTTCCGCACCTCCTACGCGGCCGACACCACGATCTTCCCGACCACGACCAGCCGCAACTTTGCGATTGTCGGCGTGCTGCTGCTCTGCCTCGTGCCGCAAGTCCTCGGCGGCTACTGGCTCAGCATTCTCATTCAAATCGGCATCTTCTCGATCGCAGCGCTCGGGCTCAATATCCTGGTCGGCTTCACCGGCCAGATCTCGATCGGGCACGCCGCCTTCTTCCTGCTCGGCGCCTTCACCTCGGCCTACATCTCCAACAGCACGCCGATCCCGGTATTCTTCGCGATTCCGCTCGCGGGTGTCGTCACCGCCCTGGTCGGGCTGATCTTCGGCATTCCGGCGGCGCGACTGAAGGGTCTTTACCTCGTCATCGCGACGCTGGCCGCCCAATATATCCTGCTCGACTTCTTCTCCCGCGCCGAATGGTTTTCCGGCGGCTCCGTGCCGGCGAGCGCCGAGCCGTTCTCGATCTTCGGCTATGCGCTTCGCGGCGACCGGCAGTATTTCTACGTCGTGCTGGCCTATGTGCTGGCGAGCTACATCCTGGTCACCAACCTGATGCGCACGCGCGACGGCCGCGCATTGGTGGCGATCCGCGACCATTATCTCTCCGCGGAGATCATGGGCATCAACCTCACCAAATACCGCACGCTGTCGTTCGGGCTCGCCGCCTTCTTCGCCGGCATCGCCGGCGCGCTCTACGCGCACTACCAGCTCGTGGTCTCGCAGGAAGGTTTTGGCATCGAGCGCTCAATCCTGTTCCTTGCCATGATCATCATCGGCGGCACCGGCTCGATCATGGGCACGCTGATGGGCACAGCCTTCGTGGTGCTGCTGCCGGAGTCGATGGAGTTCATCAGTCTGTCGCTCAAGGGCGGCGCGATCGACAAGGCTCTGTCGCTCAACAACAACATCACCTTCCTGCGCGAGATCGCGATCGGGGTGATCATCATCGCGTTCTTGATGTTCGAACCGGACGGGCTCGCGCATCGCTGGCGGCAGATCAAGGCGTACTGGAAACTCTACCCGTTCTCGCATTGAGCGCGGGCTGCTTCACTTAAACAATAAACCGGAGGAACCGACCCATGACAATGAAGTCCCTTTTGAGCACTGCATCGCTCGCGCTTGTGATCGCGGCATTCTCCGCGAGCGCGCAGGCGCAGATCGCGATCGGGCATCTCGCCGATTATTCCGGCGGCACCTCCGATGTCGGCACGCCCTACGGCCAGGCCGTCGCCGACACCTTCGCCTGGGTCAACAAGAATGGCGGCATCGGCGGCAAGCAGGTCAGCGTCGACACCAACGACTACAGCTACCAGGTGCCGAAGGCGATTGCGCTGTACAAGAAATGGTCCGCACCGGACAGCAAGGTCGCCGCGATCATGGGCTGGGGCACCGCTGACACCGAGGCACTGACCGGCTTCCTCGCCCAGGACAAGATCCCCGACCTCTCCGGCTCCTATGCCGCGGCCCTGACCGATCCCGAAGGCACCAGCGGCAAGGCCAAGCCCGCGCCCTATAATTTCTTCTACGGCCCGAGCTACTCGGACTCGCTGCGCGCGATGCTGATCTGGGCGGCTGAGGACTGGAAGGCCAAGGGCAAGCCTGGCAAGCCAAAATTCGTCCACATGGGCGCCAACCATCCCTACCCGAACGCGCCGAAGGCCGCTGGCGAAGCCATGGCGCAGGAGCTCGGTTTCGAGGTGCTGCCGCCGCTGGTGTTCGCGCTCGCGCCGGGTGACTACAGCGCGCAGTGCCTGAGCCTGAAATCCTCGGGCGCCAACTACGCCTATCTCGGCAACACCGCGGCCTCCAACATCTCGGTGATGAAGGCCTGCAAGACCGCCGGCGCCGAAGTGCAGTTCCTCGGCAACGTCTGGGGCATGGACGAGAACGCCGCCAAGACCGCGGGCGACGCCGCCGACGGCGTGATCTTCCCGCTGCGCACCGCGGTGAGCTGGGGCGGCGACGCACCCGGCATGAAGACGGTGATGGAGATCTCGAAGATGTCCGACCCCACCGGCAAGGTCTATCGTCCCGTGCACTACGTCGCGGGCGTCTGCTCGGCGCTGTACATGAGGGAAGCACTCGACTGGGCCGCCAAGAACGGCGGCGCCACCGGCGACAACGTCGTGAAGGGTTTCTATCAGAAGAAGGATTGGGTGCCGGCCGGCATGGAAGGGGTCTGCGCGCCCTCGACCTGGACCGACAAGGACCATCGCGGCACGCTGAAGGTCGAGCTCTACCGCACCAAGGTTTCAGGCGCGACCGACGGCGACCTCAACGACCTCATGGCCAAGGGCACGATCAAGCTCGAGAAGGTCAAGACCGTCGAGCTGCCGCGCAAGCCGGAACTGCTGGGCTGGTGAGCCCGACTCTCGCCTCACCCACAGATGTCATCCCCCGCGAAGGCGGGGGATCCAGTACGCCGCGGCTTCTCCGTGAATCTCAGGCGTCTCTGGAATACTGGGTCGCCCGGTCAAGCCGGGCGACGACAGCGGAGAGCTATGAAAAATGACCCAGACAGCAGAAGCTGTTCGTACCACCCCCACCGTCGTGCCCGCGCCACCCCTCCTCGCCGTGCGCAACATCGAGGTCGTCTATGACGACGTCATCCTGGTGCTGCGCGGCCTCAGCCTCGACGTGCCCAAGGGCGCGATCGTGGCGCTGCTGGGGGCCAATGGTGCCGGCAAGTCGACGACGCTGAAGGCGATCTCGGGGCTGCTCAAGACCGAGGACGGCGAGGTCACGCGCGGCGAGATCCTGTTCGAGGGCGAGCCGATCGCCGGAATCGATCCCGACAAGATCGTCCGCCGCGGCATCTTCCAGGTGATGGAGGGCCGGCGCATCGTCGCCGACATGACATCGCTGGAAAACCTCAGGCTCGGCGCCTTCACCCGCAGGGATCGCGAGGTCGATTCCGACCTCGACATGGTCTTCAACTATTTCCCGCGCCTGAAGGAACGCACGGGCCTCGCCGGCTATCTCTCCGGCGGCGAGCAGCAGATGCTCGCGATCGGCCGCGCGCTGATGGCGCGCCCGAAGATGATTTTGATGGACGAACCGTCGATGGGCCTGTCGCCGCTGCTGGTGAAAGAGGTGTTCTCGATCATCCAGAAGATCAACCGCGACCTCGGCGTCACCATCCTGCTGGTGGAGCAGAACGCACGCGCCGCGCTGTCGGTGGCAAGCCACGGCTACATCATGGAACAGGGCAAGGTCGTGCTCGACGGCACCGCCGACGAGTTGCGCGACAACGAGGACGTCAAGGAGTTCTACCTCGGCGGCGCCGGCGACCAGCGCAAGAGCTTTAAAAACCTCAAGAGCTTCAAGCGGCGCAAGCGCTGGCTTTAATTCTCAGCCGAGGACCTGCTCCGCTTCCGTGACCGCGCAGAGAACATGATAGAACGACGACGCAGGAATGGTGTCAATCAGCGATTTGCCGTCGCTGTCGAACTGGTCGTACCAGCCGCCCCGCACGGGATGGTTGAGGTAATGCCGTTCGAGCCGCACCAGCGCCGCGCGCGCCTCATCCGCCGCGCCCGCCTCGCCGGACTCGGCCTGCGCAATCCACGCTTTCGCGATCTCGGTCTGCGGCCACAGCCGGCGCGTCGAGCGGCGGATGTTGCCGGTGTCGTCGCCCTCGTCGACGAGGCAGCCGGTGGCCGCATCGCGATAGCGCAGCGCGGTCGCCAGCAGCTCTGCGCGCCGCTGTCCGGTCGGGCAGCCCGTGATGCGTTCAAACCCCTTCAGCAGCCAGACCCATTCGGCCTGGTGGCCGGCCTCGACGCTGACCGGCTCGATCTTCGACCAGTCCTCCTCGAAATATTCGCCGAGCGCACACTTCCGCTTGTCGTAGAGATTGGCAAGGAACAGCGCGAAGAATTCACCGGCGCGATTCTGGAACGACAGATCGTGGGTCGCATCGAAGCAGGCGATCATCGCCTCGAACAAGTGCATTTGCGGGTTCTGCCGGCGCGGCAGCGACACCGGCAGGCTCTCGTGCACGCCGCCATGCGGCGAGCGCAGATGGCCGTCGAGGAAGGCAAGCAGCGCGTCGATCTCGGCCCGGATCTGCGCGTCCTTGTCGAGCGCATAGACGGTTGCCAGAGCAAACAGGATGAAGGCGTGGTCGTAGGCATCGCGCCGCGCATCCAGCACCGCGCCATCAGGCGTCAGCCGGTGCACGTAGCCAGGCCGGCCGTCCGGCGCCTTGGCCTTCGCCAGCAGGTGCTCGAGCCCCTTCAGCGCGATGGCGCGCCCCTCGGGATACCAGCCCATCTGCGCTGCCTTGGCATAGCAATAGATCTGGCGAGCCTGCACCATCACCCGCCGCGGCGCGGCCGTATCCGCCGTGCCATCGCGGTGCAGCCGATCGATGAAGCCGCCCGTTTCATGGTCCCAGCCGACGGTCGACCACAGCGGTATCGCGTCCTCGATCACGCGGCGCTTCAGGCGCACGACGACGTCGGCTGCCTCTTCCGCCGGAATGATGCTCTCGTCCGCCATTGCGTCCTCTCCACGCCCCGCCAATGGCCGTCTGATACCCATGCGAGCGGCGGCGTGCAACGGATGCCAACCCGGAAAGACCTGCCATGACCGCCCATTACGACGCCCTCGAGACGCGCGAGCCAGCGGCGCGCGAGGCCGAGCTGTTCGCCCGCCTGCCAGGCGTCCTGCGCAGCGCGATGAGCGCGCCCGCCTATGCCGAACGGCTGAAGGGCATCGATCCCGCCTCGGTGACCTCCAGGACGGCGCTGGCGGGCCTTCCGGTGCTGCGCAAGTCGGAACTGCCCGCTCTACACAAGGCCTCCCAGCCCTTCGGTGGCTTCGTGGCGGCGGCTCCGGGGTCGTTCGCCCGCCTCTTTACCTCCCCCGGCCCGATCTTCGAGCCGGAGGGGCGGCAGGCCGATCCCTGGCGCGGCGCGCGTGCGCTGTTCGCGGCCGGGTTCCGCCCTGAGGACATCGTGCTCAACACCTTCAGCTACCACCTCACTCCCGGCGGCTTCATCTTCGACGCCTCGGCGCGCGCTCTCGGCTGTGCCGTGATCCCCGCCGGCCCCGGCAACACCGAGCAGCAATTCGAGCTGATCGAGGCCTACCGTCCCGTCGGCTACAGTGGCACACCTGATTTCCTGAAGATCCTGCTCGATGCAGCAGTGACCGGGGGCCGCGACGTCTCCTCGATCAAACGCGCGCTGGTTTCGGGCGCGGCGTTTCCGCCCTCGCTCCAGGCCGAGATCAAGGCGCGCGGCATCGATGCCTACCAGGCCTTCGGCACCGCCGATCTCGGCCTCATCGCCTTTGAGACCGAGGCGCGCGACGGCATGGTCGTCAACGAGGATCTGATCATGGAGATCATCAAGCCCGGCACCGGCGATCCCGTGACGCCGGGCGATGTCGGCGAGATCGTGGTGACCTCGCTCGATCCGCACCATCCCTGGATCCGGCTTGCGCTCGGCGATCTCACCGCAGCGCTTCCGGGCCCAAGCATATGCGGCCGCACCAACATGCGCATCAAGGGCTGGATGGGCCGCGCCGACCAGACCACCAAGGTCAAGGGCATGTTCATCCGCCCCGAGCAGGTCGCCGAGATCGGCAAGCGTCATCCAGCGCTCGGACGGCTGCGCCTCGTCGTCACCCGCCAGGGCGAGACCGACGCGATGACGCTGAAGGCGGAGACGGGCACATCGGGCGATGCGCTGCGCGAGGAGATCGCAGGCTCCTTGCGGGCCGTGACCAAGCTCGGCGGCATGGTCGAGCTCGTCAGCCCCGGCGCGCTGCCGAACGACGGCAAGGTGATCGCGGACGAGCGGTAAATTCGCCCGTTGTGGAGGTTCGTTCCTCCTCCGGGATCGTGCCCGGACGACCGTCGGACATTGTGCGCGCCCCGCGAATGGGCTATGCGACCGGCAAATGAGGCTCCGTCGAGACATCAAGCGTCGCAACACCGCGGGCGGGAAGCGCTAGGCCCGTGCGCGTTCTCATCCTCAACGCAGATTATCAGCGCTTTCTCGCCTGGCTGTACCGGCGCCATCCGGGCCTCGAGAATTCGAACTACGACGCGCAGATGGCAGCGCGCAGCGCCAGCCTGTTCGGCGTGGCCGACTTCTACTCGCGCAATTTCGAAGCCCTCGGGCACACGGCCGCCAACATCCACGTCAACAACGGCTGGATGCAGACGGCATGGGCGCGCGAACACGGCATCAGCGTGACCCCATCGCCGCCGCCGGGCGCCGCCGTGAGCGATGCCATCCCGGGATGGCTGCAACGCGCCGTCGCGCCATTCAAGCCGGTGTTGAGGCCGCTCGCCCGCAGGATCGGTCTGAGCCCGCGCCTCGACGCGCAGTCCGAACAGATCCTGCTGGCGCAGATCGAGGACTTCAAGCCGGACCTGATCCTCAACCAGGATCTGTTCCACGTCGACACGCGCCTGGTGCGCCGGATCAAGCAGATCTGCCGCCCCACCATGGTCGGCCAGGTTGGAATCGTGCCCTCGCGCGGCGAAGACTGGTCGGTCTACGATCTCCTGATCTCGCAAATCGCCGCGGTGGTGGATTTCTTTCGTCAGCAAGGCGCCCGCTCGGAGGTCATCCATCTGGGCTTCGAGCCCGCAATCCTCGACGTTCTTCCGCCTGCACCAGAGCGCAGCATCGACGTCTCGTTCGTGGGTGCCGTATCGGCCGATCACCAGCAGCGCGTGGCGCAGCTGGAAGCCGTCGCGCGGCGCTACGATCTGAAACTGTTCGGCAGCGGCCTGCATACGCTGCCCGCCTCGTCACCGCTTCACCGCTGTTACCAGGGCGAGGTGTGGGGCGTGGACATGTATCAGGCGTTGCGGGCCTCGCGCGTGACGCTCAACTCGCACATCGACATGGCCGGCCCCGAAGCCGGCAATGCGCGCCTGTTCGAAGCAACCGGTATCGGCGCCTTCCTGCTCACCGACTTCAAGGACAATCTGCACACGCTGTTCGAGCCCGGCCGCGAGGTCGCGACCTGGCGTTCGGCCGACGACTGTATCGCGCTGATCGATCGCTATCTCAACGATGAGCCCGCGCGCATGGCGATCGCTGCAGCCGGACAGGCACGCACGCTTTCGACCCACACGTTCCGTCAACGCGTGAGCACCATCTTGCAGCTCGCCGGCCGCAAATAGGAGCCGCCGGCGCGCCCTTGACGGTCTCGGCCAAAATGGCCAAAGTGCTCCTGCGTGACGCTATGTCACTATAATTGCAGCGTTTTTTGTCGAGGCTCAGATGGAACACGTCGAACATGTTCGATTCGGCGACCAGCTCTATGCGATCATCGTGCGCGCCTCGTTCCGCGAGCCGGGTATCCACTTTTTTTCGTCGCCTGAACTGTCGCAGCAGCTCGCCTATATGAGCCATCCGAAGGGCAAGAGCATCGAGCCGCATCGCCACAACAAGGTGACGCGGGAGGTGCACTATACCCAGGAGGTTCTCCTGATCCAGAAGGGCAAGCTCCAGGTCGATTTCTACACGGTCGAGGAAAAATATCTGGAAAGCCGCGTGCTCGGCGCCGGCGACATCATCCTGTTGTGCAGCGGCGCCCACGGTTTCCACGTGCTCGAGCCGGTCGAGATGTTCGAGATCAAGCAGGGCCCCTACTCCGGTGAGAACGACAAGACCCGCTTTGCCGAAGTGGCCCAGTCGGAAATCCGGATCAAGGGTCCGGGCCTGTGACTGCACCGTTCATTCCCGTCAACACGCCGCTGCTCGACGGCAACGAGGCCGACTACCTCGCCGAATGCATCCGCACCGGCTGGATCTCGTCGGAAGGACCGTTCATCAAGCGCTTCGAGCAGGCGATGGCGGAGGCCGCCGGACGGCGCCACGGCGTCGCGGTGACCAACGGCTCGGTCGCGCTCGACATCGCCGTCCATGCGCTCGGCCTCGAGGAGGGCTCCGAAGTCATCATCCCGACCTTCACGATCATCAGCTGCGCCTCAGCGGTCGTGCGCGCCGGCCTTGTGCCGGTCGGGGTCGACTGCGATGCCGCAACCTGGAACATGACGGTCGAGGGCGTGGAGGCCGCGATCACGCCGCGCACGCGCGCGATCATGCTGGTGCACATCTACGGCCTGCCGGTCGATCTCGAACCGATCATGGCGCTTGCGCGCAAGCATGACCTGAAGGTGATCGAGGACGCCGCCGAGATGCACGGGCAAACCTATCGCGGCGCGCCCTGCGGCAGCTTCGGCGACGTCTCGACGTTCAGCTTCTATCCCAACAAGCATGTCACCACCGGCGAAGGCGGCATGATCCTCACCGACGACGACGCGCTCGCCGGCCGCCTGCAGGGCTATCGCAATCTCTGCTTCCAGCCGCAGCAGCGCTTCGTCCACGAGGAGCTCGGCTGGAACGCGCGCATGACCAACCTCCAGGCCGCGCTCGGCGTCGCCCAGGTCGAGCGCCTGCCGCGCACGGTCGAGCTCAAGCGCCGGATCGGCCGGCTCTATGACGACCATCTCGGCAACGTCGATCACATCCGCCGCCCGGTCGCCCGCACCAACTATGCCGACAATATCTACTGGGTCTACGGCGTCGTGCTGGACGAGCGCGTGCCGTTCGACGCCAAGGAGGCGATGCGCCGCCTCGGCGAAAAGGGCATCGGCACGCGGCCGTTCTTCTGGTGCATGCACGAGCAGCCGGTGCTGCGCCGGATGGGCCTGATGCTCGAAGAATCCCATCCGAACGCGGAATACATCGCCCGGCGCGGCTTTTACCTGCCGAGCGGACTTGCCTTGACTGATGACGAGATCGCGCGCTCGGCCCAGGCGCTCAAGGAGATTTTGGCGTGACGGTGTTCGCCGACTACGCGCCCTGGTATGACCTCCTCTATCGGGACAAGGATTACGCGGCGGAAACATCGTTCGTCGAAGCCCGCCTGCGCGACCACGGCGTTTCCTCAGGCAAGCTGCTCGATCTCGGCTGCGGCACCGGCCTGCACGCGCTGGCCCTCGCGCGCAAGGGCTGGAGCGTTGCCGGCATCGATCTCAGCCATGAGATGATCGCGAGCGCCAAGGCGCGCGCCGCGCAGGCCGGGCTCTCGATTCCGTTCCGGCAGGGTGATGCCCGCGAAGCAGGCCCCGAGCACGACTTCGATGCCGTGGTGTCGCTGTTTCACGTCGCCAGCTATCAGACCAGCCGCGATGCATTGGCGGCGATGTTCCGCACCGCGCATGCCGCGCTGAAGCCGGGCGGCATCTTCTTTTTCGACTATTGGTATGGCGGCGCCGTGCTGGCGCAAGGCGTCGAGACGCGCGTCAAGGTGATCGAGCAGAGACCGTTGCGCTTGACCCGGATTGCGCAATCCGAGCACGACGAGCAGGCAGCGACCGTCACGGTGAACTACACGCTGTTCTGCGAGGACACGGATCGCGCCACGATCCGTCGCGTCGATGAAGCGCACCACATGCGCTACTGGTTTCCGTTCGAGATCGACGCGGCGCTCGCGGCAAGCGGCTTTCAGCCGGCCGACCACGCCGCATGGCTGACGCAGGACGCCCCGCACTCGAAGATCTGGGCCGCCTACGCCGTCGCCAGAAAGGCCGGCAAGCCGTGAGACCGCTGCGCCTTGCCGTGATGCTGGAGCAGGCCCTCGAGCTCGGCGGCGGCTTTCAGCAACCGCTCAACGATCTGCTCTGGCTGCGCGAATGGGCGACACAGTCCGGCAACGAGATCGTGGTGTACTCGCCCTATCCGAAGACGATCGAGATCCTGAAGGAGTTCGGTGTCGAGGGGCGCTTACGCAAATTCGGCGTGTTCGACTATCTCTTCCTGTTTCTCAAATATTGCGGACCGTTCGATCTCGTCCAGATCGCGCTTGAGCTTAAATCGCCGTTCGAGCGTGCCTTGATCCGCGACGGTATCGACGTCGTGCATTTCACCTCGACCTCGAAGCGGCACCTGCTGCTGCATCAACTGCCCTTCATCATCACGATCTTCGATGGCTGCCATCGCGACGCGCCGGAGTTTCCGGAAGTGCGCACCTTCGGCGAATTCGAGCGCCGCGAGATCCTGTTTCGCCTGGCCAGCACCAAGGCGGTCGCGGTGATCGTCAATGCGTCCGAGCTGATCGACGATCTCTGCCGTCGTTACGCCATGGAGCGGGAGCGGGCGATCTGCATCCCGTTCTCGCCATCGACCTATGTCAGCAGGTCCGCGCCCGATGCCGCCGCCGATGCCGCCGTGCTGGCGAAATACCGGCTCGAGCCGGGCTATCTGTTCTATCCGGCTCAGTTCTGGCCCCACAAGAACCACATCACGCTGCTCTCCGCGCTCGCTTTGTTGCGCAAACAGGGCATCACCGAGCGACTGGTGCTATGCGGCTCCAACCGCAGCGGTCGCGACAAGATCGACCTGGCGATCCGTAACCTTGGATTGTCCGACCAGGTCTCCATCATCGGCTTCGTCGAATCCGCAGAACTCGGCGCGCTCTACCGCGGCGCATCGGCGCTGGTGATGCCGACCTATTTCGGCCCGACCAATCTGCCGCCGCTGGAAGCCTGGGCGGTCGGCACGCCCGTGATCTATCCCGAAGCCTTCAAGGCGCAGGCCGGCGACGCCGCGGTCCTGTTCGATTATGACGACCCGCGCTCACTCGCAGACGCCATCGTCAGTCTCCGCGACGAGGGCACGCGCGAGCGCCTGAGCGCGGCCGGACATCTTCGGCTCGCGCAGTTTGCCGAGGAGACCAGGGCCGGCCACCAGGAATTCGCTCGTCATTTGGAACGGCTAAAGCATCGGCTTGCGCTGACTGCACGCTGAGATCATCGGCTACGCCGGAACCAGCGCTCGCAGCCGCTCGCGCAGCGCCGCGTTCAATAGCGGGCTTGCGAGCCCACCGACCACCGCCATCCAGATCGCGCACTCCAGGACGAAATGCACGAGCCCGCTCCCCGGCAGGAGTGTGGTGATTGCGAGCCCGATCAGCCAGCCCGGCGCCACGATCCCCGCGGCCGTGAGCATCAGGAACGCGACGTGCCTGAGCGGATGGCGCAGGGTCTGCCATATGATCGCCAGCGTGAGCAGCCCGAACTGAATGAGAATATCGCTCGCGACCACCGCAAGCGCCGCGCCGAGCGGTCCGAGCCTCGGTATCAGGACGACGGCCAGCAGCAGGAATACGACGAACTGAAGCCCCTTGGTCCGGATCAGCAGCGCGCCGCGATCGCTGTGATTGGCAAAGACCAGCGCCATCAGCGAGGGCGCGCCTGCGGCCGAGCCCAGCAGCAGCGTCAGCGCAAGCAGCCCGTCATAGGGTATGGTGCCATGGGTCCACAGTGCGAAGAAATCGGGCCAGAACGGCAGAAAACCCGCGACGACTACGCACGCAAGCCCGGTGACGAACACCGATCCATAGGCGTAAAGATGCCGGAGTCGCTCTTTGTCGCCGATTGCATGATCGTGCCCGAGCTCGGCGCCGAGCGGCAAGGCGATTTGGAGACATAGCCCGCGCACCAGGCTCGCGATCACGCGCGTCAGCCCCCATTGCACCACCGCGACACGATCGGTGACGAGCGCGGAGACGAGCAGGACCGGAACGTTGACGAGCGCAAGCTCGGTGATGTTGGCGATCGCGAAGGGCAGCGCGCGGCCGAACTGGCCGATGCTCCAGCGCCAGGATGGCGAGATGAACGGCGGCCTTGCAGCACGGCGCAGGAACGGAAAACGGCGCGGCGCGTCGAAGCCGACGATGAAGATCGTGAAGAGGAGCTGCATCGACACGAAGGCGATCGCCACCGCAAGCAGGCTGCCGAAGATAGCCAGCGCGACAAGCTGGGCGATCTGGCCGAGCAGCAGTGCGGCGTTTTGCAGCCACACGGCACGGCCATACTGGCCGCGGACGCGATAGAGGCCGGAGCATAGGTTGGCGGGCAAGCTCAGGAGCGTTCCCAACGTCATCACCAGCATCGCCGCGTCCAATGTCGGCATCGCGTGAAAACCGAGCACGGCCGACGGCGGCGCGAGATACTCGGCCGCGCAGAGCAGGACGCCGAGCCCGGCGATGATGGCAAGATAGATCCGCAGCATCCTGTGGTAGACGCTCGCCGTGCGCCCGTCGCAATCGGCGCAGGACTTGAAGGCAAGAAACCGATTAATGGCGCGAAACTGCAACCCGGCATCCGCCACGATGACGAGGCTTCCGGCGGCATAGATCGCAAGCCACGCCGCGAGGACGTCGCCGCTCCAGACGTGCAGGAATGCGGGGATCAGCAGCAGCTGCTGGGTCAGGCCCAACACCATCTGGACCAGATTCGCCGACCAGCCGCGAACGAGCCGGCGGGCCCGCCCGGCACCGCCGGGTCTACCCGCACCCTCGGCCTTGCCGAGCGCGTCAGTCTGCGTGTCAGTCAAACCGCATCCTTCCCGGCAGCTCAGAGCCCGTCCGGCTGGCCGTTCTTGGGCGTGGACCGCGGCACGAATGGCGCGAACATCGGGCCGCCCGGGGTCGGCATCGTCAATTGGCCGCTGCTACCCGTGGAAGCGGCTGCCATCTCGGGCGCGCTTGCAGGAGCGGACGCGGCTTCCGGCCGCTGCAGCGCCAGCACCTCGCTGCGATCGCCCTGCTTGAGTGTCACCTCGCGAGGCTGGACCGAGGCCAGCGACCAGCCGTCCAGCGATTCGCCCTGCCGCAACCGAATGATCTTCTGGTCAGCGCGGTTGACGAGGATCGCGATCGCGTCACCCTCGCCCACCACGGCCCCGACCAGCATCAGCGGCGGCGGCGCCTCGACCGGCTTCGGCGGTGGCGGCGTTTGGGCCTCTTCGGCCGGAGCGGCAGCAACCGCGCGCGGCGGCGGCCGCCGCGTCGCCGAGAAAATCGGACGCTCCTGGGTCCCGGTCAGCGCCGACAGCGGCACCGACCAGAGCGGATTGCCGCGAGGCGCAGGCTTGCTCGCAGCCGGCGCGGGCCGGGCAATTGGTCTGACCGCACCGACATCGACACTCTCGGCAGGGCTGTTGGCGGCATCGTCAGACAGGATGTCCATGCGCGACGAGGTCGCTGCGACGCTTGCAGTGATGCCGAGGACCGCGCACAGCACAGCCAATCCGCCCGATCTCAGCCACCCGGACATCAAATTCCCCTGCGATCGGCCAGCGCGCGGCAAACCAGAGGCCGCAAACTAGTTCTGATAGGCTTCACGATCAACCCGCCGCCATTCCTTTAGGCCTGGCTGGAGCGGCTGCGCCTTCTGTCATGTTGCGATGCATGAAATTGTTGCCCAATGGCCACGATCGCTGAAATTGCAAACGAAACGACCGGGAACTCTATGCAAATCGATGGCCATTCATTGCGGCCGGTTGCAACGCCGTGAGATCATGGCGCCGGGGCGCGCCATTACCGCTTGCCCGATTGCGTTGATTTATTTTGACGATTTGCGAAGGGCCGATGGCAAGATCGATCATGGCGCGTGGAAGGATGGACGGCCGGCTGCGCGCCGTCGTCCGGCACTCGCTGGCGACCCTGCTCGCGACCACGGCGCTTGGCGTCGTCGCCGCGCACGCCGCGGGCGTGGACGCCAATTGGACCGGCGGCTTCAGCAACGACTGGACGGATCCCGGCAACTGGTCGTCCAATCCGAGCGTGCCGGACAGGACCGCGACGTTCACCAACACCGGTCCCACCACGATCAACAACTTCAACGGCGTCGTCAGCATCGGCACGCTGCAGTTCACGAGCACCGCCCAAGCCTACTCGTTCACGCTGTTCAACCCGTTCATCATCAACGCAACGGGCATCATCAATAATTCGGGCAACACGCAGACGTTCGAGGTCACCTCCGGCAACAATCTGGTCTTTCAGAACAGCAGCACCGCGAGCGGCGGCACCGGGGCCGTGACCATCACGAACGATGCCGGCGGCACCGTTAACTTTCTCCAGAACAGCACGGCCGGAAACGTAACCCTCACCAACAACAGCTTTGTCACGTTCGAGGATTTCAGCTCGGCCGGCGGCGCCTTCATCACCAACAACGGCCAGATCGATTTCTTCACCAGCGCCTCGGCCGGCACCGCGACGATCGGCAATGCCGTGGGCGCGACGCTGAACTTCCACACCAACACCACCGCCGCCAGCGCGGCCATCACCAACGACGGCACGGTAACCTTCGATGGCTCTGCCACCGCCGGCAATGCCACGATCACCACCAACAACGCCGCAACCACGAATTTCACGGGCACGTCGACCGGTGGCAGCGCCCGCTTCATCACCAATGCCGGCGGCACCGTCGACATCTCCGGCCTGACCAGCGGCGGGATGACGTCCGGGTCGATCGAAGGCGCGGGCAATTACGTGCTCGGCGCCAACACGCTCACCACCGGCAGCCTCAACACCTCGACGCAGGTCGACGGCGTGATCTCCGGCACCGGCGGTGGCCTGACCAAGGTCGGCACCGGCACGCTGACGCTGACCAACACCAACACCTATACCGGCGCGACGACGATCTCGGGGGGAACGCTGGCGCTGTCGGGCAACGGCAGCATCTCGTCCTCCAGCGTCGTCACGGTGAACGCGACGCTCGACATCACGGCAATTACTCCGTCATTCGCCGCCATCACGACGCTCGCCGGCAGCTCGAGCGGTGTCGTCAACATGGGCAGCAAGGGGCTGTTTATCACCAACGGCTCGACCGAATTCGCGGGCGTAGTCCAGGGGACGGGCGGACTGGACATTGGCGGCGGAACACAGACGCTCTCGGGCGTCAACACCTATACGAACGTAACCCAGATCGACAGCGGCGGCACGCTGGCGCTGAAGGGCGCCGGATCGATCGCAAACTCGCTCTATGTCGCCTTCTCCGGCATCGGCGCCACGCTCGATATCTCCCAGACCAATTCGGGCGCTTCGGTTCGCGGCCTCTTAGCCACCGCCGGCGTCGGAACCGTCTCGCTCGGATCGAAGACCCTGACGATCACCCACGGCAGCTTCTTCGGCGGCGTGATCCAGGACGGCGGCATCGGCGGCGGCACCGGCGGCAACCTCGTGATCGCGAACGGCGCCGTGCAGCAGCTCGGCGGCACGAACACCTATACCGGTACCACGACCATCGCGAGCGGCGGCGAGCTCGACCTCATCAATTTCGGCGGCAGCGACGGCAGGATCGCGACCTCGAGCAACGTCATCGCCAACGGCATCTTCGACATCACGGGCCTGAGCGGCGGGACCTCGATCAAGTCGTTGTCGGGATCGGGCAACGTCAATATCGGCGCCAACACGCTGACCATCACAAATGGCAACGGCACCTTCGCCGGTGTCATCGGCGATGGTGGCGCCGGCGGCGGCCTCACCTTGGCCGGCGGCACGGAAATCCTGACCGGCGCCAACACCTATACCGGCGCCACCACCGTGAACGGGGGCAAGCTTGTCGTCGACGGCTCGATCGTCAGCGCATCCACCGTCAATGCCGGCGGCACGCTCGCAGGCGCCGGCAGCGTCGGCAGTGTCGCGGTCAACGGCGGCACGCTTGCGCCGGGAAGCACAGCGAGCCCGACCGGAACGCTGACGATCAACGGATCGCTGAGCTTCACCGCGGCCTCGACCTATATGGTGCAGGTCTCCTCCACCACGTCCAGCCTCGCCAACGTCACCGGCGCAGCCAACCTCGGCGGCGCGACGGTGAGCGCGATCTTCGGCTCCGGCACCGTCAAGAAGCAGTACACGATCCTGACCGCGGCCACCGGCCTCGGCGGCACCGCCTTCAATTCGGCCGTCGTCTCCAACATGCCGTCGATCAACGCGACGCTGAGCTACGACCATAACGACGTGTTCCTCAATATCGGCGTCAACTTCACGCCGAGCGGCGGCGGCCTCACCGTCAACCAGCAGAACGTCGCCAACACGCTGACCAATTTCTTCAATTCGACCGGCGGCATTCCCGCCGCCTTTGTCACGCTGACGCCGGCGGGGCTGGCCACCGCCTCGGGCGAGCTCGGCACCGGCATCATCCAGTCCGCGATCAACGCCGACGGCCAGTTCCTCAACCTGATGCTCGATCCGACGGTCGCGGGCCGCTCGGCCGGCTTCGCCAAGGCCGGCAGCGTCGCGCAATACGCCGAAAGCGATGACGCGACCGCCTATGCGTCGATGCGGCCTGCCACCGCGCGCGAGCGCGAGGCCTTTGCGATGGCGACCAAGGCGCCGCTGCTGTCGTCGCTGCCGGCCAATCGCTGGAGCGTCTGGGCGGCCGGCTATGGCGGCTCGGCCCAGGTCGGCGGCAATGCCGCGGTTGGCTCGCAGGACCTCACCGCGCGGGTCTGGGGCGGCGCGGCCGGCGCCGACTACCGGATTTCGCTGGACACGCTCGTCGGCTTCTCGCTCGGCGGCGGCGGGCTGAACTACTCGCTTGCCAACGCGATGGGCGCGGGCTCCGCCGACCTGTTCCAGGCCGGCGTCTACGGCCGGCACAATTTCGGCCCGGCCTATATCGCCGCCGCGCTGGCCTATGGCTGGCACGACGTCACCACCAACCGCACCGTGGCGCTGGCCGGCACCGACCAGCTCCAGGGCCGGTTCAAGGCCGACACCTTCTCGGCCCGCTTCGAGGGCGGCTATCGCTTCACGACCCCACTGATCGGTATCACGCCCTATGCGGCCGCGCAGGTGACGAATTTCAACCTGCCCAACTATTCCGAAGTCAGCCTCAATGGCGGTGGCCTGTTCGCGCTGAACTATGCCGCACAGTCGCTGAACGACACACGCTCCGAGCTCGGCCTGCGCACCGACAAATCCTACGCGATGCAGAACGGCGTGCTGACCCTGCGCGGCCGTGCCGCCTGGGCGCACGACTACAATCCGAGCCGCGCCGTCACCGCGCTGTTCCAGACCCTGCCGGGCGCAAGCTTCGCCGTGAACGGCGCCAGGGTCGACACCGATTCCGCGCTTGTCAGCGCCAGCGCGGAAATGAAATGGCTGAGCGGCTTCTCGATCGCCGGCACCTTCGACGGCGAGTTCTCCGGCAACGTCACCAGCTATTCCGGCAAGGGCGTGTTCAAGTACAGCTGGTGAGCTGCTGGAGCATGATCCGGAAAAGTGTGCAGCGGATTTCCGAAAAGATCATGCTCAAACAATAAGCCAAAGCGCGGTGACGATTGATCCCAATCTCGTCGCGCTTCGCCGCCCTACTTCCCCGCCTGCCACTGGCCGGATACACCCAAAATCACCCTGACGCGGCCGGTGCCCGCCTCGCTGAGTGACGTGGTCTGCGGCACCTGGACGTCGAGCTGGTCGACGAACAGGAAGGGCATGCCGGCCTCGAGATCGTACAGCACCTTCTGCAGCGCGGGCTGCTCCAGCTCGCAGCTAACAACAAGGCCGACGAAGCCGTCCTTCACTTGCGCGCCCGAGACGTCGACCTGCGAGGACTGCACCGAGCCGCCGACCTTGCCGACCGCGGCAGCAACCCGCTGCAGCAAATTGGCGCCCGCGACCGTCACCGTCGGTCCCTCCAGGAACGGCGCGCCGGGATGCTCGGCCGAGATGGCCGCGGCATTCTTGGCGGCGCCCTTGCGGCCGCGCAGCTGGTCGAGCAGGTCGGAGGTCTGCGCCAGGGCCTGGCGGTGGGCGATGACGTCGGCGATCGACAGGCCTGCCATCAGCAACAGTCCGGCCGTCACTGCGACATAGAGCGTGACCGCGATCAGCGGCGAACCGCTCAGCCACCGCGCGACCGCGTTTCCGCTTGCCATCCCGCCGCTGCTCATGCCGCTCTTCATGGCGCGTTCCTCGGTTCGATCTGCGCTTCGATGTGAAAGCGCTCGCCAGGATCGGTGGAGCTGCGCGTAGTCGGGGCGTAGAAGGTCGCGCGGGTGAAGTGCTGGGACTGCTCGATCAGCGGGATCAGCGAAGGCGCATCGCGGGTGATGCCGGCGATCTGGACCTTGTTGCCGGCCAGATGCATCTCGGTGACATAGGTGTGGTCGGGCAAGAGACGGCTCAGCGATTCCAGCACGATCACGCTCGCCGGTGTGTCGTATTTGCGCCGCTCCAGCTGAGCCAGCGGCGATCGCTCGCCGCCGTCGGCACCGCGGATCGCGGCGCGGCGCTGGGTGATCTGTTGCTCGAGCTCGCTCTCCTGCGCGCTCAGACTGTCGGCCAGATAGCCCGCGCCGATCGAACCGAGCACGGCGGCGATCGCGGCGATGGCCAGCACCGCCTGCAGCGTCCGGCTCAGCCGCACCGGGTCGATCGCGCCGCGCGACTTCTGTTCGAACACCTTGATGCGCCCGCCCTCGGCCGGCTCGGTCAGCACTGCGATCGCGGAGGGATGAAATCCGGACACGGCCTCGACATAACCCATCGCCAGCCGGCGCGGTGCGGCCGCGATCATCGTGGTGATGCCCTCGCTGCCCTGCGCCACCGGCGCGCTGCAACCGAACACGGCATCGCCGGCGCTCCACGGCGTCAGCCGATCGATCTGCGCCCGCACGATGCCGTCGAGGAAATCGGCCGCACGCGCCGGCAGCTCCAGCGGACGGAACAGGAAGCGCGCCGGCCGCAGCACGATCTCGACGCGGCAGCCGCGGACGATGGGCGCGAGATTGGCGCCGGTGAACTTGCCGTCCTGGAACGCGATCTCCTTCGGCGCGTTCTCCGGCTTCGCAACCTCCAGCGCGAACGCGCCGGTCTCGCCTTCGACCAGCCGCACCAAGCGCGGCGAGACCATTCGCTCCAGTCCGGCCACGGCAGCGCCGGCCACCGTGCCGGTCCAGGCATCGAAGATCGCGCGAAGGGAATTGAGCGAACTCATCTCACAGGGGCTTTCCGGCAGAGCCGTCGAACGCGTTGTGCCACGACAATACACGATAGGGCTCATCGCCGCTTTCGAGAAGCAGGATGACGATCTCGGCCGAGCTCTGCCGGTGCGACGGCGCCTCGGCGGCGACCGTCACGCGATAGGCCTTCGAGCCCTCGGTCGTCGCGCTGGCGCTGCCGGCGAGCCCAATCAGGGACCGCGGGTCCACGCTGGGATCGGCACGGTCGCGCAGCAGGCGTTGCAGGGTTTCCGGCGTCATGTTCGGCAGCGCCGCCAACACCTGCGGCGCGGCATCCTGCACGTTCACCGTGCGCATGTTGCTGAACACGGTGACGAACGGCAGCACGCGCTCGATCACCGCCGGCGGGATGCCGCGCACCAGCCACAGCTCGTCGCTATGCGGAAACGGCGCGTGGCGCGGCAGATAGGGCGCGCCGAGCGTGCGGTAGTAGGAATCCTCCGGATTGTCCTGACCGGTCTCCGTCGACGACCGCCACGCCAGGATCCGGTCGGCGTAGTCAGGCGCATCCGACGCGGAGACGCCGAGCCCTATCATCAGGCCAGCGAGGACGGCTTTCGGCGCCATGTTGAGATCGATGCGGGCGGCCTCCGACCGGAACGTCACGGCCACCCTCCCCGCCCCGACGCGGGCATTGAAGGTGCCGCTGGTCGGGCGCGTCGCCTCGCTTTGCGCGGTCAGCCGATAGGCCGCGAGCTCGAGGCCCGCGTTCATCAATGCGTCGGCCTGCAAGCGGTCGGTGTTGACGGCGACCGTGACCGCGGTGTTGGTGACATAGGTCAGATAGATCAGCGCGAGCGTGGCTAGCGCAGCCAGCATCCAGAGCACCACGATGACGATGAAGCCGCGGTCGTCGCCGAGTGTTTTCTGGCCGAGTGTTTTTTGGCCAAATGTTCGCTGGCGAAGCGCGTCCCGATCATGCGCCGCACCGCTCACAGCTGCTGCTCCTCTTTCTGCGCCTGCTGCGGCTTCGTGCGCGCCACGCAGGTCGTCGGATTCTTGGCCCGTGCGCATTCGGCTGGCGCATTGATGTGCAGCAATACCGCAGCCGAAACCGCCAGCACCTGACCAGTGGCGCCGTCGCGCACCGTGATGCGGACACGATCCGGCAGTTGCGATTGACCGTGCCAGGTCGGCTGCCACTGCCTATCGGGCCCGGCATAGGCGAAGCTGATGCGGAACGGCGCGCGGATCAGCACCACCTGGTCGGCGAAGCGGATCTGCCCGTCGGTCGGCATCGGCTGGAACGGCGCGCGCTCGCGCACCAGCGCCAGCCCCTGCGCGTCGGCCTTCTCGATCAGGCGAATGAATTCCAGACCCGGGCGCGCGCTCGGGCCGAGCGCGGTGCGCAGGAAGGTCACCGACAATTCGGCGCCGTCGAACAGCGGCGCCCTGGCGTCGCCATTCACGGTCATCTGCTCGGCGACGGAGAGATCGGCGACGATGCGGTCGAGCCCGGTGGCGAGGCGCTCCGCGCGCTGCACCCGCGCGATGCCGCGATTCCAGTTCGGCAGCCACTGCGCCGTCACAGTCGCGAGCGCGGCCAGGATCACGGTCATCAGCAGCGTCGCCAGCAGCACTTCGAGCAGGGTGAAGCCTGCCTCGGAAGCAAGCGCGCGGTGCAGGCGCTTCGTGACGCGCATCTTGCCGCGGGTCATTGCGTCGACCTCGGCACCAGCTTCACCGTCGTGACCTGGATCGCGCTGCCGTCGGCGCGCTGGAGGCGCAAATTGACCGCCAAGGGCACGAAGCGATCGGTGTCGGGATTGCCGCCGGCAACATTCATCGGCGCAATATCGACGCGCCAGCGGCTGCCGGCGAGCTGCCCGCTCTGCCGGCCGGGTTTCAGCAGTCCGCGCGCCGGCATATCCGCAAGCAAGGTCTCGGCCGTGCTGGCTAGCGCCAGGTGCTGGTCGATCGAGCGCGTGCCCTTGGTCGTGACGGCGATGACCGAGCCGATGGTTCCGAGCACGATGGCGATGATCGCAAGCGCGACCAGTGCCTCGATCAGCGTGAAGCCGGCGGCGGCGTCAGAGCAGCTTCTGCGGGACAATCTCGACGCCTCCGGTCAGCCAGTTGACGCGCACCTCGTAACCCATGCCGGGCCGCGCCAGCGCGATCGTCCCGCCGCACGACATGCCCGACGGAAAGAAGTCGATCGACCGCCCGGTGGCGCGATCGGAGCAACGCGCGGCCAGAGTCGCCTGCACGACCACGTCGCGCGGCAGGCGGATGATCTGTCCGGTGACGCCGGAGCGGATCGCGCGCGCCTCCGCGTCGACCTGGGTTGCGACCCTGACCTGGCGGCGCAGCGCGCTGTTGCGATCGGCCTTGAGCAACGCGGCGGTCTCGACCGCGTAACTCTCGAGCTTCGCCCGCGTCGTCGAGCGCGGGATCGCCGGCAGAATGATCGCCGCAAGCAGGCCGATGATCGCGAGCACGCACAGGATCTCGATCAGCGCAAAGCCTTGCGTATCGAAGCCTTGCGCATCGAGAGCCCGCGTATAGCGGGCCTGCTCAGCGCGCGCCGCTGACAATGTCGGCTGCCGTTCCACTGCCGCCTTCCTGACCGTCTGATCCGAGCGAGATGATCTCGTAGGGAGCGCTCGCGCCCGGTGAACGATAAACATAGACGTGGCCCCAGGGATCGTTGGGCACCACGCCACCGCGCAGATAAGGCCCGTTCCAGCCGGCCTGATTGTTGCTGCGCGTCAGCCCCGCGAGGCCCTCATTTGAGGTCGGATAGCGGCCGAGATCGAGATAATAGAGATCGAGCGCGCTGGAGAAACTCTCGATCTGGATCTTCGCCGCCTTGGCCTTGGACTCGCTGAGATAGTTCAACACCCGCGGGCCGACCAACGCCATGATCATGCCGATGATGGTGATGACGACGAGCATTTCGACCAGGGTGAAGCCGGCCTCTCCGCAGGGGGCGCGCCGCTGGCGTCGCCTCGACGATGGATATCTGGTCACTTCATGCCCCTCCCATTACATCCGCCTAACCGACAATCTGGCTCACCGACATCAGCGCGGTCATCACCGATGTGATCAGGCCGCCGACAACGAGCGAGATCGCGATGATCGCCGCAGGTCCGGCAATGCCGACTGCGCGGTCGAGCGTGCGTTGCAGCTTGGCCTCGTAGAATTCGGCGACCCGGCCGGACAGCATCGGCAATTGCCCGGTCTCGTCGCCCAGTCTCAGCATACGCACCGCCATGGGCGGCAATGCCTCGGTCTCGGCGAGCGCATCGGAGAGCTTTGAGCCATGGCGGACACGGTCGGCGGCATCGCTCCAGACTGTCGACGATCCGGTCGTCGCCATCATGTCGACGAGAATGCGCAACGTCGTGGTGAGGTTGACCCCGCTGCCGAGCAGCAGACCGAGATTGCGGCAGAACAGCGCCGTGCGGTAGGCGCCCATCACGTTGCGGATCGCCGGCAGCCGCGTGAATGCGCTGGTGATGCCGCGACGAATGCGCTCCTGGCGCAACAATAGCCAGGCGGCGGCGACGGTCGTCGCAAGGCCGGCCAGCACAGCCTGTGAATTGCCGCGCAGAAACGTCGAGATGTTCAGGAATACGCCGACGATCGGATCGACCTTGGCGCCGAAATCCTGCAAGACGCTGGCAAATTGCGGCAGCACGAATGTCAGGAAGAACAACAGCACGCATCCGGCTGCACCGAGCACGAAGACGGGATAGCGGATCGCATCCGTCAGGCGCCGCTTTAGCGCCTCGCCGCGCGCGCGTTCGCCAGCCAACACTTCCAGCACCTGGTCCAGCGATCCAGACGCCTCGCCGACCCGCACCAGCGCGATGTACATCGGCGGAAACAACCCCTCATGCCGCGCCAACGCCTCGCCAAAGCTCTCGCCGGAGACGACGCGCGCGCGGATGTCGGCGACGACGGACCTCAGCCGTCCGAAATCCGGATCGGCGGCGAGCAGCTCCAGCCCGTCGTTGATGCGCGCTCCGGCGCGGAGCAGCAGCGCGAGGTCGCGGGTGAAGATGGTGACATCCTCGGCCGTCGGCCTGTTGAAGAGGCTGAGCGCGCCACGCGCCGCGCCGCCCTCCTCCGGCGTGACGTTGTCGACCAGCACCAGGCCGAGCCGCTCGATCCGCTGCGCCACGTCGCCAGGCGCCGGCGCGGCGATGGCGCCGGAGACCAGTTCGCCGTTGGCATTGAGCGCGCGATAGCGAAAGTTCGGCATGGTTCCTAGCACATTTGAGCGTTAGCGCACCGTCGTGACGCGGAAGACTTCGGGCACCGTCGTCAGCCCGGAGCGGCATTTTGCGACCGCATCCTCCAGCATCGTCGTCATGCCGCCCCGCATCGCAGCGGCGTCGATGGAGTGGGAGTCGGTCTGCGGCCCGATCAGCATACGGACCTCGTCGGACATTTCGAGGATCTCGAACACGCCGTTGCGGCCGCGATAGCCGGTGCCGCCGCAGCGTTCGCAGCCGCCGGCCTCATGCACGACCTCGCCGCACTTGAAGCCGATCACGGCAAAGCGCGGATCCTTGGCCAGATCGGCCTCGGTTAGCGCGTGCGGCACCTTGCAACGGTCGCAGAGCATGCGGACCAGCCGCTGCGCCACCACCGCGCGCAGCGTCGACTTGAGCAGGAAACCCTCGATGCCGAGATCGATCAGGCGCGGCACGGCCGCAGCCGCGGTCTCGGTGTGCAGCGTCGTCAGCACGAGATGGCCGGTGAGCGCGGCATGGATCGCGATATGCGCGGTCTCGGCGTCGCGGACCTCGCCGACCATGATCACGTCGGGGTCCTGACGCACGAAGGCGCGCATGGCGGAGGCGAAGGTCAGGCCGATCGACGGCTTGACCTGGGACTGGTTGATGCCGGGGATCTCGTACTCGACGGGATCCTCGATGGTGAGGATCTTGCGCGTCGGCTCGTTGAGGATCGACAGCATGGTCGCAAGCGTGGTGGTCTTGCCGCTGCCTGTCGGCCCGGTGATCACGATCATGCCATGCGGCATCGCGAGCAGGCGCGTCATCGCGCTCTCGTCGCGAGTCCGCAGGCCGAGCTTGCTCATCTCGAGCAGACCGCGGTCACGCGGCAACAGGCGGATCACGGCGCTCTCGCCATGCTGCGTCGGCATGGTCGCGACGCGGACGTCGAGCTCGTTGCGGCCGACGCGGACGCGCGCCGCACCGTCCTGCGGCAGGCGGCGCTCGGCGATGTTGAGGCTTGCGAGAATCTTGATGCGCGAGATCAGCGCCTGCGGCGGGATACCATGCGGCGACGGCAGCGCGCGCAACAGGCCGTCGACCCGCATGCGCACCGTGAGCCCGGCGCGGAACGGCTCGACGTGAATGTCGCTGGCGCGCAGGTCCACCGCGCGCTCCAGGAGATCGTTGAGCGCGCGCACCACCGGCGCGCCGCTGGCGAGATCACGCAGGCTTTCGATGTCGTCGTCGGACTGCTGCCCGACGCGGCGCACGCCGTCGTCTGTCTTCGCGTCGCCCGCTTCAGCGCGCTGATCGAGCACCGTGGTGATGTCCTCGAACGATGCGACGACGACCTCGACGCTCTCGCCGAACACGATCTCGGCGGCGCGCACCGCTGCGGTGTCAGAGGGATCGGCGATCGCCAGCCGAAAACCGCCGTTCGGCGCACGGAACGGAAAGATGATGGACTCACGCAGGAAGCGTTGGGAAAATCCGTCCAGGCACGGTGTCGTCGTGAGCAGTTGCGGCAGGCCGAGCCGCGCCAGGCCGAAATAGTCGGACACCTCGTCGGCGAATTCGGCCGCCGACAGATCGGTCGCTTCCCATAGTTCGAGCAAGGGGCGCGTCAGCGCCGGATGACCTGAGTTGTCCACACGGGCGTGCGCCCGCGCCGGCATTGAATATTTCTCGAGGAGATGCTGCCGGAAGCTCTCTGCGGAAAGGTCTCGCATCGCACTCACAGCTTGCCTTGTTACCTGAAAGCAACAGCCCCCGCGGCCGACGGAAGTCCTTTACCCTTGACTTATTCACTAGCAAAAACATAATCGTGGCGCAAATTATTGTGCGTCCGAACCACGGGGGATCGGATGCTGTTTCCAGTCACTTCCAGCGTTGGCAGGCGTATCTTGTTTGAAGTGGTCCAGCCGCTTTTGCGCCGCCGTTCGTCGTTGGCTGGGACGCTCGTGCTGTTGTCGTCCGCTTTCCTGCTCGCGGCCTGCATCGTCACCGCCGACCAGTCGGTCGAAGCGGACCCGAAGGATCCCCGCGCCCAGGACATTGTCGACAAGATCCGCGGCCTCGATCTCCAGCCCCGGCAACCTGCGGATGCGGGGGCAACCGGCGTTGGCCAGCCGAGATCGTCGAAACCTGCGATCTATCTGAGCGATGGTGCACCACAAGGCGGCGCGCTGGCCGAGCGCGACGACGGCGGCGGCAGCGGGTATGACCTCAATTTCGAGAATGCGCCGGTCGCGACCGTGGCCAAGGTCATCCTCGGCGACGTCCTCAATGTCGGCTACACGATCGATCCCCGCGTACAGGGGACCGTGACGCTCGCCTCGGTGCGTCCGGTTCCGAAGGCGGACGCGATCTACGTGCTGGAGAATGCGTTGCGCATGTCCGGCGTGGCGCTGGTGCGCGACCGCACCGGCTATCGCCTGCTGCCGGCGCCGGAAGCCGGCCCCGGCGGCATCGACCGCTCGGCGAGCACCGAAGCCGGCCAGGGCATCACCGTCGTGCCGCTACGCTACACGTCGGCGCAAAACATCTTCAAGCTGCTCGATGCTTTCGGCGTGAAGGCCTCGACCATGCGCCCCGACAATTCCCGCAACACGCTGATCGTCAGCGGCAGCGGAACGGACCGGGCGACGGCGGTCGACACAATTCTGTCATTCGACGCCGACTGGATGCGTGGACAATCGGTCGGCGTCTTCCCGGTGCGCAATTCCTCGCCCGAGCCTGTCATCGCCGAGATCGAGAAGATCATGGATTCCGGCGAAGGCGGCATGGGCCAGAACGTCATCAAGCTGCAGCCGATCGCACGCCTCAACTCGATCCTCGTGGTCAGCCAGAAGCCGGAATATCTGAAGCGCGCGCAGACCTGGATTGCGCGGCTCGACCGTTCCGATACCGATGGCGTGAACCTGAAATCCTATCCATTGCGCTACGGCAATTCCAAGCTGGTCGTGGCGATGCTGAACGATATGCTGTTCAACCAGAGTTCGGCGAGCAACTCGACGCTCGACAGCGCGTCGAGCCAGCTCGCTCCCGGTGCGGGCATCGCGACGTCGACCTCAACTAATCCTGTCGCCTCACTGAGCGCACTGCCGACCGCCGCTTCAGGCGCTGCGACGCCGGTGACCGGACTGGCGGGCTCAGCGCTCGGCGCCCGGCCCGCTCCGGCGGCATCCGCGACGCCGGCGCAGGACAACAGCGGCTTCGGTGGGCCCAACGGCAATGGCTCGAAGTCCGGCGTCAACGCCATCCTGCAGAACGTGCGGATCACCGCCGACGTCACCAATAATGCCGTTCTCGTCTATGCCAACCAGGACGCGCAGCGCATCGTCGAGCAGACCATTCGCCAGATCGACCGGCCACAGCGCCAGATCGCGATCGAGGCGACGATCGCCGAGGTGACGCTGAACGACCAGCTGAACTACGGCGTGCAGTTCTTCCTGGCGAGCCAGAAAGGTTCGATTTCCAACACCATCTCGGGCGTCAGCAATGCCGCAACGGTTGGCAGCGGCGCCGTCGAGGCGGCGTCCAACGCCGTCAACGCCGCGTCCGGCGCGCTGCTCGGACGCGTGCTGCCGGGCTTCAACTTCCTGATCGGCTCGGAGAACTCGCCGCGTGTCATTCTCGACGCGCTGCACGGTGTCACCGACGTCAAGGTGTTGTCGAACCCGTCGCTGGTGGTGCTCGACAACCAGCCGGCGACCTTGCAGGTCGGCGACCAGGTGCCGTTCTCGACCGGCACCGCGACGGTGCTGACCGCCAACAACACCGTGGTCAACACCATCGACTACAAGAACACCGGCATCATCCTGCGCGTGCTGCCGCGCGCCAATGCCAACGGCAATGTCGTGCTCGATATCGAGCAGGAGATCTCGAGCGTGGCCGCCGGGAGCGCCAACTCGCTGACGCCGACGATCTCGCAGCGCCGGGTCAAGAGCTCGATCGCGGTGACGAGCGGTCAGACCGTGCTGCTCGCCGGCCTGATCAGCGAGACCGAGAACAAGCAACGCCAGGGCTTGCCGATCCTGGATTCCATTCCGGGCATGGGCGACGCCTTCGGACATCAGACCACCGCACGCGCCCGCACCGAGCTGATCCTGTTCATCCGGCCGACCGTCATCAAGGACGGCGTCGACGCACATGTCATCGCCGAGGAGATGCGCACCAAGATGAACGGCCGCCTGATCGGGACCAGCAATCCCGTGGTCACCGTCAGCCCACCCAAGGCCGCGCGCTGACGGCGTGACCGGGGAAGATGCGCATGGCGGGATACGCGCCCCGCTGGTCCTCAGCCTCGCGCTGCTGGTTGGCGTGTTCGCGAGCCTCGTCACGGCGCCGGGTGCGGAAGGCCTCTATGGGGCGTTCCTGGCCGCTCTGATGCTCGCCATCGCCACGAACGATGCCCGCCATTATCTGATCCCGAACGAGCTGACCGCGGCCGCCTTCGTGCTTGCCCTGCTCCGCGCCGCCGCGTTCGTGCCCGATGTCGGTGCCGAAGCGCTGCTCTGGCCAGTCGCGCGCGCCGTGGCCGTGGCGCTTCCGCTGCTGCTGCTGATGCTGGCCTACCGGTACTGGCGCGGCCGCGACGGGCTCGGGCTCGGCGACGTCAAGCTCGCCGCCGTCAGCGGGGCCTGGCTCGATCTTGCGACGGTGGTCGCAGTCGTCGAGCTCGCAGCGCTGCTTGCGATCGGCGCCTATGTCGCCAATGCTGCGCTGCACAAGAAGCCGCTGCGCGGGACCGCCTTCCTGCCGTTCGGGCTGTTCCTGGCGCCGTCGATCTGGATCGGCTGGCTGGTCGAGACCTGGTATCTGACCTGGCTCGGCGGCTGGCCCGGCTAAGGGGGCAGTGCTCGCGGCGAGCGTCCATTCCAGCGCCCGCCGGCGGGCTTACGGTGGTGGTGGCGCGGCGGCTCATGCTGGCCTTCAAGCCAACAGGTGGAAATCATGCGCGCCCAGCACGGGGTGGATCTGATCGCTGGCATCAATGGACGCTACGGCGGCCGTGGGCGATGCCCCGTTAGGCCCGACAGCGACCTGCACCTTCGACCAGACACCGCTGCTCGAGTACACGTGGCTGTCATAAGCGATCATGCGAACATCGTCGGTCACACCCGCCGAGCCTGCCACGAACGTCGTTTGCGAAAGCTGCGCCTGTGTCACCCAATACGGCGTTGCCTGCGGCACGACGGCCCCGTTCACCGTGAAGTAGCCGTGACCGGCCGTGGTGGTGCCGTCATAGATCAAATATGTGAGCGTATCGCCATCGGCGTCGCTGCCGCTGAACAGGCTGCCGACCGCAAACGACTGGCCAGCGCTCGCCGATACGCTGCTTCCGCTCGGCAGCGCGATCTGCGGCGGGGTGTCCGCCAGCACGCTGATCTTAGACCAGATGCCGCCTCCCGAATAGGATTGCCCGTCATAGGCGATCATGCGGACATCATCGGTGACGCCGGCCGATCCCACCACGAACGTGGTCTGCGCAAGCTGCGCCTGCGTTACCCAAAAGGGGGTTGCCTGCAGCACCACAGTCCCATCCACCACGAAGTGGCCATGACCGGCCGTTGTGGTGCCGTCATAGACCAGATAGCTCAGCGTATCGCCGTCAGCATCGGTGGCGCTGAACAGGCTGCTGATCGGGATTGACGAGCCCGGGTTCGCCGCGACGGCTACGCCGTCCGGTAGCGCCATCTGCGGGGCGGAATTCGTCCCGGACGCGGTGACCAGCGTCTTCGTCCAAACCCCGCCGCCCGAGTAGGCTTGGCCGTCATAGGCGATCATCCGGATGTCATCGGATGTTCCCAGCGGTCCAGCCACGAATGACGTCTGCGCGAGTTGGGCCTGCGTTACCCAATATGGTGTCCCCGCCGCCACGGTCGTACCGTTCACCACGAGATGGCCGTGGCTGCCGGTCGTGGTGCCGTCATAGATCATATAGAGCAACGTGTCGTGGTCGGCATCCCCCGAGGTGAACAGGCTCGATATCGCCATGGTCTGGTTTGCGGTCACCGATATGTTCGCCGAGACTGCGTTTACGAAGGGTGCGTGATTGGTCTGAAAGTGAAAGCCCAGCGCATCAAGTTGCTGCAGGTCGACCGCGGTCAAGGCTTGGCTGGTGCTGCCCGAATAGAACTCGTTGAAGGGATCGTTGGGGCCCTGCACGCCGCTGTTGAGGAAATCACTAGCATCGGACGCCTGGCCATAGTCGGCGATCTTGGTATTGCCTCCGTCCAGCGAAAAATACGCGGCCGGGGCGGTGGCACCGCCCTGGAAGAGGTGCGTCCCCACCCCGGTGAAGCGGAAAAAATCGAAAACGTCCGGGGCCGTACCATACGGGATACGTCCCATCGCATGGGTCAGTTCGTGAAGCGCCACGCCAACAATGAGATTTGGATCGATGTCCGCCGCAAAAGTCGCGCCCCCATCATCCGTCGTCGCGTCGCTAGGGTTGAGCAATCCCCATAGCTTCAATTGCGCATTCCAGACCGCAACGTTCGTTTGTCCCTGAATCGAAGATCCTGCCGGCAACCCATTGAAGGTCGCGTCACCGGCGTTCGCGTTGTTGACCAGATCGCTCCGGATCAGCGAATAGCTTTCATACACGCCATTGTCGGGGCCGGCAGCCGCGCCGCCGCCCGTGCCGCTGATATCGACATTGAGGTTGACGGTTATCTTGTCGGTGATCAGCGAGGTTAGAATCCCCGCGGCCTGTTCGATCCCCGCCCTCAGGCTTGCTGAGGCCGCCATCGCTGCAGTGTCGAAGTTCAGGTTGAGCGTGAGCCCGCCAGCCGAGACCGTGACCACGTTGCCGGACGCACTGAAGGTCGGGCTCGATGTCGACCCATCGACTGCAAAGAAGCTGGCGTGAATGGCGTTCCCAACGACAGTAAAGGTCGGGTCATCGGAGGGGGCATACGCGTTTGGGCCGGTCGTCATATCTCGTCCTCACCTGGGTCTGCCGTCAGTGCAGTCCACAGTCTAATTCGCCAGCATCACAGCCAATAACAGATTCAACGCAGTTTGACCGGGATGAATTGTGATTCGGTTATAGAAGAACTCACGCGGAGCACCAATTTCTCGCCAGGACGAGTTCTCGCCCGGACTTGCCTGCGGCAGAATCTGGCCCGGTAACGCATGAAGACATGAGTTGAGATTCAACTGTTCATTGCGCGTCGCCTCAAACAGCGCTCGGGTCACCCGCGCAGACCTCGCGTTGAACCCGGGGAACTACTGTCTCAGTGTTCGCGACTAGGCGCCCACTCCAGCGCCCGCAACCTAGCCTCGGCGACCTCTCCGCGCGTCATCTTGGACGTGACAGCGTCGCGAATTCGCGCACGCGCGTCGCGAGCTTGGCGGGGCGCCGCCGCAGTAGACAGGTTGAGCCATTTGCTGGCTTCGACGATGTTCTGCGGCACGCCTTGGCCCCTGTCGTAGAGAAGCCCGAGGGAATATTGCGCGAGGCTATCGCCTTGCTCCGCCGCACGGCGGTACCACATCGCCGCCTCGGTATAATTTTGCGGAACGCCACGGCCGCTCTCGAACATGTAGGCGAGATAAGTCTGGGCAGGGGCGTTGCCACGCTCGGCGAGGGGGATGAACGCCCGCGAGGCAGCAACGTAATCCTGGCGATTGAAGGCGGACACAGCCTGTCGGAGGGATTTGGCCTGGGCGGCAAAGCCACCGCACCACACCGCCACGGCGACCAACAGAGCGATCCTCGCGCCCCCAGCCGGTCGCCCGCAAACGCCTGTCGGCCGACGGTTGGTATTCGCCCGATTGTTGCAGCCAGTGCCCATCCCTGCCCCGCTACGTTTTGGCTCGTCAGGTTACCTTCCCACCTGGCCGATTTCCAGCATCTTTGGAGGGGACAAAAACGAAGAGTGGCGGGCTTCTGTCAAGAAGCCCGCCACTCGTGCACGATGGAATGCTACTGCCGAGGCGTCGACACCGTCGGCGTGAATGCGCCGTTCGTCGCGTTGTCGACGAAGGACGTTACCGAGGCACCACCCGTCGCAATGACTGCGCTCGCCGTACCAAACATCTTGTTGCCCGACAGGAGCAAATTGCTCGGCGCGGCAACTTGGATCGCGAAGCTCGGATTGTTGTCGTAGAGTGTGGTGAAGGACAATCCGGTATTCTGGGCACCACTGGCTCCGGCAATATTGAAACCGCCACTATTATTCGTGATGATCGAGTCCTTGATGACAGCTCGTGCGCCGGTAGTGCCGACCAGGTTCACACCGTTTCCGGTGAAGTGACGGATCGCACAATTGACGATCGTGGTCGTTCCGGAGCCGATGATATTCACGCCGCTAAGGCCCGTTCCCAGACCCTCGATGTCGAGCCCTTCGAGCAGGACACGGTCGGTTGACGCGGGCAGGCTCACCACGATGCCGTTGGTGCCGGAGACGAGAACGCCAGCCTCGACGTGGTCGGCGCGGATGCTGATCGACTTGGTGATGGTCACTGCGCCGAAGCCGCCGGGATCGAGAACGTTGATTTCGCCGAACGTCGCCGTCTTGGAGATCGCGCCGGCGAAGGTCTTGCACGGCGCCGTGCGGCTGCACGGATTGGCATCATCGCCAACGCCCGACACCCACGTGCGGGTCGCCTGTGCATTTGCTGGCGCCGACGCCAGGAATGGAACCAAAAAGCCGATCGTCAATACGAGTAAACCAAAACGTCTCATCTCTGCCTCCTCTGAGCTGCGGCCGTTCTCGGCCCAGCAAAACTGCTGAACAATAGTTTCCAGGTCGAATTGATTTTGCTGGTGAAGGCAGCCCCCGACGAAAGCTTGTGCCGTACCGCCTGCTTGAAACGTCGCCGGCAGCCATCCCCCAATTCGCTGCAGTCCGTAGTCTCTGTTGTCACACGCTATGGGCCGGAATCACGCCATCGAATTAGAGGCCCATGTTGAGATCGGGGCCGTGTTGGCTTCCGCTTCCCGTGCATCTGTCCTCCGCTGAAAAGATCAGGTTCAATTTGAGCTGCAAATTTTACGATTGTTTCGGATCGCGGGAGCCCGGGCTTCAAACGAGTCTGAACCCGAAAAATGACCTGCGAACCGAGAGCGGGATAACAAGGTACTTCAGCAATCTTTGCAGGGCAATGACGTCAGTCCGCCCGCATCGACCGCTGTCCCCAAGGCTGTTATAGCTGCCTCGACGGCCAGACCTGTGTGATTTGGCCGTGGATGCATATACTTTCTCTTCTGGAGTCTCGTGAATGGCCTTCCCGCGCGCCTCGCAAGCCCTCTCCCGCTTCACCGTGCTCGACCTGACCCGGGTCCGTTCGGGACCGACTTGCGTGCGACAATTGGCCGATTGGGGCGCCAATGTCATCAAGGTCGACGCGCTCCTGGAGGACAGCGGCGGCGAGCAACCCGGCGGGCCCCGCCAGGGCGCCGACTTCCAGAATTTGCACCGCAACAAGCGCGCCATGACACTCAACCTGAAAGACCCCAAGGGCCTCAATGTGTTTAAGCGCCTGGTCGCGAAGGCCGACGTCGTCGTCGAGAACTTCCGTCCCGACGTCAAGACCAAGCTCGGCATCGACTATGAGAGCCTGCGCGGGATCAATCCGCGCCTGGTCTATGGCAGCATTTCAGGGTTCGGCCAGGACGGCCCCTATCACAAGCGGCCGGGCTTCGATCAGATCGCCCAGGGTATGGGCGGCCTGATGTCGGTCACCGGCGCCCCCGGTGGCGGCCCCATGCGGGTCGGCATCCCGGTCGCGGACCTCACGGCCGGGCTGTTCTGCGCGCTCGGCATCCTCACCGCGCTCCTGGAGCGCGAGGTTTCCGGCGAGGGGCAATGGGTCCAGACGTCGCTGTTGCAGGCCCAGATCTTCATGCTGGACTTTCAGGCCGCGCGCTGGCTGATGGATAAGGAAGTCGCCGGCCAGGCCGGCAACAACCATCCGACCAGCATCCCGACCGGCGTGTTCAAGACGTCCGACGGCTACATCAACATCGCGACCACCGGCGGACGAATCTGGGAGCGCTGCACGCAAGCGATCGGCGCCCCCGAGATGGTCACCAATCCGGATTACGCCACCGCACCGGCGCGCTCGAAGAACCGCGACGCACTGAATGCGGAGATCAGCAAACAAACCGTGACGAAATCGACCGAGACCTGGGTCAGGGAACTCAACGAGGCGGGCGTGCCCTGCGGGCCGATCTATGCGATCGACCAGATGTTCGAGGATGCGCAGGTCAAGCATCTCGGCATTGCGCAGGATGTGCCGAATGAGGAGAACCGGCCGATCCGGCTTCTCGCACAGCCGGTCAAGTTGTCACGCACCCCGAGCAGGATGGCTGCGCGACCGCCAGAGTTTGGCGAGCAAACCGAAGAGGTGCTCGCCGAGTTCGGATTTACGAGCGACGAAATCGCACAGCTCAGGCTGGCCAAGGTCGTGTGAGCTGGGCGCCTGAGCGCCGCCGAGGATCACGACTGGACCGAGAGGCGCGACGGGTGCCACGAAACCTGGCCCTATTACCGCAGATCCACGAACTCCTCCACATAGCCGCGCCTCAACCAATAGGGGGCCCGGCTTGCTCTTGCCGGCGCGATGAGCTCGGTGACGGTGAACTCGTTGGCCTCATGGTTGATGGAGAGAAAGCGGTCCGCGCGCGCCCTGATCTGCCGCCAATATTCGTCCGCGGCCTCTCGTCCGATTTCCGTTAACGAATCGACGTTGACGATGAGGTCGTAGCGCTCGCTACCGTGCACGAAGTCAGCCGGCGAAAGCAGCTTGATCGCGTCCGCATGGCGCTGTTCGCCATAGAGCGCGACAGCCTCGGGCCCCAGCGTGCGACCTAGGAAATAACCCTGGGCCAACGAGCTCACGGGGATGTCGACGATGGCGTAGTCGCGCACGCCAAACGCACGCGCATAGTAGGCGGTGCGGCCAAGGCCGCCGCCGATCTCGAGCACGCGCGGATGCTCAATACCGTCCAGCAGCCGTGCGATTCGCCAAGCCTGGTACATTGCCTGGGGAACGCGAAACGACACCACGCCGCGTGGCGTCGCCAGCCCGTATTCGCCGCGATAGGGATTTGGAACCTTGAATGCAACGTCAAGCGCCCGGTCGATCTGCTCCAACACTTCTTCCACGGCGATCGGATGGCGGCGCAGGCCATAGTTCTCCGGATATTCAAGCGGCCGCGCGCCGATCGCTTCCGCGAACGTAACCAGTCCGTCAAGGACGAGTCGCGGCGCATGGCGATCCTCGATCCGCAGGCCGCCGGCCCGCAGTGATCGTACGGTGCTGTCGAAGCCGAAAAAGATGTCGGACGTAATGGGATCGCGAAGGATGCGCTCGATCCCGGCGCGATCGTTCGCCGCGATAGCCTGCACGATGTCCGAGTGGCGCTCCGAATAGATGTCGGCCCATTGCCCGGTCGGCTGCTCCGCCCGCGACTTGAAGCTTGCGACCAGGCGATCGACCAATGATCCATCCTCCGCGCTCTCGCCGGCGGCAAATGCACCGTTGGCATTCCCTAGATTGTCCAGACGCCGATTATAGCGATGCCGGATCGCTCTCGACTTGATCGCAGTTCGAATGACCTCTCGAAGACGGGAAAGATGAGGCGGCATAGTCAGCTCAAGAACACAACCAAAACGTGTGCAAAGATAGCCGCCAACCCGAGCGCCAGCGAAACAACAAACTGTTTTCCATGGAATGGATGGAAACCGTACCGATCCTCGTGGCGTTGAATGCTGCTCATTCCCTCATCCTAGCGTGACCGTGATGGCGCAGACAAGATACTTACCCCTTCCTGTTTTGCCTTCCACCACAGCGCGTCGGCGCGCTGCCGCGCCCTTGGTGATCGGTTTTTCGGTCCATTTCGTCGGTGCCGCCGCCACAGATTGGCACGGCAGGCAACTTCCTTCTCCACCTTCCACATCGTAAAGGGGATATACGAAGCCCTCGAAGAAGGCGTAGGAAATGCCTTTGAATTGGCCATTGGATAAGCAACCGACACGGATCGTCTCCAACGAGAGCATCATGGAGACACCTACCACAGGAGCCCCCGACTTCGAGCTGGGGCCGATGTGTCGAAGTACTATCACGTGTTCCTTTTGGTCAGAGCACTCCTGGGGCTTGTCGTCTCGCTAGGTGCGTTTGCGAATGGGGAATACTGTCGCCTGCGGTAGCCACCTGAGCAGCCGGTAGATGCCCATGAACGACCGAACTCCCCTACAGTCGCAAAACGCAACCGGTCGAGAATCTTGGCACTCGACCACGGTGCGGCGTCACTCCATCTTGATCTTGCCAATGTTGGAGTTTGTTGGAAATAGCTCCGGCAGCACTCGCTCAAACAAGGTTCTTGCCCGGATCGCAACAGAAACGCCGTTCGAGTAACTCCGAATACAAGCAAATGGCAGGCTAGCCAAGGCGCGGTGCAGACGTCGGCTCGTGAGACGATAACGGGCGTTCCATTGCCGCGCTGGCGAGGAGGATGGACAAGATCAATATCCCCATCGACGAGAACAGATTCGGGTTTGTAGCGCAGGCAACCAAATAGAGGCCGTATGACAATACTAGTGCGCGTTGCCGTTGGGAGCCGGTGGCGAAGGCGAGCGATATCGGGGCCAGCAACAGCGTCATCATGGCGACGGCCCCAATCAAGCCGAAATTTCGCACCAGTTCGAGGTAGGTCAGCTCGGAAATGTAGGAACTGCCCCCTTTTGCGCCCCAGTATTGATAAGCTCCAAGCCCCTGGCCGAGCAGCAGAGTGACCGGATCATTCGAAAAGATCTTCAGGTAGTCGTGCAGCAACTCGAGCTTAATGTGATTGGACGGCTCATTCATATCGAAAAGTGCGCGCAGCGTTCCCAACGCTGGCAGGACACAAAGAGCAAGCAACCCGACACTGACCAATGCGCTGCGCAAGGGTTGGCGTTGATATAGCGGCCACAAGAGGAACGGCAGAATCAGCGCCCCAAGGATATTATTCCGCGTACCGCCGACAATCAGGCCAGCCAGGTTGAGAGCCACCAAGCTCCAGCACACGCGCATCCACCGACGATCGGATTCCGTCATTCCGCGATGGAAATAGTAGGCGGCGGAGACCACCAGCATCGGGCTGCTCGCAAGATAGACCTGAAGCAGTTCCAACTGCGGCCCGAATTTCCGCTTATCGAGGATAAGCACGCCCGTCGGATCGGCAATCTGCTTCAGATGATCGTAGGCATGTGGATTGATCTCGAGGTAGACGAAGAGTGCCACGCTGAGCACAGCCGAACTCGTCAGTGCTGCACAGAGCAACGGAATAGAATCGCACCGATTGAGAAACAGGACAAGTGCGATCGAGACAAGGACATAGCCTTTGAGGAGCTGAAAGCCCTCGAAAGGCTGGGTGCCGTCGATAACGAAGTACCAAACAACAGACAGTAGCGGAATTGCGATGAAGCAGAGCACATATGCCAGCAGTCCCGTTGGCAATTTCTGCCCCGATCGATTGATCGCCAAGCCATACAGCGTCACCAGCCAAAGCCCCCCAAACAGGGGCGACTTCAGGCCGGTCAGCTTGTTCGCTGGGTCAAATACGCACACGAACACAAACAGGCCCAGCCCCGACCAAACGACCAAGGAGAGGTATCTGTCAGCGCGGTTTACGCGCGAGGTAGCAACACCAGACATCCGCGCTACAGAATTCTCAACATGGATACCACCTCAGCTCCGCTCAAAGCCGGCCGCGCCATGATCCGCCGTTTCTCCTCTCCATAGCACGATGGCGAGCGATTGAAATGCTTGCAGAGATACGCCGGCCGACCTCCCTGGCGTGAAAAAAGCGAGCGCCGCCACCAACCGGGCGCAGGCGCACCGGAATGGCCGGTTCAGCGCACCTCATTGGCACCGCGAACACCCCTAAGCGGATGCTGAATGCCGCAGACGCCCGAAGCTGTTGGTGACCGTGAAATTGAACAGATCGGTGGCATGTTGGCCATCGGCCAGCCCGTCGAGCGCCGGATTGGCAGTGTAGAGATAGGTGCCGTCGTTGAAGACCGTGAACGTGCCATAAGTACCCGCGACGTCCAGGGCGCCGGAGACCGCAAGGCCGTTGATATCGGCCACGCTCAGCGCGTTGCCGATATCGCCGGCATCCGTGATCATGTTGCCGACGGCAACGATGTTGCCCGCATCGGTCGCGGTGGTGTCTGCAACACTGTTGCAGCGCAGTGGAACTCGTCGTGTTGCTGGGTGCAACACAAGCGCCGCCACTTATGAGATTTCGGAAGCACGTCTAAATTTGCTTGGCCGGCTCGCGAGCACGACGGACACGAAATCGCACAAGGTGGAGAGAAGGCGGAATAGTGCGCTATCAGAGCTATCGTCGTTGTTTTTCAGTTTGATGATTGGTGGAGCATGGAGCGTGATGACGGGCGGTCGCGTGACGGGCCGGCCGAAAGGGGGATTCCGAAAATGCTCCCGCACGCCCGTAAGTGGTTCTGCCCTATGGCAAACTTGCCGTGGACGGGCGATCTGCTATATTTCCGAACGATGGATCGCATGAGGGCTTATGAAGGGGATCATGTTGGCTGGCAGCACCGGTTCGCGCCATTGTCCGGTGACGACGGCCGGGTCGGAGCAAAGCGCCGGCGAACCGGTCCGATGAGCGGCAAGGGATCGTTGGGCGAGGCTGATCGCATTGCGCGCCTTTTTGGTCTGATCGCCGTTCGCGCCGGCGAAGCCATCATGAGGGTCCGCGCGACGGCGAGCGATCCGCAATACAAGAGCGATGGCTCGCCGGTCACCGCCGCCGATCTTCAGGCCGACGAGGTCATTCGGTCGTGCCTCGCGCGCAATCTTTCTGATTTGCCCGTCATCACGGAGGAAACTTGCGACGGGACCGTGACGACGCGGAATCCGCACTTCATCCTCGTCGACCCTCTCGACGGCACCAAGGAATACATCCGGGGGGCTGCCGAGTTCACGGTCAATATCGCCCTGATCGAAGACGGGTCACCGGTGGCGGGCGCTGTCTATGCGCCGGCCCTGTCCCAGCTCTATCTCGGCGGATCGAACGCCTACAAGTTGCATGTCGAACCCGGCGCATGTGGCCCCTCGTTCAGCGAAATGCAGACAATCGAGGTGCAGGCCCCTTCGCCCGAGGGTTTGCGGGCCGTCACAAGCCGGTCCCACCTCGACGATGCCACACAGGGGTGGATCAGCCGGCGCCGGATCCGGGAACTGAAGCCGTACGGATCGTCGCTCAAATTCTGCGCGGTTGCGGAAGGTGCGGCAGACGTCTATCCACGTCTGGCTCCGACCATGGAGTGGGATACGGCCGCGGGGCACGCGGTGCTTCTGGCAGCCGGCGGACGCATTGTCGGCCTCGACGGAGAGGACCTTCGCTACGGCAAACCGGCCTATCGCAACGGTCACTTCGTTGCATGGGGCGGAAGCATCGGCGAATAGCGCAACGACTGTACAAAATCTGACCGGATCAAAAGACCAATATGCTGCCCCGACATCTCCGCCGCCTTGAGGCTGAATCGATCGAGATCATGCGCGACGTGGTCGCCGAGTTCAAAAAGCCGGTCATGCTCTATTCGATCGGCAAGGATTCGAGCGTGATGCTCCACGTGGCGATGAAAGCGTTTCATCCGGCCAGGCTCCCGTTTCCCCTCCTCCATGTCGACACCACGTGGAAGTTCCGGGAGATGATCACGTTTCGCGACGAGACCGCCAAGCGCATCGGCGCCGATCTGATCGTCCATGTGAACAAGGAAGGCGTCGAGCGCGGCATCGGCCCGATCTCCTCCGGCTCCTCTTTGCACACCCAGGTCATGAAGACCGACGCCCTGAAGCAGGCGCTGGATCTCTACGAGTTCGATGCGGCGTTCGGCGGCGCAAGGCGCGACGAGGAGAAGAGCCGGGCCAAGGAGCGCATCTTCTCGTTCCGCTCCGCGGGCCATGTCTGGGATCCACGCAACCAGCGACCGGAGCTGTGGAATCTCTTCAATACCCGCATCCGGCAAGGCGAGACGATGCGCGTGTTCGCGATGTCGAACTGGACCGAGCTCGATATCTGGGAATACATCATGCTCGAGAACATCCCGGTTGTGCCGCTCTACTTCGCCAAGATGCGCCCCGTCGTACGGCGCGGCGGCACGCTCATCATGGTGGATGACGACCGCCTCCCGCTGGAGCCGAACGAGACGGCTGAAATGCGGATGATCCGATTCCGTACATTGGGATGCTATCCCCTCAGCGGCGCGATCGATTCCACCGCGACCACGATCAAGGACATCGTCGCGGAGATGCAGACGGCAACCGTCTCGGAACGGCAGGGACGCCTGATCGATTCCGATGAGGCTGCCTCGATGGAAAAGAAGAAGCGCGAGGGCTATTTCTGATGGACACCTCCGTTCTTCGCGAGCCGCATTCGACCGGGACCAAGGACCAGCTGCGCTTCATCACCTGCGGCTCGGTCGACGACGGCAAGTCGACCCTGATCGGGCGGCTGCTGCACGACAGCAAGCTGATCTTCGAGGATCAACTGGCCGCGCTCGCGCGCGACAGCGCCAAGCATGGCACCACCGGCGACGACATCGATTTCGCCCTCCTGGTCGACGGCCTTGAGGCCGAGCGGCAGCAGGGCATCACCATCGATGTCGCCTACCGCTTCTTCACGACCCCGCGTCGCTCCTTCATGGTCGCGGACACGCCGGGCCACGAGCAGTATACGCGCAACATGGCCACCGGTGCCTCGACCGCGCAGCTTGCCATCATCCTGATCGACGCCCGCAAGGGTGTCCTGGTGCAGACCAAGCGCCATTCCTTCATCTGCTCGCTGCTCGGCATCAAGCACGTCGTCGTTGCCGTCAACAAGATCGATCTGGTCGAGTACAAGAAGGACGTGTTCGACCGCATCGTCGGCGACTACGTCGCCTTTGCCACCGGCCTCGGCTTCTCCTCGATCGTTCCGATTCCGATGTCGGCGCGCTACGGCGACAACATCATCGAGCGCTCGGGCAATACCGACTGGTATCACGGCCCCTGCCTGCTCGATTATCTCGAAAGCATCGACGTCGCGAGCGAGACGACCGGACTGCCTTTCCGCTTTCCCGTGCAGTGGGTCAACCGCCCCAATCTCGATTTCCGCGGCTTCACCGGAACGGTGGCGTCAGGCAGCGTCGCGCCCGGTGATGCGATCGTTGTATCCGCGTCCGGCCATACGAGCCGTATCAAGGAGATCGTGACCTACGACGGCGAGTTATCGAAGGCGGAAGCCGGCGATGCCGTGACGATCACGCTCCAGGACGAGATCGACATCGTCCGCGGCGACATCTTGGCAAAGCCGACCGAACGTCCTGAGGTTGCCGACCAGTTCGCCGCCCATCTGATCTGGATGGATCAAGAACCGCTCGTACCCGCGCGCAACTATGTCGTCAGGATCGGCACCCAGACGATCACGGCGGCGAGCGTCACCGCGATCAAATACCGCGTCGATGTCAACACCCGCGAGCATCTTGCCGCGACCACCCTCGGCCTGAACGAGATCGCGTTCTGCAATTTCGCCACGGCGCTGCCGGTTGCCTTCGATTCCTATGAGACCAACCGCCGGACCGGCGCCTTCATCGTCATCGACCGCTATACCAATCGCACCGTCGGTGCCGGCATGATTGCATTTCCGCTGCGGCGCGCCAGCAACATCGCCTGGCAGCCGCTCTCGCTCGGCAAGGCCGAACGCGCCGCGCTCAAGAACCAGAAGCCGCGGATCATCTGGTTCACGGGCCTGTCTGGGGCGGGCAAATCGACGATCGCCAACATTCTCGATCAGAAGCTGTTCGCGACCGGCAACCACACCATGCTGCTCGACGGCGACAATCTCCGCCACGGGCTCAATAGGGATCTCGGCTTCACGGAAGCCGATCGGGTCGAGAACATTAGGCGTGTCGGCGAGGTCGCCAAGCTCATGGTCGACAGCGGCCTGATCGTGATTTGCTCGTTCATTTCGCCCTACAAGGCCGAGCGCGACATGGTCCGCGGCCTAGTGGCGGAGGGAGATTTCATCGAAGTGTTCGTCAACACGCCCATCGAAGAGTGCATGCGGCGCGACCCCAAGGGGCTCTATTCCAAGGCGAAGGAAGGCAAGATCAAGAACTTCACCGGCATCGACGCGCCCTATGAGGCACCCGAGCGCCCGGAAATCCGGCTGGAGACGGTCGGTCACCGCCCGGACGAACTCGCCGATCAGGTCGTCGAACTCCTCCGGCGCCTTTGAGATGCCTTGGGCTGGGGTCTCAGCCCTGCGGCCCCGGAAGCAATTCGTCGATGCGGCCTGCGGCCCGATAGGCGATCAGGCCGAGCCACTCGCGCACGGCGACATTGGTCCGCGATAGGCCGTCCTCCGCGACGTCCGTGAACGAGAAGACGTCCCGTCCGATGCCGACGCGCCAATCGACCGGACAGGGCTCGACCACAAACCCCACTTTCCGAAACAGCCCAATCGACCTCGGCATGTGATAGGCCGAGGTCACGAGCAGCCAGCGCTCGCCGGGCTTGGGATCGACCATGGCCTTTGTGAACAGTGCGTTCTCGTAGGTGTTGCGGGACCGACGTTCCAGGATCAACCGGCTCTTGTCGATCCCCAGGCTTTCAAACAACGCCGCCGCGAAGTCGGCTTCCTTCGCATCGTCGGAGGTCAGATTGGGGCTGCCACCCGTATAGACCACGCGCGCTTTGGGATATTTCCGAGCCAGTGCTGCGGCCATCAGGATCCGGTCGGCCGAGGTACTCACAACCGGCGTACCATGAGCCGCGGACATGTCGAGGTCGATCGACGCACCGAGAACGATGATGCCATCCGGCGCGGGTTGGGACGGGCTCCACGCCGGGAAGCGGGACTCCAGCGGATAAAGCAGCAGGTTTCCGACCGGCGCGAACCCGCAGACCGCGAGCATCAATGCAGACAGAACCAGCAGCGCACGACCGAGCCTGAGGAATCGCGTCATGAGCAGGAGTGAGCCGAGTACGCCGAGGGCGATCAGGAAATTCAGCGGCAGCGCCATGATGCCGAGCGTCTTGGATAGAACGAAGAACACGGTTTCCCTCCGGCCACAAAGATGGTCGTCCGTCATATCATCGATTGACGGAGGAAGCAGGCTTCGCCCCAGGCAACCAAGCGAGGGTCAGGCGCGAGTCAGGCGCGCGGCCAGTTCGGCGCATTGATTGCGAATGTCGGGAATCGCGATGATTTCCCAGAAGGCTGCGCGCGTCAGAGGTCCAACGGCGAAAAGCCGATGCGAGGGAGATCCGTTCCCGTCAATGATCGCGCAATCCGCGCTGACGTCGATCCCGATACCCAGTGGATCGATCCGCGCCCGACCTTCCTGCAACAGGTTGCGCACCACGGGATTCGCGGTCGCGCGTGGATCCTTCACCACGCCCGTGCAGTCCACGACGGCGCCCACCTGCATCGCGCGGATCTCGCGCTCGCCGCGGGGGCGATATCGAACCGATACCCCGCCTTCGTTTGCCGTCAGGGCGACTACCTTGGCTGCCATAATCTTCAGTTTCTGCTCGGCAAGGGCGCCTGCGATCCGGGTCTCCACCTCGGGGGCCATGCGATGGCGATGAACGTCCCACCACGCGCGCGCATGTTCGAGAAAGCGTCGCCGCGACGGCACCGAGAGCTCGCGCCAGATGCGCTGGGTGTACGGACGAATGGCGTCGACGACACTGCGCCAGTCGCCCCCTTGGGCCACGTGCGCATCGACCCTGTGACGGAACCACCGGAACAGCACTCCGCTGCCTTGCCCGAAAGGAACCTCGGCCTCCTCGATGCACATCGGCTCGACACGCCGATGGGCCGTCGCCAGCAGGCCGCGTCGCGACATCGCAACGATCGGCCCCCGATGTCCATCCCGGAGTAGCGACAAGACGTAGTCGACCATCGTCAGCCCGGTTCCGAGAATGAGAACCGCGCTATCCCTGTCCATTCCGGCAGGCGGAGCCCAGGGATTTGCGTAAGCGCCCGGCTTCGGCTCCCCCGTATCGTGGCCGGTCGCAAGCACCGCGATATCGCCGGTCAGACGATGGCCACCGGCCAGGCTCACCTCCACGCTCGCGGCGCTTTCCCGAACCCCGACACAGGTCTCCTGGACGATCGTCAATCTGTGCGAATTGCTCGCGATGATCGGCTCGATCAAGCCAGCGATGTAGGTTCCGTAGACCCGCCTGGGAACGAAGCAGTAGGGATCAGGACAAATTGCGATGTCTTGCGACGAAGCCCATCGCCAGAAATGGTCCGGCTGATCCGGCAACGCACTCATATTGGCTGCCCGAACATTGAGCAGGTGGTCGGGATTCCCGGTGTGATAGGCCAGCCCTCGCCCGATCTCGGCGCGCGTTTCGATCAGCGTGACTCGGAAGTTCGAAGCCGGATGATGCAGCAGTTGATGTGCAAGGAGGACACCGCTGGCTCCGCCGCCGATGACGATTGCGTGTCGATTAGCGGGATGAGTCATGGACTTGCAAACCGTCGTTGGTGCACATTACGGGCGCATCCTTGAGCACGCCGTTGGACGTTTTGCAACTGATGCCACACGCCCGGAGATCGGCTGCGCAAAACCATCCGTCAAGCGAGCGGAATGTCGGCACCGGTAGACTTGAGACCTTGACAGCGCACAGCCTGTCGTCGCAGACGACTGAACCATAAGCATTTGAACTTACAATGACTTGCCGCGCCTAGCGCGATACGGGCTTGGCGCGCAACGTCCATCCGACGCGGGCAAGCAGCCCGTCGATTGCCGGCCAGAACAGCAGCACGATGGCGAGCGTCGTGATCGAGCCGACCAGTCCGTTCGACCAGAACACTTTGAGGTCGCCACTGGCACCGATCATCGACAGGCGGAAGGCATCCTCGGCGCGGTTGCCGAGCACGAGCGCCAGCGTGAACGGAGCCAGCGGAATGCCGATCTTCTTGAAGACGTAGCCGACGACACCGAAGCCGAGCATCAGCCAGATGTCGAACATCGCATTCTGGATCGCATAGGCGCCGATCGCGCAGGACACCACGATCATCGGCGCGACGGCCGCGAACGGCACACGCAGGATCGAGGCGAAGATCGGCACCGTGGTCAGCACCAGCACGAGTCCGACGACATTGCCGAGATACATCGAGGCGATCAGGCCCCAGACGAAATCCTTGTGCTCGACGAACAGCAGCGGGCCGGGATTGAGCCCCCACACCATCAACCCGCCGAGCAGGATCGCAGCCGTGCCAGAGCCGGGAATGCCGAGCGCCAGCATCGGCAGCAGTGCCGCGGTGCCGGAGGCATGCGCTGCCGTTTCCGGCGCGAACACGCCCTCGATGCGGCCCTTGCCAAAGCTCTCGGTATCCTTGGAGAAACGCTTGGCGAGGTTGTAGCCCATGAAGGATGCCGCGATCGCGCCGCCCGGGGTGATGCCGAGCCAGCAGCCGATGAAGGAGGAGCGCAGCAGCGTCACCCAGTATTTCGGCAGGTCCCTCCACACGCTCAGCACCACGCGCGGCGAAATGCTCGCCGCGTGGCCGCGCAGCGCCAGCCGCTCCTCCATCGTCAGCAGGATCTCGCTGATGCCGAACAGACCGATGACGGCAACGAGGAAGTTGATGCCCCGCAACAGCTCGGATGAGCCGAAGGTCATGCGCAGCTGGCCCGACACCGTGTCCATGCCTATGCCTGCGAGCAACAGCCCCAGCGACATCGAGATGACCGTCTTGTGCTTAGCCTCGCGCCCGAGGCCGACGAAAGAGCAGAAGGTCAGCAGATACACCGCGAAGAACTCGGGCGGACCGAACTTCAGCGCAAAGGACGAGATCATCGGCGCGAGGAAGGTGATCAGCAGCACCGCGACCAGCGAGCCGATGAAGGACGACGTGAACGCCGCGGTCAGCGCCTCCGCCGCCCTGCCCTGCTGCGCCATCGGATAGCCGTCGAAGGTGGTGGCGACCGACCAGGCTTCACCGGGGATGTTGAACAGGATCGAGGTGATCGCACCACCGAACAGCGCGCCCCAGTAGATGCAGGACAGCATCACGATCGCCGAGGTCGGATCCATCGTGAAGGTGAGCGGCAAAAGGATCGCAACGCCGTTGGGGCCGCCGAGGCCGGGGAGCACGCCGACGAAGATCCCGAGCACCAGCCCGACCATCATCAGCACGAGCGTCTTCCACGTCAGCAGGACGGCGAAGCCGTGAAGCAGGAGACCGAAAGCTTCCATCGCGGGTCCGCCTAGTAGCCGAAGGCCGCTTCGAGCGGCCCCTTCGGCATGATGACGTCGAAGGCGATGTCGAAGGTGACGAACATGATCGCCGTGAACAGGAAGGCGGTGAGCAGCGACTTCCACAGCGCGATCTTGCCGATCGCCCGCATGAAGCCCGCGATCAGCAGGAAGCTTGCGACATAGAGGCCGAGGAACTGCGTCACCAGGCAGAACAGCAGCGTCGGCACGAACACCGCCATCACGCGGCGCGCCTGCGCGCGCGTGACGAAGGTCTCGGCAGCGCCGCGGCGCGCGACGAGCGCGGCGATCAGGCCGCAAAGGCTGCCGCCGGCAAGGACGAGGGAGAGATAGAACGGGAAATAGCCGGGCTCAGGCCCGGTCGAATCCCAGGACGCACCGGTGCGCCAATTGTCGTAGCCGAGGATCGCGGCGAGCGCGAGCAGCAGCAGGCAGACGATGATTTCGACCGTGCCTGAGCTCGTGACGGAGGGTGAGTTTTCCTCGGGCGCGGTCGGATCGTCGACGACGATTTCAAGATCGGTTTGGGACATGAGCTGTTGAGGGACTGACTGCGTTCTATTCCCCCTCTCCCCACTTGCGGGGAGAGGGTCAGGGTGAGGGGGAGTCTCCGCGGATACGGTGAGAGTCGGGCTCGCGGAGGGAGCCCCTCACCCCAACCCTCTCCCCGTAAGAACGGGGCGAGGGAGAAGAGCATCTTACTTCGCGACGAATCCGGCTTCCGTCATCAGCGACTTGTTGACGGCATCGTCCTCTTCGAGGAATTGCACCATGTCCTTGCCGGTCAGGAAGATCGGCTTCAATGCCTGCTTTTCCATGTAGTCCTTGTATTCGGCTGTCTGCGTCACCTTGTGGAACAGCTCGACATAGAATGCCTGCTGCTCCGGCGTGACCTTGCCGGGCAGGAACATCGCGCGCAGCATCAGATACTGGACGTCGACGCCCTCTTCCTTGCAGGTCGGAATGTCGGCCCAGGACTGCGTGTCCGTCACCTTGCTGCTGTAGGCGATGCGCTCCTTGTCGAACACGCAGAGCGGACGCACCTGGCCGGCGCGCCAGACTTCGAGATTTTCGGACGGGTTGTTGACGTTGGATTCTGTGTGGTTGCCGACGAGCTGGGTCGCGGCCTCGCCGCCGGACTTGTAGGGCAGATAGGAGAATTTCGCGCCGGTCTTCTGCTCGAGGAAGACGGTCAGCACGTGATCCTCGCGCTTGGAGCCGGTGCCGCCCATCTTGAACGGGGAGCTCGCCGCCTTCGCGGCGTCGACGAACTCCTTCACCGTCTTGGGGCCGGCGCTGTTGTCCCACAGCACGAACTGGTCGAGCGCGATCACCGAGACCGGGGTCAGCTCGCGCCAGTTGAACGGGATCTTGGCCGACAGCGGCAGCATGTAGATCAGCGAATAGGCGATCAGCGCCTTGTTCGGATCGCCCTCGCTGGACTTCATGTACATCAGCGCTTCCGCACCCGACGCGCCGCCCTTGAGCGAGACCACGATCGGCTGCTTCATCAGACTGTTCTTCTGGATCGCGGCCTGCATCATCCGCGCCATCTGGTCGGAGGCGCCGCCTGCGCCTGCGGCCACGACGATCTCGACCGGCTTGGTGGGCTCCCAGCCGGCAAAGGCTGGCGCGCTCAACAACAAGGCCGTCGCAGCTCCGACGGCTTTCACTGGAATTCGCACGAGTTTCGTCCCCTGGTTCTTATTGGCTTTGTGGCGCCGGGAAAGCTATCGGCGCATTGTGCGGACTAAAGCGCGCGAGTTCAAGCAGGTGGACAATCCGCCGCATGTGACTTTCGGCGGACGAAGCGCGCGCTACTTGCCCTTCCAGTTCGGCGTGCGCTTGTTGAGGAAGGCGTCCATGCCTTCGCGGAAATCCTCACTCATATAGGCCTTCAGGATCAGGTCCTCGCCCTGTTCGCGCGACAGCGTGGGGCGGATGCGGCGCACCGCTTCCTTGGTCGTTTCGAGCGTCAGCGGAGCATGGCTCGCGACGAGCCTTGCGGTCTCGTCGGCGCGGCGCTGCAGCGTCTCGACGTCAGGGACGATTTCGGTGAGCAGGCCGAGCGACAACGCTTCCTGCGCTTCGACCAGGCGCGCCCTGAAGATCAGATCCTTGGTGCGGGCCGGACCCACCAGCGAAACGACGCGGCTGATGTTGGACATCGACAGGCAGTTGCCGAGCGTGCGCGCGATCGGGAAACCCATGCGCGTCGTCTCGGTGCCGATGCGCAAGTCGCAGCAGGCGGCGATGCCGGCGCCACCGCCAGTGCAGGCGCCCGCGATGGCCGCGATCACGGGCACGCGGCACTGCTCGAGCGTGCCGAGCACACGGTCGATCCGTGCCTCGTAGTCGAGCGCATCCTGCGCCGTCTTGAAGGCGCGGAATTGCGAGATGTCGGTGCCGGAGGCGAACGCCTTGTCACCGGCGCCGGTGAGGATCAGCGCCTTGATCGAACGATCGGCGTTGATCTCCAGGCAGATCTCCGCCATGCGGTCATACATGGCGAAGGTCATGGCGTTGCGCGCCTGCGGGCGGTTGAAGGTGATCCGCGCGATGCCGTCCGTGACGGAGTAGAGCAGGTCTTCGTTGGTCGTCGTCGGTGCGTTCATCGCGCGCTCACTTTCCAAATTAGTTCAGGCCATTTGAGCCTTTAAGCGACCTGGGCTTTGGCCATCGGCACGGCGTCGCGCCCCTTCAGGACGTCCATGGCCGCCAGCACGCCACCGCTCCGGTGCGGAATCTTTGCAAGATCCAGGCCCATCTCGACGCCAGCGAGTGTGCCCATCAGCATCAGATCGTTGAAATGACCGATATGGCCGATGCGGAACACCTTGCCCTTGACCTTGTTCAGGCCGGTGCCGAGCGACATGTCGAAGTTTTCCAGCACCACCTTGCGGAAGGCGTCGGCATCGTGTCCGTCAGGCACGCGCACGCCGGTCAGCGCCGGCGAGTGCGCGGCCGGATCGACGCACTGCGTCTCGAGGCCCCAGACCCTGGCCGCGGCGCGCGTCGCTGCGCTGTGGCGCTTGTGGCGGGTCCAGACGTTCTCCAACCCCTCGTCCTCCAGCATCTTGACCGCTTCGCGCAGGCCATAGAGCAGATTGGTCGCGGGCGTATAAGGGAAGGTGCCGAGCTTGTTGAAGGTGATGACCTCCTGCCAGTCCCAATAGGAGCGCATGCCCGGATTGGTCTTGGCAACGGCGAGCGCCTTCTCCGAGACGGCGTTGAAGCTGAGACCCGGCGGCAGCATCAGGCCCTTCTGGGAGCCGGCGACCGAGACGTCGATGCCCCAGGCATCGTGCTCGTATTCCATCGAGCCGAGGCCGGAGATGGTGTCAACCATCAGAAGCGCCGGATGCTTGACGCGGTCGAGCAGCTTGCGAACGTCGAGCGGCGGCGTCACGCAGCCGGTCGAGGTCTCGTTGTGGACGACGCAAACCGCCTTGATCGCGTGCTGCTTGTCGGCGCTAAGCCGCTTCTCGATCTCGGCGAGGTCGGCGCCATGGCGCCAGTCGCTCGGGATGAAGTCGACGTCGATCTTGAATTTTTCGGCGATACCGCGCCACAGCACGGCGAACTGGCCGGTCTCGCACATCAGCACCTTGTCGCCGGGCGCAAACACGTTGACCATGGCCGCTTCCCAGGCACCGGTGCCGGACGAGGGGAAGATGATCACGGGCTGCTTGGTGCGGAACACCCGCTGCATCGAGGCCAGGACCGCAAAACCGAGCTCGGCGAACTCCGGACCGCGATGGTCCAGCGTCGGCATGTCCATCGCCCGCAGCACGCGGTCGGGCACGTTGGTCGGTCCTGGAATCTGGAGAAAATGCCTTCCAGTATGCACGGTCATAGGCGTCCTTCCCGGTCTAGCCTTGTTTTGATGGCCGCCGAATAGCACCATTTGACCGGCTTGTCCCCTCTCCAAAGGGCGACTCCCATGCAGAAGCGGAGACCCTCCGCCGCCCCTACTCCGCGGCCACCACCTTGCCGGACGGCAGGCGTCCCTCGGCCTCCGTAAACGGGCGTTCCGGGTGCATCAGGAAGGCCGAGAGGCCGCCGAGCAGCAACAACCCCATCGACATCAGGAACGGCAGGTACCAGTTTCCCGTCGCATCGATCACGAAGCCCGCGACCAGCGGGGAGACGATGGCGGCAAGGGCCGAGCCGGTGTTCATGAGTCCTGACGCGGTCCCCGAATATTTCGGGGCGATGTCCATCGGGATCGACCACATCGGGCCGATCACCAGCTCGGCGCAGAAGAAGCCGGCCGAGAGGCACAGCGCGACGATGGTGATGTCGTGGACGAACAGGATCGGGAACAGCGAGAGCAGCGCCCCTGCAAATCCCGCGACGGTGACGCTGAGCCGCGCCAGGCGGACATTGCCGGTGCGATCGAGGATCTTGTCCGAGATCACGCCGCCGACGCTGTCGCCGATCACGCCGGCGAAGAAGACGCCGGAGGCGAACAACGCCGAGTTCTTGATGTCGAGACTGTAGTTGTTCTTGAAGAACAGCGGCAGCCAGTTGAGATAGAGCCACAGGCACCAGCCGTAGCAGAAATAGGTCAGCGTCACCGGCCACATCCGGCCCAACAGCGGACCCCAGGGCACGCGCGGCCGCTCGCCGGTCGGGCGCGGCGGCAGCGCGGCGAGCTCGGCTTCGGTGATGGAGGCGTGCTCCTTCGGCTCGTTGCGGAAGTACCAGACCCAGATCACGCCCCAGACGAGGCTGACGAAGCCGAGCACGACGAAGGCGCCGCGCCAGGTCAGCCAGAGGATCAGGAGCGCCACCACCGGCGGCGTCACGGCATTGCCGAGCCGGGCGAATGAATGGGTCAGGCCTTGCGCAAAACCGCGGCGGTTGGCCGGCGTCCAATATTGCATCGCGCGCGTTGCGGTCGGGAACGTCGCGCCCTCGCCGAAGCCGAGCGCGAAGCGCGCGACGAACAGTGCGGCAAGACCGTTGACGAAGCCGGTCGAGATGGTGGCGGCCGCCCAGATCATGCCGCACCAGAACAGCGTCTTGCGCGGTCCGAAGCGATCGCCGACCCAGCCGCCGATCACCTGGAACAGCAGATAGGGATAGGCGAAGGCGGAGAAGACGAGGCCGAGCTGGGTGTTCGAGAGAGCGAGCTCCTTCTGGATCTCGCTCGCCGCGGTGCCGATGTTCACCCGATCGACATAGGTGATGAAATACATCGCGCAGAGCATCGCCAGCACGACATGTGTCGCCTTGAACCGAATTCCCATCTCCACCCCTCTTGATCGCTTTTTATGATTGGCCTTGCGTGTCCCTGCGCAATTTTTAAGTGCCGACCACTTTCAGATGCGGCGAAGCATTGCCCTGCGGGCGCTGCTCCAGCAGCTTCATCGCGACGTCGACGCCGCCGGAGCGGTGCGGCACGCCGGCGACCGACAGGCCCATCTCCACGCCGGTGAGCGCGCCGAGCAGCGTCAGCGCATTGCATTCACCGAGATGGCCGATGCGGAAGACCTTTCCGGCAACCTTCGAGAGGCCCGAGCCGAGCGACATGTTGTAATTGTCGAGCACGATCTTGCGGAACTGATCAGCGTCATGGCCGGGCGGCATTAGCACCGCGGTCAGCACCGGCGAGAATTCCGACGGCTCCTGGCAGAGCACTTCGAGCCCCCAATGATTGACGACTGCACGTGTCGCCGCGGCAAGCCGCTGATGCCGCGCGAACACATTGTCGAGCCCCTCTTCGAGCAGCATCGCGATCGCCTCGCGCAGGCCGTAGAGCAGGTTGGTGGCCGGCGTGTAGGGGAAGAAGCCGTTGGCGTTGGGCTTGAGCATCTCCTCCCAGTCGAAATAGGAGCGCGGCATCTTGTTGGTCTTCGCAGCCGCGCGCGCCTTCTCCGAGATCGCGTTGAAGCCGAGACCGGGCGGCAGCATGAAACCCTTCTGCGAGCAGCTGACGCTGACATCGACCTTCCACTCGTCGTGGCGATAGTCGACCGAGCCGAGCGAGGAGATGGTGTCGACCATCAACAGCGCCGGATGCGAGGCGCGGTCGATCGCAGCGCGGATTTCGGCGATGCGGCTGGTCGCACCGGTCGATGTCTCGTTGTGCACGACCATCACGGCCTTGATCGCGCGCGCCTTGTCCTCGCTGAGTTTTGCTTCGACCACGGCCGGATCGGCGCCGCGACGCCAGTCGCCCGGCACGAAATCGACCTCGATGCCGAAACGGCCCGCCATCTGACGCCACAGCGTGGCGAAATGGCCGGTCTCGACCATCAGCACCTTGTCGCCCGGCGACAGCGTGTTGACGATCGCGGCCTCCCAGGCCCCCGTCCCCGAGGAGGGAAAGATGATGACCGGGCCCTTGGTCTGGAAAATCTTTTGGCTGCCTTCGAGCACGGCGCGGCCGAGTTCGCCGAACTCGGCGCTCCGGTGGTCGATCACCGGCATGTCCATGGCGCGCAGGACGCGCTCGGGGACCGGGCTCGGGCCCGGAATCTGAAGGAAATGGCGTCCCTGATGCATGAAAACCTCCCTGGCGGCGGATTCTGGCCGGCTTCAGCAACCATTTTGCATTCATTTTTTGTCAGTTCAATCGAAATTTGGTATTCGATTGTGGCCGTCGACGCGATTAGCCGAGCAAACTATTGTGCTGCAAATGAAATCCACGATTCCCGACACCGGGGTCCCGATCGCCCCGCCCGCCACAAGTGGCGGCGACCGCCAGGAAAACCGTCATGAGGCCTCGCTCCATGGCGAGATCCTGCTGCGGCTGCGCGACTACGTCGTGGAAGGCAATATTCCCGACGGCGCCCGCGTTCCCGAGCGCCAGCTTTGCGAGATGTTCGGCATCTCCCGCACCCCCTTGCGCGAAGCACTGAAAGTGCTCGCGGCCGAGGGCCTGATCGAGCTGCTGCCCAACCGCGGCGCCCGAATCCGCCAGCTCAGCCAGCGCGACCTGGAAGAGCTGTTCGACGTGATGGCCGGACTTGAGAGTCTCGCCGGGCGCCTTGCGTGCGAGGCAATTACGGATGAGGAAATCACCGCGATCGAGCAGCTGCATTACGAGATGTACGGCCATTACCTGCATCGCGACATGCACGGCTATTTCCAGGCCAACCAGCGCATCCATGAAAGCATCGTCGCAGCCGCGCGCAACGAGACGCTGAAAACCGCCTACGCCAATTTCGCCGGACGGATCCGCCGGGTCCGCTACTCCGCAAACTTCGCCCGCAAGCGGCAGCGCTGGGCGGAAGCGATGCGCGAACACGAGGCGATCCTGGACGCGCTGCGCCGCCGCGCCGCAAGCGAGCTCAGCGACATCCTGTTCCAGCATCTCCGCAACAAGCGGATGGCCGCGATCGAGCACCTCGCCGAGCCCGAAGAGGGCGCGCCAGCAGCGTCCTAAGGGGCAATTGGCTTGCTCATTTTGAATTCATAATATAATCGGTCAGAAACAAGAATGAATACTCCAACTCGGCCAGCAGCCGCGTTGGACCACTCCGGGACCAGGGATGACAAACGCCTCCTCGCTCGAACGGCGCCTGCGCGCGGACATGACCGGCGATGTCCTGTTCGACGGCTTCAGCCGCGGCCGTTACGCCACCGACGCCTCGTTCTACCAGATCGTGCCGTCAGGCGTAGTCGTGCCCAAGACCATGGACGAGGCGCTGCGGGCCCTGGCGATCGCCCGCGACGAAGGCGTGAAGGTCACCCCGCGCGGCGGTGGCACCTCGCAATGCGGCCAGACCGTCAATGACGGCCTCGTCGTCGATCTCTCAAAGCACCTCAACAAGATCCTGTCGCTCGACGTCGCGGGCCGCACCTGCGTCGTCGAGCCCGGCATCGTGCTCGACGACCTCAATCGCCAGCTCAAAAAGCACGGCCTGTGGTTTCCAGTCGACGTCTCCACGGCGTCGCGTGCCACCATCGGCGGCATGGCCGGCAACAATTCCTGCGGCGGCCGCTCGCTTCGCTACGGCACCATGCGCGACAATACGCTGTCGCTGGAGGCTTCGCTCGCCGACGGCACGCTGAGCCGCTTTGGCGAGGTCTCGCGCGATCTCTCCGATCTCGACGCCGGCGACGGCATGCGGGCGCTATTCCGCGACATGCTCGATCTCGGCGCCCGCGAGGCCGACGAGATCGCGGCGCGCTTTCCAAAGGTGCAGCGCCGCGTCGGCGGCTACAATCTCGATGCGCTCACGCCGCGCAACGCGCGCAACAACATGGCGCATCTCCTGGTCGGCTCCGAAGGCACCCTCGCCTTCACCACCAAGGTCGAGCTGAAGCTGTGGCCCGTGATCCGCAACAAGGCGCTGGGCGTCTGTCACTTCGGCAGCTTCTACGAGGCGATGGATGCAGCCCAGCATCTGGTCAAGCTGAAGCCGATCGCGGTCGAGCTCGTCGACCGCACCATGATCGCGCTCGGCCGCGATATCGCGATGTTCAAGCCGATCATCAATGCGGCGATCAAGGGCGATCCGGATGCCGTGCTGGTGGTCGAATTCGCGGAGGAAGACCAAGCCGACAATCTATTGCGACTCAAGCAGCTCGGCGAGTTGATGGGCGATCTCGGCTTCGGCTGGACTAACGACACGCGCAAATGGGGCGGCGTGGTCGAGATCACCGAGCCCGCCCTGCAGAGCGGCATCGCCGATTTCCGCGCCGCTGGGCTCAACGTCATGATGTCGATGAAGCAGGAGGGCAAGCCGGTCTCCTTCGTCGAGGACTGCGCGGTGCCGCTGCCGCATCTCGCCGACTACACCCAGCGGCTGAACGAGGTGTTTGCCAGGCACGGCACCAGCGGCACGATGTACGCGCACGCCTCCGAAGGCTGTCTGCATGTGCGCCCGGTGCTGAACCTCAAGCTCGAAAAAGACGTCAAGGCAATGCGCGCCATCGCCGAAGAGGCTTTCGCGCTGGTGCGCGAATACAAGGGCTCGCATTCCGGCGAGCATGGCGACGGCCTGGTGCGCTCCGAATTCCATGAGAGCATGTTCGGCGAGCGTCTCGTCGCCGATTTCAGGGAGGTGAAGCACCGCTTCGATCCCGACAGCGTGCTCAATCCCGGCAAGATCGTCGACGCGCCCAGGATGGACGACCGCTCGCTGTTCCGCTTCAAGCCCGACTATCGCGTCGCCGACCTCAAGACAAAGCTCGACTGGTCCGCTTATCCCGGCGCCGGCGGCGGTTTCCAGGGCGCGGTCGAGATGTGCAACAACAACGGCGCCTGCCGCAAGCTCGAGGGCGGCGTGATGTGCCCGTCCTATCGCGCCACGCGCAACGAGAAGGACGTCACGCGAGGACGCGCCAACACGCTGCGGCTCGCGATCTCCGGCCAGCTCGGCCCCGATGCATTGTCCTCCGACGAGATGATGGAGACGCTGAAGCTCTGCGTCTCCTGCAAGGCCTGCCGCCACGAATGCCCGACGGGTGTTGACATAGCCAAGATGAAGATCGAGGTGCTGGCCGCGCGCGCGGCATCCCACGGCCTGACGCTGCGAGACCGCCTGGTCGGCTATCTCCCACGCTATGCCGGCCTCGCCTCGCGCTTTGCGCCGCTGGCGAATTTGCGCAACCGCAGCCCACTGTTGCGAAAGCTGTTCGAGCGCTTCGCCGGCATCAGCGCCCGCCGCGCCCTGCCCGCCTTCCGCAGCGACGTCTTCGTGACGCCGGCTGACAGCGTCGGTCCGGAGACCGGCCGCGAGGTCGTTCTCTTCGCCGACACTTTTAATCGCATCTACGAGCGCGAGAACCTTGACGCCGCGCTGCGCGTGCTCGCGGCCGGCGGTTATCGCGTCCATATGCCCAAGCCCGCGAGCGGCAGCCGCCCGCTGTGCTGCGGTCGCACGTTCCTGTCAGCCGGCCTCGTCGACGAAGCCAGGTCCGAGCTCGATCGTCTCGTCGCCGCCTTCGCGCCTTTTGCGGCGCGCGGCGTGCCAATCGTCGGTCTCGAACCGAGCTGCCTGCTGACGCTCCGCGACGAGCTCGCGTCGCTACGCAAGGACGATGACGCCCAGGCGGTCGGCGCGCAAGCGCTGACCTTCGAGGAGTTTCTGGTGCACGAGGCCGAGGCCGGCCGGCTGCAATTGCCGCTCGGCACCGTCGCCGACAAGGCCGTCGTCCACGGCCACTGCCATCAAAAATCCTTCGGCGCCTTCAAGCCGGTCGAGCAAGTGCTGCGGCTCGTCCCCGGCCTTGAGGTCAAAACAATCGAGTCGAGCTGCTGCGGCATGGCGGGCGCTTTTGGCTATGGCGCGGACACCTATGATGCCTCGATCGAGATGGCCGAGCTGTCACTGCTGCCTGCGGTGCGGAAGGCTGATCAGACGACGCTGGTCGTCGCCGACGGCACCTCCTGCCGCCACCAGATCCACGACGGCGCGCAACGCGAGGCGCTTCACGTCGCCCGCGTGCTGGCGATGAGCCTCGATCGCGCCGAAACCAGTTCCACTTCAACCGCTGCAAAGGAACCCAGCCATGGCTGACCTCACGCTCGACACTGCCCGAAAAATCCTCGACGCCGCCTTCACCAAGTCCACCGAGCTGAAGCTGAAGCCGCTTGTCGTCACCATCCTGGACGCGCGCGGCGTGCTCAAGATCGCAGCCGCGCAGGACGGCACCAGCCTGATGCGCGCCGAGATCGCTCACGGCAAGGCCTACGGCGCGCTCGCCATGGGCATGGGCTCGCGCGCGCTGTACCAGCGGGCACAGGAGCAGGCCTATTTCGTCGACGCCGTGAACACGATTGCAAAAGGCGCACTGGTGCCGGTCCCTGGCGGCGTGCTGATCATGAACGGCACGACGCTGCTCGGCGCCGTCGGCGTCTCCGGCGACACGTCGGACAATGACGAAGCCTGTGCCGTTGCCGGAATCCAGGCGGCGGGCCTGAAGGCCAACGCGGGGTAAGGTGGCGTAGCCCGGATGGAGCGAAGCGTAATCCGGGACCTTAATGCCACTTGCGCAGAAACCCCGGATTGCGCTGCGCTCCATCCGGGCTACAAGACCTTGCGTTACCCGACGGGCAAAACACCCCATCGCTCGGTCAACGGCCGCACGTCAAAATATTCCACTTTACCGAAATTCGGTTTTATCGTACATGCCGCCCATCCCGATCCGGGAAAGGGGCGGTCGTACGTCGTCACGAACCGCGGATCGGGCTGCGGTGGACGCTGGCAGCGCCGTCGCGGATGTGGGACGCAGGGCGGGGCGATGGATTGAGCCGAACCCCGTGAGCATCTCGCAAGCCGCGTTGTACGAACGGCGCCGAACCCCTGCGAAGCCTTTTGGCGAAGCAGGGTCTGCTTGCGTACGGCGAAACCGTGTGGTCCTGGCCGTCGTCGCTACGGCCAAGTCTATGCGAATGCGGCGTCGCTTCAACCGGGGCGACGTCCGTGACTTTCGCAAGGCGACGGAGGCAAGCAGGAACTCGTCTCCGGGGAGAGCGCGCATAAGCCGTCAAACCACTGCGCAGGGAAGGCCGGATGTTTGGCTGCCCTGTACCGCTCCTGTGCCTTGCGTGTGCATCATTCTTGCACGGGAGTTTTTGCGGGTGCCAGCCGGCACCCGGCCTTCCCTGCGCCCTTTCCTCGGAGAGGGCGTGGAACGGAGAGCAAAGCTCGGGCGGAATGCGCCGCGAGACGGCGAGCGTGCGTCTGCTGTTTGAGATGTGAATTGGAGGACGATGGCAGCGCGCCTTGCTCCGTCATTGCTGAGCGCAGCACTATCTCCGTCACCCTGAGGTGCTCGCCTCTTCGGCGAGCCTCGAAGGGCGACGGCCCGGCTGCATCATGGCCGTGCATCCTTCGAGGCTCCCGGCGCGATGCTCCACGCATCGCGCCACTCGCACCTCAGGATGACGGGTCTAACAGCGCCGCACCGCCCCCTCACCGTCCCGTCCAGACCGGCTTGCGCTTCTCGCCGAACGCCTTCAGCCCTTCCTTCGCGTCCTCTGTCATCGCGAGCAAAGCGATTTGGCTCTCTGTGTAGGCGATACTCTCGTCGAACGACATCGATGCGATCGCGCGCATGGCGTATTTGCCGCGGCGGATCGCGGTCGGGGATTTGTCGACGATGCGGCCGATCAGCCAGTCGACCTTGGCATCGAGCTCGGCCGTGGGCACGACGTAGTTGAGCAGGCCCGCAGCTTGCGCGGCTTTCGCATCGAACGGCTCGCCAGTGAGCGCCCATTCGTTGACGAGGCGCCGCGGTGCGATCTCCTGCAACAGGCTCAGCACCTGCATCGGAAACACACCGACCTTCACCTCCGGCAGACCGAAGATGACGTGATCCGCCGCAACGGCCATGTCGGTCATGCACAACAGCCCCATGCCGCCGGCCATGCAGACACCGCCGACGCGCGCGATCGCGGGCTTGGTCGCGTTCTGCGACAGGCGCAACAGATCGGCATAATCGACGTTTGGTTTGGAATGATCCATCGCGAAAGCCGCGCCGGAATTCTGCAAATCGGCGCCGGCACAAAATGCCTTGTCGCCCGCACCGGTCAGCACGATGACGCGGACGTCCTTGTCGTCATGCGCATCGCGATAGCCCTTCGTGATGCCGGCAATGACGTCGCCATTCAGCGCGTTGCGCTTCTCCGGCCGGTTGATCGTGATCCAGAACGCCTGCCCGCGCTTCTCGGTGATGACGCCTGTGGTGTCGGTCATGACGCTCTATCCTTGCTCCCGGTTTGCAGCCATTTGCGGCAGCTCGGGCGTGAGGTGCAAGGGCAATCTATCACGCGGCGCGGCTTTAGCGCCTCGACACAATTTTGCGCGCGATCGAAGGGCGAGCGCGGCTCAGGCCGCGGCTGCTTTCCTGATCCAGACCTTGTTATCGTGGAACGCAGCGCCGCCGATCGGCGCGACGGCTTCGGCTCCCGTGAGCATATTGATGCCGCGGCCGCCGATATGATTCTTATTGGGATGCACGGACTCCGCGATCAGCACGCCGCGCCGCACGCCCTCGAACAGCGTGGCAACCAGCGTGGTCTCGCCGCGGGTATTGCCGAGCGTCACCGCGTCGCCGTCGGCGATGTCGAGGGAGGCCGCATCCAGCGGATGGATCATCACGCTCGCCTTGCCCTCGCGCGCCTGCGAGGACGGCGTCTCGTTGAAGGTGGTATTGAGGAAGCTGCGCGACGGGCTGGTCGCAAGCCGGAACGGATGGGCCTGATCGGCGTGCTCGATCACGGCCCAATGGTCCGGCAGCGACGGCATCTTGTCGAAATCGCCCATGGTCTGGCCGAACGGCGGATGCGCCCAATCGGCCTTGAAGTGAAACTTTTTGTCGGCATGCGCGAAGCCATCGAGATAATGCGAGGTGCGGAAGTCCGGCTGCAGATCGCGCCAGATATCGGCCTCAAGCCCGGCGATGTCGCCGTGGTCGCTGAGCTTCAGCGTCGCGTCGATCAACTCGCGCGGCGACATCTCGAAACCGCGATGCTTCGCGCCAAGCCGCGGCGCCAGCGCCTGCAACACCTGATGGTTGGAGCGGCATTCGTCGGGCGGATCGATCAGCTTGGGGCCGACCGAGATGTGCTGATGGCCGCCGCCGTAATAGAGATCGTCGTGTTCCATGAACATGGTCGCCGGCAGCACGATGTCGGCCATAAGCGCCGTCTCGGTCATGAACTGCTCGTGCACTGCGACGAACAGATCCTCGCGCGCAAAACCCTGCCGCACCAGCGCCTGCTCCGGCGCGACCGTCATCGGGTTGGTGTTCTGGATCAGCATCGCCTTGACCGGGCCCTTGCCCAGCAGGGCCTCGGCATCGCCGGTGAGGATGCGGCCGATCTGCGACTGGTCGAGCGCGCGGATCGACTTGTCGAGTGCATCGTGACCTTCGATGACGGCTTCGTTGAAATGCCACAGCGCGTAATTGTTGAAGAAGGCGCCGCCGCCCTCGTACTGCCAGGCGCCCGTCACCGCGGGAATGCAGTTCGCTGCATGCATCTGCGTCGCGCCATTGCGCGAACGCGTAAAACCGTAGCCGAGCCGGAAGAACGTCCGCTTCGTCTCGCCGACGGCCTTGGCAAAGGCCTCTATCTCCGCCACCGGCACGCCGCAAATCGCGGACGCCCATTCGGGGTTGCGCGTCTGCAGATGCGCCTCGAGCTCGGCGGGGCAGTCGGTGTATTTGTCCATATAGGCGCGGTCGGCATAGCCGTCGCGGAAGAGCACGTGCATCACGCCGCAGGCAAACGCGCCGTCTGTGCCTGGCCGCAGCAGGATCTTGATATCAGCCTGCTTCATGGTCTCGTTGTCGTAGATGTCGACCGCCGCGATTTTCGCGCCGCGCTCCTTGCGAGCGCGCGCGGCGTGCGTCATCACGTTGACCTGGGTGTTGACGGGGTTGGTGCCCCAGATCACGACGAGATCGGAGAGCGCCATCTCGCGCGGATCGGCGCCGGCAATCTTTCCGGTGCCGATCGCAAAGCCGATGCGTCCGACATTGGCGCAGATCGTCTGATAGAAGCGCGAATATTTTTTCACATGTGTGAGGCGGTTAAGGCCGTCGCGCATGACCAGCCCCATCGTGCCGGCGTAGTAGTACGGCCAGATCGACTCCGCGCCGAACTCGCGCTCGGCCTGGTTGAAGCGATCGGCGATCTCGTCCAGCGCCTCGTCCCAGGCGATCCGCGCGAACTGGCCGGAGCCTTTCGGTCCGATCCGGCGCATCGGAAATGTCACCCGCTCCGGGTGGTGGATGCGCTCGGCGTAGCGAGCAACCTTGGCGCAGACCACACCGGCCGTGTAGGTCTGCTTTTTCGAACCGCGGACGCGGCCGATGCTCCGACCTTCGACCACCTCGATATCGAGCGCGCAGGCCGACGGGCAATCGTGCGGACAGGTGGAGTGGCGGATCTCGATCTTGGCGTGCTGGTTCATGACCAATTTCGTAACACCAAAATACCGGGCAGCCGAGGGCATTTATCCGGCAATGCCCATGCAAAATGCTCAAACCATGCGGGTGGCGCGTTCCTCCCGCGGCCGCGAAATGCCCCGCGGCCACACCGAAAACGGCCCGATATTCCGGCCGGAATCGACTTTGTAAGGCGTCGACAGGCCGCGCGCGCTGCCGCTACAGTGCCGGCCAACAAAAACGAGTCCAGGGAGGTGGGTGTGACGGCCCGACAATCGATGCTGGCGCTGGCCGCCGGCCTGCTCACCGCATTCTCCGCAAGCCCCTCCCCGGCGCAAGATTATCCCGCGCACGCGGTCCGCATCGTCGTGCCGTTCGGCGCTGGCGGCCCGGCCGACGTCGCGGCCCGGCTGATCGGCCAAGCGCTGCAGGAGAGCTTTGGCCAGCCCTTCGTGGTCGAGAACCGAACCGGCGCGGGCGGCGTCATCGGCACGGTCGAGGCCGCAAAGTCGCCGGCCGATGGTTACACCCTGCTGATGATGTCTAACACCCAGACTGCAAATGAATCGCTGCTGACGCCGGAGCAACGCAAATACGAGCTGATGCGCGACCTCGCGCCAATCGCACCGGTGAACTATTCCGATCTCGTCATCGTGGTGAACCCGCAAGTCCCGGCGAAGACGCTGCAGGAATTCATCGCGCTTGCCAAGGCGCAGCCGGGCAAATTGAACTACGCCTCCTCCGGCCAGGGCACGCCATATCACATGGCCGGCGAGCTGTTCAAAGCGATGGCCGGCATCGACATCGTCCATGTTCCCTATCGCAACAGCGGCGAAGCGCGCAGCGGCGTGATCGGTGGGCAAGTGCAGATGATGATCGACGCGGTGCCGGCGATGGCGCCGAACATCGGCGAGAACCAGGTCCGCGCACTCGCCACCACCGGCCAGCAGCGCTCCGCTGTGCTGCCGAACGTGCCGACCGCTGGCGAGGCCGGCGTTCCCGGCTATGAGGCGACGATCTGGCTTGGCCTGATGGCCCCAGTGGGCACGCCAAAGCCCGTCATCGACAAGCTCAATTCAGCCGTGAATGCGATGGTGAAGCGGCCCGACATCGTCAAGCTCTGGACCGAGCAGGGTGCCGTGCCCATGTCGATGACGCCGGAGGAGTTCGACAAGTTCCTGCGGGGCGACATCGCGAAATGGGCCGACGTCGTCAAGAAGTTCGACAAATCCTGAGGCCACACCGGTCATGCCCACCATTCGATTCCAGCTCAACGGCGCCACGGTGGCGGTGGATGCCGATCCCGATCAAACGCTGCTCAATGTGCTGCGTGGCCGGCTCGGCATCACCAGTCCCCATTTCGGCTGCGGAGCCGGCGAATGCGGCGCCTGTCACGTGATGGTTGGCGACCGCGCGATGGCCTCCTGCGACATGCCGATGTGGTTGGTGGCGGACAAGCAAATCGTCACGCTGGAGGGCCTCGGCACGGCCGAGCAACCGCATCCGCTGCAACGCGCCTTCATCTCCGAACAGGCGATGCAATGCGGCTATTGCGTCTCGGGGATCCTGATCAGCGCGGCGGCGCTGCTGAAGCGCAATCCATCGCCATCGGAATCCGAGGTCAGAGCGGCGCTCGATCGCAACCTGTGCCGCTGTGGATCGCACAACCGCATGGTCCGCGCCGTGCTCAGGGCGGCATCGGAGATGGCGACGTCATGAGCCCGCCGTCCCCTGCCCCGAAACTGCCGGTCAGCCTCGCCGCCAATCCAAGATTGTCGTCCTGGGTGAAGTTCACCGGCGAAGGCGGCGTGGCGATCTCGCCTGGCAAGGTCGAGATCGGCCAGGGCATCGTCACGGCGCTGGCGCAGATCGCGGCGGACGAGCTCGACGTCGAGATCGGCCGCATCGAGATGATCCGCGCCTCGACGGCCGCGAGCCCGAATGAGGGCGTCACCTCCGGCAGCCTGTCGATCCAGCAATCCGGCCGCGCACTGCGCCACGCCTGCGCCGAGGTGCGCCGGCGCTTCCTCGCGGCAGCATCCGAACGCCTCGGCGTCGATGCGGCGCTGCTCGATGTCGAGGACGGCACGATCTCGGGCCCCGGCAATATCAGGACCAGCTATTGGGAGCTGGCTGGCGACGTCTCGCTGGATCACGATGCGACCACAGGCGCTTCGGCGAAGACTGCTGCCAAGCGCGCGGTCGCCGGGCATTCGATCCAGCGTGTCGACATTCCCGACAAGGTGTTCGCGCGACCGCGCTTCATCCATGATCAGGCGCAACCGGAGCTGGTGCACGGACGCGTGCTGCGGCCGGACACCGCAGGCGCCAGGCTGACCGCGCTCGACGAAGGAGCCGCGCGCGCCGTTTCCGGGCTTATCGCGATCGTCCGCGACGGTAGCTTTGCGGGCGTCGTCGCCGGCAGCGAGGCTGCAGCTGAAGCGGCGCTGAAAGCCTTGCGTAAGGGCGCAACATGGTCAGCCGGCGAGCCGCTCCCCGACGAAAACGATCTCGCTGGCTTCCTGAGAGGTCAACCGGTCGAGACCACCGTCATCGACACCAAGGCAGCGGCGACGGCAAAGGCGACGCGCACGCTCCGCCGGCAATACACCCGCCCCTATATCGCGCATGGCTCGATCGCGCCTTCCTGTGCGATGGCGCGATGGGATGGCGATCAGGTCCATGTTTGGACGCACAGCCAAGGCGTTTACCTGCTGCGCGCCGATCTCGCGATCGTGCTCAAGCTGCCGATTGAGAACATCGTCGTCGAGCATATGGAGGGCGCAGGCTGCTACGGGCACAATGCGGCTGACGATGTCGCGCTCGATGCCGTGCTGCTGGCGAAAGCTGCCGGCGGCCGCCCGGCGCGGGTGCAGTGGTCGCGCCACGACGAGATGTCCCACGCTCCATTTGGTGCCGCGATGGCGATCGAGATCGACGCCGATCTCGACGCAGATAACGAGATCGTCGGCTGGCGCCATGCGATCTGGAGCAACGGCCATGCGGCGCGGCCCGGGCGTGCGGCGCAGCCCGCGCTGCTCGCCGCATCCGAGATTGCAAATCCATACCCCCGCATGATCTCGACGAACCCGGCCGCTGCAAGCGGCGGCGGCGGCGACCGCAACTCCGTTCCGCTCTACGACCTTCCAGCCTGGACGATCACGAGCCATCGCTTGCTGACCATGCCGGTCCGCACCTCGGCGCTGCGGACCCTCGGCGCGCAGGGCAATGTGTTCGCGATCGAATCCCTGCTCGACGAGATCGCGTCCTTACGCGGCGAGGACCCGATCGCGTTTCGCCTGCGGCACCTCCGCGACGAACGGGCACGCGAGGTCATCCGCGCAGCGGCGCGACGCGCGGCATGGAAGCCCGAGAGGCGATCCGGCATCGGCCACGGCATAGGCTTTGCTCGCTACAAGAACACCGGTGCCTATTGCGCCGCAATCGCCGAGGTCGAAGGAACCGATGAGATCCGCGTGAGGCGACTGACGCTTGCGGTCGATGTCGGCGAGGCCATCAATCCGGACGGCGTAATCAACCAGATCGAGGGTGGCGCGATCCAGGCGACGAGCTGGGTGTTGAAGGAGCGTGTCCGCTTCGATCGGACGCGCATCACATCGACGTCGTGGACGGACTATCCGATCCTGACCTTCAGCGAGGTGCCGGCGGTGGATGTCGCGATCATCCAGCGGCCGGAGATCGAGCCGGTCGGCGCCGGTGAGGCCGCTCACGGCCCAGTAACGGCGGCGATCGCCAATGCAGTCCACGACTGCCTCGGCGTACGCGTGCGCGATCTGCCGATCACACGCGACAAGATCATCGCAGCCATGGAGCTTGCATCGTGACGACAGTGAACATTTTGAGCGGCGGCGCGGCGCAAGGCCTGGTGCGCGGCCTCAGCGAGGCCTTCAAGGCGAAGACCGGATTCGGCATCGACGGCGAATTCGGCGCGGTTGGCGTCATGGCGGACAAGCTGCGCGCGAGCACGCCGGCCGATCTCGTGATCCTGACGCAGGCCCTCCTTGCCAGCCTCGCGGCGGAGAAGCTTGTCGCCCCCTCCTCGATCGCCGATGTCGGCCGGGTCGAGACCGCACTGGCGGTCCGCAGCCGCGATCCCAGGGTGACCGTGAAGACGGAAGCCGATCTGCGCGAGGTCCTGCGCTCCGCAGACGCCATCTACGTTCCCGACACCAAGGCCTCGACCGCGGGCCAGCACGTCGCAAAAGTGCTGGATCAGCTCGGCATCGCCTATGAGGTCACGTCGCGCCTGAAGATCTTTCCGAACGGCGCAACAGCGATGCGCGAGCTGGCGTCGTCCACCGCGACGCGGCCGATCGGATGCACGCAGGCGACCGAGATCATCGCAACCGACGGCATCGCGCTATCGGGACCGCTGCCGCCGGGATGCGAGCTGGTGACGATGTATACGGCCGGTGTGACCACGCAGGCCGCCCATCCGAACGAAGCCGCCGCGCTGATCGCGCTGCTGACTGGCGCAGATCACAGGGAGCTGCGCCAGCGCATGGGCTTTGCCGGCTAGATGCGAACCTTATGTGTGCAGCTGGGTGAGACCGGTCGGCGGACCGTCGACCCCGGTCCAGCCGCCATCGACGAACAGCGTGCTGCCGCTGACATAGCTCGCGGCGTCCGAGGCGAGATAGGCAACGGCGGTCGCGACCTCGTCGGCGCTGCTCCAGCGGTTGAACACGGTGTGGCCGGCGTAGAGATTGTAAATGTCGGGCCGCTGCTTGAACGGGCTGGTCAGCGCGGTCTCGGCAATGCTCGGCGCGATCGCGTTGACGCGCACGCCGGAGCGGCCGACCTCGGAGGCAAAGCCCTTCACGAGGAGACCGATCGCCGCCTTGGTCGAGCCGTAGACGCCAAGGCCAGGCTCGATGGTCACCGCACGCACCGAGGAGCAGGCGATGATGCTGCCACCCTTCTGCTCGACCATGATGCGGCCGAAGGCCTGGAAGAACCAGACCGTGCCCTTGACGTTGAGGTTCAGGACGCGGTCGAGATCCTCCTCAGTGTAATCGAGGATGGTCTTGCGGATGTTGAGCCCGGGCGTCGTCACGGCGATGTCGAGCCGCGAGAACTTCTGCATCACGGTTTTGGCCAGCGCGTTGACGTCGGCAGCGCTCGCAGCGTCGCAGGCGGCAGCCTCGGCCCAGCCGCCCTTGTCGCGGATGCCCGCAGCCGTTACCTCTGCCGCGTCAAGCGCGCGATCGGCGCAGACGACGCGGGCGCCAAGCCCGGCCAGCGCTTCGGCCGACGATTTGCCGATGCCCGATGCGGCGCCCAGCACCACGGCCGTCTTGCCGGTGAGATCGAAGAGCTTGCGATAGTCGGTCACGGACAGATTCTCCCTGTTGCTGTGACGCAAATTATCGCAGGTGCGGTTCGCCGGCCAATGCCGGCGAACGCACGACAGCTATCCCTTGTATCCCATCAGCAGGCGGGGCAGCCACAGCGAGAAGGCCGGGACGTAGGTCACGAACATCAGCGCCGCGATCAGGGCGGCGTAGAACGGAAGGATGGTCCGCATCACCGCGCCGACCGAGATGCCGCCGATGGCGCAGCCGACGAACTGCGTCGTGCCGACCGGCGGGGTGTTCAGCCCGAGCGCGCAGTTGATCAGCATCAGCATGCCGAACTGCACCGGATCCATGCCCGCCTTCATTGCGATCGGCAGGAAGATCGGCGTGCAGATCAGGATGGTCGCAGCCATGTCCATGAACGTGCCGAGCAAGAACAGGATGACGTTGATGAGCAGGAAGATGATCCAGGGCTGCGTGGACACCTTGCTCATCAGGTCGCCGGCGAAGTCGGCGACCTCGTAGAGTCCCATCAGATACTGGAACATGGTGGAGACGCCGATCAGCAGCAGCACCACGCCCGTCGTCTTCACCGCCTTCGCTGCGGCACGCAGGAAGTTCGGCAAGGTCATGGTGCGGTAGATGAAGAACGTCAGCAGGATCGTGTAGGTGACCGCGACGGCCGCGGATTCGGTGGCCGTGAAGACACCGGACAGGATGCCCGCCAGAATGATGCCGACGATCAGCAGGCCCGGCAGCGCGGCCGCGAGCGAGCGGAACACCTCGGGCCAGCCCGGAAACTTGCCGGCCGGATAGCCGCGCTTCACCGCCACCGCGTAGGCGGCGACCAGCATGCACACCATCAGCACCATCGCCGGCAGGAGGCCGGCGGCGATCAGTGCGCCGATCGAGACCTTGCCGCCGGCGGCGAGCGCATAGATGATCATGTTGTGGCTGGTCGGCATCAGCGCTCCGACCAGCGAGGCATGGGTGGTGACGTTGACCGCGTAGTCGGTGTCGAACCCTTCCTTTTTCATCATCGGGATCATCACCGCGCCCATCGCGGAGACGTCGGCCACGGGCGAGCCGGAGACGCCGCCGAACAACGTGCAGGCGACCACGTTCGACATGCCGAGGCCGCCGCGGATGTGGCCAACGAGATTCTTGGCGAGCTGCACGATCTTGTCGGCAACGCCGCCATGCAGCATCAGCTCACCGCTGAAGACGAAGAACGGAATGGCCAGGAAGGAGAAGATGTTCATCCCCGACATCATCTGCTGGAAGATGACGGCAACCGGCAGGCCTTCGTAAAGGATGGTGCAAATCGCCGAGAGCCCGATCGCGAAGGCGACCGGTACGCCGAGGACCAGGAAGCCGAAGAAGGTGGCGCCGAGAATAATCAGTTCCATGAGGGGACGACCTCTTCGCCACGCAGGAGAGCAATGATGTGCTCGATTGAAAAGGAGACGATCAGAACGCCGGAGGCGATCAGCGGCACGTAGCGGACGACCTCGGGCAGGCCGAGATTGGGGATCTTCACGGTCCCGACCGACGCGCCGAGGATCCAGCCGTTGTAGACCATCGCAGCGCCGAAGATCGCCACCAGGACGTGGATCACAAGCTCGATCTTCTCGCGGATATTATCGGGAAGCATCACCAGCAGACTGTCCATGCCGATATGTCCGGCATCGCGCACGCCGACAGCGGCGCCGATCAGCGTAACGTACAGGATCAGGACCAGTGCGAGGTTCTCGGTCCAGGTCGGGCTGGAATTGAGCACGTAACGCCCGAACACCTGGTAGAACACGATGGTGACGATGATGAGCAGGCCGGCCACGGACAGATACATGCCGAGCCGGGCGACGACGGCATTGATCCGCGACAGCAAGCCGGTAGACGGTCGCCCTTCTACCTCCTGCTCGTGACTTGCGACGTGAGGGTCTGTCATCATCGTCTCCCTGCAAGAGCCCGGTGCCGCCTCGCGGCGACGCCGGACAAGATGCGTTGATGCTACTTCGTGGCCTGGATGCGCTTGACGAGGCTCTGCAGTTTGTCGTCACCGGCGAACTTGGCGTAGACCGGCTTCATCGCATCGACGAATTCCTGCTTGTTCGCGATCGTGACGACCTGAACGCCGGCTGCCTCGACGGTCTTGCGCGAAGCCTGCTCACGCTCGTCCCAGAGCTTGCGCATGACGGGCACCGAATCCTTGGCCGCCTTGCGGACCATCGCCTGATCCTCCTTGCTGAGCGTGTCCCAGACTTTCTTGGACATCACGAGGACTTCCGGCGCCAGCGAGTGCTCGGTGACGTTGTAGAACTTGGCGGCCTCGAAGTGGCGCGAGGACTCGTAGGAAGGCCAGTTGTTCTCGGCGGCGTCCACCAGACCGGTCTTGAGAGCGGTGTAGACCTCGCCATACGGCATCGGCGTCGGATTGGCGCCGAGGCTCTCGATCATGCCGACCCAGAGGTCGGACTGCTGGACGCGAATCTTGAGGCCCTTGAGGTCGGCGAGCGACTTGACCGGTGCCTTGACGGTGTAAATGGACCGGGCGCCGCTGTCGTAATAGGCGAGACCGACCAGGCCCGCGGGCTCCATGGCCGCCAGGATCTCATCGCCGATCGGCCCATCGAGCACATTGCGCATGTGCTGGGTGTCCCGGAAGACGAAGGGCAGACACAGCGCGATGGTCTCCGGCACGAAGTTGTTCAGCGGCGATGCGTTGATCCGCATCATGTCGAGCGCGCCGATCTTGAGCTGCTCGATGGTGTCCTTCTCGGAGCCCAGGGCGCCGTTCGGAAACACCTTGACGCCGAGCTTGCCGCCGCTCGCCGTCGCGAGCTGCTTGCCCATGAACTTGACGGCCTCGACGGTCGGATAGTCGGCGGGGTGGATGTCGGCGGAGCGGAAATCGCGTGCGGTTGCGAGCGGCGCCGACACCGCCAATGCAGCGGCTGCGATGATACCGATTAACGTCTTCATCTGGGGTTTCCTCCTGAGTTGATTATGTCGTCGTTGGGCACGTACTGCGGGCCGCCTTGGGTCGCTCCACTTCAGGTGTGAAGTCAAGCGCTGCAACTGCACCACCTTCGTCGGATTGCGTGGCGGAGTCGAGGGGATTTGGCTGATTGGTAAATGTCTGCCCGGGACAGTGCGTTGCTCATCGCGCCCGCTCCTGCGGGGGACCTGTGCGGCAAGTGCCGGCTCCCCGGCAATCGGGCCGCGTCACCGGCCATTGCCGGATGCGTGGTAACGATGCTCATCGTATCCATGGACATTCCTCTGGTTTCGTGCTCGACCGCTATTGATTGCGGCTTGAGGTTCGGGCGAGACAATCGGCTCATCCTGTACGAACGCGCCGCATCGGCGCGATATCGCCAGCGTCGTCCCTAGGGCGGGCGGCATTCTGAGTCCAAGCCAAATGCGGCATTGATCGATGCTGGAGTTGCATTGATCAACCACGCGGCGCCCCCGGGGATGATCGGCAGAAGTTTCTAATTTTCCGAATATCACCACGAAGGGAGCGTTACTTGACGTCACGGGCAGAGCCCCCTCAAGATACTCCGAAACGGAACGAACCAACTCGAGGGAAACGCCTATGCCGCGGAAGCTGATCGACATCTCCGTGCCGTTGCAGAACGACGTGCCGGCCGATCCGCCGGGCAATCACCCGACGATCCATTACATCGATCACCAGCAGGGACTGCCGCGCATGCTGCAGTTTTTCGACGGCCTCAAGGCGGAGGACCTGCCGGATGGCCAGGGCTGGGCCGTCGAGCAGGTCTCGCTGTCGACGCACAACGGCACGCATCTCGACGCGCCTTGGCACTTTCATCCGACCATGAATCGCGGCGAGCGTTCATGGACCATCGACGAGATTCCGCTCGAGTGGTGCCTGCAGCCCGGTGTGAAGCTCGATTTCCGGCATCTGCCGGATGGCTATGTCGCAACTGCCGACGATGTCGAGCAGGAGCTTAGGCGGATCGGGCACAAGCTGTCGCCGCTAGAGATCGTCGTCGTCAATACCAGCGCCGGTGCAAAATTCGGCCAGGCGGATTACGTCAACTCCGGCTGTGGCATGGGCTATGACGCCACCATGTACCTGCTCGAGCGCGGCGTGCGGCTCACCGGCACCGACGGCTGGAGCTGGGATGCGCCGTTCGTCTTCACGGCAAAGAAATATTCCGAAACAAAAGATGCCGGCCTGATCTGGGAAGGCCACAAGGCTGGGCGGCACATCGGCTACTGCCATCTCGAGAAGCTGCACAGTCTCGAGCAATTGCCCTCGACCGGGTTCACGATTTCATGCTTCCCGGTGAAGATCGAACGCGCGTCAGCAGGCTGGACCCGCGCGGTCGCCATCATCGACGGCTAGACCGGCAAGATCACTCGCCGCCGAGGCCGCTTTCGGCGAGCTCGCGCAGCGCATCGGTATCGAGCACGACGATCGCGCCATGCTCGAGGCGCACCCAGTTCCGTCCGGCCCAGGCGCGCAATTGCTTGTTGATGCTCTCGCGCGTCATCCCCACCATCTCGCTGATCTCCTGTTGGGTGATCGCGAGCGTGCCGCTGCCGGAATCGAACTTGCGCTCCTCGGTGAGGCCGAGCAGCGCGCTCGCTAACCGGCCCGGCAGATTCTGCAAGATCACCTGCTCGACCTGCTGGCTGGTCCAGCGCAGCCGCGCGCAGAGCAATTCGATGAATTTCATCGCCAGCGCTGGCTGGCTCCTCACGAACGGCAGGAAGTCGCGGCGGTCGATGATGTAGAGTTCGCAATTGGTGTTGGCGGTCGCATCCGCCGACCGCGGTGCACCATCGAGCACGGCGATCTCGCCGAAGATCTCTCCGGGACCGATCAGATTGAGAATGGCGTTCCGGCCGTCGGGCGACGAGGAGGAGATTTTCACTGTTCCAGTGACCACCGCGAACAAATTGTTGCCGGGATCGCCCTTGGCAGCGATCGTCGCACCGCGCTTGACCGTGGTGTGCTTGGCGTAGCGGCAGAGCTGATCGAGCGCCTCTGGATCCAGGTCTGCAAAGATCGGATGCTTGCGCAGAACCGACAGTTTGTTACCCGACGGCTGCCGGGGGTCGCCGGTCTTGTCCTGAGGCACGCCGGGACTCCTAAGACTGCGAGGCACTGGAGTTCCTGCGTAGTCAGTGTTGCCGGGCTTTTCAACCGGAAAGCACAGACACAGTTCTAGGCAAATGCCGCTAAAATGCCGCGGTTGTGTCATGAGGGCGCATCCGCAGGGTGCGTCGACGCATTTTCGGCCATGCAGAGTTGCAAGTTGCAGCTGAACTCGTGGCAAATCGGATCGGCGAGAATCGGCCGGGCCGGCGTCCGCGTGCCGGGCATGATTCAGGCCGCAGCCCGGGCCTCGGCCCACCCGGGAGGCGCGCAAGCTGCCTGCCGTCGGGCAGCCGCTTTTAGAGCCGTCTGACAGACTCACCGATTGACGCAGATCAAATTCAACGGAGATTGTCGATGCTCCAGGCATGAATGCATGACTATTCGCACTCAGAGCTTCAGCCGGACGTCGCAGATATCGGGCTCCGTCGGATCCGGCTTGATCTCGAAGCCGAGCTGCCGGCACATCTCCAGCATTGCGACGTTCTCCTTGAGCACGTCGCCCGAGATGGTCTTGAGCCCTTCCGACTTGGCGTAGTCGATGATCAGCTGCATCAGGGCCCATCCGAGCCCCCTGCCCTTGAGGTCGGACCGCAGCAGGATCGCGTATTCGCCGCTCTCGTAGATCGAGTCCGAGTGAAGCCGCACCACGCCGACCATCTCGTTGTTCTCATCAAACGCAATGAACGCCATGGCGCGCGCGTAGTCGAGCTGGGTCAGGCGCGCGATGAACTCGTGGGTGAACTCCTTCATCGGCGCGAAGAAACGCAAGCGAAGATCGTGGGGCGTCACGTGGCGCAGGAACTCATGGATGGTCGGCTCGTCCTCCGGGCGTAACGGCCGCACGAAGATGCGCCAGCCGTCCTTGAGCGCGAGCCGGCGCTCCCATTGCGAGGGATAGGCGCGAACGGCGAAATTGGCGGGACCGGAGCCGGCAAACTTCCGTTGCGGTGGCGCTACCGCGACGCGGGCATCGACGGCGGCTACGCCGGTTTCATCCGCAAGCAGCGGATTGATGTCGAGTTCGCGGATTTCGGGGATGTCAGCCGCCATCTGCGCCAGCTTGACCAGCACCATGGCGACGGCGTCCGGTTTGACAGCCGGCACGTCCCGATAGGCGGGGAACAATCGCGACACGCGGGTGCGCTCGATCAGGTCGCGGGCGAGCTGCAAATCGAGCGGCGGCAGCGCCAGGGCTTTGTCGTTGATGATCTCGGCCGCCGTCCCACCGCGACCGAACACGACAACGGTGCCGAAGGTGGGATCGTCAGCGAGGCCCAGGATCAGCTCGCGCGCCTTCGGCTTGACGACCATCGCTTGCACGATGACGCCGTCAATACGGGCTTCAGGTCGCAGCTGCTTGGCCCGGGCGAGAATATCGGCAGCAGCCACGCGTACCGCCTCCGGCGTGGTCAGATTGAGCACGACCCCGCCGACGTCGGACTTGTGGACGATGTCGCGCGACATGATCTTGAGCACGACGGTGGCCCCTTGCGCGAATATCTCATCCGCATAGGCGACCGCCTGCTCGACATTTGCGGCCGCATGGGTCGGCACTATTCCGATGTCATAGCACCCAAGCAGATGCTTGATCTCGACGGGCTCGAGCCATTTGCGCCCGTCAGCGATGGCCGTCGTGACGATCTGCTTCGCAGCCGCGACATCCGGCACAAAGGTGTCCGGCATCGCCGGCGGAACCTGGCTCAACTCGTCGACCACCTCGCGATGCCGGACCATATGCATGAAGCCGCGCACCGCGTCGTCTTCGGTTGGATAGTTCGGAATGCCGGCGGCGGACAGCGTTGCAATGATCTCCTGATCGGCCCCGACCCAGGCCGCCAGCACGGGCTTGGCCCAACTGCGGTGCTTCTGGCGATACTTGACGACGAGCTCAGTCACGATCGCCGCGATCGCGGCGGCCGAGGCGATCGCGGTCTGCACGTTGAGCACGAGAACCGCGTCATTACCGGGATCGTCGAGCAGCACCTGCAGCGCCGAGGCATAGCGCGACGCATCGGCGTCGCCGACGATATCGACGGGATTGGCGCCTGACCACGTCGGCGGCAGCACCGCGTCGAGCTTCTCGCGCGTATCGGGGGTCATGGGCGCGGGAATTCCGCCGAGATCCGCCAGCCGGTCGACCGCGAGGACGCCGATGCCGCCACCATTCGTCAGAATGGCGAGGCGCTTGCCCGCCGGCGATCCGATCCGGCCGAGCGTCTCGGCACAATCGAACAGCTCGCGCAGATCGGACACCCGGAGCACGCCGGCGCGGCGGAAGGCCGCATCATAGACCGCGTCCGCACCTGCAAGCGCACCGGTATGCGTGACGGCCGCCTTCGCGCCCTGCGCCATGCGGCCGGACTTCACCACGACGACGGGCTTCACGCGCGCAGCAGCGCGCGCCGCCGACATGAACTTCCGCGCGTCCTTGATGGCCTCGATGTAGAGCAGGATCGCGCGGGTCTTGTGGTCCATCGCGAAATGGTCGAGCAGGTCTGCGATGTCGACGTCGATCTGATCGCCGATCGTGACGATGCCGGAGAAGCCGACGCCGCGCTGCGCGGCCCAATCCACCATGCCGGCCGCGATCGCGCCCGACTGCGAGATCAGCGCGAGGTTTCCTGCCCCCGGCATGTGTGCGGCGAAACTCGCGTTGAGGTTTGCGCCGGGCATCATGATACCGAGGCAGTTGGGGCCGATCAGCCGCATGCCATATTTGCGGGCGGCAGCGGTGGCGGCTTCCTGAAGCGATCCCGGTCCATGACCAAGCCCTGCCGAGACGATCAGGGCGCCGGCCGAGCCGCGACGCCCGGCCTGGTCGATGATCTCAGGAACCTCGCGCGCCGGCGCGGTGATGACGACGAGCTCGGGCACGAACGGCAGCTGCTCCAGGCTGCTCACCGCAGCAACGCCGCCGATCTCGGCATGGCGTGGGTTCACCAGACCGAACAGCCCTTTGAATTCCGCCTTGCGAATGTTCTCCAGGACCGCGCGTCCAACGGAGACCGGCCGGGCGCTTGCGCCAACCAGCGCGACCGATCGGGGCGACAACAGGTTTTTCAGGCGGTAGGTCGACATGATTGCAATTGTCCGATCGGGCAGTGGGTCCGACAGCGACGAAGTCGACCCGGATACGAGCAGAAATGCCCTAGTGCGACATCATCACCCAGCAGGGTGGCTGGCCGATGACGGTCTTGGTCACGCCGCCCCAGACGATCTCGTTCAGGCGCGAATGGTGGTAGGCGCCCATGACGATGGCGTCGATGGCGTGGGATTGCGCCCAGCTCCCGAGCACCTTGCCGATCGAGCTGCCGCTACCCTTCACGGTTTCGAACGATGCGTAGACCCCATGTTCCCTCAGATGATCGACGAGGCTCGTTCCGGACTCCATGACCTCGTCAGTCCTGTCGTCCGTGGCGGTGACCACGCGCACCGCGTTGGCGGCCTGAAGGATCGGCAGCGCGTCGCCGATCGCACGTGCCGCGCGGGCCGAGGGAGCCCAGGCAATCATCACGTTTTCGATTTCCGGCCGTAGAAGCTCCACATGCTGCTCCGGACAGAGCAGCAGCGGTCGGCCGGATTCGAACAGGAAGGTCTCAACGATATTTTCCGCACGACTGTCGTGCGGCTTCACGGGGACCAGGATGAGGTCGCTGAAGTGTGCATGCCCGGCCAGGGTCGATGCGATCTGATCCGCCGGCACCCTGCCCGATCGGCTTTGGGCGCGAACGTCGATACGGGAAGCCGCATTGGTGAATGCGTTCAGGAGCTGCTGCATGTCACCCACCTCGCGTACAGCGCTGAGTTCGGCCGACTCCGGGTCATCAGGGAATACCACCTTCGGCCGGACGAAAGCGTCATCCTCGAGTGCAAGCCCGGTCACCCTGGCGCCGAGGCCGGCGGCAACGGCCACGCACTTCTCGATCGCAGCCAGCGTGGGGGCACGCGGCTCGCCAATGAGCGGCAGAAACACGTCCTTGATCGGCATCGGATTCTCCTTGCCGGCCAGAATAGGCCGCCTTTGGTCCGGGCGCTTGATCCTCCTCAAGCTGGGAAACTCCGCATCGCCAACCGACGACAGGCCTTGACGGAAGTCAAGGACTGGTCGCGGTCTCGACTTAAGGGTTACCCTGGTTTGCGGCCGGACCGCTTGGCCCCTCATCAACAATACGCCGGCAGATGACAGACAATTCTGCGACCCAGGAACGAATCTTCGCGGCACTGACCGCGCATGCCGGCGTGAAGCGGATCGACACGCACGCGGCTTCGATCTTCCTCGACGGGACGCGCGCGCTGAAGATCAAGCGGGCGGTCAAGTATCCCTTTCTCGACTATGCGACACTCGAGAAACGCAAGATGGCTTGCGAGGAGGAGGTCAGGATCAACCGGCCGCATGCGCCACAGATCTATCATCGCGTCGTGGTCATTACAGAAGAGCCGGACGGATCGGTGAAGGTCGACGGCCGCGGCAGGCCGATCGAATATGCCGTCGACATGTCGCGTTTCGACGAGAGCCGGACGCTGGATCATCTGGCGAGGGCCGGACAGTTCGATGCGGACTTTGCGGCGGCCATCGCCGACGCGATCGCGGCTTCGCATGCGACGGCGACGCGCGCCGATGGCAAGGCCTGGGTGTCCTCCATCGCTGTCCTGATCGACGGCAACAGCAATGGCCTGCGGAACGGCAATCATCTCCCAGCCACGGAGATCGAGCAGCTCGCACGGGCCTCGCACGCGGCATTCATGCACGCACGTCCGCTGCTTGAAGAACGGAGCCGCCGGGGTTTTGTGCGCCGTTGCCACGGCGATCTGCATCTTGCGAATATCGTGCTGATCGGGCAGCAGCCCGTGCTGTTCGACGCCATCGAGTTCGACGCGCAACTGGCGACTGTGGACGTGCTCTACGACCTCGCGTTCACCCTGATGGATCTGCTGCGCCACGATCAGTCGCTGGCAGCCAACACTGTTCTGAACCGGTATCTTGCCGCGCCGCCGCTGGAAAATCTCGACGCGCTCAGCGCGCTGCCGCTGTTCATGTCGATTCGCGCAGCGATCCGCGCGCAGGTAGCACTCGCACGGTTGAAGCCGCCACATTCCGACGATGGCATTCTCGACGAGGCCCGCCGCTATTTTGACCTTGCCCGGGTGTTGATCCAGCCTCCCTCTCCCCGCCTCATCGCGGTAGGCGGACTGTCGGGCACCGGGAAGACGGTTTTGGCGCGCGCGCTCGCGCCGACCGTCGCGCCGCAGCCGGGCGCCGTCGTGGTGCGCAGCGACGTCATTCGCAAGCAGATGTTCGGGGTCGCCGACACGGAGCGCCTGCCGCCATCCGCCTACACGCCCGAGCTTGCGGAACGTGTCTACGCGACGTTAGTCGAGCGTGCCCGGCGCGTTCTGGCCCAAGGCCATTCAGCAATCGTCGACGGCGTGTTCGCCCGCGATTTCGAGCGAGACGCCGTCGCCAGTCTGGCCCGGAATTGCAACGTGCCTCTCACCGGCCTCTTCCTGGTCGCGGATCTGGCGACCCGGCAGGTGCGAATCGGCGGCCGCCGCGGCGACGCATCCGATGCGACGCAAGAGGTTGCCGCGTTGCAAGAGCACTATAATATCGGCCATATCGGTTGGACGACCATCGATGCATCCGGGACACAAGCGCAAACCCTCCAGAGCTGCCGGGACGCGATCGCTGAGGGCAGGTAAGGCAATCTGATTGGCGCGGGCTAGGATGGCGCGACCCACCACGAGTTCGACGGCGACAGCCCGCGCCAGGCCGGCGGCGAGCCGCGATATGCTGCCCGGACGCCTCAGCCCCGGCATGGCCTGCGACACAGCCTTTCGGATCATCGCCCGCCGTCACCTCGCCGCCGTCCTCGCCCAGCATGACGGGACCTGTCGTGGCGATCCGGAGGCGCTGCATCAGATCCGAATCGCGCTGACCCATCTGCGGACTGCAATTCGCTTCTTTTCGCCCATGGTCGACGATGCGCTGCGCCCCAAAGTCTGGGCCGAGTTGAAATGGCTGAACAGCCAGCTCGGCATGGTACGAGACCTCGACGTCGCCATCGAACGCGTCGTGGCCGAGGCCGGTGACGAGCTCGCGGTGATCGCCGAGCTCCAGCACTGGGACGAGAAGCGGGCCGAAAGCCATCGCCTGCTGGCCCGCGCGCTGCAATCGGCACGATATCGCCGCCTGGTCGAACAGACCTCGAGCTGGATCATGAGCGGACCCTGGTCGACCAGGCGCAGCAAGGAGGCCATCAGGCTGCGCCGCTGCCCGCTCGCGGACCATGCGACGGAGCAATTGACCAAATGGGAGAAGGTGCTGCTCAGGAAGGCCAAGAAGCTGCGCAAGCTCGACGTCGAGAAACGGCACAAGCTGCGGATTCTCAACAAGCGACTGACCTATTCGATCGAGTCGCTACAGGATCTGTTCGCCGAGAAGTCGCTGACGAAACAGAAGTCGATCCTCAAGCAATTGCGCAGGGCGCAAAAGTCGCTCGGGCAGCTGAACGATGATGCGCGCGGTCAAACGCTGGCCGCGTCGTTGAACGAGGCCGTTCCCGAGGCCGGCATTCGCTTTCTCGACCGCAAGCGGGAAAAGAAGCTGTTGCGAACGGCTTCGACGGCCTATCGCAAGCTGGACAAAGCCAAGCCCTTCCGGTCCTGCGACCTGACACCGGATTCGGAGCCCGAGGATTAGGTGCGGACGTAGTCGCCCGGTGCGTCGGGGAGGCTATCAATGTCGCCATACCCGATCGGCGGCAGATCGTAGAGCTCGCCGGATTTCGCGATGAGCCAGCGGGTCCATTCCGGCCACCACGATCCCTCGACATGGGGCGCGAGTTTCAGCCATTCACCCGGGCCCACATAAGGCGCGTCCGCGGCCTTGGACATCACCTGATAGCTGTGTCCGGGGTCGTCGGGCGGTGCAACGACGCCGGCATTGTGGCCGCCGCTGGTCAACAGGAACGTCAGGTCGGCATCGATCTGGTAGTGGATCTTGTGCACGGACCGCCACGGCGCCACGTGATCAGCGAGCGTAGCGACCACGAACATCGGCACATGAATGTCGGACATCGAGATGCTCTTGTCCTCAACCCGATAACGGCCCTCGGCGAGATCATTGTCGAGGAACAGTTTTCGCAGATATTCCGAGTGCATCCGATAAGGCAACCGCGTCGCATCGGCGTTCCAGGCCATCAGATCGCTCGGCGACGACGCCTCGCCCATCAGATAGTCATGCGACAACCGTGACCAGATCAGATCGTTCGAACGCAGCAGGGCGAACGCGCCCGCCATCTGCGCCGTATCGAGGTAGCCTCGCTGCCACATCATGTCTTCGAGAAAGGTGACCTGACTTTCGTTGATGAAGAGCGTCAACTCGCCGGCCTCGGTGAAGTCAGTCTGAGCGGCCAGGAGAGTGACGGTACCGAGACGATCGTCGCCGTCGCGCGCCATCGCGGCGGCGGCGATCGACAGCAAGGTGCCGCCCAGACAATAACCGAGCGCGTGGATCTTCTGAGACGGCACGATCCGGCCGATCACCTCCAGCACGGCCATCACGCCCAGCTTGCGATAGTCGTCGAACGCGACATCCCGATCCTTGGCGTCGGGATTGCGCCAGGAGATCGCGAAGACGATAAAGCCCTGATCGGTGAGATATTTGACCAGCGAGTTCTGTGGCGACAGATCGAGGATATAGTATTTCATGATCCAGGCCGGCACGATCAGGATCGGCTCGGGCCGTACTTGCGCCGTGGTGGGATGGTACTGGATCAGCTCGATCAGCTCATTGCGGTAGACGACCTTGCCGGGCGAAGCCGCAACAGTCTTGCCGACGATGAACTGCTCATCTCCGACCGGCTTCGTGGCCGAGAGCATCCGCATCAGATCGCCACACCAATTTTGCCAGCCGAAGACGAAATTCTCCCCGCCACTTTGAAACGCCTTCTCCAGCACCTCCGGGTTGGTCATCGCAAAATTGGACGGGGCCAGCATGTCGAGCATCTGGCGGGTCGAGAATTCGACGATCGCCTCGTTCGCGCGCGAGACGCCGCGTATCCCTGTGGTGGCATCGTGCCGCCAGCGCTCTCCGAGCAGAAACGCCTGCGCGAAAATATTGAATGGCGCAGCCTCCCATTGCGGCTGCCTGAAACGGCGGTCCCGTCCCTCCGGCCGGATCACGGACCAGGGCTTTTGTCCCGGCGAGGTCGCGTGCGCGACAGCTTCCAGCAAACGGCCGGTGTCGCGAACGACGTTCTCAGCGATCTCCATCCGGCGCTGCGGCGCCGCGGCAAGGTGGGAGCTCCAATCGAGCCAGGCGAGCAGCAAGGCTGTCGGCGAGATCCCGCCCGTGAACCGCGCGAGCAACGCGTGGAACGCACGGTCGAGCAGGTAGGGTTCCGACACCGGTCCGACGGCTGGTTTCTCCGCGCTTGGCTCGGCTTTCGTCACTGAGCGGCCGGCGTCCACGACCGGGTCGTTGGACGACGCCGGCTGTTCGGGCCGAGGAAGGATTTGCACAACGTTCATAGCCAAAGATCCCCTGCGCGCATGCTAATCGCATGTGAGCGGCAGGATATGGCCGCCCGCTTTGGAGACGTTGAGCTGCATCAATTCCTGAGGCCGATCACAATCGCTTAACCCGCAAGAACCGGCTTCGTCCGCTTGACCTGCATCAAACTCCGCCGTGAAGCCTGATCTAGATTTCTTCCATCGAAATTCGACAAGCTAGCGGAGCATTCCATGCGCGCCCACCAGATCATGACCCGGTCGGTTATTTCGGTCACGCCCGACACCAGCATCGTCGAGGCCGCGAATATCATGCTGAAGCGTCACATCAGCGGCCTGACCGTAGTCGACGACCGTGGCAAGCTGGTCGGCGTTGTCTCGGAAGGCGACTTCATCCGCCGCAGCGAAATCGGCACCGGGCGCAAGCGCGGACGCTGGTTGAGGTTCATCCTCGGGCCCGGCAAGTCAGCCAGCGACTTCGTCCACGAGCACGGTCGCACGGTCTCGGAAGTCATGACCGCCTCGCCCGTCACCATCACCGAGGATACCGCACTCGCCGAGATCGTCGATCTCATGGAACGGAACAACGTGAAACGGCTGCCGGTGGTTCGCGGCGATCAGGTCGTCGGCATCGTGTCGCGCGCCAACCTGCTGCAAGCCGTGGCAGGCCTCGCCCGCGAGGTGCCCGACCCGACCGCTGACGACGATCACATCCGCGGCCGCATCATCGACGCCATGGAGAAGAACGACTGGTGCCCGTTCGGGCTGAACGTCATCGTACGCGACGGCATCGTTCACTTGAGCGGCGTCATTACCGAGGAACGCTCGCGGCAGGCTGCGGTCGTCGCAGCGGAGAATGTCGAGGGCGTCAAGAAGGTACACGACCATCTGTGCTGGGTCGACACCATGTCTGGCGTCTATCTGAATTCGCCCGAGGACGATGACCTCGCCAAAGCAAGCTGAGCGTAAGATAAGGACTCAGCGAGGAATGACCGCAGTGGCCTCGATCTCGACGCGCGCCGCCTTCTCCACAAGGCGGACGACCTGGATCAGCGCCATCGCCGGATAGTGCGCACCGAAAATGGCGCGGTAGATCCGGCCAAGCTCCTTCAAGTTCGTCAGGTACTCTTCCATATCGACGACGTACCAAGTCAGGCGCACAAGGTGCTCGGGCCGCGCGCCAGCCTCGGCAAGGATCTCCGCGATGTTGCTCAGGGTCTGGCGGACCTGCGCGACAAAGCCGTCCGCGAGGCGCTCCTCGGCGTCCCAGCCGATCACGCCTCCGGTCACGACGATGCGCCCTTCGGCAGCCATTCCGTTGGCATAGCCCTTCGGCATCGGCCAGCCGGACGGTTGAAGCACCTGCGCCCTGGGGCTGCCGTCATCCTCGGCTGCACTTGGCAGCACCGCGAGCTGTGGGCCTTTCGGCGTCGTCACGGACAATTCCTGATCCTCATCTCATTCTGCCGCGACGCCCGAAGACGTCACTGCGGCCTGCGCCAATTGCCGCAAGGCAAAACGCTTCAATTTTCCGGTCTCGGTCTTCGGCAGTTGGGTCACAAATTCGATCGCGCGCGGATATTTGTACGGCGCGATCTCGCGTTTGACATGCTCCTGTAACTCGGCTGCGAGCTTTGCATCCGGCGTCACGCCGGGTGCGGCAATGACATAGGCCTTCACGATCATCCCGCGGGCCTCATCCGGCGCACCGACGACACCGCACTCAGCGACGGAAGGATGCGTGAGCAGCGCAGCTTCGACATCCGTGCCTGCGATATTATACCCCGATGACACGATCATGTCGTCGGAACGCGACTGATACCAGAAGTAGCCGTCGCTATCCATCAGATAGGTGTCGCCGGTGATGTTCCAGCCGTTCTGGACGTATTTCCGCTGCCGCTCGTCGGCGAGATAACGACAGCCGGTCGGCCCGCGCACAGCGAGCTTCCCCATCGTGCCCGGCGGCACGTCGTTGCCGTCATCATCGACGATCTTCGCCTCATAGCCGGGCACGGGCTTGCCGGTCGCGCCAGGACGAATTTCGTCCTCGGTCGCGCTGATGAAAATGTGCAACAGCTCGGTCGAGCCAATCCCGTCCATCAGCTTGATGCCGGTGGCCTTGAGCCAGGCGTCGAATGTCGGCTTGGGCAGCGTCTCGCCCGCGGACACGCACTTCCGCAGCGAGGAAATGTCACGACCCGGCAGCTTGCCGATCATGGCGCGATAAGCAGTCGGCGCCGTAAAGCAGACCGTGGTCTTGTACTGCTCGATCGCCGTCAGGATGTCGTCGGGCGTCGTCTTCTCGAGGACGACAAAAGAAGCGCCCATGTGCATCGGGAACAGCACGCCGCCGAAGCCGAAGGTAAAGGCGAGCGGCGCGGAGCCGACGAAACGGTCTTTCTGCTCGGCCCGCAAGATGTTGCGCGCGTAGCCGTCGCACACCGCCAGCATATCCCGGTGGAAGTGCATGGTGCCCTTGGGATCGCCAGTCGTGCCCGACGTGAAGGCGATCAGGCAGATGTCGTCAGAGGCGGTGTCGACGGCCCTGAACTCCGGACTCGCGTCCGCGATCAGCGCCTCGAGCGAGTCGGCCGCGCCATTGCCCCAATAGACCACGTGCTTGAGACCGGGTGCAGCCAGCTTCGCCTTCTCCATCTCATCGGCGAGTTTTCCGTCGCAAAGCGCGAGCGTGATCTCCGCTTTCAGGATCGGGTAGGACAGCTCCTTGGCGCGCAGCAACGGCATCGTCGCCACGCAGATGCCGCCGGCCTTGATCACCGCAAGATAAGTCGCAACCATCATCGGGCTGTTGGCGGAGCGCAGCAGCACGCGCCCGCCGGTGACGAGACCGAGCTTGCCGACCAGCACATTGGCGATGCGATTCACGAGCGCTTGCAGCTCGCGATAGGTGTAGCTGACGGCGGGACTAATGACGCAAGGCGCATCGCCCTGCCCCTGCTCGACCCAGCGGTCGAGGAAATAGCTGACGCAGTTCAAACGCTGCGGATAGCGCAGCTCCGGCCGCGTGAAGATGAACTCCGGCCACAGCTCTGGCGGTGGCAGATGCTGCCGCGCAAACGTGTCGACATGGGCAGTCGCAGCGTTTGCGTCATGCGAGCCCGAGACTTGAACCTTGGCGGCGTTGGCCATCGCACGCTCCTTTGCGCATGGAAAGCACCCGGCAGCACTAACTCAGGAAACATTTTAGGCTTAAAACAATTTGGCGCAATAGCGGATTTTGAGCATCCCATGCATTTTCGTACGGCAAAGCGGGATGAGAAGGGCGCGTCGGCTCGCGCTTAGGGCCGGCGCCGCGCGGCCGATTTCTGCGCCGACGCCTTGGTCTTGGCCAGCAACCGCATCAGCTCGCGCACGTCCTTTGGCGTCAGATCGGCAAAGAGATCGGCGATCCAGGTTTCGTGTTCCGAGGCCATCCTGCGAAACTCGGCACGGCCAAGCTTTGTGAGGCGGATCACCTGGACGCGGCGGTCGGTCTCCGAGGTGCGGCGGTCGAGATGGCCGGATTCCACCAGGCGCTCGACGAGGCCGGTGACGTTGCCGTTGGACACCATCATGCGCTTGGAGACGTCCGACAGCGTCATGCCATCGGGCGCCTTGTCGAGCTGGGCCATCAGGTCGAAACGGGGCAGCGTGACATCGAAACGCTGCCGCAGGCGGCCGCGGACTTCTCCCTCGATCAGGGTCGTGCAGGTGAGCAGGCGCAACCACAGCCGAAGCTCTTCGGCATGGTCCTCCGGCGTTTCGACGGCCTTGGTCTCGGAATCGAGCATCTCGATGCAGTCACTCACGGCCGGCATTGGCGCCGGCACGGATTCCCCAACGTTTTGAGCTTCAAATAAATCGGCTCCAGCCGCAAGCCCAAAGCTGCAACAATCGACCGCACGCCAGTTTCTTTAGGCTTCAAATAATTGGCGCGCCGCTTGCATGCGCCGCTGGCCACGCGATGGTGGCGCTTTGAGCAAACTTGCCGCGGCGGCCATCATCAGCATAAGCTTGGACTTAATGTACGCGGCTTGCAGCACAAGCCCGATGTTGATGGGGGACAGATCATGAAGACTCAAATGACTTTGGCTGCGGCCGCCTTGCTGCTCGGCACCGCAATGAGCCCCGCCCTCGCCCAGGAGAAGATCAAGCTGGGCGTCATCGTGACGCTGTCGGGCCCCGGCGCCGCGCTCGGCCAGCAGGTCCGCGATGGCTTTGCCCTCGCGGTGAAGGATCTCGGTGGCAAGATGGGTGGCCGCGATGTCGAGGTCGTCGTTGTCGACGACGAGTTGAAGCCCGATGCGGCGGTGACGAAGGTCAAGGGCCTGCTCGAACGCGACAAGGTCGACTTCGTGGTCGGGCCGATCTTCTCCAACATCCTCCAGGCGATCCACCGGCCGGTCACGGAATCCAAGGTGTTCCTGATCAGCCCCAATGCCGGCCCGTCGACGTTTGCAGGCAAGGACTGCAGCCCGTTCTTCTATGTGACGTCCTATCAGAACGACCAGGTCCACGAGATCCTCGGCAAAGTGGCGCAGGATCGCGGCTACAAGCGGATGTATCTGATGGTGCCGAACTATCAGGCCGGCAAGGACTCGGTCGCCGGTTTCAAGCTCGACTACAAGGGCGAGATCGTCGAAGAGTCCTACATGCCGCTCAACACGTTGGACTTCCAGCCGGAGCTTTCCAAGATTTCGTCGCAGAAGCCCGATGCGCTGTTCACGTTTATGCCGGGCGGTCTCGGTGTCAACCTCGTCAAGCAGTACAAGCAAGCCGGCCTCGCCGACAGCATTCCGGTGCTCTCAGCTTTCACGGTGGATGAATCGACCCTGCCGGCACAGCAGGACGCGGCGGTCGGCATGTTCGGCGGCGCGAACTGGGCGCCCAATCTCGACAATCCCCAGAACAAGAAATTCGTAGCCGCCTACGAGGCCGCCTATAACGGCGTGCCCGGCACCTACGCCTTCCAGGCCTACGATGCTGCGATGCTGATCGACAGCGCGATCAAGGGCGTGAAGGGCGACCTATCCAACAAGGACGCCGTTGCGGCAGCCCTGAAGAAGGCGGACTTCACGTCGCTGCGCGGCTCGTTCAAGTTCAACACCAACGGCTACCCGATCCAGGACTTTTACCTGACCAAGGTCGCCAAGCGTCCGGACGGAAAGTTCCAGACCGAGATCGTCCAAAAGGTTTTCGAGAACTACGGCGACCGCTATGCCAAGGACTGCAAGGCGAACTAAGGCTGCGCGTCGCGTTTAGGGAGGACAGCAATGAAGAGCGAAATCACCGGCATCACGCGGGCCAATGAGGGGATTCAGGGCATCTCCTGGAACATCCTCGGCCAGACCTATGTGCCGAAGAGCAACACCGAGAACAGCTTCTCCTGGCACGCGACCCTGCCGCCGGGCACGTTCGTGCCGCCGCACATTCATCCCGACCAGGACGAATATCTCTACATGCTGGAGGGCAAGCTCGACTTCGTGCTCGGCAATTCGGAGGCGCAGGCGACGCCCGGCGATCTGATCCGGCTCGGCATGGGCGTGCCGCACGGCATCTTCAACAAGTCGGACCAGACCGCAAAAGTGCTGTTCTGGGTCTCGCCGACCAAAAAGCTGTTCGACCTGTTCTGGGGCCTTCACAACATGAAGGAACAGAAGCCGGAGGATGTTGTGGCGATGGCCGCCGAGTTCAACATCCACTTCCTGCCGCCGCCTCCCGGCGCCGGCTAGCGCCTCGCGTCAGGCACGCACCGCAGCAAGTCCCGGTACCGCGGCGAAGCCGGCCTTGGTGGCATAGCCACGCACAATCGCCTCGCGCTGGGAATAGCTCAGCACGTTGTCGACATTGTCGAAGCCGTCGGGCGCGAGCTGCTCGACGGCGTCGATGACGCCCTCGGGGCCACCACGACGGTTGGAGCGGACGATGTCCGCCGTCATCGGCAGGCGCTTCTTCTCGTATTCCATCAAGGCCTGACGCGGATGCTCGGCGCGCACCAGCGCATCCGCAAGGCAGCGCGCGTCGAGGATGGCCTGCGAGGCGCCATTGGAGCCAACCGGATACATCGGATGGGCGGCATCGCCGAGCAGCGTGACGCGTCCGGACGACCAATAGGGCAAGGGATCGCGGTCGCAGGTCGGATATTCGTAGAATTCGGGCGTCGCCGAAATCAGGCTCTTCACGTCGATATAGGGCACCGAGAAGCGCGCGACATGTGGCATCAGCTCCTCGCGCCGGCCCGGGCGCGACCAGTCTTCCTTCCGCGGCGGTGGCGCGTTGCCCTCGCCCACTTTCACCAGCACCGCCCAATTGGTCAGACGGCTCGCCGGGCTCGACCCCTCCGCGATCGGATAGATCACCACCTTGGCGTTGAGACCACCGGCGACGATCATCGACTTGCCGGTGAGGAACAGCGGCCAGTCGCGCGCACCGCGCCACAGCATCAGGCCATTCCAGCACGGCGGCCCTTCGTTCGGGAACAGCGTGTCGCGCACGCGTGAGTGGATGCCGTCGGCGCCGATCAGGATATCGCCGCGTGTGGTGCGGATATGCGAGCCAGCACGGTCGAAGAAATAGGCGGTGACGCCGCCCTCATCCTGCGTGAATGCACCAAGTCGGCAGCCGGTGTGGATTGCATCCACCCCGAGGCGCTCCTCGACGGCGCGATGAATAACACCCTGGAGGCGGCCTCGGTGGATCGAGAATTGCGGCACGTCGTGGCCGGCGTCCACACCGCGAGCTTCGCGCCACACCTCCTGGCCATGGCGGTTGAGGTAGTAGAGCTGGTCGGTACGGATCGCGACGTCGTCGAGCTTCTGCAGCAGGCCGAGGCTGGCAAGCTCGCGCATGGCATGCGGAAGCGTGTTGATGCCGACGCCAAGCTCGCGGATCGTATCGGATTGCTCGAATATCTCGCAGCCGATGCCGCGGGCCCGCAGCATCAACGCCGTGGTGAGACCACCGATACCGCCGCCGACGATAATCGCCTTCATCGCCCTTAACTCCACTCAATACACAGGCAACGGGGTTAACGTCGCACGGGCGGTTACTCCGCCGCAAGCGGCTTTGCCGCCTCCGCCTTGAGTTCAGCCCGGGTCTTGGGCTTAGCCTTAATCCTCAGCTCCTCGAGATCCTGCCGATCGCGCGCGCTATTGCGGAAAATCTGGTCTTTCCCGGGCAGATATTGCGGCGGGCAGAACGCATCGTCTGCCCCGTACCAGGCCGCCGCCTTCATGGTGAAGAAAGGGTCGACCAGATGCGGCCGCCCGAGTGCGACGAGGTCGGCCCGGCCGGCGGCCAGAATGGTGTTGGCCTGGTCCGCGGTCGTGATGTTGCCGACGCACATGGTTGCCACGCGCGCCTCGTTGCGGACCTGGTCGGAGAATGGCGTCTGGAACATGCGACCATAGATCGGCTGTCCATCGCGCACGGTCTGCCCTGTCGAGACGTCGACGAGATCAACACCGGCCTCGGCGAACGCACGCGCAATGGCCACCGCATCGTCACCGGTGACGCCGCCGTCAGCCCAATCGGTCGCGGAGATGCGCACCGACATCGGCTTGTGCTTCGGCCACACGGCCCGCAGCGCCTCAAAGATCTCGAGCGGGAAGCGCAGCCGGTTTTCGAGCGACCCGCCATATTCGTCCGTACGGGTGTTCGTCAGCGGTGAGATGAAGCTGGCAGGAAGATAGCCGTGGGCGCTGTGCAGCTCGAGCATATCGAAGCCGCAGCGCTCACCGCGCTCGGCCGCTGCGACAAACGAATCTCGCACCGCGTTCATGCCCGCGCGATCGAGCTCGCGCGGCACCTGGCTGTCGGGGAAATAGGGCAGCGGGGATGCCGAAACCACATCCCAACCGCCTTCGTCCAGCGGGCGGTCGATGCCATCCCACATCAGCTTGGTCGCGCCCTTCCGGCCGGCATGTCCGAGTTGCAGGCAGATTTTCGCAGCGGAATTACCATGGACGAAATCAACGATGCGCCGCCATGCCGTCTCCTGCTCGTCATTCCACAATCCGGCGCAGCCGGGCGTGATCCGGGCGTCGCGACTGACGCAGGTCATCTCGGTAAAGATCAGGCCGGCGCCGCCGATGGCGCGCGAGCCGTAGTGCACGAGGTGGAATTCACCCGGAACGCCCTCCTTCGCCGAATACATGCACATCGGCGACATCACGGCGCGGTTGGCGATCTCCATCTCACGCAAGCGGAATGGCTGGAACAGCGGCACCATCGGCTTGTCGGTACTGACGTCAAAGCCGATGTCGCGAACTTGCCTGGCGAATGACTTCTCGACTTCGGCGACAAAATCGGGCGCTCGGAGCTTCAGATTGTCATAAGTGATCGCCTTCGAGCGCGTCATCACGCCAAAGGCGAACTGCACAGGATCAAAGTCCCAGAAGCGGTCGACATGCTCGAACCAGACCAGCGAGACGTCGGCCGCGTGCTGGGTCTTCTCGACCTCTTCGCGGCGGCCGTGCTCATAGACATCCAGCGCAGCCTTTGTGTCGGGTGCCTTTGCCATAGCTTCCGCCAGCGCGATCGCGTCTTCCATCGCGAGCTTGGTGCCCGAGCCGATCGAGAAATGCGCGGTAGCCTTGGCGTCGCCGAGCAGAACCATGTTGTCCTTGACCCAGCGCTTGCTGCGGATCATCGGGAAATTGCGCCACATCGAGCGGTTGGTGAGCAGCTTGTGCTCGCCGAGGAACCAGCCAAAGATCTCGGCCATCCGCGCTGCGGACTGGGTTTCATTGAGACCCGTCAGGCCCGCACGCTCGAACGTTTCCGGATCGGTCTCGAAAATCCAGGTCGAGTGACCGGCCTCATATTGGTAGGCGTGGGCGATGAAAGGTCCCCACTCCGTTTCCTGGAAGATGAAGGTGAAGGCATCGAGCGGCCTGGTCGAGCCCATCCAGGCAAACTTGTTGGTGCGGAGGTCGACTTCCGGTTCGAAGTGATCGACATGCTTCTCGCGAAATCGGCTGTTGATGCCGTCGGCAAGCAAGACGAGATCGGCATCGGCAAAGCGCGACTCGTCGTCGACATCCACTTCGAAATGGAGGTTGACACCGAGCTCGCGCGCCCGCTCCTGCAGGATCAGCAACAATTTTTGCCGCGAGCAGCCGCAAAAGCCGTTACCCCCGACCCGATGCACCGTGCCGCGAAAATGCACGGCGATATCGTCCCAATAAGCGAACTCCTGGGTGATGCGGCGGTAGCTCGGGAGATCGTGTTTCTCGAAATTGTCGAGCGTGGCGTCCGAGAACACCACGCCGAAGCCGAACGTGTCGCCGGCGCGGTTGCGTTCATAGACGGTGATATCGGCGCTCGGGCGCTGCTTCTTGAGCAGGATCGCTGCGTAGAGCCCCGCAGGTCCGCCACCGATGATCGCGACTTTCATGGGAGCCTCGCCAATTCACCCGGCCATGAAAACTATTTTAAGCCTAAAATAATTTCTGGCAAGTCCCCGTCCAGGCCTTCCCGCAGGAAAAGACCGCTCAGTCGCCCCTGAAGGCCGGCTTGACCTTGTTGGCAAAAGCCTCGAAGGCGCGCTCGAAATCGGCCGTCGTCATGCACAGGGCTTGGGCAACGGCCTCAGCTTCGATCGCTTCCTCCACCGACATCGCCCACTCCATGGCCAGCATCCGCTTGGTCATGGTGTTGCCGAAGGTCGGCCCTTCCGCGACCTGCTTGGCCAGTAGCTGCGCCTGGGGCAGCACTTGCTCCGGCGTGACGATGCGGCTGAAGAAGCCCCAGCGCTCGCCCTCCTCCGCGGCCATGAACCGGCCGGTGTACAGAAGCTCGGAGGCGCGGGACTGACCGATGATCCGCGGCAGGATCGCGCAGGCGCCCATGTCACAGCCGCCAAGACCCACCTTGTTGAAGAGGAAAGCCACCTTGGCTCCGCTCGCGGCGAGCCGCATGTCGGATGCCATGGCGATGATCGCGCCGGCACCGGCGCAGATGCCCTCGACCGCGGCCACGATCGGCTGCGGGCAGGCTCGCATCGCTTTGACGAGGTCACCGGTCATACGGGTGAACGCGGTCAGGCCCTTGGTATCCATCTTCACCAGCGGGCCAATAATCTCGAACACGTCACCGCCGGACGAGAAATTGCCGCCGGCGCCGGTGACGACGATGGACTTGACCGCGTCGTCGAACGCGCAGGCACGGAAGAAATCCGTCAACTCGCGGTAGCTCTCGAACGTCAGCGGATTCTTTCGTTCGGGACGGTTGAGCGTCACGGTCGCAACGCCGTCAACCACGGCCAGCAGGAAGTGTTGCGGCGAATAGTCCGCCAGCGGCACGGTGACGGGATTGGCTGGTCTGCTCATGAGATGTCCTTCCTTGTTCCGCGCGGTTAGATCTCGCCACCGGCGACGGCAATCGCCTGCCCCGTGATCGCACCGGCGTTCTCGCTGCACAACCAAAGCACGGCATTCGCCACTTCCTGCGGCGTGATCAGGCGCCCCTGCGGATTGTGCTTGGCAAGCTCGGCGATCGCCTGCTCACGGGTTCGCCCGGTCTTCTTCATGATGTTGTCGATGCTGCCGGTAACGAGATCGGTGTCGGTGAAGCCGGGGCAGACCGCATTCACGGTCACGTTGCTGCCGGCCATTTCCAGCGCGAGCGAACGCACAAGACCGATCACAGCGTGTTTCGCGGCCGCATACGCGCTCACATATGCATAACCCTTGAGCCCGGCCGTCGATGCGATCGCAACGATGCGCCCGTAGGAGCGATCCTTCATCGCCGGCAACACAGCGCTGATAGCATGGACAACGCCCATGAAATTGACGTCGATCATGCGCGCAAAAAGGGCACTGTCCGACTTCGCGAACGGCGCGGATTCAGCACTGCCGGCGTTTGCGATCAGGATATCGATCGGCTTGCGCGCATGCGCTGCGGCGATCGCTGCCTTGAGCGCAGCTTCGTCCGAGACATCGGCAACGGCTGCATAATGCGCGGCCCCGGCGCTCACCGCCTCTTCGAGAGTAGCCGCGTTCCGACCGAGCACCGTCACGGTGGCACCAGCGCCGACAAGGGATGCTGCGATCGCGCGGCCGATGCCGCGACCGCCACCGGTTACCAGCGCGTGCGGCGAATGCGGCAATGCGGACATGCGCGGGCTCCCTCAGGATCTGCTGATCGTTCCTCCGATATATTTTAACCTTCAAACTTTTGCAACGAAAGCGCGCATCGACGCCGCAAACGCCCGCGCGCGCGAGAGCGGCCTGAAAATTGCTTTAAGTATAAAATTATCTCTTCCCATCCCCCACAAGCCTGTTAGCATCGCTCGGCCAAGCAAAAGGATGTCGCGTGTCGCAGCCTGCGCCGATGATAACGAGGGACGGACGCTTCGCCTATGAAGCCGCGGGCGATCCGGGTGCGATACCCCTGATTTTCCTGCATGGCATCGGCGGCGCGGCGCGGGCCTGGAGACAGCAGCTTGCCACATTCGGCAATCGCTTCCGCGCGATCGCGTGGGACATGCCGGGCTATGGCGGTTCGTCGCCACTCGCCAGCGTCAGCATCGCTGCTCTGGCCGATGCACTCCAGCAATTCATCGCGCAGATCGGCGCGACAAGCCCCATTCTGGTCGGCCACTCGATCGGTGGCATGATCGTCCAGAAGTGGCTGGTGCAGTCGCCGAAACTCGCGCGCGCTGTCGTCCTCGCGCAGACCAGCCCGGCCTTCGGCAAGGCCGACGGCGACTGGCAGAAATCGTTCATCGCGGCACGCCTGGGTCCGCTCGATCGCGGCGAGACCATGAAATCGCTGGCACCGTCCCTCGTGAAGGAGCTCGTCGGCGACGATCCTGATCCCAAGGGGATGGAGCTTGCACGCGATTGCATGGGGGGTGTGCCCGAGGCGAGCTATCGCGCCATGATGCTGGCGCTGATCGGATTCGACCAACGCAGCACGCTCAAGGACATTTCCGTGCCGACGCTGCTGCTGTCTGGTTCCAAGGACAACAACGCGCCTGCGCCGATGATGGCGAAGACGGCGACCTACATTCCCGCCGCCGAATATGTCGAACTCCCCGGCGTCGGCCATCTCGCCAACCTTGAGCGGCCTGATGCCTTCGACAAGGCTCTCGGCAGCTTCGTCGATTCCATCGCTGCAAAACACGGGTGACTGCGCAATGACCATGCAAGTCAGCAAGACCATCGGCACGAGCGACAAGGTCGCGCTGGACGCGCCGATCTTCGATCCCGTGGCTTTCCGCTTGAGCGACGAACAGGCCGGGATCATCGCGCGGGCGCGCGAGATCGGCCAAAGCGTGTTCGCGGGTCGTGCCGCCACCTACGATCGCGAGGCGGTCTTCCCGACCGAAAATTATCGAGACCTGCACCGCATCGGCCTGCTCGGCATCGCCGTGCCGAAGAAGCACGGCGGGCTGGGAGCTAACTACCAGACCTACGCGCTCGCAGCGGCGGAGATCGGCCGCTATTGCGGCGCGACCGCGCTGACCTGGAACATGCATGTCTGCTCGACCCTGTGGTCTGGACCGCTGGCTGATGACCTCGATATGGACGCGGAGACCCGTGCGGAACACGAAAAGCGGCGGGCCGTCCACTACAAGCGCATCGTCGAGGACGGTGCGATCTATTCGCAACCCTTCTCCGAAGGCGGTGCGGCAGCCGCGGGCGGCGTTGCCTTCGGCACGGAAGCAAAGCCTGTCAAAGGCGGCTGGATCGTCAACGGCAAGAAGATCTTTGCATCGCTCTCCGGCCACGCCGACTATTACGGCGTGCTCTGCACGGAGATCGAGGAAGGCGAAAAGGCTTCGCGCCGCAATACGCTCTACCTCGCGATTCCTGCGAAGTCGCAAGGCGTTTCCGTCGTCGGCGACTGGGATCCGCTCGGTATGCGCGGCACAGTCTCGCGAACACTGCTGTTCAAGGACGTGTTCGTACCGGAAGATTCTGCGCTGATGCCGCGCGGCGTTTATTTTCAGGCGGCGATGCGATGGCCGCATATGTTCCTGACGCTATCGCCCACCTATATGGGGCTCGCGCAAGCCTCCTACGATTTCACGGTGCGGTATCTGCGCGGCGAGGTGCCGGGCATGCCGCCGGTCAAGCGCCGTATGTATCCGACCAAGCAGATCGCGGTCGCGCAGATGCAAATCAAGCTCGAGCAGATCAAGGCGATCTGGTTCCAGGCCGTTACCGAAGCGCGCGCCAATCCGAGCAAGGAGCAAGTGCTGCGCGCCTATGCCGCGCAATATTCGGTGATGGAAGGCGCCAATGAGCTGGCCGCGCTTGCGATCCGCACCTGCGGGGGACAGGCGATGCTCCGCTCGCTGCCGCTGGAACGCATCTATCGCGACAGCCGCTGCGGCTCGCTGATGCTGCCCTGGACGGCCGAGCTCTGCCTCGACCGGATCGGTCGCGAGGCGCTGTACGAGGCCGGCGAAACGGACGACTGAAGGTGGACCTCTGCAGTCTGATCGATCGCAACGCGGCGTTTTCGCCAGACAAGAGCGCTATCGCCTTCGAGGGAGAGCGGCTGAGCTACGCAGCGTTCGCCGATCGTATCGAGCGGACCGCAACAGCTTTGAAGCAGGACGTCGGTGTCGGCCGAGGCGACCGCGTCGCGATCCTGAGCCTGAATCGGCCGGACTATCTGGTCCTGCTCTATGCATGCGCACGGCTCGGCGCGATGTTGGTGCCGCTGAACTGGCGGCTGGCTGTCGCCGAACAGCTTTTCATCCTCACCGATGCCGGTGCCAAGGTGCTGGTGCTCGAGCAGGCATTCGAAGGAGTCCTGCCCGAACTCGCGCCGGGGACCACCGTCATCGGCCTCGATTTTGCGCCACCGCACGGCATGACCTTCGAAAGCATGCTAGCGCGTAAGGGAAGCAGCGGACGCAATCCGCACACCGATCTCTCCTGCCCGCTGCTCATCGTCTACACGTCGGGGACGACCGGACGACCGAAAGGTGCTGTGCTGCGCCAGGAGGCACTGTTCTGGAACGGTGTCATGAGTCAGCACATGCACAACATGACGTCCGATGATCATGTGCTGACGGTGCTGCCGTTCTTCCACGTCGGCGGGCTCAACATCCAGACGACCGCGGCACTTCAGCTTGGTGCAACCGTCTCAATCCACGCTCGCTTCACCCCGGAAACGGCGCTTGCCGCCATCGAACGGGATCGGCCAACCCTGACGGTCATGGTGCCGGCGATCATCCAGGCCGTTAGTGAGCACCCCGCCTGGGCCACGACCGATCTCTCATCGCTGAAGGCCGTCGCCACCGGCTCGACCATCGTGCCGCCACACCTGATCGATCGCTTCGTCGCACGCGGCGTGCCGGTGCTGCAAGTCTACGGTTCGACGGAAACTTGCCCCATCGCCGTCTACACCCGCCTCGGCGGCGACCTGTCGCGCGCGGGATCGACCGGGCTTGCCGGCCTGTGCTGCGAGGCGAAGGTGATTGATCAGGCCGGCAACGAGGTGCCGGCGGGCGCGCCGGGCGAGATCGCGGTCCGCGGCCCCAATGTTTTCTTCGAGTATTGGGGCAATGCGGACGCCACGCGCGATGCGCTGCACGACGGCTGGTATCGCACCGGTGATATTGGCCTGTGCGACCCGAACGGCTACTTCTGGGTTCGCGACCGCAAGAAGAACATGATCATTTCCGGCGGCGAGAACGTCTATCCGGCCGAGGTCGAACGGGTGCTGCTCGAACATCCAGACGTCAGCGAATGCGCCGTAATCGGCCGGCCGGACCCGCGCTGGGATGAAGTGCCCATTGCCTATGTCATCCGGCGATCCGGCTGCCGTCTCGAAGCGGCCGAGCTGAGAGCACACGTTCAGGCGCAGCTCGCCCGGTACAAGGTTCCACGCGACATCGTTTTCGTCGCCGACATGCCGCGCACAGCGCTGGGCAAGGTCCAACATTTCCTGCTGAAGCAACTTGATGCGCAGTCACGCGCGCAAGGAGAAGCATCTTGAAGATTGCGGTTCTGGGTGGGGGGAACGGCTCTTTCGCGGCCGCAGGCGATTTTGCGCTATCGGGACATGAGGTCCGGCTGTGGCGCCGTGATGCAGAACAGGTCGAAGCACATCATGCCGCCGGCTCACGCATCCTCGTGAAGGACCATAATGGCCAGCACGATGTGAAGCTGGCACTGGTGACCACCGACATCGCCGAAGCCGTCGGCGATGCCGAGCTGATCCTGTGCCCTGCCCCTGCCTTTGCTCAGCAGAATATCGCCCGACTCCTCGCCCCGCATCTGCAGGACGGCCAGGTCGTGTTTCTGCCGCCGGCGACATTCGGCTCGATCATCTTCGCGCAGGCTGCGCGGGATGCAGGCAATCGCGCCAACGCAAGCTTCGCTGAAACCGGCACGCTGCCATGGCTCACCCGCAAGCACGGGCCATTCGAGGTCGCGATCACCATCCGCGCCAAGCGGCTGCCAGTCGGCGTGTTCCCGCTCGACCAGGCGCCACATGCGCTCGAAGTGATTGGACGCGCCTTCCCTGATGTGATCGAGCCCTGCGGTGACGCGCTATCCGGCGCGCTGATGAATGCGGGCTGCATCATTCACCCGCCGCTGATCGTGATGAACGCAGGCCCGATCGAACATTTCGAGCGGTGGGATATCCACAAGGAAGGCACGCAGGCTGCGATCCGACGGGTGACCGACGTCCTCGACGCCGAGCGGATCGCCGTGCGCGAGGCGCTTGGATATAGCGCACCGCATTTTCCGCTCGCCCACCATTACGCCAAGGAAGGCGAGATCTGGATGTATGGCCGCGGCTCGCATGACCGCCTGACGGATTCCGGCGACTGGCGCGAGCGGATCGTGCTGACCGAACACCGCTACATGCGCGAGGATCTGCGGCTTGGGTTGTCGCTGCTGGTGTCCGTCGCCGGGCTGGCGGGCGTGGCCACGCCCCTCGCCAAGGCTTTCCTGGCCATCGGCGCCGCGATCTGCGGCGAGGACCTCGCGCAAGGCGGCCGGACGCTGGAGACGCTGGGGCTTGGCAAGCTTCACAAGGCCGAATTGCAGATGCTGCTTCGCGAAGGATACTGACCGATGACCCGTCGCGCCAACATTGCCTGTCTCGGGGCCGGCCGCATGGGACGCGGCATCGCCGTCGCATTCGCCTATGCGGGCCACACAGTCACGATGATCGACATCAAGGCGCGTTCAGCGGAGGACTTCGCCAGGTTGGAGGCGGATGCGCTGGGCGAGGTCAGGAAGACCTTTGGCAACCTATCGAAGCTGGGGATGCTGACCGAGACCGACGTTGATCCGCTGATCGCGCGGGTTTCGGTGGTGCCGGCCAGCCAAAGCGGCGCCGCGTTGTCCCAAGCCGGAATGGTGTTCGAGGGCGTTCCTGAGGTCGTCGAGCTCAAGCGCGAGGTGCTGGGGGCGGCTTCAGAGCAGGTTGGCCCCGACACGATCATTGCATCGACGACGTCGACCATCCTCGTCGACGATCTCTCGGGCGCGATCCTGAATCCCCGTCGCTTCCTCAACGTGCACTGGCTCAACCCAGCCTATCTGATCCCACTGGTCGAGGTTTCGCCCGGCAAAGCCACCGATCCTGCCATCATCGACGAGGTCAAGGCGCTGCTCGAAGGCATCGGCAAGGTGCCTGTCGTTTGCGCGGCGACGCCCGGCTTCATCGTCCCGCGCATTCAGGCACTGGCAATGAACGAGGCCGCGCGCATGGTCGAGGAAGGTGTCGCCAGCGCGGAGGAGATCGACAAGGCGATCCGCTACGGTTTCGGTTTCCGCTATGCCGTGCTCGGGCTGCTCGAATTCATCGACTGGGGTGGCGGCGATATTCTGTACTACGCCAGCAAATATCTGGAGGGCGCACTCGGCAGCGACCGCTATCGCGCGCCGGACGTCATTTCACGCAACATGCATGAAGGCCGGATCGGCCTGCGCACAGGGGCCGGCTTCCTCGACTATTCAGGCATGGACGTTGACGCCTATCGCGCAAAGCGCCTCCAGGCCATGGTCGACCTGCTCCGGCACTTCGACCTCGCTCGCCCGCCGGTGCTCGACCGCAGCTAGCCAAAAACGTCCTGAAGCACACCTTCCCGCACCACTGCGACGCCATCGAGCTCGATGGTCGTTCCCATCATTGGAAGGTCGAAATGGCCTGCGGTATAACGGCCGGCAAATTCGTTGGCCCCCGTCGAGAACAGAAAATTGCCGGAGACGGCACGGATCTCAGTGCCGTTGGTGTCGCGCTGGTCGTACATTGACAGCGCCTCGTAACGCGCACCCGGGTTCATGCCGAAACCGACATGCGACACGGCATAAGCCTCCCGATCGCCCCAGGCGGCGAGATAGGCGCGCATCATTGCGGCATCCGTGCCCTCGCCTTCCAGCTCGACCACGTAATCGTCCTTCAACGTCATCTTCACCGGCGACGTCAGGTAGCGCTTGAACGTGAGATTGATGTCGCCCGGCGCCATCACCAGCGTGCCATTAATCGTCCCGCTCTTGGGGAAGCTGACGACGATGCCGCCCGGCCAATGCGCCAGTGTGCCGGGCTTGTCGGTCCAGCCCCACACACCAACCGTGGACGCGCCGACCATGTCCACGTCGAGCGCCGTGCCGGCCTTCGAGGTGACCCGCATCCGCTTCGTTCCACGCAGCATCTTTGCCGCTGCGCGAACGCGCTTCTCCAGCGCGGGATCCGGCACCATCCGCTCCAGCGCCTCGGGATGCTCGTTGGAGATCACCAGAATACGCGCGCCAGCCTTCAGGATTTCGGGCGTCTCCACCGCATGCATCAGGCCTTCGATGGTGCAATCCACCACGAAGCCAGCTTGCTGAAGCGCAGTGATGACCGGCCCAAGCTTTTGGATTGCCTCGCTCGCTCCCGTTGAACGAACCGGAACAATGTTGCGGTTACGCGGTGTCGGCATGACGACATGAAACGGCTTCGCTCCCATTCGCAACAGCGCAAGCTCCGCCAGATGCACGTTCAACGCGCGCGACTGCGTCTCCGAGAGGATCGCCGCGGTATCACCGGCCTTGACCGCACATCGCTCAAAAATCTCGCAAAACGCGTCGATCCATTTTGCCTCGATGCGATCAGCCAACATGGTTCACTCCCGGTCTTCTGGTTTCTTATTCGTCAATTCACGCTTCGGGGAAACCTCGCAAGAGGTACGATCGCACGGCGCCCAAAAGGCCGTTCAAGATCAATCCCAGCAGCGAGATCGTGATCAGCGGCACGAACATGTCGACCGCCTGGAAGGTGCGCGCCGCCGTCACAAGGGAATGCCCCAAGCCGTCCGTCGACGTGATCATCTCGGCCAGAAACACCACGATGCACGAAATGACAAGACCGATCCGGCACCCCGTCAGGATCGACGGCATCGCCGCGGGCAAGACAACCTTGAACAGGATTTCATAGCGCGGCGTTCCCGCTGCCATCGCCGACCAGATCAGCTTCTGCTCCACCATCGACGCCCCATAGTAGGTGGACAGCAGAATGGGAAAGAGCGCGTCCGCGGTCACCAGCGTGATCTTCGATCCGTGGCCGAAGCCAAGCAACAGCAACAGAGCCGGATAGAGCGCGACCTTCGGCAGCGGCGCCAGCACCCGCACGATCGGCCGAACTATGGCGTTGATCGCCGGACTGGCAGCAGCTGCGATGCCAATGCTGACGCCGAGGACGACTGCAATCGCGAAGCCGGCGAACAGCCGGATCAGGGTCGCCGCGATATCCTGCTGAAACGTCCGTGTCACGAGCTGCTGGAGCAGCCGGCTGAACACGACGCCCGGCGGCGGCAGCAAAACCGCAGGCGCGAAGCCGAATGACACCAGGCCCTGCCACAGCGCGATCACCAATGCGATTGGCGCGAGCCCAAAGACGACGTTTGCTGAGAGAGACCGTGGCATCAGGAGAAGCTCAACGGCATGTCGAACTGAGGTTCGGACCAACTCACCAGTCTTGCGCGGACGCGCTCGAAGACCGCATCGAGACAGATGCCCATCGCGCCGACGATGATGATCATCGCGTATACCGTGTCGTATTGGCCCATATCGAGCGCGTTGAACAGGATGTTTCCTGCTCCCGATTGGCGCGCGATCATCTCGCTGGTGATCATCGTGATCAGCGCCAGCACCAGACCGGTGCGGCACCCGGTCAGGATCTCCGGGAGCGCGGCCGGCAACACGATCCGAACCAGGCGCTGCAAGGGCGAAAGCCCCATCGCCGCGCCTGACCACAGCATCTTCTCCTCGACGGCCTTGGCTCCCTCAAAACTGTGATAGATCACCGGGAGGCTGACGCCGAGAAAGATCACCAGCGTCTTGGTGATGTCGCCAACGCCGAGCCACAGCATGATGATCGGCATCAGTGCCGCCTTCGGCACCGGATAGATCACCATCAGTAGCGGATTGAAGAAGGCTGCGACGGCCCGGCTACGGCCCATCAACAGGCCCAGCGGAATCGAGACCAGCACCGCTATGCCGAACCCGATCGCCATGCGGCGAAGCGAGGCCAGGATGTTGATCAGAGATTCCTTGTCACCGAGGATATCCGGGATCGCACGGATCGCTTCGATAGCCGTTGGAAAGCTGTCGTTCTTCAGCGCCAGCGATGCGCCCTGCCATACCGCAAGCAACGCGATGCAAGCGAATATCGGCGCAGCACGTCTGGTCAAGGCGGACGGCGAGATCATGACACTGATCCCGTCTCGTCGACCTCGTCAAACATGCGCTCGATGTCCACGACGTATTTCTGGTAGCGCGGATCGAGCAACAGCTCGTTGCGGCGCCGCGGCCGCGGCAGATCGATATCGATGACTTCCCGGATGCGCCCTGGAGACTTCGACATCATTACGACCTTGTCCGAAAGGAAGACGGCTTCGTCGACCGAGTGGGTGACGAATAGCACCGTCTTGCGGTCACGCTCCCAGATATTCAGGAGATCGTTCTGGAGACGCGTCCGGGTATGCGCATCGAGCGCACCGAACGGCTCGTCCATCAACAGGACTTCTGGATGGTAGGCGAGCGTCCGGGCCAACGCGACGCGCTGCTTCATTCCGCCCGACAACTCCTTCGGATAGAAGTTCTCGTAACCCTTGAGCCCGACCATCTCGATCAGAGCGCGGCTTTGCGCTTCTGCCTCTGTGGGCCGCACACCTTGCTGGCGCGGCCCATACATCACGTTACCCAGCACGGTCTTCCACGGGAACAGCGCGAATTCCTGGAACACCGGGCCGCGATCCGGCCCCGGCCCCGTGATGGCCTGTCCTTTCATCCTCGCCGCGCCGCTGGTTGGACTCACGAAGCCACCGACGATGTAAAGCAGCGTCGACTTACCACAGCCGGACGGACCGAGGATGGAGACAAACGCCCCCTCCTCGATCGCCAAGGAAATATCCGATAGCGCCAAATGATCCTTGCGCGCCGAGGTCTGGAAGACCTGCGAGACGCGGTCGATCTCGATGATCGCAGAAGCCGGCTTTTTTGGCGCCACCGGTCTCACCCATTCGCTCGATCTCGAAGGCACTACCTTCATCCCGTCTCTCGCTTCACTCACGCGCGAATGTCACGCAACCGATCAGCTGAATGTCCTCCATCAGCGGCACGAGCTTAGCAAGAAACCTGCCAAATTGGTCGCCATTTCCGCACGAGTGCAACTGCTCAGTCGAACCACGGCCACTCCGCCGGTCCCTCATGCGTGACCGCTCCACCCGGTGCCTGGCCGACCAGACGCGCATATTTCGCCAGCGCACCTGCGCGATGACGCGGCGGGCGTTGCTTCCAATCGCGTCGCCGTGCAGCGAGTTCCTGCTCGTCGACCAGCAAGTCCATGCGGCGGCGGGCGGCATCAATCCGGATCTTGTCGCCATCACGGACAAGCGCCAGCGGGCCGCCAACAAACGCTTCCGGAGATACATAGCCGATACACATGCCGCGCGTGGCGCCGGAGAACCGGCCATCCGTGATCAGGGCCACTTTCTCGCCCATGCCCTGGCCGTAGATCAGCGCGGTGACGCCGAGCATCTCGCGCATGCCAGGACCACCCACCGGCCCTTCATTGCGGATCACCAAAACCTCACCTGCCTTGTAGCTGCGATCACGAACAGCCGCAACGCAAGCCTCTTCATCCTCGAAGACGCGCGCTACGCCCTCGAAGAACTGGCTCTTCAAGCCCGCGACTTTGATGACGGCGCCGTCGGGGCAGAGATTTCCCTTCAGAACCGCCACGCCGCCGTCTGGCATGATCGGCGCGCGGGCCGCGTAAACCACCTCGCCATCGGGTGCATTGGCCGCGCCATATTCCTCCGCGAGGGTACGGCCCGTGATGGTCAGGCAGCTGCCATCGATATGCCCGCTCTGGATCAACTCGCTGATCACAACGGCCGCGCCTCCGATGTCGTAAACATCCTTCGCCGTGTATTTGCCCCCCGGCCGCAGGTTTCCGATCAGCGGGGTCCTGGTAAAGACCTCGCCGACGTCATCGATCGTGAACGCAATGCCCGCTTCGTTCGCAATCGCCGGCAGATGCAGCGCGGCATTGGTCGATCCGCCCGTCGCGGCGACGATCGCGGCTCCATTTTCGAGAGATCGCCGTGTCACAATGTCACGCGGCAGCGGCCCGCCACGTTCGAGCATCTCCATGATCAACCGCCCTGCGCGGCGCGATATCTGCGCGCGTTCGGCGTAGACGCCGGGCACCATCGACACATTGGGAATCGTCAGGCCCATCGCCTCCGACACCATTCCCATGGTGTTCGCGGTGAACTGACCGGCGCAGGCGCCAATGGTCGGCAGGCAGGCACGCTCGATCCGCTCAAGCGTCGGGGCGTCGATCTCTCCGGTCATGAAGCTGCCGACGGCCTCGTAGGAGTCGAGGACGGTCAGCGTGCGTCCATCCACGCGGCCCGGCAGCGAGCTGCCGCCATAGATGAAGATAGAAGGCACGTTGCAACGAACCATGCCCATCATCACGCCCGGAAGCGTCTTGTCGCAGCCGCCGTATCCGATCAGCGCGTCGTAGGCGAGGCCATGGACGACCGCCTCGATGGAGTCGGCGATCAGCTCACGCGAGAACAGGGAAAACTTCATCCCCTCGTGATTCATGCTGATGCCGTCGGACACCGAGACAGTCGAGAATTCACGCGGCGTACCGCCGGCCTCCTCGACCCCGGTCTTGGCCGCAGCCACCTGAAAATCGTGGGTCATGTTGCAGGGCGTCTGCTCGCCCTTCATGCTGACGATGCCCACCATCGGCTTGGCGATGGCCGCGTCGTCCAGCCCCATGGCGCGCATGAAGGCACGGTGCGGGGCCCGGTCAAGGCCGTCAGTCGTTATCCGTGATCGCAACTTCTTCATGCCTGCATCATCTTCATGCAATGTCCCGCACGCGGCGGGACATTGCGACCTCATTGATCCAGCGAACGGTCCGATCGCCTATTGCAGTGGCGCGACGATCGTCGGGTGCTTGAATTGCGCGACATCCAGCTTCGGCAGCATTCCCGTTTCCGCATAGATGTCGAGCATCTTCTGGATCGCAGGGAAATTTGGCGCCGCACCGGGATCGCGACCGAAATCGTTGTCCTTAAGCAGATAGGTCTCGAGCACCGGGATGGGCGCTTTCAAGACTTCATTGACCACCTTCAACGTCTCTTCACGGTTCGCGAGTGCCTTCTTCATGCCCGACGTGATATCGCGGACATAGGCCTTGACCAGCTCGGGGTTCTTGTCGACGAAATCAGCACGGCAGGCTTCCAGGATGTGCACGATGTTCGGCATGGCCTGCGACAGCGAGAACAGTTTCCTTGTGCCGCCCTTGGCCTCAGCTCGCGCCGCAAATGGCTGGTTCATGTTGACCGCATCAACCCGACCCTGACGCAGGGCATCTTCGGAGACGGCAAAACCAACCTCAACCAGCTTGATGTCCTTGGCCGGATCGACGCCGTTCTGCTTCAGGAGCAGGTTGAACGGGCCTTGCGTGCCGCCGCCGATGACGGAAATGCCAACAGTCTTGCCCTTGAGATCTGCAATCGTCTTGATTGGCGAGTCATCCATGACCGCCCAGTAGACCGAGAAGCCACCGGGCTTCTCGAAGACGTGCTGCGCGACGATGTAGGCCTTGAGATTGCCGCCGACCACGCCGTTGGCAAGTGAAAGCGGCGCCTGCGTTGCGCAATCCAGCGCGCCGGCCGCCAAGGCCTGCGTCATCGGCGCGGTGCCCTGAAACTGGGTCCACTCGATGTTATAGGTCTTGCCGATATCGGGAAATTCGGCCGGCCTGCGCATCATCCAGTATTTGGATTCCTCGGCCGGGATGGTCCAGCCCACGCGGATCGTCTGCTGAGACCATGACGGGCTCGCGCCCGCGATCAAGGCCGCCACAGCCCCTGCTGCCAGCATCCATCTCGAAACTGCCCGCATCGTGCCCACTCCGTTGCTCCGGCGCCGACGGACGCCACCCAACCCGACCGGCACAAATGTTTCATGGTTCAAACAATCAAGCAAGCCATGCAAGCCGGCCGGTTTCGCTGCGGGATGCGTTATGTATGGTGCGCAGCGGTCGCGCGGCGTTGCGCCGCGACACAAGGAGGCAACCTATGGCTGAAGCGAGCAAGGCAAACCCGCAGGGCGTCGAGAGGCTCGGCTATCTCGGCCTCGGACTGATGGGGACGCCAATGACCCGGCGCCTGCTCAAGGCCGGCTATCCCGTCAGCGTCTGGAACCGTTCGGAAGGCAAGGTAGCTCCACTCGTCGAGGCCGGCGCCAAGCGCGCGGACACGCCTCGTGACCTGTTGGCGAACTCCGACATCGTCTTCATGTGCGTGACCGATGCCGCAGCCGTCGAAGAGGTGATCTTCGGGCCGGAAGGTCTTGCGGCAGCTCCCGGCGTAGGCAAGCTCGTGGTCGATTTCTCGTCGATCCATCCTGACGCCGCGCGCGAGCTTGCAGCACGAATGAAAGCGGCAAACGGCGCAAGCTGGATCGATGCACCGGTGTCCGGCGGCAGCAAGGGCGCCGAAGAAGGCACGCTGGCCATCATGGCCGGCGGAGAGGCCCCCGACATCGAGCGGGCCCGGCCCTATGTGCTGGCCATGGCGCGCAGGTTTACCCATATGGGTCCCACCGGCGCGGGCCAGACCACAAAACTCTGCAACCAGGTGATCGTCGGATGCGCGATGGCCGTCCTCGCGGAGGCAACGCGCCTTGCCTCGAATGCCGGAATTGACGCGAGCCGACTGCCCGAGGCGCTCGCCGGCGGCTTTGCGGATTCGATTCCGCTTCAGCTCTTCGTGCCGCGCATGGTCCAAGGCATTCATTCGCCGCCGCTCGGCCACATCGCGACGATGCTGAAGGATCTCGACACGGTCGCCGATGTCGCCCAAGCAACGTCAACGCCGGTGCCGATGGCGACCCTCGCGGGACAGATCTTCAGGCTGGCCAAGGCTGCGCGCGGCGCAGATGCGGACGCTCTGGAAATCTACAAGCTCTCGGCCACAGACCGCTGAACTGACCAGCGCCCCTGGATCGCCTACGGTGACTTCTTGCGCTCGTCGTCGGACAGAAACCGGCCATACGCCCCCCGCGCAAACAGCAGCGGCTCTTTTCCGTTGTAGGCATAGGCCTCGACCGCACCGAGAAAGATCACGTGATCGCCGCCATAATAGCGATTGACGGACCGGCACTGAAAATTGGCCACGCTCTCGGCAAGCACCGGCGCGTTGCCGAGGCCCGGCGTCCAGTCCACGCCGGCGAACTTGTCCTCGGACGACTTTGCGAACTTGTTGGCAAGCGCCTGCTGCGAGGTACCCAGCACGTGGACGGTGAAATGGCTGGCGTTCTGAAACACGGTCAGGCTCGAGGAGTAGACTCCGAGGCTCCATAGGACCAAGGGAGGGTTCAAGGAGACCGATGCGAATGAATTACAGGTGATGCCATACGGCTTACCATCGGCGGCCGTGGCTGTGATGATCGTTACACCTGTTCCGTACGTGCCGAGCGCGTTGCGAAAATCTCGCGGATCAATCTGCGAGCTATCGCTCGCGAACTCGTTGGCTGGATCAGGAGCGGCCGGCTGCTTTGGCTGGTCATTCATCGGCCGGCCTCACAAGGTGAGATTCTCGGACGGCAGGCCGAGTGCCACGCGCCCATAATTGGTTCCGGCCGCATCGAAATTGAATGCGAGGTGCGAATTGATGGCGTGCGCATCTCGGAACTGCCGCTGCAACACCCCCGTCGTGAACAGGCCGCGCGCGCCACTCGCCGCGAACAGCATCGACACGGCATCCGTGCACAGATTGACCGAGAACGCCCCGTCGCGCCGATACCTGGTCTTAATAGCCATGTCTGGCGTGTGCTTGCTTCGCGCGTGCTCCATCGCCTCGATGCAGGCCGAGCGCATGATGAGGCGCGCAGCATCGATCTTGGCGGAGGCCTCTGCGATTTTGATTTGCGTGCTTTGGAAGTCGCTCAGCTTGGCGCGGTTGTATGTCGAGATACGGTGACGCGCGACCTCCGCATAGTCGTCGAGGCACGCCTGCGCATTTCCGAGCGCGACGCCGGAGAGAACATACGGAAACAAAGAGAATACCGGCAGTGCGTACAGCGGATTGGGGTTCACACCGCTTCCGGGCGTTGCGCCTCCCGCCAAATCACCGACAGCGACCGTCATATGCTCGGGCACAAAGGCGTCCCCGACTTCGACATCCGACGATCCGGTGCCGCGCAGTCCGGCGACATTCCAGGTGTCGAGAATCCTGTAATCGGCCTTCGGCAACAGGAAGATGCGGTATTCGATGCCATCAGCCTCGTCGTCGGACGACACCACGCTCGCGAGCATGTTCCATGCGCATGAGCCGACACCAGACGAGAACGGCCAACTTCCGTGCAGCCGGTATCCGCCCTCGACCTTCCGCGCGCGGCCGGCGGGGAAGATGAACGATGACGCGATCAGGACGTCCGGATCTGGGCCCCAGACCAGATTCTGCGCGCGCGGCTCGAACATGCCGAGCATCCAGTGGTGGCTTGCCAGATTGGCCAGATTCCAGGCTACCGACGCGTCGGCGCGACCGAGCAGCTCGGCACAATCGATCAGGGCGACGTAGTCGAGCTCTGAGCCGCCGATGCGCCTCGGCTGAAGCATCCGGAACAGGCCGGCATCGTGCAGGTCTCGCTCGGTTTCCGGTGGCAGATGCCGCAGTTCCTCGGTGCGAACCGCGCGCTCCCGCAATTGCGGCACGAGCGACCGGGCCTTGGCAATCATCGTCGCATAGGCTCGTCCGCCGGGGTCTGTCGCAACCGACTGCCCCATACTCGGCTCTTGACCTGGCGCCATTCGTGTCCCTCGCTCTTACGCATTTATGCGGCGGGAACCCTGCCAAATCAAGCTGGCGCAGCACCAAGGGAGGCGCAAAGGCTTGCCTGCGACCACGACGCCCTGTTCTGCTCAATCCGACGTCGCGGCCTTGCGCTGACCAAACACCCCTTTTTCGGCCAAAGCCGCAATCCGGCCCTCGTCATAGCCAAGCGTCTCCCGCATGACGCCTTCGGTATGCTCGCCCAGCAGGGGCGCAGCCACGGGATCAATTGCCGCCGTCAGGCTCATATTGATCGGCGGCTCGATGTTGGGCACCCATTGCGCCGTACGATGCGGGATCCGGCTCAGGCGCGCGCGCTCGCGCGCTTCAGGCGCATTGAACCCCTCCTCGACCGTCCGGAGATAGCCGACCGGGATATTGGCCAGCTTCATCCTCGCCATCCAGTTCTCGAGCGTGTCGCCCGCGAACACCTCCGCGATGGCTGCGCGCAGCAACTCCTTGTTCTCGGATCGAGCCTTTCGCGTGGCGAACTGTGGCTCATTGATGAGATCCGGGCGATTCATCACCTCCACCACCAGCCGCCGATACAACCGATCATTGGCGCAGGCCATGTAGAGCGGACCGTCGGATGCTTCGTAGACGCCGACGGTGGGAGATCCACTCGGCGAATTTCCGAACCTTCCGGGGTTCTCACCATTGATCAGATAGGCCATGCCATAGAAGCCGGTCATCCCCATCGCGACGTCGAACAGGGCGACCTCGACGTGCTGTCCGCGACCGAGCCGATCCCGCGCCAATAGCGCCAGCAAGATGGCATTGCAGGCCGACATCCCCGTCGCCATGTCGACAATCGGCGGGCCGGTCCGAACCGCCGGACCATCAGCAAACCCGTTGAGCGACATGAAGCCGCTCTCGGCTTGCGTGATGGGATCGAAGCCGGGGCGCGAGGCGAATGGTCCGGCGCGCCCGTAAGCAGAGATCGAACAATAGACCAGCCGCGGGTTGAGCGGTGCGACAGCCTCATAATCGAGACCGAACTTCTTCATGACCCCGCTGGAAAAGTTCTCGACGACGACGTCCGCCTTGCGGATCAAATCCAGTGCGATCTCGCGCGCCTCCGGCACGGCGAGATCGAGTGCGATGCCGCTCTTGTTGCGGTTCAGGCTGAGATAGGCAGCGCTTTCGCCACCGATCTCAGCATGCTCATAAGCGCGCGTATCGTCGCCACCATCGGGGTTCTCGATCTTGATGACGCGCGCGCCGAAATCGGCGAGCGTCTGCGTGCAGGCGGGACCCGCGACCACGCGCGTGAAATCGACGACCAGCAGACCATCAAGTGCGGTTGGTCCTCCCGCCGCCCGCGACGGACGTTCCGGCAATTGAGGCTTGGTGGACATCCCAGGGGCTCCCTTACATCGGCTTGTGCTCGCCGAATTTCCTGCGAGCGAACTTAAAGCCCGGCAGAGCCGACTTCGCAAGTGCCTCAGCAGCAACGCTTCAATACGCAAAAAGGACCCGGCAGCGGTCAAGCTGCCAGGTCCTCAAGCATTCTAGGCGAACAAGGCCGCGCCTGCATCAGCGCGCGCCATTTGACGTTGCGAAAAGCAACCTCCCGCGTCACGGGAAACTCCGCTTAGCGAAGCGACCTTCGCCAATAGAGGGTATGCGACCAGGCCCAGGGCATCTCCGGTTCGTAGAGCCGATAGCCCGCCTTGATGAAATTATTGGCGGAAAAACGATTATCCGTTGTATCCGAAACGATACTGTCCCATCCGATGCGCCGGCCCCGCGCTTCGACGGTCCGCATTAGCCGGAGCTGAAGTCCCTTGCCCCAATGTCGCTGCAAGACCCCTACTCTGGAGAAGTAGCCGCTATTTCGCTCACGAGTGGACGGCACAACACCTGCGAAAGCGACCGCATCATCACCGTGATAAGCGAGCCACCACGTTCCGATGTCGAACTGCGGCATGGCCGCGGCATCGAAGAACGTGAACCGATGCAGATCAGCCAAGGTGTCGGCAACGTCATCATCGAATGCATCGATCATACGAATTCTGTACATGGCAGGATCCATAGTATGGAACGACCTCGGGCGGCCGTTCGGCGATGCCACCGCCACGAAAACTCACTTGCTCAGCACGACCTTCACGCCGAGCCAGACGGCTCCCATCAGGCCGGTCGCAATCACCGTAATCACGGCCTTGAAGGTGTAGCTCTGCGCTTGCTCCACGCTCTTTCGCCACCGCCGCAGGTGCTGGAAATCTGCCCTCACCTCTTTCCGGTCATCGTCTTCGATTCCAAAGGAAGCCAGCACCGACGCGACCGCCTTCAACACGATCGCATCGATGCTGTCCTGTTGGAGCCTGTGCTGCTCGGCCAGCGTCTCAGCGACGATGGCCCTGATTTCGTCGTCTGGCATCTTCACCGCTTGATGATCCTTGCAACATTCTCAAATCCGCGCTTGGCGAAGTAGAAGGAGACGACGAGATTAGCGGTAATCGCCGCAAACCCTGCGAGCGGATCAGTTGATCCGAGGCCGATAACCTTGTCCCAGACAAGGAGCTTCGCGAAATAAATCGTCACGCAATATCCGATTAGCTTATCCGGCTCGTGCCTGCGCACGAGCCGCGCGGCCGTATTGGCGCTTGCCCCGCCGGCGGTCGCGGAGAGATGCTCTTCCACGGTGTCGCGCGCCAGCGTCTCGATCTCGGTCGTCTCGGTATGCGGCTGCAACGCCCTGATCTGGCCGGCGTCAAACCCTTCCGCGATCAGCTCCGCTTCGGTCTTGGTGACGACCTCGTGGAAGCAATAATTGCAGTCGCGAATGCTGCGCGCACCGCGCTCGATGCCGAATTCTTCGGGTGGCACGCCCATGACCCGCGCCTGGGCGAGCTTGCGCGTGGTGACGATCGTGACGTCATGCAAGACGGGAGAGCCCATCGGCGCCGGCGGCGCCGTGGCTAGCAAGGGAACGGGCATGTTTGATTGAACTCTTTGGTTTTGCCGCGTGTCGGCAGACAGCAGAACGGCCGCGGCGGCCTAGTAGCCGTTGTTGCGCATATAGTCCTGGATCAAGCCGAGTAGTCCGCCAGCGGGCGCTTGATCCGGATTCGTGCGCAGTGATTCATCTCGCCGCGGCGAGGCCCATTGATCCAATGCGCGATTGGGATCGGGTGCCAGCAGCGCCTCGAGTGGAAAGCGAGCCGGAGCCGACGGCTGTGCACGCGAACCGGACGGCATCCCCGAAGCGGCTGACGCTACGCCAGGACCACCGAATGACCCCGGCATCGCGAACGGCCCGAAATTCCGGAACTCCTCGGGCGCAAAGCGCAGCGGTGGCGGCGCCGGGTCGACAATTGGTGACGAACTCCCGGGTGATTGCGAGCGCGAAGATGCAGGAGCCCGCAATAACGCCGGACCGTTCGGCCCACCAAGCGATGTCGGACCTTCCGTGCCAGGAATAGCCATTCCGGACGATGACAGAGGCGCAGCTCCCAGCCGAGGAAGATCCGTCGGCAATGTATCGCCGGGAAGAGATGGCCGAATCTGGGGAGATCGAGACGGCGCAGTTGTCGAGCCAGGTGGAAGCGCCGGCTTCGGCTCCCCGTTCTGGTACGGAAAGGCCGGACGATCGATATCAAACACGTCCGGATCAGCCTTGTGCGTGATGTCGCTGGAATAGATTCCGAACCGTTTGTTCGGATCGGCATTCAAAGGTGCCTTGCCGGAAATGATCTCACGATGCAGATGCGGACCGGTCGTGAGACCTCCCTGATCCTGAACATATTTTGTGGTGCCGATGACCGCACCCGGTATGGGCTGATTTGCAACAACCGGTGTACCCGGCGCCGGCAGCTGATCCGGTCCGAGATGGCCATAGAGCTGATAGAAGACTGTGCCGTCCGGGGCTTTTGATTTGACGACAACGGACATGCCGTAGCCATCGATTCTGCCGGTTCTGAATATTTCTCCGCCGTACTGCGCGTAGACCGGCGTTCCGGGCTCGGCCGGATTATCGCTGCCGCCGTGATAACCACCCTTGGTCTTCGCGCGGGGCGTCAGCCAATTTTCCTTGGTCGGACCATAGCCGGGATATTTGTACTCGGGCATCTCTTGTTTCCCTCAATTGTTGACACTGCGCGCGCGTTCGAAGAGGTGAACCTTTCCCGGCCTCGCCAGCGCCAGCGCGCCCGCTGGACCGACATCGAATCCTGCGTGCAAGTCTGGCAGCGATCGTTTTGCGGACGTCGCGCGAAAGCGGGGACTTGATGTCCTGAGCGGTCAGGTAGTACTTTAGTCCGTCTCAACCAGCGGACTATGCTCATCCATCGACTGGCATACGGACACATGCTGTTCTCGGCATCCGCCGCGGTTCGCATCAAAATTTAACATCCACGGAGACAGCAAATTGAGATTCGCTTCAGCCGCTCTCAAATCGGTTCGAGAGATGACGATGCGGGCAATTATCCTTTGCGCGTTTTTCGCATCGATAGGGGCATGCAACGCATTCGCGGAAAACTCGTCAGACGCTCCATGCCCGGCAGATTTCAGTTGTGTTAAGCCGTATCCCCGCGACGGTGCTTGTCAGCATCCCGCGATCGTTCTCGATGAAAAGACGAAGAGCGGGGGTTACGAGGATGACCCCTACTCGCGCACATTCGAAAAAGCCTGCATTCCAAAGACCGGAGCACTGGCGACACGCCGGGGTGGCGAACTTCGCCTGACGTTGGGCAATGGCGCCGTGAAACTCTACAAAGACAATCAGAGCAAGAAGGCCTGCGACAAAGGGCCCTACGAAAGCTGCAAGACTTACATGCTTTATGACTATTTCCCCGACCACCAGCTACTTCTTGTCCACGTCCTGTACTACGAAAGCGACGAATGGATTCTGGTCCGGCAGCGCGATGGAAAGGAGGAAAAGATCGTCGCTCCCCCGCGCTACTCGCCCGGCAAGAAGTGGCTCGCATCAGTCTTCTGGACCGAAGGCCCATCCGATGGAAACAACGGAATCGACATCATACCGGCGAACGGCGGCGCGACCGAGCCTGCCTTTCATTACAGGTCTGAGGGCTATGAGCTTTGGGAGTACGACCGCTGGGAAGGTGACGATCGTCTATTGCTCAAAGTGAGCTGGCGCCCCAAGCCTGACTCCGACCTCGTCGACTGGCCCGCTGAAGTTGTTCGCGTGAACGGGCAATGGCAGTTGCATCGGTGGCCTCCCGGTTCGCCGCGGCCTTGAAACCCTCAGGCATCGTCTGCGTGGCCAAGCCGGACGAACATCCTCGGCTGCAGTCGACTTAGTAACCGTTGTTGCGCATATAGTCCTGGATCATGCCGAGCAGCCCTCCGGCCGAGCCGCTCGTCGCGCTCCTTGCGTCACTGCGAGTATCAAATCCTCGCATTGACGATGCCATGGAAGAGCTTGGTTCATTTGCGAATAAGCCGATTGGCCGGCTGGCCTGCGACGGTTGAGGTTCGCCAGGCAGTCCTCCCCAGTCGCCAAATCGACCGTTGGACGTTGAAGGATATGCCGCTGGAGCGCTTCCCGAAGCGGAAACAGCGCCAGCATTTGGGGCGTCCACGCGCGTGAGACGTCGAACAGCATTCGTTTCAGGGCTCTTCTGGTCCGGCTCGGGGTAGCCATATTCCCACACGTTTCGATGGTTCGGCAGACCCGCTCCGTCAACGGAATCTCTGATCAGCTTCTTGATCCATGGCTGCGAGTAGTCCTCCGAGAAATCGAAGGGGCCAATTCCATAGGTAACGCCAACGCCGGGCGTGCCGAAGCCCACACCCGTCTCGTTGCCCACAGTCGCCACGTTCGCTCCGACCCACCCTCTCCCGATGCTTCCTGCTGCCGATGGCCCCGTCAGCAGAGTGCCTAGATCATTGGTATATCCTGCCGACGCACTGAAGCCAGGCGTACCGTAATAGAGCTGCGGATAGAGCCTTCCGGAATTGTCTATATAGGCCCCAGCGCCAACTCCTCCCCACGCCGGCACTCCCACCGTGAATCCGCCATAAGTCCCCTTGTCGCTCATTGGTTCTGCTCATCATTCCGGGCCTCGGCCCTCTTGCAATTCTGCTCGTAAGTTCTCGAACACCTGATTGCGAAAAACACGCCGTAGAGAAAGGCTGCCAGGAACCCGCAGCCGAAGACCATCAGGACCGGCTGTCCGGATGAAAGGAGGGCTAGTCCTCCGCTAAGACCCATAACGATGGATCCTTTGACAAATCGGACATACTCCGCCTGCACAGAGAGTGGCGTCGGATGCTGCAGCGCCCACACCGAAAATGCATAACGCGCATTCTCGTAGTCCTGAAACTGAGGTGGAAGATGCTCGCGTACGGCGTTGAAGACGTGCAGGTACGTGACGGTTGTCCAGATGACGGCTATCCCCGTCAAAACCGTGAAGAGAGCTACCATGATGTCCTTTCGGCGAACCAGGCTTCGTGAGGCAGACGTATGTACTCCACGTTCGCCGGCAAGCTTCGCATAGCCTGGCTGAAAGCACGAGGCCCGCGCTGCCAGCCTGCGAGCGCGAACGTCCTTGCTGATGCTCAGGATGCAGTCTGCGACACGCCTCGCTGGTCAGCCATGTCATGCACCGTGTGCGCGACGATCTTCATCGCCCCGCTCGATTCCGCGACGTCCTGGGCAAGCAACGCGAACTGATCGTCGGTGAGATCGTAGTACGTCTCCCGGCTCTCCTCCTCCCGCTCCTCCCACCAGACCTTGACGATGCCGACCTTCGAGAGCAGCGCGTCCTTGATGAAGGAATAGAGCACCATGAAGCCGGGGTTCTGCTGCATGAAGACGTGATTGACGTAATCGGTCTCCTGCTGCGCGGCGACGACATCTTCCGGGCCGACCGGCTCGAAGCGCACGACCTCGTCGGCGCCGGCAAAGATGTCCATCAGCGACGGCATCAGGCCTTCGATCGTGTCGGCGACGTCGGTCGACACCGCGCGCGAGCGGCCGTCCTGCGCCGGCATGTCCTTGCGCATGTCGCCGAGATAATAATCCATCGCGTCGGCCCGCTCCTCGGCAAGCCGTGCCGCCGACATGGCGGCGAGCGCGTTCGCTTTCTCGGAGGCGAGCATCGCCTTCACGTCGGAGATCGACATCTTTGGCATGAAAGACCTTTTCGGTTTGGCAATGCTGGTCTGTTGATTTTTCGCTACCGGAGTCACCTCCGCGCCTCTCTTCAGCGCCCGGTCGGAGACACCCGGGTCAAACGGCGGATATCCGCGGGCCGAACAGAGCCGCGAGCTCCGGCCGCAGGCTCACCATCCGCCTCGCCGGGAGCGGGCACGATGCCGGCCTGGGACGCAGTCCAATTTCCAAAACGGTCGGCAAGTAGAAAATTCAACATGAACATTCCTAACCGAATTGAGCGATGCCGCCATCTAGCAGCGACGAATGGCAGAGCTCGGCAGTGCCGATCGAGCGGGCGATGCAAGGATTAGATAGAGAGCCGGAAGAGCAAGGTGATCGCGAGAAGCACGATGAAAACGACGAAGAGCCCCATAACTCCGGCAACCGAATCGTCCAGTTCAATTCGACCGCTTTCATCCCGCCGGTAGCCGAGCCAGTTGAAGCGCTGCAGCGGTGAATTGAACGGCTTGACATAAACTCGACCAAGCGACAGCAGCGGAAAGACAATCCGTGGGACCGTGCATCCTATGCACTCGACGAACGCCTCATACAGGAAGCCGATGCAGCTGGAGACGAAGTTATCCATCTCACCCTCTCTGGCTGAACGTTCAGCGTGCCCAGCCGACCACGTTGACACCCAGGCCATAATCAGAACGGATGGACTTGACGAGATAATTCGTTCGACCTGCGCCTTTCGATTTGACATCGCCGACGCCCGACAGCTCGCCACCGCAATGGCTGCGGCGATGCGCTGAAGGGCTCGACATAGATCCGGCCGAACGCAAAAACGGCAAGGTGGCTCGCGCCACCGAGTATCCGATCAGGTCGATCAGCATTCCAAACGTCGACATTGCAAACTCACGCAATGGTAGAAGCTGCATCTTCTAGAACATAACAAGAACAACGTCAACCGCAGGTTTGCCGCAGCCAAGTGCTTCCCTCACACCCATCCCTGCTCCGCATATCGTATCGGCCGGTTGAACGCGGCCACCCTGCCCGGCTGCTCGTAGCAGATCGCCATCAGTCCGAGCGCATCGGCGGCGTGGCTCGACCAGTCGTGCTCTGGGCCGAGCCCGATGTTGCGCGCCTCGTCCTTGCGCTCGTGATAGAAGCCGAGCGCCTCGCGGCCGGGCTCCGTCGTCTCTTCGTTGAACCAGAGCTGCGCCCCCAACCGCCGCAGCGCCTCGATCCGCATCATCGCCGCACCCGGTCCCTGGTTCTTCACCGGCGGCTCGACCGTGAAGCCCGCCTCGCGCAGATGATCCTCATAGCGCTTGCCGGTGATGGCGTTCGCGGCGACGCCGTCATGCGGCAGATAGAGCACGGCATTGTCGTAGCCGCGCGAGCGCAGCCAGTTGACGTGAAACGCCAGCACCTGGCCGACGCTCTCGTAATAATCCAGCACGCGAATCTCGGTTCCCACCCATTGCACGATCCAGATCGTGAAGGCATCCGCTGCGGCACCGGCGCCGCCGATATCGATGAAGGCGCGCAGCCGCAGCAGCGGATCGGCCGAGACCTTTCCGATCCGCCCCTGCGCGCGAGCTTCCGACAGCAGCGCTGAAAAATAGGCGCCCTCGAAGGCGCGCGCATAGTCGCCTTCCCAGATGTGATCGTAGCGCTCCGGGTAGAGTTTTTGGTCGAGCAACCGCTCCTCCTCCAGCACCTCCGGAAACCAGGGATTGTCGCGCCAGTTGGCTTTCACCACCAGCGCCCCGTCGGGCTGACGCGAGCGCAAAAAATCGTCGATCGCATCGCTCTTGCGGCGCGGATTCCAGCTCGCCCACAGCTCGGAATTTTTGGCGCGGATCGTCGGCCGCAGCAGCGCCAGGCTGCGCGCGCTCAGCGACTGCGCCTCGTCGATCCAGGCGATGCGGAATCCTTCCAGTGATTTGATCGAGTCCGCCGTATGATCCAAAAGTCCGCGAAAGATGATGAGCCCGTCGCCGGGCGTCTCGATCTTGTCGCTATAGAGCTTGAAACCATGGCCGAGCCCGAGGCTTGCGATCTTGCCTTCGATCAGCCGCTTCGACGATTGCGCCAGCGTCCGCTGCGCCTCGCGAATGCAGACCGCGAGCGTGCCGCGCTCGGCCTGGCAGGTCTCGACCAGGAGCTCGCCGAAGAAATGCGATTTCCCCGAGCCGCGTCCGCCGTACACGCCCTTGTAGCGCGCGGGTTTGAGCAACGGCGCAAAGATCCTGGCCGTTGGAATTTTGAGGATGGACAATGGATACGCTCGCTCGCCCTAGGGCAGGCTGGTACGCCTGCGCCACATCGCGGACCAGTCTTCGTTGCTACGCCGCAGCGGGCGCCGACTTCGACGACCGCTGCGCGAAGTTCAATGACACCATCGTTGCCTTTTCCGGAAAATCGATCACGACAGCCTCCAACATTTGCAAGATCGACAAGACGCGTGCGCAACTTCCCGACACCGTCAGGATCGGCGCGACCTGCGCGTTGCAGCCCGCATCAGGCCCGGAAGTCATCAGCGTGCAAGACACGGCCTCCACGCCGGACGGAGAGAACCTGATGTTCAAGAAGGTCGACGACAAGACCGTCGTCCTCTGGATCATCAACAACGGACATTTCACCGGCGACGGTCGGACGCTGTCCTATTGCAGCGACCAGGTGCAGCGTGCTTATGCCGGGCAGCGACGGACCAACAAGCAGACCAAGAACTAGCCCAAGCAATACAAGGACCATCGAAATGAAAAACCCGCGACCGACTGCCCGGCGCGGGTTGAACCAACTTATCTCGATGATGCTATTCTGCCGGTGTTTTGCCCGACGTGTCAAACGTTCAATCGAACAGCATTTCAAATCGCGATCCTGACGGCTCAAGCATCGGCGCCAGCGTCACCCGCATCAGCGCTTCCCGGATGCACGATGATGCGTTCGATCCGGTGGATCAATTCCAGCACGCCGTCTTCGCCGTTCTCGACCGGTTGCGCCGTCTTGCCCCAGCCGCGATCGAGGATCGCATTGGCGGCCGAGAGGCGAACGGCCGGCGTCGCATCGTCATTGCGCATGATGCCGACGAGAACGCGGACGGCCGTCCTAGTATGACTGCGCGCCAGCGACCCGATCTCGGTCAGCGTTCGCGCTTTCGACGTCCTCTTCGATGCCTTCTTGGCGGCAGGCCGGTAGACGTCCGCGACCTTAGGCTCGTATTCAAGACCATCGCTCAAGCAAAAATCTCCCACACAACAATCGCGACCAGGCCCGCAAGCGCGAGCGATATCAGATAGACTGTCATCGTTTCTCCAACAAAAGCAACAGTGCGGCAGATCGCGAGACGACGCGCGATCGTTTCGGCGCGAACCTTATCCCCGCTTCCGGGGACCGCGGCAGCGCAAGCAGAGCTCGCGCCGCGGGCCGGCACGTTCGCGCGTGCACGGCCAATCAATGTGGTTCGGACGGCGGCGCGCGTGTCGGCGCTCCATGAACGCGTTTCAACGAGGGCGAGGCCGCGATGCGCGGGACGCCGTCCGATTCCTAAAATCGAAACAAAAAAGCCCGCAGCGGATGCTTCCCGCGCGGGCTGACAAACTCGTTTCGATGATGCCATTCTGCCGGTGTTTTGCCCGACGTGTCAAACTTCATTTGCAATCGGAGCGCGGCTGCCGCAATTGCGGCGATGCGCCCCGTAAGTCGACATGAAAAAACCCGCTGCGGATCATTCCGCGCGGGCTCGACCAACTCATCTCGATGATGCCACTCTGCCGGTGTTTTGCCCGACGTGTCAAACGATGTCGAACCGAGTTCGCGGAAATCGGCATTGGACGAAAAGGCCGGCCGATTCAGGTCGTGGGGCGAAACAGCTCGCGCCGATTATGCTATCGACGAAGGGGACCCGCAGAACTAGAGATGTGACGCATCCCTAAACAGGATTCCTGCAACACCAGCGGTCTTGCATGCATCCTTGAGCGCCTGATCGGCGATGACGGTTGCATCCTTATGGGCCAATCTGAAAACGTGCGCGCTCCCCACCGCGTCTTCTCTAAAGACGAGCTTGGCCCCCTTGATTAAAAAATTGTAGTATTTCAATCCGTAATTTCGGTAGATCGGGTCGTCAACAATACCGATGTTCAATCGTGATCGCGTTTCATCCACCGCGTCAAGGACACGAACGACGTCGCAAAGCCAATATTGAGGTCCAGTGTAGTGCCCCTGTGGTACGCGGATGTCGCATGCGACAAAGGCAAATCCGGTCGGATCGACCACTTCGAACACCGTCTTCATCCGATCGGAAATCAACCAGTAGTGATGAAATAGCTCTATATCCTTTGGGGCAACCCCTATCTTTTTGTCAAACAGGAAACGGGGTGGCTCCGGATAATTTGGAAATCCTCGCCCCGGAGGCGGTTCAAGCACCCCGGTATCGGGGGCGAGCACGTCCGCATTTTCCATCGCGAATCCCGGCCGCCCTCCGAGACGATAGTTGGGTCCCGTCTGGTAAAACCTGCGCTTGATCGTCCTAGACCGTTTGATCGGCTCAGGTTTTTCGTCGCTCATCCTCGTGGTCCCTCTTGACGACTAGGCAGAGACGGCATCACTGCCGTTCTTAAGATGTTGTGTTCGCCGCACAGAACAGTACAGGCAAGCCCGCAAATCGCTTGGATGATCTAAAGCTCGCCGTCATTCGCTCGTGCTCATCCCCTCCAAAGGTGTCGCCGTCTTTAACGACCGCACCATGCTCAATCAGATAGACTGCGAGGCCTGCCACTCTGTCGATCATAATTCGAAGCCCAAGCGTGTCGGTCTCGAATTCAATCTCGCGCCCCGCAAATGCCGACAGTCCCATTGTTACGGCGCCGATCTTCGCCTCCGAACGGAATGGCATGATGTCGATCCAGAGGGTAAAGGGATAGTCGGGAAATTGCGCAAAGGATTGACGCGACATCTCCATCCAAAGCTTGGCGGGTCGCGCGACCTTGGTGTCCCACACCACCGCGGAGCACGTTGGCATCGTGGCAATCAACGCGCCAACGACGGCTGTCGTGAGACGGGCGACCGGCAGTGGTTGCAGATTCTGTCCCAGCACCGAGACAATCAGATGACCTTGATGACGCAAGGCTACCGTCTTGCCTTCCGGCCAGGTGGAAGCCGCGCGTGACCACAAGCCGGGATCTGGCGGAATGGGGGCCGGCATCGACATCACAGCAACCAATTCGCCGCCACATCGGATGAGCGGCGAGTTCACTGAAGGCTGCCGAATGTCCTCCGCACCGCGACCATCCTCGATTTCAACCGCCAGCTCGGGATGTCTCGCGCGAAGGGCCTTGACGACCAGCACCATGTCAGGGGTCGTCGGCATTTCTAACAAGACAAGGGCGAGGATGGAGCTACTCATTGGCCGCCTCATCTAATCCAACTGGGCAGCTGGTGATCACCCAGAGGTTGAAATGCGAACTAGAACAAACTAGGAACATTGTCAATTACGGCAGCTCCGGACTCGACGGGCGAATCCGAGCCATTTCTCGCTTGCAATATTCGTTTAGCTGCGCCGTTAAGCAGGGCTACTTCTTCAAACAAAAAAACCGCGGCGAGAACTCACCGCGGGCCAATTAGCCCATCCAGATGATGTCATTCCGCTAGTGTTGCCCGACGCAGCAAACTTTATTGCGATTGCCCGCGACGCGCTCGACATCACGCCTCATTCAACCCCGCACCGCGATCCACCACGGCCGCATCGCCCTTGGCGCTGAGCTCGAAGGTGTCGCCATCCTTCCGCACGTAGCCGCCCGCGATCAGCCCGAACAGCTCCGCCTGCTTGTCATCGCTGAAAGGCGATGGACTGGCCGATGTCGCAGAGCACGGCGATCTGGGCGTCTGTCAGCATGGAATCTTCCCGACGGTACAAGAGCCGCGGCCGTCGACTTGTTCTTTCAGGACGCCAGGCCGGACCGCGGCATCAAAAAGCCCGCGGCGGATTTGCTCCGCGCGGACCGAACCAAACTTGTCGATGATGTGATTCTGCCAGTGTTTTGCCCGACGTGTCAAAGCCTATATAGAGTCGAATTCGCAGATCCCCGGAGTCACATCATGCGCGCGCTTCCCATTCTTCTCCTGGTCGGGATCACAATGTCTGTGGCTGCTCCGGCCGCGGCTCAACGGTTCGCCGGCAATGCTCCGGTGTGCCTTCAGAGGTGGCAGTGGGGCGGCAGCAGCTATATTTCATGCCAGTATAGCTCATGGGACGAATGCAGAGCGTCCGCTGCGGGCCTTTCCGCCATGTGCCTGCAAAACCCTTATGCGCAGCAGCCGCCTCATCCAGACCGCAGTCCGCGTTCCCGATGAGATACGATTGCGGCGGCAGCAGTTGCTGCGGTGCCGCGCTGAATGTTCGTGTTCATGCAAAAGCCCGCTACGGATTTCTCCGCGCGGGCTGAACCAGACTTTCCGATGATGCCATTCTGCCGGTGTTTTGCCCGACGTGTCAACGCGAGAGGACGGCCCCGGCGCGGACGGGGGCCTGGGCGCCGGAGCCGCCATTCCAGGCCGGTCAATCGGCGGCAAACCGGCCACCATATAAATTCGGATTCAGAGCCGAAAGTTCCTAACGGAGCCGCAACGACCGTGCTGCCGCCAGCGCAGCGGTCGCACAGGGATCAATCGCACGAACGCGGCGCGATCTCCGGTCGCGTTCGTTCCGCTTGAAGGACGCCCAGTCGCTCACGCAGCTTGCGACAACTCCGCCGCGCGCTCTTCCCGTCCCCGCAACATGGCGATCGTGGCCCGCATATTGTCCCTGCGCGAGCGCAAGGCCAGCGCCAGCATCGAATAGGTGGGGCTGCCGGGATCGGCATTGCCGGCATTGCGCTCCTCCTCGGCAATGTCGCTGTCGAGCATCTGGATCCGCCAGCGCAGGTCGGAGATCAGAGCGTGGAGCGCGGTCGCTTCGAAACGGGACGTTGTCTGCATGTGATCGCCTCAATCTGAAACGGCCCGATCGGCCGGGCCGGGATGAAGCCATCGTGCAGCAAGAGCGATGCCAGCTGCCTTGCGGGAACCGGAGCAAGCGCCCCCTACTCCTCCGCCAGCTTCCGCGCGATATAAGCGTCCACCGTCTCGGCAAATGAGCGCTGCACGCCGACCGAAGTCACATGCAGCTCGAGCGCGTCCTGCTGGAGCACGCGCAGGCCGCGACTGCGTGCGCTGACCGGCGCCATCGCGACATAATCGTCGATCGCGCTCATCGCCAGCGGAATGCCTTTCGGATCTCCTCGCGCGATCAGCAAACGCAGAAAGCTCAGGCAATCGGCCAACCCCGCCATGGGTTCGTATCTCAGCCCTGCTGCGATTTCGGCCTGGGCTTCCTGATGGGCTGGGTATGGGTCCCGAACAGTGCCAGCAGCAACGCGACTTCTTCCTTCGAACCGACCTGGATCATGGCGATCTCCTTTTCGCTCCGTTGGTCGGGTCCAGCGGCGAAGGCGTTCAGGACGATCTGGTTTCAGGACTGTTTCAAAGTTGTTTCGTCGTCGCGCAAGCCGGATCGCGCTGGACTGACGGATACTCAGCCATTCGGCTGCCAACCGATGATCGCACCGACGAGACAGAGAAGCGCGCCGAAGGCGGTGCCGACCATCTGCATCCAGTAACGGATCGGCATGGTGTCCCGGTCAAATTCCTGCCGCGACCAGCGTGACCAGTCCAGCCAATCATCACTGATGAACAGGATCTTTCGCTCGACATAGCCATACCAGGCCTTGCGGGCGCAATAGATGCTGATCCCGAGCGCAACCAGGCGATAGAGAAGATCGAGCGCGGGGTTCATGCAAGCATCCGTTCGTCAGGCCGGCCTGCCGATGACCGGGCCCAATTGCCGATCAGTCGGCAAGGCCCCGGCAGCTATGGCAATAGCTCTGCCTGTCTTGGTGTCACGGGCGAGGCTGCAGGTTCAATCGCGGCCGCGATCGGGCACGGGCTTTACCCAACGAGTCAAACTTTAAATCAAATGCAACGAAGCGGATTCGGCCGAATGAAATCTCTCCGCGCCATGCTGGCACACACGTGTTCCAAGGAGAGATGCGCGATGTATTACGTCGCCGCCGCATTGCTGGGACTGTCAGGACTGTTCTACTCCGCGAGCCATCACGAACTCGGCCAGTTCGGCTCGAACGTGTGCAGCTATGGCAGCACCTTCTGCGACAATCCGGTGGTCGTCTTCACTGGCGCTGCGCTCGCCGCCGCCTGGGGCATGTTCGTCAGCATCAAGTAGCACGAAGCCCGGCGTCCATCGAAGGCCGGGCTCGATGATCGCACGTGCCGCTGCTCGGCGACCGGTGGGCGGGCTCGGCCGCCAGCTCCTTGCGGACGGCGGCGGCCGAGTGCTCATGGCCGCCGGGCGACCTTGGTCGGCGTCAAGCAATGGCTTATGACGCTCCCTACAATCTCAACGTGCTTCGCAAGGGCATCGCGCGCCGCCGCAAGCGGGGTCACGGTCTTGTCGTGACGCGGAGCTAGACCGCCGCTGGAGAAAGATCGCGGCACGGCATGTCGCTGACCGGCCGAGGAACTTTCCGGCTATGATCGCGCTTAGGCCTTGAATTTCGCAATTACCGGAAGGTCAGCCCTGTCGAACCGATCGCAACACCTCCCCGCCAAACATGGCCGCGCCGACGCGCCGACGAAGTCCGCTCCGATGCTGCTGCAGCGGCTCGGTCCCGGCCTGATCACCGGCGCGGCCGACGACGATCCGTCGGGCATAGCCACCTATTCCCAGGCCGGCGCGCAATTCGGCTACGGGCTGCTCTGGACGATATTTCTGACCCTGCCGTTCATGATCGCGATCCAGCTCGTCAGTGCACAGATCGGCCGGGTCACCGGCAAGGGGTTGGCCGCCAACATCCTGCAGCTCGCGCCGCGCTGGATCGTGATGGGGCTGGTGGCGCTGCTCGTCGCCGCCAACACCTTCAACATCGCCGCCGACATCGCGGCGATGGCGGAGGCGCTTTCGCTGGTCATTGGCGGGCTCAATCACGAGCACGCGCTGATCTTCGCGGCCGGATCGACCCTGCTCCAGGTGTTCGTGCCCTATCGACGCTACTCGCCGGTGCTGAAATTCCTGACGCTGACGCTGTTCGCCTATGTCGCCACCGCCTTCACCGTGAACATCCCGTGGAGTACGGCGCTGCTTGCCACGGTGTGGCCGAAGGCGACCGTCAACGCCGATTACCTCATGATGGTGGTGGCGGTCCTCGGCACCACCATCAGCCCCTACCTCTTCTTCTGGCAGGCCTCCCAGGAGGTCGAGGAGATGAACCAGGGCAAGCGCGACCGGCCGCTGCGCGAGGAGACGCAGCGCGGCGGAGATCCCGAGCTCGCACGCATCAAGGTCGACACCACGCTCGGCATGCTGCTGTCGAACGGCATCGCTTTCTTCATCATCCTGACCACGGCCGCCGTGCTTAACGCCAACGGGGTCACCAACATCAATTCGGCGACGGAGGCGGCCGAGGCGCTGCGTCCGCTCGCCGGCGACTTTACCTTTGCGCTGTTCGCACTCGGCATCATCGGCACGGGCCTGCTGGCGATCCCGGTGTTGGCGGGCTCGGCGGCTTATGGCGTTGCGGACATTTTCGGCTGGCGTGCCACGCTGGAGGCAAAGCCGGAGAAGGCGGTCGGCTTCTACACCATCATCGCGGCCGCGACCGTGATCGGCTTCGGCCTCGGCTTTACCGGCATCAGCGCGATCCACATGCTGGTGTGGAGCGCCGTGCTCAACGGCATCGTCGCCGTCCCGATCATGGCGATGATGATGCTGATCGTCTCGAACGGGACAATCATGGGGCGGTTCAAGGCCCGGTCTTGGCTCGTCACGCTGGGCTGGCTCGGCACCGTGCTGATGGCGCTGGCCGTCCTCGCTCTGCTCGGCTCATTCGCGATCGGCTAGAGCGGCGACAGCGCCGCCGAAATCTGCGACGCGATGACGAAGGCCGCGAACACGGCCGGCACGCTGACGAACCGCAGGAACTGGTCGGCCGAAAGCATTTTTGTCTCCCCAAATACAAGGGCGCCCTCGCGGCCAAAACGTCTGGGCTTGGCGCAATTTCGGACGATCCTGGCTATCCCCACCGGATTCTACGGAGTTTTCCACCCAAACGGCACGGAAGACGCCTCCGGCCGCAATCTCGGCAGGCTTCACGGCTGCCGGTCGTTAGCCTAACAATTGTGGCTGGGCTCGGGCTTACGACCGGGACACAAAACCAACAACGCCCGGCCGGGCGACAGGGAGCGACATGACAAAATCATCAAAAGCAACAAGTCTCGAAATCCTCGCCTGCGACGCCGGCTGGAGAAACTACCACTTCGTCAAGGTAACGACGGAAGACGGCATCGTCGGCTGGAGCGAGTTCGACGAGGGCTTTGGCTCGCCCGGCGTGGGCGCTGCGATCCAACGCCTGTCCGCCCGCGTCATCGGCCAGAATGTCTTCCAGCATGAGCGCATCCATGCCGAGCTGTTCGCGGCCACACGTCCCGCGGCCGGCGGCGTGGTGGCACAGGCGCTCGGCGCGATCGAGAATGCGCTGCTCGATGCCAAGGCGAAATGCCTGGGCGTGCCCTGCTACGAACTCCTCGGCGGCAAGATCCGCGACCGTGTCCGGGTCTACTGGTCGCATTGCGCGACCTGGCGGATCAATCATCCGTCCTGGTACAAGCCGCCGATCGAAAATCTCGACGGCGTCAAGGCGATGGGCCGCGAGGTACGCGAGAAGAAGTTCACCGCGCTCAAGACCAACATCTTTTCCTATGACGACGGCAAGCCGACCGGCTGGCGACCCGGCTTCGGCTCGCCCTTTGCGCCCGAGATCAATGTCGACCGCAAGATCCTGCGCGACCTGCGCATGCATCTGGAAGCGATCCGCGATGGCGCGGGTCCCGACGTCGACATCCTGCTCGATTGCAACTTCAATGCCAAGACCGAAGGCTATTTGAAGATCCTGCGCACGATCGCCGATCTCGACATGTTCTGGATCGAGATCGATAGCTTCAACCCGCAAGCCCTCGGCTATATCCGCAGGCAGAGTCCGCATCCGATCTCGTCCTGCGAGACGCTATTGGGCCTGCGCGAATTCCTGCCCTATTTCCACGAGCAGGCGATGGACGTCGCAATCATCGACACACCCTGGAACGGCGTGTGGCAGTCGATGAAAATCGCTTCAGCCGCGGAAGCGTTCGAGGTCAACGTCGCGCCGCATAATTTCTACGGCCATCTCTGCTCGATGATGAACGCGCATTTCTGCGCGGCGGTGCCGAACCTGCGTATCATGGAGATCGACATCGACCGCCTCGCCTGGGATCGCGAGCTGTTCACGCATGAGCCGGAGATCCAGAACGGCCATCTGATCATTCCAGACCGTCCGGGCTGGGGCACCGAGCCGAACGAGGAGGCGCTTCGCGCCCATCCGCCGAAGACGACAGGCGGGCTCCTCAGCTACGGCCGCAAGAGCTGACGCCTACGGCGTCACCGGATTGACGGTCGGGGACGTCTTGGGCCCCGGCCGCTCCGGTTCGACCGGCGATTTTGGTTCGGTCGGAAGCACCTTCGCGCCTGCCGCGTGAGCGGCTTCACCTGTGGTCGCATACATCGCGACATGAGCCGGCTGGGTCTTGGCACGGTTCCAGGGGCCGTGATCAACGATCAACATCGCAGCAATTGTCACGCCGGCCACAATCAACGCGATCACACCGGGATGGCGAAGCGCCGAGGACAGGGAGTTTGCGAAGCGGTCAGTTGTCATCGAAAGACCCATCATTTTTCCTCTCGCAGGTTAATTCAAATGCGGCCAACGAGTTCCGCGCCAGACTTGAGTCCGCGCTAGACTTAAGCAAGTTCCGAGCCAATCCCCGAAACTCGACCATGTCGCTTCATTCACTTCACGTCGGGACGTGCGTCACCGACGAACTTGTCGCGGTTCGGCATTTTGATCGCCGCGAGCGATTTGGCATCGAGCGTCGCATCCGCGCCGACCAATCCATTCAAGTTCAGGATGTAAGCCGACACTGCGTACACGTCTTCATTGCTCAGCGACTGCGGCGCGTTCTGCGGCATGGCGCGACGGATGTAGTCGAACAATGTTGGCGCATAAGGCCAGAAGCTTCCGACGGTGCGGACCGGTTTGGCTGTCCCGATCGTGCCCTGCCCACCGACGAGCCGATCACCTACTCCGCCCTCACCGTTGTCGCCGTGACATGACGCACATTGCTGGGCGAACACCTCGCCTCCATGGCTGACTGAACCGCTCCCTTTCGGCAGATTGCTGCCATCGCGCCCGACATCGATATTCCAGCCCGCGATCTCGGCAGCCGTCGCGGGCCGCCCGATGCCGTAGCGACTTTGCGCCTGCGCTGCGCCCGCTGAAGCGCAGAGCAAGATTGCGAGGGCGCCGCCGCAGATTTTACGCCAGCGCATTGGTCACCTCCCCGTCGGCCGCGATGCGCCAGGGCCAGATCGCATTGTTGTGGTAGAAATAATTCTCGCCGCGTACCGCAAGCAACTCGGCAAGCGTCGGCTGCACGTAGTCTGTTTCATCGATTGCGCGGCTCTGGATCACCGCGGGCTTGCCGTCCCATTGCCAGGGCAGACGGAAGCGCGTGAGGGCACGGGTCAGCACCGGCTCCTGCAATTGCGCATCCTGCCAGCTCTTACCATCATCGACGGACACCTCGACCCGCTTGATCTTGCCGTGGCCACTCCAGGCGATCCCGGTGATTTCATGGAATCCGGGCGCGCTGAGGCGCTGGGCGCCCGATGGACGCGTGATGATCGACTTCGCTTCCATGTAGTAAGAAAACTCTCGTGCCGTACCGTCCGGCAGCAGGTCGGTGTACTTCGAGGTCTCCTCGCGCGAGTAAGCGGGCTCCGTAACCACGTGCAGGCGCCGCAACCACTTCACGTTCATATTGCCTTCAAAACCCGGCAGGAGCAGCCGCAACGGATAACCCTGCTGCGGACGAAGCCGCTCGCCGTTCTGGCTATAGACGAGCATGGCATCCTCGAGACACTTCTCAATCGGTATGCTGCGGGTCAGTGCTGCCGCGTCAGCGCCTTCGGCGATCACCCATTTGGCCTCAGGCTTCAGTCCAGCCTCCTGGAGTACCAGCTTCAGGCTGACGCCCGTCCATTCGGCGCAGCTCAGCAGGCCGACGAGGTCCGACGCCGTCTTGCCATAGGGCTTGGTGTAACCGGGATTACCGGAGCATTCGAGAAAATGGATGCGCGACTCCGAAGGGAAGCGCCGCAGATCGTCCATGGTGAAGATCAGGGGCCGTTCGACGAGGCCATGAAGCATCAGCCGGTGCTGCGCCGGGTCGATGGTCGGAACGCCGCCGTGATGCCGCTCGTAGAACAGACCGTTCGGCGTGATGATGCCGTCGAGTTCCTGCAATGGCGTCCGGCCGGACGCGGAGATGTACTGTTTGAGGTTCTTCGAGATGTTCTTGACGACGCCCTTCTCGAACGGTGACGGCGCTCCGTAGGGCTGGCTTCCCATCGGATCGCCCGGCGCCTTCATCCAATCGGGGACGTTAGGCGGAAGGTTTTCGGTCTCCGCGGCGGCTGATGCACCGGCTCCCAGGACGACGCCGCCTGCCACAGCGCCGCTCCCTTTCAGGAAGCGACGGCGTGTAGTCGTTGCGGATTTGTCGCTCGTGTCGATCGTGCTGCTCATAGCGGACCCTCGGATGAAGCTCGGCCCGCATGAAACCTTCCGCGACGCGCATTTGCAATTCGCGTGCATTTCAAAAACAGGCGATTTCGATCAGGACTGACCTAAATCCGCCGGCGGCGGCAGCAGTTCCATTCTTTGCGATGCACAATGGCTCGCGTATCACTCACCCGGCGCGATTGCATTGCTGGGTGTCGGCCGATCGGTGATCTGCTGACCGAACAGGCTGCCGATCAATTCGACCGCGGTGCGTGCAGTGCGGCCGCGCTCGTCCAGGAACGGATTGAGCTCGACGATGTCGACCGATCCCACCACGCCGGAATCGTGCAGTAACTCCATGATCAGATGCGCCTCGCGATAGGTCGCCCCTCCCGGCACCGTGGTGCCGACACCCGGCGCGACGCTGGGATCAAGAAAATCGACATCGAAGCTGACATGCAGCACGCCGTTGCTGGCCTTGACGCGCTCGATCACGCGCCGGATCAGCACCGCGACGCCGAACTCGTCGATCTGGCGCATGTCGACAATCCTGATCCGGCGTGCGCGCATCAGCTCCTTTTCGAGCTTGTCGATTGAACGCGCACCGAACAGGTCGAGCCTGTCCGGAGCAATCGAGGCGCGCGGATCATCGCCCAGCAGGCCGTCGAGGCCGGCCTCGCCGCACAGGAACGCCGCCGACATGCCGTGCATATTGGCTGTGATCGTCGTCTCCGGCGTATTGTAGTCGGCATGGGCGTCGAGCCAGAGCACGAACAGCTCGCGTCCACACTCCTGCCAATGTCTGGCCATGGCGTTGACCGAACCCATTGACAGCGTGTGATCTCCCCCGAGGAAGATCGGCAGGGCACCGGTTTGCGCGATCTCATAGCCGCGCCGACTGAGCATGCGCGCCCAGCGCTGGATTTCGCGATAGTGATTGGCCTTCTCCGGCGGCCTGTCGGCGAGATCCCGGACCTCGGCCACGGAGAGATCGCCGTAGTCGACAACCTCGAGATCCAGGCCTTCAAGCAGGGTTGCAAGGCCGGCAGTACGCAGCGCCGCGGGCCCCATCAAGGTGCCGCGCTGTGAAGCGCCCATATCGATGGGCGCACCCAGCAGCGCGATCCGCTGGGCTCGATCCGTGATGGTTCGATCGGTCACGGCAACCTCCTGATATCGGCAAGGCTGCGCCAGCGTAACAGAGATTCGCATCCGTCGTTTCACGGGGATACGGAACAAATTCCCGCGCGCCGCATTTTCTCTGCAAGGCCGGCACCCGCCGTTCAAAACGGCGCATGTCGCGGATAGCCAAAGGTCTTCGGGCCCGCTGTTCAAAACGAGCGCACGCGCGGATAGCCAAAGGTGCCGGCCTCAGTTTCTTCGTCATATCTGGAGGCCGCGAGCTTGAGCACGGACATACCGCAGCCCAATCCTCAGCCCGGCATGGCCGAGCGCGCCATCGATACAGCGACCGATGTGTCCCACACCATCGGCGAAGTCGCAGGCGGATTGCGTGCCGCCGTCGATCGCCTCACTTACACGATCAATGAAGCGCGAAAGCCCGGACGGCCGCTCTCGACAGTGGCGGCAATCACGCGCGAAGCGCCCCTGGCCAGCCTGTTCGTCGCTTTCCTCTTTGGCGTAGCGGTTGCGCGCCGGCGCTAGAACCCAAACAGGAGCGCTTAGGCAGCGCTGACAGTTTCCAGCTCGGCCGCCAAAAACTGCTTCTCGAACGCGTCGGCAGGCATCGGACGGCCGAAGAAGTAGCCCTGCCCTTCCTCGCAGCCCATGCTGACCAGGAAGTCCGCCGTCGCGCGATTCTCGATGCCTTCGGCAACAACCGAGAGACCGAGCTGCCTGCTGAGGCCGATGGTCGAGCCGACGATCGCAGCGTCGTCGGAATCCGCGAGCAGATCGAGCACGAATGAGCGGTCGATCTTGAGCCCGTCGAGCGGAAACTTCTTCAGATAGCTCAGGCTCGCATAGCCCGTTCCGAAATCGTCGAACAGGATGCGGACGCCAAGCTGCTGGATCCGCTTGAACATGTCGAGCACCCGGCCCTCGTCATGCAGCAGGATATCCTCGGTGACTTCGATCTCGAGCAGCGAGGGGGTTAGCCCCGTCGTTGTCAGCAACTCCGCAACCGAATGCGCGAGATCGCCGGAGTGGAGCTGCGACGGCGAGAGGTTGATTGCGACGCGTACAGCGTTGCCCGACAACTCCCACGCACGCGCCTGCCGGCCCGCGGTCTCCATCACCCAGTTCGCGATCCGCTCGGACAGGGCCGAGGTGTTGACCACCGGCATGAACTCTCCGGGTGACACGTAACCGCGCACCGGATGCCGCCAGCGGATCAGCGCTTCAGCTCCGACCAGGCCTCCATCAATCAGGCGAACCTGTGGCTGATAAAACAGCTCGAACTCGCCGCGATCTGCGGCAAGCGCCAGTTCGGTCTCCAGCGTCAGCCGGTTCTCCAGCTCCTGCCTGATCACGCTCTCGAAGATCACATGGCTGCCACGCCGGGTCGCCTTGGCGCGGCTCAACGCGAGATGGCCGTTGCTCAGGAGATCATCCGCGCTCTGTCCACCCTCCGGATGGACGGCGACGCCGATGCTGATCCTGACACGATGCTTGCGCGTTCCTGTCACAAGCGGCGCCTCGAATGCGCGCGCAATCCGCTCGGCGAACGCGGCAACCGGCTCGTCGCTATCCGCGCAATCCAGCGCAATAGCAAACTCGTCGCCGCTGAGCCGGGCGACCACCGCCTTGCCATCGACCTCGCTCCGCAGGCGTTCAGCGACCGCCCGCAGCACGAGATCGCCGATCGAATGTCCAAGCATGTCGTTGATCTGTTGAAACCCATCGAGTCCCAGCACGAGCAGCGCGACTTCGGAGGACCGCCGCTCCGCCGCAACAATCAGGCTGGCGAGTCCCGCATGCAGCGTGTTGCGATTAACAAGACCGGTTAGCGCATCATACTCGGCGAGATATCGGACGCGTTCGGCCTCGCGCTTGCGCACGGAGATGTCGCGGAGGATCGCGCCGTATTGGAAGCCCTCCGTCCCCTGCCAGCCCGAGAAACTCGCCTCGACCGGGAAGGTCTCGCCATTCTTGCGCCGGCCCTCGAACTCGACGACGACGGCACCGCCGGGGACCAGCAGCGCCTGGCGCGCGGCGTCGCGCATGGCAAAGGTCTTTGTTCCGCCCTCCGCCGGTATTGCGCAAAGCGTTTCGAACGGACGACCGATCATCTCGGTCGGCATGTAGCCGAAGATCGCGCTCGCGCCGGGATTCCAGACCGTGATCCGGTGATGTTCATCGGTGCAGACCAGGCCATCGCCGAGCGACATCGCTATGCGATGAAAGCGGCTTTCGGCGATGCGCCCCAGCAGACTGCGGAAATCGATCTCGTCCAGCGCGATCGCCGTCAGATAGGCGACGATCGCGATGTGGAACAGCGATGTGTCGATAACGAGCGGCCAACGTTCCTGCACAAGCACAGCGGCCAGTTCGATGCCTGCCCCGGCTGCGATCAGGATCGCGACGCGGACACCCGGTGCGACGCGGCGCCATGAATACATCATCAGCAGGCAGATCAGACCCAGGCCCAAGATCATGCCTGCATTGGACGTCCAGCGCAGCATGCGGTTCTGGAGGACCGATTCTGTCGCCAACGCCTGAAGGACAGGCCCCGCAACGATGCGGCCATTCGGGACACTGAACCGGTCGCCCAGTTCGAGTGCGGTGGCACCGACGATGACCTTCTTGTCCCTCAGCTTATCGAGGGTCACAGCATCGCCCCGCAGCACGTCGACATAGGAAACACTGGGAATCGATGTCGCCCGAATGCTGAAGTCGATCAGGAAAGGCGGCCGCCGATTGGCGTCCTGCCCGGCCAACACGACGGCCATCGACGGCATCTGCGCCTCGCCGAGCTTCTCGCCGATCGGATAGCGGCGAACGAGCCCATCAGATTCGACCGCCACATTGACCACGGCCGGCCACGACTGGTTGCCGAATGGCTTCAGGGGGCGATTGATATGAGCCGCCCCCCCATTGGGTGTCGGCTGCTTGAAGGACGGCAAAATCGTCGAGCCGCCGACTTCACGAAGCGCGGTGAGGAAGGCTTCGTCGGAGGCCGGATCCGACGGCGTGCTGAAATCGATGTCAAAAGCCACATCCCGTGCACCAGCGGCCTCGAGCCTGTGCAGGAGATCAGCGTGCAGGCTGCGCGGCCAAGGCCATACGCCGATCTGATCGATCGAGGGCGCATCGATGGCGACCACGACGACGTTGCCGCTGGCCTCCCGCGACTGCCAGGCGAACCGCAAATCAGTGAGCGCGTTGCGAAGCGAGCCGTGCCATCCCGTGGACAGTACGACTGCCAGAGCAATCACGACAAGAATATGTGGCCGATAGCGTTTCACCTTGCTCCCCCTGCACTGGCAGCGCTCGCCGCCAAGTGCTCCCCCCTATGACGACAGCACGGCTCTAGTGATGCTTGTACCAACCGTAGTGGTTGCCGTTGTTGCCGCTGTTCCCGTTCCCGTTGCCACTGTTCCCGTTGCCGCTATTTCCGTTGCCGGTCGCAGCATTCCCGCTGGTCCCGCTTCCCGAGCTACCGTCGGTCGCGTTGTTCGAGCTGGCGGCGGCCGCAACAGACGTCGGCACGCTCAAGGACGTCGATGTGGCACTGGAAGCAGGTGCGCTGCTGCTCACTGCGACCGCTGTTGCAGTGGAGCTGTTGGCAGCCGTGGTCGTCGTGCTCGACTTGCTATCGCTCCATACCGTGTCGCTGCTGGCATTCGCGTTACGCACCCGTCCTGGTGCGACGGTGTCGTGGGCGAGCCCATGCGTGACCTTGTGGAAGTTCAGCTTAACCTCGCCGAGCGAGCTCGAGATGCGCACCACTCCGGTCCTGAGCGTATGAGTTTCGCTTGACTGGCGCGATCGCGCCGGTGCGCCGGCCGTCTTGCTGCCCTTGTCGATCGTGCCAAGCGCATGGCCGTTCGCCGCATGGCGCGGTATCGACAGGCCCAACTTCGGCACGGGCACACGCTCGATCGTCGAGGCGCGTGGCTTGCCTTGCTCGATTGGACTGAACGTGCCGGCACCGCTCAGGCTGAGACCGGGCTTGCCGTGCTCGAAGGCAGTGGCCGCCTGTCCCGGCATGACCTGGGCAATCTGGCCAGTCCTGAAATCGGAGACTTCAACCTGTCCACGGAGCACACCAACCTTGGTGCTGCCCGCGCCCACCGTGACGCTGAAATGCGTGCCCTTGACCACAGCGGCGAGATACGGCGTCTCGACCTCGAAATGCTTGACGTTGCGCTTCTCGACCTCGAGCAGGATCGAACCCGCCTGCTGGATGATGGTGGTCGAGAGCCCCTCCTTCTTCTCGGCGGGCACACCGACCACCGAATTGGGAGAGATCAAAATCGTCTCTTCGCCGCGAACGAGCAGCACACGGCCGTTGCGCCCGGTGCGGATGGTATCCCCCGGCTTCAGAGTCTCCTGCTGATTGAGCGACACCTGCTGGGTGCCGCTGGTCGCGAGCCAGACCTCGCCCGATGACTTGCTGACCGACCAGACGCCGTCATCCGCAGCGGATGCACCGGACGCCGTTCCCAGGATCAGCGCTGCCATCAAGGCGCACTGCATTCCAATTCGAACGAGCATGGTGACCCCTCAGCCTGCGTTACTGCGAGCCCTGATGCGTATCCGAGATCACTCAAGATTGGCTTAGCGGGAACCCGGGAGTCCGGCAGCGGCATTAACCAATCGTTGACCATAAAAAACTATGAAAAATCATGTGGCTACTGAATCCTTACCGGCGCCTGGAGACCTCTCCGTCAAACTACCGAGAACGGTCCGTACCAGGGGCAGTTGGACGGTATCTTGCTGCCGCGCTGGTGCTACTCGGACCGGCGTTTGCGGGAATTCCGCAGGCGTTCGCGCAGCAGGCGAACCAGCCGGGGTTCGATCCGCGCCAGCCGGAGAAGTATTTTGAAAACCAAACCGAGCAGGAATCTCTGAACCGGCCTCCGGTGAAGTTACCCTCGGTCGGCCAGCCGAACACCGGCGGCGACATCAGGCCGCAATTCGTCCTGCGCGGCGTCAATGTCAGCGGCGCCCACGTCATCTCCTACGATCGCATCGCCGCCCTCTATCAGCCCTATCTCGGCAAGAAGGTCTCGCAAGCCGACCTCGCCACGATTGCGGGGGCAATCAGCGATCTCTACCGCGCCGACGGCTTCCATCTCAGCCGGGCCATCGTGCCGCCGCAGGACATCGCCGATGGCAGCGTGCGGATCCAGGTGATCGAAGGCGCGATCGTGCAAGCCGATCTCAAGGGCGATGGCGCCGAGCAGTTCGGCGTAAGGCCAATGCTCGGGCCGGTCCTGGCCGAGCAGCCGTCGCGCTTGGCAACCCTCGAACGCCAGCTCTTCCTCATCAACGGCCGGCCGGGGGTTCGCGTCACCGATACCGCCCTGGAGGAGATCGGTGGTGCGACCGGTCGCTTCCGCCTTACCGTCTATCTGAAGACCTGGCACGTCTTCACGTCGTTTGGCCTGGACAATCTCGGCTCGTCGTCGGTCGGACCGTGGCAGACCTATGCGACGGGTGCCTTCAACTCCTACCTCACGCCCGGCGACACGCTCGCGGTGAACCTGTCGACCATTGCCAACGATCCGCGCGAGCTCGGCTTCGCGCGGCTGTCCTATGACGCACCGGTCGGCGTCGACGGCGTGCGCCTCGGTGCCTCCGTCCTCTATAGCGCTGTCCGGCCGGGCGACGCGCGCCGTCTCGACAGCGACATCACCACAACGGAGGCTTTCGAGGTGCGGGCAAGCACCGTGCCTTTCATGTCGCAAGCGTCCGGACTGACGCTCACCATGGCCGGGACCTTCAGCAACGTGTCGGAGCACGATCTCTACGGTCCCTGGTACAACGACCATATCAGGACCGCGAGCCTGAGCGCCGATTACCGGCTGCAGGATCGCTTCGGCGGCACCAACTACGCGACGCTGATCTACCGCCAGGGCCTCGACGTCTTCGGCGCCTCGCAACTCAACGACGATTTGCTGTCGCGCGACGGCGCCTCCTCGAACTTCTCCGTGCTGAACCTCTGGTTCACGCGCTACCAGACCCTCAATGACGCCTGGTCGCTCAAGCTGTCTGCGGCGAGCCAGACCGCGTCGCGGCCATTGTTCACCTCGCAGCAATTCTATCTCGGCGGCGCAGCCTTCGGCCGCGGCTATGGTGCGGCCGAGATCAGCGGCGACAACGGTCTTGCCGGCTCTCTCGAGCTGCGCTTCGACCAGACGCTCAATTTCCGCTACTGGAGCGGCTACCAGCTCTACGCTTTCGGCGACGCTGGCGCAGTCTGGAACGACGGTTACCGTCTGAGCGACGGCCTTGCGCTGACGTCGGCCGGTGCCGGCATACGGTTCTTCCTGCCGCAGGATTTCCAGGCGGATTTCGGCATCGCCGTGCCCTTGAGCTACCGGGCGCCCTACAATGAGCGCCGCAGCCCGCGCTTCCTGTTCACCCTGGCGAGCGCGTTCCGGCTTTGCCCCGAACGCGGCAGAAACGGCTGCCTCTAGCCGCGCGGGCGTCGCCTCGATGCGGTCCTTTGGGGCCCTTCTCACAGACTTGCCTAAATTTAATCCCGTAATGTGCTCACGATCGCTCGATCTGGGCGTTTTCAATGGCCATGTTCAGTCAAAAGTGATTGAGACGGAACCATGAAGAGGGTTTTTGCAATTCTGGCTTTTCTCTGCGTCCTTGCGGCGGGCCAGTATGTCGTCGTCAGCAAGTTCGCGATCCGACACGAGATGCTATCCTTGTTCGACGCCGCGCGACAGCGGCCGATCTCGGTCGATATTGCGGTGCGGCGCGACTACGAGACCAAGGCCAATCTCGGCCTCTGGAAGCTTCCGGTCGCCATCATCAGCAATGGCAACACGGTCAAGGCCACCGAGTATTCCTTTCTCGCCAACGTGCTTGCGGCGCGCGGCTATCTCGTTGCAAGCATTCAGCAGGATCTGCCGAGCGATCCGCCCCTGATGACCCGTGTCGGCCAGAAATATGTCGGCCGGCGCGAGGTCTATATGCGCTGCGAAGCCAACATCCTCTACGTGCTGAACACGTTGAAGGGACGGCAGGAGAATGCTGACTACGATCACATCACGCTGGTCGGTCATTCCAATGGCGGCGACGTCTCGATGTATGTCGCGCAGCAGCATCCCGAGCTCGTGTCGAAGGTGATCACGCTCGACAATCTCAGGGTGCCCTTCGTGCTCAACGACCACATGAAGATCCTGTCGTTCCGCTCCAAGGATCCGCATTTCCAGACCGACCCCGGCGTGCTGCCGACACCGGAGGAAGCCAAGGCGCGCGGCATCGACATCATCCATACCGGTGCGCAGCATACCGAGATGAGCGATCGCGGGCCCGACTCGGTCAAGGAGAAGATCCAGGCGACACTTGACCGCTTCCTGCGCGACAGCGCCAGCAGCGCGCTCGCGCCGGCCGATACGACTTCCCCGATGATCATGAATCCCGGGGACTACTAACCGGGATGGACTACTAACCGGGATCCTTTGCTGCAGATCAAGGCAGCTGCAGAAAGGATGACGGACGGCGAATGAGGTTCATCCGGTGGCCCATCATGGACCTGCGACGGAATTGAAATGCGCAGCGCGTCACTGCGCAGGATCAATTTGTAAGCACACGGCCGTGGTGCGAAAAATCAGGACTTCCCCTTGTCAGGATTTGTCCTTGCCCGGCTGCATGAAGTTGCCGGTCATCTGTCGCATGTGATCGCCGGCATTGGTGAACTGGCTTCGCAGGAACTCGGACTGAATTCGCATCGCCTCCTGAAGGTCGGTTGCGTGAACCAGCTTGCGAGCGTGTTCGAACGCCGCCTTCATGTTCTGCTCGGTGAAGGCGAGCGCCTGCTTGGATACGTCCGCGCCCGCTCCGGGAACGGACGACATCGATTTGGTGGCGGCATCGAAAAACATGCCGAATGCCTTCTCGGCCTGGTCGATGGTTTTCTCAGCTAGGTCGCGCAGTTCGGCCGGAACTTCGAGCTTCGGTTCGATCATGGTCGCACTCCTCCCTCTTTTTCCTGACTGATTACCACATTTGTCGCACCGCCTTCCAGCGGCCAGACGCCAGCAACGGACGCCAGCCGGCGGTCCGTTTTCCGGTCTGAAAGGTGGACAAAGCGTAGTGTTGGCCCGTGGCCGGGCTCAAGACAGCGGGTGTTCGGGGATAGTTTCGTCGGTGACGAGGTCTTCGACGAGCTTGATGACCTCAAAGCGCTGCCGGGGAGCGAGCTTGAGAAAGGCGCGCAGCAGGCGGAGACTTTCGACGGTACCATTCGCGGGTGCGCCGAGCTTAAGATGCAGTTCAGCCGCGAAATTGAGGTTTTTCATCTCGCACCTATGACAGAACTCGGCCCCTCGGGATCTGGCGTCGGGAGCCCTATCGAGAACCGCACGCCGTCACCGACACCATGGCGACGGCGAACTCTAGGTCGTAACACCCCAGCAGGTTGGCGTGCTGAGCTGCAAATCTGGAGAGACTCGGCCCGACCCGAGAAGTTGCAATTATGGCAAGGAACAACCCCTCGATCAAGCCAAACCGTATGACTTAGCGATGCTTCGTCGGCATCGTGCTACGGCAATTCCGGATAACAGGAATACGCGCTGCCGTCACCCACCTGCGTCAAGAAGCAGCAATCAGTCACCACACGGCCCCGATCGCTGTCAATTCGACTACCGTTTCGCGTTGTTTCCGGTGTGATCGGAAACTGGCAACCACGGACTAGCGCTTCTTCAGCGTATACACGTAATCGTTGAGTCCGATTTCGGCGGTTGCATCGTCCACGAAATGAATGTCGATCTCGCAACCGGTCTCCAGCGTCGTGATACGGGTCCCGGTGAAGCCGAGCGAAGCGGCAAGCGCCTTAGGGTCAGCCTTCTTGTCGGCCCGCTGCATCTCGTCGAACGCGCCCTGGAAGAGCATGTCGGGACTATAGTCCGTCACGTTGTATCGCGGCCTGGCGCAGGCGAATGGACGCGGACCGGAGATTTCCCTCGACTTAAGGACCACCGTCTTGCCGATCAGCCGCGCGCGCTCGGCATCGTCAGGCTTGCGGTGCGGATCGGCCCATGGTGCCACCACGGCCGTCGTCAACGTCCAGCTTCCGACATAGAAGGGATCGGCAGCCACGGCCGGGCCGACCGTGCAGAGCGATGCGAACACAGAAACAATGCAGTTGAATTTCATCCGGCGAGTCCCCTTCATCTCTCGGTTTGGACTCGCCGCTCCGCATCACGGTTCATCATTGCCCAATATTTCTCGCGCCGTGAACCGTTGTTCAGCGGCGGCGCGCCGATGCATCCGTCGCAAAGCCGTAGATCAGCGCCAGCCGGTCGAGGCATTCGCGAAAGCGCCGGGCGAAATAGTCGTTCCAGCGCTGGGTGCGGACGGCGCGTCGCTGCCCGATCTGGTCCATGGTCAGGCCGAGCACCAATACGTCATGCACCAGCGCGGCACCGTCGGTGCCGAGCTCGTGTTCGACCCGGTTCAGCCGCAATACGGCCTGACGCTGGCTCTCGGTAATGGGCTCGCAGGAGCGCGTGCCGTCGACATATTCGCGGGTCGGATCCATGGCCTGAGGGCCCCGCTCCGCCCGCTCCCAGTCGTTCTGGTAGGCGCGGCCACCCCGATATTGCGCCTCGTCGATCTGGTGGTGCGCGTGCAGCCGGCCGAGCGGATCGTTGCGGATCGACCGCATCGCCACGATCCTCTCGTCCTGATCGAGCGCCAGGGGATTGTCGACCTCGACCTCCGCCAATTCCGCATTGAACGGCAGGTCGCGCGATCGGCGGTCGTGAAGCCCGGACAATTTGTAGGACATGTTGCGTCTGGCACGTGCCACTCGAAGACTCCTTGCAAACTGAATTGAGAAGGGGCGCTGGTCAGGCGGCGGAGATCACCCTCAGCACGACGGCGCCGGCGGTACGGCTGGACACCGCTCCGGGACCGCGGGTCAAATGCGCATGCGGCGCGCAATAGCTCGAGCCGGGCAGACGGGGGTGACCGCAGAAGCTGATCTCCTCTCCCTCGCTGTCACCGCCGTAGGGATAGCGGCAATCGCCTCGCTCGAGCTCGAGCAGCGTGATCAGTCGCGGCCGGACGCCGACGCAGCGCAATTTGACCGGATTGGCCGGCCTTAGTGCCGATGGCGGCGGCAGGTTCAGACCGGGTATTGCGACACGAAGCGGCGCGAGCGGACCGGGCTCGCCCGGCAAGGACGGCACGATCGATGGGCTCGTCATCCGTGCGGGCTCGGCGAGCCCGAGCCGCTTGGCGCGACCGACCACCGCATTGCGCGTGTAAGCCGTTCCAAACCTTGCGTTAATCTCCCTTCCGATCTCCGCATATGACAATCCCTTGAAAAAATAGTCGCGAAGCGCGTCGGAATGCTCCGACGACCAATGGCCCGGTTCCATGCTGCTGTCCTGTGATGCGCCCCGATCGCACGATCCGGAGGCGGAACGCACATTCCGTTATTCCGAAGTCAAAGTCAAGCGCGAATTCTGATATTCATAATTGCATCAATTCCGAATTTCGGATTACAAGAGGGAGAGCCAATAGGCAATCGAGGGAATCACCATGTTGGACGCTGCGATGATCGAACGGGGCCTGGAGAAGACGGGCAAGAGCAAGGGTGGGCTGGCCGCGGCGATGGGCGTGCGCCCGGGCGCCGTGTCGGAAATCCTCGGTGGCGAACGCCTGGTGAAGGCCTCGGAAATCATTCCGATCATGCAATATCTCGAGCTGAACCTCGCGCCGATCATGGGCCGGGTCGGCGCCGGCGCCGTGATCGAGCCGGATTTCGAGCAGGTCCCTCCAGAGGGGCTCGGCGACATCGCGCTGCCCTTCCCGATCATGGAAGAGACCGTCGCCTTTGAGATCCTGGGCGATTCGATGCTGCCCAAATACGAAAGCGGCGACGTGATCGTCGTATACAAGGACCAGCGCCATCCGCTGTCGAGCTTCTACGGTGAAGAGGCCGTGGTCCGGCTCAAGACCGGTGAACGCTATTTGAAGACCATCGAACGCGGGAAAACCCCCTCCGTCGTCAACCTCAACAGCTTCAACGCCAAGCCGATCGTCGGCGTCAAGCTCGACTGGGTCGGAGAGATCTGCCTCTCCATGCCCAAGGGCCAGCTCGAGCGGCTGCGCGCCAAGTCGGCCCGCCCCCGCAAGAAGGGCCGATAGGCACAGATTTCCGATTTTCGGAAATATAACTTGACTTAATTCCGTTTTTCGGAAATACTCTGCCGCGCACCCGGCCTTGGGGCGCGGCAGGATCGTTTCATGCAGTATTTCGTCGTGATGATCGATTACGGGCGGCGCGGACGCGAGGCGATCGTCGACCCCGAGATCACAAGACGCGAGGTCATCTCCCGCGTCACTTCCGGCGAGTACCAGAACATCTCGTTCATCCACGAAATCGCAGAAAATTCGGTCGACGACGTCACCGAGGCCATCCTGGCCGAGGCCGCCCTTCCCCAGATCCCGCCTGAAGATATCGACCTCCAGGCGGTCCGGCTCGATCACGCCCGTGACCTGCGTAAGCACGAGCGGACGTGACGCAGGCTGAAGCAGCCTGCGTCACGTCCGGCGGGCGATCACACCGTCAGAACGGTCGATCCCGTAGTTTTGCGCGCGGCGAGATCGGCATGCGCCTTCGCGGCATCCTTCAGCGCGTAGGTCTGGCGCACCTCGATCTTGACCGCGCCGGACTTGACGACGTCAAACAGCTCGTTCGCCATCGCGACCAGGTTCTCGCGCTTGGCGGCGTAGGTGAACAACGTCGGCCGGGTGACGTAGAGCGAGCCCTTCTGGGCGAGCAGGCCGAGATTGAGCGGCTCGACCGCGCCGGACGAGGCACCGAACAGCGCGGCGACGCCGAGCGGCGCGAGGCAGTCCAGCGACTTCAGGAACGTGTCCTTGCCCACGGAATCATAGACCACCGGCACCTTCTTGCCGCCAGTGATCTCATCGACGCGCTTCACGAAATCCTCGCGCGTGTAGATGATGACATGGTCGCAGCCATGCGCCTTGGCGAGTTTTGCCTTCTCGTCGCTGCTGACCGTGCCGATCACGGTCGCGCCGAGATGCTTTGCCCACTGGCTCAGGATCAGGCCGACGCCGCCGGCCGCCGCATGCAGCAGAATGGTGTCGCCGGCCTTCACGCGATAGGTCTGCCGGATCAGGTACTGCGTGGTCAGTCCCTTCAGCATCATTGCCGCCGCGGTCTTGTCGTCGACACCGTCAGGCAGCTTCAACAGCCGGTCGGCGGGGATCAGCCGCGCCTCGGAATAAGCGCCGAGCGGTGATGCACCATAGGCGACCCGATCGCCCGGCTTCAGATCGGTGACGCCTGGCCCGACTTCCTCGACAACGCCCGCGGCCTCGCTGCCGAGCCCGCTCGGCAATGGCGCGGGATACACACCCGAGCGGTTGTAGATGTCGACGAAGTTGAGACCGACGGCAGTGTGGCGGATCCGCGCTTCGCCCTGCCCCGGCTTGCCGACATTGACTTCCTCCCAGACCAGGACTTCCGGACCGCCGGTCTTGTGAAAACGAATGGCATGGGTCATGGGCGTTGCTCCCTTATCGTTGCGTTGATGGTCCGAGAAAAAGCGGATCGGCCGGAGAAATAGGCATTTGGTCCGCCCGTTACAGTACAGAGACGTAACAAGAATGTCACAGCGAACGACAAACGCTCGCCGTTCCGCCTCTGTTCGAAAGAGTTGATGACGGCATCGACGCAACCGGCAGTAGCCTTTGCGCGGGGTTTGGTGGTCGCCTGCGAAGGAGAGCCGAGATGCCAGCCTATGTACAGCATCATCAGGATATCGAAATCGCGCCTGTGATTTGCCCGACGTGCATGGGGTTCCAGCCGATGTATGTGCGCGAGGTCGAGCCGCACTGGAGCCTTGCCAAGATCGACTTCGTCTACGAATGCGCCGATTGCGGCGCCGAGGTCAGACAGACCATCCGCAAGCCGGAGCTGCTGCGGCACTGACCGCACCATCAGTCGCCTCTTAAGTATTTGCGCCGAACGGAAAAAGCAGACGTCAGCGCGGATCAGGCCCGTCCCAAACAGGCTTGTTCTTTGCCGGGAACGCAGGCAGAACAAGCCTCAAGCAAGACCTTTGGGAGCGCCCTTTCGTGGCTGAACAGAAGGCCTCGACCTCGATCGAGGCAGTGGAGAGCGGCCTCGCCGCGCAAGGCTATATCGCGAGCCGGCAGATCGCGACCGCCGTCTATTTGTCGCAACAGATCGAAAAGCCGATCCTGGTCGAGGGCCCCGCGGGCGTCGGCAAGACCGAGCTGGCCAAGGCGATTGCCGCCTGGCGCGGCATGAAGATGATCCGCCTGCAATGCTACGAAGGCCTCGACGAGGCCAAGGCGCTCTATGAGTGGAAATACGCCAAGCAGCTGCTCTACACGCAAATCCTCAAGGATAAGCTCGGCGAAGTCCTTGGCGGCGCGCAGACGCTGCACGCCGCGCTCGAACAGCTCCATGATTTCGGCGATGTGTTCTTCTCCAAGGAATTCGTCGAGCCGCGTCCCCTGCTCCAGGCGCTGGAGCAGCCGGGCGGCTGCGTGCTCCTGATCGACGAAATCGACAAGTCGGATGCCGAATTCGAATCGCTGCTGCTGGAGATCCTCTCCGACTTCCAGGTCACGATCCCGGAGCTCGGCACGGTCTCGGCGATCACGCCGCCGACGGTGATCCTCACCTCCAACAGCGAGCGCGATCTCGGCGACGCCCTGAAGCGGCGCTGCCTGCACCTGCATATCGGCTTCCCCGAGCAGCGGCTGGAGGAGCGCATCGTCGAGAGCCGTGTGCCGAACATCTCGCACACGCTGCGCCGGCAGATGGTCGGCTTCATCCACGAGATCCGGTCGCTGGATTTGAAGAAGCTGCCCTCGGTCAGCGAGACGATCGACTGGGCGCGCGTGCTGGTGCTGCTGCAGGCCCCCGAGCTCGACACCGAGATCGTCAAGGACACTCTCAACGTGCTCCTGAAATACGAGGCCGACATCGAGGCAGCTCACCCGCAGATCACGACCTTCATTGCTAAGGCGACCCGGTCCAACGTCTTCGGTTGACGCCCGATGCGCGAAAATCTTCATCGTTTCTTTCGAGCTGCGCGGGGGGCAGGCGTTCATGTCTCGCCCGCCGAAAGCATCGATGCGATGCGCGCCGTCGCGCAGGTCGGCCTCACCGACCGCGCCATCCTGCGCGACGCGCTGCTTCTGACGCTCGCCAAGTCGCAGGACGAGAAGCTCGCGCTCGGCGACTGCTTTGATCTGTTCTTTAGCCAGCCCGAGCCTCGACAGGATCAACCCGAGGCCGACGACAGCGACGACGCCTCGCAGGACTCCGATCAATCGCCCTCCTCAAGCTCGGCCAGCGAAGCGGGCGAAGGACAGCCTTCCGAAGGATTGGGTCCGCTTGCACAAATGCTGATGTCGCAGGATCGCAATGCGATCCAGGCCGCGATTGCGAGCGCATCCGGTGCAGCCTCGCTCTCGGACATCCGTTACTCCACCCAACGCGGCATCTTCTCCAGCCGCATCCTCGACGCCATGGGCCTTCAACGCCTGCGCGACGATCTCGACGAGCTGACATCAACCAATCCCGCGCTGGCCGAGCGCCTGCGAGCGGCGCTCGATGCCCTGCGTGAGGCGGTGCGTGACACAGTCTCGCAAGGGCTTGCGCTCTATGCCCGTGAAGAGGCCGAAAACCTCCGCAACGAAATCCTGCGCAACGCGCCGCTGGCCCGCATCGAGCGGCGCCAGGTCGCGGAGATGCGGGCGCTCATCCGCCAGATCGCGCGCCGCCTGCGTGAGCGCTATTCGAAGCCGCGCAAGCGCCAGCGCCGCGGTCACCTTGATGTCCGCCGCACGCTCCGCCGTAACGCCGCCTGGGGCGGCGTGCCTTTCCTCACCGCGTGGAAACGCAAGCACCGCGACCGGCCAAAGATCGTAGCGATCTGCGACGTCTCCGGCTCGGTGGCGCAGGTTTCGGACTTCTTTCTGCTCCTGATCCACTCCCTGCATGAGGTTGTGGACGACGTCCATTCCTTCGCATTCTCGTCGCATCTGATCGAGGTGAGCGAGATTCTGGAGAAGAAGTCACCCGAAGAAGCGATGGCCGAGATCATGTCCAAGGTCGGCTTCGGCTCGTCCGATTACGGCTCTTCGCTGGTCGATTTCGAGAAAGACTTCATGAGCATGCTGACGCCGCAGACCACGGTGATCGTGCTCGGCGATGCCCGCAGCAACAATCTCGACCCACGTGCGGACATCTTGCGTCGAATCTCCGAACGCTCGAAGCGACTGGTCTGGCTCAACCCCGAAGGACGGCTCGCCTGGGGCTTTGGCGATTCCGAGATGCCGCGCTATGCGACCTTTTGCAGCGTGGTGCGGCAATGCGCCACCGCGCAGCAGCTCGAGCGCGCGGTCTCCGATATCGTTGCAACTTACCAGTAGCTCGCGGCCGACGTCAGCTTCGCGCAAGCTCCACATGGGCGGCGTTGCACTCGCGAAAGTGATAGGCAATTTCGTCGAGCGCGCGCTGTTCCCATTCCTGGGCTTGCGTAAGCCAGAAAACCCGACGCTCAAAATCGAGCGCCGCGCGCTCACGGCACAGGGATTCCTGACTGCGAATTTCCACCAGCCTGTTCATGCACTCACACTCCTCGTCGTGTGAAGCCATTCCCTGCGAATCAGCGTAGCAGAATCACGAACCCAGCGTCTCACCATTTCTGTGCATATCGCGACGCAAAAATGGGACAGCAGCGCTTCCCGTGCATTGCAGCCGTCGCAACGCAACATCAAGTGAAGATCATCAATTAGTGATCAATGATCGGGACGATAATCGTGTCCGAGCGATCTTAACTATTGTGGCGCAACAGACAGCGGCAATTCGTGAAGAGAAGTTCCAAACAGCTCACCGGATTCCCGACTCATTGTCGTCGCATGGTCTTCATGCAGCGCCGCTAACAGGGGCGCGCGAACGTGACTATTGCTCGAGGCAACATGAACGACGATTTCGACTTCGATCTTTCGCCGGATCAATGGGCAGCCCTGCGCACACTTCGTAACCCAATAGCGAACAATCGCCTTTCGAAGGCCTATCTCGTCGACAGCCTCGTCAAGCTCGGTCTCGTTGTCGTTGATGATGGCGTGCCCGCGATGACTCCCATCGGACGCAAGGTGCTGGTGCGCGGATCGTGCCGATTGCTGGACCTCGCAGCTTAACGTACGCGTCAAAAGATCTGTGCGATCACGATCGCGTATGCGACGAACACGACCCCGAGTCCCCACACCATTGCCGGAATCTGCGACCGCCGGCCGACTGCCACTTCCAGAGCAATGTAGCTCAGCGTGCCCAGCGCCATTCCGTTGATGAGGTTGTTGGTCAGCACCGTGATCAGCAGCGTCAGCACGATTGGAACCGCGTTGGCGAGATCGGTCATGTCGATGCGGGCAAGTCCTTGCATCATGAGCACGCCGACGAGCACCAGCGCGGGCGCGGTCGCTTGCGGCGGGATGATGACGAAGATCGGCCAGAAGAACAGCGCAAGGAAGAAGAATCCAGCGACGGTCAACGAGGTCAGGCCGGTGCGACCGCCGGCCTGCACGCCGGTGATGGATTCGATATAGGCCGTGACGACGGAGGTTCCGAGCAGCGGCCCGACGATGGAGGCCGTCGCATCGGTCGCAAATGCGGCGGTGGCATTCGGGATTGAGCCGTCTGGTTTGCGCAGATTGGCGGCCCCCGTCACGCCGATCAGCGTACCCAGCGTCGAGAAAAATTCGGCGCACAGGAAATAGAACAGCAGCGGCAACGCGACGACGAAATGGCTGAAGAGATAGCCGATGTCGAGCGCCATGAAGGTGCTGGTCGGCCAGCGCGGCCACGCCATGATGGCTGACGGCACTGACGTCACCATCTTGCCGTTGGCGCCTGGAACGAAGAAGCCGATCAGCGTGAGCACCGCGATCGACAGGATCAGCGCCGCCGGCACCCGGCGTACCACCAGCACCGGCGTGAGCAGGAGACCGAACAGTGTCAGCAGCACCGGCGGGCTGCGCAAGGAGCCCATGGCGATATAGGTTGACGGATTCTGGACCACGAATCCCGCGCCCCGTAGCGCAATGAAGACGATGAGGGTACCGACCGCCGCCTGGATGCCGATCTTCAGCGCTTCCGGCACGTCCTTCGCGACTTTCTCGCGCAGCTTCGACAGGCTGAGGATCAGGAACAGCACGCCGGTGAAGGCGACCATGGCGAGCGCGCCCTGCCAGGGCATCCCCATCTGCTTGACGATGACATAGGTGAAGATGACGTTCGAGCCCATCGCTGGCGCCACCGCAAGCGGCAGATTGGCCCACAGCCCCATCATCACCGAGCCGACGATTGCGGCGAGCGCCGTGGCGCTGACGAGATCGGCACGGTCCATCCCGGCGTTGGACATGATCGCCGGATTCACGGCGATGATATAGGCCATCGCCGCGAACGTTGTCGCGCCGGCCATCACCTCGCGGCCGACGCTGGTGCCACGCTCGGTGAGGCCAAAGGTACGATCAAGCAGTCCCGAGGCTGGGCGCGGTGCCGGCTCGGCGGGAGCGGCTTGCGGCTTCGTCATCTCGTTCATCGCAGTCTTCCCCCTACCAGACCACCGGGTGCGCTTCGCCGGTCTGCACGTTGATGAAACCAAGCGGCGCCTGCTCGCACGGCGCCACCAGCACCCAACTCCAGGGCGCACAGGTCAGCGTCGCAAACATGAGCCTCTCCGGGAATCCTGGGTACCAGCGCGGCCGGAACGTTGGCTCGTACATCCAGTCGACCTTGCGACCTTCCGCATAAAGCGCCTGCATCTCGGCATCGAGCGCTTGCGCCGAACGGCAGCTCATCAGCCCGCCGACCTCGAAACGCACGGTCGCAACGAGCTCGCCCTCGCGCACCAGCGCCCAGCCGCCCTGAAGCTCGATCAGCGCGTTGACCGCCTTTGCCATCGCCGCGTCGGACGAGCCGACCACCCAGATATTGTGCTTGTCGTGCGCGACCGAGCAGGCAACAGCCGTCTCCGGCGTGCGCGGACCACAGCCGCGCCAAAACATCTTTGCGACGCGCCCATCGCCGGAAAAGCGATCGACGATGGCGAATTTGGTGATGGCCTCGCCCTCGTCGCGTTGCACCGCACCGTCACGCACGGGCAGCTCGAGAGTGTAGAATTCGGGGTGCCAATGGAAGGGACGGATCACCGCCGCCTTCATCGTGGTACGGCCAGGCTCGGCCGGCAGTTCGAAATCTTGAGGCTTGATCGAGCGCTTGATGTTGACGGTCTTGGTTGCCCAATCCGGCCACTGGATTTCAGGCACCCGACCCAGATAGCGCTTGCCTTCGGAGACCTGCGCGCCATCGGCCCACACTTCGGCGATCGTGAGCTTGGTGACGTCCGAGAGCAGCACGACATCGCCGAAACGCCCTGGAGCCAGACTCCCGACGAACGGCGTGATGCGTATATGCCGCGCCGGGTTGATGGTGAGACACTGGATTGCGATCTCGGGCGCAAGACCGGCCTCGATCGCGACCCGCGCATTGTGATCGCTGGCGCCGAGCTCGAGCGTGTGGCTGGCACTGCGGTCATCCGTCGTGAACGCGACCTGCGACCAGTCCTGCAGACCTTTCGCGAGCAGCCATTTCACGATCTCATCCATCGCGTAGACACGCAGCTCGACGAACAGGCCGCGGGTGAGCTTGTCCCAGGTCTCCTCCGGCGTTTGCACTTCGTGGTCGGAGGCGAGCCCTGCAGCGGCAAAGGCGTTGATGGAGGGCAGATCCCGCAGGCCGGAGGCATGGCCTTCGACGACGCCGCGCGCTGCGAATGTGGCCTCGATCATGCCCCAGAGCCGTTTGTAGGAGGGATTGTCGGGATTCCACACCGCCGGCCAATCCATGACCTCGTCGAGCCCGGTGACCATCAGGCTCTCGGCCATGAAGCGCGCCTGCTCGTCGTGGCCATACCAGCCGCCACCCCACTCATAGGCCGTCGGCGGCACCGCCGATCCCGGCTGCGGAAAGATCTTGAGCGGCGAGCCGCGGCGGCGTGCCTCGAACCAGAATTCGAGATTGCGGGCGCCGTTGACATTGGAGAACTCGTGGCTCGCCTCGCAGGTCCAGGTATTGCCATGCGGCAGCACCAGTGCCGCCTCCCATTCTGGCGTCAGATGCGAGCTTTCAATATGCTTGTGCACCTCGCCGAAGCCGGGGACGGCCGCGAGATCCGGCCGATGCACGCGCTCGCGGACCTCGCCGGGATAGCTACCGGCCGGCCCGACCCAGGCGATGCGCCGACCCTTGAAGACGATCTCCTGATCCTCGCTCCAGGTGCGGCTGTGCACATCGAGCAATCGGCCGACCCGCAAGGAGCGATCGGCCGGGCGCCGGCCGAGTGCCGTCAGCACCAGGTCCTGACGGATGCGGACTTCGTCGGGCGCGTTGATCAGAAGGTCGTCGGGGATCGCATTCATGGCCTGCCTCACTCTACGCCGGTGTTTTCGCGCGCAATGGTTCGCTTGCGCGGCGATTTTCCGGCCTTGCCGCTGCGCGCCGCAGCGGCATCGCGCTGACGGACATCGCTCAAAAGGGTCGTGAGCGCCCACTCGATCGCGTCGGCGATCTCGGCGCTGGACATGCCGAAGTCCTCGCGCATCGCATTCCAGGCCAGCACGTTGTTGAGATAGGACGCGAGCGCCTCCGCCTGGCGGACCTCCTTTGCGGGGAGATGCCGCACCAGCGGCGCCATCGCCTTGCGATGCTGGTCGATCAGGTGCCGCCGGAAGCCGGCGCGCACCCGGCGGCCCGCCCGCGTCATCGCAATGGCACGCGCCAGATGCGGGTGGCGGTCAAATCGCTTGCACAACTTGCGGAAAATATCCGGCAGCTCGTCGGGCGAGCTGAAGGGAATATAGCTGAAGACGTTGTCCTCGATCCACTCGCCGGCCGCCGCAAACAGCTCAGCGCGGGTCTTGAAGTGCCGATAGATGGTTCGCTCGGCCACCTTTGCGCGCTTGGCGACCGCGGCCATGGAAATGTCGTCGGCCGCCTCGTCCTCCAGCGTCTCGACAAAGGCCGCGACGATGCGCTGCCGCGTCATCTCGGCATATTCGTCGCGAAGGCTGGCGATATGTCGCTTTGCTGTACTCATGTCACAAGTCTGACATCAAGCAAATTGGAGGGTCAAGCCGAGAGTTGAGGCAGGCCGCGCCGCAACAATGGGCGTCGGCACGCTCTGGGGCCGGCGGCCCACGCGAGCACGGCTATCGCCTGTCGCCTGAAAAATGGACTTTTGCGCGCCGCCAAAATCGGATTTGCTCTGCCAAGAACTGCGCGCGACGGCGTCGCGCGGACGGCAAGGAAGCCGACGGAGGGAGCTGATCATGAACGGGCTTGGCGGGCTGAACAAATCGCCTGAGGGCGTGGTCATCGGACTGGTTCAATTGCAGTTGCCGATCGTCGCGACCAAGTCCGATCTCGCCAGGCAGACCGAGCGTATCGTCTGGATGGTCGGCAAGGCCCGCCGCAATCTCTCCACCATGGATCTGGTGGTCTTCCCCGAATATTCGCTGCACGGCCTCTCGATGGACACCAATCCCGAGATCATGTGCCGGCTCGATGGGCCCGAGGTCGCGGCATTCAAGAAGGCCTGCATCGACAACAAGATCTGGGGCTGCTTCTCCATCATGGAGTTCAACCCGCACGGCAATCCCTACAATTCCGGCCTGATCATCGACGATCACGGCGAGATCAAGCTCTATTACCGCAAGCTTCATCCCTGGATTCCGGTCGAACCGTGGGAACCGGGCGATATCGGCATTCCCGTGATCGAGGGCCCGAACGGCGCCAAGATCGCGCTCATCATCTGCCATGACGGCATGTTCCCGGAAATGGCGCGCGAATGCGCCTACAAGGGCGCGGAGATCATGATCCGCACCGCCGGCTACACCGCGCCGATCCGCGATTCCTGGCGGTTCACCAACCAGGCCAACTCGTTCCAGAACCTGATGGTCACCGCCAACGTCTGCATGTGTGGCTCGGACGGCTCGTTCGATTCCATGGGCGAAGGCATGATCGTCAATTTCGACGGCACCGTGCTGGCGCACGGCACCACCGGCCGCGCCGACGAGATCATCACCGCCGAGGTCCGGCCCGACCTCGTGCGCGAAGCCCGCATCAACTGGGGCGTCGAAAACAACATCTACCAGCTCTGGCACCGCGGCTATGTCGCAGTGAAGGGTGGCGCGATGGACTGTCCCTACACCTTCATGCAGGACATGGTCGCGGGCACTTACCGGCTGCCATGGGAAGACCAGGTCAAGGTCACCGACGGCACCTCCTGCGGCTTCCCGGCACCGAGCCGCATGTTCGGCAAGACGGCAAAAGCCGCGGAATAGGCAGTTTCCCGGCCGAAACCGCGGCATTCTGGCACGGTTGTTGCTCCTTTTGGCGTCCAAGTCGCGTCAAACCGGGGGAATCCACCATGTCGACCATCACCGCGGCACCCACCGCCGAGCCTAAGCCGCTCTATACGTCCCTGTTCGTCCAAGTCCTCGCGGCGCTGATCCTGGGCATCATCCTCGGCGTGGCCGCCCCGGACTTCGCCATCAGCCTCAAGATCCTCAGCGACGCCTTCCTGAAGCTGATCTCGATGATCGTGGCGCCGATCGTGTTCTGCGTCGTCGTGCACGGCATTGCCGGCGCCGGCGACCTCAAGAAGGTCGGCAGGGTCGGCGTCAAGGCGCTGGTCTATTTCGAGACGATGACGACGGTGGCGCTCGTGGTTGGCCTCATCCTGGCCTATCTCTTCGGTCCCGGCCACGGCATGAACATCGATCCCTCGACGCTGGATGCCAAGGCGCTCAACACCTATGCCGACAACGCCCACAAGCTGCAAGGCGCCGGCATCGGCGCCTTCCTGCTGAACGTGATCCCGTCCACCTCGTTCGACGCGCTGTCGCGCAACGACGTGCTCCAGGTGCTGTTCTTCGCCGTGCTGTTCGGCGTCGGCCTCGCGCTGGTCGGCGGCGAAAAGGGCCAGCTCGTCACTTCGATCATCGATGCGGCCTCAACGGTGTTGTTCCGTGTCATGGGGCTGGTTGTGCGAGTCGCCCCGCTCGGCGTGCTCGGCGCGGTCGCCTACACCGTCGGCAAATACGGCGTCGGCTCGCTGAAGCAGCTGGTCTCGCTGGTCATGCTGTTCTACGTCTCGGTCGGCATCTTCGTGCTGGGCGTGCTCGGCGGCGTGATGGCGCTCGCCGGACTCAACATCCTCAAATTCCTCGCCTATCTGCGCGAGGAATTGACCATCGTGCTTGCGACCGCCTCATCCGACGCGGTGCTTCCTCAGATCATGAAGAAGCTGGAGCGTATGGGCGTGAAGGATTCCGTCGTCGGACTGGTCATCCCGACCGGCTATTCCTTCAACCTCGACGCCTTCTCGATCTATCTGACGCTTGCCGTCGTCTTCATCGCGCAGGCCACCAACACGCCGCTGTCCTTCGGCGATCTTCTGCTGGTGCTGGGGGTCTCCCTGATCACGTCAAAAGGCGCGCACGGCGTACCAGGCTCGGCGATCGTGATCCTCGCCGCAACTCTGAACGCGGTGCCGAGCATTCCGGCGATCGGCCTCGTGTTGGTGTTGTCGGTCGACTGGTTCATCGGCATGGCGCGCGCAGTCGGCAACCTCATCGGCAATTGCGTAGCGACAGTCGTCGTAGCCGCCTGGGAAGGCGACCTCGACCGCGCCAAGGCAGCCAAGGTTCTCGAGGGCGGCGAGCTGGTGGACGTGACCGCGGGCTGAGGCGCGCGCGTTCCGTCGCTAGCGCAGGTGCCCGCTTTCGAAGTGCTTACGCTCGGCCGCCGTGAGCGGCGGCCTGGCTGCGCTCGCCGGCGTCACCGCAGCGACGACGGCGACGCTCGGGCCCTGCGGCGCCAGCACCAGGACGTCGACACCGTCAGCGTTGACCTGCATCGCATAGTCATGGCCGCTGAGGAGCCGCGCCACCACGCGACGCAACGGTCCATCGAAAACTCCCGTCGTAAGCGTGTCCAGCGCATCGATGGTGCGATAACGCAGATTGAAGTGTTCTTGCAGCGCCGCCAGCACATCATGTAGCGAAGCGTCGTGGACTTCGAGATGCACGGCCTCCGGCCGACCTCCGACCTTCACTTCGGCCGCCGCAGCTTGACCGAAGGCCAGGAGAACGGCAGACGCCATCACGAGGAGCAACGATGGTCGCAGCATCGTCATGCCAGCTCCGCCTCGGGAATCTCGCGCGCCAGGCGTTCGCGCAGCGGCCTCAGCCGATCGGCATGGTGACGCCATTTGCCGACGGAGGAGGCGTAGATCGCGCGGCGCACCTGAACGGCGCTGGCTGTTGCCGAAGGCGCCGGGCTTTCGTGAAAGCGCATCACCCCATCTTCCCAGGGAAGCCCGAGAAACCGGATGATATCACGGCTCGCCGCGGCCTGGTCCCGAACGACGTCCTCGTAGTCGATCTCCATGAGCACGTCCTGCGACAACACGCTGCGCCAGTGCCGCGTCAGCCGGCGATAAGCGAGATAGTAGTCCGCAAGGTCGGTTTGATCATAGGAGAACGCGAATTTGTTGCGGAAGTGCGCCTTGTAGATCGCCCAGCACGCGTCCATCGGATGCCGCTGCACCAGGATGATCTTCGCCGAAGGCAGCGCCGCGTGAATGAGGCCGCAATAAAGATAGTTCTCCAAAGTTTTATCGATGAAACGAACATTGTCCGGCACGCGAAGCGCCGCGGCCTGATCCAGGTAGCGCCTGCCAATACCCTCGAGGTCGCTCCCGCTTGGACGTTCCGCCATGGCGCGGCGCATCTCGGCAGCGAACGCGCTGGTCTCGCCTACCGAATGCATCGCGGAGTGGCTCGCGATAATCCGCTCCACCAGTGTGGTACCGGTGCGTGGCAGGCCGGTAACGAAAACAGGCGCGGCGTTGGCGTAGCCCCGGGGCGCAGCGTCGATCCAGCGTCGCGTATGCGCCTGGATGATCGCGTCGACTTCGCCAATCTCGGCGGCGGGGTCGCGCGGTAGCGACCGGCGCTGCAAATTACAGCCGGCCTCGACATGCGCGAAAGCGCGGTCCCAACGCTCCAGATCCTCGCATTCCTTGCCGAGCGCAAAGCGCAGCATGATTTCGCTCGGCGCCGACAAACGCCCTTCAGCGATCACGGCCTCCATCTCGTCGACATGGTTGCGGTCGCTGCTCTGGATTCGCAGGTCCGAACGCAGGTAGTGGGCCAATCCGTAGCGACGGTCGTACGCAATCGCCGCGTCGCAATGCGCTTCGGCGTCGCCGAGTGCGCCGATCATCCGCTCGGCGGCGGCCAGATTGAACAGATACTGCGGAACGGCGGGCTTCTGGGCAACAGCACGGCGGAATAGCTCTCTCGCCTGCTGTTGCAGCCCGAGCAGGCCAAACATGGCACCGACTGCGTCAAGCGCGTCCGGCTCCTCGCCTGCATGCCTGGCCGCGGCTTCCGTCGCTGCACTGGCCTGACGCGCCTCCCCCTTCACGAAGAGGCATTTTGCACGCAACACCAGCGCAATCGGGTTGATCGGAGCGAGAGCGACGGCACGTTCCGCGCTTACCGTCGCCGCATCGAGGCGATCACGCATCAGCGCCGTCTCCGTCAGCAGCGCCCATGCGCGCCAATCCGACGAATTGCCTGCGAGCACCTTTGCGCAGATCGTTTCGGTGGAGCTTAGATCGCCGCTTGCAAAGGCACGGCGCGCCGCCTCGATCGAAGCGGCGCTGGCGGCATGCTGTCCTGTAGCTTCCACGCGCGTTACTCCATGCGATTAAGACGAGATTGACCCGGCGGCTGGGCAGCCGCCGGGTCATGCTGAAAAAGGCTATCGGCCCCGATCAGTCCTGGTCGTTATCGTTATTGTCGTCGTGACGATCGGCGAAGTTGAAGTTGCCGAAGAGATCGCCGATCGCCGGCCGGTTGACGGGAACGTAGGGATTGTCGTCCGACGCAATCGGATTCGGCAGGGCATCACGCGTCTTGGGTCCGAGCGGCTTGAGGTGCCAGTTGCGTTCGATGAACTTGGTGATCGAGACGTGGTCACCATATTCATGCGACATGTGGCCGCCGCGCGAGTATTTCGAGACGACGAGAAGCGGGATGCGCGTGCCGTCGCCGAAGAAGTCGACCGGCTGGACATAGCCGGAGTCGTAGTAACCGCCGCCCTCGTCCATGGTGATGACGATCGCGGTCGACTTCCACAGCTCCTTGTTGGACTTCACCTTGTCGACGATGTTCTTGGTGAAGGCCTCGAAGATATCGACACGGGACGACGCCGGATGACCGTCGTTGAAGGTGCTCGGCTTGACGAACGACACGGCGGGGAGATTGCCATCGGCGATGGCGTCGTAGAGATCGATCGTGTCCTTCATGTGCGCATCGCGCTGCGCCGCATGGGTCATGACCGAAGCGGAGAACAGGAAGGGATTGCAGATGTTGCAATAGAGGTAGGCGACCGGGTCCAGCGAGCCGAAATTGGCACCCTCTCCGGGGGCCGTCTTGAAGTCATTCCAGCGCTCGCCGAAATAGGCCCAGGACACATCCGCCTGGGTCAGCGCATCGCCGATATGCCGCTGCTTGATGACCGGCGGCAGAGTGAACGGGCCATTGTTGATCGGATCAGTGGCACCGCTGCCGATAAAGGCCGGAACGTAGTTGTTCAGCAGGTAGTAGGCGTTCGGCGCACAACGCGGCGACACATGAATCGCGTTGAGGTAGGTAACGACCGGACCCACGCCAGGCTGGCTGGGATCCGAGCAGTTCGAATAGCTGCCGCCGCCATAGCCGTCGTTGAGGTACCAGTTGTTGGTCCCAGGCGCCGGGTTCGGGTTCTCGACCTCATTGACATATTGCGGCGGATTGGAACCGGGGACAAGCACGTGGTCCGGCTTGGCAGGATCACCCTTGTCGTCGGCATAATAGAGGGCGTCGGCATAGCCGATCATCATGTGATTGGCGAAAGTGCCACCCATCACGCTCTGGTGGAAATTGTCGTTGAGCGTGTACTTGCGCGCAAGCTCGGTCAGATAAGGCGCGTCGCCCTTGGCGACATTGTAGAAGCCGAGCGCGATCGCGCCTTCCTTGAGCGCATGCGGGGTCGGATTACCGTTGCTCCCGGAGGAGACGCTTGATTCGACAAAGGTGAAGAGATCGGCTTGGCAGCCGCTCGGATTGTGGTGTGTGACCTTGGCGACGTCGCAGTCGAGCTCCTGCCACATCTGGTAGAACCGGTGCACCGGGCTGCCGCCATAGGTCTTGTAGAGGCTCGACGGAGTTTCGCCACCCTGCGCCAGGGTCACGAGCGGATAGGGACCGTTCGGCAGACTGTCGGAGTCCAGGATCCGCGTGTCAGGCGAACTGCCCGGCAGGCCGGTCGCACCCGTCGTCAGCAGCGGCAGATCCTGCTGGCGGAGGCCGTAATCCCCTTGCGCCGCGAGTTGGAGCGTGGCGAGACATCCCGGACCATTGAGTGCAGCCTGATCGACGGAGGTGTAGCAGGTTTGCGGCGCATAGGAGGTGCCAGGCGTCTGCACCTTGTTGGTCGTCTGATTATAAGGCGTCTTCGGAGTCGGATTGATCGAGTAGGTATTGTTGACGACGGTCGAGAACTGCGCGGCCTTGGCGTAATTCGGACCGGGCTGGCCGTCCTTGGTGATGATGCCCTTGGAGAGCAGATTGTCGACGCGTTCGTCCGGATGACGCGGCTCATAGGTAGCGAAGACGTGGTCGAAGGTGCGGTTTTCGCCAAGAATGACGATCACATGCTTGATCGGGCTCTCGGTGCGGTCACCGTTCTTGTTGCTACCGCCGAGCATGTTGTCCATCGCATAAACGTCATGTCCCATCAGCGACAGAATCGCGGCTGTCACCAAGGTACGGTCACGCAGACGTCGTGTCGTTTTTGAAAGCATTGCACACCCCTCTCGTCGTTTCCTGAATGCAGAAAGATTGTTTCAACGCATGTCAGGTTAAGAGGCGCGCTTGTCAGACGTGCTGCTCGCCCGTGTCACTTCGGTTACGAGATTATGACGACGAGCAGAGACCTATTGTCGCAACCAGCGGGCGCTTCTGGATTGCCATCAATGGCTTGCCGCGGATTTGGCCGGAAGTTCCAATGCGGCCGGCTCCAGGAGGATCGCGGCTCAGTCGTCCCAGTGGAGCAAGGGCGTTCCGTATGCCCTGCTCCAGACCGACAGGAAGCGCGGAAACCAGGAATGGGCCACCGCGCCCTTGTAGGCCCAGGTGCGATACTTCAGCCCCTGCTCCGAGATCAGTTCCTGATAACCGCCGTGGACTTCGGTCGCGGTGCGGATGTCCTTCAATATCCCTTGCGCGCAGGCGCGGTAGGTATCGCTCCCCGCGAACTCGTCGAAGTCCAGCATGCGGTCCGCGAACTCGACGTTGAACGTCGGCCAGGACGAGCGCCCCTGATAGGCCGGCGCCGCGATCTTGTGGATCATCTTGTTGCGCGGATTATCCGCCGACACCAGGAAGTGGAATGTGCTGGGGATGCGGAAGCGCGGCTCGGCAATGATCAGATCCGTCGTCGCCGCAAACAAGGCGCGCTCGTTCGCATCGCTCATATCCCAGAAGCCGCGATGCACGCTGACGAAATCCAGCGCGACCAGGGACACCGGCGGGCCAGCCGGGCCATCCAGCGAATGCCGGATATAGCCGTCCTTGCCAAACAGGTGGAGCAGGTCCCGCTTGTACTGCCCGAGATCGCGCCCGAGCAGCCGCTTCAGCTCATTCTCGTCGACTACGCCGAGTTGCACGCCCCACACGAAGGTCGTGTAGACGCAGGCATTGGTGACAAAACGCCGGCGTTCGGCGCGAGTGTCCGTTGCCGCAGAGCGAGGTCCGCTGGCATCGCACAGCAAATATCCGGCGCCGTCAGCCTCGAACGGCTCGAGCTCGCTTGCGAGCTTTAGGATCGCGCGCTTCAGATCGCCGCCGTATTCGGCCAGCAACAGACGGCCGGCGTGCGCGCATTGCGACATCGCCAGATAGGACGACGCCCGCTGCTCGGCCGAGAGCATCTGCTGGAGGCCGGCGAGAATGCCGAGCAGCGTATCCGACGGACGCGAGAAATAGTTCACGCCGAGATACCGGCCGCGTCCCGCCGGAACGATGGTCGTCGTGACGACGTCGGCGCGAACCGCCTCCAGCAACAGGCGCACGCTCTTTTCGAGCAGGCGCGCCCGGCGCACCGCGTCCCGCGCATCCATGATGGTCTCGGGGTCGAGGACATCGGGATAGAACCAGGCGAAGTCGCGCGGGTAATAGGCGGAGGCGTGGGGTGCGCCCGTAACGAGGAACGCCTCGGTCACCGAAAAGGCGCTGTCCATCGAGTGCCGGTAAAGATCCTCGATGGCCGACAAGGAATGATGCGACTGTCTCAGGAAACGATCACCGAGAAAATTGACCGCCTGAAGCGCATTCGCGACAAAGGTCGCAGCCTTGCCCTGGTAAAACCGGTTCTCTCGATGGGACGGAAAGGAAATATCGCTGTTCATCTGGGTAGGTCGGCTGATGTCTGGTGATCCGGGTGCTGGGCAGTCGCCATTTTAGCCCTGCCTGATTCGTATCTCTACCCGGTGACTTGCGGGGGCTCAGCCCTCCCGCGGCCTGAAATGCTCGATGACCCGCAGCAAAACGCGCGCGCCGGCATCTGCGTCCGCCAGCTCGACATGCTCGTCCGGATGATGACTGATGCCGCCGCGGCAGCGCACGAAGATCATGCCGACATCGGCGATATCGATCATCGCCATGCCGTCGTGCCCTGCTCCGCTCGGCAACTCGAAGGCGGAAAAACCTTCGGCGGCGATCGCCTGTGCGATCTGCTCCTTCAGCCAGGGCGCGCAAGGTGCAGTGCGGTTCTCATGGGTGACGTCGAGCTGCAGCGCCAGTTGCCGGCGCTTTGCAATCGCCTCGATCTGCCTGACGACATCGGCGACCGCGCGCTTGCGATGCATATCGGTCGGCGCGCGCATGTCGATGGTGAAGGATACTTCGCCCGGAATGACATTGGTCGCGCCGGGCCTCGCCTGGATATAGCCGACGGTGCCAACCAGGCCCCCCGCGTCGGTCCGGCAGAATTGCTCGATCGCGCCAATGCATTCGGCAGCACCACTGAGCGCGTCACGGCGCAGCGCCATCGGCACGGTGCCGGCGTGACCCGCCATCCCGTTGAGCCGCGCCGCCAGCCGTGTCGCACCCGCAATCGCGGTGACGACGCCGACGGGGAGATTCTGCGCTTCCAGCACCGGTCCCTGCTCGATGTGCAATTCAAGATAGGCCAGCAGCTCGCGCCGGGCGCGCGCGGCCGCGCCGATGTGGTCGGGATCGAGGCCAAATTTGACGAGCGCATCGCGCATCGACACGCCGTCGCGGTCGCGCGTGTTCAAGACGCTCTCGTCGAATGTGCCGGCCACCGCGCGGCTGCCGAGCAGGGTCGAGGCGAAGCGCACCCCCTCCTCGTCGGCAAAGCCGACCACCTCGATCGCAAACGGCAGGCGCTTGCCGCGGCGATTGAGGTCGGCGACGCAGGCGATCGCCGTGATCACGCCTAACGGCCCATCCCATTTGCCGGCGTCACGCACCGTGTCGTAATGCGAGCCGAGCATCAGGCAGGGCGATCCCGGCCGCTCGCCCTCGTAGCGTCCGCAAACATTGCCGATCGCATCGAGATGCGCGCTCATGCCGGCCTCACGCATCCAGCCCAGGATGAGGTCCGAGGCGGTGCGCAATTCGTTCGTGAGATAGATGCGGGTGAGCTTGCCGTCTTCTTCCGAGATCGCCGCGAGTTCGTTAATCCGACGCACGATCTCCTCGCCGAGCGATGCATGTTGAACGGCGGTCACGGCAGCCATCTCGGTCAAGCTTTCCATCCTGGAGACCGCGCGGGCGGTCGCAATCCCAATCGATACAAGTTCGGTGCCAGCGAATTCATGCGCCAGACGCCGCTTCAACTCAGCGCGTGGTTAGCATGAATACGGGTGATCGGCCGACCGCCCCAGTCCCATCATGCACACGTGAGAGCCGGTTAAGACTGCTTAACTACCTTGCATACAATAGGACGATACTGCTTATAATTTAATCTGACTATTTCCTGACCAAGATTTCTTGTGCAGATATAATCAATATTTTTCAATGCCTTATATCGAAATGCCCATTCCACAGCCTCTGGCATGAAGCTTGCGACATCCTGTCCCGGGCTCCGCCAGACCGGCGTAGCCGCGAGATTAGGGCGGTCCAGCCGCCAAGGGGAGTAAGCAATGGATTTTGGCAGGATTTCACGACGTCATTTGTTGCAGGGCGGTGCCGCCCTCACCCTCGGCGCGGCGGCCGGCGCCCGCCCAGCCTTCGCGGCCGACACGACCATCGGCTTCATCTATGTCGGCTCGCGCGACGACTACGGCTACAACCAGGCCCACGCGCAGGGCGCGGCGGCGCTGAAGAAGATTCCCGGACTGAAGGTGGTCGAGGAAGAGAAGGTGCCGGAGACCGACGCGGTCGAGAAGACGATCGAGTCCATGATCAATCTCGACGGCGCCACCCTGCTCTTCCCGACCTCGTTCGGTTACTACAATCCGCACATGATCAAGATGGCCACCAAGTACCCGAAGCTGCGCTTCGAGCACTGCGGCGGCCTCTGGACCGACAAGGACCCCAAGAACGCCGGCAGCTATTTCGGCTATATCGACGAAGCCCAGTACATCTCGGGCATCGTCGCGGGCCTGACGTCGAAGAGCGGCAAGCTTGGCTTCGTTGCAGCCAAGCCGATTCCCCAAGTGCTGCGCAACATCAACGCCTTTGCGCTGGGCGCCAAGTCGGTCAATCCGAAGGCCACCACGCAAGTGATCTTCACCGGGGACTGGTCGATGCCGGTCAAGGAAGCCGAAGCCACCAACAGCTTGATCGACCAGGGTGTGGACGTGCTGACCTGTCACGTCGACGGCCCCAAGACCATGGTCGAGAACGCCGCGCGCCGCGGTGCCTTCGTCTGCGGCTATCACACCAACCAGTCGGCGCTGGCGCCCAAGGCATATCTCACCGGCGCAGAGTGGAACTGGGAAGCGCTCTATCCGAAGTTCGTCAAGATGATCGCCGCCGGCGAAAGCATCCCGAATTTCTACCGCGGCGGCCTCAAGGAAGAAATCGTCAAGGTCTCGGCCTATGGCGACTCCGTCTCGGCCGAAGCGCGCAAGGCGGCAGACGAGGCCAAGGCCAAATTCCTGTCCGCTGACGGATTTGCCATCTTCAAGGGCGGGCTGGTCGATAACAAGGGCAAGACGGTCATCGCGGCCGGCACCGATCGCGGCCAGAAGGATCCTGAACTCGAGAAGATGGACTATCTCGTCGAGGGGGTGATCGGAGCGACTTCGTGACAGCGGAAGCGGCGGATTCTGCCGAGGCGGTCGGGACAATGGCCCCGGCCGCCAACCCGGGGTTTCTCCAACGCCACGGCGGCACGATCGAATATATCCTGATCCCGGGCGCGGCGCTTGCCGGCGCGCTCGTGGTGTTCGGCATCTTTGTGATGCTGTTCGGCAAGAACCCGCTCGACCTTTATTTCTACATGTACTACGGCGCCTTCGGCACCTGGTTCTCCTGGCAGAATACGCTGACGCGTGCTGCGCCGCTCATCCTCACCGCGCTCTGTACGGCGCTGCCGGCGCAACTCGGCATGGTCATCATCGGCGGCGAAGGCGCATTGCTGATCGGCGCGCTGTCGGCGACGAGCGCCGCACTGTTGCTTCAGGGCATGCCGCCGCTCGTGGTGCAGATCGCCATGGTCGTCGCCGGCGTCATCGGCGGTGGGTTATGGATCATGCTGGCGGGCGCGCTGCGGCAGTATCGCGGCGTCAACGAGACGATCTCGAGCCTGCTGCTCGTCTACATCGCGCTCGCGATCCTCAATCACCTCGTCGAAGGCATGATGCGGGACCCCGCAAGCCTCAACAAGCCGTCGACCCGCGAGATCGGCGCAGCCAACATGATCGGATCCATTCCCGGCACTGACGTGCATTGGGGCCTCGTCTTCGGCCTGATTGCCGCGATCGCGGCCTACATCCTGATCTATCACACCGTGTTCGGCTTCGCCGCGCGGGTTGCCGGCGGCAACATCCGCGCTGCCAAGATCGTCGGCCTCGGCGTCAGCAAGCTGATCCTGACCATCTGCTTCCTCGCCGGCGGCGCCGCCGGTCTTGCCGGCATGGTCGAGGTTGCCGCCGTACAGGGTCGCACCAACGCCAATCTCGCGGCGGGCTATGGCTTCACCGGCATTCTGGTCGCTTTCCTCGCGCGGCAAAATCCGCTTGCGATCATCCCCGTCGCGATCCTGCTCGGCGGCATCAGCGCGAGCGGCGGCCTGTTGCAGCGTCGCCTGGGATTGCCAGACGCATCCGTGCTGGTGCTCCAGGGCATCATCTTCGTCTTCGTGCTCGCCAGCGATGCGCTCTACGGCCGCATCGGCTTCCTGAAGGGAAAATCCTGAGATGGCAGACGGATCGATCGGACTCTGGACCGTCCCGCTCGCCGTGCTCGGCGGCGCCATTCGCGTCTCGACACCCTTCCTGTTCGTGAGCCTGGGCGAATGCATCACCGAGCGCTCGGGGCGCATCAATCTCGGCCTTGAAGGCACGCTGGTAATGGGCGCGATGAGCGCCTACGGCATCTCCTATCTCACGGGATCGCCGTGGTTAGGGGTACTCGCCGCCGGCATCACCGGCGCGCTGCTTGGCGCGCTGCACGCCGGCATCTGCTCATTGCCGCGCGTCAACGACGTCGCGGTCGGCATCGCGTTGATGCTGTTCGGCACGGGCCTCGCCTTTTATCTCGGCAAGCCGCTGATCGAACCGACCGCACCGCGCCTGCCCGCGATCGATTTCGGCTGGTGGAGCGACATCCCGCAGCTGCGCGCCGCGCTGCGCGTCAACGTGTTGTTCCTGATCGGCGTCGCGCTGGCGCCGATCCTCTATTGGGCCTTCCGCACCACGCGCTGGGGCCTTTTGATCCGCACCGCCGGCGAGAGTTCCGACGCGGCGCGCGCGATGGGCCATTCCGTGCTGCTGATCCGCCTCCGCGCCACCATGGTCGGCGGCTTCCTTGCCGGCATCGGCGGCTCGTTCCTGTCGCTATTCTATCCCGGGAGCTGGAACGAGGGCCTGTCCTCGGGCCAGGGCATCACGGCGGTGGCGCTCGTGATCTTCGCGCGCTGGGATCCTCTGCTCTGCCTGTGGGCCTCGCTCGCCTTCGGCGGTGCCGCGGCGCTCGGACCGGCGCTGCAATCGGTCGGCGTCACCTCCGGCTATCACCTCTTCAACGCAGCGCCCTACATCCTGACGCTGGCGATCATGATCATCACCTGCTCGCCGAAACGTACGCTGACCGGAGCCCCGGCCGAATTGTCGATCACCCGCTAGAGAGCGAAATCATGCCCGAGCGCTATCTCAAGTCCGAGCCCTATGCCTGGCCCTACAATGGCGATCTCCGCCCGCAAAACACTGCGCTCATCATCATCGACATGCAGACCGATTTCTGCGGCATCGGCGGCTATGTCGACAAGATGGGCTATGATCTGTCGCTGACGCGGGCGCCGATCGAGCCGATCAAGAAACTGCTCGCCGCGATGCGTGCCCAAGGGTTTCACATCATCCATACCCGTGAAGGCCATCGCCCCGATCTTTCCGATCTTCCGGCCAACAAGCGCTGGCGCTCGCGCCAGATCGGCGCCGGCATCGGTGATCCCGGCCCGTGCGGCCGCATCCTGGTGCGCGGTGAGCCCGGCTGGGACATCATCGAGGAGCTTAGCCCCCTGCCGGGCGAGCCGATCATCGACAAGCCCGGCAAGGGCTCGTTCTGCGCCACCGACCTCGAATTGATCCTCCGCGTGCGTGGCATCGAGAACATCGTTCTCACAGGCATCACCACCGACGTCTGCGTCCATACCACCATGCGCGAGGCCAACGACCGCGGCTTCGAGTGCGTGCTGCTGCACGATTGCTGCGGCGCGACCGACAAGAGCAACCACGACCATGCACTGAAGATGATCAAGATGCAGGGCGGCGTGTTCGGCGCGGTCTCGACTTCGGATGCCTTCATCGGAGCGATTTCGTGATCATCGGCGAACCGCCTCCGCCATCCGGCGCGTTCGGCGTCGATGCTATCGCCATGACCATGCGGTTCGGCGATTTCCTGGCGCTGGACAATGTCGAGCTGAAGGTACGGCCCGGCTCGTTCCATGCGCTGCTCGGCGAGAACGGCGCCGGCAAGTCGACCCTCGTCAAATGCATCATGGGCTATTACCACGCGACCGAAGGCGACATCCTCGTCGGCGGCCGCGAGCAGGCGATCGCCAATCCGAAGGACGCGCATGCGCTCGGCCTCGGCATGGTCTATCAGCATTTTACGCTGGTGCCGGCCATGACAGTCGCCGAAAACCTCGTGCTGGCGCGCGACGACGTGCCAGCCGTGGTGAACTGGCCGAAGGAGATGAAGGAGCTCGAGGCGTTTCTCGCCCGGATGCCCTTCAAGGTGCCGCTCTCTGCAAAAGTCTCCGACATCTCGGCCGGCGAGCGGCAAAAATGCGAGATCCTGAAGCAGCTCTATCTGAAGCGCCGCTTCCTGATCCTGGATGAACCGACCTCGGTGCTGACGCCGGCCGAAGCCGACGAGGTGCTCGGCATGCTCCGCGACATGGTCGTCAAGGATGAGCTGACCATCCTGATGATCACGCACAAGTTCCGCGAGGTCATGGCCTTCGCCGACGAGGTCACGATCCTGCGCCGCGGCAAGCTCGCAGGCGCCGGCAAGGTCGCCGAGCTGACGCCGGACGCGATGGCGCGCACCATGATCGGCGCCGAGGAGTTGACCATGCAGCCGCCGCGCACAGGCGAAGCCGGACAGGCGCGGCTGGAGCTGGCAAAAGTCCGCGCGCTCGACGATGCCGGCGCCATCGCCGTGCATGACGTTTCGCTGACCGTACGTGCCGGCGAGATCGTCGGCATCGCCGGCGTCTCCGGCAACGGCCAGCGCCAGCTGGTCGAAGTCCTGGCCGGCCAGCGCGAAGCGGAGGATGGCGAAATCCGCGTCGCAGGCGATCCGTATCACGCCAGCCGCGAGGAGATGCGGCGCCACAGGATGTCGCTCCTGCCCGAGGAGCCGCTGAAGAACGCTTGCGTCGGCGGCATGAGCGTCGCCGACAACATCGCCTTCCGCGAGTTCGACCGCGCCCCCTTCGCCAGTGGCGGCTGGTGGCTCAACCGCGGCGCCTTCCGCGACGACGCGAAGAGGAAGATCGGCCAATACAAGATCAAGACCCGCACGCCCGATACGCCGATCTCGGCGCTATCAGGGGGCAACGTGCAGCGCGCCGTGCTCGCGCGCGAGCTTGCGGGCGACGTCGAGGTATTAATCGCAGCCAATCCCTGCTTCGGCCTCGATTTCGCGGCCGTGGCGCAGATCCACGCCGAGATCATGGCTGCGCGCAATCGCGGCGCGGCGGTGCTGCTGGTCAGCGAGGATCTCGACGAATTGCTCGAACTGTCCGACAGGCTGGTGGTGATGTTCCACGGCGAATTCGTGTATGAAGCACGGACCAGCGAGGCTGATCTCACCGAGGTCGGCCGGCACATGGCGGGGCACTGACCGCGGAGGCGCGATGGAAGGCGAGCGCGACGAGCACTTTTTGCGTTTGTCCTTCACGGTCGCCCGCCGCTCCCTCACGCACGGCAACCATCCCTTCGGCTGCATCGTCGTCGATGCCGACGGCAAGGTGCTGATCGAGACCGAGAACGGCTACATGCCGGATCACGACGGCACCGCCCATGCCGAGCGCCTCGCCGCCACGGAAGCATGCCGCACGCTCAGGCGCGACGTGCGGGCGACGGCGACGCTCTATTCCTCCGCCGAGCCCTGCGCGATGTGCGCCGGCGCGATCTACTGGGCCGGCATCGGCCGCGTGGTCTATGGCCTCAGCGAGCACCGCCTGCGCGCCGTGACCGGCAATCACCCGGAGAATCCGACGCTCGACCTGCCCTGTCGTGACGTGTTTGCCAGCGGCCAGAGGCCGACCGAGGTCGTCGGGCCGCTGCTCGAGGACGAGGCCGAAGCGCTGCACGACGGCGTGTGGACGAAGTAGCTCGACTTCGTAGGGTGGGTTAGCGAAGCGTAACCCACCGCTTTTGTCTCTGCGGATAATAGACCGTGGTGGATTACGCCTTCGGCTAATCCACGCTACGCTCGACGCTGCAAACGCCGATGGCGCCGCGCGGGACATGCGCGGCGCCATCGTTGTAGCTTGGAGACCTCAGCCGATCAGAACTTCACAGTGATACCGCCGTAAACCGTGGACTCGTTGCAGCTCTTGGTGCTCTGGCCGGTCGCGGCGACCGTGCAGACGCCGGGCATCGCATTGTGGTCAAGGCCGAACTTGTTCTCCCAGTAACGGTAGGCGACCCAGAGGTCGACGAAGTGCGAGTACTTGTCACCCCAAGCCGCCTTCGAAGCATCGAAGGTCAGGCGGATCGGTTCGCTGTTCAGCTCGGTCTTGGACGCGGTCGAGAACCGGCCGATGCCCGAGAGCGCAGGAAGGCCGTTCGAGTCGCCCTTCGGGCCATACCAGCCGGCACGGCCGCTGATCGACCAGAACTGCATGTTCGGCGGCAGGAACCCGAGGTCCATGTAGTAGTTGATTTCGACAGCCCAGGTCGGGCGGTAGCTGACGTTGCCGTCGGAGTTACAGGTTACGCCGGCGACGCCTGCACCGAACAAGCCGCACTGGGTGAAGGAGTTGTGGTTCGAGAACTCCCAGTACATCAACGGAGCGACGTCGACGTAGCCCTTGTAGGGAAGGTCGAAGGCGAACTGGAGACCGGCGACGACGTCGCGCTTGGCCGGCGCCAGGAAGTTGTTCTCGGTGTTCGCATCCATACCGACTTCGAAGGAGATGTTGTGCAACGGACCCATCGTGAAGGTCTTGGTGTTGAACAACTCATTCCAGCCGAAGGTCGAGCGGAACAGGCCGTAAATCTCGGTCGCGCCGGCGCAGTTGGCGGCGCCACCGGTGATCGTCACACCCGGTGCGGTACAGGGCGAAGCAGGGTCGTTATGCCCCGACTTGAACATCGAGATGGTGAAGAAGTTGGTGCCGTAGGCCCAGAGGTCGAAATGGGTGAAGGAGTAGACCTGCTTGGCGGTGGTGCCGTTGATGCTGCCATCCGGGCGCGTGCTCCACATGCCGGGATCGGTGCCCTTGGGCATCCAGGAGAACGACACGCGGTTATCGATCACCAGGAAGAACGGAAGGTCAGGCGCCTTCTTGGCCGCCTTGACCGGCAGATCCGCAGCGTGAGCCCAGCCACCGATGGCTAGCGTAGCAAGTGACAGCGCCGTTGCTGCAATTGCCTTGAAACGAAACGACATCCTGAATACCCCCAAGCTTGGACACGTAAAAATGAACGTCCATTGCGTGCGACACTTGCGCCTAAGTCCCGAGGTGAGAAGCCTCAACTTTTTTCAAGGCATGCCGTTTGTTTCGGCAGCGCGCAGCGTTTCATTGCGGAGTTTCAAGAGATTTGGTGCCGCACCGTCAGCGGCCGTCGACAACGCCTTGCCGAACATTCCCGTTTGATTCTGTTTGGCTTTTGCGTCGACGCGACAACCCAAGCGCGACTGACGAAAACGACCGTCGTGGTCACGGCGAGATGCATACGAGCGATGGCGCGACTTTGCTCAACTTCACGTCAAGCCTGCATAGCGGGTTCCGATTTGGCTTGAACCGTCACAAATTTGCAACAGCCACCGCCTGCAGCACGCGGCCGCAAGAGCCGTGCAAGGGGCCGTTGAGCACGCCTGATGGCTGGAAACGGCCGCGACTCGCGCGGGCGGCCTCCTGCCGAAGCGTTAAGCAAGGGATGACGCTTTTTCACACCTTACGCGGCGGTTCAAACTAGCCCACTATTGAGGCACTTCATCCCATGCAAGCGCATCAGCGAATGTTAGATCCGACGCCTAACGGCCTGCATTCCGGCGAGTCCCCGTTGCTTCAGACGGTGGGGCTCACCAAACGCTATGGGGATTTCCTCGCCAACGATTCCATCGACATCGATATCTGGCCGAAGGAAATCCACGCCTTGCTCGGCGAGAACGGCGCCGGCAAGTCGACGCTGGTGAAAGCGATCTATGGGCTGATCCAGCCCTCTGCAGGCGAGATCCGCTGGCAGGGCGATCGAATCGTGCTGTCCGGCCCGTCGGAAGCGCGCAGCCGCGGCATCGGCATGGTGTTCCAGCACTTTTCGCTGTTCGACAATCTCACCGTCGCCGAAAACGTCGCGCTCGGCCTCGACGGCAAGGAATCCTTCAAGGACATGTCGGCGCGGCTGGAGCAGGTGTCGAAGACCTATGGCCTGCCGCTCGATCCCAAGCGCGAGGTCTGGCAGCTGTCCGTCGGCGAACGCCAGCGCATCGAGATCGTCCGCGCGCTGATGCAGGACCCGAAATTCCTGATCCTGGACGAGCCGACCGCGGTGCTGACACCGCAAGAGGCCGACCAGCTCTTCATCGTGCTGGAGCGGCTCAAGGCCGAAGGCCGCGCCATCCTCTACATCAGCCACAAGCTCGAAGAGGTAAAGCGGCTCTGCGACACAGCCACGATCCTGCGCGGCGGCAAGAAGATCCAGACCTGCAATCCCCGGCTCGAGACCGCCGCCTCGCTCGCACGCATGATGGTCGGCGGCGAGATCAAGGAGGTGAAGGCGGCCGCCGGCCGGCAGACCACGATCCCGCGGCTGGTCGTCAACGATCTCACGCTCGCGCCCGACGAAGCGCACGGCGTGCGGCTGGAGCACATCTCGTTCGAGCTGAAGGGCGGCGAGATCCTCGGCATCGCCGGCGTCGCCGGCAACGGCCAGGACGAACTGTTCGCGGCGCTGTCTGGCGAGCGCCTGGCGAAGGACCCCGGCACGATCGTGATCGAAGGCATCGCCGCCGGCCACCTCTCGATCACCAAGCGGCGCAAGCTCGGCGCCGCCTTCGTGCCGGAGGAGCGGCTCGGCCACGGCACCGCACCGCGCATGAAGCTGTCGGAGAATGCGCTGCTCACCGGACACGCCGCCAGCGGCATGGTCAGTCACGGCTTCATCGACACCGCCGCGACGCTGAAGACCGTCGACAAGGCGACCGAAACCTTCGACGTGCGCAAGGCCAAGCGCGATCCGGAAGCAGCATCCCTTTCCGGCGGAAACTTGCAAAAATTCATCGTCGGCCGCGAGATCCTGCGCAACCCGGCGGTGCTGGTGGTGAGCCAGCCGACCTGGGGCGTCGATGCCGGTGCTGCCGCCGTCATCCGCCAGGCGTTGCTTGATCTCGCCACCGCTGGCGCCGCGGTGCTGGTGACCAGCCAGGATCTCGACGAGCTCGCCGAAATCGCCGACCGTATCGCTGTGATGTTCCACGGCCGCCTGTCGGAGCCGCTCGCCACGCGCGACGCAACACGCGAAAAGCTCGGCCTGTTGATGGGCGGCAGCAGCCTCGAGCCGAAGGAGGCCGCGCATGCAGTTGGTGCTTGAGAAGCGCGCCGAGCGCTCCAACACGATCGCGCTGGTCTCGCCGCTGATCGCGATCGGCTTGACGATCGTGACCATGACCATCCTGTTCGCGATCCTCGGCAAGAATCCGCTGCTCGCCCTGCAAGCCTATTTCATCGCGCCGCTCACCGACGGCTATTCGCTCCAGGAGATCGCGGTGAAGGCGACACCGCTGGTGATGATCGCGATCGGGCTGTCGCTCTGCTATCTCGCCAACGCCTGGAACATCGGCGCCGAAGGGCAATTCCTGATAGGCGCCGTGGCCGGAAGCTGGATCGCGGTGAAGACGCAGGGCACCGACGCCGGCGCCTGGGTGCTGCCGGCGATGTTCGTGCTCGCCGCAACCGCAGGCGCGCTCTATGCGCTGATCCCGGCGATCTGCAAGGTGAAGTTCGGCGCCAGTGAAATCCTCACCAGCCTGATGCTGGTCTATGTCGCCGACCTCTTCCTCGACTACCTCGTGCGCGGGCCCTGGCGCGATCCACAAGGCTTCAACTTCCCGACCACAGCGGAGTTCGATCCGGTAGCGACCGTTCCGTTGCTGATCGAAGGTGGTCGGCTGCATCTCGGCTCGATCATCGCGCTGCTGGTGGTTGCGGCTGCTGCGATCCTGCTCGGGCGCACTATCAAGGGTTTTGAAATCCGCGTGGTCGGTGCCGCGCCACGCGCGGCGCGTTTCGGCGGCTTCAACGCCAACCAACTCATCATTCTGACCTTCGCGGTATCGGGCGCGCTGGCAGGGCTCGCCGGCATCATCGAGGTCGCCGGCCCCGTCGGGCATCTCCAGCCCGGCATCTCGCCCGGCTACGGCTTCACCGCGATCATCGTCGCCTTCCTCGGCCGGTTGAACCCGATTGGAATATTAATTGCAGGCCTTTTCCTCGCACTGACCTTTATCGGCGGCGAGCAGGCGCAGATCGCAATGAAGATCCCGTTGGACGTCACCAAGGTCTTCCAGGGCATCCTGCTGTTCTACGTACTCGCCTGCGATTCCCTCATTCTCTACCGCTTCAAGCTGGTCTTCCCGAACCGTCAGGTGGCCCGTGGAGCTGGTTGAAGCCATCATCCTGTCGGTGCTCGCCGCCTCGACGCCGCTCCTGATCGCGGCAACCGGCGAGCTCGTGACCGAGCGCTCCGGCGTGCTCAACCTGGGCGTCGAGGGCATGATGATCGTCGGCGCCGCTTGCGGCTTTGGCGGCGCGTGGCTGACCGGCTCCATTCTGATCGGCGCGCTGTTCGGCATCATCGCGGGAACGCTGATGTCGCTGATCTTCGCGCTGATGACGCTCGGACTAGCGGTCAACCAGGTCGCGACGGGGCTGGCGCTGACCATTCTCGGCGTCGGTCTCTCCGGCCTGATCGGGGCCGGTTTCGTCGGTGAGCGCATCACGCCGGCGGCGCATCTCCACATTCCCGGCCTTACCGACGTTCCGCTGATCGGCCGCGTGCTGTTCGGCGAAGACGCCTTCGTCTACTTCTCCATCGCACTCATCATCGGCGTGTGGTGGTTCCTGTATCGCACGCGCGCTGGATTGATCCTGCGTGCCTGCGGCGACAATCATGTCTCCGCGCATGCGCTCGGCTATCCCGTGCTGCGCATTCGCACCCTCGCCGTGATGTTCGGCGGTGCCTGCGCCGGACTTGCGGGAGCCTATCTGCCGCTCGCCTATACGCCCTTCTTCATTCCCGGCATGACCGCAGGCCGCGGCTGGATCGCGCTCGCACTGGTCGTGTTCGCATCCTGGCGCCCGGGTCGACTTGTGGTCGGCGCCTATCTGTTCGGCGCGGTGACGATCCTGCAATTGCACGCGCAAGGCTGGGGCGTCGGCATTCCCTCGCAATTCATGTCGGCACTGCCTTATCTCGCGACCGTCATCGTGCTGGTTCTGCTCTCCCGCGCGCGCACCGGCGGCTCGACCGCGCCGGCCGCGCTCGGCACCGTGTTCGTGCCTGACCGCTAGAGTTTGATTTTCGCGGCGTGCGCGATGGGGCGCACACGTCGCGGATCGTGGCTTTCCCCTGATGTTTGGAGATTGATGATGAGGAAAACACTTCTTGCACTGGCTGCCGGCCTTCTGCTTGCCGGGAGCGTCAGTGCAGCCTCCGCCGCCGACAAGCTGAAAGTCGGCTTCATTTACCTCGGCCCGATCGGCGATCTCGGCTGGACCTATCAGCACGAACTCGCCCGCCAGGCGCTGGTGAAAGAACTCGGCGACAAGATTGAGACAACCTATCTCGAAAACGTGCCCGAGGGTCCCGACGCCGAGCGCGCCATCGAGCAGCTCGTCCGCGCCGGCAACAAGCTGATCTTCACCACGTCGTTCGGCTACATGGATCCGACGCTGAAGGTCGCCAAAAAGTATCCGAACGTGCATTTCGAGCACGCCACCGGCTACAAGCGCGACAAGAACATGTCGACCTATTCGGCCAAATGGTATCAGGGCCGCTACATTCAAGGCCTGATCGCGGCCAAGATGTCGAAGTCCGGCGTGCTCGGCTATATCGGCTCGTTCCCGATTCCGGAAGTCGTCTCCGGCATCAACGCGACGATCCTCGCGGCGCAGACCATCAACCCGAACATCAAGGTCAAGATCATCTGGGCCAACACCTGGTTCGATCCAGGCAAGGAGGCCGACGCCGCCAAGGCGCTGATCGACCAGGGCGCCGATGTCATCATGCAGCACACGGATTCGCCCGCAGCGATGCAGATCGCCAGTGAACGCGGCAAGCTCGCTTTCGGCCAGGACTCCGAGATGATCAAGTTCGGGCCCAAGACCCAGCTGACCTCGATCCTCGACACCTGGGGCTCCTACTACATCGAGCGCGTCAAGGCCGAACTCGACGGCACCTGGAAGTCCGAGGACAGCTGGGGCGGTCTCGACAGCCACATGTTCGCGATGGCGCCGTATACCAACATGCCTGACGACGTGAAGAAGATTGCCGAGGATGCCCAGGCCGCAATCACCACGGGCAAGCTGCACCCGTTCAAGTGCCCGGTCGTTGGGCAGGACGGCAAGGAGATCGAGTGCAAGGGCGGCGCCAATCTCGCCGACGGCCAGATCCTCGGCATGAATTTCTACGTCAAGGGCATCGACGACAAGCTGCCGGGTAAGTAGCACGCTTCTTGCATTGCCTAAATCACCTGCTCCTCCCGGAGGAGGTTCGGAGGGGGTGGCCAGAAGCACCCGGCACTTGTGGTCGCCCCCTCCTTCTATTCTATCCAGCGTGCATCGCCCGTGCCGCGGAACTATGCCGGCGGATGAGGTCCGGGACGTCCAGCCCCGGGATCGCGCCGTCGACCACGGCCCAATTCCCCGCCACCATCACCCGATCGGCTCGATGCGCCCCGCACAGAACCAGCGCGGCCAGGGGATCGCCGTGGCCGGAGAAGCGCAGCTCGTCCAGCCTGAACAGCGCGAGATCGGCAGCCTTGCCAACCGCGATCTCGCCGAGCTCCGGCCGACCGACACACGCCGCCGAGCCCTTGGTGGCCCAGCGCAGCGCATCCTTGTGGCTGACCTTGGTCACGCCGTAGCGCGCCCGCTGCAGCAGGAACGCGGCACGCACCTCCTGCATCAGGTTCGATCCATCGTTGGAGGCCGAGCCGTCCACCCCGAGACCGATGCCAACGCCGGCCTCTTCCATCTCGCACACCGGACAGCAGCCGGAGGCCAGCAACTGATTGCTGCACGCACAATGGCTGATGGTCGTCTTCGCCTTGCCGAGGCGCTTCATCTCGTCGGCATTGAAGAAGATGCCGTGGGCGAGCCAGGTCCGCGCATTGAGCCAGCCGCATTGCTCGAGATAGTCGAGTGGACGGCAGCCATACATCTGGTGGCAGAATTTGTTCTCGTCCTCAGTCTCGGCGAGATGGGTATGCAGGCGCACGTCGAGCTTATCGGCGAGATCGGCGGTGGCGCGCATCAGCGAGGTCGTCACCGAGAACGGCGAGCAGGGCGCGAGCGCAATCTGCACCATCGCGTCCGCACCGCGCTGGTGATGTTTTGCCACGACGCGCGCGCTGTCGGCGAGGATGGTGTCCTCGTCCTGCACGACACTGTCCGGCGGCAGGCCGCCGTCGCGCTGCGACAGGTTCATCGAGCCGCGCGTCAGCAGCACGCGCACGCCGAGCCGCTTTGCGACGCCGACCTCGATGTCGACGGACTCTTCGAGTCCGGCCGGAAATACATAATGATGATCCGTCGTGGTGGTACAGCCCGAGAGCAAGAGTTCGGACATCGCCACGGTGACACCGAGCTCGAGCCGCTCCGGCGTCAGCTTCGCCCACACCGGATAGAGCGCCTGCAGCCAGGGAAACAGCTCGCGGTCCATCGCCGCCGGCAGCGCCCGCGTCAGCGTCTGATAAAAATGATGATGTGTGTTGATGAGGCCCGGCAGCACGACGTGCTCGCCCGCATCGAACACCGTGACATCGGCGGTCGCCGGTGTTCCGCCGGCCGGCACGAGTTCAATGATACGACCATCTTTAACGACGATGCCGCGCCCAGCGCCGTCAGCGAGGATGGCCAAGGGATCTCTGATCCAGATCGGCTTTGCGTCGCTCATGATCCTGTTTCTCCTCGCCTCGTTAACGAATGGCCTGCAAGGCAGAGGCCATCCCGGGAGCGTTATTGCTGCGACTTGTTGTTGCCACTTGGCGCTGGTCTTGCAAGACTTTCCCTTTGACTCATTCACCCGGCGCAGGCGTTGTCGCAGCCATGGACTTGAATACCATCACAGCGGTCAGCCATCCGCAAACGCGCGCCCAACTGCCCGTTTGGACGCCAGGTGATGCTTGGCTCGCTGGCGGCACCTGGCTGTTCTCGGAGCCGCAAGTCCACCTCACGCGGCTGATCGATCTCGCCGATCTGAAATGGCCGGCGCTGGCGATCACGGAGAGCCATCTCAGCATCGCTGCCACCTGCACGATCTCGCAGCTCGATGCGCTCACCTGCCCGCCCGACTGGCTCGCAGCACCGCTGATCAACCAATGCTGCCGCGCTTTTCTCGCCTCCTTCAAAATCTGGAAGACGGCGACGGTGGGCGGCAATCTCTGCATGTCGCTGCCGGCAGGACCGATGATCTCGCTCACCGCTGCGCTCGACGGCGTCTGCACGATCTGGAAAGCCGGCGGCGGCGAGCAGAAGATTCCCGTCGCCGAATTCGTCACGGGCAATCAGCACAACCGCCTGTCGCCGGGCGACCTGCTGCGCCAGATCGACATTCCACTTGCCGCACTGAAGCGTCGCTCCGCGTTTCGCCAGATCTCGCTCGCGCCGGTCGGCCGCTCCGCCGCACTTTTGATCGGGAGCATCGACAGTGCTGGCGCGCTGAGGCTGACCGTGACCGCATCGACCGTGCGCCCCATCCAATTGTCGTTTCCAAAGCCGCCCGACGCGGGCGCGCTTCATACAGCGATCACCGAGGAGATCACCGACGATCTCTATCACACCGACATTCATGGCAAGCCGCTCTGGCGCAAGCACATGACGCTGCGGCTCGCCGAAGAAATCCGCGCCGAGCTCCTGGGTGCAACGCCGCCATGAGCTTCGAGGTCAATGGCGCGAACTTTCCGCAAACGCCGCGCGCCGGCCAGTGCCTGCGCACGTTCCTGCGCGAGCTCGGCCAATTCGGGGTGAAAAAAGGCTGCGACGCCGGCGATTGCGGCGCCTGCACCGTGCTGCTCGACGGCGAGCCCGTGCATAGCTGCCTGATCCCCGCGTTCCGCGCGGAGGGACGCGCGATCACGACGATCGAAGGTCTCGGCGGTGAACATGGCGCGCACCCGATGCAGCAGGCCTTCCTCGATGCGCAGGGATTCCAGTGCGGTTTCTGCACCGCCGGCATGATCCTCACCTGCGCCTCGCTGAACCAGGCGCAGCGCACCGATCTCGGCACCGCGCTGAAGGGCAATATCTGCCGCTGCACCGGTTATCGCGCTATCGAGGATGCGATCCACGGCAAGACCAATGTCGAGGACAGCGTCGCGGCCGGCGGCGCGTTCGGCCGCAGCCTGCCGGCGCCCGCGGGCCCGGACGTCGTCCGCGGCACGGCGCGTTACACGTTCGACACCACAATCGACAATCTGCTGCACATCAAGCTGCTCCGCTCGCCGCATGCGCACGCAAGAATCGTCGCGATCGACCGATCGGCAGCGATGGCTGTGCCCGGCGTGCACGCGGTTTTGACGCATGAGGATGCGCCTTCGGTGCTGTTCTCGACCGCGCGGCACGAGAAGGACTGGATGGACCCCGAGGATACCCGCATCCTCGACAACGTCGTCCGCTTCATCGGCCAGAAGGTGGCGGCGGTGGTCGCGGAGAGTGAAGGCGCTGCCGAGGAGGCTTGCCGTCGGCTGAAGGTCGAGTACGAGATTTTGCCCGCGCTGATCGATCCTGAACAAGCGATGGTGCCGGGCGCTCCGCTCGTTCATCCCGATCGGACCACCGCGAACCGCGTTGCCGACGCGCAGCGCAATCTTGTCGCGGAGACGCATGGCGAATTTGGCGATGTCGCCTCGGCCCTTGCCGCATCCGCTGTCACCTTTGAGGCTACCTTCCACAGTCATCGCGTGCAGCATGCCGCACTGGAGACCCATGGCGGCCTTGCCTGGCTCGACGATGCAGGCGTGCTCAACGTTCGCACCTCGACGCAGGTGCCGTTCCTGACCCGGCGCGCGCTTTCTGACATCTTCCAGCTTCCCACGGACAAGGTCCGTGTGTTCTGCGAGCGCGTCGGCGGAGGCTTTGGTGGCAAGCAGGAGATGTTCGTCGAGGACGTTTTGGCGCTCGCAACGCTGAAGACCGGTCGGCCCGTCAAGCTCGAGCTCACGCGCGAGGAGCAGTTCATTGCGACCTCGACACGGCATCCTATGCGGGTCCGCATCAAGGCTGGCGCTGATGCCGACGGCAAGCTTACCGCGCTGCAACTCGACGTGCTCTCCAACACGGGCGCTTACGGCAATCATGGCGGCTCCGTGATGTTCCACGCGGTGTCGGAGTCCATCGCCGTCTATAACTGCCCGAACAAGCGGGTCGACGGCTTCGTCGTCTACACGAATACGGTGCCAGCCGGCGCATTTCGCGGTTATGGCCTGCCGCAGGCCTTGATCGCGGTGGAGGCTGCCATCGACGAGCTGGCCAGGCAGCTCGGCATCAGCCCCTATGAGATGCGCCGGCGCAATATCGTCAGGCCCGGCGATCCCATGCTCTCGCCGCCGGAGTCCGACTATCACGACGTGCTCTACGGCTCCTACGGGCTCGATCAGTGCATCGACCTCGTCGAGCGTGCGATGCAGGCGTATCAGCCGCAGCCCGAGCTGTCGCCGGAATGGCTGACCGGCGACGGCGTCGCGCTGACCATGATCGACACTGTGCCGCCGGCCGGCCACATCGCAGACGCGATGATCGCGCTCAACGACGATGGCGGCTTCGATCTCACGGTCGGCACCGCCGAATTCGGCAACGGCACCAGCACCGTGCACCGGCAGATCGCGGCAACGGTTCTCGCAACCACCGTCGACAGGATCCGCCTGCGCCAGTCCGACACCGCCCATGGCGGCCACGACACCGGCGCCTATGGCAGCACGGGCACGTTCGTTGCCGGCAAGGCGACGCAAGCCGCAGCCATGCAGCTGGCGACCGAATTGAAGGCGGTCGCCGCCAACGCTTGGCTTTGCGATGCCGCGACTTGCGCGCTCGAAGGTGAATTCGTCGTCAGCGGCGTGCGGCGAATGTCCTTCGTTGAACTGGCGAAGCTCGCGCGCGAGGCGGGTCGTCCGCTCGTGGCGCACGGCAATTCCGAGGGAACGCCGAGGTCCGTCGGCTTCAACGTGCAGGGCTTTCGCATCGCCGTGAACAAGGGTACCGGTGAGATCAAGATTCTCAAGAGCGTGCAGGCGGCGGATGCGGGCGTCGTCGCCAATCCCATGCAGTGCCGCGGCCAGGTCGAGGGCGGCGTTGCGCAGGCCATCGGTGCGGCGCTGTACGAGGAGATGGTGATCGATGCGAATGGCCGCGTTACCAATCCCAAATTCCGCGATTACCATCTGCCGTCCTTCGCGGACGTGCCGCGCACGGAAGTATTGTTCGCCGAGACATCCGACACGATCGGACCGCTAGGCGCGAAGTCGATGAGCGAGAGCCCGTACAACCCGGTCGCCGCCGCGCTCGGCAACGCGATTGCCGATGCCACCGGCATCCGCTTCACCGCGCCGCCCTTCAAGCCGGACCGGCTGTTTCCGGCGCTACTCGACAAGTTCGGCAATTAACTGCCGCGGTAGGTCGAATAGCTCCAGGGTGTCACCAGCAGCGGCACATGGTAGTGGCTCTCCGGTTCGCTGATCGCGAAGCGCAGCGGGATCTCGTCCAGGAACGGCGGATCTGCCAGTGGCACGTTGCGCTCGGTGTAGTATTTGGCGACGCTGAAGCGAAGTTCGTAGCGGCCGATCGGCAGCGGGCGGCCGCCGATCAGCGGCTGGTCGGTGCGGCCGTCCGCATTGGTGACGGCGCGCGCAATGACACGGCTCTCGCCGAGCGCTGCGAGCTCGACGAGTTCGACCGGGATGCCGGGCGCAGGCTTGCCGGCGTGATTGTCCAGCACATGGGTCGAGAGCCGGCCGTGCACTCTCAGCTTGTCGTCGGCGACGACGAGCTGATCGAGCCGCAGCGCCGAGATGCGGCCGATCTCCTCGATCGCGCGCCGCGTCTCGGTCTTGGCGATATTGCGCAGCCGCGTTTCGAAGTCGCGCAGCACGGAATCCTTGGTGTGACGGCGCACGCAGACAATGTAGGGGATGCCGAACTTTTCGCGATAAGCGTTGTTGACGCGCTCGAATGCCGAATATTCCGCCTCCGACAATCGGTCGAGGCCAGCGCTGTTCTGCTCGTTGGTCGATTCCGCCGTCAGCCCCGCCGCACGCTGGGTCTTGTTGGCGAGATCGGGATGCGCCCGGATCAGCGCCAGCTGCACATCGGGTTCGGCAGCCTGTATCGTCGCCATCAACGCGGCATGCAGCTGATTGATGCCGGCAAACGGCCGCTGCGCCGCCAGCTGCTCAGCAATCCAGGGCGAATATTCAACGACATTGGCGAGCGCGCCGACGAAGTCGGCCTTGCTTGCAGCGTTCAGATCGGCGAGCGAGATTTGCGCCATCGTGCTTTACCCGATCTCGAACGCATCGGCGGCAAGATGCGCATGCTTGTCGTGCCAATGCTGCGCGATCTGCAACCGCGTCGGGACCCAGACGTGCTCATGCTTGCCGATATAGTCGAGAAAGCGGATCAGGCCCGCGGCCCGGCCCGGCCGGCCGGCGAGGCGGCAGTGCAGCCCCACCGACATCATCTTCGGCGCGGTCTCGCCTTCGGCATAGAGCACGTCGAACGCATCTTTCAGATAGGTGTAGAACTGCTCGCCCTCGGCAAAGCCCTGCGGATTGATGAAGCGCATGTCGTTGGCGTCTAACGTATAGGGAATGATGAGCTGCTTGCCTGTCGCGCCCTTGACCCAATAGGGCAGATCGTCAGCATAGGAATCGCAGAGATAGAGGAAGCCGCCCTCCTCCATCAACAGCCGGTTGGTGTTGATCGAGGAGCGCCCGGTGTACCAGCCGAGCGGCCGCGATCCGGTCGCTTCGGTATGGACGCGGATCGACTCGGCAATCTCGGCGCGCTCCTGCGCTTCCGTCATGTCCTTGTGCTCGATCCATTTCAGGCTGTGGCTCGCGATGTCCCAGCCGGACTCCTTCATCGCAGCGACGATTTCCGGGTTGCGCTTCAGCGCGGTGGCGACACCGAACACGGTGGTCCGCCACTTCCGCTCGTTGAACATCCGCCACAGCCGCCAGAAGCCGGCGCGCGAGCCATATTCGAACATGGATTCGATATTGGCGTGACGCTGGCCGGGCCAGGGCTGCGCGCCCAGCACGTCGGACAGGAACGCTTCCGACGCGCGGTCACCGTGCAGAATGTTGTTCTCGCCGCCTTCCTCGAAATTGACGACGAACTGCACCGCGACCCGCGCGTTGCCGGGCCACTCTGGATGCGGCGGGTTGCGGCCGTAACCGCGGAGATCGCGCGGGTAGCGGGCGTCAGTCACTCAGACTTCCTCGAAGCGGATCGGCAGCGCGCCCTTCCACAGCACGCTCTTGCCCAGCGTCGCGAGATTCTCCAGGCCCGAGGTCACGGTGATGAAGTGATTGCCGGCGAGCTGGCCCATCTTGCTGGCGAAATGCACGCCGCCATAGGCCATCAGGATCTCGGTCTCGCTGATGCCGCCGGGATAGAGGATGATCTGGCCGGGCGCGGGATAGCTGGTGTGGTTCTCGTAGCCGACGCCGAAGTCGAGATCGCCGAGCGGCATCCAGACGCCTTCGCCGCTCCAGCGCACATGGATGATGTGGCTCTCGAACGGCAGCGCCTTGCGGAACGCCGCGACCGTCTTGGGCGCCGCCTGCTCCTCGAAGCGGGCATCGAAGGTGAAATCGCCGGCGCGGATAACGAGTTTGCTCATCTCATCTCTCTGGATCGGGGGCGGTGGCCCCCCGGGGAACTTTCAAGCAAAGAGCATTCCAACGGGTTTCGCGCAAGTGGCGCCGGGCCTTCACCTGCGGTCGTAAGACCAGCCGAACAGGCCGCTCCGCCGCACCTCCGGCTCGGGCTCCGCGGCAGCAGCCGGCGGTGGCGCCTCCTTCAGTTCCGCCTGCGGCGGGGGCGGCGGAGGCGCCGGCAGGTTCTCGCACTTCATGGAGTAGACCAGCTTGCCGTCCGCCGTGCGCCCGATCGGCGCGCAGGGGTCGGGGTGCGCCGCCGAGGTTTTCGGAGTCAATTTGACCTGCGCCGCAGCCGGCGCGGCGATCAAAAGCAGGACCAGCAGATATTTCGACATCGTTGTCGCGCCTGAAACCTCAATTGGCTCCCATTCAACCGGATTGCACCGGTCAAGTCCATCGGGCCCGGCGGGGCGATTGCCGAATATTTAGCCGAGACCAAATAATTTGCTCGCCCCATCGTGAAGCGGCGTTGCCGTGATATTCGGCCGGACGCATCTCCATGTCAGCGGCGACGACGATGACACCTCTCGGAACCGGGACGTCGTCACGGGAGAAACAACCATGCAGAAGACTCTTGCCATTCTCAGCGCCACGGTGATCACCGCCATGACCGTCCAGACCGCGGCAGCGAGCGACCGCCACCACGCTCGCAAGGCGCAGCCCAGCCCCATAACCCAATCGGCACGCGACTCCAACGCGGCCATGTGGCCATCGCAGCCGACCATCCCCGATTGGTCGCGCTACGCCAACGGCGCGATGTCGGCGCCGGCGGGACGGTGATGTTGGAGGCATATGGCGCGCTGCTGATTCAATTCCGACATCCCGAGGCGCGAGACATGGGACGCGACGCGTCCCATGAGGAGCCTCGAAGGATGAGCGGCCGAGATACAGCCGGGCCGTCGCCCTTCGAGGCTCGCCGAAGGGGCGAGCGCCTCCAGCGACAATAGCTTCGCCATTGCGCGGGGGTGACGGTGATGGATTGGCGCTCGATGCCTCCACATCGTCATTGCGAGCGCAGCGAAGCAATCCAGAGTCTTTCCGCGGCAACAGACTGGATTGCTTCGCTGCGCTCGCAATGACGGAGCAAGGGGCCGCATCGCCATTCTCCAAATCGCATTTCACTTGCAGACACACCTTCGCATTCTCGCGGCGTAGTTCGCCCGAGCTTTGCCTGGTCTCTCCACCCGCTTGTCCAAGAGGGCGCAGGGAAGGCCGGGTGCCAGCTCGCACCCGCGGTCTGCTGCGCGAAATGTAGCGCAGAAGAACCGCACAGCAGCATACAGGTGAAGCCCAACACACGGCCTTCCCTGCGCGATGGGTTGACGGCTTATGCCGCGCTCTCCCGGGAGCCGAATTCGTTCTGGCCTCCCTCGCCTCGCAGATTGGCGATGCGGTTAACCCGGTTGGGCGCTCCGCACCTCCGCGACAGGCTTGACCGTAGCAACGACGGCCAGGACCACACGGTTTTGCCGTACGCGCGTTCGCCTCTCGCCACAGGGTTTTCCCGCGCTGTCGACGTTGCGAGAAAAATACTGGCGAGACGAACTAACAGCGCCGCTCATCCGCACGCGGTTTCGGGCTCACAGGGACTACCCGCCCTGCCCGCACCCTCTCGTGCCGACGCTGCCGCGTCCACCGCAAGCCCGGCTCGCAATCAGTGACGACGTACGATCGCCCCTCGAGGATGAGCCGGGATGGGCGACACATACGCCATTTCCGAATTTCGGTAAAGCGGAATGTTTTTGTCGGGAAGGATTGACAGCCCGTTCCGGTGTTTTGGCTGTCCGGGCAAAGATCAGTACGGATTGTAGTACCGTGGCCCACCATAGTAACCGTAGCCGGGACCAGGGCCATAGTATCGCGGGCCACCATAGTAATAGTTGTCATAGTATTCCTGGCGCCGGCTCTCGGCGATCGCGCCTCCGATCAGACCGGCCGCAACGCCCATGAAAGCGAGGCCCGCAGCACTCGGTCCGCGCCGATAGTAGTGACGACGCCGCGCGGCGCTGAAATCGGTCGCGTTGGATGAGCCCTGCCCTGCCGCAGCGGCCGTCGTGGCCGCCTTAGCCGGCGTCGGGGACGCGGCGGCCGACGGCGACGCGACGCCCAGGACCAGGGCGAAACTGGTGAACGCGGCCAGCGCCGTGATGCGGCCAACTCTCGAATTCACGGACCTGTCACTCATCTTAAAGTCCTCTGTTCTCGCCCAAAAAAGAGATATGGAAACAACAGCTAATGCGCAAAGCGCTGAAATGGTTTCGTGATCGCGGCAATCTGCCACGCTTGGAACGATAGTAAGCCGAACCGCCCGAGCCAGCTTGATCCATTCAACCTGAGTGGAAAATGAACGGGAGCGCCGTTTTCCGGTCGCTAGGCCCGATAGCTCCAGTACCTCCGGAGCGCATCGCCTGAGGCCTGGAGGTCAAAGCGCTGGTCGGGCGCGAGTTGCTGCACGATCAGATTGAACATGTCGTTCAGGATCGAGCGCTTCTCGCCGAAATAAGAGTGGTGCAGACCGACCAGGCTGGTGTCGACCAGCGACGCATCGATCGTATCGACGCCGTCGACGACCGTCAGCGTCTCGCCGGCCTCACCCGCCCGGGGATAGCCGTGCACGAATTTCGAAGCCAGCAGCGCCACATCGCGGGACGAGGCATAGAGCGTGACGCGCGCGGCGCATCCTTTGAATTTTGCCGCGAGCTGGACGAAGCGGTCGCGGTCGATGTCGGGCGCGGCAAAGATGATCTGACCGAGCTTTGCGGCGCCGGCCGGCAACTGCCACGACGTGACACGTTCGAGCGTATTAATCACCGCGCGGTTGCCCATGCTGTGGGCGATGATGTGAACCTTGCCGGCGCTGATTTCGCCGAGCGCGAGTTGGAGAAACGCCTCGAAATGATCGCGCGACCAGTCGATCGTGCTCTCATCCACCGTGTACTTCTTGGTGTCAGCCGCGGACGCCCAGCTATACAGCAGCGTCCGGCCTGCGAATTTCAGATCCACCGCAAGCTGCCCGGCCCGCCGCGCCGCATCCTCGAACGTCACGTTGTAGCCGTGCACGAAGATCAGGACATCATGCTCGCCCGCTGCCGCAAGCGAGTCCTTCAGGCTCGTGACGAAGGCATCCCGGGCAAGCGCCGCGACGGTTTTGAGGACCACGTGCTTCTCGGGATTGGCCGAGAATTCGAGACGCCACCAGCTGGGACTGGTGAGTTCACCCAGGTCGCGGCCGCGCGTCGGTACGCTGACCTCCGCGACGCCGAAGGACAGCGTGCCCCGCGCGCCGCCAAAATAATGCGCCGGCGTGTCATCGCCCCGGGCGCGGTCGGTGCCGTAGAAGACGGGAATGGTGACGACGCCGGTCGTCTCATCCGTGGTCGGGCGGATCGTGTCCGGGACGACGAGCGGCGACACCCGGCCGCGACGAGTCACGGTCTCCCTGGCGGCGGCGGGCGCTGCCATGTCAGCCATCACGCGCTCGACAAGTTCCATGGCCGGCGGCTCCGCAAGCAGCCGAACGACCAGCAGGTCGAGCGATTGGCGAAGCCGATCCGGATCTTCGCCGTGGCCGGCCCGCCCGGCGAGCTCCTGCAATTCCTCGCCGTAGGGCGGCCATTTGTCGCCCAGCAGATCCTTCAACCGGGGCCCGAGTTCGAGCAAGGCAAGCAACAGGCGAAGCGTGTCCGACATCGCACGTCCCTCGTCGCTGAATGCGGCCAAGGCACCGGCCCTGCCGCCTATCTCTAGCCTAGAGGTTGTGAATGATCTGGCAAGTCCGCTGCGCGTGCCAGCGTCAACTTGCCCGGGCGCCTACGACAGCGCGCCCAGCACGCCGCGCGTGGCCTTGTCGATCTCCTCGACATAGCGGCGGCGGGCAAAGGTCTCGGTCAGGAAGCCGACCACCTTGCGGCTGTCGGTGGAATCGACCACCGCCAGCATTTCGGCCTCGGCCTCGTCGAACACCGCCATCGCGCTCTTCACATTCATTTCCGGGATCAGCACGATCTCGGTCAGGCGCGCGAGCTCGATGATCTGGATGTCGTCGGCGATGGTGTCGAGATCGCTGGAGAACAAATCATGCAGCAGGACCAGACCGACATATTCGTCAGTATTGTTGACAATGACGATGCCCGGCCGCGATCCCAGCGGAAATTCGCTTCGGGTCGCAGCGATCGTCGTGGTCGACGGCACCTTGCCGACGTCGGAGCGCATCAGGCGCTCGACGGTGAGGTTGCGCAGCCAGCCGACATCGTTGGCACTGCGAATGGTCTCGCCGCGCAGATGCAGGCGCCAGGTCGAGAAGGAGTGGCCGAACATGAAGCGGACGCAGATCGAGGTGACGATGCAGCCGGCTAGCACCACGGCGGTGACGTCGACATTGCGCGTCATCTCGAGCACGAGGAACGACATGGTCAGCGGACCGCCGACGATGGCGACACCCAGCGTGGCCATGCCGGTCAGCATCGCCACCAGCGGATCGATCACGAAGTTCGGACTGATCAGCAGCAGCACCGCCGAGAAGAACTTTCCGATCAGGCTGCCGACGAACAACGAGGCGAAGAACAGGCCACCACGGAACCCGGAGGCCAGCGAGATCAGGCAGGCCGTCACCTTCAGCGCGATGATGATCGCGATCAGGCCGATGGTCATGTCGTGGAAGAGATCGAGCACCATGGCGCCGTGGCCGGCCGCCAGCACCTGCGGCGTGACAATCGCAAAGCCCCCGACGATGAGGCCGCCGATGACCGGGCGCAGCCAGACCGGCAGCCATTTGAACAGGCGCTCGAACATCGAGGACGAGCGCATCACGGCGATGCCGACGCCGCTGGTGATGAGCGCGAGCACGATCAATGCGAGATATTGCTCGACGCCGACCGCGCTGACCTTGGGGATTTCGATCGAGTAAGGCGCGCCACCGAGCCATTGCGCGGTCAGTGCGCCGGCGAGCGAGGCCGCCAGGATCGGCGCGGCGCTGCCGACCGAGTAGACGCCGACGATCAGTTCGCAGGCGTAGAACGCGCCGGTGATCGGCGCGCCGAAGGCCGCCGCGATCGCCGCTGCAGCGCCGCAGCCGACGATCAGGCGCAAATCGTTACGCCGGAGATTGAAGAATTTTCCGAACAGCGAGGCGATGCCCGAGCCGATCTGGGTGTAGCCGGCCTCGAGGCCGACCGAAGCGCCGCAGCCGTTCGAGATCAGCGTCTGGCTCGACACCACCACGCTGTCGCGCATCGACAGATTGCCGCCGCGCAGCGCATTGGCCTCGATCGGGTCGACCGCGCTGGAAATCTTCCACCGTCGCCGCCACCACTCCATGATGCCGAGCACCAGGCCGCCCAGCGCCGGCGCGATCAGCGCCGCCCAGGGATTGATATAGGTGTTGGCGGAGAGGCGCACGTCGATCGGAATGCCGTAGATCACGACATGGGCGATCTGCGCGATCTCGGCCATCAGCGTCACCACCGCGCCGGCCAGCGTGCCGATCACGAGCGAGAGCGGGATCAGGTAGAACTCGTTGCTGCGCAGGAGTGCGCGCAGCCGGACCATGGTGCGGTTCGATCCCTTGCGATCGACGATATGCCTGATCCGCGCGAACACCAGCCGCCCTACCCGTCCGACACGCCGTAGCCGGCCATGCGCTGACGGACCCGTTCGATCTCGGCGCTCGACAGCAGCGGCGGTTTTCCGATCTGGAGGCAGCCGTGATATTGCCGCGCCAGCGTCTCGACCTCGACAGCGAGCCACATCGCCTTGTCGAGCGTCTTGCCGACCGCGATCATGCCGTGATGGTCGAGCAGGCAGGCGAGCCGGCCGACCAGCGCGCGCACCGCGTGCTCGGACAACTCAGCCGTGCCGAAAGTGGCATAGGGCGCGCAGCGGATGCTGTCGCCGCCGGCGGCCGCGATCATGTAGTGCACGGGCGGGATGTCCATGCCCATGATCGCCAGGATGGTGCAATAGGTCGGATGGGCGTGCACGACGGCGTTGACGTCGGCGCGCGCCTTCAGGATGTCCAGGTGGAAGCGCCACTCGCTGGACGGCTTCTGGTCGGGGGCATGCGAGCCGTCCATCGCCATCAGGACGATCTGGTCCGGCGTCATGGTGTCGTAGGGCACGCTGGTGGGCGTGATCAGAAGCCCCTCCCCGTGCCGCAGGCTGATATTGCCAGAGGTGCCCTGGTTAATGCCGAGCGCATTCATGCGGCGGCAGGCGTCGATGATGGCCTGTCTCTTGCCGAGCTCGTCCACTGTCATCGACCTCTCGATTTCATCTCGACCTTCTTGGCGATGGGCGTTTGTTAGACCCGAAGTACGTCAAAGCAATATGGCAGTGCAAGCGAAAGCGGACCTGCTCAGGCGCCGCCTTGCCGGCGGGCCCACAAGATCATAAATTACATCGTAATATCAATATATTAACAGATTGCCGCAGCCCCGAGGAGACTCTAAGACAGGCTGGCCCGGACGGCCGCAATCCCGTTGATCACGAACTGCACCGAATAGGCCGCGAGCAACATGCCGAGGACCCGCGACAGCACGGCATTTCCGGTGCGCCCCAGCGTCCGCGCGATCAGGCTCGCTGAGACGAAACAGAGCATGCAGAGCAGGCAGACGGCGAGGACGACCGCGATGATGATCGCAAGCCTCGCCCCATAGCCGGCATTGCCCGTCAGCAGCAGCGTGGTCGCAATCGCGCCGGGGCCGGCCATCATGGGGATGGCAAGCGGAAACACGGCAACATCGGAGGCATGCTCTGCGGTCGCCTTGTCGGCCTCCCGCGCCTCGCGATGCGGCCGGTCGCCGAAGATCATCTGGTAGGACACGCCGAACAGCAGCAGTCCGCCGGCGATCTGGAACGCGGGGATACCGATCCCAAGCTGGCGCAGCAGCCAGTTTCCGGCGAGCGCGATCACGACCAGGATCGAGGCCGCGATGAAAGGGGCGCGCAGCGCCACCGTCCGCTTGATCTTGTCGGGCATGCCCCCGGTCGCGGCCAGGAACGCCGGCGCAAGGCCAACGGGATCGACCACCAGCAGCAACGTCACGAAGGCGGACAGGGCGAAGTCGAGCATGGGTCAGCCGCCTCGGGCGAGCGTGGGTCAGACGGCCAGCCATAGCGGCTCACGAGCACCTTCGCGAGGAACATCTGCTCATCCCGGCGGAAGACCGCGCCGCCGCCTGATTTCAGAGTCCCGCCCCATTGTTGCCTCCGGCGCCGCAGAACATCTCCGCGGCGTCATACGTCTGGCTGCAAGGGCCTCCTCTGCTTCGAGGGGCCAGGCATGCTCCAAACGCGCGATGCTGGAATTTGCGGGAACCATCACCATATCCTCGTTTTCCAACCGCAGCGCCTTCCCCGAGTTTTGCCATGCAACCCAAAAATCCCTTCGACTGGATGCTGTCCGAAGCCCTGGACCAGCTGACCCGCGGCGAACGGCTGCGCCAGCAGTTCGGCCGCCAGGAAGCCTGCTGGGAGCCGCCGATCGACGTGCTCGAAACCGAGCATGAGCTCCTGATCCTGGTCGCGCTTCCGGGCGTCAATCCGGACAATGTCGAGACGGTGATCCAGGACGGCGTGCTTATCATCTCCGGCCAGCGCACGCTGCCGCCGGAGCTTCGCAACGCCCGCATCCACCGGCTCGAGCTGCCGCAGGGGCGTTTTGAGCGCCGCATTGCATTGCCCCTTGGCCGCTACGCCATCAGCCGCTTCGTGATGGACGGCTGCGTCGCACTGCGCCTCGCCAAATCCTGAGGTCGATCATGGCCACCGAACAGATGAATACGGCACAGACCAATCCTGACGTGAAGATCCCCGAAGACGCACTGATCATCATCCCCGTGCGCGAGATGGTGCTATTCCCCGGCGCCATCGCGCCGATCGCGATCGCGCGGCCGAAGTCCGTTGCCGCCGCGCAGCAGGCGCTGCGCGAGCAGCGGCCGATCGGCATCGTGCTGCAGCGCAGCCCCGAGACCGAGGAGCCCGGCCCGGACGATCTCTATAAGGTCGCGACCATCGCCAACATCGTGCGCTACATCACCGCGCCCGACGGCACGCATCACATCGTCTGCCAGGGCGTGCAGCGCGCCCGCATCCTCGACTTCCTGCCGGGGACGCCGTTCCCGGCCGCGCGCATCCAGCAGATCCCCGAGCCGACCACGTCCTCGCCCGAGATCGAGGCGCGGGCGCTGAACCTGCAGCGCCAGGCCATCGAGGCGATCGAGCTGCTGCCGCAGGCGCCGCCCGAGCTGGTCGCGATGTTCCAGAGCACCACCGCGCCCGGCGCGCTGGCGGATCTGGCGACCTCGTTCATGGACATCAAGCCGCAGGACAAGCAGGAGGTCCTGGAGACCATCGACCTCGCTCTGCGCGTCGAGAAGGTGTCGAAGCATCTGGCCGAGCGGCTGGAGGTGCTGCGCATCTCCAACGAGATCGGCCAGAAGACTCGCGCCAGCTTCGACGAGCGGCAGCGCGAGGCGATCCTGCGCGAGCAGATGGCGACCATTCAGCGCCAGCTGGGCGAAGGCGACGGCAAGGCCGCCGAGGTCGCCGAGCTGACGGCTGCCATCGCCAAGGCCAACATGCCGCCGGAAGCGGATGCGCACGCGAAGAAGGAGCTGCGCCGCTACGAGCGCATGCCCGAGGCCGCCGGCGAATCCGGCATGGTCCGCACCTATCTCGACTGGCTGATCGAGCTGCCCTGGGCGCTGCCCGCGGAGAAGCCGATCGACATCAAGGAGGCGCGCCGTATCCTGGATGCCGATCATTTCGGCCTGGAGAAGATCAAGGGCCGGATCATCGAATATCTGGCGGTGCGCAAGCTCGCGCCGCAAGGCAAGGCGCCGATCCTGTGCTTCGTCGGCCCGCCCGGCGTCGGCAAGACCTCGCTGGGACAATCCATCGCGCGTGCGATGGATCGCCCCTTCGTGCGCGTCAGCCTGGGCGGCGTGCATGACGAGGCCGAGATCCGCGGCCACCGGCGCACCTATATCGGCGCGCTGCCCGGCAACATCATCCAGGGCATCAAGAAGGCGGGCGCACGCAACTGCGTCATGATGCTGGACGAGATCGACAAGATGGGCCGTGGCGTGCAGGGCGATCCCTCGGCCGCCATGCTGGAGGTGCTCGACCCCGAGCAGAACGGGACGTTCCGGGACAATTACCTGGGCGTGCCCTTCGACCTGTCGCGCGTGGTGTTCATCGCGACCGCCAACATGCTGGACCAGATTCCGGGTCCTCTGCTGGACCGCATGGAGCTCATCAGCCTTGCCGGCTACACCGAAGAGGAGAAGCTGGAGATCGCCAAGCGCTACCTGGTGCGGCGGCAGCTCGAGGCCAACGGCTTGACCGCCGAGCAGGCCGAGATCGAGCCGGAGGCGCTGAGGCTGGTCGTGAAGGGTTACACCCGCGAGGCTGGCGTGCGTAACCTCGAGCGCGAGATCGGCAAGCTGTTCCGCCATGCCGCGGTGCAGGTCGCCGAAGGCACGGCTGCCAAGGTCGTGGTCACGGCAAAGGACATCGCCGACGTGCTCGGCCAGCCGCGCTTCGAAGGCGAGATCGCGCAGCGCACCAGCATTCCCGGCGTGGCCACCGGCCTTGCCTGGACCCCGGTCGGCGGTGACATCCTGTTCATCGAGGCCTCGCGGGTGCCCGGCCGCGGCGGGATGATCCTGACCGGCCAGCTCGGCGATGTCATGCGCGAGAGCGTGCAGGCGGCGATGACGCTGGTGAAGAGCAAGGCCACGCAGCTCGGCATCGATCCCCAGGTGTTCGAGAAAAGCGACATCCACGTTCACGTGCCGGCGGGTGCAACCCCGAAGGACGGACCGAGCGCGGGTGTGGCGATGTTCACGGCCCTGACGTCACTGCTCACCAATCGCACGGTGCGCAGCGACACCGCGATGACCGGCGAGATCTCGCTGCGCGGGCTGGTGCTGCCGGTTGGCGGCATCAAGGAGAAGGTGGTGGCTGCGGCCGCCGCCGGACTGAAGCGGGTGATGCTACCGGCGCGCAACAAGCGGGACTACGACGACATCCCCAAGAGCGCGCGGGACAACCTCGAATTCATCTGGCTGGAGCGCGTCGACGAGGCCATCGCCGCAGCGCTCGAGCCGGCCGAGGCCAAGGTCGAAGCGGCGGAGTGAATGCGATGAAGAAATTGCTGGAAAAAGCGAGGAGATCGCGAAAGACGCAGCGGCTGCGCCAGCTGCTCGATCGCGCCATCGACCGGGTGCGCGATGCGCTTGCAGGACCCGAGCCGCGGCTTCAGCCGATCCCGGTCCGGGTGAAGCGCCGCAAGGGCTGAACCCCTCCGCCTCAGCCCTCGCGGTCACACGTACTCAGTACAAAAGGCCCCCTCTGATCGAGGGGGCCTTTGCGTTATCAGGCCACGGCGTCCTTAGCGGCCTTGACCGGGCGGGCGCGGACGATCTTCCGGGCCGGCTTGGCCTTGAACATCATCTCTTCACCTGTGAACGGGTTGGTGCCCTTGCGCGCCTTGGTCGCGGGCTTCTTGATGACCACGAACTTGGCAAAGCCCGGCACCAGGAAGAGGCCGTTCTTCTTCAGCTCCTTGTGGCCGACATCCGTCAGCGTCTCCATGACGTTCTTGACGTCGCGCTTGGAAAGCTCGGTGGCGGTCGCAATCTTTTCGATCAACTGCGATTTCGACATTTGGGTTGGCATCGTGTCTCCTCTGATTCGTTGCCGGTTGCATATTAGACCAACCGGCGAAGGCCTATAGCCTTCTGCACAGTTTTGTCGCGGTTTTACGGGCTTTTTTGGCCCCCTGAGGCAAAAAACCCTGCATTTTAGCGGCTTCCAGAGCGGAAGAAGCCTCGAGCAGCGGATTTTGCCTTGTTTCAAAGGCCCGCAAGCAGCCTTGCTAAAGCTGATTCGATGCTTTCGACAAGCGACGACCGGCCTCCTTGCCGGCGAAGGAGCGCGATTCACCCTGAAAAATAAGGCTGGATCGACGTGTTGCGTGCTCTCCCTCTCCCCGCAAGCGGGGAGAGGGGAAGGGAAGATGCGCTAGATGCGCTCGATGATGACCGCCGGAGCCATGCCGCCGGCCGCACACATGGTGACGAGACCACGCTTGAGGTCGCGCCGTTCGAGCTCGTCGAGCACGGTGCCGATCAGGATCGAGCCGGTCGCGCCGATCGGGTGGCCGAGCGCGATCGAACCGCCATTGACGTTCACCTTGGCGCGGTCGAGCTTGAGATCGCGGATATATTTTTCCGCAACGACCGCAAAGGCCTCGTTGATCTCGAAGAGATCAATGTCGTCGATGGTGAGCCCGGCCTTCGCCAGCACCTTGCGCGTCGCCGGCACCGGCGCGTTCAGCATCAAGGTCGGAGAATCCCCCATGTTCGCCATCGCCACCACGCGGGCGCGCGGCTTCAGGCCATGCGCCTTGGCGTAGGACGGTGACGCCAACAGGATCGCAGCGGCGCCATCGACCACGCCGGACGAGTTGCCGGCGTGGTGCATGAAGTCGATGTTGAGATCAGGATATTTTTGCAGGATCAGGCCGCGATAGGTCGTGCCCTTGTCGTCCAGCGCATAATCGGCAATCGCCGGAAACGCAGGCTTCAGGCTGCTGAGCCCTTCCATCGTGGTCTGCGGCCGCGGATATTCTTCGCGGTCGAGTGCGAGGCTGCCGTCCTCGCGGTGAACGGGCACGAGGCTCTTCTTGAAGTGGCCACCGGCAATCGCGTGCGCAGCGCGCTTCTGGCTCTCGAGGCCGAGCGCATCGACGTCCTGCCGCGTGATGCCTTCCAGCGTCGCGATCGCGTCCGCACAGACGCCCTGATGCGACTGCGGATGCCTCGCACGCAGGCGCAGATTGCCCGAGTCCATCATCATCGGACCGCCGCCGCGACGTCCCTCCATCGACATCATCTCGCAGCCGCCAGCGATGACGAGGTCTTCCGCGCCCGCCATGATCGAGGATGCCGCCATGTTGACGCTGGTGATGCCGGAGCCACAGAATCGATCGAGCGTCACCGCGCTGGCGCGCACGTCATAGCCGGCATCGAGCGCCGACATGCGGCCGAGATCACCGCCCTGGGTTGCGACCTGCGCGCTGCAGCCCCAGACAATGTCGTCGACATCGGCGGTGTTGATCCCGGTGCGATCGGCGAGCGCGCGCAGCACGGTCGCGCCCAGCTGCTGCGGATGAATGCCCGAGAGTGCTCCCTTGCCGGCCTTGCCGACGCCGCGCGGGGTACGGCAGGCATCGATGATCAGCGCGTCGGTCATGGGCGTTGTCCTCTTGTTATGAGTGTTGGGAGCGGTTTTGAATCAGGGGGAGAGCGGAGTCAATGCGCGGCGTCTACGCCCCTAGGGGCGGATTTTCCGCTGCGCGTAAAATCCGCCCCTCAGGACATCACGCCCCCGCCGCGTTGGTTGCGATCACGTTGCGGTAGAAACTCGCGCTCAGCTTGGCGGTGCGCACCTGGGTATCGAAATTGACGTGATAGAGCCCAAAGCGCTTGTTGAGCCCGAACACCCATTCGAAATTGTCCATCAGGCTCCAGAGGAAGTAGCCGCGCACCGGTACGCCCTCGGTGGTGGCGCGCTGGAGCTGGGCGAGATAATTGCGCAGATACATGATGCGGTCGGTGTCGTAGATCTTGCCGTCCTGCGCCACCTGGTCGTCGCCCGACGTGCCATTCTCACTGATATAGATCGCATCCGTCTTCCAGATATTTGCAGCCAGCTTCGGCACCCAGTAGATCGTCTCGGGGCCGACGCGCAGCCAGTCCGAATTCATGTGCGGAAAGTGTTTTGGGACCGGCAGCGGCATGAAGCCCGCGCCCTGGTCGGAGGCGACGATATAGTGCTGCGGCGCGTAGATGTTGAGGCCGAGGAAGTCGACCGGCGAAGAGATGATCTTTAGCTCGGCGTCGGTGTATTTCGGCGCATCGGCGCCCGCGTAATTCAGGAACGCGTCGGTGTAGCGGCCGGTCATGATGACGTTGAGATAACCGGCATTCATCTCGCGCAACGCAATCTCGGCGGCGCGGACGTTCTCGGGCGTATCGATCGCGGGAATGCAGGCATCAATGTTTTCGGCCGGCCCGACACGCGTGCCGCGTCGGCCATGAGCGCGCACCGCCTGCACCGCAAGCCCATGCGCGAGCGCGCTGTTGTGCCGGATCTGATTCACGTCGGCCTGCGACAAGGTCAAGCCCGGCGCGTCGATGCCGACGCCGTAACCGAAATAGACGAAGCGGCCGCTCTCGTTCAGCGTGAAGACATTCTTGACGCGATCGGTCAGGTGCTCGGCGACATAGGCCGCATAGTCGCCAAAGATCTTGCAGGTCTCGGTCGAGCGCCAGCCGCCAAAACGGTCCTGCAGCGATTGCGGCAAGTCCCAGTGATAGAGCGTCAGCCACGGCTCGATGCCGTTCTTCAGGAGTTCGTCGACCAGGCGATTGTAGAAGTCGAGCCCTTTCGGGTTCGGCTTGCCGTCTCCGTCTGGAAACACCCGCGGCCAGGCAACCGAGAAACGATAGGCCTTGCAGCCGAGCTCCTTGATGAGCGCGATATCGTCCTTGTAGCGGTGATAGTGCTCGTTGGCGCGGTCGCCGGTGGTTCCGTCCTCGATCTTGCCGGGGATGCGGACGAACTTGTCCCAGATCGAGGCCCCTCGCCCATCCTCCTCGACCGCGCCCTCGACCTGATAGGACGAGGTCGCCGTGCCCCAGAGGAAATTTTGCGGAAAGCCGCCAGCGCTACGCGACATCGCCGCCGGCATGGCGCCGGCGAGCTCCAGGGGCGCCGTCATTCCGGCTGCGGACAACCCCGCGATTTTCGCGAACTGGCGACGCGAGAGCTTGTCCGACATTGATGCTGCCCCGAGATGATTGATGCGGCGGCACAATGACGGGGCGCAGGCGGTTTGAAAAGCGCCGGCACCGACGTTTGAGGATGCAGAATTGCGCGGCCCCCGTGGGCGCGACATCTCAATGCAGGCGGCGGGCCGCGTTGGCTGCTGCGATCAGCGCGAGCGTTTCGGCAGCTTTGGAAGCTTGCCGGGATCGAACGCCGGGACCTGCCCGGCTCGTTCGGGCGCCGCCGCCGGCTGTTCCGTCAGAATGAGCGTTCCCTGGAGGACTATTTCCCCTGCCTGCCCGGCTGTGGCCGTGTAGGTCGCGATCTTGCCGGGGCACGTGCCCTCGATGTCCAGCGTCAGGTCATCATAAACGCCGAAGACGGTGATACGTCCTTCGGTATGACGCTTCGTGGACACGGTCGCGGTGAAGCGATCGCCATCGACCTTGCAGGAACCGTGATACGTCATCAGGCTGTCGCGGCCCCAAATCTGGCCGTCCGCGACATGGACGATGCCGGTGCCTTGATCGAGCGGCGTCTTGTACCAGGCTGCGTAGGTACCGTCCTTCAGCATGGGAGCAGTCTCCCTTGGTCTTTCCGCGCTGATCTTCCGCACGGCAGCACTAAGGAACGGTTAATCACGCGGTCCGTGTCATTCCGGGCTCCAACGAACGAGGCGCAGAATTTGGGCGGGCATCCGCTCCTCCAACTCGCCTCAGAACGTCACCCTTGCGCCCGCGTAGAACGCGCGCGGCCTTGCAGGGCTCAGCGAGCGCGGATCGGTGAAAGGGTTTCCCCCATTGGTGAAGTTCGGCAGAGCGCCGGTGTCGAAGAACTGTCCGTAGGTCGCGTAGCGATTGTCGAAGACGTTGTCGATCTTGCCGTAGAGCTGGACGTTCTTGGTGACCTGATAGGACGTGTGCAGGTTGAAGACTGTGTAGGACGGCAACTTCGAATATTGGTTGGATTCGTCGCCGACCAGGTATTGGCTGGAGACGAACAGCGCATTGCCGCCAACTTTCCAGTCATCGGTAACGGCGTAGTCGATACCAACCTTGACGCGGTGACGCGGGATGGCGGGAATCTGGTTACCGGGCAAGACCTGGATGTGGCCGTCGGCGTCGGCGAACGGGCTGTTCGAGCCGAGCGTCAATGCGTCGAGGAAGCGGGCATCGACGAAGGTGTAACTCGCCTGGAACTGAAGCGTCGGTGACTTGATGTTGACCTCGGCCTCGAGCCCCTGCCGCCGTGTCCTGCCGACGTTGGTGAAATAGCCAAAGCCGGTCCGGTCGGGAACGGGGACGGCCAGGATGTCATCATAATTGGTGGCGCGGAAGCCGCCCACCTTCCATCCGAGCGTGCCGATGTTCAGCTCTCTGGTGCCGCGCAGGCCGGCTTCCACGGTCTTGGACACGACCTGCTTCAACGGCGGGTCGGAGACCAGAAACGCCGCGATGAGACAGGGATTGTTCGGGTCCGCGCAGCCGAGTTCGAGCGGTGTCGGCACGCGATTGGCCTCGGAATAGCCGGCATAGGCAGTCAGCTCCGGTGTGATCTTGTAGGTCCCGCCGATCACCGGATTGAACCGGGTATAGGTGTAGTCGCCGTTGAGCGCGGTGCCGAGCTGGTCTTCCAGCGAGATGCGCGCCACGTTGAAGCGGCCTCCGCCTGTGATCGCGAAGGCATCCGTGACGTTGAACGTATCCATCGCATACAGGCCGTTATATTGATTGACGGTTCGCAGCGAGACGGGACCGGCAAACCCGGTCGCGATCGTGCCGGTCGGCCCCAGGAAGACGCCGCTGCCGCTGACGACATAGTTCTCTCCGATCGAACCGATCTCCGCCATGGCATCGTAGCGCGTGACGCTGGCGTCATAGCTCGTGCCCATCACGAAGCGGTTGTCGTGTCCGAACAACTGATCGGTGTTGGTCGCCTGCCCCGAGACGCCAAAGGTGGTCGAGCGAATCGCGCTCCGGTCGATCTCGCCGAGGATCGTCCCCGACGCAAAGGGATTGCCAAGCTGCACGCCGTTCGTGCCATTCGCGGGCGTCGCACCGTCGCCGAAGCACAGCAACGTCGCGTCCGCCGTGCACTCGCCGACGTTGGTTGGATTGCCGTCGACGATCTTCTGCTCGTATCTGCGCACATGCGCGGTGCCTTCGAGCGTCCAGGTCGGCGTCACGTCGGCCTTGGCGGTCAGGTTGAGATAGCCGACGCGGTTGGAGCTCGTTTGCGGCGTCGTGTAGGTCGCGCCCCAGTAATTGTTCAGGAGCTCGGCCGGCACGGTGGCGCTGGCGCCGAAATCGTTCTTGGCGACCCCCATATTGACGTGGAATTCGCTGTCGCCGGCCCTATAGCCAACGTCACTGTAGAAGCGCCGCACGTCCGACTGGGAGAAGTTGCGGAAACCGTTATCGTGCAGGCCTTCGAGCGCGGCGTAGATGCCGTAATTCTGGTCGACCTGCTTGCCCCATTGCGCCGAGCCCTGGATGCGGCCGAACGAGCCGCCCATGACATCAAGCTCTGCGCCTTGATAGGTGAAACCATCCTTCATTTGCAGATTGATCGCGCCCCCGAGTGCGTTGAGGCCGAACACCGGGTTGTTGGTCACCAGCGTCACCGACCTGATCGCCGCGGTCGGGATCAGGTCCCAGTTGACGGCGTCCGAGAACGCTTCGTTGATGCGCACGCCGTTCTGGTACACCGCGAGGCCCTGCGGCGTACCGGTCACGGGCGAGGCGACAAAGCCGCGAAACTCGACGTTCGGCTGGAACGGGTTGCCGGTGATCTCGCTGATGCTGACTCCGGCAATGTTGTCGCGCAGCGCATCCGTGACGTTGAGAGAGCCGGTCCGCTTGATCTGGTTGGCGTCAACGGCGTTGATCGCCGACGGAACCTTGTCGACATCGAGACCCCTGCCGGTGCCGGGCGCAGTCGGATAGACGTAAATCCTGCTCCCCGTGGGCTTGCCGACGCTCGCAGCCGTCCGCGCAACCGGCCGTGACGGTGCACGCCGTGCAGTTGGCTGCGGCGCCACCACCTCGACCGCGGGCAGATTTTGGACGTTGGTCTCTTCGTCCTGCGCAGCGCGGGCATTGGTCCCGAAACAGAGTCCGGACACCAACCCGGTCGAGACCGAGGCCATCAGCAGATGTCGCGTGTGTCCCAGCTTGCGCATTCCCATCGTCCCACCCGTAACCTTCGGCTGTTTTGGTTTTCGCCGTTCGGTTGTGACGAGTGTATTCGGCGGCAGCTGATGCACTAGCCACAAAAGGTCGGGCATAATCCGCACCCGCTTTCCCGACGAAATCGGGAATTTTTCCCGATCGGGAATTTTCCCGCTTGAGCCGGGGGTCATCAGGCCGCCGCAGTTGGAACCAGCGCCTCCACGGTGACGCCGCCCTCACCCGACGCCACGTTCAGCGTGCCGCCCAGCGCCAGAATGCGCTCGCGCATGCCGACGAGGCCGAAGCCGAGTTTTTGGCCCGGCTCCATGCCGTGGCCGTTGTCGCTGACCCGCACCCGGGCACAGCAGCGACCGTCGCGGCCCGGCTGCTCCGCCGGCTCGATCACGACATTGATCGCGGTCGCGCCGGCGTGACGAAACGCGTTGGTGAGCGCCTCCTGCACCACGCGATAAATCGTCAGGTCCGCGGTCTCCCCCGTAACCCCCAGCGCCGGCGAGATCGTGGTCTCGATGGTCACGTCGGGATGCGATTCCCGCCACAGCCGCGACAGCGATTCCAGCGCCTTGCCAAGGCCAAGCTCGGCGAGGCCGACGGGCCTCAGGCGTTCCAGCACGCGACGGGTGAACTGCTGCAGCGCGTTGATCTGCTCCAGCAAGGCGCCACCGTGCTTTCGCACGGCATCTGCACTTGGTGCGCGTCCGTCGGCTAGCTTTGCGAGTGCGCTCGCATGCGCACGCAGCGAGAACAGATACGGCCCGAATTCGTCATGCAGCTCACGCGCGATCTCCTTGCGCTCGACGTCCTGGAGCGACACCGCGCGCTCGGCAAGCCGCCGCTTGTCCTCGACCGCGTCGCCAAGCGTCGCCGCGAGATGATTGAGCTTGGTGCAGATCGCAGCGAGCTCGGGCGCGCCGCCGGGCACCGCACGGGCGTCGTAACGGCCGTCCTCGAGCTCGCCCATCGTCCGCGTCAATGACTGCAGCGGCGCGAGCGCCCGGCCGACGACATTCATCATCACCAGGAACAGCACCAGCGCGATGACTGAACCGACCTCGAGCTGCGTCACAATGGCGTCCCAGATCTCGGCGATCTCGTCATTGGGATGCGAGGTAATCACCAGCGAGCCGGGCTTGCCATGCACCGAGACCGGCACGCTGACGGCGGTCTGCTCGGGATGAACCAGGCTGACGAACCAGGCGGGTGGCCCGGACGTGTCGTCATCGGCCTCAGTGCGAGGCGGCGTCAACGGGTTCCCGCCGGCGTCCCGGAGCGCAATGCTGACGTGGCGGAGCCGATTGAGGTCACGCGCGATCTGGTTCAGCCTGGCATCGGGGTCCGGCGCCTCGTTGAGATCGGCAACGATCATCTCGATGAACTCGCGCGCCAGCCGGATCACGCTCTGGTCCTCGGCCTGCACGCGGGGACCGGCCTCTGCGACCTGGCGGGCAATGTTGACGGCGAGCCCGAGCGCAAGCAGCAGCGCCAGCAGGAGGTTGATGCGCCCGCGCAAGGATAGATTTTGCCACATTGCTCTCGCCTGCCCCACGAAGGATCGCTCGCGCCCGTCCGATAGCGTTGACAGAGACGAAGCGCCCGATATCTAATCGGAAGCGTACAGCAATCCCGGCCGGGTTGCATGACCCGACATGAGGTGCGCGTTTGTCTCGTCCGGAATCATGCGGCGCGAGCACAGGCAAGTTCTATCACGGGGAACGCGCTGTCGCGGGGAACGTCTATGCGCATTCTGATCGTCGACGATCATCCCATTGTCGCCTCCGGCTGCCGCGCCGTGCTGGCCGACGAAGGCGAGATCGAGATTCTGGAGGCCGCCGACGCCGAGGACGGCGAGTGCGTCTTCATCGTCGAGCGCCCGGACCTCTGCGTGATCGACATCAACCTGCCGACCGTCTCCGGCTTCGAGCTTGCGCGCCGCATCCTCGAGCGTGCGGCTGATGCCCGCATCATCATGTTCAGCATGAACGACGACCCCGCTTTCGCCGCGCGCGCGATCGAATGCGGTGCCAAGGGCTACGTCTCCAAGACCGGCGACCCCGACGATCTCGTCGAGGCGATCCGCACCGTCGGCGGTGGCGGCACTTATCTGCCGAGCGCGATCGCGCGCAGCATCGCCTTCGCAGGGCCCATGCTGGCGCAGAGCCCGCTGTCGAAGCTGAATGCGCGCGAGATGGAGATTTTGCGGCTGCTCAGCGCTGGAAAAAGCCTGTCCGAGATCGCCTGGCTGGTGCAATCGTCCTACAAGACGGTCGCCAACACCTCCTCGATCATGCGCCAGAAGCTTGGGGTGAAGACCTCGGTCGAGCTGGTGCGGCTGGCGATCGACAGCGGTGTGGCCTGATCGTGCATTAGGCTTGGCGCGCGCCACAAATTTCCGTCACACAAGCATTGCATTCTTGATGTGGTGAGTTGCCACGGAGCAAACCGGCATGACGATCCAGACTGTCTCGACCAACACTTCCTATGGCGGCGTACAGGGCGTGTACCGCCATGCGAGCCAGGCCACCGGAACCGACATGGTGTTCTCTGTCTATGTTCCCCCGCATGCCGACGGCGCCAAGCTGCCTGTGATCTGGTATCTCTCCGGCCTCACCTGCACCCATGCCAACGTCACCGAGAAGGGCGAATTCCGCAAAGCCTGCGCCGAGCTCGGTCTGATCTTCGTCGCTCCCGACACCAGCCCTCGCGGGCCTGATGTGCCCGGCGACGCCAATAATGCCTATGATTTCGGCTTGGGAGCCGGTTTCTACGTCGATGCGACCGAAGCGCCGTTCGCGCGCAATTATCAAATGTGGAGCTATGTCACCGACGAGCTGCCCAAGCTCGTGGCGGGAAATTTTCCCGTCGACGCCAAGCGGCAATCGGTGATGGGCCATTCCATGGGCGGCCATGGCGCGCTGACCGTGGCGCTGCGCAACCCGCACCGCTATCGCGCGGCCAGCGCTTTCGCGCCGATCGTGGCGCCGTCACAGGTGCCGTGGGGCATCAAGGCGCTGACCGGCTATCTCGGGCCGAACAAGGATGCCTGGCGCAGCCATGACACGGTGGCGCTGATCGAGGATGGCGCAAAGTTCTCCGGCTTCCTGGTCGACGTCGGCGAGGCCGATAACTTCCTCAGAGAGCAGCTCAAGCCGGAGCTGCTGCAGGCGGCCTGCAACAAGGCGAACATCCCGCTGATGCTGCGGCGCCAGCCGGGCTATGACCATAGTTATTATTTCATTTCGACCTTCATGAGCGACCATCTGCACTGGCATGCGGAGCGGCTGAGGGCGTGAAAACGCCCTCTACTCCGGCTTGCCGTAATTCGGCGCGAGCAGGCGGTTGCGGATCAGATAGCTCATCGTGCGCGACCAGGATTCGTCGGTGTTGCCGCGCATGTCGGCGCTCGCCGCCGTGATCATGTTGCCGGTCTTCACGTCGCGCAGATAGATGTTCAGATTGATGATCAGGTTCGAGACCTTCTGCACCATGCCGGTGATCTCGAGGTCCGCCCCTAACTGTCCGGCAAGCTTGAGGTCGCAACCGCCGCAGGCCTGCAGATTGGCGTGACGGGCGGCATCCCTCACCGGCGCGATATCGAGCAGCTGGAACCGGCCTGACTCAGTCAGTTCCTTGCGGAGCTGGTCGCTGATATGCGCAAGCCGCGCTTCCTCCGGCTTCGAGCCATAGAACTCGCCGGGCAGGCTGGTGTCGATCAGCTCGAAATCGAACACGGCGAGCTTTGGCGGATCGGCGACTGCCTGCGAACCCGTCAGCAGCAAAGCCGCGAAACATATCAGCGCTCGCATGATCGTGATTCCGCCAGTGGTGTCGCGACGACCAAATGCGGGGTTGCAAGCCCGGCCAAATCGGTCATGCTTTACCAGAGACAATTCTTCACCGACGGTCAAGCCGGGGAGAACGTCAGGAGGAAGCATGATCCGATGGTTGCTCGGCCTGATCGGCCTGTGTCTGGCAGCGGTGCAAGCGCTCGCGGCCGACCCGGTCACGATCGGCGTCGGCTATCTCGGCGTCGCCGGCACCAGATCGACGCTCTCGCTGGTCGAGCAGCCTGCGGACAATGACGGCGTCGCCGGCGCAAAGCTCGCGATCGAGGACAACAACACCACCGGAAAATTCCTCAACCAGCGTTTTGTGCTGGAAGAGCGCCGCATCAAGGAAGGTGAGGACGTGGTCCAGGCCGCGACCGCGCTTGCCGAGCACAACGGCTTCATTATTACCGACCTGCCGGCCGATGCGCTGTTGAAGGTCGCCGACGCCTTGCGCGAACGCGGCACGCTGCTGTTCAACGCCGGCGCCATCGACGAGCGGCTGCGCGAGGCCGATTGCCGCGCCAATGTCATTCACGCCGCGCCGACGCGCTCAATGCTGGCCGACGCGCTCGGCCAGTACCTGGTATGGAAGCGATGGCCGCGCTGGCTGCTGGTGGTCGGCTCGCATGACGAGGACAAGCTCTACGCCGATGCACTCCGCCGCGCCGCCACGCGGTTCGGCGCCAAGATCGTGCAGGAGCGGACCTTTGAAGACACCGGCGGCGCGCGCCGCACGGACTCCGGCGTGACGCTGATCCAGCGGCAGATGCCGGTGTTCACGCAAGCCGCGCCCGCCTACGACGTGCTGGTCGCCGCCGACGAGAGCGAGGTGTTCGCCGCTTATCTGCCCTACCGCACCTGGGATCCCCGCCCCGTCGCGGGCTCGGCCGGCCTGGTGCCGCGGAGCTGGGACGCCGCGCAGGACCAGTGGGGCGCGACGCAGATGCAGAACCGCTTCATGAAGCTGAATTCGCGGCGCATGACCGCGCTCGACATGCAGGCCTGGACAGCCGTGCGCATGATTGGCGAGGCCACGTCGCGCACCAATTCCGGCGACGTCAAGAAAGTCACGGATTTCATCAAGGGACCGGATTTCTCCGTCGCTGCCTTCAAGGGCACCAAGCTGACGCTGCGCGACTGGAATCTCCAGCTCCGCCAGCCGATCCTGCTGGTCGACGGCCGCATGGTGGTGTCGGTGTCGCCGCAGGAAGGCTTTCTGCACCAGGTCTCGGAGCTCGACACGCTCGGCTACGATCGTCCGGAGAGCAAATGCAAGTTGAAATGAGGACACAGATGTTGCGTGTGGGATTGCTGTCCGGATTGGTGCTCGTCGCGCCGCCCGCCCATGCCTTCATCGCCTATGTCTCGAACGAAAAGAGCAACACCGTGTCGGTGATCGACACTGACAACTGGACCGTGACCAAGACCATCAAGGTCGGCCAGCGCCCGCGCGGCATCGAGTTCACACGCGACGGCAAATTCGCGATGGTCGCGGTCGGCGACGACGACACCATCCAGGTCATCGATGCCAAGACGCAAGCCGTTGTCGACACCCTGCCCTCCGGTCCCGACCCTGAATTATTCACCCAGGATGCCGCCGGAAAGACACTCTATGTCGCCAACGAGAACGACAACACGGTGACGGTGATCGATCTCGAGAAGCGCGCGCGCCTCGGCGACATCCAGGTCGGCGTCGAGCCCGAGGGCATGACCATCAGCCCGGACGGGAAGATTCTGATCAACACGTCCGAGACCACCAACATGGCGCATTTCATCGACACGTCGTCGCGCCAGATTGTTGCAAACGTGCTGGTCGATGCGCGGCCGCGCTTTGCCGAATTCAAGCACGACGCGTCCGAATTATGGGTGTCCTCCGAGATCGGCGGGACCGTGTCGATCGTCGATCCGCAGAAGCACGAGGTCATCGGCAAGGTCAATTTCGAGATTCCCGGCTTGAGGAAAGAGGCGATTCAGCCGGTCGGCATCGGCATGACAAAGGATGATAAGACAGCGTTCGTCGCGCTCGGCCCCGCTAACCGCGTCGCCGTGGTCGACGTCGCCACGCGCAAGGTGACGAAATATCTGCTGGTCGGCCAGCGCGTCTGGCACATGGCGTTCACGCCGGATGAAAAATATTTGCTCACCACCAATGGCGTGTCGAACGACGTTTCGGTCATCGACGTCGCCGCGCAAAAGGTGATCAAGACCATTCAGGTGGGCGAACTGCCCTGGGGCATCACGATCGCACCATGACCAGCCCCGCTCCCATCGCCGAACCTCGCCAGACGCCACGGCCAGATCCCGCCGCGGTGCCGGCGCTGTCGATTGACGGCGTCAGCCATTCCTACGGCCCGCGCCGGGCGCTGATCGAAGTCTCCTTCAACGTGCAGCCCGCGAGTTTTACGGCCCTGCTCGGCCTCAACGGCGCCGGCAAGAGCACGCTGTTCTCGCTGATCACGCGGCTGTTCGGCATCCAGACCGGCCGCGTCGGCATTTTCGGTCATGACATCAGCCGCACGCCCGGCGAGGCGCTGCGGCTGCTCGGCGTCGTGTTCCAGCCGCGCACGCTCGATCTCGATCTGTCGCTGACGCAGAACCTGCTCTATCACGCTGCGCTCCACGGCATCAGCCGCCGCGAGGCGGCCTCGCGCAGCGCCGATCTGCTCGTGCGCATTGGCCTCTCCGACCGCGCCGGCAGCAAGGTGCGCGATCTCTCCGGCGGCCAGATGCGGCGGCTGGAGATCGCCCGTGCGCTGCTGCACCGACCGCGGCTGTTGCTGCTGGACGAGCCGACCGTCGGGCTCGACGTCAAGGCCCGCGCCGATATCATCAGCCATGTTCGCCAACTCGTGACCGAGCAGGGCATCGGCGTGCTCTGGGCCACCCATCTGTTCGATGAGATCATGCCCAGTGACGACCTCGTCGTGCTGCACCAGGGCAAGGTGCTCGCGCAGGGACCGATGAGCCGCGTCATCGCCGAGGCCGGCGCGCAGGACGTCAATACCGCCTTCATGCGTCTGACCGGCGCGCAGACGATGCCGGGAGGCGGCGCATGAGCAGCATCACCACGCGCGATGCGCCGCGCGGCTTCTCGGCCTCCGAGTACATGACCTGCCTGACCGGCATCGTCTGGCGCGAGGGCCTGCGTTTCCTGCATCAGCGCGAGCGTTTCGTCTCGGCGCTGGTGCGGCCCTTGGTGTGGCTGTTCATCTTTGCCGCCGGCTTCCGCCAGGTGCTCGGCATCTCCATCATCCCGCCCTACGAGACCTACATCCTCTACGAGGTCTTCATTGCGCCGGGGCTGATGGCGATGATCCAGCTCTTCAACGGCATGCAGTCCTCGCTCTCGATGGTCTATGACCGCGAGATGGGCAATATGCGCACGCTGCTGGTGAGCCCGCTGCCACGCGGCTTCCTGCTGTTCTGCAAGCTGCTCGCGGGCACCGCGGTGTCGCTGCTCCAGGTCTACGCGTTCCTGATCATCGCCTGGTTCTGGGACATCACGCCTCCGCCGATCGGCTATCTCACCGTGCTGCCGGCACTGATCCTGTCCGGGCTGATGCTGGGCTCGCTCGGCATGCTGATCTCGTCCGGCATCAAGCAGCTCGAGAACTTTGCCGGCGTCATGAACTTCGTGATCTTCCCGATGTTCTTTGCCTCCTCCGCGCTCTACCCGCTCTGGCGGGTGCAGGAGGGCAGCCCCTATCTCTATTATGTCTGCCAGGCCAATCCGTTCACTCATGCGGTCGAGCTGATACGTTTTGCGCTGTATGGACAGATCAACTGGATCTCGCTGGCGGTGGTCGGAGCTTGCACAATCGTCTTCATGATCGCCGCGATCTATGCCTATGATCCTTCGCGCGGGCTGGCACGGCGCGGGCCTGCGGGAGGCGAAGGATGATGGTTCGGACATTTGCCATGGCAGCCCTTGCGTTCGCGGTCTCGACCGCCGCCGCACGCGCAGCCGATCCGCGCTATCCCGACTGGCCCTGTTCGCAAGCCAAGGTTCCGGAGATCTCGCTCGCGGCGGTCTGGGCCGGTCCTGCGCTCGATGACGCCGGGAGCAAGTGGAAGGACGACGGCAAAGTCAGCGCGCTTGTCTCGAAGCTGGCCGCGCGCAAGACGCCGCTGGACGAGGCCGAGAGGTCGGTGAAGGAATTCTTGAGCGGCTCCGCGGCCGACAAGACCGCCAACGCAAAGCTGCTGTTCGCCGGCCTGTTCGACACGCTGAACGCCCAGCGCTCCCAGGTCATGAGCGGGCTCGAACGCGTCAGCCGCAAGCAGCGCGAAGCCGCCGACAAGATCCGCGAGGAGACCGTCCAGCTCCAGGCGCTGCAGGACGCAACGCCGCGCGACGACTCCAAGGTCGACGCGATGAGCAACCAGCTGATCTGGGAGACCCGCATTTTCGAGGATCGCCGCAAGGTGGTGCGATTCGTCTGCGAGGTTCCGACCACGATCGACCAGCGCCTGTTCGCGCTCGGTCGCGTCATCCAGCAGGAAATGGAATAGCGTCAGCCTTATAGCGTCAGTCCTGCTGACAGCTTTCATAAAAGTTCCCGCGATATCAACGCGATCATTCATGTTTGCCGCGCTATCTGACGGAACCAAATCGATCTAGGATGGCTTGTCGATGTGAAGCTCCAATGCCGGGAGGCCTCGATGGGACCAGCAAAATTCATCCTCGCAGGTGCTGCAGCCATCACCATGCTCGCATCCCCCGCCTTTGCTGACGACATGACCGGGATGGTCACCAGCATCAATCGGCTCAACAACACGATCTCGATCCAGGAGACGCAAAAGCGTACGGTCGGCGGCAGTGCCGGCGGTGCTGGTGCACTCCAGCAGTACAAGGCCAAGGACGCCGCGATGCTGGATGCCGTCCATGCCGGCGATCGCGTGACGTATTCCGCGACCGACGCGGATGGCACGGGCACGCTGACGAAGCTGCAGAAGCAGTAGGGTGAGTTTTCGCCTCGCCCCTTGCGGGGAGAGGCGGCTCGCCGCGGGTCGATCCGGTTGATGAGTGCGATACTGCCTCCACATCGTCATTGCGAGCGCAGCGAAGCAATCCAGAATCTTTCCGCGGAGGGACTCTGGATTGCTTCGCTGCGCTCGCAATGACGAGGAGAGAGCTAGGCTCACTGCTCAGGCCGCGGCTCGGGCTGTGCCTCCTCGGTTGGCAGATTCGCATGCTCCCAGCCATCGGTCCCTTCGGGATACCAGGCGACGTTGGAATAGCCGTAAGCGAGCGCGCGCTTGGCGGCATTCCAGGACATCCAGCAATCGGCGAGGCAATAGATCACGAGCAGCGCGGCTTTGTCATTATGCGACGCTTGCACGAGACCGCGCTGGAAATAATCGTCCATCGCCGATGGCAGCGCGCCGTAGCCGGTGTCCGGCAGCCAGATGCTACCGGGAATGTTTTTTCGCGGCGCATCGCGCCATACCGTGCCTGCGGGAAGGTTCTTCGGCTTCGGGGCGCGCGGCAGCACGTCGATGAAGGCACCGCTCTTCGCGCGCCAGATCGCCTCGGTCTCCGCCGTCGTCAGCACGCGCGCGCCTTCCAGCGTCGCCGGCACCGGCGCGCGGTAATTGTCGGTGCGATAGCCCTCGGGCTCGAACGGCTCCTGCTGCTGCGCCAAAGCCGGCACCGCCAGCATGGCGGCGACGAGCGCAGCGGCAAGAGGCCGCTTCATGGCGCTTTCTTGGCCGTCTCCGCACCGAGCGGCCGGTCGTTTTCATCCAGCAGCGGCACACCGAAGTCGAGCAAGATCTTGTTGATCTCGCCCTGGTTCTCCTGGATCAGCTTGTTGAGCTGCCGCTTCCAGTTCTGGTCGGCGGCGCGCACGCCCATGCCGATGCGATAGACCAATTTTGGACCGGTGGTTTCCTTCACCAGCGGCGTCACGTGCAGCGAGCCGGCCTTCTTGGCGTAGTATCCCGCCATCGGCCCCCACAGCACGCCGGCGTCGATCTTGCCGGCAGCGAGGTCATCGATCATGGCCTGCGCCGAATTGTCGTAGCGCGTGTCGATCATCAATGGATAGGGCTTTGCATCGCCCATCAGCCCTGCGATTGCCATGTTGGTCGCCGGTGGCGTGCCGGCGACGATGCCGACATGCTTGCCTTTCAGCTTCGGGTCTTCGAGCGTGTCGACCTCCTCCAGTCCGCTGCCCGCTTTCGCAACCAGCGCGTACGACGTGCGATAATACGGATTGGTGCCTTGCACGAGGTCGTCGCCTTGCGGGAAGCCCATGATGACGTCGCAGCGATGCGCACCCAGCGTCATGCGCACGAAGCCCGTGGCCTGCGGGAAGAAGACGTAGTCGAGCTTCTTCTGAAGCTTGTCCGCGAACAGCTCGGCAAGCTTGTTCTCGATCCCCTCGCCCTTCTCGTTGGAGAACGGCAGATTGCGCGGATCGGCGCAGACGCGCAGCACCTTGGGGTCGACCAGCTCGAACGAGAGGTCACCACTATCGGTCGTCTGCGCGCGAGCGACGCCGCCGATCGCACAAGACGCCGCCATCACACACAGTGAAATCAACCAGCGACGATGTCGTCCGGCCTCCATCCCGCTTCCTCCTCATTTCATTCGAATGCTATCCATGCAACGCATGGACGCACCATGTTTTGCCAAACTTTGCGTTGGCTTGTTGTGCTGCAGTGCAATGCGGCAAACCCTGAACTGAGGCGGAAAAGTGTCGCATCTCACGTCAAAGATCGCAGCCCTGTCCCTGCTGGGACTCGCGACGCTAGCACGCGCGGGAGCGGCCGAATTGCCTGTGAGCGAAGTCGCACCGGGAATCTTCGTGCACTCCGGGACCATCGCCCTAATGACGCGCGAGAATGAGGGCGACATTGCCAATGTCGGCTTCATCGTCGGCGAGGATGCGGTGGCCGTGATCGATACCGGCGGCAGCCTTCGTGAAGGCGAGGCGCTGCTGGCCGCGGTGCGAGCCCGTACCAGCAAGCCGATCCGCTACGTCATCAACACCCACGGCCATCCCGACCATGTCTTCGGCAATGCGGCCTTTGTCGCTGAAGGAACCAGCTTCGTCGGCCACCGCAAACTGCCGCAGGCACTGGCCACGCGCGGGCCGTATTATCTCGATAATTTCCGGCGCATCATGGGCGGCGAACTGATCGATCCCGTGAAGATCGTGCCGGCCACTGTGCTGGTTAAGGACGTCATGACGCTCGATCTCGGATCGCGCCGGCTCACCTTGCGGGCATGGTCGGCCGCGCACAGCGACAATGACCTGACGGTGTTCGACGAGACGACCAGGACGCTGTTCGCGGGTGATCTGGTCTTTCTCCGCCACATTCCGGTGGTGGATGGCAGCATTCGCGGCTGGCTCGCTTTGCTAAGGGAGCTGGAGGCGGTTCCGGCGGTTCGCGTCGTTCCCGGTCACGGCCCTGTGAGCGATTGGCCCGCGGCACTCACCGATGAGCGGCGTTATCTCTCAACGCTGCTGTCGGACGTCCGTGCCTCGAACAAGAAGGGCGAGCCAATCCAAACCGCGGCGGAGAAGGCGGCCGCCACCGAGCGGTCGCATTGGGAACTATTCGACGACTACAACGCCCGCAACGCTACCGCAGCATTTTCTGAAATTGAATGGGAGTAGCGGGCGCGCTACCTTTGTTCGACAACTGCGTCGTCCGCACGGGACCTTGACCATGATGGGATGCACACGTCGCCTGCTCCTGATCGCCGCATCGCTCGGCATCGCCTTCGCGCTGCCGGCGAGCGCCGAGGAGGCCTACGATCCCTGGCCGGGCCTGGTGCAGGATATCTTCAACAACCGTCCGATGAACGACGGCAACGACGTCATCGCCATCGAGATGCCCTATCGCGCCGAGGACGCGGCCATCGTGCCGGTGACCTTGCGCAGCAAGCTGTCGCCGGGCGATGAGCGCCGCATCCGATCGATCACGCTGGTGATCGACCGCAACCCGGCGCCGATGGCCGCGAAATTCGAGCTTGGCGCGGATGCCAATGTTACCGAGATATCGACGCGCGTGCGCGTCAACAATTACACCGATGTGCATGCGGTCGCCGAGCTCAGCGACGGCCAGCTCTACGTCTCCAAGACCTATGTGAAGGCATCAGGCGGCTGCTCGGCACCGGCCGGCAAGAATGCCGAAGAGGCGCAGAATCGCCTTGGCCAGATGCGCTACCGGCAATTCGCGCGCCAGGAGGCGCCGGCGAGCCGCATCCGCGAAGCGCAGATCATGATCGGCCATCCCAACAATTCCGGCCTGCAGATGGATCAGGTCACGCAGCTCTATATTCCCGCCTTCTTCATCAACCAGCTGAAGCTGACGCAGGACGACAGCCCCGTGCTATCAATGGAGGGCGGCATCTCGATATCGGAAGATCCCAATCTGCGCTTCACCTATGTCTCCAGCGGCGCGAAGCGATTCCGCGCGGAGGCCAAGGACACGGACGGCCATGTGTTCCGGAATGAGTGGGACGTGGAGAAGCCGGGGACTTAGCGCGTGAGGCTTGCGCTGAAGCACCCTCTCCCCTTGCGGGAGAGGGTGGATCGCCGCGTAGCGGCGAGACGGGTGAGGGGTTTCTCTCCTCATATGAGCGCGCGGAGAGATACCCCTCATCCGGCGCTTCGCGCCACCTTCTCCCACAAGGGGAGAAGGGAAGGAAGCATCAGAAACACCTGACCTCGGCCTCAGCCTGCGCACGCCGCAAATCATTCACGGCCGAATTCGCCTGCTCTGATGTCCGGAACTGGGTGCCGAGATTGCCGCGAACCTGGGACATGCTGAGTGCGGTCTCGGCGGTGACATAGCGCTCGTAGCTGACAATCGAGGCGACCACGTCGATCGAGCAGGAGCATTGCTCGATTGCCTGCCGCGTCTCGCCATTGGCCTTCATGCAGCCATAGACATATTCCGCGCGCGCCGACGTCGGATAATCATTGGCCTCCTCGGCCCGCGCCGCGTAAGCGGTCGCCGCGAGCATGACCACAGCGGCGACAATCGGTCGTACCTGTCCCGCAAAACTCATGAGCGTCCTCCCGCTGGTTGCGATGGAAGCTATGCTATGCCTATTGTCCTGAAAAGCACTCAATCTGCGGAAATGGCTCACAAGGTGATGAGAGTTTTGGGACGAACATTGGCGCTCGCGATGATGCTGGCACTGACGCTGGGTACGTCGGCCCATGCCGCCGACACCATCCGCCTAGCGGTGCAGAAGACCGGAACGTTCTCCTGGGAACTGGCGACCATCCGCAACGCCGGGCTCGACAAGGAGGCCAATCTGGTACTGGAAGTCACCGAGCTTGCGAGCCCCGAGGCCGGCAAGATCGCGCTGCGCGCCGGCAATGCCGACATCATGTTGTCGGACTGGCTCTGGGTGTCGCGCGAGCGCGCGCTCGGCGCCAAGCTCACCTTCTATCCTTATTCCAGCGCGCTCGGCGCGGTGATGGTGCCCGCGGCCTCTCCGATCAAGACGCTTGCCGATCTGAAGGGCCGCAAGCTCGCCGTCGGTGGCGGTCCCATCGACAAGAGCTGGCTGCTGCTGCAGGCGCGGATGAAGCAGGACGGTATCGACCTGAAGTCGGAAGCGACGATCGTCTATGGCGCGCCGCCTCTGATCGCGGCCAAGACGCTCGACGGCGAGATGGATGCGAGCCTGAATTTCTGGAATTTCTGCGCCCAGCTCGAGGCCAAGGGTTTTCGGCGCCTCGCCGGCATCGAGGAGATTTTGCCGAAACTCGGCGCCAAGGGCGCAGTGTCCGCCGTCGGCTATGTCTTCGACGAGAGCTGGGCCGCGAGCCATCGTGACGCCGTGGCGCGTTTCATCGCCATGACCCGAAAGGCCAAGCAGCTGCTGGTCACCTCGGATGCAGCCTGGGACAAGATCGCCCCGCTCACCGGCGCGACCGATCCGGTCATGCTCAAGACCTATCGCGACCGCTATCGTGACGGCATTCCACGCCGAAACATCATCGATGAGGAAGCGGATGCGCGCGTGCTCTATCGCGTGCTGGCCGAGATCGGCGGCCGCGACCTGGTCGGTCCGGCGGCCGAGCTCGATCCCGGCACGTTCTATCACGCGGTCCCTGGAGATTGAGGTGCTGCGCCTTCTGTCGATTGCCCTGCTGCTTGCGATCTGGTGGACCGCCGCGCTGTTCGTCGGAGGCGCAAAGCTGCCCTCCCCGCCCGCCGTGCTCAATGTCATTATCGCGGAAGCGTCAAGCGGCGCACTGTTTCTGCATCTCGGTGCGACGCTGGCGCGCGTCGCGCTCGCCTTCGTGCTGGCGATGTCGCTCGGCAGCGCCATCGGTTATCTGATGGGGCGGATCAAGCTCGCCGACCGGCTCGGCGATCCCTGGCTGATCCTGCTGCTCAACCTGCCGGCCTTGGTGGTGATCGTGCTGGCCTATGTCTGGGCCGGGCTCACCGAGGCCGCGGCAATCGCTGCCATCGCCATCAACAAGCTGCCGACGGCGGTCGTCACCTTGCGCGAGGGCACGCGGGCACTCGATCGTTCGCTCGACGAGATGGCGACCGTGTTCGCGATGCCGCGCTGGCGCGCCTTTCGCCATGTCGTACTGCCGCAGCTTGCCCCCTATATCGCGGCCTCCGCCCGCTCCGGCCTGTCGCTGGTATGGAAGATCGTGCTGGTCGCCGAGTTGCTGGGGCGGCCGAATGGCGTTGGCTTCGAGATCGGCGTTGCCTTCCAGCTATTCGACACGCCGCGGCTGCTCGCTTATTCCCTGACATTTGCCGCGGTCGTACTCGTTATCGAGACGGCGCTCGTGCAGCCGTTCGAGGCCCGCGCAACGCGGTGGCGACCCCGTGCGGCTTGAGGTCGAGATCACAGGCAAGACGTTCAAAAGCGCTGCGGGCGAAACGCACGCGGTGCTGGCGCCGGTCAAGTTCGCACTTCAATCCGGTGAGGTCGGCGTGCTGATCGGGCCGTCCGGCTGCGGCAAGAGCACGATGCTGCGCATCATCCTCGGGCTCGATCGTGACTTTGAGGGGCACATCGCGCGTCCGCCGGAGGCGCGGATCGGCATGGTATTCCAGGAGCCACGGCTGTTGCCGTGGCGCTCGGTCGAGCAGAATGTGCGGCTCGCTGCGCCCGGGATCAGCGACGCAAAACTGTCCGAGCTGTTCAGGATCCTCGAGTTGGAGGCGCATCGCAGCCACTTCCCCGGCGAATTGTCGCTGGGGCTGGCCCGCCGCGTCGCACTCGCCCGCGCCTTCGCGGTCGAGCCGGACTTTCTCGTGCTCGACGAGCCCCTGGCCTCGCTCGACGACGCGCTGGCCGGCCGTTTGCGCGACGAGATCGCGACGCTGGTCGCCAGCCGGCCCGTCACGACGCTGCTCGTGACGCACAGCCTGGACGATGCGGTGCGCCTCGGCGACCGCCTGTTCTTCCTGTCGCCGCGCCCGGCGCGCATTCTGGACGAGGTTCCCATCGGCATCCCGCGCGAGGTACGCGGCGACGCCTCGATTGCCGCGATCAAGGCCGGGCTTGCGCGGCGAGCCCAGGATGAACAGAACGGCGAACGCGCCGGGCGCGATGTCTCATAGGCAGCCGCGCGGCGCATGTGCTAAACAGGCCGGCAGCGGAGCCTGACGATGAGACGAACGGTTGCTCTGACGACGCTTGGCTTCGCGCTCGTCGCGACCATGGCGAGCGCCCAGGACATGATGCGCGACGTCGACCTCACCTCACCCGCCATGGTCTCCGCTGAAATGAGCCGGCAGGAGGTCGAGGCCGTGCTGGCCAAAGCAAGCGCCAGCGCGCCCGCCGACTTCACCGGCATGCGGTTGTCGGGGCTCGATCTCTCGGGGCTCGACCTTTCCAGGGCGGTGCTTCGCGCGGCACGGCTGAACAAGACAAAACTCGGCGGCGCCCGTCTTGATCGAGCGATCCTCGATCAGGCGTGGCTTCTCGACGCGGATCTCACGGGCGCGAGCCTGAAGGGCGCCAACCTGTTCGCCACCCAGATGGCGCGCGTTCACCTCGACGGCGCTGATTTATCCGGCGCGCGCATTGCAGCTGATCTCAACGGCGCGAGCCTGGTCGGCGCCTCGATCGCCGACGCGCATCTCGGCGCCGACATGCGCAACCAGTCGATGGGTTTGATGCGCGCCGTGCTGCGATCGGCCAATCTGGAACGGTTGAACGCGCACAACGCCGACCTGTCGCGCGTCGATCTCGAGTTTGCCTCCCTCAAGGGCGCCGACCTGACCGGGGCGTCACTGAAGAACGCCCAGCTCGGCGGCGCCGACCTGACCGGGGCGACCGTCGTCGACACCGATTTCGAGGGCGCCGATCTCACCTCGGCCAGGCTGATTGCACCGATCGGCCTTGACCGCGCCAAGAATTTCGACAAGGCAAAGAACCGCGAGCGCCTGATCAGACAATAACGGCGTCGCCTTGAGAGGACGATTTTTGGGAGGACGATTTGATGCGTTGGGGTCTGGTGTTGATCGCGTTGCTGGCGTTTGCCGGCGAAGCAGCCGCGCAGAGCAAAGGCAAAGGCATCCGGCTCTGGAATTTGACGAGCGAGACGATCTCCGGCTTCCAGCTCGCGCCTGTTGGCAAGACCGACTGGGGTCCGAACCAGTGCCTGAACGACAAGGACAAGGAGGTCGACCACGACGAGCGGCTGCGCATCACCGGCGTCGAGCCCGGCCGCTACGACGCCAAGGTCAGCTACCCCAATTCACGGCAGTGCGTCGTGCGCGACATCGAGATCAAGGCCGATGCGGTGTTCTCGATCGCCGACAAGGATCTGAAGGACTGCACCAAGTAGCGCTACACTTCACGCCTTGTCGTTTGGATGCGGGTATTCACAGCGCCAGCGCACGGCCTGCCACTTCGGGTGCTCGCCGACCCATTGCGCGATATAGGGCGGCGCGGCCATCGCGCATTGCGTCGGCGACCCCGCATAGTTGAACACAATATGCTGCTCCTCGCAGGTCGCAGGCGAGAGCACCGCGCACACAGTCACCACCAGGTCGATCGGATTCATGCCGGGATCCTCGCGCAGGAAGCGATTAAGTCTAGCAGAAGGGATACGTCCCGAGGAGCCGGAAGTTTCAATCCGGCGTGAGGGATGCGCTGGAACCTGCTCTGCTAGAAGTTAATCCCGAACACCAAGCGCGCCTGGTGGCGCTCGAAATTGACGAGATCGAGATTGGCCCCCGATCCGGCCGGCCGACCCCAGGCCTGCGTGCTCCAACTCAAGGTGAGTCGTGATTGCTCAGAGAGCTGGAAGTACGCGGTCGGCCCAACGAACAGGGCTTGCCCTGAGAACTCGCCGAGTCCGATGCCCTCGTATTGGCGGAAGTAGCGCATCTCGCCGCCGAGCAGCACGTTTGGGCTGACGCGCACCATGCCGGCGAAGGCGGCGCCGATGGTGGAGCTCTTCTCGGACAACCCGCTCACCTCGAAGCGCGTCCATTCCGGCTGGTAGATCAAATTGAGCGCGCCGATCGCAAAATTTGGGATCAACTCGCGATCGAACGCGAGCGTCAAGTCGGTGCCGTACATCCGTCCCTTGGCGCCGCTGACTTCATCGATGCGGTCGCCATGGGTCTCGGCGGCGATCGTCATCCCGAACGGGGCGCTCTCGCGGTCGAGCAGGCGATAACGTAGGTCGAGCGAGAGGCCCTGGAAGTTGAACTGGCGGCGATCGTCGATATCAGGGACGCCGGTGATGTCATGCAGCGTCGCGGTGCTGCCGACCTCGACGCGAAAATTGGGCAGCGGCACGATTTCGATCTCGACTTCCTGGCCGAGGGCGCGATAGGTGCCACCGCCCTTGCCGAAGCGTCCCGTCGTCTGGGTCTGGAATTCGCGCTCGCCGGGATTGCCGATATCGCTGCCGATCATGAAGCCGAAGATGTGTTCGGTGTCGAAGCCCTCTTCGGCCCTGGCGCACAGTGGCACGAGCGTGAGCGTACACGCGACCGCCGTCCAGATTGTATGGGCTCCAATGCGCATCACGAACACTACCACGGCTTCGACGGTATTCGCCATCGAAGCCGCGGCAGGTCGTTCAGTCTTACTTGCGCGCAGCGCAGGCGTACATGTTGATTTCCATGCCGACCGGCACTTCCACGATCTTCGGAGCTTTCCAAGCCATTCGGGGTCTCCCCAAGTATTGAGCGCGACATCGCGCCGGGCAAAACCTAGGGCTGCGTCAGCAACCGCGCAAGTCTGGAATCGGACCGAGAACACAGCGAACGGTCGCGCGGTGCGCGTACAGTTCACTCTCGGACAAATCGCCTTCGCTCCCAGTCAAGCGCGGCTGTTCTCAACGCAACAACCGCAGCAGTGCGCGACCCGCGCGCGAGTTCAACTCCTTCGCATCCAGCGTTCCATCCTTGTCGGGATTCGCCGCGTTGAAGCGCTGCTCCACCACGGCAAGATATTCGTCGAGTGTCAGCGTCCCGTCGTGATCGGGGTCTGCAGCGGCGAGTTCTTTCGCTGTTAACCGTCCGCGCAATTCACGCATGTCGAGCGTCCCATCATGGTCGGGATCGAGCTTTGCGAACAGCGCGGCGGCCGCCTTCTTCACCTCGGCCAGATCGAGCGTGCCGTCATTATCGGTGTCGAACATCTTGACGGCACCGGCGGATGCCGACCAGGCCGGACCGGAGAGCACAGCGAGCGTGAGCGCAAGCGCAACTGAGCGACGCGATATCATTTTGACCTCCCTGACCATGAGCCCCGATTCGCGGGGGATCGCGACAGCATAAGTCCGCAAGCCGGCCCCGGTTCAAGCCGAATTGCGATGCCACGACCGCGACGGAACCGGTCGCACCAGAATTCTCGCGCTGCGCGAATCTTCGCACCGTGGAAATTGGTGCAGCGCATTCGCGCAAGACGAGTAAAATTCTTCGAGGATTACCGCATCAAGCCTGGCATCTGGCGTCCAAACTATCGGCAGCGCGCTTCCGACTTTCGTATTGACGGGTTTTGCTTTCGAGTGGAGTGTTGCAATCGCAGCGTCAAAAGGCGCGCATATTGGGAGGAACGGATGAAACGCTTTGCGATGGCCGCGAGCCTCGTCATATCCGCATGCTCGGTTGCGAGCGCGCAGACGACCGATCAACTGGTCAAAGGCGCAACCGATACGTCGAACGTTCTCAATTACGGGATGGGCTACAATCTCCAGCGCTTCTCGACGCTGAACCAGGTCAACAAGGACACCGTCAAGAACCTCGTCCCGGTCTGGAATTACTCCTTCAACGACGATCGCAGCGAGGAATCGCAGCCGCTGGTCTACCAGGGCGTGATCTACGTGACCTCCCACAACGCGACCATGGCGGTCGACGCCAAGACCGGCAAGCAGATCTGGAAATCCAAGATCGAATATCCAGCCGAGACGCCGCGCATCGTCTGCTGCGGCATCATCAATCGCGGCGGCGCGCTCTACGAGGGCAAGCTGTTCCGCACCACGCTCGACGCCAACGTGATCGCGATCGACGCCAAGGACGGCAAGGAGCTGTGGCGGCAGAAGGCAGCCGACATCAAGGAAGGCTATTCGATGACGGTGGCTCCGCTGGTCGCCGACGGTGTCGTCATCACCGGCATCTCCGGCGCCGAGTTCGGCACCCGCGGCTTCATCGACGGCTGGGATCCGGCAACGGGCAAGCATCTCTGGCGCACCCACTCGGTCCCCGCGCCGGATGAGCCCGGCGGCGACACCTGGAAGGGTGACACCTGGAAGCTTGGCGGCGGCTCGACCTGGATCACGGGCTCTTATGATCCCGAGCTGAACACGGTCTATTGGGGCATCGGCAATCCCGGCCCGTTCAACGCGGCTGTGCGGCCCGGCGACAATCTCTACACCTGCTCCGTGCTGGCGATGGATCCGAAGACCGGCAAGATCAAGTGGCACTACCAGTTCTCGCCGAACAATCCGTTCGACTATGACGCAGTTGCCGAGATGGTGCTTGCCGACATGAACGTCGAGGGCAAGCCCACAAAGGTGCTGATGGACGCCAACCGCAACGGCTTCTTCTACGTGCTCGACCGCACCAACGGAAAGCTGCTCGCGGCCAATCCTTACGTGAAGGTGAATTGGGCAACCGGCGTCGATCTGAAGACAGGGCGGCCGATCGAGACCGATGTCGTCGCCGGCGCACGCGAGGGCAAGAAGGTCACCGTCTATCCGTCGATCCTCGGCGGCAAGAACTGGGAGCCGATGTCGTTCAACCCGCAGACCGGCCTTGCCTACGCCAACACGCTCGCGTTCGGCGGCAGGTACAAGTCGGAGCCGGCCACCTTCAAGCAGGGTGAATGGTATCTCGGCATGGACCTGACCGATCCCTGGGAATGGGGTGACGGCGCGCGCGGCCATCTGAAGGCGATCGATCCGATGACGGGCAAGGCGAAGTGGGAGGCGGCAAGCGACATCCCGCGCTTCTCCGGCGTGCTGTCGACCGCGGGCGGCGTCGTGTTCACGGGTGCGCTGACCGGTGAGTTCGAGGCCTTTGACGCTGACACCGGCAAGAAGCTCTGGCAATTCCAGACCGGCTCCGGCATCGAGGGACAGCCGGTGACCTGGCAGCAGGACGGCGTGCAGTATATCGCCGTCACCAGCGGCTATGGCGGCGTCTACTCGCTGTTCTCCGGCGACGAGCGACTGGCCAAGGTGCCGCCCGGCGGCTCGCTGTGGGTCTTTGCGGTGAAGCAGTAGCGGCAAGACACGTTGAGAGACACATCTCACAAGACGGTGGCGATCCTCGCCACCGTCGCGGTGCTGACGGTCGCGCTTGCGGCGACCGTACGTGCCGCGGATGATCCGAATGGCAATCCGCTGCAGGCGCAGATCGACCACGGCAAGTCGACCTATGCCGAAAAATGCTCGCACTGCCACGGCCCCAACATGATGAATTCCGGCACCATCACGCCGGACCTGCGCGCCTTTCCCGACGACCAAACGCGCTTCGTCACCACCGTGAAGAACGGCAAGAACAACAAGATGCCACCGTGGGGCGACATTTTAAGCGACGACGAGATCGGAAATCTCTGGGCCTTCATCTCGAGCCGGAGGAAGCCATGAGAGGCCGGCTGGCAGCACTCGGCCTCGCCATCGTGCTCGCGGGCCCAGTGACAGCGGCGTGGGCGGCAGATCCCCTGAGCATCTGTCTCGACGAGGACCGGCCGCCGCTCTCGGCGCATCACCGTGGCAAACCGGACTCGGGCTTCGACGTCCTGCTGGCGCAAGCGATCGCAGACCGGATGGGACGTCCGCTCAGGATCCAGTGGTTCGAAAGCAAGCTGGACGAGGATTCGAGCCCGCAGCTCGAGGCCAATGCGCTGCTGTCCGATGGCCGCTGCTCGCTGATTGGCGGCTACGCGCTGACGACGGATTCCCTCGTCAAGCCCGGCCTGAAGACGGCGCGCTTGCCGGATTTCGCGGGCGCCACGCGCGACGACCGGCGCCGCCGCGTCGCTCTCGGCGTCCTCGCGCCGAGCCGGCCTTACATCTATTCACCGATGACGGTGGTGCTCGGGCCGAAGGCACAGGGCCGCAAGATCGGCGATATCGGCGACCTCGCGGGTCTTCGCCTCGCGATCGAAAGCGGATCGCTCGGCGACGCTATCCTGATGACGTTCGACAAGGGACGGCTGATCGACAACATCACCCACCTCGTGCCCGCCCGCGAGGACCTCCTGGGCGCGCTCGATCGCGGCGATTATGATGCGACCTTGATCGATCTCGCGCGCTACGACGCCCACCGCGCCGCGCATCCCGACACGGCGATATCAGCCTCCGGCTATTACTATCCGATCGGGGCCAATCGCGGCTATGTCGGGCTTGGCAGCGATCCTGCCTTGATCGAGGCCGTCAACAAGGCGCTGACGGATCTTGCGGCCGAGGGCAAGATCGCCGAATTCGGCAAGCAAGCCGGCCTGACCTATCTGCCGCCGCGCGAGCCGGCGATCCTCGGCGACGTCTGGACCAAGATCATTCAGCGGTGAGCGCTCTCGTCATTCCGCGGCGCCTGCAGGGCGAGCCCGGAATCCATTTTGCTCCAGCACATGCGGCTCGGTGGATTCCGGGCCTGCGTGCTGCGCACGCATCCCGGAATGATGGAGGAGGCGGCTCGCGATCGAACGCCGCGGCTTTGAATCGCCCGGCAGCACCGGCGCCCGCGGCGTCTGCATTGGAGCGGAATGCTGTGTAACGCGGCGCTGAGCCGCTCTCGTGGCTAGCGGGCCTAGTTCTGGTCCACGGCAACAGCGCCCTGTTGCCCCTTGTGGATCGAAGACGGCACCACACCGAAATATTTCCGGAACACGCGGCTGAAATGCGATGAGCTGGAGAAGCCCCAGGAGAATGCGACATCGGTGATGGTCTTGCCGCCGTGCGCCTCGAGCTCCTGGCGGCAGTTCTGGAGGCGTGCCTGCCAGATGTAATCGCTCACCGTGGTGCCGCGCTCCGAGAATAGCATGTGCAGATAGCGCTTGGAGCAGCCGAGCTCGGCGGAGATCTGGTCGATGCACAGATCGGGATCGCGCAAGTGCTCGCGAATGAAAAATTGGGCACGCACATACATCGCCTCAGGCCCGACCCGATCGAACATCGTGTCGGCTTCGCGCAGCGGCAGCAGCAACAGGTCGATCAGCGAATCGGCAACACCGACCGCGCTGTTGGCCGACAGCTTCGCCGCCTCGTCGAACGTGGCATGGACGAAATCATGGGCGATCCGCCCCGTCCCCGTCTTCGCCGACAACTTGCAGGCCGGCATGCGCTGCGACGGGAAGCCGCGATCGCGCAGCAGCGCCTTCGGCACGATCACCACGTCGTGGCGCGTGAAGGCGGGACTGACGATCAGATGCGGGCATGAGACGTCATAGGCGATGATGTCGCCAGGGTTCAGCTCGATGTGGCGGCCTTCCTGCTCGAAATAGGACACGCCATATGTCTGGAAGTGAATTTTGATGTACGGGTGTTCATTGGCCTTGGCGCGCGCCAGCGTGTGCGCGATGCGATGCTGGCTGACCTCGATCTGACAAAGCTTCAGGCGCGAGACGCTGGTGTAGTCGATGCGCCCTTCGAGCGAGGATGCTTCCAGCGGATCGACATCGAAGTGCCCGCACAGACTCGTCAGCCCGTCGATCCAGCTCTGGATCTGTCGCTTCGGCGTCAGTCCGGTCGTCGAGAGCGTGTGAATTGTGTCGGACATTAATCCAGCCACTGGTGATACCCGGAGATTCGACGCGAATCGCGGCAAGCGCCTGCTGGAGCCTCAGCCATGATTGCGTGACGTTTACCTCAAATTTGGGCGGTCTTTTGAAACGAGCGCCATCGTTCCTTCGCCACTCTTGAACGTTAATCCTCCGCCTTAGTTGCACCGCCGTCAAGGGGAACCTGATCGTTGCACGCGGCACCGGGCCGCACGGAAGCCGCTGAATTCGCTACTGCAAAATCAAAAACTTTGTCTCCGTGCGCTGTCGAGCAAAGCGGGTTCACTCTTGGGCAAGTTTCCCGTTGACGAAGTCGTTAGGGATTGCGGCAGGAACAAAAAGAACGGGCCGCTCCTGCACGTGGACCCGTAGCTCTCATCGGAGGAGGAGACAGCACAGCATCGTTTCTGGTCCCCAACGTGACCGCCCTGCACGAGCAGACGCCGGACGAGAAGCCCGGTGATTGAGCAATGCTTCGGAAACAATAAACGAGACCAACGGAGGAATGACTATGCGCAAGGTACTACTGGCGACCTTTCTTGGATCCGCGGCGGCTCTCGCCGTCGGCAGCGCGTCAGCCAACGACGAGCTGAACAAGATGTCGCAGAACCCGAAAGACTGGGTGATGCCGACAGGCGACTATGCCAATACCCGCTACTCCAAGCTCAACCAGATCAACGCACAAAATGTCGGCAAGCTCCAGGTTGCCTGGACCTTCTCGACCGGCGTGCTGCGCGGCCACGAAGGCGGCCCGCTGATCATCGGCAACATGATGTACGTCCATACGCCGTTCCCGAACAAGGTCTACGCCATTGACCTTTCCAACGAGAACAAGATCGTCTGGAAGTACGAGCCGAAGCAGGATCCGAACGTCATCCCGGTGATGTGCTGCGATACGGTTAACCGCGGCCTGTCTTACGGCGACGGCAAGATCTTCCTGCATCAGGCCGACACGACCCTGGTCGCGCTCGACGCCAAGTCCGGTCAGGTTGCATGGACCGCCAAGAACGGCGATCCCAGCAAGGGCGAGACCGGCACTTCGGCACCGATGGTCGTCAAGGACAAGGTGCTAGTCGGCATCTCCGGCGGCGAGTTTGGCGTTCAGGCCCACATGACCGCCTACGACATCAAGACCGGCAAGGTCGCCTGGCGCGGCTATTCGGAAGGCCCGGATGACCAGATCCTGGTCGACGACAAGACCACCGCACTCGGCAAGCCGGTCGGCAAGGATTCCAGCTTGAAGACCTGGCAAGGCGATCAGTGGAAGATCGGCGGAGGCGCGACCTGGGGCTGGATCTCCTACGATCCCGAGCTGAACCTCGTCTATTACGGGTCGGGCAACCCCTCGACCTGGAATCCGAAGCAGCGTCCCGGTGACAACAAATGGTCGATGACGATCTGGGCACGTAACCCGGACACCGGCGTCGCCAAATGGGTCTACCAGATGACGCCGCATGACGAATGGGACTATGACGGCGTCAACGAGATGATCCTGTCGGATCAGTCGATCAACGGCCAGCCGCGCAAGCTGCTGACACACTTCGATCGTAACGGTCTCGGCTACACGCTCGATCGCACCAACGGCGAACTGCTGGTTGCCGAAAAGTACGATCCGAAGGTGAACTGGACCTCCGGCGTCGACATGGACAAGAACTCCGCCACCTATGGCCGTCCGAAGGTGCTCGACGCAGCTTCGACCGACAAGGCCGGCGAAGATCACAACGTGAAGGGCATCTGCCCGGCCGCGCTCGGCACCAAGGACGAGCAGCCGGCGGCCTACTCGCCCGACACGCAGCTGTTCTACGTTCCGACCAACCACGTCTGCATGGACTACGAACCGTTCAAGGTGAGTTACACCGCGGGCCAGCCCTATGTGGGCGCGACGCTCTCGATGTATCCGCCGCAGGGCGATACCCATATGGGTAACTTCATCGCCTGGGACGGCAAGACCGGCAAGATCGTCTGGTCGAACAAGGAGCAGTTCTCGGTCTGGTCGGGTGCGCTCGCAACCGCCGGCGGCGTGGTGTTCTACGGCACGCTCGAAGGCTACCTGAAGGCAGTCGACGCCAAGACCGGCAAGGAGCTCTACAAGTTCAAGACTCCTTCCGGCATCATCGGCAACGTCACCACCTACGAGAACGGCGGCAAGCAGTATGTCGCAGTGCTCTCCGGCGTGGGCGGCTGGGCCGGCATCGGTCTGGCAGCTGGCCTGACTGATCCGACCGCAGGTCTCGGTGCAGTCGGTGGCTACGCCGCGCTCAGCAACTACACGGCACTCGGCGGTACGCTGACCGTGTTCTCGCTGCCCGCGAACTAGCCTTACCTCCGTATCGCTCCGGCGCGTGGATCAACTCCACGCGCCGGCTCGTCTCCACCTGATGCCTTCGAGGAACACCTCTTGCGTAAAATCTGCTCTGTCATTGCTGCGATGATCTTCGTTGCGTCCGGAGGAATTGCTGTCGCGGACGGCTCGGGCGACCCGACCGCCGTCAAGCAGAACGAAACTGGCGAATGGCTCGATAAGGAGGGTAACCCGACCTACAAGATCAACGGCGACTCCGTCGACTGGTACACCTATTCCGGATACCGCCGCTATCACTCGGACTGCCATGTGTGTCATGGCCCGGATGGCATGGGCTCGACCTACGCGCCCGCACTGAAGGATTCGCTCAAGACGATGAGCTATGCCGATTTTCTCGGCGTCGTCGCCTCGGGCCGCAAGAACATCTCCACCGCCGCAGAAAACGTGATGCCGGCCTTCGGAGATAACCCGAACGTCGCCTGCTACATGGACGATCTCTACGTCTATCTGCGCGCCCGCTCCGACGAGGCCTGGGGTCGCGCCCGCCCCGGCAAGCATGAGGACAAGAACGACGCCTATACCAAGAATGAAGACTCGTGCATGGGCAAGAAGTGAACGTTTGGGGCCCGGCTGAGACTCAAGTCTCGGCGCCCTGCGAGAATTTGAGGAGTTACCGATGAAGACACGTGCCGCCGTCGCTTTTGAAGCCAAGAAACCACTCGAGATCGTCGAAGTCGATCTGGAAGGACCGAAGGCCGGCGAAGTCCTGGTCGAGATCAAGGCAACGGGCATCTGCCATACCGACGCCTACACGCTCGACGGTCTCGACAGCGAAGGAATCTTCCCGTCGATCCTCGGCCATGAGGGCGCCGGCATCATCCGCGAGATCGGTGCGGGCGTGACCTCCGTGAAGCCGGGCGATCACGTCATTCCGCTCTACACGCCGGAATGCCGCCAGTGTAAAAGCTGTCTGAGCCAGAAGACCAATCTCTGCACCGCGATCCGCGCGACGCAGGGCAAGGGCGTGATGCCCGACGGCACCAGCCGCTTCTCCTACAAGGGCAAGCCGATCTATCACTATATGGGCTGCTCGACCTTCTCCAACTTCACGGTGCTGCCCGAGATCGCGGTGGCGAAGATCCGCGAGGACGCCCCCTTCGACAAGAGCTGCTATATCGGCTGTGGCGTCACCACCGGCGTCGGCGCCGTCGTCAACACCGCCAAGGTCGAGCCGGGCTCCAACGTCGTCGTGTTCGGCCTCGGCGGCATCGGGTTGAACGTGATCCAGGGCGCCAAGATGGCCGGCGCCGACAAGATCATCGGCGTCGACGTCAACGACTCCAAGGAGGAATGGGGCCGCCGGTTCGGCATGACCGACTTCGTCAACCCGAAGAAGATCACCGGCGACATCGTCCCGCATCTGGTCACCCTGACCGACGGTGGTGCCGACTACACGTTCGACTGCACCGGCAACACCACGGTGATGCGCCAGGCGCTGGAAGCCTGCCATCGCGGCTGGGGCACCTCGATCATCATCGGCGTCGCCGAAGCCGGCAAGGAGATCGCAACCCGTCCGTTCCAGCTCGTCACCGGCCGCAACTGGCGCGGCACCGCCTTCGGCGGCGCCCGTGGCCGCACCGACGTGCCGAAGATCGTCGACTGGTACATGAACGGAAAGATCCAGATCGATCCAATGATCACCCACACGCTCAAGCTCGAAGACATCAACAAGGGCTTCGACCTGATGCACGAGGGTAAATCCATTCGTTCAGTCGTCGTGTTCTAGCTCGCAAGCGTCACACCCAAGGAGGATCGACTCATGACTGCACTCCATCCCTCGATCGACAACGGTATCAAACAAGGCACCGGCCACTTTGCCGGCGGCACACTCGCCTGCAAATGCAAGGACCATCAGGTCAAGGTCGGCATCAAGGGCGACGTGGCGCACAACCACGCCTGCGGCTGCACCAAGTGCTGGAAGCCGGAGGGCGCGAACTTCTCTGTGGTCGCGGTGGTGCCGCGCCAGAATCTCACCGTGCTCGAGAACGGCGACAAGCTCCAGATCGTCGACGCCTCGGCGGTGATCCAGCGTCACGCCTGCAAGGCTTGCGGCACGCACATGTATGGCCGCATCGAGAACAAGAACCACCCGTTCTACGGTCTCGATTTCATCCATCCGGAGCTGTTCCAGGAGCAGGGCTCGCAGGCGCCGCAATTCGCCGCCTTCGTCTCCTCTGTGATCGAATCGGGCGTGAAGCCTGAGCAGATGGCCGGCATCCGGTCGCGGCTGAAGGAAATCGGCCTCGAGCCCTATGACTGCCTGTCGCCGGCGCTGATGGACGCGATCGCGACCCACGTTGCGAAAGCCAAGGCCGCCTGAACAGGGCCGTCCAGACGTTGGCCACGCCTCTCTCCGCTCGCTGGCCGCAACCGCCGCCAGCGAGCCGGACAGGTGTGGCTCTCGAATGATTGCGGCCAATGTTGCCGCCTGTGCACTTTGCGTATGCAAGCGCGTTCCGCTCCTCAGTCCTGGTCTCTGAATGACTGCGCAGTGCCGCCTCCTTCGTTCTTGAAGTCAGCGTCCTGCGTTTCTCCCTCCCTCGACTGAGGCATCCTGCTTCGTCCGCGCAGTCCCTCTGGCGGACGAAGCCTTTTTTCACTTCGAATCTCATTTTGTAGTTGCACAAAACGCGCGACGTCTTGCCGCGCCCTGCTTTTGACAAATCACGGATGCAATCTCACGTCGAGAACACCCGGCTGTGAATACCGCCGCGATCCGATCTCTGATACGATCGCGGCGTGACGATGCCGCGCGAACTTCAATCAACTAAGAACAAAACGGGAGGTATCGAGCACATCCGGACATTGCGATTCGCTTTCCTGCCCCCTGCCGGGATCTGCCCGCGCGGGACAACGGGCCGGAGTGCGGCCGCGACGGCGCACCGACCATGGTGCCGACCGACGTCGACAAACCCAAATCGGCAAAGCTTATGAAGAGCGAGGGACGATCATGATCAAGGTGAAGATCAACGGCCAGGAACAGAGCTGGGACGGCGACCCGGATCTCCCGCTACTCTGGTTCCTGCGCGACGAGGCCGGGCTCACCGGCACCAAGTTCGGCTGTGGCCAGGCCCTGTGCGGCGCCTGCACCGTCATCGTCGACAAGGAGGCGGTGCGCTCCTGCATCACCTCGATCAACGACGTCGCCGGGCGCGAGGTCACCACGATCGAGGGGCTGCATCCCGATGGCGATCATCCCGTCCAGAAGGCATGGCGCCAGGTCAACGTTCCCCAATGCGGCTTCTGCCAGGCCGGCCAGATCATGCAGGCCGCCGCACTGCTGATGGACAACCCAAAACCTTCGCACGACCAGATCCGCGAGGCGATGTCCGGCAACATCTGCCGCTGCGGCTGCTACCAGCGCATCGAGAACGCCGTCCACCTCGCATCGACGGGAGTGTGACATGAATTTCATCGACAATCCCCGGAAGCTTCGTGGCTTCGAAAAGAATCTGAAGGTCGAGAAGGTCTCGCGCCGCAGCATCCTGAAGGGGCTCGGCGTCACCGGCGGCTTCGTGCTCGCCGCCCCCGTGATGTCGCGCCAGGCCTTCGCCTATGAGACCGGCGCCGGCAAGATGCCGCATGGCGTCGTGGTCGATCCACGCGTCTTCGTCGCGGTCGCGCCCGACGGCACCGTCACCATCCTCGCCCACCGTTCCGAGATGGGCACCGGCGTGCGCACCAGCCTGCCGCTGATCGTGGCCGAGGAAATGGAGGCCGACTGGTCCAAGGTGAAGGTGCAACAGGCCCATGGCGACGAGGTCAAGTTCGGCAATCAGGACACCGACGGCTCGCGCAGCACGCGACACTATTTGATTCCGATGCGCCAGATCGGCGCCTCCGCCCGCACCATGCTGGAGCAGGCCGCCGCAAAACGCTGGGGCGTTCCGGCGACCGAGGTGAAGGCGGTCAATCACGAGGTCGTCCACAGCGCCAGCGGACGCAAGCTCGGCTTCGGCGAACTCGCGGCCGACGCCGCCAAGGAATCGGTGCCGAGCATCGAAGGCCTCAAGCTGAAGGACCCCAAGGACTTCCGCTATCTGACCAAGGGCCAGGTCGGCATCGTCGATCTCCACGACATCACCACCGGCAAGGCCGGCTACGGCGCGGATGTGCGTCTGCCCGGCATGAAGTACGCCGTGATCGCGCGGCCGCCGGTCACCGGCGGCAAGCTCGTCTCGTTCGACCCGGCTGAGGCGATGAAGATCTCCGGCGTCGAGAAGGTGATGCAGGTCCGCGGTTGGCCGTGGCCCTCGAAGTTCCAGCCGCTTGGCGGCGTCGCGGTGATCGCGCGCAACACCGGCGCTGCGATCAAGGGCCGCGATGCGCTGAAGCTCGTCTGGGACGACGGTGCCAACGGCAAATACGACTCGGTCGCCTACCGCAAGGAGCTCGAGGAGGCCTCGCGCAAGCCGGGCCTCGTCGTGCGCCAGGAGGGCGACGCGGACGCCGCGCTGAAGGCCGCCGCCAAGGTCGTGATCGGCGAATATTACCTGCCGCATCTGGCCCATGTCAGCATGGAGCCACCGGTCGCGGTCGCCGACGTCAAGGGCGACAAGGCGGAAATCTGGGCGCCGGTGCAGAGCCCCGGCGGCACGCGCGAGGATGTCGCCAAGACGCTCGGCATCCCCGAGGGAAATGTCACCGTCAACGTCACGCTGCTCGGCGGCGGCTTCGGCCGCAAGTCGAAATGCGACTTCGCGCTCGAGGCCGCGCTGCTGTCGAAGGAGCTGGGCGCGCCGGTGAAGGTGCAATGGACCCGTGAGGACGACCTCCATCACGACTTCCTGCACACCGTCTCGGTCGAACGCATCGAGGCGGGGCTCGACAAGGACGGCAAGGTGATCGCCTGGCGTCATCGCAGCGTGGCGCCCACCATCGCCTCGACCTTCGCCGCCGGGGCCAATCACGCAGCAGCGTTCGAGCTCGGCATGGGCCTCGTCGACATGCCGTTCGAGATCGCCAATATCTCCTGCGAGAACCCGGAAGCTGCCGCGTTCACCCGCATCGGCTGGTTCCGTTCGGTCTCGAACATCCCGCGCGCCTTTGCGGTGCAGTCGATGGTCGGCGAGATCGCGAACGCGACCGGCCGCGACCAGAAGGAGACGTTGCTTGCCCTGATCGGCAGCCCCCGCATCGTCAAGCCAGCGGTGAAAGATCTCTGGAACTACGGCGAGCCCTATGACAGCTACCCGATCGATACCGCGCGCCTGCGCAAGGTGGTCGAGTTGGTCGCCGAGAAGGGCGAATGGGGCCGTCAGGTGCCGAAGGGCCACGGCCTCGGCATCGCCGTGCACCGCAGCTTCGTCAGCTACATCGCGACCATCGTCGAGGTGGCCGTCGACGACAAGGGCAAGCTGACTGTGCCGCGGGTCGACACTGCGATCGACTGCGGCACCTATGTCAACCCCGAGCGCATCGCCTCACAGATCGAGGGCGCCGCGATCATGGGCCTGAGCCTCGCCAAGTATGGCGCGGTCACCTTCAAGGACGGCAAGGTCGAGCAGAAGAATTTTGACGACTTCCAGGTCATCAGGATGGACGAGGCCCCGCTGATGACCAACGTCTACATCGTGCCGCCCGGACCCGACACGCCGCCGAGCGGCGTCGGCGAGCCCGGCGTGCCGCCGTTCGCACCGGCGCTGATGAACGCGATCTTCGCCGCGACCGGCAAGCGCATCCGCGCGTTGCCGATCGGCAAGCAGTTGGAGGCTTGAGGCGCGCTCGCAGGCGTTTGCCAGCCGATGTGCCCTCTCCCCTTGTGGGAGAGGGTGGCGGCCGCGGCTCGCGCGCAAAATGCGGCGGACGTTGCCGTCCGCCGCATTTCCCCCCACACGCTCCGCCTACTTCGATCCGCCGCGGAGCTTATTTCTTCAGCGCGAACACCCAGATCACGCCGCCTTGCGGCACATTGGACTCGATGCCGATGTTGTTGGTCGCGAGCGCGTCCTGGATGCGCTGTGCGTCCACGCCCCAACCCGACTGGATCGCGACGTATTGCGTGCCGTCGATCTCATACGACACCGGCATGGCCATGATGCCGGAGTTGGTCTTCTGCTCCCACAGCACTTCGCCGGTCTTGGCGTTGAAGGCGCGAAAGTTGCGGTCGTTGGTGCCGCCGGCGAAGATGAGATCGCCTGCTGTCGCCGTCACCGAGCCGAACAGCTGCGACTTCGGGAAATTGTGCTGCCACACCTTCTTGCCCGTCGCGGGATCCCAGGCCTGCAGCTCGCCGAAATGATCAGCGCCGGGCTTCGCCTTCAACCCGATATCCTCCGGTTTGGTGCCGAGCCAGAGCTCGCCTGGCTTGAGCGGCACTTTCTCGCCGGTGAAGCCGCCGCAGAAATTCTCGTTGGCGGGAACATAGACGAGGCCGGTCTTCTGGCTATAGGCCGCCGACGGCCAGTCCTTGCCGCCCCACAGTGACGGACAGAACTCGACGCGCTTGCCGATCGCCGGCTTGTGATCGGGATCGACGATCGGACGCCCGCTTTCGGCGTCGATGCCCTTCCAGACGTCGGTGGCGACGAACGGCCAGCCGGCGACGTAGTTGATCTTGGTCGGTGTGCGCTCGAGCACCCAGAAGATCGCGTCGCGCCCCGGATGGATCAGGCTCTTGAAGGTGCGGCCGTCGCGCTGCAAATCGACGAGCATCGGCGCGTCGACCTCGTCCCAGTCCCAGGAATCGTTTTGGTGGTACTGGTGATAGGTCTTGATCTTGCCGTTGCTGGGATCGAGCGCGAGCACCGACGAGGTATAGAGATTGTCGCCGGGATGGGTTTCGCCGGGCCACGGCGCGGCGTTGCCGACACCCCAATAGATCGTCTTGGTGTCCTTGTCGTAATTGCCGGTCATCCAGGCCGAGCCGCCGCCGGTCTTCCAGTCGTCGCCCTGCCAGGTGTCATGACCGGGCTCGCCCTCGCCGGGAATGGTGAAGGTGCGCCACAATTCCTTGCCGTCATTGGCATCGTAGGCGACGACGTAACCGCGCACGCCGAGTTCGCCGCCGGAACCGCCGACGATGACCTTGCCGTCGACGATCAGTGGCATCAGGGTCATGTACTGACCCTTCTTGTAATCCTGCACTTTGGTATCCCACACCACCTTGCCGGTCTTGGCATCGAGTGCGACGACATGGTCGTCGGTGGTGGCGAGATAAAGCTTGTCCTCCCACAGGCCGACGCCGCGGCTGGTCGGATGCAGCTGGAACAGATCGTCGGGGAGCTGCCGCTTGTAGCGCCAATATTCATCGCCGGTCTTCGCGTTCAGCGCGATCACCTGCCCCATCGGCGTTGCCACGAACATTACACCGTTGTTGACGATCGGCGGCGCCTCGTGGCCCTCGACCACGCCGGTGGCAAAGGTCCAGACCGGCGTGAGATCCTTGACGTTGGTGGTGTTGATCTGGTCGAGCGGGCTATAGCCCTGCCCGTCATAGGTGCGCCGATAGAGCATCCAGTTGCCTGGTTCCGGATTCTCCAGGCGCTGCTGGGTGACGGGCGCATAGCTCTCGATCGGGCCCGCGATCGCGGCGGTCGAGGCGACACACGTGAAGGCGACGAAGCCGGATAGCAGTAATTGCTTCCTGGTCATGGACGTTCCCCTTTTTCATCCGTTTGAATTCTTGTTTTGAATTCTTGTCGTTCGTCCCGACGTCCGCCCCTCGGCGGATGCGGCCTCTCGTGACGCGGGCACACCCCGCACCGTCATCATCCTGGCTGTACGCCACCTACCTTTCCCATGAAGCCGCCCACGACGCTGAGCGAGCCGTCAGCCAGCGCCAGCGGCAACGCGGCGAGCCGCCGCGGCGCCGGTCCGAACACCACTTGCGCGCCGGCGCGGGGATCGTATTCGGAGTTGTGGCACATGCACTTGAACACCTCCTTGTCGCCGACATCGCTCTTGACCCAGGCGGTGACGGGACAGCCGGCATGGGAACAGATCGCCGAATAAGCGATGATGCCGTCGACGGCACGCGCGCGCGTTTGTTCGTCGAGCTCAGCCGGATCGAGCCGAATGATCAGGATCTCATTGAGCCGCGATGCGCTGCGCACCACCGATGTCTTGGGGTCCTGCGGCCAGGCATGTACCGGCGGACCGCCGGCCGTCAGATCAGCCGCTTTGATGAGCTTTCCTTCGCTGTCGCCTTCGGAGAACACGAGCACGTCGCCCTTCTGCGGACGTTCATCGGAGCCTGGTGGATCCTCTCCCGCACGCGCCGGCGCGGAACAGCCGAGACAGGCCGTCGTGGCGAGCGCGCCGAGCAGCAGCGTTCGCCGCGTTTGCTCCGCGCTCACATCGGCTTCAGGTTCCGCAGTGCTGTCGGAGGATGACGACGTGATGCTGAATGATGCGCGTGACATGCACAGTAGCAGGCGCTGTAACTCTGCCGAAATGAAGGCGAAGAATTGGCGCCGCAGTGCATCAATATGACTATGCTCGTTTTGATTGAACACGATTGCGCGGATTCAAACACGTTTTTGCCAATTCAACGTCATGCCGCGCGATCGGTATGATGATTTTGCAGATCAGACTAATGATGTTGGAATTGGTGCAACGCGCTGTAAACAGCGCGATGCAACCTCGAAGCGATTCAACTGCACGTTTTGCAGGCAGCTTTCGCCCTCGTCAGGACCTGAGCACGTGACGCGGCGACGCGATGCGGCCGGCAATGGTGGCCGACGCCATCTCAAAACTATCAGCGATGCGACGCGCCCTGTCGATAAAGAGTGCGGCCGCTGGCGGCGGGCACACTTCGCGCGCGGTCTGTTCGAACAGATCGAGCCAGCGATCGAAATGATCGCCGACCAGGCTCAGCGGCATGTGCGCCCGCATCGGCGAGCCGTGGTAGCGCCCGCTCATCAGCACCACCGACGACCAGAAATCTTTGAGCTTGGCGAGATGCTCGTCCCAATTCCCCACGATCGCGAACACCGGCCCGAGCAACGCATCCTCGCGGACGCGTCCGTAGAAACGGGTGACAAGTTCCCCGATCATCTGCTCGGTGATCCCGGTGCGCTCGATCGCATCCTGGGTGAGCAAGTTCCGCCGTTCGGCCGCAGCTTCCCGCTCAGCCTTCAGTCGATCCGACATGTCCTTCGTTTTCCGTTTTCGTTGTTCCCGCCAGCCGCCCGTTCGACATTGTCGGGCCAATTGCGTGCGTCGTCTTTGACACAGCGCAAATTGCGGGATTGAGCGGCGAGCGCTAAGGCCCGCCGCCTGCGCCAAATCAGGCGCCGTAGCTGTAAAAGCCCTGCCCGGTCTTGCGGCCGAGATGGCCGGCATCGACCATTTCCCTGAGCAAGGGGGCCGGACGGTATTTGGGGTCGTTGAAGCCCTTATAGAAGACCTCCATCACCGAGAGCATGGTGTCGAGGCCGACGAGATCGGCCAGCGCCAACGGCCCGATCGGATGGTTGCAGCCGAGCTTCATGCCGGCGTCGATCTCCTCCGCGGTCGCAATCCCCTCCTGGAGCGCGAAGATCGCCTCGTTGATCATCGGGCACAGGATGCGGTTGACGGCGAAGCCGGGGCTGTTCTTGGCGGTAATCGCCACCTTGCCGACGCGCTGGGCGAAGTCCAGCGCCTTGGCGTGGGTGTCGTCGGAGGTCTGCAGGCCGCGGATCAGCTCCAGCAGCTGCATCACCGGCACCGGGTTGAAGAAGTGCATGCCGATGAAGCGATCGGGGCGATCCGTCGCGGCGGCAAGCTTGGTGATCGAGATCGACGAGGTGTTGGTCGCGAGCAGCGTGCGCGGCGACAGCGTGGCGCAGAGATCCTTCAGGATCTTGACCTTGAGCTCCTCGTTCTCGGTCGCAGCCTCGATGACGAGATCGCAATCGGACAGTTTGGCGCGGTCGGTCGTGCCGGTGATGCGCTTGAGTGTCGCCTCGCGATCGGCCGCCGACATCTTCTCCTTCTTGACCAGGCGCTCGAGGCTGCCGCCGACGGTCGAAATGCCGCGGTTCACCGCCGCATCAGAGATGTCGACCATCACGACCGAAAGCCCGGCCGCGGCGCATATCTGGGCGATGCCGTTGCCCATGGTGCCTGCTCCGATGATGCCAACGGTATTGATCATAGAATGACGTCCTTCTCGTTGTGCGAGCCCGGCCTCTGCGGCAGCGTGCCCGGTTTGACCTGAATTTCGACTCGCGGCGCGCCTTGAGTGCTGCGCCGCATCCTGGCTCTTCCTTAAAGCATCCGTGGCGAGAATAAAGTCGCCTTTCCGCTTCCAAAGGGCATGATTTCGCGGCCTCGCGGCCAGTTTGGCCCAAGTTTTGCGGCTGGCTTCGCCCCCGGGATTGCCGAGGGCGCAGGGAAGGCCGGGCGCCGGCTGGCACCCGCGGTCCGCTGTGCGCGTGTAGCGCAAGGAAAACTGCACAGCGGCGTACAGGGCAGCCGAGACATCCCGACCTTCCCTGCGCGAGTGGTTTGACGGCTTATGCCGTGCCCTCCCCGGAGCCGAATTCCTTTGGCCTCCGTCGCCTTGCGAAAAGTCGACGGCGAGGAGCCGGTTGGCCGCTGCCGCCTTCCGCAAGGCTTGACTGTAGCAACGACAGTCAGGACCACACGGTTTTGCCGTACGCAGCGCGCGCCGTTCGTCACACGCGGTCGGAGCTCACGAGGTTCGGCTCAATCCTCCGCTCGCCCTGCTCCCGACCCTTGCGTGCCGACGCGCCCGCGTCCACCGCAACTCACCCACGTACCGGACGACTCGCGATCCGCCCCTCGTGCCGGGTGAGGTGAAACGACACATACGCCAATTCCGAATTTCGGTAAAGTGGAATATTTTAACAGGGATGACTTGACAATCGTTCAGGCCGTTTTGCCCGCCTGGCCGGCGCCGACGGCAACGACCTTCACCTCGATGCCTTCGGCCTTCGAGAACAGCGGCAGCAAATAGCCGAACAGGCCCGACTGCTCCGTCGACGTCGTCGAGGCCACGGTCATGCTGCGGTCTTGCGCCAGCGCGCATGTCACCTCGCCGCAGCGGATCGGAACGATCCTGTCTTCGGGAGGATCGGACATGCGAAGGTTCGCCTTGCTGCCCGCATAACCTAAGCGCGACGGCCGGGAACGCCGCGGCGGTGCTTTGTCGCATCTGGGTTCCCAAGACCTGCGAAAGGGAACGCCCTCACGCCTGCCTCACGACTGATGAACCCCGCGTGAGTTGCCGCGCGATCGTGTGGCAGCGTGGAATATCGCCCGCTTCGCCCGATCCATTCAATGAAACGGTTTGGAGCGTCCCATGACCAAGACAAGCATCGTCGCCGCCTTGCGGATCATTTTGTCGCTTGCGATCGCCGGCCCGGCCCAGGCCTGGCCCGGACAGTCGTCAAGCATCGACTGCGCGTCGGGCGGCGAACCCACAGAATGCGAAGTGCTCACCATGACGCTGGTCCACCAGCACGCCCTCGCGCGTCCGCGCATCCGCAGAACGGAGCACGCGGCCATCCCGCTTGCGCCAACGCACCGGCCCGATCGCAACGAAGATCCACTCGCATCGATGCACTTCGAATGAGCGCTGTGGCGCGCGAGGCTGTGCAGATGTTCTGCAATTGGTCCCGCCTCAATTGACAGGGGTGTGACGGCCGGGGCAGTTTTTCACATTGCTGGCGAATCAGCGATTGCCCTTACGGCCCGAGTACCTCTTGGACAACTCCCAGTGCTTTCGAGACTGATATCGTTGCTGAGCCGCATTCCTGCGGTGAAATGGGCGTTCAACCGGCTTCGGCCTCTGCCGCACAGCGGCAGTCTCGACGTGGCGCCGATCGCCGCGGATGAAGAGCCTGCCCTCATGGCGGAAGCTACTCCAGCTCTCGACAACACCGCCGAACCTGTCGTCGTGGAGAGCCCGTCAGCGGCGCCGGCTGATATCAGTGCCAGCGACAATTCATCAGTAGAGCCGTCGGCAGAGGTCGAGCCTGTCATCGAGGAAGAAGTATCGACCTCTTCGGTTGATGCAACTTCGGAGCTTCCAGCCGATGTCGAGCCGGCAGTCGAAGAGCTGGCCTTCATCGCACCTGTCGAGACGGAGACGGCTTCGGTCGAGCCCTCCGAGCGCTTCATTGAAGACGAGCCCGCATCCGCCGCTTCCGTGGAGCTCGAAGCGGTTGCCGTCGATGAGACGCCCGTCATCGTGGTCGACACTGAGGTCCCCGCGCCTGTCGTCGTCGAGGCCAGCATCGACAGCGAGCCCGCTCCCAGCGTCGCCGCAGAGATCGAGCCGGTCGCCAACGATCTTTCGCCCGTCGCTGCCGTTGTTGCTGAGGAGACGATCGCCGACGCGCCGGTTGCCGCCATGGATATCGAGCCGGCGCCCGTGTCGCCCGCCCCGAAGAACCCCAGCGCGCCGAAGGCTCGTGCAAAGGTCCTGGAGCCGGCTGATCGCGCCGCGCTGATCCGGCAACGCTGGGCCGAGACCGGGATCCGGATGTGGAATCCGCGGCTTCACGGCACCGGCGATGCCACGCTGAATATCCAGGGGCGCATCGGACTGCTGCCGCCCGAGCCCGGCGAGACGATGCCGCGCTACGACAAGCTCGAATTCAAGATGCTCGGCGGCCAGATCGTCTGTGAAGGCGTGATCGTCGAGGCACCCGTGCATGCGGGCCAGCGCAGCTTCACCCGGCTCGCCGAGCCGCGTGGCTCCGATCGCACCCGCGAACCGGCGCGGGAACGCCAGGCCGCCCTCGCCTGATCCTTTCCCTCCGCGACGACATGCGCTCGACCGCCGGGGTGACGATCGGGCGCCAGGCTCCGCTTGGCGTTTAGGGGATCGGATAGCCCTTCCAGACCCACTCCAGCGCCGAAGGCAGCGTTTGCGCGATCGTCGGACGATCCACGTGCTTGGCGTTGCGCACGAACAGGAACTGGTAGTGGTATCCCTTCTCCGCCAGCACCTTTGCCGTCAGCGCGTTGGACAAGGTCCAGTCGTGCATGCCGTCGGGAATGGTCGGATTGGGATAGAACAGATCCTGGTCGCCGCCGAAGAACCAGAAGCGGATCGGCTTGGTCGGCGCGGCGACGATCAGCGGAACGCCGGGCGGCTCGGCCGGCGTCAGCACGCCCGCCTTCGAGATGAGGTTGGGCGTGGCCGGTCCCGTCCATGCGCTGTGATATTCCCAGGCGCCGCCACGCAGTGACGGATCATGCGGCCATTGCTGGTTGACCATGGTCGGCGAGAAGGCCAGCACGCGGTGATAGAGATCGGGATAGAACCACGCCATGGTGAAGGCTGCCACGCCGCTCGAGCTCAGCCCCATGGTCGCGCGCCCTTCGGGGTTCCTGGTGAGCTTGACGCCGGCGTTCTGCTCGACCAGCGGCAGCACCTCGCGCTCGACGAACTGAGCGTAGATACCCGACACCGCGTCATACTCGCGCCCGCGCTGGCTGCCCTGCGCATCCTGTCCGCCATTGCCTATCTGGATCGCGATCATCGGCGGCACGCGGCGCTGCGCGATCAGATTGTCGAGCGTGGTCGGGAGATCCTTGTAGGCATTAGAGCCGCCGTCGCCGATCACGATGAAGGGCGCCTCCGTGCCGGGCACATATTGCGCCGGAACATAGACGTCGATGGTGCGCGACCAGATGCCGGGATGGCTCGTGGTGACGATCATGTTCGACTTGTCGTCCGGCGCGGTTACGGTCGTCATGATCGAGGAGTTGCTGCAGCCGGCGACGTCGTCGCGGATCAGGCCGGGATCGTAGATCGTGCTCTCCTTCGACGACAGCGTGAAGGATTTTGTCGTGCCGCGCGGCACGCCTTCTTTCACGATAGTCTCGGGCGCAGGATTGTGGGTGGGACCGATGATGAAATTGCCCTCGGCACCCGGCGGCGGCAGCGTGCCGTCGGGCAGCTCGGTCGCCCGCGGATAGTTGGGATTGGAGGGATCGCGCGTCGGCGGCGTGGTCTTGAAATCGAGACCGGTGGTGTCGATGAAGAACGGCGCCGCCTTGTCGGTGGTGTTGGCGCCCGGCGGCACGGCCATGTTCTGGGTGACGCAGGCCGGCTGCGCCAGGGCGATCGAAGCGAAGGAGACGACGGAAATCAGCGTCCCCCCAAGGACTGTCAATGAATGGGTCATTTCAGCTCCCGATGTTGACGGCTCTAGCCGGCTCGTCTTGACGCAAAGTATGGCGACCGGCTCGCACGCGGTCAAACGCGTTGGGCGCAGTCCGGCAATCGCCGCCATGCTCAAACAGGACAGCGACCGTTATTCCGCGCATGACGCGGAATTTTTCGAGCATCAGGCCGTTGCTGCTTCACCGCGCAACATCTAGCGTGCGACCAGCGGCCCCGCCTGCGGTCGCAACGACAACAGCAAATCGGGAGGACAATCCATGAGAAGGCTTGCGGTCGCGCTATGTGCGCTGGCGCTTTTCGCACCTGTTGCGCAGGCGCAAACCATCAAGGATTTTATGGCGGCGGTCATGGTAAAGTGGACCGCTCCGTTCGAGCCGTTCCAGCTCATCGACAACATCTATTATGTCGGCACCGACGGCATCGCCGTCTATGTGATCAAGACGTCGCAGGGCCTGATCCTGATGGACACCGCGATGCCGCAGTCGACCGGCATGATCAAGGACCACATCGCCAAGCTCGGCTTCAAGGTCGCCGACATCAAATACATCCTCAACACCCACGCCCATCTCGATCACACCGGCGGCTTTGCCGAGATCAAGAAGGACAGCGGCGCACAGCTCGTGGCCGGCGAGCGCGACAAGCCGCTGCTCGAAGGCGGCTATTATCCGGGCGACGAGAAGAACGCAGACCTCGGCTTTCCCCCGGTGAAGGTCGACCGCACGGTGAAGGAAGGCGACAAGGTTACGCTCGGCGACACCACGCTGACGGCGCATGAGACGCCCGGCCATTCGCCGGGCTGCACCAGCTGGGAGATGACGGTGAAGGACGGTGGCCAGGACCGCGAGGTGCTGTTCTTCTGCAGCGGCACCGTGGCCCTGAACCGGCTGGTCGGCCAGCCGACCTATCCCGGCATCGTCGACGACTATCGCGCAACGTTCGCCAAGGCCAAGGCGATGAAGATCGACGTGCTGCTCGGGCCGCACCCCGAGGTCTATGGCATGCAGGACAAGCGCGCGCAGCAGATCAAGAGCGCCAACCCGAATCCGTTCGTCAAGTCGGGCGAGCTTGCGACCTACGCCACGCGCCTGTCGGAGGATTTCGACAAGCAGCTCGCCAAGCAGACGGCTGCGCTTCAACCGGCGAAGTGAAGGCCGCCGTCTCCTCTGCGCGGCGGTAGGTGGCGCGATTGACGAGTGCCTCGCGAAGGAACGCGAGCGCCTGGACCACGGCGCAGCCGGGGTCGTGGCCTGAAGGCGATTGGCGCCCCGACTACTTCGGCAGGCTCGGCAGATCGAGCCCCTTGTCGCGGGCGCAGTCGATAGCGATGTCGTAACCCGCATCCGCATGGCGCATGACGCCGGAGGCCGGATCGTTCCACAGCACGCGCTCAATGCGCTTGGCGGCTTCCGGCGTGCCGTCGGCGACGATCACCATGCCGGCGTGCTGCGAATAGCCGATGCCGACGCCACCGCCGTGATGCAGCGAGACCCAGGTCGCACCGCTGGCACAATTCAATAGCGCATTGAGCAGGGGCCAGTCGGACACCGCGTCCGATCCGTCCTTCATCGCTTCGGTCTCGCGGTTGGGGCTCGCCACCGATCCGCTATCGAGATGATCGCGGCCGATCACGATCGGCGCCTTCAACTCACCGCGTGCCACCATGTCGTTGAAGGCGAGGCCAAGCCGGTGACGATCGCCGAGGCCCACCCAGCAGATCCGCGCCGGCAGGCCCTGGAACTTGATGCGCTCCTTGGCCATGTCGAGCCAATTGTGCAGATGCTTGTCGTCAGGCATCAGCTCCTTGACCTTGGCATCGGTCCTGAAGATGTCCTCGGGATCCCCTGACAGCGCGGCCCAGCGGAACGGCCCGACGCCGCGGCAGAACAACGGGCGGATATAGGCGGGCACGAAACCGGGGAAATCGAAGGCGTTTCTCAGGCCCATGTCCTGCGCCATCTGGCGAATGTTGTTGCCGTAGTCCAGCGTAGGGATACCCTGCGCGTGGAAATCCAGCATGGCCTGGACGTGCTCGACCATCGATGTCTTCGACGCACGCTCCACCGCCTTCGGATCGGACGCGCGCTTGGCTTCCCAATCGGCGAGCGTCCAGCCCTTCGGCAGGTAGCCGTTGATCGGATCATGCGCGCTGGTCTGGTCGGTGACGATGTCGGGCTTGACGCCGCGGCGCACCAGCTCGGGAAAAATCTCCGCGGCATTGCCGAGCAGGCCGACCGAGACCGCGTGCTTCGTCTTCGCGGCCTCCGCCATGATCGCCAACGCTTCGTCGAGCGTTGCCGCCTGCTGATCGAGATAGCCGGTGCGCAGGCGCATCTCGATGCGGCTCGGCTGGCATTCGACCGCGAGCATCGACGCACCGGCCATGGTCGCCGCCAGAGGTTGCGCGCCGCCCATGCCGCCGAGACCGGCGGTGAGAATCCATTTGCCGGCAAGGCTGCCGCCATAATGACGACGGCCGACCTCGACAAAGGTCTCGTAGGTGCCCTGCACGATGCCCTGGCTGCCGATATAGATCCAGGAGCCTGCGGTCATCTGGCCGTACATCATCAGGCCCAGGCGATCGAGCTCGTTGAAATGGTCGAGCGTCGCCCAGTGCGGCACGATGTTCGAGTTCGCGATCAGCACACGCGGCGCGTCGGCATGGGTACGAAACACGCCGACCGGCTTGCCGGACTGAACCAGCAGCGTCTGGTCGTTCTCGAGCTTGCGCAAGGCCGCGGTAATCCGGTCAAAGCTCTCCCAGTCGCGCGCGGCGCGGCCGATGCCGCCATAGACCACGAGCTCGCTCGGGCGCTCCGCGACATCGGGGTCGAGATTGTTCATGAGCATGCGGAGCGGTGCTTCCGTCAGCCAGCTCTTGGCGCTGATGTCGCTGCCGTGGGGTGCACGGATGGTGCGGTCGTTGTCCAGTCGGCGGTTCATGAAGACCTCTTCAGTCAAGTCTCGGAAACGGATCAGTCGGAAGCACCGTGAGCGCAGCAGCCGGCAACGCGTCGGCTTCGATCAGCGCAGCCGCCTTGGCGAGATCGCCGGCCATGTAGCGGTCGGCACCAAGCGCGGGCACTTGCTCACGCAACGCCGCGATGACAGCGACGAGCGGCGCGCTCGTCGCATGCGGCGCGCGCAGTGTGATGCCTTGGGCTGCGACCAGAAGTTCGATGCCCAGGATCGCGGCGAGATTGTCGGCCATGTCCGTCAGCCGCCGCGCGGCATGCGCGGCCATCGAGACGTGGTCTTCCTGGTTGGCGCTGGTCGGCGTCGAGTCGATCGAGCAGGCCGCCGCGCGCTGCTTGTTCTCGGCATAGAGTGCGGCCGCCGTCACCTCGGCGATCATGAAGCCGGAATTGATGCCGGGATCCGGTGTCAGGAACGGCGGCAGGCCGAAATTGAGCGCGGGATCGACCAGCGTCGCGATGCGCCGCTCGCTGATCGCGCCGATTTCCGACAGCGCCAGCGCGATCGTATCGGCGGCAAAGGCGACCGGCTCGGCATGGAAATTCCCGCCCGACACGATCTCGGCAGTCTCGACCAGGACCAGCGGATTGTCGGTCACGGCATTGGCCTCGGTGATCAGCGTGCGCGCGGCCTGCGTGATCAGGTCGAGCGCGGCGCCGGCGACCTGGGGCTGGCAGCGCAAGCAATAAGGATCCTGCACACGCTCATCGCCCTCGAGATGCGAAAGCCTGATGTCGCTGCCATCGAGCAGCGCGGTCAGCGTTGCCGCCGCGGCGACCTGGCCGGGATGGCCTCGCAGCGCCTGGATCTCCGGGCGGAACGGCGCCGTCGACGCCATGGCGGCGTCGACCGACAACGCGCCGGTGACGAGCGCCGCGCGCGCGAGACGAAACGCGCGCAGCACGCCGGCGATGGCGTAGGCCGTCGAGAATTGCGTGCCGTTGATCAGCGCGAGGCCCTCCTTGGGGCCGAGTGTCAGCGGCATAAGGCCGGCAGCAGCAAGTGCCTCGTGGCCTGACACGGTCTTGCCGTCGACGATCGCCTGTCCCTCGCCGATCATCACCGCCGTCATGTGCGCAAGCGGCGCCAGATCGCCGGAGGCGCCGACCGAACCTTGCTGTGGCACCAGCGGATAAACCCGCCGTGCCAGCATCGTCTGCAATTGCTCGATCACCGCGCCGCGCACGCCCGAGGCTCCGCGCCCGAGCGAAACGATCTTCAGTGCCATCATCAGCCGCACGATCGGCTCGGGAGTCGCAGGGCCGACCCCACAGCAATGCGAGACGATAAGATTGCGCTGGAGCAGCGCAGTCTGGTCCGGCGGAATGCGTTTCGACGCCAGCTTTCCGAAGCCGGTATTGATGCCGTAGACGGGCGCCGCGGCTTGGGCGGCCTTTGCGACGATCTGCGCCGCCGCCCCGATACGCGGCCAGAATGACGGATCGAGCACGACAGGCGAGCCCGCCAGCACGCGCGCGAGATCATCGAGGCTGACCATTCCCGGCTTGACGACGATCGCTGCGCCCGGCTCCGTCACTGGCCCCTCCAGACGCGGCGATGCAGCGGGTTGAAACCGATACGATAGACGAGCTCGGCGGGCCGCTCGATGTCCCAGATCGCAAGGTCGCACCATTTACCGGCTTCCAGCGTGCCGGTGTCATCGAGCACGCCGAGCGCCCGCGCGCCTTCGCGGGTGATGCCGGCCAGGCATTCGGCGACGTTCATCCGGAACAGCGTCGCGCCCATGTTCATGGCGAGCAGCAGCGAGGTCAGCGGCGAGCTGCCGGGATTGCAGTCAGTCGCGAGCGCCATGGCGACGCCATGCTTGCGAAAGGCCTCGACTGGCGGCTTCTGCGTCTCGCGAATGAAATAGAATGCGCCGGGCAGCAGCACGGCCACCGTTCCGGCTTTCGCCATCGCAGCAGCACCGGCTTCGTCGGTATGCTCCAAATGATCGGCGGAGAGCGCTGAGAATCTTGCCGCGAGTGCAGCGCCGCCAAGGTTCGAGAGCTGATCGGCATGGAGCTTGACCGGCAGACCGAGCGCCCTCGCCGCCTCGAACACCCGCGCCGTCTGCTCCGCCGAGAACGCGATGCCTTCCATGAAGGCATCAACGGCATCGGCAAGGCCCGCTTTTGCGACAGCGGGCAACATCTCGCTGCAGACGCGATCGATGTAGCGATCCTTGTCGCCGTCGGCCTCAATCGGCAGCGCATGCGCGCCGAGGAAGGACGTGCGGATCGCAACCTTCCGCTGACGACCGAGGCTGCGCGCAGCGGAGAGCTGCCGCATCTCGGTCTCGGTGTCGAGGCCATAGCCGGACTTGATCTCGACCGTGGTGGCGCCCTCGCCGATCAGCGCATCGAGCCGCGGCAGCGCGCTTGCGACGAGTTCGGCCTCACTCGCCTTGCGCGTCGCCGCCACGGTCGAGACGATGCCGCCGCCGGCACGCGCGACCTCCTCGTAGCTCGCGCCCTTCAGCCGAAGCTCAAACTCATGCGCGCGGTTGCCGCCATAGACCAGATGGGTGTGGCAGTCGACGAGGCCCGGCGTGATCCACCGCCCCTCGCAATCGATCCATTGGATAGCGTCAGCATCAACAGGAAAATCCGCCGCCGCGCCCGCATAGACGATATGGCCGCCGCGTATGGCGATCACGCCATGCTCGATTTCGCCGAGATCGGGACGGTCGGCGCGCATTGTGGCGAGCCGGGCGTTATGCCAGATCCGGTCGAAGCGCTCTGCCATGCCACTGTCCCTTCGCGAAGTCCCTGCGCCCTGGGATGCTTGACTTATATGTCTAGACATATAATCGTAAGCCGGTTCTGTCCAGCCGGCGTGTCATCATGTCCCGACTGCATTTCGCCTCAGCGCTCCTGCCCTCGGGCTGGGCCAATGACGTGCAGGTGGTGATCACCGCCGGCGCGATCGCGGAGGTGACGCCGGACGTGGCGCCGAACGCCGGCGACGAGCGCCACGCCCTCGCACTTCCGGGATTGGCGAGCCTGCACAGCCACGCCTTCCAGCGCGGCATGGCCGGACTTGCCGAACTGCGCGGCGACTCGACCGATACATTCTGGACCTGGCGCGAGACGATGTATCGCTTCGCGCTGGCGATGACGCCGGATGATGTCGCCGCCGTTGCAACGCTGCTTTATGTCGAGATGCTGGAGCAGGGTTTTACCCGCGTTGGTGAGTTCCATTATTTGCATCACGATCGGGACGGCTCGCCCTACGCCGATCCCGCCGAGATGGCCGTGCGCATCGCGCAGGCCGCCGAAGCCTCAAGCATCGGCCTGACGCTGCTGCCGAGTTTTTATGCGCACGGCTCCTTTGGCGGCGCTGCGCCGCATGACGGTCAACGCCGCTTCATCTGCTCTGTCGATCAGTTCGCCACGCTGATGGCTGCCTCGCGCAAGGCAATCGCAAACTTGCCTGGCGCCAGCATCGGCATCGCGCCACACAGCCTGCGCGCGGTGGCACCGGACGAGCTCGCGGCGGTCATTCCGCTCGCCGAAGGCGGGCCGGTACACATTCATGCCGCTGAGCAGGTCAAGGAAGTCGAGGATTGCCTTGCCTGGTCGGGACGACGCCCGGTGCAATGGCTTCTGGAGCATGCGCCGATTGATCAACGCTGGTGCCTTATTCACGCGACCCACATGACGGATGATGAAGTCAGTGCATTCGCGAAGACTGGTGCGGTGGCGGGTCTCTGCCCCATCACCGAGGCGAGCCTTGGCGACGGCATCTTTCCGGCGCGTGAGTTTCTCGGCGCTGGCGGCCGGTTCGGTGTCGGCACCGATTCCAACGTGCTAGTCGGCGCCGCCGACGAGCTGCGCCAGCTTGAATACGGCCAGCGGCTCAAGCACCGCACGCGCAACGTGCTCTCATCCGGTGCCGGCCGTTCGACGGGGCGCACGCTGTTCGACGACGCCCTTGCGGGCGGAGCCCGGGCGCTGACGCAAGCGACGGTCGGCCTCACGCCGGGCGCGCGCGCTGATATCGTCACGCTCGACGCGACGCATCCGTCGCTGGCGGGACGTTCGCGCGACGCCGTGATCGATGGCTGGATCTTTGCGGCAGGCGACGGCGCGATCGATTGCGTCTGGGCCGGCGGCGACAAGGTCGTCGAGAGTGGTCGGCACAAATTGCGTCAAGCCGCGCGCGAGCGCTTCAACGCAGCGGTGCGGAGGCTCGTTGCATGAGCCTCGCCACCAACGCGGCCGACAAACCGACGCTCTACAAGCGCATCCGCGCCGACATCGAAAAGCGTATCCTGACCGGCGAATGGCCGCCAGGCCACCGCATTCCCTTCGAGCACGAGCTGGTCGCGCGCTACGGCTGCTCGCGCATGACGGTGAACAAGGCGCTGTCGGAGCTCGCGCAGGCCGACCTGATCGAGCGCCGGCGCCGCGCCGGCTCGTTCGTCCGCCGGCCGCAACATCAGTCGGCGGTGCTCAAGATCGCCGACATGCGCGCCGAGATCACCGGGCTTGGCCGCACTTACGGCTACGAGCTGATCGGCCGCAGGCTACGTGCAGCGACCGCCGCCGACCGCGAGCGCCTTGGCGTCAAGAAAGCCGGCAAGGTGGTTGCGATCACCTGCCGTCACAGCGCCGACAATGTGCCCTTCGCGGTCGAGGACCGGCTGATCGATCTCGCGTCCGTGCCAAATGCCGCGTCCGCGGATTTTTCGCGCGAGCCGCCGGGCTCGTGGCTGCTTCATCATGTCCCATGGACAGAGGCCGAGCATACGATCAGCGCCATTATCGCGGATGATCGCACGGCGGAAGCACTCGACATCGCCGTCGGAGCGCCATGCCTCGTGATCGACCGCTATACATGGCGCAGCGCGCGCACGATCACCGCGGTGCGGCTGCTCTATCCCGGTGACTCTCACCGCCTTGTCGCCCGATTCAAGGGAGGCTGAGAGAACGATGTCGGCACAAATCGTGCAGCGCTTCGGGCAACGGTGCCCTATGGACCGACAGAGATCAACAGGACGTCAAACCATCGATCGGCAAGAGGACGACAATCATGCGTAGTTCGACAGTTTTTGCGACAATCATTGCTCTCGCGGCCGCCACTCCCGTGCTCGCCGACGACGTCAAGGTCGGCGTCGGCATCTCCGGATGGACAGGTTTCGCGCCGCTGACGCTGGCGAAGGAAGCCGGCATCTTCAAGAAGAACGGCCTCGACGTCACCATCAAGAAGATCCCGCAGAAGGACCGCCACCTCGCGATCGCCTCCGGCGACGTCCAGTGCGCGGCGACCACGGTCGAGACCTGGATCTCCTGGAACGCCAACGGCGTCGCGACCAAGCAGATCTTCCAGCTCGACAAGAGCTTTGGCGCCGACGGCATGGCCGTGCGCAACGACGTCACGTCGATCAAGGAGCTGAAAGGCAAGACGGTTGCAGCTTCCGCGCCCGGCACCTCGCCTTATTTCGCGCTGGCCTGGATGCTGAAGAAAAATGGCCTGTCGGTGAAGGACGTCACCGTCGTGAACCTCGAGCCGGCCGCCGCCGCGCAGGCCTTCGTCTCCGGCCAGAACGATGCCGCGATGACCTATGAGCCGTATCTGTCGACTGTGCGCGCCGCGCCTGACAAGGGCAAGATCATCGCGACCACGCTGGACTATCCGATCGTGATGGACACGTTCGGCTGCACGCCGAAATTCCTCAGCGAGAACCCGAAAGCGGCGCAGGCGCTGGCCAACAGCTACTTCGAGTCGCTCGACATGATCGCCAAGGACCAGGCCAAGGCCTATGAGATCATGGGCGCCGACGTGAAGCAGACCGGCGAGGCGTTCGGCAATTCGGCAAAGTACCTGCGCTGGCAGGACAAGGCCGCGAACCAGAAGTTTTTCGCGGGCGACTTCCTCGCCTTCAACAAGGATGCGGCCGACCTCCTGCTCGAGATCGGCATCATCAAGGCCGCGCCGAAGGTCGAGGATCTCTACGACGCCAGCTTCATCAAGTAAGCTTCGACGAGCTGCCGGTCCCGCCCGAGGCGGGACCGGAGTCTGATCGACCATTCGGATAGATTGTTGATGCGTCCCCTCGATTCCGTGACATCGAAGCAGCGCGTGGCCTATGGCCTCGCGTTCTTCGTGCTGTTCGTCGCCCTCTGGTCCTGGGCAACCTTCGGCGGCCATGTGTCAAAAACCTTCCTCGCCAATCCGCTGACCATGGTGCAGGAGGGCTATGACCTCCTGACCAAGCAGGGCTTCCTGTTCGACATCGGCATGACGATCTGGCGTGTTGTCGGCGGCTTTGCGCTGGCCGCGATCATCGCAGTGCCGCTCGGCGTCCTCATGGGCGCCTACAAGCCGGTCGAGGCCTTCCTCGAACCGTTCGTCTCCTTTGCGCGCTATTTGCCCGCTTCTGCTTTCATTCCGCTGTTGATCCTGTGGGCCGGCATCGGCGAGTTGCAGAAGCTGTTGGTCATCTTCATCGGCTCGGTGTTTCAGGTCATCCTGATGGTCGCCGTGACAGTCGGCACGACGCGGCGCGATCTGGTGGAAGCCGCCTATACGCTCGGGGCCAGCGACCGCGGCATCATCCGCCGCGTGCTGCTGCCCTCCTCCGCGCCCGAGATCGCGGAGATCCTGCGGCTGGTGCTGGGCTGGGCCTGGACCTACGTCATCGTCGCCGAGCTGATCGGCTCGTCCTCCGGCATCGGCCACATGATCACGGACAGCCAGGCGCTGCTCAATACCGGCCAGATCATCTTCGGCATCATCGTCATCGGTCTGATCGGCCTCCTCTCGGACTTCATGTTCAAGGCGTTCAATGCCTGGCTGTTTCCGTGGAGGCTCGCATGACCACGCTGAAGATCGAGCAGGTCTCGCGAACCTTCCCGGCGCGCCACGGCAACGCTCCCACAAGGGCACTGGAGCCCACCGATCTCACCATCGGCAACAACGATTTCGTCACGATCCTTGGGCCCTCCGGCTGCGGAAAGTCCACGCTGCTTCGCATCGTCGCCGGCCTCGACCGTCCGACCAGCGGACGCGTCACCCTCGATGGCCGCGAGGTCACCGGGCCCGGCGCCGATCGCGGCATGGTGTTCCAGTCCTACACGCTGTTTCCCTGGCTCACCGTGCGCGAGAACATCGCCTTCGGCCTCCGCGAGCGGGGCGTGTCGGAAGGCGAGCGCAACAAGATCGCCGACGCCTTCATCCGCCAGGTCGGACTGTCCGGCTTTGAGAACCATTGGCCGAAGCAGCTCTCGGGTGGCATGCAGCAGCGCACGGCGATCGCGCGCGCGCTCGCCAATGACCCAAAAATTTTACTGCTCGACGAACCCTTCGGCGCGCTGGACAACCAGACCCGCGCCTTGATGCAGGAAATGCTGCTCGCCATCTGGGAGCGCGACCAGAAGACCGTTCTGTTCGTGACCCACGACATCGAGGAGGCGATTTTCCTCGGCAGCCGCGTCATCGTCATGAGCGCCCGTCCCGGCCGCATCAAGGCCGAGATCAATGTGGACCTGCCGCATCCGCGCTCCTACAAGATCAAGACCACGCCGGAATTCGTCCAGTTGAAGGAACGGCTGGTCGAGGAGATCCGCACCGAGGCGCTAAAGGTTGCCGAACATGCCTGACACCAATCCGCGCGCCGATGGCGAGCGCGTCCTCGCCGATCTCAATGCGCTGCGTGCCTTCGGCGCCTACAAGACCGGCGTGCACAAGCCGACCTTCTCCGAGCCACACAGGCAATCGCTGGACTGGCTGGTGCGGAAGCTGTCCGAGGCCGGGCTTGCGGGCGCGATCGACGGCATCGGCAATGTCATCGGCACCAGTGCAAAGCCGGGGCCGAAGCTGCTGGCGGGATCACATCTAGAAAGCCAAAACTACGCTGGCTGGCTCGATGGCCCCCTCGGCGTCGTCTACGCGCTCGAGGCCGCGCGCGTGCTCAACACGGATCCCTCGGCGAAAGGCGCGGTCGAAGTCGCGGCGTGGTGTGACGAGGAAGGTCATTTCGGCAGCTTCCTCGGCTCGCGCTCCTATATCGGACAGGTGAGCGAGGCCGAGATCGACGCCGCGCGCGACCGCACTGATGGACGCACCATGCGCGACGCGCTGAGCGAGATGGGGCTTGCCGGACGGGCGCGCATCGCTGCCGAGCCGGGACGGCACGTCGGGTATCTCGAGGCGCATATTGAGCAGGGCGACACGCTCGAGAGCGGCAAGCTCGCGATCGGCGTCGTGACCTCCATCGTCGGCATCTGGCAGTACCGCATCAATTTCACCGGTGAGCAGAACCACGCCGGCACCACGCGCATGGCCGTGCGCAAGGATGCCGGCCTCGCGCTGGCCAAATTCTGCGTGGCGGTCGACCAGCGTTTCCCGGCTGTGTGTGGACCGCGCACGGTCTGGACCACCGGCCGCATCACGCTCGATCCGGGCGCGCCGAGCATCATCCCCGGCGGTGCGGAGATGCTGTTCCAGATCCGCGACGACAACCCGGCCGTGATCGCGCAGCTGGAAGAGCTGCTGCGAACGTTGGCGGACGAGGCCAACGCCAACGGTCCCTGTACCGTGACCGCGGAGCGGATCCGCGTGGGCGCACCCGCCATGATGGATTCCCGCTTCCAGGATGCGATCGAGGCGGCGAGCAAAGCCGAGGCGGACGGACGATCGCTGCGCATGCCGAGCGGCGCCGGCCACGACGCGCAGATGCTCGCGACCATCATGCCCGCGGGCATGCTGTTCGTGCCCTCGATCGGCGGCATCAGCCACCATTGGACTGAAAACACCGCCGACATCGACATCGTCACCGGCGCTCAGGTTTTCGTCGATGCCTGCCGGCGGATTCTCGCGGGTTAGAACGACGTACCGCCGCCGAACCTGAACTGCTGCACCACGTCGTATTTGCCCTTCGTGAGCGGCACGGCGTAGTCGAAGCGCAGCGGTCCGAACGGCGAGGCCCAGATCAGACCGACGCCGACTGACGAGCGCACCACGCTGCTGTCGTCATATTGCAGTCCGCAGGTCGGGCAGGCCTTGGTATTGACCTCGCCCGTGGCCGTCCACGAGGTCGGCCCCTGGTAACCCCAGAGCGAGCCGGCATCGGCATAGACCGCGCCCTTCAGGCCGACCTCCCTGGGCAGGAACCAGAACGGCATCTGCAACTCCATGGACGCACCCCAGTACTTCGTGCCGCCAAGGGCATCGCCCGTGGCGCCGAAGCTGGCATAGGTGATGTCGCGCGGACCGATGCCGTTGGAAGCGAAGCCACGCACGAGGTTCGAGCCCATCTGGAAGTGATCCAGCATGCGCAGATCGTTGTTGCCGATCTTGCTGAGGACGCCACCCTGGAGATGGATCACACTGACGATCTCGGAGACCAGCGGCGTGTAGTATTTGGTGTCCAGCGCAGTCTTCAGATAGGTGACATCGCCGCCGACGCCGGCAAAATCCTGCTTGAAGTCGACGAGCAGGCCGTCGGTCGGGTTCTTGGTGTTGTCGAGCGTGTTGTAAGTCAGCGTGTAGCCCAGCGCCGAGGTCCAGGTCGGGCCGTTCGCCAATTCTTTTCGGACCGGCAGGCTGGATTCGCCGTCGCCATAGCAGCCGTAACCGTAGAGGCCCGAGCTCGTGGAATTCGTCGGATCAACCCCGCCCAGGACACTCTGGATGTAGGCCGGCGTCGGGTTGAACGCCAGCGACGTGTTGGCCGCGTTGTTGTTGCAATTGTTGTAGGCGCTGGCGAGCGCGATGCTCTGCTGATAGAGCGAGTAGCGAAGCTGGAGCGACAGGTCCTCGCGCAACGCGAAGCCCAGGCGCGGCGAGAAGCCCAGCGTCGTCACCCCATAGCTCGTATAGCTGTTCGACAATTGCTGACGCCAGTAGGTATCGAATCCAAGCGCGATCCGGTAGTCGAGCAAATAGGGCTCGACAAAGGACAGCGATACCCCGCGGGCATATTGGCCGTAGGTCACCGACGCCTTGGCAAAGAGCCCTTTGCCGAGCAAGTTGCGCTCGGAGACCGAGACTTCGGCAAGCGCGCCGTCGGTCGTGGAGTAGCCGCCCGAGATCGAGAAATCGCCGGTCGACTTCTCCTCCATATCAACGATCAGGATCACGCGGTCGCTGGACGAGCCGGGCTCCGTGGTGATCTTGACGCTCTTGAAATAGTCGAGGTTCTTCAACCGGCGTTCGGCGCGGTCAACCAGGGCGCGGTTGTAGGCGTCGCCCTCGGAGAGGTCGAATTCGCGCCGGATCACGTAGTCACGCGTGCGGGTATTGCCCCGCAGACTGATGCGCTCGATATAGGTGCGCGGCCCTTCGTCGATGTTGAACACGACCGAGACGGTGTGTGATTCAAAATTGCGGTCACCGCTCGGCCGCACCACGGCGAACGCATAGCCGCGGCGCGAGGCCTCGATCTGCATCTCCTCGGTCGACTTCTCGACCGATTCGACATTGTAGAGCGAGCCGACATTGACGCGCGAAAACCCGCGCAGCGAGCTCGCGTCGAAATTGGCGATGCTGGAGCGGAAGTCGACCGTGCCGACGCGATATTGCTGGCCTTCCTCGATCTTGAAGCTGACGAGGAAACCCTTCTTGTCCGGATCATATTCGGTCAGCGCGGCCACCACCTGCGCGTCCGCAAAGCCGTTCTTGAGATAGAAGCGGCGGATCAGGTCGCGATCGGATTCGACCCGGTCCGGATCGTAGATGTCACCACTGCTGAGGAAGCTGAGCAGATTGCTCTCATGCGTCTTGATCACGTCGCGCAGGCGCGCGGCCGAGAAAGCGCTGTTGCCGATGAACTCGATCGATTTGACGCCGGTCTTGACGCCCTCCTCGACCGTGAAGACGAGATCGACGCGGTTGCTCGGCTGCTCGATGATTTCGGGCGTGACGCGGACGTCGTAGCGGCCTGAGCGGCGATAGATCTCGGCGATCCGCAGCGTGTCGGACTGCACCATCGCGCGCGAGAAGGTCCCGCGCGGCTTGGATTGGATTTCGGCCGAGAGCTGCTCGTCCTTGATCTTCTTGTTGCCCTCGAAGGCAACGCGGCCGATCACGGCGTTTTCCATCACCGACACGACGATATGGCCGCCGGCCCGGTTGACCTTCACATCCTGAAACAGGCCGGTCTCGATCAATGCCTTGATGCCGTCGTCGAGAGCGACCTGGTCGAACTGCCCGTTGGCGCCAGCCTTGAAATAGGAGCGAACTGTCTCGGCCTCGACGCGGCGATTGCCCTCCACCACGATCGCATCAGTGGCTTGCGCCGCCGCGGCTGGCTGCGGCAATAGCACCGACGGAAGCGAGGTTGCAACCGACACGCCACCCACGACCACCGCGACAAGCCAGGCCCGCAAAAACGACATTCCACACCTCAAGAGCACCTGACTTGCTCTGAAACGGGAAAGCTGTGGCCACGGTGTGGCTTTCAGATTGCTGTACTGTTTCCGGCGATTGAGTTTGATTGAGCCGCCAACATGCACGACGCCGCTCGCGCGGCGTTTGCGCGAAGAACCAGCAACATCGGGCAACGCAAGGCTTGTTTACACGCCGCTGGGTTACCTTGCGCCCTTCAAACGATCAGCCATGCGCTCCGCGATGGCGACTGTGGTCAAATGAGTGTTGGCGCGCGGCACTTCCGGCATGATCGAGGCATCGATCACGCGCAATCCCGTGCATCCGATCACACGGCAATCGTGATCGACGACCGAACGTGCGTCGTCCGGCGCGCCCATTCTGCAGGTGCCGCTGGCGTGCTGCGCGTCGCTGCACTCGGCGAAAAGCCAGTCGTCGAGCTCTGCATCGCTCAACGCCTCGTCCATGGAGCGTCCGCTGGCGCCATAGTCGACGCGGTCAGCGATATCGGTCACCGCAGGCTGCAAACAGATATCACGCAGCCGGCGGACACCGTCGCGCATACGCAAGAGATCGCGAGGATCGGACAGCATGCGCTCCTCCACGGCCGGATCGACCTCGGGGTCGGTCGTCACGATGCGGACGTGGCCTTGGCTGAAAGCCTGATAAACAGAAACGGCGATACGCCCTAGCGTGACTTCAGCCATCGATTGCGACGAGCGGGCAAGATTACCGGCGATCATGATCATGTCGTTCTCGCCGACATCCGCAAGGCCGGACGAGTAGCGCAGGCAGCAATTGGTGTGCCGGTGCATCAGCGTGCTGACCTGGCTGCCCTCACGCAAATGCAGCAGTGCGTTGACGATCGGATGGTCCAGCAAGTTCTCGCCCACCGGCAAGTCCGCGCGGATGGGAATGCCGAGCCTCTCCAACAGGACCGCAGGCCCAATGCCGGAGCGCTGCAGGATGGCCGGCGAATGGATGGCGCCGGCGCAGAGGATAACGTCACGCGTTGCACGATGTGCGTAGGATCGATCGTTCACGCGAACCCGGACGCCGTTGGCGTGCAGCCGGTTGCCTTCGAAGGTGATGGTGTCGACCAGGGCGTGACCGACGATATCGAGATTGGCGCGATCGCGCGCCGGCTCGAGATAGCCATCATTGGTGGAGATGCGTAAGCCACCCTCGCTGTTGATGGCGTAAGGCGAGACGCCGGTGCCATCAGGTGCGTTGTGATCCTCACACCAGCCATAGCCGAGGCCGAGCGCCGACGCGCGCAGCGCGCGGTCGACATTGCCCCAATCCGGAATCGGAGCGCGATACACCGGGATCGGACCACGATCCCCGTGATAGGGCGCATCAGGGAAATTCTTGTCCGTTTCGAGCTTGCAGAAATAGGGCAGAAGCTCGTCCCACGACCAGCCCGTGCAGCCCGCAGCCGCCCAGCGGTCGATGTCGTCGGGAACGGCGCGGATCGCGATCTGGCCATTGATTGTCGAGCTGCCGCCCATGGCGCGGCCACGCCAGAGCAGCAGCGGCTGCTGCCGCTCGGTGCGTCGCGCCAGCAGCTTCGGCCAGCGGAAGTCGTCGTCGCCGATGGCCCGCATCGGGTTCGGGATGCGAATGTGTTCCGGCGTGGTCGCGGTGCGGAGATCCTGCCCCGCCTCGAGCAGCAGCACACGATGCGACGGGTCTTCGCTGAGGCGCGCGGCCAGCGTCGCTCCGGCGGAACCTCCGCCGATGATGATCGTATCGTATTCCTGTTCAATCACGTCCTGTGCGCTCCTGCGACGGCCCAATGGGACGTGGCGATCATTCCTTCAGACCGGTTCCAGCCACGCCACGCACGAAATTTCGGCGCATCAGCGAGAAGAATAACGCGCTGGGAACGAGGGCAAGGGCCGCTGCCGCGCTGAGATGACCGATATCCACCGTGAAACCGGTCTGAAACAGCGCCAGCCCAACCTCGAGCGTATAGGTATCCTTGTTGGTCGTCACGACGAGCGGCCATGCGAACGCGGTCCAGGCCTGAAAGAACGCCAGCACGGCCAGCGCCCCCAGCGGTCCCCGCATCAGCGGCAGCACGATCCGCAGAAAGATCCAGCCCTCGCCTGCCCCATCCACCCGCGCGGCCTCCAGCAGCTCGTCGGGGATCGACGTCGTCACATATTGCCGCACCAGAAAGATGCCGAAGCTCATGACGAGATAGCCGACCAGGAGTCCGGGCAGCGTGTTCAGCAGTCCCGCCGCCTGAACGTTCAGATAGAGCGGGATCATGTACACTTCAAAGGGAACGACCGATGTCGCGATGATGATGCCGAAGACGGCCGGGAACCAGGGCAGATCGAACTTGCCGAGCACGTAACCGGCGATGGCGGAGGTGGTGACGATGCTGGCCGTCGAAAGCCCTGCAAAGACGAGCGTATTGCCGATCCAGCGAAGCAGCGGCGTTTCGTGCAGCACGCCGAGGATATTCTGCAGCGTCGGTTGGTCCGGAATGATGGTTGGCGGCCACGTCAGCAATTCCGGCGGCGTCTTGAATGCGTTGCTGATCAGGAAGACGAGCGGCAGCAGCATCATCAGGCCGACCGCGAACAGAACGACGTCGATCGCGAGGCCGGCAGGCGTGTTCCGATCAACATCGCTGGACGGATGGTCTGGATCGCTCACGCGCGGCTCCGATCCCGAAATAGTCTGAACTGCGCGCTCGTCAGGACGAGCACGATCACGAGAAGAACCACGGCTTCGGCGGCGGCATAGCCGACCCGGTAGTTTCGAAAGCTGTTCTCGAGCATATCGAGGACGAGGACGCGAACGAGATGTCCCGGCGCACCCTGGACGTCCGAGGCCAGGACGAAGGCCTGCGCATAGATGTTGTACGACGAGATCAGCGTAATCACCGACACATACAGCATCACCGGCTTCAACAGAGGTATTGCGACGTAGCGGAAGGCCTGGAACGAGGATGCGCCGTCGAGGCGCGCTGCCTCGTAGAGCGCCTCCGGAACGTTCTTCAATCCGACGAGAAAGATCAGGACAGCGTAGCCGATCGACTGCCAGGAACACAGGACGATCAGACACACCAACGATAAGGTAGGGTCGAACAACCAGGACTGGGCCGGGATTCCGAACCATCCAATGAGGGCATTGAGTGGCCCGAGCCGCGCATCGAAAATCCATTTCCAGGCCATCGCCGCCGGCACCAGCGACACGACGTGCGGCAAAAAGATGGAGGTTTCGTAGAAGCCGCTGCGACGCAGCCCCTGCCGGCTGTTGATCAGCGCGGCGAGCGCGAGCCCGACGGGAATCGTGATCACCAGGACGCCGAAGGCGACGATGGTGGTATTGAAGATCGCTTCGAGAAATAGTGGATCACTCATCAGCTCGACGAAGTTGTCGAGTCCAACGAACGGTTTGCGCCGCGAGATGATGTTCCACTTGAACAGGCTGAGACGTAATGTCTCGGCGATTGGATAAACACGCAGGCAAGCATAGAGGCCGAGAACCGGGAGCAGCGCCAGAACTGGAAACAGCCATTTCGGCTTGGAACGCATGGAGTCTCCCGGAGGCGGTCGCTGGCTAGCGCTGCAATTGTGTGGGTCTAGGGTTTGGCCAGCAGATCTTCCCGGGCAAGGATCTTGTCGCTCTCCTCAGCCGCCGACTTCAGGAAAGCGTCGATGGCTGTATCGTTTCCTGCCAGCGATTTGTCGGTGAATGCCTTCTCGAGCCGGGCCGCGAGCCGGGTGAGAATTTCGCTGGCCGGACTGATCGCCGGAACAGTGAAGAAGACGTGGTCGGCGGGGGTATTCACGAACGCGCCGAGCTGGGGGATCTTGCCGAGGACTGCAGAGTAGTCGAGCCCCTTGCGATTTGGCACCCACGCCGTGTTCTCGAGCAGCCACAGCAAATTCTCCGGCTCGTTCGCCTTCTGAACGAAATCCCAGGCGATCTGACTCTTCGGCCCCTTGTTGGGAACGTAGAGATCCACCGGGACCATCAACGTGCCCTTCGGCAACGGCGCCGTCGCGTATTTGAGGTTGGGCGCCTTTTTGGCGACGTCGCCGATCACCCAGGACTCCCGGATGAACATCGCGGTCTGCCCGAGCTCGAAGGCTTCAGCGTCCGCCTTCATCTCCGGCAACACCGTCCGATAGGTCACGACGTTGTCGAGGTACAGCTTGAGCGCGTTGCGGCCAGCCTCGTTCGCATAGGCGGCGCGCCACTTCCCGCCCTTCTCCTCCAGCAAGGTCCCGCCGAAATTATAGAGGATCGTCCAGTACTTCTCAGCGATACCGGAACCACCGCCGCTCAGACGCAAACTCCAGCCGCTGACCGTCGGCGCGCCGGACGCGTCACGCTGCACGAGCTTCTGCGCATAGGCAGTGTAATCCGCCATCGTCTTGGGAGGCGAGTTGAGGCCGGCCTTGGCAAACATCTCGGTGTTGTAGAACAGCGCGCCCTGCCCCTGGAACAGCGGGACGCCGTAGATCTTGCCGTCATACGTGGCCGTCTTTACGCGCGTCATGTCGTAATTGGCTTTGACGAAATCCACGATCGCGGCCGGCGGATCCGGAATAAGGCCCGCCTCCAGATATCGCGCAGCCTCGACCTCCATCTCGATGACGTCTCCGGCCGAACCGGAGGGAAGCGAGAGCGCCAGCCGCTTCTCATGCTCACGCAAGGCGATTGCCTCGACGCTGATGTCGAGATCGGGATACTTCGCCTTCAGCTGGTCTCCGACGCGCTTATAAAATGGGGCCAGGTCAGGCCAGCCGCTCCAGATGGTCAGCTTCTCCGCCGACGCCGGTGACGCCATCATTGGCAGGGCGACAGCCACCGCCAGCCATCGCGCCGCTGACAGCCATGAACGACGCTTCTTCGCGGGAGCGGTTGGATATCCGAACGTGCCGACCGATGTCGCGATGAAGGCCATGTCCCCGCTCCCAGAACTACATAAATCCCGATCAAAGGCTGTCATGCAACCGGTTGCGTGTCAATTGCGATCCATTGCCGCTTTCCGAGGCTGTTGACCAAATCGTCAGCGGCTTCTTCGTTTCGCAGGCACCGGACCCGTGCTCGCGCGAATGACGAGATGAGAGTTCAGCTTGTGACGGATCTCGCCCGACGCGCCACCATTCATCTGGCTGAGCAGGAGGCCGACCGCGACGTCGCCGGCATCGGCGCAACGCGCCGACACTGTCGTGAGCTGCGGGTAAGTGGTCTCACCAAGGACGTCATCGCAGCCGACCACGCTGAACGATTTGGGCACGTCGACGTCGAGAGCGGCAAGCCCCGCCAACAAGCCCTGGGCCACAAGGTCGTCGAACGCGATGGCCGCAGTCACTCCGCTGGCAACGATCGGGGCGGCGGCCAATCGGCCGGTGTCGTAAGACGGCGGGCGCGCTGGAATGGCGATCACCTTGAGCCCGCGTTTCGCCGCCTCCTTGCGGACCGCGTTGCGCCGCTGCTGGTTGGACCATGACGTCGTGGGGCCGCTGACATAGGCGATGTGCCGATGCCCGAGCTCGGCAAGATGCGCGATCGCGGCCGCAACGCCCGGCGCCGTGTCGATCAGGACCCGCGTAATTCCCTCGATGTCGCGATTGATCAGCACCAGCGGCCGACGCGCCGCGTAGATCCGGATTTGCGCCTCGTCCAGGCGGGATGAGGCGAGCACGAGCCCCTCTACCTGGCCGATGAAGCGGCCGAGCAGCAACTCCTCGCGGGCGGGATCCTCGTCCGAATTGCCCAGAAAGACGCATAGTCCCGCCCGGTCGGCATGAAGCTGCGCCGCTCTGATCAGGGGCGGAAAGAACGGGTTCGCAACGTCGGAGACGATGAGCGCGACATTACCGTGCCGTCCGGTCGAGAGTGCGCGCGCGACCTGGTTGGGCACATATCCCAATTTGTCGGCGACCGCCTTGACGCGCCGGACGGTCCCCTCACTCAGCATTTCCGGTCGCGTGAAGGCGCGCGATACCGTCGCGCGCGAGACGCCGGAGATCTTTGCGACCTGACTTATGGTCGGCGCGATCTGTGACCGCCGCTCTCTGCTGTCGGAATCGCGTTTCACCAGAGGGCGTCTCCTGTGCGGGATCTCGACACTACACATGCCTTGATCGTCGCCGGGGCGCAAGCTTGACATGCAACCGATTGCATTACATCTTTGATCGTGCGGAGTGACAGGCCCCGACAAGAACCCACGGATGAGCATGATGGCTTCGGTCGCTCCAGGAATCCCGACATCAAGGATCGCGATATCAGAGACGCGGGACGCGATGGGCCGGGCCGCGGCTCTCGACATCGCTGCCGCGCTGCGCGATCGCCTCGCGCGGCAAGATCGTGTGAGGATGGTGTTCGCCGCCGCTCCGAGTCAGGCAGAGATGCTGGAGGCGCTTGCGGCCGAGCGCGATATCGATTGGCGACGCGTGATCGCCTTCCACATGGACGAATATCTTGGGCTTCCGGCGCACGCGTCCGAGCGCTTCGGCGCGTGGCTGACCCGCCATTTCTTCTCGCGCGTTCCCCTGGGCACGGTCCATTTGATCGGACAAGAATCAGATGCGGACCGCGAAGCGGCGCGTTACACGGCCTTGCTTGCCGAGGCCGCGATCGACATCGTGTGCCTCGGCATCGGCGTCAACGGGCATCTGGCGTTCAACGATCCGCCCGTTGCAGATTTGCACGACACCAAGCAGGTCAAGATCGTCGAGCTCGACGCGATCTGCCGCCAGCAGCAGGTCGACGACAAGTGCTTTGCAACTCTGGACGACGTGCCGACACACGCCATTACGCTGACGATCCCCCGGTTGCTGGACGCTCATCGGCTGTTTTGCGTGGTGCCCGGCGCAGCCAAGCGCGCCGCCGTCGAGCAATCCCTGTACGGCCCGATTGGCGCGGCCTGTCCGGCGAGCGCATTGCGTACGCATCCGCGATGCACGCTGTATCTCGACCGGGATTCCGCACCACCTCGGCTGCAGGCGCCGGCACGCGCATGAGCAACGAGGCGACACATGTCTCGGGCTGCGATCCGGAGACCGGACAGCCTCATACGATCACCATTGTCGATGGCCGCATCTCAGGCATCTCCCCAGGTGGTGCCGATGACGGACATTGGTTGTCGCTCGGACTGTTCGATCTGCAACTGAATGGTTTTGGTCGCCATGACCTCAATGGCGGCACCGATCCCCAGACGGTTTGCGATCTTGTCCTAGCCGTCCACGGCAGCGGCGTTTCGCGTTTTGCTCCGACGCTGATCACGGCATCACGCGCTGCGCTCATCGATGCGTTGAAGGCGATCGCACAGGCGCGCAACAGCGATCCGCTGGTCAAGCACGCGATCCCCTTCGTCCATGTTGAAGGGCCCCATATCGCACCCGAGGACGGTCCTCGCGGCGCGCACCCAGCCGAGCATGTCAGGCCACCAGATCTCGATGAGTTCGACGCCTGGCAAGCCGCCTGCGGAAATATCATCGGCCTGGTGACCTTGTCACCGCACTGGCCGGAGACGGCCGACTATGTGCGAGGGCTTCGGAGGCGCGGCGTTCATGTTGCGCTCGGCCATACCAGCGCCACGGCAGATCAGATCTCCGCTGCCGTCGACGCTGGCGCCATGTTGTCAACGCACCTCGGCAACGGCATCGCGGCGCAGCTGCCGCGGCATCCCAACCCGATCTGGACGCAGTTGGCGGAAGACAGGCTCCGGGCGAGCTTCATCGCCGATGGCCACCACCTTCCGCCCGAGACCTTCAAGGCGATGCTGCGCGCAAAGGGCCTCGAACGATCGATGCTGGTTTCAGACGCCGTCGCGCTCGCGGGTTGTCCGCCGGCGATCTATGACATGCCAGTGGGCGGACGCGTCGAACTGAAGGCGAATGGCCGGTTGGAAGTCGTCGGCACGCCGTTTCTGGCGGGCGCAGCAGCCAGCCTTGCGTTCGGGATTGCGACGGCCAGACGGATGGCCGGCTTGACGCTGGCCGAGGCACTCAGGCTGGCAACGATCAATCCCCGCACACTATTCCAGCTGCCAGCTCTGACAGTCGGCTCGCCAGCAGATCTGCTTCGATTTCGTCTCGGAGACGACGGGTCCATCATTCCCGAGACCGTCTATGTCGCTGGTCAGCCCTTTCCAGCCAAGCATTGAGGAGGTGAGATGAGCCAACTTCGCATTGGGTTGGTCGGTCCAGGGGCGATCGGTGAAACGCACGCGCGAGCGATCAGGGCGCTGGGCGAGACCGTTTTGGCCGCTGTCGCCGGCGGCACGCCTGAGCAGATTGCCGCATGCATCGATGGCGAACCGGTTCCGACATTTGCAACCACCGACGCCATGCTGGCCGGAGCAGACATCGACGCCGTCGTTATCTGCACTCCGAGCGGCGCTCATCATGACGCAGCACTTGCCGCCATCAGGTCCGGACGGCATGTGCTGGTCGAAAAGCCGCTTTGCGTCGATCCGGCCGAAGCCGCATCGCTGGTCCGCGCGGCCGAGAGCTCGCAGTTGACATGCGGCGTGGTCTCGCAGCGTCGGCTCGAACCGCAACACCAGGCGATCAAGGCGCTGCTCGACGCGGGCCACCTCGGACAACCGCGCCTGATCGAGGCGGCAATCCACTGGTATCGCTCCGACGCATATTATGCGGAAAAGCCATGGCGCGCCGAAGCCGATCACGGCGGCGGCTCGCTGTTCAACCAGGGCGTCCACAATCTGGATCTGATGCTTTGGCTGTTTGGACCGGTGGCGAGTGTTCAAGGCAAGACGGCGACGCTTGGACATGCGCACGCGATTGAGGACACGACGACGGCGCTGTTGTCCTTCCTCTCCGGCCCGCTCGGCGTGATCGTGACGAGCACGGCATTGCCGCCGGGACGGCCGGCCATGCTGCGCTTGTTCACAGATCGCGGCAGCTGCGAGCTTGCACACGACAGCATCGTTCGCTGGGATTTTCCCGATGTCCCACAGCCGGCGAGCGCGACGGGACCGGGAAGTGCCGCCAACGATCCCAAGGCGATCGGTATCGAGGGGCATATTGCGCAATGGCGCGACTTCGTCCAGGCGGTCCGGGAGCGACGGGCACCCGCCACTCCGTTCAGGGATGGGTTCGAGGCTACGCGCGTCGTCACCGCAATCTATCGCTCGGCCGCGGAAGGCCGGGCTATCACCCCCAACGACATCTCGCCCCTGGTGTAGTCCGATGGCCGGCAATGCTTCTTCCAAGCTCGATATCGCCATCATTGGTGCGGCTCATCCGCATGTCGAATATGTGCTCTCGGAGATCGCTGTCAGGACCGACGTCAGGATCGCGGCGGTCGCCGATCACGACGGCGCGCGCCTCGCCGAGTTCGAAAGGCGCACGCAGGCTCCCGGCTATGCCGACCCGATCGCATTGTTGGAGGCGCACAAGGTCCAGGCGGTGGCCGTCTTCACCGAGTTCGGTCTCCGGGCTCCGATCGTGGCCGAACTGCTGCGCCGGAATATTTTTGCGATCGTCGACAAGCCGATGGCGGTGACGGTTCCCCAGCTTACCCTGATCGAGGACGCCCTTGCCGGGCGCAACCTGCTGACGCTCCTGCTCGAGAAGCGCTTTTATCCGGTCACGCTCGCGCTCCGTTCGGTCCTCGAAAGCGGCGAATTGGGAGACATCGTATCGATCAGCTCGACCGGACCGCACAAGCTCGTGCCAAGCCGTCGTCCGGCATGGATGTTCGAGCCGTCCACCTATGGCGGCATTCTCGCCGACCTGACGGTCCACGACATCGATCTGGCGCTTTGGCTGACGGGCCACACCAGCGGCACGATCAGCGGCTGGGTCTCGCCCACCCCGGCTGCCGGCACGACGAGCTTTCCCGCTCTGGGGCGCGCCATCCTCGCCTGCGACAACGGCCCGCAATTTTCAATCGAAGTGGACTGGATTCAGCCGGAAGCCTCTCCCCGCCACGGCGACTATGCCATGCGGATCTCGGGGACACGCGGGCGCGCGGACATTCTCTTCGCCGAGAATCGGCTGCTCGTTGAAACCGCGACACGAGCGAGACGTGAGGTCGACCTTCCCTCGGGCGGCTCGCCTGCCGGCTTTGTCTTCGATCACCTCGTGCGCGGCGAAGCCCTGCAGATTTCGACGAAGGATGCCCTGCGCGCCACGCGCATTGCGATCCTCGCCGAGGAAAGTGCAAAGCAAGGCGGCAAGCCGATACGGTGGGGCTGAGAGGCGATGCTCGAATTTACGGCAGATTATCCCGCAGAAAAATGTCGATGCGGATGCGCTCCTGATCGGGGCTGATCGGCTCGCCGGAACAATGCGCGAGCAGGACGCGCGCCGCAGACCGTGCCTCGTGGCCGGGATCCTGGTTGATGATGGCATCGAGCGTGCCGCGGACCAGAAAACGCCGCGTGTATTGCGTCAGCTCATGGGTGATCCAGACCACCTCGCGCGCGCGGGCGGAGGCCTCGAGCGCATCGGCGATGCCACGGTTTCCGGCGCCGCAGCAATAGATCCCGCGGAGATCGGCATGGCGCGCGAGCAGCGCGGCGGTGAGCTCGCGCGTGCGCTCGCTGTCGTCGCGCCCCTCGATGACCGGCAGCGCGCGCAGGTTCGGATACTCGCTGGACAGGATCTGGTGGAAGCCGAACTGCCGCTCGGTGTGATCGCGCAACGACAACGATCCCGCGATCACGGCGACGGTCCCTTCGCGCCCGGCGAGGAAACGTCCCATCAGCGTCGATGCAGTCCGCCCCGCCGCCGGGTTGTCGATGCCGACATAATGCAAGCGGCGCGAGCTCGGCGCGTCCGACACAAGGGTCACCACGGCGACCCCACGCGCAGTGAGCTCGTCGATCGCGGCGCGCACCCTGGGATGGTCGAGCGCGATGACCGCGACGCCCTGATAGGCCGGCGACAGGTTCTCCAGCGCGCCGGCCAGCACATCCGGATCGAACACGTCGACATGGACGATATCGATGAAACCGCGCTGGCCGGCGAGCCAGTCCGCGGTGCGCTGGACCTGCTCGGTCAGGTTGGTCATGAAGCTGTTGCTGCCGGACGGCAGCACAAAGGCAAAGCGAAAACTCTGCCCGCGTGCGAGCCGCGCGGCCGCAACGTCAGCACGGTAGCCAAGCTTGGCAACCGCAGCCTCGACGCGCGCGACGGTCTTGGCGCGCACCCCCTCGCGCCGGTTGACGACGCGATCGACAGTGGCGAGCGAGACGCCCGCCGCACGCGCGACATCCTCCAGCGTGGCGCGAAGCGCCGGCTGCGTCGCGCCAGCTGTCATTCGCGCGCCGCCCATAGCATGCCGCGGGTCATCAATGTCCGGATCTCCGGTACGTCGAGCTCGTAGGCGCGGTGGCCGAGCGAGGAATAGAACACCCTGCCCGCGCCGTATCGCTTCTTCCAGACCACTGGCATCACCACGCCGTCGATCCAGGATGCGTGCTCGCCGGTAAAGGTCGTCGTCGCCAACACCTCGTTGGCGGGGTCGACATGCATGTAATACTGCTCGGAACGATGCTCGAAACTCTTCAGACCCTTCATGATGGGATCATCCGGCTTCGTCAAGTCGACCTTGTAGTCGATGATGTTGCCGGGATGCGCGACCCATTGCCCGCCGCACAGGAACTGGTAGTCGACGGACTCGCGGAACGCATCGCCCATGCCGCCATGATGGCCGGCAAGCCCGACGCCGCCACGCACCGCCGCGCAGAGATTGAGCGCGTCCGCTTTCTCGATCTTCGACATGGTGTAGATCGGGATGATCAACGAGAGATCATGGATCGCCGGATCGCCGAATGCCTCGGTCGTCGTTTCGATCCGGACCTCGAAGCCTTCCGCCTTCAGCCAGCCGCGGATCATCGAGGCACAGAGATCGGGATCGTGTCCCGGCCAGCCGCCCCATACAATCAATGCCTTGCGCATGGTCATTCCCTCAGTCGATCTGTCCGGTTTCACGTCCGGCCGGCAGCATCGCCGGCCGCTCGACGCGGTTCTCGATTTTGACGCGCCGCCCCTCGTCGGCGGAGGTCTGGAACGCCTCCATCACCTCCAGCACGTGGAAGGCGAGCGCGCCGCTGGCACGATGCGGCCGGTTGTTCAGGATCGCTGAGGCCATGTCGGCGACACCGATGGAACGAAATTCGCCTTCGACGTGACCGTGCGTCAACGGCACCGTCTCCCATTCGCCGCCGATCTTCGCGATCTGCACCTCGCCGCCGAAGCGGTTCGGATCCGGCACCAGCATGCTACCCTTGTCGCCATAGATCTCGATCGGCGCGTGCCGGTGCTTCGGCACATCGAAGCTCATCGCGATCGAGACAACCGCGCCGCTCTCGAATTCGAGCGTGCCCGCGACGTGGGTCGAAACCTCGACCGGAATCAGGGTGCCGTTCATCGGCTGGCTGGTGACCAGACGCTCGGATTTCGGGCGCGCGGTCGAGCCCATCACGCTCGCGACCGGGCCGAGCAGCTGCACGAGATCGGTGATGTAGTACGGGCCCATGTCGAGCATCGGCCCGCCGCCGCGCAAGTAATAGAATCCCGGCGCCGGGTGCCAGCGCTCGTGGCCAGGGCAGCCGAAGAAGGCGCTGCCCGCCACCGGCGTGCCGATCGCGCCGTCGTCGATCAGCTTGCGCGCGGTCTGGTGCCCGCCGCCGAGGAACGTGTCGGGCGCGCAGCCAACGCGAAGGCCCTTCTGCGCGGCGAGATCCATAACCTTGCGGGCCTCCGCGACGTTGATGCCGAGCGGCTTCTCGGAGTGAACGTGCTTGCCAGCGTTCAACACCGCGAGGCTGACGTCGGTGTGGGCGAGCGGCACGGTGAGATTGATGACGATCTCGACGTCGTCGCGTTTGAGCAGCTGGTCGACCCGCATCGCCGGCAGCCCGAAGGCGGCGCCCTGGCGCTCGGCCGCGTCGCTGCGCATGTCGGCGAGCGCCTTGATCTCCATGACCGGGAAGCGCTGGGCCGCTTTCAGATAGGCGGTGCTGATATTGCCGCAGCCGATGATTCCGATGCCGACTTTTCTCATTGTTGTCTCCGTGAGGTACCCTTCATCCCTTGACCGCGCCTGCAGTGAGGCCAGCGACGATGTGCTTCTGTGCCAGCAGGAACAGAATGATCGTCGGCAGGATGGTGAGCGTGATGAAGGCCAGGATCAGGTGCCACTCGGACGAATATTCGCCCTGGTAGATCATGATGCCGAGTGGCCAGGGATAAAGCGCATCGGTGTTGAGCATCACTAGCGGCAGCAGATAAGCGTTCCAGCTGTTGACGAAGGTGATGGTGCCGACGGTCGCCAGGATCGGCCGCGACAACGGCAGCGTCACGTAGCGGAAGAACTTGACGTAGCTGCAGCCATCGACCAGTGCCGCTTCGAGCAATTCATGGGGGATGTCCTTGAAGAAGCGCCGCAGTAGTAGCACGCTCATGGCGAGGCTGAAGGCCACCTGCGGCAGCGCGACGCCGAAATAAGTATCGAGCAGTCCGAGATCGCGCACCTTGATGAACAACGGCAGCACCGCGGTCGCCGCCGGAAACAGCAGGCCGAGCGTCAAATAGCTCAGCAGCATCGACGAGCCGTAGAACCTGATATGGGCAAAGGTGAACGCCGCCATCGAGGCTGTGATCAGGGTCAATGTCACCGTGAGCGTCGAGATGATCAGCGAGTTGCGCAGGAGCTGCCAGTAACGCCCGGAGAACAGGATGTCGGCATAATTCTGCCACTCCCAGTGCGTGGGCCAGCCGAACGGATTGACGCGCAATTCGCCGAGCGATTTGAAGCCGCCGAGCAAGGTCGCGAGCAGCGGCACCAGCACGAAGATGGCAACGATAGCAAGGAACACCGTCTTGAACAGCACGGCGGGATCGAACGGCGCGCGGGTGACCTCTGTACTACTCATCGCGCATGAACCATCTCTTGTAGGTGAAGGCAAAGGTCACGCAGATCACGAACAGGATGACGCCGATGGCGCTGCCATATCCGACCCGCATGCGCGAGATGCCGTTGTTGTAGAGGAAGCTCACCATGGTGTTGGACGAATCCGCCGGCCCCCCGCGCGTCAGCGGCATGACGAGGTCGAACAGCTGCAGCGAGCCGACGATGGCGAAGAACACCGAGAGCCGGATCGTTGGATAGAGCAAGGGGATGACCACATGGCGCAGGGCTTGCACGCGCGTTGCGCCGTCGATCCGCGCCGCCTCGATCAGGCTCTTGTCGAGGCTCTGCAGTGCCGCGATGAACAGCATCATGTGGAAGCCAAAGTACTTCCAGACGATTACGATCAGCACCGCCAGCATCGCGGTGTCGGTCGAGGCCAGCAGATGCGGCGCCTCGGCGCCGAAGGTACGCCAGATCGAGGCGACAAGGCCGTAGTCGCCGTCATAGACGAAAGAGAAGATCAACCCGGTCGCGATCTCGGCCAGGATATAGGGCATAAAGAACAGCATGCGCAGCGCGACCGCGCCGCGAAACTTCTCGGCCAGCATCAAGGCCAGCGTGAGCGCGAGCGGCAGCTGTATCGCGAGCGAGACCGCGATGATCAGCCCATTGTTGCGAAGCGCGAGCCAGAACGCGCGCGTTTCCAGCACGAAGCGATAATTATCGAAGCCGATCCAGTTGGTCGGCCTGCCGAAGCCGTTCCAGCTGAAGCCCGAGTACCAAGCCGCCTCGCCGATCGGCAGCACCACGAACAGCGTGAACAGCAGCAGCGCCGGCGGCAGGAACAAGATCAGCACGGTGAAGCGGCCGTCCCAGCTCGGGCCGCGGACCGCGGCTTGCGGGGCCGTCTCGTCAGCAACGCCCACCGCCGACACGATCGCCATCCGCCGCGCCACCGTCAATTGCCCTGCTTAAACGCGGCTTCGATCGCTTTGGCTGCGTCCTGCGGGCTCATGCTGCCACCGGCGATCTCCGCGGTAACGTCGTTGACGACGCGACCGACCGAGGGACCGAGGCTCTGGTCATAGAAGTTCTGGTGGTAGTTCGACTTGGCGAGATTGGCCGCGATCAGCTTCATAAAGGAATTGTTGAGGCCGGCGTCCGCGCCCTGGACCACGGGGATGATGTAGTTGCCCGCCGCAAGCCGCGTCTGCACGTCCTTGGAGACGAAGTATTTCAGGAAATCGACCGCCTCCTTCGGCGAACCCTTGGTGACCAGCCAGCCGGTGATACCGCCGAGCGTATCCGTTGGCGCGCCCTTGCCGCCCGCGACGACCGGAAAATCGAACCAGCAAATCTTGTCTTCGCTCAATCCGACCTTGTCGGCGGCAAGCGCGCGCTGCAAATGATAGACGGTCGAGATCGCGAGCGTCATCGCGGCCTTGCCATCGCCGAAATAGCCGACGGCCTGCGGGTTCTTGAAGCCGAGAAAACCGTTCTGGAACGGCTGGAGATCGACGAGCTGCTTGAACAGCTCGCCGGATTTCAGGAAGGTCTCGCCGGCGAAGCCACCGTTCTCGCCGCGCAGCGCCGCGTCGAACGCCGCCTTGCCGCCAACGCGAACTGCGAGATGCGTCCAGTAGAAGTGCAGCGGCCATTTGTCGGCGCCGCCGACCACGATCGGGGTCACGCCTGCTGCCTTGAGTGTCTTCACCGCGGCGAGCAGATCATCCCACGTCTTGATGGCCGCCGAATCGACCTTCGCTTTGGCCATCAGCTCCTTGTTGCAGAGGAAGCCGACCTGCGACAGCGCGGTGGGCAGGCCATAGACGCGGCCATTGCTGGTGAATGCGGCAAGCGCTGCCGGCGTGAGGCTATCGCTATAGCCTTTCACCTGATCGGTGATGTCGTCGAGGACGCCGGCCTCGATCTGCGTCTTCAGGACGCCACCGGCCCAACTGTAGATGATGTTCGGCCGATCCTTGGATTGCAGGATGGTCGGCAGCTTGGCCTTGTAGGCCTCGTTCTCGAGGAACTGCATCTCGACTTTGACGCCCGGATGCGACGCCTCGTAGCTGCGCGCGACCTCCTCCCAGATCTTCACCTGGGCTGGATTGGCCTCGATGTGCAGCCATTTCACCGTGGTGTCGGCTGCAGCAACGTTGGCGCCAAACAGGCATGCGGCGGCGGCGAGTCCCAGCTTCCCGAGCAGTCTCATCACATCCTCCCAATCGGCTCTTATTCTTTGACTGCAATCCTGCCTTCAATTTTTGAGGTACGCAACTTAAAATCTGACCTATGCACCTCACGCAAGGAATGGCTAAGGTCCGGAAAAGAGTCGGGGCGGCCCATCGCGCCGCCCGCAACAAACTGGGAGGTGCCCATGGCTGCCATCTATTCCGACCTCGCCGGCAAGGTCGTGCTCGTCACCGGAGGCGCGGCGGGAATTGGCGCTGCGATCGTGAGGCGCTTCGCGGAGCAGAAATCCAAAGTGGTGTTCTTCGACATCAAGGTCGAGGAAGGGCAACGCCTGGCGCGCGAACTGTCGGATCAAGGTCTCAGCGCGCACTTCCAGCACGTCGACCTGACCGATATCCCCGCGCTACGCGCCGGCGTGACGCAGGCACGCGAGGCGCACGGCGCGATCAACATCCTGATCAACAATGCCGCGCATGACGAACGGCACAAGACCGAAGAGATGACGCCGGAATACTGGGATGACCGCATCGCGGTGAATCTGAAGCACCAGTTCTTCGCGTCGCAAGCCGTGCTGCCGGACATGAAGGCCGCGAATGCCGGGGCCATCATCAATTTCGGTTCGGTGTCGTGGATCGCCGGACAAGGCGGCATGGCCGCCTACACCGCCAGCAAATCAGGCGTGATCGGCCTGACGCGCTCGCTGGCGCGCGACTACGGTCCCTACAATATCCGCGTGAACGCGATCGCGCCGGGCTGGATCATGACAGAGCGCCAGCTCGAGAAATGGATGACGCCGGCGGGCGAGATCGAACTTCAGCAGCGACAGTGCCTGAAGCGCAGGCTGGTGCCGGACGAGGTCGCGAAATTCACCGTCTTCCTCGCCTCCGACGAGGCCTCCGCCTGCACCTCTCAGCACTACATCGTCGATGGTGGCTGGGTGTGATGCTTTGAGGATGGCGGGCGCACCAACTTCAAGCCGGGACGCTTGATGATGAGGCGTGTTGACTTGTCAGCGGATTCAACAGTTATTCCGACAAACGTCCCGACAACGTCAAAAGGTGGCACCATGATCAAGCGCGTCCTACCGTATGAGGGATTGCTCCACGAGGTTGTCGAGCACAACGGCGTGCTCTACATCGGCGGAATTGTCCCTGAGGACACAAGCCTGGATATGGCCGGCCAAGCAAATGATGTACTTGGCCAGTTGTCGCGCTTGCTCGAAACCCTCGGATCTGACCGGTCACACGTCCTCCAAGTGACAATCTTCGTTACGAAGCTCAGCGAGAAAGCCGCATTCAATACGGCCTGGAAAGCATGCTTCGCGGAGTCTTCTCTACCGGCGCGCGCAGTGATCGGAGTGGCCGACCTCGGTCCCGGCGTCAAGCTCGAGATGACCGCAATTGCGGCTCGTCGAGCTTCGAGTTGAAGGCGCTCATTTGATCCGAGACGAACGGCCCGACGAAATCACCGTCACCAACGGCCGGCATACGCCGAAGGCGCGGCAATCCGCCGGCATCCCGGTGGTAAGGCCGCAATTTCAAGCTGGTCCGTCGTCTTGCTCGAAAACGCCCTCCACTCTGGGGTGAAGCAACGCAGCAAGCTTGCCGACGTCCGCAAGCTCGTCCAGCGAAAGGACGATGCGCTCGATCTCGGCCTGCCGCTCGGAGTCGATCAACCCGCGCGTGAGGTGACGGTACTTGGCCACTATTTCAGCACTGCTCATCGGCTGCAGGATAGCGCGCGAGGCCTGACGCTCCGCCTCCAGCACCTGTCCATCAATGAACTCCACCCGCAGCCGGGTCTTGCCGCGGGCCAGTGGCCCGGCCCGGTCGAACTCGGGATCATGGTGCGCAGTAATGCGGGGGATCAGCGACCAAACGTCATCCTGATTGATCCGCTGCGGAGCGAACTGCTGAACCAGCGCCTCGCCATCGAGAACCGCGACGGCAAGCGCATAGCCAAGGTTCATTTGGGCCGCGATCGGCGTCACGGGACGTTCGAGTTGCCACCAGCCATGATGATAGACGGCATGGGAGACGTAGACGTCGATACACTTGATCTCCTGTGCGCGAAGCGCGCGCTCGTTGTTGATTTCAAACAGGGCATCAAGCGGCGCATGCAGGCCGCCCATCGCAGCGTAGGGCTTGATCACGATACGTTCGGTTTCCCAATGCATGCCGAGACCGGCTGCGATCTGGGTCGCGTCTGGCGCGTGGCCTTCGCCGAACGTCGACAGGAAGCCACCATACTCGCGCTCGAAGACGCGTTTGATGCCGGTGTAGCGGCCTGCCGCGAGATAGGCCGCGTAGAGGCCGTTGCGGGCGCTGAAACCGTGATGCATGCGCTTCGACATGGCCTCGAACTGGGCAGCCATGAGGCCGGCCGACTGTGTCGCGGCAAGACCGAGCGCATCCTCGAAGCCGGCAGCGTCGAGGCCGAGCATGACACCGGCTGTGGCTGCGGCGGCATGCGTGCCGAACACCGATCCCGAATGCCAGCCCCGCGACAGCATTTCGCCGCCATGAAGCGCAAGGCCGACCCGAGGTCCGACCTCGAATCCGGCGATGATCGCGAGCAGCGCCTGCTTTCCGTCCAACCCGGGCGTCTGGTCCGCGCAAGCGAACAGCACAGGCAGAACCAGCGATGCGGAATGAAGCGGCGCACGGGGATGATAGTCGTCGAGTTCGAACCCCTGAATGAACGTGCCATTGAGCAACGCTGCTGCCGGGGCCGTGGTCGTGCGGTCCCAGCCGATAATCCCGCATGCGCCCCTCCCCTCGAGACCAGCGACGATCTCGACGGCTCTGCGCGACCATGGAAGCTGCGCACCGACGATGGCGCAAGCGATGCCATCGAGCATGATGTGCTTAGCGCGCTGCTGCACGCTCAACGGAACGTCTTCGAGCCGAAGATTCTGTAGCCAGGTCGCAAGGCGTCCTGTTACGCCCTCTGGATTTGTGGCCGGCCTGCGAACTTTGGTCGTGTCGTTCATTCTTGCGAATCCTTACATGTTGGCGACCTAGGCAGGCCCCTTGGCTTCGTTTCCGTCGATTGCCTCTATCGGCGCTCGAATGTCCCATCCAGGCGCCCTCGCGCGATCACGTTGCCGGCAAGCGCGGCCAGCAAGTACTTTCGATCAGGCGGACGACCGAATGCGAGCTTCCGGCGCAGCGCCAGTATTTGGAACACGTAATTGTGCGGACCGTGAGCAGGCAGCGCTCGCGGCCCGGCATAGCCTATTCGCCGGAAACTGTTGTAGCCGAGCATTACGCTTGCGGACGGCAATTCAGAGAGCGCGCCTTCGGCGAAACCAGAGACATTGCACGGAATGCCGGCGGCAACGGCGTGCACGAACGGACGCGGCAGCGGCGCGTCGGGATCCTCGAAGATGAGTGCCAATTCCGCAGCCTCCCGGGGCACGCCGCTCCACGCGAGCGCCGGCGATACGTTGTCGCCAACTCCTGAGCCAGCGTAACGAATCGGGATGGGACCGCCCGCTGAGAACGACGGACTTGAGACGGCGATCGATGCCGGTGCGCTCGCGATCGAGGGATGATACCACGCAAGCTTCGGCTCACCGGCGCGGACATTGCGCAGCAGGCGCCCAAGCAAGCTGGTTACACTCATGGTCAAATTCGCGGTTCCTTTTGCTCGACAAGTTTTCGGAGGACTGAGACTCAGGCCGCGGGCAAGTCCCAGATCCATGACCTGCTTTCGCGGTCCATCGTTTGCCACGCGATGATTTCGCTTCTCTGTCTAAGCGTGAGGCCGATGTCGTCGAGACCTTCGATCAGGGCCTGCCGCCGCGAGGCGTCGAGCGCGAAGGTCAGTTCGTCTCCTTCGGCGGTCTTGATCGAGCAGTCGACGAGATCGACGCTCAGCGGCGCCTCGTCGGCGGACGCGGCGGCAAGCCGCCTGACATCCGTTGCGGGAAGCACGACCGGAAGCAGCCCGTTCTGAAAGCAGTTGTTGTAGAATATGTCGCCAAAGCTCTCCGCGATGATGCAGCGTACCCCACGCGCCATCAATGCCCATACCGCGCCCTCGCGCGACGAGCCGCAGCCGAAATTTGCGCCGGCGATAAGTATCGGCGCGGCGCGGAACGCGGGCCGATTGAGCACGAAGTCGGGATCCTCAGTCCCGTCCCGGCGGAACCTCAAGGCTTCGAACGCATAACGGCCGAGCTGTTCGCGCTCGACACTCGTCAGCCGTTCGATCCGGATGATGACATCGGTATCAACATTGTCGCGCGGCAAATGCGCCGCCGGCCCTACGACCTTGCTGAATGGCTGCATCTCAAAGCCTCCTCACATCAGTGATCGTGCCGCTCACCGCGGCGGCCGCGGCCATTGCCGGGCTCGCAAGATGGGTGCGGGCGCCCGGCCCCTGCCTACCGACGAAGTTGCGATTGGAGGTCGAGACGCAGCGCGCGCCGGACGGCACCTGCTCCCCGTTCGCCGCGACGCACATGCTGCAGCCCGGTTCTCTCCATTCGAAACCGGCTTCTCGGAAGACGGCATCAAGTCCCTCGGCTTCGGCCTCGCGCTTGACCGCCTCCGAGCCGGGGACGATCCAAGCGTTCACCCCCTCTGCCACGCGGCGGCCGCGCGCGACCTTCGCAGCCTCGCGAAGATCGGAAAGGCGCGAATTGGTGCAGGAACCGATGAAGACCCAATCGACCTTCGTCCCTTCGAGAGGACGCCCGGGCGTCAGTGCCATATAGTCGAGGGCCTCGCGCCAGGCCTGCCGATGCGCGGAGTTGGAAGCAACGGCAGGGCTTGGCACCGGCTGATCGATGGCAATCACGTGTTCGGGACTGGTACCCCAGGTGATCGTGGGCGCGATGTCCTCGGCACGAACCACCTCATCGCGATCGTATTGCGCATCCGCATCGGCAGGCAGCGACTGCCAATGCGTCAGCGCCCGTTCGAAAGCCTCTCCCTTCGGCGCGAACCGGCGTCCATCCACATAACGGAACGTCGTCTCGTCGGGTGCTACGAAGCCGATCTTCGCACCCAGCTCGATCGAAAGGTTGCAAATCGTGAGCCGTCCTTCGACCGGCATGGCTCGGATCGCCTCGCCGGCATATTCTACGGCGTACCCCGTTCCGGCCGACGCGCCGATCCTGCCGATCAGATGGAGGATCAAATCCTTAGGCGCAACACCTTGGCCAAGCCTGCCCTCGAAACGCACGCGCATTGCTTTCGGCTTACGCTGCCGCAGCGTCTGGGTCGCGAGCGCATGGGTCAATTCAGACGATCCGACGCCGAAGGCCAATGCGCCGAGGCCGCCATTGGTGCAGGTGTGACTGTCGCCGCAAATCAGGGACACGCCGGGCAGCGTGATACCGAGCTCGGGGGCCATCACATGCACGATGCCCTGACCGGGCTGGCCGAGCTCGAAATAGCGAATACCGGCCTTCTGCGACAGTTGCTTCAGCCCGGCCCAAAGCCTGGCCCCCGGTTCGTAGGTAGTTCCGCTCCGGCCGTTCGCCGTGGAAACGGCATGATCGGGGGTCGCGAATGCGAGTTCGGGATTGGCAACAGTGAGCCCTTTCTCCATGAGCGAGAACAATCCGGCGGTCCCAGACAGATCGTGCAGCAGATGTCGATCGATATGAAGCAGCGACCAGCCGTCGCCGAGATCGGAAACGACGTGCAGGTCCCACAATTTATCGAGAAGCGTCTTGTTCTGAGCAAGCCAGTTCACGCAATCACTCCGCAGCTTGGTCGGCGCTATCGCGAAATCGAGTAGCAAGCGCGATCCATTCGTCCGAACCCAGGCGGCGGAAACGCTCGCTCACGGGCAGGCTGCCTGCCGCGCTTGGCGGAGCGTTGCTCTCCTTCACACTGCGCAAGGCGGCCATGCTTGCCTCAGCCACCGCAACCAGAAGCAGGCTTGGCAGGATGGCGAGCCTGTAGCCCATGGCTTTTGCAGCGGCAAAATCGATTTCCGGGGTCTTGCCGCCGCGAACGACGTTGAGGAGACAGGGTCCATTGACCCGCTGAGGCACGGCTTGCAGTTCCTCCATGGTTTCGACGGCTTCAACAAAGGCCATGTCGGCCCCGGCCTTCATCGCCGCATTGGCGCGCCTGATCGCTTCATCGAAGCCTGCGACCGCACGTGCATCGGTCCGCGCGATGATGACGAAATCCGGGTCGCGCCGGGCGGCGACTGCGGCGCGGACCTTTGCGAGATATTCGTCGATCACAATGATCTCCTTGCCGTCGAGATGGCCGCATCGCTTCGGCGCCACCTGATCCTCGATATGGATTCCGGCGACCCCGCTGGCCTCGTATTCGCGCACGGTGCGCGTTACGTTCAGCTCGTTTCCGTAGCCGGTATCGGCGTCGGCGATCACCGGAATAGCGACCGAGCGCGCCAGGGTCGTCGCGTTGGAGACCATCTCGGTCATTGTGAGCAGGCCGAAATCCGGATAGCCCAGCGTGGCCGCGGTACCCGCTCCGGTCATATACACGGCCGGATAGCCGCTCGCCTCAACCAGCTTCGCGGTCATCCCGTCGTAGGCACCAGGCGCGATGACGATGTCCGTGCCGGCCAGCAGTTGCCGCAGTCGAGCGGTCGTTTTCATGATGGGCTCCCTTACTTTGATCGTGCTGAAGCGAGGATAGGCAGATCGTCGGTTCGCGCGGGTTCGTCGGCCGCTGCTGGCTCGTCCTCGCCCGTTAGCGCTTCGAGAGACTGTCCGCGCGTTCTCGGCCCGAGCACGCCGACGGAAACCGCCACGACGCCCATGCATCCCGCTATCAGCGTCAGGGCCGAGGAGACGCCGCCGCTTGCCAGCGCGAAGGAGATCAGGAAGCCGCTAAAAATTCCGGATACGCGGCTTGCCGAGTAGACGAAGCCGATTGCAAGGGCCCGGACCCGCGTTGGATAGAGTTCGGACTGGTAGGCGTGGAAGTTGAGCGACATGATTGTCGCGCCAAGGGTGACCAGCGATCCACACAGGATGATCGCACCCGCTGCGCGCACTTGCGCGAAACCGAGGCCGGCAAGGGCCACCAGTACCGCAGCGCCGACGATCTGCCATTTGCGCTCGATGCGGTCGGCGAAGGCAAGGGCCACAAGCGGTCCGAGTGGGGTCACCAGCGCGATGAAGAGCGTGTATTGAAGACTATGCGCGAGCTGGACGCCCTGATGCATCAGGAAAGTCGGGACCCAGTTCGAGAAGCCGTACAATCCGACCGACTGCGCCACATGGAACAACAGCAGCATGATGGTGCGACGGGTGTATTTGCCGCTCCAGATTTCAGCGAATCGTCCCCTGGAATGGTCGAGGCGATGGAGCACGGGAAGATCGAGGGGCTTTCCGTTCTCAATGACGACCCGATGCTCGATCTTATCGACGATCTCCTTGGCCTGCTCGATCCGACCGACGCTTGCAAGCCAGCGGGGGCTCTCGGGCAAACCATAGCGAATGGCCCAGACCGCCACCGCGCCGGTTGCCCCGATCAGCAGCACCAGCCGCCAGCCATCGATCCCAAAAGGAGCCAGCGGCACCAGTAGCCATGCCAGCAGTCCGACCACCGGAACCGCTGAATAGGTGATGGCTTGATTGACAGCGAAGGCGCGGCCCCTGACTTGCGGGGGAACCAGCTCACTCAAATAGGCGTCCATGGTGACGAGTTCGACGCCGAGCCCGATCCCCGTAAGCATGCGCCAGAGGTTCAATCCCGTGGCATCGGTCTGCAATGCAGTTATCGACGCGCAGGCGCAATACCACAGCAGCGAATAGGTGAAGACGGCGCGGCGGCCGCATTTGTCGGCGATGAAGCCGAAGATAAAAGTCCCGATGAACAAGCCGGCGAAAGTCGCCGCGATGTAGCCCGCGATCCCGTCGAACGCCAGAAATGATGCCGAGGTCTCCTTGAGGATGCCGCTGCGTACGATTCCGGGGATCACGTAGGCGGTCGAAAATAATTCGTAAAACTCAAAGAAGCCGCCAAGCGAAATGAGGATCACAAGCTTCCATATCGTTCGCGTCGCGGGCAGCCGGTCCATGCGAGCGGCCAAGATTGCGCGGTCATCCTCCCCGATTGGTGGAAGGTTCTGCTTCTGCATATGCGCTGCCTCCATCGCTCTCTCCCCGAGTTCTCTTGCTTATTCGTACTGAGGTCATAACGTTATGATGATGGAAAATCAAGCGCGGATGTGCTAGGCTGCAGCGAGTTCGGGTTCGGATTGCTATCTTCATGAATAATCAGATCAAAACGGATGTACTGCTCGCGCGCGCGCCTGGCACGGCGCTACATCGGCAGCTCTTCGTTATCCTGCGTGACCAGATCCTGCGTGGCCTGTACCCGCCGGGCACCGCCATTCCAAACGAGGAGGCGCTTGGCTCGGAATTCGACGTCTCGCGAATTACAGTCCGCCGCGCCGTAGCCGACCTCGAGAGCAGCGGCTTCCTGCACAAGCGGCATGGACGCGGCACCTTCGTCAGTGACCGGCTTCCTCTGGCCCGCCCGTCGGCGACTCTGAGCCTGCTCGATTCACTGCGGAAATCGGCGACCGAAACACAAGCCGAAGTGCTCGGCGTCGAAACCGCCGCGCCGCCCGCCGATATCGCGCGCCAGCTTGATCTCGTCGACGGCATGGCCGCCGTTCATGCCGTTCGATTGCGCCGGCGTCAGGCAACGCCCGTCATGGTGACCGAAGCTTGGGTCCCCGAGGCCATCGGGCACGGCATCACACGACGGGAGCTGCAAAAGCATGCGCTTTACGAGATTCTGATCGCGCAGGGTATCCGCTTCGGACGCGTGGTGCAGGAAATCAGCGCGGTCGCCGCAAATCCCTTCTATGGCAAGCTGCTGAACACCGAGCTCGCCGCTCCCTTGGTGAAGGTCACCCGGCTGCTTTACGACGTCAAACGCCGCCCCGTACAGCACCTGACCATTCACATCTCGCCTGAACGCAGCCGCCTGTTGATGGATGTCTCGATCGACAACGTAAACACGCTTGCGGCCGGCTCGATCTTTCACGATCTCGATGCCGGCCTCTTACCTGACGGCAAACCATGAGGTGCGGATCGACACCACGGACTTCCTCCGCGACCATCTTGCGAAGACCGGTCGATGCAATCGGGATTTGTCAGAATAGCCGCTGACCGCCTGTCGGATTGGCAGCTGCGAGATTGTCCCTAAGCTATTGAAAATTTGGTGGGCGCACCAGGGCTCGAACCTGGGACCCGCTGACTAAGAGATTAAGGTCCGCTTCCAGCGGTCACGTCCGCCACGCGTTCCAGCTTTTGCAAACACCTAGTCGCGCGGACCACGGCCGGCATGTCCTCGTCGGGAAAATTCGTCTTCCAGTCGGTAACGCCGACCTCACCGACATACATGTCGCCTCTGGAGTCCAGCGCGATGCCGTGCGGCGCGAGGAATTTTCCGCTTGCAATGCCGGGGCCATCCTCGCCGCCGAGCCGCGCGATGCGCTTTCCCTTGGCGTCAACGATCGACAGCCGCGGGCCGAGATTGGGCACCTTGCGGTTGACCGGCATGGCGGGGCCGAGCTCGCCGACCACGAAGGTCGGGTTCTTGCCGCCACCGCAGCAGCACAGCGCACAGGGCCGGTGCAGGTTGTTCCACTGCGTCTCATATCGGCCGTTGCCGTCGAACACCTGCACGCGATGGTTCTCGCGATCGGCGACATAGACCCAGCCTTCGGCATCAGCGACGACATTGTGCACGATGTTGAACTGGCCAGGATCGGTGCCAGGCGCGCCCCAGCTCTTGATCAGCTTGCCGTCTGGCGTGAATTTATGGATGCGGGCGTTGCCATAACCGTCTGAGACGTAGATATCGCCCTGCGGCGACAAAGCCGTGTGGGTGCAGCGATGGAAGGGATTGCCGCTCATGAAGGCTGTCGGCTTTTCCGGGACGCCAATCGTCAACAGCACCTTGCCGTCGGTCGTGCATTTTCGCACCGTGTGGTCGCCGTCATCGGTGCAGTAGAGATTGTCGTCGGCATCGATATGCAGGCCGTGGGCGCGGGAGAACAACCCCTCGCCCCAGCTGCGCAGAAAATTGCCGTCACGGTCGAGCACGACCATCGGATGGGCGCCGCGGTTGAAGACGTAGATGCGATCCTTGCTGTCGACGGCGACGGAGGCGACGTCGGTGAGCTGCCAGCCATCCGGCAGCTTCGCCCAATTGTCGACGACGCGGTAGCGGTGCTCGCCAGAGCCGAGAATGGCTGCCACCCGATCTCCCATCATTGCGGTGTACGACGCGGGGGCGGCTAGCCGAACGTGCAGCCCTTGGATTCCAGCACCTTGCCGATGCCGGAGAGTTCGAGGATGTCGCCGCCGGCCTTGAGCGCCTTCATCACGCCGGCTTCCTTGTCCTCGCGCGCCGCCGACTTGACGCAGACGTCCGCGATGTTCTCCTTCCGCACGATCACGACGCCGTCGTCGTCGGCACTGACGATATCGCCGGGGCGGACGGCAATGCCGCCGATGACGATCGGTTGATTGATGGTGCCAAGCGTCTCCTTGACGGTGCCTTTCATGCAGAGACCGTAAGAGAAGACGTTGAAGCCGGTGTCGCGCACCGCAAGGCCATCGCGAACGCCCGCGTCAGTGACCAGGCCGACGATGCCCTTGGCAACGCAGGCCGTCGCCAACACCTCGCCGAAACCGCCCTGCTCGGGATGATCGCCCGCGCTCACCACGAGCACGTCGCCGGGCTTGGCTAACGAAATCGCCGTGATCAGCATCATGTTGTCGGCTGGATGGCAACTCACCGTCAGCGCCGGTCCGCAGGCGCGCATCCCGGAATAGATCGGCTTGATGCGGGACGTCAGCGCGCCAGATCGCCCCTGCGCCTCATGAAGGGTGGATGGAGGAAACTTCTTGATGCGGTCGACAAGCTCGGCGGCGGGCCGATCGAATGTCCTGATCACATGCACCATGATAACCTCCTTGCGGTCGCGATCTCCGTTACACCTCCATAGCCAACCGCCTCGAGGCAGCAAATTCAGATTTTAGGATTGCCGCATCGTGTTTCGTTATGGCTCGTCCTTCGGCTCAACCAGAGGCGACGTTGGGCCGTCCGTGACGATGGCAGAAGGGCCGAGGTGGAGATCAAGCGGCCCCCACGTCTTGACGATGATCTCGAGCAGGATCTTGTAGACAGCGAATGCCGCATCAGACAACGCAGCGTTGTCGGAAATGCATAATGACATCTGCTGCGAGGCCGACGGTGCATTGATCCGCCGAATGCAGAGTTCGTCGAGGTTCGGTAACTCCTTTGCGATCGACATCGGCAGCACTGCCGCCCCCACTCCGGCTGCAATCGCCGAAGAGAGGGTCGATTGGGAATGGATCTCGGCGACGATGCGCGGGCGAAGTCCCACCTCGGCGCAGACCCGTTCGACCGTTTGTCGCAGGAAAGATTCCCGATACGGAAGAAGCAGGTCGAATTGCGCGACCTCCGCCGCCGAAACTTCCTCCAGAGGCATTTGCTCGGGATACATGGTGCGGGGCGCGACAAGATAGAAATACTCACGCATCAGCGGCTTGTAATCGAGGCCGGTCACCGGGCGATCGCCGTAGAGGACAGCCATATCCATGCTCCCCTTCAGCATCATCTCGCTGAGCATGACCCCGGAGCTGTCGTAAATGTGCGGCACGATGCCGGGATAGCGTTCACGCACCTGCATCAGCAGCGGGGTCGCCAGCAATGCCGCCGAACTGAGCGGAGCCAGACCGATCGTCACGTTGCCGGTCAGTTCCGGCTTGTTGTCCAGAATGGTGCGCCTGGCCTCTTCGATCTGCCGCTGGATCGACTTGGCATAGCGATAGAGGATTCGTCCGGCCTCGGTGGGCTTGACGCCACGGGCGCTGCGGTCGAGCAGCTTGCACTTGAAGTCCGCCTCCAGGCTCGCAATGTGCTGGCTCAGGGCTGGCTGGGCGACATTCAGCACCTTCGCCGCGCTCGTCATGCTGCCGAGATCCACGACCTTGATGAAAGCCTCCAAGCGTTTCGTATCCAATACGGCGTCTCCAGATAGGGAGCAGTCCAGCAGCAATAGGCTGAAGCTATGGGATCAGAAGGAATTCTTCTTACCACTGGGAACTTGAGGGGCCTATAGCTGGTGCTGAACTCGTCCGCCGCTCGCGTTGCAGCCGAAGCCGCCAGCGGGTCGGACGGTAGCAGAGGAGCCCTCGCGGATGGGATTTTCGGACTATCGGACGGCCCTGGTGACGGGCGCATCCTCTGGAATAGGGGCTGCGACGGTTCGCCGCCTGCGTGCGGAAGGGCTCGAAGTCTACGCCGTGGCCCGCGACGCCACACGCCTGACCGCCCTGTCTGCGGAGACCGGATGCCGCCCCTGCGCCGTCGACATCAGCGACCTCGATGCACTTGCGGCACTGGTGAAGTCGGCCGAGTTCGATGTCCTGGTCAACAACGCCGGCCAGTCCCGGCGCGGCAATATCCTGGACACGACACCTGAAGACGTGGACGCACTCATCGACGTCAATCTGCGCGCAGTCCTGCATCTGACGCGACTGATCGTGCCGGGCATGGCGCACCGTGACCGCGGCCACGTCGTCAACATCTCCTCCATCGCTGGCCACTACGCGTTTGGCGGCGGAAACACCGTGTATCACGCCACCAAAGCGGGCATTCATTCGCTGTCGCAGCAACTGCGCGTCGATCTCTACGGGACCAGGGTTCGTGTCACCGAGATATCGCCGGCCCGGGTCGAGACCGAGGTTTTCGGCCGGCTGCTCGGTGATCTGGCCGAAGCCAAGCGTCGCTTCTTCGACGACTATGATGCACTCCAGCCTGAGGACATCGCTAATTCGATCGCATTCGCGGTCGGATCGCCGGCGCGCATGAATGTCGCCTTCATGGAAGTTCTGCCGACCCAGCAAGTCGTCGGCGGCCTCAATTTTGCACAGAAGAGCCGACCGGCCGAGTAATGCATGAACGCCCCGAACACGATAGGCCGTCAACGCGGAGCGTGACCGTGGACTTCCCCAAGATCGAACAACTTGTGGATCTGGTCGCCCGCTCCTCCATCTCGGAGCTGGAGCTGACGCAGGACGGAACGCGCATCCGCATCCTCAAGCGTCCGTCCGCGGAAGCACCGCCGGTCCTGGCTCCCCCTGCAAGCGGAAGCGGCCCGCAGGCCCCCGCGCCCGATCATCGGGACAGTCCTCCATCGCAGGCAACCGCCGACCTCATCGTGCCCGCGCCGATGCACGGCGTCTTCTACAGGTCCGCGGCGCCGGACGAGCCGGCGCTGGTCGAGGTCGGCGCGAGGATCGAGGCCGGGCAGAAGATTTGCATCATCGAGGCGATGAAAACCTTCATCGACATTGCCGCCGAGGCACCCGGTGTCGTGCTTGCGATCCTCGCCGAAAACGGTGACGAGATCGCAGCCGGCCAGGCGCTGTTCCGGATCGGTCCTGCGGGTTCATCCTGATGTTCGACAAGGTCCTGATCGCCAATCGCGGCGAGATCGCGCTTCGAATCCAGCGCGCCTGTCGGGCCATGGGTCTCAAGACGATCGTCATTCACTCGGAGGCGGACCGCGACGCGCGCTATGTCGCGCTTGCCGACCAGGCCCTCTGCATCGGGCCGGCGCCTGCGAGCAGCACCTATCTCAATATCGCGGCGATCCTGCTCGCGGCCGAAGTCAGCGGCGCCCAGGCGATTCACCCCGGCTACGGGTTTCTATCGGAGAGCGCAGAGTTCGCCGAGCGGATTGCACGCGCCGGCCTCACCTTCATCGGCCCTCCGGCGGACTGTATCCGCACCATGGGAGACAAGGTTGCCGCGAAGCGCGCGATGCGGGCCGCAGGCGTACCTTGCGTGCCCGGTCCGGACAGTGCGTTGCCGGATAATCCCTCGGAAGTGCGCGCGATCGCCCGGGACATCGGCTATCCCGTCATCATCAAGGCCGCCGGCGGCGGCGGCGGGCGTGGCATGCGGATCGTGCGCAGCGAAGGCGCTCTGGACGAGGCGCTGGCGCTGACACGCGCGGAAGCCAGCAAGGCCTTTGGGAACGCTGCGGTCTATGTCGAGAAATTCCTCGAAAAGCCCCGCCATATCGAGATTCAGGTGCTGTGCGATCAGCACGACAACCATCTCTGGCTCGGCGACCGCGACTGCTCGCTTCAGCGCAGGAATCAGAAGGTGGTCGAAGAAGCCCCGGCGCCCGGCATCGACCGCGCGCTGATCGAGCAAGTGGGCGCCAGCTGCGTCGAAGCCTGCCGGCGGATCGGCTATCGCGGCGCCGGCACTTTCGAATTCCTTTACGAGGACGGACAGTTCTTCTTCATCGAGATGAACACGCGCGTCCAGGTCGAGCATCCCGTCACCGAGATGACGACAGGGATCGACATCGTCAAAGAACAGATCCGCATCGCGCGTGGCGAACAGCTCGAGATCGCACAAGGCGACATCGCGCGCGTCGGCCATGCCGTCGAATTTCGCATCAATGCCGAAGACCCCGCGACCTTTGCGCCCTCGCCAGGCACCGTGACACGCTGGGACGTTCCGGGCGGCATCGGCATCCGCGTCGATTCACACATCGCTGCCGGTGCCACCGTGCCCCGTCACTATGATTCGCTGATCGGTAAGCTGATCGCCCACGGCAGCACCCGCGACGAAGCGCTGGCCCGCGCGCGCGTCGCCTTGTCAGAATTACGTGCCGAAGGCATCCGGACCAATGTACCATTGCATCAGGCGATCCTTGCCGATCCAACCTTCTGCCGCGGCGGCTACGACATCCATCATCTCGAGCACTGGATGAATGCGAAGGTGGCCGCGCAATGACGGCGCCCGACCGGCCGCGGATCAGCCTGCTCGGCACATCGGCTCTCCTTTTCGAGGCTCCTGGAGCGTTCGACCTGCCGCATCAGCGACGGATCTGGGCACTGGCGGCCACTGCATCAAAATGGCCAGGAATCCGCGAGGCCATTCCCGGCATCACCAACATGATGCTGACCTTCGAGACCCCTCCCCGCGAGCTCGACACCCTGATCGCCGCGCTCCACGACGGCTGGGACGCGGCGGAAGGGCTCGCGATTGGGGGCCGCGAAATCAGGCTGCCTGTCACCTATGGCGGCGAGATCGGGTCACAACTCCAATCCGTCGCCGAGCATTGCGGCCTGTCCGTCGACGATGTCGTGGCGGTCCACGCCGCGCCGCTCTACACGGTGTTCGCACTCGGCAGCCATCCCGGCTATTGCTACCTCGGCGGCATGGATCCGCGCATCACCATGCCGCGGCGACAGACACCGTTGCAACGTTCCGCGGGCGGCTCGGTGTCGATCGGCGGATCGCAAACCGGTGTCTCGGCCTCGGCCGGCCCCAGCGGCTGGCACGCCGTCGGACACACGAGCTGGACGTTCTTCGACCCGTCCTGGCCGACGCCCGCCGCGCTCGCACCGGGCGATACCATCCGCTTCGAGATCGAACGGGTGATCCGGTGATCGAGATCCTGTCAGTCACAGGTCCCGCCAGCATCCAGGACCTTGGCCGCTTCGACCAGTATCGCTTCGGGGTCGGCACGTCGGGAGCGATGGACGATGTCGCACTGCGCTCCGGCAACATCCTGCTCGGCAACGACGAGAACGCGGCCGGCATCGAGATTCCGATGCTGCCGTTCAGGCTCCGCTTCGGCCGGGACACGGCATTCGCGCTCACTGGCGCCGGGGTCGAGTCCGAGATTGCAGGACGCGCCATCCCATCCTGGTGGCGCTCGCATGGGCGCGCAGGAGACGTTCTGACCATCAAGGCGATGTCCCACGGCGCACGCCTCTATCTGGCCATCAGCGGCGGCATCGACGTTCCTGTCGTGCTGGGCTCGCGCAGCACGCAATTTCGCGGCGAGTTCGGCGGTTTGCACGGGCGGCCGCTTCAGCCCGGCGACGTCCTGCCTTGCGGTGTAGCCACCACGACTATCAGCGAACTCGGGATCGAGCCGGCCGATATCACGCTGGCACGGCCGAACGCCGCTGCGGACGAGACCATTGTCAGGGTTGTTGTCGCCGGCGAATACGACGCGTTCGACGCCGCCACACAGGCGCTGTTCTGGTCCAGCAGCTGGAAGATCACGCCCCAGAGCAACCGCTACGGCTATCGCCTGCAGGGCCCTGCGGTGAAGCCGGTGGCGCCGGTCGAGAAACGCTCGCACGGCATCGTCCCCGGCGTCATCCAGATTCCGCCCAACGGACAACCCATCATTCAGATGCGCGACGCACAGACATCGGGCGGCTATCCGAAGATCGCGACCGTGATCCGGGCCGATCTTTGGCGCGTCGGGCAGGCGCGGCTCGGCAGCAAGCTGCGGTTCGAGCAAACCGCCTATTCCGACGCGCTGGCAGCCGAAGCCGAGATGTCGGCCTATCTCGACCGGCTGAGGACCAATGTGCGTCTTGTCGAGGAAATCAGAAGATGCCGATAGAGATCACCGATATCGAGCGCCTGGCGCAGATTCTCGCAAAGTCCGGCGTCGACACGATCGAGATCGAGGAGCCGGGACTGATACTGAAGCTCGTCGTCGACACCGGTGCCAGGATCGCGGCGTCCGCAACGCCTGCCCCGGCGACGGATCACTCCGTCATCGCCAAAGCCGACGTCGCGGGACACTTCCTTGCGGCCCATCCCTGGCAGGACAAGCCGTTCGTCGCGCCCGGCCAGCGTATCGAGGCCGGCGCGATCGTTGGCCTGATCAAGATCGGCCTGTTGTACGCCCCCATCGTTGCGCCAGCCGCCGGCACCGTCGATGCCGTGATTGCCGAGACCGGCGCCACGGTCGGCTATGGCACTCCGATCGTGCGGATCCGCTCGCTCAACTGAGCAGGACGGTTGCGGGCGTGACCTCGCCGCCGCCCTCTTCGATCACGCGGCGCACCGTGCCGGCAAGATTGACCGATCCGGGCGTGTCGCTGTGGATCAGGATCGAACGGGCCTCGACCTTGATCGACTTGCCCTCAATGGTCTTCACCGTTCCACTATCAAGGAACCGCTTGACGCGTTCCGCAACCGCTTCGGTCGAGGTGATCACCGAGTTGGGAAGCTTGCGCGATACCAGATGACCGTGCTCGTCATAGGCGCGATCGGCCAGGAGCAGCGTCAGAATGCGCAGCCCCACCTTGCGCGCAGCGTGCACGATCGCGGCATCCGGCTGTGAGAACACGATGAAATCGCGATTGATGGTCGCAATCGCGCGGGCGACGATTTCGGCCATATCAGGGTCGGCATTGACCATATTGCCCATCGCGGCGTGGAAGCTGACATGGGTCACGCGATGGCCGGCATTAGCCGCGATCGCCTGCAGGGCGCCGATCTGATAGACCATATGCTTCTCGAGTTCGGCGGCGTCCATCTGGATCACGCGGCGGCCAAATCCAAGCAGATCGGGCAGGCCCGGATGAGCCCCGACCTCGACTCCCTTTTGCTTGGCGAGGCGGACCATGCGATCCATCATGATGGGATCGCCGGCGTGGAAGCCACACGCCACGTTGGCGGACGAGACGATGCCCATCAGCGCCTCGTCGTCGCAGATCCGGTAATTGCCGAAACCTTCGCCCATGTCCGAATTGATGCCGATTTTCATGTTCGCACCCTGCTCTTGTTTTTGCCGACGTCCACTTTTGTTTTGAGCATGATCTTTTCGGAAAACCGCTTCACACTTTTCCGGATCATGCTCTAAAGCGCTCGATAGAGATCCGCGGTCGCGCGCAACTTCACGAGATAATCGCTGACGGGAGCCATGGCCGCGACTGCGTCCTGGTAGCTCACCTCGCTGAAGGCGATGAACGATCCCGGCGTCGCCTGGCCGAGGCGCCAGAGATCGGCCTGGATCACAGCCGCCATCTTCGGATAGCCGCCGGCCGTGTTGGCATCGCTCATCTGGATGATCGGCTCGCCGCCCGGCGGCACCTGCACGACGCCAGGCACGACGCCATGCGAACGCATCTCGACCGGCGCATCCAGGATCAGCTTGTCTCCAGTGAGACGGTATCCACCGCGGTCGCTGCGGGCGCTTATCTTCCACTTGGTGGACCAGAATTTCGCCTGCGCCACCTCAGAAAATAGATCATATTCGCCGGCCCGCATGAGGCGTATCCGCAGCACGCGGTCATCAGCCAGGCCAGATTTTGCGATCGCGACATCCGGCGGCACCGCGCCGAAGTCGAAGCGGTGGCCAGCCTCGTGCGGCGGTGTCCCGACCGGAATGACATCGCCAACCTGCAAGGTCCGTCCCTCGAGCCCGCCGAAGCCAGCCCGCAGATGCGTGCTGCGCGAGCCCAATACGGGGGGAACGTCGAGGCCGCCGCCGAACGTTGCGTAGACGCGCGCGCCGCGGCGCGGCGTCCCGATCGCGAGAATGTCGCCAGCCCGCGCCCGCGTGCACCACCACGGACGAACGGATGATCCGGCCAGCGTCGAGTCGTGATCGGCGCCCGTTAGCGCAAATGTGGCATCGGCCTGGAACCGCAGGCGGAACGGAAAGGTCTGGATCTCGATGCCGGCCGCATTGTCGTCATTGCCGAGCAGCGCATTTCCACCCGCGAGCGCGACGGGATCCATCGCACCTGATGTGCTCACGCCGAAACGACGCGCGCCGTGGCGACCGATATCCTGGATCGTGTTGAAGGCGGCGCTGGTCAGGATCTCGATCACAGCTCGATCCGATCGATCCTGAATTTGACACGATCCCCCGGAAGCATGAGCGAGGGCTGTTCGGACCGCGGGTCGAACATCGCGACCGAGGCCCATCCGATGGCGTTCCATCCATTCGGGCTTGTCAGCACCGCAACGCCGGTCTGCATCCCGCCGATCGTGACCGAGCCTGCGCGCATGTTGAGTGACGGCACGGATTTGCGCGGCATGTAGATGCGCGGATCAAGGCCATGGAGATAGCCGAACCCCGGCGAGCTCGCGACGGCGCAGACGGTGTAATCGCCTTCGCTGTGAATCCTGATAATTTCGCGCGCGGGCAGTCCTGCATGCTGTGCGACCGCCGGCAAATCGAAGCCGAACTCGCCGCCATAGATCACGGGGATTTCGATCACCTTGCCATCGGCCTTGCGGCCGGGCACGCGGTGCCACAGCTCGACGATCTCGGCGCTGAGCATGCCGATATCCGCGGGCGGCTGATCGAATACAAGCATCACATTGGTGACACCGATGACGGCCTCCTGGACGTTGGGCCAGGACGACACTGCATCCGCGAGTGCCCAGATGCGACCCTGCTGAACGAGGTCAAAATCGCCCGGCGCCTCGACCAGCATCGCAAGCGTGCCGATCAGGCTGATCTTCGGGCTTCTCTCGATCGCGCCGACAAGGGGAGCGCTGGGCTGATTAATCGACAAAGGGGCCTCACTGGTCCAACGCCTGTGGCGCCGCCGCCTCCTGTTCTAGCCACACAGTCCAGGCCGATCCAAGACGATGTTCGTCTGCGGGTATAAGTGATGTCGATTGCCCGCGAGACGCCAAGCTCATCCCGAGCTTCACTGACGGGCGATGACGTGATTACTGGGTGCCTCCCACCGCGCGACAACCTCCTCGCCCACCGCGTATCGAAGTCCCGCTTCCTGCGATTGATTCTGCTCGAACACGATGATCTGCCCGCCGCTCGGCGTCTTGAGGTAGTAGTGACTCATGAACCCGCGATAGATGGCCTGGTCGACGCGCGCCGTCACGCTATTTGCGCGCTGCGCTGCCGACGTCTGGCCAACTCTCTCGACGACGATTGCTTCGGGCCTGATCGAGACCATTACGTCGCTCGCCGATACCGGTATCTGATCGACCTGAAGGCTCAATTCGGGTGAGACACGAATGAGAGCGCCGCTTCCGTTACGCTGCTCGATGGGACCCTCAAACAGATTTGACGCGCCGATGAACTGCGCGACGAATTTCGAGGCCGGCCGCTGGTAAATCTCCGTCGCCGAACCGACCTGCTCGAGCTTGCCGTCGCGCATCACCACGATCTTGTCCGCCATGGTCAAGGCTTCGTCCTGGTCGTGAGTCACCATGACGGTGGTCAGGCCGAGCCTGCGCTGAAGCGCGCGCAGCTCGACCTGCATGCTCTCGCGAAGTCCCTTGTCGAGCGCGCCGAGCGGCTCGTCGAGCAGCAGCATCGCCGGTTCGATCACCAGGGCACGGCCGAGCGCGACGCGCTGTTGCTGACCGCCGGAGAGCTGGGCCGGATAACGCTTTCCGAAATTTGACAGCTGGACGAGGCTGAGCGCCTCGCTCACCTTTCGCGCAGCATCGGCCTTGGCGATGCCGCGCATCTCCAGGCCGAACGCGATGTTCTCCTCGACGGTCAAATGAGGAAACAACGCGTAGTTCTGGAACAGCATCCCGACGTTGCGGCGATGCACGGGAACGTCCGTCATCCGTTTGTCGTTGACGAAGACGTCGCCGGATGTCGGACGGATCAGCCCCGCGATCATGCGAAGGCAGGTCGTCTTGCCACATCCGCTCGGACCGAGCAGCGCCACCATGTGGCCCGGCTCGATCGTGAGCGACACGTCGTCGACCGCGACGGTGCGGTTGTATTCCTTGCTGAGGCGATCAAGCCTGACTTCGGAGGACCTCATGGCAACCTGCCTAGCTCGTGAACACCTGATTGTACCGCTCCAGCCAAGGGCCGCGGCGCGGAACGATGAAATTCCAGTCGGGCGTAAACAGCCCGAGATCGGTCGCCTTGGTGTCGGGATAGGCAAGGAATCTGGCTGTCTCCGGCTTGAAGTCGATGCCGCCCACCGAGGGAGCGCTGAGGGTCTGCTCGGACAGCATCTTGGCGACCGAGGGCTCCAGGATGCGGTTGATCAGCGCGCAGGCGAGCTCGGGCTCGGGCGCATTCTTGACCAGCGTCATGCTGTTGATGCCGGTGAACGCGCCTTCCTTCGGGAAGGTCATGTCGATCGGCATGCCCTTCGCCGTGTGCGGATAGATCGCCTTCGAATATTCGATGCCGCCGATCGTCGCCTGGCCCTGGGCCACCTGTAGCACCTGGGCTTCGCTATCGTAGATCGTCAGGACGTTGGGCTTGAGAGCGGCAAGCTTGTCCCAGCCGCTGTCGACCAGATATTGCGCCTCCTTCAGCGGCTTGCCCGTCGTCAGCGCCGTGGCGACGATGAGCATCAGAACGCTCTGGGTGTTCTTGGGCGTGTTCAGCAGGATCTGCTTGCGATATTTCGCGTCGAAGATCTGCTCATAGCTTTCGAGCGGCTTCGTCACCTGCGGATTGATGAACATGGCCGCGCTCGAGATCGAGAAGCCGACGCCATAATCCTCTTCGAAGAGATAGCGCGGATAGACCTTAGCGAGATTCGGAATCTTGGCGGCATCGAGCTTGTCGATCAGCCCTTCTTGCTTGGCCTGGGGGATGCCGACGTCATCCATCATCATCATGCTGAAGCGCGGCGTGTCGCGGGTGGCGCGGAGAGCGGCGATGTTGGAGAGTGTCGCGCCCTCGATCGTGAAGACGCGGCACTTGTACTCGGCCTCGAACTTCGGAATGACCTCCTTCTGGATCAGCTTGCCCAGCGCGGAATTGTAGACGCCGACATGCAGCTGCTTGGCGTCTTGCGCCCACGACCGGCTGATGATGGTCGGGAACGCAATCGCGGATGCACCGGCTTTAATGAGAGTCCTACGTGTCAGCTTCATGAGTCCAATCTCCATCTACCAATGCACATCATGCGGCCAGCGCGCGGCGAAGGCCGACCAGTTTCTCAAGCAGCAGCACGCCAACCATCGCCATCAGGATGATGATCGTCGACATCGCGGGCACGGAAGGGTCAAAGACGTTAACCAGTTGCCGCATCAGGACGAGCGGCACGGGCGAATATTCGGAGTTCGCCAGCCACATCGTGACCGGGTAATTGTCGAAGGACACCATGAAGGCGAACAGTCCGCCGGCGGCGACGCCGGAGGCGATCTGCGGCAGGGTGACGCGCCAGAAGGTCCGCAAACGGTTGGCACCGAGCGTGCGCGCGGCGTCCTCCAGATTCTCGTCCACCAGTTGAAGGCTGGTGACGACGGTACGGATGACATAGGGCGACGTCACCACCACGTGCCCGATCAGCAGATTGAGCCGCGCATCCTGGGAGCCCAGCTTGGTCAGAACCTGAAGCAGCGCCAGGCCCGTGACCAGCGCCGGGAAGATCAGCGGCGACAGCAAAAACCCCTTGATCGCCGCGAGGCCAAAGAACCTGCCGCGGACCAGGGCAAAGGCCGCGGGCACGCCCAGCAGGAGCGATCCTGCCGTCGTGCCGAGCGCCAGCAGGATGCTCAGCCTCATCGCCTCGAGGAAGTCGCGGTCCTGGAGAACCTTGGCGTACCATTTCAGCGTGAAGCCTTGCGGGGGGAAGGTCACGAAATAGGAGTCGGAGACCGACACCGCCATCACGAGAAGAAGCGGCGCCAGGATGAACAGCATCATGCCAGCGGTGATGGTGTAGAGAACGAAGGCGCCGAAGCCGGAAAATCGCTCGTCCATCACTCGGGCCTCCTGAGACGCCGGCCTTCCAGAAGCCACATCGAGAGGCCGTTCACCGCCAGGACCAGCCCGACCAGAACGGCGGCGATGGCCGCACCGAACGGCCAGTCGTACACGACGAAGATCTGCTGCTCGATCAGGTTGCCGAGCATGATCGCCGAGGCCCCGCCCAGGATCGCAGGAATGACGAACGAGCCGGCGGTGAGCGAGAAGACCAGCGTGAAGCCGGCCACGAAGCCCGGCATGCTGAGCGGCAGCGTCACCCGGAGGAACACCTTCCACCAGGGCGCGCCGAGCATGCGGGCCGCATCTTCGAGATTGGGATCGATCTTGCCGAGCGCCGAGGCGAGCGGCAGCACCATCATCGGGAAGAACACGTGCAGCGATCCGATGACGACGGCCACTTCGGTGTAGAGGACCGAGATCGGGGCATCGACAATATGCAGCGTCATCAGGATCCAGTTCAACATTCCCTTCGGGCCGTTCTGGAGCACGAGCTGCCAGCCATATCCGCGAACGACCACGCTGACGATCAGCGGCGCAATGACGATCAGCGTGATGATGCGCGTGACCATGGGACGGCTCTTCACCATCACCAGCGCGACCGGATAGGCGAGCACGGTCGCGAGGGCCGAGGTGATGATGCTGATCCGCAGCGTCGTCCAAAGCACGCGTGCGTAGAGCTCGACATTGATGAGGCGCGCGTAGTGCGCGAGCGTGAACGGACGGCCGATGATGCCGCGGCTGTCCTGCGTCTGGATGCTCGAGAGCAGCAGTCCAAGGGCTGGGTAGAAGAAGAAATAGGTCAGGAACGCCAGCATCGGGACGGCAAGCAGCCCGACAGGCAGCGCCATGCGCCAAGGCGACCGCCGCCGGGCGACCGGAGGTGCTTCAACAGTCAAAACTGCCACCGGATCGTCGCTGGTGGTCATCGCTGGCTGTCCTCGACTGCGCAATACCAAGGCAATCCCCTCTTTGCACAAAGCTTATGCGTCGCCATGCTACAGGACCAAGAACATCTTCGTTTAGGGGCATCAGGAACGATTATGACAATTGGTTCGGCATATTGCTCCGATCTTGATCGACAAATGCCGCTGGACGCATCTTTCATTCTCCGTCGGGTCAGTCCTCCTGTCGTCTCAAGCCCGGTCAGCGCAGCCCTTCGCAGAAGCTCGCAATGCGCCGGCAGCCTTCCCTCAGCGCTTCAGTATCGGTCGCGTAGGAAATGCGGAAATATGGGCTCATGCCGTAGGCGCCCCCGGGCACCGCGGCGACATGCTGCTCTTCCAGCAGCGCCGAGATGAAGTCGGCGTCAGTTTCCAGCCGCCGACCGCCCTTCGTGGTCTTGCCGATGCAACCGGCGATGTTCGGAAACACGTAGAACGCCCCTTGGGGCTTGTGGCAGGTGATGCCGGGAATCTGGTTCAGGAGCTTGACCACCAGGTCACGTCGGTCGCGATAGATGTCCGCGCGCTCCATCAGGAAATCCTGCGGACCGTCCAGGACTGCCACCGCCGCCGCCTGGCTTACGGTGCAGATTCCGCCGGTCGCCTGGCCGTGGACGTTGTTCATTGCCGCGATCAGGTCCTTGGGCCCGCCGCAATAACCGACCCGCCAGCCCGTCATGGCGTAGGCCTTCGACGCGCCGTTCACGGTCACGACGCGGTTCTTCAGCCGCGGCTCGACCTCCGCAATGGTGCAGAACTCGAAGCCGTCGTAGGTAAGATGCTCGTAGATGTCGTCGGTGAGGATCCAGACATCAGGGTATTTCAACATGACGTCGGCGATGGCGCGCATCTCGTCACGCGTGCAGGCCGCGCCGGTCGGATTGTTGGGAAAATTCAGGATCAACCACTTCGTCCTCGGCGTGATCGCAGCCTCGAGGTCCGCCGGGCGGAGCTTGAACTGATTGTTCTCTGGACAGGGCACGGCAACGGGCGTCGCTTCTGCCAGTTGCACAATGTCGGCATAGGTGATCCAGCCCGGCGCCGGAATGACGACCTCGTCGCCGGGATTGCAGGTGGCGAACAGCGCATTGAAGATGATCTGCTTGCCGCCGTTGGCGATCAGGATCTCGTCGAGGGCGTAGTCGAGATTGTTCTCCCGCTTGAACTTGCGTTGGACCGCGGTCCTCAGCGCGACCGTCCCCGGCTGCGCGGGATATTTGGTATCGCCAGCCAGCGCCGCCCGGTGTGCGGCCTCGATCGCATGCGGCGGCGTCGGAAAGTCGGGCTCGCCGGACGACAAGCCAACAATCCTGACGCCTGCATCACGGAGTTCCCGCGCCTTGTCCGTCATCGCCGCGGAGGCCGATACCTTCACGGTCTTGAGGCGGTTTGCGAGTTCAGGCATTGTCAGCTCCACTTCTCATTTCTTTCAATCGCGCGGCCTCGGATCGGCTCGCGAAGCGCAATTCGCCGACGACCTGGAACGTGGGGACGACCTCGATCATCGCGACGTTCATCCGCGCCGGCGCCCCCACCGCGAATGCAATGGCATCTGCAATGTCGTCGGACTCGAGCGTCTCGAACGCGCCGACGAAGCGGGCATTCGGGTTGTCGGCAGCATTCTGGTTCTGGAAGATGCTCGTCGCCACGCGTCCGGGCGAGATTTCGGTGACGCGAACGCGGGTCCCGTAAAGATCGACACGCAACTGCTGCGACAGCGAATGAATGCCCGCCTTGGTGGCGTGATAGGCCACGGAGGAATTGAATGTCGTCGCGTTCTCGCCAAAGGCGTAATGGCCGGCGATCGACGAGACGTTGATAACATGGCCGCGGTCGCGCTTTGCCATGCCTGGCACGACGAGCCGTGTCAGATGCAGGACCGCGCGCAGATTGACGTCGACCAGCGCATCGACATCATCAGGCGCCGTATCCAGGATATTGCTGCGCCGCGATTGACCGGCATTGTTGACGAGAACGTCGAACTCGGCCGAGCCCACCAGCCGTGTCAGGGCCTCGAGATCGTTGACGTCGACTTCGCATATGCGACATCCGGTCTCGGCCGACAGGCTTGCCAACCGCCGATGGTCGCGCGCCAGCGCATGGACCTCGAGCCCCTCGGCGCGGAGGCGCCGAACCGCCGCGGCCCCGATACCCGAGGATACGCCCGTCACCAACGCCGTTCGATAGTCCGAAAATCCCATCCGCAGGGCTCTTTTGCAGGCAGCCAATCTTTGCAGGCAGCCAGGGCGGCGGGAAAATTACGTGCATGCGCCGATGCCGGCATACAGCGGATTTGTTCTGCCCTCATAAGGACATCCAATATCCCGACCGGGCGGTGCGGGGCCCGCGGGCCATAAGCGCCCCCAATACCGCCAGAGTGAATTTCTCTTACTCGCCATCGGTCCCGTCCTCCTACATTTCGCGGGTGCCCCTGGCTCACCCATAGGAGACGGACGGAAATGTTAGAGGTCGGCAATCGGATCGTCATGGTCTCGGGGGCATCGCGCGGCATCGGACGCGCCGTCGTCGAGCGACTGTTATCGGCGGGCTTCAGGCTATCGGCGGGGATGCGCGATCCAAGCCGGCTCGTGGAGAGCGAGCGGCTGATGACGCACCGCTATGACGCCGAAGACGCCAAGAGCCCGCTTGCCTGGGCCAATGCAACGGTCGCGCGGTGGGGCGGCGTCGATGCCATCATCAATGCAGCCGGGATCAACCCCAGAGTTCGCGTCTCCGACGAGGGCGAAAGCGAACTAGATGACATGTGGCGCGTGAACGTCAAGGGTCCTCTACGCCTCGTCAGAGCCACCCTGCCGCATCTCGCCGTCTGTGGTCATGGGCGAGTCGTCAATCTGGGGTCGCTTTCCGGAAAGCGCGTGGGAAGCAACGTCGGCTACGCCATGACCAAGTTCGCGGTGGTCGCGCTCACCCACGGCATTCGCCGGGAGGGACGCGCGGCCGGCATTCGGGCGACGGTGATCTGCCCGGGCTACGTTGCCACCGACATGACGCTGAACGACGATGAGATTCCCCGTCACGAGATGAGCCAGCCGGACGACATCGCCCGCCTGGTGGAAACCGCACTCATGCTGCCGAACAACGCGTCCGTGTCCGAGATGCTCGTGCACTGCCAGTTCGAGCCGATGCTCTAAAGCGCGGGGAGACGGCCATATTCGTAGCAGAAGAGCGAATCGTCGGCCGACCCGAACTGTCCAATTCTGGTTCTCCGGCGACATCCTTATCGAAGAACACCTTTATATGGTGGGCGCACCAGGGCTCGAACCTGGGACCCGCTGTTAAGAGACAGCGACGGGTAGAGAACAATCAATGACTTACCGGTCGCACCACTGGGCTTATTCGATCGAAAGTGGGCATTCGTCGCACGGTCAAAGCGAAGCGCCGATGTTTCGGATCGGCGTTTCGAGCAACTTCGTTGAGCCGACAGGCCGCGGTGTCTTCACGCACGACGGCGGGCTCTATCTCCCACCGACGCATCCGACTTCGGGCCGTAGAGGTTCACGGTCATATTGAACCCGCCCCACGGGGCGGCAACCAGTTCGCTAGCCGGCCCTCATAAGGACTCTCATTTATGGAAATAGAGATCCAGTGGCCCATGGCCATCAAGCGGACCTTCGCGCCGCGCCAAGTACCTCCTCGTCAAAAGACGGAAGCGGCTTGATCAAGGGAGCGAGCGCCTTGCCGGCCATCTCCGTGGTCACCACATCGGCCGGGTCCAGCTTGGTGATCACCGCCTTGTCCGGATCGGGCTCCCAGACGTCTTCGCCGACCAGCCGTCCGCGATCGTCATAGGGCCAGATCATCTGAATGACATTTGTGTAGAGATACATGGAGTTCTCGTCCGCCTTGAAGCTCTTCGCGGCGAGAACCCGTTTCAGGATCGCTTCGGACAGAAAGCCGGGCAGGTGCGACATCGCCTTGTTCGCCAGCAAAGACCGGCCAGCGACTTGCTGGTGGGCCACCGTCACGGACGCGATGAAATTGTCCGCGACCGCAACCTGCTCGTTCTCGGTGTAGAAGATTGACTGGTTGGTTTGCGCCCACATCCGGTAAAGGCTCTTGACTGCTTCCTGGCCTTCAAGCTTCGCGTTGGTATCATCGGCATGGACATGATAGACCGGGTGTTCCGACATCATCTCCGGCGCAAAAATCTCTTCGTAGCGTCCGGCGACCTCCAGATACCGGTGTCGGCTGTAAGCTTGCAGCATGAACCGATGCCGCGGATTCTGGGTCACCGCAAGCAGCCGATCAATCGCAACGTTAAGCCTTGTGATGTCATACTTGGCCATTGCTCTCTCCTCATTTGCCAGTTTGGTGGTTTAGGCGGTGACTTTCGTTACCGGCGGCATCTTCCACGATCCGTTGATGATCGACGGGTCTCTCTCACTCGGCCAATAAAGGCGCAGCATCAAAACGAAATCTCCAGCCGGCGCCGGAAGCCAGTTGGACTCCTTCTCTTTGCCCGGCGAGTCCTTCTGGATGTACAGATCAGTCGATCCATCCGGATTGGATTTCAAATCCTGCCGGGCACTGATCGAATAGCGATTGAGCGGATTGTTCACGAAGAAATAGCCGCTGTCGTACATGGTCAGCGACCAGAAGCCGAGCGCCGGCGGCAAATGTCCCTTCGCGAACCGCATCACATAGTTGTTCGCGCCGTTGTACTTTCGCCCTTCTGCGTCCTTCTGAGAGGTCGGATAGACGGCGTCCTGAGGCCGGTTGGCGCCGAGTCCGATGGCGGTGACGAGCGCCCGCATGAGATAGTCGGTGCCGTAGATGCCTGTCTTGGTCGTGAAGCTCCAGCCATTCTCGTCGTTGACGTCTTTATTGACCTTGAACTGGATCATGATCCGGTCGATGGCGACCTCGGGCACGCGCTTGAGGAAATCCGCTTTGAGCTTGCTCGGATCGAAGTCCTGACCCGGGACGATGCCTATCCTGGCGAACTTGGCGAGCTGAGGCGCGTCCGCGGCCATCGGCGGATTGTCTTTCATGAGTTTGCAAAGCAGGGTGAAATAGGCCACCGCATCCATGCGGTTTACCTGCTCGCGTACTGCCGTTTTCATATCGATCGACGGATCGACCGTGCCGGCCGGCGGTGTGTAGGATTTTCCGTACGAGCTCAGCGGCACCAGTTTGAATTCGTCCTGCAACTTGTGAACCTCGGCATAATCCTCTGGGGTTCCGGTGCAGTAGATGCGACCAAGCAGCCATACGATGTTGGTCGGAGAGTTGTACTCCTTAACTCCGGCCGGCAATTCGCCCTTCCATCCCGGTCCAGTGATCGCATAGGTCTGCGCGCCGGTCCCGGTGGTACGTTTGCCCGGGACCTGAAACACAGAGGTCCAACCGTCCAGCATCGGAAAGAGTGCGTAACGGTCTTTCATATCGGGGATACTGAGCACCCAGGGCTCCTTGCCGACGTCGAAAAACACAGTCGTGTAAAGCGTGTCGGCGTTCGGCGCCGTCACATCCCGATAGGATGCGTTCGGATATTCCCGCATCTTGATGATGTGGCCCATCGGCCCGCGGGTGCCTTGAACGCTTGCGACATTGGTAATGACCCTGCGCGTCATCTCCATGGTCACCAACGGATAGCCAAAGACATACGCGTCGGTGGCGAGCCAGAAATCTTCAAGTCCTTCGCCGATACCGAGAAATTCACCCAGTTCGGCACGGCTCAAGGTGCTCATCGAGGCGCCCGCAAGCAGGCTCATACCGCCAATCGTTAGATTGCGACGGGTGATGTTCATGACAAGTCTCCTCAGTAACAGGGGGGATAGGGGTAATAGCCGCAGGCCGGACGGCCGTAGGCGTAGGGGGCCGCGTACGCGGCCGCTCCGACCGCCGCGGCGGCGCCTGCGTACATCGCGCCGCGGAAGGCGGCGCGGCGCCAGACTCCGAAAATGTCGATGAAGATCGAGGCCGGCCCGTCGCCACCGTTGAGGTCGCCTTCAAGCGTTTGAACATTGAAGGTCAGCTTATCGCCATCGAGCTTCGGATTCTTCAGCACGACCACGGCATCCTTTACCGAGCCGTCCTTGTTCAAGACGGACACGGTAGCGTTCGGCGGATCCTTGACGAAGCTGTCGTTGCCGGGTGTGCTCGCGCCCCAATCCGCGATGAGGTTGGCGGTAAGCTCGTGGCCGGCGGCGCGGACCGGTCGGTCAGCGAATATGATGGAATTGGACGTGACGCCGGTCAGCGTCAGCACATCCCCCTGAAGCGTCGCCCCGCGAGAATTGAGAACGATCAACGAGGGTACGACCTCGGGCTTGGCCGCAGTGGAAGGTGTCCCGATCGTCTTCATGGATGACGGCGCCGGAGCAGTCTGTGCGATGGCTGTTCCCGCCTCGCCGAGCACCGAAATTACAGCCAGCAGCCCCGCAATCTGAACCAACTTTGCACGCTTCATGTCTGCCTCTCATGTTCGCAACTCGGTGACGCCCTCTCGCAGGGACAGTCACGCACGTTGGCAACCATGAAGCCGCAATGCATCACTGACTATGCAAAAACGAGCAGCGCCCGAAATTTCGGCGGATCAGGCAATGACGCATACCGTCGTGTTCGCGTTCGCCGATCACCAGCACGATCTAGCCGACCGATGCGCATATTCGCTAACTCGCTCGCCCGACGCTCAGGCCGTTCGCAAAGCTGAACTTGCGGTCAACATGGATGGTGCCGATGCTTCGGCTGCAGCAACCAAGCCACAGTCAGAGAAATTGAAAGCAGGCGTCAGATTCTGCATAGCAGGTTGCGCGCCTTCGATGCGATTTGATGCCGCATCAATTTCTTCAATCAATGAGGTGCGGCAATGAACAAGATTGGAAGGTTTGCAGTTGCGATCGCAGCTTCGGGGATGATGGGCGGCTACGCAGCTGCGGCGGACTTGCCGGCGGCGCCCGCCTACAAGGCGCCGGCTCCGGTTGCCGCCGTCTATAACTGGACGGGATTCTACGTCGGCGCCAACGGTGGCTATGGATGGGGCAACCAAGACCCGCTGGTGCTGTTCTCCAACAGATTCGATCGTGCCGGTTTCGACATCAATGGCGGGATGATCGGCGGTACGTTTGGCGGGCAGATTCAGCAGGGATATGTCGTGCTCGGCCTGGAAGGTGATTTGGACTGGGCCAACATCAAGGGCTCGTCCGTCGTAACACCCAGCATTCTCGGCCTCGGCCAGGGCCTTACGTTGAACACCTCGTCGAGCATCAGCGCGCTGTCGACGGTGAGGGCGCGCATCGGTGTCGCCATGAACAACGTGTTGCTCTACGCCACCGGTGGCGCAGCCTTCGTCAAGTCAACCGCTAGCGCGTCGACCGTCGCGGGCGTACCCTGCGGTACGCTCGGCGTTCTGCCGGATTGTTCGGGCTCGTCCTGGCGGCCGGGCATCAGCGCAGGTCTGGGCCTGGAATATGGCTTCACGCCGAACTGGTCCGTGAAGGCCGAGTATCTCTACACGAAAGTCGCCGGCACCGGAGTCAGCTCGGATCGATTGAATATACTGCGTGGCGGCATCAACTATCGGTTCTGAACAGAGTTTGGCCGCGGGAGCAGCGGTTTCTATCGCGCCCGCATGCGTCCGATGCCCTGCTTCGTGCCATCCAGTTACGTTGCACTAATCCTGATAGCGCATCCGAGCCGATGGTCTCAGCTCGGATGCCGGTTGCCCGCGAAGGCGACCGGATTCTGAAAGCCGGATCGTCTGAAATCTCTCCACATTCGATTTTCATGCCAAGGGATTCCCCAATGCGTTCAAAACTGCTGCTTTCCGCCGCCCTGCTTGTCGCCAGCATGGCTTCAGCCAAGGCCCAGGTGCCGCTGTCGTCCTATGTCGATGCGAACGGATTCATCGACGTCCAGAAGCTGACCTGCGCGCAACTCGCAGGGACTTACCAGGAAGATGCCGATGCGCTGACGGCTTGGTACAGCGGGTGGTACAACGGCCTTGCCAAGAAGCATTTCCTCGACTTGCGCAAGGGCAAGGTCGCGGAGCACGAAGTCATCGTCTACTGCAAGGCCAATCCCGACAGGCGCATCATCGATGCCATCGCCGTCGTGTTCAAAGCGGAGCGGGAGCTCATGGGCATCCAGATGAAGTAGATGGTCTGGACGGCGTCGGTGGCGGCATCACTGATCCGAATTTGGCGACGGTGATCATCCAGTCGTCCAACTTTGACGATCGCATCCTGCTCGACGGCGTGCCATACTTGGTGGCGGACCTGGTCCCGACGTCTACCGGAGCGGATGAGGTTTGAATCGTTCTGGCTGGGAAGTCCTGCATTGGCAGTTGTATTCGTATGGCGTGCCTCGAGCTGATCGTGTCGATCGCAATGGTAGCGTTGGACGGTCGCTTCCTTGATCGCGCGGTTGATGCGCTGGACCTGACCATTGGTCCCGGGATACTTGAGGAGCAGAGCCTACATTGTCGCGGGGCGATTCAAAGGTAACCTGAATGAGAACACCGCGCCCCGGGCGCGGTTCTCTGCCCAGAGTTCGCCACCGTAGCTTTCAACTATCGTGCGCGCGATAGGGAGTCCCAGCCCGGTCCCTTGCGGTTTCGTTGTGACGAATGCATTGAAGATGCTGGCCAGCTTGTCGTTGGGGATACCCGGGCCCGAGTCCACTATCTGGACTTCGACGCCATCCGCGTCAGCCAGCGTCGTCCGGATCGAAAGATTGCGCGGGACCACCTCGTCCATCGCATCCGCGCCATTCATCACGAGGTTCATGAGGACTTGCTGCAGATGGATCGGATCACACCGCACCCGTAACGGCTCGGGCGCGAGAATGGTACGCAAGCTCACCCCCCGCCTTGTAATTTCTGGAGACACAATTTTGACGACGTCCCGCACTGTATCGTTCAAATCGAACGTTCGTAGATCGGAGTCCGTCCTATTGTTCAGCAGATTTCGCAACCCGCTGATGATGTCGCTGGCGCGTTGTTCGTCGCGGACAATGTCGGAAAGGATCTCGCCGAGCTGAGCAACGTCAGGTGGATTCGCCTTCAGCAGCATCTGCGCAGCTTCAGTATTGCTCAAAATCGCTCCGAGCGGCTGGTTGAGTTCATGCGCTATCGATGACGACAGAACGCTGGCGGTTGTAACGCGGTTCAAGCGGACCACTTCCTGACGACGGCTGCTAGCCTCGGCTTGAGCGACATGGCGCCGGCGCCGCTCGACCAGCAGCAATCCAATGATCCCGGCCTGCAGCAGGATAGCAGCTGCAGCGGCCGACACTTCCAGCCGATACTGCTCCCACACGCTCGGCACGCGAAACATGATCTGACTGCCTGGCGGCAGCTGGCTCTCGCTGATGTTCCAGCGCTTCAGCTCTCTCCAGTCGTATCTCGGCGATGCAGCGGGGATCGGAGGCGTTTTAATGCTACCCGGTGACTCCCCGCCCAGGATCCGCACCGCAACTGCGGCGGTCTGTCGACTGACGTCGGCGATGTCGGTCATCCGGCCGCCGATGATCCCTCGGCCGAAGAACGCGTCCTGTTCTGAAAAGATTGGCGCATTGGCGACCGCGTGAATCCGGTCTATGGCTCGATTGCCTTCGTGCACGACGCCGGCGGCGTCCACCAACATCTGCCCGTAGACGATGAAAGTCCGGGGTGGCAGGACAGCCACCTGCTTGAGGATCTGTTCCAGCGACAGTTCATTGGAATAAGTGATCTCGAGCCGGCTTGTCAGCGGTTGGAACGCCTTGCGCATCTCCTCCAGCCATAGCTTCTCGATCGGAGAACTTCCCATCACGACGAAGATCTTGGTCGTCTCCGGAACCAGCTTCAGTATCTGGTCGGGAGTGCTTGATACATCGACAGATACCGAAACCATCGCATCGGTCGCCGGGGCGTTCGAAGACATCTGCTGCGCGAAGGCCGCGTACAAGGTTGGGACCGAAGGAAAAATCCGCGCTCGGTTCTGCTGAAAGAATCGTGCCGCGGGACCGCCGATCGTCATGATCAGGTCGAGTTTGCGCTCGGAAAACACCGCATTCAAATAGCTGACAAAGGTGTCTTCATTCCCGTCGGGGAAGCGGGCCGTCGACAGCGACACCTCGAAGATATCGATGGGATCCTTCGACTGAAGCCTTAATTCCTCGCGGATCTTTCGTGCGTAGTCATCCCACGGCGAAAAATCGCGACCGACGGAATGAACGATCAGCACCCGCTTCGGCTGAGAGAACGCCGCACCGGTCATCGCCAGGAGCAGAACGATCGAACCGAGAAGTACCCGAGGTATCATGCGACAAAGCGGCCGTTTACGCAGGATGTCGAACTTTCAAGACCTGGGTCGCACACTACCCGACTTACCCGGCTTGCGGGAGAGCAATTATGACATCAACTTCGGCTATAATCTTCAGCGATCGTGAAAATTGGCCGCCCGTTCCTCAGGGAATCCTGCTGATGGCATCGATGAGAAGTTTTGCCAGAAACGGCTTCCTCAAATAGGCGACGCAACCGGCGTCAAACGCCTCCTGCCGGGTGACCTCATTGTCGATGGCCGTCATCACAATCACCGGTAACTCGCTCCCCGATGAGGTCAATCGCCGTTGCAGGTCGATGCCTGAAATTCCGCCAAGGTGAATATCCAGGAGAAGACAGTCAGCTTCGCACTCGGCAAAGGATTCCAAAAACGACTCCGCCGATGCAAACGTCCGGACCCGGAAGCCATGGGCCAACAAAAGGCGGCTTAGACCCTGCAGCAGGCCGGGATTATCATCGACGACAGCTATGGTGCGCATACCGAAGCCATCATTGGCCGTTTCCAGATCCTGTAGCAAAAAAGGGCAATTGCCAAGTCGCTCGTCGCGATCAAGATCAGCGCGCGGCGTGCAAACGGTTGTTCTGCACCGGCGCCACTTTTGGTGCTATGCAAAATCCGACCGAAGGACAGGTTCGCCCAGACCGTTGTGAGCATAAGCCGTTAGGTTTTAGGGCTTCATTTCAATCCCCTGCTTCGCCCGCATGTCCTTGAACACCACGGCAATCGCCTCGATGACCGGTTGGCCCGGGTTCGGCTTGCAGTACACGATTACCTCATGATCCCCATTCCGCGATGACGTCCGCAGTGGGTTGGTGCCCCACAGATCTGACCGGACGATCGGCAAAGATAATCGCATTGGGCGCAATGCCAGTCAAAACGAACACGTCGCCCTGCAAGGTTGCCCCGCGGGAATTCAGGACGAACAGCGATGGCACGATGTCAGGCTTGGCCGCTGCACTCGGCGTTCCAATCGTTTTCATCGATGACGGCGCCGTAGAACTCTGAGCGATGGCCGTTATCGGGCCGAACGCAACCGCAACAGCGAGCACTCCTGCAATCCGAACCATTCTTGTAGACATCATAGAGGCCTCACTTGTCGCGAATCCGGCGTCCCCGTCTCATCGAAGGAAGTCACACTTGGTGACCATGGAAAGGCCATGCTGTGCCGACTATGCAGAATCCGGCGAACGGTGAAATTAAAGCGCAAAGATCCAATCGAATGGATCTCTGCTGTACCGATTTTGCATAGCGCGTGATGACCACCTGCCAACAATTGGAGATTTCGCTTCCGAACGAAGAGGCTCCGTCGTGGTTATCATCCTGTGCCTTTACGTTGCTGCGCTGTGGGCAGTATTTCTAGCAAACTTAAGCCCCGACATCATCCGGGGTGTCTTTTGCTCGGTGCACGTTTCAGAGAGACCCGACAGATCAGCCATAGTGGCCATCCCGCGCCAGCCTGGCGCAATGAGCTGCTTTGCGCTGGCAATGTGAGTTCTGTGGCACGCCGAGACTTTCTTGCTCACCGTCCGCTTTTGCATAGTCGACGCAACGAGGCCTCTGATAATCACGTCAAGCCTGATCAGTACAATGTAGGGCGATAGCGCCGGAGACGAGAATGTCACCGATTATTCGTGCCATGGCTTTAAGTCTCACCGTAATTCTCGGTCTCGTCACCTTTGGTGGCGGTCGGAGTGAAGCGTACTATCGGGCAGGCGCTGCGGGATGTGGGCCAAGAGGTTGCGCTGCAGCTCGTTGCGGACCACGGGGATGCGCGGCGGCTGGAGTTGGCCGATATGGATACCGCAGAGGAGCCGTTGGAGTGCGTCGATACTGACGGGCGTACGGTTGGAGTTATCTATCGAGCGAGACACGACCGCGTGTTAGGCTCACGAGCTTCCCTCGCGAAGCGGTAGAGACGACGGCGCTTGTCCATGTGATCGAACCATCGATGTTATTCTCTACGGTGCGCTATCGCCGTGTCCGGGCAGAAGTAGGAGCACTAGTATGAACTCCCAAGAGGAGTTGGCGGGTTGCCTGCTGCAATTGATAGCCGCCCTGGCGCGTCGGCCTTCAATCGTGCGGGATGGCAACAAACCGTGCGTCGCCCAACACGCGCAGGAGCGCGATGAGGACGGGATAACGCCGGCAATCCGCGGCCCAGCGCTCTCCAATGACACCTGCGGAGTTCGTCGCTAGCAAAGAGATGAGCCGCGACTCACTGCGACTGAGATGTCCGGAAATGCCACGGCATGTGCCGCGAACCTGGCGTCATCGGCGCGGTGGCGTCAATTCTGGAATGGTCAGCTCCTACACGGCGGACCTGTAGCCCGCCTCGCCCGCTTGGCACAAACTGCATATTCCAGCAGTCAGGCACAGACTTGTACATTCCATACATGTACGCTCCGCGTTGACTGCCCGGGGGCCACCCAATTATTCTCGCGTTTCCGGTTATTCCTTGCTGCGGTGCTTAGTTGAGCCTTGGTCTGCCCACAGCAATCGTTTCCAGAGATCTTTCGGGATTTTGCCGACGAGCCACGACGAGGGCGAGAGATTGGTAGCGGGCGCACCCATAGTTCATATCGTGGACGATGACGCATCGTTTCGCAGCGCGATTTCCCGAGTGTTGAAAGCTTCAGGCTATGCCGTTGCCGGCTACGATTCGGCAGCGAGCTTTTTAGAAGCCGCCGACGCCGAGCCGGGCTGCCTTCTCCTCGACGTGCAGATGCCCGCACTCGGCGGCCTGGAGCTTCAGCAGGAGCTGGCAAAACTGTCGCATCACTGGCCGATCATCTTTATGACCGGTCACGGCGACATTCCCACGAGCGTTCGCGCCATCAAGGCCGGCGCAGAGGACTTTCTCTCCAAGCCGATCCTCAAGCAGACGCTGCTGGAAGCGATTGAGCGCGCACTGTCACGCTTCAGGGAGGTCCAACAGAGTCAGAGCCGGCTCGATGCGTTAAAGGCGCTGATCTCCCAACTAACTCCTCGCGAGAGCGAGGTGTTCGCGCTGATGGTCCGCGGCAAGATGAACAAGCAGATTGCCCATTCGCTGGGTACCTCAGAGCGAACCATCAAATATCATCGGCAGATGATCATGCAAAAGCTTCAGGTCGGCTCGTTTGCAGAGGCAGTCTCTGTGGCGGAGCGCACCGGGATGCTGACGTCTGAGCCCTCGCCTGACGTCAAGGACGCTTCATGACCATCGTCGGGTGAGTGCCTAGGCCGCTCGACTAGGCACCGTTTGCCCCCAAGTACAGTAGCGCACCCCCGCGGCTTGATGCTGTGTTGCTCACAGGTCAAGCGCTTTTACCGCGATCGTAAAGTCGGGGGCACTAATGACTATCCGTTTTTGGTCAGAAAACTTTTCAGACGTTTCCTGCCAATCAAGCAGCAGAACCTGGCGCAGTCTCGTCGACCGGGCCGAAGAGATCGCTCTCGCAGAGCCCGACTCACCGCTGCACATTTCAGCTCTCTGCGACGCTCTCGCCGTCAGCGAGCGCACGCTGCGCAAGGCATTTCATACTATTCACGGCGCGCCCCCCTGCCGCCATCTTCGTATGCAGCGGCTGGCGCAGGCCAGGCGCGCGCTTCTGTCCGCCGGCGGTCGTCTTGCAACGGTAACCGAGATCGCCACCCTTTTCGGCTTTGTGGAATTGGGCCGCTTCTCGGTCGAATACCGTAGGGTGTATGGCGAAAGTCCTTCGAAAACCCTGCAGCGGAGCGCCACAGGTCAGGCCCATGCCGACGGCAGGGAGCCTTCAGCGAAATCCGGAATAATACAATTCCAGCGCGATCTTGCTGAGACAGATGAGGACGAAATTCAGAACCGGACCGAATTTGCATAGCATTGGCCCGAGACGAGACGTCCGATCGTTGCGCTTATCCTCAACCCGAAAGCGCGTCGCGAGTTCGAAGCGCAGAATCGGCCATCCGGCTGGAATGCCTGGACAACGTTCGCGGTCTCGTCGATGGCGCCCACTAGCATCGACGCGGCGGATCGTGACGAAGTAAGCGATTTGCCCGAAGATGGGTCGGGTCACCCGGCCGCAATGCAGGCTCGCAGATAAGGCGTGCATTTTCCACGATCAAGTTTCGAAGGCTATACCATGAATGTCGGTCCAGGAGGACTCGGACGCCGCTATCTACTATTTCCAGCGGCAGCGATCGCTTGTTACGTCGCGATCAGCTACCTGATTCTGCCTGCGACACGGTCACGGATCGAACACGAGCCCGGACTCTCACATAGGCCGATGCTGACTGCGACGGCGCAGGGAATTCCAGGCGGTCCCATCAACGTCGGCCTCGTTGGAAGCCGTTAAGACGTCGTTTCTGCATTTCATGCCGCCGGTTGGTATCCCGCAGACCCGATTACGTTGCGGACGAGCGCAGAAATCGTGCGCAGCGTATTATTTGATCGGCCTTACAAGGACGCGCCTGTCAGTCCGCTCTTCTTCGAGGGGCGGCGCGAGGACCTGGCGTTTGAAAAACCGGACGGAGTGAGCGCTGACCGTCGACAACACGTTCGGCTATGGTTCGTGCTTGCCAACGGGGCCGATGCACGTCCCGTCTGGCTTGGATCTGCTACTTTCGACAAGGGAGTGGCACTGAGCCGCGACACCGGTCAGGTGACGCACAAGATCGCACCAAACATTGATGCAGAGCGCGACCAATTGGTTAACGGACTGACCCAAGCGCAGATGGTCAGGGGCATTTATCAAATGAGAGGGATCGGTCCCACGCTCAATGGACGGAATGGCGAGGGAGACCCCTATCATACGGATGGAGAGATATGGGTGGCCAGGCTCGTTCGTCGAGGCGACAAGGCGGACAGGGGTGCCACGGCGCTCCCGCCGCCGGCATTGATTCAGATAAAGGATGCCGTGTTTTCTTAGGCGTCTCCGGCGCCACATTGACCGCTCCGGTGCGCCCTAATTGACCTCCGCAACTCGCTTGGTCGCCGGCGTCGTTCGAAGCAGCGTGCGGCGGTGGCTCATCAGATATTGCAGCCTTTGAGCCGCAAGACCAAGCGCGGCCATGTCAGTGCTGTCGGCACCATCACTACTCGCGTTCCTGGCAAGCTCCGCTTTCAGAATGTCATCAATCTTCTTTTCGATTTCGTCCAGCTCGGCCTCACTCTGCGCGCCCTTGATCTCATGGCCTAGCTCGTAGAGCGGTTCGAGCATACTTGGCGATGCAATGCCCGAGCCGGCAAAGCGCCACGCCGCGACAACGACTGAGATCAGCGATCCGATCAGCAATGACGTGTAGTAGAGCTTGTCATCGTATTTATCGAGAAAGCTCTGCTGATTTCCATTGTAGTAGGTAGCCGCTCCCGGATGGATCGGAATCAGCGCGTCGGTATCGGTGCTCGGCTCGGCGGCTTGCGCCAGTATCGGATATTGCGACAACAAATCCCTGCGAACGTCGACCAGCTCCTGAGTCAGGTCGGTGATAGTGTCGGCGCTCACCGATTTGTTGGCGACAAGGTAGCATGCAACGCGTAGCGACGTCAGATCGTCCGAAGGAACGGGCGGCGCACCGCGCAACGTGCCCTTTGGAATGTCGTAGCTTTCGTAATACTGCGCAACGTTTGCCACAGCGCCGGCCGAGTCGATCTCGATCAGTTTTGGAGCCGATCCCTTGGCGCCACTTTGCTGGAAAAACTGCCGGACTTTTGCGAGATATTTCTCGGTGAGAGGAACAACGACAAGGAGCGCGTGAACCTGTCCCGAGAACAGTGCCGAGGCTCCCTCCCCTATGGCTACATCCTGGAAGCGGACATTGGCGCGATCGAACGGATAGACTTGCTTCAAAGCTTCGACCGCGGGCCGGTTGATGGCCCCTCCAACGACGCCAATCGTGGTGTTTCGCAGATCAGCGAGACGATCGGCGTTCGCAGACGAAGGCGCCATGATCAAGACCACACCGTGGGTCAGAAGAAGAACGCTCCGCGCATCCGACAGTCCTCCGGTATCACCGCGAACCACGGCGAGGTCGGCTTTGCCTCCAGCCAGCATTTCAGCAGCATTCGCGGACGTCCCTGCATCGACGACCTTCAAGCGAACGTGCACGCCCGATGTCGTCAGGCGCGCAGCGATCGCTGAAGTGACCACGAGCGCTTCACCGTCGGCCGACCCAGCGGCGACGGTGAGGAAAACCGGCTTTGCGAAATAGCGATATGCGAACCAGCCGGAGCCTATGACGGCGGCGGCTACGACCCCGACGATCATGATCCTGAGCCATCGCGGCCATAGATGGACTGGAAGGCTCGTCATGACGTTCCTGGCATGGTCAATCACTTTTTCCGGGCCCTACACGGTTCACCGCGAAGGTGAACCAGGCCAGCGAACCATGTCTATTACGAACGCGCAGGATGGCCTGGCTATGCAAAATCCGGCGACGAGGCGGGAAATATTTGCGCTCATTCTGGGAGTTTTGCGAACTTGTTTCTCGAAGTTCAGCAGACGCACTCGCATTGTCTGATTTTGCATAGTCATTCGCGCAGGGTCGACTTACCTTGGCAAACTGGACTTCGCACGTGGCGCGGCATGGCGGCACCGCCTACATCCAGATGCGGGACAGCGGCGCACGCCCACCCACGAGATGGTTTGACGCATAGGCTCAGCTCGATGTTGCCAGATACCCCCAATGTCAGTCAGCTCTCGCATGTGATTTCGCAGGCGGCGGCGCCGGCGTTTCTTCTCGGTGCATTGGCGGCTTTCATCGCGGTGCTGATATCGCGGTTAAACAGGATCATCGATAGATCAATCTTCCTGAACGGGATCCCCGACGAAGACACGGTCAGAAGCCGGCTCAAAGCCGACCTGCCACGTCTTGTTCAACGCGCCGTCATGATGAACAGGGCCATCTTCTGGGCGGTCGTCGGCAGTATCTCAATAAGTATTCTCATCATCGTCGCGTTTGTGACCGCGTTCTTTGAGGTTCAACACGAGCGCGGGGTTGCTATCCTGTTCATTGTCTCGCTCGGCGCTTTCACGGTATCGCTGGTTGATTTTGCCCGAGAGGTCCGCATTGCGCTAAGCGAGTACGATCATTACGGCTAGCGCACCCGATCGGTTACCGAGCCCATTGGCTCATCTGGAGGCATGTGAGCAAGCCGACATAACTCGGCGTACCTCCAACGCTTTCATTCGTGGTGCAGCTTGCCCTATTTGACGCCGGGAATTTGGACCACTGGCTTGCGAGCTGCTGCCGCGCTTTCTGTTCATCGCTTATGCAACGCTTTATTGGTTGATCGACAGTAAGCCCAGCCGTAGCGGCAACATCGAGCTTGCAACTCCGCGCGACATCGAACCTCGGCACATTGTCGGCCACGGCGACGACCAATTGGGAGCTCAGAATAATCATTGAAAATGAGATGGGCATTCGTCCCTCCCGATTATCACGGCGGCTAGCAGGGTTCTCAAACGGGCCTGCAAACGCTCGTCCGATTCAATTTGTACTTAAGGTGGGCCGCTTTCGTCTATGCAGAATCCGACACCAGGGCCCTCGCTTCCGGTCCTGGTGGAACGCTAGGCCAATCCGCCAGCGCAACCGACGCACGCAGCCGATTTCGCATAGTCTAGCGCGTCAACTTTGATAGTCTTGCGCTTCAGGATCAGCGCCCCAGGGACATGCGCCGCGCCTAAGCCGTTTCTGGATGCGCCTGTGAACTTGCCGGGTTTGAGCGCCGCGCGCGAAGACAAATTTCTGCCCTGCGACGCGACCGGCAACAACCGGCGGGAGGCATTCGTTGTCCAAGAATCCGAGTGGCGGTGTGGCTGCGATGCAATCGTCGTCTGTCGTGCTGTTTCCTCAGCAACCCGTTCTGCAACTGATCTACGACACGGCGCCTATCGGCCTCGCCTGCCTTTCACCCGACTGCCGTTATCTGCAGATCAACCAGCGCCTCACCGAGATATGCGGCATCTCTGTCGAGGATCATCTGGGACGCTCGGTTAGGGATTGCGTACCGGCTTTGGCCGAGGCAGTCGAGGGCATTGTCGGCTCAATCATGCAAACTGGCGAGCCGGTGACAGGTATCGAGGTTGCGGGCCAGCGCGCCGACCAGGCCGACGAACGGTTTTGGATCACCTATTGGCATCCGCTGCGCAGCCCGAGTGGTGAAATTGTTGCCGTCAACGTCGCGGCCGAGGAGATCACCGAGCGCAAGCGTGCCGAGGCCGCGCTGCGCGCGACCCAAAACAGCCTTATTGAAGCAGAAAAACTCGCGGCACTCGGACGGCTGGTGGCGGGTGTTGCGCATGAAATCAACAATCCCGTTGGCACAAGCCTGACTGTCGCCTCTACCTTGGAACGCAAGATTGCCTTGATCGCGGCGGAACTTGCGCGGGATAGTCTCAGACGATCAAATCTGAAGGAATTTCTCGAGATCAGTCGCGAGGCGTCATCGCAATTGGTCGCCAATCTGAAGCACGCGGCCGAACTGATCGAGTCGTTCAAGCAGGTAGCAACCGACCGGGGCTACTCGAATCGACGCGTTTTCGACCTTGGCCATCTGACCGAACAACTCGCGGTAAGCCTCCGGTCGGGACTTGGGAAGCATGATCTGATCCTGAACATCGAGTGCCAGCCCGATCTAACGATGGACAGCTATCCCGGACCGTACGGACAGGCGCTCACCAACCTTTTTCTCAACGCAATTGCGCATGCATTTCCCGAGGGCAAGGGTGGCACCGTCGACGTCGAGGTAACGGCGTCGGACAATGACTGCGTTGAAATTGTCTTTTCTGATAATGGCTGCGGCATGAGCCTTGATGTCAGGCGCAAGGCGTTCGATCCGTTCTTCACGACGCGCCGCGATCAAGGCCACACCGGCCTCGGCCTGCACATCGTCCACACCGTCGTTACGAATTGCTTGGGCGGCAGGCTGCATCTCGATAGCGAACCCGGCGCTGGAACGAGAATTCAACTCGTCCTTCCGCGGGTGGCGCCAGCTCAGCTTGGCCAGGACGGTCGCCAAGCCCACACGTCGATCGATCCGCGCGCATGACGCGCCTCCGGCGGCAGGACTTGGTTCGCCTGATGCGACAATAAGGTGGCACCTTGCCAATGGCGATGCGTCGCCGGCGATTGCGCGTTCGATAATGCCCAGTGAGCGCTATAAAATCGTAACCCGAGGTAGCGGGAGGAGCGAATAGAACCCCCGCCTCGAATAATCGGGCTGTGGTTATGCAGCGAGCGATCCCCGGCGACGGGCAGAACAGATTGTCCGTTTTGCCCGCTCAAATATCCTATTCTACGAATATGGTCTCATCCACCAGGCGCCAGTATTCTTCAATGGTGTCTCTGTCTTGCGCGCATCGCCCGCTGGTCACATGCATCTCAGGGCCGAAGCCCGATAACGTAGCGGTGAGACTGACCATCATGTAGTGAAAAAGAATGGGATCGACGGTGGGCAGCACTCCTTGCTGCTGGGCCGCGACGATCTGGGGGATCAGTCTCGCCAGCAGCGGTGTCAGGACGGTATCCGCCACCCATTTCAGACGCGGACTGTCAGTCAGCGATTCCTGCCGCATGAAACGGTGAAACTCGGGAAAAGCTACCGTGTAGCGGTAAAGCGTCGCGTACTCTTCCCGCAGGCGGACCAGCGGCGGCAGCTCGGAATTTTCCGGTGCCGAAAGATCCCATCCAGACTTGATTTGCGCGAAGGCGTGCTCGGCCGCCGCACGCCAGAGGATGTCCTTGCTGCGATAGTGATAGGTGATAAGAGGATGTTGCAGACCGAGCCGTTCCGCGATCGCGCGAATGCTGGCTCCTTCAAAACCTCGCTCGGCAAACTCCGTGATCGCCGCATTCAGGATCGCAGTCCGCGTCTCCAGCGAACGCTGCTGCTCAGCCCGCTTGCGTGGCTGCTTCGCCCCCCTTACCGTTGATACTGGCTTGGCTTTCTTTGCCATTCGTATTGGCTAACACGATTGTCAGCGAGATGCCAAGAGATAGCGCCCCTCGAGGAGGAGAGCCCTAGCGCCGTCGACTTTAGCTGGTCTTCGCGCCGGCAAATTCCTCGATCATGACCTCGCGCATCGCGAACTTCTGGACTTTGCCGGTTACGGTCGACGGAAAGCTCTCGACCAACCGGATGTACCGCGGAATCTTGTAATGCGAGATCCGGTCCTGACAGAACCGGCGCACGCTGACCTCGTCGAGCGAGGCGCCGGCTTTCGCGATGATCCAAGCACAGAGCTCTTCCCCGTATTTGGCGTCCGGCACACCGAACACCTGGACGTCCTGGATATCAGGATGCTGGTACAGATACTCCTCGACCTCGCGGGGATAGATATTCTCGCCGCCTCGGATCACCATGTCCTTGATCCGTCCAACGATGCGACAATATCCGTCGTCGTCGATGGTCGCGAGATCGCCCGTATGCATCCAGCCGGCAGAATCGATCGCTTCCCTGGTGCGGACTTCATCGTTCCAATAGCCGAGCATCACCGAATATCCTCGGGTGCAGAGCTCACCGGCCGCGCCACGCGGGACGATCCGGCCCTCACGATCGACGATCTTCACTTCGAGGTGAGGCTGGACCCGGCCGACTGTCGAGACCCGCAGATCGAGCGGATCGTCACGCCCGCTCTGAAAGCTCACCGGGCTGGTTTCGGTCATCCCGTAGGCGATGGTGACTTCGCCCATGTGCATGGCCGAGGCGACTTCCTTCATCACCTCGATCGGACATGGGGCCCCCGCCATGATGCCGCGACGAAGCGAGCTCAGGTCGAAACGCTTGAACTCAGGATGGTTCAGCTGGGCGATGAACATCGTTGGCACGCCGTAGAGCACGTCACAGCGTTCTGCCTCGACCGTCTCCAACGTCTTGAGCGGCTCGAACGCTTCGGACGGATAGACCATCGTCGCAGCATGAGTCACGCAGCCGAGATTGCCCATCACCATACCGAAGCAGTGGTAGAGCGGGACCGGGATGCAGACCCGGGAGCCCGGCTCGACCCCCGTCGCCTCTCCCACGAAGAATGCATTGTTGATCAGATTGTGATGCGAAAGCGTTGCGCCCTTAGGCAAGCCGGTGGTGCCGCTGGTGAACTGGATGTTTACGGCGTCGTCCATTTGCACGGTGGCAGCGACGGCCTCCAGCCGCGCATAGCCGGCCTGCTTTCCGCGTTCCGATACCCAGTCGAAGGAGAGGCAACCATGGTGCTTGCCTCCGATCGAGATGACATATTGCAGTTCCGGCAGGCGCGCACTGTTGAGCTCGCCGCTTCCGTTAGCGATCTCCGGAACCAATTCGCGAATCATGGCGATATAGTCGCTCGTCTTGAAACGCGCCGCTGTAATCAACGCGCGGCATCCCACGGCACGCAAGACATGCTCCAGCTCACTCAGCCGATAGGCGGGATTGATATTGACGAGAATCAGGCCGGCCTTGGCCGTCGCGAACTGCGCGATAACCCATTCGGCACAGTTCGGCGACCAGATGCCGACCCGGTCGCCCGGCGCAAGGCCGAGAGACAGGAGGCCCGACGCAAACGCATCGGAACGTGATTTCAGCTCGGAATAGGTCCAACGGATCCTCTGGTGCGCGACGACCAGCGCCTCGCGCTCGCCTTCGGAAACGCTGACATCGTCCAGAAGCGCACCGATGGTCTTCCCGATCAGGGCCGGACCGCGGTATCCATGCACATAGCTATCGCGCGGCATGACTCCCTCCCGCTCCCTTGCGAGCCGTTGGGCGATTGCGGCACTTCTCGACAATCGCCCGTGTTGGTTCATTTTCCTTCGAATACGAGAGTTGGCGGCTCGATGTCCTTGTCGAAGGCCGCCGCCGTATTGGCAAAGCCACGCTGCGCATCGGCGCCGTCGTAGAGCTCCATCGCAATGTCGAGCATCATGAGGTCCGCGGCAGCCACGCCACCGCTCGACCATGCCTTGAGGAGCGTGCGCGTCGCGGCATAGGATCGAGTCGGTCCCGTCGCGAGCTGCTTGACCAGTGCGGCAGCGGTAGCGGAAAGCTCGGTCTCGGGCACCACATGTGTCGCGATGCCGAGTTGTCCAGCCTCCTGTCCCGAAATCGGCTCGCCGAGCATGGAGAGCCGTGAGGCCCGCGCCCGGCCAGCGCGCTCCGCTATCCGCTGCAGGGCGCCTGCGATCGGCAGCATAGCCGTGGTGACCTCGACGCAACGCAGCGTGGCGTTGTCGGCCGCAATTAAGAAGTCGCAAGCCAGCGCCAGCTCGAAGCCGCCGCCGAACGCGATACCCTGCACCACCGCGACCGTCGGGATCTTCAGCATCTCGATGGCCCGGTAGGCGATATTGACGTCTGCCACGAATGTCCTGAACCAGTTGACGTCCTTGCCCGGCCATTCGCGGACCTCGCCACCAAAGCTGAAATGCGGCCCTTCGGAACGGACCACCAGCACGCGGATATCACTGACGCTGGCCTGGTGCACCGCGGCCCGCAGGGACTCCGCAAAGCGCAGGTCGAGACGGTTGAATGGCGGATTGGCCAGCACGATGCTGCCGACGGCGCCGTCCCGTTCAAATCGGATCGTCATGGTCACGCTTCCTCCTGTGTGCCGACGGTCAGGTCGGGCCGTGGTTGCTGGCTTGGGGGATGATCGGCAGCAGCAAGTGCGATGGCCGCTCCGCGTCGCGATAGATGCGATGCGTCACGGTCTTGCTGCTGCAGACGTGATAGGGAATGTACTCGACATTGGTCATCGCGCCGGTCCCCGTCGGAGCGTCCAGGGAGGTGATGTCGAGACAGATGCGATGTCCGGCCTTAAATTGATTCGCGGTCGCAAGGATCTGGATCTGGTACTCGACCACTTCGCCCGGCTTCACGGGAGAGACCGAATCGCGGGTGAGCTTGTGGAACGGCTCCCAGGGCTTTGAGCGTTTCTCATCGAGCGCGCGGTAGGAGGCCTTCAGCCAACCGCGCGTCAATTCCCGTTCCGGCAAATTCGCAGGGACGTCACGTTCCCCCTCTCGGGCCGTGCGAACCGAGACGTCGGGCCCTACATCCTTGAGGACTACGATCCAATTTGTGTCCTCTTGGTCGATGGCCGCGTAGAGCGTAAGCGTGATCGGACCAGCGACCGTGACGTCGTGTGGCAGCGGCTCGGTCATGTAGCGGAGCCGTTCGACTTTAGTCGTTCGCGTCACGGGCATCTGGGTGAAGACGTCGGGCTCGCGCGCCGCGGCACCGACCTCGGCGGCGGGGCGCGGCGGCTCGGTCGTCAGTCCGTCCCAGTGCGAGAGATAGAATTTCGTCCACTGCGTTTGTGGCAGCGGCCAATCCGCGCCGGTGCGCCATTCATTGGCGCCCATCAGCCAGTATCGCACCGGCGGCTCGTCCATGATGCCGGTGTCCTTTCCCTTTAGCCAATGGTCGTACCAGCGGATGATCTCGTCGTGATATTGATGGAACGGCCGCTCCAGATGCGCCGGTCCGGTAAAGAGCAGCTTCTTCGGCGCGTCGACATTCTGGAAGTAGTGCTGCGCGCCGAGCCAATGGAGCTTGTAGGTGTAGGCGTAGGCTCCCGAGCCGGTGTAGTATGGGATCTTGATCTTCTTAAAGGTCTCCTCCGCACGCTCGACGGTGCCGTCAGGCTCCCAGGGATGCGTCATCATGAGATACATGATGAATGTGCGCTGCCCCTTCTGGGTGAGGATGTTGTAGAGATTGATATACTGCTTGAAATCCGGGTTCTGCATCGCCTGTCGCCAGAGCGCTTCCTCGGCGGTAGGCAACTCTGTAGGCCGATCACGCGACTCATGAACCGTGCTAAAGACGTCGAGTAGATACGGAAAGCTGTGCAGGACGCCGCCGGGATTGAAGTCACGGAACCCGAACATGCCGCCATAGGCGCTGCATGCGTCGTAAGGAAAGATCGCCTTCAGCGCCGGATGGCCTTGCGCGGCTGCCCGCCATTGCTCGCCGGCAAAGCCGGAGATGCCGACCATGCCGACCTTGCCGTTCGACCATGGCTGCTGCGTGATCCATTCGATCATGTCGTAATGATCGGTATCTTCGTGGCCGTAATGGCCTTCGGACTTTGCTGATCCCCTCGGCTGCGCGATGACATGAACATAGTCGTTGGCGATGAAGCGCCTGGTGTCGCCAGCCTCGATCGGTCCGAACCACAACGGCGCGTGCGCCGGTTGTGGCGGCAGGATGTCCGCAATATCGGGACCCTGGATATCCTTGTTGTGCAGCGCTGATGCGTACAGCACCGGGTATTTGGCCGCCGCATCCGGGCGATAGACGTCCACGGCCAGCCGTGTGCCATCCCGCATGGCAACGCTGATGTCACGCTCCTCGATCATCGTTTCAGCTCCTGCTTGTCGTGACGCTTCTGGTCGACGTTCAGCAATCCAGGGCAGCCGCATCGGGCATTGCCGCCGACTGAACGGACTATGCCACTCTACTTTACGATCGTAAAGTATAATCGCCGAGCTATTGCGGCTGTTGTTGCAACGGAGCGTTCCGCTGGCAGGACAATCGGCGCATCGTTGAAGGGAGTTGCCGCCCGCTGTCCGACCTCGATCAGGTGCGGCAAGACCGACCGGCGCGACTAAAGAGCTTGGTTAAATCGGCAGGAACGATCTGGCGCGGATGCCGCTCGCGAGTCAGCCAATGACTTTCTCCGAGTATGAAGATCGCCTTGTAGCGTAACCGGAACTGGAAGGACTATTTAGCCAAGGCCCCATCGATGGCAGGGCCAAATCGTACCCAGTTCTGCCCGTCGAACTTCTGCAGTTGCATTTGCTCGATCGGATAGTGGTCCGCCGGCGAGGTGTTCAACGTCACGTCCGGGAGCAGCATGTCGAGATGAACCTGACGCAACGCTTCGGCCTGCCTCATGATGTTTGCACGTGTAAGGTCGTCGTTGCACCGCCTGAGGACTTCGACCAGTGCCTGCGCGGCATTGTAGCCATAGGTCACATAGAAGTTAGTTTTGTCCTCTCCGGGCATGTACCTGTCGATGAACTCGAAAAACCTCTTGAGACCGGGATCGTCCTTCCAGACCGCATCGGTCGGGTCCTTGCTGTAACTCGCCGTGATGATGTCCCTGGCATTCTCGAGGCCTGCGGGTTTCAAGACCGCGCTGATCGACTGCGAATTACCATGCAGGATATGCACGGGCTTCCAACCGATCTCTGCCGCTTTCTTGATGGCTTGCGCCGCGAACTTCGCCGAGGCAAAGTTGACGAAGATATTTGCACCCGAGAATTTCAGCTTCACCAACTCGGAGTCGATGGTCGGCGCGCTGGTCTCATAGGTGACTTCGGCGACTATGTTGTTGACAGAATCGCCGAGCCCATCCTTCAAGCCCTTGATATTGTCCCGCCCGAAGTCGTCGTTGGACGAAAGAATGGCAATCTTTCCTTCGGGATAATTGTCATGCAGATACCTGCCATAGACGCGTGTTTCGCTCTGGTAGCTTGGCTGGAAGCCCATCGACCAGGGATTCGTCTTCTGATCGCCGAAAAACGTTCCACCGGCCGCAATGAACAGCTGCGGCACCTTCTTCGCGTTGACATATTTGATAACCGACATGGTGGTCGGCGTACCGAGCTGATTGAAAAGTAGAAGAACCTCATCACTTTCGATCAGCTTGCGGGTCTGCTCTACGGTCTTCGGAGGACTATAGGCGTCGTCGTAGGAGATGAATTCGATCTTGCGGCCGTTGATCCCGCCTTGATCGTTGATCATCTTGAAATAGGCAGCTTCCGTTCTGGCGATAATTCCATTCGATGACAGCGGACCGCTATAGTGAGCGGTATTGCCGATCTTTATGAAAGTGTCGCTCGCGCCAGGATCATATCGCTTCTCATCAGCCGCGCACGGCGTTGCGATGGCCACACCGACGAGGATTGCCGCAGCGATCCTCAAACAAACCACGCCCGGGCTACGCTTGCTTTGCGACATCTCTCTCCCCTCGACTTGTTTCGTCAATCGCTGGCCGAAATGATCAGGCCGTCTTCAGGTCGAAGTCGAACCGGGTTCCCCATGTCGTCAACTGCTCGATCGTCCACACGCGGGGACGCTGGGGATACGCCTCATGCCAGGGCCGCGGCTCGAAAATGTTGAGCTCCGGAACGAGCACGTCCATGTCGGAATACAGCTCGATCAAAAAGCGGCTCGGGTCGTAATGATAGGACGCGAGGTTGTGGCCTGCGGTATGCCGTGTCGGCCCCCAGAGGATCGGATGGCCCTGCGTCGCCAGAAAATCCGCCACGTCATGATGCGCGGCGCGGCTGCGCAGCTCGAAGGCGAGGTGGTGAAGGCGGGTCTCCGGCGCACCGATGACATTCAGAACGTGGTGATCGTGGTTACAAGTCAGGAACGTCGCGATCCCCTCGAACCAATCGGTCGTACGAAACCCGATGGCCGAACAGAATTCCACGAATTTGTCCGCCTCCGGCGTGATCAGGGCGACGTGTCCAAGACGCGTGGGCACGATCCCGGAGGCGCGAAAGCCGGGGCCGGGCATGGCCATCTCCGGCAGCAGGTGAAGCGTATGTCCGGCTACGACGACCTCCACCAGGACGGGGACACCCGGCCGCACGTCGCTTTTCTTTTCTGCAGACAGACCGAGGCCACGGAGCGACTTCATCGTGTCGTCGGCCGATTCTTGCTCGATCCTCAGGCCAAGCGCCGAGAGACGCTCCTCGGGCGCCGGCTTGACAGTGATGTTGTGGTGATCGAGGCCGAGACTAAAATACGCGCGGCCATCGGACCCACGTTCGACAGGCGTCGCGCCGAGCACGCGGTCGTAGTAGACGGTCTCCTGTTCGGCGGACGGCGTATCGAGATCGACATAAGCAATTTGGAAAGCGCGGGTCATGGTTTTTCCTCCAGCGTCGCCGCGACGGCTTCGGCGTCGTAGCCATAAAGTTTGTTCATTGCCTCAGCGCTGCCACGCACACCGCGCGTGGCGAAGAGCTGATCCCTCTCGAGCTGTTGTGGTCCATCGCGCAGGTGGAAGCTCATGGAATTGGCGCGTGATCTCTCCTGCACTTCGGTCGCGCGCGGCTTGCGCAAAGTGACGTAAGCCCGTAATGCCGACGGAATGTCGAAGGCTGCGTGTTTCAGGCAGGCCGCCAGCGCTGCACCGTCCTCGATGGCCTGCGCCGCCCCCTGCGCCATGTAAGGCAGCATGGGATGGCACGCGTCGCCCAGCAGCGCGACGCGCCCCAGCGTCCATTCCGGAAGTGGATCGCGATCGAACAACGCCCATTTGTATGTCTCGTCGACGGCGTTGAGGATAGTCGCTATCTGCGGATGCCACCCCTCATACTTCCTTGCGGCATCGGAGATCGAACCGCGATCGGACCATTGCTCCCGGGTCCAGGTCGCCTCTTCGCTGACGGCCACGAAGTTCAGGAATCGACCTGAGGAAACGAAGTAGTGGACGAAGTGTCCGCCCGGACCCACCCAGTTCGTGACATCGAGCGGGAGACCAAGATGCGCGATCCGTTCGGCAGGCGCGAGCCCCCGATACGCGATCTGCCCCGAGAACCGCGGCTTTTCCACTCCGAACAGCCGCTCGCGAACTTGGGAGTGAATTCCGTCGGCCCCGATCAGGAGATCGCCGCGCTCGGACGTGCCGTCCTCGAAGCGGGCGGTCACGCCGCTTTCGTCCTGCTCGACATTGATCAGGCGTCGTCCAAGCTTGATCGCCTTGCGACCGAATGCGTCTGCCAGAAGGGAGATCAGGTCAGCTCTGTGGAAATGGTAGTAAGGCGTCCCATAGCGATTCTCGATCGCGTCACCGAGCTCTTCGCGTCCCAGGACGCGGCCGTCCTGCCAACGACGGAAGACGACCGCGGAGGGGCGGACCGCGGCCCACGCCATGACGTCGCCAAGCCCGTAGCGGCCGAGCAGCCTGGAGGCATTCGGGCTGATCTGAATGCCGGCGCCGACTTCGCGTTGCTCCACAGTCTGCTCGAACAAGGACACGTCGAGACCGGCTCGACGCAACGCGATGGCTGCCGCCGTGCCGCCGATGCCGGCGCCGATCACCAACGCATGCAACGGTCTCATTGTCCCGCCCCCCAGCCGAGCGCCGTCGCAAGGACGGCATCGGCATCAGGCGTCTTGCTGCCCGTTCCGCGCCAGGCAATGTGGTGGTCGGGTCGCACCAGCAGCATCTCCTGGCCGTAGACACCCTTCAGGTCGGGCTCGTCGAGCTGCAGGACTGACAGCGGTATCCGTCGTCGCGCCGCAGCGTCGACAAAGGGCGACGGATCACCCCGTCGGAAATCGATCAGCGTGAAATGCGTCCCGAGCCTATCGTAGAGCGCCGTGCCGTCTTTCAGGATCGTACTGGGCAAGCGAGCGCCCGGCGTGGTCGTCGGCTTGTAAACAGCGGGATCGAATGGGAAGCGAGCCGCCGAGCCGCCTGCGACGATCGGTGATCCCTCATAGATGAAGCCGTGCTCGATCCCGAAACTTTCGTTCTCGATATTGCCAAGCTTGGCGATCGCTGCGCCGACTTCCGCCCGGCGCACGGGATCTTCGCTGTTGTCGCTTTCCAACAGGCCTCCATAGGCTTCGGCAATCTGCATTCGAACCTGCATATGGCGTCCGGATGCGTCGCGATTTCGTGTTGCCACCGGACGCCGCTCGACCTCATACGATTCGAGCAAGCCGGGCCCGCCGAAGCCCTGCAACGTTGCCGCCAGCTTCCAACCGAGGTCGGCGGCATCGCCGACCCCTGAATTCATCCCATAGCCGCCTGTCGGGATGAATTGATGCGCGGAGTCGCCTGCGAGCAGAACGCGTCCTTTGCCATAGCTTTCGGCGACCAGCAGGTGCGGCGTCCACGCATTCGCGACCAGAATCTCGAACGGAAAGCTCCGGCCCGCATAGGCCTCGACGAGCGCACGCGGATCGAGCTTGGTCGCGTCCTGGCCGGGGAGCACGGGCACATGGACGGTCCAGATGTCATCATCGTTCTGGGCGATCATCGTTCCGAGCGGTGACTGGTAGTGCCAGGCGAGGCCCCAGCGCTGCAACAGATCGCGCTCGGTCGATCGGAAGTGGATCATGTAGAGTTCGCCGACGCGCGACTGCCCCTCGAGCTGGATGCCGAGCCCGGCCCGCACGCGGCTGGAACCGCCATCGCAGCCAATCAGATACTGACAGCTGACCTGTTCCTGAGCGCCACTGCCCTGCTCCCGCACCACCGCGACGACACGATCATCCTTAGCTTCGAAGCTTTCGAAGGCGACACCGAACCGCACGTCGATCTCCGGACGCGCATCGATGGATTTCTTCAGAACGGGCTCGATTTCGACCTGCGAGACCCGCATCGGAGGCTCGAGCGGCTGGGTGCCATCATTCTTGACGCGTATGTGCTTTCGAAACTCGCTCGGGGACATGTAGCGAAAGCGATGCAGCTCATATCCCGCAAGACTTGTGATCCAGGAAACGTCGAAGGGATGATCTTCCGGCACCGCGGCTCGTCGCAAGGCGTCCGCCAGGCCGAACCGGCGGAACAGCTCCATGCTGCGGCTGTTGGTGATGTCCATCTTCGGATGGCGAGTCGTCGTCGCATTCCGCTCGACCAACATGGAGCGGATTCCAAAGTGGGCCAGGACATTGGCGAGTGTCATCCCGACAGGACCACCGCCAGCAATCAAAACCGGAACCGATTTCATTGTTTCCTCCCAGTACAGCCGGCGAACGATCTACGTCGTGCTACCGGCACCGAATGACGCCCGATCAGAACTTCGCGATGCACCTATCGAATCGGGTCAAGATATCTCTCCACGGCGACTCGCCGGCACCTCGGGATCAAGCAGCCGTACGCACTGTGCCTGCGACTTCCTGCACGATCGGATTGCGAAGAACTCCCAATCCCTCGATCTCGATCTCGCAAACGTCGCCAGGCTTCATATAGAGAGGCGGCTTGCGTGCAGCGCCGACCCCGGACGGAGTGCCCGTGACAATAATGTCTCCCGGGAGCAGCGTGACGCCGACGCTGATCAGCGCGACCAGGGTTGCGACATCGAAGATGAGATCGGAAGTCGACGCCTTCTGCATCACCGTCCCGTTCAATCTCGTCTCGAGTTTCAGATTGCTGGCGCCGGACGGCAGCTCGTCGGCAGTCACGAATGCCGGCCCGAACGCGCCGGTGCCGTCGAAATTCTTGCCGATGGTCCATTGCGGCGTACGGAACTGATAGTCGCGGATCGTGCCGTCATTGAAGATCGAATACCCGGCGACATGGTCGAGGGCCGCAGACTGCGGGATATGGCGGCCGCCGCGCCCGATGACGGCGACCAGCTCGCCCTCGAAGTCGAGGGCTTCCGAGACGGTCGGCCGCACGATCGGCGCACCGTGGCCGACGAGGCTCGATGCGAACCGGCCAAACAGCGTCGGGTAGTCCGGCTGTTGGATGCTGCTTTCGGCGGTGTGGTCGGCGTAGTTCAGTCCCACACAGATGATCTTGCCGGGTGACGACAGCGGAGGAAGGAAGCTCACAGCTTCCGGATCAATCGGCTCGCCTTTGAGAAGGGCCGCCGCGAGATCCTTCAGTCCGTCCCTTCCACCGGCAAGGGCACGCTGGAGCTTGTCATCTCCGCCATCATCGAGTCCCCAGTGCCGGCCGGCTTGATCGGCCACCGCGAGGCCGCGCGTCCCGTTTCTCTCATAAGCAGCAAAGCGCATGGGGCGTATTCCTCCGTTGCGATTTCTTCTATCACACAAAATGCATATTGCAAGATAAAATGCATATTTTTGAAAGTATGCATTTTACGAGTGACTCCAGTCATTTCGTCCGCTATGGCTATGCGCATTATGGAATCACCCACGAGCCTGACCCACGGAGCCTATGCGGAGCTTCGCTCCGAACTGCTTGCGTGCAACTTCGCGCCTGGAGAGAAGCTGAAGATCGACGATCTGTGCCGTCGCTTTGCGGTCGGCTCGAGCGCCGTGCGTGAGGCGCTGTCGCGCCTCGCATCGGAGGGATTTGTCGTCAGCGAACCGCAGCGAGGCTTCCGTGTCGCGCCGTTGTCGGTCGATGCCCTTCGCGATCTCACCGACGTTCGATGCAGCATCGAGGCACTCTGCCTTCGCGGTGCGATCGAGAAGGGCGGGATCGAGTGGCAATCGCAAGTGGTCGCTGCCCTGCACCGTCTGACGCATACGCCGGTATGGTCCGACAAGGCTGCGCGTCGCTACAGCAACGAATATGCGAAGGCTCACGAGACCTTTCACGAGGTTCTTGCGGCCGGATGCGGCAGCCCCTGGCTGCTTCATTTGCGCGCGATTCTTTTCAATCATTCTGCACGCTACCGGTGGTTTACCGGTCCCCTGTCCAAGGTCGATCGCGATCTCGACAAGGAACATCGCGAGATTGCGGAGGCCGCCTTGGCGCGAGACAGCGAACGCGCTGTCGCATTGATGAATGCGCACCTGCAACTGACCGCAAAAATCGTCCTCGACGCCGTATCGTCCAAGCGTGGGCCGGTGGCTCGGTCTCCAAAGGCAAAGCCGGGCGAGGACTCGTCGCCTGAAGATCTGCCGCGGAAGCGCAAGCGTGGCGCGTCGTCTGCCTGAGGAGGCACAGCCCGGCTGTGACATGATCGACCAACGTTGGTATCGCTACAATTTAATGACCAGCTTGCCGCGGTTCTCTCCGGCATAGAGCATCGCGATCGATGCGGGCGCCGACTCGATGCCTTGCTGCATGTCCTCGCGGTAGCGAAGTTTGCCAGCACGGATCCAGCCAGCCAGCGCTGCAATTGCCTCTTCATATCTTGGGGCGAAATCGGTGGTGAGGAAGCCCTGCATGATTGCCCGCTTTACGAGCAGATGCCGCTCGGGACGCGGCCCCTCATTCCATGGGTCCCAGCTCGCATAGGAAGCCGTCCCGCAAATCGCGATGCGCGCTCCGACATTGATCTGCCGGACAACGGCATCGTGAATTGCACCGGACGTATTGTCGAAGAACGCATCGACGCCGTTGGGGCAAAGGCGCGCAAGCGCTCCGTCAAGATCCGCCGTTGACTTGTAGTCTATGGCAACATCGTAGCCGAACTCCTCGAGGCACTGCTGAACCTTCTCGGCACCACCGGCAAACCCGATCGTTCTACATCCCCTGATCTTCGCGATCTGCCCCACCGCAGAGCCAACCCCGCCCGCCGCAGTTGAGACCACGACGGTCTCTCCGGCCTTCGGCCGGCAGACATCTAGGAGACCGAAATAGGCCGTCAGGCCGTTCAATCCAAGCACGCCCAGCGAGAGCGAGAGAGGAAGATCGTCTTCGAGGACCTTGCGCATGACCTGCTGCGGTTTAGCTGCGGCATAATCCTGCCAACCGAATATACCCATGACCTTGTCGCCAACGGCATAGTCAGGGCTTCGCGATTCAATCACCTCGCCGGCAGAGAATGCGCGCATAGTGTCGCCAACTTCTATCCTCGGCCAATAGGTGCTCTTGTCGGCAATCCATCCACGCATGGCCGGATCTGCCGACAGGAAGATGTTGCGAACAAGGAACTCGCCGTCCGAAATCCTCGGCACTTCCGTCTCGCGAAGCGCGAAATCCGTCGCCTGCGGAATCCCGTTGGGGCGAGAGCACAGCCATACTTGCCGGCTTTTCATTGCCGCTACCTTTCCCCGAGCAGGCGTGATGCGGGGTGTTTGTCCGGAGCGTCGGGCCGGTAAACATCCACCGCAAGGCGGGGGCCGTCCAGCATCGCGACGCTGAAATCTCGCTGCTTGATCATGATCTCCACCCTTGGCTATCGTAGTTCGGATTGAAAGCTGGATGCGCGCGTAACGCCGTCGACCCAGGTCGAGAAACGTGGATGCCTTGCAAAGGCACCTCTCAAGGCCTTCATCACCTGCCGAAAGACGGGTAGTGACAGAAGAGCTTCCACGTCGGGCTCTCTGATCTTCCAAATTGTAGACGGAAAGTAACCGTGCACTCTGAGTTCGAAGAGTTCGAAGATCGCGTAGATGATCTCATGCGCCACGCGGCGTTCTTCCTGCGTGATTTCCGCAACGTGAGACTCGTCGCTTTCTAGAATGGCGACCGTCGGCAGCCGGCGACGGAGCTCGGAGATCCGATCGGAATATTTCAGGAAGATATCAGCGCCCAGACGCCGATTGTTGGTGTATTGCGTGGCAAAGATAGCGATGCAGCCAATGACGACCGTGCCAAGTGTCATAAATCTGAGAATGTGATCCAACACCGTAGAGCCCTCACTTCGCGAACCGAAATACGTCCTCATTCTCTGCCGGCTTGCCCCAATCGGACAGCTCCAACCCGACTGCTCTAATCTCGTTGAGCCGTCCAATATCCCCCACACGTTGCGCCCCCCTCCCCGCGGCCACTCCATTTGCCTCGGCCACTGTCCTTAGACAGCCTGCCATTCCCCGAAGCGAATTTTAGACCGACACTGACCGATGCCCAAACGGCTCCGGAAGGCGCCACGCGTCCCCGAAATTTCAGAAGGTTCGGATGACTGATGATCCCGTCCCTTACGTCCACGGTGAAATTGTAGGTGGGATCGCAAGCCGCACCTCGCACCGTGACGAACACCAGGTTCCACGAACCATCGAAACGCGTGTTGATTGCAGTTGCCTTGGCTTGCGCGTTTGGTATCCACGCGGCAGCAAAGAGCAACATCGCGGCGATGATCAATTTTGGAATGGGCGCTCTCACGGCTGCTCCTTGCTGGATGAGGCCTTGTGATTCAACGTTGCAAACACGCCGGTCGCCTCCAATCGGCGGTTTGCTCAAGCAATTCGGATGGGCGCTCTCGTTACCCTCGTGATCAAGCGGCTTCTACAAGGACGACTTCGGCATCTTCCTCGGCTGTAATGACGAGTTCGGCTTCGTCGATCGCAGCGATACCATCGCCAACCGCAACCCTCTGCCCGTTGACACGGACGGCTCCTTGGGCGGGCACGAGATACGCGTGCCGGAAACCCTCGGGAGAGTGCTTGAGCGTAGTGCCGGCGAGCAGCGTCGCACCAAGGACACGCGCATCGGCGCCGATCGGAAGCGCATCAGCGCTTCGCGGATCACCACTTGCGAGTTCGATCAACCGGCCAGCGCGGTCTGCCTTGGGGAATTTGCGGCTATCCCACCGCGGCGCTCCGCCCTTTTGACGTGGCACCAACCAGATCTGGAAAATCTTCAAGGGATCGCTGTCGCGGTTTTGCTCGGAATGGCTGATCCCGATCCCGGCGCTCATCACCTGGACATCGCCGGCCACGGTCCGGCCCACATTGCCGGTGCTATCCTCATGCGTCACGACGCCTTGGCGGACATAGGTGATGATCTCCATGTTGACATGCGAGTGGCGACCGAAGCCGGTACCGGGAGCGATCTCATCGTCATTCCAGACCACCAGCGGGCCAAGCGGGCCATTGGCGAGGTTTCCCTCTTCCGAAACAACGAAGTGATGGCTCGCCTTGAGCCAGCCTCGGTCGCCGTGATCGAGCGTTTCCTTTGATCGCAGTTGCAGCATGTTCTTGTCCTCTGGGCTGCGCGGTCGTTGCCGCCTTCGAGACGTGTTATGGCGCCGCGGCAGCGAAATGATTAGGCAGCAAGATTGCGACGTAGCGTTCTACCTGGTGAACAATGACCCTCAGGCCAAAGCCAGGCCTCCACCGATGATTTCAGCGCAGCTGCCACGAAATCGATCACGGCCCTAAGCCGCGACCGAAACGGTCACCCCGCCAACGTTCTTGCTTGGACCGCAGACTCTTGCAGCCATGATGATTGCGTCGCGCCGGATCGGCGTCAATGCCGCGCCGGTCACGCCATTGACGTGGATAGCGAGGCGCCGCTCAGCGGGGCCATGCAGCACGCCCTCAAGATCTCGCTGAAGCGTCGAATTCGCCGGAGACAAAGTCCGACAAAGGCAAACTAGCGACAACCACTTCAAGAGTCGGTGCCCGCCGCACCTTGACTGTCTCTTCCAGTGCCGCTGATGGCTGAAAGGCGAGACGTCCCTGCCAGTCGCGCTGGCAGGAACGTCTCCCACGGCCGTGAGGCTAGAACAGACGATTCTTGAGGCACATCTGTTCAGAACATTCCGTTCGGGTTGGCCCGCGGGATGTTCGGCGCAATCATTGGTGCCGAGTTTGTCGCGTCGCCAACGAACTGCAAGGTGTCCCAATGTTCGACGGCCTTGCCGTCGGCGTCCATCCTGTAGATATCGACGCCGGCGATTCCCGTATCTTTCGGGTCGTCATTGAAGAGATTCAGGAAATTCACGTGCGCCCAAACGTAGTCGCCGACCGCGATAATGCGGTGAACCACGACGCGAGCCCGGGCGCGTTCTCCAGTGATCTGGGCGAAGAACTTGCCCAGCGCGACCGAACCGTCGGCGATCAGCGGGTTGTGCTGGATGTAGGCGGGGCTCACGTATTTGGCCGTGCCCTCTTCCGATCTCTTCGTGTTGATCATCAGCTCGTAGAGCGCAAGAACGTTGTTCTTGTTGCGAACAGCGCGGCTATCGTTGGTGTCAAGGATCTCGATCATGGTTAGCTCCTGTTGTCAGATGGGTGGTTGTCGGGTGGACTTAACTCAGGCCGACGAGCTGAAGGCGCAACGCATCCTGCTCGGCGTCTGATTTCTCTCGAGCGATGCGGAGCATCTCTCCGGCATCTACTCCCACCGGCGCACGGCTCGGTGCGGGGACTTGCTCGGCCAGTTCGATCACCCTCCGGGCGGCGGCAGCCGAATCGAGTCCGCTGTTCTGCATGCCGTTTAGAGCGGCCGCGAACGATCCGAAGGTTGTTCCGTACAGTTCGCGCTGTTCGGGCGTCATTCCGTCAGCAACCCGCTCGAGGGCTACGGCTGTTTTCGCTGGGCCGCCGGTCTTCATGTTGCCCGCCGCCGCGACCACGACGTCAATTCCGAATCGCTTCAGTTCAGCGCGGTAGACCGTCGCGAATACTTCCATCGCGGCCTTCGATGCGCCCGACGGTCCATTGAACGGCAGCGGCACGCTGGCGGTCCACGTGCTGACCTGAACGATGCGCCCACGCGCCTTCCTCAGCGCTGGCAGAAAAGCATTGATGACCGAGAGGGCACCGAACACATTGACGTCGAATTCACGCCGGATGGCGTCCAGCGGAAGAACCTCGATCGGCCCTGGGGTCAGGATGCCGGCGTTGTTGATCAGGATATCAAGGCCGGAATCGCCGAGGGCGTCGGACACGCCGGCCGCCCAGGTTCTCACCTCTTCTTCTTTGGTCATGTCACAGACCGTCAGGCTGACGCGTCCACCGGAAGCGTCCTTCAGATCCTGGACTTCGGCCGCCGACATGGCCGTTCCGAAAACGACATAGCTTTTGGCTGCGAGCCCCAGCGCGATATCGCGGCCGAGCCCCGCGCCGGCGCCGGTGACGACCGCTGAGCGGCCGGAATGTTGGTTACGCGATGACATTGCGATCTCCCTTGGTTTGAGCTGACAATCAAGCTATCGTTGCTAAATTCGATCAGATATCCTCATAAATTGGCTATCTGTGTCGCCAAAAATGGAACGCCGGGGATGGATTTCGAAGATCTGCGGACTTTTGTCGATGTGGCTGATGCTGGCGGGGTGTCGGCGGCGGCCCGGCGGCTTGGCGTCTCCAAGTCGATTGTCAGTCGACGGCTATTCCGACTGGAAGCCGAGCTCGGCGTTCAGCTGCTCGCGCGAACAACACGCGGCGCCGCGTTGACGGAGGCCGGGGTCACGTTTCGCGAGCACGCCGCTCGCGTTCGCGCAGAAATCGATGCCGCGCTCGAAACGATCTTGCCTGCCGGCGAACTGCGCGGCCGCCTCCGTATCGCCGCACCACTATCCTTGGGGCCCACGCATTTGGCGCCGGTCTTTGCGGACATGGCGCTGCGCCACCCGGCGCTCCACGTACAGGCGAGCTACAGCGATCGCTTCGTGGATATTATTGGGGAGGGTTTCGATTGTGCGATACGCGTCGGCTATCTCAGCGACTCGAACTTGATTGCGCGTCGTGTCGGGACGCTCACCGGGACGCTCGTGGCAAGTCCGGACTATATCAGGGAGCATGGGGCTCCCGAGACGCCGAACGATCTCCTCAGCCACCAGGCGCTCATGCAGGGAACGGAAGCCTGGCAGTTCATGGATGGCGACAAGATCATTTCCATTCATCCGCAGGGGCGATTCAAGGCGGACAACGGTACCGCACTCGTCGTTGCTGCGGTGGCAGGGCTCGGCATCGCCTGGCTTCCGGATCATCTCATCAAAAGCCATCTGGATTCCGGCGCGCTTGTTGGCGTCATGCCGCGCTACCCTGTTCCGACGGCCGGTATCTTCGTCGTTCGGCCTCCTGGGCAGCACCCTGCAAGGAAGGTCCGGGTTCTCACTGAATTGCTGATCGAGCGTTTCGGGTAATTGGCAGCCGATCAACCGACAACACTGCCCCTACGAAGTATCCTCGCGGGAAACGGAAACGTGAATGTCTGCTTTAGGGTCCAGAACTGGTCAATCCGAACTTGCAGACCAGCGTCCCCTCTGCTCGCAACAACAGATACTTGGCTGCCTCGAGCCTGCGGACTAAGGCCGCAGAGACAAATTGGACCCGCCCAAAACTGCGAACCCACGAACGTGAGGTCTGCGGCCGGGTGGCGCTTGGGTGATGCTCAGTGTCCGACATGGATGGCACCGCCAAGCTTGGCCTTGCGCAGCGTCAGCGCGAGCGGCACGGCCGACAGCGAGATCAGCATCAGCACCCAAAACGCGTCCATGTAGGACAGGAACGATGCCTGGGTCTGCACCTGTTGCCCGATCCACTGGATGGCCTGTTCGTGCGCCTGTGCCAGTGAACTGCCCTGACCGACGAAGAAGTTGGTGATCTGATGCAGCGTGTCCTGATATTGCGGACTTGACGGCGTTACCTGCTCGACGAGCCGATTCTGGTGGAACTGCTCGCGATGTGTCAGCACGTTGGACACGATGGAGACGCCGATCGAGCCACCGGTGTTGCGCGCCGCGTTGATCAGGGCGGAGGCCTGGTCGGTCTTGGTCGGCGGAATGCCATCATAGGAGGCCGCCATGATCGGCACGAAGATCAGCGGCAGGCCAACACCGAGCAGCATGCGCGAACGCGCCATGAACCAGAAGCCGAGATCGCCGTACACGTTGGTCATGCCGTACATGGAGATCGCAATGATAACCGCACCGGCGACGATCAGATATTTCGGCTGCACCTTCGCCGCGAGGCGGCCGACGACGAACATCATCAGCATGGTGACGAGGCCGCCGGGCGAGAGCACGAGGCCGGCCCAGGTCGCGGTGTAGCCGAAATCCTGCTGCACCAGCTGCGGCAGGAACTGGGTGGTCGCAAGCAGGATGGCGCCGGTCGCCAGCATCACCAGGAAACAGGCGCCGAACTGGCGGCTCGCCACCATCCGCAGGTCGATCATCGGATTGCGGCGGGTCATCTCCCACGGGATCATCAGCACGAATGCCATGCCGCAGATGACAGCGAAGGTCACGATGAAGGGGGAGGCGAACCAGTCGTCCTCGAGGCCGCGGTCAAGCATGACCTCGAGCGCGCCGAGGAAGGTCGCAACCAGCATGAAGCCGATGACGTCGAACCTGACGCCTTGCTGCTGCGCCTGGGCCTCTGCCCGCGCGGTCGGAGACTCGTGCAGGACGAGCGCTATCAGGGCGATCGCAAACACGCCGACGGGAGCGTTGATCAGGAAGCACCAGTGCCATGAGAGATTGTCGGAGAGCCAGCCGCCAAGCGTCGGCCCGACCACCGGCGCCACCACCACGGCAACGCCGAACACCGCAAAGGCCTGGCCGCGCTTGGCCGGCGGAAACGCATCGGCCAGAATCGACTGGGCGACCGGCACCATGCCGCCGCCGCCGAGGCCTTGCAGAATACGGAACAGCAACAGCGCATTGAGATTGGGGGCAAACCCGCACAGGATGGAGCTAACGGTGAATATCCCGAGGCAGATCAGGAAGAACGTCTTGCGTCCCAGCATCCGGGCGAGAAAGCTCGAGGCGGTCAGGATGATGGCGTTGGACACCAGATAGGTGGTGACCACCCAGGACGCTTCGTCCTCGCTTACCCCCAGCCCGCCCGCGATATACGGGAGCGCCACGTTGGCGATGGTGGTGTCGAGCACCTCCATGAAGCTCGCGAGTGCGACCACGATCGCGATCAGCCACGGGTTGGGGACGGCGATTTCAGGAGGAACGAAACCTTTGGCGTCGATCGCTGCGGCGCTCATAGCAGCCTCCCCAGGCGATCGAGCAGCGACAGCGAGGGATCGATGCGCACGGTCGGGACCACCGACATGCCCGGCCCGAGCGCGACGTCGGTCGGTGGGTTGTCCATCACGATCTTGACCGGCACGCGCTGGACGATCTTGACGTAGTTGCCGGTGGCATTCTGCGCCGGCAGTAACGAGAACGCGGTGCCGGATCCGGGTTGCACGCTCGCGACGTGGCCGTTGATCGTGCGTCCCGGATAGGCGTCGATCTTCAACGTCACCTTTTCGCCGGGGCGCATCCGGTCGAGCTGGATCTCCTTGAAGTTTGCCGTCACCCAGATCTCATCGGGCACAAACGTCGTGAGGTTCGTGCCGATCTGCGCGAACTGGCCGACGGCGGCCGAGAGGTTGGCGACACGACCCGGCTGGGCGGCTGTCACCGTCGTATAGGACAGATTGAGTTGTGCCTGGTCGCGCTGGGCCTCGGCCTGCGCGAGATTCGCCGCCGCGCTCTTGCGTTGCGCATTGAGCGACTCGACCTGCCGCTGCGCTAGGTTCAGGGTCGCCTTCGCGCTCAGGAGCGCGGCCTGCTGCTGATGCAGTTGCGAGGTGTACTGCTCGGAGTTCTGAACGGTGCCGTAGCCGGTTTGCTCCAGGTGCTCGTAGCGCACCGCCTGCTGCTGGGCGAACACCAGCGCCGCCTGCGCCTGGTCGACCTGAGCCTGATTGGCGGCAATCTGGGCTTGCTGCACATCGATTTGCGCGTCGATGTTCTCGATGCTGGCGCGCGCGGCCGCGACCTGAGCCTCTGCCTGCGCGAGCGCGACGCGATAGTCGCGATCATCGAGACGCGCGATCACATCGCCGGCGGCGACATGCTCGTTGTCGGTGATTGGAACGGCGGCGATGTATCCTGACACCTTGGGGGCGAGCGCGTACTGCCGCGCCGCGATGAAGGCGTCGTCGGTGGACTCGAAATGCTCTGCGTAGTCCATGTAGAGGTAGCCGCCGCCGATCGCTGCGGCAAGAAGCACGGCGCTGATCGCGGAGGCAACGGGACGGCGACGCAGGAAACTGTCCGACCGCGCTTTGCCAATGGTTTGAGACTGCTCCGTCTCAGGTTGAGGCGTTTTGTCCGCGGGGCTTTTATTCGGGGCGGGGGCGCGCGCGACGGGCTCTGGCTCATGGGATTTGACGGCGGGTTCATGCGCAGAAGGCGGGCTTTCAACGCCCTCCAGCCCTGGTGCGCCTCGTTCCAAAACACGGTCTTCGAACATGATCGCAGCTCCTGCTGACGGTGAGGTCTCGCGGGCCTCGCATAAAGGAACGGAACCGTTCCGTTATACGAGGCAAATAGTTCCGCTCTGCTGGCGCGTCAATAAGAACGATACCGTTCCGTTCTATTTACAAGCAAATGTGATAAGCGTAGATTGAGAAGAAAGGCCGACCTATCGGCAGCATGGAATCCACCGCGACCACAATGAACGCCCTCAAGAAGATACCGCCGTTGAGGCCCAAGCGTGCCGTGGTGCGCAAGGGCCGCCCGCCGAAGGAACTCACCGGGGAGGTGGCTGCGCGCATTCTTGATGCGGCCCGCACGGTTTTTCTGCTGCGCGGGTTCGAGGGCGCGAGCATCGACGAGATCGCAGAGGTCGCTCGTTCCGGAAAACGCACGATCTATGTGCGCTTCGAGGACAAGCGGGCGCTATTCGCCGAAGTGGTGACGCGGGACATCCTGGTGCGCATCGCGGAGTTCAAGGTCGAGATGCCGAGCGGTACATCGGTCGAGGAGCGTCTCACGAGTGCTGCGCGCACCTTGCTGCACTGGGGGCTCGACACCGACAGGATCGGACTGATGCGGCTCGCCATAGCGGAGGCGCGGCGCTTCCCCGACCTGGCCGCCACGGTCAATCGAAGGGCGCGCGAACTCAGCACCGATTTGGGGGTTCACCTCCTGCGCGACCTGACGTCGTCCGACGAGCTAGGGAGGCTGCCGGCCTTCGCTCCGGAGCACCTTGCGACGACGGCGCGGTTCTTCCTCGATCTCGTCGCGGTGCCGATGTTGTTCAGGGCGCTGTTCGAGGTGAACCTCGAAGTGCTCGATCCTGAGATTGACGCGCATGTGGCGCGCGGTGTTGCGTTCTTTCTCGCGGCCTGCCGCAGAAGCTGATCGAGGACCCCTTCGCGGTGGTATCGAGAGGGGTCATCCGGGCTTACGGAAGAAACTGACCGGCGAGGCGCTGGCAGGCTGTCGCGTCTTGCGATCTCTGAGGTCCTGCAATTTGTCGATGGCGTCTTTGTTCACTTGCGCGAGAGATCTAAGCCGGATGCCGAGATGCGGCTCGATCCACGAGAGTCCGATCAATCAATCTGTTGCGCTGATCAGCGCCGAGTGGGACCTTTTTTCGTCCGCTTGGCGTAAGCTCGACGGGCGCGTTCTCGATTGCCGCAGACCTCACTTGAGCACCAGAGGCGCGTCCGATTTGGGCTCTCGTCCACATAAAACCATCCGCAACCTTCCGCCTGGCAGCAGCCGATGCGAGTAGCATCTACCGACGTGATCAAACTGGTCAAAGACCATAGCACTGGCCACAACGGCTCGCGCAGGCTTTTTCCTCTGAAATCATGCACGTAATCTTTTGTCGACTTTAGGATCGGCGGCTGCGAGGGAGCCGCCGCTAGAATTTGATTGATTGGACTCAAATCTGGATGCAACCGTTTGCGCAGCGCATCCACGATCTTCCAGATGTCCGCGCGAAGAGACAGTGCCTCTCTCATGGCGGCTTTCGTCGCGGCAGTGTCTCTCTCCGACAACGATGCGAGGCATTCCAAAGCTCGAGTCGGCATCGTTCCCCGGCGCGAACTCCAGCCCAAAAAGACTCGTAATCGGGGATGAGCTCAACTGGATCGGAAGATGTGCGCCAATCAAGCGTATTCGCGAAATCCAAGCAAACGCGTCCTCCAAAAAATTGCGACGCCGCTCGTATAGGATCTCTTGACATCAGCGCTCCATTCCAGCCTTATGTAATGGTCATGACCATTACAACAACGCCTTCGGACCCCTCTCCAGCCACATTCTCTCGTGCGGGGTTTCGGCGCGGCTTCGTCGAAGCGGCTCCGTTCATCGTCAGCAATGGCGTTGCGGGTGTCGTCATGGGGGTGGCTTATCGCGGCATCGGTGTGGAGTTTCTTCCTTCGGTGCTTCTAAGTATCCTCGTATATTCGGCCACGGCGCAAGCCGTCACGTTGTCTATGTGGGCTACAACGCCTTCCATCGCTCCCTTGGTGCTGGTCTGTATCGCCACGAATGCCCGATATCTCGTGATGGGGGCTCATCTTCACCAGTTCTTCGGCGTGCTTCCGAAGCGACTAACGCTCCCGATTATGTTCCTTCTCGCCGATGCATCATGGCTTATGACGACAGCGGACGCACGACGAAACAATCCCGATGCTGGATATCTGCTTGGCGCCAGCATACCAATGGCCATTGGGTGGATAGGAGGTACTGCCCTCGGTTGTGCCCTCTCTTGGACGCCGAGCGGTTCTCTCGCGGCGGCTGCTGCTCTTCTTCCAGCGGCGTTTATTGTGACTCTGCTTCCAACGCAATGGCGCGGTAACCGCTCGGTCCTCCCGTGGCTCCTGTCTGCTGCGGTTGCTGCGGCGGCCTGCTGGTTGGCCGCGTCCGACTGGGCGATGCTGCTTGGCGGTGCGACCGGCACAAGCCTTTGCATGATACGAGGTGATGATGCATAGCTGGCAAACCTTGTTGGCGATCGGATCTGCAGGACTGGCGACGTACGCAATGCGGGTGGGCGGTTTCCTCGCAGCTGGCTTGGTAGAGGAGACCGGAATTGTTGCGAGATTCTTTCGGCTCGCTCCAGGCAATCTCTTCGTGGCTTTCGTAGCAGCCGCTTGCATTAAAGGCGGGTTGCCGAGCATTGCTGGCTGCTTGGCTGCTCTCAGCGTAATGGCGCGGACTGGCAAGGAATGGGCTGCGTTGGCCGCAGGCTTCGCAGTAGCCGCACTTGTCGCAAGCTCCAATCTGTGAGGTAGCATGTGCTCCGTCCGTCAAGGCCACCCCAGCGCAGGATTTCATAAATCAGGTTTGAAGCGGACACGATAGCGGCGAGGCCAAGCGACGATGCGATGCCCGCGCCCGGCAAGCCTGCAGCCACGCCTGCGGTCGCGGCAAGGCCTGCCCGCCGTCCGGCGGACGCTGCAAGCACCGCGAGATAGCCCATATTCGGGCCCGGCGTAAGTTCGATGATCGTGGCCGTGAACGCGAATGCGAGCAGAGAATTTTCATTCATGGTGCCATTCGGCTCCTCCGGAATTCACCGTGCCGATGCCGTCCATGTCACAACATCCCGCACCAGCATATCAAACGCTCCGCTGAAAGCCGTCGCCGCTTGCGGCGCCGTGATCCCCCCAATCGGGGCAGACTGTTTAAATATCCGCGCGGCCTTGAGGTTGCCGGCTCCATCGATGAGCTTCGCGGAGAGCTCTATGGTGACCTCGGTGGTCGGCGTGATCGTGATGTCGAAGCGCCGTAGATCGACCAGGAGGCGAACGCCACCCTCGCTCAGGGCGTCACCGCGCAGGGGCGCATGGACGATATCGTAATTCTCGAAACTCTGCAGCAGCTTCGCTTGCACCAGCGCCGGCAGCGAGTCGCTCCATTGCACATTGGCGAAGCCGTCGTGCGGTTCCTCGTCGGAGGCAAACAGGAAGCGTTGAGTTTGCAGGCGCGCCGTTGCCGTCGGTTCGGCGATGACGATGCCCGGCTCCAACGGGCGCCTGGGCTTGTCGAACGTGTCCGCCGCCTTCAAATCGTAAGTCACCTTGCGCGGCGGGGTACCGCCGCCGGTCATGTGCTCCAACCCCCGCACGATCCCGTCGAGCTTCGGCGTGTTGCGCGCGAGCCCGTCGGTGAAGGTGCTGAGGTTGCTGATGGCCTCGTGCAGGGGCGCCGCGTTCTCCGAGAGCACGCTGTCCACCTTGCGCAAGGCGTCGCGGGCGGCCTGCGTCATGCTCTGCCCCGCCCCCTTTTCGGCGATCAGCGAGCCCTGGACCGGCGGCGCGGAAGCGTCTTCGCCGCCCTCCAGCGCAACCACGGGCACGCCGGTCAGCCCCTGAAAATCCAGACCGACCTTGGTGTCAACGCGAACCGGCGTACGTTCTGCGACCGCGATGGTCGCATGGACGTCATGCGGCCGGTCGGCGACGAGGTCGAGCGAGGTGACCTCGCCGACGCGAATGCCGTTGAACAGCACCGCCGCGCCAACCAGCAGGCCCGACACCGAACCATTGAAGACGACGTGATAGGTCTCCCGCTTACCGATCCCACCGGCGTTGTTGAGCCAATAGACGAAGCCGAACACAGCGACGATCGCCGCCAACACGAAGGCACCGACGATGACAAAGGGTGCGCGCGTTTCCATAGATGTTCCTTTCGTCATGCACCGAGGTGCAGCATCTGAGCCCGGGCGCCGTGAAAATAGGCTCTCACCCAGGGATGGTCGGATTTGAGCACCTCGGGCAACGGTCCGAGCGCGGCGATCCGGCCGTCTGCAAGGGCTGCGACACGGTTACAGACGGCGGCCAGCGTGTTGAGGTCATGAGTGATCATGAAGACCGTGAAGCCGAGCGTCTGCTGCAGCGTCGTGATCAGCGAGTCGAACTCGCCCGCTGCAATCGGATCGAGCCCGGAAGTGGGCTCATCCAGGAACAGTAATGCTGGATCGAGCGCCAGCGCCCGGGCCAACGCCACGCGCTTGGTCATGCCGCCGGAAAGCTCGGCTGGGAATTTGTCGCCGTCGTCCGCGCTCAATCCCACCATTTCGAGCTTGGCGTTGGCGATCTCATCGAGCAGCGCGGGAGAAAGATGTGCGGCCTCGCGCAGTGGAAACTGGACATTTTGCCGGGCGTTGAGGGCCGAGAACAGCGCACCCTGCTGAAACAAGACGCCACAGCGCGTGGCTTCGTCGCCCATCGATGCAGGAAAGGCGATCTGCCCGTCTTGCTTCGGCAACAGCCCGATCAGGGTCCGCAACAACACTGACTTGCCGCCACCCGACGCCCCGACAAGCCCCAAAATCTCGCCTTCACGGACATCGAGGGACAGATGGTCGATCACGACCCGGTCGCCGAAGCCGACTACGAGACCTTGCACATGAATTGCGATGCGACCGTCAGCCATGGCTACATCCCGATCGACGCGAAGAACACGGCGAACAGGCCATCGAGCACGATCACCAGGAAGATCGACTTGACGACGGAAGCCGTCGTCTGCTGACCGAGGGATTCGGCGCTGCCCTTGACCTTGAGCCCCTCGGTCGACGCGACGAGCCCGATCACCAACGCCATAAACGGCGCTTTCAAAATGCCGACTTCGAAATGCGTGACCGAAACCGCCTCCCGCAGCCGCGCGATGAAGATCGCCGGACTCATGCCGCCATAGAGCCACGCGACAAGGCCGCCGCCATAGAGCGCCGCCAGCGAACCCAGGAAAGCGAGGATCGGCAACGCCACGATGAGCGCCAGCACCCTTGGCAGAATCAGCACGGAAACCGGATCAAGGCCCATGGTACTGAGTGCGTCGATCTCCTCGCGCATCTTCATCGAACCAAGCTCGGCGGTGTAGGCGCTGCCCGACCGGCCGGCGACCATGATCGCGACGATCAGCACCCCAATCTCGCGCAGCACCAGGATGCCGACCATGTCGACCACATAAGAGTCGGCACCGAACTTGCGAAAGTGAAAAATTCCCTGCTGGGCGATGATTGCACCGATCAGGAACGTGATGAGTGCCATGATCGGAATCGCCTGCCAGCCGACACGCCCGAGCTGGTAGACGGTCGACGTCAGACGAAAGGATGCTGGATGACGTAGCACGCGACCTAGGGCGAGGCTGATGGCACCGAGCATGTGCAGAAATGCGACACTGTCGGAGGCAAGGGCGCGTGCCATTTTCGTCAGGCGATCGACGAAGGGATTATCCCGTCGCTTTCGGCCTGGCTCTCCCCTGTTCAATTCCTGCACTTCGCGAAGCAGGCCGGAATGGGATGGGGAGGCACCGACAAGGACCGGCCCCGGCGATCCGGCCGTGTGGCGCCGGGCAAGCTTCTCGAACAGCCAGGCGCCGACGGTATCAAGCGCCGTCACGCCACTGAGATCGATCGGCCCCTTCCGTTTCGGCGGCACGCCCGCGCAAAGGCGTTCGAGGAGCTCGACGTTTGCGACCGTCCAAGCCCCGCTCGCCAATAGCACGCCGGGCCGCTGTTCGCTCGTGATCAGGCTCGGCATGTCGGTCAAGAGACAGCTCCCGATGCTGAAGACGACATCCGCAACCTCCTTTTGGTGTGGAACCTAGCGTCGTCGGCCACGCCGAGGATTGAGCTGCGTCAATTCGGTTCGAGGTGAAAATGCTTGCGCCCGATGGCGACGATCTCGCCGTCGGTCGGGGTGAGCGCTGTGTTGCAGCCGAAGCACCATGTTTCTGCCCCCTGTTCTATCAATCGATGCCCGCAGCGGTATCCTGCGCAACCCGTGCGGACTTTGACGTACATCAAACCAAAGAGCGGAGCCCTGTGGTCCCATGCGCCATGCGCTTCCCGCGCGGAATTGAGGAGCCGCAACGATGTACAAGAACCTGCTTGTGCATATCCCGACGGAACGATCGCAGCGGCCAGCGGTCGACGGATCGATTTCATTGGCAATGACGTGCGGCGCGCATCTGGATGCCATCGCCACAGCTTATGAATCCACCAGCCTACCCTTCGTCGCGGAAGGAGGTGCGGCCGTCGCATCGATCTTCGAGGTCGAACATGAGCGCGCCCTGGAGCGCGCCGAAGCGGCCCTACGCGTCTTCGAAGTCGAAGCGAAAAACGCCGAGATCGGACATAGCACCCGCCCTCTTATCGGCACATTCGCCGAAATTGCGTCGGTGGCCGGCGCGGCCTCCCGCCTCTACGATCTGACGGTGGTTTCGCAGGGCGAGCCGGAGCGCGACACTTTCGACAACCAGCTCCCCCAGGAATTGCTACTGCAATCCGGGGGACCGATCCTGTTTCTCCCCTATACGTTCCGTGGCACGTTCAAACCCGCCCGCATCGGCATTTGCTGGGATGGAGGTCGTTTGGCCGCGCGCGCCTTGCGCGATGCCGTTCCCTTGCTCGCGAAGGCAGACGCGCTGACGGCGATCACGTTGAACGCGTCGGACTTGTCTGCGGAAGTATCGCCGGCCCAGCTCGCCAAGCATCTGGCGCGGAACGGATTGCCGGTGCGGACCGTCTCGCTGCAAGCCGATCGCGGCAATGTGCAGTCCAGTATCCTGTCGATCGCGGCCGATGACGGCCTCGATCTCCTCGTGATGGGCGGCTACGGCCATTCCCGGCTGCAGGAAACCGTGTTCGGCAGCGTCACCCGCGAAATGTTCCGTAGCATGACGATTCCGGTCCTGATGTCGCACTAAGGCGAAGCGGCCCAATCATGTCCCTGATCCGTCAATCTGCCGCGAGCGGAATTCTCGTCGCTGTTGCTCTGCTTTCGACCATGTCGTCAGCCGCAGCAGAAAATCCCCAGCAGGGCAAACGCCTCGCACGAACCTATTGCGCGAGGTGTCACGCCATCGACAAGGTGAGCCCCAGCCCGCTCAGGATCGCGCCGCCCTTCCGGACCCTGCACGAACGCTATCCAGTCGAAATGCTGCAGGAAGCGCTGGCGGAAGGCATCGTCACTGGTCATCCGACCATGCCGCAATTCAGCTTCGACGCCGACCAGGTCGGCGATTTCATCGCCCTCCTGAAAACCCTGGAATGATGACAGCCGTGACAATTGAGGCAGGTCAAGGCCAGAGCCGTGGCATCGCCTAGCTTGGCATCAACCAACTCAAATGGAGTTACCATGCGCGCCCATCAGATCATGACCAAGGACTGCATCATCGTCACGCCGCACACCACGATCGAGGAAGCAGCCAAGATCATGCTGCAGACCCATATCAGCGGACTGCCTGTCATGGACGACGCCGGCCGACTCGTCGGCATGGTCTCGGAAAGCGACTTCCTACGCCGCAGCGAGATCGGCACCGGCCGGAAGCGTCCCACATGGCTGCAGTTCTTCCTGGGACCGGGAAAGGCGGCCTCGGAGTTTGTTCACGAACGCGGCCGCAAGGTCGAGGATATCATGACGCCAGATCCGATCACGGTCGACGAGGAGACGCCGCTCGAGGAACTGGTTCGCCTGATGGAGAAGAACGACATCAAGCGCCTTCCGGTGATGAGCGGCAGGATGCTGAAGGGAATCGTCACGCGCTCGAACCTCCTGCAGGCCGTTGCCAGCATGGCACACGAGATCCCAGACCCAACCGCGGATGATGACCACATCCGCGATCGCATCATCCGCACCGTAAGCAAGACCGACTGGCGGCCGATCGGCTTTGAGGTCACGGTCCGCAACGGCGTCGTGCATCTGCACGGCATCATCACCACGGATCAGGCCCGTCAGGCCACGATCGTGGCAGCAGAGGACACTGCCGGCGTCAAGAAGGTGCACGATCATCTCTGCTTCGTCGACACCTGGTCCGGCTTCTATGTGGAATCTCCAGAAGACATCAAAGCCGCGAGCTGAGGCTGCGGACCGGCTTTGGAGGGTTTCATGTTGGGATGGATCGTTCGCATTCTCTTCACATTGGCAGCGCCCATCGCGGCGCTGCTGGTATCCCGCGATACCCTGAATTTCGGCCTCGTTCAGACCTTTGTAGCCATGATCCTGATCGTTGCCTTCGTTGGCCTCGCTGCGGCATGGACCGCACGAGGACCACGTGCACGCCGCTGAAACGTTGCGCCAAATTTGATCCACATCAACCGGCAGGGCGACGATTCCTCCCATGCTGCTTTCAACATGGGAGGTTCACGATGCCGTCTGAGTCGCTTCTTCTTTCGATCGCCGTTTGCGGTGTGTCGCCCCGCAAGAAGGCCGCCTGAAGCGGGCACCGACTGTCATGCCAGGAGTGAAGAATGGCTGACCGTCAGCGCTGGCGTCCGATCCTGTTCAATTGCCCACGGACAGGTCACAAGGTGCAGGCGCTGCTTGCCGAGGAAACAACCGGGGCAGCAGACGCGCGATATGAAAGCGTCTCGTGCCTGGCCTGCTCCGGCATTCATCTCATCGACTCGGGCGGCCACGTGCTCGGATCGACGCCTGACAGCACTAAATAAAAATGCGTCGGGCCGCTTATTCGGTCCGACGCATTCATCCATCGTGGTCTCGGCTTTATGCGTTCAGTCGGCTCAAGGCCGCTCGGTTGCGGAACAGGACGCGCCGCGAAGTCTCCAAAGCGATGGTTCCGGACTGCGCGAGCTGGGTGAACGTTCGCGATACCGTCTCGATCGTCAATCCCAGATAGTCGGCGATATCCTGACGCGACATCGGCAGTTCGATAGTCGCTGTGCTCGAGTTGCGACCTGCCATCTCGAGCAGGAAGCCGGCGACGCGCTCTTCCGCGCTCTTGATCAGCACCAGCGAATGCTCCTGTACGCGCCGCAGCTCACGTACCGTCAGTGTCCATAGCTGCTTGGCCAAATCCTTCTCGTATTCGGCGCGGGCCATCACGGCGCTCCGCTTGATAACCAGGATTTGCGCGTCGCAGATCGCCTCCGCTGAGGAAAGATGCACATCACCGGCTTCGACGCCGAAAATATCGCCAGGCAGATAAAAGGCGCTGATCTGGCGGCGGCCGTCGTCCAGCATGCGGTAGGTTCGCACCGCTCCTGAGATGACCTGGTAAAGATAGTCAGCCGGCTCGTCTTCGCCGTAGATTTCAATATTGCGCGCAAAACGCATCGGAGCTCCCATCAGGCCGAGCGGGCTCTCGGGAAGCGCCCCCGACCGGACCGGAGCGGATGGGCGGGCCTGGATCGAGGACTTGACGGTTGCGGCGGTGAGCATGGCATAACTCCGGTTTCGATCGTTGATGCCGGAAGTTTGCCCTCTTCCTCAAATTTCGAAATTCGGGTCGTTCCCCTAAGTATAAACCCGTAGGCTCGGGTTTAGGTGGTGGATCATGGGCTCATTGATGCAGCTCAAGGCGGCCCGACCACGCCCGCCCGAGTATCTCGCGGTATTCACAATGGCGGATTGTAGCCATGAACCGGATATCTATGTTCTTGTCGCATCTGTTGCGCAATGACTGGCGCGAGATCGCCTGTGCTCCCTTCGATCGCGAGATCGAGGTCGCCACCATCGATGCGAATATCAACGTGCCTGGTGCTTCATGCCTGCGTCACGGCGACGGCTGGCTCGATGCCGAGACGTTGAGGCCCTTAGAGATAACTGCGACGCATTGGCGCTACCGACGGCCGCTGATGCTGCCGATGAGTTGCTGCTGATGAGCGGGCACCCCTTCATGAAACGGATGGCGATCGTCCGGTTCATCGAGACCTTGTTCGGTTCGCCCCGCAAGCGCCCGGACTGGACGCTGCCGATCGCCGTCGCCGGGATCGCGATCGCCTTGCTGATGCTCGCGCTTCGCTTTGCACCCTAGCCGCGGGACTTCCCGGCCGGCTCATCGTCCGCGATCGCCCGCCATGCCGCGCCATCGAGATCGTCGTACTGGCCGTTCTTGAGCGACCAGAGAAAGGCCGCGAGGCCGAGCGCGCCGAGCATGATCGCAAGCGGAACCAGATAGACCAGGACTTCCATCAGACCGTTTCCCTGTGCTGGCGCGCACGCAAGGCATTGAGCATCACGAGCAGCGAGGACCCGGACATCGCGGCCGCCGCGATCAGCGGCGTCACCAGACCTGCAATGGCGATCGGTACAGCCAGTCCGTTATAAACCACCGCAAGCCAGAGGTTCTGACGCATCAGCCGCAACGCCTTGCGTGAAACGACGATCGCGGTTTTCACCGGGGCAAGCCGTTCGCCGAGGAACACGGCATCGGCAACGGCCTGGCTCATATGCGTGGCGGTGACCGGTGACATCGAGGCATGGGCGGCTGCCAACGCCGGCGCATCATTCAGGCCGTCGCCGACCATGAGTACCTTGTGGCCGTGACGCGCGAGTTCATCGATCCGTGCGATCTTGTCGACCGGAGTCATTTCGGCGCGCCATTGATGAACGCCGAGCACGGCGGCAGCAGCCCTCACGGCAGGCTCGCGATCCCCGGAAAGTATCTCCACCGCGAGCCCCATGCGGTTCAGCTCCGCAATGACTCTTGCAGCGTCGGGCCGGATGCGCTGACGAACCGCGAAGACATGGCAGATCTCACCGTGGCGGAACGCCACGACGGAGGCTTCCGGATCACGGCTGAGAATCTCGGAAGCTATCCGATCGCCGCCGCACCAGGACGCCCGACCGAGCTTCACCTCGATCCCGTCAATCACACCATGAACGCCCTGCCCCGGCTCCTCCTCGATGCCAGGTAGCGGTGCCTTGGCGCCGGCCGCGCGCGCCACCGCGGCAGCCACAGGATGACCGCTCGAGAGCGCGACGCGGCCCGCCAGGGCGAAAACATCGACAGGGATCGCGGCGGCATTTGCCACGTCGAGCTCGGGCAGGGTCAGCGTTCCCGTCTTGTCGAAAATTACCCGATCGACCTTGGCCATGCGCTCGATCGCGTCACCCGAATTGAGCAACACACCCGAACTGAACAACGCGCCAGAGGCGACAGTCTGCACCGCAGGAATGGCAAGGCCGAGCGCGCAGGGACAGGTGATGATGAGCACCGCGATCGCGGTCACGATCGAATCGTGGAGCGTGGCACCCGCGACCATCCATCCGATCATGGTTAGAAGCGCAGTCGCGTGTACGACCGGGGCGTAGAGTCTCGAAGCGCGTTCGGCCAGGCGCAGATAGCGCGACCGGGACTGCACGGCGTTTTCGAGCAACCGCGAGATTTCGGACAACAGCGTGCCTTCGGAGGCCGCCGATACCCTGACGCGCAAAGCACCGGATCGCACCAGCGTCCCTGCGTAAACCGCACTTCCCGCCACCGCCGTGGCCGGCAGTGTCTCGCCGGTGATCAGGCTCTGGTCGATCTCGGACCGTCCGCTGACGACACTGCCGTCGACTGCCGAACGCTCGCCGGGGCGGAGCAGAACGATGTCGCCGGGGCGGATCGCCGCGACCGGAACCGTGCGGATCTCGTCCTCATTGATGAACTTGGTCGCCGTCTCCGCTTTCAGCGCCGCAAGATTACCGGCAAAGGCGCGGGTGCGCCGCCGCATGTTCTGATCGAGATAACGACCGGCCAGCAGGAAGGCGATCAGCATGATCGCGGCATCGAAATAGGCGTGGTCGGCCTGGGTCGCGGTCTCGAACAGCGACATCGCCAATGCCAGAGTGATGCCGATCGAGATCGGCACGTCCATGTTGACGCCGCGGGCGCGGAGCGCTGCATAGGCAGAGGAAAAGAAAGGCTGGGCCGAATAGGCTGCAGCCGGCAGCACGATCAGCGCCGAGAGCCAATGGAAGAAGTCGCGCTGCTCGGGCAGCATGTCGCTGACATTGCCGGACCAGACCGGCACCGACAGCATCATCACATTCATCGCCGCGAAGGCCGCAACGCCGAGGCGCCGCAGCAGGGCGCTTGCGCGCTCGGCTTCGCGTGTCTCGGCGCCCGCAGGCTCGAACGGATAGGCCCTGTAACCAAGTTCGGCGAGACGATCGACGAACAGCGCCGGATCGACCGCGCCCTCCTTCCACTCCAGCGCCAGGCGACGATCGGTCAGATTGACTCGGGCCGAGGTGACATCCGGGATCTTCGACAGATTGCTCTCGATCTTGGCCATGCAGCCGGCGCAACTGATGCCTTCGACCGCCAGATCGAGATGCAGCAGGTCCGAGCCGGCCCTCTTCAGGTAGTGTGAGAAATCGATGGTCGATTGCATCGCCGCGCCTCTCAATTCAGGACGACGCGGTTGCGCGACAAGAAAACGCGCTTCCCGTCGCGATCGGCCTCGATCACCAGATCCCACCGCCCTGCAGGTACGCCTCGTGTGGTGCCGCGGTAGCTGCCGCCGCCGGTCTCCGTCATCTCGAATGCCTGATCGGCTCTGCGGTCCGTTGGGCGTTCGAGCCGGCCAAAAACCGACAGGCCGGCGAGCGGCGTGCCGTCCTTCGCCTTTGCGTCCACGTTCAGCCAGGCCGTGCCGTCGGCTTGGAGCTCGATATGCGCATCGACCTTCCAATCGCGCTTGTCCTGCTGATGGGCCGCCTGGATTTCCTTTTGATAGGCCAGGCTCGCGCTATAAGCGCTGTCGACCTCGGTCCCCGGAAGCGTGGCGATGGCAAGTCTCATCATCACCAGGTTGACGCCGATCACAACAGCGAAGAAAGAAACCACGACGATCAGGACGAAGCGTCCTGTGATTGGTCGCATCGCGGATGAAGACGTCGTCATGTCCAGCTTCCTCTGATCTCAGGGCGTCACGAAATGGTCGGTCGCAGAAGCAACCTCACCGAGCCCGATGTCGGTGACACGGAACTTCAGAGGCTGGGTCTTCTCCGCCCGCTCGTCAAAGGGGGCGGTCACCAGCACGCGCAGTTCGGTGGTCTGGTCGCGCCTAAGGACGATCATCGGCCGATCTGACGTGACGGAATCGACGCCGATTACGTGGATTTGCGCGTTGGCGGGACCGTCGATATCGACGGCAATGACGCGGTCAAAGCCGCGCTTGTTGAGGAAGCGCAGCGTATAGCCGTTGCGGATCGAGCCGTCGCTGAGCTTGACCGCCACGGGGTTGCGGTCATGCAATACGTTGACGTCGAGCAGCGACCGGGTCAGCAGCGCGTATAGCATCACCGCGCAGACCGCGGCGATCAGGGTAGCATAGACGACTGTCCGGGCGCGTACCGGTTTGAAGATTTCCTTCTTGCCGGCAATCCGGCGCTGGACGTTGACGTCGTTGTCGTAACCGATCAGGCGCGTCGGTCGTCCGATCTTGTTCATGACATTGTCGCAAGCGTCGATGCAGAGACCGCACTGGATGCAGCCGAGCTGCGAGCCGTCGCGAATGTCAATGCCGGTCGGGCAGACCGCCACGCACTGGTTGCAATCGACGCAGTCCCCGACCTTCTCGCCAATCGAGCGAAGATCGATCGCCTTTTTTACCGAACAACGCGGCTCGCCGCGGTCGTACTTGTAGGTGACGTTGAGCGCCCACTCGTCGGTCAGCGCGGCCTGGATGCGCGGCCACGGACACATGTAAAGGCAAACCTGCTCCCGCGCATGGCCGGCCAGGAGATAGGTCGAAGCCGTGAGAATCCCGATCCAGATATAGGCGATCGCCGGCGCCTGGAAGGTGGCGAGATCGCTCACAAGTGTCGGCGCATCGGAGAAATAGAGCACCCATGCGCCGCCGGTCCACCAGGCGATCACGAGCCAGATCGCGTGTTTCAGCACGCGCCGTCCCAGCCGGTTCGCAGTCATCGGGCCGGCATCGGCCTTGATCCGCTCGCGGCGGTCGCCCTCGGTCCAGCGCTCCACCGCATAGAACAAGTCGGTCCAGACCGTCTGCGGACAAAGGTAGCCGCACCAGATCCGGCCGCCGAGCGCATTCATCAGGAACAGCGCGAAGGCGGCGAGGATCAACAGCCCGGTGAAGTAATAGATCTCCTGCGGCCAGAGCTCGATGAAGAAGAAATAGAAGCGCTCGTTGGGAAAGTCGATCAGGACGGCCTGGTCGGGCGCGCCGAGACCGCGATTCCAGCGCGCGAACGGTAGGAGGTAATAGACGCTGAGGCAGCACGCCATCAGCCCCCATTTGATGCGGCGGAAGGTGCCGGAAACGCGTTGCGGATACACCTTCTTGTGCGGCTCGTAGAGCGGCAGGTCATCGTCAGCGCTCAAATGCTCGTTGGGTGTGACGTTCTTGTTCATCGGAAGGCTCATCGAAATCCTCCGATAACGCTACACCTCGCCGCGATGGCCGGGCTTGACCTGCGTCAACCGGTCAAGCCCCTGCCCCACCTATTTGCCGCCACCCAGCGAGTGCACATAGACCGTCAGCGCCTTGATCGTCACCGGATCTAGCCGTCCGCTCCAGGCCGGCATCACGCCAGCGCGGCCGTTTGTGATGGTCTCGACGAGGGTGGCTTCGTCCGATCCATAGAGCCAAATCTTGTCGGTCAGGTTCGGCGCCCCCATTTCCTGGTTGCCTTTGCCCGCCTCGCCATGGCAGCTCGCGCAATTTTCCGCAAAGATCTTCTTGCCAGCCGCAGCGTCATAACCCGGCGCCGTCGACAGGCCGGACAGCGAGCGCACATAATTGGCGACGGTGACGATCTCGTCCCTCTTCAGGATCCCATCGCGTCCGAAGGCGAGCATCTGGCCCTCGTGTGCCTTGGTATGTCCGGAACGGGCACCGAACTCGATGGTCTGCATGATCTGGTCGAGCGAGCCGCCCCAGAGCCAATCGTCATCATTCAGGTTCGGATAGCCCTTCGCACCCGCCGCGCCGCTGCCATGACAAGGCGCGCAATTGTCGCCAAAGACGGTCTTGCCGCGTGCCCGCGCCAGCGCCAACAGCGTCGGGTCCTTCTCGATGTCGGCGAGAGACGCGGTTCCGAGCACTTTCATCTTCTCGCCGCGCAAGACTTCGAGCTTGGCGAGTTCATCGGCAACGCTTGCGCGCGTCGAATAGTGGAAGAGTCCGGCTGTGTAGCCCGTGATCAGCGGCCAAGCTGGATACACTACCCAATAGCCGATCGCCCAGATGATGGAGGCATAAAAGGTGAGAATCCACCACCGCGGCAGCGGCGTATTCAACTCCTTGATGCCGTCCCATTCGTGGCCTGTGGTCGCGCGGCCCGAAACGTGATCGATATCGCCATGCTCACTCATCTATCAATCCTCCCGCAGCGGCATCTTGGCCGCAGCATCGAACAGCGCCTTGTTGCGGGGACGCAGCGCGTAAAAGACGATGGCAGCAAAAATGGCAACGAAGACCGGCGTCCAGAATGAGAGGACGAGATGCGAGGCCAGATTTTCAATGGAAACGATCGCTTTCATGTCCGGTCCCTTCAGCGCAGATTGGCTTTTTCATCGTAGAGCTTGAAGTCGACAAGCGTGCCCAGCATCTGCAAATAGGCGACCAGCGCGTCGAGCTCGGTTGGATTGCCGCCCTTGCCGTCGAAGTTGCGGACAAGCGCCTTCGGATAGCGCTTCTGGAATGCATCCACCCCGGCGTTGTCGGGATCGGCCTGCGCCAAAAGATCGGCCTTGGCATTGGCGATCTCTTCGTCGGTATAGGGAACGCCGACGGCACGGCTGGTACGAAGATGCGCCGCGATATCGTCGAGATTGACATCGGTCTCGCCAAGTGCCGGATAACCCGGCATCACCGATTGCGGCACGATCGCCCTCGGGTCGATCAAATGCCGAACGTGCCAATCGTCTGAATATTTCGCGCCGACACGCGCGAGATCGGGGCCGGTACGCTTTGATCCCCACTGGAACGGGTGATCGTACATGCTTTCGGCGGCCAGCGAATAATGTCCGTAGCGCTCGACCTCGTCGCGCAACGGACGAATCATCTGCGAATGGCAGAGGTAGCAGCCCTCGCGAACGTAGATGTTGCGGCCGGTCAATTCCAACGGCGTGTAGGGACGCACGCCATCGACTACCTCGATGGTGCTTTTCAGGTAGAACAGCGGGGTGATCTCCACCAGGCCGCCGATCGCTATGACCGCGAGGATGCCCGCGATCAGGATGATCGAATTCTTCTCGAAGATCTTGTGTCGATTCCAGAGGGACATGGGATGACCTATTCGGCAGGCTGGAGCAGGCCAACGGCTTGCGATTCTTCGGCTTCACCAACGTTGACCGTCATCCAGAGATTGAAGGCCATGATCAGCGCGCCGATCAGGAACAAGGCGCCGCCGGCCGCGCGGATGATGTAGAAGGGATGCATGGCCTCGACGGATTCGATGAAGGAATATTCCAGGAAGCCGAGCGAGGTGTAGGCACGCCACATCAGGCCCTGCAGGATGCCGGACACCCACATCGCTGAGATGTAGAGCACGATGCCGATGGTCGAGATCCAAAAGTGCCAGTTGACCAACTTCAGGCTATAGAGACCCTTGCGGTTCCAGAGCCAGGGAACGAGGCAATAGAGGGCGCCGAACGAGACGAAGCCGACCCAGCCGAGCGCGCCGGAATGCACATGACCGATAGTCCAGTCGGTATAGTGACTCAGCGAATTGACCACTTTGACTGACATCATCGGTCCCTCAAAGGTCGCCATGCCGTAGAAGGCGACGGAGACGACGAGCATGCGCAGCACCGGATCGGTGCGAAGCTTGTCCCAGGCGCCCGACAGTGTCATCAGGCCGTTGATCATGCCGCCCCATGACGGCATCCAGAGCATGATGGAGAACGTCATGCCGAGCGTCTGCGCCCAGTCGGGCAACGCCGTGTAATGGAGGTGGTGCGGACCGGCCCAGATGTAGAGGAAGATCAGTGCCCAGAAGTGGATGATGGAAAGCCGGTAGGAATAGATCGGCCGCTCGGCCCGCTTCGGAATGAAGTAATACATGATCGCAAGGAAGCCCGCGGTCAGGAAGAAGCCGACCGCATTGTGGCCGTACCACCACTGGAACATGGCATCCTGCACGCCGCCCCAGGCGATGTAGGACTTCGAGCCGAACACGGAGACCGGCAGCGCGGGGTTGTTGCCGAGATGGAGCACGGCGATCGTGACGATGAAGGCAAGGTAGAACCAGTTGGCAACGAAGATGTGCGGTTCCTTGCGCTTGACCAGCGTCATCAGAAACACAAGCAAATAAGTGACCCAAACGATCGTAAGCCAGAGATCGGCGTACCACTCGGGCTCCGCATATTCCTTCGACTGCGTGACGCCGAGCAGATACCCGGTGCCCGCGATGAGGATGAAGAAGTTATAGCCTAGGACGACGAACCAGGGCGCGAGGTCGCCAGCGAGCCGTGTGCGGCAGGTTTTTTGCACGACGTAGAACGAGGTCGCGATCAGAACATTGCCGCCAAAGGCAAAGATCACCGCTGAAGTGTGAAGGGGCCTCAGGCGACCGAACGTCGTCCAGGGCAAGTCGAAGTTCAGCGCCGGCCAGGCGAGCTGCGAAGCGATGATGAGGCCGACGAGAAAGCCGGCGATGCCCCAAACCATCGCCGCGACGGTGGCGAACTTGACGGGTCCCATGTTGTAGTTGGGACGCCCGTCGATCTCCTGTGCAGGCAAATCGGCCGGACGATCATAATAGCGGCTGAGAATCGCGAAGGCGGCCAGGATGCTGGCAACGCATCCGAGGGATGCGTGAAAGGCGAACGGGGTGTCATGCGCGAATCCGGCGCCGATCAAACAGAGGAACGCAAGCACCGCAAACAGCGGCCACAACATCGCCTCTCCGATCGTCATCGATTTTGCACTCGTGGTGGCGTTCGTCATGGCGTGACATCCTTCGGGAATGGAGCGCGATCAGGGGAGCACACGCGTGGCCTGCGCGGTTTGATCAGCATCAATTGCGGCTCGTGGGAAACGGCAGAATCCGGGAGCTGCCTTGATGCACCTCGTCTGCCAGTGCCCGCAGCGTCTGTTCATTTGGGCAGTATCTTGCGGGGGTCGCCCGCCGCTCGTGCCTCAGATCCCGGGCACAGCGCGCCTTGGATGAACACTGACTGCACACCCGTCGCAAATCGCGCAGTACGTCGCCGTGAGATGCTGCCAGCTGGTCCTCGGAAACGCCCGCATGAGAGAGACGCCTGCTCAGGGACTGAAGCGAGCCCGAAGGCTCAAAGGCAAGCGCGGCGAGCTCGGCCTTTGAAAGGTTGAGCTCCTGCGCAATGGCCTCCATCTCATAGGAGTCCAGCCGCTGCATCTCGTCCCAGCGAGCCAAGACGCCTTTGAAGCGGTCAAGGAGATTGCTGAAGAGTGTACTGCGCTTCCAGCCGCCCGCTTCAATCAACATGATCTGTGTCTCTTTTCGGCTTTGCCTTAAGTCCGCCCGAGAGCGTCGTCGTTGACGCAGATCAAATTGCCCTGCTGAACTGGGCTGCCCCTCCCCGCCTGTAGGTGTCGAAGGCTGCGGCGATGACGCGAACGACGGCTCGGCCGGCTTCCGTCACCGTCAATTTCGCGCCGTCGATCTCGACCAAACCGTCCCATTGCATCGGCGCCAGAATCGCCATTTCATCGCGAAAGTCAGCATCCGGTGCGACGGCATCGAGGTCGACGGCGAAGTCGCACATCAGGCGCTCGACGATCAACGCACGCTGCCGGTCTCTCTCGTCGAACCGACATCCCCTGGCCGAGGCGAGTGAGCCCGCCGCGATGGCGCGAATATATCTGGGCACATCCGCGACGTTCTGGATGAACCCATCCGCGAAAGTAGAAATCGACGACGCGCCAAGTCCGAGCAGGATGCGGCTGGAATCGTCGGTATAGCCCTGGAAGTTGCGATGTAGCTTTCCGCTGGCTGCGGCCCGTGCAAGTGTATCGCCGGGTTTGGCAAAGTGGTCGATCCCAATCTTCCGATAGCCATGCCGAACAAGCGCCTCAGCGATCGCTTCCGCTTGATCGATGCGCTGATCCTGCGACGGAAGCTTCGTTTCGTCGATCAGTCGCTGGTTGGCCTTGAGGTGCGGCAGATGAGCATAGCCAAAGCAGGCGATACGGTCCGGCGCCATCGCCGCAACCAGATCACAGGTCTTGCGCACCGATTCGACGGTCTGCAGCGGCAGACCATAGATGAGATCGAAATTCAGATTGGTGATACCCGCCGACCGCAGGTGCTCGATCGCCATCTCGATCACGACCAACGGCTGAAGCCGGCCGATCGCAGCCTGAACCAATGGATTGACATCCTGCACGCCGAGGCTCGCTCGGGTGACGCCAAATTCGCCCAGCGCCTTCGCCAACGCGGGCGTGACACGCCGCGGGTCGAGCTCGATAGCGTGCTCAAAACCTACATCGAACGAGAATTGGCGGCTGAGCGCAGTCATGACTGATCGAAATCCGTGAGGCCCGAGAATGCTCGGCGTACCGCCGCCCCAATGCAGCCGGGCGATCCTCGCCCTCTGCCTCATGAGACCGACGACGAGATCGACCTCGGCCTCCAGCGCGCGGCGATAGGCATCGATCACGTCATCACGGGCCGCCATCTTGGTGTTGCAGCCGCAGTAAAAGCAGATATCGCGGCAATAGGGCACGTGCAGATAGAGCGAGACGGCCTCTCGCCTGTCCAGCCTGCCGAGCCAGTCCGTGTGTTCATCCACCGTGACCGCTGGCGTGAAATCGGCGGCAGTCGGGTAGGACGTATAGCGCGGCACATTGTAGCCGGCGTAACGGCGAACGACGTTGTCCAAGAACATCAGCCCTGCTAAGACGCCCAGGCCCGTTCCAGCGCGGTCGGCGCACTGAATTCGACGGCATCCGCGAAGATCGTCCAATCGTGGACGTGCTTCTGCCGACAGAACTCCGCCTCAGCGCGCCGAACCGCTTCGATCAACGATGGAGCTTCCACGGTGAACGCGGCTTGGCAAGCGCGGTGCTCGTGCCCGGTGTCGTCGCAGACGGTCTTGATAAAACGTACATCGAATGACGGCATGAATATCGATCCTAGCGGTTCAATTAGGGGTCATGCTGAATCGTCCAGCCCGTCGCAACGACGGCAAAGCCGATGATCGCGATCACGCCGACGAGAGTTAGGACGAAGCCCAGCGTGTCATGAGCCCAGCTTGTCGCAATCAAGGCCGGCAACGTGAGACAGCCCCTCAAGATCCACATTGTGGGCTTGCTCCGACACCTGACTCTGGTGCGCGTATGTTGGTCTCTTCCATCCTCCGCATCGGAGGCTGGCCCAACCATAGGGCTTTTGCGATGCAGGCGTTTTGATGCAGGTCAAGACGTAATCGGGGAGACGCCGACCAGCTTGCAGCGCGTGCTGCACTTGATGGAAAAGTACCGCTTCAAGAGCTTGCCTGCCGTCGACGCCGGCAGCCGGCTCCTGGGTGTGATCGCGCGTGAGAAGATTATCCGGGCCCTCGCACGCTGCAACCGGCGCCAGTCTTCGGCGCAAGCACTACCACTCGTCGCGCCGCACGTCGGCCATTACGCGATCGCCTAGCCGCACCTCACAGGCCGGCAGCCAACGCAAGTCGCATCAGTTCGGACATGCTGCGCGCACCCGTCTTCGCCATGAGATTGGCGCGGTAGACCTCGACCGTGCGTGGACTGATACTAAGGTCGTGCGCGATAACCTTGTTGATCTTCCCCGCCACCAGGCCTTGCAGCACATCGCGCTCGCGCGGCGACAGCTCGGCCAACCGCGCCTCGGCCTCCTTCCTTGACGAACTTTCGCCCTCCGCCGGCGGCCTGGCCTCAAGGGCTGCGCGGATCGACTCGAGCAGCGCAGTATCGTCGAACGGCTTTTCGATGAAGTCCACGGCGCCCGCCTTCATCGCCTCAACGGCGAGCGCGACGTCGCCATGGCCGGTGATCAGAATCACCGGGCAGGGTGATCCGTCACCTTTCAGTTTTCTGACCAGCTCGATCCCGTTCATTCCGGGCATGCGGATATCCGATATCACACAGGTCCGTCGCGCGGCGCTCACGCTAGCGAGGAACGCGTCAGCCGTCTCATAGACCTGCGGCCTGTATCCATTGACGTCGAGCAGGAACGCCAGGGAATCCCGCATCGCCGCGTCATCGTCGATGACGCAAATGATCGTCTTATCGCCCATCATGCGCCTCCGTTTCGGCGAAAGGGAGCGTGAACTCGAACACGGTGCCGCCGCCGCTATTGGGACGCGCCGCGATGCGGCCGCCGTGCGCCTCGATGATGGTTCGGCAGATTGAAAGACCCACTCCCATGCCGTTTGCCTTGCTGGTTACGAAGGGCTGGAACAGCTTTTCCGCGATCTCCGGCGCGATTCCGGTGCCGGTGTCGATGATAGAAAAGAATGCGAAGTCATCCTTGCGGGTGACGCCGATAGACATCTCGCGCCGGCCGGTCGTCTCCATCGCTTCGATGCCATTTCTGATCAGATTGAGCGCAACCTGCTGGACCTGTACCTTGTCGGCCACGATGTCGGGAAGATCGTGGTCGCAGCGCAGCGACACGCGCACGCCCTGTTCCTTGGCGCCGACCAGCGCCAGCGCTGCGGCTTCCTCGAGCAGCGTGGCCGGGCTCTCGATAGTATGCTCGGTCTCTCCCTTGGCCACGAATTCGCGTAGACGCTTGATGATATCGCCGGCCCGCAACGCCTGGTCGGCGCTGCGATCCATGGCCTCGCGCACGCGGTTCTTGTCGACTTCTTTCGCTTTCAGCAGCGTCGAGGCGCCGCGCAGATAGCTCGTGATCGCCGATAGCGGCTGGTTGAGCTCGTGCGCGAGTGAGGAAGCCATCTCGCCCATGGCGGTCAGTCGAGACACGTGAACGAGTTCCGATTGCAGCTCCTGCATGCGGCGCTCCTGGGTCCGGCGTTCGGTCAGGTCTCGGACAAAGCCGGTGAAGTAGCGCTCGGAGCCGACCTTGGCCTCACCGACCGCAAGCTCCATCGGGAATGTCGAGCCGTCCTTGCGCTCGCCGACCACGATTCGTCCGATACCGATGATGCGGCGTTCGCCGGTCATGCGATAGCGGTCGAGATAGCCGTCATGCTCCTGTCGATACGGTGACGGCATCAAAATCGAGACGTTCTTTCCGAGCACCTCGGCGGCCGACCAACCGAACAGGCGTTCGGCGGTGACGCTGAAGGAACGCATGATGCCGCGCTCGTCGATCAAAACCATTGCTTCCGGCACCGTATCCAGGATCGATTGCAGCTGCGCCTGACGGTAACGGGCATCTTCCGTTTCGCGCAGAAGGCGGTTGCCGATCACGCCAAGGATCGGTCCCATCGCTGCAAAGAAGGAGACATCGATCAGGTTCGCCAGGTTAGTATAAATGCTTGCTCCCAGGAAATAGGCGCTGCTCGCAAGACAGAGCACGGTGGCGAAGATCGCGGGCCCCCGCCCACCGGCGAAGGCCGCAAAGACCACGACCGGCAAATAAATCACGGTGAAGGTACGGTCCTCGAAGTAGCGATGCAGCATCAGGCGAACGACGAATATGAAAGCAGCAGCCGCGGCGGCTGACCCGTAGCGAAACCACAATCGCCGCTGTGCCGTCATTCAGTGCCCCGACCCGATGCGAACGTGCCTTGCCAGATAGTGTGTTATCGGTTCCTCATAGCATACTGGGCGGTCCTGCCGGCAAGGGGCGTCTGCAGAAAGCCACGCTTGAAGAGGGTTAGCCTTTGGCGGACCAGAGGCGCCAATGCGTCGGGTTGACCAAGACGCGTTCATGGCTCGCCGCTTTGACCCAGCCGCTGGCAGTACGGCGGCAGGCGAACACCAGCGGATGCAGATGATTCCCCTCGATGACAGCAAGTTCAAGGTCGCGGTCATAAGGGGCGGTTGAGATCTTTTGCCATACCGGTTGCTGGTCCATCGTCTCTATCTCGCCGGCGGCGCAATGCAAGGCGGCATTCGATCAGCGCTGCGGTCGGCCGTGTAACAAGAATAGAGACAAATGGCTTATGAGCATTGAGGTAGGTCAAGCCTCGCGCCCACACAAATCTAATCTGTCGGCGCGGCCATGACGATGCGGATGAGGTCTGCCGCATTCTTGGCCCCGAGCTTTCGCAACGGATTGTAGCGATGATCTTCGACCGTGCGAAGGCTGATGCTGAGCTGCTTGCTCATTTCCTTGCTCGATGCACCGAACGTCAAAGCTTGTCCGAAGCGGGACCGAACTTGAATTGAACGCATGCTCGCAAGAAATCATTCGTGCAGCCGATCTGCGGGAAGAACTGTCGTTCACCTCATTCCGCCATGGCGGCTTCACCGAGGGAGCCGACAGCGATCTAACGGATGCTGAGCTCAGGGCCGCGGGCCGGCACCGGTCATCGCGGCAATTACCGACCTATGCGAAGCGCACACGGAAACAGCTAATTTCGGGCACCAAGAAACGACGAGAGGAAAGAACAAAAGCAGCCGGTTTGTCGGAATAGCCGCTGTCCCGCTTGTCGGAATGGGCTTTGGGACGGGGTGCCAAGCTATTGAAAAGCTTGGTGGGCGCACCAGGGCTCGAACCTGGGACCCGCTGATTAAGAGTCAGCTGCTCTACCAACTGAGCTATGCGCCCGAAAGGCGGTCAATGCCTTGCGAGGTCGGTCGTTTAGCAAAGCGATCCGGGTCTGGCAAGCGATGTGGCGCATGTTTTCCAAGGTTCTTCCACAACCCCGGAAATGCGAAAAGCCGCTGGATTCCAGCGGCTTCTCTAGGGTTAATACCGGGAAATCCCGGAGCGCTCAAAGACGCCCTTCCCGATCCGGGCCGTCATCGCGGTCGTGGCCGCGGAAGTGGTCCATGCCACGTTCCATCATCCGGTCCATGCCACGCTCCATGAAGTGGCGGGGCGGGCCGTCCTCGCCGCCGCCGAACGGGCCGCGGTGGCGGGTCAGCATGGCAAGGCGGCGCTTCTGGCCGTCATCGAGGCTCTTGTAGAGCGGGTCGGCCGCGTCGGCGATCTTCTTCAGCGCAGCCGAGGTCGCGCCCATGTCGTCGGCACGCTGGCGCAGGCGGGCGACCGGATCGTCCGGCTTGTCGGCGTTCTTATCGCCGTTCTTGGCATCGTCGCCGGGACCGGCGTTCATCCGCGCATTGGCGCGGTCGATGCGCAGCTTGGCGAGGTCGCGCACGGCGGCCTCGACCGGCGGCCACAGCTTCTCCTGGTCGGCGTTGAGCTTCAGCCCGGCATGGACCGCGGCGATCCGCGCGTCGACGAAGGCGGCGCGATCTTCGGGATTCATGCGCATGTGGTGGAAGTGTTCCATCCACGGGCGGTGAAATTGGGCATAGACCGCGCCCGAGCCGGCGATGCTGAGCACGGCGATGGCGGCGATGGTGAACTTCCTCATGACGTACCTCCTCTGGAAGGATGTCCTGAAGATGAGGGTCGGAACGCCAAGGTGCAACTTACATCTTGGACAGAGAAGGCGTTCTTTCAGAGATGTAACGCACTTGAATGTCTGTTCAGCAGCACTGACATCTTCCGCAACAAAAAATGGCCTCCGTGCAGTCTGCACGGAAGACCATTCTTCACAATTCGTTCAAACCAGTTTGCAGTGCACCTAGTTCGTCGTGCTCTTGGATTCTTTCAGGAACTCGTCGATCAGCGGCTGGCCGACGCGGCCTGCGGCGTCCTTGTAGACCGGCTCCATCGCCTTGCGCATCGCCTCGTCCTGCTCCGGCGTGAGCTTGATGATCTCGCTCTTGCCGCTCTTCTTGATCTCGGCCATCGCGTCGTCGTTCTCCTTCTGCGACTGCGCGTTGTTGAAATCGGTCGCTTCCTTCATCGCCTTCGAGAGCTGGTCGCGGATGTCGGCCGGCAGATCGTCCCAGAACTTCTTGTTCACGATCACGACATAGCCGATGTAACCATGATTGGTCTCGGTGATGTACTTCTGCACCTCGTGCATCTTCTGGGTATAGATGTTCGACCAGGTGTTCTCTTGGCCGTCGACCACACCGGTCTGCAGCGCCTGATAGACTTCCGAGAACGCCATCACCTGCGGCAGCGAGCCGAGCGCCTTGAACTGCGCCTGCAGCACGCGCGAGGACTGGATGCGGAACTTGACGCCCTGATAATCGGCGGGTGCCACCAGCTTCTTGTTGGCGCTCATCTGCTTGAAGCCGTTGTCCCAATAGGCAAGCCCCGTGATGCCCTTGGTGTCCAGGAGCTTGAGCAGCCGGAGGCCGAGCGGGCCTTCCGTCACCTTCCGCAGCGTCTTCAGGTCGGGAAGGATATAGGGCAGATCGAACACCTCGAACTCGCGAATGCCGAGCGGGCCGAACTTGGAGTTGGACGGTGCCAGCATCTGCACGCTGCCGAGCTGAAGCGCCTCCAGCTCTTCCTTGTCCTTGTACAGCGTCGAGTTCGGATAGACCTCGACCTTGACCTTTCCGCCGGTGTACTTCTCGGCGAGCTCCTTGAACTTCTCGGACGCCTTGCCCTTCGGCGTGTCGGTCGCGACGACGTGGCTGAACTTGATGATGATCGGCGATTGGGCCGATGCCGGAACGGCCAAGCCAAGTGCCAGGACCGCGATGGACGCGGCGGTCGCGAAGATGCGCATGATCTCTCCCTGTTGTTTTTGGGCCGCCCGTCGCGCGGGCGGCCTATCCCCATGCCAGGCCCTTCAATACAGGCCGGCGTCCCTAAGTGCTATTGGCAGTTAGCAGGGCTGCTATTCATGATGAAGGCGCGTCAGCCTCTCCCGCATCCGCCTTCGCCAAGGCTTCGGCGGACAAGAGCGGGAGAGGCGAAGACAGCAAGCTCAGCTCGCCGCCGCCGTCGTCACGGTGTCGCGCTGGCGCTTCATGACGATCTTGTTGAGCGCGCCGAGATAGGCCTTTGCCGACGCCACCAGCGTGTCGGGATCCGCCGCGCGCGCCGTCATCGCACGTCCCTCATGCGACAGCCGCACCGACACTTCCGCCTGCGCGTCGGTGCCTTCGGTGACCGCGTGGACCTGATACAGCTCGAGCTTGGCCTCGTGCGGCACCAGGCGCTTGATGCAGTTGAACACTGCGTCCACCGGACCGTTGCCCTCGGCCTCCTCGATCTTGATCTGGCCGTCGACGTCGAGCTTCATGGTCGCGCGCTGCGGGCCATGGGTGCCGGCGATCACGGTCAGCGAGGTCAGCTTGATGCGGTCGTGTGACGCCGCCATCTCCTCGTCGACCAGCGCCTCGATGTCCTCGTCGTAGATGTCCTTCTTGCGGTCGGCGAGCGCCTTCATCCGCGTGAACGCATCTTCCAGCTGGTTCGGACCGAGCTTGTAGCCCATCTCCTCCAGCTTGTGCACGAAGGCATGGCGTCCGGAATGCTTGCCGAGCACCAGCGAGGACTGCTTCAGGCCGACCATTTCGGGCCGCATGATCTCGTAGGTCGAGGCATCCTTCAGCACGCCGTCCTGGTGAATGCCGCTCTCATGCGCGAACGCGTTCCGCCCGACGATGGCCTTGTTGTACTGCACCGGGAACGAGGTCGCCGCCGACACCACCTTCGAGGCGCGGGTCAGCTGCGTGGTGTCGATCTTGTTCCAGAACGGGAATTTGTCGTTGCGGACGTTGATCGCCATCACGATCTCTTCGAGCGCGGCATTGCCGGCGCGCTCGCCGATACCGTTGATGGTGCACTCGACCTGACGCGCGCCGCCGACCACGCCGGCCAGCGAGTTCGCAACGGCCATGCCGAGGTCGTTATGGCAGTGCACGGAGAACACCGCCTTGTCCGAGTTCGGCACGCGCTCGATCAGCGTCTTCATGAAGTGGGTGTATTCGTCGGGCGTGGTGTAGCCGACGGTGTCGGGAATGTTCACCGTGGTGGCGCCGGCCTTGATGACGGCTTCCACGATGCGGCAGAGATACTCCATCTCGCTGCGGGTGCCGTCCTCGGCCGACCATTCGACGTCGTCGATCTGGTTGCGGGCACGGGCGACCATCGCGACCGAGGTCTCGATCACCTGCTCCGGCGTCTTGTTCAACTTCACCCGCATGTGCAGCGGCGAGGTCGCGATCACGGTGTGGACGCGGCCGCGCTTGGCGAATTTCACCGCTTCGGCGCAGCGGTCGATGTCGGCCGGATGCGCACGCGACAAGCCGGCGATGACGGCGTTCTTGGAGCGGCGGGCGATCTCGCTCACCGCCTGGAAGTCGCCCTCGGAGGTGATGGGGAAGCCGGCCTCGATGACGTCGACGCCCATATCATCCAGGAGCTCAGCGACCTCGAGCTTCTCCTCGAAGGTCATGGTGGCGCCGGGGCACTGCTCGCCGTCGCGCAGCGTGGTGTCGAATATGATGACGCGGTCCTTATCGGACTTGTTCGCGGGGGCCATTATCAAATTTCCTTTTGAGCTTTCGCGCCGTCAGTCTCTGCTGGGCGCTTGAGGTGTCCGGTGATCTCGACCAACCCCTGAGCGCCCAGGCGCGTGGCGCCCAGCCGGCCCTCAGGGGCAAGTAAGAAGGAGGCCGCCAATAAGGAGGGTGGGCAGCAGCGCAGCCGGGATCGTGGCGGCGGCCAGAGCCACCTCCCCCGAAATCCCATCGATTTGGCCGCGAATCAGCATTGCCAGACCCTTTGAGCCCCAAATACTCGGTCAAAACCGTTGACGGTTGGTTGCCGGGAGGCTCAGTGCGTCGTTTCTAGACGAGAAATGGCAGCAACTGCAACGCCAAAAGATGGTCAGAGGGACTGACCTAGCTTGCGGGGCCGCTTCCGGCGGCCGGCCGCACCAAGACGCTCTTCTGCGCGATCATTGGGCCGCCGTTGCCAAGAACTCGTCATTGCGAGCGCAGCGAAGCCAATCCAGAGTCTCTCCGCGGCGGCAGTCCGGATTGCTTCGCCTTTTCACCGGATCAGGATGGACGACGTATTCGCAAAATAGGAATTTCTGTAAATTAGAATATTTTGATGCGTGCCGATTGACTCAGTGCTTGCGTGTTTTGCCCGTCGGACAACGCGAGCACTTGTAGCCCGCATGGGGCGGCTACGAACCTGCCGATGTGTCGGGCGATCAGCCTACCCCGTGCGACGCAAGCGGGCCCTGGTCTCCCAGCGATCCAGCATCTGGCCGAGTTCACCGATGGCGGGGAGCGGGGTTTCGTTGGTGTTGGCGGGAACGGTGGGGCTAAGCCAGTCCGGCTGAATGTAGCGGCCCGAGCGGCGCGCGTCGGCACGCCGTTTGCGGGACTTGAAATCACGCGTGAAATACCCGGCCGCATACGCGATCCCGAGCAACACGATCAATGTGATGACACCTTGCACCATTATCTGCGGCCTTTCTCTCAAGATTTCTGCGCAGCAATAGAGGCAACGTCAAGGCTTGACAGGGCCCAAACTGGGGCTCGGTTAATTCCCCAAGTCATTCCCAAGCGCGCGCGAATTGTCGCGTCACACCGTGCAGAACGGCCGTTCACATTTATTCCCGCACGGGCCGCGCTGGCCCCATCCGGTTACGCATGGAACGAATTCAACAGCGACGTGGCCTAATGGCTTCTCGTGCCTGTCAACGTGGCTCGAGGAAAGACGGCAGCGCCATTGTTGCATGCTTTGGTTGCGACCGACGCACTCGCAACCGCGGATGAATGGGACTAACCTTGGGTTGCTTGGCCGGATCAACCGGCCAGCTGAACATGACCCGGGAGGACGCGAATGACACGCCAACAGCAGCGTGAGCAGGATGCCGCGCTTTCACGACGGACGCTGGTCCAGGGACTTGCGCTCGGTGCGGCGGCCACGATGGCCGGAACGGGCTCAGCGCTGGCCCAGACCGGCCCTGCCGCCCCGCCTACGACGATCACCACACCGCCGCGCGACTTCAGCCCCCGCGGCGCGCCAACCACATATTTCTGGGACCCCGACATCATCGCGGTCGATCCGTCCTTCAACGATCTCGCGCAGCCCAACACCGCGATCAAGCGGCTCTTCACCGGCGTGCTCTGGGCCGAAGGCCCGGCGTGGAGCGCGCAGGGCCGATATCTGTTGTGGAGTGACATTCCCAACAACCGGCAGATGCGCTGGAGCGAGGATGACGGCCATGTCAGTGTGTTCCGCACGCCGTCGAATTACAGCAACGGCAACTCGTTCGACTTCCAGGGCCGCCAGCTCTCCTGCGAGCATTTGACCCGGCGGGTCACGCGCTACGAGAACGACGGCACCGCAACGATCCTCTGCGACAACTACAACGGCAAGAAGCTGAACTCGCCGAACGACGTCGTCGCCCATCCCGACGGCAGCTACTGGTTCACCGATCCGCCCTATGGCGGCCAGCTCTATGAGGGCGAACCTGACGGCCCGGGCGGGCCGAGCAATGCGCCCGGCAAGCTCAATCCGCGGATCGGACAGCCGGCCGGCTTCGCACCTGGCAAGCGCGAGCTGCCGACCAATTGCTATCGCATCGACCCAAGCGGCCGCGTCGATCTCGTCGTCACCGAGGAGCAGGTGCCCGATCCCAACGGCCTGTGCTTCTCGCCTGATTTCAAGAAACTCTACGTCATCTCGACCGGCAAGGGACCGGGCGACACCGGCCCCGGCGGCAAGGGCGAGATCTTCGTGTTCGATGTCGGCGCGGACAACAAGCTGTCCAACCTGAAGCTCTTCTCCGATTGCGTGATCGACGGCGTGAAGTGCGGGCCGGACGGCGTGCGCTGCGACGTCAACGGCAATGTCTGGGCCTCCAGCAACGCTGGCCGCGCGGTCGGCTACAATGGCGTCACGACATGGTCGCCGGACGGCAAGCTGCTCGGCCGCATTCGCCTGCCGGAAGTCTGTGGCAACATCACCTTCGGCGGACCGAAGCGCAACCGCCTGTTCATGGCCGCGAGCCAGTCGCTCTACGCCGTGTACACGGCGACACAGGGCGCAGCGCCGGGCTAAAGCAGGCGTGAGCTGAATTGCGACGAGGCGCCGGCATGCCCTGCTGGCGCCTCATTGTTTCGATGGTCGCATCGGTGCAGATACCTTGAGGCAAGAGAGGTGACTTCCGGACAGAGCGCGTGATAATTGAGCCATGGCAGACAAAATTCGCGTCGTTGTTCTCTATGGCGGCAGGTCCGGCGAGCATGAGGTCTCGCTGAAATCGGCGGCCTCCGTGCTCAGGCATCTCGACCGTGCGCGCTTCGAGGTAATCCCGGTCTCCATCGACAAGACGGGTCGGTGGCAATGGAACGATCTTGCTGCGATCGACCCGGCGCAGCCGTCATTGCCGATCCTGCCCGATACGCCCGAGATGCGGCTCGCGAGAGGCGCCGATGGACGCGGCGTTCTCGTGCCGATCTCCGAAGGCGCAGCTGATACGATCGAGATCGACGTCGTCTTTCCGGTCATGCACGGCCCGCTTTGCGAGGACGGCACCGTGCAGGGCCTCCTGGAGCTGGCCGAGGTCGCCTATGTCGGGTCGGGCGTTCTCGCCTCCGCCGTCAGCATGGACAAGGATGTCGCCAAGCGGCTCGCGGAATTCGCCGGCGTTCCGGTCGCGCCCTATCGCGTGCTCACCCGCAAGGCCTTCGCCGCGGATCGCGCCGCGTCCCTCACCAGGGCGGTCGAGGGTCTGAGCCTTCCGGTGTTCGTCAAGCCGTGCAACATGGGCTCCAGTGTCGGCATTCACAAGGTCAAGACATGGGAAGCACTTGGGCCCGCGCTCGATGATGCGTTTCGCTATGACGTCAAGGTGCTGGTCGAACAGGGCATCGACGCGCGCGAGATCGAGGTTGCGGTGCTGGAGGGCGAGACGCTGTTTGCAAGCGTCGCCAGCGAGCTCAATCCGAACGCCCATCACGAATTCTATTCGTACGAGGCCAAATATCTCGATCCCGACGGCGCCCGCGTCGATCTTCCGGCCAGGCTCGACCCGGCACAGATGGAGCGCGTGCGCGCGCTCGCAGTGCAAGTGTTCGCGGCCCTCGAATGCAGCGACCTCGCGCGGGTCGATTTCTTCCTCGATCGGCAAACCGGCGAATTCTGTTTCAACGAGATCAACACCCTGCCCGGCTTCACGTCAATCAGCATGTATCCGAAGATGATGGAAGCCTCGGGCGTGCCATATGGAGAGCTGCTGACGCGCCTCGTCCATCTGGCGCTGGATCGCTACCAGCAGCGTCATGCCCTGGAACGCGGCTATTCGAGTTAGGTTGTCTCCTCAAACGTAGGCGCGGGTCAGGAAACAAGCCATGCGGCGGTTGTGATTGACCTTTCGCGCCGTACGTCGTCTCCGACGAACCCCGCATGCCTGACCTGCTGGAATAAACCAGCACTGCCTGCATTTTGCGCAAGCGCTAGACTTTAGTCCCCATCGTACAATCCTGAATACAGTTTCACTTGCCGAGGATTCTCTCGCCGTTATAGTCCCGCACCAATAGCTCAAAGAAGCTTGGTTCAAGGGAGAGAACAATATGAATAGAGCACTCTCTGGTGCATTGCGAAGTGCGCTTGGTGCGGCCGCGACCGGCGTAGTATTGGCAGCCTCAAGCCCGGCCTTTGCGGCCGATCCGATCAGGATCGGCGTGATCGCGGAAGCCCAGGCGATTGCCGGCGCATCGATCCCGCAGGCGGCGCAGCTCGCCGCCGACGAGATCAATGCCAATGGCGGCGTCGACGGCCGCAAGATCGAGATCATCGGCTACGACAACCACTCCTCCTCGGCAGACTCGGTACGCGCCTTCCAGCGCGCGGTGAACGAGGACAAGGTCAACGCGGTCATCGCCAGCTATATTAGTGAAGTGGTGCTGGCGCTGGAGCCCTGGGCTTCGCGGCTGAAGACCCCGTTCGTCACGCCCGGCGCGGCCTCCAACGAGATCAGCAAGAGCGTCCACGCCGATTACGAGAAGAACAAGTACACCTTCCACGGCTATCTGACCTCGGCGGCATTGGCGCTCTCGGTCTGCGACGGCGCCAAGGACCTGCTCGTCGACAGGATGCACATGAAGACGGCGGTCATCATGAGCGAGGACGCCGCCTGGACCAAGCCGCTCGACATCGGCTACGAGGAATGCCTGCCCAAGATCGGGCTGAAGGTGCTCGACCACATCCGCTTCTCGCCCGACACGACCGACTTCACGCCGATCTTCAACAAGATCGAGGGCTCCAAGCCCGACGTGATCATCACCGGCATCTCACATGTCGGCGTGCAGCCGACGGTGCAGTGGAAGAACCAGCAGGTGCCGATCCCGATGTTCGGCATCTCCTCGCAGGCGACCAACGAGACCTTCGGCAAGGACACCAACCAGGCCGCCGAAGGCGTGCTCTATCAAGGCGTCTCCGGACCCGGCGTCGCGGTGACGCCGAAGTCGGTGCCGTTCGCGGAAAACTTCAAGAAGAAGTTCGGCAACTACCCGTCCTATGCCGGCTACACCGCCTATGACGAGGTCTACTACATCGCCGACGCCGTGAAGCGCGCCGGCTCGACCGACGCCGACAAGCTGGTCGATGCGCTGGAGAAGACCGACTGGGAAGGCACGATCGGCCGCGTCCAGTTCTACGGCAAGGACGATCCGTTCACGCACTCGATCAAATACGGCAAGGGCCTGATCACCGGGCTGATGCTGCAATGGCAGGACGGCAAGCAGAGTGCCGTCTGGCCCAAGGACGTCGCCAAGGTCGATATCAAGTTCCCGAGCTTCATCAAGCTCTCGAACTAGCAGGAAACGCTCCCGGGACGACCTCCCGGGAGCTTCCATTTGCGGCGTCCCGCAGCACCTTCCCTCAAGTGAGACTCTTGGCCAATCATCAATGCGAGCTTTCCAGATTCTGATCGATGGCTTTGCCATCAGCGCCCTCTACGCTCTAGGTGCCACCGGCTTCACACTGATCTTCGGCGTCTCCGGCGTGCTCAACCTCTCCCACGGTGCCATCATGGTGGCGGCAGCAGTGGCGGCCTGGGCCGCCGCCAGCGTACTCAATGTCGGCACCTATGCCGGCGCGCTGATCGGGGTGGGAGTCGCCCTCCTCACCGCCTTCGCCACCTATTTCGCGGTGGTGAAGCCGATCCAAGACTCCCGCCGCATCCCGAATGAGGAGAAGGAGATCTTCGTCCTCACGGGAACGCTGCTCTGGGGCATCATGATCCAGGAGCTGATCGCCTATTTCTTCACCAACAACGCCAAGACCGTGCTGCCGATCGTCGAAGGCGTTGTCGAGATCCTCGGCGTCCGCACGCCGAAGAACGAGATTTTCACGGCGATCGTGTGCTGCCTCGTGATCGCGCTGCTGTGGCTGCTGGTGAACCGCACCCGCACCGGCAAGGCGGTGCTGGCGGCCTCGATGAACCCGCGCGGCGTCACGCTGCTCGGGCTCGAGCTCACCAACATCTACATCGTCGTGTGGGGGATCTACGGCATTCTGGCCGGCATCGCCGGCGTGCTGCTCGGCATGTTCCTGGGCGTCAGCTCCTACAGCGTGGGACCGCTGACCGCGAGCGCATTCTCGATCGTGGTGCTCGGCGGCCTCGGCAGCGTCTCCGGCTCGCTGATTGCAGCCTTCGTGGTTGGCTATCTCGAAACGCTGACGGCCTATCTGGTCTCGCCGGCCTACCGCACTATTCCGGCGCTGCTGCTGCTCGTCTTCGTGATGTACATCCGGCCCCAGGGCCTTCTGGGGAGGCGCTGAAATGGCCGGCTTCTTTACCTCGCGCCTGTTCTTCGTCTCGCTGGCGCTCGTGATCATCGCAGCCACGCTGCCGCTCTATGTCTCCGGCTATGTGCTCGGCCTCCTCACCGTCGCGTTCTATTTCGGCGTGTTCGCGATGGCCTGGGACCTGCTGTTCGGCTTCGCGGGCGAAGTGAATTTCGGGCCGACCTTCCTGATCGGCGTCGGCGCCTACACGGCCGGCATCCTCAATGCCCAGTTCGGCTGGTCGGTCTATCTCTGCATCGTGCTCGGCGCGCTCGCCTCCGTTATCGCCGGCCTCGTACTGGCGCTGCCGGCGCTGCGCGTGCGCGGGCCATATTTCGGCCTGACCACGCTGGTCGCGGTGCTGATGCTGCAGAATTTCATCGTGGTGTTTGCCGACCTCACCGGCGGCGAGATCGGCCTGACCATCCCCGACGTCATCACCATCAATGCCGGCGCCAATTACTGGATCGCGCTCGGCTTCATGACGATCTCGGCCGCGATCCTCTACGGCCTGTCGCAATCGCCGATCGGCCTCGTGCTGCAGGCTAGCGGCCAGGATCCAGTGCAGGCCGGCGCGCTGGGCTTCAACATCGTCAAGCACAAGCTCGCCGCCTTCATCGTTAGCGCGTTCTTCTCTGGATTGTCGGGCGCGCTCCTGGTGTTCTACTTCGGCACCGCCTCGGTCGGCACCGTCGTCGACGTCGCGGTCGGCGTCAATGTGATTGTCTCGGCCGTGCTCGGCGGCCGCCGCACCGTGCTCGGCGCCGCGCTGGGCGCGATCTTCCTGATCGTCGCCGGCGAATTCCTGCGCCCCACCGGCGAGCTTGCGACCTTCATCGTCTCGGCGGTCGCCCTCCTCGTCGTCCTGTTCTTCCCCGGCGGCTTCCTCGGAGCGGCCCTCTCGCGCGAGGCTCGCTCGTAATGGATCAGAGGCTTTCAAACCGGCCCGTGCTCGAAGTCCGCGGCCTGACCAAACGGTTCGGCGGGTTGACGGCGGTGAAAAATCTCGGCTTCGAGGTCAACAGCGGCGAGATTTTTGGCCTGATCGGGCCAAACGGCTCCGGCAAATCCACCGCGATGAAGAGCGTGATGGGCATCGAGCGCCCAACTGCAGGCGACGTGATCTTCGAGGGTGAAAACGTCGCCGGCCTGCCCGCGCACAAGATCGCGCGCAAAGGCTTCGGCATGGTGTTCCAGCACTCGCGGCCGCTGAACCGGCAGACCGTGCTGGAGAACATCATGGTGGCGCTGCTGCCGGACAGCCTGTTCATGCTGTTTCCGGACAAGGCGCTGCTCGAGCGTGCCAAATGGATCGCCGACCGCGTCGGCCTCGGCAGCGTGATGAACCGCCGCCCGCCGACGCTACCCTTCGCCGATCTGCGAAGGCTCGAGCTCGCAAAGGCGATCGCGCGCGATCCTAAGGTCGTGCTGGTCGACGAGCCCTTCGCCGGCCTGACGCGTGGCGAGGTCGAAATGTTCTCCGACCTGATCCGCAGCTTCCGCGATGAGGGCCGTGCGGTGATGCTGGTCGACCACAACGTCAAGAGCGTCGCCGCGCTGGTCGACCGCGTGCTCGCGATGTATCTCGGCGAGGAGATCGTCACCGGCAAGGCCGACGATGTCATGAAGAACGAGACCGTGCGGCGCGTCTATCTCGGCGGCGCCATCGAGACCCATGCGCGGCCCGAGACCAGCTTCACGGACAAGGTGCCGCTGCTCCAGGTCGAGAATATCAGCGTGCATTACGGCAAGGCGCAGGCGCTGGAGAATGTCTCGATCCACATCCACGAGGGCGAGTTCGTCTCCATCGTCGGCCTCAACGGCGCCGGCAAGACCACGCTGTTCAACACCATCTCCGGCTTCCTGCCCTATAGCGGCGAGATCATCCGCGGCGGCGAAAAGCTCCGCGGCACCAGTCCGGCGAAGATCGCGCGCAGCGGCCTCGTGCAATGCCCGGAATCGCGCGAGCTGTTCGGCGAGATGAGTGTGCGCGAAAACCTCGACCTCGGCGGGCAGCATCTGACCGACGACAAGCGCGCGGCGCAGCTCGCCTGGCTGTTCGAGCTATTCCCGATCCTGAAAGAACGTCAGGGACAGCTGGCACAGACGCTGTCCGGCGGCGAGCAGCAGATGCTGGCGATCGGCCGCGCGCTGATGATGCAGCCGCAGATCCTGATCCTGGACGAGCCGACGCTGGGGCTTGCGCCCGTCATCCTCGAGCTCCTGTCCAAGGCGCTGGAGAAGCTGCGGCAGACCACATCGATCACGGTGCTGCTCGGCGAGCAGAACGTGACTTTCGCGCTGCCGCATGCCGACCGCGTCTATGTGCTGGAGCACGCCAGGATCGTCTGGGAGGGCGATCCCGGCCGCTTCGCCGCCGAGGCCGGCGCCGATTTTCTCTAGTTCGCGCGTATCAATAACAAAACAAGGAAAAGGAAACGACCATGCGATCATCGACAATTCTGGGCTCTGGCCTCCTCACCTCCGCGCTGGCGCTGTGCCTCGCCGCCCCCGCCTACGCGCAGTCGGCCGATCCGATCAAGATCGGCGTCATCGCCGAGGTGCAGTCGATCGCGGGCGCTGCGACACCCGGCGGCGCGCAGATTGCCGCCGACGAGATCAACGCCAAGGGCGGCATCCTCGGCCGCAAGGTCGAGATCGTCACCTATGACAACAAGAGCTCCTCGGCCGACTCGGTGCGAGCCTTCCAGCGCGCGGTGAGCGAGGACAAGGTCTCGGCCGTGATCGCAAGCTATATCAGCGAGGTCGTGCTGGCGCTCGAGCCCTGGGCCGCTCGGCTGAAGATACCGCTGATCACCCCGGGTGCCGCCTCGAACGAGATCACCAAGGCAATTCACAACGATTACGAGAAGAACAAGTACAGCTTCCACGGCTATCTGACCTCGGCGGCGCAGGCCCAGATCGTCTGCGACGCGGCCAAGGATCTGCTGGTCGACAAGATGCACATGAAGACCGTCGCGATCATGAGCGAGGACGCCGCCTGGACCAAGCCGCTCGACATCGGCTACGAGGCCTGCCTGCCGAAGGCGGGCTTGAAGGTCGTCGAGCATGTGCGCTTCTCGCCCGATACCACCGACTTCACGCCGATCTTCAACAACATCGAAGCGAAGAAGCCTGACGTGATCGTCACCGGCATCTCGCATGTCGGCGTGCAGCCGACGGTGCAGTGGAAGAACCAGCAGGTGCCGATCCCGATGTTCGGCATCAGCGCGCAGGCGCTGAGCCCGACTTTCTGGAAGGACACCAATGGCGCCGCCGACGGCGTGCCGTCTTTCGCGGTGTCGACGGCCGACGTCGCCGTCACCTCCAAGACGAAGCCGTTTGCGGCGGCGTTCGCGGCCAAGTACGGCATGCCGCCGGCCTATACCGGCTATACCGCCTATGACGAGGTCTACATCATCACCGACGCCATCAAGCGCGCCGGCTCGACCGATCCGGACAAAATGGTCGCCGAGATGGAGAAGACCAATTTCGAGGGCACGATCGGCCAGATCCAGTTCTACGGCAAGGACGACGAGTTCACCCACGGCATCAAGTACGGTGCCGGCGCAGTGACCGGCCTCGTCTTCCAGTGGCAGGACGGCAAGCAGGTCACGGTGTGGCCGGAGAAGGTCGCAGAAGGCAAGCTGAAGTTTCCGAATTTTGTGAAGCTGTCGCAATAAGAAGCGGAAGAACGCTTTCGCAAACGCGTGATGCCCGGGCCTCTCCCGGGCATTTCGTTTTCTGTCTCGATGCGCCATTGACGTGCAGCACGCTTGCAAATTTGGCAGGGTCGATCAAACTAAGGACAGCACGCAGGCAACCTAAGAATCTGCGGCTTATCAAGGAGGACACATGCTCCCCTATGTCGCCCACGACCCTCGCTTCGAGCGGCTGGTCTTCGGCCATGTCAATCTCGAGAAACTCACCAGCGGCTGCCGCTGGGCCGAAGGCCCCGCCTATTTTCCCGCCGGGCGCTACCTCATCTGGTCCGACATTCCGAACAACCGGATGATGCGCTTCGACGAGACCGACGGATCGGTGTCGGTGTTCCGCGCGCCGAGCTTCAATTCCAACGGCAACACGACCGATCGCCAGGGGCGGCTGGTCAGTTGCGAGCATTTCATGCGGCGCGTCACCCGGACCGAGCACGATGGCTCCATCACCGTGCTGGCGGATGCGTTCGAGGGCCGCCGATTGAATTCGCCCAACGACGTCGTCGTCAAGTCCGACAATTCGATCTGGTTCTCCGATCCGACTTACGGCATCGACAGCGACTATGAAGGACAGCAGAGCCCGTCAGAGATCGGCGCCTCCAACGTCTACCGGATCGACGGCAGCTCGGGTGCCATCACGCGCGTCGTGTCCGACCGGGTGCAGCCCAACGGGCTGGCCTTCTCGCCGGACGAAAGCCTGCTCTATGTCGCCGACACCGGCGCGACCCATGTTCGCGGGCTTCCGCCGACGATCTGGTTCTACGAGGTCAAGGGGCAGACAGTCGGAGAGGCCTCGCTGTTCGCCACCTGCCCGGACGGGCTCTATGACGGGTTCCGCTGCGACATCCATGGCAACATCTGGACGTCGGCGGGCCGCAGCGTGTTCTGCTACGCAGCCGATGGCACGCATCTCGGCACAATCCCGATCGGCGAGATCGTCGCCAATGTCTGCTTCGGCGGCCCGCGCCGCAACCGCCTCTACATCTGCGGCCAGACCTCGCTCTATTCGATCTACCTCAACACACGGGCGGCGGTGTAGGGGCGCACGGCGCGGCTACACGGCTTCTTTCGCCGCATATTGCGACGCCTCGCGTGGGCCGGCCTGATGCGTGCCGGCGCGCGATGCGCTCGATCGCTCTTTGATGTGGTCTGCAACAAACTCTGTATCCCGCCCGATGCCGACAAATCGGCCCGAGCCCCAGGTATAGAGCCACGGCAGGCCGACCACATAGGCACCGTCAACCGACGTGATGCCCCGCTTGTGGGTTGGATAACCGGTGCCATCGAACAGCGGCAGGTCGATCCAGGACCAGTCGGACCGGAAGCCGGTCGTCCAGATGATACTGCTGATGCCGCTCGCGGCGAGATCGAGCTCCGTGGGCACCGCAGTGGGTGACCACACGGGCTCATAGTGAGGCGTCACCGGCGCGGCGATTCTATTCTTTGCGATGTGCTCATCGATCATTCGGCAGATGCCGTTGTAGACCCGATCGGCATTGTCGAGATTGAACTGGAGATCATCGCCAAGCTGCAACCTGGTTCCGCGGCCATCCTTGAGGCGACCGTAGAGCTTCATGCCTTCGAGGGCGAATTTGCGCAGGTCGATGTCGCGGCCGCCGTCCCGTCCGGTCAAATAGTGGTTGGCGTTCTTGCGAACGCCCTCTTTCAGCGAATGCTTGTCGACGGGCAGGTCATACTGGCCGAGATCGTCAAGCCAGTCGACTGCGTCGCGGCCGCGATAGAAGCGCGGGCACCGCGGCGCGCTGCCGACGGCAAGATGCACCTTGCGGCCGGCCAGATGCAGGTCTTCGGCGATCTGGCAGCCCGATTGCCCGCTCCCAACCACGAGGACCTCGCCCGGCGGCAATTGATCCGGATTGCGGTAGGCGGCGGAGTGGATCTGCGTGATCGATGGATCGAGCCGGTCCGCAAACGGCAGCACTTTCGGAATGTGATATCCGCTGACGGCCAGCACGACGCGATCCGCGGCGATCTCGCCGGCTGTCGTCTCGAGCATGAAGCCGCGACCGGATTGCCTGAGTCGTGTGACGGCGACACCTTCGCGAACCGGCGCATCGATGTGCCTGGCAAAATCCTCGATGTAAGAGACGATCTCGTCGCGCAGCATGAAGCCATGCGGATCCCCGCCGGCGTAGGGAAAGCCGGGAAGCTGGCATTGCCAGTTCGGCGTCACGAGGCAGAACGCGTCCCAACGCTGCGTCTTCCAGGAATGAGCGATGGTGTTCTTTTCGAGAACGACATGCCCAATACCCTGGGCCGTAAGTTGCGCGCTCATCGCAAGGCCGGCCTGGCCGCCCCCGATCACGACGACCGGATAGTGAGTGTGAAGGTCAGACATGATCAGCTCCTACTATTCTTCAAATGAGACGATCGTGACGGAAGCGCCAGGCGTGGCCTCGAACTGCGCGGCCGTCGCCTCGATCCGAGCGAGCTGCCCGAGCGCGCGCGAGCAGAGAAAGCCGTACTTCTCACGGACGCGCTCGGCCGCAATCGTCAGCGCAACGCGGCTGCGTTCGCGAAAATCGTCGAGCCCATAGGTCGTGCCGGCGACGAAATGATCCTTGATGACGAGCGAGGGCGAATAGCAGGCCTCTATCCGCTGATCGGGCCAGCACACGTTGAAATGCATCTCAGGCATAGTGCACCTCGCGCATATCCTGATAGGTCGCGATGTGTGCCCTGGCGGTGCGGCCCCAGTCATGATGCCGGGCGACCCTGGCGCCATTCGCGATCAGGCGCGAGCGCAGGGGATCGGCGAGCGCACTGAGGGCGGCATCCGCGATCGAGCCCGCGTGATGCGGATCGCACCAGGCAACATCGTCGGGGCCGAGATATTCCGTGAACGGCGCGATATGCGAGACCACCACCGGCACGCCACTGGCCATCGCTTCCAGCACAGCTAGCCCAAAGCCTTCGCGCAAGGACGGGAACAGCAGTGCATCGGCCAGGCGAAACAACGATGGCATCTCGGCATCCATCAGCGGGCCGGTCTCGATCACCGCATCCGCCGGCAGTCCGGCGTCGCGCAGCCGCGACTTGAACTGTTGTCGATAGAGACCATGATCAAGCAGAGAAGCCCCGCCAGCGATCACGAGCTGCGCGGAGCGGTGCACGGCGTGCACCTGCCGGAAGGCATCGAGAATGCCGAGCGTATTCTTACGCTGCTCAACGCCGCCGATCGACAGCAGGATCGGGCCGGTTCGAAGGCCGAGCCGGGCACGCAGCACCTGATCGCCAACAGCCGCGCCGCGTGAATAGCGCGCCGTGTCGACGCCATTGCCGACCAGCGTCGCCGTACGGGACATTTCTGTCTTCAGCTGCGCCTGCCAGAACCGGCTGACGACGAACAGGCCGTCGGCGTGAACGATCGAGCGACGGTCGAGCTCGCAGAGCCGCTCGTGGTTGAATGCATCGATGTGATGAACGGTGCGGACATAGCGCTGAACGAGGCCGCGCTGCTTCAGGGTCGCGAGCGCATTGCCGGATATGCCGTCCTGGGCGTGGAAGACGTCAAACTGCCGATTTGCGGCGTCCTCGAAATGCCGGACATAGTCCTCGATGCGCGCTTCGACCATCGCGACGACGTCGCCCGTTGCGGGCGATGCAGGCACCGAGCGCGTCGCGGCGACGCTGCAGCGGAAGAAGCCTTTGCCAGCGGGGTCGGGCGCATGCACGACCGGCCTATGCCGGAGGTCCGCAAGGGCGTCGGCAAGCGCGAGTGCGTGCACCACGCCACCTCTTGGATTGGTCGAGTGCGTGAGGATCGCGATGCGAAGCCGGGATGAACCGCCGCTCATGCCACGCTCCGCTGCTGATGGCTCTGACCTGGCGCGCAACCAATCAGGGGCTGCGCCGCGAAGTCCCAGACCGTTGCGCGGCCGGAGGCGTTGCGAATATCCACGCTTGTTCCCGCACTGACCTCTCCGATCGCCGCCGCCGCGATGCCGCGCCGCTCGAAGCGCGACAGGATGTCATCGACGGAGTCGGGCTTCGCCGACAGGAGATAGCCGAAGCTCGGGAAAGTGAGCAGCCAGCGCTCGAGCGGCGCACTTTCGGGAATCGGAATCGCCTCGACGTCCAGCGTGATGGCGACCTGCGAACACTCGGCCAGCATCGCCGCGGTCCCGACGATACCGCCCTGGCTGATGTCCTTGGCCGCGAGTGCGAGCCCCGCCTCGGCAATGCACGGCAGGATCTCCAGATCGCCGCGTAGCCGCTCCGCGGGCGCGTCGGTCGCCGCCTCCCAGTTCGCGAACGGCTCGCGGTAGCGGCCGCGAAGATCGATCGCCGCGATGAGCTTGTCGCCGGGCCTGGCGTCGAAGCTCGTGAGCAGCCGCCTGGCGCGGCCGAGGATCGCGACGGCAAACTGGCTCTGGCTGCTGCGCATATTGGTATGCCCGCCGATGACGGGCACACCGAATGTCTTCGCGGCTGCTTTCAATCCTTCGAGAATGGGCGCGGCCTTGTCCGCACCATTGGACCAGATCGCGTTGACGATGGCAGTCGGCCGTCCGCCCATCGCCGCGACGTCCGAGATGTTGACCATGGCGCCGCACCAGCCCGCAAACCAGGGGTCGGCGGCGACGAATTCGTTCATGAAGCCTTCGATGGCGAACAGAGTGTAGCCATCACCCTCCGGGATCGCCGCGCAATCGTCCCCCATCGCGATGGCGTCGCCGCCCGAGAGGTCGAGCGCGGCCGCGACAGCCGCGATATCGGCCTTGGCGGCGATGCCGCGGCTTTGGCGAAGCCTTTCGGCGAGACTTGTGAGTGCGGCACCCGTCAGCATGATCAGGCCGCCAGTTTTGCGAGCGATCGGAAACCGGTTTCGGGCGTCCGGAACGGCGGATAGTGGTCGAGGTCAGCCTCCATGCGATGGTGCGACCGGCCATGGAGTTCGAATTCGCCGAGCGAGCGCCAGTGCATGTGCTGGAACAGCAGCGCGTTCTGGCTCTGCACGTTGGCAAGGAAGCGCCGGCAGCCGCGCGCATGCGCAGAGCAGACCGCAAGCCGGATCAGACCGGCGCCAACCGCGCTGAGCCGGCGATGGCCCTTGTCAACGGCAAGGCGTGAGCCCCACCACACATCCGCCTCGTGTTCATCGGCGTGAATGCGCACGGTGCCGACGACATCGGCCTCGGCCACGCCGAGCAGCGACACGGCGACGAGCGGAATGGCGATATCGTCGACCGCGTCGCGATCATCACCCGCAAACACGCCCTGCTCCTCGCAGAACACGTCGCGGCGCAGTGCTGCGGCGGCGGCACGCTCCCAGGTTTCGGTTGCGAACTTGACCTGGAATTCCGGCGCAACGAATGGCTTGAACGGCTCGAACATCATGCGCTTGCTCCGCGTTCGTAGGTGGACAGGGCCGAGCAGGCGCCGCATTTGCCGCAGCCTGCCTTGATGTCAGTGGCGCGCAAGCCGCCGGCGCGCAGCATCTCCGCGAGCGGCCGTAGGATGTCGTGCATGAACGCCGCAGACGGTGTCGGATGGCTCTCCAGCGGCGTACCGGCAATCGGCACGAACGGCACGACGAAGGGATAGACGCCGATATCGATCAGCCGGCGCGACAGCGCGAGAATTTCCGAAGGCTCGTCGCCAAGACCCGCGAGAATGTAAGTCGAGACTTGACCGGGGCCGAAGACCGGGACGGCCGCAGCAAACGCGTCCATATATTGCTCGACCTGGACCTGCGCCTTGCCGGGCATGATCCTTTGCCGCACGGCTGGCCCAATGACCTCCAGATGCATGCCGAGCGCATCGACGCCCGCACTCTTCATGCGGCCAAACCAGGCAAAATCGTCCGGCGGCTCGCATTGCGCCTGGATCGGCAGGTCGACAGCGGCTTTGACGGCCTGCGCACTCTCCGCAAGGATCCCCGCGCCGCGGTCGGACGTATGCGGCGTGCCCGTCGTCATCACCATGTGCCTGACACCGTCGAGCTCAACGGCGACCTTGGCCACTTCGGCGAGCTGTGCCGGCGTCTTGCGCTCGACCGTACGTCCCGCCGCCAGCGACTGGCCGATGGCGCAGAACTGGCAGGTCTTGGTGCGGCTCTGGTAGCGGATGCAGGTCTGCAACACGGTGGTGGCGAGAACGTCGCGCCCGTGCAGGGTCGCAATCTTCCAATAGGGAACGCCGTCCTCGGTGGTGCGGTCGTAGAATTTGGGTCGCATCGGAAACGAGACGTCGGCAAGCACCACGCCGTCGCGCGAGATGCGGCTGCGCCCGGCTTCGTCCGGGCGCTCGACGAGATAGGGGCTCTCGAACGCCGGCGCGTTGTGAACCGGAATCATCACGGTCGCGCCGTCGATGGTGAACGGCGTGTGGTCCGACGGCCCGGCACCGCCGCGACGGCCGGTTCCCGCGGTCTTGGGATCAGCGAGCCGGACCCCGAAGGATTGCAACTCGTTGATCAGCTGCTCCGTCGGCATCGCCTTGGGTTGCGGCATCTGCGGTCTCATCTGATGGGTCTCCGGGAATGGGCGCGAGGCGGTTCGGGTGAAAGCCGTGCATCGGACGCGCGGCCTGGTCGTTCAGCACCAGCGAAAGCAGCTCCGGCCGGGCGTAGTGGCCGACCGAGTCCATCATCCGCTTGCGTTTGGTGATCAAAGCGAGATCGAGATCGGCGACAAGGATGCCCTCGCCGCTGGTCAGCGGCGGCACCAGATGATTTCCTTCGGGGGAGACGATCGCGGTCATGCAGCCGCCGCGCAGGCCTTTGCGCAGGCCTTCCTCGGGCGAGATTTTCGCAATCTGCTCCTCGGTCAGCCAGCCGGTGGCGTTGACGACGAAGCATCCGCTTTCAAGCGCATGATGCCGGATCGTCACCTCGATCTGGTCGGCAAAGACCTGCCCGACCAGCGATCCCGGAAACTGGGCCGCATGGATTTCTTCGTGCTGGGCCATCAGCGCGTAGCGGGCGAGCGGGTTGTAATGCTCCCAGCAGGCCAGCGCGCCGACCCGGCCGATCGCGGTCTCGACCACCTTCAGGCCGGCGCCATCGCCCTGCCCCCAGATCATGCGCTCATGAAATGTCGGCGTGATCTTGCGGCGCTTCAGGACGAGCGCGCCGTTCGCGTCGAACACGAGCTGGGTGTTGTAAAGCGAGCCGTGATCGCGCTCGTTGACGCCGAGCACCACCACCATGCCGTGACGCCTGGCCGCTTGCGCAACCGCATCCGTCACGGGACCCGGCACGACGACGGCGTTGTCGTAGAGCTGGATGTGCTCGGCGCCGCTCAGGACCGGCGGACGGACAAAGGAGAAATACGGGTACCAGGGAACGAACGTCTCCGGAAAAACGGCGAACTGGACTCCCTTGCCGGCCGCCTCCGCGATGGCCGCCAGGATCCGGTCGACCGTTCCGGTCGGCGTCTCCAGATCTGGCGCGATCTGAATCGCGCCAGCCCTGATCGTGCGCTTCGCTGTCACTGTGCTCCTCCCTCGTCCGTCGCGTGAGCCAACCGAGGTCAGACGGTCCAGGTGTGGATCATGAACGCGTCGTCCCTGCGATGAATCAGCATGAGGTCGAGCACATCGAGCGGATTGATCGGCCGGATGCCCGGAATCAGCGACGGTTCGCCATGGCCGTAGAGCGCCTGCAGCGCGAACCGGCAGGCATAGACCTTGCCGCCTTCATCCATGAACTTTGCGAGCTGGTTGTTGAAGTTCTGCGCGCCAGGGAAGGCTTCGTCGCCGATCTTCGGAAAGCCGCGCTGAATACCGAGCGTGACACCGGGACCGTAAAGCAGAACCGAGGTCTCGAAACCCTTCCGCTTCAGGCGCAGCGCCTGGAGAATATTGACGAGGCCGATGGAGCCCTCGAACGCGACGGTGTGGAAAGTGACGAGCGCTTTCTCACCGGGCCTTGCTTTGACGTCCTCGAAAACCTTCTCTTCGTAGTCGACAAGAAAGTCGCCCTTCTGACGCGCGGGCATGTTCACTGCTGGCATAGACATCTCCTGTTCACGTCCGGCCCTCCCGGATCGAGATCAGGTTTTGCAATCAATGTGCCAAGCGACGTTCTGCACTACAAATCATCAAACCATACAATTTGCAGTCATTGATGCATTCAATGTGGAATGGAGACCTGACTGGATCGGGATCGGCTTGCGCGATGGTCGAAAAATACTGCCTGATAAATGCTGGGCAGCGCGCTCGATCAGTGTGCAGCGCGCCCTGACAAACCCTCTTCCCCAAGCCACCAACAGCTGCGATGCAATTGCCTCGACGCTTGCAACAATATACAGTCAATTCTACTGACGTAACTTGACGGAACCGAGCAATGGCCGACTGGCGACCCGATCTATCGAACAGCGACAAGCCGCGCTATCTCGCAATCGCAGACGCGATTGCCGACGACATCGCGGCAGGACGGCTCGTGATCGGTGATCGTTTGCCGCCACAGCGGAAACTTGCCAAGCGCCTCGATGTCGATTTCACCACCGTCGCACGCGGCTATGTCGAGGCGCAGAAGCGCGGGCTGATCCAATCGAAGGTCGGACAGGGAACCTTCGTTCGCGACAAGCCGCGACCGCGGCGCGCGGCGACGAGCTTTCCGCCGCGTCCCGTCGACTTGTCCATGAACCTGCCGCCCGAGCCCGATGATCCCGAATTGATCGAGCGGATGCAGGCCGGCGCCGAACATGTGCTGCGCGACATCGCACCGCTGCTGCGCTACCAGGGCTTTGGCGGCACGCAGGCCGACAAGGATGCCGCGTCGAGCTGGCTCGGCCGCCGTGCGCTGGTGCCGGCACAGAGCCGCATTTTCGTCTCGCCGGGGGCACATCCGGCGCTGCTCGGCATTCTCTCGATCCTTGCGAAAGCAGGCGAAGTGGTGCTGTGCGAGGCCATCACCTATCCCGGGATCAGGTCCATCGCCGCGCAGCTCGGCATCACGCTCATCGGCCTGCCGATGGATGGCGACGGCATTGAGCCACAGGCGCTGACCGATGCCTGCAAGAAGCTGAAGCCCAAGGCCATCTACCTCAATCCGACGCTGCAAAATCCGACGACGCTGACGATTCCGGACTCGCGGCGGCGCGAGATCGTCGCGATCGCACGACGCTTCAAGCTGCCGATCATCGAGGACGATGCCTATGGCTTCATACCCGAGCACGGCCACGGCCACGCGCCCTTCGCTGCCATCGCGCCGGATCTGACCTGGCACGTCGCGGGACTGGCAAAATGCATCGGAGCGGGCTTGCGCGCCGCCTACGTCGTCGTGCCCGACACGCGCTCGGCCTGGCCGTTTGCCTCGGCGCTCCGTTCAGCGACCGTGATGGCATCACCCCTTACCGTGGCGATCGCGACGCGCTGGATCGAAGACGGCACCGCGGACACGATGTTGCGCTTCATCCGCGCCGAGACTTCGGCGCGGCAGAAGCTCGCCGCCGAAATCCTGCCCAAGGGGTCCTATCGCGGCGATCCCCTCAGCTTCAACCTGTGGGTTGAGCTGCCCACACCGTGGAGACGCTCGGCTTTCGTGGAGCATATGCGGCAGACCGGCATCGGTGTGGTCGCAAGCGACGCCTTTGTCGTGAGCGATCCGCCTCCCGAGGCCGTGAGAGTCTGCATCTGCGGTCCTTCAACGCGGGCACAGATCAGATCCGCGCTTGAATACGCCGCTCACGCGCTGGTCGAAACGCCGGCCTTGGCGTCGCCCTTTCTCTGATCCACCAGGAATTTGATAGCGCGGCGTCAACTCGTGACACGCTCGCCGCGCCCGTACACCAGCAGCATGAAGATGATGACGAGGCCGTAGATCACCTGGCGGCCGGCCTCGGGCATGTCCATGATCGACAGCACGCTGTTGAGCAGCACGATCAGCACGACGCCGATCAGCGTGCCGAGATAGCGGCCGCGACCGCCGAGGATGTTGGTGCCGCCGATCACGACGGCTGCGATCGACGGCAGCAGATAGGCATCTCCCATACCCTGATAGGCCTTGGTGGAGTAGCCGGCGAGCAGAACGCCGGCGAGCGCGGCTGCGACACCGCACAGGACGAAGCAGATCACGGTGATGCGGCGGGTGTCGACGCCGGCGAGATACGCGGCTGCCTCCTTGTTGCCGATGGCATAGACGTAGCGGCCGAGCGCCGTGCGCTGGAGAACGATCGTGACGAGCACCGACACGGCGGCCCAGACGAACAAGGCGTTGGGAATACCGAATGTGCGATCGCCGGCGAGCGTCCGCATCAGGTCGGTGGCGGCGGTCTGCGGCGCGTAGCCGCCGGTATGGGCGACCATCAGGCCGCGCATCACCGCGTTGACGCCAAGGGTGAAGATCATCGAGGGCACGCGCAGATACGCAACCCCGATGCCGTTGACGAGACCGACCAGAAGCCCGACCCCGAGCCCGACCGGAATTGCGAGCGGCCCGCCGATCGATGTCGCCATCATGGCGGCCGCCGCGAGCGTCCACGGTACCGACAGGTCGATCTGGGCGATCAGGATCACCATCATCATTCCGGCGGCCACGATGCCGAGGAAAGCGCCGATCTGAAGCTGCTGCAACAAATAGGTCGGTGACAACAGCGGCGCGCTGCCGAAGCGCGCAAAGGTATAGACCGTGCCCGCCACCAGGATGACGAGGATGAACAGTGCCGCGATCAGGATCGGGCGGTCATCGCGCGAGAGACTGAGTGAGGCCGAACTCATCGGAACAGCTCCAGCGTGTTCTTGACGCGCAGGACGCCCAGCGCGCCGATGCTAACTGCCGCCAGCAGGATCAGGCCCTCGAACAGCGGTTGCAACAGCGGTGCGATGTCGAAGATGCGGAAGAAGAACGAGATGACGCGCAGGACCATCGCGCCGAAGATCGAGCCGATCGCGCTGCCGGTCCCGCCGAGCAGCGAGGTTCCGCCGATGACGACGGAGGCGATCGAGTTGAGCGTGTAGGCGCCGGCCTGCGGGATGTCGGCATTCCCTGACGATGTCTGGATGGCGAGGAACAGGCCGCCACAGCCGGCGAAGAAGCCGGCGAGCGTGAAGGCCGCGATCTTGGCACGCTCGATCGGAAGGCCGGACATATAGGCCGCGCCTTCGGCCGAGCCGACCGCATAGACGGCCCGGCCGAGCACGGAGCGGCGGAACGGCACCCAGACCACAAGCGCGATCAGCACGAGCAGCACGAACGGCACCGGTATCCAGGCCACCGGCGCAAACCAGGGCGCTGCGCCATCATCGAAGATGTGGACGGTCGCGGCGAAATCGCCGAGCGAGTTGGTCAGCGCCCAGTTGAGATCCTCGTCGATCTTGCCGCCCGGTGTCGGCCGCAGGAACAGCGCGATGCCGATATAGATCGCGCCGGTCGCAAGCGTCGCGATGATCGGTTGAATGCGTCCATAAACGACGACGCAGCCATTGACGAAGCCTGCCAGCGCGCCGGTCGCAAGACACACGACGATCCCGAGCAGGATGCCGCTGACCCCGCCGGGAAAGGTGCCGAGGCCGAGATGCAGACCGAAGATGTCGAGATGCAACGCCGTGCCCGCCCCCGTGAGCAGATAGCTCGCAAAACACCCCACCATGGTCATGACAGCGCCGACGGAGAGGTCCAGCCCCGACGCCAGCACCGGCACGGTCTGGGCCATCGCCAGCATGGCGAGCGCAAAGATCTCGTCGCCGTTCTGCACCAGAACCGCTGACGAGAAGCCCTTGGGGTGGGCGAAGTTGTAGAGCAGATAGAGGATGGAGAACAACAGGACGGCGGTGACGATGCCGATGTTCTGGCGAATCCGGATGACGACATCGTCAAGCATGGGCGGCTCCGGGAATGTCCGGCGCCGCCGCGTCGATGTTCAGAGCGCTCGCGATGATGTTGGTCTCGGTGAGCTCGTCGCCTTGGAGCTCGCGCACGATGCGCCCGTCATACATGATCGCCACGCGGTCGCAGCAGCCAATGAGCTCGTCATAATCGGTCGAGTAGAACAGGATGGCGGCGCCCTGGTCGGCAAGCTCGCGCATCAGCCGGTAGAGCTCCTGCTTGGTGCCGACGTCGATGCCGCGCGTGGGATCGTTGAGCAGGATGAGCTTGGGATCGGTCATCAGCCATTTGGCGAGAACGACCTTCTGCTGATTACCGCCGGAGAGCGTGGCGACCGCGTCGCCGGGCGCGCCGATCTTGATCTGCAGCCGCGCGATGGCGCGCTTGATCGCCTCGGTCTCGCGCGCGCGGTCGACCAGAGGTCCGGTCGAGATCGCGTCGAGCGAGGCGATCACCAGATTGTCGGCGATCGACATCGGCAGCATCAGGCCTTCGGTCTTGCGATCCTCCGGCACGAGCGCGATGCCGACCGACTTGGCCGCCGCCGGAGATCCCGGACGCACCTCGCGGCCTTCAACGGTAACTTGCCCGGAGACGCCGCGCAGCACCCCGAACAGTGCCAACAGCAAGGATTTTTGCCCTTGGCCGTCGAGCCCGCCGAGGCCGACGATCTCGCCGGCGCCGACGCGGAGCGAGATGCGATCGAGACTCTTGTCCCAGCTCAGATTCTCGACAGCCAGCATCGGCTTCGGCGATCCGCGCGCGGGCTTAGGCGGATACTGGGTGGCGATGTCGCGCCCGATCATGAGCTGAACGATATCGGCGGTCGAGCGCCGGCCCTTGTCGAAGGTCTCGATATGGCGCCCGTTGCGGAACACCGAGGCGCGGTCGGCCAGCGCCTCGACCTCGTGCATCCGGTGCGAGATGTAGAGAATGGCAACGCCCTCGGCCTTGAGCCGCGCCAGCATGGCATACACCTTCTCGACGTCGGCGCTGGTGAGGGCCGATGTGGCTTCGTCGAGGATCAGGAGCTGCGGCCTCTTGCCGAGCGCCTTGGCGATCTCCACCACCTGGCGGCGCGACAGCGGCAGATCGCGCACCCGCATCAGGGGATTGACGTCCTCGCATCCGATCTCGGCCAGCAGCTGCTCGGCGCGGCGGCGCTGCGCCCGCGCGTCGATGAGGCCGAAGCGGCGCGGCGGCGACGCGATCGAGATGTTGTCCGCGACCGAGAGGTCGGGCATCAGCGACAATTCCTGGAAGATGCAGACGACGCCGGCTGCATTGGCCGCCGACGGCGTCGCGAAGCTCACATCGGATCCGCCCAGCCGCATGGTGCCGGTATCGGGCTGGACGACGCCGGCGATGATCTTGATCAGTGTCGACTTGCCGGCGCCGTTCTCGCCCAGCACCGCGTGGATCTTGCCGCGCTCGCATGCGAAGTCGACGCCTTCGAGCGCGCGCACGCCGGCGTAGCGCTTGGAGATTCCGGACAGGGTGAGGAAGGCGGATTGGCTCAAGGTGGCGTCCGGCATGGCCGCGCTCACGCCGCCGCGGCCCGGCCGAGGCCGGGCCGCAACCGGGGCATCTCCGGTGCGCTCACTGGGTGTTCTTCTCGCTCTGCGACATGATCTCCGGCGCCGTGAAATTGACGCCACAGGGCGCGAACTGGTTCGGCGCGAAGAAGTTTGCGTTGAGGTCCGGCCAGTAGTTGGTGCCGGGCTTCAGGTCCTTGTAGGTCGCGACCGGGATCGGGATCGAGATCAGCTGCGGCATCACATTGCCTTGCAGCGCGGAGATCGCCGCCTTGGTGGCGATGGCAACCAGCGCCGGAGACTGGCCGTAGGACATGCCCTTGAGCCCGTCCTTGGCGTGATCGGCAATCTGCTTGCGGTACTCGTTCTCGCCCTCGCCCGACATCGGGACGAACGGATGCTTTGCCGACATCATCGCCTGCACGGTGCCGTCGGAGCCGCCTTGCGTGAACACGCCGTCGAAATGGCCGTGCACCGCGAGCGCATCCGCCGTCACCTTCTGCGAGGTGCCGGTATCCCAATTGCCGACCACTTCGGTGATCTTGAAGCTGTTGCCCGGCGCTTCCATGACCTCGCGGAAGCCGAGATGGCGGTCCCGATCGACCGAATTGCCCGGCAGGCCGCGGACCTCGAGGATGTCGCCCGCCTTCTTGCCGCTCTCATCGATGAGCCACTTCGCCGACATGCGGCCCATCTCCTTCTGGTCCTCGTTGACCATCATCACCTTGTCGGTGTCGAGGACGTTGTCGAAGGGAACCACGACCACGTTGTTCTTGTCGGCGAGACGTATAATGCGATCGAAGCCATCCGGAGCCACCGCGATGGTGACAATGGCGTCGAAGCCCTGATTGATGAAGTCCTCCATCGCGCCGAGTTGCGCTGCAACATCGGTGCCGGTCGAGACGACCTTGAACTCCTTGATGTTCTCCTTGATGCCCGGCTGCGAGGCGAAGGCTTTTGCAGTCTTCACCATCTGAATGCGCCAGGTATTGCCGACGAAGCCGTTGACGAGCGCGATCTTGTAGGGACCGGGCTTCTTGTCCCACTGAAAGAACTTGGTTTGAGCAGACCAAGGCTTGAAGCAGCCGGGATCGGCGCCCGGACCGGACACGACCTTCGGCCCTGCCAAGGCACTGACCGGGGACAGCAACAGGCCAACGCAGGCGAGCCCCGCAAAACGAAGCGTCCACACCATGTCTCTTCTCCTGAGCTTTTGTTTTCCACCCTTAACGCGGCGCAATGGCCGAGCCGGGAATTGGGCTTCCCGTGCAATTTACCCCGCTAGGATGGCACGCAACCTCCGATGCGCACAAGCCGAATGCCGGTCGCAAGCCTGGCCGGCGGCGAACGCCCGGGAGCGAAACCATCACAATTGCGGGAGAGGATGAAGTGCCCGGGCGAAGCTGAAAGCACACGCACGACAAGCGGATGTTCGCGTCCGGCATGATGCAGGGCAATCGAACGATCCGTGGCGAGGGACAGCGGAGCGGTCTTGTCCTGAGCGCTCCGCAAAAAGAATGATACTCAGGGAAAAATGCCGGTCTGATCGCGCACGGCCGCGATATGCCTGGTGCGGTGCATGTTGACTTTCACAAGTGCCCTCCAAATACTCGAAAGAAACATAAAACCAGTCGCAAACGACGGTTCGGAGGGAGGGATAGGATGCCGACTTCACGCAGGCAGCTGCTGAAGGGTACGGCGGCTGCCGCCGCCACACTCAGCCTTGATTGGACCCGGGCCCAGGCGCAAGCCGAGACGTTACGCATGGGCGTGATCTACGATCTCACCGGCCCGTTTGCCGCGGGCGGCTCGGTCGCCTCGTCCGTCGGAACGCAGATCGCGATCGATCTCGTCAACGAGAAAGGCGGCATCGGCGGCAAGACCAAGATCGTGCCCGTCCCCGCCGACTCCCAGAGCAAGGCCGATGTTGCCATCAACGAGGCCGAACGGCTGATCAGCCAGGAGAAGATCGACATCATCAACGGGGTCTATTCGAGCGCGCACGCCGTGCCGATGGCGGCGAAGGTCGAGCAGCAGAAGAAGATCCTCTGGATCACGACCGCGGTGTCGACCGCCGTGTTCAAGGACAAGAACCTGCAATACGTCTTTCGCGCGCAGATCCATTCGGATCAATACGGCCAGGCGTTTGCCGGCTTCATCGCCGAGCACGCGAAAGCAAAACTCGGCATGGACCCCAAGGAGGTCAAGGTTGCGCTGATCCACGAGGACGGTCCTTACGGCGTCGGCGTCGCCGCAGCAGACGAGGCCTATGCCAGAGAGGCCGGCATCCAGGTCGTGTTGCGCGAGGGCTATTCGGCCTCCGCGCCCGATCTTTCGGTGCTCGTCACAAAGCTCAAGCGCGCCAAGGTCGATGTGATCTCGCACGCCGGCTACAATCCCGACATCACCCTGTTTCTGCGGCAGGCGCGCGAGAGCGGATTGCGTTTCAAGATGCTGTTCGGCGCCGGCGCCGGCTACAGCCAGCTCGACAAGCTGCGCACCGCCTTCGGTGCTGACATCGACAATTTCTGCAACATCGATCCGGTGCCTGCACAACTGCTCGATCCGTCGAAGCTCGCACCCGGCATGGGCGATCTGATCAAGATCATGGTCACGCGTTACCAGGCCAAGACCGGCGCGACCGACGTGCCGCCGCACTGCTCGATGGGTTTTAATCAGACCTGGGTGCTGCTCAACAACGTGCTGCCGAGGGCGAAAGAGAAATATGGCAGCTTCGAGCCGGAGGCCATTCGCAAGGCCGCGCTCGACGTCGACATTCCTCCCGGCGGCACCATCCAGGGCTACGGCGTGAAATTCTTCCCGCCGGGCACGCCTCTGTCCGGCCAGAACGAACGCTCGACGCCGGTGGTGATGCAGAACGCCGGCGAGCACATCTCGGTGGTATGGCCAACGAACATTCGAACACAAGACCCGGTGTTTCCGCTGCCGAAGGGTTCGACTTACGGGACGTAGCTAGAGCGCGACGATGACGGCGCGCTCCCTCGCCCCGCCCGTGCCTAATAACTCTACCCGCAGCAACAATCGCGTTGCAGATCAGAGCGTTTGCACCCACCGGTCATTCTTTTCGCGCTGTAGTTGGATTTTCGATGACCGAGCAACTCGTGCTGGTTGCGAGACGAAGTTTTTCTGAAACAAAAGCTTTCTAAAGTGTGATCTGGGTAACGAGCCCCGCTTCGTTTCATGCGTACAAGCCGATCAGCCGATCGCGCTCAGCACTGGCACAACCGGCAAACCGGCTCGCATTTCGAAGCCGTCCAGCGCGGATCAGACATTTTCAGATCGTGAATTCCAGCGATGGGGGTGACAATGCCCGCCATATTCGAATTGCTCTACAGGGAATTCTGCCGTGCTCGGCTTGCCGAGATGCGCAAGCAGCTTCTGCTCACGGGCAAACATCCAAAACTCTTTCTGCCGGATGACGATTCCGCCGAGCCGGATGGGATGGACCCGCAACACGAAGCCGAATCGAAGCGCGCGCGGGAATAATCCCGCCACAGCAACGGTATTTTAGAAAGGCAGTACATTTTCAGGAGGCGAGATTGAATACGCCCGAATTCTATACTGCGTCGATTGCCTGCCTCTCTTGCCTGACCATTGTCGTGATGATCGCGGTCGGAGCCTGGTAGGCGACGGCCGGCGAGTAGATCCAGTCCTCGGCATACATGAAGAGCTTTCCGGTGCGCTCGATTGCGCTGAAGGAGCTATTCCACCGAGACCCGCACCACGCCTGCGCTCATCATGCCGAGCGCGCGGGCGGCGGGCACCGAGAGATCGACGATGCGGCCGCGGATGAAGGGGCCACGATCATTGACGCGGCATTGAATCGTCCGCCCGCTGTAGGACACCCTGAGCACGCTGCCGAACGGGCGCGTCCGGTGCGCGCAGGTCAGCTCGCCGTTCCTCGCGGCTTTCCCGTATCCATAATATGAGGCAAGTCCGCTTTCGGCATTTGCAATGGAGATGAAGGCGAGAGAAGAAGTCGTTACACCAAACAATAATGTTGTCAGCGCTCGCACGGCACCGCTCCCGGTTGGCCCTGCCCCGCGCTGCAACGTCGCCCGGTTCCACTTGGTTCCGGGAACTGCCGGGCAACGCCCGGCAGTGCCATCACACATTGTTACTGTTTGTGAAAGACCAGCGTACGCACCTCGATGCTCTCGCGCGGCGCGGCATCGGCCGGCGTGGTCGGATCGATGAAGGCGGTGTGCGGCCCGAAACGGGTGCGTCCGTCGGTTGCTGAATCATAGCATTTGAGCAGCAGCGCCTCGTCCGCCGTCATCTCCGGGAAATAGAACCAGCGGTGGTTCGGATTGTATTTCACCGAATAGGTTTCGCCGCGACGATTGGGATAGATCAGGTCGGAGGCGACGAAGTCGTCGGGCGACACCGTGGTGCCGTCGACCATCGCCAGCGGTGAATCGCGCAAGGGACCGCGGATCGGCCGCCAGAGGTTGATCACCTGGACGCGGCCCTTGAGCAGCTCTTCGGCCTCGTCAGGCACATGCTCGCGCACGCGGTTGGCGCCGGAGACGGCAGTCTGGTCGACGTGGACGCGCGTCGCAGGCTGGCGCGGACCACCGTCGCGAATATCCGCGGCGCCCTCGACGCGCCTGCGCACCGTGTGATCGAAGATCACGACGCGATCGGCTTTCAACGTCGCGCGAAGGAAGGCCTCGACAGCGGGATAGTAGACCGCACGTATCTCTTCGTCGTTGTAAAAGTCTTTCACCTGGTTTGGGTGGCGCACCAGCGCAAAGCCCTCGCGATCAAGCGAGATATTGTTTGCGATCAAGCGCGCATCGAAGATCGGGACCTGATGCGGCTCGGGCAGCGATGTGCTCTTCGGTTCGCCCAGCGGCGGATCGAAGGCGTAAGTGCGTGGCTTGCCGGACACCGGCGCGAGGTAGTTGAGTTCAGCAGTGACGAAGGGAAGCGATTCGATTTTTGTTTCTTGCAGGCCCATGGCCGGTCTCCCGATGTGGTCGTCTGGATGATCTTTGACGGGACGGACGGCGGTGCAAGAGGAGCGATACAAATAGCAATGAGGGTGTTGTCGCGACGCGGGAATGCAGAAGGAACGTTTCGAGTATGGCAATCGAATAGAGAATGCTCTTCCGGCCTCACGATTGCTTGAATGCTTGTGAGGTCTCGTGCCCCGGACGCAGCGCATCACGCAGTGGTGCGCTGCTGAGTCGGAGCCCATATGACTGAAAGCAACATGTGCGGCCTGGGTCCCGGCTCTGCGGAGCAGCGCTACGCGCTGCACTGCGTCCGGGACACGAGGGCACCGCTAAAGGCCCGCCTTCGCGATCGCATCCGCAAAGGTGCGGTCGACAATCTCCGCCGCAACGAGCTTCTGCTTGATCAGGCCCCAGCGGAAATAGAGATCAATCGTGCTCTGCTCGTCCGCGACCACGCCGTCGTCGATCGGCGCGATACGGATTTTTGCGCGCGAGAGCCAGTTTTGCGGGATCGCGGTCGGGATGTTCATCAGCCTGCCCCAGGTTTCCGCATAACCGTTGGCATTGGTCTGCGACCACGCGCGCGCCACCGTGAGGCGGCGGATGAAGTCGGTCAGCTCTGCGCGCTTGTCACGGATTGCGTCCGGCCGCGCCACCTGAAAGCTCAGCCCCGGCGTCAGGCCATCCGCTGTGATGATACGGCGCGACTTGAACAGCACCTCCTCCTGGCTCACGTAAGGCTCCCAGGTCGACCACGCATCGACCGAGCCTTGCGTGTAGGCGATCTTGGCATCCGACGGCGCCAGGAACGCGATCTGCACGTCGTTCGCGGCCCAGCCGTTCTTTTCCAGTGCGGCGAGGATCAGCTGATGGCCGATCGACCCGCGGCCGGTCGCGATCTTCTTGCCGCGCAGATCGGCAAAACTCTTGATCGGCGATTTTTCGGGCACGAGGATCGCGAGCCCCTCGCCGGTCTGCCGGATCGCGGCGATCGCCTTCACCGGCGCGCCCGAGGCGTCGGCGAAGGTGAAGGGCGCGTCGCCGACGAGCCCGGTCTCGATCGCGCCGGCGCTCAGCGCCTCCAGCAGCGGTGCGGCCGCCGGAAACTCCTTCCACTCGATCTTGTAGGGAAGATCCTTGAGCACGCCTGCGGCTTCCATCACCGCCTGCGAATTGCCCTTCTGGTCGCCGACGCGCAGCGTTGTCTGCGCGGCCGCGAGATCAGCGCCCGCAAATGCGAGCGCTGCAGCAATGACGAGCCGGATCATTCCGCCGCGATCCCGCGCTGCTGGTCGCGTTCGGCGATCAGCTTGCGCGTCAGCGGGATCAGCTCGCGGCCGTAGTCGATGGCATCGGGAAGCGGATCGAAGCCGCGGATCAGGAAATGGCTGACGCCGAGATCGTAATAGTCGGCGAAGACCTCGGCGACCTGCTCCGGCGTGCCGACCAGCGCGGTGGTGTTGCTGTTGGCGCCGGTGAGCTTTGCGATCTCCGTCCACAGCCGCTTGTCGATGCGCGCGCCCTGGTCGGCCGCCGCCAGCAGCCGCTTGGCGCCCTCGGTCGCGTGATTGGGCCGGCGATAACCGGTCTGGTCCTGCAGCGCGGTGGCGCGCTCGAGGATCCCTTCGGCCTTCTTCCAGGCCTTCTCCTCGGTGTCGGCAAGGATCGGCCGCACCGACAGGCTGAAGCGTGGGCTTGGCCGCCCGTGCTTCGCGGCTGCCGCACGCACCCTCGCGGTGACGTCACGCACCTGGGCATAGGATTCGCCCCACAGCGCAAAAGTGTCGGCATGCTTGCCCGAGACCTCGATCGCGGCATCGGAGCCGCCGCCGACGAAGGTGTAGATGCCGCCCTTCTGCAGCGGCTTCACCTGCGAGAAGCCGTTCTCGACGGTGTAGTACTTGCCGCTGTAGTTGAACGGCTTCTCGCTGGTCCATTCCAGCCGCACCACATCAAGGAATTCGCTGGTGCGGGCGTAACGCTCATCCTTGTCATCGAGCGTGTTGCCGTCCTGCCGCAGCTCGATGGCGTTGCCGCCGGTGATGACGTGCAGGGAGACGCGGCCGTCATAGAGCTGGTCGAGCGTGGCGAGCTGGCGCGCCAGCAGCGTCGGCGCCGTAAAACCCGGGCGCTGCGCGATCATCACCTTGAGCTGCCTGGTGACGGTCAGCACGTGCTGCGCGATCTGGAGCGCATCCGGCGTGGTCGAATGGAACGCGAGCAGCGCACGGTCGAAGCCGGCAAGCTCATGCGCCTTCGCCACCGTCTCGATATAATGTGGATCGAGCACCGGCCCCTGGCGCACGATGGTCTCGGAAGCGTTGCTGTTTGCGATAAAGCCGATGAACTCGACCGACATGATGGTCTCCCTGTTGTTTTCTGAAAGCTAGAGGCCCAATGCGGCGCGGCCGAGGCCGGTGCGCGTCGCATCGTCCTGCGGCGTATGCACGCGTCCGCACAGGACATCGCGATAATGCCGCTCCAGCGGATTGCTGCGGGACAGGCCGTGATTGCCGGTCAGGGACAAGGCATCCTCGACCGCGGCGACGGCATTATTGGTCACCGTCAGCTTGACGACGTTGGATTCGCCGGTGGAAAGATCGACGCCGTCGTCGAAATCGCGGGCGAAGGTGTCGAGCAGCCGCGCATTGACCGCGAGCCGGGCCTCGATGGCACCGAGGATCTCCTGCGCGCGCGGCAAGGTCGCAAGCGGCGCGCCGAGGCTGGCGGGAACGCGCTGCTTCAGGAACTGAACGAACCAGTCCCGTGCTGCACGGGCGATACCGTCATAGATCGCAGCGACGAAAACCGTATGGACAGTCGCCTGCGCGACGTCGGGCGCACGCCAGTCAGCGGGCTTGCGAACATCGACCTCGGCATCGAGCGGGATCACGACGTCGTCGAAGATGACATCGTGGCTGCCGCTGGCACGCAGGCCGTGATGATCCCAGGTCTCGACGATGCGCGTGCCCGGCAGGCCCGCCGGCACCAGGAACTGGCCGACGCGCGGCTCGACCTCGTCGGTCCGGGCCCAGACCAGGTACCATTTCAGGATCGGCGATCCCGTCGAATAGATCTTATGGCCGGTCAGGCGCCAGCCGGTTTCGGTGCGGCGCACGATCGTCGCCGGGAGGCCGCCGCGCGACGGCGAGCCGAGCTCGGGCTCGACGCGCAATGCGTTGATCAGCGCGACGCCTTCGATCGTCTCGCGCGCAAGCTTGCGCGACAGCTTTGCCGGCCAAGTCGGGCTCCGCCCCATCACCAGGTGGTTGATGTAGTGCATCGACAACACCAGCGCGGTCGACGGATCGGCGTTGCCGATGATGCCGAGGACGCGCGCGGTGTATCGCGCCCCCGCGCCGGCCCCGCCGAGCGCCGCCGGCACCGTCAGCGAGAGCAGGCCGGCCTCGGACAGCTCGCGAAAATTCTCGAAGGGAAAGCTGCCGGTGCGGTCATGCGCGGCCGCTCGCACAGCAAAGCCTGGCGCAAGCGCCTCGGCGCGCGCGATGTAATCGGGCTCGCTATGGGCCACCCGTCCCTGAACTGCTGAAGTCACCATGTCGCATCCAATCCCAAGAGGCCAAGAATCTGACGGCGCAGATCGGCCAGATACGGGTCGCCGCGATGACGCGGATAGGGCCGATCGACGCGGATGTCGGCCTTCACGCGCGCGGGGCGTTCGCTGAAGACGATGACTCGGTTGGCGAGCACCAGCGCCTCCTCGGCATCATGCGTGACGAGCAGCGTGGTAAAGCCCTTGCGCTGCCACAGCGACACCAGCTCGGCCTGCATGGTGATGCGCGTGAGCGAGTCGAGCTTTCCCAACGGCTCGTCCAGGATCAGGATTTTGGGATCGTTGACCAGCGCGCGCGCCAGCGCCACGCGCTGCGCCATGCCGCCGGAGAGCTGATGCGGATAGGCGGTACGGAAGTCTGACAGCCCGACGAGATCGAGCGCGGCATCGACGCGGTGGCGCTGGCTCTTCAAAACGCCCTGCGCCTCCAGCCCCAGCGCGACATTGTCCCAGACCGTGCGCCACGGAAACAGCGTCGGGTCCTGGAATACGACGACGCGCGACGGATGCGGCCGGGTGATGCGGACTTCGTCTTCGCGCAGGCTTCCGGCTTTGGGCTTGTCGAGGCCCGCCACGAGCCGCAGCAAGGTCGACTTGCCGCAGCCGGACGGGCCGAGCAACGCGACGAATTCGCCGGGCTCGACGGCGATGCTGACGTCGCTGAGCACGGGGAGCTCGGCGCCGTCGATGTCGAAGGCGTGGCTGACCTGCTCGATGTCGAGCGCGGCACCGGCGGCCGAATGAGTGGCGACTTCGGCCAGTGCGGCTGCGGCTACCATTTCACGGTACCCTTCTGCCAGACCAGCAGGCGGTCGCGGATCGCAAACAGCAACGTGATTGCGCCGGAGCAGAGCAGCGACATCACGATCAGCGCCGCATACATGTTGGCGTAGGCCGCCCACCCCTGCGCCCATTGGAGGTACCAGCCGAGCCCGGCCTTGACCCCGATCATCTCGGCGACGACGAGCACGGCAAAGGACGCGCCGAGCCCCATGAACAGGCCGACGAAGACATGTGGGAGCGCGGCGGGAATCGCGACCTTCAGAACCAGGAAGGACGGCTTTGCGCCGAGCGTGCGGGCGACGTCGTAATAGGCCGTGCTGACACTCGCGACGCCCGACCAGGTCAGCACGGTGACGGGGAAGCCGGTTGCCAGCGCGATCAGGAAGGTCGAGGCACTCCAACTCGACGGAAAGGTGAAGAAGGCGATCGGCAGCCAGGCGGTCGCCGGCAGCGGGCCGATGAAACGCAGCACCGGATGCACCCAATAGCCGACCGCACGCGACCAGCCGATCGAGACGCCGGTCAGGAAGCCGACCGTGGCGCCGATGAGATAACCGCCGAGTTGAAGCTTGACCGAGGCGAACACGCTGTCGAGCAGCTTTGGCAGATCGTCGGTATAGACCTCGATGATCGATTGCGGCGGCGGGAAAAACGGCAGCGGCAGCCAGGCAAATTTGGCGGTCGCGACCTCCCACAACGTCAGGAACGCTCCGAGCGCAATCAGCCACGGCGCACGCTGGCGCAAGGCCCGGCCGGCCGAGCCGAGATAGTCCGCACCGGCGGTCCCGAACAGGGCGATGGCGGCAATGACGAAGGCGGCGATGCCGAGCGAATGCGTGCGCGACCAGTCGCCGACATCCTCCCACCACAGGCAGGAGAGACCGAAGGCGATCCAGGCGGCGCTGGCGGCCACGCCCGCTCCGGATTCCCGTAGCCACGTCGCAAACCATGGCGCGCGCGAGAGCCGCGGCGCACCGGATGCGAGCCGGTCAGACAGAGAATACGTCGACATAGATGCGCTCCGCGAATTTCGTCGTGTCAGTGCTCTGCTTGAAGACCTGCACGCTCTTGAGATCGTCGGCATAGGCCTTCAATTCGCGCTTCAACACCTCACCGGTGGGGTGATGATGGTGCGTGTGGTAGCGCACCATGCCCTCAATATCGGCGAGCGATGCGGCCTTCGGCGCGTAGGGCTGGAACGATTTTGCAGCGACAGCCGGGTTCTGCGAGGTGAACATCGCGGCATCGAGCAGCGCCTGCGTGATGGCGCGGGCGACCTGCGGCTCCTCACGCACCAGGCTGCCGCGCAGGCCGACGATGCAGCAGCTCTTGTCGCGATAGTCGCCGTCGAGATTGGAGGCGACCTCCTTATACTGAGTGTCCTTCAGCCAGAGATAGGCGAGCGGATCGGACGACAGGAAGGCCTGCACCTCGCCCTTCTCGACCGCGACGTTGAGGAGGTTCCCGGGATAGGCGCGCCAGTCGACGTCCTTGTTCGGATCGATGCCGAGCTTTGCAAGCTGGATCGAAAAGAAGTTCTTGTCGGGCCCGGCGAGATCACCGACCGCAACGACCTTGCCCTTGAGATCGGCGAGCCTGGTCACGCCGGAATCGGCGCGGCTCAGCACGCGCATGCAGCCGCCATGGGTGCCGGCGGCGATCTTGACGTCAAAGCCCTGCTCCAGCGGCTTGAGCCAGCGCAGCGCCATGCCGAGACCGGCGTCGCTCTTTCCGGTGGCGATCGCCTCGAGCAGCTGGTCGGTCGAGCCGGAATAATTGACGAGCTCGACGTCGAGATTCTGCTTCTGGAAGAAGCCGTGCTCGATCGCGACCGGCAGCGGCGCGAGGCAGACCGCGCCGGCATTCCACGACAGCTTGAGCTTGCGTGGCGCGCCTGATAGCACCGGGCCATCCGCAGCCGTCCGGCAGAGCGGGAATTCCGAGAAGTCGATGCCGGACGCGGGCGCCTGCGGCACAAACGCCTGCGCGCCCAACGCGCCGAGCGGCGCCGCGAAGGCGGCTGCAAGCCCCGCCCGCAGCAAATGGCGCCGATCGAGGCCCGAGCCGCCGCGCTTGTTGTCGTTGCCCATCAGTCCCACTCCTGCATTGGCACGGCTCCGCTATTCGCGCGACGCTTCGCGTTGCGCATGTTCCGTACGGAGCTGCGTTGAGAGAATAATTTTCGCCGGCGCTTTCCGCGCCGCTTTGATGCGATGCGCAAATCATGCGGCGCGGGTGCCGCATCGTCAATGAAATGGAATTTCGAATGTGGCGCGATGCGAAGTCATTCTCTCCATCAGCGCGCGGAACAACGATGAAACGATTTTCGTGGATGCATCATCCGCAATCACACGCTGCGGCTACGCCGACTGCCGGATTCTTGCGCAACTTCGGCCGCACACGCCGCACATTCTCGAAAGCGTCGCCGCGCTGAAACGTCATTGCCCGACGCATCCGCAATACGGATAGCCATTTCATTGACTGCGCACCGCGCGATCATAGACTTGCAAATGTAGACTTGAATCTCTCGCTGCATCACGCGCTCACGTGTCGTGAGCCAGGGTAACAAGCAGGCAACAAGACAGATCACATGAGCATCAATTCCCACGAGAGCGTGGTGAAGGAGGTGCAGGAAGCATCCGACCGCTCGACGCGCTACGGCATCCTGCCGAAGGCGCTCGACGTAAGCAAAGCCGTCGACCGCAGCTTCACCGCCGCGGCCGCGGGATCGAACTAAGGCGGAGCGGGCGAGATGCGCAGGCTTCGCCTCAAAGCCGGCCCGCTGCATCTCGCCGTGATCGTGCTCGGGCACCTCGCCTGCATGAGCTTGATCGTGTGGCTATCGCTCTAACTTACCAATAGCCGCGGTAATAAGGACGGTAGTATGGGCGGTACGGCCGGTAGTAGCCGTAGCCATAGCCGTAATACGGACGGTAGGGCCGATAGTATCGCGGATAGGCCGGCCCGTAGCCGTAACCATAATAGGCCGGCGCATAGCCATAGCCCGGCCCGTAGCCGCCACCGTAATACGGCCCACCGCCGTAATAGCCGTAAGGCGCGCTGGCGATGGCGCTGCCGATGATCGCGCCGGCCGCAAGGCCGCCAAAGCCCCATCCCCAGCCACGCCAATAGACCTGCTTGACGTCATCGCCGGCCGCGGCCTTCATGGTCGCGACATTGGTCGGCAGCGGGGCCGCTGTCGCCTGTCCGACCTGGCCCGCCACGACCGCAGCCGTGAGCGAACAGGCAATTGCCGTTTTCCAGATATTCATCGCCTTCCTCCCTGTCTGACCTTTCGTTTAGGAAAAGGATCGCAAGCCATGATTTAGGCATCCCGGCGTTGAGTCAAAGCGTCGACCTTGCGTGCAGCGCACAAGATGCCGCGCGCGCCTGAAATGTGATCATCCGCCACGCCGATATGACGCCGGGACGACGGCGCGGCAGAGGTGAGATCGGCGGCAAAGCGTTAAGCTTCCCACGCGTTCGCAACCAACAAGCACCTTCCCGATTACCTATTCGTACCGTTACTATCGGTTCCAATGATGCGCGGCCGGAAGGCACTTCGCGAAGGCCTTGGTTTACGCCAGAATTTGGCTTGCGCCAGACGAGTGGGAGGATGACATGAGTGCCGCCGGAAATGAGCCGCTTGCCCGCCAGGCTTTGGCGTTTGTCCTGGCCGGCGGTCGCGGCAGCCGGCTGCTGGAATTGACCGACCGGCGCGCCAAGCCCGCGGTCTATTTCGGCGGCAAATCCCGCATCATCGATTTCGCGCTGTCGAACGCGGTGAACTCCGGCATCCGCCGTATCGCGGTTGCCACCCAGTACAAGGCGCACAGCCTGATCCGGCATCTCCAGATGGGCTGGAACTTCTTCCGCCCCGAACGCAACGAGAGCTTTGACATCCTGCCTGCGAGCCAGCGCGTCTCGGAGAACATGTGGTATGTCGGCACGGCGGATGCGATCTACCAGAACATCGACATCATCGAGTCGCACAACGCCCGCTTCATCGTGGTGCTCGCCGGCGACCACATCTATAAAATGGATTACGAGGTGATGCTGCGACAGCACGTCGACAGCGGCGCCGACGTCACCGTCGGCTGCCTCGAAATGCCGCGCGCGGAATCCTCCGGCTTCGGCATCATGCATATCGACGAGAACGGCTGGATCCAGCAGTTCCTCGAGAAGCCCAAGGATCCGCCGCCGATGCCCGGCAAGCCGGACGTCTCGCTGGCCAGCATGGGCATCTACGTGTTCGATGCAAAATTCCTGTTCGATCAATTGAAGCGCGACGCGGAAGACCCGAACTCGAGCCACGATTTCGGCAAGGACATCATCCCGTACATCGTCAAGAACGGCCGCGCCATCGCGCACCAGTTCTCGACCTCCTGCGTCCGCTCCGGCGACGACCCCCGCTCCTACTGGCGCGACGTCGGCACTGTCGACGCCTATTGGGCTGCCAATATCGACCTCACTGACGTGGTGCCGGAACTCGATTTGTTCGACCGCGCCTGGCCGATCTGGTCCTATTCGGAGATCACCCCGCCTGCGAAATTCGTCCATGACGAGGAAAGCCGGCGCGGTTCGGCCGTGAGCTCGCTGGTCTCCGGCGGCTGCATCATTTCTGGCGCCGCGCTGCGCCGCTCGCTGCTGTTCACCGGAGTGCGCATCAACTCCTATGCCAATGTCGAGAACGCCGTGATCATGCCTTACGTCAACGTCGGGCGCGGCGCGCGGCTCAAGAACGTCGTGATCGATCGCGGCATCGAAATCCCCGAGGGGCTTGTCGTTGGCGAGGATCCCGAGCTCGACGCAAAACGCTTCCGCACCACCGAGCAGGGCATCTCGCTCATTACCCAGACGATGATCGACAGGCTCAATACATGACGCCTGTTCGCGTCCTCGCGGTCGCTTCTGAGGTCTACCCCATCGTCAAGACCGGCGGCCTCGCGGATGTCGCCGGTGCGCTGCCGATCGCGCTGAAAGCGCACGGCGTCGAGATGCGCACGCTGATGCCGGGCTATCCGGACGTGATGCGGCGGCTCTCAGGCGCGGACGAAATCCGGCGCTGGCCGGATTATTACGGCGGTCCGGGCCGGCTACTCGCCGGCTCGCACGATGGGCTCGACCTGTTCGTGCTCGACGTGCCGCATCTCTATGCGCGGCCGGGCAATCCCTACGTCACCACCGAGGGTGTGGATTGGCCGGACAACGGCGTGCGCTTCGCAGCGCTGTCGCGCATCGCGGCCGATATCGGCCACGGTCTCGTCGCAAGCTTCGTGCCCGATGTCGTGCATGCCCATGACTGGCAGGCCGGGCTGGCGCCGGCATATCTGCACTACGATGGCGGGGCGCGGCCCAGCACCGTCATGACCATTCACAACATGGCCTATCAAGGCAAGTTCGACCGCACGCTCGCGGGCGCGATCGGCTTGCCCCGGGACGCGTCGTTCGACGTCCACGGCCTCGAATATTTCGGCGGCATCAGCTTTTTGAAAGCCGGGCTTCAGCTGGCCGATCGCATCACCACGGTGTCGCCGACCTATGCGCAGGAGATCCAAAGCGACGAGGGCGGCATGGGGCTCGGCGGCCTGCTGCGCGAGCGCGCCAGCGTGCTGAGCGGCATCCTCAACGGCATCGACACCTCGGTGTGGAATCCACACACCGATCCGCACATCGCCTATCGCTTCAGCGCCGAGGAGCTGTCTTTTCGCTCGGCCAACAAGGCGGCGCTGCAGCAGCGGCTCGGCCTCGATCCGCGGCCGGATGCGCTGCTGCTCGGCGTTATCAGCCGCCTGTCATGGCAGAAAGGGCTCGATCTGTTGCTCGATTCCATGCCCACCATCCTGGGCGATGGGATGCAATTGGCGCTGCTCGGCAGCGGCGATGCCGAACTGCAGGATCGCTACCAGGGAACTGCACGCGGACATCCGGGCCGGATCGCGGCCGTGATCGGCTATGACGAGGCGCTCGCGCATCTGTTCCAGGCCGGCTCGGATGCCCTGATTGTGCCATCGCGGTTCGAGCCGTGCGGGCTAACCCAGCTCTGCGCGCTACGCTATGGCGCCGTGCCAATCGTGTCGCGCGTCGGCGGCCTCGCGGATACCGTGAATGAGACGACCGGCTTCACATTCGGGCCCGTGACATCGGCAAATCTCTCGGCAGCGCTGGGGCGCGCGAGCATCATCTTCCACGACAAGGCGGCGTGGCGGCAATTGCAGCTCGCGGGCCTTGCGACCGACGTGTCCTGGCGCAACCGGGCGGGCGAGTACGCAGCGCTCTATCGCGGCCTGATGGCATCCCGCCGCGCGTAGGGCGGATTAGTTTTGTTGCATCATGGGTTCTCCGCGCGCGCGTTGCACGAGGCGGACTTGTCCGCCGTAGCTCGAAGAGCGAAGGCGGAAGCGACGACCCGTGTCGCCTCGCCCGCAGCTTGCATCGGTCAGCCGCAAGTGCTACAGCTTGTAACATTACGGGTCCTCATCCAGTCGTTGTGGAGACGAGCGGAAGAAAGAGTGTGCCATGTCCAACCGATCTACCCGAAGCGACATGACCATCACAGCCCTCATCCCCGAGCTCGACGCGCTGGTCACGGAGGCGATGGCGGAGTGGCAGGTGCCGGCCGTGACGCTCGCCGTCGTGCAGAACGGCGAGACGGAGCTGCTCAGGGCATGGGGTCAGCGCGACGTCGAGTCCGGGCTGCCCGCGACGCCGGAGACGCAGTTCCTGATCTGCTCGATCACAAAAACGTTCACCGCCACGGCGTTGGCGCTGCTGGTGGACGAGGGACGGCTCGACTGGACAAAGCCGGTCCGCGACGCCATTCCCGAATTCCGCCTGCATGACGCGATCGCGACCGAGCGCGTCACCGTGCGCGACCTGCTCAGCCACCACTCCGGCCTGCCTCGACACGACTGGATATGGATTCCAGCCGATCTCTCGCGCAGCGAGATGATGACGGCGCTGCGTCACCTTGAGCCGGCCCGGGACATCCGCACCGAATTTCAATACAACAATCTCGCCTACAATGCCGCCAGCCTTGTCGTCGAGCGCATCAGTGGTCAGAGCTATGAAGATTTCATTCGCACCCGGCTGACCGATAAATTGCGGATGCCGGTCGGCTTTTCGGCCGAGGAGTACACCGCGGCAACTGACGCCGCCGTTCCCTACCTGGTGGAACGCGGCGACGTGCGCTCGCGCAGCAAATTCTTTCCCATCACCACGACGGGCGCCGGCGCCATCGTCACCTCGGTTGCCGCCCTCGCCAACTGGATGAAATTCTTGTTGGCAGAAGGCGAATTCGCCGGCGAGCGCCTGCTGTCGTCCACGCTGATCCGGCAGATGCAATCGCCGCGCGTCTTCGCAGGCGCTGCCGAGTGGGAGGAGTTCGGCCATTCGCATTACGGGCTGGGCTTCAACCACACCAGCTACCGCGGCGAGCCCGTGGTCGGACACTCTGGCGGCTGGCTCGGCTGGAGCACGCTGATGCGCCTTATCCCGGCGCGAAGCACCGGTATCGCTGTCTTCACCAACACCGGCGGCAATCCGGTGTCCAGCATCCTGATCAACCGAGTTCACGATCATCTCGCCGGCAACGAGCCCGTGCCATGGCTGGATCGCCTGCGCGATATGCGCCGCAAGGCGCTGGCGCAACAGAAGACCGACGAGGCGGCGAAGCCGACGGCGCGCAAGCTGAACACGAAGCCCAGCCATGATCTCGCAGATTTTTGCGGCGCCTATGAACACCCGGCCTATGGCCGGGTGGTCATCACGCAAGACGGCGACAGCCTGCAATGGGCCTGGCGCGGCACGAAGGCGAAGCTCGCACACCGGCACTACGATTCGTTCCAGCTGCCGTACGTTTTCGGAGACCTCAATCCGGACGATCTCGTGATTACCTTTGCGACCGACCGCGACGGCAACATTGCGAGTCTTTCGGCCCAGCTCGAGGTGCTGGTGCCGGACATCGTCTTCACGCGCGCCGCCGCCGGCGAATGCATGGACCCTGCGTTCCGGTTAGCTTGCGTCGGCGAATACATTCGCGGCGATCAGACCCACGTCGTCACCAAGGATGCCGAGGGCCAGCTTACGCTGAAAATCCCGTTCGTGCCGCTCTACCAGTTGCGGCCCTACCAGGCCACGACGTTCAGCATCGTCCCGCTCGACGGCTATCGCACCGAATTCCGCCGCGGCCCGTCCGGCGCGATCGAGGAACTCGTGTATCACCAGCCGAACGGCACCTTCATCGCGAAGCGCAGCCGGTAGGGCGGATCGGCTAGCGATGCGTAATCCGCCACCTACGTCTTAGCCCGAGGATTACGCTTCGCTAATCCGCCCTACGAATTCATCCAAACACGTACGACGCCATCGCCACATTCGCGACCTCGTCGACGAAGACGCGCTTGCCGACGTCGCTGCCGGCGGCGCCTGCCGCGACCATCAGCGGCAGCAGATGATCCTCGCGCGGATGGGCGAGACGCGCGCTCGGCGCATTCTCCCAGTCGACCAGCATCGCGTTGCGGCGCGCGGCATCCGGGTTGCCGATCGCCTCGTTCAGATAGGCCTCGAAATCGTACGAGACGGGCTTGGACTCCGCACGGCCAAAGCCGCGCATGTTGTGATAGGTCAGCCCGCTGCCGACGATCAGAATGCCCTCGTCGCGCAACGAGGCGATCGCCTGCCCGACCTTGATGTGCTCGGCCGCGTCGTAGCTCGACTTCAGCGACAGCAGCACGATCGGCATGTCGGCATTCGGATACATCAGCCCAAGCGGCACGAAGGTGCCGTGGTCAAAACCCTGATTGGGATCTTCCCGGCAATCGAGGCCCGCGCGCGTGAGCAGCGCCCTCACCTCCGCAGCCAGCGCGGGCTGGCCCGGCGCCGGATATGTGATGTGGTAGGTATGCTCGGGGAAACCGTAATAGTCGTACACCATCGGCGGATGCGCCGAGGTCGACACGGTGAAGGCGTCAGCCTCCCAATGGCCGGTGATGACGAGCACGGCCTTCGGCTTTGCAGGCAGAAGCTGCGGCAGCCGTCCGAACTCCGCGGCGGTCTTGGCATATTGCACCCGCCGGTCCTCCATGAAGGGCCAGGGGCCGCCGCCGTGGGACAGGAACAGGGTCGGAAATCGCGTCATTTGTGCCAGCTCGTTTCGTTGACAACATGCGCGTGTACCAGCCGCGCAATCGGCGGCGAGCATAGGCAAACCGGTATGGTTAGCAAGTCGTTAACGATTTGCCGCCCACAATCCGGCGTGGCCGAAGGAATCGGCCTGAAGACATGTGAGACGTGAGATGAAGAAGTTTGCGCTGGGGGACGTCGTCAACAGTGACAAGGGCCGGCGCGGCGTCGTTCGCGCCGCCTACCGCTCGAAGGAAGGCCAGCAATTCTATGCCGTCGAGAAGGACGGCGCGATGGACTATCTGGAAGAAGACCGGCTGAGCCCGGCGCCGCGCGTCGAGCTCGCGGCCTAAGTCCACCTCATTTTTTGCTCTCGCGCGCGAGCCGGTCCAGACGCTCCACCCAGGGGTCGGCGCCGCTCGCAATGCGATCATTCGTGATCAGCAGCAGATGGTCGTGGTCCGCGGCCACATCCCAATGCGGCAGCTCCGCGCCGTTGGGGTCGCCGCTCCTGGCAAAGTTGATCCAGTAGGCCCGCATGCGATTTGCGACCTCGCGGTCCCGTCGCGAGAAGATGCCAGCACCGGGCACGCCCTCCACACCGAAGATGAACTGCAACTCCCGCCCGTGTCCTTCGTCGGGATTGCCGCGCCGTGCTTCCGGGACATAGGCAAAGCGATAGCGGAAGGTCGGCGCGCCGGTCGCGGCATGAAGCCGGGCGAGCATTCGCACCGGCTCGGAGAAAATCTTGTCGGTGTAGAAGCTCGCCGCAACGTCTGACGGCCTCGCGGCACGGGGGTAGAGCTTGCGCAGCTCATCGATGCTCTCGCCGGAGGCGGCCAGCATCTCCTTGACCTCCAACTCGCTGTCGAAGCGGGTCTCGTCGTCGTTCGAGCCGATGATCAGGGGGATGTGGCTCTCATGTGCTGCCATAAATCCCGCAGCGATGTCTTCCGTCACCAGATGTCCATCCATCGCGGGCGCAAAGCTGCGTGGCGATTTCTCGAGCAGACGCTTTTCGGCAGCAAGCAGACGCACCGGTTGGACGGCGCGCAGATCCGCCTCCTGCCCGAGCGCGGCGGCAAATTGCCGGCCTGCGGCCTCGGCCTCCTGCAATGACGGCAGGCGCGCGCGGCCGGGTACTGATTGCAGAATGGCTTTCTGGAAGAGACCGCTGGATTGGGCGCATAGCATCAGCAGCGCGATCGACGTTGCGCCGGCGCCGTTGCCGAATAGCGTGACGTTGTTCGCATCGCCGCCGAAGGCCGCGATGTTGTCGTGCACCCAGCGCAGCGCCGTGACCTGGTCCATCAGGCCGAAATTGCCGGAGCCGCCGTCCGACAGCGCGGGATGCGTCAGCCAGCCCAGCGCGCCGAGACGATAATTCAAGGTCACGACGATCAGCCCGGCTTGCGCAAGCCTTGAGCCGTCGAACAGCGGATCGCTGGCGGTGCCCGTAACGAAACCGCCACCATGGATGAACACCATCACCGGCAGCGGCCCGTCGACGCCGAAGGGACGAAACACGTTGAGCGTGAGGCAATCCTCGCCGGCGGCCGGCAGCGATGGCTGGAGACAGGGCGCGCCATAGTCGTAGGCCATGCTCATCTCCGAGCTCTCGGGCAATGACTGCGGCGGACGCCAGCGCAGGCTGCTGACCGGCGGCGCTGCATAGGCAAGCCCCTTGAACGACGCCACCTCGCCTTCGACGGCGCCGAGCATCTGGCCTTCGCGCGTCAACGCAAATGGAAACTGGCCGACCGGCTGCGCCACGGCCGCGCCGGTGCAGAGCGATACAAGGACTGCAATGAGCGCAAGCAGGGATCGCATCTTCGGAGGATCTCGATGCGCGGAAATGTTCCCCGGCAGGTTACGTCCGAGCCCCGCAGCGAGGCAAGCTATCTTACCTCGCCCCGCTTGCAACAGTCGTCATGCCCGGGCTTGTCCCGGGCATCCACTTCAGCGCACCAAACGTGCGGCCAAATTGATCTGCCTAACCGTCCTTGGCAATAATCTCCGCCAGCGCACGTCGCGCGATGATGCCGAGTTCGCCGAGCGTGGAGTGGCCGGATTGCGCCGCCTCGATCAGGCGCTCGGCGATGAGCCTGCGGCTGTCGTGATCGCCGCCATGCGGCAATTGGCGGCACGTCTCCTCCAGGACGACGTCCATGTTGGCTTTGGTTCGCTCACTCAACTCTGTCATGGCGCCTTGGGTACGCGTGGCTTGTAGCCGCAAGCATACACAGACGGATCGCGCATGATTAGCCCGGGCAATCACGGCCATTGTGCATCGCGATGCGTGCATTGAAGCAGGGTTCGCGCCGCCACGATGACGCCGCAAACGACTACCGAAGATTGCACATGCTCTGATGACAATCCGGGCCTGCAGGACTAGCCTGCCGGCAAAACAAAATACACGGGAGGAATACCATGCCTGAAGCGATGGTCGCCGCACGTGAGTCCAAGGCGGCGAATGGAACAGCCCAACAGGTCGATGTTGCCGTGGTCGGCGCCGGGTTTGCCGGCCTCTATCTTCTCCATCGCCTGCGCAAGGCCGGCCTCTCGGCCGTCGGCCTCGACGAAGCCGGCGACGTCGGCGGCACCTGGTACTGGAACCGCTATCCCGGCGCGCGCTGCGATATCCAGACCATCGACTACAGCTACACATTCGATCCGGAACTCGACAAGGTCTGGACCTGGTCGGAGAAATACGCGACCCAGCCCGAGATCCTGCGCTATCTCGGCTTCATCGCCGACCGCTACGATCTGCGCCGCGACATCCGCTTCAAGACCAAGGTCACCGAAGCCAGATGGGACGAGATGGCCGAGCGCTGGCAGCTCACCACCGACAACGGCGCGCCGGTCTCCTGCCGCCATTACATCATGGCCACCGGCTGCCTCTCCGCGCCAAAACCGCCGGAGATCGACGGCGTCAAGGACTTCAAGGGCGAGGTCTACTTCACCGGACGCTGGCCGCATGACGGCGTCAATCTCGCCGGAAAACGCGTCGCCGTGATCGGCACCGGCTCGTCGGGCATTCAATCGATCCCGCTGATCGCCGAGCAGGCGGCACATTTGACCGTATTCCAGCGCACGCCGAATTTCGCGCTGCCCGCGCATAACGGCCCCTCGCCGGCCGATCGCAGGGATATGTTCCACAGCGACCGCGCCGCCTATCGCGAACAGGCGCGCCAGTCGATGACAGGTGTGCCCTATCCGCAGCAAACCGTCGTGAGCTGGCAATTGAGCGATGCCGAGCGTCGTGAGCGGTTCGAACGTGCTTGGGCAGCCGGCGACCTCGTCCACATCTTGACGCAGCTCTGGGCCGATCAGGGCGTCGATGTCGACGGCAACAAGATCGTCCAGGATCTCATCCGCGAAAAGATCTCGGCGGCCGTGAAGGATCCGGAGACCGCAGCAGCGCTGATGCCGCACGATCATCCCTTTGGCGCCAAGCGTCCATGCCTCGATACCAATTACTACGCGACCTACAACCGGCCGAACGTGACGCTGGTCAATCTGCGCCAGGAGCCGATCAAGGCGATCACCGCAGGCGGCATCACCACCGGCAAACGCAATGTCGACGTCGACGTCATCGTGTTCGCGACCGGCTTCGACGCCATGACCGGCGCGATCCGCGCCGTGCATCCGATCACCGGGCGCGGCGGCAAGTCGCTCACCGATGTCTGGGCGCAGGGACCGCAGAGCTATCTCGGTCTCACGGTCGAGGGCTTCCCGAACTTCTTCATGATCACCGGACCCGGCAGCCCGTCGGTGCTGTCGAACATGGCGGTGTCGATCGAGCAGCATGTCGACTGGGTCGTGCATCGTCTGGCAGCGCTCCGCGACGCCGGCTTCACCACGATCGAGCCGACCGAGACGGCGCAGGCTGGCTGGGGCCGGCACATGGCCGACTGCTCGATGGTGACGCTGCATCGGCTCGCCAACACCTGGTACACGGGCGCCAACGTGCCCGGCAAGGTGCAGGGCCTGATGCCCTACACCGGCGGTGTCGGTCCCTATCGCAGCATCTGCGACGAGGTCACGAGCCGCGGCATGCTCGGCTTCAGGCTCACTGGGCCGGACGTCGCCGCGCAATGCAATGACGGCGAGGTGGTGCGGCTGCAGCCGGACGTTCGGCTGGTGCTGAACCTGCTGGCGTCGCTGAACCTGCCGCCGATCGAGTCGATGGGCGCGATCGGCGCGCGCGCCTTCGTCAACGAGTTCAACAAGGGCCGGCCCGCGGGACGGCCGGTCGGCGACATCGTCGACGGCACGCTGCCCGGCGCGGATGGCCCGCTGCCTTATCGCGTCTACAAGCCGGCAACGCCGGGGCCGCATCAGGTCGTGGTCTATTTCCACGGCGGCGGCTGGGTGCTCGGCGACGAGCAGACGGACGAACCGTTCTGCCGCGACATGGTGCGGCGAAGCGGCATGACCTTTGTCAGCGTCGGCTATCGCCATGCGCCGGAGCATCGCTTCCCCGCCGCGGCCGAAGACGGCTATGCAGCGACGCGCTGGATCGCCGAGCATCTCACCGAACTCGGCGGCAAGCCGGGCCCGGTGCTGGTCGCAGGCTGGAGCGCCGGCGGCAACATCGCCGCGGTCACCTGCCAGCTCGCGCGCGACCGCGGCGGGCCTGAGATCGCAGGCCAGCTGCTGGTGTGTCCGGTCACCGACTGCAGCTTCGACCGTCCCTCCTACAACGACAATGCAATCGGCTACTTCCTGACGCGGTCGCTGATGTACTGGTTCTGGGACCTCTACTGCTCGCCGGCCGACCGCACCGATCCGCGCGTCTCGCCGCTGCGCGGCAAGGTCGCCGGCCTGCCGCCGGCCTTCGTCGTCACCTGCGAGTTCGATCCGCTGCGCGACGAGGGCATCGCCTATGCCGAGGCGATGGCGGCCGCCGGCGTCCCGGTCGAGCAGCTCAAGGCTCACGGCCATTTCCACTCGTCCTTTCCAATGGTCGACGTGGTGATCACCGGGGTCCAGGGTCGGCTACAGATGGCCGAGGCCTTGCGGCGCTTTGCAGGGCTTCCGCCCGAGGTCAGCCGCGGCGACGACACCAACCATGGCCATGCCAGCCCGGGGCACAGGATCGCAGCGGCCGCGAGTTAAGCCGCCATCGGCCGGGAACCTTTTCCCGGCCACCGCGTTGGTTCGCGTGGCTTTAAGATGCAGCGATGGGTGTGGGCCCCGGCACGCGAGTTTGTGTGCTGGGGTTCTTTTGCGTGAGGCGGGACGATGGGTGGCGTATCAGTTGTTTCAAAGGTCGATTTCAGCGCGCGCGCCGCGCTACATAAATGGCCGTCGCTCGGAAACCAGCGCCGGCCGGACCGCGCATCTTATCAGGTGAGCGAAGGCACGCTCGACGAATGCATCTCGGCCTTCATGGAGAAGCCCGCGCCGACCCGGCATCTCTATGATATCCACACGGCGCCGCAGCCGCCGCTGGTCACGGACATCCTCTCGCCAGAGCACATCATCGAGCTATCGCGGCTACGTGAATATCTCTGACGGCATCGTCGCGGCGGGCTTCTCAAAAAGGCAGGAACCTTCTTCCGGTTGTTCCCGTTGTTGGGGATCGGAAGCCAGGAATCCAAAGCCAAGAATCCGACCCCAAGGCGTGAGTGCCTCAGATGCTTGAAGCCGTGCCAAGTCAAAACGTGCCCTATGGCGCAGACCAGACCCTGTTCGTGGTGATCGATCGCCGCGACAAGGGCACTGAAATTCGCGTCGAACGGAGCGACCTCGAAGCCACGATCGGCGAACTCGTGGCCGGCTGCTTCAACGACCCCATCAAGGTGATCTCGTTCAACACGCTCGAGCACTGGATGAAGGACATCTCGACCGACGTTGCCGGCGAGATCCGGGCGCGCTGCGATCTCGATGGCGTGACGCTGCCCGACTATCTCAGCGATTTTGTCGAGAGCCACAGCTGAGCGCGCTTCGTGCTCATCGCACTGACAGTCGCTAGCCGCGTCGCCTGCCGGCGATGACCTCGATCTCGCGGCGGCGTTCGCCGGCGAAGGTCAGGAGCTTTTCGATCGTCGGCGTATCCGTGATCCGTTTGGCAAGTCGCTCGGCGCGCGCCGCCTGATCTTCGAGATACTGGATCGTGTTCAAGCGCCGTCTCCCCCAAAGCCCCGATTGGCCGGGCACTCATGGTGCGTGACAGCAGCTAACAGCCGGTTAAGCGCGGCGTGTCGATCTCACAACGAGCGGCGCTTTATTGCACGACGTCGAGCCGGACGTTGGCGAGGCCCTTGTCGACCATGCCGAGCGCCTCGGCCGCGGAGGGCGAGATGTCGACCACGCGGCCGCGGACGAAGGGCCCGCGATCGTTGACCCTGACGGTCACGAAGCGGCCGGAGGAGACATCGGTCACGCGCAGCTTGGTGCCGAACGGCAGGGTCGGATGGGCCGCGGTCAATTCGCTCTTGTCGAACTTCTCGCCGCTTGCGGTCTCCGTATCCGAGTAGAAGCTCGCAACGCCATGCGACGCCGTCTGCTTCGCGCTCGCTACGTCATGAGACGGACGTGGCCTGTAGATCGGATGCGAATGCAGCGCCGCAACCCTATGCGGACGCTCGATCGCGGCTTGCCTTGTGGTCGAAGCGAGATCGGCCCGTTGCCGGCCAGAAGGTGATTGCGCGCACGCGGCGAGCGAGGCGGCGCCGATGATGGCGAGCAGCAACCGGCTCGAGGTTGCCAGCGAAATCCGGGCAGTTTCGGCACTTGCAAAGCGAGACATGATGCGCCCTCCGAACAACCCTGAGTTTCGGTGGGCAATGAGGGCAGAACCTTGGCTGAACAAAAGCGGCCTTGCGGCCACCATCGTTTCGCGCCGGCTGTGATGAATCCATCACAGTCGATGTCCTGAATCGATACAGATTCGCGGGGAGTTAGAGCGTTTTCGAGCGAAGTGGGTACCGGTTCGCGTAAAGAAAACGCGTTAAAACAAGAATCTAGAGCCCCGTTCCGATTCCATCGGAACGGAAAGGGCGTTAGTTCGATACGACGCGCCAGATGATCGGGCGTGCCTCCGGCCGCGCCTCGCTCTCGACGCCGCCCCTGATGAGCCGCATCAGCTCGCGCCGATAGAGCAGCCGCCAGCCGGTTTTCAGGCTGGCGAGAAAGTCGAGCTCCCGTTGCGTCAGCATGCACATCATGGACCCGGTCAGCTTGCGAGGGCCGCGCCGAATTCCCAGGGCCCACGGCCGGCTACCTAATGTAATGTTACATATCGTAGCGTTCGCAGCGCTCATGCGCAAGCCGCGATTGGCGCAATCGCGGCGCCGTCCCGGCACGCCGCGCTGCTAGAAATTCGGCCCCAGCGCGATCTTGGTGATCGTTCCGTTCCTGACGCCGATGCGCCATTCCGCCGAGCCGTTGGCGAACTGTGCGACATAGATGTCGCTGTCGAGCGCGGTGACGCCGCGGAACGAGACCGCGCGCAACGCGCCGAGCCGCGCCAGAATGGCCTGGTCGAACGGAAGCTGCGCACGCGTGATGTTGGCCACCTCTGTCGTCATGTGGTCGTAGTCGGGCTGTCCCTTGCCGATGCCCGCGAGATATTGCCGCAGCATCGCCTCGCCATTGGCGATCGGGACGGCGCGACGCGCCGCGCGCACCGGCCGTGCCGCGACGTTCGCGGCCTCGACATTATGGAAGCGCGTCTGCCGGCCCGGCACCAGGATCTCCATGCACTTCCCCGACTTGTCGGCAATGACCCATGGACTGTTCACGGTGGTCAGCGCGGCCCAGCTCATGTCTGACCTGACGACGCTCTGCGCCTTGCGCTCGCCGTTCGCACCGAGATTGAAGACCTTAATATCGTCCTCCGTCTCGTTGTAGAGCATGATCCTGATCGGCGAGGTGCCGGCACGGCCGCGCAAATTCGTCTCTTCCGCGCAGGAGACGATGCCGCCGAGTTCGTCATTGCCGTCGGGCCGGAAGATCACGTCGCCGGCCTTGCCGTCGGGCTCGAGCAGCAGGCGGAATTCCGCCGTGCCGTTCTCGAACTTGGCGCCATAGATGTCGTAGCCGCCGGGCCCGACGCCGCGGAAGAAGATCGTCTCGACCGCACCAAGCGCTGCGACGGTCGCGCGCAATTCGTCGACCTGACGGTGGATTTTCGCTGCGAGCGGCGCGCTCATGCGATCGTAGTTCGGTGTACCGCGGCGCAAATCCTCGATCCCGGTCAGGATCGCTTCCTTGCCGCCGGCAACCGGGACCTGCTCCCTGAATCGATCAGGCACTTCCGCCAGGCGGCGCGCGAAGTCGGCCTCGATCGCCTGAGCCTGCGCCGCATCGATCCGCTGCGCGAGACGTGCGCCGGAGCTGGCGTTCTGGACCAGCACATGCGAGACGCTGGCCGCATCATCGCGCAGGAAGATCAGGAGATGATCGCCGTGGAGGGAAAAGGCATCAGCGCCTTCGGCGAGAATCTTCGATCCACCCTGCCCGGTCTCCTGCACCTGCAGACGATCGCCATCGCGCCGCACGGTGAGCACGCGGTTCGACGCGACCTTGTACCAGCCGACATATGGATCGAGCGACATCGGATCGGTGGCCGGCTCCGGCATCTCGGCAACGCGCACGGCGCGCACGTCGCGGCCATTCATGCGCAGCGTCAACTCGGACGAGCGACGCTCCGCATCGATCGGGAACGTGACCTCACCGAACGACGCCGCATAGGACGCAGTGCCGTCGTTGGCGACGGTCAGGCGCAGCCTGCGTTGCCCGGTGAGCTGCCCGTAGATGTCGTCGCCCTCGCGGAAGATGGCGAACACCGAGGCGGGACCCATGGCGTAGAAATTGACGAACGGACGGTAATGCTGGGCCGGCACATCGCCGAGATCTGCGCCGGCGGGCACGGGATCCGGCGTGCGATAGGCAATCATGCCGGCCGACACGATGACCACCGGCACGATCGCGGCCGCGATCCACAGCCGCTTGCGCCAGCCGACCGCCACGGGCATGGCGGCGGCTGCGATGATGCGTTCGACCCGCGCGCGCACGGTCGACACCTGCGCCATCGCAAGCTCCATCGGCCGCGGCTTCACGGAGGAAGCAACGTCGAGCAGGATCTCGGCATAGGACAGCCGGTCGTCGATCATCTCGATCGCCCGGGCATCGCTGATGATCTCGGCAAGCTCGGCAAGCCGCGCCAGCTGCCACCAGGAGAACGGGCTGAACCAGAATACCGCGCGGTTGAGCGAGGCGAGCAAGAGGACGTAGAAATCGCCATTGGCGACATGCGCGCCCTCATGGGCGAGCACCGCCAGGCGCTTCTTCGCGTCCCAGCCGAAAAACTGCGGCGGCACCAGGATGGTCGAGCCGAAAGTGACGGGGCCGCCGACGTCGCCGCTGACGCGCACATCGGCATCGATCATCTCACGGCTCTTCACCGGCTTCGCCGCGCGCGCAAGACGCCAGGTCAGGCAGAGGCCGATGGCCAGCCGCAGCAGCAACAGGCCGGCGACGCAGGCATAGGTGGTGGTCGCGACCATCCACCAGTCGATCGAGACACCTCGCTTCACCATCGGCGCGATAACCGTAGCGGCCGCGATCGGCAGGGACGGCTGCGGTCGCTCCAGCATCGCGAAGTCGGCCGGCCACGCGTCGTCCGGCACCGGCACGGACAAGGGCATCCGGTCGATGGTGAGCGTCGGCCAATGCATCACGAACGGCATCGCCAGCGATGCCAGCAGCACGACCACCCACGCCGTCATGTGGACGTGCGGATTGCGCACACGAAACAGGATGAGACCGATCCAGACGACGCCTCCCAGCGCGAAGGAGCGTAACGCCGCCTCAGCCAGAGCCGCGATCATTCTTTCTTCACTCCCCTCGCCTTCTTCGCCTTGGCCACCTGGTCCGCCAGCGCACGCAATTGCTGCTGGTCGAGCATCGCATTGTCCACCATGCCGACGAGGACCTCCTCCATCGAGCCGTTGCAGAACCAGTCGACGATGCGCTGCACCGCCTTGGCCGCAACGCGGGCCCGCTCTTCGGCGGCGTGGTAGACGTAGGTGCGGCCGTCCACGGTGTGGCGAGCATAGCCCTTTTCTTCCAGCCGGCGCAGCACCGTCCGCACCGTCGATTCCTTCAGGCGTCGCGATAGCCGCTCGCGCACGATTTCGGCCGTGACCGGCCCATGGGCCCATACCAATTGCATGACCTCGTGCTCGAGATCGCCCAGGTCGGGCAAACGATCGTCCATGGTGGCTTACCTAGCGGCTTGAGTTTCTTGTAACGCTACGAACCGTCGCACATCAGGCGGCGGCAAACAACGGCTATTCCGGCTGAACCAGGATCGCCGTGCGCGGCCGGAAAAAGGCGCTTGCGAGTCGGATAGGCTCTTGATCTGGCAGGCAGGGTGCCTCGCCCCTCACCCGGATTGCCCCGGACGATGCTTCGCATCGCCGAGTTAATCCGACCTCTCCCCGCAAAGAGCGGGGAGAGGTTAAGCACATCAATTCGGCTCTCCCAGTAAGGGGCGCACCGCTCTCTCACTCCCTCGCCCCGTTCTTACGGGGAGAGGGTGGGGTGAGGGGCTGCCTCCGCAGATTCGACCGGCATTGTGAGCGTCAATACTTCGGCTCGTACATCTGCGACTGGATCAGGCCCTTGACGTCGTTGGGCGCGGGTCCGTCGGCGAGCCCGCGTTGATAGGCAACGTCAGCGACGGCCACCGCGATGCGGGCCGAAACCTCCCGGATGCGGGGCAGCGCGGGATAGAGGCTGCCCTGATCCAAATCCTCCTTGCCGACGCAATTGGCGAGCGTGTGGGCGGCCGCCATGAACATCTCGTCGGTCACAAGCCGCGAGCGGCTGGCGATGACGCCGAGGCCGACGCCGGGGAAGATGTAGGAGTTGTTGCCCTGGCGCGGCACGAAGGTGCGGCCGTTGAGCTTGACCGGATCATAGGGGCTGCCGCAGGCGAACAGCGCGCGGCCGGCGGTGTAGCGATAGGCATCCTCCGCCGAGCACTCGGCCTTCGAGGTCGGGTTGGACAGCGCGAACACGATCGGCTGCTCGTTGAGCTCGGCCATCGCCTTGAGCACCTCGGGCGTGAAGGCGCCACCCACCGCGGCAACGCCGATGATCGCCGTCGGCTTCAGCGTCTTGATCGCGGTGAGGAAGTCGGCGATCGGCGCCTGATCCTTATGCGCATAACGGAGCTTGTGGCCGTGCAAACCATCACGGCCGCTGACGACGAGGCCGCGGGAATCCACCAGCCAGTTGCGCCGGAGCGCATCGGCTTCCGTTGCGCCCTCCGCCATCATGGCGGAGACGACGAGATCGGCGATGCCGGTCGCAGCCTCGCCTGCACCGAGAAACAGGATGCGCTGATCCCGAAGCTTGCCGCCGCTCACCCGCAGCGCCGAGAACAGGCCGGCGAGCGCGACCGCCGCGGTGCCCTGAATGTCGTCGTTGAAGACGCAGGCTTCGTCGCGGTATTTGTGCAGCAGCTTGAACGCGGAATGGTTGGCGAAATCCTCGAACTGGATCAGCACATCGGGAAACGTCTTTCGCGCGGCCGTCATGAACTCGTCGACGAAGCTGTCATAGGCCTCGCCGGTGAGCCGCCGCTCGCGCAGGCCGAGATAATAGGGATCGTTCAACAGCTCTTCGTTGTTGGTGCCGACGTCGAGCACGATCGGCAGACAATGCTCGGGATGCACACCGGCACAGGCCGAATAGAGCGAGAGTTTTCCAACGGGAATGCCCATGCCGTTGGCGCCGAGATCGCCGAGGCCGAGAATCCGTTCGCCGTCGGTGACGACGATGAGCTTTGCGGGATTGGGCCAGTTCTTCAGGATGTCCGCGATCTGGCCGCGATCGCGCGAGGAGATGAACATGCCGCGCGGTCGCTGGTAGATCAGGCCGTATTTCTGGCAGGCAAGCCCGACCGTCGGGGTGTAGATGATCGGCTGGATCTCGTCGATATTGTCGACCACGACGCGGAAGAACAGCGCCTCGTTGCGGTCATGCAGTGCGTTCAGCGCGACGAATTTTTCGAGGTCCGTCGGCAGCGTGCGCAGATTGGTCAGCACGCGCTCGACCTGTGTCTCCATCGTCAGCACGCAGGGCGGCAGCAGGCCGCGCAAGCCAAGCGTATCGCGCTCCGCTTCGGTGAAGGCCGTACCCCTGTTGAGCAGGGGGTCGCGCAGCAAGGCCATGCCGTGCGCGGAATCGGATGATGTCGAATGGGTGCTGACCCGAGCAGGTCTATTCACGAATTCCCCCAGGGAGTTTCTTATTGAAGGGCAATCATTGTCGGCCAGCGCATGCTCGAGATCAAGGACGTTGCCCCTTGCGCTGCGATTGTGATCTCGCACCGCAGCGAGACTTTCGCGAACTATCCGCAGGTTGCTCTCTCCCCTCGTCATTCCGGGGCGCGACGAAGTCGCGAGCCCGGAATCCATCGAGCCGCAGCTACCGCCGCACAATGGATTCTCAGGTGCGCAATTGCGCACCGTAGTTCGCGCTGACGCGCGCCCCGGAATGACGAGAAATCCTCAGGGATGAGGGAGTGATATGCCGCAATAGCCCTATTCCGGCTTGATGTCCGCAGCCTTCACGACCGGCCACCATTTCTCGGTCTCGGCCTTCTGGAAGGCGGCAAGCGCTGCGGGCGATTGCTGGTCCGCCGGCAGAATCTCCTGGCCCAGTTCGGCAAAGCGCTGCTTGACGGAGGGATCGGCAAGGGCCGCGACAATGGCCGTGTTGAGCCTTGTGACGATCTCCTTCGGCGTGTTCTTCGGTGCCCAGATGCCGTGCCAGTAGGCGATGTACAGGCCCGGCAGGCCCGCTTCGTCGACGGTCGGAATGTCGGGCGCGGACGCAAGCCGCGTCGGTGATGTCACCGCGAATGCCTTGATCGCACCGTTCTTGTATTGCGGCAGCGAGTTCGAGGCCTGGTCGAACATGATGTCGATCTGTCCCGCGACGAGGTCGATCATCGCGGGCCCCGCACCGCGATAGGGCACGAACTGGAAGTCGGTGCCGGTCTTCTCCTTGAAGAAGACACCCGCAACATGCGCGCCGCTGCCGGCGCCGGCGGTCCCAGCAGTGGCCTTGCCGGGATTGGCCTTCAGCCACGCGATCATCTCCTTCAGATTGTTGGCCTCGAGCGACTTTCGCCCGACGATCAGTTGCGTGCCCATCGCGACCAGTGCGACCGGCTCGAAATCGGAGACCACATCATACGGCAGCTTGAAGATCCCGCCATTGAGCACATGGGTGCCCCAATGGCCGATGGTGATGGTCGTGCCGTCGGGCGTTGCACGTGCGACGCGGGCGCCGGCGATGCTGCCGGACGCACCGGCGACGTTCTCGACCACGATGGTCGCATGCAGCTCGGCTGCGATCCGTTCCGACAGGATCCGCGCCAGCGTATCGGTCGGCCCGCCGGCCGCGAACGGCACCACCAGCGTGATCGGACGGGACGGGAACGGCTGGGTGTGGCCGGGTGCGCTCCACGCCGCACATCCGATCAACGCGCAAATGACGATTACATGACCGCGCAACCCGGCCCACAGCCCCCGCACCATTCTCTTCCCACCCTTTTTGTTGCCCGCATGTCATCAGCGGACTGGAGGGCGAGTGAACGCTGCCGCGTGAGCGGAGGCAAGCCGGAAATTTTGCGGCGCGGCTATCCCGCCGCCCGCCGCGGCGTCAGATTCGCAGCGACATCGGCTGGCGGCGCGACATGCATCAAGATCGTCTGGGTGGCGGATGCGACCTCGATGCCGTTTTGCTGGAAGCGCTGCTTCATGCGGCGGTTGAATTCGCGCTGAACCGGCCAGCGGCCGGCCTCGGTGCAGCGGATCTGGCCAACGATCGACACCATGGCACCATCGACCTTGTCGATGCCCCAGAGATCGAGGTCGCCGCGGATCAACGGGCGGAATTCCGTCTCGCGGCGCATCTCCTCGACGATATCCTTGAGGATCTGGCCGGCGCGGTCGGTGTCTACCTTGTAGGCGACATTGACACTGACGGAGGCATTGCCGGCACCACGGCTGGCATTGGTGATGGTCGTCACCGCGCTGAACGGCACGATATGCACGGCGCCGTCGCCGGCGCGCAGCCGAATGGTGCGGATCGAGACGTTCTCGACCACACCTGACAGGCCTGACACGCTGACGGTATCGCCGACCTGAACCGTGTTCTCCAGCAGCAAAAACAGGCCGGTGATGAGGTCCTGCACCAGCTTTTGCGAACCGAAGCCGATGGCAATGCCGACGATGCCGGCCCCTGCGAGCAGCGGCGCGACATTGACGCCGATTTCGCTCAGCGCCGTGAGGCCGACGACCGTGGCGATCATGCACAACAGCGCCGTGCGCAGCATCGGCTGGAAGGTGCGCAGGCGTGCCGCGCGGGCATAATGTCCGTCGCGCGACAGCGTGTTGATCTGCCGGTCCAGCAGCGCATTGCTGGCCTCCCAGATCGCCGCAGCGATGGCGACAGCGACGCCGATCGTCGCCACCGCTGCGAGCAGCCGGCTGCCGATCTGGCCACCATAGAACCAGACGATGGCATCGACGCCCCAGACCTCGAGCACGGCCACGAAGCCGATGAAGGCAATCACGCCGGAGACGATCTTGCGCAGCAGCGGCAGATAGCGGTTGGCGCGGATCTCCAGTCCCGGAAAGCGGTGGAGGATTTCCGGCTGGATCCGGAAGCCGCGGTCGATCAGGCTCAGCGTTACCATGATCGCGACCCGCGTGATCAGCACCACCGCTATGGTGCCGACGAAATATTGCAGCAGCAACGAATAGCCGTTGCGGATGTTCAGCGCCCAGACCGCCCACAGCGCCAGATCGAGCGCAATGGCCAGATAATGCCAGCCGCCGGCGATGCGATTGCGCAGCCGCGCCGCAATCCCCTGCCGGTCCGCAGGCGCGCGGATGGCGTCGGCGACCTGGCGGCGGCACTGCAGGATAATGACGACGACGAAGAGATGCACGACCAGCATCACCATGCGTATGAGCGCGGCATAGCCGGCACGATGCAGGCCGAGCAGCAGCGCCACGTTGGCGAACGCAATGCCGGTTACACCGACGCCGACGATGCGGCGCGCCCAGATCTCGATATAGGCTGCCGTCTCTGCGCGCACCGGAAACAGGCCGAACGGGCCGGCCAGCGCACGGACGACGCAAATCAGCCCGCGTGAGAACGCATAGGCGTTGACGACGGCAAGGATCACGAGGCGGACAGTCGCGGGCTCGCCGATCTCCGTTCCGAGCAGTGCGGTCGCGATGCCAACGAAAACGACCACTGGAAGCAGTTCGAGCAACAGCCGCCCCAGCACAAACGGTAACCGCAGCAACAACTGCCAGACCCGCGCGAGGCTGTGCCTGCGCTTGTGCAATTCCGGCGACGGGGTGACATCGGCGACCGATGACGGGGGATCGGCAATAGGCAGCACCTGCGCCGGCAGCCGCGCGGTTTGCGGCGCGCGCCCTTCGAGGAAGGCGACCGGACGCCGGATCAGGCGGACAATCACCCATTCGGCCGCAAGCGCGCAGCCGAACACCAGCGCCAGCTTCCAGGCGATCTCGATCAGGAGATTATAGGCGTCGGGATCATTCGCGGTCTGCACGATCCAGTAATAGAACGCCGGAAAATGCGTGAGCGTCCGCGCCATGTCGGCGACATCGCGCGAGATCTCGCCGATCTCCTCTGACACGGTGAGCAGAAGCTGCGCGCCGAGGCCGTCAGCCGACAGCGGGATCGGTGACTTCTGCTCGGGCGCGGGGGCCGGCTGCTGCGGACCGGACGCATTCGCGATCGCGCGCAGCGTATCGATCATCTGAGCGCGCTTCTTGTCGTCCTGAAGCGTCTCCAGCGCCCGCCTGGCCTCGTCAGGCGACAGCGCGGCCGCGCTACTGGTGGCGGCCGGCGCAGGCGGCTCTGCGTGGGCTGGGGAGAAAGAAGAAATGGCGAGGAAGAGCGCTGCGGAAAGCGCGGAGACAAACTTATGCGACACGCGGATTCCCCAAAATAAATGAAATGCGCCGGCGGAATCGGGACCGCGCGAAGCACTGCGTCATGTCGGATGGGGCTATTCGCCCCGATCATGTGTCGGAAGTTTGCCGATCAGGCGACCATCTCTTGGCATTTCCGCTGGCATTCTCTTGGGCATTTCCCGCAACGCAGATGTGATGGAACCGCACCGTGGTCAATGTCGCAAAAGCATGCGAGATTACAGGCGGGAACTTGGGGGCATCACATGACAGATTTCGACCGGCGCCAGCTCATGCTTGCGGGGGCTGCCGTCCTGCTCGGCACGCGATCGGCGATCGCACAGAGCGGACCCACCTTCACCTATCGGGGCATCACGGCCGACACCAGCGCCGCGCAGAGCCAGCCTAACATCAAGGAGGTCGTCGCGTCGCTGAAGCATCAGATCGACATTGTCGTCGAATGCGGCGCGAAGCCCGAGATCATGACCTTCTTCAAAAGCCAGCCTGTCTCGGTCAAGCCCGGACAGGGCGACGGCGGCGGGCACTTCTCGACCAAGGTCGCGGGCGTCACGGTTGACGCGGCGGTCGATGCGCCGGAGAAGCCGGTGCTGCTGCACGAGCTGCTCCACGCCTATCATTTTCGCGTCCTGCCGGGCGCGCTGCAGAACCCTGACCTCGTTCGCTTCTACGGCATCGCCAGGCAGAACGAGCTTTATCCACCGGACTCTTATGTGCTGAAGAACGTGCAGGAGTTCTTTGCCGTGACCGGAAGTCTCTATCTCTGGGGCAATGTCGACCGTCCCCCCAACAACCGCGCCACGCTGCATGACAAGCAGCCGGTCTACTATCAATGGCTCGGTGATCTCTTCGGCGTGCAGAAGAAGGCATGATTCACGCGGCGGGCGCAAAACGCACAGCGCCGGGTAGGTAGGGGCTATGCCACACTGATGCAGCCCTCTAGACCTTTACCCGGCGTGCCGTTCGCGGTTTTTGCCGCTATGCGATAGTCCGAACGAGCTCCATCGCACTTAACGCGGCTGGATCTGCGGAGGTGGAGTCATAGACCTCCCCTTGCTCATGAGGTGGACGTTACGCGTCGCTTGTTTGCGACCATGTGCATGCTCCTCCCGTGACATAAAACTGTCAAGCAGGATCGATGTCTTTCAAATCACATTTGGCGATGTGTTCCATGTTGTTCCCGCGATAGATTGGCTGCTTGCAACGATGGAATAAATCGTTGGCGGCAGCGTTTGTGTCGAGGAGAACACCCGCCTTCTCCGTCCTCATCCATTTCCAGAAAGCGAGAGATGAAAGCATCATTTTGCATCGCCGTGCTCGCGGCCCTCGTAACCGGATCTGCGTTCGCGCAGACGCCGCCGCAGACCTCGACCAAGAAGGTCGACGGCACCGAGAACGTCTATATTTTCCGCTATGGCAACCATCAGTCGATGTTCGTGGTGACACCGCAAGGCGTGATCGCGACCGATCCAATCTCTTACTTGCGTCCCGCAAAACCCTACATCGACGCGATCAAGGCCGTGACCGACAAGCCGATCAAATACGTCATCTACAGCCACCACCACTACGACCACATCGCCGGCGGCCAGCCTTTCAAGGATCTCGGCGCCACCTTCATCGCGCATCGCCGCGCCAAGGAGCGGCTGCTCGAGATGAAGAAGCAGAATGCGCTTCTGGCTGATGTCGTGATGCCGGACCAGGTGGTCGACGACCAGAAGATCATCAAGCTCGGCGGCACCACGCTGGAGCTCGACTATGTCGGCCGCAACCATTCCGACAATTCGCTGGTGATGCGGCTGCCGAAGGAGAAGATCGTCTTCGTGGTCGACTTCGCGCCGATCGAATCGGTCCAGTTCCGCAACATTCCCGACAACGCCTCGCCGCTGGAATATATCGCCTCGCTGAAGAAGCTGGCTTCGCTGGACTGGGAGCGGATGATCCCCGGCCATCCCTATGCCGGCGGCCGGCTCGGCACCAAGAAGGATGTCGAGAACGACATCGCCTACATGGAAGATCGCTCGGCCGAGGTGAAGAAGGCGGCCGATGCCGGCAAATGCTTCGATACCGCGATGAAGGAAGTGAAGCTGCCGAAATACGAGAAGTGGGCGAATTACGAGGCGGGCCTGCCCGCCAATGTCGAGCGCTTCTGCTACTGGTGGGGCCGCGGGTATTGAGGGGCGGCTTGCGCGATGGTGACATCATGCCCCTGTTTTGCCCGACGGGTCAAGTAAATTTCGTAAATCCCGAATGATGTTTGCGCCGGCGGTCAAGCCATTGATTTCTCGACCGTCGGCTACTGTGCATGGGGTTGTTTTCGAGGAACCGCGCGCATTAGCGGCTTGCTCGGAGATCGCCTTACTTTTTCGCCTTCCCTTCCAGCTCCAGCGCCTTGCGCACGTTCTCGAACTCCGCCGCCGAGGCCTTGTCGGCGCGCGGAAAGCGCAGGTCCAGTTTTTCGAGCTCGGCAACGATGACGGAGCCGATCACCACGCGGGCGAACCATTTGTGGTCGGCGGGCACGACGTACCAGGGCGCGTGCGGCGTGGCGGTGTGGCGCACGATGTCCTGATAGACCGCCTGGTAACGCGACCACAGCGCGCGCTCCTTGATGTCATCCATCGAGAACTTCCACTGCTTGGCCGGCTCCTCCAGCCGGCCGAGAAAGCGCTGGCGCTGCTCTTCCTTGGAGAGATTGAGGAAGAACTTCAGCACAAGGGTGCCGTTGCGGCAGAGATAGCGCTCGAACGCCGAGATGTCCTCGAACCGCTCCTTCCAGATGTTCTTGGTGACGAGCTTTTGCGGCAGCTTCTCCTTGGCGAGGATATCCGGGTGCACGCGTGTCACCAGGCACTCCTCGTAATGCGAGCGATTGAATATGCCGATATGGCCGCGCTCCGGCAGCGCGATGACGTGGCGCCAGAGGAAATCGTGATCGAGCTCCTTGCTGCTCGGTGCCTTGAAGGAAGACACCTCGCAGCCCTGCGGATTGATGCCCTCGAAGATCGCCTTGATCGCGCTGTCCTTGCCGGCGGCGTCCATGGCCTGGAACACGATCAGCACGGACCAGCGGTCCTGGGCGTAGAGCTTCTCCTGGAACGCGACCAGCCGCTTCTTGTTGGCGTCGAGAATCTCCAGCGCCTTCTCCTTGTCCAGATCGCCCTTCTCGTCGGTCTTGTAATTCTTCAGGTGAAACTTGCCGGATCCGTCATGCCGGAATGGCGTGATGTAGCGGTCAAGTTCCTGGGCGAGCGATTTGGACGGCTTTTTGCTCATGAGCGCGGGGCACCTTGCGTTGCGACTTCAATCGGTCGAGCAGGCTACCAAGTATGCCCTTCGGAAGGAATATGATGAAAAGCACCAGCAGCACGCCGTAGACGAGGTTATCCCAGCCGACCGCCCGGGTGCCGAAGCCGATGCGCAGGGTCTCCGCAAGCAGGATGGTGATGACGGCGCCGACGGTCGGCCCGAGCGAGACGAACAGGCCGCCGACGATGGCCGCGAACACCATCTGGAGCGACACCGCGATGCCGGAGACCGTGTCGGGCGTGATGAACATCTGGTACTGGCAGTAGATCGCGCCGGCCAGCGCCGTCATCACAGCGCTGATCAAGGTGATCTTCAGTTTCTCCGCGGTGACGTTGACGCCGGCGGCAGCGGCCGCGTCCTCGTCCTCCGAGATCGCCTCGAGCGCGTAGCGGCTCATGCTGCGATCGATCAGGTGCCAGACGACGATGCCGCTGAGCCACACCGCAAGCGCGATCAAATACCAGGTCGTCTTGTCGTCGAATTGCAACGCCAGCAGCTTGTTGCCGGAAGCACGGTTCGGCGTATAGCCGAGCGAGCCGCCGGTATAGTCGCGCGTGGCCGTGATGACCTGGAGCACAATGCCGGACAGCGCCAGCGTCACCAGCACGAAGTAGTGCCCGGTGATGCGGAAGCGGAAGCAGGGATAACCGACGATCAGCGCCAGCGCGCCGGCCACGGCCATGCCGACGGGAATGCCGATCCATGGCGACAGGCCGAGATGATTCCACAGCAGCGCGGTGACATAGGCGCCGATCCCCATGAAGCCGCCATGGCCGAGTGAGACCAGGCCGAACCGCCCCATCATCGACCACGACGTATAGGCGAACGACCAGATCAGGATCAGCACCAGAATGTGCAGGTGATAGGGATCGCGATAGACGAAAGGCAGCGCGACGAGCGCGGCCAGTCCTGTTCCCCAAGCTACGAGCCGGCCCTGCCCCATCATCGGCGCCTCGCGAGCAGGCCCGCGGGCCGGATGAACATCATGACGATGAAGAAGGCGAAGGCGAGCACATAGCCCCATTCGAGATCGGAGAACAGGCCGCCGAGCGAGATGATCTCGGCAAACACGAAGGCCGCGATGAAGCCGCCGATGAAATTGCCCAAGCCCCCGAGCACGCAGATCAGGAAGGTGATCGGCCCGAAGGAGAGGCCGACGAAGGGGTGCACGTCATATTGCAACACCAGCAAACAGGCGGCGAGCCCGGCCAGCCCCCCGCCGATCGCGGAGGTGATCAGATAGATCCTCTTCGTATCGACACCCATCAGCGCCATGATCTGGCGGTCCTGCGAGATGGCGCGGATCGCCGTGCCGGTGAAGGTGCGGGTCATGAACAGATAGACCGCGACCATACCGACCAGCGCCGCCAGGAACGACAAAAGCCGCGCGTAACTAAAATTCATGTCGCCGAAGGCGAGCACCGGCAGGCGGATGCCGAGGTTGCGGAAGTCGATGCCGAAGGCGACGGTGGCAAAGCTCTGCAGCACGAACAGCACGCCGCCGGTCGCGAGCAGCTGGTTGATCGGCGGCGCGGTCAGCAGCGGCGCGATCACGAGATAATGTAGAAGAGCGCCGAGGATCGCGACCAGCAGAATGGTCAGTGGCGCCGCGATGAAATAGCTGATGCCGTAATACTGGACCAAGAAATACATGGCGTACATGCCGATCATCACGAGCTCGGCGTAGCAGATCCAGGTCACGTCGATGACACCGAAGATCAGGTTCAGCCCGAGCGCGAGCAGCGCCAGCACGCCGCCGAGCAGGATACCGTTGATGACGGCTTCCAGCAGATAGATGTCGAAAATGTCCAAGAATGCCTGCATGCCCTCACACCCCGAGATACGCTTGCTTGACCGTGTCGCTCGCCAGCATCTCGGCCGAGGTGCCCGAGGCGCGGATCGTCCCCGCCTCGATCAGATAGGCCCGGTCGACCACGCGCAGCACCTGCTGCACGTTCTGTTCGACGATCAGCACCGTCAGCCCGCGGCTGCGAATCCGCTTCACCAGCTCGAACACCTGCTGCACCACGACCGGCGCCAGCCCCGCCGATGGCTCGTCGAGCAGCAGAAGCTTTGGATTGGACATCAGCGCGCGGCCGATCGCGCACATCTGCTGCTCGCCGCCCGACATGGTGCCGGCCATCTGATGGCGGCGTTCCTTCAGGCGAGGAAACAGGTCGAACACGACCTCCAGCCGCTCGGCGTATTTCCCGCGCGCCTCCTTCATGAAGGCGCCCATCTTGAGATTGTCGTCGACCGTGAGCTGCGGAAACAGCCGCCGGTTCTCCGGAACATGCGCGATGCCGAGGCTGACGATCTTGTGGGCGGGTGTCGCGACGACGTCGACGCCCTCCATCGTGATTGATCCGCGCGAGGGGCGGATCAGGCCGGAGATGACGCGCATCAAGGTGGTCTTGCCGGCGCCGTTCGGGCCGATGACGCCGACGGCCTCACCGGCCTTCACGTCGAGGTTGACGTCGAACAGCGCCTGGAACGTGCCATAGCCGGCATTGACGCCGCGAAGCTCCAGCATCATTGGCCTCCCGCGCGGCGGCGCGCTTCGGCGGCCGCAGCCTGCGTGGTCTCGGCATCGGTGCCGAGATAGACCTCGATGACGCGCGGATCGCCCGCAACCGCGCTCGGCAGGCCTTCCGATATCTTGTCGCCGTGATCGAGCACCATGACGCGGTCGACGACGCGCATCAAGACGCCCATGATGTGCTCGACCCAGATGATGGTGATGCCGAGCTCGTCGCGGATGTTGCGCAGCATGTCGGCCGCCTGACCCATCTCGGTCTCGTCGAGACCGCCGAGGCTCTCATCGGCAAGCAGAAGTTTTGGCGCGGTGGCGAGCGCTTTCGCGAGCTCCAGCTTCTTCAGGCCGGCCGCGCCGAGGCCGTCGACGCTGGCATGACGATCAGTCGGCAAGCCCACCATCGCGAGCGAGCGCTCCGCCGCCTCCTCGGCCTTGACACGGCTGTGGCGGCCTTGGCCGTAGAAGCCAGCCAGCGCGACGTTCTCGAAAATGGTCAGCCGCCGAAACGGCCGCGGGATCTGGAAAGTGCGACCGATGCCGCGGTTGATGATCCGGTGCGACGCCAGCCCCGCGATCTCCGAGCCATCGAACAGGATTGATCCGGAGCTTGGCGCCAGCGTGCCGGAGAGCATGTTGAAGATCGTGCTCTTGCCCGAGCCGTTGGGACCGATCAGGCCAAGGATCTCGCCCTGATCTACCTTGAACGCCACGTTGTTGACAGCGGTGAATCCGCCAAACCGCTTCACCAGCCCGCTGACCTCCAGCACTGCCCCGCTCCGCCGCTACTGGTTGCTGTAGGTGGTGCCCTTCGGCAGCGGCAACACGGCTTCGCGCTGCGCCTGGCTCTTGGGCCATACCACCGACGACTTGTCGTCGATGTACTGGATCACGACCGGGAACGAGCGCTCGTTCTGGCCCGCCATCGGTGTGCCCTCGCCGTAGAACTTGACGCCGAAGCCGAGCATGGTGCCACCCTCCGGAATGTCGGTGTCGAGCGACGCCTTGCGCAGCGCCTCGGGATCGACCCCGCCATACTTTTTGATCGCGCGCGGCAGGACGTCATCCATGAACACGTAGGTGTTGGACGCGCCGATGCCGACATGGGCGGAGCGGATGGCAACGCCCGGTCTGATCTTGTCGTACTCCTCGCCGACCATCTTGATAACGGGTGCAAGCTTCGGGTCCATGGTCTTCTGGTTGGCGAGCCAGATCGAGATCGGATCGGTGTCGAAGATGTAGCTCGCGTCGGCACCCATCCCTTCCTTGAGCTTCTCGTAGACGCCGTAGCCGGCACCATGGCCGAGGAGGGCTGCGAACTTCAGGCCCTGCTCGCGCGCTTGCCGCAGCAACAGCGTGATGTCGGGGTTGTAGCCTGTGTGGAAGATCACGTCGGGCTTGGCGCGCTTCAGCTTGGTCACCAGCGCGGAGAGGTCCGGCGCGGTGGCCGAATAGCCTTCCTTCAGCACGACATTGAATCCGGCCTTCTTCGCGCCGGCCTCGTTGCCCTTGGAGACGTCGACACCATAGGCGCCGTCCTCGTGGATGATGGCGACGCGGAGATCCTTCGGCTCCTTGCCCAGCTTGTCTTTCGCATTCTGCGCGATGAAATCCATCGTCATCGTACCGAACTGGTCGCCGCTGGCCTGCGGGCGGAACACGTATTTGTAGTTCTTGTCGGCGAACACGGCGGACGAGATGCAGGTCGTCATCCACATGAACTTCTTCAGCTGCTCGACACGTGCGGCAACCGGCACGCATTGCGCCGAGGAGAAGAAGCCGAGCAGCATGTCGACCTTCTCCTGCTCGAGCAGGCGGACGGATTCGTTGATGGCAATGTCGGGCTTGCTCTGCGCGTCGGCGTAGACCGCCTCGACCTTGTAGCCCTCGACGCCGGTCTTGCTGAAATGATCGAGGATGATCTTGGTGCCGAGATATTCGAGCTCGGAGCCGCCGCCGGCGAGCGGGCCGGTCAGGTCGAAAATCACGCCGATCTTGATCTTCTTCTCTTGGGCCTGGACCGAAACGGTCAAGCCCATCGCTGCAATCGCGATCAATGGCCCACGTACCAAGCGGGCAGCCATGCGCAGGCGCATCTAAACCTCCCTGGACGATTGTGCATTGCAGTTTTTGTTTTGCTTTTCGCCCATCACATGGGTTGGGCGTCGCGATGTCAAGCGTCGCGCATCAGCGCGAGGTGAACTGCTGCGCGATGAAGGCCGTGACAAACCGCGGCATGGCCGGCATGAGATCATCCATTCCGCGCACGAGATGGATGGCCGAAAGCTCCGGCTCGTCCTGGCGTGCCAGATTGGCTTCGATCCGCGCGCGAGCCGCCTCACCCGGCATGTCCAGGTTGAGGATCTGTATCATTGCAAGTGCGCTGCCGGTGACGACACAGTGCCAGTCCGCCTCCGCGGAATAATCGGCAGGCGACAGGCCGGTCTCCTCCTCGAGCTCGCGGATGACGCTGCCGGGAATGTCGAGCGTGCCATCCCTGACATCATCGAGATCGGGCGTGCCCGACGCGAAATAGATGCGTCCCGCATTGGCGGTGTGATGTGCCATCTCGCCCATCACGAAGGCGCCATCGGAGGTGCGGAGCGCGCCCATGCCGAAGCCGTTGAACACGCCCGGATCGGGAAAGCCCCAGTCGCGCCAGGCAAGGAAGCTGGCGAAATCCGTCTCGAAATAGGTCGCAGCGAGATGCCCGTCGGTGAAGACGGCATCACGCCCGAGCAGGACCCGGCCGTTCCAGAGTTTCGGTCGCGCGCGTTGCTGCTCGGCGAAATGCGCCGCGATCTCGGCGCGCCGCTCCTCGGCGAACGGCCAGGCGGCGGTGCGCACCGCAAGTTCCAGCGTCGAGACGCGATGAATAGTCAGTGACGTCATGACGCCTGATTACCAAGCCTTCGCGTCAGTTATTTGGCGCTCCCCGTGGTCTTCTTGGCCTGGTCGACAAACTTGTTGGTAAAAGTCTTGCTGACGTCGATCTTGGCGTTGGCCACCTCGGGCGAACCGATGCTGAACACCGCCAGCACCGCGTCGGCACCCTTGGGATCCATCTTGCCGGTCTCGGAGAACATCGGGATCGTGTTCTTTAGCGCGGCGAGATAAAGGTCCTTGTTCTTGCCGACCATCTCGTCCGGCATCTTGGCCATGATCTCTTCGGGCGAATGTGAATGGATCCAGGCGATGGTGGCGAGCATTGCGTTGGTCAGCGCCTGCGTCTCCTTCTCGTGTCCATTAATCCAGGCCACGGTCGAGTACAGCGCGCCGCCCGGATATTCGCCGCCGAACGTCTCGAGCGTGTCCTTTTGCGTGCGGGTGTCGCTGAGAATGCGCAAATCCTTGTGGCTGCCCTGGAGCACGGTGACGGAGGGATCGAGCATCACGGCGGCGTCGATCTGCCCCTGCTCCATCGCAGCGACGGCCGTGGCGCCGAGGCCGACGCCGATCACGGCGGTGCCGGCCGGATCAAGCCCGTTCTTCTTCAGAAGATATTTCAGGAAGAAGTCGGTGGAGGAGCCGGGCGCGCTGACGCCGACCTTCTTGCCGGCCAGGTCCTTGACCGACTTGATGTCGCCGGTGTGAGACGGTGCGACGACCAGCACAAGGCCGGGATAGCGGTCATAGACGACGAAAGCCTGCAGCTCCTGCTTCTTGGCCGCCAGATTGACGCAATGGTCGAAATAGCCGGAAACCACGTCGGCGCTGCCGCCGAGCACGGCCTTGAGCGCGTCCGAGCCGCCCTTGAGGTCGACGAGGTCGACATTGAGGCCGGCCTTCTCGTACTCGCCGAGCTGCTTGGCCAGCACCGTCGGCAGATAGCACAGGCAGGCGCCGCCGCCGATCGCGATGGTCACCTTGCTTTGCGCTGCGGCAAGACCGGCGGTGAGCGTCAGCGCAAGCAGCGCGCCGGCGAGCCTGGCAATCGTGTTCTTCATTGGTTTCCTCCGTTCGGCTGGCGGCACCATAGAGCAGCGGGACTGGCTTGAGAAGCACCGCTTAAGTGGCACTGGCCATTGACCTTTCGGCGCAATAGCATGCGCGCACAACAACAATCTGATGGGGAGGATCATCCATGAATCGCCTTGCTGCCGGGCTGTCAATCACTGCCGCCTTTGTCGCCGGATGCGGCGCGACCTACCTGCTCGGACCGGCTCTCGCCGCCGAAAGCATCACCGCGCAGATCATCCATACCGGCGAGATGGAAGGCGATGCGCTCGGCCCCGCCAACAAGGTCGGCTACCGGTCCAAGACCTTCATGACCGCGGATGGCTCGACCGTCTCGATCCAGGTCGGCAATGTGCCGAAGCACCTGCATGCCAACACCAACGAGATCCAGTACATCCTGGACGGCACAGGGACGATCTGGCTCGGCGACAAGGAAGTGACGGTGAAGCCGGGCGACCTCGTCATCATCCCCAAGGGCACGCCGCATGGCGGCACCAAGCCGATCAGCGGCCAGGTCAAGGCGATCGCGATCAAGACGCCGCCGCAGGCGCCTGATGACGTCAAGCTGCTGGATTGAGCCTCTTCGCGATCTTGCGCAAGTGTTCGGGCTCGCACTGCCGTGCGCGCCCGTTTCATGAAATCTGGGGCTAGATCGGGCGGGTCTGCTTCCGGATCTCGTTCGCGATCGGCTTGAGGGTGTCCCCCGGAAGCTGGCCGACGAGGGTATAGCCCATGCCACCATCCGCCCACACGAAGCCTGCGACATCGCCGGCCGATTGCGGCATCATCGGTGTAGCAAGATTGCGGTTGCTCATCGGGCGCGTCAGCACAACGAGACGGTCACCATGATCGTCATCGTACATGAACATCGCGGCCGGGCCATGCGACGTCGCAACCAGGCGCCCTCCCATCAGCCGATAACCGGACACGGAGAGATCAGGCACCTTGACCGGCTGCTTCAGCCGATTTGTGACCCATTGCGTGAGCTCGGCACTGTCGGACGCTCGTATCTCGACCGGCCGCACGCGATCGGGCGCATAGACGTTATAGGAGTAGGCGGCCTCCTGCGCCAACGAAGACAGTCCGTTCGATCCCTCCTGCAGCAAGCTGCGCATGGTCCAGCCGCCGAGACCGCCGATACCGAGGAGCAACAGCGCCGCAATCGCGCCCCACGCCCGAAGAGGACGCCGCTTCCGGTTGTCGATGATGTGCGACAAATTCAGCTCGGCCGGCAATGGCTCGTCAGCGATTGACGCAAGCGCGCCACGCAACTGCTCGCGCTGGGTGGCGAAGGCCGCGACACGTTTGCCGACATCGGGATGATCGTCCAGATAGGATGCGACCTCCGCGCGCCGTTCAGGCTCGAGCGCCTGGTCCACATAGGCGTGGAGATCGTCCTCGGTGATCGGCCGCTGGCTCATTTCACGCTCCGCAATGCCACGACGTTCCCCGGTGTAACGCCGTCCATTTCCTGCTGTAACCTTTCCCGCGCGCGTGACAGGCGCGACATCACGGTGCCAACCGGGACGTTGAGTACTGCCGCAGCGTCGGCGTAGGAGAGGTCCTCGACCGCAACCAGCAACAGCACAGCCCGCTGCTCTTCCGGCAGTCTCGCAAGCTTGCTCAGGACATCCTGATAGATCAGCCTTTGCTCCTGCGCTGCCGCGCTGACAAGCTCCCGCTCGCCTGCTGCATCGTCGATCGGCATATGCCTGCCCCGCACTGTCGCCTGGCGGAATTGCGTGACCGCCAGATTGTGGAGGATTGTGAACAGCCAGGCCCGCAGGCTGCCGTCACGCCGTTGATGCCAGCGGCTGACAGCGCGCTCCAGGCAATCCTGGACGAGGTCGTCAGCCGCAGCTCGATCGCGCATGAGCGCGCGCGCATAGCGGCGGAGCGCGGGGATCAGCGGCTCGACTTGAGCCAGCATATCCTTCATGAGTCGCTCCGCCTGTTCTTCGTTGCCGCTCGGCCGGGCGTCATTGCACCTCGATCTGGACCGCCTCACCGGGCATGGCCGCGTCGCCGGACGCAATCACCAGATACCGCTTTGCAGCCGCGGCAGACCGGTCGACGATCTGCCGGATCGGACCGGCCGCGTTGACGATAGCAGATCCGGCCGGATTGGCCATGAACGCCGCCAAGGGCTGCAACGTACCACTTCCATCGCCATGCTCCGCGAGCGCCAGCACATATTTCTGCTTGGGCTGAAGTCCCGTCACCGAGGCCTGCAGGACCTGAATCAGGCCCTGATCGAACAGCGACACGCTGGTCGGCGGCTTACCGTCCCTGGCGCCTTCCTTCGACACGAGCGCCAGATGAGCAACCTGCCCGGCAACGCCGAGTGCCTGCAAATTCTGGCGGTCATCCGGGTTGGGCGCAGCATTCGGAACATAGGCGATCGCCTGCGGCGCCTGGCCGATCGGAACGTTGGCAACCACTTTATTGGTCGCCGTATCGATGACCGCAAGGGCGTCGGCGTTCTCCAGCCCCACATAGATGCGCGTGCCGTCGCCCGACGGCCATATACCGTGCGGCAGATTGCCGACCGGGATTGTCGCGACCTGCGAGAAGTCGTCGGTGCGGAACACCTTCACTTCGTTCAGGCCGCCGATGGTGACATAGGCGAACGTGCCCTTGGCGGTGTGTGCGAAGTTGACGTGATTGGTGATCGGACCGGTGTCGATCGTCTTGATCGCGTTGAACGGCGGCTTGGCATTGAACACCTGGGTCCGGCCGATGTCCTTCAGCGTGAACCAGACCTGATTTCCGTCCGGCGTCACCGCGATGTTCGGACAAAACGGGCTCTCCTGCTTCACCTTGGCGATGATCTTGTGCTCGGCGACCGCGACCACGTCGGTCTCGGGATTGAAGGACGAGCAGATGTAGCCGTATTTGCCATCGGGTGAGAAAATCTGCATGCCCGGCCCGTTCGGAGTCGTGATGCGGGTTTTCTCTTCGAAGCTCACAGGATCGATGACGGAGATGTAGTTCTCACCGCGAACGGTGACCCAGACCTCCTTGCCATCCGGCGTGAAGAACGCTTCGTGCGGCGATCGCCCAACATAGGTGATGTGCTTGACCGCGTTGGTCGCGGTGTCGATGAAGGTCACCGAATTGGAGCCGATCGACACCACGGCGAGCGTCTTGTGATCGGGCGAGAAGCCCATGCCGTGCACGAGCACCTGCCCCTTGTAGAGCGGGCTGAAATTGCCGGGCTGCGGGTCGCCCAGCCGGATCACGCCAAGCAGCTTGTTGTCGACGGGGTCGGTGACGGAAACCGTATTCGAGAACTGTTCCGCGGCGTAGACGCGGTCGTGGTGGCTGATCGGAATATCCGGGGCGGACAGCGCGCCCGGCGCCTGCCCTGCCCATGCGGCGGGGCCGGTGGCGAGCATGGTGGCTGCCAGAAGAACGCTCTTGCCGATCGTATTTCTCAAGGTCTTCATGCGTGGCTCCTACTTCTTCATTCCGGCAGACATATCCATCTGCATGCCCGGATGGTGATGGACGGTGGCGACTGGAACGGATTGCGACTGGGTCGGAGCTGGCATGGTGTCCGTCGCCGGCTCGCCGATCGCGAGCTTCATGGCCGCGATCTCCTGCATCTGGTCGACGATGATCTCCTGGGCGATACGCCGCAGCTGCTCGTTCTTGCCGTAGCGCAATTCGATCACGGCCATGTCGATTGCACCTTGATGATGCGGGTTCATCATCGCGACGAAGTCGCGATCGACGTCGCCGGTCGGCTTGGCCGCCATGTCGTTCATCATCTTGGTCATTGCGGCATCGTTTTCTTGCAGGAAAGCGCTCTCCTCGGCACTCAGGGCAGCCTGGGGAGCGGCCGGGTGCGCTTCATGCGCGAATACGAGCGGAGGCGCCGCGAAGGCGACGAAAATGCGCGCGGCGAGGAACGCGGTGCCGAGTCCGGGCTTCGGCCATCGGCATCTGCCTGCGAGCGCAGCAACTGCGCGACGAAACTGTGACGGGTGCATCCCTGGAAACTCCCATGCAGGTGGTTGCATGGGGGTATGACGCGAGGCCGCGCGTTCTATTCCGGTCGGTCAATCACATAAATGTCAGAAGGCGCCTAGCCGCGCCCGTCCACCGTCGGTCGCCAGACCAGTAGCCTGCGCTCCACCAGCGTCACCCCGAAGTCGATCAGGATCACGAAGGCCGACAACACGAACATGCCGGCGAATACGCCGGCGACGTCGAACACGCCTTCGGCCTGCTGGATCAGATAGCCGAGCCCTGCGGCCGATCCCAGATATTCGCCGACGACGGCGCCGACCACAGCGAAGCCGACCGAGGTGTGCAGCGACGAGAACATCCACGACAGCGCCGAGGGCCAATAGACGTGCCGCATCAGCTGCCCTTCGCTCATGCCGAGCATGCGGCCATTGTCGAGCACGGTGCGGCTGACTTCCTTGACGCCCTGGTAGACGTTGAAGAACACGATGAAGAACACCAACGTCACGCCGAGCGCGACCTTGGACCAGATGCCGAGACCCAGCCACAGCGCGAAGATCGGCGCCAGCACGACGCGCGGCAGCGCGTTGACCATCTTCACGTAGGGATCGAACACCGCTGCGACCAGCGGCTGGCGCGCGAACCAGAAGCCGATGAGGACGCCGCCGAGCGAGCCGATCACGAAAGCCAGGATCGACTCCACCAGCGTGATCCAGAGATGCTTCCAGATCACGCCAGAGACGAACCATTTGACGATCTGATCGAACACGTCGACCGGATTGGAGAAGAAGAACGGCGGCAGCAGGATCTTGCCGAAGATGGGAAAGGTCGACAGCAACTGCCACAGCACGATGCAGACAATTGCGACCAGGATTTGCAGCGCAAGCAGCGTGACGCGCGACATCAGACCGCCTCCGCCGCATGGGTGGATTGGGCGTAGCCCTTCATCACCTCGTCCTTGAGCACGCTCCAGATCTCCCGGTGCAGCGCATGGAAATCCTTGTCCATCCGCACCTCGAAAATGTCGCGCGGGCGCGGCAACGTCACGCGCCAGTCGCCGATGATGCGCGAGGACGGCCCCGCCGACATGATCACGACGCGGTCAGCAAGTGCGATCGCCTCCTCGAGATCATGAGTGACGAACAGCACAGCCTTGCGGTCGGCATTCCACAAGTCGAGCAGCAGGTTGCCCATCACCTGGCGCGTCTGCGCATCAAGCGGCCCGAACGGCTCGTCCATCAGCAGGATCTTTGGGTCGCGGATCAACACCTGCGCCAGCGCCACGCGCTTGCGCTGACCGCCGGAGAGCATGTGCGGATAGCGGCCCGCAAAGGCGCCGAGGCCGACCGAGGTGAGCCATTTCTGCGCCCGCGGCAGGGCCTCGGCGCGCGGTGTGCCCTTGATCTCGAGCCCGATCGCGACATTGTCGAGCGCCGTCTTCCAGGGGAACAGCGCATCGGCCTGGAACAGATAACCGGCGTCCCGGTTCAGCCCGGCGAGCGGCCGGTCAAAAATCTTGATGCTGCCAGCGGCCGGCTTGAGCAGCCCGGCCGCGACATTGAGCAGCGTGGATTTTCCGCAGCCGGTCGGGCCGACAATGGCGACGAACTCGCCCTGCGCGACCGCAAGATGGGCCTTCTCCACCGCCGTATAGACCCGCCCGTCCCCCAGCCGGAACGCAACCTTGGCATCTTCCAGCGCCACCGCCGTTGGCGTTGTCATGTGTTTCCTCCGAACCCTGGCGATGCCTTAGCCGCTCGCGCGATCAAGTTCAATCAACCGGCCAAGCGTGCTACGCATGGGGCTGGCCGCCCTCTTACCGTCCCTTGAGCCCACCCGCGATGCCCTCCAAGCTGGCGATCAGCTACCGAAACGTCACCAAGAGCTTCGGCCCCCTCAGGGCCGTCGACGACGTCTCGCTCGACATCCCCGAGGGCGAATTTCTGGCCATCGTCGGCGGCTCGGGCTCGGGCAAGACGACGCTGCTACGGCTTGCCAACCGGCTGATCGAGGCCGATGGCGGCACCATCACGGTCGAGGGCGAGGACGTCCAGAACATCGATCCGGTCGCGCTGCGGCGCCGGATCGGCTACGTCTTCCAGAGCGGCGGACTATTTCCGCATTTGAGCGTCGCCGACAATATCGGGATCACGCCAAAGCTGCTCGGCCAGCCTATGGCCGACATTGCCGCGCGCGTCGACGAACTCATCGAGCTGGTGCAGCTCGACCGTGCCTCCCATCGTGACAGGCTGCCGGAGGCGCTTTCGGGTGGGCAGCGCCAGCGCGTCGGCGTGGCGCGGGCGCTGGCGGCAAGGCCTCGCATCGTGCTGATGGACGAGCCGTTCGGCGCGCTCGATCCCATCACGCGCGATGCGCTCGGCGAGGATTTTCGCGAGCTGCACCACAAGCTCGGCCTGACCACCGTGATGATCACGCACGACATGACGGAGGCGATCTTGCTCGCCGACCGCATCGCGGTGATGCGCGGCGGCAAGCTGCTCGCGCTGGGCACGCCGTCGGAGCTCTCGGCAAGCAGCGATGCCTACGTGCTGGAGCTGCTGCGCACGCCGCGGCGCCAGGTCGAGCGGCTGAACGCGCTGCTGCCACAAAGCGGTGCCGCATGATAACCGATCCGCGCTGGGGCGAGGCGCTGTCGCATTTGCCCGACTATCTCGGCAACCATGTGCGGGTGAGTCTCGCCGCGCTCGCGCTTGGCCTGATCGTCAGCCTACCGCTCGCAATCCTCACACGCAATCGCCCGGCGCCGCGCGCCATCCTGCTCGCGCTCGCCAGCATCGTGCAGACTGTGCCGGGGCTGGCGCTGCTCGCGCTGTTCTATCCGCTGCTGCTGCTCGCAGCGTCGGTGACGCTGAAATGGTTCGGCGTCTCCTTCTCCGCATTCGGCTTCCTGCCGGCGATGCTGGCACTGGCGCTCTATTCGATGCTGCCGGTGCTGCGCAACGGCATCACCGGGCTCAACGGCATCGACCCCGCGCTGATCGAAGCCGCCAAAGGCGTCGGCATGACGGAGCGGCAGTCGCTGGTCATGGTCGAGCTTCCGCTGGCGCTGCCGGTGATGATGGCGGGCATCCGCACCGCCGCCGTGTGGGTGATCGGCACCGCGACGCTGTCGACGCCGATCGGTCAGACCAGCCTCGGCAATTATATTTTTGCAGGGCTGCAGACCCAGAACTGGGTGTTCGTGCTGTTCGGCTGCCTTGCCTCGGCCCTGCTCGCGCTCGCCGTCGATCAGCTGCTCGGCCTGATCGAGAGCGGCCTGCGCAATCGCAGCCGCCTGGGCGCCGGGCTCGGTGCGATCGGGATCGCGGCGCTGGTTGCGGCGACCCTGGTGCCGACGATGGGGCGTTCGTCGTCCGGCTATGTGGTCGGTGCAAAAACCTTTGCCGAGCAATATGTGCTCTCGGCCCTGCTTCGAGACCGCCTCCAGGCGGCCGGCCTCTCCGCCACGGCGCGGTCGGGTCTCGGCTCGAGCGTGATCTTCGAGGCGCTGAAGGCCGGCGACATCGATCTCTATGTCGACTATTCCGGCACGCTCTGGGCCAACCAGTTGCACCGCACCGACATCAAGCCGCGCGCGGAGCTGGTAGCAGATTTGAAGACGGCGCTCGCCAGGGACAACATCACGCTGCTCGGCGAGCTCGGTTTCGAGAATGCCTATGCGCTGGTGCTCCCGAAGAAGCGTGCCGACGCGCTTGGCATCCACACCATCGCCGATCTCGCCGCGCACGCATCAACGATGTCGATCGCAGGCGACTATGAATTCTTCTCGCGACCGGAATGGGCGGCGCTGCAGAAAGCCTATGGCCTTCAGTTCAGCGCGCAGCGCCAGATGCAGCCGGACTTCATGTATGCGGCGGTGGCGAGCGGCGAGGTCGATGTCATCGCGGGCTACACCAGCGACGGGCTGATCGCGAAGTACGAATTGGTGGCGCTCGACGATCCCAAGCAAGCGATCCCGCCTTACGATGCCATCCTGCTGCTGGCGCCGAAACGTGCCGGTGACGAGCGATTGCAGGCCGCGTTGAAGCCGTTGCTGGGGAAGATCGATATTGCCACGATGCGAGAGGCGAATTTGCGCGCCGCCGGTAATGATGCGATTTCGTCGCCGGATTCGGTGGCGAAGTGGCTGTGGGGGAAGGTCGGTAAGCAGTAGGCCGCACTCGACGTACGCTTAATCCGTCATCCTGAGGTGCGAGTGTTGCGATGCAAGCGCATCGCAACACGAGCCTCGAAGGATGCACGGCCGGGATGCAGCCGGGCCGTCGCCCTTCGAGGCCTCCGCTTCGCTCCGGCACCTCAGGGTGACGGTGATGAAGACTAAAGCCCGTGAATCATCCCGGCATTGATCAGCAGACGGTTTAGCCGCCGCGCCTCGGCGCCGTCCTTGCAGCCGTAGAAGATGCCCTTGCAGCGGAGCATGATCTCCTTCTGCTCCGTGAAGGACGGATCGAGCGGAATGCCGGCGGCTTCCTGGATCACCAGCGGCAGATAGGGACCGTCGACCGTGTCCATCACTGCATCGCTTTTCACCGGCTCGAAATTGACGGCGTCGATCGCGTAATAGGTCGCATAAAGACGCGGATCGTAAGCGTCGAGCTTCTTGCCGATCGCCCCCTCGTCGAGCCCGGGCTCGAGCAGATTGGGCGCGAACTCAGGCTGGTGATCGCCATAGCGCACGATCAGGAAGGGCTCGCCCGGAAAATTCTTCTTCAAGCCCGCAATGAAGGCCTTGTATTGCTCGGCGCTCATCGCCTGCCGGCGCAGATATTCGTCGATGGACGGCACGTTGCCCGGCGCGCGCCAATTCGGCACCAGATCGGGGCGGAAGCGCGTCTCCCAGGGGAAATGATTGGCGCCGAGATAGATGAAGGTGAACAGCGGCTTGTTGGGCGTCCGCTCGCCCATCAGCCGCAGCGCCTTGTCGTAGAAGAAGCTGTCGGGCTCGACGTCCTTCGCGCCGAGATCCCGGGAGTCGAGGAAGCGCTCGACGCCGGTCGTCACCTGAAAGCTGCGCGCGCCCATGAAGCCGCCATAGGCGGGATAGAGCGACATGGTGTCGTAGCCGCAACGGCGCAATGCCAGCGGCAGGCCGCGCTCGACGCGGCCCGAGGCGATGCGCGTCACGAAATAGGCAAAGCGGCCGAACGAGCGCGAGGAGAGACCGGCCAGCACGTTGTATTCGGTGAACCAGCTCGGCCCGCCATTGCTCTCGGCCAGGAATGTGCGCTCCTTGCCGTCCCAGGACTTGAAGTGGCTGCCATAGCCCGACGGCACCTTGATGCCCTGTGCGGCGCGGATGTCAAAACTCGATTCATCATGGATCATGATGATGTTCGGCCGGCGGCCGGCCGGATGGCAAGCGTCGACCAGCGGGATGTTGAGCCGCTCGTCGGTCGAGGCGGCCGACTCCATAAAACCGTACTGCACGAAATCGGAGACCGCAGTGACGCCGGAGCGGAAGAACTTTGAGAGATAGCCGTCGTCGTAATAGCCGCGCCAGGCTTCGTCGGGATGGTAGACGGAATAGCCGACAAGCCCGGCGAGACATGCGAGCATCGACGCCAGCGCAGGCAGGCGGCGGATGCGGAACGGATCGAGCCACCACAGCGCATACATCAGCGGCAGCGTGACCAGGCCGGCCCCGATCACCGACCAGCGCAAATTCGGGAAGATCGTGAACAAGAACGCGACCGTGTCGCGGTCGATCATCATCAAATCGATGAAGTTAACCGTCATCTGCACGACGTCGTGCTTGAGCCGCGACAGCAGCACCAGCACCACGACCATGGTCAGCGATAGCGCGCCCGACAGGGCCGGCCGGCGCAACAGCGTGATCCAGAAGAAGTTGAGGATGCCCCAGGCGAGCAGGAAGGACAGGCGCGAACCGAAATCGGTCTCGGTCTCGTACATCAGCGCAAGCGCTGCGAAATGCGGCGCGGCAACTGCGAGCAGCCGCCAGATGCCGAGCGCGGCAACGCTCGCCAGAACGGCGGTGGTGGCGGAAGGACCTGAATTGGGCGCGGACGCCATCGACGACACGCAACTTCTGGTCCGGCGGGTGATGCCAAGCCGTCTGACCGGCCTGCGGCGTTCGACGCAGCCGGAAAGCCTGCGCCGTGTCATAAAACTGTAATGGAATGGTCACGGGCAGGCAACGCGATCGGCCATCCGACCTTCGCTTAATGTTAGCGGGTGGCGAAAGGCCGCACTTCAGGTGACGCTAGGGCTTGGCGATCCCCGCGATGAACAGATCGATCACCCCCTCCGCCATTCGCTCGATTTCGTCCTCCGCCACGCCCCAGCGCGGAAAATGGCCGTCGAGATTCATCCGGGCAAAGCCGTAAACCAGAGCACGGCCGGCGATCAGGATGCCTTTGATATCCGTCGATCGCAGCAGGCCCTGCTCGGCCGCCTCGGCCAGCATCCGGTCGGTGAGCGCGACCAGCTCGGCATTGTCCCGCGTCAGCTCGGCCGAACTGCCATGGGCGAAATAGCGCCCCGTGGAGATGATCTCGAAGTGCGCGGGGTTGCGCATCGCCCAGCGCACATAGGCGACGCCGAAGGCGCGGAAGCGGGCCAGCGGGTCGGCCGACGGCGCATCCACCAGTGCGGCCTCGATCTCGGCACGAAAGCGCCGCTGCGCCTCCTCGGCCACCGCCGCCATCAGCGCGTCGCGATTGGGGAAGTGCCGGAACGGCGCCCCCGGCGACACCGCGGCCCGGCGCGCGGCCTCGCGCACGGACACCTCGGCACCCTCAGCCGCCAGTTGCAGCGCAGCATCGATCAGCACCCGGCGGAGGTCGCCGTGATGATAGGGCCGGGCTTCCAGTGTCCGGCGACGGGCGCGAGGTTTTGAGGTCTGAGGCTTGGAGGTCTGACGGGCGGGCATGGCGCCTTCTAGCATCACCCGAACGTGAATGTAAGCAGCGATTACACCATTGACGATCCTGTTAGAGCCAAATGTAATCGATGATTACATAAGGAAGGAGACCACCATGTCGCAACGTCAAAGCTGGTTCGAAGGCTGGCGGCTGCTTGCCGTCCTCACGCTGAGCCTGATTGCCTTAAGCCTCTGGATCGCCTCGATGCGGCAGTTCGAGGTCGAGGGCGTGCGCATGGTGATCCGCTTCACGGCACGCAGCTCGCTCTTGCTGTTCTGCCTGGCCTTCGGTGCCGCGGCGCTGGCGCGGCTCTGGCCAAACGCCTGGACACGCTGGCAGCGCCGCAACCGCCGCTATCTGGGCCTCAGTTTTGCGGCCTCCCACGCCATCCATGCGGTTGCGATCGTCGCGTTCGCCAAGATGGACCCGGCCGGCTTTGCGGAGGCCACCTCGCCGGCCTCCTACATCTTCGGCGCCATCGGTTATGCCGTGATCATCGCCATGAGCGCGACCTCATTCGACCGCACGGCGGCGCTGATCGGACCGCGCGTCTGGCGCGCGCTGCACCTCATCGGCGGCTACTACCTCTGGTTCCAGTTCATGGTATCGTTCGGCAAGCGCGTGCCGGCCATGCCGGCCTACGCGGCGTTCCTTGTTCCGCTGCTCGCCGTGATGGCGCTGCGCATGCTCGCGATGGCTGCCCATCCGCGCGGACGGACGGCTGCGGCAGGCTGAGCGGCGCTTCAGCCTTGAGGCAGCAGCCCGAGCCGCTTGGCAATGATGCGGTCGACCGTGCGCTTGGGCAGCGCAGTGGTCATGAAGTGCCGCAGCCAGTCCGGCGTGATCTGGTAGCGCACCTTGGGACTTGGCGCCGTGAGCGCCTCGAAGACCACTTCGGCGATTCGCTCAGCCGGCAGCCCGGTCTCACCGAGCTTCATCATGAACGCCATGACCTTGTTGAGCGCCGGGAGATAGGGCGAGTTCTGGTAGACCGACATATCGAACTGCTCGGCCTTGCTCCAGATCGGCGTCTTCACCGCGCCGGGCGCGACGATGATGACGTCGATGCCGAACAACATCAGCTCGCGGCGCAGGCTTTCCGACAGGCCCTCGATCGCATGCTTGGAGGCGCAATAGGGTGCCGACAACGGATTGCCGTTCTTGCCTGCAACCGAGCTGATCATCACGATCCGCCCTTTCGGCCCTTTCAGCGACGGATCGGCGCCGAGCAACGGTCCGAACGCCTGCGTCGAGATCACAGGGCCGATGACGTTCACGTCCATCTGGCGGCGGAAATCATCCGCCGACAATTCGAGCACGGGGCCAGCGACGGCAACGCCGGCATTGTTGACGAGACCAGCCAGCGTCTCGCCGCCCAGCGCCTCGCGCACCTGCCGCGCGGCCGCCAGCACGGCGGCCTCGTCGGTGACGTCGAACAGCAGCGGCGTGAAGTTTTGGCCGAACTCACCCTTCAGCCGGTCGGCGTCGGCCTGCTTGCGGACGCTGCCGAAGACGCGATAGCCGCGCCCAATCAGAAATTTCGCAATGGCCCAGCCGATGCCGGTGGATGCACCGGTGATGACGACAGATCGCATGGTCTTCCCCCCCTTTTGTGCCCCGCGATCAATGTAAGGGGAGGCCGCGCCAGCGCAATGCCATCAGGTTCTCAAGCCGCGCAGCGGTGAGCTTTTTCGAGAACTTGGCGTATTGCAAGAACGGGCAGCAGGTGTCGGTTCTTAAGATGAAGCGGCGTGCGAACATCGAAACATGCGCTTGATCGCGCGCTGAGAGCGCGGATGAAGAGTCGAATCCTAAACTCTGAGGACACAGAGCTTTTGACGCTCGCGACTTCTGGAAAAGTTCTGAAGAACGACGCGAACTCAAGAATGTGGTTTAAGCGTCAGTTCTTGGCTCTCTGAGAGCACATCAACTCGCGAAGAATTTGAATGAAGCCGCAATGCTTCGCGCGAGATGAAAAGAGCGAGACCGCTGTTTGCGATCTCGCTCAGATATAGTCGCTAAGATTTAAGATTTGGTTTGGCGAGCGACGCTTTTTGTTTTCGCATCCGCGTCCAGAACGTAGCGCGTCACCGACGCGCCACGTCCGGAGATCGCCGCCTTAGTTCTTCGACTTGTCGACCAGCGCGCCCTTCTTGATCCAGGGCATCATGTCGCGCAGCTTGGCGCCGACTTCCTCGATCGGGTGCTGGGCGAGCTTGGCGCGGGTCGCCTTGAACGAGGTCTGGTTGACCTTGTTCTCGAGCATCCAGTCGCGAGCGAACTTGCCGCCCTGGATGTCGGCGAGAACGCGCTTCATCTCGGCCTTGGTCTCGGCGGTGACGATGCGAGGACCGGTGACGTACTCGCCGTACTCGGCCGTGTTGGAGATCGAGTAGTTCATGTTGGCGATGCCGCCTTCATAGATCAGGTCGACGATCAGCTTCACTTCGTGCAGGCACTCGAAATAGGCCATCTCCGGCGCGTAGCCGGCTTCGACCAGGGTCTCGTAGCCGCCCTTGATCAGCTCGACCAGGCCGCCGCAGAGCACGACCTGCTCGCCGAACAAATCGGTCTCGCACTCTTCCTTGAAGGTGGTCTCGATGATGCCGGCGCGGCCACCACCGACAGCCGAAGCGTAGGACAGGCCGAGGTCATGGGCGTTGCCCGAGACGTCCTTGGCGATCGCGATCAGGCAGGGCACGCCGCCGCCGCGCTGGTACTCCGAACGCACGGTGTGGCCGGGGCCTTTCGGCGCGATCATCAGCACGTCGAGGTCAGCGCGCGGATCGAGCAGGTTGAAGTGGACGTTGAGACCGTGCGCGAAGACGAGGGCGGCGCCCTTCTTCATGTTGTCGTGCAGGTGCTCGCGATAGATGTCGCCCTGGAGCTCGTCCGGGGTCAGCATCATGACGAGGTCGGCCCATTTGGCGGCTTCGGCAACTTCCATCACCTTGAAGCCAGCGGCCTCCGCCTTCTTGACCGAGCCCGAGTCCTTGCGCAGCGCAATGGCGACGTCCTTGACGCCGGAGTCCTTCAGATTGAGCGCATGGGCGTGACCCTGGCTGCCATAGCCGACGATGGCGACCTTCTTGCCCTTGATCAGGTTCAGGTCGGCGTCGCGATCGTAATAAACACGCATAGTCGTTTCCTCGTTCAGGGCCAGAATCGGCCGATAGTCAGTGTCCGAAGGGTGAAATTTGCGGATTTCGGGGGCTGTCTAGAGCATTTTCAGCCCTTAGGGAAACCCGTTTCTGCATGGAAATCCGCGACATCATGCATCCATGAAAACGGGGTAGAGGGAGGCGAGCAGCAGCAGCGCCATCAGGATATTGAAGGCGCGGACCAGCCGCTCAGAGGTCAGCACCGGTCGTAGTGCGGTGCCGAAGAAGGCCCAGACCACGGTCGAGACCGTGCCGACCAGCAGGCTGATCAGGGTCTGGATGGCGATGTTGATCGGGAACTGGGCAATCGCCGCGTAGGCGGTGATGGTGCCGATCACGATCACCCAGCCCTTGGCATTGATCCACTGGAACATGGCGGCGCCCCAGAAGGTCATCGGGCCGCGGCCGTCCCCCTCACCCGGCTTGGCAGGGCCGGAGAAGGCGATGACGGCGGCCAAGTAAATCAGATAGGCCGCACCGGCATATTTCAGGATGGTTTGGAGGATCGGATAGGCCAGAAACACCGTGCCGAGCCCGAGGCCGACCGCGCCGACCATGAAAGCAAAACCGATGACGATGCCGGCGATGTGGGGGATGGTGCGCCGGAAGCCGTAGGTCAGCCCCGAGGCCAGCAGCATGATGTTGTTCGGCCCGGGGGTGAAGTACATCACCACCATGAAGGCGAGGAAGGCGTAGAAGAGCGAGTTGGCCATGTTCACCTCACGCAGTCTTCGCAAGCGATTCTTTGGGTAACGCCTTTTCTTTGGGTAACGCCCTGGGCCGCTTCACCAGCACCATCACCGCGATGCCACCGATCACGGTCAGCATGCCGGCGAGGCGCAGCGGCCCGAACCGCTCGCCGAACACGATGCTGGACGCAGCCGAGCCGACGAACGGCACCAAGAGCGCGAACGGCACGACTTGCGCAGCGGGATAATCGCGCAGCAGCCGGCCCCACAGCCAATAGGCGATGCTGGTCGAGATTGCTCCGATCACCAGCAGGCAGATCAGGCCGGTGAGCGACATATGGATCAGCGACTGGAAGGTCGGCGCCGGCCCGTTCACGACGAGCGCGAGTGCGAACAGCGGCACCGCGGCGGTGAGGCAGAGCCAGGCGAACAGATCGAACATTGGCGCGCCGCGAGCACCGCGCAGCAGGAGATTGCCGACAGCAAAGCAGATCGGTGCGATCATCAGCACCGCGAAGGCGCCGACGCTGAAATCATAACCGACGGTGCCGCAGATCATGAGCAGCCCGATGGCTGCGATGACGATGCCGAGTGTCTGCGCTGGCGTCGGACGCTCGCCGAAGACGAGCGCCGCAAAGCCGATCGTGAACAGCGCCTGGCTCTGCACGACGACGGAAGTCAGCCCCACCGGCACGCCATGGGCGATGCCGTAGGCCTGGCTCAGGAACTGGCCGAGGAACAGCGTGAAACTGATCGCGATCAGGAGCGACCAGGCGACCTTCGGCTTGGGAATGAACAGGCACGGCACCGCAGCAATGGAAAAACGCATCGCTGTCATCAGCTCCGGCGAAAACTCGTCGAGCGCGATCCGGCTCGCCACAAAGGCAAGCCCCCAGATGATCGCCACCATGAGGGCGATGAGGATGTCGGCCGGCTTCATTGTTGTTTCCGGTTCTGCCCTGTCGTGCAGCCCTGCTTGTTCTTCTGGTCTAGCCTTGCTCGCCGGCTTTCGGTTTGCGGAGGAGATAAGTGCCGTGCATCGGTGCGTGATAGTCGGCCGAGACCAGCGTGAAGCCGACATCGGTCAGCATCCGCTCCATCACCCAGCCGAAGGTGGAGTATTCGTCGCGCATATGTGTCACCACGCTCTCGCGCGAGAAATCGTGGTTCTTGATGTGGTAGTCGGCCCATTGCTCGACATCGCGCTCGACGGCGTCGGGCATCGACGCGTAGACGATGTCGCGCAGGTAAAAGGTCGCACCCGGCTTGAGCGCGCGAAAGATCCGCGACATTGCGACCGCCTTCCAGAAATCCGGCAGATGATGCAGCGTGAACTCGCTGACGATCAGATCGTAGGATTCCGCCTGGTAAGCAAAACTGAGCAGGCCGGCCGATTGCGTGCGGACAGGCGCCTTGCGGTCGCGGGCATAGATCTCGGCCAGCGCCAGCATCGCCGGCGAGATATCGATGGCATCAACTTGGGCACCCATCAGCGCGGCTTCGGTCGCCAGCACGCCGTTGCCGCAGCCGATGTCGGCAATGCGCCAGCCCCGCTGTACGCCCAGCATCTTCAGCGCGGCGCGCGCCCGCAGATCGGCATCGTCGTGGGCGTCGTAGATCGACGCCACCGCGGGCTCGATGCCCATCCGGTTCCGCTCGTTATAATACCAGTCGCGCGCCAGCATGGTTCACATCCCTTCGGGCCCGCGGCCGATCGCGGCAACGCCGGTGCGCGACACCTCGACAAGGCCGAGCGGGCGCATCAGGTCGATAAACTGGTTGATCTTGTCCGTATTGCCCGTGATCTCGAACACGAAGCTCTCGGTGGTGGCGTCGATGACGCGGGCGCGGAAGGCATCCGCCAGCCGCAACGCCTCGACCCGATGCTCGCCCTGCCCGCGCACCTTGACCATCGCGAGCTCGCGTTCGATCGAGCGCTTGGTCTGGGTCATGTCGACGACCTGGTAGACCGGGATCATGCGATCGAGCTGGTGCTTGATCTGCTGGATCACCATCGGCGTCCCCGTGGTGACGATGGTGATGCGGGAGAGATGCTTCTGGCTCTCGGTCTCCGAGACTGTGAGGCTCTCGATGTTGTAGCCGCGGCCGGAGAACAGGCCGATGACCCGGGCGAGCACGCCGGGCTCGTTCTGCACGAGCACCGCAAGCGTGTGCGTCTCGTTGGGATCGTGACGGTCCTCGATGAAGTAGGCGGATGCGGGCTGGTTCATTGTCGTCCCCTTCAAATCTTCTTTGTCATGTCGGCGAAGGCGGCTGCGTCATCGCCGGCTCACACCAGCGCCTTGCCGCCGGCGAACGCCTTGGCGGTGGCTTCGTCGTTGGCCTGCTCGGGCAACAGCATCTCGTTGTGCGCCTTGCCGGAGGGGATCATCGGGAAGCAGTTTTCCAGCGCCGCAACACGGCAGTCGAACAGCACCGGGCGCTTGACCGAGATCATCTCCTTGATGGCGCCTTCGAGATCGGCAGGCCTGGTGACCTGGAGACCGACGCCGCCATAGGCTTCCGCGAGCTTGACGAAATCCGGCAACGCCTCCGAGTAGGAATGCGACAGCCGGTTGCCGTGGAGCAGCTGCTGCCACTGCCGCACCATGCCCATATACTGGTTGTTCAGGATGAAGATCTTGATCGGCAGCTCGTACTGAACCGCCGTCGACATCTCCTGCATCGTCATCTGCACCGAGGCGTCGCCCGCGATGTCGATGACGAGGCTGTCGGGATGGGCGACCTGCACGCCGATCGCGGCCGGCAGGCCGTAGCCCATCGTGCCGAGACCGCCCGACGTCATCCAGCGATGCGGCTCCTCGAAGCCGTAGAACTGCGCCGCCCACATCTGATGCTGGCCGACTTCGGTCGTGATGTAGGTGTCCTTGCCGCGCGTCGCTTCGAACAGGCTTTGGATCGCATGCTGCGGCAGGATGACGTCGTTGCTCTTCCTGTAATAGAGCGAGTTGCGGGCACGCCACTGCGCGATCTGCTGCCACCAGGTCTTGATGTCGGGCTTCTTCGCCTCGGCCTTGAACACCTGGAGGATGTCACCGAGGATATTGCCGCAATCGCCGATGATCGGCACGTCGACACGGATGTTCTTGTTGATCGAGGACGGATCGATGTCGATGTGGATCTTCTTCGAATTCGGCGAGAACGCATCGAGACGGCCGGTGATGCGGTCGTCGAAGCGCGCGCCGACGCACAGCATGACGTCGCAATCATGCATGGTCATGTTGGCTTCGTAGGTACCATGCATGCCGAGCATGCCGAGCCAGTTCTTGCCCGACGCCGGATACGCACCCAGGCCCATCAGCGTCGAGGTGATCGGGAAGCCCGTGACCTCGACCAGCTCGCGCAGCAACTTGGTCGCCTCGGGACCGGAATTGATGACACCGCCGCCGCTGTAGATCACCGGGCGCTTGGCGCCCGCGAGCAGCGACACGGCCTTGCGGATCTGCGTCGCATCGCCCTTCACGCGCGGCGCGTAGGAGCGATGCACGTCGGATTTGCGCGGCGGATGATAGGTGCCGGTCGCGAACTGCACGTCCTTGGGAACGTCGACCAGCACCGGGCCCGGACGGCCCGTGGTCGCAACGTAGAAGGCCTCGTGCAGCACCTTGGCGAGATCGTTGACGTCGCGCACCAGCCAATTGTGCTTGGTGCAGGGGCGTGTGATGCCGACGGTGTCGCATTCCTGGAACGCGTCGTTGCCGATCAGATGCGTCGGCACCTGGCCGGAGATGCAGACCAGCGGGATCGAGTCCATCAGTGCGTCGGTCAACGGCGTCACCATGTTGGTGGCGCCGGGGCCGGAGGTCACCAGCGCAACGCCCGGCTTGCCGGTCGAGCGCGCATAGCCCTCGGCGGCATGACCCGCGCCCTGCTCGTGGCGGACCAGGATGTGCTGGACCTCGCTCTGCTGGAAGATCTCGTCATAGATCGGAAGCACCGCGCCGCCGGGATAGCCGAAAATGTCGGTCACGCCGTGATCGATGAGCGCGCGGACGATCATCGCAGCGCCGGTCATCTGGTTCGGATCGTGGCTCTTGTCGGTCATTGGCTTGCTCCGGATGCGCTGTTGCCAGCGGCTTCGTTCTGGTCGGGTTCGAGAAATAAAAAAGGCCCCGAAGAGGGACCCTGCACACCGCCTGTCATGTGGATGGCAGCTAGCCACCCCCGGCGGTGTGCCTGGGTACGACGGCGATAAGGAGGTTGGTAATAATGTTACGCATGGCAGGTGCTCGGCTTCCCAAAGGTTGCGCGAAACATAACGACCAGAGCCTCGATGTCAAGGCAAAGCGGCCGCTTCCGCGATTTTGGCAGTGTAGCGGTGTTCCCAGGGTTCGGCGAGAGGTAAAATCGGGAACCCGCGCACAAAAGCGCGTCATCTACGATGCCGACCCGCGTTGACGGCGGCTGCCAGCCATTCCCTCGCCTCCTCCGGCTTCACCCATTCGAACTCCGGCAATTGGTGCCGGAACCAGGTGAATTGCCGTTTGGCGTAGTGGCGGGTGTCGGCCCGGCCGATCGTGGCGGCCTCCTCCAGGCTGAGCTCACCGCGCAGATGCCGGATCAGGGCCGGCACACCGTGGGCCTTCATGGCCGGCAGCAGCGGATCGAGGCTGCGGGCGGCGAGCCGCTCAACCTCGGTCAGGGCGCCGGCGCCCAGCATGGCGTCGAAGCGGGCGTCGATACGGGCATAGAGCTCGTCACGCTCGGGCGCGAGAAACACCGCGCGGAAACTGTCCTTCGGCAGCAGCGGCGGCTGGCCCTCATGGTGCCAGTCCAGCAGCGAACGGCCGGTCGCCTCGATCACTTCGAGCGCACGCGCGATCCGCGTGCGGTCGCGGAGATTCAGTCGCTCGGCCGCACTCGGGTCCCGACGCGCAAGTTCCGCATGCAGCGCCTCGACGCCATTCCGCTCCAGCCGGGCACGTACGTCCTCACGTATTTCCGCAGGGATCGGCGGCACGACCGAGAGACCCGCCGTCAGCGCCTTGAAATACAGCCCGGTGCCGCCAATGAAGATCGGCAGGCGGCCCTCGGCCTTCGCCTCTTCCAGCATCTTCGCGGCGTCGGCCACCCAGGCGCCGGCGGAAAAGTTCACGGCCGCATCGACATGGCCATAGAGGCGATGGGGAACGCGTGCCTCCTCATCCTGCGTGGGACGCGCAGTGATGACGCGGAGGTCGCGATAGACCTGCATGGAATCGGCATTGATGACGATTCCGCCCGCACTCAGCGCAAGCTCCAGCGCCAGCGCCGACTTGCCGCTGGCGGTCGGGCCTGCGATAAGCACGGCCTTGCTCGAATGCCACTCGCTCACGAAAACCTCAAATGTCCCTCGTCGCTACGCTGATCTGCAATCCCGCCAATCCCGCCCTCGACTCGACCATCGTCGACGGCGCCCGCGCCGTGTTGCCGCAAGCGGCCCCCGCGCACTGGCTGTTCGACGGGGTCGCGGTCGACATTCCCTTCGGTGCCGACAGTAACCTCGAAGGCGACCGTCACGCCATCGAAGAGCGGTTGCGCGAGCTTCGCGGCGATCTGCCCATCGATATCGTGGTGCAGCCTGCCGGCGTCCGGCGCAAGAAGCTTTTTCTCGCCGACATGGATTCCACCATGATCGGCCAGGAATGCATCGACGAGCTCGCGGATCTCGTCGGGATGAAGGCGCATGTGGCGGCCATCACCGAACGCGCGATGCGCGGCGAGATCGAGTTCGAGCCGGCACTGCGCGAGCGCGTCGCGCTCCTGAAGGATCTCCCTGCCAGCGTTGTCGACGAGGTGCTGGCCAAGCGCATCACGCTGACCCCGGGCGGCCGCGAATTGGTCGCGACCATGCGCGCGCAAGGCGCCTACACCTGCCTCGTCTCCGGCGGCTTTACGCTGTTCACCAGCGCGGTCGCCGCCAAGATCGGCTTCCAGGAGAACCGCGCCAACGAGCTCGTCGTGCGCGACGGCAAGTTCACCGGCGAAGTGAAGGAGCCGATCCTGGGTCGCGCCGCCAAGCTCGCGACGCTGGTGGATTTGATGGAGTCGTTCGATCTCGACGACATCGACTCAATCGTCGTCGGCGACGGCGCCAATGACCTCGCGATGATCCAGGCGGCGGGACTGGGCGTGGCGTATCACGCCAAGCCGGCCGTCGCGGCCGCCGCGGCCGCACGGATCGACCACGGCGATCTCACCGCGCTGCTGTATGCACAGGGCTATAAGCGCGACGAGTTCGTCGAGGGGTAGCTTCCCCCTCCGCCGTCATCACCCGCGAAAGCGGGTGATCCAGTATTCCAGAGACACCGCGAGGATGCGGAGATGCTGCGGCGTACTGGATGCCCCGGTCGAGCCGGGGCATGACAGTGAGTGCGTGGCTGAGAGCGCGGGCCTTACTGCACGCTCAGCGCCACAAACCGCAGCTCGCCGTCGCCGTTCGAGACCAGCAGCAGCACGGACTTCTTGCCGTCCTTCTTGAGCTGGTCCACCCGCTTCTGGATGTCGGCGCCGCTCGCGACCGCTTCCTGCGCGACTTCGACGATGACGTCGCCGGCGGAGAGCCGCTTCTCGGCAGCGTCCGAATTGGCATCGACATTGGTGACGACAACGCCCTTGACGGTGTCCTTGATCTTGTAGCGCGTGCGCAGATCCTTGTTCAGCACGGCGAGATCGAGGCCGAGCGCCTTCTGCGTCACCGGCTTCTCAGGCGGCGGCTCGTCGGTCTTCACCGCGGCCTGCACCTTGTCGGGATCCTGCAGGCGGCCGAGCGTGACCTTCTTGGTCTGCTCCTCGCCCTTGCGGATGATGACGACGTCGACCTCCTTGCCGACCGCGGTGTCGGCGACGACGCGGGACAGATCCTTCGGGTCCTTGACGTCCTTGCCGTCGAACTTGACGACGACGTCGCCGGGCTCGATGCCGGCCGGCTTGGCCGGGCCCTTGTCGTCGACGCCGGCCACCAGCGCGCCGCGCGCCGGCTTGATGTTGAGGCTCTCGGCAATCTCGTCGGTGACGCTCTGGATGCGCACGCCGAGCCAGCCGCGACGCAATTCGCCGAACTGGCGGAGCTGGTCGACGACGCCTGCGACCGTCTTCGACGGCACGGCGAAGCCGATGCCGATCGAGCCGCCGGAGGGCGAGATGATCAGGGTGTTGACACCGATGACGTCGCCTTCAAGATTGAACAGCGGGCCACCGGAATTACCGCGATTGATGGCGGCGTCGGTCTGGATGTAGCTGTCATACGGCCCCGAGGAGATGTCGCGGTTCTTGGCCGAGACGATGCCCGCGGTCACCGTGCCGCCGAGGCTGAAGGGGTTGCCGATCGCGACCACCCAGTCACCCAGACGCAGCTTGTCGGAGTCGCCGAACTTCACCGAAACAAGCGGCTTCGGCGGCTTGAACTTCAAGACGGCAAGATCGGTCTTCTTGTCGACACCGACGAGATCAGCCTTGATCTTGGTGCCGTCGTTGAGAATGACGTTGATCTCGTCGGCATCGGCGATGACGTGATTGTTGGTCACGACGACGCCGGAGGTGTCGATGATGAAGCCGCTTCCGAGCGAGTTGGTCTTGCGCGGCGGACCATTGCCGTTATCGCCGCCCTTGCTGCCGCCGCCGGGCCCTTTGCGGTTCTTGAAGAAGTCGTCGAAGAATTCCTCGAACGGCGAGCCGGGCGGCAGTTGCGGCATGGTGTTGCTGCCGCCGCCTTTGGCCTCGACCGTCTGCGAGGTCGAGATGTTGACGACCGCGTCGATCACCTTCTCGGCGACGTCGGCGATGCCCTCCGGTCCGCGTGCCTGCGCCGGCGAGCCGAACACACTGAAAGCACTGAGCGCGAGCGCGGCCAGCCCAAATCGCGCATGTTGGCGCAAGCGGGTCGGGACAATGGTGGCAGCGGTCATTGTGGTCTCCAGAGAATAAGGATTCGGCCTCAAGACTGCGCTCGAACGGGGGCACGGCGCAAGCGCGGAGCTTAGCGGGCCTCAAGACCTGGATAATACGGCGAAACCCCGCCTCTCGCCTTCACTTTGGCGTTGGCTGTGCGGCTAGATCGGACGTCGCATCACCCAGATCAGGATCAGGCCGGCCACGGCCGAGCCGATCCCGACCGCCCGCAGGATGTTGTCCGGCGTGGCGATGGCGCTCTTCATGGCCTTGCGCATCCAGTTCGGACTGGCCGCGAACATCAAGCCTTCCAGCACGAACAGAATGCCTAAGCCGATGAGGAAGTCGGCGAACGCAATGGACCTCATCGGATTGGAACCTCCCGTGGTGCTGTTTTTGTCTGGACGAAGGGCGGCCAACCAGCCGCCCTTGTCTAGCTTACGGTTTCGCCAGCGTCTCGGTTGCCGTCTTGCCCGACGGGTTACCAAAATACCGGAAGAAATCCGAGTCCGGCCGCAGCAGGAAGCGGGTGTCGTCCTTCTTCAGCCCGGTCTCATAGGCCGTCATCGACCGGTAGAAGGCGAAGAAGTCAGCATCCTTGCCATAGGCCTCGGCGAACAGGCGATTGCGCTCGGCGTCGCCGACACCACGCGTCTGCTCGGCGGTCGAGTTCGCTTCGGCAATGATAACCGTCACGTCGCGGTCGGCCTTCGAACGAATTTCCTGCGCCTTCTGGCCGCCCTGCGCACGGAATTCGGCCGCCTCACGCTGGCGCTCAGACTTCATCCGGTCGTACACCGCCTGGCTGTTCTGCTCGGGCAGATCGGCGCGACGGATCCGGACATCGACAACCTCGATGCCGTAACCACCGGCCTCCCTGTCGAGCTGCTCGCGGATGCGCCCCATCAGCTTCTCGCGCTCGTCACGCACCACAGTGATGAAGTTGACTTCACCGAGCACGCGGCGCAGCGCCGCATTCAACAGCGAGGTGAGCTGGAGGTTCGCCGCCTGGATCGAGCCGACGCTCTGATAGAAGCGCAGCGCATCCTTGATGCGATAGCGCGCAAAGGCGTCGACCACGAGCCGCTTCTGATCGGAGGCAATGACCTCCTGCGACGGGTTCTCGAGGTCGAGGATCCGCTTGTCGACGTTGATCACGGAGTTCCAGGGCGCCTTGAAGTGCAGCCCGGGGTCAATGACGACGTCGACCGGCTTGCCGAATTGCAGCACGATGGTCTGCTCGGTCTGCTGCACCGTGAACAGCGACATGTAGGCGACAATCGCGACCAGAAGCGCTGCGAGCAGCGCGACAATGCCAGTAACCGGAGACCTCATCGCGTGCCTCCGCTCGGCTGCTGGCCGGTCGTCGTGGGCCTCCTGGCCGACAATTCGCTGAGCGGCAGATAGGGCACGACGCCCTGGCCCGAGGGGCCACCGTCATAAATCAGCTTGTCCGAGCCGCCGAGCACGCGCTCCATCGTCTCCAGATAGATCCGTTCACGCGTCACGTCGGGCGCCTTCTTGTATTCCTCGTACACTTTCAGGAAGCGAGAGCTCTGGCCCTTGGCCTCGGCGACCGCCTGCTCCTTGTAGCCTTCGGCGGCCTGCAGAATCTGCGCCGCGCGGCCGCGCGCTTCAGGCACGACCTTGTTGGCGTAGGTCTGCGCCTCGTTCTGCAGCTGCTCCAGATTGGCGCGCGCCGCCTGCACGTCGCGGAAGGCGTCGATCACCTGCGCTGGCGGGTCGACCTTCTGCATCTGCACCTGGGTGATCTGGATGCCGGCGCCGTAGCCGTCGAGCGTCTTCTGCATCAGATCCTGCACGGTGGTCTCGGTCTGCGTCCGGGCTCCGGTCAGGATCGGCTGGATGTCGGAACGGCCGATCACCTCGCGCATCGCGCTTTCGGCGACCGCCTTCACGGTGCCCTCGGGGTTCTGGATGTTGAACAGGAAGTTGCCGACGCCGTTGGGCTTGATGCGCCACAGCACGGTGAAGTCGACATCGACGATGTTCTCGTCGCCGGTCAGCATCAGGCTCTCTTCCGGCACATCACGGATCGAGCGGCCGCGGCGCGCCGGATCGTCGATCAGCGTCATGCCGATGGAAATAGTGGACACGCGCAGTGCCTTCGGCAGCAGCACTGTCTCGATCGGATAGGGCAGATGATAGTTCAGGCCCGGATCCACGGTGCGCACATGCTTGCCGAAGCGCAGCACGACGCCCTGCTCTTCGGACTGCACGCGGAAGAAGCCCGACAACAGCCAGAGTGCGACGACGATAAGCAGGATCAGCGTGATGCCGATGCCGGAGAAATAGCCACCGGGCATGATCTGCTGCAGCCGGTCCTGGCCACGCCGCAGAAGGTCCTCCAGATCCGGCGGCCTCGGCCCGACCGGTTGCGGGCCTGTGCCCCATGGTCCTTTCGGACCCGAGCCCCACGGGCCACCGCCCTGATTCTTCCACGGCATTCGACGCTCTCCTCGGCAGACCGGGACTAGAACTTAAGCCGGCCCGCATTGTCCGGTCCGGCTTTATAGGGGACCGAAAGGACCCTTACAACGCAAGCCTGACCGACCCACGAGCTATGCTCGGGGGCGGAAAAGTCAATGTAAACATTGGCGAATGCAGTTAATGGGGCGCCCGCCGACGATATGTCACATAGGAGTAGTCGGCGCTGTCGTCGGGACCGGCGGGATGGCGGACGCGCGCCACCTCGTCCCATTGCGCCTTGTCGATGTCGAAATGCGTGTCGCCGTCCGGCCGCGCATGCACTTCCGTGATCTCGAGGCGATCGGCGCGATCGAGCCATTGCCGGTAGATTTCGGCGCCGCCGATCACGGCGATTTCAGCGGCTGAACGCCGCAGGGCATCACCAAGCGCAACCGCGCCCGCATCCGCTGCCGATGTCGTAACGACAGCGCCGGCGGCGCGATAGGCCGCATCGCGCGTGATCACGATGTTGGTGCGGTTCGGAAGCGGCCGGCGCCCGGGCAAGGATTCGAAGGTCTTGCGACCCATGATCACGGGCTTGCCGATGGTAAGCGCCTTGAAGCGCGCCATGTCGGATTTCAAGCGCCACGGGATCGCGTTGCCGGCGCCGATGATGCCGTTCTCCGCAATCGCAACGACAAAGACGATCTCCATCAGGAAGCGCTCCCAGCAAGGCGCGTCAGCGCAGGACCGGAAACGCGGCACAGCGTCCAGTCGTCCAGCATCGCGGCGCCGAGCGATTTGTAGAACGCGATCGACGGCGCGTTCCAGTCGAGCACCGCCCATTGCAGGCGCGACCAGCCGTTGTCGACGCATTCCTTCGCCAGATAGACCAGCAGCGCCTTGCCGAGGCCTTTGCCCCGATGCGACGGCCGCACATACAGATCTTCGAGATAGATGCCGTGGCGGCCGCTGAAGGTCGAGAAATTCAGGAACCACACCGCAAAGCCCACGGGCTCGCCGTTCCACTCGGCGATCGCACAAAACAGCCGCGGATCGTTGCCGAACAGCGCGTCGGCAATGTCAGCCTCGGTTGCCTCGACCTCATGCGAGAGCTTTTCGTACTCGGCGAGCTCGCGGACGAAATCAAGAACGAGCCTGGCTTCGCCAGGACGTGCGCGGCGGATGTTCAGCGACATCGCGCTAGACCGCGACTTCCGCCTTGATGTGCGGATGCGGATCGTAGCCGACGAGCTCAAAGTCCTCGTAGCGGAAGGAGAAGATGTCCTTCACGTCAGGATTGATCCGCATCACCGGCAGCGCGCGCGGCGCGCGCGTGAGCTGGAGCCGGGCCTGCTCCAGATGGTTGGAATAGAGATGGGTGTCGCCGAACGAATGCACGAAGTCGCCGGGCTTCAGGCCGGTGACCTGCGCCACCATCATGGTGAGCAGCGCATAGGAGGCGATGTTGAAGGGCACGCCGAGGAACACGTCGGCCGAGCGCTGATACAGCTGGCACGACAGCTTGCCGTTGGCGACGTAGAACTGGAACAAGCAGTGGCACGGCGGCAGCGCCATCTTGTCGACCTCGGCCGGATTCCAGGCCGAGACAATCAGGCGCCGCGAGTCCGGATTGCGCTTGATCATGTCGACGACGTTGGCGATCTGGTCGATGCTGCGTCCGTCCGGCGCAGGCCACGAGCGCCACTGATGCCCGTAGACTGGGCCAAGATCGCCATTGGCGTCCGCCCACTCGTCCCAGATGGTGACGCCGTTGTCGCGCAGATATTTGATGTTGGTGTCGCCCTTCAGGAACCACAACAGCTCATGCACGATCGCCTTCAGCGGCAGCCGCTTGGTGGTCAGCATCGGGAAGCCGGCGGACAGATTGAAGCGCATCTGATGGCCGAACACCGACAGCGTGCCGGTACCGGTCCGATCCGTCTTCTCGGCGCCGTCTGAAAGAATCCGCTCGAGCAGGTCCTGATACTGGTGCATGTGCGATAGAGCCTTTGGGGAGGCGGCGAACTTAACGGCGCCCCCGGCGCTGCGACAGCGGCGATTCGCTGCCTCCACCGATTATACCCGGAAAAGTGAGCGCTCTTGGCGCAAACGACAAGGGGCGGAACTCGCGTTCCGCCCCTCTCCTATCGGCTTGATTGTGCTGGCTTAACTTGCCGGCTTGAGCACCGGGGTCCACTTCGCGATCTCGCTTTTCACGAGGGCGGCCAGCGCCTCCGGCGTCCGCTCCGCAGGGGTGGGGATGACGCTGCCGAGCTCGAGCAGGCGCTTCTTCACGGTCTCGTCGTCGAGCGCCTTGGCGGCAGCGGCGTTCAGGCTCGCCAGGATCGCGGGCGAGGTTCCCTTCGGCGCGAAACTCGCGTTCCAGGCTTGGGCCTGGAATGCGGGCAGCCCCGCTTCCGCCGTCGTCGGCACGTTCGGCAGCGACGGATTGCGTTCCGGCGTTGCGATCGCATAGGCCTTGATAGTGCCGGCATTGATCTGCGGCACGGCGTTGACGATCTGGTCGCACATGTAATCGACCTGGCCCGCCACCAGCGCATTCATCGCAGGTCCGGTGCCGTTGAAGGGCACGCCGACCGGCTTGACGTCGAGGATGGAGTGCAGGAGCTCGCAGGACACGTGCGAGACCGAGCCGACACCGGCATGCGCCGCGTTCACCTTCTCCGCGTTCGCCTTCACATAGGCGACGAACTCCTTGAGGTCCTTCGGCGGAAAGTCCTTGCGCGCCAGGATCAGGATCGGCGTGCCCGCGAGCAGCGCGATCGGCTCGAAGTCTTTCTCGGGATGGTAGGCGAGCTTCGGATAGAGCGGCACGGACGCGGCGTGCGTGCCCATATGCCCGGTGATCAACGTATAGCCGTCATTGGCCGCACGCGCGGCGCGCGTGGTCGCGGTGGTTCCGCCGGCGCCGACCACGTTCTCGATGATGATGCTCTGACCGAGCGTCTGAGCCATGTGCGAGGTGACGATGCGCGCGACGACGTCGGTCGGGCCGCCCGCCGCGAACGGCACGATCATGGTGATGCTGCGCGTCGGATAGGTCTGCGCTTCGCCTGGTGCGACAAAGCCGCACAGCGATGCGAGCACGGCTGCACATGCGCCGGTGAGCGCGCGAATGGAGGTCATCTCGATCTTCTCCGACATAAACAAAAATGCCGGCCACAAGGCCGGCATTTTCATTTCACGAAGCGGTCACGCAAGTCGATTGGACTTCCGAATGCGGCGCGCCGACGCAGGACATGCCGACGCAGGCGCGACGCCGACGCTGCGCGCGGCGAGATCAGCTCTCGGATTCGGTGAACACCTCGTCGCGCTTGCTCCGCAAGAACGGCAACACCGTGAGCACCAGAAGGAAGGCCGCGATCGCCAGCAGTACGGCCGACAACGGACGCGTCAGGAACACCGTCCAGTCACCGCGCGAGATCAGCAGCGCGCGGCGCAGGTTCTCTTCCATCAGCGGTCCGAGCACCATGCCGAGCAGCAGCGGTGCCGGCTCGAAATCGTGCTTGATCAGCCAGTAGCCGACAAGACCGAACACGCCCGCGAGGATGACGTCGACCGGCGCGTTGTTCACCGAGTAGATGCCGATCGCGCAGAAGATCACGATCGAGGGGAACATCAGCCGGTACGGCACGCGCAACAGCCGCACCCAGATGCCGACCAGCGGCAGGTTGATGATGATCAGCATCAGATTGCCGATCCACATCGAGGCGATCATGCCCCAGACGAGGTCGGGCTGCTTCTGCATCACCTGCGGGCCCGGCACGATGCCATGAATGGTCATCGCGCCCACCATCAGCGCCATCACCGCGTTCGGCGGGATGCCGAGCGTCAGCAGCGGGATGAAGGACGTCTGGGCAGCTGCGTTGTTGGCGCTTTCCGGTGCCGCCACGCCCTCGATCGCGCCGCGGCCGAACCGCGACGGGTCCTTGGCGAGCTTCTTCTCGAGCGTGTAGGCCGCGAACGACGCGATCACCGCGCCGCCGCCGGGCAGAATGCCGAGGATCGAGCCTAGCACGGTGCCGCGCAGGATCGCCGGCGTCGAGTCGATCAGGTCCTTCCTGGTCGGCATCAGGCCGGTGATCTTCTGCTGCACGAGATCGCGATTCATCTCGGCGCCGGCGTCGAGATTGCGGATGATCTCTGCAAAGCCGAACACGCCCATCGCCACCGTCGCAAAGCCGAGACCGTCGGCGAGCTCCGGAATGTTGAAGGCCATGCGCGAGGCGCCGGTCTCGATGTCCGAGCCGACCATCGACAGCAACAGGCCGAACACGATCATCGCGATCGCCTTCAGCACCGAGCCCTTGGCCAGCACGACCGCGAAGATCAGGCCGAGCACCATCAGCGAGAAATATTCGGCCGGACCGAACGCCAGCGCGAGTTTTGTGAGTGGCGCGCCGAGGACAGCGATCAAAACGGTTGCGACGCAGCCGGCGAAGAACGAGCCGATCGCCGCGATCGCCAGCGCCGGGCCGGCGCGGCCCTGCTTGGCCATCGCGTGGCCGTCGATGGCGGTGACGACCGATGTCGCCTCTCCGGGTATGTTGACCAGGATCGACGTGGTCGAGCCGCCATACTGGGCGCCGTAATAAATGCCGGCGAGCATGATCAACGCGCCGACCGGCGGCAGTCCGAAGGTGATCGGCAGCAGCATCGCGACGGTTGCGATGGTGCCGATGCCCGGCAGCACGCCGACCAGCGTGCCGACGAGAGCGCCGATCAGGCACATCAAAAGGTTGATTGGAGAGAACGCGACGGCAAAACCGTGAGCGAGGTTGGCAAAGAGCTCCATGACAGCCTCACTGAGCCAGGAAACGCGGGAACATCGGCATCGGCAGCCCGAGCACGTACGGGAATAGAAGTGCGCAGCCGAGCGTCAGGCAGGCGCCGACGATGATTGTCTCGACCCAACGCGTCTCATGCGTCCCCATCGCCGCGATCAGGAAGCTCACGAACGCCGAAACCACCACCCCAAGCGGACGGATCGCCAAAGCGAAGAAGACGATCGAGGCCATCACGAACAGCGGTCCGCGCCAGGAATAATGCGCCATCGCCGGTCCGTCGGCCAACAGTCCCGTCAATGCGATGCCGGCGCCAAGCGCGACGAGCAGCCCGCCGAACATCCGCGGCGCCGTGCCTGCGCCAAAGGAGAAGCCGCGCATCCCCTGCAAATCGCTCGAGGCCCACAGCGCGAACAAGGCGAGCGCCATCAGAACGATCCCGCCGACATAGTCCTGTGCGGACCTGATCGTCATGAAGATCGTGAGGATCGCAACCGCAAACAGCGGATAGGAATAGATCAGCGCCAGCAGCACATCCGATGACGCCTTCTTGGTGTCACCACCGACTGCGCCGAGCAACGCAGCGGGGCCGCCAACAACCAGCGCGGTGGCGTGGCTGATCACGACGGTGGCCGGGCCGCGCCCGACGCCCCAGCCAAAGATCGTCCCGATCGACCAGATGAATTCGAAAATCTGCGGCGCGATGGCCAGCAGGCAGAAACCGATCGCCACCGATGTGTTTCGTGTGGCTGTCGCCGAGTGGCCCATTGTATCGGCCATGCATGTCTCCTCCGCGACCTGTAAGTCACGAGCACTGTTGTTCTAATCGGCTGGAAGGGATCCCCGGCCCAGATCATTGCCTAGCGATTTTCATCACACAATGCCAGCAAAACCCAACAGCCCCCCTGCGAGCAGAAGCCACAGTGGATTGATGCGCGAGACAGAGGCGATCACTGCAACCGTCGCGGTCAGAAGCAGTGCGGCAATGGTGCGATCGGTCGACTGGGCCAGGATCAGAGCACTCGCCGCCATCAATCCGATCGACAGCGGAACCAGTGCAGCCTGGATCAGGCCGGGCCAGCGCGATTGGCTCGGCCGGTTCAGCAATCGGCTGACATAATAGGCAAGCAGCGCCGTCGGCAGGCACATCGCCAGCGTTGCGGCCAGCGCGCCGGGAATGCCGGCAACGGCATAGCCGATCAAGGTGACGATAAGCACGTTGGGACCAGGCGAGAGCTGCGCGATCGCATAGGCATCCGCGAACTGCTTGTCGGTCATCCAGTGATGCACCTCGACGGCGATGCGGTGCATCTCGGGCACCGCGGCCGCGGCGCCGCCGACCGCGAACAACGACATTAGACCAAAGGTGGAGATCAGCGCCCAGATCGGGTTCTCGCTGCTCATGCTGCTACCTTCCGTCGCATCAGATAGGTGACGCCGATGCTGAGCGGGATCGCGACCAGCAGCACCGCCTGCAACGGCCAGCGAAGCACGCCGATGGCTGTGAACACGCCGAGCATCAGGATGAGCACGACGACGTCCATCCGCTTGAGCAGCGGCGTCATCATACGGAAGACCACCGCGATCAGCAGACCGACCGCGGCGCAGGAGATGCCTGCCAGAATACGACGCAGCACTTCCACGTCCCCAAACCGGGCGTAGATGATCGCGAGCACGGTCATGATCAACGTCGGCGGCAGCAACAGCCCGGTGAAGGCCGCGACACCGCCGGCGATCCCGCGCAACCGCGACCCGAACACCATCGACAGATTGACGATGTTGGGTCCGGGCAGGAAATGGCAGAGCGCAAAGGTCTCGTTGAACTCGTCCGCGGTCATCCAGCGGTGCTGATCGACGATGGCGTGCCGGGCAAACACCAGGACGCCGCCGAAACCGGCCAGCGACATCCGGGCAAATGCCAGGAACAACGCGAGCAGGTTGGGCGGAGGGGCGTGGGCGGCGGGAATATCCGGCTCTTGGGCGGCCGGTGCTGAATCCGGGGACATGCCAACAGCTTAGAACGCGGTCCGCCGCGGGGCCAAGATCAGACAGGAGACCGGTCGGAACCTATCCAAAGGGAACCTCGGCCCGCCCGCGCCAAACCCCTGTCTTTCTAAACCTTTGCCCCCTATATTGGGGTTGCCGGTTCGCCGGCTATGGAAATAAACGGTCGTCGCAATAAACCATTCGGACCCGGGGGCGGTACCCGGCGCCTCCACCAAAGCTCATCGTTCGGCGGGCTTGGCCCACTGGCAAGTGAGCTTCGGCGGGGGCGAAATAGGATCGACGAGGGCGTAAAGGGCGAACTTTTTCCCGGTATTGTTCCGCCGTTATCGGGCTATGCAATAGTTGCCAACGACAACTTTGCTCCGGTTGCTCAGGCTGCGTAACGCAGTTTGAAAGACCATCTTAAAGTCCTAACGGGTTAAGCTCCGTTAGGCGGGGTTCGGAGGCACCTGGCAACAGAAGCCTCCACTTACCTCTGATTTCCTTCCCGGCGGGGACTCCTGCTGACCCGTCAGGCGCGGTACTATTGCGGCTTGGCGAGTTGGGCCGGCAGGGCCCGTCTCCTGGAATGCAACAGGACCACCATGGCGACCGATCATATCCGATACGATGTGCTGGCCCGCGACGCGCTGCGCGGCGTGCTGCGCAAGGTGCTGACCGACGCCGCCGCCCATGGCCTGCCGGGCGAGCATCATTTCTTCATCACCTTCGTATCGAAGGCCGAGGGCGTGAAGCTGTCGAGCCGGTTGCTTGCGCAATATCCGGAAGAGATGACGATCATCCTCCAGCACCAGTTCTGGGACCTGACCGTGCTTGAGGACCGTTTCGAGGTCGGCCTGTCCTTTGGCGGCATCCCGGAGCGGCTGATCGTGCCGTTCAGCGCCATCAAGAGCTTCCTCGATCCGTCCGTGAAGTTCGGCCTCCAGTTCGACACCTCTGACGTCGCCGAGGTGGCGGGCGAGAATTTGCCGGCGCCCCCGGCCCCATCAGCCACGGCAGCACCCGCGCCGGCCACCGAAGCCGCGGAGACCGCGGAAGAGCCGACCCCGCCGAACCAGGGCGGCGCCGAGGTCGTGCGGCTCGATCGTTTCCGCAAGAAATGATCTAGGTTGGCCGCGAGACCGTCGCGCCCGGCCAAACTCCCTATATAGAAGAGCACATGAAGAGGCCGCGCGGCGTTCGTGCGGCAGAATGGATGTGCTCATGGCCAAAGCTGCCCGCGCGAAGACCGCCCGCCCCGCGACCCGCATCGAGACCGACAGTTTCGGTCCCATCGAGGTCCCCGCCGATCGCTATTGGGGGGCGCAAACCGAACGCTCGCGCCAGAATTTCCGCATCGGCATCGATCGCATGCCGATCGCGCTCGTGCATGCGCTCGGCATCGTCAAGCTTGCGGCGGCACAGTCCAACCTCGAGCTCGGCCTGCTCGACAAGCGCCGCGCCAACGCCATCATCCGCGCCGCGCACGAGGTGATCGAGGGCAAGCTCGACGATCATTTCCCGCTTGTCGTATGGCAGACGGGCTCGGGCACCCAGAGCAATATGAACCTCAACGAGGTCATCGCCAACCGCGCCAACGAGCTGCTCGGAGGCGAGCTCGGCAGCAAGAAGCCGGTGCATCCCAACGACCACGTCAACATGAGCCAGTCGTCGAACGACTCTTTCCCGACCGCGATGCACATCGCGGCCGCAAGCCGCGTCACCGCCGATCTCGTCCCTGCGCTTGGCGAGCTGCACCGCGCGCTGCGCAAGAAAGAGAAGGAGTTCGCCAAGATCGTGAAGATCGGCCGCACCCACACCCAGGATGCGACGCCGCTGACGCTCGGCCAGGAGTTTTCGGGCTATGCCGCGCAGGTCGAGAGCGGCATCGCGCGGCTCAAGGTCGCAGTGAAGGATCTCTATCCGCTGGCGCAGGGCGGCACCGCCGTCGGCACCGGCCTCAATTCCAAGCCGCGCTTCGCAAAGCTGTTCGCAAAGCACGTCGCCGGGATCACGAAACTTCCCTTCACCAGCGCCGCCAACAAATTCGAGGCGCTGGCCTCCAATGATGCCTATGTGCTTGCGCACGGCGCCATCAATTCCGTCGCGACAGGCCTGTTCAAGATCGCCAACGACATCCGCCTCTTGGGATCGGGTCCGCGCTCGGGCCTCGGCGAATTGATCCTGCCGGAGAACGAGCCGGGCTCATCGATCATGCCGGGCAAGGTCAATCCGACACAATGCGAGGCGATGACCATGGTGTGCTGCCAGGTGTTCGGCAATCACACCGCCATCACGGTCGCCGGCAGCCAGGGCCATTTCGAGCTCAACGTCTACAAGCCCGTGCTCGCCTACAACATGCTGCACTCGATCCGCCTGATGGCGGACGCGGCGCGCTCCTTCACCGAGCATTGCGTCAGCGGCATCCGCGCCGACGAAAAGCACATCAAGGAGTTGATGGAGCGTTCGCTGATGCTGGTGACCGCGCTCGCACCGAAGATCGGCTACGACAACGCAGCCAAGGTGGCCAAGACCGCGCACGCCAACGGCACCACGCTGAAGGAGGAGGCACTGCGGCTCGGCTTCGTCTCGGCCGACGAATTCGACCGCCTGGTGCAGCCGGAGAAGATGACGAAACCGGGGTAATTCCGAATTCCGATAGTCATCCGTAATGATACGGAGCCCTAAAGCTCATAAATATAAGGCTAAAAGGGCAGGATTTGATTACCGTCAATGTCGTGGCGAGGATGCGTGTTACGCAAGCCTCTCTGGCCTCGACGGGGCGAATTCATCGTTTGATGGCCGACAGGCCGATTGACGAGGACGAGCGAATGACGATCAAGTCTTGCGGGGCGCGACGCGGCGCCCTGTTTCTGGAAGTTTCATCCAGCCTGAAGAGGAGCGGATGATGGAGACGCGGCATGGGGAACGTCATCAACCTGAATCGTTTCAGGAAGCGCGCCGAGCGGGAGGCTTCGGCGAAGCAGGCGGACGCCAACCGAACGAAGTTCGGCCGCACGAAGGCCGAGCGATCGGCGGAGGAGAAGCAGGCGGACCAGGCGAAGGAGCATCTGGACCAGCATCGGATCGACCGCGAGGAGCAGCCATGAAGTCGCCCGTCGTGAAGCGCTCGATCGTGGTCGCCGGCCACAAGACCAGCGTCAGCCTGGAAGAGGCGTTCTGGAACGGCATGAAGGAGATCTCGGGCCTGCGCAACATGACGCTGTCCGAGCTCGTCGGCGAAATCGACGGCGCCCGCCAGCAGGGCAATCTGTCCTCGGCGATCCGCCTGTTCGTGCTCGACTACTTCAAGAGCCGCGCCATGGCCGCCATCCAGCCGGAAAAGGTCCCGGCGCAATAGCGCCGGGGCGCTGTGCCCACGGCTTCGTGATCTGCACTTTAAAATCGCTCTAAGGTGCAGTTTCAGCGCGCGTGCGCGCTTGACCTCCATGCTCTGCGTTGAAAATACAGGGCATGACCGACACCCATGATACGCGCCGCGAGATGCCGCTGGGCCTGGCCAAGCGCGGCTATACCGGCGTCATTCAGCACCTCTCCGCCAAGGACTCCGACTCGGCACTCTCGGACATCGAGCTCGAGAGCCGGCTGATCGAGCTCGGCTTCGTCGAGGGCGCCCGGGTCGAGATCCTGCACGAGGGGCTGGTCGGGCGCGACCCGATCGCCGTGCGTGTCGACAACATCACCATCGCGGTGCGCCGCCGCGAAGCCATGGCCATCATCGTCGCCTGAGATTGCGGCCGGACATCTGATCCCATGGAATTACCCCTTCTGCATCTCGCCCTGGTGGGCACGCCAAACAGCGGCAAGACCTCGCTGTTCAATGCGCTGACCGGCAGCCGGCAGAAGGTGGCGAACTATCCGGGCGTCACCGTCGAGCGCAAGGAAGGTTTTTTCGTCACCCCGCAGGGGCGGCAGGTCTCCGTCGTCGACCTGCCCGGCACCTATTCGCTGCGGGGCCGCAGCCCGGACGAGGAGATCACCCGCGACTTCGTGCTCGGCAAGGCCTCCGGCGAGGCCCTGCCCGACCTCGTGCTGTGCGTGGCCGACTCCACCAATCTGCGCCTGACCATCCGCCTGCTGCTCGAGCTGAAGCGCACCGGGCGCCCGATGATCCTCGTGCTCAACATGTTCGACATCGCGAGCCGCCGCGGCATCTCGGTCGACGTCGCGCGGCTCGCCAAGGAGCTCGGCGTGCCCGTGGTCACCTCGATCGCGGTGCGCAAGGGCGGTACCGCGGATCTGTTGGCGCTGACCGACGAGATCTCGGCGAAGCTTTCCGCCGAACCGGCCGAGAACAGCTGGCGCGCGCTCAGCGTCGCCGAATTGCGCGCGACCCAGCGCGAGGCCGACCGCATCATCTCGGACTGCGTCAGCCTGCCTGCTAGACCCGACACCTGGACCGCGCGCATCGACGCGATCGTGCTGCATCCGGTCGGCGGCCTCATCGTGCTCGCGCTTATCCTGTTCGTGATGTTCCAGGCGGTGTTCGCCTGGGCCCATCCGCTGATGGAGTTGCTCCAATCGGGCTTCGACGCGCTCGGCGACTTCGTCCACGCCACCCTGCCCGGGGGCCTGCTGCAGAGCTTCCTGCAGAACGGTGTGATCTCCGGCGTCGGCAGCGTCATCGTGTTCCTGCCGCAGATCATCATCATCTTCCTGTTCATCCTGCTGCTGGAAGATTTCGGCTACATGGCGCGCGCGGCGTTCCTGATGGACCGTATCATGGGCGGCGCGGGGCTGCATGGCCGCGCCTTCATTCCACTGCTGTCGAGCTTTGCCTGCGCCATTCCCGGCATCATGGCGACGCGCGTGATCGACAACAAGCGCGACCGCCTGACCACGATCCTGATCGCGCCGCTAATGACCTGCTCGGCGCGCATCCCCGTCTATACGCTGATCATCTCGGCCTTCATTCCGGCCAGGGACGTCTGGGGCTTCATCAACCTGCAGGGCCTCGTGATGTTCGGGCTCTATGCGGCCGGCATCACCAGCGCGCTTGCCGTCTCGTTCCTGATCAAGTTCTTCATGTTGCGCGACTATGCACCGGCACCGTTCATGCTGGAGCTGCCGGACTACAAGATGCCGCGGCTGAAATCGATCGCGATCGGCATCTACACGCGGGCAAAAATGTTCCTGCAGCGCGCCGGCACCACGATCTTCTCGATGATGGTGCTGATCTGGTTTCTGGCCTCATTCCCGCAACCGCCCGCGGGCAGTACGGAGCCCGCCATCGGCTTCAGCCTGGCTGCAATCATTGGCAAGGCGATCGAGCCGCTGCTCGCCCCCGTCGGCTTCAACTGGCAGATCGCGGTGGCGCTGATCCCGGGCATGGCGGCGCGCGAGGTCGCGGTCGCAGCGCTCGGCACCGTCTATGCGATCGAAGGCGGCAAGGAAGCGGCCGAGCAGATCGGTCAGGTGCTGGCGACGAAATGGTCGCTCGCCACCGCGCTGTCGCTGCTCGCCTGGTACATCTTCGCCCCGCAATGCGCCTCCACGCTCGCCGTGATCCGGCGCGAGACCGGAAGCTGGGGCTGGATGGCGGCGACCTTCGCCTACATGCTGGTGCTGGCCTATGCCGCGAGCCTTTTGACGTACAACGTCGCGGTCGCGTTGGGGGCCGGCTAGCCTCTCGCAACACCAAAACTGCGAAAACAACCCCATGCACAGTAGACGGGGGGTGTGAAATCAATGGCTTGCGCGTTTGCAAAATCATCCGGGCTACGAACTCCGATCGCCGCTTGACCCGTCGGGCAAAACAGGAGCACGATGGCACTATCGCCCTCGTCGGCATCGCAATCGTCGGAAGCGCGCAACCGACTCCATGGATCATTTCAGCACTGACAGATTGACCGCTGAAAAACTGCGCGCAGATCACCTCGCCGACCTTGTCGCACTCCATCTCGATCCCGACGTCTCCCGCTATCTCGGCGGCGTGCGATCGGCCGAGGTGACGAAGACCTATCTCGCGACCAACATCGCGCATTGGGACCAGTACGGCTTTGGGCTGTGGGTGCTGCGGACGAAAGACGGCGCCTTCGCCGGACGGGCGGGCATCCGGCACATCCTCGTGGACGGCATCGGTGAGATCGAGATTGCCTACACGTTCAAGCGCGATGTCTGGGGCCAGGGGCTTGCGAGCGAGATCGCGACTGCAATGACCGACATCGGGCTGTCGCAACTCAAGCTGCCATCGCTCATCGGCCTGGTCTTTGTCGGACACGGCGCGTCCCGCCGCGTGCTGGAGAAGGCGAACTATCTGCTGGAGAAGAGTACGACGCATCACGGCGAGGACGTCGTGATCTACCGCGCCCAACGGTGAGTATAAATCCGGATTGCCCGCTTCCAGGGTGCCGGGCCGACGAAGCCTAACCGGCACGCAAGGCCTGCAATGACGCAAAGCAGACAAGGCGCTCCGTGCGGCTGATGAGTTTTCCAACCCTCGTCGCGAGCGAGAGCTCCGTCACCAGATCGACGCATTCACTGACAAATCAGCACGGGAGTTTTCGCCTGCGTCAGCACCTTGTTGGTCACGCTACCGATCAGAAGCATCGAGAGTCCGCTGCGCCCATGGGATGACATGACGATGAGATCGCAACCTTTATTCTCGGCTGCTGCGATGATGGCTTGATGAGGTTGCCCGTGCTCCACTTGAATCGGCTCACAGGCGACGCCGGCCTCCTTGGCCGCCTTTGCCGCGCGATCCAATGCGCTCTTGGCCTGTTCCCTGCGCAGTTCGGCATATGTTGCGACTGCTTCACGGAACCGCCCCGTCATTTCTGAAAACGGCTCCACAACGAAGATTACAGATACCTTGGCTCCAAGGGATTTCGCCAGCGCCAACCCGTGCGTCACTCCATGCTCCGCCAGCTCGGACCCGTCAGTCGGAATGAGAATATGCCGGTACATGCTTCGCCTCCCGCTCCTCTGGATGCATCACTGCCTTCCGTACATAAGCTGAGCCCGGATTTCGGATATAGTCTTGAGATAGATCAATCTCCCGGCCTAGCGCCGTAACACCGCACTGTCATCGCTCACGGCTCCATCGTGTAGGAGCGCCCGGGTTCGAGCACATAGATGGTCAGAAAGCGGAGCGGACGGTCCGGGTCGCAGTTGCGAAAGTGCGTATGTGGAAGATCCGCCCGGTCCTGCAACGTCTCGCCTGCGCGATACACTCTCGGCTCGTCGCTGCCATAAGCGGACTCGGCGACGCCTTCGACGATGTAAATCGCGCCCGCGACGGGATGGCGATGAAGCGGTGCAACGCCGCCCGGCGGATAGGTGACCTCGACGACCATGAGTTCCTGATTGCCGGGCAATGGAAGACATTCGAGGATTTTGCGGGTGACGCCGGCAAAGCCTGCTTGTTGCGTGCTTGCGTGAGGGTCGGGACGTTCGACCATGGGGCACCTCCTTCGTCTCGCCTTGAGGTATAGCTATCGCCAAATCGCGGCGAATGCGAAACTAGATCACGGGAAAACGCTTTGAGAATTGGTAAATGAGCGAACCACCTCAAATCATCGCCACTATCGAAGACGCCTGCTCGTTCATCGCCGACTGGTTTGGCTTGAAGGACGATCCGGCCGGTTCGCCGATTGCTCTCCCTTTCGAAATGCCGCAGGCCATCCAAGTCGTCAATCGCCGGCTAGGCCGCCTGTGGCTGGAACATGGAAATGTGCGCATCTTCGACAGCCAGGACACTCTGATATCGCCGCATCGTTACGAGGTGCAACCTGACGGTATCGTTCCCGTGATCCTGGAAAATCAAGGCGTATGGGCGTGTGGGTTCAAACCGGAAACGGGCGCACAATTGTGGGTTACTGGCGATTGGCCCGGCGACCAGGTTGGTTCAAACGCTTGGAGGCTAACGCAGGACGTGGTCGATACTGCAATTGTCTTCGTCATGCTCGCGAATGCCGTATGGACTTCCGCCGGCTGTCAGCTGGATGAAAACGAAAAGGCGACGGAGTTCCGCCGACGTCTATGGACGTTTGCACCGTGGACAGGATTTTCCGGCTTCTGGACGAACGAGGACCGAACTTTGATGCGCATGCAGGGATCGGGTTGGGGCGTCAGCGCGCACCGGTAACTTGGTTATCTGATCCGTCGCAATACCAACGAAACGACGCCCTTACATCACCCCATTCCCGGCCACACCGCCAGCGTGGCTTCGCCCGCCGCAGCTGACTGCCCGCCAGGGTGATCGTCAGTGCACAAGCGCCCCTGGCTGTACAGAGGTGAGCGAGATACTGCGGGGCATGCGGCTGCACGACTGACCGCTGCAGCATCGCCCCCGGATCGGGTCCGGAGGCGATGTTGTCATCGACCTATGTTGCCGTTGCCTTGTCCACCTTCAGGTTCGGCAGGAATGCCGTGAGGATGCCGAGCGCGGGCAGGAACGCGCAGACCTTGAAGACGAACTGGATGCCGGTCCAATCTGCCAGCGTGCCGAGCATCGCGGCGCCGATGCCGCCGATGCCGAAGATGAATCCAAAGAACAGTCCGGCGACCATTCCGACGCGGCCCGGCATCAACTCTTGTCCGTAGACGACGATTGCGGGAAAGGCCGAGGCGAGCACGAAGCCGATCACGACGCTCAACGCGGCGGTCGGCACCGGACCGACATAGGGCAGCATCAGCGTGAAGGGCAGCACGCCGAGAATCGATACCCAGATGACGAACTTGCGCCCCAGCCTGTCTCCGATCGGACCGCCGGCGACGGTACCCGCCGCGACGGCCGCGAAGAACAGGAACTGATAGATCTGCGCATCCTTCGTCTGCAAACCGAAACGATCCATGAGATAGAACGTGTAGTAGCTGGTGAAGCTCGCGAGGTAGATGTACTTCGAAAACAGCAGCGCAATGAGGATGGCCATCGCCTTCGACACCTGGCCTTTTGACAGAGAGGGATGATGCACGGGCGCGTTGCCGGATGGCTTCTTGGCGTGGCCGTTCGCACTGTACCAGCGGCCCAGGCCGGTCAGGATGACGATGCCGGCCATCGCGGCGAGCGCGAACCAGGCGAGCCCGTGCTGACCGCGCGGCAACACGAAGTAGGCCGCAGCCAGCGGACCAAGCGCCGAACCGAAATTGCCGCCAACCTGAAACAGCGATTGCGCCAGACCGTGCGAGCCGCCGGATGCGAGACGCGCGATGCGCGATGATTCCGGATGGAAGATCGACGAGCCCAAGCCCAGCAGCATGCCGCCGACGAGCAGCATTGCGTAGTTCGGCGCGAAGGCAAGCGTCAGCAATCCGATCAGCGACGATGCCATGCCGAACGGCAGCGAATAGGGCAGCGGGTGGCGATCCGTGTAGGAGCCGATGAAGGGCTGAAACAGCGATGCCGTCACGTTGTAGACCAAGGTGAGAAAGCCGATCTGCGCGAAGCTCAGGTCGAAGTCGCCTCGCAGGATGGGATACACCGCCGGCAACAGAGCCTGCATCAGATCGTTGAGCAGATGGCAGAAGCTGGCGGCCCATAGGACTGGGAAAACCGTCTTGGAGGCGGTGCGCCGGAGCGGAATGGTTTGAGCTTGGACGGACACGTCGAATTCCTTCGATCTTCAGCGGTTCGAGGCGAGGCGATTGCGTCAGAATTGATCTGGGAGTATTTGACGCCTGCTTGGCCCGCAACCACTTCTGGGCCTAATTACTACTAGAGTGGGCCAAGATGCGGGAACTTCACATCGACAGCGTGGACCACTTGCCCCGGTCGATCATCGCGATTGGCACCCGCTATCCAGACGGACACGTCATCCAGCCCCACCACCATCGAAGGGGCCAACTCATCTCCGGAGCGACGGGTGTGGTCGTGCTGGCTACGCCTGAGGGCACCTACGTCATGCCTCCGCAGCGGGGCATGTGGATCCCACCGGCGACCGAACATCACGTACGGATGGTCGGTGCAGTACGGATGCAGAGCCTGTACCTGGAGCCGGGCGCGGTACCAGCGATGCCTGCGCATTGCCAGGTCGTTGCAATCTCGCCCTTCATGCGCGGCTTGATGACCGAAGCACTGAGCCTGCCGATCGAGACAGAGCTCGACGGTCGCGGCCGCGCTCTAATGGAATTGATCGGTCACGAACTGCAAAAGCTGCCCGTGCTGCCGCTCTCACTACGATACCCGAGCGAAGGCGCGTTGGCGGCGCGCTGCCGCGCGTTCGTCCGCAAGCCGGCGATCCATGAAACGATCAACGACTGGGCGGAAGATCTCCACATGAGCCGCCGCGCGTTCACGCGCCTGTTCCGACGCGAGACAGGATTCAGCTTCGTGGCGTGGCGCCAACAAGCTTGCCTGATTAGCGCGCTGCCGAGGCTCGCAGCGGGCGAGCCGGTCACCACAGTCGCAATGGATTTAGGTTACGAGAACCCCGCCGCGTTCACGCTCATGTTCAAGCGTGCTTTCGGAAGTCCTCCTCTGAAATATCTCGGAGCTGGAGGCGGCGGCGAGCATAGCGCGACCTGACGCGGAAAAACCAAGCGCCGGTTTCTGCCCGAATTGCAGCACTACCTTTTCCCCTCGCCCGGCCACGCCGCCATCGCCACCTTAGCAGTACCTCGCAGCTCGGCCTGCGTGGCGCCGTCCTTGGCCTGGATGGCCATGCCCTGGAAGACGCCGAGATAGAACCGGCTTAGCGCATCGACGTCGGTCGCATCGGGCAATTCGCCGTTGGCGACTGCCGCGTCTAACCGTGTGCGCAGATCGTCCAGCAGTTCGAGCCTCACCTTTCTCACCTCGCGCGCGATGGTGGCCGGCCATTCGTCGCTGACGGCGCCCAACGCGATCATGCAGCCGGCGGGGGCCGTGCGGGATTTCGGCAAGTTGTCGGCCGCCGCGATCAGCAAATTCTCAACGCCGGCGCGCACCGTTGTCCCCTCCGCAAGCTTGTCCCAGACCGCCTGTCCCTCGGTGACGACGTAATGCTGGAAAGCCGCCAGATAGAGCGCCTCCTTGCTGTCGAACGCGGCGTAAAGGCTCGGCGAGCGGACGCCCATGGCCTCGCACAGATCGTTCATCGAGGCGCTGGCAAAACCCTTGCGCCAGAACAGCAGCATCGCGGCCTCCAGCGCCGCGTCGCGATCAAATTCCCGTGGCCGTCCCGCCATGACGTCCCTTTCTGTAATGATCAACACATAATTCACTTGACGGGGCCGATCAAGATCCCAGATATTCTGTGTCGATCGTTACAGAATAGGAGATCACGATGACACTGGCAGGAAAACGGGCCCTGGTGACGGGCGCAAGCAGGGGTATCGGCGCGGCCATTGCAAAGGCGCTCGCTGCGGAAGGCGCCGATGTCGCCATCACTTACGAAAAGTCCGCAGATAGCGCCGCCAAGGTTGTCGACGCGATCAAGGCGACGGGACGGAAAGCGATCGCGATCCAGGCCGACAGCGCCGATGTCGCCGCCGTCCAGGCCTCGGTCGACAAGACCGTTGCCGCCTTGGGCGGGCTCGATATCCTGGTCAACAACGCCGGCATTTTGCGCCTGGGCGGCCTCAATGACATATCGCTCGCCGACGTCGATGCGCTGCTGAACGTCAACGTCCGTTCGCCGATCGTGGCGAGCAAGGCGGCGCTCGCCCATCTCGGCAAAGGCGGCCGCATCATCACCATCGGCAGCTATTTCGCCGATCGCGTGCCCGCGCCCGTGCTCGGCGTCTACGCGGCATCGAAATCGGCGCTGATCGCGTTCAACAAGGCGTTGGCGCGCGAGCTCGGCCCCAAGGATATCACGGTCAATCTGGTGCAGCCGGGCTCGATCGACACCGACATGAACCCGGCCCACGGCCCGACCGCGGAGACGCTGAAGCAGTTCATGGCGCTCGGCCGCTATGGCGCGCCGGACGACATCGCCAATGCGGTGGCGTTCCTGGCGAGTGAGAAGGCGAAATACATCACCGGCTCGGCGTTGACCGTCGACGGCGGCGCGAACGCGTAGGCTTTAGGGGAGAGCGCAGCCGGACAATGATCCGGCTGCGCTTTCGGCATTTCTCAGTCCATCTTCGCGCGAATGACAGGAACCGTCCCACTCGAATTTGAATGGCGTTCCCGCGACCGGCTGTCTATGCTCGATTCATGTCGCGCATCTTATGTCTATTTGTTGCTGTCATCCTGTCGCTGCTGCCGGCCACAGCGCCTGCCGAGCCCGTCGCAAAGAAGCCCAAGCAAGCCTGGCACGGCTACGGCTTCCTGCCGGGCTATCGCCAGCCGCTGAGCAACAGCCAGCCGATCTTCATGCAGAAAAACGGGTTCAAGCGTTACGCGCGCGAGAACCAGCGTCCCTGGTACATCGATCCCGTGCCGAGCTATTACCGCTACATTGACGGCGAATGGCGCTATTTCGGCCGGCCCGGTTTTGGCGGCTCCCGCTACAATGGCGGCAGTTTCGGCCCGTGCTGGACGCGGACGCCGATCGGCGCGATCTGGAATTGCGGCTGACCGGTCGGTCGCGCTTCAACCTGACGTACGGCGCAGGGGAGCGATGGGTATCGCGAGAGCTCCACCCATGCGGCCAATTCAACGCATTCGACGTTCGTTACCGGAAGTACCCCAGCACGAGATCGGTATCCGCGCTGGCGGCGACCGTGCCGTTCAGCTCGGCATCGATGACGCGGCGGCAGGCTTCGATCGCGGCGTGGTCGCCGAGATCGTTGGCGGCTTCCAGCACCAGCCACGCGGCGTCGACCGTGGCCTTCTCCGGAGCCGCTCCGCCGGTCTCGGCGGGGAGGTTCTTGGTGAGGCTCTTGTTCTTGCGAACTGCGGTACCGAATTGAGGCAACATTGCAAATACTCCCTCGATGTCCCGTTCAGTGAACCTGGAGCTCGGGCTGACGACCCGTCGCGGGATCGGTGCCGGCGCTGTTCTTGCGCGACTGGTAGAATTTCAGAATGCTGCGTGACGTCTCGATATTGAGCCGGCCGAAATCGCGCTCGTTGTCGTGGAGCTCGCGCGCCGTGATCAGATGATCCTTGGCGCCGAGGAACAGCAGCGACATCGTCGTGTCCCAGGAAAAGTCGAGCGCCTTGCACAGCACCAGGATCATCTCCCGGTTGCGGTCCATCAGCGCGCGTTCGATCACGTCGACCGGCAGCGACGACAGCAGCGACAGGCCGATCTGCACCTCGTCGAAACGATGCTGGCGCGCATAGTTCGAGATCGAGACCTGGTTGAGGTTGCCCTGCCGGTACTGCGTCGTCACCACGCGCTTGGCGACGAAATAGCTGCGCGAGGACGGGCCGAACTTGGACTGCAAATCGCCGGTGACCTCGGTCACCGAGCTTTGGATCTGCGACATCATTTCGGGGCGCTCGGTCTCGAGCCGGCGGCGGACGTCTTCCGACGCCTTGGAGATGAGCTGCTGGAAGATGTGGCGCGGCACGTCCTTGCGCAGGCCGAGCTGCTCGGCGAGGATCGAGTCACCCTCGGCGCGGCGGACCATGTGCAGCAGGCCAGAGCCGGAGAAGCGCGCGCCCTCGTTCCTGGCCACCGAGGTGACAACCTCCTGGTTACCACGCTTGACGAGAACGTCGGTCACCGCCTCGCCGATCGCCTCACGCTGGGAGATCGCGAGCAGATGCGCCTGGCCCTTGGTCATGGCGCTCTCGACCAGCACCTTCTCGTTGATCCGGGTCGAGTCGCGCAGCACGGGGCCGGCAACCTCGATCTCGTCGTCCAGAGCGAGCTTCTCGATGACGTTGAGCGGAGCATGATCGCAGCCCGCCATCAATTCGGAGAGCTGCACCCGTGCGGCGACCTCGATCTCGTCGGCAAGCCGCCCGATGACCTCGCCGAACATGCTGATCTCGTCGTCGACGTAGCGACCGGTGATCAAAAGATCGGTCGCATGCCACAACGCCTTCACCCGGCTTTCGTCGGTGCCGCGCGCGATTGCGTCGTCCAGATCCTGCAGAAGCGTTTTCGCCCCGTTCATCTCGATAACCCCCAGTTCTTGGTCGTTCTTTTTTCGAGCCGTCCTGCTTGTGCGAGCAGGACTCCGAATTCCTCTTGGAGCCGAGACTAGGGATCAAACGCGAGAATCCAGTAAAATCGTCACATCAGTTTTGCCGGGCAAAATTCGTTCAAATGCGAGCGAATGCGTTTACCGTTGCGTGACGTAGACGGTTCGCCCCCTCTCCCGCTTGCGGGAGAGGGTTGGGGTGAGGGTGTCCCAACAAAGGGATTCCCCCAGAGGAAAGAGCCCTCACCCGCGCCTTCGGCATAGCCGAGGCTTCGCCTCGGCTTTCTCAAGAGACGACCGCCCCAGGCGGCCTGTGCTCTCCCGCAAGCGGGAGAGGCGGAGCAAGCCAGCAGACACTTCGTCCTTAAGGATTCGACGGCGTCAGGACCAGCGGCGGCTTCGGCCGGGGCTTTGCGGGCGGCGGGCCGGGGGCGGGCCGCACGTCGATCGGCGGCGGCAGGGGCGCGACCTGCTGGCTTGCAAGCGGCGGGCTCGCCACAGCAGGGGCGGCAAGCGGCGCCTTCGGCATCGGTGCGACCTTGGGCGGTTCAACTTTTGCCTTCGGCGGCGGGCGGCGCGGATCGCGGCCGGGCATCGGCACATCGGTCAGCGCCGGCGCGGGCTCAGGCTCGGGCGAGACCAGCGTCGGCAGCGCGGCGGTCGCCGGCGGCGGCTCGCCGCGTTCGATGGCATCGAGCCTTCTCGTCTCGCGATCGATCGTGCGCACCGCAAGCCACGACGACAGCGGCGTGAGATCGACGGTACGGCTGAGCTTGTCGGGCGGGCCTGCCGCAAACAGCTGGATCTCCGGCGGCGCGCCGGAGAGACCCGTCATGATCGGCGTCAGGCTGGCGCGGATGTCGGCCTGATCGGCGGGAATGTCGTAACCGCCGGACACCATCGCGCGGGCGTTCTTCGCTTCAAGCGGGGTTGCGCCGACGCGCAGGCGGCCGTCACGGATCGTGAACGCGATCTGCGCCGAGGCGACAGCAATGGGAGCCGCCGACAATGCAGGCTCGACCAGCTGACGCAATCGGTTGTCGTCGCTGACCTGCCCGCCGTCGCTGGCGCGGATGGCGATCTCGAAGGCCCGCGGATTGAGCCCGCTGATTTCAGCCGCGTCCAGCGTCACCGTGCCATTGCCGGCGAGCGCGCCGGTCAGCGCCGAGACACTGCGGCCCTGGCTCGTCAGCGTCATCTGCGCCGAGGCGCGCCCCTTGGGCAGAGCGAGATCGCGGTAGCGCAGCGAGGCCGCATCGACATTGGTGAGATCGAGATGCACGTTCAGCGCCAGCCCATTGGCGCCATTGCGCGCATCGAGGTTTGCGGTCATCTCGCCGCCACCGATGCCGCCCTTGAGCGCATCGAGCGCGAGCGACTGACCGTCGCTCCTGATCGTGCCGCTGAACGGACGCATCTCGATTCCACCCGGCAGATTGCCACGCAACGCCTGGAACGCGATGCGACCACGCCAGCCGCTGACAAGACCTGCACTCAGCGGCTCGCCGCTGTCACGTCCGGCAGCGCCGACGGCAAGCGCAAGCGCGGGCGCCAGATCGAGCGTGTCGAGCCCGACCTCGCCGTCAACGCCCTTCTCCTGATCGAGCGTCACGGCGAGACGGCCGCGCAGATGCGAGCCGGATGCGGTGCTGTCGAGATCGTCGAAGGTCAGGCGATTGCCTGATAGTCCGACGCGGGAGGACAGGCTGACATTCTGCGCCGATTTGTCCGCCGTACCCGTCCCGAACAGCGGCCCCAGATTGGCGTTGCGTACACGCAGATTGACGCTGGCCTTCGGCTCCGGCAATTCGACGCTGCCCTGGGCATCCGCATCCAGCCCGCCGCCGCTGAGCTTTGCGTTCAGCTGCATCGGCTTGCGCCATGCGCCGCTCAACCGCCCTTCGAAGCGGGATGTGCCCTCACCTGCGGCAACCGCGCGATTGAGACCGAATAGCGCGAGCAAGGTGCTGCCGCGCTCGGCCGACATCCGGGCATCGACGGCGAACTCGTTGCGAGACAGGGCTTCGAGATCAAGACCGCGAAGGTCGGACAGCGGAGGCGCAGCGCCTGCCTGAAGATGCCCAGTCAGCTGCGGCGTCGCGAAGTCGAACTGGGCCAGGGCCGAGCGGCGGCCACCATCCCCCTTCTTGTCAGCTCCGAGATCGAGGACCAGACTTGCGGTGGAAGGTCCTGCGGCGGAATCGATCGCCAGAAGACGCTGGGCCCATGCGGGCGAAAGCGTTTCGGCGATGGTGGCCATCGGCTGCAGCGAGGCGGCTGTCAGGTCCAGCACGAACCGCCCTTGCAAACGAACCCGATCGAGATTTCCGCCGCCGTCGACGGACACGCCTCCTGCCTGATCGAACTTCAGACGATCGAGAGCAATGCTGTTCGGATCGTAGGCGAGTCCGACCGAAAACCCTTGCAGCTCCTGTCCGGCCGAAATCGCGCGACCGATGTCGAGCGAGAGCTTTACCTCCTCCGGCCATTCGCCCTGCGGTCCGGCGAGCGCGCGGACAAAACTCGCGGCGGTATCGAGATCGAGACGGTCGGCCTTGAGCTCGGCATCGATCCGCGAGCCTTTGCTGGCGCCGGTCTGCACGAAGGCGATGCGGCCCTCGACGGCACCGCCTTCGATGTCGGCTTTCAATTTGTCGATGGCAAGATGATTGGCGGCGATCGTCACGTCGCCGGCAAGGCGGAGCGGCCGCGTGCTGCGGCGGTTGATCTCGCTACGGCCCTGGAGCCAGGCCACCAGCGTATCGGGATCGGAGGACTCGACGCTGAGGCGGCCGCTAAAACTGTCGGCACCGGGCGTGGCGCCGTTGAGCGACAACTGCGTCATGCCCGGTGCGCGCAGCTCGAGCCGCTGGAAGGTCCAGGACCGGCCGTCGGTCTGAAGCTCCGCCGTGATGTTCTGGAGCGGACGGCCACCCAGCATGATCTGGTCGGAGCTGAACTCGATCTGCGCCGGAATCGGCGCCTGCGGGATCGCGGCGAGACCGGCGCGCAAGCTGGGCAGGATGCGCAGCGGCTCGGCGTCGTCGCGGCCGGCGAGCTTGTCGACATCGACCTGCCGCGCCGACAGCACTGCGCGCAGCAATGGCGAAGCGCCAAACTTGAGATCGCCGACGCCGCCGAGCTTCAGCGCGGTGTCCTCGGGGCCGAAGCTCGCGTCGACCTGGTCGAGTTTGGCACCGGCCGGATCCGCCTTGAGTTTCGCGGTGAGCTTCCAGGGCATCGGCCCCGCCTCGCCCGGCTTCTTGGTTGGCGGCACAGCCAGCGTCAGAGCGCCGTCGAATTTCGGCTGGCGGTTGTCGAAAGCGAGGACGCCTTCGAGGTCGGCCAGGATGGCACGCTCGCCGGGGTCGATGTTGACGTGAAGACGGGTGGCGCTGCCGTCGGGGCTCGGGCCGGAGGAGACGCGGAACGGATAGCGCGTGCCTGCGGCGGTGAAACTGCCGTCACCGCGCACGGAGCCCGCGAGCGAGCGCACGTCGCCGGAGAAGACGATGTCGTTGAGCTCCAGCGTCGAGCGGCTGGCGGCGTCATGAAGCGCGATGCGGCCGGTGAGGTTCAGCCGTTCGATCGCGAGCGAAGCCAGGTTGAAGGTGCCGCTCGCGGTGGACGGCAAATCGACCTTGCCCCTGGCGTCGAGGCCGAGATCCACCGCCATGCCACCGACCGAAAGCTCGGTGGCGCGCCATTCGCCCCGCATCAGCGAGCTCAGGCTGAACTCGACGTCGAGCTTGTCGGCACGCAGCCGGCCGAGATCGTTGTTGCCGCCGAAGGTGACCGAGCGCAGCCGCAGGGTCGGCGCAGGCAGCAGCCGCGCATCGAGCTCGCCCGCCACGCGCACGGGCACGCCGATGATCCGGCTCGCCTCCGCCTCGAACTGGGGCCTGAACTGGTTCCAGTCGACGAAATAAGGCCCGACCAGCGCGGCCAGCAGCGCTAAGATAAAGGCAATTGCCAATCCGAGCAGCGTCGTCTGCACGGGTCTCCCCTCGGCCAAGCCGGCACCCGGGTCAAACCCAAGCCTACAACCAAGCTTCAGGCGCGCCGGAACTGCCCCTTATATAAAGGGAAGTGTGGCGAAGTCACAGCGACTGTTGCGCACGGAGGTTAACGCGCCCAGCTATCACCAGCTTGCTATCACCAGCTCGCCGGCAGATGCTTCAGCCCGCGCAGCACGAAGGTCGGGCGCCATGCCGGGTTTTCGACGTCGTCGATGCGCAAATCCGGCAGTCGCCGCAGCAGCGTGGCGATGGCGATCTCGGCCTCGATGCGCGCCAACTGGGCCCCCAGGCAGAAATGGATGCCGCCGCCGAACGACAGCGGCCGGACGTTGGGCCGGGTGATATCGAGCCTGTCAGGGTGATCGGGATAGACCGCCGGATCGTGATTGGCCGAGCCGAGCAGGCAGAGCACGCTCTCGCCCTTGGGGATCCGCTTGCCGCCGAGATCGTCGATCTCCTCCAGCGTGACGCGCCCGGTCATCTGCACCGACGAGTCGTAGCGCAGGAATTCCTCGATCGCATTGGTGATCAGGTCCGGCCGCGCCTTCAGCAAAGCGAGCTGGTCCGGATTGCGATGGAGCGCGAGCAGGCCGTTGCCGATCAGATTGACGGTGGTCTCGTGGCCGGCGCCGAACAGCAGGATGATGTTGGCCGTCAGCTCCTCGTTGGTGAGCTTGTTGCCGTCCTCCTCGGCTTGCACCAATTGGGTGGTGAGATCATCGGCGGGACTGCGGCGGCGCAACTCGAACAGCTGCTGGAAGTACATCTGCGCCATCATGTTGGCGGCGTTGCCCTTCGCGATCTCCTCGGGCGTCATCGGCACCGGATCGAGCAGCCGGCCGCCCTCGCGCGAGCTCTTGTAGAAGACCTCGCGATGCTCCTCGGGGATGCCGAGCATGTCGCAGATGATGGTCACGGGCAGGCGGAAGGCGAAATCCTCGATCAGGTCCATGTGGCCGCGGTCGATCACCGCATCGATGGTCTGGTCGACGATCTGCTGAATGCGCGGCCGCATGTCCTCGACGCGGCGGGCGGTGAACGCCTTCACGACGAGGCCGCGCAGGCGGGTGTGGTCGGGCGGATCGGCCTGCAGCATCCAGTAGCTCATGCTGCGGAACACCGGCTCGTTCATGATCGCGGGGCCGTAGCGTCGCGTCGTGCGCTCGACGAAATCCTTGCCGAAACGCTTGTCGCGCATGACGAGGCTGACATCGGCGTGACGGCTGGCGACGAACTGGCCGAACGGCGTCTCATGGATCGGATCGATCGTGCGCAGCCGGTCGTAATGCGGATAGGGATTGCGGATGAAATCCGGCGCCAGCGGATTGAACAGCGGATCGCCTGCGGGTTGCATTTGCTCGTTCATGGTGACCTCGACATCGGTTGCCGCATGACACGATTCGCGAGGCCGCCCTGGAGCCCTGCGTAACCATCCCCGTAAATTATCAACTCGATACATTGTTGTATCGAGTTGCATTCTGCCCTAAACTGGCCGGATGTCAAGGGTGAGAACCAGGCCGACCAGGGACGACACGCGCGACAAGCTGTTCGAGGCGGCTGCCCGCGTGTTCGAGCAAGACGGCATCGGCGGCGCCAGCATCGAGGCGATCGCGGCGGAGGCCGGCTTCACGCGCGGCGCGTTCTATTCGAACTTCGGGAGCAAGGACGAATTGATCTTCGCCATGCTCGAGGATCACGTCGAGCAATCGATCCGGCGCAACATGGAGATCCTCGCGCAGCACAAGAATCTCGACGATTTCATCGCGGCCTTGAAGACCATGGACCGCGGCCGGCAGGATCCCCTCGCCCGCTCGCCGCTGCTGCATATCGAGATGATCCTGTTCGTCGCGCGCGCCGAGAAGCGCCGGCCCGAGCTCGCCAAGCGCCTGCGCGCACGGCGCAAGCTGATCGCCGACATCGTCGAGGCGACATTGAAGGACACCGCCAAGGGCGAGACGCTGAACCCGCCCTGGATGGCGTCTGTGGTGCTGGCGCTGGAGGACGGCTTCCGCCTGCACCGGCTGATCGATCCGGAGACCACGCCAGCCGATAGCTTTTTGCGCGCGATCACGGATCTGCGGCGCAGGACGGGATTGGCGTCGGAGTGAGGCGTCTTCATCCCAAGACTCGCACGATCCGCAGCAGGAAAAGTCGTGTGTTCTCGCAAACGTAGATGCATCTTCGAAAGAACAGGGCTTTGTCGCAGACGATAATGGTGCTGACGTCGTTGCGTGTCCGGCTTCCTGAATTTCAAATAGGTATTCCGATGGGTCTCCTATCAAAAACCACCATGGCAACGGTTGTGTTTGCCGTCGTTTCAGGTCAGGCGCTGTCGCAGGCTTGCTGGGACTTCAAGTCAGACATGGCCTTCATGTATCGCGGGCCAGGGAACATGACCGCCGGCGCATTTGGAGAAGGTCATCGCAACGCGGTCATGAAGTACGCAGCAAAGGTTCCGAAGAACACCATCATCTTCATGAAGGATGGCGAGCTCTATTCAGCATCGGGAATGCCGGATTCATTGAACGAACTTCATCTGGAATGAGCTGCCGGCGACAGCGACCAGATTGCGAGTGCAATCTATCAGAATTGGGAAGGCCGCCGGCCTATGTCCGGCGGCCTTCGTGCGCAACGTCGTTTTGCGAGGCGGCGCCCCGACTAGAGATCGATGCTGGCAGCGATGTTACGACTCTGTAGTTCGGAAATCTTCATTCCGTCAGCCTGCACCTGCGCGAACTCCGGGTCCTTCGCCACGGCCTCCTGCACTTTGCCGTAAACTTCCCAACTGGAGTAGCGCGTGGTCACCAGCAATTCCCCTGCCCAGGGGCCAGTGTGGAAACGAGAGAGCCGAAGAAATTCGGCACCGTGCTTTTCGAAGATTTTCTTCGCCTGCCTGATAATTTTGACCATTTCCTCGGTCTTGTCAGTCTTGAAGCGAGTAAATTGAACGATCGGCATGGGGTTACCTCCATCATGATGTAAGATATCCAAGAGGCATTTATCGAGCGGCGTTTTGAAGAGCGAATCTCAACGCGATCTCGATGAACGTTAGTCTGCATCGACCGTTGTTGGTTCAGGCCTCATCTTGGTTGAGGCTTCGCAAGCGGCAACAACTCTGCCCTTTCGCGGTGGATGCGCACACGCATTCGCGTGCGTATCGCATCCAGCACTACCCCGTTAAGCCGACCGCTTCACCGCAGCCGTATCCGCCGGCTTGACGTCGAGCCGGTCCAGCATTGCCCTCGCCTGTTCGGCGCAATGCTCGATCAGCCAGCGCTCGAACGCGACCGGCGCGAGCGCGGGGGCATAGAGGAAGCCCTGCACGACATCGCAGCCGAGCTCGGCCAGCATCTTGCGCTGGCCTTCGGTCTCGACGCCTTCAGCAACGACGGTCATGCCGAGGCCCTGGCCGACGCGCACCACAGCGGTGGCGATGGCGAGTGCGCCAGCATCTTTCTCGATGTCGCGCATAAAACTGCGGTCGATCTTCAGCTCGCGGATCGGCAGATGCGCGAGGCGACTGAGGCTGGAATAACCGGTGCCGAAATCATCCACGGACAGGCCGATGCCGAGCGCGCGAATCGCGTGCATCGTCTCCAGCGCAGTGGCACCGTCCTGCATGAAGGTGCCTTCGGTGATCTCCAGCATCAGCGCATCCGGCGGCAGCTGGTATTCGGCGAGGACATCCGCGAGCCGCGCCGCCAGCGTGACGTTGCGGAAATTGATCGGCGACAAATTCACCGAGACGGAGGGAATGTTGAGCCCGGCGCGGCGCCAGCTCGCCATCTGCCGGCAGGCCTCGCGCACCGACCACAGGCCGATCTGCTCGATCAGGCCACATTCCTCGGCGAGCGGAATGAATTTCGCCGGCGAGACGTCGCCGAGCGCGGCATCGTGCCAGCGCGCCAGCGCCTCGACGCCGTGGATGGCGCCGTCGCCGCTGCGGATCTGTGGCTGATAGCTGAGGCTCAGCGCATTGTCGGCGATGGCGCGGCGGAGCGCTGCGATCATCGCCAGCCGCTGTTCAGCCAGCCCGTTCATCTCGGCGCTGAACATGCGATGGGTCGATCGGCCCGCCTGCTTGGCCATGTACATGGCGGCGTCGGCCTGCTGCATCAGCGTGTCGATGTCGGTGGCATGGTCGGGATAGAGGCTGATGCCGATGCTGGCCGACATCGGCATCAGCTTCGATCCGAGCCGTAACGGCGCGGCCAGCGCCTGGGTGACGTCGGCCGCGACGCGCGCGGCGCTTTCGGCGTTGCGGTTCGGCAGCAGGATGACGAACTCGTCGCCGCCGAGCCGGCCCAGCATGTCTTCGGGCCCGATCTGCTCGCGCAGACGCTGCGCGAGCTGAATAAGCAGCTCGTCGCCCGCGGCGTGGCCGAGCGTGTCGTTGACGTCCTTGAAATGGTCGACGTCGAGGAAGGCGAGCGCGACATGGCCCCCGGTCGGACAGGCATTGATCGCAGTCGTGATCAGGTGCCGCAATTGCGCGCGGTTGGGCAGGCCGGTGAGGATGTCGTGATAGGCAAGCCGCGCGATCTCGGCGCGCGCTTCCTTGCGCTCGATCGCGAAAGCCCCGAGGTTGACGCAGGCATCGACGATGCGCCGGTGCCAGTTGCTCGGCGCACGCGGCTCACGGAAGTAGAACGCGAAGGTGGCGATGACGCGGCCGTCCTTGGACTTGATCGGCGTTGACCAGCAGGCGCGCAGGCCGATGTCGAGCGGCATGGCCTTGTAGGGCTGCCAGCGCGGATCGGTGTCGAGATCTTCCGCCAGCACCGGCTCGCCGTAGAAAGCGGCGGTGCCGCAGGAGCCGACATTAGGGCCGATCGCGACGCCGTCCAGCGCGCGGGAATAGTCCTCCGGCAGGCTTGGCCCGCCGAGCGGATGAATCAAGCCGGCGGAATCGATATGGAGCAGCGAGCAGACGACATCGGGCGCGATCTCCTCGACACGGCGGCACAGCCGATCGGCGATCCCGGTGATCGGCACCTCGTCGGCCAGCGCGCTCATGATGAGCTGCTGGAGCGAACGCAGCTGCCGGGACTCGGTGATGTCCTCGAGCAGCGCGAAGATGTGTTTGACGCGGCCCTTCTTGTCGCGGAAGGCGTCGACCCGGGCACAGACCCAGATCTCCTCGCCGTCCTTGGTGTAGACCATCGTCTCGACCTCGCCGCGCCGGCCGCCATCGAGCAGCCGCTTGACCAGCTTCGCAATGGCGGTGCGATTGGTATGGCAGCCGGCGATGAGCTCGCCCGCGCGCCGTCCTTCGGCTTCCTCGCTGGTGTAGCCGAACAGCGTCGTGAAGGACGAATTGACGTAGCGGATGTTCTGCTCGACATCGGTGATGATCACCACGCGATTGGTCTGGTCGGAGACCGCGTTGAGCAGTCCGATCCTGACGCGACGTTCGGCATCGGCGGTGACGTCACGCGCAAACACGATGTGATGGGTCGCGCCGTCGATCGCCGCCGATGACAGCACGATCGCCGCCTTGATCCGGCTGCCGTCGCGCCGCACCAGGCTGATCTCGTCGCGAAAGTCCGCGACCGGATCGGCCTGAAGGCATCTCAACGAGAGGATTTCGGCATCGCGGCCGAGCACGTCGGCGCGCGCAAGCTTCCAGATCCGCTCCGCACCGGCGTTGAAATGCGTGATGCGATGCGCACCATCGACAATGACGATGCCATCGTCGGCGCATTCGAGCGCCGCGCGCAGCACGTCCGGCATTACGGTCACGGGGCAGTCGGAGACAGACATCGTTGGGCTCGGCAGCATCAGGAAAATGCGGCAATCGGCCCCAGGCTAACGCTCCGATGGTGTCCAAGACGTTTTTGCAACCGGCTCGCGCGCCGCCAAGCCGCGACATGCTTAACATTCCGCAAAAGATGCGTAGGTGATCCGGTGCAGACGGAACCTATTTTGTAGCCTGAAGCTTGTGCAGCCGGCCCGCGACGGCTCTCACCTTGCGCGGCGAGGCCTGCCAGATCGACAGCGCCGACAGGAGGCTGACGGCGATAGCGATACCGAAGGCGAGCGTGTAGTCGCCGACGCGATCGTAGAGCAAGCCGGTCACCCACGGGCCGGCTGCGCCACCCGCCAAGCCCGCGAGCATGATCACGCCAAAAATGCTGCCCTGGTGCCGGCCCCCGAAAATCTCGAACACCACCGCGCCCATGATCGAGGTGAGGCCGTAACCGAGCGCGCCTTGCGTGAACACCATCAGCCAGACCAGCCAGAACGAGGGTTGGAACTTCAGCGCCATCAGCGCCGCGAAGCAGATCGCAAAGCCGGCGCAGCTGGTGGCCCAGACCCATTCCCGCCCGATCCGGTCGGAGATATGGCCGAGGAGAATCTGGCCGGGGATGCCGAGCAGGCTGACGGCGCCGAGCGCCCAGACCGCAACGCTCGGGCTGAAGCCGATGTCGAGCAGGAACTTGGTCTGGTGCACCTGCACCGCGTACCAGATGTACAGGCCGCAGAAATAGCCGAGCGCGATCCACCAGAAGCGCGACGTCGCAATCGCGCGCCGCAGCGTCCAGTCGGTGGCGGCCCAGACGGGATCGACGATGTTGGAGACCGGCTTTGCGCTGCCCGCAGCCCTCGCGCCGTCGCCGTCGGGCTGGAGGCCGATGTCTTCGGGGCGCTTGTGCAGCAGCAGATTGATTGGCGCCAGCACGATCAGGATCATCAGGCCCATCGCGGTGCAGGCGGTGCGCCAGCCGGTCTGCTCGATCAAGTGCTGCACCCATGGCAGCAGCGTCATCGAACCGATGCCGACGCCGGCAAAAGCAATGCCGATGGCAAAGCCGCGCTTGCGGATGAACCAGTTCGGCAGAAACAACGATTGGCCGGAATAGCCGAGACACACCGAGCCGGCGCCGACCATGACGCCGATCGTCAGATAGAGATGCCAGGGCTGGCTGGTGAGCGGCGCGAGCAACAGCCCGCCGGCCATCAGCAACACGCCAAGCTCCATCACTGCGCGCGGTCCCGCGCGATCCATCAGCCGTCCGATCAACGGACTGGCAACAGCGGACGCAACGAACCCGAAGGAGAAGGCGCCGGCGGTGACGCCGCGTTCCCAGCCGAATTCGGAGAGAATGGGCGGATAGAACAATGAGAAGGCGGTGCGCGCGTTGACGCCGATGGCCATGGTGACGAACGTGACCGCGACCACGACCCAGCCGTAGAAGAACGGAAGCCGCATTTTTGTTTATTTCATCCCTGGACGATCACTACCGATCATCCGGGATTGCCTGGGTCAAGCGATTTTCGCGAATGCCTCCCGAGCGGTCGGCTCAGGCAGCGTCGCGCTGCGAAGGCTCGGTGGCCCCGTCGAGCTCGATCTTGTCGACCGGCAGCGGGCGGCCGAACAGATAACCTTGCGCAAAATTGACGCCGAGCGCCTTCAGCCGCTCGAACTCCTCAGCCGTCTCGACGCCTTCGGCGGTGACCGACATGTCGAGACCGCGCGCCAGTGTCAGGATCGAGGAGATGATGGCGGAAGAGCGCGGCTGGTGCGTGAGGTTACGGATGAACGATTTGTCGATCTTGATCTTGTCGAATGGAAACGCGGTGAGATAGCTGAGCGAGGAATAGCCGGTGCCGAAATCGTCGAGCGCGAGCTCGATGCCGATGTTCTTCAATCGCTCCATGAAGGCGTGGTTCTCGGCACCGCGCTCCAGCAGGACGGATTCGGTGATCTCGATCTCGAGCCGTCGCGGCGACAGGCCGGAGTCCCGCAAGGCCGCGCAGATGACGTCGAACAGATCGGCTTCCTTGAACTGGATCGGCGACAGGTTCACCGCGACCATCAGATCGAACGGCCAGTTTGCAGCATCCGCGCAGGCGCGACGCAACACGAATTCACCGAGCGGCACGATCAGCCCGGTCTCCTCGGCGAGCGCGATGAACTGATCCGGCGGGATCAGGCCGCGGGCCGGATGCCGCCAGCGCACCAGCGCCTCGAAGCCGCGCCGCGCGCCGGTGGTGGCATCCATGAACGGCTGGTAGTGCACCTCGAGCTGACAGCGCGCGATGGCGTCGCGCAGATCGCCTTCCAGCGTGTTGCGCGCCTCGAGCTCGGCCGACATCGCCTCGTCGTAGATGGTGAAGCAGTTGCGGCCCGCCGATTTCGAGCGGTAGAGCGCAAGGTCGGCCTTCTTCAGCAGCTGCTCCTGATCACGGCCATGATCCGGCGCGATCGCGATGCCGATGCTGGTGCCGATTTCGACGCGATGCCCGGGCAGCAGGAACGGCTCGGCCACGAGCTTGGCGATCCGCGCCGCGAGCTCGGTCGAACAGCCACGCTGGTCCTCGCAGTCCTCCTGGATGACGGCGAATTCGTCGCCGCCGAGCCGCGCCAGCACGTCGGTGGCCCGCACCGCGGATTTCAGCCGCTGCGCCACCAACCGCAGCAGCGCATCGCCGGCGCCATGACCGAGGGAATCGTTGACGTTCTTGAAGCGGTCGAGATCGAGCATCAGGATCGAGAAGGTCGGACCGCGGTCTTTCAGCTGGCTGTTGAGCTCGTCGAGCCGGGCAAGGAAGAAGGCGCGATTCGGCAATCCGGTCAGGACGTCGGTCTGCGCAAGCTCGAGCACGCGGCGGTTGGCCAGCGACAACCGCCGCGAGTTGCGGCTGGCGAGCATCAGATAGGTCGCCAGCGACAGCGTCAGCAGCATGCCGACAACGAGGACCGCGCCCGCGCGGTCATACGTCGTCTCCAGCGGACCACCGGCGGTCGGAACCGCCCGCACCTGCCAATCGGTGTCGCCGATCTTGAGACCGCCCGACCAGTGCCGGCCCCGCGCGACATCGCGCATCGATTGCGGCGCGGCGGCTGCGGAGGCGTAGTCGGGCAACATGCCTTCCAGGCTGACGATGCGTGCGCTGAAGGGCTGATAGACGTTCATGCTGACGGCGGGGCTCGCCCCGGTCCTGACGCGGATGGCCTGCATCAGCAAAGGCAGGTCGAAAATGCCGACAACGAAGCCCGAGATGTTGCGACGCCGGTCGGCGACGGCGTCGCGCGAGGTGCCCTTGGCGTAAACGGGCACGACCACGAGCACGTTCGGCAACTGGCCCGCGTTATTTGGGACATAGAGCTCGGTGCGGATCGCCGCGATCTGGTCATTGTCACGGGCACGCTCGAGCGCCACCCTGCGGTCCGGCACGCTCATGTAGTCGATGCCGTAGACACGCGATGTCTTCGACTGCGTCGAGTAGAAGATGGGGTAATATTCCTCGCCCTGCGGCGCGGTCACGAAGCCACTGCCTTCGAGCGCCTTGATGCGATAGCCCGATACGCCGTCGGCAATCGCTGCAGCCTCGTATTCGGCACGCTCCTTGCGGGTGATCCGCGGCAGCCAGCCGACGCGCAACAAGCCGGGATAACGCTCGAACAGCCGGCCGCTGAAGGTCTCGAACTCGCTGCGCGTGACGCCCTCGTTGGAAGATTCGAACAGGGTTCGCAGCGCCACCAGCCGGCTGATATATTCGTTCATGCCGTTCTGCATGACGATGGACTGAGTCTCGGCCGCGTTCTCGAACTCGATCTTGTTGACGCGGTCTTCCCAGCGCGCCACCGCGGCGGCGCCCGCGATCGAGAACAGCAGGCCGACGGCAACCGCGACCAGCGCAGGGCGATACAGGCCGAGCAGCGGCGCAATGCGCCGCCGTCCAGTCATACGCCTTCGATCCTGATCATTCTGATCGCGATCGCCCATCTTGAATCCGCACGTCCCCTCGGCGCGGCGGCCTGAACTCAGGGTTGAGCCACCGTGGCGACTATCGGACAAGGATCGGGGTTAAGAACTGCACAATATCGGAACCAAGCCGCGTCCCGTTGCGAGGCGTAGTTAACGATTGACCTGCGCATTCCCGAAAATGCGGTCGCCAATTGCCGGATGACCCCGGAATCCTACGGACCGCTCTCGCAGCGCCGGTTAGCGCCCTGTTCAGCCTGCGGACCTATCGTGGCCGCTGGTTTTCCTGCATCCGGCGAGCTCTCTCATGAAACGATCGCGCGCAGCGACATGCATCGCGCTTGCCGCCGCGTTGCTGGCAGCGGCGACGCTGACGGCAAAGGGCGACGAGGTCGGCGTCAGCGAGGACGCGATCCTGTTCGGCCAGGCCGCGGCGCTCGAAGGTCCCTCCTCCGTGCTCGGTCAGCGCATGAGGCAGGGCATCGTCGCGGCGTTCACCGAGATCAATGCCAAGGGCGGCGTCCACGGCCGCAAGCTGCAACTCATCAGCCGCGACGACGGCTACGATCCCGATCGTTCGCTGGTGCAGACGCTACGGCTGATCGAGGACGACAAGGTGTTCGCGCTGATCGGCGCAGTCGGCACCGCGACCGCAATGGCGACCATCCCGATCACGAACGCCCGCGATGTGCCCTTCATCGGACCGCTCAGCGGCGCGGAACTCCTGCGCGACCTCGAACTGACAAATGTCGTGAACATTCGCCCAAGCTACGGCGCGGAAGCGGAGACGCTCATCAAGCATCTCACCGAAGATCGCCACTTCACCCGGATCGCCATTTTCTACCAGGACGATTCCTTCGGCCGCGACGGCCTCACTGGTGTGAAGACCGCCCTCGCCAAACGCGGTCTCGAACTCGCCGCCGAAGGCACCTTCGAACGCAACACCCGTGTGGTCGGCGCGGCCTGGCGCACCATCAAGCGCGCCGAGCCCGAGGCGATCGTCATGGTCGGCACGTATGGTCCGAGCGCCGAGTTCATCAAACTCGCGCGCCGCAGCGGCGTCTCACCGACCTTCGTCAACATCTCCTTCGTCGGCGCCACCGCGCTTGCCAAGGAGCTGGGCCCGGACGGCGAAGGCGTCGTCGTCGCGCAGGTCGTGCCGTTTCCCTGGGATCGTTCGATCAAGCTCGTCGCCGACTACCAGGCCGCGCAGAAGGCGTTCGACCCGACGCTGACGCCGGACTTCGTGTCGCTCGAAGGCTATCTCTCCGCCCGCCTCGCGGCAGCGGCGCTGGAGAAAGCCGGACCGAACCCGACGCGCGCGGGCCTGCTGCGTGCGATCAACGACACCGGCCGCTTCGACATCAGCGGCAGCATCGTCACCGTCGGTGTGCGTGCGATCGAGGCGCCGCCAAAGGTGTTTTTGACGGTGATCCAGAAAGACGGATCGTTCAAGGCGATCGACCGACTGTAGGGCAACTCATGGCCGCCGCGTCCACCGGTCGGCGTTGACGGCACCCTGCGGGGCCTCGCCCTTGATGATGGCGTCGACCTGCCGCACCGTTTCGAGCGACTGATATTCGATCGCCTGCGGCGTCAGGCCGCCGACATGCGGGGTTGCGACGACGTTGGCAAGCTTTGCCAGCTCCGGCGTCGGCATCTGGTCGGGGGCGCGGCCGACATCCATCGCCGCACCGGCGATGCGGTTCTCCAGCAGCGCCTTCGCGAGCGCAGCCTCGTCGACGAGATTGCCGCGCGAGAGATTGATGAAGACGGCATGCTTCTGCATGCGCGCCAGCGCCGCCTCCCCGATCAGCTTTTCGGTTTGCTCGTTGGCGATCGCGAGACAGATGACGTAGTCGGAAGCCGCCAGGAGCTCATCGAGACCGACCTGTTTGATCGCGCTGTCGTTGACATCAGCGAAAGGATCGGAGACCAGCACCTCCATGCGCATCACCTTGGCGATCTCGGCGAGGTAGCGACCGATGCTGCCATAGCCGATGATGCCGATTGTGCTGCCGGCGAGCTGCCGGCCCATCCGTGCCTCCGGCTTGCGGCCGGCGTGGTAGTCGGCTGTGGCCCGCGACACGCCGCGCGACAGGTCAACCATGAAGCCGACCGCGAGCTCTGCAACCGCCTGCACGAAGCCGGGACCGGCGCGCGTCACCAGCACGCCGGCTTGCGAGGCGGCATCGACGTCGATATTGCGGATGTCGACGGCGCAGCGAACGAAGGCACACAGGCGCGGCAATTGCGCGAAGATTTCGCCGCGCCCTTCCGTCATGCGATCGGCGACGATGATGTCGGCGTCCTTGGCCGCATGCACGAGGCTTGCGGAATCCAGCGCCTGGTCGCCCTCGTACAGGATCACGTCCGCAATCGCCCGCAGGCCGTTCAGGCTGCGGTCGCCGTAATAATTGCGGCGCATCTCCGGCGTGTGGGCCAGCAGGACTTTCACGGCAACACTCCCTTCAGTAGCCGAATGCGCGCGGCAAGGCAGTGCTCAGCCATGGCACGAAGGCGATGACGAGCAGGCAAAGGAACAACAGGCCGAGATAGCCCAGGATCGGCTTCACCGTCTGCTCGATCGGCACATTGCCGATCAGGCAGGCGCCGTAGAGCCCAAGCCCGAGCGGCGGCGCGAACAGGCCGACGCCCATCGCGATCACCAGCACAACGCCGAAATGCAGGGGATCGATCCCGAGCTGCACCGCCACCGGCAACAGCAACGGCCCGAAGATGATGAGCGCAGCCGCGCCTTCCAGCACCGAGCCCATCACGATCAGCACGCCGATCGCGAGCAGGATGAACAGCCAGGTGCCGCTCGTCTTGGACAGTCCCAGCATGAAGTCGCCGACCGCATGCGGCACTTGCTGCAAGGTCAGCGTGAACGCCAGCGATTGCGCGGCGGCGACGATGAACAGCACCAGCCCCGCACGCGTCGCCGCCTGAACGAAACTATGCGTCGCCGATCTGAAGCTGAGTTCGCGGAACACTACGCTGCCGACGATGAGCGCATATGCCACGGCAAAGGCGGAAATTTCGGTTGCCGTGGCAAAGCCGCTCTTGAAGCCGAAGAAGATCATGAAGATCAGGCCGAACGAGGCGATCGCGCCGCTCCATAGGCCCGAGACCGGCACCTGCGGCTCGACCTCCTCGGCGGCCGCCGGTGTCTTGCCGAAGATGATGGAGAAGGCGATCAGCACCGCCGCCATCAGCGCCGCCGGCAGCAGCCCTGCCATGAACAGGCCGCCGATCGACAGGTTCGCTACAAAACCCAGAATGATCAGATTGATGCAGGGCGGAATCGTCTCCGCCATCACCGCGGACGCCGCGAGCAATGCCACCGCACTGCCCGGATTCTGCTTCGAGCGGCGCGCCGCGGGGATCAGCACGGAGCCTACGGCCGCGACGTCGGCCATCTTCGAACCCGAGATGCCGGAGAACAGCACCATCGAGGCCACCATCACGACGTTGAGCCCGCCGCGCATGCGGCCCACGGCGCGCTGCAGCAGCTCGATCAGGCGCACCGACATGCCGTTGGCTTCCATGAGGTAGCCGACGAGGATGAAGAACGGGATCGCGAGCAGCACGAAATTGTCGATGCCACGCGCCATCTGCTGGGCGAAGATGACGCCGGGCAGCGCGCCCTCGCCCCAGATAAAGATCAGGGCGGCCAGCGCCAGCGCAAAACCGATCGGCAAGCCACCAAACAGCGTGGCGAAGAAGCCGATCAGCATCAGCACGCCCGCCGACGGCACCGAGGACGGCGACAGATAGTCCCAGGCGAGATAGAGGACGGTCACGACGGCGACCGCAACAAGGCCTCTCATGATGTCAGGCAGCGGTCGCGCGCAGAGATGGTCGATCGCGAACACCGTCATGAACAGCGCGCCGACGCCCATCGGATAGAAGGTCAGCTCCAAAGGCAGGCCGGAGCCGGTGGTCTGTCCCGCCGTCAGCGAGCCCAGCTTGATCGCGTTATAGGCGACGTAGCCGGAGATCAGCACGACGAGCACGGCGCTGGCGGCGTCGACCAGGGTACGCAGCCGCAACGCCAGCAGATCGCGGAAGAAGGACACACCGACATTCTCGCCGCGCGCAAGCGCACTTGCTGCGCCGAAGAAGGCCGATCCGACCATCAATCCGCGTGCGACGTCATCCGACCATTCGACCGGCGCGTTGAAGCAGAAGCGCAGCAGCACGGAGCCGCAGACGACCGCGAGATCGGCGGCCAGAAGAATGGCCGCGATCGCGTCGCTCAGGCGAAGCAGAAGGGCGACGCTGCCGCGGCGACCGCCCGAGAGCGGCACAGCCTCTGTGATCGCCAACCCGGATTTGGCCATCTCAGGCTTGCGTCGAACGAATGATATCGATGACGGCCTTGGACTCCGGGCGCGCCTTGATGAAATTCTCGGTCTGCGGCGCCACGCGCTTCTTGAACGCCTCGCGATCGCATTCGGCCACCGTCACGCCCTTCTCGGTCAGAGCCGCCAGCGCTTCCTTCTCGACTGCGAGCCCATGGGCCCGCGTGTCGACCGCGGCCTTCTTCGCGGCGTCGAGAAAGCCCTCGCGCAGCTTCGGATCCATGCGGGTGAAGGTCATGTCGCTGAAGTAGACTGCGAGCGGCGAGAAATTGTGCTGCGTCAGGGCGTAGAACTTCGCCGTTTCGAAGAACTTGCTGGCGAGGATCGTCGGCGGATCGTGCTCGAGGCCATCGAGCACGCCGGCCTGCAATGCCGTGTAGATTTCGCCGAACGCCAGCGGCGTCGCGGCCGCACCCATCAGCCGCAGACATTCCGTGATGACGGGATTCGGCAGGGTGCGGATCTTGAGACCGGCCAGATCCTCCGGTGTCTTCACCGGCTTCCTCGCCAGCACGCTGCGCGAGCCGAAATTGTAGGCCCAGGCGATGATACGGATGTTGCTGCCCTTGAGCAGGGCGTCCTCGATCGGCTTGGCGGCACCGGCGTCGAACGCCTTGGTCTGCTGCGGAAAGCTCGAGAAGAGAAAGCCGAGGTCGAAGGTGCCGACCAGCGGCACCAGATTGGCCGAGATCGACGAGCCCGACACCATGAGGTCGATGACGCCGAGCTTCACCGAATTGATGACGTCGATTTCCTGACCGAGCTGGTTGTCCGGGAAGAAGGCGACCTCGACCTGCTCGCCGAGCCCGTTGCCCTTCAAATTCTTGACGAGGTTGTCGTAATAGACGCGGCCGTTGGCGAATTTGGGATCGTTCGGCAGCGAGGAGGAGCATTTCAGCTTCAGCGTCGCGGCTTCGGCGCGGCCGATGATGGCGGGAGAGAGCACGAGGCCGGCGGTCACGGCCGTGGACGACTTGATGAACGTGCGACGGCTGACGGGCACGATAGTCATGGTGTCTCTCCCCAGTATTTTTTGTTCGCGGCCGCGGTCGTCGCCACGGCTTGTTGCGCGGACTGTATGGCCAAAGCGACGGGGCAGGCAAGGGTTGCGGCCAGCTCGGCGGAGACGGGACGAGAGCAAGCCGCGCCGGCAGAGACTGCAGCGAGATGCCTGCATTTGCCGATGTTTTCGATCATGCCGCATCGCGACCGAACGGCGGGCTATGCAAGTTTGACGCGGATCGATCCAATTCAGGTATGGATCAATGCCGAACGCAGATTGATGGGCTTTTGGCTGGTCACTGCGCGTTGGCACACAGCAAAAAGCTGCGGGACCGTGATCCCGCAGCTCTCACGTTTCAATGTTGCGACGATGTCAGCGCGACGACGCGACGCTCAACTGTCCATTCGCCGCCTCGACATCACGAGAGGGCCGCAGCGCGAAGGCGCCATCGCCGAGCAGCGCCTGCGCGACCAGCGCGATCGCCCAGAACGCGGGGTATTCCCAGCCGCCCTTCGGGTTGGTGAAGAAGAAGCCGGCGGCACCATGCACGGTGAAGATCGCGCCGAGCAGGATCGGGATGCCGGCCAGCGCCGCATAGCGGGTCCAGACGCCGAGGATCAGCGCAATGCCGCTGAGGACTTCGACAGTCATCACGAGGTAGGCCAGCTCAGGCGGGAAGCCGAGGCTGCCGAAGAATTTTGCCGTGCCGGCCGGGGTGAAAACGAACAATTTCAGGCTGGCATGGGCCAGGAACAGCACACCCAGCGTCACGCGCAGCACCAGCGCGGCGTAGGGAGCGGTACGGGAATCGATCATGGCGGTCTCCATTGTTGGTGCAGCTATGATCTATTCTCAAAAGAATGATAATCAGCTATTCTGGAAATATAGATCACACCCATAGAGTGAGATGAATGCTCGACCGGCTGACCAGCCTTGAAGTCTTCGCCAAGGTGGCAGCGAACGGCAGCCTGTCCGGTGCGGCCCGGGCGATGGGCCTGTCGCAGACCATGGTCACCAAGCACGTGGCCTCGCTGGAGGCACGGCTCGGCATCAAGCTGTTCCACCGCACCACGCGGCGGCTGTCGATCACCGAAGCCGGCCGCCTCTATCTGGAATCCTCCGAGCGGATCCTTGCCGACATGGAGACGGCCGATGCCGCGGTGGCGCGGGAGCGCGCCGAGCCGCGCGGATTATTGCGGGTCAACGTGCCCGTCGTGTTCGGCACGCGGCAGATTGCGCCGCTCATTGCAGACTTCTCGGAACGCTACCCCGAGGTCACCATCGAGCTGGGCCTCAACGATCGACTCGTCGATCTCGCCGAGGAAGGCTGGGACCTCGCGATCCGCATCGGACGCTTACGCGACTCCAGCATGGTGGCGCGAAAGCTCGCGCCGAACCGGCTGGTGGTCTGTGCCGCCCCGTCCTATCTGGCAAAGCACGGCACGCCGCGCACCGTCGCCGACCTCGCCGCGCATAATTGCCTCGGCTACACGCTCACGCAACAGGGCAGCGCCGCGGAATGGCCGTTCGGCGTCGACGGCGAGATCCGCATCCAGATCAGCGGCACCTTGCGCGCCAACAATGGCGATGCGCTGCGCGCCGCGACGCTGGCCGGCCTCGGCCTCGCGCGGCAGCCGACCTTCATCATCGCTGACGATCTGCGCGCCGGCACGCTGGTCGCGCTTTCGCTCGATCAGCCGGAAATGCAGTCCTCCGCGGTGCATGCGGTCTACCTGCCCGATCGCCGGCCACCGGCGAAGGTGCGTGCCTTCATCGATTTCCTCGCCTCACGCTTTGCACCTGTTACGCCCTGGGACCGCGGACTGTTCTGAAGGCACGACTCGAGGCGTCGGCTCCGGCAGATCTCCTGCCCCATTTTGCCGCACGCGAGAGAGTGAGATAGCGCACAGACAGAGTCATGGCGCGCGATTAGAAAAGGTGACATCCTCGCGCCATTTCCAAATGGAGGTGACACCATGCGCCGTCCAGTTCTTTGTCATTTGATTGTTGCCTCCGGCCTACTCGCACTCACGCAATTGACGGCGCCGACGCAGGCTGCGGCCGAAGCGCGGCTTGCGCTGGTGATCGGCCAGTCCGCCTATCGCACGGTGCCGGAACTGCCCAACGCCGCCAACGACGCCAAGGGCATGGCGGAGCTGCTCGGCAATGCCGGCTTCAACGTCACAGCGGCACCGAACCTGTCGCAGAATGAGATGCGCCAGACGATTTCCGATTTTGCGGGCAAGGTGAGCGCCAGCGGCGCCGACACGGTTGCGCTGGTGTTCTATGCCGGCCACGGCCTGCAGATCGACGGCGAGAACTATCTCGTGCCGGTCGATCTCGATCCCAAACGCGAGGCCGACATCCCGCTCCAGGGCGTGCGGCTGAACGACCTGCTCAATACGCTCGGCGCGCTGCCGACGCGGGCGCGCATCTTCATGCTCGATGCCTGCCGCAACAATCCGTTCCCGGCACTGAGCGGCGCCGGCCACGGACTCGCGATCGTCGACACCAAGGCAGGCGCGCCTGGCTCCTTCATCTCGTACTCGACCTCGCCCGGTGCCGAAGCCGAGGACGGATCCGGTGCCGACAGTCCTTACACCACGGCGGCGCTGACCGTCGCCAAGCAACCGAACGTCCCGATCGAGGAAGTGTTCAAGCGCATCCGCATCTCGGTGGCGCAATCGACCGACGGGCGGCAGATCCCGTGGGAAAGCTCGTCGCTGACGACCGACTTCAAATTCTTCGGTGGTGATAGCAGCGGCGGTCAGCCCCCTGCTCCGGGCGCGAACTCGATGGCCCTCGCCAGCGCCACGCGCAGCGTCGAGGATTGGCGCAAGGATTTGCAAGGCAAGGACGCCAGGGCCGCCTATCAACTCGTGATCGCCGACGACACCGTGCCCGCCTATCAGGCCTATATCGAGCTCTACGCGCAGGACGCCCAAACGCCGCGCTTGCGCACGGTGCTGGAGCGGCGGCGCCAGATGCTGGCGTGGGACCGCGCGGTGGCGATCAACACCCGCGCTTCGTACGAGGCCTATCTCGCGAACTGGGACACCAGCGATCTCGCGGCGACCGCGCGCCGGCTGCTGCTCCGCGTGCAGAACCGCAATTACGTCTTGCCGGTCGCGGCCGCTGCGGTCCCGGTCGCCGTCGCGATGGCGCCGACCTGCCCGTGCTCGACACCGTCAACGCCGGCGACGCCGATCAACCCGAAGGTTGCGCCTGTCATCAAGAAGCGCGTCGACGACACGCCGCCGCCGACAAAGCGCAAGGTCGTCGACACGCCGCCCAAGCGCCGGCCGCCGCCTGACGAGGTCGTCGTCGACCGTGCACCGCCGCCTTCCGGCCCGCCGCCCGCCGCCATCATGCAAGGCATCGGTGTCGGGATCGGCATGGGAATGGGAATGGGAATGGGCATGGGCGGCCGCGGCGGTGGCGGTGGCAGCGAGATGGGACACGGCGACTACGGCCACGGCACCAGATACTGAGGTTGCCGCACTGCGATAGACACGAATGTCCGCAAGCCTCGCTTGCGGACATTTCTGTTGATGGCGCCGGGCCTTCGCTGTCTGCCGTCCTCGAAGCTGGAAATGCTGTAGTCTGGCCGCCCAACGCAGATTTTCCGGGGGACTTCGCATCGATGCCGCAAGACGCTCACTCCAAAAAAACATGGCCGCTGTTCGGCTCGCTCGCCTCCTATTCCCTGCCCGGCGATCTCATGGCGGGGCTGACGCTGGCGGCGATTGCGATCCCGGAGCAGATGGCGACGGCCCGGCTCGGTGGCTTCGCGCCGCAGATCGGCTTCTTCGCCTTCATGGCGGGCTCGCTCGGCTTTGCGCTGCTCGGCGGCAACCGCTTCCTGTCCTGCGGCGCCGATTCCACGATCACGCCGATCTTTGCCGGCGGGCTTGCGGCGCTCGCCACGGCCGGCTCACCCGAATATCAGGGGCTCGCGATCGCGCTGGCCCTGATGGTGGGCGCGATGATGCTCGCCAGCGGCGCATTCCGGCTTGGCGGCATCGCCAACCTCCTGTCGATGCCGGTGATGGTCGGCTTCCTCGCCGGCATCTCCGTCCACATCATCGTGTCGCAATTGCCGGGCGTGCTGGGACTGGAATCGCCAAGCGGGCCGACGCTGGATCGTATCGGCGTGCTCGCAACCGAGATCGGCCGCACCAATCCCATCACCTTTTGCATCGGCTTCGGCGTGCTCGCGGTGGTCTTCATCTGCGAGAAGATCAGCGCAAAGATTCCCGGCGCGCTGATCGGGCTCGTCGCCGCGACGCTGGCCACGATCGCGCTTGGCCTCGAGAGCAAGGGCGTCAACGTCGTCGGCACAGTGCCGGGCACGCTGCCGCGACCGACCTTCCCCGCGCTTGCGCCGGAACTCTGGGTGCGGCTGGTGCCGCTCGCCTTCGTGGTCACAGTGGTCGTGATGGTGCAGACCGCGGCCACTACGCGATCCTTCCCGTCCGATCCCGACAAGCCCGCCGATGTCGATCGCGACTTCCTCGGCGCCGGCGCCGGCAGCGTGCTGTCAGGCCTGTTCGGCGCGTTTCCGGTCAATGCCAGTCCGCCGCGCACCGGCATCGTCGCCGAGACCGGCGGACAATCGCAGCTTGCGGGCCTTGCGGCTGCGGTGATTGTCTTGTTGTTGCTCGCCTTCGGAACGGGACTGCTGCAGCACGTTCCGGATGCGGCGCTCGGCGGCATCCTGCTGTTCGTGGCGCTGCGCATCATCCGCACCAAGCAGATCGTGACGATCTATCGCCAGTCGTTCAGCGAGTTTCTGCTGATCGTCGCCACCGCCGCGCTGATCATCGCGCTGCCGATCCAGCAGGGCGCGTTCCTCGGCATCGTGTTGTCGCTGCTACACGGCATCTGGAGCACCACGCGCGCGCGGCTCGTCGAGTTCGAGCGCGTGCCGGGCACCACGATCTGGTGGCCGGCGCACCCGCACATCACCGGCGAGCGCATCGCCGGCGTTGCCGTGATCGGGCTTCAGGCGCCGCTGTCCTTCCTCAATGCGCCCGGCTTCCGCAGCGACGTGACGACGGTCCTTGGCACGGCGACTCCGCAATTGCTGGTGCTGGAGGCGAGCGGCATGGTCGAGATCGACTTCACCGCCGCGCAGATCCTGCTCGACGTCTTCAAGGCATGCCGCGAACAGGGCGTCACGGTCGCGCTGGCGCGGCTGGAATCGGTGCGCGCGCAGGACGCCTTCGAGCGCTTCAAATTGTTCGATGCGCTGCCCCGCGAGCACGTCTTCCACAGCGTGGACGAGGCCGTGCGCAAGCTGGCGAAATAGCGGCCTTCAGCGTGCTATTTTTGAGCATCGGAGGGTATGACTTCTCTGATCGAATCTACTTCTCCAGTATCGTGATCGCGCAGGCCGCCTCGTCGAAGCCAATCACACCGCCTCCATTCTCTGCGAGCGCGATTCGCACATTTTTTGCCTGTCGTTCGCCGGCCTCTCCACGCAACTGCAGAACAAGCTCATGGATCATCGACAGGCCGGTAGCGCCCACGGGATGCCCCTTGGAAACGAGCCCGCCGGAGAGGTTTATGGGGCGTTCTCCACCCAGCGCGGTCGCACCGGAAGCGACATAGGCACCACCCTGTCCGTCGGCACAGAATCTCAGCATCTCGACCTGATAGATCTCACAGAACGATGTCGCGTCGTGCACTTCCGCTATATCGATTTCTGACGGTGAAAGTCCCGCCATCTTGTAGGCCTTGTCAGCAGCGATGCGTGATAATCCGGGCTCGTCGAGCGACCGATATTTTCCGCCTGACATGCTGCTGGCCCTCACCTTGACCGCACGCTCGCGCACCCGGCTCGGCAACGCTGCGAGGTATTCTCGCGAACAAACAAGAGCTGCCGCCGCTCCATCCCCAATCGGAGCACACATGCTTCGGGTCAGCGGATAGCTGATCTCCCGATCTGCCAGCACCTCGTCGACAGTCATCCTGAAACGGTATTGCGCAAGCGGATTGAGACTTCCGTGCTCGTGATTCTTTGCAGCACCTGCCGCGATCTGACGTCGCGTCGTGCCGTGACGCCTCATGTGATACGCCGCCTGCATCGCGTAAGTATCCATGAAGATCGTGCCGCGCTTTTCACCGGGCACGAAAGGTTTGCCACAGGCTCTTCCGGCTTCACCGTAATAGGCCAGCCACTCGTTCGGATCCAGTTGGTCGATGCCGCCGTCGAATATCTCCTGTGTTCGCTCAGGGGCATCCGGAACGAATGTTTTCTCGACCCCAATGGCCAACGAAAGCTGCGTGTCGCCGGACGCGATGTCCTTCCAGGCGCCATGGAAGGCTTGAGACGCCGTGGCACAGCCACCTTCGACGTTCATCATCGGGACTCGCTCGGGAAACAGGCCCTCCCGCACCAATGGAGAGAAACAGACCTGTCCGCGGATGCTGCGCTGTCCGAACGAGCTCATACCGCAGTTTCCGAACCACGCCATTGCAATGTCGCGTCCATCCTCCATCCCTGCATCGGCGAGGACAGCATGGTAGACCTCGCGCGTCAGCGCCTTGAAGCTCGTTTGCGGCTTCTTAGCGAACGAAGTACATGCGGTTCCAATAACGTAGACTTCCGGCATCATCTGTTGCACCAGTATCAAATACGGCAGGCGGATTAGCGCAGACGCACGGGGAGCGACTGCAGGCCCCGGAGAATGAGCGAGTCTTTCCACTCCGGAGCTCCGGCGGTCGCCAGTGAGATGTCAGGAAAGCGCTCGATCAATGAGCGAAGCGCGATCTGCCCCTCGAGTCTGGCGAGTTGCGCGCCAAGGCAAAAGTGAATGCCATGACCGAAAGTCAGATGCGCGTTCGGCGATCGGCTGACATCGAACCGATCCGCATCCGCAAACTGTTCGGGATCTCGATTGGCGGCATTGATGAACGCAAACAGACGCTGCCCCCGCAACAGACGCTTGCCCCCGAAATCGACGTCCGCAGTGACGACGCGCGCCAAAGCGCCGCTTGGACCGTCGTATCTCAACCATTCCTCCACAGCCGGTTCGACCAGGGAGGACTCGTCTTTGAGGCGCCTCCATTGCTCCGGCGACTTCATGGTGTAATAGAGTCCGTTGCCGATCAGATTGGTCGTCGTTTCATGTCCTGCAAACAACAGCAGGATACAGGTCGCGATCACCTCATCATCGGTCAGCGCCTCGCGATCGTCGCGCGACGACACGAGCTGACTGATCATATCGGCCTGCGGATCAGCAACACGCTTGGCGAGGACGCCGCGAAAGTAGTCCGCCATGGCTTTGGCCCCGGCCTCGGCGCGCAGATATTTGTCGGCTGTCGCGCGGGAGGTTCCGATGAACAGCGCGATGTCATCGGACCAGTCCTTGACCAGATGCAAGTCCTCCCGCGGCACGCCAAGCAAGTCCATCATGACAGTGGCTGGCAGCGGGTAAGCGAAATCGGCGATCCAGTCGACCACTCCTGTCGAGCGCGACTTTTTCTCCATCTCGTCGAACAAGAGCCCGACGATCTGCTCGACATTCGGCTCCAGCAGCTTGACCGACCGCGAGGTGAAGGCCTTGGTGAATAGCCGGCGCAGGCGCGTGTGCTCGGGCGGATCACGAAAGACCATCCACTTGCCGAGATAGGTCATTAGATGGGCATAGCTGCCCTGACTGTCAGCAGGCACGGTTGCGAAGAATGGCGCCAATCGCTCGGCGGAGATGCCGGTGTTGGCCACGGCCACGCGCTTCACGTCGTCATAGCGCGTGATGACCCACGCCTTCATGGCAGACGACCAATGCACCGGATCACGCTGACGCAGTTGTGCGTACAGCGGGAACGGATCGGCATTTGTCTTGGGATCAGCGAAATCCAGGTTCAACATTGAGGAAATTCCCTATCCTCTCGGCGCGAGGAAACTTGACGCGCCGGGCCCGATCGCCGGGCCAAGGCCACGCTGGCGGCAGTGAAGCGGCTCATTTACGGAATCGGGCTTCGTTTGGCGTCGTCAGCCCACAAACACCCTGCTCTTCGATAATTCGCGCGATGTATCGTCCCCTCTCCGTGCCCTTTTCGAGCTCCAGGAGCACTTCCCGCGGCGTGGCCGGGTCTCCATCGATCTTTAGGTGCTGCATGTCGAAGAGCCCGGGCGGCATGCTCTGACAGAACCCGGTAAATCGTTCGAGTGCCGTGCTCACCGTATCGCCCCAGAAGTCGACCAGGGGCCGCTTGAGAGTCTTTCCCGCGGCGTTGGCCGGCAAAGTGGTCGCGAAGACCACATACTCGGGGGTCTCGTATCTCGCCAGATGCTTCGCACAATGGTCGCGGATTTCCTCCACCGTCACGCTCTGCCCGGGCTTGAGCACCACCACCGCCTTCAGGCGTTCCGAGAATACATGGTCGGGTACTCCGACCACCGCTGCCCGCAGAACTTTCGGGTGCAGATACAGCTTGTTCTCCACCTCGATGCAGTAGACGTTTTGGCCACCACGCACGATCATATCTTTCTTGCGATCCAGCAGCCAGAGGTAGCCTTCCTCATCGATCTTGGCCCAGTCACCAGACAGGACGAAGCCGTCGCGCCGGAACACTTCGGCTGTCTTGCCGGGCTCCTCCCAGTATCCCGCATTGGTCTGTTGGCCGCGGTAAGCGACTTCGCCGATGACATTGGGCTCGAGGATTTCGTTGCCGTTATCGTCGAAGATCGCAATGTCGGTGTTCGGGGTTGCCAGGCCGCAACTCGTGATCTTGCGGATCGCATCTTCGGTGGGCAGCGCAAAGCCAAGCGCCGTGCTTTCCGAGACCGAGCCCGCATTCACCATCGCGATGGGCGCGAACTCCCGCTTGAGCTGATTGATGAACGTCTCCGCGGACGCATGACCGCCAAAGATGATCTTCTTGAGAGTCGAGCAGTCATGGTTCCGGAATTCCGGATGGTTCATCATCATCCAGAGCATGATCGGCGCCGCAACCGCCCATGTTGCCCGCTCCGCCTCGATGAGCTTGATGGCGTCGAGCGGCGAAAATGCCGCCATGACCACACATTTTCCGCCGCTCAGGAGCGCGGGCAGGAAGTCCGCGTAAACAGCGGTGTTGTGATAGAGCGGCGGCATACAGAGATTAACGTCGTCAGCATTCAGCTCCCTGGCTGCCATCACGACGTTCTGGGCGCAGCCGAGCGCGTTGATGTGCATGGCCATGGTGCCCTTCGGCACCCCGGTCGTGCCGGAGGTGAACGAGATCGCGCAGAGGTCCCACTCGTCGACGGTCTCGTGTTCGGCGGCCGTCGTCCCGGCACGCGTTAGCTCGGCGAAGGGGCGCGTACCTGGCGCCGCATCTGCGCCAATGAGGAACACGGCCTGCACGCTCTCGAGGCTGGCTCGCACCGAGGCGATCTTGCCGTTCCAGACTTCGGAGGAGACTACGAGCCCTCTGGCACCGACCTTGTTGATCTGCGCCGCCAGTCCCTCCGCGTGCAGACCGAGGTTGACCGGAACCGCGACCCCGCCGAGCTGGATGATTGCAAGGTAGCTGATGACATACTCCGGGCATCCGCTCGTCAGCAGGCACAGCCGATCACGCTTCCGGAATCCGAAGTCCTGACGAAGCCGTGCGGCAACGCGGTCAACCTGGCTGCCGACATCGCCCCACGTCATCCTGTCGCCACTGGGATGGAAGACATAGGCCTCGCGATCGGGCCACCGCGCCACATTGGCGGCCAGGCATTCCGAAATACTGCGCGGCCGGTCGCGATAGGCCCAGATTTCCGTGCCTTCCCAAGCGATGCCACGCCCGCGCGGAGCCGCAATCCTGACGACCTGCTCGGCAAGCTCCGGATAGACGTCGCGCCACGACTTGCACGCGCCTTTGGCGGGGCCTTTGACCTCCCAAGCTCCCATATTCCCTCCTTGTTGATCCGGGTAAGCCATACCGCCCGGTGCCGGGTCGTTCGTCGGATCTCGCATGATTGGACTACCAAACAACTGTTTGTTTGGCAAGCTCACCCTCCTCGACGAAGCGCAGCGCGTCAGGTAAGAGAGGCATTAGCCCGCACACGAACCGATCAAATGATTGCGAAAAGACGCGCCCGACCCGCACCGCAAGCCCAGCCCACAAAGGCAAGACACCGGCCCCGCAAGAACAACGAACAGCAAGAACTTTCAGAAGATCGTCGGCAGGTGCTGATCAACGAGGCCGCCCGACTGTTCGGCAGCAAGGGTTACGAAAACACGTCAATGCGCGACATCGCGGCGGCTGTCGGTATCCTGCCGGGATCGCTGTATCATCACTTTGCCTCCAAGGAGGAGTTGTTCGTCGCCGTCTATTCCTTTGCTGTATCGCAGTCGGGTGACGCATTGAGGGCGGCGATCGAGGGCAAAATAGATCCCTGGGCTCGCCTGGAAGCGGCCTGTATCGCGCATGCGCAAGGCTTGCTGGAGAGAAATCGCTTCGCCGCAGTACTGGTCTCACACCTCTCGGTCACGAGCCTGCCGGAAGCGGTCGTTACCTTGCGCGACAGCTATGAATCCGTCTTCAAGGAGCTGATCGCGGACCTTGAGCTACCGGCAGGAGTTGATCAACGCATCTTCAGACTTGCACTGCTGGGAGCGATGAACTGGGCGATCACCTGGTATCGCCCCGGCGGCGAGACACCCGCGAGCATCGTGCGGAAAATGCTGACGATCATTCGGCGGAAGTAAGCGGCTCGGTCGCAGCCGGCTCTCACGATGCATAGGTTGAGCACAGGCAGCTTCCCAACTAGGCCAGCGTCGGATGATCCCGCTGCACCGCCTCGCGGATCCAGCTTGCATGGATCGCGCGAAACAGGATCTGCGCGGTCTTGAGGTCATTAGCCTTCATGCAGAGATCGACGATGCGATGCACCGCGTCGTCGCGCATCAATCCGTCTGAGATATTCATCGCGATCTCCATCGCGACCTTCGCCGCCCGCTCGTAGCGCTCATTTTCGCGCTTGTCGTTGCGCGCGGATCCCGCTGCGCTTGCGGCGGCAGCCTCACAGATGGCACGAATGCGCTCGGCGGCTTCGATGTCACCGAGCGGCCCCTCGATCGCTTCGTCCCAGATGTCCTCCGGCTTCTTCCTTGCGAACAACTTCATCGCCTCGCCACCCGTGGTGTTCCGGCCATCCATTGTTGAGCTTCAGCTCCACCCAGCATAGAGAACCGTCGTGGGATCGGCGAGGCGGTTTTTTCCGCCACATTTCCGTGGCTCGCGACACGCTCAGGACGTCCGACGTGGCCCGATCGCCTCGAACTGCGCCTTCTGCTCGTCGTTCAGCGTGGCGTAAAAATCCTCCAGCGCCGCGCGAACCGACTTGACGCCGTCGAGCATTACGTCGAGCCGCTTGCGGACCGCGGCCATTCGGGACGGCGGCGTCATCACGTCGTTGGGTTGGCAGGCCGCCTTGAGCGATGCGCTGACCTTGCCGCTGGTGTCCTGGAGCACCTGTAGCGCAGCGCGCTGGGTGTCGTTGGGATGAAGCCTCGCCTCGATGTCGGCGCCGGGCCAATCGAGCGCAGCAGACGCACCGCAATTCTGGACCAGCGATCCATTGGCATTGCCGGAAGCCGTCGCGCGACGCTGATCTTCGGCCAGTGCATTGAAGCGCGCCTTCTGCTCGTCCGTGAGCGAGCCATAGAATTTGTCCAGCGCCGGCTGAACGAGATCGACGGCTTTCGCCATCGCCTCGATGCGCTGCTGCATCGCCGCCAGCCGACCGGGCGCCGTCGCCGCAACCTGCGCCGGACAGGACGCGCGGATCATCTCCGCCGCCTGGATCGAGGCATTGCCGAGTTCGTCGAGGCTTGCACCTTGCGTCTCCGTCGGCTGCACCGCAGCTGCGATCTGGTCGATCGGCAGGCCGACGATCTCGCGGCGGTCGCTGCCGCAAAGCTGATCGAGCGCAAAGCCTCTCGCTTGCCGCCGTCCCTGCGGCCGTTGCGGCAGATAGGCCGAGAGGCCGTCATAGCCATAGGGCCCGAAGATGCCGGCATAGATGTCCGGATAGCCGTAGCCCCAGAAGCCGAGACCGTCGCCCCAGATCGTGTAGTCGTAGAGGTCGTTATAGGCGAACGGCCAGAACAACGGTCCGACCCAACCATAGCCGCCCCCGGCATGTTGCCACCATCCGCTGCTTGCGCCATGCCAGCCGGCAAGTGCGGCCGCGGCTGCGATCTGGGCGCGCGCCGCCGGATTGCTGATCAGTCGGCCGTTGCGGAACGCGCTGGAGTGCACGTTGCGGAAATTCGCAGGACGGACGCCCGCATTGCGGATCTGGCCGAAGTTCGGACCACCATGTCGAACTCCTGTTGCGAACCGCACCCCGCCATGATGCCCGCCGCCGCCATGCGCGTGCCCGAAGCCATGACCGCCAAAATGGCCGCCACCATGATGGCCACCGCCGTGACCGCCTCCGTGCCCCCCGCCATGTCCACCGCCGCCCTTTCCCAGAGCCGAGCCTGCCAGCATGCAGGCGAGCGCCATCACGGCAATTCCAATGACCGGTCGCAACATCGTATCCTCCCAGCAAAGCCGCGCCATCGAGGCATCGGAAGTTGACAGGAATTGGAACCTGCGCGGTGACCGAAAGTTCCGCGACTGCGACACAGCAGGCGCGCGCTACGCCTCCGGCACGATCTTGCCGGGGTTGAAGATGTTTTGCGGATCGAGTGCCTTTTTCAGCGCACGCATCGCATCGATCGCCTCGGGGCCAAGCTCGGCCTTGAGATATTTCTGCTTGCCCTGGCCGATGCCGTGCTCGCCGGTGCAGGTGCCGTCCATTGCCTGCGCGCGCTCGACGAGGCGGTGCATGAACTCCTCACCGCGCGCCATCTCGGCCGCGTCGTTGGTGTCACACACCAGCGAGCAGTGGAAATTGCCGTCGCCGACATGGCCGACGATCGGCGACAGCAGGTTGAGCCGCTTGAGATCTTCCTCGGTCTCGCTGACGCAATCGGCAAGCCGCGAGATCGGCACGCAGACGTCGGTTGCGACCACGCCGATGCTGTCGCCGGGCCGCAGCGCCTTGACGGACCAATAGGCATCGTGCCGCGCCTGCCACAGCTTTGTGCGATCCTCAGGCTTGGTGGTCCAGGAGAAATCGCCGCCGCCACACTCCTTTGCGATCTCGCCGAACGCCTTCGACTGTGCATCGACCTCGATCTCGCTGCCGTGGAATTCCATCAGCAGCAGCGGCGTCTCCGGCAGCGTCAGCTTCGAATAGGAATTGCAGGCCTTCACCTGCGCGGCATTGAGCAACTCGATGCGCGCCACGGGAATACCGGTCTGGATCGCCAGGATCACGGCCTGACACGCTCCATGCACGGTCTCGAACGACACCGCGGCCGCCGCGATCGTCTCGGGAATGCCGCGCAGCCGAATGGTCAGCTCGGAGATGATGCCGAGCGTGCCTTCGGCGCCGACGAACAGATGCGTCAGGTCGTAGCCGGCCGAGGACTTCTTCGCACGCGTGCCCGTGGTGATGATCTCGCCATCGCCGCGCACGACTTTCAGCGCCAGCACGCTGTCGCGCATGGTGCCGTAGCGCACCGCGTTGGTGCCCGAGGCGCGCGTCGAGGCCATGCCGCCCAGTGAGGCGTCCGCGCCGGGATCGATCGGGAAGAACAGGCCCTGGTCGCGCAGATGCTCGTTGAGCGCCTTGCGGGTGACGCCGGGCTGGATCACGCAGTCGAGATCCTCGGCATGTACCGCGAGCACCTTATTCATGTCGCGCAAATCGATCGAGATGCCGCCGGCGGGCGCGTTGACCTGGCCCTCGAGCGAGGTGCCGGTGCCGAAGGGAATGACGGGCACGCCATTCCGAGCGCAGATCCGCACCACATCCTGGATGTCGGCAGTCTCCTGCGCCATCACCACACCGTCCGGCGGCTGGTTGACGATCCATGTCGTGGTATGGCCGTGCTGCTCGCGGACGGCCTGCGAGGTGATGAGACGGTTACCGAAGCGTGCGGCAAGCTGCTCCAGCGCGCTCGCCAGGGCTTTCGGCTCCGGCCGCGGCGGATTATTGGTGATGGTCGTACCCACGGAAAGTCCTCCCGACGAGAAGAAACCGTGGCAAAGGACATCTCACCGGTCAAGTCAAGCGACCGGACGCATAGCCAGGGAATGAGACATGCCGGAGAGTGCCGCCACCGCCCCTACGCCTAAACCGTTCCGCAGCTCGATCATGCAGATCGAGCCGCAATGGATCGACTATAACGGCCATCTCAACATGGCCTATTACAACGTGATGTTCGACCGGGCGATCGACCAGATGTGGCTGCAGCTCGGGATCGGGCCGGGATACATGAAAGAGCGCAACGGCTCGACCTTCACCGCCGAATGTCACGTACGGTATCTTCGTGAGATCCACCTCGGCGATCCCGTGCAGGTCTCGGTCTGGTTGCTGGAGGCGGACGACAAGCGCCTACACACGTTCCAGGAGCTGCGACACGCCACCGAGGGCTGGCTGTCGGCAACTTCCGAGAACATGTCGCTGCACATCGACATGGGTTCGCGCAAGGTGGCGGCGTTTCCGCCTGACATCAGCGAGCGCATCACGGCCGTCGTCGAGGCTCACAGCGCCGTGCCGCGGCCCGAGGGCATCGGCCGAAACGTGGCGATGCCCTCGAAGAGATAACGCTAGATCCTGCGGCCGCGGGCAAGGCCGACCACGGCCGAGACCAGGAACAGGACGATCGCGACAAAGAAGATGATCTTGGCGATTTCGATCGAGGCGCCGGCGAGGCCGCCGAAGCCCAAGATGGCGGCGATCAGCGCGATAACCAGAAATGTCACAACCCAGCTAAGCATGATCCGAACCTCCGTTTGAATGACTGTCTGCGATCGGCGCGGCTGGCGCGCCTCACTTGCCCAGACAATCTCGACGTGGGAACGAAGGTTCCTGCCCGCGCAAGGTGGAAATTCGCAGCGAGCGCGGGAACAAATCGGCGCGCCGCGCACGTGGAAAACCCGTCCCCGCGACCCCATATAGCCACCAATCCCTGTTATGAAGGCTCCCTTCCACCACCCCGCGGTGCCATCGTGGGGCCAATGATTCGCATGACCGAGCCGAGCAAGATCACCAGCGTACCTGACCACCAGCCCGCAGCCGGCGGCATCGCCGCGCGTGCGCGCGCCTCCGTGGGCCCGAAATATTTGACCGGGCTCAATCCCGAGCAGCGCGACGCTGTGGAGACGCTGGATGGCCCGGTCCTGGTGCTGGCCGGCGCCGGCACCGGCAAGACCCGCGTGCTGACCACCCGCATCGCCCATATCCTGAGCCAGGGCCGCGCGCGCCCCGCCGAGATCCTGTCGGTGACCTTCACCAACAAGGCCGCGCGCGAGATGAAGCATCGGCTCGGCCAGATGCTCGGCCAGGCCGTCGAGGGCATGCCGTGGCTCGGCACCTTCCACTCCATCGGCGGCCGCATCCTGCGCACCCATGCGGAGCTGGCGCAGCTCAAGTCGAATTTCACCGTGCTCGACACCGACGACCAGGTGCGGCTGCTGAAGCAGCTGCTGCAGGCCGACAACATCGACGACAAGCGCTGGCCCGCGCGCATGCTGGCCGGGCTGATCGACGGCTGGAAGAACCGCGGCCTGTCGCCGTCGCAGGTGCCATCAGGCGAAGCCGCTGTCTTCGCCAACGGCAAGGGCGGCAAGCTCTATGCGAGCTACCAGGAGCGGCTGAAGATTTTGAACGCCGCCGATTTCGGCGACCTGCTGCTCGAGGACATCCGCATCTTCCGCGAGCATCCGGATATCCTCCGTCAGTACCAGCAGCGCTTCAAATTCATCCTGGTGGACGAATACCAGGACACCAACGTCGCGCAGTATCTGTGGCTACGGCTGCTGTCGCAGGCACCTTCTCTCACCTCTCCCCGCGTGCGGGGGGAGGTCGCATCGCAGAATGATGCGGATGAGGCGGACTCTCCGAGCACCGCGCTCGTGGAGACTCCCTCTCACCCCGCCCCTCCTGGCGCGAGCGAAGCTCGTCGCGACCCCGCATCCGCCTTCGCCAAGGCTTCGGCGGACATGAGCGGGGAGAAGGAGAAGACATCCCACGTCAAAAACATCTGCTGCGTTGGTGACGACGACCAGTCGATCTATGGCTGGCGCGGCGCGGAGGTCGACAACATCCTGCGCTTCGAGCACGACTTTCCCGGCGCCAAGGTGATCCGCCTCGAGCGCAACTACCGCTCGACCGGCCACATCCTCGCGGCCGCATCGCACCTGATCGCGCATAACGAAGGCCGGCTCGGCAAGACGCTGCGCACCGAAGACCAGGACGGCGAGAAGGTCACGGTGACGGGATCGTGGGATTCGGAAGAGGAAGCCCGCGGCATCGGCGAGGAGATCGAGCAGATCCAGCGCAAGGGCGAGAAGCTCAACGAGGTCGCCATTCTCGTGCGCGCGTCCTACCAGATGCGCGAGTTCGAAGACCGTTTTGTCACGCTCGGCCTGCCCTATCGCGTCATCGGCGGCCCACGCTTCTACGAGCGCGCCGAAATCCGCGATGCGCTGGCGTACTTGCGCGTCATCAACTCGCCCGCCGACGATCTCGCCTTCGAGCGCATCGTCAACGTGCCCAAGCGCGGGCTCGGCGATGCCACCGTGCAGATGCTGCACGACCACGCCCGCAAGCGCCGCATTCCGCTGTTCGAGGCGGCGCGCGCGGTGATCGAGACCGATGAGCTGAAGCCGAAGGCGCGCGGGTCGTTGCGCGACGTCGTCGCCCAGTTCGACCGCTGGCGCGCGCAGCGCGAGGTTACCGCGCACACCGACCTCGCCCAGATCGTGCTCGACGAGAGCGGCTACACCGAGATGTGGCAGAAGGACCGTTCGGCGGATGCCGCCGGCCGGCTGGAGAACCTGAAAGAGCTCGTGCGCTCGATGGAAGAGTTCGAGAACCTGCAAGGGTTTTTGGAGCACATCTCGCTGGTGATGGACCGCGACAACGGCGCCGAGGAAGACGCGGTGTCCTTGATGACGCTGCACTCGGCCAAGGGTCTCGAATTCGACAACGTGTTTCTGCCCGGCTGGGAGGAAGGCCTGTTCCCGAGCCAGCGCACGCTGGACGAACAGGGCCGTGCCGGCCTCGAGGAAGAGCGCCGGCTCGGCCATGTCGGCCTGACGCGGGCGAGGCGGCGCGCGAAAATCTATTTTGCGACCAACCGCCGGATCCATGGCACCTGGTCGACCACGATCCCGTCGCGCTTCCTCGACGAATTGCCGGCGGCCAATGTCGAGATCACGGAATCCAAGGGCGGCTCGGCCTGGGGCGGCACCGGCGGCTATGGCGCCTCGCGCTTCGACGACATGGAAGCCTTTGGCTCGACCTATTCGACGCCGGGCTGGCAGCGCGCCCAGGCCAACCGCAACCGCGGCGGCGGACGCAATGGCGGTGGCGGGCGTGGCGGCTTCGAGGAAGAGGCCTCGAATTTCTCGTCGTCTTCGTCATCCGGACCCGATTTCGGCAGCTTCTCCTCGCGCCGCCGCGGGCCGATGACGATCGAGGGCGAGCTGGTCGCCAAATCAACCGGCACGACGTCGGAATTCTCGCTCTCCGACCGCGTCTTCCACCAGAAATTCGGCTACGGCCGCGTCACCAAGATCGACGGCAACAAGCTCACCATCGCCTTCGACAAGGCCGGCGAGAAGAAGGTCGTGGATAGTTTCGTGCAGCGGGCGTGAGGCAGATATGCCTCACTACGTCGCCGTCATCGAAGACAACGGCCCGGACGAGGCCGTTGGCATGTGGTTTCCGGACCTGCCCGGTTGCATGTCCGGCGGCGACGACGTCGACGAGGCCTTGGAAAATGCGCCCGAGGCGATTGCGTTCTACGCGCAGGAGCTGATCGAGGACGGCCGCGCGCTTCCCACGCCGCGGACCTTGGACGAGCTCAAGGCCGATCCCGAATTTGCCGACGACATCAGGAACCACACGACCGTCCTGATCGAATTTCCTCCCAGCACCGACGCCGAGGAGTGAGGACTGTTCGCCGCACCGGCCGGACTCTCGACAATTCCGGGGCGAACAGCCCTTGACCATGGCGAACTTCCCCGTATCAGATGCAGCCATGGTCCGGGGCTCCATCACACTGATCGTGCTTGCATTGGGGATGCCGTCGCTCGCGACGGCGGAGACCATGAGCTTTGGCGATTCGATCGGGCTGCTGGCAAAAAGTTGCGGTGCGGAAATCGTCGCCAATTGCCGTGGCGTCAATCCGGACTCCACCCGCCTGAAGGAGTGTCTGTCCCGCAACCGGGACGTGCTCTCACAGCGGTGCCAGAGCGACTACCTCACCGTGTTCGACGCCATCCAGAAGCGCGTCGCCGCCCGCGTCACGGTCGCGAACGCCTGCCAGCGCGAGATCGTCAAGGTCTGCGGCGGCTCGACCAAGGAGACCAGCAAGTCGATCCCGTGCCTGATCTCGACGCCCAAGGGCATCAGCAACAACTGCCTGAAGGCCGTCGACGACGCGGGGTATCGATGATGCGGGCAACCGGGCACATCACCGCCGGACTCGGTTTCGCGTTGGGCCTTGCTCTGCTCGCGGGCGCGGCCGGCGCACAGACGGCGCCGACCCGCGACGACATCGTCGGCAAGCTCAATCATTTCGAGGAGGCCCCCGAGGTCGACCTCCCCGCGCTGAAGCAGCAGGTGATGGAGCGGGCCAAGGCCAGGATCAAGAACGATCCGGGTCCGGTGAACCGGCCGCTGATCGCGCCTGATCTGGCCAAGCTGCCCGCCTTCAACGCCCAGATCCAGTTCGACGCCGACACGCCGATCATCCAGCCGGACTCCTACCAGACCGTCGGCCGGATCGCCGACGCAATGGTTCACGCCTCGCTGCTGCCCTACACGTTCCTGATCGTCGGCCATGTCGAGTCCAATCAGAAGACGCGGGAAGCCAACGCGATCCTGAGCCAGCGCCGGGCGGATGCGATCCGCGATGTGCTGGTGAACACGTTCAAGATTTCGACCAAGCGGCTGCAGCCGGTCGGCCTCGGCGAGGAGCAGTTCCTCGACCGCGCCAAGCCGACCTCGGCAGTCAACGGCCAGTTGCAAATCCTGACCTTTGCCAAAGTGCCCGAAGATGCGCCTGCGCATCCCGCAGCAGCCCCTGCGCCTGCTGCGAAAAAGCCCGCCAAGAAGCATTGAGCGCGCGACCTTCGTGCCCAGCGGAACCCGTTGAAGTCTTGACTATTTTGTGACCTGTCTCACAGCGCGACAGCATGGTCCTGCGCGACACTAGCGCCGGTTTGTGCAGTGCCCTATCAGGTGCTATAGGCTGTCTTCGCCCTTCCCCGACCCCGTGACGCACGAGACCGAGATGGCTGGCTATTTTCAACGCCAACTGGCCGATTATGTCGAATACCATCGCGATCCCTGGAATTGCGCGATGCATGTGGTCGGCATTCTCCTGCTCTTCACCGGCGCGACACTGCCGCTGACGCTGGTCCATTTCTCCGTGTTCGGGGTCGAGGTCAGCCTGGCGGTGATTTTGGCCGTGCCCGTGCTGGTATACTGGCTGATGCTGGACGCCGGGGTCGGGCTCGGCATCCTCGTGTCGATGATCGTGCTGCTTTCGGTCGCAACCGCGATCGGCAATCAGGTCTCGATTGCCATGATGTGGTCGATTTTTGCGGTGCTGATCGTGCTCGGCGTCGCATCGCAGATTGTCGGCCACAAGGTATTTGAGGAGCGGCAGCCGTCGATGGTGGACCACCCCACGCATTTCCTGCTTGGACCGATGTTCGTCATGGCAAAATTTTACATTGCATTGGGTTTTCGTCGCGACCTCGCCGCGATTCTCGCGCCTCTTCCGAGCAACTCCCTTTCAACCCGATAGCTTTCTCGAAGCGGAACAGCAAAACCTACTTCATGACTCTCGTACTGGTTACCGGTGGCAGCGGTTTCATCGGACAGCATCTTGTCGAAGCGCTCCGCGCCCGTGGGCAGCGGGTACGTGTTCTCGATGTGCGGCCGCCGGCCGCCGCGAACGCGGACGTTGAATATGTGCACGGCTCGGTGCTGGACGGTGCTGCGGTCGATGCTGCGCTTTCCGGGGTAGATCAGGTCTATCACCTCGCCGGCCTGCCCGGCATGTGGGTCGCCAACAAGCGGGATTTCCACAACGTCAATTTCCGCGGAACCGAGGTCGTGCTTGGGGCTGCGATGAAGCGCGGTGTGTCGCGTTTCCTGCACTGCTCGACGGAATCGATCCTGTTCCCTTATGCGAACCTCAACGGCGTTGCCGCCGAGGAGGCACTGCAGCCGGCCGACGCGATGCCCGGCGCATACACGCGGTCGAAGTCCCTCGCCGAGCACCACGCCGCCAAGGCCGCGGCCAGCGGCTTCCCGCTCGTGATCGGCACGCCGACCATGCCGATCGGCCCCGCCGACCACAATCTGACGCCGCCCACCGCAATGCTGTGGTACTTCCTGCAGAAGAAAGTGCAGCCGCATCTCGATTTCCTGGTCAACCTCGTCGACGTCCGCGACGTCGCCATGGGCCTGGTGCTGACAATGGAGCGCGGCCGCATCGGCCAGCGCTACATCCTCGGCGGCGATTGCGTCCGGCTCGGCCAGATCCTGCGGATGATGTCGGCGATGAGCGGACGGCGGCAATATCCGGTCGTCGTTCCCGGCAAGATCGCCGAGCTCTCCGCCATCATGCTGGAATCGATCTCCGATCGCATCACGCACCGTCCGCCCAACGGCACCGCCGAGGGCGTGCGCATCGCGCTTGCCGCGAGCGACCTTTCAATCGGCAAGGCCCGCAGCGAGCTCGGCTATACGCCGCGCCCGATCGAGCCGGTGCTGCGCGAAACCATCACCCATCTGCTCGCCCGCGGCGGCCAGGCCGCGTCCAATGCCATCGAGCATCACGCGCTGTCGTCGCGCGCGAGCTGATCTGCTCCCCAAAGCAAAGAACCTTTCCTTATGTCCTTCGATTTCAGCAAGCTTCTTTCTGTCGCCTGGGGCGGCTGGACCACGACCTGGCCGACCGAACTCCTGGCCCTGATCTGGCTCGCCTTTCTCGCCAGCTGGGTGGGCGCCTCGTTCTGGCAGGGGCGGACCCAGAAGCAGGTGATGACGCTGGAGTCCGGCCGCTATCGCATCCCGATCCTAGTCGGCGGCATCCTGTACACGCCGTGGATTGCGGAGGTCCTGGGCTGGAAGCCGCTCTGGGTGCTCGGCAACACCGGCATCTTTATCGCCGCGGTTCTCTCGGTCTTCGGCATCGCCTTCGCATGGTGGGGACGGCTGCATCTTGGAAAATTCTGGTCCAACACCATCACCCACAAGGAAGACCACCGCGTCATCGACACCGGCCCTTACGGCATCGTGCGGCACCCGATCTACACTGGGCTGATCTTCGGCATGCTCGTCACCGGCATCGCCGTCGGCACCGTGACGACGATCCTCGGCGCGATCCTGATCTCGCTCGGCATGTGGCAGAAGGGCCGGATGGAAGAGGTGTTTTTGTCGAAAGAGCTCGGCGAGGACGCCTACGGCGCCTATTGCCGCCGCGTGCCGATGATCATCCCGTTCCTGTCGCCGCGGTGATGCCCGAGCGCCTGCGCCAAATACCGGCACAACGCTGACACCAAATCCGTCATCCTGAGGTGCGAGGTTTGCGATGCGAATGCATCGCGAGCCGAGCCTCGAAGGATGCACGGCCGAGATGCAGCAGCCGGGCCGTCCATCCTTCGAGGCCTCCGCTACGCTCCGGCAACTCAGGATGACGGTGACGGACCTTGCCATGCAAATTCGGCGTGCAGCTATTTGCGCCGTGAACGGCCCGATCCGAGCCCGCACAGGTTGACCTTTTTACCGCCACCCAGTTGGATGCGCGCGCAAAACGGCACGACGACGTTCGATCGTCGATCTGGAGAGGTCGACGATCCGGCAGGAATTAGGTCTTGGGCCCGCACGGGGCGTTGGACGATCCGCCGTTGGACAGTGCCTTAGGGTTCGACAGGGGATTTTCATGACATTTTCCAGCATCTTTGCGCAGTTCGTCGCGTTCGTGGGCGGCATCGCGTTGCAATGGCGAAAGCTGTCGGGCGCCACACCCGCGCCGGCCTGGGGTCAGGCCCCCTCGATTCCCGAAGCGAAGCCGCAAGGCGCGCTGCCGACGCTGAAGATGCCGACCGCCCGCGGCTGGAGCGAGGGCCGGAAGCCGACGGTCGCGCCCGGGCTCAAGGTCAACGCGTTTGCGAGCGGCCTCGACCACCCACGCTGGATCGAGGTGCTACCCAATGGCGACGTGCTGATCGCGGAGGCGACGCAGATCGCGGGCGCCCCGAGGTCGGTGTTCCACTACGCGATGCAGGCGACGATGCGGCGCGCCGCAGCGCTTGGCGAGTCCGCCAACCGCATCACGCTTCTGCGCGACAAGGACGGCGACGGCGTCGCTGAACATCGCGGCGCCTTCATGGAGAACCTCAGCCAGCCGTTCGGCATGGCGCTGGTCGGCGACACATTCTATGTCGGCAACACCGACGGCGTGATGGCCTTTCCCTACGTCGCCAATGCCGATCGCATCACCGCGCCGGGCAAGCGGCTCACCACCTTCAAGCCCAGCGGCCACTGGACGCGCAGCCTGCTCGCGAGCCCCGACGGCAAGAAGCTCTATGCCGGCGTCGGCTCGCTCAGCAATATCGCCGAGATGGGCATGGAGGTCGAGGAAGGTCGCGCCGCGGTCTACGAGCTCGACCTCGCCGCCGGCACGCATCGCATTTTTGGTGCGGGACTGCGCAACCCGGTTGGACTCGCGTGGGAGCCCAACACCAATGTGCTCTGGACCGTCGTCAACGAGCGCGACGGGCTCGGCGACGAGACGCCGCCGGACTATCTGACCTCGGTGCGCGACGGCGGCTTCTACGGCTGGCCCTATTGCTACTGGGGCAAGACGGTGGACGACCGCGTGCCGCAGGATGCAGCGATGGTTGCCAAGGCGCTTCAACCCGACTACGCGCTCGGTGGTCACACCGCTTCACTCGGCCTGTGCTGGATGCCTGCCGGCACCCTGCCGGGCTTCCCCGACGGCATGGTGATCGGCCAGCACGGCTCGTGGAATCGCAGCACACTGTCCGGCTACAAGCTGGTGTTCATCCCGTTCGAGAACGGAAAGCCGTCCGGCCCCGGTCGCGACATCCTGTCGGGCTTCCTGTCCCCGGACGAGAAGGAATCCTACGGCCGCCCGGTTGGCGTCGTGATCGGCCCCGACAAGAAGTCGCTGCTGATGGCCGACGACGTTGGCAACGTGATCTGGCGCGTGACAGGCGCTTAAGAATTACGTCCCCACACACAACGTGGCGCGCTGCTTGCGCAGCAGCGCGATTACGGACAGCGCGGTGATCATCCCGGTCTTGGGATTTTCCGACGGGATGTTCTCGATGCCCATCGAGAACCGCGCCGAATCCGCCTCGACCTCGATGCGGTGAACATTGCGCGTCACAGTGGGGTCGGCCCAAACCTGCATCTGGGTGCGATCGGGCCCGATGCCCGCCAGCGACAGCGCAACGGCGACATTGACGTTGGCCGGAAAGCCCTTCGCCGCGTCGCGCGCGCTGCCCTCGAACAGTTTGAGCGGCTCGCGCAGATTGTCGATATCGATGTTGTTCTGAACGATGAACGGTGCGCCCTTCAGCCCGTCGATCGGCTTGCGCGTGACCATCTTCACCGAATGAATGGTGCCGACCGCAGCCGCGTTGACCGCATCAAGCCCGATCAGCGCGCCGGTCGGGACGAGGATGCGGCCGCCATTGGCGCGGGCAAGATCGACCAGATCAAAATTGTCGAGCAATCCGCCAACGCTGACCACCACCGCGGACCTGCCGCGCTTCACCGCCGGCTCGACGATCGCGCGCAGCTGACTGCTCGGCGCGCATTCGACCACGAGGTCGGCCGCGTCGCCGAGCTGGTCGATCGGCAAAACTTTCGGCGGGCGGCGCAGGCCGCTCAGGAAGCTCTGGTGTTTCGCGGGATCGCGTACCGCTACAGCGGAGAGCGTCAGCCCCTCAATGCCCTGATCGAGCGCCGTTGCAATCTTGCTGCCGATCGAGCCCAGGCCTGCAATGGCAACCCGCAGTTCGTTCTGAGCCTTCTGATCCGTCATCGTATCCACCATTTGTCCAGGCCACCGTCATATCCGCTCACGCTTCCCGCGCATAGCTGCGCAGGCGCGCCTCCAGCACCGACAGCATCGCATCGCGAGCCGGGTCGCGCGAGCCGCGCAACCAGGCCGCTGCCAGCGGCAGCCGCCCGACAGGGCCGCTCTGCTTTGGCCGCAGCCGCACGAAGCGCACGCCGGAGACCGCCATTCGCGTGGTCCAGCGCGGTACGATCGCGACGCCGAGCTTCGTTGCCACCAGGTGGATGATGGTCTGCTTCTCGTCGGCCACCTGCATGATGCGCGGCATCAAGCCGGCCTGCTCGAACAGCTTCATCGTGAGGTCGTGGCTGTGCGGCCGCGAGCGACGGTCCGGGACGAGCATCGGCTCGTCGGCGATGTCGGCCAAGGTGATGAACTTGCGCGCTGCGAGCGCATGCCGCTGCGGGAAAGCAACGATTGCGGTCTCCTGGAGCAAAGCGCGGAACTCCAGCCGCTTGTCCGGCCGGTCGGGCGGGCGGACGAAGGCGAGATCGAGTGCACCGGTCAAGATCTTTGGCAACAGCCGGACGGTCTTGTCCTCCAGCAGCTGCACCGCGACCTCGGGATGTCCGGCGCGGAAGTCACGCAGCAGCGGTGGCAGCAACCCCGCCGCCGCGCTGTCGATGGCACCGACCCGCAGCCGCCGCACCGCACCCGCGCGCGAACGATTGCGCAGGTTGCTCTCCACGGCTTCGACCCGGGCGAGGATGGCGCGGGCGTCGCGCAGCAGCATCGTTCCGTCCTCGGTGAGCGAGACGGCGCGGGTCGTGCGCGCGAACAACCGCGTTCCCAGATCCTCTTCCAGGAGCCTGATCTGGCGCCCGAGCGCGGACGGCAGCATCTGGAGATGCTGCGCCGCGCGGCCGAAATGCAGCTGCTCGGCCGCCGCCACGAAGCATCGGAGCTGATGCAATTCCATCTCTTCCGGTCCTCTCGTCTCGCTCGCAAGGATTATATCATTTTTTTGTATAAACCAGCGCCAATTGAGTCCGCCTCATGCTGCCGCCTAGGCTCGCTGCCACACAACGAAAATCAGGACTTGAGGGAGGCCAGAGTGGCGAGCGAGATTCAGACGCGCGTGCTGCGCAAGATCAGCTGGCGCATCGTTCCCTTCATCATGCTGCTCTACTTCGTGGCCTTCATCGATCGCGTCAATATCGGCTTCGCCTCGTTGACGATGAACAAGGACATCGGCTTGTCGCCGACTGTCTACGGTTTTGGCGCCGGCATCTTCTTCTGGGGTTATTTCCTGTTCGAAGTGCCCTCCAACATCATCCTGCACAAGGTCGGCGCGCGGATCTGGATCGCGCGCGTGATGATCACCTGGGGCCTGGTCTCAGCGGCGATGGCGTTCGTGCAAGGTGCGACCAGCTTCTACATCCTGCGCTTCCTGCTCGGCGTCGCCGAAGCCGGCTTCTTTCCCGGCATCATCCTCTATCTCTCCTACTGGTTCCCGGCACGCCAGCGCGCAGCGGTCACCGCATTGTTCATGGCGGCAGCACCACTCTCGACCGTGCTGGGCTCGCCGGTCTCCGGAGCGCTGCTGGAGATGGACGGCCTGCTCGGCTTCAAGGGCTGGCAATGGCTGTTCGTGCTGGAGGCAGTGCCGGCCGTGCTGCTCGGCTTCGTCGTGCTGGCCTTCCTGACCGATCGCCCGGAGAAAGCAACATGGCTCACCGACGACGAGCGCCGTTGGCTGGTCGAGACCATGAACGAAGAAACCACCAGCAAGGCCGCGACCGCGAGCCACAGCATCTGGCGTGGCCTTGCCGATCCGCGCGTGCTGGCGCTGTCGCTGATCTATTTCGGCACGTCGGCCGGCCTCTATACGCTCGGCGTCTGGGCGCCGCAGATCATCAAGCAGTTCGGCCTGTCCACGCTTCAAGTCGGCTTCCTCAATGCGCTGCCGGCAACAGCGGCCGTCGTCGCCATGGTGCTGTGGGCACGGCATTCGGATCGCACCGGCGAGCGCACCTGGCACGTCGTGCTCGCCTGCCTGATCGCAGCGGTCGGGCTTGCCTATGCCGGCCTTGCATCCGGCGTCGTCGCGGTCCTCGTCGCGCTGACGCTCGTCAATATCGGTATCTCCTCCGCAAAACCGCCGCTGTGGAGCCTGCCGACGCTGTTCCTCTCCGGTCCCGCGGCCGCCGCCGGCATCGCCACCATCAACTCGATCGGCAATCTCGGCGGTTTCGTCGGCCCCGCCATGATCGGCTGGATCAAGGACCAGACCGGCAGCTTTGTCGGCGGACTTTACTTCGTCAGCGGCCTGCTCGTTCTCTCGGCGGTCCTGACCCTGCTATTGTCGCGCGCGCAAACCGCACGCGTCGAACCTCTCACGCAATCCCACTGATCTCTCAAACGGAGCTTCTCATGCGCACCCATTCGATCGCAGCCATTCCCGCCGACGGCATCGGCCCCGAGGTCATCTCGGCCGGCGTCCGCGTGCTGGAGGCGCTGGCAAAGCGCAGCGGCGACCTCGCCTTCACCATCAAGACGTTCGACTGGGGCTCGGACTACTACAAGAAGCACGGCGTGATGATGCCGGCCGACGGCCTCACCGAGCTGAAGACATTCGACGCCATCTATTTCGGCGCGGTCGGCGCCCCTGATGTGCCCGACCACATCACGCTGTGGGGCCTGCGCCTGCCGATCTGCCAGGGCTTCGACCAATACGCCAATGTGCGGCCGACCAAGATTTTGCCCGGCGTCGCCTCGCCGCTGCGCAATGTCGGCGTCGGCGATCTCGACTGGGTCATCGTGCGTGAGAATTCGGAAGGCGAATATGCCGGCATGGGCGGCCGCGCCCACAGGGGCTTGCCGGAAGAGGTCGGCACCGAAGTGGCGGTCTTCACCCGCGTCGGCGTGACCCGGATCATGCGCTATGCGTTCCAGCTCGCGCAGTCACGTCCGCGCAAATTCCTGACCGTCGTGACCAAGTCGAACGCGCAGCGCCACGGCATGGTGATGTGGGACGAAATCGCCGCCGAAGTCGCCAGTGAATTCCCAGACGTCACCTGGGACAAAATGCTGGTCGACGCCATGACGGTGCGCATGACGCTGCATCCGAAGAGCCTCGACACCATCGTGGCGACCAACCTCCATGCCGACATTCTCTCCGACCTCGCCGGCGCGCTTGCCGGAAGCCTCGGCGTGGCGCCGACCGGCAACATCGATCCGCAGCGCCGCTTCCCCTCGATGTTCGAGCCGATCCACGGCTCGGCCTTCGACATCACCGGCAAGGGCATTGCCAACCCCGTCGCGACGTTCTGGACCGGCGCGCAGATGCTCGAGCATCTCGGCGAGAAGGATGCAGCCGCACGGTTGATGGCGGCGGTGGAGAAAGTGTGTGCCGCCGGCGTGCTGACGCCAGATGTCGGCGGCAAGGCGACGACGAAGGAAGTGACGGACGCCGTGATCGACGCGATCCACGGCTCGAACGTGTGATCTTCTCCCTCTCCCCTTTCTTACGGGGAGAGGTGAAGAAAGGACTACTTCCGCCGCGAAGGTGCCGCCGCCGGCGGCACTACCATCGCGGCCGCGGCGTCCGGCGGTGTCAAATGCCGCGGGACAATGATGGACTGGCCCGGAGTGAGCGTTGCGTTCTCCGGCAGCGAGTTGCTCTGCGCGAGCGACCACAACGGCACGCGGTTGGCTGCGGCGATGCTCTCCATGGTGTCGCCGCGGCGGACCGGCATGCGCGCGCCGCTGTCCCACAATTCGACCAGCGTGTCTCCGGGGACGAGGTAGCGCAGCGGCACCGCATCGGCCTCGGTCTGCGTCGCCTGGATCCGCGGCAACTGCGTCACCATCTCGACGATCTGTCGGTGGATGTCGTCCGACTTCTCGATGTTGATGTGCGAGACGCGGCTGTTCTCCTTCAGATCATAGCTCGCATAATGGCCACGGAAGCCCGGCACCGCGACCACATTGCCGCCGCCGAGCACGCTGTCGGAGAGGAAGATGTTGATGAAGCGTTCGACATTGAGCGGCACGTCGTCGGTCGCATGGGCGGGGTCGATGGTGATGACGAGGCTGATCGGGATGTTCTCCTTGGCCGCCATCTCGGAGATGATGACCGAGCACAGTCCACCCATGGAATGGCCGATCAGCACGATTGGCGCCGGGCTCTCCTTGTAGCTGGAGATGGCGCGATCGCCGATCCATCGGCAGATGGTGAATTCGTAGACATCGGCCGAAAAGCCCGCCTTTGTCAGCTTCTCGCTAAGCCGGTCCATGCCGGTCGAGAAGATCGGCCCCATCGCGCCACGAAACAGATAGATCTTCGGCGGCGGTAGCGGCTCGGCCGGAGGGGATGGCGGCGGCGCGACAGTCGGGGCCACAGCCGGCTTCGTCTTGGCCGGCGAGGCTGCGGCCAGACCGGGATTCAAGGCGAGCAGCGCAAGCGCCGCCAACACCACAAGTCGCCTTGGATCAATCATCAAGTCCTGCAGTCCCGCCACAGGAGGCAGAGGCCTCCACCGCGGCGCTTAGTGACCCCCGATTGGGTGGTTTTTGGGGCACGGAACCAAGGCCGAGGCTTCGGTCAGCGGGGCTGCTCATTCTGACCAATTCGACATTCCGGCCTCATTTGAAGGGAACCAATGATTCGGCTTCGCATGCTTCAGACAATACCGAACTCTGGATTCCCTTGTACTCGTCATTGTCGAAGAAAGCCGAATAAATGGGCCGTCCGCCCGCCGATGGGCCTGTCTGCCTCAGGCAGACGAAATACGATCCCGGCCCGTGGTCGCTGTGACGGACGGCCGATGTCTCGAGGCCACCGGTCAGCCTGGCTTCAGCGGCTGCCTTCTTGACACCCTCCTGCACCGCCTTGGCGCTCGGTGCACGCGAAGGATGATAGGCAGGCGGGAGGTTCGCGCTCGACGCGCATCCCGCCAGCAGCAGCGCCAAGACAGCGGCCAACGCCCGCGGGGATGCGCGGTGGCGCGTTCGATACGGACGTGTCATCCTTGGGTCAGAAAGAGATAGAGGCAGCCTGCGACCGTCGGCAGGAACGCAACCAGGGCCGTCATCCAGAAGCCGGGCTCAAGGGTCGACTCCCGGTCATCCTTCTCGCTCTTCTCGCTCGCTGCGTGGCGATCCGCGTTGGTTCGGCTCCACGCCTCATCCGCCGTGAACAGAGGAACGCTCCTCGCGTGCACATCGGCGCGCGTTGCACTTTGGCGCAAAGCGCGTTGGAAAGGGCGAGTTGTTCCGGATGTCAGCATGTCATCTACTCTAAACGGCTACCATTATGTTGGGCTTGGACGTGAAGGCAGCCACGTCACTGTGTGAGCGTCTGTCCTGAAGGCACTTCGGGCGCCGGTGGCGCGACCGGAGCGTCCTTGGCACCTGAATCAGTCCAGCTTGGCGGCAGGCCGAGCTTCTCTCCCGCAAAGCCGGTCACCCCTGGAAACCGTCCGAACGCCTCGCACGCGACATATTTGGGCGCGCCGCCGAACCGCACGGGAATGCTCTCGATGGGGGGCAGCGCGGGGATGCCGCCAAACGGAGAGTCTCCGGTGGTAACCAGCTTGGCGAAGTCGGCGCCGAAATCGGCGGCGAGATCGTATGCATCGCCCTCATTGGCGACCCGCGCAGAGTTCGCGATGGAGTTGGCGCTGCGCGCCCAGACCATGGCCGCCTTCTGAAATCCGGCGAAGTCGCGCGCTTCCGCCTCGACCGACAGGCTTCCGAGCCCAACTGGAAGCCTTGGTACCGGCACAGGCACGCCGGGAAGGGCAACAGTCTTCGCGATCGACAGAGCTTGCGATGCGCCGGAGGCGGTCGGGCTGGTCGGCGTGGCATGCGTGACCGTCGCCTGCACCGTGAGGTCGGCGTCGTCATCGCCGGCGACGATGCGGAAGCGCTCACTCAATCGAAGACACAACTCGCGGCTGATGGCGTTCGCGACCAGACGCCGTTCCTTTTCGGTCAAGGGGACGTCGGCCCGCGCGGGAAAGACGGTCGATGCGATCCGGATCGTCTTCGCAGCCAGCACGTCCTTCTTGTTGACGCGGATCTGCGATCGCGTGACCAGCCCGTTCGCGTCCGACATCCGGTCGTAGCTCCTGAGCGAGCCGGCCCGCTCGAGCGGCGCGGTCGCGCAGCCCCCGAGCGCCAGCGTGACACACATCAGGGTCGCCCGTTGAAAACGCATGGTCTCACTCGCGCCCGGACATTTTATTAGAGAGATTACTCTAGTAATCATTCTCACGCCCCTCGCCGCCCGTCAATATAAATAGATGGAACTCTCTAATTTAGATTTTCTCATGGCGGACCGCCGTGCTAAATCGGGCGATCAGGGGAAGGGAGACGCGCGCCTTGAGGAAAGTCGACCCCGTCAAGCACGAGCAGAAGCGCGGAGAGATCCTCGGGGCGGCGATCCGCTGCTTCACCAGGGACGGCTTCCGCGGCGCCAGCACGACGGACATCTGCGCCGAGGCCGGGATCAGTCCGGGCCACCTCTATCACTACTTCGCGAGCAAGGAGGCGATCATCGAGGCGATGATCGACCTGGGTCTCGCGCGCTCGGCGGAGCGGTTTGAAAAGATCCTGGCCGCCCCCGATGTGATCGAGGCGCTGCTCGCCGATATCGAGGAAACCTGCCTGCGGCTCCGTCTCGCCCAGGTCCTCAACATGGATGCGCTCGCGGAGGCCGCCCGCAATCCGGAGTTCGCCAGAATCATCGAACGCCACACCGGGGCGTTCCGCCGGATGTGGGCCAGTTTCCTGCGCCAGGCGCAAAGCCAGGGGCGGGTGGATCCAGGACTGGACCCGGACGCAACGGCGAACATCCTGATCGCCCTCATAGACGGATCCCGCGCCATGCCGATCCGCAATCCCAAGCTGGATGTCAGGCAGCAGGTGGAGCATCTCAGAACGATGCTCGTCCGCTTCCTGAGGCCGCCGGAAGCACAGAGCAAGCCGCGCAATCAGGCGGCCGTCCGGCCGCTGAAGCTGGTCAAGAAGCGATAGGACGACTGCCCTACCGCACGTTACTGCTTCTCTTTGAGCCGGTTGCGATGTGCGGCCTGCTTGGCGCGGTTGCCGCAGACCGCCATGATGCACCATCGCCGCGCGCGCCTGCGGGTGTGGTCGGCGAACAGCATCGTGCAATTATGGCCCTCGCATGCTTTCACGTCGGCGAAATCCTCCTCGCAGACGAACTTCGCCATCGCTTCGCCAACTGGCAGCAGCAACGCGTCAGGCGATCGCCATCGCCGCTTCCTGTGCAGCGACAGAGCGCCGCCGTCATCATGTCCGGGTTCGATCCGACTGAATGTCTCGTCGCGCTCCAGCAGGTTGTTCAACGGATCGAGCTCTTTCAGCGCCTCCGCTGGAAGCGGCGCGCCCGCATGCTTGCGAACAACCCCCCTGAACCATTCGCGCAGTGCGCGCGCCTGATCCGCGACCTTGTCCAACTCGCCCGGTGTCGCGCGTGCCTTGAGCGCGTTCAGTTCGTCCATCGGCACGAGCTTCGCCTGGGCGAGCCAGTCGATCAGGCCATTGCCGTCGTCGAGCCAGTCGACGGGCGTATCGACCGGCGTCGCGACCGAGTTGAGGAAATCGAGGCCGAGCGAGTCGGCGATGAACATGGCAGGCGGTTTGTCCATGGCAGCCCCTGACCGATCCGAGAGGGTCAAATTGAAGTAACCTCTAAAAATGCGCTTTACAAGTTACTCAACGAGACGTAACCTCAATAAAGCCAATTAACAGGTTACAATAAAATGGAGACGGTCATGACCCTGACCACCTACCGCACCGCCGATGTCGATGGATTCAAGGTCTTCTATCGCGAGGCCGGCCGCGTCGGCGCACCGAAGCTCCTGCTGCTGCACGGCTTCCCGAGCGCGGGCCACATGTTCCGCGACCTCATCCCGCTGCTGGCCGACAAGTTTCACATCGTCGCGCCCGACCTCCCCGGCTTCGGCCAGTCCGACATGCCGTCGCGCGAAACCTTCAGCTACACCTTCGACAATATCGCGCGGGTGATCGAGCGCTTCACCGAGGTGATCGGCTTTGATCGTTTTGCGGTCTACGTCTTCGACTACGGCGCGCCGACGGGCTTGCGGCTTGCGCTCAACCATCCCGAACGGATCACGGCCATCATCTCGCAGAACGGCAACGCCTATGAGGAAGGGCTGAGTGAGGACTGGACTCCGGTCCGGGCCTATTGGCAGGATCCCTCGCCGGCCAATCGCGAGGCGTTGCGCGCCATGCAGACGCCGGAGGCGACACGCTGGCAGTACACGCATGGCGTTTCCGACGTGACGCTGGTGTCACCGGACGGCCAGAACCTCGACAATTTCTACCTGGCGCGGCCGGGCTCCGACGAGGTGCAGCTCGATCTGATCGGCGACTACAAGAGCAATGTCGCGCTCTATCCGTCATTCCAGAATTACTTCCGCACGCACAAGCCGCCGTTCCTGGCGGTCTGGGGCAAGAACGATCCGTTCTTCATTCCGCCCGGTGCCGAAGCGTTCAAGCGCGACAATCCCAACGCGGTGGTCAAATTCTTCGACACCGGACATTTCGCGCTGGAAACGCACGCAAGGGAGATTGCGGACGCCATTCGCAATTTCCTCGGCTGAGCCGCCCTCCCACATCCCGGCAGCAGTGCGGATAAGACAATGCCGCCGTCGACAATCAAGTCGACGGCGGCATGATGACATCAGCCGTTACAGGCGAAAATCTTCAATTCCTCGCCGGAGCCGCTGCCGCCGCCGAGTGCGCAGCCCGCGGCGCGCGGGGTTCGGCGATCGGTCCAGCCGGACCGCGCGAGCGGGAGATCGCGGCGTCGATCTCGGCGATCACGCGGCGCTGGATTGCCTCGTTCTTGTCGATGGTGATGTGGCCAACGCCGCTGCCGCGCACATCGACATTGTCGAGCTTGCCGCGCAGGCCGTTCGCGGCCCGCACCGGCTCACCCGGACCGTCGCCGATATAGATGTTGATGTAGCGCTCGGCGCCGGTCGACAGCTTGGTCTTGAACACGGAGTCGAGCCCGATCGCGAGCTTCACGGGCACGCCGAGCTGGTTGAGCTTGGCGATCATGTCGGGCAGCGCAGTCGCGCCGGAGGAATGTCCGACCAGGATGATGGTCTTGAGCCGCCCGGCCTTGTAGTTGGTTGCGGCCTCATCGGCGAGCGAGGACCAGGACACGAAGTTCGCGACGGTCACCGGGATGCCCTGCGCCTGGAGGCGGGCGCCGATCGTGTCGAGCCCTAGCGAGAAGATGTTGAGCACGCCGCGGAGCAGATAGACATGCGTCGTCGCGGTGGCCTGGCTCGGCGCCGCCTTGGCGGTGGTCGGGCTCATGGCAATAACTGACAGCAGCAGCAGGCAGGCCGCCCACATGCGGAGAGTAGACAACTGGCTGGCGCCGGCGGTGTGACGGCCGTTCGGTCTCATCGATCTTTTCCCTGGGGACATACGCTTCGCGATTGGCCGGAATCGTAGCCACGGCCTGCTCGCAGACGCAACAAAGAGCCGCGTGAACAGCGATCTTAGCCGCAATCCGTGACCATCGCGCAACACCTGCCCGAAACCTGCCATTGAAGCGCCTGTTTTGAGACCATTTTTCTCTCGCCAATTGCGACCGGGCAAGGCCATTCCTATTTCAGGGCTCCGCCGGTCTTCCGCCCGCCAAGGTGCGGGTTCCGGCGCATCCCCCCCACCCCCGACCGGCCATCATGTCCTCCATCATCTCCGTCGCCAATTTGTCGAAGACCTATGGGTCCGGCTTCAAGGCGCTCAAAAACGTCAATCTCGACATCAAGCGCGGCGAGATTTTTGCGCTGCTCGGTCCGAACGGCGCGGGCAAGACCACGCTGATCTCCATCATTTGCGGCATCGCCAATCCGAGCGAGGGCAAGGTCCTCGTCGGCGGCGAGGACATCCAGACCTCCTATCGCAAGGCGCGCTCGCTGATTGGCCTCGTGCCGCAGGAACTGCACACCGACGCGTTCGAAAGCGTGTGGGCAACGGTGAGCTTCTCCCGCGGCCTGTTCGGCAAGCCGAAGAACCCGGCCCATATCGAGAAGGTACTGAAGGACCTGTCGCTCTGGGACAAGAAGGACAACAAGATCATCACGCTCTCCGGCGGCATGAAGCGCCGCGTGATGATTGCGAAAGCGCTCTCGCACGAGCCGCAGATCCTGTTCCTGGACGAGCCGACCGCGGGCGTCGACGTCGAGCTGCGCAAGGGAATGTGGGAGGTGGTCCGTACGCTTCAGCAATCCGGCGTCACCATCATCCTCACCACGCACTACATCGAGGAGGCCGAGGAGATGGCCGACCGCATCGGCGTCATCAACAAGGGCGAGATCGTGCTGGTCGAGGACAAGGCGACCCTGATGCAGAAGCTCGGCAAGAAGCGGCTGACGCTGCATTTGCAAGGCAAGCTCAGCGCGCTGCCGGAAAGCCTCGTTCAATACGAGCTCGACCTCTGCGACAGCGGCGCGACGCTGGTCTACGACTACGACACCAAGGGCGAGCGCACCGGCATCACCAGCCTGCTCAGTGACCTCCGCAATGCCGGCATCCGCTTCAACGATCTCGACACGACCCAATCGTCGCTCGAGGACATCTTCGTCGACCTCGTGAGGACGTCATGAACTACCGCGCTGTCCGCGCCATCTATCTGTTCGAAATGGCACGCACCTGGCGCACGCTGCTCCAAAGCATCGTCTCGCCGGTGGTTTCGACCTCGCTCTATTTCGTGGTGTTCGGTGCCGCGATCGGCTCGCGCATCAGCCAGGTCGAGGGCGTCAGCTACGGCACTTTCATCGTGCCTGGCCTGATCATGCTCTCGGTGCTGACGCAGAGCATCGCGAACGCCTCGTTCGGCATCTACTTCCCGAAATTCGTCGGCACGATCTACGAGATCCTGTCGGCGCCGATCTCCTATTTCGAGATCGTGCTGGGCTATGTCGGCGCTGCCGCGACCAAGTCGATCATTTTGGGCCTGATCATTCTGGCAACAGCCGGCCTGTTCGTGCCGCTGCACATCCATCATCCGGTCTGGATGCTGGTCTTCCTGGTGCTGACGGCTGTGACCTTCAGCCTGTTCGGCTTCATCATCGGCATCTGGGCCGACGGGTTCGAAAAACTCCAGATGATCCCGATGCTGGTGGTGACGCCGCTGACCTTCCTCGGCGGCAGCTTCTATTCCATCGACATGCTGCCGCAGACCTGGCGCACGGTGGCACTGCTCAACCCGGTCGTCTACCTGATCTCCGGTTTCCGCTGGAGCTTCTACGAGATCGCCGACGTCAGCGTCGCCGTCAGCATCGGCATGACGCTGGCGTTCCTGGTGATCTGCCTGGCCGTGATCTGGTGGATTTTCCGGACCGGGTATCGGCTGAAGAACTGACGGACGACCCGTAGCCCGGATGGAGCGCAGCGAAATCCGGGACCGCCGCCACCTCAGGCAAGAGCCCCGGATTGCGCTTCACTCCATCCGGGCTACAGCGACATCACCGATAGCAGCGGAAGTGGTGATAGCCGTCGTAGTACCCGCGGCAATGGCGGTGGCCGTGATAGGGGATCCCCAAAATGCCGTCGACGGCGCCAACCGCGCCACCGACACCGGCGCCAACGACACCACCGACCGCGCCACCCACGGGACCGGCGATGCGGTTACCTTCGTAAGAACCTTCCTGGGCGCCACGCACGATGCCCTGGGTGTGGCCGGCTTGCGGCAGGCAAGCCAGGGCAATAAGGACGGCGGCGCCCGCGAAGAGCAGGCGAACGGGCAGACCCGCCGGCAATTGCGCGGCGGCGATATGGGCTTTGTTCATCTTGAGTCCCCGGGACTAGACGGCTGTGACAGCCGCAAATTGGTAGGCCGTGTTCAACGCCCCAAGCGGCCGAATGGTTGCGCCTTTGTGACGAATTGTCGGCGTTGTGAATGCAGCTCCCGCTCGCGAAAATGTCAGCATCGCGAGAGCCGACGTGGCACAAAGCGGCCTTGCTTACGCCCGGCATGACGTTAACGATGGGTGGGCAGGCCGCTGGAACGAAAGCCGGATTGCAGGCATAGTGCACGCCGGGGGACGGAGAGCCGCGGTGTTATTGTTTGAACATGATCTTTTCGGAAAACCGCTACACACTTTTCCGGATCATGCTCTAGCGCGAACAGGCCGGAGGCCGGAATTCAAATGCGTTCCTTTTTCATTGCGTTCACTTCCCTGATGCTTTTGAGCGCGGGCACCGCGCAGGCCAAGGTCGACATTACCGTCGACAAGGACAATCAGCAGATGACCGTCGTGGTCGACGGTGTCACCCGCTACCACTGGCCGGTGTCGACCGGCATCCCCTCGCGCGAGACGCCGGGCGGTTCGTTCCGTGCCTTCCGCATGGAAGAGGATCACTACTCCAAGGAATTCGACGACGCGCCGATGCCGCACTCGATCTTCTTCACCAAGGTCGGGCACGCCATCCACGGCACCGACTCGGTCGGACGATTGGGCACACCCGCCTCGCACGGCTGCGTGCGACTGTCACGCCAGAACGCCTCGACGCTCTACGCGCTGGTGCAGGAGCAGGGCGTACTCAACACCACGGTGACGCTGACAGGCTCGGCACAGGTGGCACTGGCCCGCAACCCGCGGGGCCGGGCCAATAATGCGGTGGCCCGCGCCCAGCAGCCGGCTGAGGAGCAGTACGCGACGACAGGCGATCCCGTGAATCTGACACCGCCGATGCAGCCCGCCCGCCGCTACATGCCGCAGGACAACAACTACATCTATCCCGCCGACGGCAGCGACACCGGCGCACGTTACCCGGCGCCGCGCCCGGTCGCCCGCCCCTATGGCACGCAGGTCTACCAGCAGCTGCCGCAACCGCAGCCGAACTACGGCTACGATCCGGCGTATGGCCAGCAGGGCTACTATCAGCAGCAGCAACAGCCGCGCCAGTACTATCAGCCGCGCAATTATTACCAAAACTGAGGTTATCTGAACGCGGCGTCGCCGCGTTCGACAATCTTCCGCACAGCATCGACGAAGGCACGGGCGACCGGCTCGAGGATATCGGGCCCGGTCGCGGTAAGATCGTCTGCAGGCGTGTGGAAGGTCTGATGGCGGCCGGCCATGCCGAGGAAATTGGCGTAGCCCGCCGCATGCACGTCGCGCAGCTCGCCGACCGCCTGCTTCTCCGTCACCAGACGTTTTGCCGCGACCGCGACAAAGGTCTCATCGGTCAGCACGACGGATGACTTGCTCAACACGAGATAGCGCTCCTCCTCGGGCCGTTTGGTGCGCACGCCTTCTGCAAAGCCGTAGCACGCGTTCGACGAGCCGAAGTGGATCCAGGCCAGCGTGTCCTTCGGCGCAGGGGCGCCGTCTTTCAAGAACAACTCCATGCCGCCATGGCCAATCTCGTGGCCGGCGGTCGCGATGAAGACGAAATGCGCCGGCCATTTCTCCGCCGCCGCGGTTCGCGCCAGCGCGAGGAAATTGGCAATGCCGGGACCGCGCTCGCAGACGCAGCTGTACCAGCCGGTCATCGGCGTGGAGACGACGATGGTCGGTCCGCGGCCGATGCCGGTCTCGGCGATGACGTTGCGGCCGGAGACGTTGCGCTCGTAGTGTCCGGCAACGTCGAGCGTCACTGGCGCGCCCGACGCGAGCGCACGCTCGAACGTACCGCGGGCCTTGGCACCGACCACCATCACCGGCACCGGCCAGGGTGCGTCTTCCTGGGTGACGTTGTAGGCAAAGCGGTCGTCGGCGGGATTGCCGATCATCAGCAGGATGGCGGCGGGTTTCCTGGCGGCGGCCTCAGCGATCGCCGCGCGATGAGCGGGACCGAGATAGGCGCCACGATCGAACGGCAGATCGACCCAGAGAATTTTGCCGGCGACGTCACCATCGCGTGCGAGCGGCGCGGAGAGATGGAAGCTCGCCCTGTCCTCGGGCGGCCACCAGAACGGCGTCGCCTCCACGGCCGTGCCGGCCGTCTCCGCGCTCGCCCGTTCCGCGACATATTGTCGGCCGAGCACGACCGGTTGGAACTTGATCGCGAAGCCGGCCTCCGATAGCTCGCCTGCGATCCAGTCGGCCGTAGCGCGATCGCCGGGCGAGCCGAAGCGGTGCAGGCCGAAGGAGGCGTAGCGCGCCACATCGGCATACAGGCTCTCGCCCGATAGCACATCCTTGGCCGCCGCCTGTCCAACCATCAGAGCCGCCATCGTTGCAATGAGGATGAGCCGCATGTGAATCGCTCCCGGTCTTTTTGCAAACCAGTTTCGCCTCTTCGCGGCCGCCGTCAACCGCCCTCGCCGACCAGCACGAAGGGCGCCCATACGGCCGGGTCGGCGTTACGCGGTGACGACCGATCCGCAATCAGCGATTTCATCGAGCGCCGCAGCGCTTCGGCGCGGCCGATGCCGGGATGTGCGCTGAGCTCGGAGAAGGCGCCGGTGGTCAGGCGCACCGCCGCATCGGAATCGACCGGCCAGTGCGAAACCAGCAGCGCGCGTGCACCAGCATAGAAAAAGGCGCGCGCAAGACCCGACAAGCCTTCTGCGCCGGGCTTGTCGCCCGCGGCCGTGTTGCAGGCCGACAGCACAGCCCAGTCGGCATCGAGCTTGAGCTTAGCAATCCGGCTTGCCGTGAGCAGACCGTCGTCGTCGCTGGTTGGCCGGTCCGGCAGCGTGAGAACCAGCGCGGGCTCGCTGAGACCATTGACCTCGCCCGCGACGAGCCCATGAGTGGCGAAATCGACGACGCGGTACTGATCGAGCGCGAGCTGATTGACGCTGGTCACGGTCGCAGCCGCACCGAGCTTGACGTCGTCCTGCGGCGAGGCACCGAGCGCCTTCGCCACGGCCCGGAGCTCGCCCGCAGTTTCCGGCAGCGCCGGCAGTCCCGTGCGCAGGCGGTCGAGATCGACGGCGGTGCCGTCATAGTAGTTCTGGTAGGGCTGCACATTGCGCCCTGGCCGCTTGTCGCCGGGCGATCGCTGCAACACGGGATCGCCGAAGCCGATGAATGGCTTTTGCGCCCGCGAGTCCTTGGCCAGGCTGCGCAGCGCGCGCAGGCTCGGCACCGAGGGCAGCACCGTGATGGCGCGCTCGTCGAGTAGCCACGCCGCCTGTCGGTAGCGATCCGCGGACGCCCTATCGGGCTTCTTCGTCACCAGCACCTGAAACGGCAGGCTGGTCAGCGCACCCGCCGGGACGATCAGCAGTTTCGGCTTGCCGGCGATATCCGCCGCGATCGGACCGAACAACCCATTGTAAAGTTCGAAGGACGCGTCGAGGTCGAATGACGATTGGGCCGTCTCGGGATCGCTGAGCCCCTGCCGCAAATGCGCGACGCGGTCGCTGACCTCACGGCTACCAAGCACGATCTGACGCAGCGCACTCGCCTCGCGCGTCACTGCGAAGACGTAGGTCTTGTCGCCGAGCACGATGAACACGACCAGCGCTTCATCCAGCTTCAACAACCCCTGCGTTTGGGCAAGCGACAGTGGCTGCGGATTGGACAAATCGGCATAGGCGGGAAAGCTGCGGTCGAGCTGGGCCGTGACATCGTCGAGCGACTTCTGCGTTTGCGCCGTCTGCGCGCGCAGGTTCGCAAGCAAGGTATCGTTGCGCCTACCGTCGGCCTGCCCAAGCTCGGATGTGACGCGTTTGTCGAGCGTGTCGAGGCTCGCCTTCAGATCCTGCTGCCGCCGCACCAGTGCGGCGATCGCGTCATTGCCGGCCCCGAAGCGGGCCGCCATCTGCGACAATGCGGCCCCCGCTTTGGTCTCATGCGCGCGCTGCGCCGCGCCGAAAGCTTCATCCCTGGCCGCAGCATCGGGTTTGCCGTCGGCAACGCGCCAGATCGCATCGATCAGCCACGGATCGACCTCGGTGAAACGGGTGAATTGCGCATTGCGCTGCGCGTTGAGCGCGGTCGCGGCGAGCTGCAGCCGCGCCAGACTGTCCGCCCACTTGCCCTCGCGGCGATCGATGTCGGCCAGATTAATCAGGGTCGCGATGGTGTCCTGGTGATGAAGCCCGAGCTTGTCCTGCGCGATCGCAAGCGCCCGGTCGAGCCGGTTGCGCGCCTCAGCCAGGTTACCCGCCTTGAGGTCAAGCAGCGCGACGGCGCGCAGATCCTTGATCAGTTGCGGGTGCGTCCCGCCAAGTACGCGCTCGTCGATCTCGAGGCAACGCACCAGGTACGGCCGGGCTTCGTCCGTCTTGCCGGCATCCATCAAGGCCTGTCCCAGCGAGCCGGCCGCCAGCGCGCTCGGGCCGCTGCCTTCGCCGAACTTGCGCTCCATCACTGCAAGCGAGCGGCGGTAGAGGCCGAGCGCCTGATCGTTGCGCCCGAGGCTCGCATAGCTGTTGGCGAGATTGTTGAGGGCGCGTCCAACATCAGGGCTATCGGGGCCGAAGGCTTTCTCTTCGATCGCGAGCACACGCTCCTGTAGCCCGGCGGCCGCCTCGTTCTTGCCCTGCGCCGAATAGACGTTGGCGAGATTGTTCAACCCGATCGCCGTGGTCGGATGGTTCGGCCCGTAGATCCGCTCATAGGCCTGCAGCGTCTGCTGGTAGAGCTTTTCGGCCTCTCCATAGCGCGCCTCGTGCTCCAGCACCGTCGCGAGATTGCCCATGGTGGCGGCGACATTCGGATGCGCGTCGCCGCTGCGCGCCCGCGTGATCGCCAGTGCGCGCCGCATCGTGGCTTCGGCATCGGTCAGACGACCTGCATCCAGATAGAGGTTGCCGAGATCGTTGAGCATCTTGTCGTAGTTCGCCGCGGCCTCGGCATTGCCGCCGAAGCTGCGGTCGAGCAGATCAAGTCCCTGCTTCAGCATCCGCTCGCCGTCGCTGAAGCGCCCCTGCAAGCCGTAAACATCGCCGAGATTGTCCAGGGCGGACGCAATGTCGAGCGGCGGCGCATTCGCGGCCTGCAGGCCGGCGAGCACGCGTTCGAAATAGCCGGCGGCTTCCGTGTAGTTCTCCTTGTCGCGCGCCAATCCACCGAGCGCCGCCAGAGTGTCCGAAAGACGGACATCATTGGCGCCGAACGCACTGGTGCCGAGCGCCAGCGCCCGCTCGGCCACCGTCGTCGCCTCCGCCCGCCGGTCGAGCATGCCAAGCGATCCGACCAGAATGTTGGAGGTGCGCAGCGTCGAGGCGACGTCGCTGTTGCGGAGCTTGATGGCAAGCGCAGCGTTGAGCTTGTCGACGGCTTCGCCGAAGCGGCCGAGATTGTGCAGGAACATGCCCTCATTATGCAGCACGCCGGCATAATTCATGTTGTCGGCACCCTGGCGGCGGCGCACCAGGTATTCGAGCTTCTGGGCGGCAGCAAGCCCCTCGGCCCAATGCCCTCCTTGCGTCGCGGTATTCATCTGAGCCAGCAGCGAGTCAAAATCGCTGCCGCGCTGGGCGGTGGCTGGCTTCGATACGGTCAGGGCCGCGAGCAAAAGGGCGGCGAACAAGCGGGCGCGGCTCATGCGAAAATCCGGTCACGCGCGTCAAATCGCAATTTTCGGACCATACGGGCGCCCGCCGGCCCTGTCGACGGTAAGTCATCGCGGCAACGTGCCCACGACATGTCGCCTCAGGCGAAAACGGCTGGCCCAAGCGGCGCTTCCCTCACTTTTGCGAGAGCAGGCGGTGGCTCGGCTTCGGGTGGACGGCCAGTCATCCAATTGTAAAAGGCCGGCAATAGCGTCGAGCACGGACGACCATCGGCATGTGCAAGACACGGCGTCCCACCCCGCGCGATTTGAACTGTGGATGCGGAGACTGTCATGAAGCGAGGCATTGCCGTTTTCGCCTCAGCCGCGGCGCTGATGGGCTTCTTCTATTTTATTGCAGGCAAATGGGCGATCCACCACAGCACCATGGCGTTCGCCGACATTCTGCGCGGCGACCGCGACGTGACCGTGGAGGTCTCCGTCCGGCGCGACCGCGAAATGGAAGCGATCGCGGAAATGATCGAGCTTCCGGTCGTGATCCTCAGCCACGGCAACACGGTCAGGCACACCGAGTATTCGTTCCTCACCAACACATTCGCCGCCCGCGGCTATCTGGTCGTCAGCATCCAGCACGATCTTTCGACCGACGATCCGATGGTGACAAAGGCCAGCGAGGAATATGTCGGCCGCCGCTCGCAATACAACCGCGGCATCGCCAACATCCTTTTCACGATCGACGAGTTGAAGAAGCTGTACCCGAATGCGGATTACCGCCATCTGACCCTGGTGGGACATTCCAATGGCGGCGACATCTCGATGTATTTCGCCAAGCTGCATCCCGATCTCGTGAAGAAGGTCGTCACGCTCGACAATCTGCGCGTGCCCTTCGTCACCGACGGCAAGGTCAAGATCCTGTCCTTCCGCTCGAAGGATCCGCAATTCAAGGCCGATCCCGGCGTCGTCCCCGACGATGAAACCTGCGCCAAGGCCGGCATCCAGGTGGTCAGGACCGAATTCCAGCACAATGATCTCAGCGACCGCGGCTCGGACCAGGTCAAGGGCTTCATCGGCAGCGCGGTCGACGATTTCCTGAACGACCTCGGCGAAGACGACAGCCCTTTCAACATGCCGCGCCTGTCGAAGCCGCACCCCACCATCGACCAGCTTGCGGCCTCGGTGCCCGACCGCTGAGCGCACGACCGCCCTGCGCAATTCGCTGCCTTCGCCCTGCCCTCCGCCCTCGCCGGGTGGACGGCGCAGCTGATGCCGACTATTGGTCGATATGGCATTGCGGCGGAAGCCGCTCCCTCTTGCCCGGCGCGGTTCACGATGTCATTCCGTCTTGCGCTATTGCTCGGCACAATTTGTCTTCTCGGTGCAGGAGGGGCCATGGCTCTTGATTCGGCTTTCGATCTCGAGGCGCATCGCGGCGGGCGGGCGCTGATGCCGGAAAACACCCTGCCGGCCTTCGCCAACGCGCTCACGATGGGCGTGGACACGCTCGAGCTCGACGTTGGCGTGACCGCCGACGGCGAGGTCGTCGTGTCGCATGAGCGCGGGCTCAATCCCGATCTCGCCAGGGATGCGAATGGCGCCTATGTCGCCGCGCCCGGCACGCCTTTCGTGAAGTTGCGGTTCGCCGATGTCAGGACCTACGACGTCGGCCAAATCCGGCCGGACAGTGCCTATGCGAAGCAATTTTCCGACCAGCGCGCCGTGCCGGGGACCCGCATTCCCACGCTGAAGGAGCTGTTCGCGCTGGTGCGCAAATCCGGCAACGAACGCGTGCGCTTCAATATCGAGACCAAGATCGATCCGGATCATCCGGATGAGTCGCTGGAGCCGCAGGCCTTCGTCGCGAAGCTGCTCGGGGTGATCCGAGATGAAAAGTTTTCCGACCGCGTCATGATCCAGTCGTTCGACTGGCGAACCCTGCTGCTGGTCCAGCAGCAGGCCCCGACGATTCCAACCGTATATCTGACGCTCGAGCGCGGCTCGGCGCCGACCATCGTCCTCGACAAGGCAACCAGCTGGACGGCGGGTTACAGCCCGGCCGATCACGGCGGCTCGCTGCCACGCACGATCAAGGCCGCAGGCGGCGCGGTGTGGTCACCCTATTTCGGCGACGTCACCGCAGCGCTTGTCGCTGAAGCCCATACGCTAGGGTTGCGCGTGGTGGTCTGGACCGTCAACAAGCCGGACGACATGGCGCGGATGATCGAGATCGGCGTCGACGGCATCATCTCGGACCGGCCGGACCTGTTGCGGCAGATCGCCGGCGAGAAGGGAATTGCGTTGCCGGCAGGGACACCGGTCGAGCCGTAGCCCTTAGATGATCTCATGTCCCGGACGCGGCGCGGCATGAAATGACGCGACGCAGAGCCGGGACCCAGCAGACATGGGCCCCGGCTCTGCAGCGCACCGCTGAAGAAGCGCTGCGCTGCGTCCGGGGCACGAAGAGCTACTGCTCGCCGAACCGCAAACGCCGGTATAACGCTCCGAGGATGTTCGAATAGTCGTCGGTCCAGACCCGCACCTTCTCGTCCGCGTCGGTCTCCTCCCACTGCTTGGAGGAGGCGAGCTTGCCGACGTCATCAGCCTCGCGCGCAGAGATGACGACATCGGTGGAGAAGATGTAGTCGGCGTCGCGGCCAGAATCCTCATCGTAGACCCAGCTCTTCAGATCGTTGGCATCGGCAATGCCGACCACGACGGGCTCGAGATCGAGATGCCGGTTGGAGACGTGCATCACCACGGCACCATGTGGCGCGAGCTTGTCCTTGTAGATCTTCATCGCCTCTTCGGTCGCCAGATGAATCGGGATCGCATCCGACGAATAGGCATCGACGATGATGAGATCGTAGACGCCGTCGGGCTCTCTGGCGAAGGTGAGGCGCGCGTCCCCGATCACCGGCTTCAAATCCGGCAGGCAGCTCGAGATGTACCGGAAATTCTTCGGATCACGCGCTGCGTCGACCATGGATTGGTCAATCTCGAAGAATTTCCAGTCCTCGCCGGGCTCCGCGGCGCAGGCGAGCGTGCCCGAGCCGACACCGATCGCCGCGACCTTCAACGGCGCGCCCTTGCGCTCGCGAATCGCGGTGATGGCCTGACCGATGCCACCGTCCTTGTGGTAATAGGTGATCGGCTCGGGCCGGCCGGTGACCGGCGTGCCGTCATTGTTAAGGAAACGCTCGGCGCCGTGAATGGTGGTGCCGTGCATCAGCACGTGGAAATAGCCGCCGGGCGTCACCACGATCTTGTGGACGCCGAAGAAGCTGCGCACGGTCGTGACGCGACCTTCGTCCGCAGGATAGAACCGGATCAATGCGAGCGCGAGCGCGACAGTGGCAAAGATCTTCCAGCGATCGGCGTTGACCGCGAGCGCCAGAAGCGCTGCCAGCACGCCGACGGCGCCGGCAACCCAGACACGGTGATCTTCGAACCAGGCTGAAATATCCCCGGTCATGTAAGAAGGCGCAACAAGCGCCACCGCGAGCACGGCAAGCGCCAGCCAGTACCATCTCACGATGGCCGCAAGACGCTCGTTCACTGAAGGCCGGCACAGCGCGGCGAGCGCGACCAGGATCGGATATTCGGCGATCCAGGAGAAGGTGAAGGGCGCGACGAGGCCGGCAAAGAGGCCGCCGACCATGCCGCCGAACGACAGCGCGACATAGAAGCCGGTGAGATACTTGGCTGCGGGCCGCGTCCGCGCCAGTTCGCCGTGACAGGCCATGGCAATGACGAAGAAGCAGAGCTGGTGGCCGCCGAGCGTGAGCAGCAAATTCTGCTCGCCGCCGAAGGCGAGTAGCAAGACGATTCCCGCGATCGCGACCGGCTGGAGCATCAGCATCCATTTGTGCGGCAACAGCGGCCGCGACTGGAACACCACCACCCAGGTGAGCAGATACAGTGACAGCGGCAGCACCCACAGCAGCGGCGCCGCCGCGACGTCGGTCGAGATATGCGCGGTGACTGCGATCAGCAGGCCGGACGGCACCGCGGCGAGGAAGATCCAGCGCAGCCGCGTCACCAGCGTCGGCGCCGGCGCGTTTGCGTCCTCGGTTCGCGCGTCGGCCACCGCCAGCTTCGGCGAACGCAGCAACAGCACGCCGCAGGCCGCGATCAGCAGGATCAAAAGGCCATAGCCGCTAGTCCACAGCCGATTCTGCGTATGCAGCGTGAACATCGGCTCCAGCAGGAACGGATAGGACAACAGCGCGAGGAAGCTGCCGATGTTGGAAGAGGCATAAAGAAAGTAGGGATCGTGCCCGTCGGGATGGCCGGTGCGGACGAACCAGGCTTGCAGCAGCGGATTGTTGGCGGCGAGCGCGAAGAACGGCAGCCCGATCGACATCACGAACAGGCCGAGCAGCCAGAATGCGTAGCCTGACGCCGGCGGCTCGCCATAGCCGACGGCGATGCCAAGCGGCAGCGTGGCGAAGGCCGCGATCAGCAGCACCAGATGCACCACGACGGGAACGATCCGGTTTTTGACCTGCATCAGCAGATGCGCATAGGCGTAGCCTGCGAGCAGCAGCGACTGGAAGAACACCATGGCCACCGACCACACCGCCGGCGAGCCGCCGAGCCGCGGCAGCACCATTTTCGTGAACAGCGGCTGCACCGAGAACAGCAGGAGCGCGCTGACGAAGATCGCAGCGGTGTAGACCGTCAGCAACAGCCGGTTGCGCGACGAGGACGGCTGCTCCGTGGCGGCGGGTTGCACGATCGAATCCATGGGAGCTCCGGCTTACTTCCGGCGGGCGCCGGCCGCGCGCAATGGAGCACACCGCGCCTGAACGGGCAATAAATGGTCTTGTGATGTTGCGTCGAGAAACGCCTGATATAGAACGTCATTCCGGGTCCTTCGGGCGATCCCGGAACGACCACGGAACATTCTGAAATCAATCATGAGCGAAACCGACGTCGTCATCATCGGCGCTGGCCACAACGGCCTCACCTGCGCGGCCTATCTCGCAATGGCGGGCTTGCGCGTGCACGTCGTCGAGCGCCGCAAGGTGGTCGGCGGGGCGGCGGTCACAGAGGAGTTTCATCCGGGCTTCCGCAATTCCGTCGCGGCTTACACCGTGAGCCTGCTCAACCCGCAGGTGGTCCGCGATCTGGGCCTTGCCGAACAGGGCTTGCGCGTGGTCGAGCGGCGCGCGCAGAATTTCCTGCCAGCCCCTGACGGCAATTATCTCCTCACCGGCGAGGGCCGGACAAAAGCGGCCGTGGCGCGGCTCAGCGCGCGCGATGCCGATGCGCTCGACGGATTTTCGCGCGAACTTGAAGACATCGCCGACGTGCTGCGGCAATTCGTGCTGCGCGCGCCACCGAACCTGCTCGGCAGTTTTGGCATTGGCGCCATCCGCGAGGCCGCAAATGCATTGACGACGGCCAACATCCTGCGCGGCCTGACGCTAGAGAGAAGCCGCAGCCTGCTCGATCTCTTCACCCGCTCGGCCGGCGAGATGCTGGACGAGCGCTTCGAGCACGATCTGGTCAAGGCGCTGTTCGGCTTCGATGCCATCGTCGGCAATTATGCGAGCCCCTACGCCGCCGGCTCGGCCTATGTCATGCTGCATCACGCCTTCGGCGAGGTGAACGGCAAGAAGGGCGTCTGGGGCCATGCCATCGGCGGCATGGGCGCGATCACGCAGGCGATGGCGCGCGCCGCGCGCGGGCGCGGCGTCACGATCGACCTTGATGCCGGCGTGCGCGAGGTGATCGTCGAGCGCGACCGCGCGGTCGGCGTGGTGCTGGAGAACGGCTCAACCATTCGCGCAAAATATGTCGCGGCCAACGTCAATCCAAAACTGCTCTACACGCGGCTGATCGCTGCCGACGCCCTGCCCGCAGATTTCCTCACCCGCATCCGCCACTGGAAGAACGGCTCCGGCGCGTTCCGCATGAACGTGGCGCTCGACCGCCTGCCCTCGTTCACGGCACTGCCGGGCGACGGCGATCACCTCACCTCCGGCATCATCCTGGCGCCTGATCTCGGCTATATGGACCGTGCGTATTTCGATGCGCGGGCGCAGGGCTGGAGCAGATCACCCATCGTCGAGATGCTGATCCCCTCGACCCTCGACGACACGCTGGCACCCGAAGGAAAGCACGTCGCAAGCCTGTTCTGCCAGCACGTCGCGCCGGAGCTGCCCGACGGCAAGTCCTGGGACGACTATCGCGACGAGGTCGCCGATCTCATGATCGCGACGGTGGACAGCTACGCGCCCGGCTTTGCGGCAAGCGTGCTCGGCCGCCAGATCCTTTCCCCGCTCGACCTCGAGCGGCAATTCGGCCTGCTCGGCGGCGACATTTTTCATGGCGCGCTGACACTGAACCAGCTGTTCTCGGCGCGACCGATGCTGGGCCATGCCGATTATCGCGGGCCCCTGAAGGGCCTCTATCACTGCGGCTCCGGCGCCCATCCCGGCGGCGGCGTCACCGGCGCGCCCGGCCACAACGCGGCGCAAGCGATCTTGCGGGATCACCGCGGCCTGTTCGCAAGCCGTGGATAGGGCTGTGGATGGGCTGTGGACAGGCATGTTGGCAGAGCTGTGTTTCGGGAGTGAACATCGGAGACAGACTGACCAGGAAAGGTTCGGGACAAGCTGTGGACAAGCGTTGAGCAAATGATGGGATAAGTCGGTAGACAACACGCGGGCAACAGGCTGACGGATTGTGGAGATTGGGGAGCGCCTCGCATGATCGATGAAAAGCAAAACGCAGAGGATATCCGCTGGAGCGAGCAAGTGGCCGCCTCGATTGTCGACGAGTTGCTGGTCGCAAAACTGATAGCGGAAGATCAGGCTGGATGGGCGCGCCAGATAATCGCCCAAGATATTCATATCCAATTGGTCTCTGGCTTTAGGCCACCCAATTCAAACTGAGCCTCCCCCCAAAACGGCATCGCCCGCCAGAGGGCAATTCCCCAGCGGGCGGTCGTCGAAAAAGCCGTCTATGAAGAAAGTGGCCCCCGCTGGGAAATGGGAGGCAGAAATTACTTCAAGGAGCTGCTAATCGAACCGAACTTGTCGTTCATGCTGGTGCCCAGGCTGTTCACCACGGTGATGATCGCCAGCGCGATACCGGCCGCGATCAGGCCGTATTCGATCGCGGTCGCGCCGGACTCATCGGACCAGAACTTCGAAACCATGCGCTTCAAGATTCGCCTCCATTTCTATTCCAGGGTGTGTTGGTTGGTTCCAACATCCGGCAAAGTACGGGGGCACAACCTACGGTCAAGTTAACCCCGAAATTGCAAGTTATGCGGAAATTTGGAACAAAAGCTTCAAAAATTGAACTCGACGGAACCCTAGAATGCAGCCTTCCCCTACCCATCGCGCCAGCTTTTCGGTCGGCAACGAGGCTACCGCCAAGCGCGTCGTCGATGTCCTGACCGAGGTCATTTTCGAGGGCGATGCTGCCGTTGCCGCCTTCGAGCGGCCGGATGGACAATGGGACGTCACGCTGCATTTTGCCGAGGCGCCGGATCAGGAATTGCTCCGCGAACTCGTTACGAACTCAGCAGGAAATGACATCGCGGCCACGCTTGTCTTCGACACAATCGAGGCCAAGGACTGGGTCAAGGCGAGCCTCGAAGACCTCGTCCCGGTCCCGGCCGGGCGCTTCGTCGTCCATGGCAGCCATGACCGCGACCGCGTGGCACCAAACAAGCTCGCCATCGAGATCGAGGCGGCGCTCGCGTTCGGAACCGGCCACCACGGCACCACGCGTGGCTGTTTACTTCTGCTTGACCATGTCCTGAAACACGCGCGGCCGAAGCACGTGCTCGACGTCGGCACCGGTACTGGCGTGCTGGGGATCGCGGCGGCGAAGGCACTGCATCGTGTGGTGCTCGCCTCCGACATCGACCCGCCTTCCGTGCGGGTCGCCGCCGAGAATGCGGCCCTGAACGAAGCCGGCCAATATGTGCGGGTGATCCGGGCCACTGGCTTTGCTGCGCCGGACTTTGCCAAAAGCGGCCCGTTCGACCTCGTGCTGGCCAACATCCTTGCCAATCCGTTACGCCAATTGGCAGGTCCGATGACGCGACATCTTGCGCCTGGCGCGCGCGTCATCCTCTCGGGCCTGTTGACCCACCAGGCCCCCGCCGTAATTGCCGCCTACCGCGCGCGCGGCCTGGTGCCGTTGCGGCATCTGCGGATCGAGGGGTGGAGCAGTCTGTTGCTGCGGAAGATGGGGTGAGCGAGGTGCCGTAAGGTGGGCAAAGCGAAGCGTGCCCACCATCGCAACGGCAATCCGAGAGAGATCGTGGGCCTGGCGCGTTGCGCCTTGCCCACCCTACGGCATCGTCGACTTGGCTACTTTGACGGCTTCTCGTCAGAGCGCGCCGGAGGTCGCAAAGCACGCCTCGCGCGACGCTCGGCGACACGGTCCATCATCTGGCTGATGAGGCCGCGCGGCTTCTTCGGTGTCGCAGCTGCGGGTGCGCGGCGCACCGGCGGCGAAATCTTCTCAAACGTGAACGCTGGCATCGTGTGTCCCCTCGCCGTTGAGATGAACCACTTGCTCGAATTTCCCTGTTATTCGGACGAAGCGCAACTGCTGCATCCTTTACTCCACTCAATTCGAATGGCACTTTTTCAAGCACAGTCCATGCCAGTTGAGATGGCAAATGCGTCTACATTGCGGACTGATCTCCATGATCCTAAACTGAGCCATGTTCGAAGCACACTTCCAGACATTCGAGGAGGCTGAGGCCGGCGTCGCATTGACGGCGCGGCTCGCCGCACTCCGTGAAGAACTCGCCCGCCGCAAGCTGACCGGATTCGTGATTCCACGCGCCGATCAGCAGCAGAATGAGTATGTGGCGCCCTCCGAAGAGCGGCTTGCCTGGCTGACCGGCTTTACCGGCTCGGCGGGACTCGCAGTCGTGCTGACCCAGGAAGCCGCATTGTTCGTCGACGGCCGCTACACGATCCAGGCGGCCAAGCAGGTCGACGCCAAGGCTTGGGCGGTGGAGTCGCTGATCGATCCGCCGCCGGAGAACTGGGTCTCGGCGCATCTCAAGTCCGGCGATCGCCTAGGATTTGATCCGTGGCTGCACACTTTTGCAGCAGCCGAGCGCCTCTCGGCCGCCTGCGCCAAGGCCGGTGCCGAACTGGTGGCGGTCGACAGCAATCCGGTCGACGCGGTCTGGCAGGATCGGCCGCAGCCGCCGGTCGCACCGGTCGCGGTCCACGGCCTGCAATATGCCGGTGTCGCCGAGGCCGAGAAGATCGCCCAGATCAAGGGCGAGATCGACAAGCTGGCCGTCGACGCGCTGGTTCTGTCGGACAGCCATGCAGTCGCCTGGACCTTCAACATCCGCGGCGCCGATGTCGCGCACACGCCGCTGCCGCTGTCCTACGCGCTGGTGCCCAAGATCGGCCGGCCGACCGTGTTCATCGACCACCGCAAGCTCTCCAACCTCTCGCGTGACCATCTCGAGCAATCGGCCGACGTCCGCGAACCCGATGCGCTGACGCCGACGCTGATGGCACTCGCCAAGAGCGGCGCCGCGATTGCGCTCGACAACGCCACCGCGGCCGACGCGCTGAGCCGGCTGATCACAGGCGGCGGCGGCAAGCCTGTGCGGGGCAGCGATCCGATCGCGCTCCTGAAGGCCGTGAAGAACGCGACCGAGATCAAGGGGACGCAGACGGCACACCGCCGCGATGCGATCGCGCTCGCGCGCTTCCTCGCCTTCATCGATCGCGAGGCACCAAGCGGCAAGCTCACCGAGATCGACGCGGTCGAGGCGCTGGAGACGTTCCGCCGCGACACCGGCGCACTGAAGGACGTGTCGTTCCCGACCATCTCCGGCACCGGTCCGAACGGCGCCATCGTGCACTACCGCGTCACCCGCAAGAGCAACCGGCGGATTGCGCGCGGCGATCTCTTGTTGATCGATTCCGGCGCGCAATATGAAGACGGCACCACCGACGTCACCCGCACCGTGGCAGTGGGCGAGCCGACGGATGAGATGCGCGACCGCTTCACCCGCGTGCTGCGCGGCCATATCGCGATCGCGCGCGCGGTGTTTCCCGACGGCACCACCGGCGCGCAGCTCGACACGCTGGCGCGGCAATATCTCTGGGCCGCCGGCGTCGATTTCGAGCACGGCACCGGCCACGGCGTCGGCAGCTATCTCAGTGTGCACGAAGGCCCGGCGCGGATCTCGAAACTCGGCACCACGCCGCTGAAGCGCGGCATGATCCTCTCCAACGAGCCGGGCTATTACAAGACAGACGGTTTTGGCATCCGCATCGAGAACCTCGAGCTGGTAGTCGCCGCCGACATCAAGGGTGCCGAGAAATCGATGAATGCGTTCGAGACGCTGACACTGGCGCCGATCGACCGCCGGCTCATCGACGCAGCGATGTTGAGCAAGGAAGAGCTCGCCTGGCTCAATGCCTACCACGCGCGCGTCCGCGCCGAGGTGGGACCCGCGCTGGATGAGACGACGAAAGCGTGGCTCGATCAGGCCACGGCGGAGCTGACGTAGCGCGCATGGCGCTACGCGATTTGCGCAAGGCTTGACCACTTTCGCCGCAACCGCCACGGGCTTTGCACGCTCCTGACGCTGTTTGCCCGTAAAACAACGGCCTCCTGCACACTGTTATGATAACAGTCCCGGAATCGGTATAGCCGCATTCCGAAACGCCGATATCCGTCTTGTGCGAGCCCGCTACAGTCCGATTCGACTTCGAAAGACGGACACGCATGCACGGCATGATCAGCAGGCCGCCGGAGACGGCGACGACAAACATCGCGACCTCGCGCGTGGTGTTGCTGCTGCTGGTCGTCATGACCGGGATCGCGCCGATCTCGCTCTACATCCTGGTTCCGGCGCTGCCCGTGCTGGCGATGACGTTCGGCCGCGACATCTCGATCGCGCAGATGACGGTTTCGCTCTACATGGTCGGCATCGCGCTGTCGCAGCTGACCATGGGGCCGCTATCGGACAAGTTCGGCCGGCGCCCGGTGCTGCTTGGCGGCCTCGCGCTCATGGTCGCGGCGAGCGTCGCCTGCATCTTCGCCGAGACCCTGCCGCAGCTGATCGCGGCGCGCTTCTTCCAGGCGCTCGGCGGCGCTTCCGGCATGGTGGTCAGCCGCGCCATCATCCGCGACATCTACGAGCGCGACCGTGTGGCCTCCATGATCAGCCTCGTGGTCGCCGCCCTGATGATCGGCCAGATGGTCTCGCCACTCACCGGCGGCTTGATCGAGACCGCATTCGGCTGGCGCGCGATCTTCTACGCCGTCACCATCGCCGCGATCGCGGTTGCGATCGGCATCGCGATCGCGTTGCCCGAAACGCGCCGCGACCGCGCGGTCGGCAGCGGCGGCTTTCGCAGCGACGTCGGCGTACTGATCAAGAGCCGCGCCTTCATCGGCTATGTGATGTGCCAGGTTCTGGCGTCGCAGATCATCTTCACTTTCGCCGGCGGTGGCCCCTATATCGTCGTGACGCAAATGGGGCGGACCAGCGCCGAATACGGCGCGTGGTTCGCCACGACCGGATTTGCGTATCTGGTCGGCAATCTGCTCTGCGTGCGCTTTGCGCCACGGCACTCGCTGGAAAAGCTGATCTGGTTCGGGCTCGGCCTGCAGCTCTGCGGCAGCCTGTTGAACCTGCTCTGGAGCTTTACCGGCTGGAACGAGGCGCCGGCCTGGCTGTTCGGCACGCAGATGATCGTGATGGTCGGCAATGCCTTCGTGATGGCGAATTCCGCCGCCGGCGCCATCAGCATCCGTCCCGAGGCCGCCGGCACCGCGTCAGGCGCGATGGGCTTTCTGCAACAGGGGATAGGCGCGCTGATGTCGCAATTCGGCGCCTATCTCGGCGGCCATTCCGCCACGACGCTGCCGCTGACCTCGGCCGTGCTTGCGGTCTCGCTGCTCTGCGCCTCGACAATGCTCTTCATCGTCCCCCGTCGGGAAATGGTGGTGAGCGACGAATTGATCGAACAGGCGGAGGAAGAAGAGACGGGGATGATGTGAGAGGCCGCGCCTCCCCGTCGTTCTGTTTCGTAGCCCGGATGGAGCGAAGCGCAATCCGGGTCAGTGCGCATTGCGGCGGCACCAGCCCCGGATTTCACTTCGCTCCATCCGGGCTACGCTCGCAAATGACGCCGAGAGACCTCACTCCCCGATCAGCGTCAGCCACTCGTCCTCGGTCAGCACCTTGACGCCGTGCTTGTTGGCCTCCGCGAGCTTCGAGCCCGCGCCGGGGCCGGCGACCACGAGGTCCGTCTTCTTCGACACCGAGCCGGACACTTTCGCGCCTAACCGCTCCGCCGTCGCCTTGGCCTCGTCGCGCGTCATCTTCTCCAGCGAGCCCGTGAACACCACCGTCTTGCCGGCAACGGCCGAATTGCTCTTCGGCTTCTCGGCGTCGACGATCTCGACCTCCTTCGTCAGCCGCTCGACGATGCCGCGATTGTGGCTCTCGCCGAAATAATCGGCGATGCTCTTGATCACGGTGTCGCCGATCTGGTCGAGCGCGTCCATCTCCGCCACAGCCTCCTCGTCGCCCTTGGCGACCTTGAGGCAGGCGTCGTGGAAGGCATCCCAGGAGCCGTAGCCACGCGCCAGCGCCAGCGCCGTGGTCTCGCCGACATGGCGCATGCCGAGCGCATAGACGAACCGCTCCAGCGCGATTCTGCGCCGGCTCTCGATGGCGCCGAACAGATTGCGCACTGAGGTCGCGCCGTAGCCCTCGATCTCCTCGAGCTTGAGCCTCGCGTTGCGCTTCTCCAGCGTGAAGATGTCGGACGGCTCTTTCACCCATCCTTCATCGAAGAAATACTGCAGCTGCTTCTCGCCGAGACCGTCGATGTCGAAGGCGCGCCGCGACACGAACAGTTTTAGATGCTCGATCTTCTGATAGGGGCAGGCAAACTCGCCGGTGCAGCGGGCACGGGATTCCTCTTCGCCGGCGGCTGTCTCCCCGCGCACGACGTCGGTGTGCAGCGGACACGGACATTTCTTCGGGAACTGGAATTCCTTGGCGCTCTTCGGCCGCTTGTCGAGGACGACGTCGACGATCTGCGGAATCACGTCGCCGGCGCGCTGGACCACGACGGTGTCGCCGATGCGGATGTCGCGCCCTTCGCGCAGCACCTCGCCCTTGTTGCCGATGCCCTTGATGTAGTCCTCGTTGTGCAGCGTGACATTCTGCACGATCACGCCGCCGACGCCGATCGGCTCGAGCTTGCCGACCGGCGTGAACGATCCGGTGCGTCCGACCTGGATCTCGATGTCGCGGAGCACCGTCATGGCGCGCTCGGCTGGGAATTTGTGCGCGATGCCCCAGCGCGGCGTGCGCGAGACGAAGCCGAGCCGCTCCTGCCAGTCGATGCGGTCGACCTTGTAGACGACGCCATCGATATCGTAGTCGAGCTCGGCGCGCTCTTCCTCGATGCTCTGGTGGAACGCGATCAGCTCCTCCACGGAGTGACAGAGCTTGGTCAGCGGATTGGTCTTGAAGCCGCAGCGCTCGAACCAGTGGATCATGCCGGTCTGCGTCTCTTCCGGCATCGCGCTCATCTCGCCCCAGGCGTAGGCGAAAAAGCCGAGCGGACGCGAGGCGGTGATGGCCGGATCCTTCTGCCGCAACGAGCCCGCGGCCGAATTGCGCGGATTGGCGAAGATGGTGTCGCCGGCCGCCTTCTGCCGTTCGTTGAGAGCGAGGAAGGCCTTCTTGGTCATGTAGACCTCGCCGCGCACCTCGCAGATATCAGGGACGTTGCGGCCTTTCAGCTTCTGCGGCACGTCTTCGAGTGTTCGGATATTGGCAGTGACGTCCTCGCCGACCGCCCCGTCGCCGCGCGTCGCCGCGGTGACAAGTTCGCCCCCCTCGTAACGCAACGACATCGACAGGCCGTCGATCTTTGGCTCGGCAGAGAAATTGATCTTGTCGTCGTCGAGCTTCAGGAAGCGCACGATGCGGCCGACGAAGTCGCGCACGTCCTCCTCGGCAAAGGCGTTGTCGAGCGACAGCATCGGAACGGAATGCGGCACCTTCCTGAAGCGCCCTGAAGGCGCCGCGCCGACCTTCTGTGAGGGCGAATCCCCGCTGACGAATTCCGGAAAGCGCTTTTCGATCGCATCAAGGCGATGACGCAGCGCGTCGTACTCGGCGTCGGTCACGGTCGGCGCGTCGTCCTGGTAGTAGCGCTCGTTGTGTCCCTCGATCTCGAGCGACAGCCGCATGTGCTCGATCTTGGCCTGCGCCTTGGTGAGGTCGGCGACGTCACGAAGCGTTTTGGATTTTGCTGCTCTTGCCATGATGCTTGGATACGACGGAGCGGGCGGGAGGGTAAAGATGGGCGGAGGTGTTGTTCCCCGGATGCAGTGCAGCGCTTCTTTAGCGGTGCATTGCAGAGCCGGGGCCCATGGAGCAGCATTTCTGGGTCCCGGCTCGCGCTACGCGCGTCCGGGACACACACTTAAGCCGTCGCGGCCTTGAGCAGCCGGTCCGCAGCCGCCCTCGCCTCGGCCGTGATCTCGGCGCCGGCGAGCATGCGCGCGATCTCCTCGCGGCGGAGGTCGGCGGCGAGCGCGTTGACGCGGGTGGCGACGCGTTTGCCCTTGTCCAGTGCATCCTTGGAGATCAAGAGATGCTGGTCGGCGCGGGCCGCGACCTGTGGGGCGTGGGTCACGGCCATAACCTGAACCTTGCCGGCAAGCCGACCCAGCCGCGCGCCGATGGCATCCGCGACCGCGCCGCCGACGCCGGTGTCGATTTCGTCGAAGACGAGCGTCGGGGCGGAGCCGCGATCGGACAGCACGACCTTGAGCGCCAGGAGGAAGCGCGAGAGCTCGCCTCCGGAGGCGACCTTCATCATCGGCCCGGCCTTGGTGCCGGGATTGGTCTGCACCCAGAACTCGACGCGATCAAAACCTTGCGGGCCTGGAGCTGCCTCGTCGGTGGCGACTTGCGTCATGAATTTCGCGCGTTCGAGCTTGAGCGGGGCGAGCTCGGCATTGACGGCCTTGTTGAGCTTCTCGGCCGACTTCTGCCGCGCGGCCGAGAGCTTTTTCGCCGCCGCCGCATAGCGCGCATCGGCCTCGATTGCGGCCTGCTCCAGCTTCTTCAAGCGCGAGGCTCCGGCATCGATCAGCACGACGTCGGCGGCATATTTGGCGGCCAGCGCCGCCAGGCCATCGACCGGCGTCGAATATTTGCGCGAGGCGGCGCGCAACGCGAACAGCCGCTCCTCGATGCGTTCGAGCTCGGCCGGGTCGAAGTCGGTCGCAGCCAAGGCCGCCTGGAGATGCTGGTCGGCCTCCTCCAGCGCGTTGATCGCGATATCGATCGCCTTCACCGCGGGCTCGACCAGCGCCGGCGAGTTGACGCCGCGGCGCTCGAGCCGGCGCACGGCGGCCGACAGCGCAGCGACCGGCGAATTATGGCCGCCGACGACCTCCTGCGCCTCGCGCAAATCGGAGGCGATTTTCTCGCCCTGCATCATGGTGGTGCGGCGCGAGGCGAGCGAGGTCTCCTCACCGTCCTTCGGCGCGAGCTGCTTCAATTCGCCGGAGGCGTGGCGCAAATAATCCGCCTCGCGCGCGGCGCGCTCCATGCCGGCGCGATGCTCTTCCAGCTCGGCGTTGGCCGTGCGGCGCGCGTCCCAGAGGGCCTCAACCGCGGCGACGTCCCTCTCGAGGCCGGCAAAGGCATCGAGCAGGCGGCGATGGGTGGCGGCATCGACCAGCGCGCGCTCGTCATGCTGGCCGTGAATCTCGACCAGCGCTGCGCCGACCGCCTTCAGCGTCTGCACGCTGATCGCCTGGTCGTTGATGAAGGCGCGGGTGCGGCCGTCGGCGAGCTGGACGCGGCGGAGAATCATCTCGCCGGTGTCGTCGAGCCCGTTCTCGGCGAGGATATTCGTCGCAGGATGATTCTTCGCGATATCGAAGACGGCGGTGACCTGCCCCTGCTCCGCGCCATGGCGCACGAGGCCGGCGTCGCCGCGGCCACCGAGCGCCAGCGCAAAGGCATCGAGCAGGATGGATTTGCCCGCACCGGTCTCGCCGGTCAGAACCGCAAGTCCGGTGGCGAATTCGATATCGAGCCGTTCGATCAGGACGATGTCACGGATCGACAGACGCGCCAGCATGGAACCAGATTTCCTAGCCGAGACCTAGAGGCCTATCCCCTTGAAGGTCCGGCTGATCCAGGACCCCTGATTCTCGCTCGGCTCGAGACCGCCGGATTTTACAAGATTATAGGCGTCCTTGTACCACCGGCTGTCGGGAAAATTATGCCCGAGCACGGCGGCCGCGGTCTGGGCCTCGCCGACAATGCCGATCGACATATAGGCTTCGGTGAGACGGTAGAGCGCCTCCTCGACGTGGCGCGTGGTCTGGTACTGCGTCACCACGGCCTTGTAGCGGTTGATCGCCGCCGTGTAGTCGCGCTTCTGCATGTAGTAGCGGCCGACATTCATTTCCTTGCCGGCGAGCTGGTCGCGCGCGCCCTCGATCTTGGCCTTGGCGGAGGTCGCATATTCGGACGTCGGATATTTGCGCACCACCTCTTCCAGCGAGGCGATCGCCTTCTCGGTGCGGGCCTGGTCGCGGCTGATGTCCGGGATCTGATCGTAATGCGAGGCGGCGATCAGGTATTGCGCGTAAGCGGCGTCCGGGCTGCCGGGATGCAGGGTGACGTAGCGGGTGGCGGCGCCGATGCAGCTGTCATAGTCGCCGCCCTGGTAGGACGCGTAGGCCGACATCAGCAGCGATTTGCGCGCCCAGTCGGAATAAGGATGCTGGCGGTCGACCTCTTCGAACTTCTTGTTCGCCGCCTTCATGTCCTTCTTTTCGTTCATGAGGTACAAGCCCTCATTGTAGATCTTGTCGGCAGGCTCCTCGACGAAGGTATCGTCCTTGTTGGTGAACTTGTCCCAGAGCGAGCCGGTGCCGCAGCCGGCCAGCGGCAACGCGAGCGCGAAGAGGGCCGCGGCCTGAAGCAGCCCACGGGCTCGCGGTGAAACCAAGAGATATCCGCGCGTCATACGCTCTGCCGACATGAATTTAAGACCTGACGCCCTGTGATGCGGTGCCCGCCAGCCCATGATCCCCGTCACGGGCGCGGAATGTGACCGTGGTGCCTGCCATGATGCGACCACGTCGGTGTAACCGAAAAACGATTGTTAACCCATCGGATAGGCAGGCATTCCGCCCGGATTAAGGCGAAAACGCCGCAATCCTAGTCGATCATGGTTACCAGGAGTTTCCTGGGTAAAACGCCCGGCGCAGCAGGCTTCAGGACACGTCTGGCCCATAGGCCGCGGCGACCCGGCCACCAACGATACCGCTGCCGACCTCGGCCACGCCACGCGTAGTGCGGCGGGCCACTTCGCCCTCGACCACCCGCCAGGCGGTTCGGTCGGCGAGCAATGCGGTCAGGACGGCGTGGTTGAGCTTGTGGCCGCCACGCACCGAGCGATAGGCGCCGAGCAGCGGCAGGCCGGCCAGCGCGAGATCGCCGATCACGTCCAGCACCTTGTGGCGGGCGCATTCGTCGGCGTAACGCAGGCCCTCGGTGTTGAGCAGCCGCTCGTCGTCGAACACGACGGTATTTTCAAAGGAGGCGCCGAGCGCATAGCCGGCGCTCCAAAGCCGGGCAACATCGCCCATCAGACCGAAGGTCCGGGCACGGCCAACTTCGCGGCGGAAGCGCTCGGGGCTCACGTCGAAGCCGTAGCTCTGTTGGCCGATGACGGGATTGGTGAAGTCGATCTCGACCTCGGCGCGGAAGCCGTTGGCGTAGGGCCGGATCTCGCCGAAGGAGTCGCCGATCTTGACCGAGATCGGCTTCAAAACCTGGATGAACCGGCGCTGCGCCGACTGGGTGACGATGCCGGCCTGATCAATCGCCGCAATGAACGCAGCGGCGCTGCCGTCCATGATCGGTACTTCGGGACCGTCGACCTCGATGGTGGCGTTGTCGACACCCATGCCCCGCAGCGCAGCCAGTACGTGCTCGGCAGTGGAGATCAGCGGACCGCTGCGATCCCCGAGGACGGTTGCGAGGTCGGTCGCGACCACATGCTCGGCGGTCGCCTGAATCTCGCGGTCACATCCCTCGAGCCCGGTGCGGACAAAAATGAGACCTGCATCGACAGGTGCAGGTCCGAGCGTGAGAGTGACGGGAAGACCGGAATGAACGCCGACGCCGGCCACGGTGGCTTGCGCACGAAGCGTTGTTTGCCGGCTAAATTTCATCAGGAACCCGCCCCACTACGACCCACTGCGACTTATACTGAACCCGACTGATCGATCGAGATCGACCGTCCGAATCTCCGTATCCCCAAGTCACGCTGAACCATAGTCACTGCCTTAAACAGCGCCAACTCACGCTTTTTTACCGATTGTTACCCCAAACCGGCCGTATTCGCGCCAAGGCTTAACCAAATTGCGCCGGGGTTTGGGGCACTTATCGGCAGCCTTACTGAAGCACCGAACCGGTAATTAATGATTTAAAATCAGTTGCTTGAACGCGCAATCCGGATACGCGCGGGCCAAAAGGAAAGGCCCCGGCAAGCTTCCCGCCGGGGCCTCTCTGCGTCTGCCTTATTGTAACAATTCTCAGGTCGCCTGCCGGCGCAGGAAGGCCGGGATATCAAGATGGTCGTCTCCCTGTGGCGCCGGCGCAACAGGTGCCGGGCGGCCATGGGCGTCGAGACCTTGCGGCGCGGGCCGGCGGGCATATTCCGACACCGGTTCGCTGGCGGCGATCTGCTGCTGTACCGTCCGCTGCGCCTTACGCTCGGGCAGCGCCGGCATGGCGGGACCGGCGGTGCGGGCGGCGATCGGGGCCTCGGTCTCCTCGTCGCGACGGCCGAGGCCGACATTGGCGAGGCGCTGCAGCAGTGACAGGCGGGTCTTCTGCGGCGTTTCCTCCTCAACCTCACCACGGGCCTGACGCAGCTCGGCCTGGGCCGGCATCGGCAGCTCCTCAAGGCGCGGCATGCGCGGGGCGCGGGCCGGGGCACGCTCGGCCTGCGGCGGGATGAAGGTTTCCGGCGTCATCGGCTCATGCATGGCAACCGGCGCCTGCTCGGGGTCCGGAAACAGCGTGGGCTTCTGCGCGATCGGGCGCACGGTGACGTCACCATAGGTCTGCATCGGCGCGGGCGCCTGCGGGCCTTCGGAAACGGCAGCCGCGATGGCCGCAAGCGCCGCACGTTCGACATTGGGACGTGGCGCGACGGGCGCGGCCGGTGCTGCGCCCGGGACCTGCGATTCCAGCTTCTGGGCGCGCTCGGCCAAACGCTGGTTGTCGGCGCGGAGCCGCGCGGTCAGGTCGGCGAGACGGCTCTCGGCAGCTGCGGCCGGAGGCGCGGGAGCCTGCTGCGGCGCGGCGTTTGCGACCGGCGCGCTGGTGCCCTGGGTGGTGCGGGCGATCGCGGCCTGCTCAATGCCGGTGGCGACGACCGAGACGCGGATCAGGCCGTCGAGCGCTTCGTCGAAGGTGGCGCCGACAATGATATTGGCGTCCTGGTCGACTTCCTCGCGGATGCGGGTCGCAGCTTCGTCGACCTCGAACAGGGTGAGGTCCTTGCCGCCGGTGATAGAGATGAGGAGGCCCTTGGCGCCCTTCATCGAAGAGTCGTCGATCAGCGGGTTGGCGATCGCGGCCTCAGCGGCGGTCAGCGCGCGCTTGTCGCCGGAGGCTTCGCCGGTACCCATCATCGCCTTGCCCATCTCGCGCATGACGGCGCGGACGTCGGCGAAGTCGAGGTTGATCAGGCCTTCCTTGACCATCAAATCGGTGATGCAGGCGACGCCCGAGTAGAGCACCTGGTCGGCCATCGCGAAGGCGTCGGCGAAGGTGGTCTTCTCGTTGGCAACCCGGAACAGGTTCTGGTTCGGGATGATCAGGAGCGTGTCGACGACCTTGTGAAGCTCGTTGATGCCGGCTTCGGCGGTGCGCATGCGGCGGCCGCCCTCGAAGTGGAACGGCTTGGTCACGACGCCGACGGTGAGGATGCCCATGTCGCGCGCGGTCTTGGCGATGACCGGAGCAGCGCCGGTGCCGGTGCCGCCGCCCATGCCGGCGGTGACGAACACCATGTTGGCGCCCGAGAGATGGTCGCGCAGCTCGTCGATGACTTCTTCCGCTGCGGCAGCGCCGACGTTCGGCTGCGAGCCGGCGCCGAGGCCCTGCGTCACCGCGGTGCCCATCTGCACGATGCGCTGCGCCTTCGACATCGTCAGCGCCTGCGCGTCGGTGTTGGCGACCACGAAGTCGACGCCCTGGAGGCCGGCCGTGATCATGTTGTTGACGGCGTTGCCACCGGCGCCGCCGACGCCGAACACGGTGATGCGGGGCTTCAACTCGTGAATATCAGGAACGTTGATGCTGATGGTCATGTTTGCCTCTCGATCACGCGCGCGTGGGTTCGCCCCGGCCTGCGGCCGCGGGAGTTGGTGAAAATCGACAATTGCGGAAAACGGTCATCAGAAGCCCTCGCGTAGCCATCGTCCGACCTTTCCGAAATAACCGCCCGTTCCTGTCTTGACCTGCTGCCGCGTATGCCGCGGTTCGACATGTTCGTGGTGAACATATTGCGGGTAGACGAGAAGTCCGGCCGGCACCGCGAACGCGGCGTTCTTCGCCTCGTTGGGCAGCCGGCCAAAGCCGAGCGGACGTCCGACCCGCACGGGCCGGCCGAGAATCTGGGTGCCGAGTTCGACGAGGCCGGTGAGCTGCGAGGCGCCGCCGGAGAGCACGACACGGCCCTTGGGCTCTGCCGCGAAGGGCGAATCCTTCAGCTTGTCCCGAACCATTTCGAAGACTTCCTCGGCACGGTGCTTGACGATGTTGGCGATGGTGGCGCGTGAAACGATCTGCGGCAGATCCTGGTCGTCACCGGCTGTCGGTACAGACATCAGCTCACGCGAGTCCGATCCGCCGGTGATGACGGTGCCGTATAACGTCTTGATTCGCTCGGCGTCGGCAATGGTCGCCGAGAGTCCGCGCGCGAGATCCATCGTGATATGTTGCCCGCCGACCGCAAATCCGGCCGCGTGCACGAAGCGGCCGCCGGCATAGACCGCGATGGTGGTGGTGCCCGCGCCCATCTCGACCACGGCAGCGCCGAGATCGGCCTCGTCGTCGGTCAGCACCGACAGGCCGGCCACATAAGGGCTCGCTGCCATGGCTTCGACGTTGATGTGGCAGCGTTCCACCGCCAGCATCAGGTTCCGCGCCACGGTGGCGTCGCAGGTGACGACGTTCATGTCGACGCCGAATTGATGCGCGACCATGCCGCGGGGATCGCGGATGCCCTTGACGCCATCGAGCGTGTAACCAACCGGCAGCGCGTGCAGCACGGTGCGGCCTTCGCCGGTGGCGTGGCGCATGCCGGTGGAGGTGACGCGGCTGACATCGGCCGGCGTCACCGCGCCGCCACGGATATCGGCTGCGGCTTCGACCAGCTGGCCCGCGAGACGACCGCCGGAGACCGACAGCAAAACCGACTCGACCCGGACCTTGGCCATTTTCTCGGCAAGGCCTACGGCCTGGCGCACCGCCTGCTCGCATTCGGCGAGATCGACCACCGCGCCGGCCTTCATGCCGCGCGACTGGATCTGGCTGTAACCGATCAGTTCCACCGCATGGGTGCGGTCGCGCAGGGCCTCGCTCGGCGCCGACGGCTTCAGCCGCGCGATCATGCAGGCGATCTTGCTGGTGCCGATGTCGAGGCAGGCAACGAGGCCGCCGCGCTTGTGCGGCATCGGGCGCGTCTTCGGCGTCTGGGTGCGATCAAGACCGGTCATGCGGCGTCCCCGGCCTTCTTTTTCTTCTTGTCCTTGAACAGGTCTTCGCGCGCCTTGGCGGCGTCATCGGACAGCTGCACCACCAGACGGTCGGGCAGCCGCATGTCGATCGCGACGATATCCTTCGAGAACAGCCTGTCGTCCTTATCGAGCTTGGAGAGCGCGGCGAGTGCGTTGCCGACATCCTGCTCCGGAAGGCGGATGTCGAGGCCGTCCTTCAGCCTCAGGTTCCAGCGCCGCTCTCCGACGTAGATCGCGGCTTTGGTCACCGAGTTCACCTGCGGATAACGGGCAAGCAGCGCGAGGAAGTCGCGGGCCTGCGTCTCGGCGCCCTTGCCGACCACGAGCGGCAGCGACAGGAACCGGCGCGAGACATAGGGCTCAAGCAGCGCGCCGTCGTCGGCGATGACGGAGAGCCGGCCGGCCTCCTGCCACAGCGCGAACGCCTTGCGCTCGGTGATCTCGATCATGAGCTGGCCCGGATAGAGCTTCAGCACGGTCGCGTCAGCAATCCAGGGATTGGCCTTGAGCTTGTCGCGAACGTCGTCGGCATCGAGGAACAGCAGCGACGAGCGGCCGCTGACACCGCCGATCGCGAGGATCTCGTCCTGGCTGAGCTGCTTGCGGCCGTTGATCACGACCGAGGTGATGCGGAAGCCGGCCGAATTGGCCATGGCGTTGCGCGCGTCGCTGACCGCGGTGATGAAATCCTGGAGATGGCCGCCCTTGACGATGCCGAGGCCGCAGCTTCCGATCAGCAGCAGCACAGTCATGGTGATCCCGACCCGGCGCGGCAGATAGCGCTCGACCAGCGCGACCAGGCGCGGCGGTGGCTCGCGCTCGACGACGGCCTTGGCCTTGATTTTTTGCTTGGCAGCAGCGCGCGTCTCAGCGCGCTTGTCCTGGACCCACTCGCGCAGAAGCACGACCGCTCCGATAGCGGCCGCCTTCAGGTCAGCTTGGGGCCTCAGCGATCTCAAATACGACCGAGTGAGGCTTCCTGCACCATCCATTGCACGAGCTCGTCAACAGTTTGCCCACGACACCGCGCGGGTCCTGGCGAACATGACGTCTCGGACTTGCCGGGCCGGGTACTGGTCTTCGGCAGAAGAAACCGCTCCCCTTCAAAGCGTTCGCCGGTCGGATACATCCCGAAACGGCTCACGCGCCGGCAGCCCAAACGCCATATGCGCCGCCAGCGTTAACCTTCGGACTTCCTGGTAAACAAAAGGTAAAGTTCGTTAACGAAGAATGCTTTTTGCCCAGCTCTGTGAGGCAGTTGTGCCACGATGTCCGGCATTTTACCGGTTTTGGGCAGCAAACCGGCCGTTTTCGCCCGTTCAGCCGTTAACCAATCCTAACTATTTCCGCACCCGCCGCACCGCCAGCTCGATCAGGTCGCGGAGGAAGTCGACGAATGCGATGCCCTCGGCTTTCAGCGCCTTGGGGTAGAGCGAGGACTTGGTCAGCCCGGGCAGCGTGTTGGTCTCGAGATAGACCAGCCCTTTCTCCGAGACGATGAAGTCGGAGCGGGAGTAGCCGGTGCAGGACATCGCACGATGCGCCAGCATCGCCTGGGTCTTGAGCGCAGCGGTGACCTCGGCGGTGAAGCGGCCCGGGCAGATCTCCTGGGTCGACTTCAAAAGATATTTTGCGGCGTAGTCGAAATTGCCCTCACCGGGAATGATCTCGATCGGCGGCAGCGAGATGATTGACCCGTCGGTGCGCTCCAGCACGCCGCAGGTCGCCTCGACGCCGGCGATGTAGGGCTCGATCACATACTCTTCGTGCTTGGCCGCATTGCGGACGGCGACGAGATCCTGCCTGGCGTTGACGAAGATCAGGCCATAGCTGGAGCCGTCGCGCGCCGGCTTTGCGATCAGCCTTCCATATTCGGCGAAGGCATCATCGATATTCTCGAGCGCGATGCCCTCAGGCGGCATCACACCACCGAGCGCGGCAAAGCGCTTGGCGGCGATCTTGTCGAAGGCGAGATGCGAGGAGGCCGAGCCGGAGCCGGTGAACGGCACGCCGCGCACTTCACACATCACCTGCAATTCACCGTTCTCGGCGCTGCCGCCATGCAGGCTGAGCACGAGAACGCGGTCTTCCGCCTTGGCCTTGTCGAGCGCTTGCGCCAGCGGAATGCCTGATGTGCCCGGCTTGAACTCGTCCTCAAAGGGCCGGGAATGTTCGAGCAGCTGCTTGGACTGCACGACGTGCACCTTGTCCTCGACGTCCCACCACCAGAGATCGGCCTCGGGCAGCGCCAGATGCAGCGCCTGGGCTGAGGCGACGGAAACCAGACGTTCGCGGTTGGAGCCGCCGAAGAGGATGGTGATGCGCATATTCTCTCGTCGCCTGTCCAATTAGCCGGGAATTCCAATCCGCTTGATTTCCCAGTGCAGCTCAATTCCGGAATTCGCCTTCACGCGTTCGCGCACGGTCTCGCCCAGCGTCTCGATGTCGTGCGCGGTGGCATCGCCCGTGTTGATCAGGAAATTGCAGTGCATCTCGGAGACCCGCGCGCCGCCGATGCGCAGGCCGCGGCAGCCGGCGGCGTCGACCAGCCTCCAGGCGGAATGGCCGGGCGGGTTCTTGAAGGTCGACCCGCCGGTCTTTTCACGGATCGGCTGTGCGGTCTCGCGATGGGTCTGCACCTCCGCCATCCGCGCGCGGATGACTTCCGCATCCCTGATCTCGCCGCGAAAGCGGGCGGAGGTGAAGATGATGGAGGGGTCGACGCCGCTGTTGCGGTAGACGAATTTCATGTCGGCGTTGGAGAAGATTTGCTTCGCGCCGTCGCGGCCAACGCCGCGCGCCTCGATCAGCACGTCCTTGGTCTCGCCGCCATTGGCGCCCGCGTTCATGCGCAGCGCACCGCCGATCGTGCCGGGAATGCCGAAATAGAATTCGAGCCCGCCGATACTGGCAGAGGCCGCGACCTCCGCGACACGCTTATCCAGGGCGGCCGCGCCCGCGGTCACGACATCACCGCTCGCAGTGGCCTCACCAAAAGCGCGCGGCGCCAGCCGGATCACCACGCCGGCAATGCCGCCGTCGCGCACGATGAGGTTGGAGCCGACACCGACGACATAGACCGGGATGTCGCCAGCGAGATGCGCGAGGAAATAAGCGAGATCATCCTCATCCGCCGGCGTGAACAGCACCTGCGCCGGACCGCCGACGCGAAACCAGGTGAGCTCGGCCAGCGACTGGTTGGCAAGCAACCGCCCGCGAAGGTCCGGCATCGCGGCTTTGAGCTCGGGCGTGATGTCGGGGAAGCTCACCGCCCTACCCCAGCGCCTTCAATTGGTCCGGCAGTGCGTACGCCCATTGCGTGATGTTGCCGGCACCCAAGCACACGACGAGATCACCCGACTTGGCGAGCCCTTTGACGATGCCCGCGAGCTCCGTCGCCCCCGGCAGCGGGATCACCTCGCGGTGGCCATGTGCGCGCAGGCCCGCGACGAAATGATCGCGGTCGATGCCGTCGATCGGCGTCTCGCCCGCGGCATAGACGTCGGCGACGACCACTGCATCGGCGTCGTTGAAGCAGGTGCAGAACTCCTCGAACAGCGATTGCAGCCGGGTGTAGCGATGCGGCTGCACCACGGCAACGATCTTGCCGTTGGTGGATTCCCGCGCCGCCTTTAGCACCGCTGCGATCTCGACCGGATGATGACCGTAATCGTCGATCACGGTGACGCCGTTCCATTCGCCTGTCTTGGTGAAACGACGCTTGACGCCGCCGAAGCCGGCGATCGCCTTGCGGATCGCATCGTCGGACACGCCAAGCTCGCGCGCGACCGCGATCGCAGCCGTCGCGTTCGAGGCGTTGTGGCGCCCCGGCATCGGCAGCATGAGATCGGCGATCTCGTGCACGGCTCCGGTCTTGCGATTGTGGAACGCGACCTTGAACTTCGATCCGCCGCCCATCGGGGTGAGATCGACGAGCCGCGCGTCGGCCTGCGGATTTTCGCCGTAAGTGATGATGCGACGATCCTCGATCTTGCCGACGAGGTTCTGCACGACGGGATGATCGATGCACATCACGGCGAAGCCGTAGAACGGCAGGTTCTCGACGAAATGGCGGAAGGCGTCCTGTACGGCGTCAAATGTCTTGAAGTGATCGAGATGCTCGGGATCGACATTGGTGACGATCGCGACATCGGTCGGCAGCTTCAGGAACGTGCCGTCGCTCTCGTCGGCTTCCACCACCATCCAGTCGCCGGCGCCGAGACGTGCGTTGGAGCCGTAGGCGTTGATGATGCCGCCGTTGATCACGGTGGGATCGAGCCCGCCGGCATCGAGCAGGGTTGCGACCATCGTCGTCGTCGTGGTCTTGCCATGCGTGCCGGCAATCGCGACGCAGCTCTTCAGCCGCATCAATTCGGCCAGCATCTCGGCACGGCGTACCACGGGAATGCGCCGCTCGCGTGCCGCCATCAATTCCGGATTGTCGCGCTTGATCGCGGTGGACACGACGACGACTTCAGCGCCGTCGACATTCTCCGCCTTGTGGCCGACCGAAACCTTTGCGCCCTTCTTGCGCAGGCGATCGAGATTGTAATTGTCGGAGGCATCCGAGCCCTGCACGGCATAGCCGAGATTGACCAGCACCTCGGCGATACCGCTCATGCCGATCCCGCCGATCCCGACGAAGTGGATGGGTCCGATCTCCCGCGGCAGTCTCATGCTTTATCCTATGGTTCCGTCGTCATGCCCGGGCTTGTCCCGGGCATCCACGAATCCTAGCGTCTTTCTTGCAAGACGTGGATGGCCGGGACAAGCCCGGCCATGACGGTAAAACTATGGAAATTGCCCGTTTCGCGTCAGATTCCCGCGACTTTGACCACCAGATCGGCCAGCCGCTCGGCGGCATCGAGCCGGCCTGCCCCTTTCGCCGCGGCCGCCATGGCGCCAAGGCGCGCGGGCTCGGCCGCGAAACCGGAGATCTCCGCCGCGAGACGATCCGGGGTGAACTCGGTCTGCGGGATGCGGATGGCGCCGTCGACCTTGGCCAGCACGCCGGCATTGGCGAACTGGTCCTGGTCGATCGCACCCGGCAGCGGCACCAGGATCGAAGGCCGCCCGATCGCCGCGAGCTCGGCGACGGTGCCGGCGCCGGAGCGCGACACCACCAGATGGTTGGAGGCCAGCCGCGCCGGCAAATCCGCGAAGAACGGCGCGAGCTCGGCCTTGATCTTGAGCTTGTCGTAGACCGCACGCACGCGGGTCATGTCCTCGTCCCGGACCTGCTGGGTGACGATGAGCCGGCTCCACAGCGCGGGCTCGAGCCGCTCGATCGCACCCGGCACGATGTCGGCCATGATACGCGCGCCCTGGCTGCCGCCGACGACGAGCAGGCGGAGCGGGCCATTCACTTCAGGTGCGGCATAGGGCACGGCCGCAGCGGCAAGGACCGCCGGCCGCATCGGCGTGCCGACCGTCGTGGTCTTGGCTGCCAGCGCCGGATCGCGGTCGAGCACGCCCGGCAATGACGTCGCGATGGCGCGGACGCGGCTCGACAAGAAACGATTGGCACGGCCGAGCACGGCATTGGCGTCGTGGATGATGCCGGGCACGCCGGCGAATTTGGCCGCGACCAGCGGCGGCAATGTCGGATAGCCGCCGAAGCCGATCACGGCAGCAGGCTTCAACCGCTTGATCAGGCGGTAAGCGGACAGCGTGCCGGTGGCGAGCGTGAGGCCGGCATAAGCGAGCTGAAGCGGATTGCGGCCGCGCGCGGTCTCGCTCGCGACGACGTCGATCATGTCCTTGGTGAACAGCCCGCTGTAGCGCAGCGCGCGCTCATCGGTGACGAGGCGCACGCGAAAGCCGCGCCGGATCAACTCGACGCCGAGCGCCTCGGCCGGAAACAGATGGCCGCCGGTGCCGCCCGCGGCGAGAAGAATCAAGGGGGAATTGTCCATGGAGAGGCCTTTTACAAGGTCTTTCTCGTCATTGCGAGCCGGCTACACAATGCGTGTGCCCCGGGCGCGGCGCAGCGCGTCGCCCTTCGCGACGTGGTGCGCTGCTGAACCGGGGCCCATGACTGCGACACTCTGGGTCCCGGATCTGCGCTTCGCTTGTCCGGGACACAAGACCTGTTACGCGTAACTCCGCATCGCCTCGGCGCGGCCGCTGGCCTCGACCTCGGTGCGCGGGCGCAGCCGCGTCAGGGCCAGCATCATGCCGACGCCGTAAGCCAACGACACGATCGAGGAGCCGCCATAGGAGATGAAGGGCAGCGTCATGCCCTTGGCGGGAATGAGCTGGAGATTGACCGACATGTTGATCGCAGCCTGCACGCCGAACAGGATCGCCAGCCCAGAGGCCGCAAAGCGCGAGAACATGTCCTCATTGGCGTAGGCGCGCGACAGCGTACGAATGACGACGAAGGCGAACAGCGCCAGCATGGCGAGGCACAGGATGATGCCGAACTCTTCGGCGGCGACCGCGAACACGAAGTCGGTATGGCTGTCCGGCAGGCTACGCTTGGCGATGCCCTCGCCCGGCCCGAGGCCGAACCAGCCGCCGTTGTAGAAGGCCTCCATCGCGGTATCGACCTGAAAAGTGTCGCCGGAGGCCGGATTCATGAATCGCTTGATGCGTCCGGCCACGTGGGGAACAAAGAGATAGGCGCTGAACAGGCCGGCCGCACCGAGGCCCGCAAGACCGAACACCCAGATCATGCGCATGCCCGCGATGAAGAACAGCGAGCCCCACACCATCAGGATCAGCATGGTCTGGCCGAAGTCCGGTTCCATCACCAGCAGCGAGACCAGCATCAGCAGCAGCACCAGCGCCATCGAGGTCGCGGGCATCTCCGGCCGCTTGGTCGATTCAGCGAACAGCCAGGCGGCGATGACGACGAACGACGGCTTTGCGATTTCGGAGGCCTGGATGTTGACGCCGAGCAGCGTGATCCAGCGCCGCGAACCCTTCACCTCGGGGCCGATGGCGAGCGTCACCACGATCAGGATGATGCTGATGGTGAAGATGATCAGCGCGCTTCGCCGGATCGAGCGCGGCGATAGGAAGGAGACCCCGAGCAGCACCATGAAGGACGGCGCCAGGAACATCACGTGACGGCTGAAGAAGTGGAAGGGATCGAGCCCGATGCGGGTCGCAACCGGCGGGCTCGCCGCCAGCGACAGGATGACCCCGGTCAGCATCAACACCAGGATCGCGCCGAACAGCGGCTTGTCGACGGTCCACCACCACTCGGAAAAGGGGGTGCGTTCTTCACGGGAGAGCATGGGCGGCCGCTTTCGGACAGAGGTCGGTCCATTGGTCGCCGAGGTTGGTTACCGCAGGGTTAATAGATCGTTCAAGTTTTGAAGAGTCTCGTGCCCCGGACGCAGCGCAGCGCCCTTGCGGTGCGCTGCAGAGCCGGGGCCCATTGTCGCTCCTGGATCCCGGCTCTGCGGAGCGTCACCATAGCGCGCCGAAGACGCGCGTAAACGCGCTTATGGTGCCGCACCGCGTCCGGGACATGAGCACCCTATTCGTAGCTGATCGTGACATCCCCCGCGCGCTGATCGCGCTTGTAGACCTCGCCGGCCTCGGGAATGAAACCGATCCTGACCGCCCGCTCGCTGCTCCAGGCGACAACCGTATCAAGGTGCCCTCGCACGCTGACAAAGGTCGGCGTGCTCTCGGGCGAGAACGTCCGACCGCACGCCACGATGCTGGCTTGCGTGCTGTCGGGCATCGTCGCCCCGCACGACTTCCAGACCACAACAACCAATTGACTGCCGCTTGGGGAAGCAAATGCCCGCTGGCGAACGACGCGGCATGCGCCGAACTCGTGCAAGACGTTGTCGATGAGAACAACACAGAGGAAACCGACCGGGACAGCAAGAGCGGCGACGGCAAGTCCGATCCAGCGTCGCCGCGACATTCTCACACCACCGGCTTCACACCCGGCAGCGCCTGCACTAGCTCGCGGAATTTTGTGCCGCGGATCTCGAAGTTGCGGTACTGGTCGAACGAGGCACAGGCAGGCGACAGAAGTACGACCGCATCCTGCAGGCCCGAAGCTTCCGCGTCGCGCGCGGCATGCTCGACGGCCACATCGAGCGTCTGGCTGATCTCATGTGCAACCGAGCCGAGCGTACCCGAAAATTCCTGCGCGGCCTCACCGATCAGATAGGCCTTGCGGATTCGCGGGAAGAAGCCGGTCAAGCCAGTGATGCCGCCCGCCTTCGGCTTGCCGCCGGCGATCCAGAAGATGTCGGCAAAGGACGACAGCGCATGCGCGGTGGCGTCGGCGTTGGTGCCCTTGGAGTCGTTGACGAACAGCACATTGCCGCGGCGGCCGACCTGCTCCATGCGATGCGCGAGACCCGGAAAGCTGCGCAACCCGTTCTGCAGCACGTCCAGGCCGATGCCCATCGCGAGCGCGGCAGCGGCCGCGCACGCCGCGTTCTGCGCATTGTGCAGGCCGCGCAGCGAACCGATGCCGCCGAGCTTTGCCACCTCGCTGCGGGCGCCGCCGGAGGTGCGCACGATTGTGCCATGCTCGACATGGATACCGCTCGCCAGCGGATTCCTGACGGAGATGCGCACCACGTTCTTGCCGGCGCGATCGAGCCGATCGGCGATGTCGCGGCAATAGCCGTCATCGACGCCGACGATCGACGTACCGCCTGCCTGCACGCCTGCAACCAGGCGCTCCTTCACCGCAGCATAATGTTCGATGGTGCCGTGACGATCGATGTGGTCTTCGCTGACATTGAGCAGGATGCCGACGGAGGGATCGAGCGAGGGCGTGAGGTCGATCTGGTAGGACGACATCTCGATGACGTGGACGCGGCCTGTGCGCGGCGGCTCCAGCGACAGGATCGCGGTGCCGATATTTCCGCCCATCTGGGTGTCGTAGCCCGCAACCTTTGTGAGATGCGCGATCAGAGCCGTCGTGGTCGATTTGCCGTTGGTGCCGGTGATCGCAATGAACGGCGCGTTCGGCGCGTGCCGTCGGCGCTCACGGCAGAACAGCTCGATATCGCCGATCACCTCGACGCCAGCCTCGCGCGCTTTCAGCACGCTCCAGTGCGGCACCGGGTGGGTCAGCGGCACGCCGGGCGCGAGTACGAGCGCAGCGAAATTGCCCCAGGAAACGTTGCGCAAATCTGCGGTGATGAACCCGGCCTGCGCCGCCTTGGCGACGTTCTCGGCATTGTCGTCGGCGGCGATCACCTCGGCGCCGCCGGCCTTCAACGCGTGGCAGGAGGCGAGCCCCGAGCCGCCGAGGCCGAACACTGCGACTGTCTTGCCGGCAAAGGATGTAACCGGGATCATCGCGGGAACCGTCAGCGCAGCTTCAGCGTGGAGAGGCCGGCGAGCGCCAGCATCACCGAGATGATCCAGAAGCGGATCACGATCTGTGGCTCGGTCCAGCCGAGCTGCTCGAAATGGTGGTGGATCGGCGCCATCCGGAAGATGCGCTTGCCCGTGAGCTTGAACGACACCACCTGCACGATGACCGAGACCGCCTCCAGCACGAACAGGCCGCCTATCACCGCGAGCACGATCTCGTGCTTCACCGCGACCGCGATCGAGCCCAACATGCCGCCGAGCGCGAGCGAGCCGGTGTCGCCCATGAAGATCGAGGCCGGCGGCGCGTTGAACCAGAGGAAGCCGAGGCCGGCGCCCAAGAGCGCGCCGCAGAGCACCGCAAGCTCGCCGGTGCCCGCGACATATTTGATCTGGAGATAGTCGGCGAACACCGCGTTGCCGGCGAGATAGGCGATCATCGCAAAGCTCGCGGTCGCGATCATCACGGGCACGATGGCGAGGCCGTCGAGACCGTCGGTGAGGTTCACCGCATTGCCGGCGCCGACGATGACGAAGGCGCCGAACACGACGAAGAACCAGCCGAAATGCAGCACCGTGTCCTTCAGGAAGGGAATCGTCAGCGCGGTCGACGCAGGATCGCGGTTCAACCGCACCAGCGCATAGCAGGCGACCAGCGCGATGACCCCTTCGATCAGCAGACGCAGCTTGCCGCCGAACCCGCTCGTGGTCTGCTTGGTCACCTTGAGGTAATCGTCATAGAAGCCGACGAAGCCGAAGCCGAGCGTCACCGCCAGCACGATCCAGACATAGGGATTGAGCGGGTTGGCCCACAGCACCGTGCCGACCGTGAGGCCGGACAGAATCATCAGCCCACCCATGGTGGGCGTGCCCTTCTTGGCCAGATGCGATTGCGGGCCGTCGGTGCGGATCGGCTGGCCCTTGCCCTGGCGGATGCGCAGATGATCGATGATCCAGGGCCCGAACAGGAACACGAACAGCGCGCCTGTGACGACGGCGCCGCCGGTGCGGAAGGTGATGTAGCGGAAGACGTTCAGAACGGTGCGCACTGCACCGAAGCCCGGAAATGTGTTGGAGAGCTCGATCAGCCAGTAAAACATTCAGACGGTCCTATGGCGCCTTTCGCACGCAGGCTTGTTCAGACGCAGATTTCGCCTCACGCGCATTCGCTGGTCTTCATCATCGGTCGGGTGACCTCAAAGAAACCTGCCGGCAAGAAGCCTGCCGGGTTGGCGCCGCAAACGGTGGGATTCGGGAACAGCGCCTTCCAAGCAGTTTACGCCTTTGCCTGCAAGGCGGCCACTAGGCCCGGCACAAACTTGTTGACCCAGAACATCTTCTTGCTGCCCTTGACAACCACGACATCGCCTGCCTTCAGCAGGCTCGCGACCTCACCCGGCTTCAGCGTGGCAGGGTCGTCGTGCCAGCCGAGCCCTTTGCCGGCGGGAAGCGCGTCATAGAGGTGCCGCATCAAGGGCCCGACGCAATAGATGCCGTCGATGCCGTCGAGATGCGTGCTCAGCGCGGTGTGGTAGCTTGGTGCGTCGTCGCCCAGTTCCAGCATGTCGCCGAGCACCGCAATGCGGCGGCCGCCGGTCATATTGCGCGCCTGCAGACTCTGCAGCGCGGCAGCAACGCTCGCCGGATTACCGTTAAAGCTGTCGTCGATCACGGTGACGCCGCCGACCGCCTGCTCGACGCCGCGGCCGGTCATGATGCCGACGCGATCGAGCTTGATCGCCAGCGTCGCGACATCGAGATGCGCAGCATGAACCGAGGCGAGCGCGGCGAGCGCATTCTGCACGCGGTGCGGTGCACCCGGCGTGAGGCTGAAGGCGATCTCCTTCTTGCCGATCGCGGCCACGACCTGCCAGCTCTCGCCATGCGGGGCGTGGGCGACCTCGTGCACCTCGGCCTTCTCGCCGAAGCGCACCACCTTGCCCTTCCAGTCGGGCGCCTTGATCCCGGCCGGCAGCACCAGCACGCCATCCGAGGGCAGGCCGAGCGCGATCGACACCTTCTCGCGCCTGATAGCATCGAGCGAGCCGAGCTTTTCCAGATGCACCGGCTGGACATTGACGACGAGCGCAACTGTCGGCCGCGTCAATTCGCTGAGCCGCGCGATCTCACCCGTCTGATTCATGCCCATCTCGACGACCCAGAGGCTGGCATCGGGCCGGGCGTTGCACAATGTCAGCGGCACGCCCCAGAAATTGTTGAAGCTCGACGGGCTCGCATAGGCGTTGGGATAGGCCGCAATGAATTCCTTGGTGCTGGTCTTGCCGGCACTGCCGGTCAGCCCGATCACCGGCCCGTTGAAGCGCGCGCGTGCGGCGCGCGCAAGGCCCCAGAGGCCGTCGATCAGCGTGTCCTTCACGACGATCTGCGGAATGCGAACGCCCGCGATCTCATGCGGCACGATCATCGCGACCGCGCCAGAGGCTTCCGCCTTGTCCGCGAACTCCCAGCCGTCGCGCGCGCTGGCGAAGGCCGAGATGAAGCCGCCGCTCGGGGTACCACTCAACGCCACGAACAGGCTGCCCGGCTTTACCAGGCGGCTGTCCTGGGTGACGAAGTCGATGGGGGTGTCCGGGAATGATCCGGTCGCGCCAAGCGCGCGCGCCACCTCGGCAACCGTCCATATTGGCGCGCTCATGCGACCCTCGATGCTAGTGCGGCGGCGACCGCTTCGTGATCACTGAACGGCAGCACCTCGCCGCCGACGATCTGCCCGGTCTCGTGGCCCTTGCCGGCGACGAGCAGCGCATCGCCATCTTCCAGTTCCTCGATCGCGGCGCGGATCGCGGCTGCGCGGTCGCCGATTTCGCGCGCGCCCTTTGCAGTCGCGAGGATCGCGGCGCGAATGGCTTCCGGTTTCTCGCTGCGCGGATTGTCGTCAGTGATGATGACGCGATCGGCATTCTCAGCCGCGATCTCGCCCATGATCGGCCGCTTGCCGGCGTCGCGATCGCCGCCGGCGCCGAATACGACGATCAGTCTTCGTTTGGCGTAAGGACGCAGCGCCTGCAACGCTTTCGCCAGCGCATCGGGCTTGTGCGCATAGTCGACGAAGATCGGCGCGCCGTTGCGCTCGCCGACGCGCTCGAGCCGGCCCTTGGCACCTTCGAGATGTTCGAGGCTCGCAAACACGTCTGTTGCATTGCTGCCAGTGCCGATCGCAAGACCTGCTGACACCAGCGCGTTCTCGATCTGGAATTCGCCGACCAGCGGCAGCCGGACCGCATAGCGCTTGCCACGATGTTCGAGCGCCAGCGTCTGCGAAAAGCCTTCGACCACGGCGTCGGTGAGACGAATACCCTCACCTGCCCCGTCGCCGTGACGGCCGACCGCCATCACATGCAGGCCGCGCCTGGTCGCGGCATCGATCGCTTCGGCCGAGCAATCATGATCGGCCGAGATCACCGCAGCGCCGCCCGGCGGCACGAGTTCGCGAAACAGCCTGAGTTTTGCTGCGAGATAATGCGCGACTGTCGGATGATAATCCATGTGGTCGCGCGAGAGATTGGTGAAGCCTCCGGCGGAGACGCGCACACCGTCGAGGCGATATTGATCGAGGCCGTGCGACGACGCTTCGAAGGCGAGATGCGTCACGCCCTCGCGCGCGATCTCATCGAGCTGCCGGTGCAACGCGATCGGATCCGGCGTCGTCAGCGAACCGTAGACGGTGCGTTTCGGCGAGACGAGGCCGATGGTGCCGATGCTGGCCGAGGCGTGTCCCAGCCGCTCCCAGATCTGGCGCGTGAACGCGGCAACGGAAGTCTTGCCGCTGGTTCCGGTCACAGCCGCGATCGTCGCGGGCTGGGCCGGGAAAAATCTTGCGGCAGCCAGCGCGAGGGCGCGGCGCGGATTGACGACAGAGACGAACGGCACCTTGCAGGCATCTGGCGCATGATCGCCGACCACGGCCACCGCGCCGGCCGCAATCGCAGCATCGACGAAGCGCGCGCCGTCAGTCTTGCTGCCGGCGAGCGCAAAGAAGAGATCGCCGGGCTTGACCACGCGGCTGTCGAGGGCAATGCCGATCACGTCGAGCGCAGCAACAGCGGGCTCGATCGCGGCATCATTGCCTAAGAGGTCACGCAGCTTCATGGTCTTCCAGTCGCCGTGCCGGAAAGCCGAATCTTGAGGGAAATCCTCGACTCAGCAGCGGCCACGGCCTACCCGATTGATTACTGGGTTGTCCTGGATGCTGCAAGAATAAGGCGGTCCGCAGGCGGCAGGTCGTAGCGGGGCTCGATACCGAGGAGCGGTCCGATACGGGTAATGACGTTGCCTGCGGTGGGAACAGCGTTCCAGCCCGACGTGATGAAGCCGTAGGTTTCCTTCAGCGGCTGCGGCTCGTCGAGCATGATCAGCAGCTGATATTTCGGCTTGTCCGCCGGCAGGATCGCGGTGAACGCCGTCAGCACCCGCTTCTTGGCATAGCGGCCGTTGACCACCTTTTCCGCGGTGCCGGTCTTGCCGCCGATATAATAGCCCTTCACGTCGGCCTTGCGCGCCGTGCCGATCTCTGCGTTCAGCCGCATCAAGAAGCGCATCTTGTCCGACGTCTCGGGCTTGATCACGCGCTTTGCGATCGCCCGCGCCTCCTCCTCGGAGCGCTTGAGGAAGGTCGGAGGAATCAGCAGGCCGCCATTCGCGAGCGCGCTGACGCCCATCACGGCCTGCAGCGGCGCGACCGCCATGCCGTGGCCGAACGCGATGGTGATGGTGTTCAGCTCGCTCCAGCGCCGCGGCAGGATCGGCGAGGCGCTCTCCGGCAGCTCGGTGCGCAGCCGCTCGAGCTGCCCCATCTTGCGCAGGAACGCCTTGTGCCCTTCAACCCCCTGCGACAGCGCGATCCGCGCCGCGCCGACGTTGGAGGAGAAGGTGAACACTTCTTTCATCGTCAGGAAGCGGCCTTTCGGCTCGTCGTCATGGATCGCGAACTTGCCGTAGTGCAGCGGCCCGCGCGCATCCCACAGCGAGTCGAGACCGTACTTGCCGGTGTCGAGCGCCATTGCGAGGGTGAAGGCCTTGAAGGTCGAGCCCATCTCGTAAACGCCGGTGGTCAGGCGGTTGATGCGGTCGGGGTCGTGCGCTTCCTTCGGATTGTTCGGATCGAAATCCGGCACCGAGACCATCGCGATGATCTCGCCGGTGTTGACGTTGGTGACAAGCCCGGAGGCCGCCTTGGTGTGGAACTTCTCCTTGGCCTTCAAGAGCTCGTCGCGCAGCGCGTGCTCGACACGCAAATCGACCGACAGCTCGATCGGCTTCTGCAGGCGGTCGGTGGCAAAGCCTGCACGGTGGAGATCGGCGAGCCCTTGATTGTCGAGCCACTTCTCCATGCCGGCGATGCCCTGGTTGTCGATGTTGACCAGACCGATGAGGTGGGCGACCTCGTTGCCGGTCGGGTAGACGCGCTTGTTCTCGCGCAGGAAGCCGATGCCGGGAATGCCGAGCTTATGGATGTCCACCTGCTGCTTCGCCGTGATCTCGCGCTTGAGCCAGACGAAACCCTTGCGCGACGACAGGCGCTCGCGCACTTCGGCCTCGTCGAGGTCGGGCACGGTCGCGGTCAGAAGCTCGATCGCCTCGTCCTTGTCGATGATGCGGCGTGGCTCGCCGAACAGGCTCGACGCCTTGACGTCGGTCGCCAGGATCGCGCCGTTGCGGTCGACGATGTCGGGCCGTGCGGTCGCGACCACTTCCTGCGAAGCGGCACGACGCGCACTGTGGGCGTCGGCGCCGATCGCGAACATCACGAGCCGCCCGCCGATCATGGCGTAGACCGCAGCAAAGGCCAGCATTGCGAGGCCGACACGTGCGCGCGCCTTGGCGGCGCGATCGACATTGCGCCCGTAGAGCAGGCTGCGGATCAGACGCTGACGCCAGGGCTCAGCTGGCCGCGCGGCGGGTTTGGCCGGAACGGCGCTCATTGCTTGTCCTCGGGCCGAGGCACGGAGCCCGTCACGCTATCCGGATCGCTCGCAGCTTCGATGGTATTGATCATGGACCCGATCGGATCAGGCTCGCCCGGCCTGAACATCCGCGGCGGACGATCCGGCAGATTCTTCATTGAATCATATTGCGTGCCGTTGACGGGCTTGAGCGGCAGATGCCGCTCGGAGAGGCCCTGTAGCCGCAGGGGCGCATCGAGCTTGGCCCATTCGGAGCGCAGCTGCGCGATCGCGTCACGCTGCTCGCGGATCTCCGCGTGCAGCCGCAGCACCTTCTCGGTGCGTGCGGTGGAGTCCATCTTGATCCGGTAGACATAGGCGGCCGCGAAGATCAGCGCGCCGATGACGAGAAGGTGGATGAAGCGCATCTGCTAGCCGCCTCTCATCACGTCGGAGAGTTTTGGCCAGGACGATTGCTCGCCATCGTGATGCGCCGGCGCCGAGGTCCGCTCGGCGGCGCGCAGCTTTGCGGAACGGGCGCGCGGATTGTGCGCAACCTCTGCCTCGCCGGCGATCACAGGCCGCCGCGTCAAAAGCTGGAAGCTCGGCGCGCCCTGCGCCACTTCCGGCAGATGACGCGAGCCGCCGCCGGTCTTCGACCGCTCGGAGAAGAAATTCTTGACGATGCGGTCTTCCAGCGAATGGAACGAGACCACGACCAGATGGCCGCCGGGCTTGAGCACGCGCTCGGCTGCCGCGAGCGCGGTCTGGAGTTCCCCGAGCTCTTCATTGACGAAGATGCGCAGGGCCTGGAACGTCCGCGTCGCCGGATGAATGTCGCCGGGCTTCGAGCGCACCACCCTGCCGACGAGATCGGCGAGCGCGCGCGTGGTGGTGAACGGCGTCTCCTGCCGATCAGCCACGATCGCGCGGGCAACGCGGCGCGAATGCCGCTCTTCGCCGAAGAGGTAGATGATGTCGGCGAGATCGCTTTCCGAGGCGCGCGCGACGATGTCAGCGGCCGTCGGCCCGGCTTGCCCCATGCGCATGTCGAGCGGACCGTCGAGGCGGAACGAAAAGCCGCGACCAGCCTGGTCGAGCTGCATCGAGGACACCCCGACATCCATCACGACGCCGTCGACCGCATCGACGCCGTGCGCGGCACAGACTTCGGCGAGATTCGAGAAGCGGTCTTCGACCAGCGTCAACCGGCCCGCGGCATTCTCGACCAGCTCGGCGCCGCCGGCGATCGCGGTGCGGTCGCGATCGATCGCGATGACGCGAGTTCCCGCCACATCGAGGATGGCGCGGCTGTAGCCGCCGGCCCCGAAGGTGGCATCGACATAGATGCCGCCCTCGCGCGGCGCGAGATGCTCGATCGCCTCGCGGCCAAGCACGGGAATGTGCGGCGCGTCGCTCATGCGTCGCGCCTGCCGAGCGCGCAGGTCAACAGACAGGTAAAATCGGGGGCGAAGCAGCCCATCACGCCTCGAATAATTCCGCGTCGCGGCGGTTCCACGACCCAACCCCTCTCCAGCATACTTGCCAGCATGCGCGCCGAGCCCGGTCGTCCCAGGCGGCAGACCCGGTGTTCCCAGTGGAATATGTCGGGCAGCCATGGGATTTCGAGCCAAAATCGCTTCTGGCCGCCTCCGGACGCGGGTCGGCTCTTCACCCCTCAGTAACGGCCCTTAGCGTTAAGAAAGCGTTGATCGGCTCATTACAAGTCGAAAAGGCGGCTTGGCGGTGATGCGTCATCCACACACATGCGCCAAAATGCACCCCGTTAACCGCTCCGCGCGATTGCGCGGACCTGACAGTAAAGAAATAGTAAAGAGAAGGGCTTGGCCCACTCTCATGTCCGACTTGAGCTGCTTATGCCGTCCGGTCCGTCAACGCCGTCTGGAACTGATTCGAAGCGTCAGCGCGTTCTCCCGGTTCCCAAGGCCGCGGCGAGCCTGCGGACGTTCGAGCCGGATTCGTCGATCGTCTCCGACATCATCCCTTCGCCCAATCATGGCGAGCGCAGCAAGGGACGGCAGCCCGACATGATCGTGCTGCACTACACCGGCATGCCCGACGTCGAGGGCGCGCTGGCGCGGCTGTGCACGGCAGGCACCGAGGTGTCGGCCCATTATGTCGTGCTGGAAGACGGCCGCATCGTGCAGTGCGTTCCGGAGGCGCGGCGCGCCTGGCACTCTGGCGTCTCGTCCTGGGCCGGCGAAGACGACATCAACTCCTGCTCGATCGGGATCGAGATCATCAATCGCGGCCACGATTGGGGCTATCCGGAATATCCGCTGCGCCAGATCGCCGCCGTGATCGCGCTGTGCCGCGGCATCATGCTCCGCCGCAAGGTCGCGCCGCAACGGGTGCTCGGCCATTCCGACGTCGCGCCCGCGCGCAAGAAGGATCCCGGCGAAAAATTTCCCTGGCATTCGCTGGCCAATTCCGGCGTCGGTCACTGGGTGACGCCGGCGCCGGTCGTGCGCGGCGAAACCCTGATGCTCGGCACCATCAGCGACGAGGTGCTGAGCCTGCAGCAGGCGCTGGCACGCTATGGCTATGGCGTGCCGCTGACCGGGAAGTACGATGCTTCGACGATGGAGGTCGTCACCGCATTCCAGCGCCACTTCCGCCCTGCACGCCTGGATGGTGTTGCCGATCACTCGACGCTGTCGACCTTGCAGGCGCTGCTGGCGAGCCTGCCGACGGAAGGGACGACAGTGGCGTCGAAGTAACGGCGAAGCCCTCTCGTCATTGCGAGCGCAGCGAAGCAATCCAGGCTGCCACCGCAGAAGCAGTCTGGATTGCTTCGTCGCTTTGCTCCTCGCAATGACTGAGTCTGCAGCGGCTACTCCATCTCCCGCACCCGCCGCGCATACAGCCGCTGCAACGGCGCGAGCTGCGTCGCCTCCGTCGCCACACGATAGGCCTCGCGCGCTTCGTCCTTGCGGCCGAGCCGCCGCAACAGATCGGCACGCACCGCCGGCAACATCTCATACCCGTCCAGCCCGCCGCGCGCGGTGATCGCGTCGACCAGACCGAGCGCGCGCGCCGGACCGTCGACCATCGAGATTGCGGCAGCATGGTTGAGCTCGATCACCGGAGACGGGCTGATGCGCAGCAGCACTTCGTAGAGCCCGGCGATCTGCGGCCAATCAGTCTCCTCAAAGCTCGGTGCGCGGGCATGCAGCGCGGCGATCGCGGCCTGCACCGCATAAGGCTGCGGCCGGCCCGGCACGCGCAGCGCGTCGTCGACGAGACGCAGGCCTTCCTCGATCTGCACGCGATCCCAGAGCGAGCGGTCCTGCTCTTCAAGAAGAACGATGTCGCCGGCAGCTGTCTCGCGACCGGCGCGGCGCGCATCATGCAGCAACATCAGCGCGAGCAGCCCCTTGATCCCCGCGCGGTCGGGCATCAGCCGGTCAAGCAAACGGCCGAGCCTGATCGCCTCGACCGCAAGGTCGCGCCGCATCAGGTCTGCGCCCGAGGTTGCGACATAGCCTTCGGTGAAGACAAGATAGATGACGGCGAGCACGCCATCGAGCCGCGGCGCCAGCGCGGCGCGCTCGGGCACCTCATAGGGAATGCCGGCGAGCCTGATCTTCTGCTTGGCGCGAACGAGCCGCTGCGCCATCGCGTCCTCGCCGATCAGGAAAGCGCGCGCGACCTGCGCGGTGGAGAGGCCGCAGACCGTGCGCAGCGTCAGCGCGACCTGCACCTCAGCCGCGAACGCCGGATGGCAGCAGGTGAAGATCAGCCGCAGCATGTCGTCGTCGAGCATCGCCGGCGGCTCGGCCGGCGCATCTGCATTGAGCTCGAGCTCGTGCAGCAGCGCCTGCTGCTTGCCGCGGAAAGCGACCTGGCGACGCACACGGTCGATCGCCTTGTTGCGACCGACATTGACCAGCCAGGCGCGCGGATTGTCAGGGATCTCGCCCGCCGCCCAGCGCTCCAGCGCGACCGCGAACGCATCCTGGAGCGCATCCTCGGCCAGATCGAAATCACCGACGAGGCGGATCAGGGTGGCCAGCGCCCGCCCCGCCTCGTCGCGAAAGATCCTGTCGATGTCGGCCGAACAGATCACTTGTAGATCATGACCGGCCTGACCTCGATCGATCCGCGCTTGGCTTCGGGAATGCGCGCCGCCAGCGCAACCGCGTCGTCGAGATCCTTGGCTTCGACCAGGTAGTAGCCGCCGAGCTGCTCGCGCGTTTCCGCGAACGGACCGTCGGTGGTCATGGTCTTGCCGTCGCGCACGCGCACCGTGGTCGCCGTCGTCGTCGGCTGCAGTCCGTCGCCGGCCTTGAAATGGCCGCTCTGGATGATCGACTGCGTGTAGGCGCCGTATTCTCCCGCCAGCTTCTGGCGGTCGGTGGCGCTCATCTCGGTCATGTAGCTTTCGTTCCGGTAGATCAGCAACAGATACTGCATCGCTTAACTCCTGTGGTTCGGCTGGATCGCCGACATCAGTCGAACGAGCCAAGCTCCAAACGACATCCTCGCGGAATTATTTTCGAGATCATTTGTAGATCATGACGGGCCGGACTTCGATCGATCCATTCCTGGCGCCGGGAATGCGCGCGGCAAGCGCGATCGCCGCGTCGAGATCCTTCGCCTCGACGAGATAGTAGCCGCCAAGCTGCTCGCGGGTTTCCGCGAAGGGACCATCGGTCGTCAGAGTCTTACCCTCGCGCACGCGAACAGTGGTCGCGGTCGAGGTCGGCTGTAATCCGTCGCCGGCCTTGAAATGGCCGCTCTCGACGATCGACTGGGTGTAGGCGGAATACTCCGCCAGCAGCTTCTGGTAATCTGCGGGCCCCATTTGGCCCTGTTGCGCTTCGTTCCGGTAGATCAGCAGCAGATATTGCATCGCTCAACTCCTGTTGTTCGGCTGGATTGCCGGCATCCAGTCGAACGGGGTCCGCGCCCAACGACATCTTCAGGATAAATTATTTACACTGCTGCGTGCGCGACGATCTCCGCTTGACGAAACCGTCACAAATGCCCATTGCCTAGGCCGTCAGTCGGCCGGACGGCCGCTCCGGCAGGTGCCGAAAGGCCGCCGGGGAGGAAAGTCCGGGCTCCCTTGACATACGGTGCCGGATAACGTCCGGCGGGGGTAACCCCAGGGAAAGTGCCACAGAGAACGAACCGCCCGCCGTAGCAGCGCAAGCTGCGTAGGCAGGTAAGGGTGAAAAGGTGCGGTAAGAGCGCACCGCGGGTCCGGCAACGGAGCCGGCATGGTAAACCCCACCGGGAGCAAAACCGAATAGGGACGGCGTAGCGGGCTGTTCGCGCAAGCGATAACGCCGCGGGGCGATGTCAGGCCCGCCGTCCGGGTAGGTTGCTCGAGGCCATGTGCAAACATGGTCCCAGAGGAATGGCCGTCACGTATCGCTTGCGCAAGCAGGCGGTGCCCTACAGAACCCGGCTTACAGGCCGGCTGATGTCTTGCAACGAGGGGTTCGATGCTAACGCATCGGACCCCTCACCATTTTGAATGACACGCGCGAGTTAGGCGACAATCTCTTGCAGCACGCCCATCAGCGCCTCCGGCGCCGTCACGTTCGGCGCATGGCTGGCGTCGAGCTCGAAATAGCGCCAGCCCTCCTCGCTCTTGGCCCGCTTCGCGAACTGCCCGAACACATCGCCCGGAGGAGTGCGCTTGCAGTAGATGTAGCTCCGCGGCATGGCCGGCTCGCCGTGCGGAAGCTTCAGTTTCGTCTCAAAGCATTTGATCGGCATGTTGATGCGGCGCGCGTTGAGCCAGTCGAGATCGGCCTGCGGCGTGTCCGGTGGCGGCGGATTTGGCGGGATGCGGTAGCCGTCGCCAGCGGCTGCAGCCTTGCGCATCGGTTCGCGCCCGGCCTCGTTGAGATCGAGCAGCGACTGGCCATCGCGCGGCACGAAGGCGTCGAGATAGATCAGTTGCGAAATGCGCTCACGCGCGCGATCGGCAACGCCGGCGGCGACCATGCCGCCATAGCTGTGGCCGAGCAGCACGATGTCGCTGAGATCCTCGAATGTGATGACGTTGAGGATGTCCTGGATATGCGTCTCGAGATCGATCGCGGCACTGGCGAGATGCGATCGCTCGCCAAGCCCGGTATAGGTTGGCGCGACCAGGCGGTGGCCGGCCTGCGCCATCAGCGGATGCATCTTCTTCCAGGCCCATCCGCCAGACCACGCGCCATGACAGAGCAGGAAGGTCTTTGCGCGTGTGGCCATCGGCGTTTCCATCGTTCTTGTTTTGATACGACGGAGTGTAGCGGGCAGCCGCGCGATGTAAACGCCGCCGGGCGTCAAGCCGCGCGCGGCGCTTTCACCAGCACGGGCGCAAGCTGACCGGCTTGCCGGCGCAACTTGCTCGCCTCAAAGCCGTGCATACCGATCTGCCATTGCAGGCCGACGATGGCGCCCTTGGTCGGTTGCAGCAAAGCGAGCGAAGCAAACAGCGTCACCGGCAGCCACACGGACAGTTGCAGCCACACCGGTGGCGCATAAGCGGTCTCGACCATGAGGATCGCCGGCACCACGAGATGACCGACCACGACCATCACCAGATAGGCCGGGAAGTCATCGGCGCGCTGGTGAAACAGCTCCTCGCCGCAATGATCGCAGCTATCGGCGACCTTCAGGAAGCGCCCGAACATATGCCCTTCGCCGCAGTTCGGGCATTTGCCGCGAAAACCGCGCCACATCGCCTTTGCCAGAGAGACTGAACCGGTCGCCATGACGACACCTCTTCCGTTTTCCTGATCCATACAATAGTATCTTGCATCCATACATTCAAAGGATATGGGCCTAAATTGCATGGATTGGACTCCTACAATCTCCGAGCTGAGCGGGCCGCGTTACCAGCGCATCGTCGAGGCCATGGAGGCCGACATCGCCGCCGGCCGGCTGGTGCGCGGACAGCAATTGCCGACCCAGCGTGCGCTCGCCAAGGCGCTCGGCATCGACCTGACCACCGTGACGCGCGCCTACACCGAGGCGCGGCGCCGCGGCATCATGGAGGCTCGCGTCGGCCAGGGATCGTTCGTGTCGGAGACCAGCGCACGCCGCGCGGTCGACCTGCCGCATCCGGTGGCGATCGACCTCTCGATGAACGTGCCGCCGCATCCGCTCGAAGCGCAGCTCGACGAGCGCATCATCGCCGGCCTCGAAGCCGTTCGCGCGCAATCGGGCCTGACCGCATTCCTGAATTACCAGCCACCCGGTGGCAGCGCGCATGAGCGCGAGGTCGCCGCACGCTGGATGCGAACGCGCGTTCCGCATGCGCATGCCGACAAGCTCGTGATATTTCCCGGCGCGCAGACGATCCTGTTCAACCTGCTCGCCTATCTCGCGCAGCCCGGCGACATCGTGCTGACGGAAGCCCTCACCTTCCCCGGCATCAAGGCCGCAGCAGCGCAGCTCGGCGTCAAGCTCGTCGGCGTCGCCATGGATGACGGCGGCATTCTGCCCGATGCGCTGGCGAAAGCCTGCCGCACGCACAGGCCGAAGGCCGTCTATCTCATTCCGACGCTGCACAATCCGACCACGGCGACGCTTGTCCCCGAGCGGCGCAGCGCGATCGCCAAGATCGTCCGCGATGCCGATACGGTGCTGATCGAGGACGATGCCTACGGGCTGCTCGACCGCTCGGCGTCGCCGATCGCCAACCTCATCCCGGAGCGGACATATCTTGCGACCACACTGTCAAAATGCATCGCGCCGGCGCTGCGCGTCGCTTATCTGCTCGCGCCCGACAGCGGTGCGCAGCTTCAGATGCGCGGCCATCTCCAGGCGACCGTGCAGATGCCCGCACCGCTGATGGTCGCGCTGGTGACGCACTGGCTCGAGACCGGCGTCGCCGACCGCATCATCACCGCGATCCGAAACGAGGCCGTCGGCCGTCAGCAGTTGGCACGGCGCGCATTGAAGGGTTTTCAGTTCCAGGCCAAGCCCGCCGCGCATCATTTGTGGCTGCACTTGCCGGAGGGGCGACCGGACGTCGCCGCGCGTCTGCTGCGCAACGGGCTCGCGATCGTTGCCGGCGACGCCTTCACCGTCGACGGAACCTCGCCGCATGCGGCGCGCGTCTCACTCGGCGCGGCGCGCAACAGATCGGAATTGACCGAGGCACTTCGGATCCTGATCGCCGCGCTGCAGAGGCCCGCCCATACCAGGCAGATCGTCTAGGGCGCGGCGTCATAAAGGGCCCGCGGCTCGCGTCGGTGAGACCTAGGTATGTACCTCGGCGATCGCAGTTGACTAGGCCATCCGCCATGTTTGGGCGATCTAACCACCTTGTCTTACACTGTCGAGAAATTCCTCGCGTTCGCCGGGCGCGTAACCCTGGGAAGCTCCCGGATACGGTTCGTTGTTTTCACCGTACGGTGCCGGGCGGTGGTAGATCGCCGGCCCGGATGGGGTGTAAGCAAAACTCGAAGCGGGGCCTGAGGTGACTCCTCCCTGATCGGGACGAATAACGTGCTGCCGGTGCGCGTGGTGCACCGTAGCCGCGTTCGCAGAGCCCGCCAGGGCGATCAGAAGGTTCAACGCCAAAAGAGAACGCATCGCTTTTCTCCCATCGAGACTGCGGATCAGCGTGCTGCGGTCGTCGAGCCGCGACACCCGAATCCTGTGCGGGTTATCTAGGCGTGTCGTTCGAAAATGCCCGACTTTGCAGGTCACGCTTGTGTGCAGCATTGACCGCCACGCCCGCGGCTGTGCTATGCCCGGTGAGGTCATCACGAACTCGCGACAACAGGAACTCCAGGGGTGGAAACCTTCACGATTGCGCTGCTGCTGTTCGGCGCGCTGGCCGGCGGCTTCGTCTCGGGGCTGGCAGGATTCGGCACGGCGCTGATGGCGCTCGGCATCTGGCTCTACGTGCTGCCGCCCTCGCTCGCGGTGCCCCTGGTTCTGATCTGCTCGGTGATCGCGCAGACCTCGACGCTGCCCTCGATGTGGAAGAGCTTTGACCTGTCGCTGGTGTGGCCGTTCCTGATCGGCGGATTGATCGGCGTACCGCTCGGGACCATGCTGGTCGCCTCAGCCGATCCAAAAGTGTTCAAGCTCAGCGTCGGCGTGCTGCTGCTGATCTTCTCGAGTGCGCTGTACCTCAACAAGAAGCCGCTCGCCGTCACCTTCGGCGGCCGCATCGCCGACGGTGCGATCGGATTTGCCGGCGGCATTCTGGGCGGCCTCGCTGGACTGTCCGGGCCGCTGCCGATCCTGTGGGCCAACATCCGTGGCTGGAACAAGCACGAGCGGCGCGGCATCTTCCAGCTCTTCAATTTCACGGTGCTCGCCGCCGCGCTGGTGTTGCAGACGGCATCGGGCCTGGTCGAGCTGAAAGTGGTTTGGCTCGCGATGGTCGCATTCCCGGGAACGCTGATCGGCGCCTGGGCCGGCGCGCGCGTCTATCACGCGCTGAGCGACAAGCATTTCGGCGATGTCGTGCTCGGCCTGCTGTTCCTGTCGGGCGCCACCCTGGTCTGGAACAGCATCAGCTCGCTTTAGCTGTTTGCAGCCCGGCAAATGAGCCGGTGCTGCAGAGATGAAACATGCTGTCGTTACGCGGGCTCGCGCGCGAGCGGCACGACGGGCTCGGGGCTCGCCGGTTCTGCAACTTTCTCCTTCGGAGGCACCAGCCGCTTCCTGAACTCGCGGCGCAGCAACCACAGGCTCTGGACCGCCTGCAGCGTTGTCGCCGCGTTCGACAGGTACCAGACGTACTCGATCCGAAAGCCTGGCCGCGTCGAGAGCCAGATCGCCGGCAGGGAATAGGTGAGGACGCGCGTCGCCGAGCTCCACAACACCGGCTTGGTGTTGCCGAGGCCCTGGAACATGCTGGAGCAGGTGAAGATCAATCCCTGCGCCACCATGTTCAGCGAGATCATCTTCAGGAACAGCAACGCGACGCTCATCGTCTCCGGATCATTCGAGAAGCCGGCGAGCAACAATCCGGGCGCGAGCTGCGCGAGAATCGTCAGCGCGATCATCACGGCGGTCGCGATCAGCGCCGCCTTGACGAAGGTCTCCCGCACCCGCTCGTAATTGCCCGCACCGAAGTTCTGTCCGGCAATGGGCCCCGCTGCCAGGGAGACGGCAAGGGCCGGCATCTGGATCAAGCCCACGACGCGTGTCCCGATGCCAAAGCCCGCCTGGGCCGCTGGACCGAGATCGCGCAGCACGTAATAAATCGCCGCCATGAAGATAAAGATCATCGCGAACTCGCCGCCCGCGGGCAGGCCAACGTTGAGGATCCTTCTCCATTGCCGCAGCTGCGGACGCCATTGCGCAGGATGGAAGGCGACGTAGCGCTCCAGCCTGCGAAAATAGGTGAACAGCATCAGCACGCCGATGAAAACGGCGATCGTGCTTGCCAGGCCCGCTCCGGCGACACCGAGCGCATATCCGGTGCCCCAGCCCGTGATCAGGACCGGCGCCAGCGCGATATTGATGATGACCGCAAGCACCTGCACCAGCATGCTCGGCCGCACGATGCCGGTGGCGCGCAGCGCGGCCGCCATCACCTGCGTGACGAATTGCAGCGCCAGCGCCGGCATGAACCACAGAAAATAGGTGGTGCCGGCATTGATAGCGGCCTCATCGGCGGCAATCGCGCCCATATAAGGACGCGCGAGCGCAAAGCCGCCGAGCAGCGTCAACAGCCCGAACAGCACCGACAGGACGACCGCCTGGTTGAACACGAGATTGGCGTCGTCGCGATCCTTGCGGCCGACGGCATGCGAGACCAGCGCCACCGTGCCGACCCCGAGCATCTGCATCAGCGCGTTGACGAGGAAGCCGGCGTTGCCGGCCGCAGCGACGCCGGCAACCGCGGCATCGCCGAGCCCGGACACGAAGTACAGGTCGACCAGCTGGCAGATCATGATCGTGATCATGCCGACCACGATCGGTGGCGCCATGCTCAGGATGTGGCTCACGATGGAGCCGCGCGTCAGATCCTTCATCTCATTCCACCCTTGACGGATTCCTTGGGCCGCGTGACGGCGGGGCTTTCGCCCTGCCGCCGCGCGCCTCATTCCGCTGCTGCGATATGCCCGAGCTCCACCACCTGGCGCTCGAACAGGCTGCGATAGATTCCGCGAGGCTTGCCCGCGAGCATGGCATGCGTGCCCTGCTCGGCGATCTCGCCGCGTTCGAACACCAGGATGCGATCGAGGCTGCGCACCGTCGACAGCCGGTGTGCGATCACGATCGAGGTACGGCCTTTCATCAGCCGCTCCATCGCCTGCTGGATCAGCGCCTCCGATTCCGAATCGAGGCTCGAGGTCGCCTCGTCCAGGATCAGCACCGGCGCATCGGCCAGGAAGGCGCGCGCCAGCGCCACGCGCTGCCGTTCGCCGCCCGACAGTTTGACGCCGCGCTCGCCGACCAGCGTGCCGTAGCCCTTCGGCAGGCGCAGGATGAAGTCGTGCGCATTCGCCAGCCGCGCCGCCTGCTCGATCGCCTCGAGGCTGGCACCGGGCCGGCCATAGGCGATGTTCTCGGCGAGCGAGCGGTGAAACAGGATCGGGTCCTGCTGCACGATCGCGATCTGGCTGCGCAGCGATTGCTGCGTGGCCAGCGCGATGTCCTGCCCGTCGATCAGCACGCGACCGGCGGTGACGTCGTAGAGCCGCTGCACCAGCTTGACGAACGTCGTCTTGCCGGAGCCGGAGCGGCCGACGAGACCGACACGCTCGCCGGCGCGGATCCTGACCGACAGCCCGTCATACAGCGGCGCGCGATGGCCACCATAATGGAACGTGACGTCGTCGAACACGATCTCGCCGCCCTCGATCGCGATCGGCCGTGCGTCCGCGGCATCGGCGATGCCGATCGGCTCGTCATGGATCGCCACCAGCTCCTCCATGTCGTTGACCGAGCGCTGGAGATTGTTGATGTGCATGCCGACGTCACGCAAATAGGCGTGGATGACGTAGTAGCTCGTCAGCACATAGGTGACGTCGCCGGGCGAGGCATGCCCGTACATCCACAGCAGCACCGAGCCGCCGATCACCGATGCACGCAGGCACAGCAGCAGCGAGAGCTGCGCCATGGCGGTGTAGTTGTAGCGGAACCAGGTCCGCCGCACCCGCACGCGCCAACGCTTGATGACACGGGCCAGCCGCGCATCCTCACGGACTTCCGCGCCGAAGGATTTCACCACCGCGTTGCATGTCAGCGCATCCGCCAGCGTGCCGCCGACCTTGGTATCCCAGGCGTTGGACACACGCGCAGCCGGCGCGATATAGCGCGTCGAGAACAGCACCGTCATCGTGACATAGATAGCTGCGCCGAGCGCGATCACCGCACCTAGCGAGGCCCAGTGCACGCCGAGCAGGATCATCGACCCGATCAGAACGGCCAGCGACGGCAGCAACGCCAGCAGAATGGTGTCGTTCAACAGATCGAGCGCCCACATGCCGCGCGTGATCTTGCGCACGGTCGAGCCCGCGAAGGAGTTGGCGTGCCAGTCGGTCGAGAAGCGCTGCACGCGCAGAAATGCGTCCTGCGCCACGTCCGACATGATCTTCAGCGTGAACGGTACGATCACCTGCAGCCCGGTCAGGCGCAGCACCATCGACGCCGCGCCCAGCACGACGATGCCGCCAAACGCCACCAGCGCGGCGTGACGGGCGGCAGGATCGGACGGGCCGCGCGTCAGCGCGTCGACCAGATGTCCCGAAAATACCGGCATGAACAGGTCGGCGACGGTGGCGCCGAGCAGACCGACGGCAATAGCGAGCGTACGCCCTGGCTGATTCAGCCAGTGCCGGAACACGAAGGGCAGGACCACACGAATAGCCGCGGGCTTCTTTGAGAGAGCGGTCATGGCGTCATCCGGCCGCTTTGCCGCGGGCCGGCTCCATCGATGGACGCAGGCCGGCCGCGAGGGCCGGGACGGCGTCACTTGAAACTGATTTTGACTTGGGAAGCGGAGCGATCGGGGCGTTTGGTCGAAACCCTGGCCCAATCGAAGCTGGCGGAAGTGGCCTCTAACAGGCCGAGAACGTACCGAGCCAGACCATCATCGAGCGCGGAAACGCGATCTGCGAATGCGACGAAATCATGCAAATCTCTCCCCGGTTCGAATGAATGAGATGCGCTTTATAGATGTGTGATTCGCGATTTGCAACGGGCCCCGCGCGAGTTCACAGACGAGTGTTGCATTTTGGTGCGCGGGGTCACCCGGTCAAGCCGGGCGATGACAGCGAGCTTGGAGCTAATGCGCGTCGCCGGCGGCGCCGAACGGCGAAGCCGGCTTGTTCAACAGCATGACCAGGAGGCTGAGGCTCAGGTAGAACAAGGTCAGGATGAAGAACGCGTCGCCAAAGCTCATCACCACGGCCTGGCGGTGCACGATCTGGCTGAGCTGCTTCATCGCCATCAGCGTCGAGTCCCCGAGCCCCTGGAACTTCTGCTGGAGCATGGTCAGGGTTTCGGTCGCGGTGGCATTGCCCCAAGTCACGCGCTCCTGGAGGCGCGTGATGTGCAGGTCGGCGCGATCGTTGAGCACGGTGTTGATGACGGCAAGCCCGACCGCGCCGCCGAGATTGCGCATCAAATTGAACAGGCCGCTCGCATTCTTCACCTTGTCAGGCGGCAGCGTGCCGAGCGCGATGTTGTTGGTCGGCACCATCGCGAACATCATGCCGATGCCGCGCAGGATCTGCGGAATCAGGAGCTCGTAGAAATCAAAGTCGCGCGTGATCCAGGTCATCTGGTAGGAGCCGATCGCGAACACGATCAGGCCGAACGCGATCATGTAGCGCATGTCGAGGCTCGCCATCAGCCGGCCGACCAGCGGCGCGACCAGGAACATGGTGATACCCGAGACGAACATGGTCTCGCCGATCATCAGCGCGCTGTAGCCGCGCACCTCGGCGAGATAGCGCGGATAGATGTAGGTCAGGCCGTAGAGGCCGATGCCGATGCAGAACTGCAGCGTAGAGCCGACCGCGAAATTGCGGTTGGTGAAGGCACGCAGATTGACGATCGGCTCCGCCGCGGTGAAGACGCGCACGAAGAAGGCAATCGCCGAGATGGCGCCGATCCAGGCGCAGATCGCCACCGATGTGTCCTGCAGCCATTCATATTGCGGGCCTTCTTCCAGCACATATTCCAGCGTGCCGAGGAAGCCGGCCATGAAGATCAGGCCCCACCAGTCGAAGCGGTCGAGCAGCTCGAAATGCGGCTCGTCGAAATCGACCAGCGCCAGCACGCCGAGGGTGATGCCGATGCCGGGGACGACGTTGATGAAGAACAGCCAGTTCCACGACATCAGATCGGTGATGTACCCGCCGACCGTCGGGCCGATCGTGGGAGCCAGGGTCGCGACAAGGCCGATGATGGGACCGACGATGTGGAATTTCGTACGCGGGAACACGGTGTAGGCCGAGGCGAACACCGTCGGGATCATGCCGGCACCGAGAAAGCCCTGGAGCGCGCGCCAGAGGATCATCTCCTCGATGGTCGTGGCGAAGCCGCAAAGCAGGCTCGAAATCGTGAAGCCGGCCGCCGAGATCGCGAACAGCAGCCGCGTACCGAAGGCGCGCGACAAAAATCCCGACAGCGGGATCGCGATCACCTCGGCGATCAGATAAGCGGTCTGGACCCAGGAGACCTCGCTCGAGCTTGCCGACAGGCCGGCCTGGATCTCGCTCAAGGACGCCGAGACGATCTGGATGTCCAGGATCGACATGAACATCCCGAACACCATGATGATGAAGGCGATCAGCCGCTTCGGCGCGATGCGCTCCGAATCGGCGGCCGCCATCATCGCAGGTGAAGCAGTCGTGGCGTTCGCCATGGTCTGACCTCGCAGCGCTGGGGCGCGCTTACTGCGGATGGATCATGGTGGGGTCGTCGAGATCGATCTCGCTGTCGGCGTCGGCGGCACCCTTGTTGGTGTCGACGGTCGCATAAACCGACATGCCGGCGCGGAGCAGGTTCTGCCTGGCAACCGCTTTGGGCACGCGGATGCGGACCGGCACGCGCTGCACGATCTTGGTGAAGTTGCCGGTGGCGTTGTCAGGCGGCAGCAGCGTGAACACCGAGCCGGAGCCCGCCGCGATGCTGTCGACGATGCCGGAGAACTTGCGCATGCCGTAAGCATCGACCTTGATCGTCACCGGCTGGCCCGGGCGAATGCGCTTGAGCTGAGTCTCCTTGAAATTGGCGTCGATATAAACGTCGTCGAGCGGCACGACATTGCCGAGACGCTGGCCGACGGCAACGAAGTCGCCGGCGCTGACGAGACGGTTGGAGAAGGTTCCGTCGACCGGCGCGCGCACGGCCGTGAAGGCAAGGTCGCGCTCGGCCTTGGCGAGCGTGGTCTTGAGTTCGGCGAGCTGCGCCTGGGCTTCGGCCTGCTGCGCCTTGGCGACATCGACATTGCTCACCGCGACGTCGTAGGCGGCCTGCGCGGCCTTGACCGCGGCGGCGCCCTGGTCGCGACCGGCTTCCGAGGTCTCGAACGTGGCGCGCGAGGCAAAGCCCTTGTTGCTCAGCGCCTGCTGGCGCTCATAGTCGAGATCGGCGCGCTTGAGGCCGGCCTCTGCAGAGACGAGCTGCGCCTTGGCCTGTGCGACCTGGCTGTCGAGCGCTGCGATCTGGCGGCCGATGCGATCGATGGTGGCCTGCTGGGTCGCGATCCGGGTCGCGGCCGCGTCGACGGCGATCTTGTAGTCGCCGTCGTCGATGCGCAGCACCGTGTCGCCGGCATGCACCAGCGTGTTGTCAGCGGCAAGGATCGAGGAGATATGGCCAGCCACGCGCGCGCCCAGCATGGTGTTGTTGGCGCGGACGTAAGCGTCGTCGGTGGAGACGTAGAAGCGGCCGACCAGCGTGTAGTAGCCGGCATAGCTTGCCGCCGCGAGCGCCAGCACGAGGCCGATGCCCATCATGACGAATTTCCGCTTGCCGGATTTTGGCGCGGCAGCGGCGGGTGCGGTCGGGGCCGGCTGGTCGGTCACAGGCTTCTCCGGCGCCTCGCTGGGGCGGCGCTTGGTCTCTTCGGCCACATGAGACCTTAGCTGCTCGGCGAGGACTGCGGATGTCCCGGTCGCAGCTTCACCGTTCGCCGACGTCGTCTCCCCCGCTTCCTGGCGAAGGACGCGCGCAGCCTGGTCTCTCGATGTGGCCATAAAGGCCTCCCCAACAAAAACGCGATCCGGGGCAGCCGTCGCACGGCCGCTACCCAGCTCGCCTATCCTAAATACCATTGACCGAACGGTTCGGTCAATATACTTGTATTCGCGGGTGGGACCCTACTGGCCCGAATCCCTTCTTTACGTTTCATCGCGCAAGCCCCGGTCCAAAACCTTCCGAGACCCTAAACCAATGGTTGCACCCAACCGCGAACAACTGCACGCCGTACCGGACGAGGACAGCTCCAAGCGGCGCCAGATCCTGGCCGGCGCCCGCAAGGTGTTCATGGATCTGGGTTTTGACGGGGCCAGCATGGGCGAGATCGCGCGCGCGGCAGGAGTCTCCAAGGGCACGCTCTACGTCTACTTCGCCGACAAGAGCGCGCTGTTCGAAGCCATCCTCGAGGAGGAAGCGCTCCAGCACGGCCAGGTCGTGTTCAACTTCGACCCCGCGCGCGACGCCGAGACCACGCTGAGGGATTTCGGCGCGGCCTATCTTCATCTGCTCTGCCGGCCCGGCGGCGGATCGGCGATCCGCACCGTGATGGCGATTGCCGAGCGCATGCCCGACGTCGGCCGCCGCTATTACCTGCGCGTGCTGGACAAGACCATCAACCGCCTCTCCGACTATCTCAAAGCCCATGTCGCCTCCGGCGAACTCAAGATCGACGATTGCGACCTCGCCGCCTCGCAGTTCATGGAACTGTGCAAGGCCTCCCTCTTCCTGCCTTTCGTCTTCCAGGCCGCGCCGCCGCCGTCGGAAGAGCGCATGATGGAAGTGATCGACAGCGCGACGCGGATGTTCCTCGCCGCGTACAAGGCGAAGTAACGGCGGCAGGCCACGCGTTGCGCATGCGGTTCGCGCCGCATTATATTGAGCGCCATGTCCCGTGATCTTCGCCCGCCTGTCGATATCCTCCATTACGAGATCGTCCAGGAACAGGCCTCAGCGCTTGGACGAATGGGCCGCGCGCTCGAACAGGCGCTCGCACAATTGCGCGAATTCGACGCCAGGCACGCAGTCCCGGAGACGCCGGCCGAGACGCAGCCGGCCCGGCGCAAGCTGGTGATGGCAGCCGGCCAGGCGCTCTGGATGTTCGTGGTGCAACGCGAGGCAACAGGCCTGCGCGACAGCCGCCATATCATGCGGACCTACAACGTCCCGGCCGAGGTGCAGCAGTGCATGGGGCTGGCGCCGTCGCCGTCGAAGCCGGCATCGAGATGACGTCCTAGCTCCGCGGCGCTACGCCCCGCCCTCTTTCATTGTGAGATAGCGGACGATGTCAGCGGGCATTTTGGATCGTGTCCGGCTAGTCGTCCGAGAACTCGTCTTCCTCGTTGACCTTCTCGTGCTTGCTCTTGTGCGCGCCGAGCGCGCCGGTCACGGAGGGATCGCGCGCGCTTGCGTAAGGAGTGCGCCGCTGCGCGCGCGCCGCGACCTCTTCGCCGGAGACCGCGGCCGGTTGGCAGATCAGGCGGCGGCTGGCGCGGCGCATCAGGTCGACGTGAATGTGATCGTAGTGATAGACGTTCGAGCCCGGCGCGAGCACGGTGGTGAAATGCGCGCACGCGCCCGACTGGACGTCGCGCAGAAATCCCTGCTCTTCCGGCATTCCGCGCCAGCCGTCCTTCACACTGATGCGGCGGCCATCGGCGAGCACGAAGGCGGCGACGTCGAGCGCATTGCCGAAGGCGTGCTCCGAGATATGGGCGCTCGGGTTACCGTTCATGCCGCGGCAGGAATAGGCGGAGATCTGCTTGATCTCGACCACGCGGGCGCCGAACCAGCGCATCGCGGACGGCTGCACGCTGTCGGCAAACCAGCGATCGAGTTCAGACACAATTGGACAGGCGAGCGTCGCCGTTGGCTTCACCGCGACGGGACCGACGGCGGTGACGGGATTGCCCTGCGCGGGACCCAGCCGCGGCGGCTGTTGGGCCGGGGCCTGCGAATACGGCGCCGGACCGGGCTGCCGCGCCGGATAGCTCGGCGCATTCATGTAGCGCGCCGCACCCGCGGCATCGGTGCCCTCGGGCGGCAGATCGATCTCGTCGTCCTGCGGCGCCACGCCGGGCGCACTGAGCGACACCGGGCCGGAGGAGGCGCCATAGCCGGAGGGCTGGCGTACCGCGCTCTCGGGATAGTTCGACCGCTGCGGATAGGAGGATGCCGGATAATTCGATTGCGGCTGCGTCACCGGCCAGCGCGGCTGGTTGCCGATGCTGCCGGGTGGGCGTGGTTCCTCGTCAGCGAAACCGTAGCTGCTTGTGCCTTCGCCGATGGCGGCAACTTTCAGCGGAAACTCGGCGCCGCACATGCCGGGGCCGGAGATCGGCTCGATCCGGACGATGTCAGGGCTCTCTTTCACGGCGCCCGATTTCAGGCACGCCGCTTCCGCCTCGGCCCGCCACGGTTCGCGTTCGGCCTGGAACAAGCCGCGTCCGCAACCCGCGAGCGAAACGAGGACGATGGAGCCGACGAGATACAAACGAACTCCGCGCGTCATGCGCGCACGTTCGGTGAATTTACTTAAAGACTCTTCAACGTGTCGATTTCAGCTTTCCTTTACCATGTCGCGTCCGCGGCCCCGGATGAACGGCAGCGAGGCTGACTTTCTTGAACGGTGAGTTTCTGTTAACCATAACGATTGCGCGCAAAGCGCGCGCGCAGAGGGATCGATCCCAAGCGGGATTTCAGGGAGCAACGTCATGACGTTCGTCGGAAGACTGAGCGTTGTTACCGCGTACCTTGCCATGGCCTTTGTCGGCGCCATCGTGCTCGGCATCATCTAGCAGCGTCCACCGACCCTATCGCAGGGCTCGCCCGGCGGCGCCGGATCATTCGGCGACCGGGCATTCTGTCGTGCTCAGAACCCCGCGCCGCACCGCCGCGATGTCGTGATCAGCTTCTCCGGTCACTCCTCGAGCCGCGTCCAGTCATTGCCGGAACACCAGAAATGGCCGAACGCGCAGGCCTCGACGTAGAGCTTGCCCCAGCTCTTCAGTGTCATCGTCGCATAATAGGTTTTGCCGCTGGATTGATTGTAGATCGTGCCGCTCCACGCGTCGTGCGCTTTCGGCTTCATGTTGACCAGCACGCTTTCGCCACGGGTCGAGGCCTCGGTCAGCGCAAAACCGCACAGCAGGGGGCCACAGCGTTCGATGCGGACCGTGCCCTTGGCGCTGTCGCTTTCCCATTCGCCGAGCGGCATATAGCTCGACTCGTCGTCACGCCGCGGCGCGATCCCTACGGTCTGCTTGATCTCGGGCGGCGGAGCCACGACCGGCGGCGCCGCGCTCGGCGGGTCTGCACGCGACAGATCAACCCGTGGCGGGTTGGGGCTCAGAGCCTCGAATTTCGGTGTTTCGGGTTTTGGCACAGGCGGCAACACGACGGGCCGAGAACTCGTCGCGGCGACAACGGGGGCGGTCGGCGCTGGAGGCGGCGCGACCACGGTCGCTTGCGGCGGCCTGACCGGCGTTGCGGCTTGGACTGGCTGCGGCGGCACGACGACCGGCGCGGGCAGCGGGGCCGGCGCCGTGGCGACATCTTCGAACCGCCGTGTGTTTCGATCGGTGGAGATCGAAACACAAGACGTAAATCGGCAGTTGCGCGGAGCCTCGACTTCGAACCGGTGACCGCCAATCGTAAAGGCGTAGGAACCAGCCTGCGCAGCAGGCGCGATCGCCGTTAGCATGATCAAGGTGCCGAATGTAATCGCAAGCCGCTTCATCGACGCCTCCCTCCTTATGGCAGCGACGTTACGCAGATGAATGGTCGCTGAATGTGCGCTGGCTCACCCAGGCAACCGTTGTGAGGTCCATCACAGAAGGCCGGACGCATCGGGCATAGGGTCGAACCACATCCGGGCCACGACCGACTTCAGTCCATATCGGGACCCACGCCATTTCGGAGTTGTCATGAACAAGCTCGCCATCGCGGCCACCGCCCTCTTCCTCGCATCGACCGCCACAGCCTATGCCGGCAATTCGATCTCGTTCGAGATCGATGGCCAGCACATCCGCATCGAGACGCCACGCAACTGTGCCTCTCTCAACTGTGTGACCATCGTCGCGCCGGGCCTGTCCGACAAGCCGATCAAGCTGAGCAACATCAACCTCAACGGCCTTGGTAACTCCAAGGACGATGACAGCACCACGACGAGCACCACAACTGCGCCGCCCGCGCCAGCTCCGGTGCAACAGCAACCCGCGCAGCAGGCGACGACTGTTCCGGCAGCTCCTGTCGTTGCTCCCGCCGCCCCGGCCACAACGGTTGCCACCGCGCCGTCCGTCGACGCGACCACTCAGCCCGCGCCGGCTGCAGCTGCCCCCGCTCCGGCCCCGGCGGCCGCCGCTCCCGTACAGTCCGCAAACACGCCGATCGGCGTGTGGGCCGTCGAGGATAACAAGGGCAATGTCCGCGTCGAGCCATGCGGCTCCAATCTCTGCGGCTATGCCGAGAAGAACAACGAGCTGATCCTGGTCAACATGAAGCCCGACGGCGGCAAGTGGAGCGGCCGGATCCACGATCCTGAATCCGGCAAGAACTACGACTCCACGATCGCCATGAAGAGTCCGAATGCAATGCGGGTGCAGGGCTGCGCCTTCGGCGGCATGTTCTGCGGCGGCCAGACCTGGAAGCGGGTGAGCTGACGCCGACGCCACTGCCAGGCATTCTTGTTCCCATGATGACGCCACGTCCCCGATGCAGGGACGTGGCGTTTGAACGTTCGCCCGTCCCGTGCGACAGACGTTCATCCGCCATTCAGCCAGCACCGGCTGATATCGGCTGATCTCGCCTCGTGTTCTCACCGGGACCTCATTCGTGGCTTTGATGGTGGCTTGGCGCCGCGTCGTGTTTGCTTTGCCGCTGCTGGCGCTGCCGCTGGCCGGCGCCGACAATGCGTGCGCGTCCGACGCAATCGAGCTCGCGCAAGCGCAGCCACAGACACAAGCGCAGCCGCAGGCTCAACCAACGCCCGCCCCCTCCCCCGCGCCATCGGCCTCGCCGGCGCCCGCCGCCGATGCGCAGCCCTCCACCGTTGAGCCGATCGGCAACGTCGCGACCGTGACGGGGATCGCGACCGTGATTCGCGACAAGAACTCCTATCCGGTGAAAGTGCGCGACGACATCTATCTCAACGACGTCGTGCAGACGTCCTCGAACTCCTCGCTCGGCATCACCTTCAACGACGCCACCACGTTCAACCTCTCCGCCAGCTCCAAGATCGCCATCGACAATTACGTCTATGAGGACGGCGGCAAGCAGAACTCGGCGATCTTCGACATCGGCAAGGGTACGGTCGCGTTCGTCGCGGCGGCGGTGGCAAAGACCGGCGACATGAAGATCGCAACGCCGACCGCAACGCTCGGCATTCGCGGCACCACCGGCGTCGTCGACGTGCCTGAGAACGCGACCGCGAACAGCACAAAAAACGTCAACATCAAACTCTATCCCGACGCCGACGGCCGGGTCGGCCATATCGACGTCAACGACCGCGCCAGCGGCACGCGGCTCGGCGCGCTGACGCAAGCCTCGAGCGGCTTTGCGATCCGGCCGGGCGCGGCCGGCCCGGGCGGCATGCGCTTTGCCGCGGTGCCGATCACAATTCCACCGCAGCAGATTGCGCGCGACCGCGGCTTCGTCAGCCAGGTGCATGCGGCGCAGACCACGGGACGACAGATCGTCACCGAGCAGCGCGACTTCCGCCGCGCCAATCCGGCCGCGATCAGCCGCATTCCGCGACCGGCACAGCCGCCGCAGCAACAGCAATTGCGTCCGAACACGGCGCCGAACCAGCAGCCGCAGCCTCAGCGGCCGAATGGCCAGCCGGGTCAGAACAACCGTCCGGGTCAGCAGCAGCCGGGTGCGCCGAACCGCCCGGGAACGCCAGGCACGCAACAGCCGCAGCGCCAGGGACAAGGCGGTGCTGCGCAGCCGGGCACGCCGCGCGCGGGTCAGGGTCAGCAGAAGCCGGGCCAGCAGCAGGGTACGGGACAGCCGGCCGCCCAGCCCCGCACAGGACAGGGCACGCAGCCCGGCGGCGCACCGCCGACGCAGCCACACCGCAGCGGGCAATCTCCGCAGCAGCCTGGCGCGGTCACGCCGGCGCAGCCGAACGGCACCACGCCGCAAACGCCGCGCACGGGAATGCAACCCGGTCAGCCCGGCGCGCAGCCGCCCGTCCCGCCGCAACAAGGCGCTGCACCGCGCCCGCCGGGCCTGCAACAACGCCTGCCCGGCGCACAACGCCCCGCCGCACCACGCAGACCCGCGCCAGCTCCGGCGCCGAGGGAAAAGAAGAAGCGATAGCGCCGAAGCACGCGGTGCGCTCCCTCGCCCCGTTCTTACGGGGAGAGGGTTGGGGTGAGGGGCTGCTTCCGTAGCTTTGATTTGAATCGTGGATCGAGGATCCAACTCCACGGTCGTGATGCGGGTCGGATGGACTTCCATCTTGGCAACGACGTGCCATGCCCCTCACCCGGATCGCTTGCGCGATCCGACCTCTCCCCGCAGAAGAGCGGGGAGAGGCGAAAGAGAAACCTCACGCCTCGCCGCGCAGCCAGGCTCGCACCTTCTGCAACAGGCCGTGCCTGAGTTTATCGACCGACGCGGCTTCAGCGGGTGTCAGCGTCTGCAAGGCCGCATCGATCTCGTAGCCTGCCAGCGTCGGCTCGGGCGCCGGCGAAGTTGCAAGCCCGGCCGCGGCGATCGCGATCGGGCCGACCTGGGTGAGGAAGGCGCGCTCATATTCGCGCGACAGGCGCGCGAGCGCCTCGTCCAGCGTCAGCCAGTCGACCGCCTTGATGTCGTTCATCAGCTTGCGGACGGGACCGCCCTCGGCCTCCATCCGCCAGAAATGCACGATCTTGATGGGGCCGCCGGACTGGTAGGCGATCGTGCCCAGAAACTCGTGCACGATCACGTCGTGGCCGGTCTCCTCCAGCACCTCGCGGTGCGCGGCCTCCTTCGGCGTTTCGCCGACGTCGAGCTTGCCCTTGGGCAAAACCCATTCATTGCGCTTGCGCTGGCGCACGATGGCAATCAGCGGCGTGTCGCCACGCCGCAGCACAATACCACCCGCCGCCATCACCGGCGCCCGCGCCATCACTTACGTCCAGTATCATCGCCCCCGCCCGACATATACGCGGCGGGCACGGCAGATTGAAGGCTAGTTTCTTCGCAGCAGCGCCTGGCCTGCACGAATGCGCGTCCCCTCAGTGATACCGTCGCAAAACGAAAAGTCACCCGGCGCGAGGATGATGATGGTCGAGCCGTGCTCGAACCAGCCGAGCTCCTCGCCCTTGGTCACGTTGACGTCGCAGGGAAAGTTGACCGGCCCCTTGGTCTGCGCGTTCAGCACCGTGTCGAGGAAGTGCAACCGGATGCTGGCGACCAGGATCGCGGCGACCGGCACCAACGTCACGGCCTCGCCCGTCGACAAATGCGTGCGGATCACCGCGCGCTCGTTCTTGCAGAAGAGACGCTCAACCCGCTTCAGCGCGATCGGGTTGACGTTCCAGACGTCGCCGTGAATCAGCGTGACGCGCTCGATATGCGCATCAAACGGTGCGTGGAAGCGGTGATACATGCTCGAGGTCAGCCGCAGCGTCACGAAGGAGCCGTTGCGGTGCTGCTCGACCAGCGCGGGGTCGCCAAGCAGGTCAAGCAGCGAATAGGGCGCGCCCTTGACCTGGAACAGCTCGGTATCGACAATCCGGCCATGGGCGCCGACGATGCCGTCCGAGGGGCTAGCAACCACCGAAGGATCCGGATCAAACGCTCGCAGACCCGGCTTGAGTTCACGGGTGAAGCAATCGTGCAGACTCCTGAAATGGTCCTTCTTGGCTTCCGACAGATCGAGGTCGGAGAACAGCTTCCATAGCGCGATGGAGCCGTCCCGCACCAGCGGGTTCTCGATCTTGGAGAACCAGCCCATGAAGCGCGTCAGTGCCGCGCGGGGGATGCGGTTGGTCAACAGGAAGTTGAGGTCTTCCTGCTGGGTGAAAGAGGCGATGAGGGCTTTGACTGTCATGAATCTGTCAGCTCGCAGTATTAGCGCTTGTTGTCATGGAAACGACACTCCCGATTCTCTCATTTTCCGTGGCCGCCGCAGCGTCCGCTGCCGCCGCCTTCCCGAAGCTCAAGGCGCGGCTCGAACTGTCCCGCGCCAAGCATCGCTCGCTCGCCGGGCACTCCAAGATGTCGCGCCGGGTGGCAAAGCTGCTCCCGTTCTACGAGTTCGAGGGCGACAAGTATTTCGGCTGCGATGGCGCGCCGGCGAATGTGGTGATGCAGCGCAAGGAGGCCTTCTTCCGGCTCGCGCGAATCTACGCCGATCGCTACCCCAAGGGCCGCGCGATGACGAAGGAAGCGGCGGAGACGATCTCCGACCTCAACTTCACCGAAACCTACCGCGTGCCGTTCCAGTTCTCGCGCCTCGCCCGCGAGCATCTGGGCACCTCGACCTTCATGGAATCGTCGAGCGGCGTCACCGTCACGGATGTCGATGGCAACACCTCCTACGACCTCACCGGGTCCTATGGCGTCAACATCTTCGGCAACGACTTCTACAAGGAGTGCATCGAGGGCTCCGAGAAGCGGGCGCACGCGCTCGGCCCGGTGCTCGGCCCCTACCACCCCGTCATCCTCGAGAACGTGCAGCGGCTCTGCCAGATCTCGGGCCTCGACGAGGTCTCGTTCCACATGTCCGGCACCGAAGCGGTGATGCAGGCGGTGCGGCTCGCGCGTTATCACACCAAGCGCACGCATCTGGTTCGCTTCGCCGGCGCCTATCACGGCTGGTGGGGCGACGTGCAGCCGGGTGTCGGCAATCCGATCAATGCGCACGAGACCTACACCCTCTCCGAGATGTCGGAGAAGACGCTGCACGTGCTGCGCACGCGCAAGGACATCGCCTGCGTGCTGGTCAATCCGCTGCAAGGCCTGCATCCGAACGTCAACGCGCCCGGCGATTCTTCGCTGGTGGATTCTTCGCGCGGCGGCAATTTCGATCGCGCCGCCTACACCGAATGGCTGAAGAAGCTGCGCGAGGTCTGCACCGAGCGCGGCATCGTGCTGATCTTCGACGAGGTCTTCGTCGGCTTCCGTCTCGCCCCCGGCGGCGCCCAGGAATATTTCGGCGTCAGGGCCGACATGGTGACCTATGGCAAGAGCCTCGCCGGCGGCCTGCCGGTCGGTGTGGTCTGCGGCAGACGCGAGCTGATGCGCCGCTTCCGCGACGACCGTCCCGCCGACATCTGCTTCGCCCGCGGCACCTTCAACTCGCATCCCTACGTCATGACGGCGATGGACGAGTTCTTGAGCCGGCTCGCCAGCCCGAACTTCCGCGCCATCTATGACGGCCTGGATGCGACCTGGAACGGCCGCGTCGAGAGGCTCAACCAGATGATGACGGATGCCAAGCTGCCGGTGCAGTTCGCCAACTTCTCGTCGATCTGGACGGTGAAATATACCACCCCGTCCCGCTACAACTGGATGCTGCAATATTACCTGCGTGCCGAAGGCCTGTCGCTGAGTTGGGTCGGCACGGGACGGCTGATCTTCAGCCTGAACTATACCGACGCCGACTTCACTGAGGTCGCCGACCGCTTCGTCCGCGCCGCCGGGAAGATGAAGGCCGACGGCTTCTGGTGGCACGACGGCGCGCTCACCAACAAGAACATCAAGCGGCAGATCCTGAAAGAGATGCTGGCCAAGCGTCTTGGGCGCTGAGGCTACATTACCCTTCACTCCGAACGCCGCCCTCTCCTCTCCCTCGCCCCGCTCTTCGCGGGGAGAGGGTCGGGGTGAGGGGCTGTTTCCGCAATCACGGTGAGAGCTGCCCCCGCGGAGAGCCCCCCTCACCCGCCGCGCTACGCGCGTCGGCCTCTCCCCGCACGCGGGGAGAGGCAAAGACGCCCCCAAGACGTGGATGCCCGGCGCAAGGCCGGGCATGACGTAACCATCAGACATCGGAGTGACGTGTGGCAGCGCGCTCAGGCGTGCTGCTCTTCGAGCGTGGGCTCGGAGATGAGGCCCAGCGTGTGCTCGGGGTTGAGATGCAGGCCGGGATCCATCAGCTCGCCGCGCATCAAAGCGAGTGGAGCGCTGCGATAGAGCATCAGATCGTGGAAGGGGTCGGTCAGGATCTTGGTCATCCAGACAAGGCCGGTCTCGACGTCCCGGATGAAGAACAGGTGCACGGTGCGGAACAGGAGACCGCCGCCGCCGATCACGAGCCAGATCTTGGCGACCTGCCGCATGAAATCGGCCGCAGTCGCCCAGGGGGTAAACAGGCCGAACAGCGTCGGATCGACCAGCAGCATCAGCGGCGACAGCGCCCAGATCGCCATCAGCACCACCTTGCGCTGAAGGTTGTAGCCGACCTTGATGTCTTCCTTGTACTCGTGCGTCGCCTGGTTGATGTGGTCGTAATCGTGCGGTTCGAAGAAGAAGTGACCGGCCTGGCGCGAGGTCATCGAGACCAGCCAGCCGACCAGCGCCGAGATCATCGGATCGACGAACAGCCAGACATAGGCAAAGAGGAAGCTCAGCGCGCTGACGAAGTGCAGGCTCTGATTGATGCGGCTGTGGTGATAGTAGCGATGGTCGTCCCAGCGCTGGATCCGCAGCTGCTCGAGATAATTCTTGATCATGCTATTCCCCAAAATGCTTTCGGGTAAGGGATTTACAGGGATTCGATGTACGCCGTGTGACATCATCATTTTGTCATATGACAATGTGCAGCGACGCGATGACGCACGACAACGCGCGAGCGGCGGCTCAGGCCGCCGCCCTCACCTTGCTCAGGCTGCCTTGGCGATTTCGACCTTGCGGAAACGCACCAGCGAGAAATGGCCGAGCGGCGGAATCAGGCGACGTTCGGCGAGCTCGATGCCCTTGGCGCCGGCGAGCCATTTGGCATAGCGCGACCAGGCGAACTCGGCGGTGCGGAAGCCGAGCGGACGCACCACCGGCTGCAGTTTCTGCTCGATGAAGCGGCGCATGCCGGTATCGGCGCTGACGCGGGTGAGAATGATCAGCTCACCGCCCGGACGCAGCACGCGGGCGAATTCGTCGAGCGCCGTCTCCGGATTCGGCACCGCGGTGACGACATACTGCGCCATCACGACGTCGAAGGAATTGTCGGGGAATTCGAGCTTCTCGGCATCCATCACCGCGAGGCCTTCGACGTTCTTGAGGTTGCCTTCGCTGACGCGGCGGCGCGCCTTGTCGAGCATCGCTTCCGAAATGTCGGTGCCGAAGATGCGGAGGTTCGGGGCATAGAGCGGCAGCGAGATGCCGGTGCCGACGCCGACCTCGAGCACGCGCCCGCCGATCTTGTTGGTGGCTGCGATCGCGGCCTGACGGCCTTTGGCGAACACGCCTCCGAACACGAGATCGTAGACCGGCGCCCAGCGATCATAGGCCTGCTCGACCGTACCGCGGGTGAGGTCTAGCTGCTGGGTGCCGTCAAGGTTCATGATCTTAGCCATCGATGAGGTTCTCGCTGTGGGTCAAAGTATGATCAGCCGCGCACCGGCCGCCGCGCCATCACAGGCGAGGCGCGCAGGACGCGGCTGGGCTGGAGTGAGGTGAGGTTGCCGACGAACTGGCGCGCGCTGTTCTCCCAGGAGCGCTCCAGCGCGAAGTTGCGGCAGGTCTCGCGCGACATGGTGAGCGCGCGCAGACAGGCGGCGCGGAGATCGTTGTCGATCGCGCCGATCGGGTGATCGGCAATGACGTCCTTCGGTCCGGTCACCGGAAACGCAGCAACAGGCGTGCCGCAGGCGAGCGCCTCCAGCTGCACCACGCCGAACGTGTCGGTGAGACTCGGAAACACGAAGACGTCGGCGGCGGCGAGATGCGCAGTCAGATCCGCGCCCTTCTTCTCGCCGAGGAAGACGGCATCCGGATATTTCTTCTCGAGCGCCGCCTTCTGCGGGCCGTCGCCGACGACGACCTTGGTGCCGGGCAAGTCGAGCGAGAGGAACGCCTCGAGGTTCTTCTCCACCGCGACGCGGCCCATCGTCATGAAGATCGGACCGGGAAGATCGAGCCTGGCCGGAGCATCCGGATGGAACAGCTCGGTGTTGACGCCGCGCCCCCAGAAGCCGAGCCGCTTGAAGCCGCGTCCCGAAAGCTCCTGCCGCAGCGACGGCGTCGCCACCATGGTCATGGCGGCGGCATCGTGGAAATGGCGCAGCACGGCATAGCCGACGGCATCAGGAATGCCGGTCCGCACCGAGACGTATTCCGGAAAGCGCGTCGTGTAGGAGGTGGTGAAGGCGAGACCGTTGCGGCGGCAATAGGCGCGCGCAGCCCAGCCGATCGGGCCTTCGGTTGCGATATGCAGCGCCTCGGGCGCGGCCTTCTCGATCCGCCGCGCGATCTCTTTTCCGCTCGGCAGCGCAAAGCGCAGGCCCGGATAGGTCGGCAGCGGCCACGACCGGAAGCCGTCCGGCGTCAGGAAGTCGATCTCGACATCGAGGGCCTTGGCGGCGGCCGCCAGCGAAGTCAGCGTCCGGACCACACCGTTGACCTGCGGATGCCAGGCGTCAGTCGCGATTAATACCCGCATGGGGAAATCCCGAGAGTTTGATGATTCTCGGCTTAGGACCATCAACCACGGATATTTCAGGCGTGTGACGTCACATAAGTGTCGGCGCACTGTTTTGTTCGTTAACGGGCGCGCTAGGCCACGAAACTGTCATGAAACAATCCTTGCCACGACGAAACCGTTTTCGGTTTTCCGAGCAAACGTCCCGAAACTTCTTTCCGTTAGGACTTCAAGCAACGGAGCACCGAAACGGTGCCGGGGTGACCAAGAAACACCACGCAAACAGGGGCGACCAATGTTCAATCTGGACACATTCAAGACGTATTCGCGCGCCGTTGCCGTCAGTGCAGTGGCCGTGACCGCAATCGCATTTGCCGGCCCGGCCAAGGCCGCGCCCGTGCAGCTGTTTCCGTTCTTCCAGCCGCTGCCGACGATGACTGCGCCGCAGCCGTACCAGCCGTATCAGGCGCCGACCTATCAGACCGCGCCGTCCGAGGATCAGGACGCCGTCGAGACGCCGGCCCGCTTCCGCCGCCAGGCCGTCAGCTATTCAACACGTGAAGCCCCGGGCACCATCATCATCGATACGCCCAACACCTATCTCTATTATGTGCTCGGTAACGGCCAGGCGATCCGCTACGGCATCGGCGTCGGCCGCGATGGCTTCACCTGGTCGGGCACGCAGTCGGTGACCAAGAAGGCCGAGTGGCCGGACTGGACCCCGCCGCCGGAAATGATTCAGCGCCAGCCCTACCTGCCGCGCCACATGGCCGGCGGCCCCGGCAACCCGCTCGGCGCCCGCGCCATGTATCTCGGCGGCACCGTCTACCGCATCCACGGCACCAACGCCCCCGACACCATCGGCAAGCACGTCTCCTCCGGCTGCATTCGCCTGACCAATGACGACGTCTCCGACCTCTACTCCCGCGTCAACGTCGGCACCAAGGTGATCGTGCTGCCGATGACCGAGCGCCGCGCCGAGCTTCGCTAGCGCGAGGCGGTAAGTAGCGACGAACGCGATTGAGATACGAACGGCCCCGGCGAGACCGGGGCTGTTTTCGTTTGCGGCGGCGAATGCGGGACAAATCCGCTTCGATCGCACCCTGACATGCCGGTGTCACAGATCTGTTGGAGCCGGATGTTAGGGAACGAGTGAGGCCCGCAGCGTCTCGCATTGTTTCGCGTGTCGCGCCGCGCAGCGCCTGTCGACCGAACTGCTCCCTTCCAAACAAAAGGCATTCCATCATGACGCGCTTGCTCCATGGCACCGCTGCCGCGTGTGTCCTGCTGGCGGCTGCATCCACCGCTGATGCCGGCCCCGCGATCTCCTACATTCCCAACAGTTTGACCCAGTCGACGATCGAACAGGGACCGTGGGCCCTGCATCAGTCGGGAGCTTTTCATCATCACGACGCTTCCGGCATCGTGCCGCCAAGCAGTCTGACGCCGCCCTACGATCCGACGCTCTACGGAACGCCCTACGCCGACTACTGCTCGGCCGCCGGAGAGCCGACGGTCAATCACGGCAAGAGCGTGATGCAGCCCTACTACTTCCCGTTCGTGCGCCGCCGCGGCAATCTGCTCGAAGGCCTGTTCGACTACCGCCCGCGGAACGAGCAGGAGACAACCGTCGCCGCGATTTCGCTGGACTGGGGCGCGAGCTGGATCTTCAGGGACAAGGCCTTGGCGCTCAACCCCTACTGCCCGTGGGACGCGACCGACCCCGACAATCTGAACGTCAATGTCAACGGAACGAAGACGCCGTATGGCTCTTCGAACGCGAATGCGGCCGACAACGGACTTGGTCACGCCTTCGCCCTCAGCGTAAAAGGCAAGCAACGCGTCTACCATCTCAACCGCGCCAATGGTCATATCGACAGCGATCAGCTGGTCGTTCACCCGCTTCACCGCGGAGAAGACTTCTCGTTGTACGGTCTGCCCGAGCTCGGTTACGTGAGCCCGCTCGCGTCCGGAGGCTATCCCAAGCTTGAGGCCACGGCCGGCGCGACGACGGGCCTGACGGACCCCGATGCCATCCTGGGCGCTGTGCACCTGGGCGAAAGCACCGCGGTCCTCTACGTCTCCAAGGACATCAGCACGGGAGACAAGAACTTCCCGCCAAATCAGGTGTGCCCGGCGACGCCCGCCTTTGCTCTGACCAACCTCGTGAACAAGAAGCCGCGAAAGACCAATCACGACGTGATTACGATTCGCGTCGCAACGACGGCGGACGGCCTGAACTTCACCGACGTCGGCGCCGCCACCGGCCTCAGCGACCAGACGACCGTCGCGCTGAACGGCATCCGCTGGCTCGGCAGTGGCAGCATCCTGCGGATCCATGACGGACGGTACGGCCTGTTCTTCGGCGCCGGAAATTGTCTGGACAATGATTCCGACGGCTTCCACTTCATCGGCTATGCCGAGACCGACAACCCGGTGCGCGCACCCGGCGATCTCATGAAGTGGCATGTGGTCAACGGTTTCGACAATCCGATCCTGTCGACGGACACCGTCGTCGATCCGTCAGGCCCGCGATCCTATCCGCTGAATGCACCGCTGGTGAATCTCCATGGTGTCGATGCGCTGAGCGCGGCACAGGTCGCACCTTTCAAGGCGCCGGCTCCGGGTTACACCACGAACTTCTTCAGTGGCCGGGTCTACGATCCGCAGGCCGTCCAGAGCGATGAGCGAACCGTGACGATCGTGTTCGCCGGCTACAATACGCCGCAGCCCAGCAACAATCTCGGCGACTATCGGTCGATTGGCCGCTTCCAGCTGAGCGTTCCGACCGGCTATTTCGGGCACCACGACGAGGACTAGGGGCGGACCGTTCAAACCGTCGAGATGGCGAACCAGTCAAACGGCCCCGGTAAACCGGGGCCGTTTTCGTTTTGCGCCGATCAGCCTCAATGCCGAGCTGAGGACGAGATTCAGATACGAACGGCCCCGGCGATGTCGGAGCCGTTTTTGTTTGGGCCACATGGCCCGTCGTGAGATATCGTTACCCGCATGATTAAACTGCTCACACCCGCCGACGCCGCACTCTACCGTGCGATCAGGCTGGAAGCGCTGTCGGCGCATCCTGAAGCTTTCGCCAGCACCTTCGCGCGCGAGCAGGAAAAGCCCCTCGCCTGGTTCGAGGAGCGCCTCACCACGTCGGACGTCTTCGGCGCCTTCATCGATGACGAGATCGTCGGCGTCGCCGGCTTCCGCCGGCAGGATGGTCCCCAGACCATGCACAAGGCCGATCTCTGGGGCATGTATGTGCGGCAGTCGGCGGGGAGAGCTGGCCTCGGCCGGCGTCTCGTCGATACGGTTATTGCCCATGCCGCAAAGCGCGTCGAAAAACTCCAACTGACCGTTGCGAGCAAGAATGAAGCGGCGTTACGCCTCTACGCGGCCGCCGGCTTCGTCGAATACGGCCGCGAGGTGAAGGCACTGAAGCAGAACGGCCGGTATTTTGATGAAGTCCTGATGGAATTATTCGTCGACGGAAGCGGCAAATAACAAAGACGGCCCGAGTGGACCAAGGCCGTCTTCGATCAGCACCGATGATCTCCTTATGCCCGTCCCCCACCCTGCCGCTCCGAGATCAGCCTCAGCCACGCCGCCGAGTGAAACGCACTCATCAAGAGATACATCGGGACCATCCCGCCCAGCGACAACCCGTAACCGGCGGAGCAGAGCATGTCCGCCGGGCTGCCACTGATCACAGCCGTCAGCACGGCCATGAGCGCGAAGGTGGGCGTGGCCGCAAGACCCAGCCATCGGGCGAGGTGAGACGCGGCCACGGCCTCCCTGTCATCGCGACCGCCGTCGGCGGCCGCGTTGACTGAACAGATCTCGGTCACTGCGCGCCCGCCGCGCGGAGCGCGATCTCGCCGGCGTCCGACACCTCGACCCATTTCTTGTCGGGCGCTGCGCCCACCTCGTAGCTGTCGTTCCAGTTCCACCATTTGTAGGTCGGGCTCTGCGGATACCCTGCCGGCGAATCCTCCCAGGGCTCCTGGCGGCCGAGCGGGGTGATGTCGAGATAGTTCCAGGTGCCGCCCATCTGCTCGTCGCCGCGGCTCTTGATCAGATAGGTGCGGAAGATGCGCGTCCCGTCGCGGTAGAACACGTTGGTCCCGTGCCACTCGCCGACGCCGAAATCGGCATCAAAACTGTCGGTGATGGTGACCCACGGAATGTTCCAGCCCATCCGCGCCTTCAGCCGCGCGATATCGGCTTGCGGCGCGCGCGAGGCGAACACCAGCGTGGTGTCGCGGGCGTTCAGGTGCGACACATGGGCGACCTGGTCGGCCACCATGGAGCAGCCGCGGCAGGCATGGTCTGGCCAGCCGAACACACCCGGCTCGAAGAAGGCGCGGTAGAGAATGAGCTGCTTTCGGCCCTGGAACAGATCGAGCAGACTGGCCTTGCCCGAGGGCGCCTCGAATGCGTAGGTTTTGTCGACTTCCATCCACGGCATGCGCCGGCGTTCGGCGGCAAGTGCGTCGCGGGCGCGGGTATGCGCCTTTTCCTTCACGAGCAGTTGCTGACGGGCTGCCTCCCAGTCCTGCGGCGACACCACTGGCGGTGTTTGCATGGCGGGCTGTCCGTTAGTTCCCGGTTTTTCTGCTGATGTCATCATGGCTCTCCAAACCTCTTGCTTACCGCACAATGTCGGCCGTCAACGATTTCTGGCACCAGACGGTTGCGTGGTGGGAGTAACAAGTGTGGCGGGATTTTCATGGAGTCGCTGATCACGGCCGCCGCGCGCGCGTTGGAGGCCGGCGATCCGCTCGGCGCGCTGAACCGCGTCGCGCTGGGCAACGATGCGCCGTCGCTGGCGCTGCGCGGCATCGCGATGGCGCAGCTCGGCGATCTCGCGAAAGCGAAGACGCTGCTGCGCAGCGCTGCGCGCGCCTTCGGGCCGAGAGAGGCGGTCGCGCGCGCCAGATGCGTGGTGGCCGAGGCCGAGATCGCGCTGGTCTCGCGCGACCTGAGCTGGCCGGCCAAAACTCTTGCCGGCGCGCGGGCAACGCTCGCAAGCCATGGCGATCTCGCCAATGCCGCTCATGCCGGCCACATCGAGGCCCGCCGTCTTGTCCTGCTCGGACGCATCGACGAGGCCGAGCGCACGCTGGCCGAGATCGGCGTCTCCCCGCTCCCGCCTGCGTCTGTCGTCGTTCGCGAGCTGGTGGTTGCCGGCATCGCCATCAGGCGGTTGAAAACAAGAGATGCGCGCGCAGCACTCGATCGCGCAGGCAAGGCAGCACGACTGGCAAAAATCCCGGCGCTCATGGCCGAGGTCGACAGCGCGAGCTTGATCCTGAACACGCCGGCGGCGCGCCTGATCGCGCGCGGCCGCGAACACCCGCTGCTGCTCGGCGAGGTCGAGAGACTGGCGACCTCGACAGCGCTCGTCGTCGACACCTTCCATCATGTCGTGCGCAGGCAAGGCACGGCCGTGTCGCTCGGAACGCGGCCCGTGCTGTTCGCGCTCGCCCGTCTGCTGGCGCAGGCATGGCCCGCGGATGTCTCGCGCGAGGCGTTGATATCGGGCGCGTTCCAGGCCAGGCACGTCGACGAGTCGCACCGCGCGCGGTTGCGCGTCGAGATTGGCCGCCTCCGCACCCAGCTCAAGCCGCTGGCCGAGATCAGCGCGACAAAACAGGGTTTCGAGCTGGCCCCGCGCAAAACGCGCGACGTCATCGTGCTGGCCCGGCCCGTCGAGGAGAAGCACGCCGCCGTCCTTGCCATTCTCGCCGACGGCGAGCCGTGGTCGAGCTCGGCGCTCGCACTCGCGCTTCACATGAGCGCGCGCACGGTGCAGCGGGCGCTCGAAGAGCTGGCGCGAACGAACAAGGTGCAGTCGTTCGGCCACGGACGCGCGCGCCGCTGGATGACCCCGCCCGTCCCCGGATTCCCGACAGGCTTGTTACTCCCCGGACCTCTATTAAAATCGTAGGCTGGTCGCATCACAGGGATCGAGCAGATGAAGCGTTCCGCCGCCGAGATCGTCAGGGAATACGGGCCTTTTCCGGGCGTCGAGGCCGTGCATGGCGTCACCTATGACGGCACCCATGTCTGGTTCGCATCGGGCGACAAATTGAATGGCCTCGATCCGGCCAACGGCAAGATCGCGCGTTCGCTCGATGTCGCCGCACATGCGGGCACTGCGTTCGACGGCCGCCATTTGTTCCAGATCGCGGAGGATCGCATCCAGAAGATCGACGCCGCGACCGGCAAGCTGCTCGCCACGATCCCCGCGCCGGGTGGCGGCGGCGATTCCGGCCTGGCCTGGGCCGAAGGCTCGCTCTGGGTCGGGCAATATCGCGAGCGGAAGATCCATCAGATCGATCCCGACACGGGCACGGTGCTTCGCACCATCGAAAGCAAGCGCTTCGTGACCGGAGTCACCTGGGTCGACGGCGAACTCTGGCATGGCACCTGGGAAGGCGAGGACAGCGACATCAGGCGGATCGACCCTGACACCGGCAAGGTGCTCGAACAGCTCGACCTGCCGGCCGGGATGATGGTTTCAGGGTTGGAATCCGACGGGGGCGATCGCCTGTTCTGCGGCGGCGGCGCCGCCGGCAAGGTGCGCGCGGTCCGTCGTCCCAGGCGCGGCTAGCCGCCTGAACAGACGGACACAGCACGGCCGCAGCCATTAACCGATTTGCCGCAATTCCACCCCACCGATGCGCTCTAGCGCCCTCCTCGCCTGCCCTGTAAAATCCCGTCGGGGCGGCTTGGGGGATTGATGCGACTGACGCTGAACTTGAAGACTGTCCTGATCGCCGTTGCGGTGCTCGCGGCGTCGTTTTTCATCAGCCTGAAGGCGATGGATTTGCTGTCGCCGCGCGCGACCAATTCGGCGCCGCCGGTCGCGCAACTGCCGCCGCTGCCGCCGGTCTCGAAAAGCTCGATCGTGGTGGCGCCAGTGGCGATCGCACTGTCGGCGATCCGGGAGCAGGCCGAGAAGGCTTCACCGCGCAATTTCGCGGGCAAGGCCGAGAATCCGATCTCGCAGATCCTGCAGGACGCCGATATCGGCTGGACCGCCGTCCGCGGACCGATGTCGGCCACCGGCGACAAGGACGTGCTGACGCTGTCGACGCCGATCAGCGGCAAGCTGAACGTGACGGGATCGCTGTCGGCGAAAGCCACCGGCGCGCTCGGCGATGCGCTGGGCAGCGTGCTCGGCGGCGACGCGGCGAAACGGATCGGCGCGGTCAACATCAAGAATTTGAACGCCAGCGCCGAGATCAAGGGCAGCGTCGTCGTCACCTCGCGCCCGAAGCTCGCGGCCGCCTGGCATCTCGAGCCGAATTTGGGCGCGCAGGTCAATCTCGGCGACACCAACCTCAACGTCGCCGGCGCCAAGGTCAACGTTCCGGCGCAGGTGAAGCCGCTGATCGACAAGACCGTCGGCGATCAGCTCAACGTCGTCTCCGAGCGCATCCGCAACGATCCCAGCCTGCGCGAGAACGCGAAGGTGCAATGGGCCAAGGCCTGCCGCTCGATCCCGCTGCAGGGCACCGGGTCCTCGGCCGCGCTGCCGCCGCTCTGGCTCGAGATGAAGCCGACCCGCGCGATCGCAGCGCAGCCGCGCGTCGACGCGCAGAACGTGACGCTGCTGCTCGGCCTCGAGGCCGAGACGCGCGTGACGCCGGCGCAGACCAAGCCGGACTGCCCGTTCCCCGACAAGATCTCGATCGTGCCGCCGACCGGCACCGGCGTGAACATCGGCGTTCCCATCGACGTGCCCTTCACCGAGATCAACAAGCTGATCGCGGCCCAGATGGTCGGCCACACCTATCCCGAGGACGGCTCCGGTCCGGTCGAGGTCACGGTGAAGAGCGTCAACGTCGTCCCATCAGGCGAGCGGCTTCTGATCTCGCTCTTGGTGCGCGCCAAAGAGAAGAAGAGCTGGCTCGGGCTCGGCGCCGAGGCGACCGTGCACATCTGGGGTCGGCCGATGCTCGACCAGGCGCAGCAGACGCTGCGGCTCGCCGACATCCAGCTCGCGGTGGAGTCCGAGGCGGCCTTCGGCCTGCTTGGCGCTGCGGCCCGCGCGGTGGTGCCGCAGATGCAGCAGGCGCTGGTGCAGAAGGCGACGCTCGACCTGAAGCCGATCGCCGCCAACGCGCGCGAGAAGATCGCAGGCGTCATTGCCGACTTCCAGAAGAGCGAGGACGGTGTCAAGGTCGAGGCCAATATCAGCAGCCTCACGCTGGCCGACATCGCCTTCGATTCCAAGACGCTGCGCGTGGTCGCGGAAGCCGGCGGCACACTCAACGTGTACGTAACCAAGCTGTCGGGGATGTAGCGCGCTTTCATGCACGGAATCCGCGCAAGCCTTATCGCTTGCGTCGCTGGCATTCTCGTTGGAGGATGCTAAGCTGCCCGTCGCAACTTCGAACGAGGTTGCTGACGGCATTGTAGGGGACAACGCGAGGACAACATGGAAGCCGGCATGGTCACGCCTGCGCCGGCACTGGTGCGCTTTTCCGGCATTCAGAAGACCTATGATGGCGAGCATCTCGTGGTGAAGAACCTCGATCTCGACATCAAAAAGGGCGAGTTCATCACCCTGCTCGGCCCGTCGGGCTCGGGCAAGACGACCACGCTGATGATGCTGGCCGGTTTCGAGGTTCCGACCCAGGGCGAGATCTACCTCGCGGAACGGCCGATCAAGAACATGCCGCCGCACAAGCGCGACATCGGCATGGTGTTCCAGAACTATGCCCTGTTTCCGCACCTGACGATCGAGGAGAACGTTGCCTTTCCTCTGTCCGTCCGCAAGGTCAACAAGGCGGACACGCAGGCGCGCGTCAAAGCGGCGCTGCGCATGATCAAGATGGAAACCCTGGCGCAGCGGCGGCCCGGGCAATTGTCCGGCGGCCAGCAACAGCGTGTGGCGCTGGCCCGCGCGCTGGTCTTCAATCCGCAGCTCGTGCTGATGGACGAGCCCCTGGGCGCCCTGGACAAGCGCCTGCGCGAGCAGATGCAGCTGGAGATCAAGCAACTGCACGAGACGATGGGCATCACCGTCGTCTACGTCACCCACGACCAGAGCGAAGCGCTCACCATGTCGGACCGCATCGCCGTGTTCAACGACGGCATCGTGCAGCAGATCGACAGGCCCGACGCGCTGTATGAGCATCCGGTCAACAGCTTCGTCGCCAACTTCGTCGGCGAGAACAATGTGCTGGCCGGCACCGTAGAGACGATCGAGAAGGATTGTTGCCGCGTCGCGCTGGCGGCCGGCGGCTCCGTCATGGCCCGTGCGGTCAACGTCTCAGGCGCAGGCGCATCGACCTCCTTGTCGGTACGGCCGGAGCGGATCGCCATCATCCCTGATGGCGCCTCCAGCGACGGACCGAACCGGCTGCCGGCCAAGGTGCTGAACACCATCTATCTCGGCGACCACGCGCTGGCCGTGCTCGATGTCGCAGGGAACGCCGAGTTCATGGTCAAGCTTCAGCCGGGGGCGCATGATAGCCTGAGGCATGGCAGCCTAAGATCTGGTGACAATGTCTTCATCACCTTCCGCCCCGAGGACTGCCTGGCCCTCGATCCCGTCTGATCCCACCAGCGCACCGCAATCGATCGACCTCAACGCAACGCAACGCAAATGAAGAAGGAACAAGGACCATGCTGAAGCGCAAGATTGGCAAGATTGCTCTGGGTTTCGCCGCGGCGTTCAGCGCCAGCGCCGCGCTCGCCACCATCGCGCAGGCGCGTGACCTCACCGTCGTGTCGTGGGGCGGCGCGTATCAGGACGCCCAGAAGAAGGTCTATTTCGAGCCGTTCAAGAAGGCATCTGGCGTTGCCATGAACGACGAGTCCTGGGACGGCGGCGTCGGCGTGTTGCGCGCCAAGGTGCAGGGTGGCGCCGCCACCTGGGACCTCGTCCAGGTCGAGAGCGACGAGCTCGCGGTCGGTTGCGAGGAAGGCCTGTTCGAGAAGCTCGACTATTCCAAGATCGGCGGCGAGGCCGCTTACATCCAGCCGTCGGTCAATCCCTGCGGCGTCGGCGCTATCCTCTACGATTTCGTGCTCGGCTACGACAAGGACAAGCTGAAGGAAGCCCCCAAAGGCTGGGCCGACTTCTTCGACACCAAGAAGATTCCTGGCAAGCGCGCCCTGCGTCAGGGCCCGAAGACCACGCTCGAGATCGCGCTGATGGCCGACGGCGTCGCGCCGAAGGACGTCTACAAGGTGCTGGCGACCGACGAAGGCGTCGATCGCGCGTTCAAGAAGCTCGACACCATCAAGGGCGACCTCGTCTGGTGGAAGGCCGGCGCACAGCCGCCGCAATTGCTCGCCTCCGGCGAAGTGGCCATGACCTCGGTCTACAATGGCCGCATCGACACCGCGAACAAGAACGAGAAGAAGAACTTTGGCATGGTGTGGGACGGCGCGCTCTTCACCCTCGACAGCTGGGTGATCCTGAAGGGCAGCCCGAACAAGGACGCGGCCTACAAGTTCCTGGACTTCGCCGGCAAGGCGGAGAACCAGTCGAAACTGTCGGAGAACATTGCCTACGGCACCTCGAACAAGGACGCCGCCGCCTTGATCCAGCCGGCCGTCCTGAAGGATCTGCCGACCGCGCCTGACAACATCAAGAACGCGGTCGAGATCAACGTTGCCTTCTGGCTCGAGAACATCGACCGCCTGACCGAGCGCTTCAACAAATGGGCCGCGAAATAGCGCGCCCTACAGGGCTCGCCCTATGACGGATGCGCTTCTGACCGGCGCCAATGCGTCGACCGAGGTGCCGCTCAAGCGCCGATTGAGGCGTGCGGAGCGGACACGCCAGGTCAAGGCATTGGCGCTGGTGCTGCCGCTTCTCGTCTTCCTGCTCTTCACCTTTGCGGGCCCGATCGCCGGCATGTTGTGGCGCGCGGTCGATGACCGGGAAGTGCGTCAGGCTCTGCCTCAAACCGTCGCGGCTCTCGCCAACTGGGACGGCAAGGACCTGCCGGACGAAAAAGCCTACGCGGCGCTCGCAAGTGACATCCAGGCGTCGCGCGCCTCCGGCTCCATCCCCATCGCGGCCAAGCGGCTCAACTACGCCCTGAACGGCTTCCGCACGATCCTCACCAGCACCGCACGCAATCTGAAGGCGGTGCCGGAGCCCGGCACGGCGAAGGAGACACTGGGCAAGATCAACCCAGCCTGGCGCGACCGCACCACCTGGACGACGATCAAGGATGCGAGTGGCCCGGTGACCGGCTTCTATCTTCTCGCGGCGCTCGACCTGACGCGGAACGTGGATGGCGCGATCGTCGCGGCCCCGCCGGATCAGGCGATCTACCGCGACGTTTTCGGCCGCACTTTCCTCATCGGCCTCGGCGTCACCGCGCTCTGCCTGATCCTTGGCTTCCCGGTCGCTTACCTCTTGGCGACGCTGCCGCCGGGCCGGTCGAACCTCTTGATGATCTTCGTGCTGCTGCCGTTCTGGACCTCGCTTCTGGTCCGTACCTGCGCCTGGATCGTGCTGCTGCAGAGCAACGGCGTCGTCAACGACAGCCTGCACTGGCTTGGCATCATCGACGAGCCGCTGCGCCTGATCTACAACCGCTTCGGTGTCTGCGTGGCCATGACCCACGTGCTGCTGCCGTTCATGATCCTGCCGCTGTACAGCAGCATGAAGGCGATCTCGCCCGCTTACATGCGTGCCGCCGCCTCGCTCGGCGCGCCACCCCTCACCGCCTTCCTGCGGATCTATTTGCCGCAAACCCTGCCCGGCATCGGCGCGGGAAGCCTGCTCGTCTTCATCCTGGCGCTCGGCTACTACATCACGCCGGCACTGGTCGGCGGCGCCGCCGATCAGATGATCAGCTACTTCATCGCGCTCTACACGACCGAGACCGCCAATTGGGGCCTTGCTTCCGCGCTCGGTGCCGTGCTGTTGCTGGCCACCATTCTGCTCGCCCTCGTCTACGGCAAGCTGGTGCAGGGCCAGCAGGTCACGGGAGGGATGAAGAATTGAGCGACAGTTCCTCCCTCCGCACGCCCAGCCAGCGCATCGCGTGGACCGCGACCATCGTCATCTCGACGCTGGTGTTCATCTTCCTGATCGCACCGATCCTGGCGATCATGCCGCTGTCGTTCAGCTCGGGCTCGTACCTGACCTATCCGCTGCCGGGCCTTTCCCTGCGCTGGTACGACGATTTCATCAATTCGCCGCGCTGGATGAATTCGCTGAAGAACAGCATGATCATCGGGGTCGCCTCGACGCTGCTGTCCATGGTGCTTGGCACGCTGGCAGCTCTTGGGCTCGCGCAGTGGAAGAGCCGGTTCAAGCCGCTGGTGCTGGCTTTTGTGCTGTCGCCGGTGGTCGTGCCCGGTGTCATCACCGCGGTCGGTCTCTATTTCTTCTTCGCGCCGATCGGACTGACCGGCAGCTATCTCGGCCTGATCCTGGCTCATACCGCGCTGGCGACGCCCTTTGTGGTGATCACGGTCGGCGCGACGCTGCAAAGCTTCGACACCAATCTGGCACGCGCCGCCGCCTCACTCGGCGCCTCGCCGCTGGAAGCGTTCCGCCGCGTGATCCTGCCGCTGATCCTGCCGGGGCTCGCGTCAGGCGCGCTGTTCGCCTTCGCGACCAGCTTCGACGAGGTGGTGATCGTGCTGTTCATGGCGGGGCCGGAACAACGCACCCTGCCGCGCGAAATGTTCAGCGGCATCCGTGAGAACATCAGCCCGACCATCACCGCCGCCGCGGTAATCTTGACGACAGTCTCGGTCATCCTGCTCGCCACGCTCGAAGGCCTGCGCCGGCGCAACGAACGGCTCAAAGGCAGCAGCGCGTAACCTTCTTCCTTCTCCCCTTGTGGGAGAAGGTGGCGCAAAGCGCCGGATGAGGGGTATCTGTCCGCGCATTCAATTGAGAGTTGGACTCGCGGAGAGATACCCCTCACCCGTCTCGCCGCTGCGCGGCGAGCCACCCTCTCCCGCAAGGGGAGAGGGCAACAACACCGCCGCCCCCCTACTTATTTCCCACCCGTCTTCGCGCCTCCCCGGCTTTGCCCCCGCGACCGTTTGTCGCTAGAACAGTCCGCGCAACAAAGCCCAAACAACAAGGCTGAGGGAGAAAACCATATGCAGAAACTCATCGCCGCCGTCGCGGCCAGCTTCGCCATCGCCGCGAGCTGCGGCTCGGCGCAGGCGCAGATTTCCGACAACGTCGTCAAGCTCGGCGTCCTCACGGACATGTCGAGCCTTTATGCCGACGCGACCGGCAAGGGCTCGCTGGCCGCTGTCGAGATGGCGGTTGCCGATTACGGCGGCAAGGTCGCAGGGGTTCCGATCGAGATCGTTTCCGCCGACCACCAGAACAAGCCCGACGTCGGCGTCAATATCGCCCGCAACTGGTACGACAACGAGAAGGTGGACGCTGTCCTCGACGTGCCGACCTCTTCGGTCGCGCTGCCGATCTCGGCGCTGACGCGCGAGAAGAACAAGATCAACATCAATTCCGGCGGCGGCTCGTCCGACATTACCGGCACCGCCTGCTCGCCCAACACCGTGCACTGGACCTACGACACCTACGCGCTGTCGAACGTCGCCGGCAAGGCGATGGTGAAGCGCGGCGAGGACACCTGGTTCTTCGTCACCGCAGACTACGCGTTCGGCATGGCGCTGCAGCGCGACGCCGCCAACGTCGTCAAGGAGAGCGGCGGCAAGGTGCTCGGCGAGGTCCGCCATCCGCTCAACTCATCCGACTTCTCGTCCTTCCTGCTGCAGGCCCAGGCCTCCAAGGCCAAGGTGGTCGCGCTGGCGAACGCCGGCGGCGACACCACCAATGCGCTGAAGCAGGCCGCCGAGTTTGGCCTGGTGCAAGGCGGCCAGAAGATGATCGCGCTGCTCCAGGAGATCACCGACACCCATTCGCTCGGCATCAAGGCGACGCAAGGATTGATCGTCACCGACGCGTTCTACTGGGACATGAACGACGAGACCCGCGCCTTCTCCAAGCGCTTCAACGAGAAGGTCGGACACATGCCGACCATGATTCAGGCCGGTCTCTATTCGGCCACCATGCATTATCTGAAGGCGATCGAAGCGATCAAGACCGACGAAGCGCCGAAGGTGATGGAGCAGATGCGCAAGACGCCGGTGAACGACTTCTTCGCCAAGAACGGCAAGATCCGCATCGACGGCCGCATGGTCCACGACATGTATCTGTTCGAGGTGAAGAAGCCCGAAGAGTCCAAAGGCGAGTGGGACCTCTACAAGCTGATCGCCACCGTGCCCGGCGACGAAGCCTTCCGCCCGCTCGACAAGGGCGGCTGCCCGCTGGTGAAGTGAAGAGTCTCTCCCTCTCCCCGCTTGCGGGGAGAGGTAAGAAAGAAAACGCGACAGCGCGCCCGGTGAAAACCGGGCGCGCTTCGTTTTAGGCCATCACGCGATCCGCATTACTCCGAGTACTTGAACTCGGGCATGTTCTTCAGCTCGTCCTTGGTCGCATTGAACACGGCGTGGTCCGGATACCACTTCGACGAGGACGACGCTGTGGTCGTGGTCGTCGTGGTCTTCTCGCTGCCGGTCGCAGCGCCCGTCGTCGTGGTCGCAGCGGGCTTCGCGTTCGGGTTCGCGCCAGTGCCGGTGTAAGCCACCGCCTCATTGACGAATTTCAGCTTCTCATACGGCACGGCGACGAGATGCTCGCCCATGCCGAGGAAACCGCCGACGCCGATCACTGCGATCTTCACAGCGCCGCTCTTGTCCATCAGCAGGTCGTTGATCGAGCCGATGTTCTCGTTGGCATCGTTGTAGATCTTCAAGCCGGCCATTTTCGACGCGCGCCAGTCGCCCGAAGCGGTGGTGGTGGTCGTCGTCGCGGTGGCGGCCGCGGTCGGCGACTTGTCGGTGGTGGCGGTCGGGTTTTGCGCAAGCGCAACGGTCGCAAACAAGGCGGTGCCGGCAAGACCGGCGGCGATCGATTTCATCAACATTGTTGTCCTCTCCTTCAGCAGATAACGCATGCGGAGAGAACAGCCACGATCACCCACAGTTCCTGTGCTGCGGCGATTTCGTTGCGCCATTCGGCGCTGCGTAGCGAGGAAGGTTCCTGTCGAGGAACGTGCGTGATGCACAGTTCCTCGCCGACGATCTTGCGCCCTGGGATATAGCACGATCGCGGCGAGGAACGCGCCGACCCGCGTCGCGCAGGTCAGCTCTGGTAGTCGATCAGAAGCGCGGAGATGTCCGTGCTGCTCGAGGCGCTCGTCGTGCCGTTCGCGCTGTAGGACGAGTTCGACGAAGACTGCGACTGCTGCAGCGCCTGGAGGAACTGCTCGAGAATCTTGGCCGTGCTGGAATCTGTCGAGCTGCTGCTCGTCGAATCCGTCGACGACGAAGAATCCGAAGAGCCGTCATCCGAGGGCGGCGGCCCGCCCGCACCATGCGCACCGCCGGCACCACCGGGCCCCTTGCCGAAGGCGGACTGAAACACGCCCTTGAGCTCGTCGGCCTGGTTCGACGTCAGCGTCCCGTTCGAGACCTCGCCCGCGATGAGATTGTCGATCTTCGACTTCAGGCCGTCCTTGGACGGTTTGGTGCCGCTCGACTGATCGCTGGACTTGCTCTGCTGAAGCGCCGTGTCGATGTCTTGCAGGGCGGTCGTGAGTGCGGACTGGTCCGATGACGAGACCGTGCCGTCGGACACTTCCGATTGCAATTCCTGCTGCAGCTTCTGCAGCGGCGACTGGTAATTACCGGCGGAGGCCGCCGAAATCGAGGTCATGAGTGCACCGTGGTTTTTGCGGGGTTTCGTACGCGACTGCCCCACGGTATGGTTAACGGTCTTAACGGGACCTTGCCGTACGACGACCCAGTCGTTGCGGGGTGTTGCGGAAATCCATTCGGAAACAAACGGAAACAAAAATCTTCGCCTTTTGGCCCGAATCTTGGACAAACAAAGCTCATGGCCATTCCTTCTCCCAACATCCTGGTCGTCGAGGACGACCGCGAAACCCGGACGTTGATTGCGAAATATCTCCGCAACAACTCCTGCAACGTGACCGCTGTGAGCGACGGCCGCGAGATGTCGCGTGCCATGGCCGACCACCGCGTTGATCTCATCATCCTCGACGTCATGCTGCCGGGCGAGGACGGTCTCAGCCTGTGTCGCAAGGTGCGCTCGGAGGCGCAGACGCCGATCATCATGCTGACCGCACGCGGCGAGGACGTCGACCGCATCGTCGGCCTTGAGATGGGCGCGGACGATTATCTGCCGAAACCATTCAACCCGCGCGAGCTGCTCGCCCGCATCAACGCGGTGCTGCGGCGCCAGGCCTCCGCACAGGCTGCGAGCACGATCGAGGGCGCCTCGACGCTGGCCTTCGAGGGCTGGCGCATCGATTTGCGGTTGCGCGAGCTGCGCAATCCGGAAGGCGCGCGCGTCGCGGTGACCAGCGCAGAGTTCGACCTGCTGCGGACCTTCTGCGAGCGTCCTGGCCGCGTGCTCTCGCGCGACAGCCTGCTCGACCTCACGCAGGGCCGCAACACCGGCTCGTTCGAACGCTCCATCGACGTGCTGGTGAGCCGCATCCGCCGCAAGATCGAGCCCAATCCGGCCGATCCCACCATCATCAAGACGGTGCGCTCCGGCGGTTATCTGTTTACGCCCAGAACGGAAGCGGTTACGACGCCCCTGAGCAACTGACGGGGCGTTAAGACGATGAGGCCGTTCGGGTTCTTCCACCTCAAGGGCATCGGCGGGCAGATCGCAGCGCTGGTGCTGGCCTCAACCGTCGCGCTGCATCTCGTCGTCACCACCGCCTTCCTGATCAGCCGGCCCGACCGCCCGGACCAGGCGCCGGACGGCGCTCCCCAATTGATGGATGCCGCGCTGCTGCTCGGCTCGGCAAGGCCGGACGACCGTCCCCGCCTCGCTGCCGATCTCGCGCGCGCCTTCCCGAAGCTCAACATCGAGATATCGGCGCCGGGCACGGCGATTGTGGTCGAGGACAGCGAGGGCCAGCACCTGCATGGGCTCCGGCGCCATCTCGGCCGCGGCTACAAGGTGGTGCAGCTCGCACCCGTCGGCGACGCCCGTCGCATCGGCGTGCAATTGCCTGACGGCACCATGATCGCGGGCCATGTCGAAAACGGCCCGCGTCCGTGGTTCTGGGGCGCGCCGTGGCTGGTGACGCTGATGACCGCCTTCATCTGCATCAGCGTGCTCGGCCTGTGGGCGGCGCGCGCACTGGCCACGCCACTCTCGTCCTTTGCCAAGGCGGCCGAGAATTTCAGCTTGGACGGCGGCGCAGACCCTCTGCCCGAGCGCGGTCCGGAGGAGATCCGCTCTGTCGCGCGCGCGCTCAACCGCATGCACGAGCGGATCGGTCGGCTGATGTCGGATCGCACCCGCATGCTGGCTGCGATCAGCCACGATCTGCGCACGCCGATCACGCGGCTGCGCCTGCGCGCCGAGTTCATCGAGGACGAGGGCAACCGCAAGCGCATGCTGATCGATCTCGACCAGATGCGCTCGATGCTGGAAAGCGTGCTGTCGCTGCTGCGCAACGATCGCAAGATCGAGGCGATCACGCTGGTCGACATTGCGAGCACGCTGCAGCTGATCGCCGACCAGTTCGGCGACATGGGCCACGTCGTGCACTATGACGGCCCGTCATCGGCGACCGCCGCGGCGCGCCCCGACGATCTGCATCGCGGCGTCACCAACCTCGTCGAGAACGCCGTGCGCTTCGGCGCCGAGGTGACGATCCGCCTCGACGTCGCCGGCACCAAGCTCATCATCGACGTCGAGGATGACGGCCCCGGCATTTCGGACGCGCGCAAGCAGGAGATGCTGGAGCCGTTCGTGCGCGGCGACGACGCGCGCACCATGGACGATTCCACCGGCTTCGGCCTCGGCCTGTCGATCGCGCGCGCGATCGCGATCGCCCATGGCGGCGAGCTGTCGCTGCACGACCGCCAGCCGCACGGGCTGATCGTGCGGATGCAATTGCCGGTGTGGCAGCAGCCGCGGCTCGCGGCACAGGTCGCTGCTTAAGCCGCGAGCGGCGGATACTCTACAGCGGGCTCGTGGAAGATCGCGATCGCCTCGAAGCGATAGCCGCAGGCGTGGCAATTCCAGAGATAGGAAATCCGCCCCTCGCCCGGCTCGATCCAGTCTGGCTGCGCGATCGGCGCGCCGCACTGGGCACACGGGTTCTGAGTGGGAATCTCGCCGGTGATGGTCTTGCCCATTGTTGTTTTTGTCATGGCACCTCTCCCGATTCGCAGGGCGCTTCATACTCGCTTTCGCGCCTCGGCGCGACTAGACAGGCTTGCTGTCGCGACGCGAGTGTCCGCCTGCAGGAACTGCTGCGCCAGCATTGAGTCGTAACGACGGCTCTGCGCCGCAAAATCGTCAACGGCGGCGTTCGGTCACATCATCGCCGCGTTCAGGAGGCCTAACGGCAGCCGGGCGCAGGTTGCTCAGAACGTCCGGGATATCCGATGAAAATTTTAGGTATTGCCGCGTTCCTCGCGGCCGGACTGGTGTCGCCGCAGGCCGCATTCGCAGGCCAGGCCGAATATGCCGAGATGGTCGCCATGCATGCGCGCGCCAACGGCGTGCCGGAGGCGCTGGTGCATCGCGTCATCATGCGCGAGAGCCGCTATCAGCCGGGTCTGGTCGGCCGTGGCGGCGCGATCGGGATGATGCAGATCAAGCTCGCGACCGCCCGCGGCCTCGGCTACACCGGCGATGCCGCCGGCCTGCGCGACCCCAACACCAACCTCACCTATGCGGTCAAATACCTCGCCGGCGCCTACCACGCCGCCAATGGCGACCACGACCGCGCCGTGCGCTATTTCGCGGGCGGCTATTACTACGTTGCAAAGCACCAGCGCCAGCAAGCCGTCCAACAGGCGAGCTTTGAGCCTCAGCTCGAGCCGAACGGCAATCCGCAGCCGATGGTCGGCGCTGCGCCGCATCGCAAGCTGGTGCAGCAGGTCCGCAATGCGCGGGCGCAGGTTCCCGGGAACATGCGTTGACCACCCCGCCCCACTAGCCTACATTAGAGCCGTTCCGAGGGGTGCTCCGAGGAGGAGCTGAGATACCGCTAAATGGGCAAGCCTGCGCTTCAGCAAGCCGGCCCAGGACCGCGGTGACCCTTTGAACCTGATCCGGGTCATGCCGGCGAAGGGACAGGGATGTTGCAGACGACCAAGCGACCGGAGTCTCCGGTATCCATCATCGGTGCAGGCATAGCGGGAGCCTGGCAGGCGCTGTTGTTCGCGCAGGCCGGCCATGCCGTGACGCTACACGAGCGCAGTGACGCAGGGATGACCGACGCCACCAGCCATTGGGCCGGCGGCATGCTCGCGCCCTATTGCGAAGCGGAGGTCGCCGAGCCCATCATCTCCAGGCTCGGCCTGCGCTCGCTCGACATCTGGCGGCGCGAATTGCCGGATACCCCCTTCAACGGCTCGCTGGTCGTCGCCCATCCACGCGAGCGCAACGACTTTGAGCGCTTTGCGCGCATGACCGAAGGCCATCGCCGGCTCGATGCCGCGGGCCTTGCCGAACTCGAGCCGTCGCTCGAGGGCCGCTTCCGCGACGCGCTGTTCTTCCCGACCGAGGGCCATGTCGAGCCGCGCCGCGTCCTGCCGAAGCTGCACGCGCGCATCGTTGCCGCCGGCGGCACCATCAAGTTCGGCAGCGACGTCACCGCAAAAGATCTCGACGGCCTCGTCATCGACTGCCGCGGCCTGTCCGCGCGCGACGAACAACCCGAGCTCCGCGGCGTCAAGGGCGAGATGATCCAGATCGAGACGGACGAGGTGCAGCTTTCGCGCCCGGTGCGGCTGATCCATCCGCGCTGGCCGCTCTACGTGATCCCGCGCGAGGACAATCTGTTCATGCTGGGCGCGACCACGATCGAGGCCGAGGACACCGGCGTCAGCGTCCGCTCCGCGCTGGAACTCTTGGGCGCGGCGTATGCCGTGCATCCGGCCTTTGGCGAGGCCCGCATCGTCGAGTTCGGCTCGGGCCTTCGTCCTGCGTATCCCGACAATCTGCCGCGCATCGGCGTGCGCGGCGGCAAGATCAGCGTCAACGGGCTCTACCGCCACGGCTTCCTGCTCGCGCCGGCGCTCGCCGAGCTGACGTTGTCCTATGTCGAGCGCGGCCAGATCGACAATGAGGTGATGCAGTGCGCGTGATCGTGAACGGCGAGCAGCGCGAGATCAATGCGGCCAGCGTCGACGCGCTGCTCTCAGAGCTCGACTACGAGGGCACGCATTTCGCCATTGCGCTCAACTACGACGTCGTGCCGAAAAGCCGCTGGGCCGAGACCAGCCTGAAGGCCGGCGACGAGATCGAGATCATCACGCCGCGGCAGGGAGGGTGAGGATGATGAGCGAAGCCGTCGCCTTCCTTCGCCTCTCCCCGCCTGCGGGGAGAGGCCGGAATTTGCGAGGCAAATTCCGGGTGAGGGGGACTCTCCGCGAGTCCAACTCTCACCGTCCCCGCGGAGGCTCCCCCTCACCCCAACCCTCTCCCCGCAAGCGGGGCGAGGGAGCAGACCGCTGCACGCGGAGACACTGATGGTCAATTTCTACGGCAAAACCTTCGCCTCCCGCCTCCTCATCGGCAGCGCGCTCTATCCTTCGCCCGCGATCATGCAGGACGCAATCCGCGCCTCCGGCTCGAACATCGTCACCGTCTCGCTCCGGCGCGAATCCGCCGGCGGCAAGACGGGAGACGCATTCTGGAAGCTGATCCGCGAGCTCGACGTCACCGTGCTGCCGAACACTGCCGGCTGCCGCAGCGTGCGCGAAGCGGTGACCACGGCCAAGCTCGCGCGCGAATTGTTTGCGACCTCCTGGATCAAGCTGGAAGTGATCGCCGACAACGACACGCTGCAGCCCGACGTCGTCGGCCTGGTCGAGGCCGCCACCATCCTGATCAAGGACGGCTTTGAGGTGTTCCCCTATTGCACGGAAGATCTCTCGGTCGCGAACCGGCTGGTCGATGCCGGCTGCAAGGTGGTGATGCCGTGGGCAGCCCCCATCGGCAGCGCAAAAGGCATCACCAATCGCGACGCGCTCAAGCTGATGCGCGAGCGGCTGCCCGACATCACGCTGGTGGTCGACGCCGGCATCGGCGCGCCGAGCCACGCGGCCGAAGCGCTCGAGCTCGGCTATGACGCCGTGCTGCTCAACACGGCCATCGCGAAAGCGGCCGATCCCGTCGCCATGGCCAAGGCCTTCCGCCTCGGCTGTGATGCCGGCCGCACCGCATACGAGGCCGGGCTGATGAACGCCCGCGACTTCGCTTCCCCCTCCACTCCTGTCGTTGGGACCCCGTTCTGGCATGCCGTATCCTGATCGCTTTTATCCCGTCGTCGACAGCCTCAAATGGGTCGAACGCCTGACAAAGCTCGGCGTCGGCACCATTCAGCTGCGCACGAAAGAGCTGAACGACGCCGACTCGCTGCAGATCGTCACCGATGCGCTGGCCATCACCAAAGGCACGCAGGCCAAGCTGGTCGTGAACGACTATTGGCGCGCCGCGATCGTCGCGGGCGCAAAGTACCTGCATCTCGGCCAGGAGGATCTGGCGGATGCCGACCTCAAGGCCATCCGCGAAGCCGGCCTGTCGCTCGGCGTCTCCACGCACGACGACGCCGAGCTTGAAACCGCGCTCAAAGCCAGGCCCGATTACGTCGCGCTCGGTCCGATCTTCTTCACCACGCTGAAATCGATGCGCTTCGCGCCGCAGGGCATCCCCAAAATCACGGAATGGAAGAAGCGCATCGGCACCATCCCGCTGGTTGCGATCGGCGGCATCAAGTTCGAGCACGCCGCGGAGATCTTTGCCGCGGGCGCGGATTCCATCGCCGTCGTCAGCGACGTCACCCAAAATGCCGACCCGGATGCGCGGGTGCGGCAATGGCTCGGCCAGGCCCAGGAGGCGGCGTGATGTCTCACATCCTTTCTTCATCCCGTCACCCTGAGGTGGCCGCGCACGCGGCCCTCGAAGGGCGACGGCCCGGCTCGTTCATCCTTCGAGGCGCGCAAGAGCGCGCACCTCAGGATGACGAGAGCAACATCGCACAACAGAATTAAACCGGAGGATCCCATGAACATCCGCTCCAACCCCGACAAGACCGTCCCCGCCGTCACCACCGGCCCGCTGCCGTCCTCGCGAAAAATCTTCGCGTCGCCCGATGCCGCGCCCGACATCCGCGTGCCACTGCGCGAGATCATCCTGTCCGAAGGCGCTGGCGAGCCGAACCTGCCGGTCTACGACACCTCGGGCCCCTACACCGATCCGTCCGTCACGATCGACGTCAACGCCGGTCTCGCGCGCGGCCGCAAGGCCTGGGTGCTGGAGCGCGGCGGCGTCGAGGAATATCAGGGCCGGCAGATCAAGCCGGAGGACAACGGCAGCGTCTCCGCCGACAAGGCCGCGCGCGCCTTCTCGGCCTATCACCAGCCGCTGCGCGGACTCGACGGCCACAAGATCACCCAGCTCGAATTCGCCCGCGCCGGCATCATCACCAAGGAGATGATCTACGTCGCCGCGCGTGAAAATCTCGGCCGCAAGGAGCAGCTCGAGCGCGCGGAAGCAGCGCTGGCCGACGGCGAAAGCTTTGGCGCGGAAGTCCCCGCCTTCATCACCCCGGAGTTCGTGCGCAGCGAAATCGCCCGCGGCCGCGCCATCATCCCCTCCAACATCAACCACAGTGAACTCGAGCCGATGATCATCGGCCGCAACTTCCTCACCAAGATCAATGCCAATATCGGCAACTCGGCGGTGACCTCGTCGGTCGAGGAAGAGGTCGAGAAGATGGTGTGGGCGATCCGCTGGGGCGCCGACACCGTGATGGACCTGTCGACGGGCCGCAACATTCACACCACGCGCGAGTGGATCCTGCGCAATTCGCCGGTGCCGATCGGCACCGTTCCGATTTATCAGGCGCTGGAGAAGTGCAACGGCGATCCGGTGCAGCTGACCTGGGAGCTCTACAAGGACACGCTGATCGAGCAGTGCGAGCAGGGCGTCGATTATTTCACCATCCACGCCGGCGTGCGCCTGCAATACATCCACCTCACCGCCAACCGCGTCACCGGCATCGTCAGCCGCGGCGGCTCGATCATGGCGAAGTGGTGCCTGGCGCATCACAAGGAGAGCTTCCTCTACACGCATTTCGACGAGATCTGCGACCTCATGCGCAAGTACGACGTCTCGTTCTCGCTCGGCGACGGCCTGCGTCCGGGCTCGATCGCCGACGCCAACGACCGCGCGCAGTTCGCGGAGCTGGAGACGCTCGGCGAGCTGACGAAGATCGCGTGGGACAAGGGCTGCCAGGTCATGATCGAAGGCCCCGGCCACGTGCCGATGCACAAGATCAAGATCAACATGGACAAGCAGCTCAAGGAGTGCGGCGAAGCGCCGTTCTACACGCTTGGACCGCTGACCACCGACATCGCGCCGGGCTATGACCACATCACCTCGGGAATCGGCGCGGCCATGATCGGCTGGTTCGGCTGCGCCATGCTCTGCTACGTCACGCCGAAGGAGCATCTCGGACTGCCCGACCGCAACGACGTCAAGGTCGGCGTCATCACCTACAAGATCGCGGCCCACGCGAGCGATCTCGCCAAGGGCCACCCGGCGGCGCAACTGCGCGACGACGCACTGTCACGTGCCCGTTTCGACTTCCGCTGGAGCGACCAGTTCAACCTCGGCCTCGATCCCGACACCGCAAAGAACTTCCACGACGAGACCCTGCCGAAGGAAGCCCACAAGGTCGCCCATTTCTGCTCGATGTGCGGCCCAAAATTCTGCTCGATGAAGATCACCCAGGACGTCCGCGACTACGCGGCGACGCTGAACGATCCGAACTCGATCGGCATGTCCATGAGCGGGACTGCCGAGGACGGCATGAAGCAGATGAGCGCGAAGTTCAAGGAGATGGGCTCAAACGTGTATCTGGATGCGGAGAAGGTAAAGGAGAGTAATAAGGTGCTGTGACCGACGCCGCCCCTTACTACCGAACACCGAACGAACATCAGAGGTCGAGCGCGAGCTCGGCCTCTTTGTACTAACTACTAATTGCGATACCGATTTCGATCTACTTATAGTGCGATAGACAATGTTTGGATTTTTGAGGAAGTCAAAATGACGATCGCATATGACGAAGCGCTCAAGCAATCCGATCAAAACCGTTCACTGTTAATTGGAAACGGATTCTCAATCGCACAAGCGGGTGGACAGTTCTCTTACTCAGCTTTGCTGGACAAGTCGGGATTGCAACCGGACAGCCCCATCCGGCAATTATTCGATTCGCTCGCCACCGTGGATTTTGAGCTGGTCATGCGAGCTCTGCAAGATGCGGCTCGAGTCGAAAGCGCTTACGGAGCGGACGATAGAGCCACCATTTTCAGAAACGACGCAGCAGCAGTGCGCGAAGCTCTTATACAAGCCGTTAGACAGGTTCATCCTGGCGTCCAGTTCGACATTCCGCAGGAGCAACGGCAGCAATGCGCCGCCTTCCTTCGCAGCTTTGAAAATATCTTCACCGTCAACTACGATCTTTTGCTCTATTGGGTCATTCTCAAAATGGGCGGATATTCGTTTACAGATGGATTTGGCTTAGGTCAGACTGTGGGAGGCTTTCGTACGTTTAGCGAAGAAGGTACCTGCAATACTTTTTATCTTCATGGGGCACTCCACCTTTTCCTTGGCGCCCAGCGGGATACGCAAAAGAGGATCGTAACCACTGGTACGATTATTTCGGACATTTCGGACACAATACGGAATAGGCAAGAACTACCGCTTTTCGTTGCGGAAGGAACCGCACGTCAAAAGATGGCACGAATAAACTCGGTTCCCTACTTTCGTTACTGCTACGACAAATTGAAGACTCTTACCGGCACGCTCATCATATTTGGGCACTCCGTCGCCGAAAATGACTTCCATCTGTACGACGCTATTTTCGAAAGCGGCCTGAATAAACTGTTCGTCTGCGTTCATCAGCCAGAAGCAAATCTACAAGGCACGAAGGAGCGGCTGGCCCAATTCCGCGAAAGAAATGATCGGATAGCAATCGAATACGTCGACTCTGCTTCCGTTAAAGTTTGGCAGCCTTAGCAATATAAGCGGCACGAACGGAGTACCATCTAGAGCGTGTTATCGGATCACGCGACTAATTGCGCCGAGTCGCATTGAACAACCAGATTTTTTAAGGTTCGCATGAGCGATTTCATCGGCTATCACAAGACGGAGGAATGGGGCCCTTACTTTGATCGCGCGCGAAAGCGCCGCGCCAAAGAACTGAAATTCTTCACCGGCAAACGCTTCCGAACTGAAACATTAGTCGGCAACAGGATATGGATCGTCACGGGACGGGGTTCGCCCAAATCGTACGATCTCGTTTGCTCAGGTGTTATGAAAGAGTTGGCGCGCAGCGAACGGCCATCCCAATACAGCCGATCTAGCCATGAAGACGGAACAGAGATCACTTTTCAAGTCGATTATCTTCCCGATCCGATAGACATCACTCAGTATATTTGGTTTCAGCGATTGCTTTCGAGCCAACAGAACTTCAGTCGTGGATTGAATCGAATATCAGACGTTTCAATCGTCGCATCCCTGAACGCGATTCGATCTGACGAAAATTCAATCGGCTCTCCGATCACGCGGGATTTGGCGCAAATTGAAGCCGACGTTTCCATCGATAAAACAACAAGGAAGGCGCTGATCGATGCCCGATTGGGCCAAGGGCGCTTTAGATACGATATCGAGAAACGCTGGGAGGAGGGGTGTGCGGTTATCAATTGCAAGCTGCGGCCATTGTTGCGAGCTTCGCACATTAAGCCGTGGCGGGCGTCGACAAATCAAGAGCGGCTAGATCCAGCTAATGGGCTCCTCTTATCCGCCCATCTTGATGCACTCTTCGACTCCGGCCTTATCTCATTTAGGGATGACGGGGTTATGCTGATTTCGAGTTCCATTCCGCCAAGAGATGCCGCCAATCTGCAAATTCCTAGCGGGTTGAGGCGCAGACTTATGCGAACAGAGAGGCAGTACCTAGAATACCATCGTAAGACGATCTTTAAGCACTAGCAAAGGTAGCCCGGGTGAACGAAGTGACATCTTGGATCGGCTGCTATCCCGTATCGTTCCACGCTCACGGGCAATGAACGGCGGAGAGTCAGCGAAGGAGCGATCTACCTCGTCTGCGTGGCAACTCTTCGCGCTCCGGCAAAAGGCGATGAGTTACGCTTTGTTAATATGCCCTACACAACTGCCAAGCCTATAGACGTTTAATTTGCCCGCCCCCACCCCCCATCGCCTCCCTGACCAACTCCGTCCCAACCTCCGCCTCGTCTTCGTCGGCACCGCCGCCAGCACGCGTTCGGCTGAGGTCGGGCACTACTACGCCCATCCCGGCAACCGCTTCTGGCGCGCGATCCATGAGGCCGGCATCACGCCGCGGCGCTATCAGCCGGGCGAGTTCGCCGCGCTGCTTGAGCTCGGGATCGGCTTCACCGATCTCTCCAAGTCGGGCGCCGGGATGGATCACCAGATCGCGGCCGCGTCGATCGACGTGCCGGGGTTCAGGGCCAAGATCGAGAAGTACCGGCCGCGGACGATTGCGTTCACGAGCAAGAAGGCGGCGAGCCTGTTTTATGGCAGGCCGTCAGCTGCGATTTCGCTGGGGCGGCAGCCGCGCGATGAGAGCTTGCCGGAGATTTTCGTGTTGCCCTCGCCGTCCGGTGCGGCGTCCGGGCATTGGACGCTGGAGCCGTGGCGAGAACTGGCGGCGTGGTTCTGTTCTGTTTCGTAGGGTGGGTTAGCTGTGCGGCCGAGCGAAGCGCGGGCCGCGCGGCGTAACCCACCGCTTCTGTCGCCGCGGAGGCTCAAGAGGTGGGTTACGCCTTGCGCCGTCCCGTGTTGACGGACCGCGCTCGTGAGCGGCTAACCCACCCTACGCATCACCCCCGCCTCAGCTCAGCGCCTCCAGCTCCCGCGCGAGATTGGTGCGGGCTTGGCAGTCGAAGGTCGCGGCGAAACCCGGATCGGGAAAGATGACCTCGCGCGCCGCGAAATGGCGGAGCACCCGGGCGCGACCGATACGATAGTCGTCGTCACTGACGTGGATGAACTCTTGGCGGATCGCGGCGGCATAGGCGTCGTAGCGCGCGGGATCAGTGCCGAGAATGCTGAGGTCGATCGAAATCAGGATCGCCCCGAGGCGATCGCCAGCACTAATTTCGTGCGTCTTCGTCAGACGGATCAGGCGGCCGACCTCCTGACGAAGCTCGGTGCGGACGTGCTGCTCGGCGAGCTGCGCGCTGCGTTCCTCGTTGTCGGATCGGGTCGGATCATACACGAGGTCATGCCACCAGATCGCCTCCGTCAGCGTCTCGCGCTCGGCGGCCGAAAGACCCTCGACCCGCGCGAGCGCGGCCAGGCAGTCCTCGATATGTGCCAGATTGTGATAGTGGCGGGCGGGTGCCGCGTAGGCGGCAGCCAATTGTTCGCGGTTCATCGCCAGGGCATCACTGCTCGAACAATTCCTTGAACAGCGTCTTCGCCCGTTCGAGCCCTTCGGGGGTGAACACCACCGACTTCACCTTGCCGACAGGATCATCAATCATGCCCTTGTCGTGGAGCCGGCCGAGCACGTCCCAGTCAAAACCCTTCCATGCCCGATTGCCATCGTGCAGGGTGAGCCAGAGCAAGGCGAGCGCCGCGTCGTCGATCTTGTCCTTGTTAATGGCCATCTTGACCTCCCCGGAGCGATGTTGACGCCATCCTATTGCACGACAGGCAATTCGCAACGCTCGCCAACGGCCCAGCTTCGTAGGGTGGGCAAAGGCGCCCTTGCGCCGTGCCCACCGGCACTGTCGGAATTCACTGCACTCGTTCGTCCTCGGTCCAAACCGCCATCACCCCGGAGACCCCACATGCCCACCATCACCGCCTTCGCAAACTCGCCCGACCGCGGCCGAGGACAGGCGCGCGACATGCGGGTTCGCTGGGCGCTCGAGGAGGTGGGCCAACCCTACGACGTTCGGCTGGTGTCGTTCGAATCCATGAAGGAGCCGGCGCATCTTGCGCTGCATCCGTTCGGGCAGATACCGACCTATGAGGACGGCGATCTCGCACTGTTCGAGACCGGCGCCATCGTGCTCCTTATCGCCGAGCGTCATGACGGCCTGCTGCCGACCGAGCCGAACGCCAGGGCGCGCGCCATCGCTTGGATGTTTGCCGCGCTCAACACCGTCGAGCCGACGATCGTCGATCTCGGCATGGCGACGCTGCTCGAACGTGACGAGAGCTGGTATGACGAGCGCCTGCCTCTCCTCAACGATCGTGTCCGCGTCCGGCTCGACGAATTGTCCCGCCACCTCGGCGGGGCCGACTGGCTCGACGGTGCATTCAGCGCCGGCGATCTCCTGATGGTGACGGTGCTGCGCAGGCTGAATGCATCGCGCATCCTCGCCGACTATCCGACCCTCTCGTCCTATGTTGCCCGCGGCGAAGCGCGCCCGGCCTTCCGCCGCGCGTTTGATGCGCAGCTGGCGGTGTTTACGGCGGCGTCGGCCGGATGATGGTGCGCCTTCGTAGGGTGGGTTAGCGCAGCGTAACCCACCACTGTCCATCTCCGCAGGAACAGAAGCGGTGGGTTACGCCTTCGGCTAACCCACCCTACGACAATGCGCCCTAAAGATCGAAATTCGTCGGCATCATCACCACGTCGCGGATGGTCATGCCGCGCGGCCGCGTCAGCATGAACATCACCACGGCAGCCACTTCGCTGGCCTCCAGCAGGCTTCCCGTTTCCCTCGCCTCCTGAAGCTTCTCGGCCGGCCAGTCCGCGAGCAGCGCGGTGACGACCGGGCCGGGCGAGATCGAGCCGACGCGAATGCCGTGCTTGAAGACCTGGCGCCGCACCGTCTGGACAAAGCAGTTGATCGCCCATTTGGACGACGCATAGACCGGTTCCCATGGCGTCGGATAATGCGCCGCCAGCGAACTCGTGACGATGATGTCGCCGCTCCGGCGTTCGATCATGTGCGGCAGCACGTCGTGCACGTTCTTCATCACGACGTTGACGTTCAGGTTCAGCATCCGGTCGATCGCCGTCGTGTCGGCATCGACCAGATCGCCACCGACGTAGGTGCCCGCATTCGCATGCAGGATGTCGAGCTGGCCCGCCTTCTCCAGGACGCGCGGCAGCAGCGTTGCGCAGTCTTTAGGATCCAGGAGGTCGACGACCAGCGGGATCACGGCGTCGCCATGCTTGTTGCCGAGCGACTTCAGCGCCGCCTCGTCGCGGTCGACCATCACCACCCGCGCGCCCGCGGCCAGCATCGCTTCAGTGCTCGCGAGCCCAATGCCCGACGCGGCCCCGGTCACCGCGGCAACCTTGCCTGCCAATTCGTTTGCCATGAGATCACCATCCAGCTGATGGTGGGGAGTATAGCGATGCAGGGCGTGGTCGCGAAGTAAACCCTGTGTAGGATGGATTGACGATAGGCGCTCTGCACTCCGCCGTCGTCCCGGCGAAAGCCGGGACCCGTAACCACAGGGTAAAGTTTGACGAAGACTCGTCGTTCGGTACTCCTACCGGCCACAATTGATAGATCACGCGGTATGGGTCCCGGCGTTCGCCGGGACGACACCGTGGGTTTGGTTACGCCGCCCGCAGAACCGTCAGCCGTCTCACCCACCATACGCCTTATCCAAATCCGCAATCACGATCTTCCGCATCCCCATCATCGCCTGCATGACGCGATTGGCCTTGGTGCGGTCGGAGTCGCCGAGATAGCGGCCAAGCGCTAATGGCACCACCTGCCAGGACAGGCCAAACTTGTCCTTCAGCCAGCCGCAGCGGGATTCTTCGCCGCCGTCGACGGTGAGGCGGCTCCAGAAATAGTCCACCTCGTCCTGCGTCTCGACGCTGATGAAGAACGACACCGCCTCGTTGAAGCGGTGTTGCGGCCCGCCATTGAGCGCGTTGAAGCGCTGGCCCTCGAGCTCGAACACCGCCATGAAGTCGCTGACGGTCTCGACCTTCGCATTGGGGAACACCGATTTGTAGAAGGCCACGGCTTCCGGAACGTTGTTGTCGAACCAGAGAAACGGCGTGATGGAGGTCATGTACTGATATCCTTTGCCTCGAACCGGACGCGCACACGCGCGCCGTCGCTCGAAGGACGAACGCGCGGGCGATAATCCGACAGGCGGAATAGCACTTTTTTCGCCCCTGAGAGGCGCGGCCTCCATCAAACGGATGATGCCGGGCACCCATCCTCCGGTCGATCGACGTCGCGTGCGGACTATTGCAAGGGCGTGATGGCGGCGATACGACTTGGGGTGGAAGAACGTGGGTTGGAACAGCCGAGCCTCAATCGGCGCACGTCATGTCGAGGAAGCCGCCGCCATGAGCGACGATCTCTCCGGTGTCTGGGACGGCACTTACATCCAACCCGGCACGGGAATGGTCACGTTCACGGCGACGCTGGTCGAGGCCGGCGGTGCGATCAGCGGCAGTGTCACCGAGCCCTGCTCGAATCCGCGCTGCCCGGTGCGAACCCACAGCGCCTCGATCACGGGCCATCGCGCCGGCACAGTCGTGTCCTTTGTCAAACGCTACGAGCCGCCGGGTTACGGCTTCGACATTGTCCATTACGACGGCATCATGAACGGAGAGGCGACCGAGATCGACGGGCGCTGGCGGCTGCCGGGCACGTCCGGGTCGTTCCTGATGATCCGCTCCAGCAAATCCGCGCAAGCCGTCACGACGGGCAAACGGGCCAGGACGCCGGCCCGCGAGTAAAGGCAGCTACCATGCTGACCCTCTATTCCTACCCAAATCTGTTCGGCGTCGCCGACAACAACGGCTATGGCCTCAAGGTCTACGCCTTCCTGAAGCTCGCAGGCGTTCCGTTCGTGCACGAGCACGTGTTCGATGCCTCCGCCGCACCACGCGGGCAGCTGCCTTACATCGTCGATGACGGCGAGACCATCGGCGACAGCGAAACGATCATCGCGCACGCGATCGCAAAATATCATCTGACCATCGATGCCGCGCTGTCGCCGGCGCAGCGCCGGACCCATCATCTCGTCACGCGCATGCTCGACGATCTCTACTGGGTGATGTCCTATTCGCGCTGGAAGGACGAGCGCTATTATCCGGCATTTCGCGACGGCTTCATCGCGCAGCATCCGCAGATCGACGCGGATGGCTTCGAGAAGGCGAAGGCCTATAATGCCCAGCGCTATCACTACCAGGGCATCGGCCGCTACACGCCCGAACAGGCTTACGCGCGAGGGGTGGCTGACTTGCAGGTGCTCGCCGAGATCGTACCCGCGAACGGTTTTGTGGATGGCGAGCGGCCGACCAGCTGTGATGCCGGCATCTACGGCTTCATCGCCAATATCTATTATTTTCCGATCCCGACGCCGCTGAAGGCGTTCGTCGATGCGCGCAAGAACCTCGTCGCGCATTGCGAGCGGATTCATGAGATGGTGAGCGCATGATCCGTAGGTCTCGTAGGGAGGGTTAGCCCGCGGCTACGCGAAGCGTAGTCCGCAGGCGTAACCCACCACTGTTCCTATCCGCGGAAACAGAAAAGGTGGGTTACGGCTTCGCCTAACCCACCCTACGGCACCTGCTCTTACCGCATCGTGATCGCGAGCCCGCTCAGATCGGCATTCGCCATCAGGCCGGTCTGGTAGCCCGACAGCTCCAGCACCGCGCCCTTCTGGTTGGTCAGCACGATGGCGCGGGCGCCGCGGCCGACCGCGAGGCCGGCACCGGCGGCGCCATAGACGCCGGCGACATCGGAGGGACGGTTGATGTTGGAGACGCGGCCGCGCAGCACGGTCTTGGAGCCGCCGAAGACGAGCCCGTAATCGAGCCCGCCGGTCGAGAGCGAATAGGAGCGGCCGCGGAAGTTCAGCACGCCGCTCCCGCCCGAACCGCCGATGAACCAGCCCGCCTTGTAGATCGTCAACACCACGGTGCCGCCGTCGGCCTGCGCCGCGGTCGAGAGGCCGGCTAGCGCAGCAATGGCGACGAGCGCGGCACGCAAGGTGGAAGCAATCTTCATGGGGCGTCTCCGAGGGCTATTTTTCAAGGGGAAAGCGAATCAGATGCTGCAATCTATCCGATCGATCGCGGCGGCAACATGATGGGCGGTGCGTGAGGTCTGCTCCCTCGCCCCGTTCTTACGGGGAGAGGGTTGGGGTGAGGGGCCGCTTCCGCATAGACAGTAACAGCTGGGCTCGCGGAGAGTCCCCCTCACCCGCCGCGCTGCGCGCGTCGGCCTCTCCCCGCACGCGGGGCGAGGCGAAGCAAGCCGTCTGCGCTCGCGAACACCATCCCCACCATGCCATCCTGCCCCTGTTTTGCCCGACGGGTCAACCACAATTTCTGCCTTCCCGAAATCCAGATTCCGCCAATGATTTCTACTGTGCATGGGGTTGTTTTCGCGTTTTGTGTTGGAGCACGCCCCGCATGCCGCTACGCTCGCCCCTGCTCCATCACGGTTGCATCCGAGGTCCCCATGACGATCCAGCACTTCGCGCCACCGCCGCACGTCAAGGCGCCGCCGCTGTCCTTTGCGACCCGCGTCGGCGACCTGCTGTTCGTCTCCGGCATTCCCGGCTTCGACGCCCAGGGCGCGCTGCCTGGCGGGTTCGAGGCGCAGTTCGCCAATGTCGTCGTCAACATCAAGCGCGTGCTGGACGAGGCCGGCGCCACGATGCGCGACCTCGCCAAGGTCAACGTGCTCCTGACCCGCGCCTCGGACGTGGCCGCGATGAATGCGCTCTATGCCGGCGCGTTCGGCCCGCCGCCTTTTCCTGCACGCACCACCTGCGTGGTGCAGGCGCTGCCCGATCCGAAAATGCTGATCGAAATCGAGGCGGTCGCCTCGCTGGCGAAAGGATAGTCAAGGCCGGTCCTCGGGCGGGCTCCTGACATATCCGTGATCGGCCGCGCTGCGGCTTGCAAGCTGCGCAGTTTTGCCGCACCAGTCTCCGCACACCTTCCCATCAGGAGATTTTCCATGCGTCGCGTTCTCGCCCTTTGTGCCGTTGCCGGCATCGCCACCTCCGTGTTCGCCGTGCCGGCGTCGGCGGCAGCCGGCGGCTATTACGTGATTCGCTGGGACAACACCGGCATCTGCCAGGTCTGGAACGAGGATCTCCGTTACAAGCCGTTCCAGTGGGGCGCGTCGACCTACAAGGTCGTCAGCAAGCCGCTCCCGACCTTCACGCAGGCCTCCGAGCTCCAGATCAAGATGCGCGCCGAGCGCCGCTGCTTTCTCTGATCCGATCGGCCAATCCAGTTCGAGGGCGGGTTGCGCAGGCGGCCCGCCCTCTTCTATTGGCTGGTGAATTCCGCGATTTCCCCGGGTCTACGCTTTGAACCTGATCAGCACACTGAACTACTCACATCTTGTCCGGGGCGCGGGCTGAGAAGCGCCCCGCACCCCTTCCCGTCATTGTCGGGAGGCGCATCACATCTTTCATTTTTGAGGAGCTGATCAATGCGTCGTATTTCCATGCCCTGCGCTGCCGCCGGCCTCGCTGCTGCCGCTTTCGTCGCCGCAAGCCCGGCCGAAGCCGGCTATCATTTGATCCGCTGGCAGGACAGCGGCTTCTGCCAGATCTGGGACGATAGCATCCCGACCACGCCGTGGCCGGCCGGCTATCATCGCGCCAGCGAGACCGTTCCGACCTTCCTCGACGCGCTCGCGATGAAGGACCAGGCGTTGAAGGCCGGCCACTGCAGCTGGTAAGAATTCGATCGGCGGACGACAAGGGCCGGGCAAGGATGCGATGCTAGCATCCTTGCCCGGTCGTTTTTTCACCTCGCGGATTGGAGCAGGTCGATGCGCGCACGGATGACGACGCTGGCGGCTCTCACCGCTTTGCTCCTGCTCGCCGCAACAGCGCAGGCGCAGGCCCCGCAATCCTTCCGCGTGATCTCGCCGATCTTCGGCCAGCTCGTCAGTTTCGCGATGCCGTCGAATTTTGCGGCCGTGTTCGAGAACACCAAGGGCGGCCACTACATCCGCGAAGCCGTGCTCAAGGGCGAGACGCCCGAGCGCTGGACGCAGATGATCACGGTCACCGGCGAGAAGGGCATGACGTTGACGCCAGGCGCATCGCCGCAGATTTTTGCGGGCACCATCGCAGGCGGCTTCAAATCAGCCTGCCCCGACAGTTTTGCCGCCAGGCCCTTCGGTGCCATAACCTTCGGCCGCTTCGAGGGCTTTGTCGCCGTGATCGGCTGCGGCCGCATCGACAGCGGCCCGACGCGGCACAGCGAAACCGCACTACTGATCACGCTCAAGGGCGCGACCGACTATTACACCATCCAGTGGGCCGAGCGCGGCCCCGAAAGCGACGAACCGCCGGTCAATGACGACCGCTGGGAAGCCCGCTTGCGCGATCTGAGCCCGATCGACCTCTGCCCGATCATGCCGGGCGAAGCCGCGCCCTATCCGAGCTGCGTGAACAAGAGCTGAGGCGCCTCACGCGTCCTTGTGCGCGCGGGGATGAATCAAAACGTCGCGCGCGGAGCCGAGATCGATGAAGGCCTGCGCACTGCCGCCCTGGTCGGGATGCATGCCCTTGGCGGCGCGGCGATAGGCCTGGTTGATGTCGTCGCAGGTGAGCTGCACCGCGAGCGGCAGGCCCAGCATCTTGCGCGCACGATCCTCGCTGGACAATTTCTTCGGCGCGGCGTTGCGGCGGCCGAAGCGCGGCGCGGTCAGATCATGGACGACATCGAGGATCACGCGGACGCGGCGCCGGGCGGCCAGCGCGACGCCGTGATCGTCATTGTCCGCGGCCTGGCGCAGCACGGGCAGCGCCTGCTCGGCGGCCTGCCGCAGCGTGGCATCGGTGCTCATCCGCACGATCTCGGCCACCAGCCGCCCTGCCTCGGCCCAGTCGGCGAATTCCGCCGACCGCAGGCGCTCGAGCGCCAATTTCCAGGATTCAAGTCGTTCCATCATGCGCGCAACGTTTAGCAATGGAGACGAGTATGCCAAGGCGGCCGTTTCCGACCCCTTAATTTCGAGTTAGCCTTTCATGAAACTTAGAAACGAATCCGGAAGGAAATTGCCATGGCATTGCTTGCAAACCACATCGCTGTCGTCACGGGCGCCGGTTCCGGCATCGGCCGGGCGATTGCCGCCGGATACGCCCGCGAGGGCGCGCAAGTGGTGCTGCTCGACGTCAATGCCGACACTGTTGCGGAAGCCGCCCAGGAGATCCGCAAGGCCGGCGGCAAGGCCGAGAGCTTTGCGCTCGACGTGACCAAACGCGACGACTGCTTCGCGCTGGCAAAGACCGTCGCCGACAAGGTCGGGCAGGTCTCGATCCTCGTCAACAATGCCGGCATCACCCGCCGCAATCCCTTCACCGCGGATACCGAGACGGTGGCGAAGGATTGGAACGACATCATCTCGCTCAACCTCAACGGCGTCTTCAACATGACGCAGGCTTTCCTCGCGCCCCTGCGCGCAGCTAAGGGCCGCATCGTCAATATCGGCTCGATCCAGTCTTTTGTGCATCTGCGCACGCCGAGCTCGGCGGCCTACACGACCTCGAAGCACGGCGTGCTCGGCTTCACCAAGGCGCTCGCGGTCGAGCTCGGCAAGGAAGGCGTGCGCGTCAACGCGATCGGGCCGGGCTTCATCGAGACCAACATCAACGCCAATGTACGCGCCACCAATCCGGCGCTGGTGCAAGCCTTCGTCGACCACACCCCGCTCGCGCGCACCGGCAAGCCCGAGGACATCGTCGGCCCCGCGATCTTCCTCGCCTCGGACCTGTCGTCCTACGTCACGGGAACGATCGTGATGGTGGATGGCGGGTATCGCACAGTGTGAGACCCAAAATCGGTCCGCATCGCTATGCATCTCGTGCCAATCGCGGCGGCGCGGCGGCATTCCCAAGGTCAATTCGTGCGATCGCGCGCGATTAACCTTTCGTTAACCAAACCCGCTCACCGTAGATTCACGGCTTGGGGGTCGTTTGTTCTCGATCCGCTTCCAACGATGGAAGCGGGCGTTGATCGGGGAGTGTGTTGATGACCACTGTTCATGTCGCCGCGCCCGAGCGGGGCGCGCAATTCCTTGCACCCAACGAGATCGTTCCACTGTTGATTGGCGCGACCGTCGACGAGGTCGAGCGTGAGCTCGTGCTCCAGACGCTCGCACGCTGCGACGGCAACCGCACGCGTGCCTCGCGCGTGCTCGGCCTGTCGGTGCGCACGCTGCGCAACAAGATCAGGATCTACGCGGCCTCCGGCATCGAGGTGCCGGCGTATCACGATTGACGCGCGGGGCCCCGCGCCCCGCGGCGCCAATTGATGTTGATCACGCCCGGCATGATGCACGGGCGTAATTGCCGCTGTCGTCAAACGCCGCTAAGTAGCTTGCGTGCGCAGAAGGAGCAGCGGCGTGGCAGACGATCAGGGACGGCAGGGACCCCAGGGTCCGCGCGGGCGGCAGGGCGAGCCGGGGCGGCCGGGACCGCAGGGTCATCCGGGCAAGCGGGGCCCCGACGGTGCACGCGGCAAGCCGGGACCGCAAGGCAAGCCGGGACCGGCCGGAAAGGCCGGAGCGCAGGGCAAGGCCGGTTTGGCAGGCAAGGCGGGCGAAGCCGGTGCGCGGGGCGCAGTGGGTCCGCAAGGCCCCGCCGGACCTCAAGGGCCGCGCGGCGAAGCCGGTCCGCCCGGCCAATTGCCGTCGATCGAGCAGGTGCTGCCGTGGCTGGAGCAGCTGTTCGACGCCTGGGACGAACGCCGCCGCCAGCGCGAGCGGGAGGCCGTCGAGCGCGCCGCGCTCGAAGCCGCCGTGCAAGAAGCTGAAGATGCGTCCTCCGACGACGACGCCGAGAGCGACGATGCCGAGGGCGACGAGCAGAAGAAAAAGAAGAAAAAGAAGAAGCACGGCCACAAGGACTAGCAGGCGCCTACTTCGCCTGATCCTCACGCCGCGGCAGCATACCCATGCGCTCGAATTGCCAGCGCATGGCGCGGTACCAGAGATAACCGACCGCAGCGCCGCAAACGGCCAGGATCACCACGCTCGCGTTCGAGAACGAGCCGCTCCACCACATCATCCACGCGGTCCACAACAGCGTGAAAACGATGGCACCTGCTTTCAGTGGAAGAAGGGGGCGGTTCATGATCGAGCTCCGGGTTGTCAAAACCCCGGCGATCATCATCGCGCATGACGGCCATTGTTTCCGTGAGCCAGATCACGGTCGTGCTTTGCGGAACCGCTAGCCAAAACGCAACCGCGAACGCTCCTTCGCTTTCTCCGCCTCGACCTCGCGGTCGCGCGTCGGTGCATGGGTGTGCAGCGAGGTCAGCAGTTTTCGCGCGGCCTCCGAGACCTCGGCGACCGCGCGGTCGAATGCCGCCTCATTGGCCTGCGACGGCTTGTTGAAGCCGGAGAGCTTTCGCACGAACTGGAGCGCGCTGGCATGGATCTCGTCCTCCGTCGCGGGCGGCTCGAAATTGAACAGCGTCTTGATGTTGCGGCACATGCAGTCTCTCCCGATGATTTCCTCATAAGACGATCGGCTGAGGCGAAATCCTACATCGTTCCGGACACTTCTGGTAAGGTCCGTCCCAACGCGGCCACAGGCCATGAGCCGCACATGGGGAGACAAATATGAAAGCTTCTTGCGCGGCACTGTCGGCCGTTCTGCTGTCCATCTCGACATCGGTATTCGCCGCTGACTACCCGGCGCCTAAACAGGGCGATTGGGTCGCCAAGGATTTCAAGTTCCACACCGGCGAGGTCATGCCGGAATTGAAGCTGCATTACACCACCGTCGGTGAACCGACCGGACAACCGGTGCTGGTGTTGCACGGCACCGGCGGCTCGGGCGCGAGCATGCTGACGCCCGCCTTCGCCGGCGAGCTGTTCGGCGCCGGACAGCCGCTCGATGCGTCCAAATATTACATCATCATTCCCGACGCGATCGGCCACGGCAAATCGTCAAAGCCGTCCGACGGCATGAAGACGAGCTTCCCGAAATACAATTACGACGACATGATCCAGGCGCAGCATCGCCTCGTGATCGAAGGCCTCGGCGTCAAGCATCTGCGGCTCGTGATCGGCAACTCCATGGGCGGCATGCAGACCTGGCTGTGGGGCGAGACATATCCCAAGGACATGGACGCTCTGGTGCCGATGGCCTCGCAGCCGACCGAGATGGCGTCGCGCAACTGGATGATGCGGCGGATCATGCTCGACACCATCCGCAACGATCCCGATTACAATGGCGGCAACTACACCAGCCAGCCACGCATGATGAAATACGCCATCACGGCCTATGGCATCGCCAGCATCGGCGGCACGCTCGCCTATCAGCAACAGGCACCGACCGCAGCGAAGGCCGACAAGATCGTCGACGAACGGCTGGCGACGCCGATCACGGCGGATGCCAACGACTACGTCTATCAGTGGGATTCCTCGCACGACTACAACGCCAACGACAAGCTGGAGGGAATCGAGGCCTCGCTGCTGCTGATCAATTCCGCCGACGACGAGCGCAATCCGCCCGAGACCGGCGTGACGGACGCTGCGATGAAGCGAGTCAAGAACGGCAAGCTGTATCTCATCCCCGCAAGCACCGAGACGCGCGGCCACGGCACCACCGGCAACGCGAAATTCTACAGCGAGCAGGTTCGGCAATTGCTGCAGACTGCACCGCAGCGCACGATGTAGGCATCGTCGGATCTGCCCCGGTATCGCAGCGCATCATATGCGACGCATCTCGCTGCGCATATTATTTGAGCATGCAATGCGCTGACAGCTCGGGCTTAATCGCATCAACGATACGAATCGGGACGCGACGGAGGATCGCATGCATAGGCTCGCGCTGTGCGTCTGGCTGGCCGCGACGATGGCGCTGACGACCGCAGCGTTGGCCTTTGACAATGGCCAGTACGACCACGTCCCGCCCGACATCCGCGCCTGGTTCAAGAGTGTAATCGCGCCCAACGGCGTACCCTGCTGCGACATCTCCGATGGCCATCGCACCGACTACGACGTGCGCAAAGGTACGTATTGGGTGCCGATCGAGGGACAATGGATGGAGGTGCCCGAGCGCGCCATCATCCGCGATCGTGGCAATCCGGTCGGCCAGGCCGTAGTGTGGTACGTCCACCACCGCGGCGCCATCATCATCAGTTGCTTCGTGCCCGCCGACGCAGTGTAGCGCGCACGATGGCGCCCTGGCGCCGCGCCACGGCGGCGTCACAAAGGGGATAGCGGTCAGGCCGGGGAGTGATATCGTTGAAGCCTCAATCAGGGAGACCTTCGTGACCGACCTCTGCGCCGAAGACCTCGCCACCATCTATGCGAAGCCGACCCCGCGCGTGATCGCAAAGGCGCGTCCCGCGATCGACGTGCATGCGAGGAAATTCATCGAGATGTCGCCGTTCTGCGTGCTCGCGACATCAGGCACCGACGGCAGCGTCGACGCCTCGCCGCGCGGCGGCGGCATCGGCTTCGTCCATGTCGCAGGCCCCAATCAGCTGCTGATGCCCGACCGTGCCGGCAACAACCGCATCGACAGTTTCCGCAACGTCGTCGAGGGCTCGGGCTTCGTGCATCTGCTGTTCTTCGTGCCTGGCATCGACGAGACGCTGCGCGTCGGCGGGCGCGGCACGCTGTCGGCAGATCCGGATCTGCTCGCTTCGATGGTCGAGTTCGGCAAGCCGCCGCGCGCGGTGCTGAGCATCGCTGTCAGCGAAGTCTATTTCCACTGCGGCAAGGCGCTGATGCGCTCAAAGCTATGGGCGCCGGAGAAGGTGCAGCGCTCGGTGATGCCGAGCATCAGCCAGGTCATCCACGACCAGACCAGCCTCGGCGAGCCGGAGAGCCAGGAGATCGTGGAAGAGCGCTACAAGACGCAGCTGTAGGTGGTGCAACAATCACGGTGTCGTCCCGGACAAGCGAAGCGCAGATCCGGGACCCATAACCACAAGGAGTGGTTTGGCGAAACCCAGTGGTTGCCGATCGCGCGCCTCCACTCCCGTCTGGGAGTATGGATCCCGGCTTTCGCCGGGATGACGGCGGAGTTTGTGGCAGCCCGAGTGACCAAGACGAAGGCTTAGTGCCCCTCGCCCTCGAGGCCGCCGACGTGCTTCTGGGTGTAGAGTTCGAGGCCGATACGGCCGATCAGGTCGAGCTGGGTTTCGAGGAAGTCGATGTGGTGCTCCTCGTCGCTCATCAGCTTCTCGAACAGGTCGCGCGTGACGTAGTCCTTGACGCCGTGGCAGTAGGTCGCCGCTTCCTGGTAGAGCGCCCGCGCGCTCATCTCGGCGGCGAGATCGCACTCGATGATCTCCTTGACGTTCTGGCCGATCCGCAGGGGATCGAGCACCTGCATGTTCGGGAAACCGTCGAGGAACAGGATGCGCGCGGTGAGCTTGTCGGCGTGCTCCATCTCCTCGATGGACTCCTTGCGCCAGACCTTGGCCATGTCCAGCAGGCCCCAATTGTCGAGGAAGCGATAGTGCAGCCAGTACTGGTTGATCGCAGTCAGCTCGTGACGCAGTGACTTGTTGAGATAATCGATAACTTTTGCGTCGCCCTGCATGGTTCACTCCAGCTCTTACAGTCCAAATCGGCCCTAAACCGAGTTTAGAACGCTTCTAAGTCAGTTTACCCACGAGGGCAACCGGCTACGGGGGCGCACCCGGGGAAAAGCTCAGCCGATGGCGGGGAAAGTTTTCAGCAGGCCGCGAGGGCGAACTGGGCGGGTTCGGCCGTCTCGTCATTGGCAGCCACGGTGTGGTTGTGCGGGCAGCCGGAGCAGCAGGACTTGGCGCAGGGGCCGAGCGCTTCGTCGATAATGGTCTTGATCGTCCGGGCACAGCGGCCGCACTCGGCGCTGCAGCCGAGGCATCCATAGACCTGCTTGGCATGACGCACGGCATCGTCGGACTCGGCGACGGCGGCGCGGATGTCGTCATCGCTCAGCACGTTACAGGAACAAACGATCATGGAAGCGGTAGGCCCTTCAGTGATGCGCCATCATCGATATTTAAGGGGCCGCCCCGATGCAAAAGGAAAAACTGGTATTTCAAGCTATTCCAAACTGGCCCGGAAACAGCCTAGAACGGCTCTAAAATAGGGCGTTGCGCGGGATCAAGACGAGGCCTGATGGGGCCTAGTCGCCGCTCCCGCCTCCCCCACCATCGCCCCCGCCTCCGCAATCTCCGCCCCCGCCGCTATCGCTCGTGGAGCAGCTGCCGCTGTCGGTCGAGCTTCCGGAACTGTCGCTGGAGAACCAGCTTCCGAGCGAGAAACTCTCATTCGCGGTATCCGAATAAGTGTCGCTTCCGCCGTCGCCGCCTGCCCTGGCGCGCGGGCGTGGGGCGCGGCTCTGTAAATGGCTCATCAGGGCATAGCCGACCACGCCGACGGCCGCGCCGGCGATCAGAGCATTGGTCAGGATGGTCATCAGCGCCTCCCAGGCCTGAAATCGGCCAATTCTACCAATTGGTCGCACCCGGCCAATGCGCCGTTCATTGATCGTTCAAACGAAATATGGAACCTTAGCCGCAAGAGTTTTGCGTTCGCTGTGAAAGGTCGCCCCAATGAAGAAGTCGCTTATGGCGGTCGCTGCCGCCGCCACCCTCGTTTTGGCCGCGGGCACGCCGGCCCATGCACAGCGCGGCGTCGCTGCCGGCGTCGCCGCCGGGATCATCGGGGGCGCCATCGTCGGTGGCGCGCTGGCCTCTCCGTATTATTACGGACCCGGACCGGGCTACGCGTATGGCCCGGGGTACGGCCCCGGCTATTATCCGCCCCGCTACTACGCGCCGGGTCCAGGCTACGTCGCCGACGACTATTACGGCGACGGCTGCGTCTGGCAGAGGCAGCGCTTCTGGGACGGCTACGCCTGGCGCGTTCGCCGCGTCCGAGTCTGTGGCTGAGGCGCGAGAGTCCGCTCTGATTCAATTCAGCCGGTTCACTACGGATGCGCCATTCATCTCCGGGCCTGAAAAAGACCGCTTTTTCTCGTCACAGCTCTGTGTGCGTTTACCGTGGATTGACCATTTGCGCGCTTCCTAGCTGCAAGGCCAATTCCATAAGAGTGTGCGTGAACCTTTGAACCCCGGACGCTCCTAACAAGGGACGTCCTTCTCTCAGGAGAGCCAAGAGCATGAAGAAGACTATTGTTGCCGCCCTCACGGTTGCGACGATCGCCGGTTCGCTGGTGACCGCCACGCCGTCCGCCAAAGCCGGTGACGGCGTCGGTGTGGGCATCGCGGCCGGCCTGCTCGGCGGCGCGATCATCGGCGGCGCCATCGCGTCAAGCCGTCCCGCTTATGGCGGACCGGTGTACGTGGCCGAGCCCGGCCCGCCGCCTCCGCCCTGCTACTGGCAGCGCCAGCGCTATTGGGACGGTTACGGCTGGGTGATCCGCCCGGTTCGCGTCTGCTACTGATCCGATCGCACGGCGCTGACCAAGCGCCGCGATCGAAGCCCGGCCGAGACCATCGGCCGGGCTTTTTTCTTTTTGGCGGCTTTTGTCAGCGCGCCGCCTGGATCGAACGCAGCACCTCTTCGCTCGGCCAGCAATCGACCTTGAGCCCGGCCGACTTCTGATAGGCGCCAAGTGCAGCGCGCGTCTGCATGCCGGCCTTGCCGTCAACCTTGTCCTTGTAGAGCCCGGCGCGCGTCAGCCCGCGCTGCATCGTTTCGACGTCCTTCGTGCGCAATTGCTTCGACGCGGACCACGGCGTCGCGAACGGGAGCGGGCTCGTCATGCGGTCGCTGAGATGACCGACGAACAGCACGTAGAGGTCGGAGAAATTGTATTCCTTGATGACGAAGTAGTTCTTCGTGGTCAGGAACGCCGGACCATAGATGCCCTCCGGCTGAAGCAGCGAAGCTGGCTGCGCCTGCTCGGCGGCGCTGAGCTTCTCGGCGCGCACCGGTACAAAGCCTTCACGCAGCCACTGGCCGATCGGCTTGGTCACCTCGGGCACGCCGATGGTGCAGTCGACCTTTGCCGGCGCCTTGACCTCATAGGCCCAGCGCACGCCGCTCTGCCAGCCCTTGTTGACGAGCTGTTGCGCGGCCGAGGCCAGCGCATCCGGCACCGAGTGCCAGATGTCGACGCGGCCATCGCCGTCGAAATCGACGCCATGCTTGTAATATTCGGACGGCAGGAACTGCGTGAGCCCGGTGGCGCCGGCCCAGGATGAGCGCATGTCCTTCCGCGTCACCACGCCCTCGCCGAGGATCTTCAGCGAGAGGATGAACTCGTTGCGATAGGTGTCCTTGCGCCGGCCGACATAGGCCTGCGTCGCCAGCACGCGGACGAGGTCGTAAGGCAGTGTATAGCGGCCGTAATCGGTCTCGCGTCCCCAGATCGCGAGCATCACGGTGGCGGGCACGCCGGAGCTCTTCTCGATCTTCGTCAGCGCAGCGTTGTATTTCTGCAGCAGCCGCAGCCCTTCGCCCGCGAGATTCGCAATCGAGCCTTCCCTGACATAGTCCGCCGGCACCTGAACGAATTCGGCCTGCGACGGTGCGCCGGTCGCGGGCCGTCCCGGCAGGATCAGATCAGGCAGCTTGTAATCGGGCTCGAGCCCGCGCGTCTGCTCGTCGAACGTCGCGCGCGAGACGCCGGCCTCTTGCGCTTCCGGCCACAGCGAGGCGATGAACTGCGTGAAGGCAGCGTCGGCGGCGTAGGCGGACGACCAGCCGCAGGTGATCACGATCACCGCAGCGATGAGCGCCCGCCGCATCATGACGCCATCACCGCGTCAGCTTCTTGTACTTCACGCGGTGCGGGATGACGCTGTCCTGGCCGAGCCGGCGCATCTTGTCCTTTTCGTAGTCCTGGAAGTTGCCTTCGAACCATTCGACATGGCTGTCGCCCTCGAAGGCCAGGATGTGGGTCGCGATGCGGTCGAGGAACCAGCGATCGTGGCTGATGATGACGGCGCAGCCGGCGAAATCCTCGAGCGCCTCTTCGAGCGCGCGCAGCGTGTCGACGTCGAGGTCGTTGGTCGGCTCGTCGAGCAGCAGAACGTTGGCACCGGACTTCAGCATCTTGGCGAGATGGACGCGGTTGCGTTCACCGCCGGAGAGCGCGCCGACCTTCTTCTGCTGGTCGGCGCCCTTGAAGTTGAACGACGAGCAATAGCCGCGCGAGTTCACTTCCTTCTTGCCGAGCAGGATCAGTTCGTTGCCGCCTGAGATCTCCTCCCACACGTTCTTGCTGCCGTCGAGCGCGTCGCGCGACTGGTCGACATAGCCGAGATGCACGGTCTCGCCGACCGTGATGGTGCCCTTGTCCGGGGTCTCCTGCTTGGTGATCATCTTGAACAGCGTGGTCTTGCCGGCGCCGTTCGCGCCGATCACGCCGACGATGCCGCCGGGCGGCAGCTTGAAGGTGAGATCGTCGATCAGCAGCCGATCGCCATAGCCTTTGCTGAGGGCTTCGAAATCGACCACGTTGGCACCGAGGCGTTCGGCGACGGGAATGATGATCTGCGCGGTCTGGCTCTGCTTCTCGCTCGCCTGCTTGAGCAGTTCCTCGTAGCGCTGGTAACGCGCCTTCGATTTGGCCTGGCGCGCCTTCGGCGAGGACGCGACCCACTCCTGCTCGCGTGCAATCGTCTTCTGGTGCGCGGCGTCCTCGCGGCCTTCCTGCTCGAGCCGCTTCTGCTTCTGCACCAGCCAGGACGAATAATTGCCCTCGTAGGGAATGCCCTTGCCGCGATCGAGCTCGAGGATCCAGCTCGTGACGTTGTCGAGGAAGTAGCGATCGTGGGTGACGATCAGGATCGCGCCGGGATAGGTGCGCAGATGGCCTTCCAGCCATGACACCGACTCGGCGTCGAGATGGTTGGTCGGTTCGTCCAGCAGCAGCAGCTCAGGCTGGTCGAGCAACAGCTTGCACAGCGCGACGCGGCGACGTTCACCGCCCGAGAGCTTCGTCACGTCGGCATCGTCGGGCGGGCAGCGCAGCGCGTCCATGGCCTGGTCGACCTTGCTGTCGAGATCCCAGAGGCCCTGGGCCTCGATCTCGTCCTGCAGCTTGGTCATCTCGTCGGCGGTCTCCTCGGAATAATTCATCGCCAGCTCATTGTAGCGATCGAGGATGGCCTTCTGCTTGGCGACGCCCAGCATGACGTTCTCGCGCACGGATAGCGCAGGGTCCAGCTGCGGCTCCTGCTCGAGATAGCCGACGCGTGCGCCCTCGGCGACCCAGGCCTCGCCGGTGTACTCCTTGTCGAGGCCCGCCATGATCTTAAGCAGGGTCGACTTACCGGAGCCGTTGACGCCGAGAACGCCGATCTTGGCGTCCGGGTAAAAGCTCAGGCGGATGTTGTCGAGCACCTTGCGGGTCGGATAGCTCTTGGTCAGGCCGTCCATGAAGTAGACAAATTGGCGCGCCATCGGTCCCGTGAAACCTTCGATTTGAGGAAATTTGCTTGCCGCCGATGTAGCGATCCCGCCCCCAAAGGGCAATGTTTTCCCTCCGTTCACCACGGATGAATACTGGGCGGACACCATCCGGACCCCGATCCGGACAATTGAAACCATCTTTTAATAAATCAAGCCAAAGCTCGGTTTCGCGCGGAAACAGCGCCACCCGCTCAGAATGAACGGGGAGCACAGCGAGGCCCATCATGGCTATGATCGACACCCACGCCATCGCCGTTCCGGCCGACGCCAGGAACACGTCCGGACTCGTGTCCGAGATCAAGGGCTTCTGGAAGCACTTCTTCGCCACGGCCTTCAACCCCTACCGGCCCGAACTGCACTACATGCGCGGCCCCGGCCCGGCCTGGCGCGCCAAGCACGGCATGGATGCGCCGATCCGGCTGAAGCCCCGCGGCCTCTGAGCCGCCGTTCCCTCTCGGATTTTCCCTATCGGATTTTTGAAGACCCAGACTGCTTGCGCGCAGGCGTGATTGCGCGCAACCATGGCCCGGTTCCAACGATGGCGCCCCTCCGCCTGGCGCCGCACCTCTCGCCATGGACGAACGCTGATGACGCGGCTGCGCTGTGCAATTCTCGACGACTATTTCAACCTCGCCCTCGACGTCGCCGACTGGGCGAAACTGTCCGACCGCGTCGATGCCACCGTGTTCAGCCACCCCTTCGCCTCCGAGCAGGCCGCAGCCAGCGCGCTGGCCGATTTCGACATCATCTGCGCGATGCGCGAGCGCACGGCGTTCCCCAAGAGCCTGTTCGAGGCGCTGCCGAAACTGAAGCTGCTGTTGACGTCGGGTATGCGCAACGCCTCGATCGACATGGAGGCCGCGAAGGCGAAAGGCATCGCCCTCGGCGGCACGCAATATTCGCGCGATCCGACCGCGCCGCTCACCATGGGCCTGATCCTGGAACTGACCCGCGGCATCGGCCGCGAGAATGCGCGCATGCATGCGGGCGAACCCTGGCAGACCTTCGCTGGCGTCGAGATCGAAGGCCTGACGCTCGGCGTCGTTGGGCTTGGCAAGCTCGGTAGCAAGATGGCCGGCATCGCCAAGGCCTTCGGCATGAACGTGATCGCCTGGAGCCCGAACCTCACGCCGGAGAAGTGCGCAGACGCAGGCGTCGGCTACGCCACCAAGGAGGAGCTGTTCGCCAAGGCCGATATCGTCACCATCCATGTGGTGCTGAGCGATCGTTCACGCGGCCTCGTCGGCCGCGCAGATCTCGCGCGGATGAAGCCGACCGCCTTCCTCGTCAACACTGCGCGCGGGCCCATTGTCGATGAGACGGCGCTGCTGGAGGCCTTGCAGCAGCGCAAGATCGCCGGCGCCGGCATCGACGTGTTCTCGGTCGAGCCGCTGCCGGTCGATCATCCCTTCCGCAAGCTCGACAATCTCGTGCTGACGCCGCATCTCGGCTACGCGACCGAGGACGGCCTGCGCATCCATTACGGCCAGATGGTCGAGGCGATCGACGCCTTCACCAAGGGCCATGAGCTGCCGCGCAAGCTCGCCTGAAGCGGCGCAGACCTGAAACGACGCAAAACGAAAAAGGGCGTGCCGATGGCACGCCCTTCTGCAATCTGAATTGTCGCGACGCGCTTAGCGCACGGTAACCGGCGCGGGCAGCGGCGGCACCACTGTCGGCTGCGTGCCCGGGACTGGACCAGCCGGGGCTGCGCCCGGCGCAGGCGCAGCCGATGCGGTCGCCGTTCCCGGCGGCGTACCGCCCGGCATCACCACGACGCGGGTGCCGACCTTGGCGCGGTCGAACAGATCGGAGACGTCTTCGTTCAGCATGCCGATACAGCCGGAGGAGACGAACTTGCCGATCGTCGAAGGCTGGTTGGTGCCGTGGATGCGGTAGACGGTCGAGCCGAGATACATGGCGCGGGCGCCGAGCGGATTGCCTTCGCCGCCGGCCATGAAGCGCGGCAGATAAGGCTGGCGCTCGATCATCTCAGCCGGCGGATGCCAATCCGGCCACTCAGCCTTGCGGGTGATCTTCTGCACGCCGGTCCAGGTGAAGCCATCGCGGCCGACGCGGACGCCGTAGCGGATCGCGCGGCCATTGCCGAGGACGTAGTAGAGGTAGGTGTTCGGGGTATCGACGACGATGGTGCCGGCCGGCTCCTTGGTCTGGAACGCGACCTCCTGGCGGCGCAGGTTCGGCGCCAGCTGCGCCGGTGCCGCGTCAGGCTGCTCCTCGGGCGGCAATGACGCCACCGACATCGGCCGACCATCGGCACCGGGCTGCGGTGAGACCGCGCCGGTCGCGCCTGGGCCACCGACGGCTTCCGGCGGACGCATGCCATCGTTGCCGGGCGCCTGGCCCGGACGGTCGGCATAGATCACCGCAGGCGGACCGGCGGGGCGACCGTAGCGGGGATCATCGGGCGACATCACCGGCCCCTGCGGCGGGGCGGCGGAATAGACCGGCGGAGCGCCAGCGGGGCGGCCATAACGCGGATCATCCGGCGACATCACCGGGCCCTGCGGCGGGGCCGCGGAGTATACCGGCGGGCCAGCGGGGCGAGCGTAGCGCGGATCGTCAGCCGGACCGGGCGGCGGAAGCGAGGCGTGCGGCATCGCGTCGTCGTCATCTTCCAGCGCGTCGAAATTCGGGGTGCGGTCACCGGGCCGGTATTCGGCCGGGGCGCCGTAGCTCGGCGCCTGCTGGACCGGATAGCTCTGGGCTTGTGCGAGCGAGGTTCCCGCCGCAGCGACTGTTGCGGCAGCGCATATCGTCAGAAAATGTTTGATCATCATCGCTCTTGTATAGTCCCCGGGCCCCGTCCGAGCCGTTACCGGCCAGATGACCGAAGATAGCGGCACATTCAAGACATAACAGGCTGATGTGGGCCGATTTAGCGATTTGTGATGCAATCGCACACAGTTGCCCCGTTGCATCACGGGGATGGAAATCGCATCAGCCCGCAGATTGGCGGAGTCATCCACCCCGATTTTTACGGAACGGCGCGAAGACGTTGCGATATGGTCGAATCAGCCTGATTCGCCACCGATTTGAGCTCGAATCCCCGCGTGGCGAAGACGGCAATCAGTACCGTCACCGCGTTCAGATGGCTCATGGGCCCTGGCACCCACCCGCCGGGGCGGAAATTCGCAATCCGTCAATGCTTCCCGGCTTTCGCTTCCTGCTTGCCGCGATCCTGCTGTCAGCCTCCGTCCTGGTGTTCGGCTTAGGGGCCGCTTCGCTGCTGCGGGCGAGCCACGAGCAGTATGTCAGCAACCCCTCCTGGCGGAACGGCCCGCAGGAGCAGGTGTTCGCGCAAAGCCCGGAGGCCCAGCCGGTGCTCGCGGCGCTCCGCGTGGAGCCGGTCGCCAATGAAGCGGCGCCCGCGATGCAGGACCAAGCCCCGAGCAATCAAGTCCCGAGCATTGGCCTGCCTGCGGTCGAGACCGGACCTGAGCAGATGGCCGCAGTGGCGCTCGAGGCCAAGGCCCAGTCGGAGCCCCAGCCTGAGCCTCAGCCTCAGGTCGTCGCCGTCGCGTCGCCTGCAGAGCCCGCTCCGCCCGCCACCGAGGTGCCAGCGCCTGAGCAAGCCAAGATCCAGGCTGCGGCTCCCGCCGACACACTCACCCTCGCCGACACGACCGTTTCCATTGCCCCGACGACGCCCGCACCAACCGTTAGCGCCACCGACGTGCCGCGAACCGCGACACCGGCGCTGGCATCGCGCGTCAGCGACATTGCAGCGGCCAGGGTGGCTGCGCTGAACGATCTCGCTCCGGCGAAGACCAAAGCCGACAGCGCCGCGCCCGACAGCAAGCCGCGTGCGCACAAGAAGAAGCGTCACCGCATCGCGCGCCGCCCGCCGCCTCAGCAGCTACAGCAGTCGCTCGATCCGTTCGGCCAGCAACAGCAAACGCTCGCCACGACGGCCACGCGCACGCGCTGAGCTTACGCCGGCCCGGTCGCGATCGGCGGGCCTTTTTCCTGGCCCCATTCCGACCATGAGCCGTCATAGAGCGCGGTGTCGGTGATCCCCAAGCGATAGAGCGCAAGCGTCAGCACGCCGGCGGAGACGCCGGAGCCGCAGCTGGTCACGATCGGCGCGTCGAGCTTCACGCCGGCGCCGGTGAAGGCGGCGCGCAAGTCGTCGAGCGGCTTCATCGTGCCGGTCGCGGCATCGAACAGCTGGTTGTAAGGCACGTTGCGCGCACCAGGGATGTGACCGGACCGGATGCCCGCGCGCGGCTCGGGGGCGCGACCTTCGAAGCGATCGGCGGCGCGTGCGTCGATCACCTGCTCGGTACGGCTTTCGACGTTGGCAATCAGCTGCTGCATGCTGCGCACGCGCTTCGGATCGTAGCTCGCCTTGAAGGCCTGCGGCTTCGGCTTGACCTCGCCGCTCTCGACAGCGCGTCCTTCAGCGCGCCACTTCTTCAGGCCGCCATTGAGGATGCGGACGTTGCTATGGCCGAAAGCCAGGAACATCCACCACGCGCGCGGTGCGGCGACCCAACCGCCGGCATCGTAGAGCACGACGGTATCGCTATTTCCGATGCCGAGATTGCCGACGTCGCGGCCGAATTGCTCGGCGCTCGGATACATGTGCGGCAACGGGTTGGAATGGTCCGACACCGCATCGACGTCGAAGAACGCCGCTCCCGGCAGATGCGCGGCGAGATAGTCATCCTTCGGCAGTGGCAGCACGCCCGGCAGCTTGAAGCTGGCGTCAAGCACCTTGACGTTGGCGTCGTTGATGTGGGCGGCGAGCCATTCGGTGGAGACGAGGGGATCGGTGGGGGTGTTAGTCATTGATGTACTCTCTGGCAGCTTTCTCGGTCGTCATGCCCGGGCTTGTCCCGGGCATCCACGTCTTTCGACCCGCGGGTGAGAACGTGGATGGCCGGGACAAGCCCGGCCATGACGGAGTGTGTGGTATGTGCGGTGCTAACTCACCCCTTCTTCTTCGGCTCCCACTGCTCCGTCGGGCCGCCGGCATCGCGCCAAGCGGCGTAGCCGCCGGCGATGTGGGCGACGGGCTTCAGGCCCATGTCCTTTGCAGTCTTGGCCGCGAGCGCCGAGCGCAGGCCGCCGGCGCAATGGAAGACGAACTTCTTGTCTTCCTGGAAGACCGGCTTCGCGTAGGGGCTCTGCGGATCGATCCAGAATTCCAGCATGCCGCGCGTGCAGGAGAACGCGCCGGGGATGCGGCCGTCGCGCTCGATCTCGCGGGGATCACGAATGTCGACGATGACGACGTCGCCGTTCTTGGAGATCTCGATAGCGTCCCTGGCGGTGAGCGTTTCGATCTCGGCATTGGCCTCGTCGATCAGCGCCTTGATGCCGCGGGTGATGTTTTGGGGCATGGTGCTCTCCCTCTTGTCTGCCGCGCGTGCAGCTAGTGCGTCAGTTCCTTCATCGCGCCTTCCAGTCCCTCGATCGTGATCGGGAACATGCGGTTGGCGAAGATGCGTTTGATGATAGTGGTCGATTCCGAATAGTCCCAGTGCTTCTGCGCAACCGGATTGAGCCACACCGAATGCGGATAGGTGCGGATGATGCGGTCGAGCCAGACCGAGCCGGGCTCCTCGTTGACGTGCTCGACCGAGCCGCCCGGCACCATGATCTCGTAAGGCGACATCGAGGCATCGCCGACGAACACGACCTTGTAGTCGTGCGGGTATTTATGCAGCACGTCCCAGGTCGGCGTGCGATCGGTGAAGCGGCGCTTGTTCTGCTTCCACACGCCTTCATAGAGGCAGTTGTGGAAGTAGAAATACTCCATGTGCTTGAACTCGCTCTTCGCCGCCGAGAACAGCTCCTCGACCTGCTCGATATGCGAATCCATCGAGCCGCCGATGTCGAAGAACACCAGCAGCTTCACCGCATTGCGCCGCTCGGGGCGCATATGGACGTCGAGATAGCCGTGATTGGCGGTCTCGCGAATGGTGGTATCGAGATCGAGCTCATCCGGCGCACCCGTGCGCGCGAACTTGCGCAGGCGGCGCAGCGCCACCTTGATGTTGCGAATGCCGAGCTCGACATTGCCGTCGAGATCCTTGAACTCGCGCTTGTCCCACACCTTCACGGCGCGGTTGTTGCGGTTCTTCTCCTGGCCGATGCGGACGCCTTCGGGATTGTAACCATGGGCGCCGAACGGCGAGGTGCCGGCCGTGCCGATCCATTTCGAGCCGCCCTGGTGCCGGCCCTTCTGCTCCTCGAGGCGCTTCTTCAGGGTCTCCATGAGCTTGTCCCAGCCCATCGCCTCGATCTGCTTCTTCTCTTCCTCGGAGAGGTATTTCTCGGCGAGCTTCTTCAGCCACTCCTCGGGAATCTCCGCTTTCTCCATGGCGTCGAGCAGGCTTTCCAGCCCCTTGAACACCGTGCCGAAGACGCGGTCGAACTTGTCGAGATTGCGCTCGTCCTTCACCAGCGAGGTGCGCGACAGATAGTAGAAATTCTCGACCGAATAGTCCGACAGGTCAGCGTCGAGCGCCTCCATCAGCGTGAGGTATTCGCGCAGCGTCACGGGGACCTGCGCATCGCGCAGAGACGTAAAGAATTGCAGGAACATGGGTGACAGATTGCCCGTCGGGTGGCGAACGTCAAGGGGCGGAGGGCGGCGCGGGGCGCTGGACCGGGCGGCTTTTTGCTCTAGAATTGACCGCCTCACAGGGTTGTTTTGGGGACGTTTACAATGGGTATTCTCGCAGCGCTCATCATTGGCGCGATCGCCGGCTGGTTGGCCGGCAAGATTGTCCACGGGGCGGGATTTGGGCTGATCGGCAACATCGTCGTCGGCATCATCGGCGCGCTGGTGGCGGGCTGGGTGCTGCCGCAGCTCGGCATCACACTCGCCACGGGCACGCTGGGCGCCATCATTGACGCCACGGTTGGCGCGGTGATTGTGCTCGTCATCCTTTCGCTGATAAAACGGGTCTGAAAGCCTGACCGAACCAGGAACGGCCGCCATGTGCGGCCGTTCCCATGTCGTGACCTGGGTTACGCCCAGGCCGACGACCAACAAGGACGCGTGATGAAATTTACCGGCACCAAGGACTATGTTGCGACCGACGATCTCAAGGTCGCCGTCAATGCCTCGATCGTGCTGGAGCGCCCGCTGCTGATCAAGGGCGAGCCCGGCACCGGCAAGACGGTGCTGGCGGAGGAAGTGGCGAAGGCGCTCAATGCGCCGCTTTTGACCTGGCACATCAAGTCCACCACCAAGGCACAGCAGGGCCTCTACGAATACGACGCGGTGTCGCGTCTGCGCGACAGCCAGCTCGGTGATAGCAGGGTGTCCGACATCAAGAACTACATCAAGCGCGGCAAGCTGTGGGAGGCCTTCAGCGCCGAACAGCGCCCGGTGCTCCTGATCGACGAGATCGACAAGGCCGACATCGAGTTTCCGAACGATTTGCTGCTCGAACTCGACCGCATGGAATTCCATGTCTACGAGACCGGCGAGACGATCAAGGCCAAGCAGCGCCCGATCATGATGATCACCTCCAACAACGAGAAGGAGCTGCCCGACGCCTTCCTGCGCCGCTGCTTCTTCCACTACATCAAGTTCCCCGACGCCGACACCATGGGCCGCATCGTCGACGTCCATTTCCCCGGCATCAAGAAGCGCCTGGTCGAGGAAGCGCTGCGCATCTTCTTCGAGGTGCGCGAAGTGCCCGGCCTGAAGAAGAAGCCCTCGACGTCGGAGCTGCTCGACTGGCTGAAGCTGCTGCTCAACGAAGACATGAGCGTCGAGCAATTGCGCGAGCGCGACCCGCGAAAACTGATCCCGCCGCTGCACGGCGCGCTGCTCAAGAACGAGCAGGACGTGCATTTGTTTGAGCGGCTAGCGTTTTTGAGCCGCAGGGAAGTTTAAGGGGCGCTGCCATCGGCTCCGTCATCCTGAGGCGCTCCCCGTGAAGCGCAACGCGCTTCACGGGGAGCCTCGAAGGATAAACGGCCCCGATGCAGCCGGGCCGTCGCCCTTCGAGGGCCGCTGAAGAAGCGGCCACCTCAGGGTGACGGTGAGAGATTTGAGCACGCCGTTCCCTCCACCCGTCATTGCGAGCTGCGCTCGCAATGACGAAGCAGGGGGCAACGGACGCGCTTCGCGCAGCCGCTGGCTAACCCGCCGTACGTAGATCGCGCCTCACGCCACCGCCGCCTCCGGAATTCGCGCGGCCTCCATTGGCGCTTTGCCGCGGATCAGGTCCGAGGCGCGGTCGGCGATCATCATCGTGGATGCATTCAAATTTGCCGAGATCATGCGCGGCATGACGGAGGCATCGATCACCCGGAGGCCCTCCAACCCGTGGACGCGCAGCTCGTCGTCGACGACCGCCCAGGTCGAATCCGCCGGGCCCATGCGGCAGGTGCAGCCGGGGTGGAAGGTGGTGGTGCCGCGTTCGGTGGCGGCGGCGAGGAACTCGTCGTCGGTGTTGATGTTCGGGCCCGGGAAATCCTCGTAGGCGTAATAGGGCGACAGCGGCGCGCTCTTCAGCAGGCGCCGTGCGAGCTTCATGCCGCCGACGATGACGCGGCGGTCGAGCTCGGCGTCGAGATAATTGGTCTGGATGACCGGCGGCGCAAACGGATCATTGGAGCGGATGCGGACATAGCCGCGGCTCTCGGGGCGCTGCTGCCAGGAGGCCACCGTCATGCCAGGCTCGTCCTCGAGCTGGCCCTGCACGCCCTCCTTGTAGCTCGCCGGGGTGAAGGTGAGCTGCAGATCGGACGAGTCGGTGCTCTCGCCGGAGTGCCAGAAGCAATAGACCATGGTCGGCGACAGCGAGAGCAGGCCGCGGCGCGTCGTGGCCCATTTCATCGCCTCGATCCACAGCGAGAAACCGCGGCGAAGCTCGTTGATGGTCTTGATATCCTTGACGCGCGCCACCGTGCGCGGCGCGTAATGGTCCTGGAGGCCTTCGCCGACCGGCAGCGCATGACGCACGGCGATACCGTGGGCCTGCAACAAATCCGGCGAGCCGATGCCGGAGAGCTGCAGCAGCTGCGGCGAATTATAGGTGCCACCGGAGAGGATCACTTCCTTGTTGGCGCGCACTTCCACCGGCGTGCCGCCACGACCGCCCTTGGTGTAGCGCACGCCGACGGCGCGCTTGCCCTCGAAGATGATCTCGGTCGCGTGCGCATGTGTATGCACATGCACGTTGGGCCGCTTCATCGCGGGCTTGAGGAACGCGGTCGAGCCGGAGACGCGCAGGCCCTTGTCGATGGTGCGCTGGCAGTAGGAGACGCCCTCCTGCTTCGCGCCATTGTAATCGGGGTTGCGGGGGATGCCGAGCGAGACCGCGCCTTCCATGAAGGCTTCGCAAAGCGGATCGCGCCATTCCATTGTTGTGACGGTGAGGTTGCCGTCGCGCCCGCGAAAAGTGTTGTCACCCTCGCCGACCCGCTTCTCCAGCCGCTTGAAGTAGGGCAGCACGTCGGCATAGCCCCAACCGCGATTGCCCATCTGCGCCCAGGTGTCGAAGTCCATCCGCTGGCCGCGGTTGTAGATGTGGCCGTTGATCGAGGACGAGCCGCCGAGCGTCTTGCCGCGCGGCGCGTAGATGCTGCGTCCGCCGGTGTAGGGCCCGACCTCCTGCTGGTAGGCCCAGTTGATGCTCTTCATGTGGAAGGTTTTGATGAAACCCGCCGGCAGATGGATGTAGGGGTGCCAGTCGTTCGGGCCCGCTTCGAGCACGCAGACGCTGGTGTTGGGATCCTCGCTGAGCCGGCTGGTGAGGACGCAACCGGCGGAGCCCGCGCCGATGATCACATAGTCAAATCTATCCATGGTGTCCCGGCCGCCTCTAGCGCGGCTTATCGTTGAGTTGATATTCGAGATGCGCCTTCACCGTCGGCCATTCGGCCGCGGTGATGCTGTACACGACGGTGTCGCGCAGCGTGCCGTTCGGCGCGACCTGATGGCTGCGCAAAATACCGTCCTGCTTGGCGCCGAGGCGCTCGATGGCGCGGCGGCTCTGGTGGTTGAAGAAATGCGTGCGGAATTCGACCGCGATGCAGTTCAGCGTCTCGAACGCATGGGTGAGCAGCAACAGCTTGCACTGCGTGTTCAGGGGCCCGCGCTGCGCGCTCTTGCCATACCAGGTCGAGCCGATCTCGACGCGGCGGTTGGTGGCATCGATGTTCATGTAGGTGGTCTGGCCGACGATCTTGCCGCCGGCGTCGAACACCGTGAACGGCAGCATCGAACCCGCGGCCTGGAGGCCCAGGCGGCGGTCGATCTCCTTGGCCACGTTCTCCGGCGTCGGGATCGCGGTGTACCAGATCGTGTAGAGCTCGCCGTCCTTCACAGCCTCCACCAGCCCCTCGCGGTGCTCTTTCGACAGCGGCTCGAGACGGGCGTGTTGTCCACGCAGGGTGATGGGATCAGGCCAGGGCATTTGGGACTCTCCTTACGTGTCGTCATTGCGAGGAGCGAAGCGACGAAGCAATCCGGACTGTCACCGCGGACGCATTCCTGGATTGCTTCGCTTCGCTCGCAATGACGGTCACTAGCACCGTTTACTTGTTTAGGAAATTGAGAGGCAAACCGCCGCGCGGCCAGTCCATGGCGACGAGCTCGCCCTTGCCTGACAGCGTGATATAGGCGGTTTTCAGCTCCGGGCCGCCAAAGGCGATGTTGGTGGTGACGCGGTCGCCGGTCGGGACCTGCTCGACCAGGGTGCCATCGGGCGCGATCACCGAGATGCAGCCGGAGACGAGCGTGGCGACGCAGACATTGCCGTTGGCTTCGACCGCAAGCGAGTCGAACATCTGGTAGCCGCCGAGGCCACAGATCGGCTTGCCCCGCTCGCCGCGATAGATCACGTCGCGCGGCTTGAGCGTGCCGGGCTCGGAGAGCTCATAGGCCCAGAGCCGGCCCGTCGGCGTCTCCGCGATGTAGACGGTGTTTTCGTCCGGCGAGAGACCGATGCCATTGGCCGGCAGCACGCCGTGCACGACCTCGACGATCTCCTTCATGCCGGGCTTGAGGTAGTACATGCCGCCGACATCCATCTCGCGCGCGCGACGCTTGCCGAGATCGGAGAACCACAGGCCGCCATGCTTGTCGAATACGAGATCATTCGGCCCGCGCAGATCGTGCTCGCCGCATTTGGTGACGACGGTCTCGATCTTGCCGGATTGCAGATCGACGCGCTGGATCGAGCCGCCGAGATAGTCCTCGGGCTGCGGACCAGGCATGATCATGTTGCGGGTCGGAATCCAGGAGAAGCCGCCGTTGTTGCAGATGTAGATCTTGCCGTCCGGGCCGAGCGCCGCACCATTCGGGCCGCCCGGCACCTTGGCGACGACCTCCTTGCGGCCGTCGGGATAAACGCGGGTCAGGCGCTGGCCGCGGATTTCCACCAGCACCACCGAACCATCAGGCATCACGACCGGCCCTTCTGGAAATTCGAGGTCGGTGGCGAGAACGCGGATGTTGGACATTTGGGGGACCCTCCCGGCTGCTTGTTATGGCTTGCTCGGGATGTCCGGCACGGGCCCCGCTGGCAAGTTTTGCCAGCGGTTATGACAAAGTAGGTCCCCCTTGCCAAGCAAGCGGGATGGTATGCCAGCGTTGCAGCGTTACTCGCGCACCGGCACCCAGATCTCAAAGCCGCCATTGCCGCTCACCGGATCGAACTTCTCGTCATAGCGCTCGAAGTTCGGCGCATCGGCAGCCTTCAGGCCCGAGGCCGGCAGCCATTGATTCCAGATCGTGTTGACGGTGCGCCTGATCGAGGCGACGTGGTCGGTGTGGGTGAACACCGCATAGCGCTGCTCGGGGATGCGGATGCGGCCAAGCCCGCGCGGCAGATCGGAGAAGTCGGCAACCTCAACGCCGGCGATGTAATCGAAATTGCCGGAATCATCGCCGTTGCAGCAGACGCCATAAGCCACATTGCCAATTCGCTCGGAGATGTCAGCGACCTCCTGGTGGAAGCGGTGCCACAAGCCGGGAATGGCTGCACCGTTGTCGCAGGTGATGCGCTCGGCTAGGCCTGCGACGAGGAACGCCTTTGCGGTTTCGAAACGCGGGGCTTTGAGATTGTCGAGCATGGTGGACTCCATGAGGATCGGCTCCTGAAGCTGGAGATCGTTGATGCGCATTGCCGCCCTTACCGCTTCGGGCGTGGTGCCGAACTGGTCACGGAACGCGCGGGTGAATGCTTCGTGCGAGCCGTAATCCGCCTCCAGCGCCAGCGACAGGATGTCCGGCGCGCCCTTCGCGAGGCTGCGCGCCGCCTCACTCAGCCGCCGCGCGCGCACGTAACGCATCACAGGAAGGCCGACCGCTGCGGCAAACGCACGCACCATGTGGAACCGCGACACGCCACCGATCGCAGCGATCTCGTCGAGCGTCATCGGCTCGGCCAGATGGCTTTCGATGTACCAGAGCGCGCGCTGGGCTGGGTTCATGGGTTACGACTCTTGTTCGAAGCATCGCGATGATGCGCCAGCCGTCTCCACTGCGCTTGATCGGCATTGCTCTCGTGCCCCGGATGCAGTGCAACGCGCCGCGCTTCGCGGCGTGGTGCGCTGCCATGCCGGGGCCCATGTCAACGCAGTCACGTGTGGCCCCTGGGTCCCGGCTCAGCGGAGCAGCGTTGCACGCTGCACCGCGTCCGGGACACAGCTGCATTCTATTTCGCATCCTTCGGCGGCGGCGCGTCCTGCTTCTTCTTCAGGTCCTCAGCCTGCTTCGTCTGCGCGGCCTGGAGATCGCCGATGGTCTTCTGGAGGCCTACGAGCGTCACCTTCAGCGCGTCGATCTGACGGTTGGCGGCATCTAACTTCTGCTGATGATCGAGATTGAGCTTGGTGATGGTCTTCTGGAGAAAATCGACGTTGCTCTGGAGACAACTCGTGCGCCGCTCCATGGTCTTCTCGACCGTGCAGATCTCGATGCCGGGCACGTCCTGGGCCAGCACCGGCGTATGCGCGACCAGCGGTAACATGGCGAAACACACGGCAGCGATCCGGCACAGCATTCAGGTTCCTCGTCAAATAAATCACGGCAATGTGCGCCGATTGGGCTCGGCTCCCCGAAGCTACCACACTCGTACCGCATTCTCGCGTTGAGCTTCGGTTGTTCCCTGGGACGGGGAGCAGTGAACCGCGCGCGGAAGAAGTGGGCGCTCTTGCCGCGGCTTTGATTAGGGGAGATTTTTGGTATGGCAACGCGCGATAGACGTCTGGCGGAATTCGATGGCGCCGGAGAACCGCCACCTGGCCTGCCGGTCGAAGTGCTGTGTGAGGACCATAGTGGAACGTATCAACTGCCGTTCGCCTGCCGCTATGTCGAGGGCCGCTGGCAGAACGACGCGGCCGGCGTCCCGGTGGAAGCCACCGTCATCGGCTGGCGCGTGCCGCGCGTGAAGCACACCGGCGTGGCCTGACGGCTTGGTCCTGTCTCAAAATGCAACGGGGCCGCGCTCTACCTTAACGAACGGAACGCGGCCCGAACGAATCACGTCCGAATCAGCCGTTTAGCTCTGTACGCGGCTGTTCACGGCTAGATGTCGACAAGGCGCAGCTGTCGCGCACAATATCTGCGCGACACGACCGCTGCCCCTCGCCAGTTGCCGGCGCCAAACGTTAACGATGGCAAAGACATAGAGGCGGGCGAGGACGCAGGCCGCCGCCGCCCCGGAAACAGGCAGGCCGCACGCCGCCTGCCTAATATTCGACCTCGAGCTCCTCGATCTCGGCCGGCTCTTCCTTCGCCGCCGCGATCCATTCCTTCATCTCGGGCATCGCCATGATGGTGTCGGCATAGGCCTTCAGAAGCGGCTCGAGCTTGACGTCATAGGTGACGAAGCGCGTCACCACGGGCGCGTACATCGCATCCGCCATGGTGCGCGTCTCGCCGAACAGGAACGGCCCGCCCGACTTCGCCAGGCAGTCGCGCCAGATGAACCAGACCCGGTCGATATCGGCCTGCGCGCGCGACCAGATCTTGAAGCCGGGAAAATGCCCCTTCAGATTGACCGGCAGCGAGGCGCGCAGCGTGGTGAAGCCGGAATGGATTTCGCCGCAGATCGAGCGGCAATGCGCGCGCTGGACGCGATCGGCCGGCAACAGGCCAGCGTCCGGCATCACCTCGTTGAGATATTCGGCAATCGCCAGCGTATCCCAGACGGTGGCGCCGTCGTGACGCAGGCAGGGCACCAGGATCGAGGACGACAGCAGCAGGATTTCGGCGCGCGCCGAGGCGTCGTCCGGCGCGGTGACGATCTCCTCGAAATCGAGCCCGGAAAACTTCGTCAGCAGCCAGCCACGCAGCGACCAGGACGAGTAGTTCTTGCTGCTGATGGTCAGTGTCGCCTTCGCCATAGGGCTCTTCCCTCACGCCTTTGATCGCACGCCGCCCGGCCTGGGCGTGCCCGTTACCTGTGCTTCCTGCGAAATGAGCAGCAAGCGACGTGCCAATTTTGAGGGCGGCCCAACGCGCTTCTGGCTCCGATATTGCATGGCAGCATCGGACAGGTGGGCGCTTCAGTATGATGTCGATGTATTATCAGGCTTTTCAGAACCAGATGGACCTGACGGCGCCGTGGCGGGCGGGAGCCTCGTCCGCGCTCAAATTCCTGAACCTGGTGCCGCAAGGCGTGTCCGACCAGGTCGTCGGCCGGCTCTCGGCGGCGCTGGAGCTGATCTCGCGCTCCACTCTCACCTATGACCGCCCGGCCTACGGCATCGACAGCGTGACGGTCGGCGACCGCGAGATCGGCGTGACCGAAGAGGTCGCCTACGCGACGCCGTTCGGCTCGCTGCTGCACTTCAAGAAGGACGGCGTGACCGAGCAGCCGCGCATGCTGCTGGTCGCGCCGATGTCCGGCCATTTCGCCACGCTGCTGCGCGGCACCGTGAAGACGCTGCTGCAGGACCACGACGTCTACATCACCGATTGGCACAACCCGCGCGACATTCCGCGCAGCGAAGGCCGCTTCGGGCTCGACGACTACACCGAGCATCTGATCGACTTCCTCGGACAGTTGGGTCCGCGCCCACATATGGTTGCGATCTGCCAGCCATCCGTGTCGGCGCTCGCGGCAGCCGCGATCATGTGCGAGGGCAACCATCCGTCGCGGCCCGCGACGCTGACGCTGATGGCCGGGCCGATCGACACGCGCATCCAGCCGACCAAGGTCAACGACTTCGCCAAGAGCAAGCCGATCGAATGGTTCGAGCAGAACCTGATCAACTACGTGCCGGTGCAGTGCCGCGGTGCGCTCCGGAAAGTCTATCCCGGCTTCGTGCAGCTTACCGCCTTCGTCTCGATGAATCTCGAGCGTCACATCAAGCAGCACATGGATCTCGCCAACCACATCGCCAAAGGCGAGAAGGAGAAGGCCGCCAGCATCAAGACCTTCTACGACGAATATTTCGCCGTGATGGATTTGCCGGCGGAATTCTACATCGAGACGGTGCGCGACGTGTTCCAGGAGCACCTGCTGCCGCAAGGCAAGCTGATGCATCGCGGCCGTCCCGTGGACACCAAGGCGGTCGGCCGGATGGGGCTGATGACAGTCGAAGGCGAGAAGGACGATATCTGCTCGATCGGCCAGACGCTCGCCGCCCAAGACCTCTGCACCGGCGTGCGCGCCTATCGCCGGGTGCATCACATGCAGGCCGGCGTCGGCCATTACGGCGTGTTCTCCGGCAAGCGCTGGAATAACGAGATCTATCCGCTGCTGCGGGATTTCGTGCACGTCAATTCGTAACCGTCATTCCCTGCAGCCAAGACGGCCCGCGAGGAAACAGCGCGTGCCTAATGCTCTTGCGTGAGCAGCTCTTTCGCTTCCACGAACTCAGGAAGACCACGCTGCGCATCGAATTCAGCGAGCACGGGCGCGAGCACTTCGGATACCGCATCTGCTCGGCCATTTGCCTTGTGCAGGCGGGCAAGTCCAAGGGCACCGCGCAGCTCAAAGGTCTTCGTCTGCTGGTGTCGCGCGATTTCGATCGCTCGCTTGAGGTCGACTTCGGCTCTGGATTCGTCCGAAGATCCATGGCGCGACAAAAGTCTTCCGCGGACACGATGCAGCTCGGCATCAAGCCAATGCTGGCCGGACAGTGCGGTCCGGGCGATCACGTCGTCCAGGATATCCAGCCCCGTTCCGACCTCGCCCACCTCTGCATTCGCCACGGCGACATGCATCCCCCAAAATGGTTCGCAGAGGTAACAATCGTTCTCGCGCAGCAAAGTCCAGCCGTGGCGCATGTCCGCCAGTCCGGCCATGCGGTCGCCGGCACGCCACTTGGCCAGGCCATTCAGGTAGGTGCCCGCGGCCACATACAGCGGCATCGTGTGGTCGCGCGCGAGACCGAGCGCCAGGATCGTCTCCGTTTGCTGCAACATGCCGCCGCATACCCCATCGAACACGGCGCGATGAACCAGCGCATTGGCGCGGGAAAGCGCCCGTGACTCCCCCGGAGCACCCACCGCTTCGGCGGCGAGCTTGCGCGCGCGAGCGGTGATACCGAGCGGCCAGAGCACCAGGGCAAGAAATCTCATGATTACGAACGGCAGATCCAGCGCCGACGCTCTGAACGTCGCGGGATCCGGTTCGGCACCATAGATGGCCAGCGCCTGCTCAAGATGCGTTCGCGCATTCACGTAATCGCCTGCGAACCAGCAGGTAACGCCGCCCGTCCAATGGGCAACGACGGCGGCCACCGGGGAGTCCGGCCGTCGGTCAGCGGCGCTCCTGACGGCGTCCACCAGCTCCTGCATCGGAGCGAGTTCGCCGTGCGTCAGGCAGGCGTTGAAGAGTCCCGAATGAACGGGCGCGAGTTCAACGGGATCATCGATGTCGGCGGCGAACTGGCGCGCACGCGTCCATGCCGCGATCGTTTCGGGGGCGCTGTGCCCGAGGCTGCCCCTGAGTGCGCGGCCATAGGAGATTTGAAGATGCAGCCTCGTCATCATCCGGCGGGGATCATCGGCCAGTTCGTCGGCGGTCGCAACGGCCTTGCCGAGATGCGCGACCGCCTCGGAATAGGCAGAGCGTTTCAGCGCCTGCTGGCCCGCCTTGCGCCACCATCCGAGGGCGACCTCGCTCAGCCCCGCTTCAGTGAAGTGATGCGCGAGGACTTCCGGTTCGGTCTCGGCGATGAGTGGAAACTTCTCACGCAGCACCTCGCCAATTCTCGTGTGAAGCAGCTGCCGTTTGCTCTTGAGCAGACTTTCGTAGGCCGCTTCCTGAACAAGGGCGTGCTTGAAACTATAGTTTGCGTCGGGCGGAGCCCCGCGGCGCAGCAGCAGTTCTGCCTCTTCAAGTTGTTCCAGCGCAGCGCTCAGCGTCAGATCATCGCGTCCCGCCACGCACTTCAGCAGCGCGTATGAGAAGTCGCGGCCGATTGCGGCGCCAATCTGCGCCACTTCCTTGACTGGAGCGAGCCGGTCGAGCCGCGCCATCAGCGAATCCTGCAGCGTGGCGGGGATAGCAAGCGGCGGCAGCGGACTATTCAGGCGATAGCGCCCGGCATCCTCGATGAGCAGGCCGGACTCCAGCACCATCTTGGTCAACTCCTCGACGAATAGCGGGACGCCATCCGTCTTGTCGATGATCTGCTTCATCATCTCGCGTGGCAGCTGGCGACCGACAACCACCTGTTCGACGAGCGCTCGCGTGTCCTGCCGATCCAGCCGGTCGAGCCGCAACAGGCCGACATTGGCAAGGCCCGACCAGGACGGCTCGAACTCCGGCCGGGATGTCATGAGCACGAGTATCGGAAGCGCCCTGATCCGATCGACCGCGAGGTCAAACAGCTCCAGGGTCGTGGCGTCGGCCCAATGCAAATCCTCGCAAATAATCAGCAGAGGCTGATCTCGCGCCAATCCCTCAAGCTGATCGAGAAGGACGGCAAATGTCTGACGCCTTTGCTGCGCCGGGCTCAAGCCAAGGGGCGCGCAATGATCGCCGGTAGGAATCGAAAGCAGAGCCGCAATGAGCGGTGTTGCTCGGGCGACCTGCCGGGTTCCAAGCGCAAGCATTGCCTCGAGCTTGTCGAGCTTTTGTTCTGGCGTGTCGTGCGCGCGGATTCCTGCGGCGCGCTCGAGCTGCGCGACGAACGGATGAAGCGCGCTGTTTGTATGGTAAGGCGAACACTGGTATCGGACCCGACGGTGCGTCCCCAACGAGGGACTTTCGGACAGCGTTGCGACGATGCGCGACTTGCCGATGCCTGCTTCGCCGGAAATCAATACGATCTGGCCCTGGCCCTGCCATGCCTCCCGCTGGCGCGAGAGAATGAATTCGATCTCATCCTTGCGGCCGACAAAGCCGATCGATCGCGCGGCACGGACCGCCTCGAAGCGGCTCTCGGATGCGGTCGCTCCTTCCACCGCCCACACCGCGATGGGCTCGCCTATCCCCTTGACTTCGCGGCGGCCGAGATTGCGAAAGGTGAAGAGATCCCCAAGCAGCCGGCGGGTCGATGACGCAACGACGACCACCCCCGGCTCGGCAAGGCTCTGAAGCCGAGCAGCGAGGTTTGGCGTATCGCCGATGGTCGCGTTCTCCTCTGACGCATCTCCACTGATGAGATCGCCGACCACCACAAGCCCGGTCGCAATTGCGATCCGCAGCTCAACCCGTTCGCCGGCGCCTGTTTCGAGCTGGCGAATTGCGGAGATAATGTCGAGGCCGGTGCGCACTGCGCGCTCCGCGTCGTCTTCATGGGCTCGCGGATAGCCGAAATAGACCAGTATTCCATCACCGACGAACCTGACTATCCTGCCGTCATAAGCGGCAACGACGCGCGCGCATGCGGCGCGGTAGGTCCGGATCACTTCCCACATATCCTCGGGATCGAGACGCGCCGAGAGCGCAGTCGAGCCGACCAGATCGCAGAACATGATGGTGAGATGGCGCCGCTCGGCGTCATGAGCAGGAGCCGGCGATGCGATCAATGCGGCCGGATCGAGGTCGGCAATGGCACGCAGCATTTTGCGGCGATGACCGAGCAGGACTCCGAGCTTGTCAAAGTCCTCATCCATCAGCTCGGGGAGGACGCCAACGTCGATCCCATTTTGGGCAAAACGCTCTGCGTATTGCCCAAGCCCCAGCTTCTCGAGCCACTCCGCAATCTGCATGGCTCACCCATCTTATGGCTGGCGATTAGCAGACTCTTGGACCACGGCCGCGCCGAAACAATATCCCAACGCCACCGTGATGGCACGTCTTTGCTTTCCGAAAATTAGGTTACTCGTTACCGATGACGCTTCGGTCGGGACACGACCCGATGCGAACGGCTGTGCTACCAAACATCGCAGGCACGCAGCGTTGGATGGCAGAGGTTGCGATGAGTCGTGACGTCTCACTCCAGATCTGAAGCCGGCCGACACTGCGCCTTGTGCTCACATACAATGCCAAGGAGACGTTGTCCTTCATTGCTCGTTCATCGGCGCTTCGTGGCTGCGAGCCATCGTGCCCGCCGCAACCTGAAGCGAAGAACCAACCGCCCAGCAGCCGGCAACAAAGCCTGTCAGGGCGTTGGATAGATTTTGATCAAGGACGAGAATGCTGACGGAAAGAGTTGCGGCTATGGCCGCGCCGAACGTTCCGGCCGCACTCATGATTTCAGCCGGCTCGGAACCGTTCCATTCTTCCGAGATGCTCGACTTCGGCCGCCGTGCGACGTTGCCGGACAGGTCAATTCCAACATAATAGCTGAGAGCGCCGTACAGCATCGTTATCAGCACGATCCAGCCGCTTTCAAACAGTCCGTCTTTCTGACGCAACAGGGTCGCCCCCACATAGAGGCCGCAAGAGGCTCCTACGGCCGCCAGCCCGATTCTTTCAAGAATGTGGGCCGACTTGATCAGACTGGAACGGGCGATCCGAAGACCACCCACGTAGCGTGTGAGGGAAAATGCGCTGGAAATTGTGCTGCTTATCTTCATGGGGGGCTCCTTCTGAGTAATTGGCAGCCTATTTGGCCTACCCCGAATAGAATCTGCCGGGACGCGGTTCTCGATGCCCTGGATTCCAGTTTCAGAAAGATCTGTGCTGAGTGATGGGGCTGACTTGCTCGCCAAGGCGAGAGCCAAGCCAAAGCTGCGAGCACGCGGCTGCGCAGACATTGCAACTCACCCGTGTCTGTCAGCGAGCGCCGGGTGCGGCAATTTCTTGCGGGAGTGGTAGTTCAAAACGTGACGGATGCACTATGAAGCGGTTCACAGACCGCTGTTCTCCGTCGCTCCATCCGGTCACAATCTCCGGAGGACGTGCGAAGCTCGCAGTCAGACCGACCACTCCTCGCCCCATACCTGCACGACGTGGCCGGGCGAGACTTCGCGATATTGCCGCGCAGGCGGCTGATAGTCGGGCGCGCGCACCGGGCTTCTGATTTCGTCGTTGGCGACCTCGCGCCTGGTGCCGCGGCGCGCGGGATCGGGCACGGGAACGGCGGCCATCAGCTTCTTGGTGTAGGGATGCTGCGGGTTGCCGAACACAGCAGCGCGCGGGCCGATCTCGACGATCTCGCCGAGATACATCACCGCGACGCGATGGCTCATCCGCTCGACCACCGCGATGTCGTGGGAAATGAAGAGATAGGCGAGCCCCATGCTGGCCTGGAGGTCGAGCATCAGATTGACAACCTGCGCCTTGACCGAAACGTCGAGCGCGGAGACCGCTTCGTCCGCGACGATCAGCTTCGGTCCGAGCGCGAGCGCGCGCGCGATGCAGATGCGCTGGCGCTGGCCGCCGGAGAATTCGTGCGGAAAGCGCGTGGCCATGTCGGCGGTGAGGCCGACGCGCACGAGGAGATCGGCGACCTTCTCGCGCGCCTGTGATGCTGTCGCAAGGCCATTGGCCAGCAGCGGGGCTGCGATCGCCGTTCCCACTGACATGCGCGGATTGAGGCTCGCGAACGGATCCTGAAACACGATCTGCATGTGCTTGCGGAAATCGCGCAGAGTGCGGCCATTCATGGCGAGCACGTCCTGACCGTCGATCAGGACCGTGCCGGCGTCGGGCTCGATCAGCTTGAGGATCGAGCGGCCCGTGGTCGACTTGCCGCAGCCGGATTCGCCGACCAGCGCCAGCGTCTCGCCGGCGCGCAAGGTGAAGGAGATGTTCTCGACCGCGTGGACGCGGCCCGAGACCTTGCCGAACAGGCCCGAGCGGATCGGAAAGCGCGTGGTGAGATTTGACACCTCAAGCAGCGGACGCTCCGCGCTCGACACCGTGTCGGGCGTCTCCGCCGGCTCGTCCGAGGTGCCCGTCACCTTGTCGACGATCGGAAAGCGCATCGGCCGCGTCCGGCCGTCCATCGAGCCGAGCCGCGGCACGGCCGCGAGCAGTGCGCGCGTATAGGGATGCGAGGGAACGGCGAAGATGCGCGACGTCGTGTCGGTCTCCACCGCCTGCCCGCCATACATCACCACGGTACGATCGGCGATCTCGGCGACTACGCCCATGTCGTGGGTGATGAAGAGGATCGACATCCCCTCCTCCTGCTGAAGTTCCTTCAGCAGCTCCAGGATCTGCGCCTGGATTGTGACATCGAGCGCCGTGGTCGGCTCGTCTGCGATCAGAAGCTTCGGTTTGCAGGCCAGCGCCATCGCGATCATCACGCGCTGGCGCATGCCGCCGGAGAAACGATGCGGATGCTCGTGGAAGCGCGATTTCGCTGCAGGGATACGGACACGATCGAGCAGACGGATGGTCTCGGCTTCCGCCGCGGCACGCGACAGGCCGCGATGCTGGATCAGCGCTTCCGCGATCTGGAAGCCGATGGTGAGCACCGGATTGAGGCTCGTCATCGGCTCCTGGAAGATCATCGCGACATCGTTGCCGCGGATGTCCTTCATGCTCGCTTCGGGCAGCGTCAGCAGATCGCGGCCGGAAAGCATGATGCGGCCCTCGCTGCGGCCGCTCTCCCCGGGAATGAGCCGCATGATCGAGAGCGCGGTGACGCTCTTGCCCGAACCGGACTCGCCGACGATCGCGACGGTTTCGCGGGGCGCGATCTCGAACAAGACGTTGCGAACGACCGGGATCCATTGCCGCTCGCGCAGGAAGGACGTGGTGAGGCCCGCAACCGACAGCACGGGCGCCGTTGCTGCGGCAATCGCGTGATCGGATTTGGCTGCGCCGCTGCTCATATGATTGCCCTAGTAGCCACGCGCACGGTCGACAAGCCCCGGCAACTCTTCGCCGCGGCGATGACGTGCGATGACGTCGAGCACGAAATCGACGGCCGTGTCCGGGCTCGTCATGCTGGCATTGTGCGGCGTCAGCAGGATGCGCGGATGGCTCCAGAACGGATGGCCCGCGGGCAGCGGCTCGGGATCGGTGACGTCGAGCACCGCACCCGACAGCGCGCCGCTGTCTAGCGCCGCGAGGAAATCGGCCTCAATGAGATGCGGGCCACGCCCGACATTGACAAGTCCCGCCCCGCGCGGCAGGCGCGCGAACAAATCGGCGTTGAGGATGCCGCGGGTCTCGTCTGTCAGCGGCAGCAGGCAGACGAGAATGTCGGACTGCGCCAGAAATTCCGGCAATGCGCTCGCGCCCGCATAACAGGTGACGCCCTCGATCTCGCGCCGCGAACGATTCCACCCTGCAAGCGGAAAGCCGAACGCCCCAAGGCGTTCGAGCACGGCTTGGCCGAGCTGGCCGAGCCCCATCACGCCGACACGACGACGTTTGGCCGGCGTGATCCGGATCTCGCGCCAGACCTGCTCCTTCTGCTGATTGATGAAATGCAGGAGATCACGATGCAGGCCGAGCACGGCCATGGTGACATACTCCACCATGGTCTCGGCGATGCCGGGCTCCAGCATGCGGACCAGTGGAATGTGCGCCGGTACTTTCGTTGTGTCGAACTGATCGACACCGGCGCCGACCGAGAAGACCAGCTCGAGCTTGGGAAACGTCGCCGCGATATCGTCCGGCGGCACCCACGCTACCAGATAGCGAACATCCGCGGGATCACCGATGTCGGGCCAGAGCCGGAACGGCACGTCAGGCGCGCGCTCGGCAAAGAAGGTCGCCCACTCCGCGCCGCGCACCATGTTGGCCTTGTAGAGAACCGTCATGCCGCCCTCAGAACGGGCTGACCGGCGCGAGCCGCCGGCCGTCGATCATGCGCTTGTGGCTGTAGGCGACGGGATCGACCAGCGGCGTCGCGCCGGTTACGATGTCGGCGGCGAGCTTACCGGCCGCAGGACCGATGCCGAAACCATGGCCGGAAAAGCCGGTCGCGAGGAAGAAGCCGGGTAGCGCGTCGACCGGCGAGATCACGGGGATCGTGTCCGGCGTGCAGTCGATGGTACCGCCCCAGGCCTCCGCGATCTCGATATCCTTCAGTTCAGGATTCGCCTTGATCAGCGAGGCCAGCGCAGCAGTGACCAGCGACATGTCGGGCTCGGGATCGCGCACGCGCTCGGTCTCGAACGGCGACGGCTTGTCAAGGCTCCAGCTGGTGCCGCGCATGATCTGGTCGAAGAACGACTTGCCGAACGACATCTTCAGGCCGTTCCGGCGATGCAGATAGGTCGGCCAGAAGGTGCGCGCATAGCGGAACAAATCCGGCGACAGCTCCACCGTGCCGCGGTTGCGCAGCGCCAGCGTAAAACCGCCGTCGAGGCGGCGGCGGATGCAGTAGAGATCGGTGCCGAGCGCGCCGGAGGTGATCTCGGGCGCCGGCGTGGTCCGGCATGCCGTGGCGTTGACGAGGCCGATCGGCAGCTCGATGCCATGGCGGCGGCAGAACAGCGACGACCACGCGCCACCCGACAGCAGCACGGCTTGCGTGCGGATGGTACCCTTCTCGGTGACCACGGCGCTGACGCGTCCGCCCGTCGTCTCCAATCCACGCGCGGCGCAGCCCTGGTGAATGGTGACGCCATGCTTTCGCGCAGCTGTGGCCAGCGCCGGCACGGCCATCGACGGCTCGGCGCGTCCATCGCTCGGCGTGTGCAGGCCGCCGACCCATTTGTCGGTATTGCCCGGCATGCGCTCGGCGACCTCGGCCGGGGTCAGCACAGTCGAGTGAACCTGCATCTCGCGCGCGACCGCCGCCCAGCGCTCCCAGCTCGCGAGCTCGTCCTTGCTCTTGGTCAGGAACAGCACGCCGGTGCGGCGGAAGCCGGCATCGACGCCGGCGTCGTTCTGCATATCCTCCCACAGATGCAGCGCTTCGCGGGCCAGCGGAATTTCCTCACGCGCGCGGCCCTGCTGGCGGCACCAGCCCCAATTGCGGCTCGACTGCTCGCCGCCGACATGGCCCTTCTCGACCAGCGCGACGGACAGGCCCTTCTTCGCGAGATGATAGGCCGCGGAAACGCCGATGACGCCGCCGCCGATGACGACGACGTCCACCTGCGCCGGCAGGCGTTCGTCGCTGTTTATACGGTTGAGCGGCGGGGACATGGTGCACTCCTGGAGGTCAGTTCGGTCGAGGTCTGGCTCGTCATGGGATGTTCATTCGCGGATCGAGCGCGTCGCGCAGGCCGTCACCGAGGAAGTTGAAGCTCGTCACGGCCAGCGTGATGGCGACGCCCGGCGCGATCGCGAGCCACGGCGCGCTGGTGAGATAGATCTGAGCGTTGTTGAGCATGTTGCCGAGGCTCGCGGCCGGCGGCTGGATGCCGTAGCCGAGATAGCTGAGATAGGATTCCAGCAGGATGGCCTTCGCGACGTTGAGCGTCGCTGCAACCATGATCGGCGCGACCGCATTGGGCACGAGCTCGCGGAACATGATCCGCAGGTTCGACGAGCCGAAGGCGAGCGCGGCAACTGCGAACTCGCGTTCCCGCAGTGATCGCACCTGGGCCTCGACGACCCGCGCCACCCACATCCAGGCGGTCGCCGCGATCAACACGGTGGTGGTGACGAGGCCGGGCTCGGTGAGCGCCGCCAGCGCCAGCAGCAGGAAGATGGTCGGAAAGCACAGCACGGCGTCGACGAGCCGCATCAGCACGGCGCCGACCACACCGCCATAGAAGCCGGCGAAGGCGCCGACGACGATGCCGACCACCATCGCCATCACCATCGCGACGATGCCGATCGACAGTGAGACACGCGCGCCCATCATCAGCCGCGCCAGCACGTCGCGCCCGAGCTCGTCGGTGCCGAGGACGTGCGCGCCGGAGAACGGCGGCGCGAACCGCTTCATGATGTCGATATAGGTGTCGTCGAACGGCAGCAGATATGGCCCGAGCGCCGAGCCGAGGACGAGGACCACGATGATCACCGCACCCGCAAGCGCCAGCCGGTGCCGGCAGAAGCGCCGCCACGCGGCCTGGCCGGGGGCGGGTTGAGCGGTGGAGAGAGCAGCAGTCGCCATCGCCTAGCCCACCCGGATGCGCGGATCGACGACCGCATAGAGGATGTCGGCAATCAGCGAGCCGATCAGCACCATGGTCGCCGAAAACATCAGGATGCCCATCACCACCGGGTAGTCGCGATAGCCGATGGAATCCAGGAACAGCCGGCCCATGCCGGGCCAGGTGAACACGGTCTCCGCCACCAGCGCGCCGCCGAGAAGTGTCGGAAACTGAAGGCCGGCGACCGTGATCATCGGCAACAGCGCATTGCGCAGGGCGTGCACCGTGAGGATGCGCCATTCCGGCATGCCCTTGGCGCGCGCGGTGCGGATGTAATCCTGGTTGATCACCTCGAGCATCGAGGAGCGCATGAAGCGGCCCCACATCGCGGTCTCGACCAGCGCCAGCACCATCGCCGGCGCAATCAAGTGATGCGCCAGATCGAGGAAGGAGCCGTCGCCGACGGTCTCGCGGTTGCCGGCCGGCAGCCAGCCGAGCGTCACCGAGAACACGTAGATAGTGACGAGGCCGAACCAGAAAGTCGGGATCGACAGCGCGATCATGGCGCCGACGGTGGCGAGCGAATCGAACAGCGAATATCGCCGGAGCGCGCCGAGTATGCCGATCCAGCAGCCGAGCAGCACCGCAACTATGGTCGCTGTCGTCATCAGCTCTAGCGTGGCGCCGAGATGCGAGGAGATCACCGACAGCACCGCCTCGCCGTCGCGATAGGACTTGCCCCAGTCGCCCCTGAGCATACGGCCGAGCCAGTCGAGATACTGGATCGGCAGCGGGCGATCGAGGCCGAGCTGCTTGGTGACGCGGTCGAGATCCTCCTGCGTCATCTGTGCGGAGGCCGCGAATTGCGAGAGCGGACCGCCGGGCGCCAGATGCAGGAGGGCGAAGCCGATCGCAGAGACGATCACCAGCAGCATGACCGCCTGCGCCAGGCGATTGGCGACGTAGCGAGCCATCTCAGGCGATCCAGCCAGCCTGAGGCATCAGGCCCAGTACCATTCGCGGATATTCCAGCAATTGCTCGAGGTGTTGATGTTGGGGCGGAAGCCTTGCAGCCCCTCCTTCACGCCCTCGGCAATAAAACCCTGGAACAGCGGCAGGATCGCGAGGTCGTTGCGGATCAGCTTTTGCAGATCGCCATAGGTGGTCTTGCGCTGCGCAAGATCGAATTGCTTTGCGCCTTGCGCGAGCAGCCGATCGGCCTCCGCGCTCTGGTACTGATAGGTGTTGTAGCCGCGGCCACCCTTGGCGGGGATCGCGCCGGAGCCGAACCGCGGCGTCACATCGGGATCGCTGCCCAGCATGAAGTTCACGCCAACGATCACCGAGTTGAATTTCGACTGCTGCCAGAAATCGCCCCAGATCACGGCGGCCGGCATGTTGTTGACGCGCATCGTCGCACCGATCGCACGCCAGTCCTGGATCAGGAGTTGCTGGGTCTGCTCGCGCACTGCGTTGCCTGACGTGGTCGAATTGGTGAATTCGAGCTTGACGCCACCCTTTTCGCGCACGCCGCCGGAGCCGCGCACCCAGCCGGCCGCATCGAGCAGCGCGTTGGCTTTGGTCGGATCATATTTGTGCTGCGGCAGTCCCTGCTGGAACGACCACGCCTGCTGCGGCACGAAGCTTTCGGTCGGCGTCGGCAGGCCATAGTTGAGCGCATCGATGATCGCCTGCTTGTTGATGGCGAGATAGAGCGCCTCGCGCACCGTGCGGTCGGCGAAGGGGCCGAATTCCAGGTTCGGCGCGATGTGCTCCACCGAGGGCATCGCCGATACGAAGATCTTGCGCGCCTTCAGCGTCTTCGCCTCCTGCACGAAGTTCGGCAAAATGCCCTGCAGGCCGGTGTAGTCGACCTGCCCGGTGCGGAACTGGGTGTAGAGGACGGTGAGATCAGGGATGTACTTGAAGACCACGCGTTCGACGTAAGGTCCCTTGCCGTGATAGCCGGCATAGGCATTCAACTGAATGTGGTCGCCGGGCACGCGCTCGCCCCAGCGGAATGGTCCGGTGCCGACCGGTGCGTTGTGGAACGGCGACGAATTCGGGTCCGACACCTTCTCAAGGATGTGCTTCGGCACGATGAAAGTGAGCGACAGGATCGACATGTAGGGCGAATAGGGAGCGTCCATTCGCCAGTGGATCTCGTCGGGCGCGACGACCGTGATGTCTTTGACCAGGCTGTGGCCGACGCGGTTGCGCACACGGAAATCGGGATTGTTGATCAGATCCAGCGAGAACTTGACGTCCTCGGCCGTGAAAGCCGTGCCGTCGTGCCATTTCACGTCGCTGCGCAGCTTGATCTTCCAGGTCAGCCCGTCGGCCGACAGGCCGCCATTCTCGACCGTCGGCACTTCACGCGCGAGGTCGGGCACGAACTTGCCGTCGGGATCGATGAACCAGAGCGGCGAGAACACCTGCCACCAGACGCCCTGGTCGACTTCGATGCCGGGCATCAAGGGATGAAAGACGGTCGGCTCCTGCGACAGCGCCGCGATCACCTGCCCGCGCGGCTTGTCCGGCGGATTGCTCGGACGTTCGGTCTGCGCAAAGGCGCCACCTGAAAGCGTCCATCCCGCCGCAGCGCCTGCGCCGAGCTGGAAGAATTGTCGGCGATTTGGAATGCCGAGATGATGCAGTCCGCCAACGCCGAACTTGCCGGTGCTGTCTGCCATGACCTGTCTCCGTTCCCGCACGCGGCACCTCTCCCGCGCCCCCAGACCCCGGCAAAGGGACAGGAGTGGGCTTTAGTGCTTCTAAACTTTTCGATCAAAAGTTCATCATGACTAAATACAGCTGTCAATCGGATTGCTAGGATGCGCGACCTTTTCGCACCGCCGGCCATTCCGGCGGTGAGGTCATGCACGGGAGAGCGACATGGATGGTCGCGGCAATACAAACGGTCCGAAGGACGCTCCGACGACCGAGACCGATGATGCGGTCGACCAGCGGCTCGGCGAGACCGTGCGGCTGCTGCGCCAGCGCGCCGGTCTCTCGATCCAGGACGTCGCCAACAAGACCGGCCTCTCCAACGGTATGATCAGCCAGCTCGAACGGGCGCGCGCCATGCCGTCGATCCGCACGCTGCGCCTGCTCAGCATCGCGCTCGACGTCCCCATCTCCTACTTCTTCGAGACCAGCGATCCCGCCGCCGACGTGCAGCGCTACATCGTGCGCAAGAACAACCGGCGCCTGCTGCGGCTCACCGCCAGCGGCGTCGTCAAGGAAGCGCTGACGCCGGAAGGCAAGGGCCAGCTCGAACTCTACGAGCTCACGCTCAATCCCGGCGCCTCGTCGGGCACCGACTTCCTGCAGCACACCGGCGAGAAGGCCGGCTACATCCTCTCCGGCAGCCTGCGGCTGTGGCTCGACAACCAGGCCCATGTGCTCGAGGCCGGCGACAGCTTTCGTTTTCCGAGCATCGTGCCGCACATGTTCGACAATCCGACCCAACAGGCGGCGCGTGTGATCTGGGTCACGACGCTGCGCCAGACCGATTCGCCGGCAGGTTGATCCAAAGAAGCGCCTCGCCCCGATACTGCCGGAAATTGCCCTCGACGCCGCCGCAGGGAGTCTGTAGCTCACATGGAGCCGGACTCATTTGACAAAGCGGACTTTGGGGGTCCGCGACTGACGTCGCTGGTGTGAGACCATGAAACTCAGGGGGCATCTGACACTCGCGATGGTCGCGCAGCTCGTCGTGACCGCCGCAGCTCTCCTCGTCTCGTATGCCGTGACCGGACCCGGGTTCGGCGTTGCGGAGATCATTGCCCTGCTCGCAAGCGGCGCCGTCGCGGTGCTGATCGCGCGGCTCGGTCTCAGCATGGTGTTCGGCTTCGTCAAGCAGTCGGGCGGCGGCATCAAGGTCAGATCGGAAGAAGGAAGCGGCACGACATTCACGATCTACCTGCCGAAGGCCGAGACCAGCGTGCTTCGCCCGACCGGCTATGACGAGCGCAAGATCGTGGGCGGGACGGAAACCATCCTTTGCGTCGAGGACGACCGCGATGTCCGTCGCTACGTCACCGTCCAGCTCGAAAGCCTCGGCTACAAGGTCATCCCCGCCGCCAACGCGAGCGACGCGCTCGCCATCGCGGCCCAGGGCACGCCCTTCGATCTGCTCTTCACCGACATCGTGATGGCCGGCGCCTTGAATGGACGGGAGCTCGCCGACGAGATGGTGGCTGCGCGGCCCTCCTTACGGGTGCTGTTCACGTCGGGCTATGCCCACGACGCCCCGCATGGGCTGGGACAGGCCACCATGAGTGCGCCACGTCTGACAAAACCCTACCGCAAGGCCGAGCTCGCACGCATGCTGCGCCGCTCGCTCGACACCGCGGTCGATGCCGCCGGCGATCCGATCCCGACGCCCTATTCGGTGCAGGCCGAGGTCGAGCGCTTCTTGCGCAAGCAGGAGACCGACGACGGCTCGACGCGATCGCGAAAATGACCTTTTCCGGCGCCTGTCGCCAGCTAGCTCATCCGCCGCCGCAGCGTTGCCGACGGCGTCTCGCCGAATTTTTCGCGATACGCTCCGGCCATGCGGCTGAGATGGGTGAAGCCGAGATCGAAAGCAATGTCGGTAATGGAGACGTCTGGCGAGGACTGCGCGAGCCTGGCATGAAGACGAGCAAGGCGCATATCGAGCAGCATCTCCGAGATCGACACGCCGAAGTGACGGCGGAAGCCGAGCTGGAGCGCGCGGATGCCGATGCCGGACGCACCCGCGAGCTGCGCCAGATCGAGCGGCTCACCGGCATTTTCCGCGAGATAGTCCCGCGCGGCGCGGAGTGCGCGCGGCAGACATTCGGCTTGCCCTGAGAACGTCCTGATCGCATCCGACAGGCCGTGCCGCTGGCCATTGAGGAGATCATCGAGCAGCGCCTCGCGCCAGTCGGCTATCGCGGCCGGTGAAAGCCGGCCGGACGGCCCGAGCCGCTCGGCCAGCCTCATCAGCTCGCCAAGGTTGGCTTGTAGATGACGGCCGGACGGCGCGCTCAGGTCGATCACGGGATCGAACTCGACCGCGCCGGCCGTCCTGCCCGACAGCGCCGCGGCACGCTGCTCAACCATGCGACGGTCGAGCAGCAAAATCGCCTGCGCACAGTCGCGCCACATCATCCGGGTCGGGACTGTCGGCGACAGCAGCGACGCCGTCCGGTCCGGCGCGGCATCGAACCCGCCGGCACCCGCACAAATGTGCGCGGTGCCCGTGAGCGGGATCTGTACAAGAAAGAAGCGGTCGAGGCAGCCCGGATCGATGCTGACAGTCCCACCATAGGCGACGTAGTTGATGGAAAAGCCGTCATACGCTGCGCAATTGTGCCGGGCCGAGAATCCGGAAGCACGGGCCTGCGCCGGCTTGAGATCGTGCGGACAAAAAATGCGTCCGATCTGCTCGGCCGCTTCGTCGACATCATCGGTGGTGACGCGAGCGAACTCCGCAAGCCTGTCGGCCTGGGAGCACCGTGTGCTCATTTCCTGCACGGCTGCGGACATCGTCGACCACGCTTCGCGTCACGGAATTATTTTAAGCCTATAATAGTTCCACGGACGCGAAAAGGGCCGCGTCGCAAAATCGTCGTGTTGCATGGCAACAGCCGCCTCTGGATTCGTTTAGCGGATAGACACCGGCTCGCACGAGGCCGAAGCTCGGTACCCGCCGGAGTTCATATGGAGGCGAACATGACTGCACTCGAAAAGGGCATTACCGCAAACGGTACGGGCTATGGCGGCAAGACCTGGAATATCCTGGGTCAGGTCTATTTCCCCAAGGCCGTCACCGAGTCCACTTTCGCGTTCGAGACCAACAGTGATCCCGGCCAGTTCGTGCCGGTGCACATCCATCCGACCCAGGACGAGTTCATCCTGGTGCAGGAAGGGACCCTCGACCTCAAGCTCGACGGCAAATGGGTCAAGGCCCATGCCGGTGATCTCGTGCGCATGCCGCGCGGCATTCCGCACGGCTATTTCAACAAGTCCGACAAGCCGTGCCGCGCGCTGTTCTGGGTCTCGCCGATGCAGAAGCTCGAAGCACTGTTCAACCAGCTCCACAATCTGACCGACCCTGCCGAAGTTGTGCGCATCTCGGCGCTGCATGAGGTCGACTTCCTGCCGCCCGAGGCCAACGACTAGGCAACCAGGCAAGCCGCCCTCCTCGTCCACTTTCATCTGCTTGCGTGTCCGCCGGTCGCCTTGCGGCCGAACGATGGCGCTTGCGCGCGAAACATCTTGATTGCGAGCCATCCCATGGTCAGCCCAAAGCATGTCTGCGTGATCGGCGCCGGCGTCTCCGGCCTCGCCACCGCAAAAGCGTTCTCCGCCCGCGGCCACCGCGTCACCATCGTCGAGCGCAGCGCCGATCTCGGCGGCGTCTGGGAGCCGGCGCGCTCGTATCCGGAGGTGCAGACGCAAAGCCCCAAGGATCTCTACCGCTACACGGATCGCGCCATGCCGGACTCCTATCCGGAATGGCCGACCGGGCCGCAGGTCCACGCTTATCTCGCCGACTACGCGAAAAGCTTCGGTCTCGACCGCATGCTGCGCCTCAACACCGAGGTCGCCGGCATGGCGCGGCGCGCCGACGGCAGACCGGGCTGGACGCTCGCGCTATCAGGCAAGGACGGTACGACCACGAACGAGGATTTCGATTTCGTCGCGGTGTGCACCGGGCAGTTCAACGAGCCGCGCGAGCTGCATTGCCCGGGCGAGGACGGCTTTCTCGCGCAGGGCGGCCAGATCCTGCACTCGTCGAAATACGGCGATCCCGCGCTGGCAAAAGGACGCCGCGTCGTCGTGCTCGGCGGTTCGAAGTCCGCGACCGACATCGCCGTGAACGCGGTGAAATCAGGCGCGCGCGAGGTGACCATCGTGATGCGCGAGCCGGTCTGGCGCATCCCCTATTTCATCGGCGGGCTCGTGAACTTCAAGCGTATCCTCTACATCCGCGCGCAGGAGGAGATGTTTCCGGGCTGGGGCATCGGCGCGATGTCGCAACTCGCCTACCGCGTCGTCGCGCCCCTGATCTGGGCAAACTGGCGCGGGCTGGAGAGCCTGTTGAAGGCGCAGCTCAAGCTCAACCGGTGCAAGATGGTGCCGCAGGGGAGAATTGAGGACGGCATCAACTGCGCGGTCCCGATCGCAACGCCCGGCTTCTACCCGATGGTTGCAGACGGCCGGATCAAGGCCGTGTTCGGCAGCTTCGATCACTACGAAGGCGGCACCATCGTGATGAGCGGTGGCGAGCGCATCAGCGCCGACATCGCCGTGCTCGCGATCGGCTACAAGCTCGGCGTGCCGTTCCTGCCGGCCGCCTATCAGGCCAAGCTGGTCGATGCGGACGGGCAGTACCGGCTCTACCGCCTGATCGCGAACCCTGATCTGCCCGACCTCGGCTTCGTCGGCTTCAACTCGTCGTTCTGCACCGTGCTCTGCGCCGATCTCGCCGCAAACTGGCTGGTGCGCTACGCCGACGGGCAACTCGCCAACCAGCCGACGCCGCAGCAGATGCGTGACAATATCGAGATGATGCTGCACTTCAAGCGCGTGGAACGGCCGGCCGCCGGTGTCTATGGCGGCTTATGCGTCGCGCCTTACCACTATCGCCATTTCGACGAGCTCATGGCCGATATCGGCGCCAAGACCCGGAAGCGCGGCGGGCTCGCCGGACACTTCCTGCCGCCCGACGCCGACGCCTATGCAAAATTCCTGACGTCGGCGCCGGAGTACCGGGCGGCGGGTTAATTGGTGATACGGGCCTCGGCTACCGCATGATTGAACATCGCGTTCAACGCCGCCGTGATGTCGGCCGGCGTGTTCGCGGTGTAGAAGAAGCCCGGCGAGGCGCAGTTCTGCAGGCTCGCCGGAATGTTCGGGATGTTCCAGTTGGCGTAATCGTCCTCATCGCCGGCGAAGGACGTGTTGACCGGGTTGATCGTCTGGTACGGAATGTACAGCACCGAGATGATGATGCCTCGGTTCTTCAGCGGCGTGCACGACATTGCCGGATCGATTGTCGTGGCGTGGTTGCTGCCGGACCAGCCGCCGTTGGGAACGCCCTTCATCTGCGGATCCTGTGCACCATCGGTGACGAGGAAGAGATAGGGCAACGTATTGTTCCACGCGCTGCCGTCCCCCACGCTGGTAATCAGCGTATTCACGCCCGACAGCGCGTTGTCGATATGCGTACCGCCCGAACCGAGATTCGCATTCATATTCGTGTCGAGCAGTGTCGCCAGATTGGCGGCGGCGTAGTTGATGGTGGAGGGATTGGTGGTTGAACCGTTGATGCTGCTGGTCAACGGAAAATAAGCATAGGGATACTGGATGAAGGGATAGAGCCCGATGCGGAACTGGTTCGCCACCTTCGTGGTGCTGTTCGCGGTGACGAACAACTGGTTCACCGCATAGCCAACGGCATCCAGTCGCAACTGAATGCAGGAATCGGTCCCGTCAGTCGGACAGTTCGACACCGTCGAAAGGTTGGAGTAAAGCGAATTCGGCAGGCCGGAGACGATCGAGGACGGCAGCTGAACGCCCATGGGGTTGGTGGTCTTCTTGGTGAGAAGTCCCTTGTACCCGCTCTGGCTGACGCGCGAGATCGCATACCCGAGGCAGTAATTGTTGGTGGGATAGCCTTGCGTTCCCGAATCCGTGCAGGCGCTGTTCTGCGGCGAGAAATGGCAGGCAAGCGTGCAGCCCGTCGGATATTGCCGGTAGTTGTCGGGATTGATCGACTGCATGCGCTGGGCTTCGGCGGTGGTCGAGGGCAGGCCCATCGAGCCCGAGACATCCAGCGTCAGGTAGAAATCGAGATACAGCGGCAGCGTCGTGGACGAGGACGAGCTGCCGGTCACGGTCAACTTCTTGTAGCCGAGAATCTGCATGAAGGTGACAGGCACATCCGCGCTGAACTGCACGTTCGACACGAGCTTGTTGCCGGTCTTGGTGACGGTACTTGTCACACCGAGATTGGTGTAGTTGCTGGAGAACGTCGCAGCGTTTCCGTTGAAGATGTTGTTCGCTTCCGTGACGCCGGCGCCAACGGATCCATTCGACGTCATCGCCATCGCCGCGTTGTAACCGGCCGAGTTCACCGAGATCGAGGCCACGCTCGCCGAATCCGCCGAACCCTGCAGCTTGGCCTTGATGCGCGTCGCCACGCTGTAGTCGATGGCGCATCCGATCGAGGCGATCAGCGGTATCAGCGCAATCGCAAAAATTGCGGCAACGTTGCCCCTGGAGTCGCGCCTCAATCGCGAGACGAGCCGACCTACATGGTGGATCGTTCCGGGAATTGCCATTGCCAAGCCCCCGCTCGACTGTTCGTTTGATAAATGACTGAGAGGAATTGCTCGAAGACCAAACCGACGCCAGGACCAACGCGCGGTAGCGCATTGCTCCTGATGAGACAGTGCATTGTGCAGATGCCGCACTACTTAATCGTAAAGTCGTCCTGCGAATCGGGGCGCGTTTTGTCAGCTTCATGTCAGCTTCGACAGCTTGATCCGTTCTTCTACGGAGTTCTGGCACGCCGCGGACCAATCAGGAGTTGTGCCTCGCCAAGCTGCATCTTGATGCTTACGCTCCCAGGAGCGAACGAATCGACTGGCCCGGGAGCCCGCGATGCGACCACAACACCATGCAGCCGCGGCCATGGCGGCGCTCACCCTCTTCCTCGCAGCGCCTGTCACGGGCGAAGCGCAAACGCTCACGGCAACGCAATCGGACGCGCAGGCCGCCTACGATCGCGCGCTCGGCGATTTCAAATCGATCCTCGGCGAGCGCCGCCGCCAGATCGAGGCGAAGCAGCCGCTGCCCAACCTGCCGGGCCAGTCCCTGTATCTCGCCCGAGTCGCGGTGATCAGCACGTACAAGGATCTCACCGACGCCGTACCGTCGCGGATCGGCAAACCGAACAAGTTCGAAATTCCCCCGGCCTATTTCGATGCCGCAATCGAGCCGCTGGTCGACGAATATGCTGATCTTTTCGAGATCATGGAGGCGCCGCCGGCAAGCGCACAGAATTCGGCGACGCCGTTCAACGATGTCGTCGATCTCGCCGCAGCGATTGCGCGCGCCAAGGGGCTTGCGCCCGTACATGCCGACGCGGCGGGCCGCATCAGCCTCGGGCTGTTCTTTGCCGAGACCAACGGCAAGCAGAACGTCCGCAATGCGCGTTCGAACACCTATATGGGTAGCCTGCAGACCGGCCCGTCCGAGGACCGCAACGGCCAGCGCAAATGGGAGGCGATCAAGGGCGCGATCGCGACCACCGATCCCGCGCTGAACGCGCGCGACGACAAGGAGGAAGCACGATCCCGCGGCACCGATCGCCGCTTCAATCACTGGACCAACGTGCGCGACGGCCTGATGAACGCGCATGCGGAGCTGTTTGCCGAGATCCCCGCGATCGTGAAGACGCTGCCCGATCCGATCGACCAGATGAAGCTGTTCGAGCTGATCCAGATCATCCCGACACCGACGCGCTCGGCACTGAGGTCGGGCGACCTGCTGAACTACAGGGTGTCCGATCCCACCATCATGAAGCACCTGCGCAACAACAGCATCTTCGCCTTCGGCAAGACCGACCGGGCGCGAAGCTCTGCAAGCTTCCACGAGATTCTCGGCGCGATGTGGCTGTTCAAGCGGAAGTTCGAGAAGGCGATGGTGAAATATTCGGAGATCAAGCCGCGCTAGGGGTCACGCCGTGCCGGACGTGCCTAGTTCTCGACCTTGTAACCGTCCGTCAGCGTCTTCAGGAAGGCGATGATGTCAGCCATGTCCTGATCGGTCATTGCCGGCTTGTCGCCGAGATGACGATCGAAAGGCGGATCCGTCACGTCGACATTGGCACGATATTTTTCGGGAATGTCGTCGTATTTCTGCACCGTGCCGTCGGCCGCGCGCCGAAACACTTTCTCCGGATTGGTGTCACGGAAGCTGTAGAAATCCATCACCTGCTCGAGGGTGGAGAAGACGCCGTTGTGGAAGAAGGCGTGACGCGTCGCACTGTTGCGCAGCGTCGGCGTCAGGAACATGCCGCAGAATTGCGTCTGCTCGGCAACGTCGGTGCGTTGCGGGCCGCAGACGCCGAGATCGAAATAGTTCGGATCGCGATTGTTCGCGAGCGTGATGTTGCGCGGCGCGCCAAGCGCCTCGTACTGGTGGTCAGTGAACAGCGGCGGCAGGCCGTCGCGTGTCGGCGCCGAGGTATGGCAGCCGGCGCAATTGGCCTTGTCGGGGTCGTTGAACAATTGCAGGCCGCGCAATTCGCTCTCGGAAAGCCGCGCCTTGCCCTCGAGCCAGTAATCGTACTTGCTGCTGTAGGGATGAAAGCTCGGCTCTTCGACCTGGTAGCGCGCCACGGCGAACATCGCCTCCGCGATCAGGAGCCTCTGATTTTTGAGCACGCCGGCACCGAACAGCTCGACGAAGAGGTTGGCGTAAGGCGCGCGGCGCAGCTTGTCCACGACGATCTCGGCGCCGCCGCCATCCATCTCGTTGGGGTCGAGCAGCGGGAACAGCGCCTGGTCCTGCAAAGTGTCGGCGCGGCCATCCCAGAACAGGCCGCCCTGCGGCACGATGTTCGCCGACGCGCCGGAGCCGCCTGCGGTCTTGGTCGTGCGTGCAGCCTGCTGGCCGAGCGCGGCCATCTGCGCGAGGTCCATGACGTTGTCGTCGTCGGCCTTTTCAGGGCCGATGCTGAAATTCGGGTGGCGCTCCAGATAGGTCAGCGACGGAACGGCGCGCGCGCCCTGGCGCGACAGATCGGCGCCGCCGAGCATGACCGGCCCGTCGTTCGGCGGGCCATAGGCGTGATCCGGGCTGTGACAGGACGCGCAGGACAGCGCGCCGGACGAGGACAGCGACGCATCGAAGAAGATCGCTTTGCCGAGCTGCGCCATCGCCGAGAGCGGCGCGACCGGCGGACGATAGAGATGGACCGGATTCGGATTGAGGCCAGACGGGGTCGCTTCGGCCAGTCCCTGCGTCTCGACCGCAAGGACAGCGCCGGCCAGCGAGAGCAGGCCGGCGCCGAGGAGCCACAGAGTGCGGCTGTGCATATGTCGTCCTGTCGGACTAGTGGTGATGGTGCTCGTCCGGCGGGCTGACGATCACCGTGCCGGAGGTCGGATCGAGGAACAGCGCGTCGGTGCGGAAGTCATGGCTATGGTCCTGATCGAAGTCGAACAGGTCCATGATCGATCCGGTGGTGGCGTCGAACGAGCCGCCACCCAGACGCTTGCCGCGCAACCAGTTGTCCTCGATGAACTGCACCACGGAAGCCTGCGAGATGTAGGTGCTGCTCACATGGTTGGTCTTGGCATAGGGCGAGATCACGATGAAGGGAACGCGCGTGCCCGGGCCGCAGCGGCCGTTCACCGGCTTGCCATTGAGGCCGTTCGGTGCCGGCTGCTTGGTCGCGCCGAGGCCGCACAGGCCCGGGCCGTTGACCTGATCGGCAGTCGGATCATACGAGGCGCTCTTCGGCGCGAGGTATTGGTGGTCGTACCAACCGTCAGAGTCGTCATAGGTGATGATGACGGCGGTCTCGCGCCATTCCGGCTGCTTCTGGAGGAAGTTGATCAGCTCGACATTGCCGGTCTGCTCGTCGAGCGGGTCGGAATATCCCGCATGACCGTCCTGATAAGCCGGCATCTTGATGTACGACACGGCCGGCAGATGACCGGCCTTCACCGCAGCGTAGAAATCCTCGAGATCATAGGCGTGGTTGGCCGGATCGAGGGTCTTGTGGTCCGCAGCATAGGTGTGGCCAATCGCATGCACCGAGCTCGGCCGCGCATGGGTCGGGTTGGCGGTCGACTTGTAGTACTGGAACCAGGCGTGGTGCGGGATGTAGTCCGCAGTGGCGGCACCCACGACCGTCGACAGGGTGCTGCGCGCGCAGCCGGTCGTGCCGTTGGTGTTCTTGAGCGTCAGATCGAAGCCGCCCATGAAGCTGCCCCAGCTGATGTGCGCGTCATTGAGCAGATCGCCGATGTTCTTGCTGTTCATGAGGACTGTGCTCGAGGTGCTCGAGCAGGCGTCATTGCCGGGATCGGTGTCGCCGATCAGCGTCAGGCCGCCCTGGCCGTCGGGAACGGTCTGCGTCGACGTGCCGACAATGTTCACGGCGCCGTTGGTTTGACCGGAGACCACCTCGAGCGCACCCGGCGTCGACGGACCGAACGTGTCGGTCCAGGCGTTGTCGCTCATGGCGAAATGCTGGGCGTAGTTCCAGAACGCCGTGGCGGTGTTGCCGTCGAAATAGCCCAACACCTGGCCGTTGGTGCCGAACGCACCGGCGCCACCGGCGGTGCCGCGGCCGGTGAATTTCGGGAACAGGTCGTCCTTGCCGTTGTCGACGGCCTGCTGCTCGGGCGTGTAGGCGTGGTTCTGCGAACGCGTGTTGGCCTGGGTGCGGTCAAGACGGAACGGATCCGTCGCCCCGGTGCCGTTAGCCGGATTGTTGTTCGGGTTGTTCACCAGCAAATTGGCATTGGCGAGGTTGTTGACCTTCGGCGTATGCGGCTTCGGCACGAAGGGAATCGAGCCCGACGGATTGCCGGCATTCGGATAGGTCGCGAAATAATGGTCGAACGAGCGGTTCTCGTTGAAAATGACCACGAGATGCTTGATCGGCGTTTCCGTATGAATCTCATGCGGATGGCGATCGCGATCGTGGTCCCGATCGAAATCTTCTGCGAGCACCGGAATGCTGCACGCAAAGGTCGTCGCGGCCGCGAAAATCGCAGCCGTCGTCAAAAATCTGGATTTCATTTTTGTGTGCCCCGAAGGAATGACGGCGCGACCCTAGCGATCACATTTGACAGAGCTGTGTCAGTTTGACGCAAGAGACACTCTGCGCAATTGTCGGGACAAAAAAATCACAGGTGGCGGAGGCGCTGACCGGGACATCGACGCTCAAGATGCAGGTGAGTCCTGCCGGCATCCGCACTGCCAAGCCGTAAGGACTCATCGATCGAGTGACGAGAGATACTGGTCGGCGGCCGCACGCCAGCGCTCGGGATAAAGCCGCAGCAAATGGCCGTCGCCGGGAACGCCGTGCAGCAGCTCGAAGCGCGCGTTGCCGCCGGCGGCGGCGAACGCCTGCTGGTATTCGCGGATCAGTTCTTCCTTGTAGAGGCGGTCGTTGTCGGCATAGAGCCAGAGCTGCTCGACAGCATCGCGGCTGCAATCCAACGTCCAAGCATGTGCTCTCGGCCCAAGGACTATCTACTCGGTACGGATCGGCGTGTCCTTCAGACCGTTGTTATCATAGGCCTTGCGCAGGGTACCGTTCGTTACGGCCTCGTTCATGAATTTTGTGACGAAGGCAAGCGACTGCTGATGGGCGAGTGGGACCGCGACTGCGGTGACGGTCTTCTTGAAAGTCTCATCGAGGACTTTCGTGCCAGGGATCTTCTGCGCCATCTTGTTGAGCTGATCGCGCGACAGCGCGAAGGCGTCGACCTCGCCGGATTTCAGGAGACCGAAGATCTCATCATAGGTCTGATAGCCCATGACCTTCGCGTGCTTCAGATGCGCAACGGCGCCGCGCATCGTGGTCGTGGCGTTGACGGCCGCGACCTTGATACCAGGCTGGTCGAGCGTGGCGAAATTGGTGACGGTCGAACCGGCCTTGACGATGTAGGTGGCGTCCGCGACCTCGTAGATCGGGCCGAACATCATCTTGGTCTCGCGCTCGGGATCTTTCGGCAACCAGGTGACGTCCCAGCTGCCCTTTCCGGCCGCGTCGGTGATCTGTCCGGAATTCTGGTACACGACATATTCGACGGGGATGCCGATTTGCGCGGCCATGTCCTTGCCGAGATCGACGGGTACGCCGGCATAACCGGCTTCTGTCTTGGTCGACCAGAACGCCCCGCCCGCCGGGCTGATCGCGATCGCGACCCGCAGCTTGCCGGTCGGTGCGATTTCGTCTTTCAGGCCATCGGCTAGCGCGGGCATGGCGACCACGGCCGCAAGAGCGAGGCCGGCGCAGACCGACCAGAATGGCCTTGGCATGTCATTGTCTCCTCACGTTTCTTCTTGTCTGCTAGTTTCCGCGAGCCTCGCGCCCGCCGCGCTGCCTTTGACACAATTCTGGTCGATCATGCGCGCGGTGAAAAGCGAAAACTGTCACAGGCTACGCCGCTGTTTGCGGTGCAAGGGGTGTGCCTGCCGTGGCTATGCTGTTCCACCACCGGGCATTTGTTGCTAGCCTGCCGCACCGACAGATAGCAATCGGAGGCCATGCAGTGACCTGCGCGAATCTTGCTCGTCCCGCTCGACGCAACGGACAGTGGAGGCTTATCGGTCGGGCGCTGGCTGCAGCAGCGGCGCTGGTCGCGCTCGCCGGCTGCGAGGACAAGAACACTTTCGTCGCACCACCGCCGCCGAAGGTGGACGTCGCGACGCCGATCCAGCGCCCGGTCACGCGCTATGTCGAGGCCACCGGCAACGCCGCGCCGATCAAGAGCGTCGATCTCGTCGCGCGCGTGCAGGGTTTTCTGCAATCGATCGATTACACCGACGGCACCTTCGTCAAGCAGGGCACCCAGCTATTCACGATCGAGCCGGAGACCTACAAGCTCAAGCTCGACCAGGCGCAGGCGGCCGAGGCCGGCGCGGAGGCTTCGCTCAAACAGGCTGAAACCGATTTCAAGCGGCAGGTCGATCTTGTTCAACGCCAGGCAGTTTCGCAGGCGACGCTGGACACTTCGACATCGACCCGAGACAACGCCCAGGCTAATCTCCAGCAGGCCCAGGCCAACACCAGGATCGCCGAGCTCAATTACAGTTATACCAAGGTGAGCGCGCCGTTCGACGGCATCGTAAGCGCGCATATGGTCTCGATCGGCGAGCTCGTCGGCGTCGCTTCGCCAACCCAGCTCGCGACCATCGTCGCGATGGACCCGATCTGGGTGAACTTCACCGTCAACGAGCAGGACGTGCTGCGCATCCGCGCTGAAGCGCAACGGCGCGGGCTGACCGCGGCCGACCTCAAGCAATTCCCGATCGAAGTCGGCCTTCAGACCGAGACCGGCTATCCGCATGAAGGCCATCTCGATTACGTCGCGCCAACGCTCAATTCATCGACCGGCACGCTGGCCGTGCGCGGCCTCGTGCCCAACGACAAGCGGGTGCTGCTGCCCGGCTATTTCGTCCGCGTCCGCGTGCCCTTCGACCAGGACAAGAACGCCCTCCTCGTCCCCGACACCGCGCTCGGCAGCGACCAGGGCGGTCGCTATCTGCTGGTGGTCAACAAGGACAATGTGGTCGAGCAGCGCAAGGTGCAGATCGGCGCCGCCGACAACGGCCTGCGCGTAATCGAGAGCGGCCTGAAGCCTGACGACCGCGTGGTCATTTCGGGGCTTCTGCGCGTGATCCCGGGCCAGAAGATCGACCCGCAGCAGACCAAGATCGAACAGTCACAGGCCTCGAACAAGTGAGGCGCCGGTCATGATCTCCAAATTCTTCATCGAGCGGCCGGTCCTCTCGAACGTCATCGCGCTCCTGATGATCCTGATCGGTGGCGTCGCGCTGTTCAACCTCGCCATCGCGCAATATCCCGACGTGGTGCCGCCGACGGTGCAGGTCACCACACGCTATCCCGGCGCCAGCGCCAAGACCGTGATCGACACAGTCGCCTTGCCGATAGAACAACAAGTCAACGGCGTCGAGGACATGCTCTACATGCAGTCCTACAGCGGTTCCGACGGCACCTATACGCTGACAGTGACCTTCAAGATCGGCACCGACCTCAACTTCGCCCAGGTGCTGGTGCAGAACCGCGTCTCCAGCGCGCTGTCGCAACTGCCGGCCTCCGTGCAGAACCAGGGCGTCACAGTTCAGAAGAGATCGACATCGATCCTTTTGTTCGTGACGCTGACCTCGCCGGACTCCCGGTTCGACAGTCTGTATTTGAGCAACTACGCCACGATCAATCTCCGCGACGAGCTCTCACGCCTGCCGGGCGTCGGCAACGTCACGGTGTTCGGCGCCGGCCAGTATTCGATGCGAATCTGGCTCGACCCGAACAAGTTGCAGGCGCGCGGATTGGTGCCGCAGGACGTCATCCAGGCGATCCAGCAGCAGAGCCAGCAGGTCTCGGCCGGCCAGGTCGGCGCGCCGCCGACGCCGCCGGGACAGGCGTTCCAGTACACGCTCAATGTCAACGGACGGCTCGACGACACCACGCAGTTCGCGAACATCATCGTCAAGACCGGCACCAGCGGCGACGTCACCCGCGTGCGCGACGTCGGCTGGGTCGAATTGGGTGCGCAGACCTACAGCCAGATCTTCTCCCTGAACAAGCAGCCGGCGGTCGGCATCGGCGTATTCCAGTCGCCCGGCGCCAACGCGCTCGAGGTCGAGCAAGCCGTCGATAAGAAGATGACGGAGCTCGCCAAACGCTTCCCGGAAGGCATGAAATACGACACGCCTTTCGACACCACGAAATTCGTCAACGCGTCGGTGCACGAGGTCTACATGACGCTGATCGAGGCCGGCCTGCTGGTGCTGGTCGTGATCCTGGTGTTCCTGCAGGACTGGCGCGCGATGCTGGTGCCGGCGACCACGGTGCCTGTCACCATCATCGGCGCCTTCGCCGCGATGGCAGCGCTCGGCTTCACCATCAACATGTCGACGCTGTTTGCGATCGTGCTGGCGATCGGCATCGTCGTCGACGACGCCATCGTCGTGGTGGAAGGCGCGGCCCACAATATCGAGCAGGGCATGAACGGCCACGATGCCGCGATCAAGGCGATGGACCAGCTGTTCGCGCCGATCGTCGGCATCACGCTGGTGTTGATCTCGGTGTTCCTGCCGGCATCGTTCCTCGCCGGCCTCACCGGGCGGATCTACTCGCAATTCGCGCTGGTGATCGCGGCGACCGCGCTCTTGTCCGCCATCAACGCGGCGACCTTGAAGCCGACACAGTGCGCGCTCTGGCTACGGCCGGCGGTGCCGCCGGAGAAACGCAACTTCTTCTATCGCGGCTTCAACGCCGTCTATGACAAGGTCGAGCGCGGCTACACGCGGCTGATTACCTTCCTGTGCGGGCACGCCACGGCGTCGGTCGCTTTCGCGCTGATCCTGATCGGGATCGGCGGCTACGGCCTGTCGCGGGTGCCGACCGGCTTCCTGCCGATCGAGGACCAGGGCTATCTGATCGCCGCCGTGCAGCTGCCTGACGGCGCCTCGCTGGAGCGAACCCAGAACGTGCTCGACAGGGCCGCTGACATCATCAAGGACACGCCCGGCGTCCAACAGGTCATCACCATTGCCGGCATCTCCGCGCTGGACAACAGTGCGAGCCTTGCCAATGCCGGCGTCGCCTACATCATCCTGAAAGACTGGGACGCGCGCAAGGGCCCCGGCGAAGATCTGCGCTCGCTGGTGTACGGGCTGAACGACAAGGTCGCGACCATCATGGAGGCGCGCACGCTGGTGCTGCCGCCGCCGCCGATCCAGGGCATCGGCAACGCGGCCGGCTTCTCGATGCAGGTCGAGCTGCGCGACGGCAATAGCGACTTTGCCAAGCTGCAGGCCATCACCGGCGCGATGGTCTCCAACGCCCAGAGCCAGAGCGCGCTCCAGCGCGTCTCGTCCTCGTTCCGCTCGGCGGTGCCGCAGTTCAATGTCGAGATCGACCGCGTCAAGACGCAGACGCTGCATGTGACCACGGACGCGGTGTTCTCGGCGCTGTCGACTTATCTCGGCTCGTCCTACGTCAACCAGTTCAACAAATTCGGCCGCGTGTTCCAGGTCTACACGCAGGCCGATCCGGCGTTCCGTATCACCGAGCGCGACATCGCCAACATGCAGGTGCGCAACCAGAACGGCGACATGATCCCGATCGGCACCGTCGCCACGATCACGCCGGTCACCGGCCCGTCGCTGATCAGCCTCTACAATCTCTATCCGTCCTCGACCATCGTCGGCCTGCCGGCGCAGGGCTATTCCTCAGGCCAGTCGCTGACGCTGATGGAAGAGATCGGCGACAAGACGCTGCCGCCGGGCACCGGCTTCGAATGGACTGCGATGTCGTATCAGGAGAAGGCGGTCTCGAACCAGATCTATTGGGTGTTCGGGCTTGCCATGCTGCTGGTCTATCTCGTGCTCGCCGGCCAGTATGAGAGCTGGTATGCTCCGATCTCGGTGATCCTCGCGGTGCCGCTGTCGCTGATCGGACCGATGCTGGTCCTCTCTGGCTTGAAGATCGAGAACAATCTGTACTGCCAGATCGGCCTGATCCTGCTGATCGCGCTATCAGCCAAGAACGCCATCCTGATCGTCGAGGTCGGGCTCGAGCTGCACGGCCGCGATGGCAAGCCGGTGCTGGAAAGTGCGATCGAGGCGGCGCGCGCCCGCTTCCGCCCGATCCTGATGACGTCGTTCGCCTTCATTCTCGGCGTGGTGCCGCTGGTGATCGCGACCGGCGCCGGCGCCGGCGCACGCAAGTCGATCGGCATCACCGTGTTCTCCGGCATGCTGGCCTCGACCTGCCTCGCGGTGCTGTTCGTGCCGGCCTTCTTCGTGGTGGTGCAGCGGTTCGAGAACTGGCGATCGTCGAAGAAGGCGCCGAAAGCGCTGCCGGTCGCGGAGGTGAAGTCCTAAAGCAAGCTCCGGCAAACGCGAAAACAACCCCATGCACAGTAGAGATGGGACTGAATAAGCTTGAGAAATTTCGGCCTTGCCGAAATCACTTGCTCCGTCGGGCAAAACACCGGCATAATGGCATCATGGGCGGTGTACGTGGCGCTCTCCCCATCATTGCGAGCGCAGCGACTTGTCCGCCGAAGCCTTGGCGAAGGCGGAAGCAATCCAGGGTCCCTCGGGGCGGACGCCGACGGAGTTTTCCAAAAAAGCATGACGCGCATGTCGCATTCTTGCGCTTGATTGTGATCGGCTTCCGCCTAAATCCCGTGTAAGCTCCCGCACCGCACAAACCCGGTTTCGAAAGGCCCAGATGGCTAACGCCTTCTTCTCCGACCTGCTCGCCACAATTTCCGAGCGCGGCCGCACGCTGTTGCGCCGTGATTCGGCCGATACCAAACAGGACGCCGACGGGCTGATCGCGCTTTGCGGCGCCCTGCTGTCGGGCCGGGGCGAGGCCTCTGGCACAGCCATGGCGCGCGAAGTGCTCGACATCTACCAGGAGCTGGATGCGGCAGGACGCCGCGCCTTCTTCGAAGGGCTGGTGCGCGATTTCGGCCCGGACCGGGAACGCCTGAGCAAGGCAATCGAGAAGTGGCGCGCCAAGCCGAGCGACGAGGACGCGAGCTCGCTGCATTTCGCCTCGGAACCGCGGCGGCAGGAGCTGATCCGCCGTCTCAACCGCGCGCCGGGCGGCACCGGAGATCTCGTCGCCATGCGTGCCGACCTGCTCGGCATGATGAACGGACACACGGATCTCGCGGCGCTCGACCGCGACGTCTCGCATCTTCTCTCGTCATGGTTCAACAGGGGGTTTCTCGTGCTGCGCCGGATTGACTGGTCGACCCCGGCCAACATCCTCGAAAAGATCATCCGCTATGAGGCCGTGCACGAGATCAGCGACTGGGACGATCTGCGCCGCCGCATCGATCCGGTCGACCGCCGCTGCTACGCCTTCTTCCATCCCGCGATGGTCGACGAGCCCCTGATCTTCGTCGAGGTGGCGCTGACCGAGACCATTCCCGGCGCAATCGCGCCGCTGCTGGCGGTCGACCGCCAACACTTATCCATCGAGAGGGCGCGCACCGCCGTGTTCTACTCGATCTCCAACACCCAGCGCGGCCTTGGCGGCATCTCGTTCGGCAGCTTCCTGATCAAGCAGGTGGTCGAGGAGCTGCGCCGCGAAACGCCGAAGCTCGACACCTTCGTGACGCTGTCGCCGGTGCCCGGCTTCATGCAATGGGTGAAGCAGGACAAGGACCTGCCGCTGTCGGACGAGGATCGCGAGATCCTGAAGCGCCTCGACGATCCCAAATGGTTCGAGAACCCCGAGACGACCGCGCAGCTGCGCGGCGTGATCGAGCCGTTCGCCGCGCATTATTTCCTGAAGGCGCGCACGCCGAAGGGCAAGCTGATCGATTCCGTCGCCCGCTTCCACCTCGGCAACGGCGCCAGGCTCGAGCGCATCAACTGGCTCGGCGACCTCTCGCCCAAGGGCGTGCGCGAATCCGCCGGCGTGATGGTGAACTACCTCTACCGCCTCGACGACATCGAGAAGAACCACGAAGCCTACGCCAATGACGGCGAGGTTGTGGCGTCAAGCGCGGTGAAGAAGCTGCTCAAGGGCGAAGGACGAAGGCTGCTGGATATGCGGCTGTCGTAGCTCCCCTGCCCCACGCCACCTCGTCATTGCGAGCACAGCGACTTGTCCGCCGAAGGCGAAGGCGGAAGCAATCCAGACCGTCTCCGCGGAAAGACTCTGGATTGCTTCGCTTCGCTCGCAATGACAGAGAATGTGGTGGCGCCTTATCCCCATCGCACGTCGCCGAGCCACATCTGGAATTCCTTCCATGACGTCCGATAGCGCCGCAGTCCCCAGGCCGACGTCCTCCGCGGAGCGGATCGACGCCATCGACGTGCTGCGGGGCATCGCGCTGTTCGGCGTCATGGCCATCAACGTCGTGATGGAATTTCGCATTTCGATCTTCGACCAGTTTCTTGGCCCCAGGATGCTGGCTTCGCCAATCGATCGCGCCATCGAGACGATCCTGACCCAGGCCGTCGAGCTCAAGGCATTTGCGCTGTTTTCGCTGCTGTTCGGCGCAGGCCTTGCCATTCAATTCGACCGGCTCGCAACCAGCGAGCGCCGCACCGCGCTGCTCGTCCGCCGGCTCGCCGTGCTGCTGGTGTTCGGCCTCGTTCATCTCTGCCTGATCTGGAATGGCGACATCCTCACCGAATATGCGCTTGCCGGGTTCATCGTGCTGCCGTTCCTGTTTGGCCCGCGCTGGCTGCTGACGCTTGCCGCGCTGGTGTCTCTCGCGCTGTATCTGGCCATGCAAGCCTTTCCGCCGGCGGGATTGTTTCCGAGCCGGGCCGCGATCTGGCAGGACGTCATGGATGCCAATCGCATCTATGCGACGGGTGGCTTCCGCGACGTGCTGGCGTTTCGTCTGCGCGAAATTCCGCTCATCGCCTCCCTGCACGCCTTCGTCTTCCTGCGCACGATCGGGCTGTTTCTCGTCGGCGCGCTCGCCTGGCGCAGCGGCATTGTGCATAATGCTCGCAGCCTGCTCGCCATCGCGCTCCCCGCGATCGGCCTCGGCGCGGGGTTGCTTTATCGCGGCATGGAGCCGCTCGGCACCATCCTGCTCGCGCTGGGCTATGGTGCCGCCATCCTCGGCATCGCCCATTTCGAGCGCGGCAAGAAGCTGCTCGGCTGGGCCGCGCCGCTCGGCCGGATGGCCTTCACCAACTACGTCGCACAATCCGTCATCTTCGGCTGGATCTTCTACGGCTACGGCCTCGGCCTGTTCGGCCGGCTCGGCATCACCCCGGCGCTTGCCATCGGCATCATCGTCTACGCAGGCCAGTTGCGCTTCAGCACATGGTGGCTGCGCCACTACCGCTACGGCCCGCTGGAATGGCTGTGGCGGTCGTTGATGTATGGGGTGCGGCAGCCGATGGTGGTGGCGCAGGTGGCGGTGGTGGGGTGACAGGGCTCTCCCCGCCGTCATTGCGAGGAGCCCTTGCGACGAAGCAATCCAGACCGCCTCCGCAGAGAGACTCTGGATTGCTTCGCTGCGCTCGCAATGACGGGGTGGGGCGACATCTCGCGCAATTCAGCACCATTGTGCATCGCAGACGAAGGCGCCCGCTGACGACCCAGCTCTCTCCGCCGTCATTGCGAGGAGCGTAGCGACGAAGCAATCCAGACTGCCGCCGCGGAAAGATTCTGGATTGCTTCGCTTCCGCCGTAGCTCTTCGAGCTATGGCGGACAGGGCGCTCGCAATGACGGAGGGTGTGGGAAGCGCCTGCGCTTGCTGGCGCTCTCCTGATGATCAGATCAATGTATCGTACAAATCCGCCCAGTCCGGATTGACGCTCTCTATGAGTGCAAGTTTCTTTGCCCGGCTGCCACCCTTGATCTGCTTCTCGCGCGTAATCGCGTCGATCATGGTCGCGTGCAGCTCGTACCAGACGAGGAGCTTGCAGCCATACTGCGAGGAGAAGCCCTTCACGAGGCCTTCGCGATGCTCGAACGCGCGGCGCGGTGGATTGGACGTGACGCCAACGTAAATCGTCCCGTTGCGACGATTGGCGAACATGTAGACGCATGGTTGCTTCATGATTTCTCTCGCTCAAGAGAGCCATCACGATATCACAACCCAAAGATGATTGCGAGACTTTCGCTACATCGTCATTGCGAGGAGCGAAGCGACGAAGCAATCCAGGCTGCCGCCGCGGAAAGATTCTGGATTGCTTCGCTTCGCTCGCAATGACGGAGTGTGTGGCGCCGCCTTGCGCAACTCTCTCCATCGTCATTGCGAGGAGCACTTGCGACGAAGCAATCCAGGCTGCCGCCGCGGAAAGATTCTGGATTGCTTCGCCTCGCTCGCAATGACGGAGTGTGTGGCGCCGCCTTGCGCAACTCTCTCCATCGTCATTGCGAGGAGCACTTGCGACGAAGCAATCCAGGCTGCCGCCGCGGAAAGATTCTGGATTGCTTCGCCTCGCTCGCAATGACGGAGTGTGTGGCGCCGCCTTGCGCAACTCTCTCCATCGTCATTGCGAGGAGCACTTGCGACGAAGCAATCCAGACTGCGGCTGCGGAAAGATTCTGGATTGCTTCGCTTCCGCCGTCGCTCTTCGAGCTATGGCGGACAAGGCGCCCGCAATGACGGAGTGGGTTGCACCAGCGCCCAGCTTACTCCGCCAGCGCCTTCATCTCCTTGTAGAGATCGGACTTGCCTTCGAAGCCGATGCCGGGGAGATCGGGCATGGTGATGTGGCCGTTCACGACGCGAACGCCGTCGGGGAAACCGCCATAGGGCTGGAACAGGTCGGGGTAGCTTTCGTTGCCGCCGAGGCCAAGGCCAGCTGCGATGTTGAGCGACATCTGGTGGCCGCCGTGCGGGATGCAGCGGCTGGGGGACCAGCCGTGGGTTTTCAGCACGTCCAGCGTGCGCTGGTATTCGCAGAGGCCGTAGGACAGCGCGCAGTCGAATTGCAGCCAGTCGCGGTCGGGGCGCATGCCGCCGTAGCGGATCAAATTGCGGGCGTCCTGGTGGCTGAAGAGATTTTCGCCCGTGGCCATCGGGCCCGGATAGAACTCTGCAAGCGCGGCCTGCAGCGCGTAGTCGAGGGGATCGCCGACCTCCTCGTACCAGAACAGCGGATAATCGCGCAGCATCTTGGCGTAGGCGATGCCGGTCTCCAGGTTGAAGCGGCCGTTGGCGTCGACGGCGAGCTGCGCGTCCTTGCCGATCTCCTTCAGCACCGCCTCGATGCGGGTGCGGTCTTCTTCAATTGGCGCGCCGCCGATCTTCATCTTCACGACGTTGTAGCCGCGATCGAGATAGCCGCGCATCTCGCCGCGCAGCGCCGAGAGATCCTTGCCGGGATAGTAGTAGCCGCCGGCGGCGTAGACGAAGACGCGCGGATTGGCTGTGAGGCCGTGCCGCTCAGCCAGCAACCGAAACAGCGGCTTGCCTGCGATCTTCGCCACCGCATCCCACGCCGCCATGTCGATGGTGCCGACCGCGACCGAGCGCTCGCCATGGCCGCCCGGCTTCTCGTTGGTCATCATCGCGGCCCAGACCTTGTCGGGGTCGAGATTATCGCCGGCGGCGTTCAACAGCGACTTCGGGTCGGCCTCGGTGATGCGCGCGGCAAAGCGCTCGCGGATCAGGCCGCCCTGGCCGTAGCGGCCGTTGGAGTTGAAGCCGTAGCCGACGACGCGCTTGCCGTCACGCACGACATCAGTGACGACGGCAACCAGGCTGGTCGTCATCTTGGTGAAGTCGATATAGGCGTTGCGGATCGGGGACGAGATCGGTTTTGTGATCTCGCGGACGTCGACGATGCGGATGGACATGGGGTTGGCCTTTCACTTTCGTCATTGCGAGGAGCGAAGCGACGAAGCAATCCAGACTGTCAATCGCGGAGAGATTCTGGATTGCTTCGCTTCGCTCGCAATGACGAGGAGAGAGTGTGGGCTCCTCGCACAGCAATGACGGGGAGAGCGCGCTTACTTCTTGTCCCGGAAGTACGGCTCCACGGACCCGTGCACCTTGATGGTCAGCTGATTGCCGTAGCGGTCCTTGGCGTTGCCGGCGGCAACGCGGACCCAGCCTTCGCTGATGCAGTACTCCTCGACATTGGTCTTCTCGATGCCCTTGAAGCGGATGCCGACGTCGCGCGACAGGATGTCGGCGTTGTAATAGGGGCTGTTCGGGTCGACCGACAGGCGGTCCGGAAATTCGTCGCTCATGATTGTCTCGCTCATAACAGGGTCTCGATCTTCTGCCGCAATCCTTCCGGCCGCGCGGTCGGCGCGTAGCGCGCGATCACGTGGCCGGCACGGTCCACCAGGAATTTGGTGAAATTCCATTTGATGGAGGCGCCGAGCAGGCCGGATTGCTGACGTTTCAGGTACTCGTACAAGGGGTGCGCGTGGGCGCCGTTGACGTCGATCTTCTCGAACAGCGGAAAGGTGACGTCGTAATTGGTGGAGCAGAACGACTGGATCTCGCTCGCCTGCCCCGGCTCCTGCGCGCCGAACTGGTTGCAGGGAAAGCCGAGCACCGAGAAGCCGCGCGGCGAGAGATCGCGATGCAGATCCTCGAGGCCGCGATATTGCGGCGTGAAGCCGCATTTGCTCGCGGTGTTGACGATCAAGAGCACCTGCCCCTCGAACTGGCGCATTGGCACCTCGTCGCCGGCAAGCGAATTGGCCTTGAAGTCGTAGATCGCAGACATCACTAACCCACGGGGTCGATCGGCGACGGCGGTACGCCGCCTGCTTCGATCGCTTCGCCGGCGAGCAGACACAGATCCTCGCGATAGCGGCCGGAGACGATGTGCACGCCGACCGGCGTCTTGCCGACGAGGCCGGTCGAGACCACGAGGCCCGGCAGGCCCATGAAGGGCGTCGCGATCTGCGGCAGCTGCGCCTCCCAGACGCGCTCGAACGAGGCGGCGTCCTTGCGGTCGAGATGATCGGGGAACGGCAACTCGCCGGAGACCGGCGTCAGCACGACGGCATATTTTTCGAAGAACAGCATCCAGTCGCGGGTCAGCGTGGCGCGGCGGGTCAGCGCCTGCGCGTAATTGGCCTGGTCCATCGGCGTGACCTTGGCGCGGTTGCCGCGCAGGCACGCCAGTGCGCCGGGATCGCCCTCGCGCTCGGCCATTTCCAGCTGGGCCTCGTAGCCATCGCCGAGCCAGAGCTTGCGCTGCCACTCGACGGCTTCGCGCATCGGCGGAGTGTTCTCGATCACCTCGACGGTCCACCCGGCACGCTCGAGGCGCTTGCCGGCGTCGGTCACGGCTGCCTTCACCTCAGGCGTGGTCGCAAGGCCGTCCGGGTTGAGACAGAGCGCGGCGCGCTTCGGCACGGCCGGGCCTTCCAGCGGCGCCGGCACGAACCAGGGATCGCGGACGTCGCGGGCCGACATCGCAGCGAGCGAGATGCGGAGGTCATTCACGGTGCGCGCCAGCGGTCCCGACACCGCCATGATCTGCGGCCCGATCGGGCGCTCCGGCAGCGCCGGGTTGAAAGCGGGGATGCGGCCAAGCGTCGGCCGCAGGCCGTGCACGCCGCAGGCATAGGCGGGATAGCGGATCGAGCCGGCGATGTCGGTGCCATGGGCGATATGGCCGATGCCGGCCGCGACCGCCGAGCCGGCGCCGCCGGACGAGCCGCCCGGGGTCAGCGACGCATCGCGCGGATTCTTGGTGTCGCCGTGGACAAGGTTGGTGGTGAACCAGCGGTAGGAGAACGCCGGGCAATTGGTGCGCCCAAGGAGAACCGCACCCGATTTGCGGAAATTGGCGACCACCGGGTTGTCCTCGCGTGCGATCAAGTCGCGCTGCAGCTTGAGGCCGTTGGTGGTGGCAAAGCCTTCCTGGTCGACATTGGCCTTGATGGTGACGGGCACGCCGGCGAGCACGCCGGGGTCCTCGCCCCTGGCAATGGCAGCATCGACGGCGTCGGCCTGCTTGAGCACGTCCTCGGGCCGGTGGTCGATCACGGCGTTGAGCTTGGGATTGACAGCGTCCAGGCGGTCGAGCCCGGCCTTGGCCGCCTCCCGGGCGGACACCTTTTTGGCTTTGACGAGGGTGGCGAGGTCGGCGGCCGACAGGCGCCAGAGGTCTTGCATGATTTGCTCCGTATGACCGGCGTCTTTTAGCGCCGGGAACGCAGCAAAGCCATGCGGATTTCGCAGGGGAAACCAGTCATTGCGAGCCAACGGGTCCGCGCGAAGCGCGGCCCGATGACAGGCTCCGCGAAGCAATCCAGACTGCCACCGCGGAGGCCGTCTGGATTGCTTCGTCGCAAGGCCACCTCGCAATGACGGCGGAGAGAATTGGGGGCTTAATGCCGCGTCGCCGACTGGTCCGGCATGTCCAGCAGCGCCTCGGTGAAGGGAAACTCCAGCACGATCTCGCCTTCGACGTCGGTGACCTCGATCACCGCCTCCATGAGCGCCGGCTGGGCGCCTTCGGACTTCACTACCTCCAGGATCATCTGGCGGGCAACCTCCCAGGCACGATCAGGGTTGCGCAGATCCTCGCCATCGGGATCCACGATCAATTCATCGCCGATACGGGTGTTGAAGAAATATTTGGGCATCACGAGATCCAGCTAGAGCCGCCTGTATCGGATTGAAAGCTGCACTGCACTCACAACTGCTTTATCAGGACAGGGTTCGCGACCGAATGCGCCGAGCGCAAGGCCATATCACCAGAAAGTACTGTTCCCGGCGCATTTTTCGCGGCGCAATATGCCTGTGCTCGGGAAAATTTCACTGGCGAACTTTTGCGCGCGCAGTAATTTAACCCCCGGGCGGATACGTCCGAAATCGCGAAAATGGAGAGCCGAAATGGCCTGGAAAGCCCCCAAGATCGTCGAAGTGCCGTGCGGCATGGAAATCAACATGTATGTGAGCGCCACCCGCAAATAAGCGGTTGGTGAGTATGCGTTTTGCGCAGGTGGGTCTGCCGGTCACGATCGGTTTCCGGATGATGGAAACTGTGTTGGCCCTAGGATCCACCTGGCGACGTTGCCTCCAGGAGACGGATCATGCTTCGCGTCGTCGTCCTGGGCGCCGGGGCCGGCGGCGGAGTCCCGCAATGGAATTGCGGTTGCGAGGGCTGCCGGGCAGCCCGTCACCACGGCCATGAGCTTTATCGAACCCAAGCCTCGGTCGCCTTCAGCGGCGACGGCGAGAACTGGTTCCTGATCAACGCCTCTCCCGACCTTCGCCAGCAATTGAATGCCACGCCGCAACTGCATCCCAAGGCAGGCGCGCTGCGCCATACGCCTGTTGCAGGCGTGATCCTGACCAACAGCGAAGTGGATGCGGTCGCCGGACTGCTGTCGATGCGCGAGGGTTCGCCCTTCACGGTCTATGCGCATGAGAAGGTGCTGGCGATCCTGGCCAGCAACAGCATCTTCAACGTGCTGAACGAGAAGAACGTCAAGCGCCAGCCGATCGGCATCGGCGAGCCCTTTGAGCCGCGCCTCACCGACGGCGCGCGCTCGGGGCTGGAGGTGCTGCCCTTCGCCGTGCCGGGGAAGTCGGCCTGGTATCTCGAAGGCAAGGCGCATCCCGGCGGCGAAAGCGGCGACGGCGATACGCTGGGGCTGAAGATCACCGACAAGTCGACCGGCAAGTGCTTCTATTTCATCGCCGCCTGCGCCGAGGTCACCGATGCGCTGAAGGCCGAGATTGACGGCGCCGCCTTGGTGTTCTTCGACGGCACGGTCTGGCAGGACGACGAGATGATCAGGGCCGGGCTCGGCCACAAGACCGGCAAGAGCATGGGCCATGTCGCGATGTCCGGTCACGATGGCGCGATTGCGCGGCTGGCCGACCTCACACTCGACAGGAAGATGTTTCTCCATATCAATAACTCGAACCCGGCGCTGCTGCCCTCCTCGCCTGAACGCAAGACGGCCGAGGCGGCGGGCTGGCAGATACCCGCCGACGGAACGGAGATCGTGCTGTGAATGCCGCGTCCATGACTGGAATGACTGCGCTCTCGATCGGCAAGGACATCAAGCTCAACTCGGCCGAGGAGCTCGAGGCAACGCTGCGCCATATCGGGGCGACGCGCTATCACAGCCTGCATCCGTTCCATAAGCTGCTGCATGGCGGCAAGCTGAGCAAGGGCCAGGTGCAGGCCTGGGCGCTGAACCGCTACTATTACCAGAGCACGATCCCGATCAAGGACGCGGTGGTGATCTCGCGCTTCCGCGACCGCGCCACGCGGCTGGAATGGCGCCACCGCATCGAGGACCATGATGGTGATGTCGGCTCTGAGGGCGGCATCGAGCGCTGGCTGAAGCTGACCGAAGGTCTCGGGCTCGACACGGCTTACGTGGAATCGACCGAAGGCATTCTGCCGGCGACGCGCTTTGCGGTGGAGGCTTACGTCCACTACTGCCGCGAAAAGAGCCCGCTGGAGGCGATCGCCTCCTCGCTCACCGAATTGTTCGCGCCGAACCTGCACGAGGAGCGCATCTCGGGCATGCTGGAGCACTATGACTTCGTCAACCCCGACATCATGAGCTATTTCAAGCGCCGCCTCGCGCAGGCGCCGCGCGATGCCGGCTTTGCGCTCGACTACGTCAAGGCGCACGCCACGACGCCGGAGCAGCGCGCGCAGGTGTGCAATGCGCTGATCTTCAAGACCAACGTGCTGTGGGTGCAGCTCGATGCGCTTCAGCACGCCTATGTCGAAGGCAACATTCCGCCGGGGGCGTTCGTGCCCCAAGAATCTAAAAAGGCGAGTTGAGGGACGAGAGCAATGGCCGGGCCGCGGAACATCAGCGTCAGCGAAGCAAGCCGCCCCGTGCTGCCGCGGCATGCCAAGCTGAAGTATGACGAGACGCGAAAGGTCTGGGTGATCCTGGCGCCGGAACGCGTGCTGGCGCCGGATGAGATCGCGGTCGAGGTCTTGCATCTCTGCGACGGCAAGCGCAGTGTCGGCGACGTATCCGACCAGCTGGCGGCGAAATACGCCGCCCCGCGCGAAGCCATTCTCGCCGACGTCATCGTCATGCTGCAGGATCTCGCCGACAAGGGCTTTCTGACCGAGGCCCGGGAGAAGACGCCATGAGCGATGTGCTCCCGATCATCCCGCCTGACGCCAGCGACAGCCTCGCGGTGCTGGAGAAGAGCCGCTCGACGGCGGAGACCTTTGGCATTCCGCTCGCGGTGCTGCTCGAGATCACCCACCGCTGCCCGCTGCAATGTCCGTACTGCTCCAACCCGGTCGAGCTTGATCGCTCCGGCAAGGAGCTCACGACGGACGAATGGAAGAAGGTGCTGAGCGAGCTCGCCGAGATCGGCGTGCTCCAGGTTCATTTCTCCGGCGGCGAGCCGACGGCGCGCAAGGATCTGGTCGAGCTGGTGAAGCACGCCAGCGACGTTGGCCTCTACACCAATCTGATCACCTCGGCCGTGCTGCTGACGCGCGAGCGGCTGAGCGATCTTGCCGATGCCGGGCTCTGCCATGTGCAGATCTCCTTTCAGGGCATCGAAGAGGGCCTCGCCGATCGCGTTGCCGGCTACAAAGGCGGCCACCGCAAGAAGCTCGAGGTCGCGAAGTGGACGCGCGAGCTGGATTTGCCGCTCACCGTGAACGCGGTGATGCATCGCCAGAACCTGCATCACCTCCCCGACATCATCCAGATGTCGATCGATCTCGACGCCGACCGCCTGGAGGTCGCCAATGTGCAGTACTACGGCTGGGCGCTGAAGAACCGCGCCGCTTTGATGCCGACGGTGGCACAGCTCGACGAATGTACCCGCATCGTCGAGGAGGCGCGCGAGCGGCTGAAGGGGACGCTTGCGATCGACTACGTCGTGCCCGACTATTATGCGTTGCGGCCGAAGAAATGCATGGGCGGCTGGGGCCGCCAGTTCTTCAACATCTCGCCCGCCGGCAAGGTGCTGCCCTGCCACGCCGCCGAGAGCATCACCGGGCTCGACTTCTTGTCCGTGCGCTCCAACCATTCGATCGCCTGGATCTGGCAGAACTCGGATGCCTTCAACCGCTATCGCGGCACCGGCTGGATGAAGGAGCCGTGCAAATCTTGCGAATTCCGCGAGATCGATTTCGGCGGCTGCCGCTGCCAGGCCTTTGCGCTGACGGGCGACGCCGCCAACACCGATCCCGCCTGCGCGCTGTCGCCGCTGCACGAGACCATCTTCAAGCAGGCCGAGCGCGAGGCCGAGGGCGAGACCAACCGCTTCCTCTATCGCAATTTTGCCGGCGGCACTCTGGAATCCGGGAATGACGCCTGACGCCGACGCGGCCACATCGGCCAGACGTGCCGATCCCTTTGCGCCGCTGACCTCCGAGATGCTCGATGTCGGCGACGGCCACGAGCTCTATGTCGAGAGCGTCGGCCGCACCGAGGGCATCCCCGCAATCTATCTGCATGGCGGGCCCGGCAGCGGCTGCCAGCCGGATCATCGCCGGCTTTTTGATCCCGAGCGTATGCATGCGGTGCTGCTCGACCAGCGCGGCTGCGGCCGCAGCCGGCCGAAAGGCTCACGCGAACACAACACGACGGCGCATCTGATCGCGGACATGGAGAAGATCCGCGAAAAGTTCGGCTTCGAACGCTGGATGGTGGTCGGCGGCTCCTGGGGCGCGACGCTGGCGCTGGCTTACGCACAAGCCCATCCCGAACGCGTCTCCGGCATTGCGCTACGCGCGACCTTCTTGGGCACGCAGGCGGAAGTCGAGACGGCCTTCACCTCGCGCCTGGCGCAGTTCTATCCGGCGCTGCACGAGGATTTTCTGAGCGTGCTGCCGCCGGAAGAACGCGCGCAGCCGATGGCAGCCTATTATCGCCGCATCCTCGATGCCGATCCGGCCGTGCATGGACCCGCCTCGCGCGCCTGGCACGATACCGAGCGCGCGCTGTCGGAGCACAAGCCGGCAAAGACGCGGATCGACCTGGGCTCGCTGAATGTCTGGCGCACATTGCCGGCGACACCGTTCATGGAAGCGCATTACTTCATCAACGACAGCTTCATGACCGAGAACCAGCTGTTGCGAAACGCCGGCCGGCTCGCCGGCATTCCCGGCATCATCGTGCAGGGCCGCTACGATCTGTTGTGCCCTCCTGAGACATCCGAGCGGCTTGCAAAAGTTTGGCCGGGTTCCGAGGTCAGGATCGTGGAAGAAGCCGGGCATTCGCTCTATGATGCCGGCGTGCGGGACGCGGTCATGAAGTCAATCGCCGACCTCGCGTCGAAGGCCGCGCGCTGACGCGCGAAACAAGGACAACAAGAAAATGCCGCTCGCCGGGACAGGCATGCTGCTGACGTCGATGAACATCGACGCCGCAGACGAAGCCGATTTCAACCGCTGGTACGATCGCGAACATCTGGAAGAGCGCGTTGCGATCGAGGGCTTTCTGGAAGCGCGGCGCTATGTCGCGCACGCTGCCAATCCCAAATATCTCTCGCTGTATTCGACCGCGACGTTAGAGGTGCTCGACAGCCCCGCCTACCGGGCGCGGCTTGCCAACCAGACAGAATGGTCGCGGCGGACCATGGCGCATTTCAAGAACATGCTGCGCGTTGTCGCGCGCATCACCATCAGCAAGGGCACCGGCCGCGGCGCGGCGCTCGGCCTGGTGCGGCTGCGCCCCAGTGCCGACAATGCCGGCGCATGGCGTGATGCACTGCAAGAAAGGCTGGCGCCCGGAGAGCGCGAGGGCATCATCTCCATGCATCTGCTCGAAAGCGAGGCGGAATTGTCGGGCGCAACGGCGGACATTCCGGCGGTGCGTAACGAAGGCGCGCGCGACTGGTTCGTGCTGATCGACGGCACGCGTGTCGGCGCGGTGTCGGCCGTCATCGCCGAACGCTTCACGGGCCCCGCCGCCGCACCCTTCCCGCTTCCCGTCTCCGTCGGCACGTACAGCCTGATGTGGGACCTCGCGAAGAGCGATATCGCACACGGCTGAAGCGCCATCCGCATCGCAGCATGCTGCACCGCCGCATTGGTTGCCCGCGCGGCGTTAATGCTGTGCGCGCGCAGCTCCTATGAAAGCCGGTGATCACCCAAATTTGCCGTTGTACTTCGGACCGGTTCTAATAAGCTAACCCAATGACGTCATTCAGAAACCAGATCGCGGCGCGTTAAGCGTTCGACAAGCTCAAGAAAAGGCCGCCGGGTCTTTGAGCCTGTGCGGACAGGGTAGGAATGAAACCGACCGATATCGCGGCCCCCGACTACTTTCACAAAGTGGTCGATTGCCAGTGGGCCTGTCCTGCGCACACCCCGGTTCCCGAATACATCCGATTGATCGCACAAGGCCGCTACAGCGACGCCTACATGATCAATTGGAAATCGAACGTGTTTCCCGGAATTCTGGGACGCACCTGCGATCGTCCATGCGAGCCGGCGTGCCGCCGCGGACGCGTCGAGGAAACGCCGGTCGCGATCTGCCGCCTCAAGCGCGTTGCCGCCGACTTCAAGGACGACATCACTCAACGCCTGCCGAAGCCCTCACCCAAGAACGGCAAGCGCGTCGCGTTCGTCGGCGGCGGTCCGGCGTCGCTCACGGTGGCGCGCGATCTCGCGCCGCTCGGCTATCACTGCACCGTGTTCGACGGTGATCCCGAAGCCGGCGGCATGATGCGGACGCAGATCCCGAAATTCCGCCTGCCCAATTCAGTGATCGACGAGGAGACCGGCTACATCCTCAATCTCGGCGTCGACTTCAAGGGTGGTCACCGAATAGACAGCATGAAGGCGCTGCTCGCGGAGAAATACGACGCGATCTTCGTCGGCTCCGGCGCGCCGCGCGGCCGCGAGCTCGACATTCCGGGCCGGAAGGAAGCAGCCGCCAACATCCATATCGGCATCGACTGGCTTTCGTCCGTGTCGTTCGGCCACACCGACAAGATCGGCAAGCGCGTGATCGTGCTCGGCGGCGGCAACACCGCGATGGATTGCTGCCGCACCGCGCGCCGCCTCGGCGGCGAGAAAGTCTCGGTGGTGGTGCGCTCCGGCTTCGAGGAGATGAAGGCCTCGCCGTGGGAGAAGGAAGACGCGATTCACGAGGATATTCCGATCCTCAATTACATGGTGCCGGTGGAATTCAAGCATGTCGCCGGCAAGCTCATCGGCGTCACCTTTCAGCATGTCAAAGCCGAATACGACGCCAAAGGCCGCCGCAATCTCGTACCTTCGGGCGATCCCGATCAGACCATTCCCTGCGATGACGTGCTGGTCGCGGTCGGCCAGGAGAACGCCTTCCCCTGGATCGAGCAGGATTGCGGCATCGAGTTCGACAAATGGCACATGCCGAAGGTCGATCCGAAGACCTTCGTTTCGACGAACCCCAAGGTGTTCTTCGGCGGCGACGCCGCATTCGGCCCGAAGAACATCATCTGGGCGGTGGCACAGGGCCATGACGCCGCGTTGTCGATCCACAAGATGCTGTCGGGCGAGGACATCACCGAACGGCCGCTGCCGGAGGTGCATGTCTCCTCGCAGAAGATGGGCATCCACGAATGGAGCTATGACAACGACATCTCCAACGACAAACGCTTCAAGGTGCCGCATCGCGACAAGGTGATCGCGCTGAAGGACATCCGCACCGAGGTCGAGCTCGGCTACGACGTCAAGCTCGCGCTCGGCGAGGCGCATCGTTGCCTGAATTGCGACGTGCAGACCGTGTTCTCGACCTCGCTCTGCATCGAGTGCGATGCCTGCGTCGACATCTGCCCGATGGACTGCATCACCTTTACCAACAACGGAGAGGAAGACGATCTGCGCCAGCGCCTGAAGGCGCCCTCGCCGCATCCGGACCAGGATCTCTACGTCTCCAGCGACCTCAAGACCGGGCGCGTGATGGTCAAGGACGAGGACGTCTGCCTGCATTGCGGGCTATGCGCCGAGCGTTGTCCCACCGGTGCCTGGGACATGCAGAAATATTTCATCGAGATGACTCACGCAGGTTCGACATGTCCGACAAAAAGCCGATCAGCAGCGTAAACGACTTCGTCGTCCGCTTCGCCAACGTCAACGGCTCGGGCTCGGCCAGCGCCAACGAGATGTTCGCGCGCGCCATCCTGCGCCACGGCGTGCCGGTGTCCCCACGCAACATCTTCCCCTCCAACATCCAGGGCCTGCCGACCTGGTACGAGGTGCGGGTGACCGAAGACGGCCATCTTGGCGCCCGTGGCGGCGTCGACATGATGGTGGCGATGAACCCGCAGACCTGGGACAAGGACGTCGCCGGCATAGAGCCCGGCGGCTATCTGTTCTACGATTCGACCAAGCCGATGCCGTCGACCAAATTCCGCGACGACATTACCGTGATCGGCGTGCCGCTGACCGCGATCACCAACTCGACCTACACCGACCCGCGCCAGCGCCAGCTGTTCAAGAACATCATCTATTTAGGCAGCCTCTCGGCGCTGCTCGACATGGACCCGAAGCTGATAGAGCAGCTGATCGGCGAGCAGTACAAGGGCAAGGAGAAGCTCTTGTCCTCCAACGTCCATGCGCTGCATCTGGGGCGCGACTGGGCGCTGCAGAACCTGAAATGCCCGATTGGTCTCAGGGTCAAGAAGTCAGACAAGGTCGGCGACCGCATCTTCATCGAGGGCAACAGCGCGGCCGCGCTCGGCGCCGTCTATGGTGGCGCCACCGTGTGCGCCTGGTATCCGATCACGCCGTCCTCGTCGGTGGCGGAAGCTTTCACCGCCCATTGCAAGAAGTACCGGCACGATCCCGAGACCGGCAAGGCGAAATACGCCATCGTGCAGGGCGAGGACGAGCTGGCTTCCATCGGTATCGTCATTGGCGCCTCCTGGAACGGCGCCCGCGCCTTCACCGCCACCTCCGGCCCCGGCATCTCCTTGATGACCGAGTTCATCGGCCTCTCCTACTTTGCCGAGATCCCGGCCGTGATCATGAACATCCAGCGCGCCGGCCCCTCCACGGGGATGCCGACCCGCACACAGCAGTGCGACATCATCGCCTGCGCCTATGCTTCGCATGGCGACACCAAGCATGTGCTGCTGTTCCCGGAAGATCCGGCTGAGGCCTTCGAGTTCGCGGCCGCCGCCTTCGATCTCGCCGAGCGGCTGCAGACCACGATCTTCCTGATGCTCGATCTCGACATCGGCATGAACCACCGGCTCTGCCGCCCGCTGAAGTGGGACGATTCCAAGCAATATGACCGCGGCAAGGTGATGACCGCGGAGATGCTGGAAGAAGGCCGTGACTTCGGCCGCTATCTCGACGTCGACGGCGACGGCATCCCCTACCGCACCTACCCGGGGACGCATCCGACCAAGGGCTCCTATTTTACCCGCGGCACGTCGCGTGATCGCTATGCGCGTTACTCCGAGGAAGGTTCGGTCTATGCCGACAACATGCAGCGTCTCGTGCGCAAGTTCGAGACAGCGCAGGATCTCGTGCCGCGGCCGCTGCAGGCCAATGCGGAACGGCCGACCAAATATGGCGTGATCTATTTCGGCTCGACCTCGCCGGCGATGGACGAGGCGATCGGACTATTGGAAGCGCGCGGGCATCAGCTCGACCGCCTGCGCATCCGCGCCTTCCCGTTCCACTCGAGCGTCGCGAGCTTCCTCGCCGAGCACGACTTCGTCTATGTCGTCGAGCAGAACCGCGACAGCCAGCTCCGTCAGCTCATCGTCAACGAGAACGGCATCGATCCCGTCCGTCTCGTGCCGATCGTGCATTATGACGGCACCCCGATCACCGCCCGCTACATCGCAAAAGCCATTGGCGACCACCAGGATCACCTCAAGGTGACCCCGCTCCGCAAGGCCGTGTCATGATTTGCGCGTCACCCTCTCCGTCATGCCCGGGCTTGTCCCGGGCATCCACGCCCTTCTTCCTTGCCGCCAAGACGTGGATGGCCGGGACAAGCCCGGCCATGACGGGCCTGGAATCGCAGGTGCTCTGATGACCTACATTGCAAAGCCGAAATTCCATCATCCGGGCCTCAAGAAGAACGAGCTCGGTTACACCCACCGCGACTACGAGGGCAAGATCTCGACGCTGTGCGCCGGCTGCGGCCATGACTCGATCACGGCCTCAATCATCGAGGCCTGCTACGAGCTCTCCATCGAGCCGCACCGGGTGGCGAAGATCTCCGGCATCGGCTGCTCGTCGAAGACGCCGGACTACTTCCTCGGCAATTCGCACGGCTTCAACTCCGTGCACGGCCGCATGCCCAGCGTGCTTACCGGCGCCAATCTGGCGAACCGCGATTTGATCTATCTCGGCGTCTCCGGCGACGGCGATTCCGCCTCGATCGGCTTCGGCCAGTTCGCGCATTCGATCCGGCGCGGCGTCAACATGACCTATATCGTCGAGAACAACGGCGTCTACGGCCTGACCAAGGGCCAGTTCTCTGCCACCGCCGACCGCGGCTCCAAGAGCAAGAAGGGCGTCACCAACACCGACAACGCCATCGACCTCGTCGCGATCGCGCTTCAGCTCGGCGCCACCTTCGTCGCCCGCTCATTCTCGGGTGACAAGGCCCAGCTCGTGCCGCTGATCGCGGCCGCGATTGGCCACAGGGGCGCGTCCTTCATCGACGTCATCAGCCCCTGCATCGCCTTCAACAATCACGCCGGCTCGACCAAGAGCTTCGACTATGTCCGCGAACACAATGACGCGGTGAACCGGCTCGACGTACTGGTCGGCCGCGATCCGATCGCTGTGGACTATGCGCCGGGCACGGTGCAGGTGGTCGAGCAGCATGACGGCAGCAAGATCGCGCTACGCAAGATCGACGCCGATTACGATCCACATGACCGGTTAGGGGCCCAGACCTTCCTCGCGCGGCACGCCGCCAAGGGCCAGATCGTCACCGGGCTGCTTTACGTCGATCCCGATGCGGAAGATCTGCACAGCCATCTCAACACAGTCGAGACGCCGCTCAACACGCTGGAAGCGGACACGCTGTGCCCGGGCTCGGCGGCACTGGACAAGTTCAACGCCAGCCTGCGGTGATCATTTGCCGCGCTGAGGCCTGACGCGCACGGTGATCTTGTCCGACACGACAGGCGGGTCGAACGGATAGTGCTTCGCATCGCCCAGCACCAGTTGCAGGGTGTGGGTCCCGGGCGGGAGCTCGAGCATAGTCTCGGTCTGCCCCGCCCCAAAATGCAGGTGCGTCTTGTCCTGCGGGATCGGCTCCTTGGGATCGATAGGGTCGTTGACGTCGACCAGCAAATGATGGTGGCCGGCGTTCTGGTAGTCGTCGCCGGCATGCGTCACACCCATGTTGCGCAAGCCGAACCGGACCAGGAATCCGCCGCGCACCTTCTGCCCGTCATACGGGGTTATGAAATAAACCTTTGCGTCCTTTGGAGCAGCCTTCCCCTGCGAGAAGGCGATGCCCGGGAGCAATGCGAGCGCCGCCGACAGCGCAACGCAGCGAAGGATTTGCATCGAATCTACTCCGGCAGTTAAGGACTGAGCGCGACACGGAATCCATGCGTCGGGTAACGAACATTGGTATCGTAAGCGTCGCGGTTGGACGGCCGTACGTATCTCAAGTCGTTCTTCCAGGAGCCCGAGCGCAGGACGTGCGAGCCGCAGTCCCCACCGCTCCATGCCGAACCGTCATTGGGCGCGCCCTGATAGGTCTTGTGCCAGCAGTCCTCGACCCATTGGTCGACGCCGCCGCCCATGTCGTGGAGACCGAAAGGATTGGGCTTGAAGCTGCCGACTTTCGCCGGCTGCTCGGCCACGGCATCGCCGCAGTCCTTGCACCCGGCCATGCCCTGCTGGGCCTTGTCGCCCCACCAATACTTTGTCGACGTCCCGCCACGCGCCGCATACTCCCATTCGGCTTCGCTTGGGAGCCGGTAAGGCTTCTTCGTTGTCTGCGCGAGGAAGGCGGCATATTGCTGAGCGTCAGCCCAGCTCACATTGGTGATGGGCGCATCGTCTTTGCCGGTGGCCGTGAATCCGCACGCCTTGGCGGCGGCGCATTCGTTCCATTCCTGCACTGTCACCGGATATTTTCCGATCGAGAATGGCTTGACCGTGACCTGGTGGACAGGACGTTCGGTCGGATCATCGTTGCTTCCCATCGCAAAGCTGCCGCCGCGAATGGCGATCATTTCGGGTTCACGGACCGGTGCCGCCGTCGGTTGGCTGGGTGCCGGAGTGGGCGACGGTGGCGCCGATGCCAGTGAGGGAGACGGTTGCGGCGTCGGTGTCGCCGCCTCGCGCGGTGACGGTTGCGGGATCGGTGATGCTGCCGGAGAAGCGGTCGGCACGGCGGCCTGCTCGCGGAGCCGACCTTGCGGCTGCGCCAGCAGATACCAGAGCACGCCAGCGGCAATGACCAGCAGCGTGATGCCCAGGAGAAAGATCAGAGTATTCTCGCGCCGGCCCCGCGTGCTGCCGACCGCGTCGGCGTCCGGCAGCACGCGATAGACGCGCACGGGATCAGTGATGTTCTTGACCTTGCGATCTCCGAGCGATTCATAACCGCAGACCACCTTGTGCTTGATCTGCTCGTAGATCGCGCCCGAGATGTAGACCTGACCAGGCTCGGCAATGCCCTCGATGCGTGTGGCGATGTTGACGCCATCGCCGTAGACGTCGTCCGGCTCAACGATGACATCACCGAGATTGACGCCAATTCGGTATTCGATACGGGAGTCCTTCGGAATCGAGGCATTGCGGCCGACGAGGTTCTGCTGAATGACAATGCTGCATCGAACCGCCTCGACGGGGCTATCGAAAATGGCGATGAAGCCATCGCCCGTGGTCTTCACCAAATTTCCATGATGCTCGACGATGCTGGGTTCGATGAGGTCCCGCTCGATCCGCTTGACGCGGACATGCGTGCCTTCCTCGTCGGCCTGCATCAAGCGACTGTAGGATGCGATGTCACCGACTATGATCGCTGCGAGACGACGCGGCATTCCTCCGTGCGGAGGCGGCTCGTTCTGATTCCCGGATCTGAAGTTGCGAATTTCGCCCATTGCGGGGGGACTCCACAAACTTACATGAGGCGGCCCCAGCCTACGACGTCGAGAAACAATCGCGTGTGAACGCTATCACATTGACGAACTGGAACAACGTCGAAGCAACCGCCGACAGCGGGTTTCGGAGAGCAAGGGCTTATGAGTTGCCTGAACCTTTCGGGCTCGACCTGCGACTAAGGCGAGGCGGTGCCGGAGAAGATCAACGCCAGGCTGCGGTGAGGCGCCCTCTGCATCGGTCGATGCGATCGGCTCGGCCAATGCGAACTCCAAGCCCTGATGGGATGAGCCTCGACTAGCGCGCCGACGGAGGTGCGTTCCCTCCCCCCTTGTGGGGGAGGGCTAGGGAGAGGGGTAGCCCAGCAAAAGGCGTCGGTTGTTGATGATGCGCCGAGGACGGGTGCGCTATGGAGAGAATCCCCGAGTGGCGCCCCCCTCCCTGCCCCTCCCCCACAAGGGGAGAGGGAACGGAGAGAGCGGTGCTGTCGGCTGAATTCGACTCGCCTTGGCCGTCACGTCTAGCTGACAGGCTCGGGCGCGGGCTCAGTCTCTGGCACGGCGTGGTCCGCATGAGCCGGCCTTCCGGCGCCCCAATATTGCTTGCAGGCCTCGAGCAGTTTTTCTGTGTTCATGGTCAGGCCGCCCGCATTGACGATCACGCTGTCAGTGCCAAGCGCCTTGTTCATCATCGACAGGGCCTGCGTCAGAAACCCTCCGGAGAATCGCTGGGCGACGAGGGGATCGACCTTGAGCACCACGAACTTCTGCCCGCGCTGCTGCCATAGAAAAATCTTTCGCACGGCGCTCCAGGCGATGGTCTCGTCGGCGAGCCTGGTGTCGCGAATGCCGACACGGCTGATGAAGACCACCGGCTGCCTGGCAGAGATCAGCCGCCAGAGCATCCTGCAGGTGGCGAGGCCGAAAAACACCGCGCCGACATAGCAGGCGGCGACCTCGAACGTGGTGATGTTCTTGCCTTCCTGCCAGCTGAATGCGAGCGTTGCGCAGAGCAGCGTCAGCAGCAGGCTGCCGCCGAATAACATCAGCAGCCGGGCTCGCGAATAGCCGATCGCACGATTGGGCAAGTTCTGACTTTCGGACATTTTCAATCGCCTCCGGCCATTTGCAACAACCTGGGGTCTATCCGCGCCCTTCCCTTGCAACGGTTAAGCCTGGAACCTTGCGCGAGGCTGCCCGCAGGAGGCGCAGTTGAACGCACGGCGTGCGGCTTGCGACTAACGGCCAGTTGGCCCGCTCCGATGCGGGCCGTCATACGCTGACGTGTCCGGTGCGACCATGAAGCTTGCCCTCATCCTTCCGCTTGCTCTTGTCGCCTTCATCGGCGTCGCCCGGGCCGAGGAGGCCGACGACATCCGCGAGGCGAGCAAGACCGAAACCGAGGCCTTCAACGCGCGCATATATGCGGGCACGCCCGGCAAGACGGCCTATGCCTGTTTCGTCCGCCGCTACGATGCCGAGCACCTGGCGCGGCACCCGAAGCAGAAGGTCGCCGAGATGAAGCTGCTGGTCTCGGCGGAGACCGACAGCGAGGACAAGCAGCTCCACAACTCCTTCCGGCTCGGCTTCCGGTATCGCCACCGCAGCAGCGATTTCGACTCCAGCGGCTCCTGCCACCACACGGTGTTCACCAAGGAGGGCGACGAGGTCCGCCTCGGCTGCGGCGTCGATTGCGAGGGCGGCGGCCTCGGCATCGCCCTGTCGAAGGACGACAAATCGGCCATCGTGCGACTGGAAAGCATCAGGGTCTGGTTGCACAACAAGGCGGGCGAAGACGACGACAGCACCCTGGTCGCAGGCAACGACGACGGGATTTTTCGCCTCGACCGGACCGACAACAGTGCGTGCGCCCCGCTTGCATACGACCGCGAAGAACTCGCCGCGCTTCGCCATAAGTGATATGTCTCCGGCAAAGTGCAGGAGATCGCCATGAACCGCCGGAACATCTTGTGGAGCACCGTCTCGGCGCTGGGCGCAGCGTTTGCCGCCTCGCGCGCCAAGGCTGCGACCGAAGCTGCCAAGTCAGGCAAGCTGAAGGTCGTCTATCACCTCAGCGACGCCGACAAGGTCAATTTCGTGCTCGGCAACATCCAGAACCACATCGACGGCGTCGGCGGCCCCGACCATGTCACGATCGCGCTGGTGATCCACGGGCCGGCGTTGAAGGCGTTCCATTGGGCGCAGGCCAACCCGGATGTCAGCAAGCGGATCGGCGATTTCTCCAAGGACGGCGTCGAGCTCGCCGCCTGCGGCAACACGATGAAGGCGCAGAACATCACGCTGACGGATCTGCTGCCGGGGTTTGTGAGCGCGGAGAAAGGCGGCGTGGTTCGCCTCGCCGAACTGCAGTCGCAGGGGTATCTTTATTTGCGGCCGTAGCCTCCGCCACCTCCACCGTCATTGCGAGCGAAGCGAAGCAATCCAGAATCCCTCCGTTGAGACAGTCTGGATTGCTTCGTCGCATCAGCGCAAAATTGCTACGCAATTTTGTCGCGAGCTCCTCGCAATGACGGGAGAGAGGGCTGCGCGAACCTCCGTCACTTCCCCCTGCCGCTCTTGACATACCCATAACTCTACGGTTATGAATTTACCCATAACTACACGGTTATGGATTTCGCATGCCCACCACCCCCGATCTCCTGTTCCGGACGCTCGCCGACCCGACCCGGCGGGCGATCTTCGAGCGGTTGTGCCGCGAGGGCGAGCAGACGGTCGGAGCACTGACGGCGCGATCGGGCGTTTCCCAGCCGGCGGTCTCAAAACATCTCGGCGCGCTGAAGCAGGCCGGCCTGGTGCGCGACCGCCACGAAGGACGCCAGACTCATTACTGCGCGCAGCCCGGTGCGCTCAATCCGCTGATCGACTGGACCAGCCAGATGGCAGGCTTCTGGCAGAACCGGCTCGATGCGCTCGACGATTTGCTGAAGAGGATGGACCAATGACTGAGGCTGCGACCGAAACACGTTCCGTGGTTATCGAGCGCGAATTTTCCTATCCGCCCGAGCGGCTGTGGCGCGCGCTGACGCAGCCGCATCTGATCGAGGAATGGCTGATGAAGAACGACTTCAAGCCGACGGTCGGGCACCGCTTCAATCTGCGCGGCGAATGGGGCGGCGTGCTGGATTGCGAGGTGCTCGCCATCGAGCCGCAGCGCATCCTCGCCTACACCTGGAACTTTACGCACGAGGACGCGGCTTACGACCTCAAGAGCGTGGTGACGTTCACGCTCACCCCGCAAGGCGCAGGCACGCATCTGCGCGTCGAACAGGCGGGCTTCCGTCCCAGCCAGAAGCAGGCCTATGGCGGCGCGCATGCCGGCTGGAAGCAGTTTTTCACCAAGCTGGACGAGCTGCTGGCGCGGGCGGAGTAGCTCCGCCACGGGCGTCCATTCCGAACATTCTCACAGGAGACCCTAGATGAGTTCGAATATGTGGATTCGACAGATCCACCGCTGGCTGTCGATTGCTTTCACGATTGCCGTGATCGCCAACATCGTTGCGCTGACCATGCAGGTTCAGGCGCCGTGGATCGGCTTGCTGGCCCTCGTGCCGTTGATTCCGCTGCTCGCGACCGGGCTCTATCTGTTCGCGCTGCCCTATCTTGGCCGTCGCAGCGAGGCGCGATCATGAAGAAGGCAGTGACTGCAAAGAAGACCAGCGCGAAGGACGCAGGCGCACCTTCGCCCTCCAAGATGATCGATGGCAGGATCAGGGAGCTCGGCGACTGGCGCGGCGAGACGCTGAAGCGAATCCGCGCGCTGATCAAGGAGGCCGATCCTGACGTGGTCGAGGAATGGAAATGGCGCGGCGTTCCCGTGTGGGAGCACGATGGCATCATCTGCACCGGCGAGACCTACAAGGCCGTGGTGAAGCTGACCTTTGCCAAGGGCGCGGCGCTGGATGACCCGGCCGGCCTGTTCAACTCCAGCCTCGACGGCAATGTGCGGCGTGCGATCGATCTTCCCGAGGGCGCTGAGATCAACGAGAAGGCGTTGAAGGCACTGATCCGCGCGGCCGTGGAGCTGAACGCGTCGAAGGCCAAGAAGAAGCCAGCGAAGAAGACAGCGTGATGAGTTTCAAGACCGGGTTCAGCCGACGGCAACACTCTCTCCGTTCCCTCCCCCCTTGTGGGGGAGGGTCAGGGAGGGGGGTGCCGCACGGGGATTCTTTCCGTCGCGCCGGCCCTCGATGCACCGTCGACAACCAGCACCTATTGCTGGGCTACCCCTCTCCCTAGCCCTCCCCCACAAGGGGGGAGGGAACGCACCTTCGTTGGGGCGACAGCCGAGTCTCACGGCATCAGGCGCTCCGCGCAATCGGCCGCCTCAGGCCACCGCCGCCGGGATCGGGCGCGGGCTCACGACGTATTCGCGCAGCACCTTGTCACTCCCGTCGACCTCGATCAGCGCGACGTCATAGGTCCAGAGATCGGCGAGATGCTGGAGCACCCGCTTGGTATCGGTCTCGTTGAGCTGCGAGCCCTTGATGACGCGGTGGTGCAGGATCAGCCGGCGGTCGCCGGAGAGATCGACATCGACCACCTCGATATTGGCGTCGATGTAGCCGACGTCGTGCTGCCGCGCCAGTTCGCGGCGGACGCGGCGGAAGCCGCGCTCGTCGTGGATGGCATCGACCCGGATGCCGGCGCGCTCTTCGGGATCGTCGTGCAGATGGAACATGCGGAGTTGCCGCATCAGTTTCGGGCTCAGGAACTGGGCGATGAAGCTTTCGTCGCGGTAGTTGGCCCAGACGTCGCGCAGCACGCCCATCACGTCGTTCTTGCCGGCGATATCAGGGAACCATTCGCGGTCCTCGTCCGACGGACTGGTGACGATGCGCTCGATGTCCTGCATCATGGCGAAGCCCAGCGCATAGGGGTTGAAGCCCGAGAAGCGCTGATCGTCGAATTCGGGCTGAAACACCACGTTGGTGTGCGATCCCAAAAATTCGAGGAAGTTGCCGTCGGAGATGCGGCCCTGCTGATGCAGCTGGGTCATGATGCGATAATGGACGTAGGTCGCCGTCCCCTCGTTCATCACCTTGGTCTGGCTCTGCGGATAGAAATATTGCGCGATGTGGCGGACGATACGCAGCAGCTCGCGCTGCCAGGGCGCCAGGCGCGGCGCGCTCTTCTCCAGGAAGTAGAGCAGGTTTTCCTGCGGCAGGCCGAGCAGCTTGCGGCGACGCTCAAGCGAGATCGCGGTCCGGGCCTTCGAGGCGCCCTTGGGCACGGTACGCCAGAGGTCGTTGAAGACTTCCTCCTCGTGCTGGCGGCGGCGCCCGGCCCGCTTCTCCTCCTCGCGCAGGTCCAGCTGCTTCTTGCCGGGATAGCGGTCGATGCCGTGCGACATCAGCGCATGCGCGGCGTCGAGCGTGCGCTCGACCTCGGTGCGGCCGTAGCGCTCCTCGCACTGCATGACGTAGTTCTTGGCGAAATCCAGGTAGTCGAGAATCCCTTCGGCATCGGTCCACTGCTTGAACAGGTAATTGTTCTTGAAGAAGTGGTTGTGGCCGAAGGCGGCGTGCGCGATCACCAGCGTCTGCATCGTCGCCGTGTTCTCCTCCATGAGGTAGGAGATGCAGGGCGAGGAATTGATCACGATCTCATAGGCAAGGCCCATCAGGCCCTTGCGGTACGACGCCTCGTGATACGCGAAATGCTTGCCGAACGACCAGTGCTTGTAGAACAGCGGCATGCCGACGGACGAATAGGCATCCAGCATCTGCTCGGCGGTGATCACCTCGATCTGGTTCGGGTAGACGTCGAGCCCGAGATCCTTCAACGCCACCTCCTCGCAAGCATCGGTGATGCGCTGCAAGGTGTGGAAATCCCAATCGGCGCCTTCGAACAAGCGTTCCGTCATGGAGCGGCTTTCTCCTGGGCAGTGTCGCGGCGCTGGAACAGATCGTGGAACACCGGAAAGATCTCGCTGCGCTCGCTGACCTTGCGCATCGAGAGCGCTGCGCCGCTATTGCGCAGGCGCTCGTAGAGGGTCCAGAGCGAGGAATCGGAGAGATCGAAGGCGCTGCCGCCGGATTCCCCGACCTCGAGATAGGCGAAGAACTGGCAGACCGGCAGGATTTTTTCGGTCAGCAGAAGGCCGGTGAGCTCGCCATCGGAATAGGAGTTGTCGCCGTCGGAGGCCTGCGCGGCGTAGATATTCCAGTCCGCCGGACTGAAGCGCTCGCGCACGATCTCGTGCATCGCCTGCAGCGCGCTGGAGACCAGCGTGCCACCGGAGGCCGGGCCGTAGAAGAAGGTCTGCTCGTCGACCTCCTCGGCGCGATCGGTGTGGCGAATGAAGACGATCTCGACATGCTTGTAGCGCCGCTTCAGGAACACGTAGAGCAGCATGTAGAAGCGTTTGGCCAGATCCTTCATGTGCTCGGACATCGAGCCGGAGACGTCCATCAGGCAGAACATCACGGCTTGCGCCACCGGCCGCGGCACCTTCTCGTAGCGGCGATAGCGGATGTCGAGCGGATCGATGAAGGGAATGCGCTTGGTCTTCGCCTTCAGCTTTTCGAGCCGGGCGACGAGTTCCGCGCGCTCGTCCTCGTCGGTGCAGGCGGCGATCGCGGCCTCCAGCTCGTCGATCTCCTCCTTGCTGGGACGCCTGAGCGCGATGCGGCGGGCGAGCGCGAGCTTTACGGTACGGCTGACCGAGATGTTGGCGGGTGAGCCTGACGTGGTGTAGCCGGCGCGCTGGATGCCTTCGCTCTCGGTCTGAGCGATCTTGCGCTTGGCAAGATCCGGCAGCTCGAGATCGTCGAGGAAGAGATCGACGAACTCGTCGCGGCTGAGCACGAAGCGGAAAGCGTCTTCGCTGTCGCCTTCGCCGGGACCGGAATCCTTGGCGCTGCCCTGGCCGGAGCGCTGCAGATAGTCGCCCTCGATGAACTTCTTGTTGCCGGGCAGCACCATGTCGCGCGTCCCGCCTTCACGGCGGAACCGCGGCTCGTGCATGCCGTCCAGCGGGATTGTGACCTCACCACCCTCCAGGACGTCCTTGATGTCGCGTTCCTGCGAGGTCTTCTTGACGGCGCCCTGCACCAGGGACTTGGCCCGACGCAAGAACCGCTGGCGGTTCTCAAGACTCTTGCCGCCTGGATTCAGGCGCCTGTCAATAATGTGAATGGCCACTTTCTCATCCGCCTCAACCGGCTTGCTTCACGCGCATGTACCATTCGACCAGTCGGCGAACCTGACGCTCGGTGTAGCCGCGCTCCACCATGCGTGCGACGAACTCGCCGTGCTTCTTCTCCGTCTCGCCGTCCTTCTTCGAACCGAACGAGATGACCGGAAGCAGGTCCTCGACCTGAGAGAATATCCGCTTTTCGATCACATCGCGAATCTTCTCGTAGGAGATCCAGGTCGGATTCTTGCCGCCGTTCTGGGCCCGCGCCCGTAACGAGAATTTGACCACCTCGTTGCGGAAATCCTTCGGGTTGGCGATGCCCGCCGGCTTCTCGATTTTCGTCAATTCCTGGTTCAACAGTTCGCGATCGAGCAGCTGGCCGGTGTCGGCATCCTTGAAGTCCTGGTCCTCGATCCAGGCGTCGGCGTAGTCGACGTAACGGTCGAACAGGTTCTGGCCGTAGTCCGAGTAGGATTCCAAATAGGCCTTCTGGATCTCGTTGCCGATGAACTCGGCGTAGCGCGGCGCGAGGTCGGCCTTGATGAATTCGAGATAGCGTTTCTCGACTTCCTCGGGCAGCTGTTCGCGGCGGATCGACTGCTCCAGCGCGTACATCAGGTGCACGGCGTCGGCGGCGACCTCCTGTGGGTCGTGGTTGAAGGTCGCAGCCAGGATTTTGAAGGCGAAGCGCGTGGAGACGCCGTCCATGCCCTCGTCAATGCCGGCGGCGTCGCGATATTCTTGGACGCTGCGCGCCTTCGGATCGGATTCCTTCAGACTCTCGCCGTCATAGACCCGCATCTTGCCGAACAGCGTGGAGTTCTCGTGCTTGCGCAGGCGCGACATCACCGAGAACCGCGCCATCGTCTCCAGCGTCGACGGCGCGCACGGCGCCGACGCCAGCTCGGAGCCCTGGATCAGCTTCTCGTAGATCTTCTGCTCTTCGGTGACCCGCAGCACGTAAGGCACCTTGATGACGCAGATGCGGTCGATGAAGGCTTCGTTGTTCTTGTTGGACTTGAAGCTCGTCCACTCGGCCTCGTTCGAGTGCGCGAGGATGACGCCGGTGAACGGGATCGCGCCGATATTCTCGGTGCCGATATAGTTGCCTTCCTGCGTCGCCGTCAGCAGCGGATGCAGCATCTTGATCGGCGCCTTGAACATCTCGACAAATTCGAGGATGCCCTGGTTGGCGCGGTTGAGGCCTCCCGAATAGCTGTACGCATCGGGATCGTTCTGCGCATAGGTCTCGAGCTTGCGGATATCGACCTTGCCGACCAGCGAGGAGATGTCCTGGTTGTTCTCGTCGCCGGGCTCGGTCTTGGCAACTGCGATCTGGCGCAGCCGCGACGGCTGGATCTTGGCGACGCGGAATTGCGAGATGTCGCCGCCGAAGGCCTCGAGCCGCTTGTAGCACCATGGGCTCATCAAGCCCGTCAGACGGCGGCGCGGAATGCCGTACTTCTCTTCCAGTATCGGCCCAAGTTGATCAGGATCGAACAGGCTGAGCGGGCTTTCGAAAACCGGACTCAGTTCGTCGCCGGCCTTGAGCACGTAGATCGGTTGCACTTCCATCAGCGACTTGAGCCGCTCGGCGAGCGAGGATTTGCCGCCGCCGACCGGTCCGAGCAGATAGAGGATCTGCTTGCGCTCTTCGAGACCTTGCGCCGCATGCCGGAAGAAACCGACGATGCGCTCGATGGTTTCTTCCATGCCGTAGAAGCCGGCGAAGGCCGGATAGGTGCGGATGGTGCGGTTCAAAAAAATACGGCCAAGGCGTGGGTCCTTGGCCGTGTCAATCGTCTGGGGCTCGCCGATCGCCGCTAGTAACCGTTCGGCCGCATTCGCGTATCTCATGGGATCGCTTCGACACGATTCCAGATATTCCGCCATCGACATGTCGTGCTGGCTTCTCGCCTCGAACGACCGAGCGAAAGCGTTGAATAGAGAATCGTTGTACATGATCCCTCTCCGCGTGAGTTCCGCTACAAGCTGAAACGAAAGCAGTTACCGGACCGTTCCTCAGGCCGCTTCTCGAATCAGCGTGAGCACATGAAGATCATTGGACACCCGGGTGCCGACACGACGCAACGTACAAGGTAGGCACTCGTTGAACTACGAACAGGCACTTGCCTGTAATTTGTGCGAATCTCTATCTATCTTCGCTCATTTCCAAGAAATGTCACTTGCTCGCCACATCCGGGCAATACCGGGGCCGCGCCTCTCCGGCACTGCAACATGACGATCTGCGAGCGGCAAACTTGTGACGCTTGCAGGGCGATGCCTTGCGCGCAGCGTTCATCTTCCTGCTGCAATGCGATGCGTGGGCTGCATGCAGCATGAATGTCGCGGCAAGCGCGTAGCGCTGTACCAAAATCGGTCGCCAAACCCTCCGAAGGGATAACGCCGTTCTGCGTGGCGGCTCGGCTGCAGACGAGCTGCCGCAGGACGGATCGACCGCTGTCGAGATCATGGGATGCGCCGATGCAGACGGCTGAGGCGATCAATGGTCGGTGATCGGCGGCGGCAACGCCGTCTCGATGTGCGTGCATGCTTTCCCCCAGCATGGCCATTCGCGATGGAGCCAATGACGATCGGCCAATGACAATCAGACGGATCGATAACCGCTGATGACACTCCGCGACGCGACAGATGTCCTCACGCAACAAACCGTTGGCCGAACCATCCCGGCCAAATTTTTATTTACGCAAAAGCACGACTGCCGCCTGGATCGCCATGATCGCGACGGAGTTAACCTGAGAGAATGACGCCAATACCCTTGATTGGTTCCCTCCCGGGAGCATGTGAGCTAAAGGATAGCGCGTCAGGACCGGCGCGGAAACCCCCTCCGCCCGCAGGCTTGGAGATAAAAAGCATCATGAATCCCGTCAAAGAACTGGAAAAGCACGGACAAGCCGTCTGGCTGGACTTCCTCGCCCGTGGCTTCATCGCCAAGGGCGACCTGAAGCGGCTGATCGACACCGACGGCGTCAAGGGCGTCACCTCCAATCCGTCGATCTTCGAGAAGGCGATCGGCAGCTCGGACGAATACGACGCTCCGATCGGCAAGGCGCTGAAGCGCGGCGACCGGACCGTGGCCGATTTGTTCGAGGCGGTCGCCATCGAGGACATCCAGAACGCCGCCGACGTGCTGCGCCCGGTCTATGACCGCCTCAAAGGCCATGACGGCTACGTCAGCCTGGAAGTCTCGCCTTACCTGGCGATGGACACCGCCGGCACAGTCGCCGAGGCACGGCGGCTCTGGAAGGACGTCAATCGCAAGAACCTGATGGTGAAGGTGCCGGCGACGCCGGAAGGCCTGCCGGCGATCGAAACGCTGATTGGCGATGGCATCAGCATCAACATCACCTTGCTGTTCTCGAAGGCGGTCTATCTGGAGGTCGCCGAGGCCTACCTCGCCGGCCTCGAGAAGTATGTCGCCGGCGGCGGCGACCCGTCGCATGTCGCGAGCGTGGCGAGCTTCTTCGTCAGCCGCATCGACAGCGTGGTGGACAAGCAGCTCGACGAGAAGATTGCGCGGGCCAACGATCCATCCGAGAAGGAGCGGCTGGCCGCGCTGAAGGGCAAGGTCGCGATCGCCAACGCCAAGGTCGCCTACCAGGACTACAAGCGCCTGTTCTCGGGCCCCCGCTGGGACAAGCTCGCCGCCAAGGGCGCCAAGCCGCAGCGCATGCTGTGGGCCTCGACCGGCACCAAGAACAAGGACTACAGCGACGTGCTCTATGTCGAGGAGCTGATCGGCCCCGACACCGTCAACACCGTGCCGCCTGCGACGCTCGATGCGTTTCGCGACCACGGCAAGCCGCGCGACAGCCTTGAAGAGAACGTCGACGACGCCCGCCGCGTGCTGGAAGAGCTGGAACGCTCCGGCGTCTCGCTCGATGCCATCACCGAAGAGCTCGTCAAGGACGGCGTCAAGCAGTTCGCCGACGCCGCCGACAAGCTCTACGGCGCGGTCGCCCACAAGCGCGCAACCGTGCTCGGGCCCGCGATTGACCGCCAGCAACTCTCGCTGGGTGACGGCCTCGGCAAGGCCGTGGCCAGGAGCACCGAGGAATGGCGCGCCTCGGCCAAGATCCGCAGGCTGTGGCAGCGCGACAAATCGGTCTGGACCGGGACGGACGAGGACAAATGGCTCGGCTGGCTCGACAGCGCGGCCAAGGCGGATGTTGCCGACTATGAGGACTATGCCAACCGCGTGAAGGGCCAGAAATTCTCGGACGCCGTCGTGCTCGGCATGGGCGGATCGAGCTTGGGGCCGGAGGTGCTGGCGGAGACCTATGCAAGGAAGGCGGGCTTCCCAAAGCTGCACGTGCTGGATTCCACCGATCCGGCACAGGTGCGGGCGATGGAGGCCAAGATCGATATCGCCAACACCGTGTTCATCGTCTCCAGCAAATCCGGCGGCACCACCGAACCGAACGCGATGAAGGATTATTTCCATGAGCGCGTGGCGCAGGCGCTCGGCCCGAAGGCCAAGACCGGCTTCCGCTTCATCGCGGTGACCGATCCCGGCTCCTCGCTGGAGAAGGCGGCGAAGAAGCTGAGCTATGCCCGCATCTTCCATGGCGAGCCCTCGATCGGCGGTCGCTATTCGGTGCTGTCGCCGTTCGGCCTGGTGCCGGCGGCCACGGCCGGCATCGACGTCAAGACCTTCATCAAGCACGCGCTCTCGATGGCGCGCTCCTGCGGGCCGGACGTGCCGCCAGCTGAGAACCCCGGCGTGCAGCTTGGTCTCGCCATGGGCCTTGCCGGCCTCGAAGGCCGCGACAAGGTCACGATCCTGTCGTCGAAGAAGATCGCCGATTTCGGCGCCTGGGCCGAGCAGCTCATCGCGGAATCGACCGGCAAGGAAGGCAAGGGCCTGATCCCGATTGCCGGCGAGCCACTGGGCGAGCCCTCGGTTTACGGCAACGACCGCTTCTTCATCGACATCCGCACCGAGGGTGAGGCGGACGCAGCGCATGACTCGGCGCTCGCCGCGATCGAGGCGGCCGGCCATCCCGTTGTGCGCATCGTGATGAAATCGATCGACCATCTCGGCCAGGAGTTCTTCCGCTTCGAGATGGCGACAGCGGTGGCAGGCAGCATCCTCGGCATCAACCCGTTCGACCAGCCGGATGTGGAAGCGGCCAAGATCAAGACACGCGAGCTGACGTCGGCGTACGAGAAGACCGGCGCGCTGCCGGCCGAACAGCCGGTGGTCAGCACCGCGGACGCCGATCTCTACACCGACGCGACCAACGCCGCGGCCCTCCGCGCCGCCGGCGCCAATGGCGACCTCACCTCCTGGCTGAAGGCGCACCTCTCCCGCTCCAGCCATGGCGACTATGTCGCCCTGCTCGGCTACATCGCGCGCGACAAGGCCACGATCGACGCACTCCAGGCGATGCGGCTCGAAGTGCGCGAGAAGCGGCATGTCGCGACCTGTGCCGAATTCGGCCCACGCTTCCTGCACTCCACGGGCCAGGCCTACAAGGGCGGGCCCGACAGCGGCGTGTTCCTCCAGATCACCGCCGATGATGCCAAGGACCTGGCCGTTCCGGGCCAGAAGGCGAGCTTCGGCGTGATCAAGGCGGCGCAGGCACGCGGCGATTTTGACGTGCTCACCGAGCGCGGCCGGCGCGCGCTTCGGGTGCACCTGAAGGGTCCGCTCAAGAAAGGTCTCGCGGCGCTCAACGCGGCGCTTAACGACGCGCTGAACTAAGAGGAATATCCCAATGCAACTCGGCATGATCGGCCTCGGCCGGATGGGCGGCAACATCGTTCGCCGGCTGATGCGCCACGGCCATTCGACCGTGGTCTATGACAAGGACGCCAAGGCCGTCGCCGGTCTCGCCGCGGATGGCGCAGTCGGCTCGGCGACGCTGGAAGAGTTCATCTCGAAACTGGAGCGGCCGCGCACGGCCTGGGTTATGCTGCCTGCGGGCCGCATCACCGAGCAAACGATCGACACGATCGCGGGCGTGATGCAGGAAGGCGACGTCATCATCGACGGCGGCAACACCTTCTGGCAGGACGACGTCCGCCGCGGCAAGGCGCTGAAGACGCGCGGCATCCACTATGTCGACGTCGGCACGTCAGGCGGCGTCTGGGGGCTCGACCGCGGCTATTGCATGATGATCGGCGGCGAGAAGCCTGTGGTCGATCGGCTCGATCCGATCTTTGCGGCGCTTGCGCCCGGCGCCGGCGACATTCCGCGCACCGAGGGACGTGACGGCCGCGATCCCCGCATCGAGCAGGGCTACATCCATGCCGGTCCCGTCGGCGCCGGCCATTTCGTCAAGATGATCCACAACGGCATCGAATACGGCCTGATGCAGGCCTATGCCGAAGGGTTCGACATCCTCAAGAACGCCAATATCGATGCACTGCCCGCGGACCATCGCTACGACTTCGACCTCGCCGACATCGCCGAAGTCTGGCGCCGCGGCAGCGTGATCCCGTCCTGGCTGCTCGACCTCACCTCGACCGCGCTCGCCGACAGTCCGGCGCTGGCGGAGTATTCCGGCTTCGTGGAAGATTCCGGCGAAGGGCGCTGGACCGTGAATGCGGCGATCGACGAGGCCGTGCCGGCCGAAGTCCTGACCGCGGCGCTCTACGCACGTTTCCGTTCCCGCAAGGAACACACATTCGCCGAAAAAATTCTCTCCGCGATGCGCGCCGGTTTCGGCGGCCACAAGGAGCCGAAGCAGCCGGACGCAGCCAAGCCAAGGTAACAAGCAACAAAGCGAAGGCCGATCATTCGTGACAAAAGACCCACAAACAAAGCGCAAGCCGGAAAATTGCGCCTTCGTCATCTTTGGCGCGACCGGCGACCTCACCCATCGGCTGGTGATGCCATCGCTCTACAATCTGGCGGCCGAGCATCTGTTACCGGAAAAGTTCTGCGTCGTCGGCGTGGCCCGCAACAGCCAGTCGGACGACGAGTTGCGCGACAGCCTGTTGAAGGGATTGCGGCAGTTCGCGACACGGCCCGTGGACGACGATGTCGCCCAGAAGCTGCTGCAATGCGTAACTTTCGTCGAAGCCGATCCGAAGGACCCGCCCTCCTTCGACCGGCTGCGCGAGCATCTGGATTCGCTGGAATGCGCGCAAGACACCGGCGGCAACCGACTGTTCTACCTGGCAACGCCGCCCGCCGCGTTCGCGCCGACGGCGCGTGAGCTCGGCCGCACCGGCATGATGAAGGAGAACGGCGCCTGGCGGCGGCTGGTGATCGAAAAGCCGTTCGGCACCGATCTCGTCTCCGCGCGGGCGCTGAACGCCGAACTCCTGAAGATCATGGATGAGCACCAGATCTACCGGATCGATCATTACCTCGGCAAGGAGACGGTGCAGAACATCCTGGTGCTGCGCTTTGCCAACGGCATGTTCGAGCCGATCTGGAATCGCAACCACATCGACCACATCCAGATCACGGTGGAGGAGAAGCTCGGCGTCGGCCATCGCGGCGGCTTCTACGACGCCACCGGCGCACTGCGCGACATGGTGCCGAACCATCTGTTCCAGCTGATGTCGTTGGTCGCGATGGAGCCGCCCGCGCGCTTCGACGCCCATTCCGTGCGTTCCGAGAAGGCCGAGGTTCTCAGCGCGATCCAGCAGCCGAATGCGGAGGAAGCGCTGAGAAGCTCGGTCCGCGCGCAATATCTCGCGGGCCGCATCGGCGAGGACGAGATCACCGACTATCGCAAGACCGAGGACGTCAAGCCCGGCAGCACCACCGAGACCTATGTCGCGCTCAAGCTGATGATCGACAATTGGCGCTGGGCCGGCGTGCCCTTCTATTTGCGCACCGGCAAGGCGCTGGGTCACAAGCGCACGGAAGTCGCGATCAAGTTCAAGCAGGCGCCGCTGTCGATGTTCTCAGGTACCGCGGTCGACCGTCTCTCGCAGAACTTCCTCACCATCGGCATTGCGCCGACCGAGACCATCGAGCTTCAGTTCAACGCCAAGATCCCCGGACCGAGCATCACCATCGACGGCGTCGAGATGAAGTTCAAGTACGGCGACTATTTCCGCGCCGATCCCTCCACCGGCTACGAGACGCTGATCTACGACTGCATGATCGGCGACAACATCCTGTTCCAGCGCGCCGACGGCGTCGAAGCCGGATGGCAGGCGGTGCAACCGTTCCTCGACGCCTGGAAGAACGCAGGCACCAACGGCATCGAGACCTATGAGGCCGGCAGTGACGGCCCCGCCTGCGCCGACGAGCTGCTGCGGCGCGATGGCCGCAGCTGGCGGAAGTTTTCGTGATGGCAGCGGCCGGGGAGCCGAAGCTGATCATCGTCGCCGATCCTGAGGCCCTGGCGCAGGCCGCGGCCGAGCGGGTGATGGCGCGGATCGCGGCCAATTCCGGCCGGATCGCGATCTGCCTCACCGGCGGCTCGAGCCCGAAGAAGCTCTATCAGCTGCTCGGCAGCGACGCCTGGCGTGGCAAAATCCCGTGGGATCGCGTGCACTGGTTCATCGGCGACGAACGCTTTGTCCCGGAGACCGATCCCCTCAACAACATGACCGTCGCGCGCGCCACGTTTCTCGACCGCAATGCGCCGGCCGGGCATATCCATCCGATCCCGACTACGGCCGAGAACCCCGACCAGAGTGCAGAAGCTTATGCGCGCGCGCTGCAGGCCTTCTACGGCTCGGACCAGCTCGATCCGATGCGGCCACTTTTCGATATGGTCCTGATGGGCGCCGGCCCTGATGGACACACCGCCTCGCTCTTTCCCGGCTATCCCGCTGTCGAGGAGACCACGCGCTGGGTCGTGGGCGTGCCCAAGGCCAATGTCGCGCCCTTCGTGCCGCGGGTCTCGCTGACGCTCCCCGCGCTGGCCTCGTGCCGCGAGATGCTGTTCGAGATTGCGGGGCATGACAAGCAGCCGATCTTGACGCGCCTCCTCAATGGCGAGACTTTGCCGGCTGTACGCGCGCGCTCGAATGGTGAGACCGTCTGGATGGTCGATAGGGGCGCGCTTCCGGAGGGAATTCGTGGCGGGCGTTAAAGCACCTTGTGCGTTGATCGTGATGGGCGTGTCGGGCTCGGGCAAGAGCACGGTGGCGGAATTGCTCGGCAAGCGGCTCGGCTGGCGATTCGAGGACGGTGACAGCTTTCACCCCGCGAGCAATGTCGCGAAGATGCGGGCCGGTCATCCCCTCACCGACGAGGACCGCTGGCCCTGGCTCAACGCCATCGCCGACGAGATCGCGCGGGTCTGCAACAAGGGCGAGCGCGTCATCATCGCCTGCTCGGCGCTCAAGCACACCTATCGCGACGTGCTGCTGCGCGGACGCGACGACGTGCGCTTCGTGTTCCTCAAGGGCACGCAGGAGCTGATCGCCGACCGGCTCGCGCACCGCAAGGGCCATTTCATGCCGCCCGGGCTCCTCACCAGCCAGTTCAATACGCTGGAGCCGCCAGAGGCGAGCGAGCACGTCGTCACGGCATCGATCGACGAATCGGTCGAGGCGATCGTGGACGGCATCATGCGGCAGCTGAAGATCGACGGCGGGAAAAGCAGGGCCAAGGAACCTAGGGCGTAGCCATGACGAAAATCTCACTGGTCGTTTCCGACGTCGACGGCACGCTGCTGACCAAGGACAAGACGCTGACGGACCGCTCGCGGTCTGCGGTGCAGCGGCTGCACCAGGCCGGCATCGGCTTCACCATCACCTCGAGCCGGCCGGCGATCGGCATGCGCTTTTTGATCGAGCCGCTGGCGCTATGGCTGCCGGTCGGCCCGTTCAACGGCTCCTCGATCGTCGACCCCGAGATGAATCCGGTCGAGCAGCACCTCATCCCGGCGGGCGCCGCCGCGCGAAGCTTGCAAATCCTCAGGGAGTTCGGCGCCGATATCTGGCTCTTCACTTACGACAAATGGCTGATCGACAATCCGACCGGAAAATATGTCGCGCATGAGCAGCACACGATCCGCTCCGAGCCGACCATCGTGACGGATTTCACGCCGTACCTTTCGAGCGCCTGCAAGATCGTCGGCGCCAGCGCCGATGCGGCGGGCCTCGAGGCCTGCGAGAAGGCGATGCAGCAAGCGCTCGGCAGCGAGGCCACCGCCGTCCGCTCGCAGACCTATTATCTCGACATCACCCCGCCCGGCTTCGACAAGGGCACCTTCGTGCAGGCCATGGCCAACCGCCTCGGCATCTCCACCGAGGCGGTCGCCACCATCGGCGACATGCAGAACGACCTTGCGATGTTCCGCGTCAGCGGCACCTCGATCGCCATGGGCAACGCCACCGACAGCGTCAAGGACCAGGCGACAAACGTCACCGCGACCAACGAGCAGGATGGTTTCGCCGAGGCGATGGAGATGATCTTGAAGCGGAACGGGGTAGGGTAGAGTCCTCATCCGATAAGGCCACACCGATCGCCACGACGGAGGTACGTTCCCTCCCCCCTTGTGGGGGAGGGCTAGGGAGAGGGGTGGCCCAGGAAAGAGTGTCTGTTGCTGATGATGCACCAAGAGTCGGTGCGCGACGGAAAGAATCCCCGTGTGGCACCCCCCTCCCCGCCCCTCCCCCACAAGGGCAGGGCTATCGCATGTGGCCGAGGAGCTCAAAAAGAAAGGCATCGTTCCAGCCGGCGCGCTTGAGCTTGAGGCGCAAGGAGGTGGTGGTGTCGGGGTGAGCCCTGGCCACATTGAGGGCAAGTCTTCTGAGTACGGCAAGGTTGGCCGGGCCGTTGTCCTTGCGGTTGCGGGCCAGATCCTCGTCGAGGATGACATCGAGCGGCCAGTGCAGGCCGTTTTCGATGGTCCAATGGGTGCGAACAATGCGCAGAACCTCCGTGCGACTGTAGTTTTGGCTCATCAGGAAGTAGCGCTCGACGGCTTTGTCCTTGCCGCGCTTGCTGCTGATCTGCGCGACGGCTTTGAGGCCAGGGAAGTTGTGCGTCTTCTCCATGTCCTTGACCGGCACGACAAGCGCGCTGCGCTTTTCCTTGCGCCCATGATCTGCATCGGTGGTGGCAACCGGCTTCTTGCCCTTGCGGACCGCTGCGGCAATCGCCGCCTTGGCGTCGGCCAGCAGAGCGGGCTGGTTCTCCTTCACTGCCAGCACGTAATCGCCGCCCCGTGCCACGATCTGCTTGGCCATCTCGCGATGACAGTGCAGCGCATCGGCTGTCACGATGCACCCCTTGAGTTGCAGCAGTTCGAGCAATTGCAAGGCGCCGGCGGCTTCGTTGTTGTTCGGCGCCAGAACATTGGCCAGCGCCATGCGCGTCTGCGCCGCCCACGCCGTCACCATGATCGGCGGCATGTGGCTTTTGCCGCGCTCGTAGCCCCGCCGCAGCGCCTTGCCATCCAGTGCGATCACGCCCTGCGGCCGTGCGATCTTCGCGCCCTCGGCGAAGGCTTCCATAAAGCGCCGGAACGCTGTCTCGAACGCCTTTGGATCGAGCATACGGAACACGCGACTGAACGTGTCATGACTTGGCAGCCCATGCTTGAGCACCAGCACGTCCTGCCAAAGATAGGCCTTCAGCCGTGCAAACAACGCCATGTCGGTGCAACTCGTCGCTCCGCACAACGTCGCCATCAGCGCAATGAACAAAAGCTCTGTCAGATCATGCAGCGCATTGTCCGCCCGCGGGTCAGGCAGGTCTTCGAAGCACTCCGAGAATCGATCCATCGGCCGCTCCTGCCAATTCAGGAGCCTCCTTCAGAATCGATTTCTGTCCAAATCGCAATGCCTTACAGAGAACGCTCACATGCGATTCCCCTGCCCACAAGGGGGGAGGGAACGGAGAGAGTGCCGCCCCCTTACTTCGACCGCTGCATCGCCGGCTTCTCGCTCGCGTGCCTTGCCGCCGAGAGATTATGCGCGGTGTTGATCAGCGCGATGTGGGTCAGCGCCTGCGGGAAGTTTCCGGTCTGGCGGCGCGCAACGGAATCATACTCTTCGGCGAGCAGCCCGACATCGTTCGCGAGTCCCGCGACGCGGTCGAACAGCTTCTGCGCCTTGTCGAGATCGCCCGCGAGCACATGAGCGTCGGCCAGCCACAAGGAGCAGGCCAGGAACGCGCCCTCGATCGGCTGCTGCTCCTCGGATATCGCGCGCGGATCATGCCGCAGCACGAAACCGTCACGCATTATCTGCTTCTCGACCGCTGCGATGGTGCCGCGGATGCGCGGATCGTCCGACGGCAGGAAGCCGACCGCCGGCAGCAGCAACACGCTGGCATCGAGCAGTTTTGAGCCATAGGATTCGACGAAGGCGTTTTCCTCCGCGTCAAAACCCTTGTTGCAGACATCGCGGTGAATGGCCTCCCGCAAGGCGCGCCAGTGCAGCAACGGCGCCTTGAAGCCAAACGTCTCGGCGCTCTTGATACCGCGGTCGAAGGCGACCCAGGTCATCACCTTGGAGAAGACGTAATGCCTGGGCTGGCCGCGCCGCTCCCAGATGCCGTGATCGGGCTGGTCCCAGACCTCGGCGAGATGCTGCAGCACGGCGCATTCCAGCGCCCAGGTCACTTCATCGTCGAGCTTGAGCTTGGCCATGCGCGACTGATGGAAGGCGTCGATCAGCTCGCCATAGACATCGAGCTGAAGCTGCGCATGCGCGGCATTGCCGACGCGCACCGGCTGCGCGCCCTCATAGCCGTCGAGCCAGCCCGCCTCCCATTCCAAAAGCCGCCGCTGGCCCCAGATGCCGTACATGATCTGCATGTTGGCGGGCGAGCCAGCCGCGGCGCGCAACAGCCAACTGTGCCACGCGGAGGCTTCCTCGGTGTAGCCCGAGTTCATCAGTGCCAGCAGCGTGAAGGTGGCATCGCGCAGCCAGCAGAAGCGGTAGTCCCAATTCCTGGCGCCGCCGAGCTTTTCCGGTAGCGACGTGGTCGGCGCTGCGACGATTCCGCCGGTCGGACCGAATGTCAGCGCCTTCAGCGTGATCAGCGAGCGCGTGATGAGATCGCGATACGGGCCATCATGCGTTGAGCGGCTTGACCACTCCTCCCAGAACTTTTCGGTCTCCCGAAACGCGATCTCCGGGTCGATCGGCGCGGGCGGATCGAGATGCGAGGGACCATAGGTCAGCACGAACGGCACGGTATCGCCGGCCTTGACCTCGAAGTCAGCAACGGTCGTCAGATCCTCGCCACGAGTCTCGACCGGCGTGCGCAGCACCGTCATGTCCTGGCCGGCAACCGCAAGCAGCGAATGGTCGATCCGCCGCACCCAGGGAATGTCGACGCCGAAACCGAAGCGGATCACGAGCTCCATCCGCATCTTCACCGTGCCCGCGACGCCCCGCACCAGTCGCACGATATCGGAGGCCTTGCCGCGCGGCGGCATGAAGTCGATCAGCGCGACGGTGCCGCTCTTCGTCTCGAAGCGCGTCTCGAGGATGAGGGTATCGCCGAGATAGCGGCGGGAGATGGCGGCGATATCGCCGCTCGGCGCGACCAGCCAGCGGCCGTTCTCGCGCGTGCCGAGGATCGCGGCAAAGCAGGCGTCGGAATCGAAGGCCGGCCAGCATAGCCAGTCGATCGAGCCGTGGCGCCCGACCAGCGCTGCGGTCTCGCAGTCGCCGATCAACGCATAGTCCTCGATCTTCTCTGACACTATCGTGCGAGCCCTGGAAGATCCCCGGCGGATCAACTCCCGCCGGGCAAAGAACGTTCCCGCGTCGCGGCCTTCAGAGCCGCGAGATCGACCTTCGCGGCGATCTTGTCGAGCGCGACGGGCAGGCGCTGGCGCCAGTTCGGATGCTCGTCAATCGTGCCGGGAATGTTGGGCTGGTCGATCACCCCGAGCAGGTCCTCCATCGACACCGCGAGCAGCCGCGACGGCGTGCGCGACAGGAAATTGAGCACCGAATAGAGATCGTTGGTGGTGATGCCGTTCTGACTCAGGATCTGATCGAGCCCGCCGAGCGCATTCCAGCGCGCCTGGTCGTCCTCGCCGGGATCGAGCCCGAGCGAGCGCTTCATCCTGAGATCGCTGAACGAGCGCCAGCCCGCATAGGTGCAGAGATCATGCGTGTTCAGCGTCACCAGCGCATTCGGCCGGTAATAGTCGATGTTGCGGAACTGGCCGGCGTCGTCGCGCTCGAACATCATGACGAGGTAGGACCAGATGCCGAAATCCTGCATGGTCTCGCGAAAGCCTTCCGGCACGGTGCCGAGGTCTTCGCCGATCACGATGCATTTATGGGTGACGCTCTCGCGCACCACCGCCGCCAGCAACGCCTCGAGCGGCATCTGCACATAGGCGCCATTGTCAGGCTTGAAGCCGCGCGGCACCAGGTACAACCGCTTCAGTCCGAGCACGTGATCGAGCCGGATCGCGCCGGCATGCCGCATCGAGGCGGCCACCATGTTGGCGAACGGCACGAAGGATTGCGCCTCCAGGCCGCCTGCGTTGAAGCCCGCAAGGCCCCAATCCTGCCCGACGGTGTTGAGCACGTCGGGCGGCGCGCCGACCGCGAGGTGGCGGGAGATCGCCGCCTGCTCGTTCCAGGCATCGAAGCCGTTGGACTGCACGCCGACGGCGACGTCGAGATAGAGCCCGACGCGCATGCCAAGCTCGGCCGAGAGCTCCTTGGCGGCACGCAGTTGCGAATCTGCGGTCCATTGCACGAATTCGACGAACTCGACCTCGCGCTTGTCAGGACCATTGCGCAATTCTGCGCATTTGGAATCGTCCGGCTGCTGCCATTCCGCCGGCCATTCCCACCACGGCGTCGCGAAACGATGCCGCAGCACCTCAAAGCAGGCAAAGCGCGACAACAACGGCCTCCGCTCGGCGCGGAAGGCATCGAACTGGTTGCGGCGGACACCGCTCGCGGTTTTCACGAAACTGTCAAAAGCAGCGCGCAGGCCCAACCATTTCAGCGCCGCCATGTCGGCATACGGGACACGATCACCTTCGCGCAGCCGCGCGGCGGTCGCGCCGGCGTCCGGGATGAGGTCGGCCGAATATTCGGGAATGGCTTCCACGTCGATATAGAGCGGGTTGAGAAACAGCCGGCTGTTCGGCGAATAGGGGCTGCAATCAGCCGGATGATCGTCGAACAGGACGTGCAGCGGATTGAGTCCGACGCCGTCGGCGCCGAGTTGCTTGGCGAGCCGGACCAGGCCGGCCAGATCGGTGAAATCGCCGATGCCCCAATTGCGATCGGAGCGGACGCTGTAGAGCTGCACGGCAAGCAGCCAGCCGCGGTCGAAATCGCCGCCAAAAGCCCGCTCGGGTGCCACGATCATCGGCACCTCTTCCGTCGCACCTCTGACATCAGTCAGTGTCAGCCTGTGATAGCCAAGCGGCAGGCCGTCGGGCCAGGCGATCACCGGCTCGCGCGTCTCGCCTTGCGCGATCACATTGCCGTTGCCGGTGATTTTCCATTGCAGCGGCGCCGCGCCGATGGCCGTAAGCTCGGTGCGCGGATTGCCCAGCGCACGTACCACGACCGGCCCACTGACGAAGCGGTAGACCCGCTTCTCCGGCAGGGCGTCGAGGATGGATTTGAGCGCCTCGGGCGCGGTGACCCGCAGCTTTCCGAGGGCATCGACGAATTCGGATTGAACGCCCTTGATCCGGGCTTGAGCTAAAAGGTCCATTCGGCACGCAGCTTGCAGGCCATTGTCAGGCCGGGGGCATCGATTTTAACGTGGTCGCGGAAGAGGTTAGTCGCACTTAACTCACAAACCGCGCCTCCCGTTCCCAAGGGGAACCAATGACACACAAGCGGCTTTCTATATAGGTACCAAGCGTAGGTTCCCGACAAGGGAAACGGGCCCTGCACTCTTGTCAATGGCATCACCGTGAACAAGACAATTCAAACTGTCGAGAGTGCCGCTTCAGGCAGCGCTTTCCTCATCGAAGATATCTATCCGTTGATCGATGGCGGCCGTTTCGCCGTGAAGCGGATCGCGGGCGATCGCGTCGAGGTATGGGCCGACATCTACCGCGGCGGCGACGCCACCATCAGCGCCGCGCTGATCTGGCGCGGCGAGCAGGAGCGCGAATGGCGGCGCGAGACCATGACCCATCATGGCGATGACCGCTGGTCCGGCGCGTTCGTGCCGACCGAGCCCGGCCAATATATCTATGCCATCGAAGCCTGGACCGACGAGTTCGCCACCTGGCGTCACGGCGTCGAACGCAAGCGGCTATCCGGCGGCGACGTCACGCTCGATGCCATCGAGGGTGCGGGCCTGCTGACCAAGGCGCACGGCGCGCGACAGGACGCTGCGGCCGTGATCGTCAGGCAATGCGAAAACTATCTCGGCAGCGGCGATGTCGCGCCGCTGCTTGCGACCGAATTGGGCGAGGCCATGGCCGAGAGCCAGGCGCGCCCTGACCTGGCCCGCTCACAGAACTTCCCGCTGATCATCGACCGCGCCAGGGCGCGCTTCGGCGCATGGTATCAGATGATGCCACGCAGCCAGAGCCAAAGCCTGAGTCAGGTGCCGGGCCAGCACGGCACACTCCGCGACTGCATCGCGCGCGTGCCTGACATCGCCGCGATGGGCTTTGACGTCCTGTATTTCACGCCGATCCACCCGATCGGCCACACCCACCGCAAGGGCCGCAACAATGCCGCCGTCGCAACCGAGGGCGAGCCCGGCTCGCCCTATGCGATCGGCGCGGCCGAGGGCGGGCACGATGCGCTGCATCCCGAGCTCGGCACCATCGAGGATTTCCGCGCGCTGGTCGCGACCTGCCTCGAATACGGCCTCGAGCTCGCGCTCGATTTCGCCGTGCAATGCTCGCCGGATCATCCCTGGCTGACGCAGCACCCGGAATGGTTCAAATGGCGGCCGGACCGTTCGGTGCGGGCGGCGGACGGCCCCTATTCGGATATCGTCATCCCCGATTTCGCCTCCGTCGACCGGATCGGACTATGGAACGCGTTCCGCGATGCCATGCTGTTCTGGATCGACCATGGCGTCACCATCTTCGCCATCGACAATCACGACACCGCGCCGCTTTCGTTCTGGGAGTGGCTGATCCGCGACATTCGCCTGCGGCATCCCGAGGTGATCCTGTTCTCCAAGACCTTTGCGCGACCGAAGCTGATGAAGGGTCTCGCCAGGCTCGGCTTTGCGCAATCCTTCAGCTATTTCCCCTGGCGCACCGGGAAATGGGAGCTGGAGCAGTATCTCGGCGAGCTCTCGCGCTATCCCGAGCGGGATTTCTATCGGGCGAACCTGTTCGTCAACACGCCGGACCTGCTGCCCTATCATCTCCAGAGTGGCGAGGCCTGGATGTTCAAGTCGCGCGCGGCACTGGCGGCAACGCTGTCGGGCAATTACGGCCTCTATAGCGGCTTCGAGCTGCTCGAGCACGAAGCCGTTCCCGGCCGCGAAGAATATCAGGATTCCGAGAAGTACCAGATCAAGCAACGCGACTGGGACAAGCCCGGCAACATCAAGCCCTACATCACCGCGCTCAATCGCATCCGCAACGACAACCCGGCGCTCCAGCAGACCACCAATCTGCGCTTCCTCGGCTTCGATGACGGCGAGACCATCGCCTTCGCCAAGGAGGCGGCCGCCAACACTGTCGTCGCGGCCATCGCCCTCTCGCGCCATGTGCGCGAATTCTGGTTGCCGCTCGGCGACCTCACCATCGACGTCGGCGGCGAACGCCGCCACGTGACGACAATCGAAAATCTCATGACAGGCGAACAGTCCCGCATCGAATGGGGCGGGATCAGGTTGCGTATCGATCCCGACCGCGATCCGGCGCTCATGTTCCGCTGCCTGGCGTAAGGATTCACGCCATGAATGTACTGCCTTCCGTCGACACCAAGAAGGCCGAGGCTGCCGAGGTCGTGGATGAGCTCTGGTACAAGGACGCCATCATCTACCAGCTCCACGTCAAGGCCTTCGCCGACAGCAACAATGACGGCATCGGCGATTTCGCCGGCCTGACCGAGAAGCTGCCCTATCTGCAGGATCTCGGCGTCACCGCGCTGTGGCTGCTGCCGTTCTACCCCTCGCCCGGCCGCGACGACGGCTACGACATCGGCGACTACGGCGCGGTCAATCCCGATTTCGGGACGATGAAGGACTTCAAGCGCTTCATCCAGGAAGCGCAGAAGCGCGGCCTGCGCGTCATCACCGAGCTCGTGGTCAACCACACCTCAGATCAGCACAATTGGTTCAAGCGCGCGCGCCGCAGCCCTGCGGGCTCAAGCGCCCGCGACTGGTATGTCTGGAGCGACACCGACCAGAAATATCAGGGCACGCGGATCATCTTCACCGATACCGAGAAGTCCAACTGGACCTGGGATCCCGAGGCCGGCGCGTTCTACTGGCACCGCTTCTTCTCGCACCAACCCGACCTCAATTTCGACAACCCGCGCGTCGTCAGCGCCATCATCCAGGTGATGAAGCGCTGGCTGGACGCCGGCGTCGACGGCTTCCGGCTCGACGCCATTCCCTATCTCTGCGAGCGCGAGGGCACCTCGAACGAGAACCTCCCCGAGACGCATGCGATCATCAAGCGCCTGCGCCAGGAGCTGGATTCCTACTCCAAGGGCAAGCTGCTGCTGGCCGAGGCCAATCAATGGCCGGAGGACGTGCAGGAGTATTTCGGCCGTGGCGACGAGTGTCACATGGCCTACCACTTTCCGCTGATGCCGCGCATCTACATGGCGATCGCGCAGGAGGACCGCTTCCCGATCACCGACATTCTGCGCCAGACGCCGGACATTCCGCCAAGCTGCCAATGGGCGCTGTTCCTGCGCAACCATGACGAGCTGACGCTGGAGATGGTCACCGACGTCGAGCGCGACTATCTCTGGACCACCTACGCCAACGATCCCCGCGCCCGCATCAATGTCGGCATCCGCAGGCGTCTCGCGCCGCTGATGGACAATGACCGGCGCAAGATCGAGCTGATGAACTCGCTGCTGCTGTCCTTTCCCGGCACGCCGATCATCTATTACGGTGACGAGATCGGGATGGGCGACAACATCTATCTCGGCGACCGCAACGGCGTGCGCACGCCGATGCAGTGGAGTCCGGACCGCAACGGCGGCTTCTCGCGCGCCGATCCCGCCCGCCTCTATGCGCCGCTGATCATGGATCCCGTCTACGGCTACGAGTCGGTCAACGTTGAGGCGCAGTCGCGCAGCCTGTCCTCGCAGCTCAACGCCACCAAGCGGCTGATCTCGGTGCGCAAGTCGACGCTGGCCTTCGGCCGCGGCACCATGACCTTCATCCGCCCGGCCAACCGGTCCGTGCTTGCCTATGTCCGGCAGTATCGCGACGAGGTGATCCTCTGCGTCGCCAATCTGTCGCGTGCCGCGCAGGCGACCGAGCTCGATCTGACGCCGTGGAAGGACCGTATCCCGCAGGAGATGCTCGGCCGCACGCGCTTCCCGCCGATCGGCGAGCTGCCCTACAGGATCATGCTGGGGCCGTACGGCTTCTACTGGTTCCAGCTCACCGAGCGCGACAAGTCCGAGCCGGTGGTGCCACGCGCGGTGCCCGAGTTCGAGACGCTTGTGGTGCCAGTCAATTCGAATTGGGTGTCGCTGGCGCGCGAGCGCGGCGTGTTCGAGCGCGACGTGCTGCCGGGTTTCCTGTCGCGGACACGCTGGTATCCCGAGCACAATCCCAAGCACATCCAGGCCACGTTGACCTCGGCGGTGCCATTCTGCGACATCGGCGATAACAGGCCGTGGATCGCGTTCTTCGAGGCGGCGCAACAAGACACCGTTGCACCCCGTTATGTGCTGCCGATGCAGATCGAATGGGTGCGGTTCGACCGCGAGCGCTTCAACCCGAAGGCGCTCGCCGCCGTGCGTCAGGGCGCGCGCGAAGGCACCTTGCTCGACGTCGCGACCGACCAGATCTTCATCGGCCTGTTCCTGCGTAACCTGTCGCAAAATCTGGTGGTGGAAGAGAACAATCTGCGGCTGGAGTTCAAGGCGACCCGCCGGTTCGCCGAATACACCATCAAGGAGCCCGAACGCATCCGCGCGATCGAGCAGTCGAACAGCACGGCGCTGGTCGACAACCAGTATGTCGCCAAGATCCATCGCCAGCTCGAAAGCGGCATCAATCCCGAGATCGAGATCGGCTGTTACCTGACCGAAGTCGCCCGCTTTGCCAATGCGCCGGCGCTGCTTGGCAGCGTCGAACTCGTCGAAGGCGATAGCCGCAGCGCGGTCGGCGTTTTGCACGCCTATGTCGAAAACCAGGGCGACGGCTGGGCCGTAACCACGGGCTATCTCGACCGCTACATCGATGAGCAGCGGTTGGGGCCGGTGGACGAGATGCCCCGGGTGACCCAGGAGCAGGCGCCCTATCTGCACTTCATGGCGCAGACCGGCCGGCGGCTCGCCGACCTGCACGTGGCTCTGGCCGCCGCAAAGCCCGCCGATCTCGCGCCGGAGCCGATCAGTCCTGCGCATATCAAGCGCTGGACGTCGGACCTCAAGGCGCGCGCCGAGCGGGTCTTCGAGCGGCTCGCCGACAGCCGGGACGGTCTGCGCGAGGGCGACCGGCCTCTGATCGACCAGCTGGTTGCGGTGCGCGCGGCGCTGCCCGACCACATCAATGCGCTCTTGCCATCCGACATCGGCGGGTTGAACATCCGTCATCATGGCGACTTCCGCCTCGGGCAAACTCTGATCGTGAAGGACGATATCTTCATCATCGATTTCGACGGCGATCCGCGCCTGCCGCTGGCTGACAAGCGGCGCAGGCTACCTGCCGCGCATGACGTCGCGGGCCTGATCCGATCGATTGATCTTTCGGTTAACGCGGCACTTAGCCGGGCGCTCTCCGGAGGCAGCGACGAGCAGGGCCGCCTGGCGGCCGCGCTCGGCGAATGGCGCGAGCACGCCACCGCGACCTTCCTGTCCGCCTATCGCGAGGCCATGACCGATCGGCGGCTCTGGCCGGAAGAGAGGCATTCCGCGGAAAGCATGTTAAGGTTTTTCCTGCTTGATCAAGCGTTCGACGAGGTAGAGTACGAGCTGTCCCACCGGCCGGAGGGGCTCAATGCGCCGCTGACCGGCCTGCTTCGCATTCTGTCCAGTGCCGAGAGCGAAGCCCATGCCTAAACTGCCAGCCGAAGCCTACGCGATCATCGAGGGCCGCCACTCCGACCCCTTCCACTATCTCGGGCTGCACTCCGAGGGGGACAAGAGCGTGGTGCGTGCCTTCCTGCCCGAGGCCTCCAATGTCGAGGCCATCGGCGAGCACGGCGAGGTGGCAAAGCTCGATCGCGTCCACGATTCAGGTCTGTTCATCGGCGCCTTGCCCAACGGCTCCAGGCACTACCAGCTCCGCGCCAAATTCGGCGACGACGTCGTCGAGTTCGAGGATGCCTACCGCTTCCCGCCGATCCTGACCGATTTCGACCTCTATCTGCTCGGCGAAGGGACCCATCAGCGCATCTACGACAAGCTCGGCGCGCATCCGATGCGGCTGGAGGGCATCGACGGCATCGGCTTCGTCGTGCTGGCACCGAATGCGCGACGCGTGTCCGTGGTCGGTGATTTCAACTTCTGGGACGGGCGGCGTCATCCCATGCGGGTGCGCGGCGCCGGCTATTGGGAATTGTTCATCCCGAACGCCAAGGCCGGCGACCATTACAAATTCGAGATCATCGGGCCACACGGCCATCTGCTGCCGCTGAAATCCGATCCGCTGGCATTTGCGAGCGAGGTGCGGCCGAAGACGGCTTCGATCGTGTTCGACGAAGCCCATCTGCCGCGGCCGCGTCCTGCGCCCGACGGCATCAACGCGCTGTCGGCGCCGATGTCGATCTACGAGGTCCATCTCGGCTCGTGGCGGCGCAAGAACGGCGACGAATGGCTAACCTATCGCGAGCTGGCCGAGCAGCTGCCGGCCTATGCGCGCGACATGGGCTTTACCCATCTCGAATTCCTGCCCGTGAGCGAGCATCCGTTCGACGGCTCCTGGGGCTATCAGCCGACCGGCCTCTATGCGCCGACCAGCCGCTTCGGTTCGCCCGAGGACTTTGCCGCGCTGATCGATGCCTGCCATCGCGAAGGCATCGGCGTGCTGCTCGACTGGGTGCCCGGTCATTTCCCGGACGATCCGCACGGGCTCGGCAGTTTTGACGGCACCTCGCTCTACGAGCACGCCAATCCACTGCAGGGTCGCCACCTCGATTGGGGCACGCTGATCTACAATTACGGCCGCACCGAAGTGACGAATTTTCTGGTGTCGAACGCGCTGTTCTGGCTGGAGCGCTACGCGATCGACGGCCTGCGCGTCGATGCGGTCGCGTCCATGCTCTATCTCGACTACAGCCGCCCGCCCGGCGCCTGGATCCCGAACCAGTATGGCGGCCGCGAGAACATCGAGGCCATCAACTTTCTGCGCCGCTTCAACACAGAGCTGTTCGCGCGCTTCCCGCAGGCGACCACGGCGGCGGAAGAATCCACCGCATGGCCTCAGGTCTCGCGTCCGGTCGAATTCGGTGGGCTCGGCTTCGGCTACAAGTGGAACATGGGCTGGATGCACGACACGCTGAACTACATCAGCAAGGATCCGATCCACCGCAAGCATCATCACGGCGAGATCCTGTTTGGCCTGCACTACGCGTTCTCGGAAAACTTCATCCTGCCGTTGTCGCATGACGAAGTGGTGCACGGAAAGCGCTCGCTGCTCGGCCGCATGCCCGGTGACGAGTGGCAGCGCTTTGCCAATTTGCGCGCCTATTACAGCTTCATGTTCGGCCATCCCGGCAAGAAGCTGTTGTTCATGGGCGCGGAGATCGCGCAGAGCCGCGAATGGAATCACGACCAGTCGCTCGACTGGCACCTGCTCGAATACAAGTACCACTCAGGCATCCAGGCGCTGATCCGCGATCTCAACCGGCTCTATCGCGCGGTGCCGGCGCTGCACCAGATGGATTGCGACCAGGCCGGCTTCGAATGGCTGATCACGGATGATGCCAACCGCAACGTGTTCGCCTGGCTGCGCAAGGGGGTAGACGAGCACGCGCGGTGCCTGGTGGTCGTCAACTTCTCGCCGAACGTCTACCGCAACTACCGCGTTCGTGTGCCTTTTGCCGGCAAGTGGAAAGAGGTGCTCAATTCCGACTCCGCCCACTATGGCGGCACCAATGTCGGGAACATCGGTGAGGTTCAGACTGTTGACGGCAAGACGCCCGAGCTCCGCCTCACCATTCCGCCGCTCGCCGCGATCTTCCTCGTCCCGGAAAGCTGACACATGCGCCTGACTGCTGGATCGCCCGCACGCCTCGGTGCAAGCTGGGACGGACGCGGCACCAATTTTGCGCTGTTTTCCGCCAACGCGCAGAAAGTCGAGCTGTGCCTGTTCGACAGTCAGGGCCGCCGCGAGCTCGAGCGCATCGAGCTGCCCGAGCGCACCGAGGACGTCTGGCACGGCTATCTCAATGACGTCTCGCCCGGTCAGCTCTACGGTTATCGCGTGCACGGCCCCTACGAGCCCGAGCACGGCCACCGCTTCAACGCCAACAAGCTGCTGCTGGACCCATACGCCAGGCGGCTTTCGGGGCGGCTGGTCTGGAGTGACGCGCATTTCGCCTACCGCACCGGCTCGGCGCGCGAGGATCTGTCGTTCGACCGGCGCGACAATGCGCGCGGCATGCCCAAGGGCGTCGTCGTCGACGAGACCTTCAACTGGGGCCGGCGCGAGATCCGCCCCAACATTCCCTGGGAAGACACGATCATCTACGAGGCGCACGTCAAGGGACTGACGCAGAAGCGCGACGACGTGCCGCCGAATTTGCGCGGCACCTATGGCGGCCTGTCGTCGCCGGCGATGATCGAGCACCTGAAGAGGCTCGGCGTCACCACGGTCGAGCTGCTGCCGATCCACGCCTTCGTCGACGACCGCGTGCTGGTGGAGAAGAAGCTCGCCAACTACTGGGGTTACAACACGTTGTCCTTCTTTGCGCCGGAGCAGCGCTATGCCCAGGACAACGCGCTCGATTCCTTCCGCACCACGGTGGCACGCCTGCACGATGCCGGCATCGAGGTGATGCTCGACGTCGTCTACAACCATACTGCCGAAGGCAATCATCTCGGGCCGACGCTGTGCTACCGCGGCATCGACAACGCCTCCTATTACTGGCTGAACCGCGAGAACCCGCGCTACTATGACGACTTCACCGGTTGCGGCTCGTCGGTGAACCTAACCCATCCGCGCGTGCTGCAGATGGTGATGGATTCGCTGCGCTACTGGGTCGAGGTCTGCCATGTCGACGGCTTCCGCTTTGACCTCGCCACCACACTCGCACGCGGCCCGCACGGTTTTGATCGCGGCAGCTCTCTTCTGACGGCGATCCGGCAGGACCCGGTGCTCGCCGCCGTCAAGCTCGTCGCCGAGCCGTGGGATCTCGGCCTCGGCGGCTACCAGGTCGGCGCATTCCCCTCGCAATGGTCGGAGTGGAACGACCGCTATCGCAGCGCCATGCGCCGCTACTGGAGCGGAGAAGGCAGCCTGATCGGCGACATCTCCAGCCGCATGACGGCGTCCTCCGACCTGTTCAACCATGACGGACGGCGGCCGCGCGCCAGCATCAACCACATCACTGTGCATGACGGTTTCACGCTCGCCGACCTTTTCAGCTACAACGAGAAGCACAACGAGGCCAACGGCGAGGACAATCGCGACGGCTCCAATGACAACCACAGCAACAATTGCGGTGTCGAGGGCCCGACCGACGACCCAAACATCCTCAGCCTGCGGCGGCAGCTGCGCAAGAACGTGCTGGCCTGCCTGATGCTGGCGCAGGGCATTCCCCTGATCCTCGCCGGCGACGAGGTCGGCAACACGCAATCCGGCAACAACAACGCCTATTGCCAGGACAACGAGGTGGGCTGGGTCGGCTGGGACAATCTCGGCAAGGACGGCGACGACATGGTCGATTTCGTCTCAGGTCTCGCCGACATCCGCCGCCGCTTCTCGCAGCTGCGCAGCCATCGCTGGCTCGACGGCCGGCCGAAGGACGGCATCTCTTACGGCGCGCTATGGCTGACGCCCGCCGGAGACGAGATGACGGAGAACGACTGGACATTCCCGGATGGGCGGTTCCTCTCTTATGTGATGGGACCGATGGAACCGGGCAGCGCGGCGATCTTTATTGTATTGAACGCCGCCCCCGAAGAGATCGCATTCAAATTGCCCAAAATGCCCGAATACAAGAGCTGGCAGCAGATCCTGAATACGACGGATGCCAAGCTGAACAGCGTTGATTTCCTGCCCGGAAGCGACAGCAAGGCGCCGTCGCGCTCCGTGCTCGCCTTCGCGGGGGCGCTATGAGGCCATCGTTCGGGGCGAAGCCGACCAAGGACGGCGTCTCGTTCCGTTTGTGGGCGCCCGGTGCGCGTCGGGTCGATCTCCTGCTCGATCGACGACACGCCATGCAGCGCCGGCAGGATGGCTGGTATGTCGCCGAGATCGCTGGCCTGCCCGCCGGAAGCACCTACAAGTTCCGGATTGACGACGAGATCGACGTGCCTGATCCCGCGTCCGCGTCCCAGCCCGAGGACGTGTTCGGCCCGAGCGAAGTGATCGACCACGATTCCTTCGCGTGGCGCGCGAAGGATTGGCGCGGCCGCCCTTGGGAAGAGACGGTCCTGATCGAGACCCATGTCGGCACCTTCACGCGCGATGGCACTTACCGCGCCATGATCGACAAGCTCGATCATCTCGTCGCGACCGGCATCACTGCGCTCGAGCTCATGCCGCTGGCCGATTTCGCCGGCCGCCGCGGCTGGGGCTATGACGGCGTGCTTTGGTATGCGCCCGACAGCGTCTATGGCCGCCCCGAGCAGCTGAAGGCGTTGATCGACGAAGCCCATCTGCGCGGGCTGATGGTGTTTCTCGATGTCGTCTATAATCACTTCGGACCCGAAGGAAATTATCTCGGCCGCTACGCGCCGACCTTCTTCACCGACGCGCACACGCCCTGGGGCAGCGCGATCGACTATCGCGTGCCGCAGGTGCGCGCGTTCGCGGTCGAGAACGCGTTGTCCTGGCTCTCCGATTATCGCTTCGACGGCTTGCGGCTCGATGCCGCCAACCACATCATGGCAATCCCCGGCGAGCAGTCGATGCTGCACGACCTCAGCGTCGCCGCCGGCGAACTCGCCAAGGCCACCGGGCGCCACATTCACCTCGTGCTGGAGAACGGCGACAACCGCGCCAGCCTGCTCGACGCCGCGCAGGGGCCGCCGAACGGCAAATATCGCGCGCAGTGGAACGACGACTATCATCACGCCTGGCACGTATTGCTGACCAGCGAGCTCGCCGGCTATTACGCCGATTATCAGACGCCGCGCATGGATCTGGCACGCGCGCTCGCCTCGGGCTTCGTCTACCAGGGCGAGATCTCCGAATTCTGGGGCAAGAAGCCGCGTGGCGAGGCGAGCGGTGAGTTGCCGCCGGCCACCTTCGTCAACTTCCTGCAAAACCACGACCAGATCGGTAACCGCCCGCTCGGCGACCGGCTGGAGAGCCTGGCATCGCCGCACCAGATCGAGGCTGCGCTTGCGGTGACGCTGCTCGCGCCGATGGTGCCGATGCTGTTTCAGGGCGAGGAATGGGGCTCAAAGGCCCCCTTCCCGTTCTTCTGCGATTTCCAGGGCGGACTTGCCGATGCCGTGCGCAAGGGGCGCAAGCAGGAATATGCCTGGGCCTACGAGAAATACGGCGACGAGGTGCCCGACCCGCTCGATCCCGCCACGCCGCAATCGGCCGTGCTTGACTGGACCGGCCGCACGCCGGAGCAAGATGCGCGGCTTGCGCTGGTGCGCGAACTGCTGACGCTTCGGGGCAAGGAAATTGCACCACGGCTGAAGGGAGCGCGCTTCGGCGACGCCGAGGCGGCCGACAATGGCCTGCTCACCGCGCATTGGCGCATGGGCGACGGCACAACGCTGCGCCTGACCGCAAATCTATCGGACAAGGACATCGCGCATTCCAGCAATGCTTTCGGCGCGCCGGTCTGGGGCAGCGCAAGCGGCGATCGGCTTCCGCCCTGGTCGGTGATCTGGCATCTCGGAGGTTGATATGCCTTCCGCGATTCCCCTCGCGACGTACCGGCTTCAACTGACCGCGGATTTCGACTTCGACAAGGCCGCCGCGGTGGTGCCTTATCTCAAGGCGCTCGGGATCACGCACCTCTACGCCTCGCCGGTCATGAAAGCGCGCAAGGGCTCGACCCACGGCTACGACACCGTCGATCACAACCAGTTCAATCCCGAGCTCGGCGGCGAGGCCGGCTTTGCGCGGCTCAGCGACGCACTCAAGCAGCACGATCTCGGCCTCATCATCGACTTCGTGCCGAACCATGTCGGCGTACATTTTGCCGACAATCCCTGGTGGCTGGACGTGCTGGAATGGGGTCAGAGCTCACCGCACGCGGTCGCTTTCGATATCGACTGGGATCTGCTGCCGCACCGCGCCCGCGGCGGCGTGCTGCTGCCGATCCTTGGCTCGCCCTATGGCGAGGCGCTCGAGCGCGGCGAGATCGCGCTGCGCTACGATCCCGATGAGGGCAGTTTTTCCGCCTGGTATTTCGAGCATCGCCTGCCGATCGCGCCGGAGCGCTATGGCGAAATGCTGCGGATGATCGTGAAGGAAGCCGACGCCGCCGAGACCGAGGCGGGCAAGCGCCTGCTCTCGCTCGGCGCGCGCTACACGGGCCTGCGCCGGCCGAACCGCAAGGAAGCTCCCGGCTTCAAGGCAGAGCTGAAGGAGATTCCAGGCTCCGTCGACATCATCACGCACGGCCTCGCCGCCTATCGCGCGGCAAAAGATCGTCCGGCGCAGACGCTGGCGTTGCATCATCTGCTGGAGCGGCAGCACTACAAGCTCGGCCATTGGCGGCTGGCCTCCAGCGACATCAATTATCGTCGCTTCTTCGACGTCAACGGGCTTGCAGGCCTGCGCGTCGAGGACCCGAGCACGTTTGCCGCCACGCACCGGCTGGTGAAGCAGCTCGTCGCTGAGGGCAAGCTGCAGGGCATCCGCCTCGACCATATCGACGGCCTGCGCGATCCCGCGCAATATTGCCAGCGGCTGCGCCGGCTGGTGCGCGACGCGCAGGGCAACACCAAGCCGTTCTACACGGTGATCGAAAAGATCCTGTGCGAGCAAGAGAAGCTGCCGCACTTCGCCGGCGTCCAGGGCACGACCGGCTATGAGTGGATGAACGCCATCACCCAGGTGCTGGTCGACGCCAAAGGGCTGGAGGCGCTGGACGAGACCTGGCGGCAGATCAGCAACCGGCCGCCGCGGCTCGCACCCTACGTCAAGGACGCCAAAAGGCGCGTGCTGGAGACGCTGCTGACCAGCGAATTCACCGTGCTGACCCGGCTGCTCGCGCGCATCGCCAACGGGCACTACTCGACCCGCGATTTTTCGGCCGACAGCTTGCGGCAGGCGCTGGAATTGTACGTGCTGCACTTTCCGGTCTATCGCACTTATTTGACCCACAGTAGCCCGACTGCGCACGACCGAAAACTGATCGACGACACCATCGAGCGCGCCCGCGCCGAATGGTTTGCTGCCGACGAAGGCATTTTTGACTTCCTGCGCGACGCCCTGACCATGGATCTGCTCAAGCCCGGCCGTCCGCCGCACAGCGGCCCGCGCGTGCGCCGTTTTGCGCTGAAGGTGCAGCAGTTCACCGGGCCGATGATGGCGAAATCGCTGGAGGACACGGCGTTCTATCAATTCCACCGGCTGCTGGCGCTGAACGAGGTCGGCGGCGATCCCGCCAGCCACGGCCTCACAATTCCCGCCTTCCACGAGGCGATGCGGGCCCGCGCCAGGGAATGGCCGCAAGGGATGACGGCAACGGCCACCCACGACACCAAGCGCGGCGAGGACGCACGGGCGCGGATCGCTGCGCTGAGTGAAATTCCCGGCGAATGGACCAGTGCGGTTTCGCGCTGGAAGGTGCTGAACGCGCCGCACCTTGCGCTCCACGGCAATCTGCGCGCGCCGTCGGCGACGTTCGAATACATGCTCTACCAGACCCTGCTCGGCGCCTGGCCGCTTCAAGAGCCGCCCGATGCCGGCTTCGTCGAGCGCATCCAGGCCTATGCGCTCAAGGCTGCGCGCGAGGGCAAGGAAGAGACGAGCTGGCTCAATCCGCATGAGGCGTATGAGAATGGCGTAAAGGACTTCATCAGGAAAATCCTCAATCCCGCGCTATCAGGCGAATTCCTGGAGGCGCTCCAGACCCTCGCCCGCCGCGTCGCGCTGCTCGGTGCGCTGAACTCGCTGAGCCAGCTGACGCTGAAGGCGACGCTGCCGGGTGTGCCCGACTTCTACCAGGGCACCGAATATTGGGACCTGTCGCTGGTCGATCCCGACAACCGCCGCCCGGTGGATTTTGCCTTGCGCCAGGCGGCGCTGGGATCGTTAGAAGCGCCGGACTGGAGTGGACTGACCAGGACCTGGCCCGACGGGCAGCTCAAGCTTGCCTGGACGCGACATCTCCTCAGGCTGCGCAACGAGCTCGCCGACGTCTTCGCGCAGGGCGACTACCAGCCGCTCGACGTCCGCGGCACGCACGCGAACCATGTCATTGCCTTTGCCCGCCGCCGTGGTCGCGCTGCCGCGGTCGTCGTGGTCGCACGCCAGTTCGCGCCCTTCACGCAAGCAGGCCGTGAATGGTCCACGCTCGAAGGCTTTGACGCCACCGTCGACATCAGCGGCTACACCGCGCCGGGCCTTGCGGGCAACGAATTGCCGCTCGCGCAAGCTTTCCGGGATTTTCCCGCTGCGGTCATCGAGGCCCGCGCCGCAAGCGCCATCAGGCATGCGCGGAAACCCGCGCGGGCCTGACGCCTATTTTCCTTCGTCCTTGGTCAGCAGCAATTGTCCGCGCTTGCGGATGGTCGCCTGTGCCATCTCGGCAAAACGCTGCAACAGCCACGGCAGCACCACCTGAACCTTGACGTGATCGTCGGCGACGTCGACCTGGCCGCTCGCGGTCTGCCCGAGCGCGCGGATGCGGAAGGCCATGCTGTCGCCGCTCCAGCGCTCCTCCTCGACCTGCATCACGGGAATGCTCGCCGCGGCGCGGCCGAGCCCGGTCTTGAGCCGGCGCACCGCCTCTTCGCGGCCGAGACGATGCGGAATGGAGACGACAAGCGGTGCTGACATGGCCCTGCCCTGTACTGACTGATCCTCACATAGTCATGCCGGCACGACGCGCAAAGGTTCCATGCAAGTTGGGACCTGTCGTCCCGTTTCAAATCAGGAACTTTAAAATCTGCGGCAAGTTGCCTCCGCACAACGGGACAGGATGCAACGACCCTTTCGACAAAGGGCTGGAGGAGACTAGCATGTCTATCGGTACGATCATTTTGATCATTTTGGTCATCGCGCTGCTTGGTGGTTTCAGTGGTGTCGGCGGCGGTCCGTTCTACGGCACCGGCTATTACGGCGGCGGCGGTCTCGGGCTCGTCATCGTCATTCTGCTGATATTGCTGTTGCTGGGACGGATCTAACGACCCAGCGAAGGTCTCGTAGGGTGGGTTAGCCGCAAGGCGTAACCCACCCTACCTCTTTTTCTCCGCCAGCTTCTTCATTGCGGCCTTGATCGACGCGGCGGCATCATCATAGCCATCCCACGCTTTCGACCGCGCCAGCAGGCCCGGCACCGTCCGCACCGTATATCGCTTCGGATCGAGATCGCCCTTCACCTGCGCCCAGGTCACCGGCATCGACACGGTCGCGCCATCGCGTGCACGCGGCGATAGCGGCGCTACCGCGGTCGACAGGCGATCGTTGCGCAGATAGTCGAGAAAGATTTTCCCGTTGCGCAGCTTCTTCGACATGTTGAGCAGATAGCGCTCGGGATCGTCATCGGCCATCCACTGGCAGACGCCTTGCGCAAACGCCTTGGCTTCCTTCCAGCTCACTCTGTCGCGGGCACCGTGAAGCAGCGGCACCACCACATGGAGGCCCTTACCACCGGTGGTCTTGCAGAAGCTCTCCATGGCGACGTCAGCGAGGCGCTGCCGCATCTCCTTCGCCGCTTCTACGACATCGGCAAATTTGACGTCAGGCGCGGGGTCGAGGTCGAACACGAGGCGGCCCGGCGTGTCATAGGCGTCAGGCGCGCAATTCCAGGGATGCAGCTCAACACCGCCGATCTGCGCGACCGCGGCAAGCCCCTCGACGCGATCGATCTGCAAATACGGCTTGCGATCGCCGGACACCTTTGCGAGCTCGAGCAGGTTCGACGTCCCCTGCATGGCATGACGCTGGAAGAATTTTTCGCCGCCGATGCCGTCGGGTGCGCGCAGGATCGAACAAGGGCGCCCCTTGATATGCGCGATCATCCAGGGGCCGACCGTCTCGAAATAGCGCGCGAGATCGAGCTTTGTGACGCCCTCGCCGTCGCCGCCATCCGGCCATAGCTCCTTCTCCGGCTTCGAGATGACGACGCCCATCACCTCGGCGGTGGCTTTCGCGTTGGCAGACTTCGCTGCAACACGCTTTCGGGCAGAGGGCTGCGCGAGCTTGGTATCCACGGGCGTTTCCGCCTCGACCTCCTCGGCCGGCTTGTCTTGCCGCAGCCCCTTGAAGGCGGCCTGACGAATGTTGCCGTCGGCGGTGAAACCGGCGAATTCGATCTCGGCCACCAGCTCCGGCTTGACCCAGTGCACGTCGCGCGTCTTCTTCGGCGCATTCTTGCCGCCGAACGGGCTTTCGCTCGACGCCGCCTCTTTAAGAAACGGCATGATGCGCTTGACCTTGTCGGCGCCGAAGCCGGTGCCGACGATGCCGACATAGGCGAGGTGATCGCCGCGGTAGACGCCCGCCATCAGCGACCGGAATTTCCCGGCCGTCGTCTTCCAGCCGCCGATCACGACCTCCTGGCCGGCGCGGGATTTTGTCTTGGTCCAGCTTTCGGTGCGGCCGGAGCGATAGGGGGAATCGAGCTTCTTCGAGACGATGCCTTCAAGCTCGAGCTTCACGGCCGATTGCAGCACCGTGTCGCCGTCGCTCTCGAAATGTTCGACGTAGCGAATCCGGCTCGATTTCCGCTTGCGTGCCGCCAGAATCTCCTTGAGCCGCGCCTTGCGCTCGCCGAGCGGCAAGCGGCGATAGTCGAGGCCCTCGGCGAACAGGAGATCGAAAGCAAAGAAGGTCAGGTCCTCGGTCTTGCCGTCGGACAATGCGGCCTGCAGCGACGAAAAATTCGGCGCGCCGCTTTGATCCAGCGCGACGATCTCGCCATCGATCATGGCGTCCGGCAGCGCGCTGGCCTCTTTCGCGATCGCGGCAAACTTGCCAGTCCAGTCGAGCCCCGTCCGCGTCTTCAACGTCGCATCGCCGCCCTCGACCCGGAGCTGCACGCGATAACCGTCGAACTTGATCTCGTGGCACCAGCGATCGCCTGACGGGGGACGCTCGACCGGCGTACAGAGCTGCGGCGCGACGAAGTCCGGCATCTCCGCGACCCGACTGGCATTCGTCGCCGTCGTAACCTTCGTCTTCACGCTCTTGGTCTTGAGAACCGTCCCGCCCTTCAACGCCGTGCGGGGTGCAGCCTTGACCGTACGCCCCTTCGTCTCTTCCACGCGGTTGGACTGCCAAACGGCATCGGCCTTGCCCGTGCCCTTCGCCAGCATGAATGGCTTTGGCGCGCGGCCCTTGCCACCCGTGATCTGCTCCATGGCACGACCGGAGGCGACCGACTTGTCTTCCGCTAAAATATCCTCGCTCTCGCTGGCATATTCGTCGCGATGCTTGATCAGCAGCCAATTGGTGCGCTTGCCGCCGTCACGATCATGCCGCATCCGCACCAGCACCCAGCTCCCGTGCAGCTTCTCGCCGTGCAGGGTAAACTTGAGATCGCCCTTTTTGAAGCCGGCTTCCGGGTCATCGGATTCCCAGGTGCCGCGGTCCCACAGCATCACCGTGCCACCGCCATACTGGTCTTCGGGAATGGTCCCTTCGAAATCGCCATAGTCGAGCGGGTGGTCCTCGACTTCCACCGCCAGCCGCTTGTCTTGCGGATTGAGCGAGGGCCCCTTGGTCACGGCCCAGGACTTGAAGACACCGTCGAATTCGAGCCGAAAATCGTAATGCAGCCGGGTCGCATCATGCTTCTGGATCACGAAACGCCGCTGCTTCGAGGGAGCGACCGCGGTCTCGCCCGACGGCTCCGGCGTCTTCTCGAAGTCGCGTTTCTGTCGGTAGGTGGAGAGTTTTCGCAGCACAGCCAGTCCCGCATTCTCTATCGGCGTTCGAGCCTATCATGGCAAAAGCCCCGCGCGGAACTGAACCAGAAAGACCGGCTGGAGTTCCCCGGCGTCGCACACCCCTGCCCGTCTAATCCCCCGCCTTCAGCCGGTACCCGATCCCCGTCTCCGTCAGCACATATTGCGGCCGTTCCGGATCGGCCTCAATCTTCTGACGGAGCTGGCGGACATAGACGCGCAGATATTGCGCGTCGGTCAGCTCGTCCCAGAGCTCCTTGAGCAGGAATCTGTGGGTCAAGACTTTGCCGGCGTGCTGCACCAGCACGCGCAGGAGGTCATATTCCTTCGGCGACAGTTTGACGTCGCGCTCGCCGAGCTTAACGATGCGGCGGACCAGATCGACCGAGAGGTCGCCGGTGCGGAAGACCGGACGCTCGCCCTGCACCTGCAACTGGTGCCGCAGCGCGGCGCGCAGGCGGGCCAAAAGCTCGTCCATTCCGAACGGCTTGGTCAGGTAATCATCGGCACCGAGATCGAGCGCCTGCACCTTGCCCGCCTCGTCGCCACGGCTCGACAGCACCACGATCGGCACGCTCTCATTGCGAGCACGGATGGTGCGTAACAGCTCATGGCCCTGGATGTCGGGAAGGCCGAGATCGAGGATGATCAGCGCGGGATCTTCGGTGAGCTTCTCCAGCGCGATCTTGCCGTTCGACGCCTCCAGGATGTCGTAGCCCTGCGTCGAAAGCCCCATCCGCAGCAATTTGCGGATCGGCGGCTCGTCGTCGATCACCAAAACCTTGATCGGGGCAGCGCTCATGCGGCGGTATCCAATGCGTGGGTCTGTACTGGCACGGGCAGACGAATGGTGAGGACCGCACCGCTCCGATCGCTGCGGTTGGCAGCCGAAATCGTGCCGCGCATCGCCTCGACGAAGCCGCGCGAGATGGCAAGCCCGAGCCCGGTGCCGGGACGGACATGGTCACCCTTCTGCGCGCGATAGAACTTGTCGAACACGCTTTCGAGCTCGTCAGGCGGAATGCCGGCGCCCTCGTCGGCGATCTCCAGCACCACCTGATCGCGCTCGCGCCGGCTCTTGATCGCGATTGTGGTCTCGGGCGGCGAATATTTGGCGGCATTGTCGAGCAGGTTGAACAGCACCTGCTCGAACAGCACGGCATCGAGCTCAAGCATCGGCAGATCGGCGGCCAGAACCAGCTCGACCTTGTGCGCGGTCAGGATCTTTGATGCCCGCCGCAGCGCGCTGCCGATGATCTCGCCGAGATCGTGCAGCGCCGTGTTGGGCACGATCGCGCCGGATTCGAGCTTGGTCATGTCGAGCAGATTGGCGATGAAGCGGTTGAGCCGCTCGGACTCGTCGATCACGGTCGCAAGCAGATCGCGCTTCTCGGTGTCGGACAGCGCGCTGGCGAGATCGCGCATGGTCGAGGCCGCACCCAGTACGGAGGCGAGCGGCGTCTTCAGATCGTGCGAGATCGACGTCAACAGCGCCGCGCGCAGCCGCTCGGACTCGACGGTGCGCTTGACCCGGTCCATGTCCTCGACCAGCAGCACGCGCTCGATCGCGAGCGCGCCCTGATCGACCAGCGCGTCCAGCAGCCGGCGCTGGTCCGGCGTCAGCAGCGGCCCGGTGCGGTCGTTGTCGATCCCGATGACGCCGATCGGGCCGCGCCCGGTGCGCATCGGCAGGAACAGCCGCTTTGCGCCCGGCAGCGTATCCGAACCGCGGCCCGCGGAGCGATCGTTGCTCCAGGCCCAGTTGGCGGCGGCAAGATCGGCCTGGTCGAGCTGGTCCTCCGGCGGATAGCCCGACTTGACCGTAAGCAGGCCCTCCTCCGGCAGCAGCAGCACAACGCGAACCTTCAGCATCAGGGCGATCTGATAGGCGGTTGCCCACAGCACGTCGTCGAGCGTGGCAGTGCCCGCGAGCTTGCGGCTGAACGCATAGAGTTGCTCGGTGGTCCTGATGCGGCCGATCGCGGTGTCGGCCTGGGTCCGCACCCGCCCCGCGACATTCGACACCAGGAACGCAATCAGCATGAAGAAGAAGAACGCTGCGACGTTGGTTGGATCGGTGATCGTGAAAGTATAGACCGGCGGCAGGAAGAAGAAGTTATACGCCAGCGACGCCACAATGCTCGCAAGCAGCGAGGGCCATAACCCATAGCGGACAGCCACGGCGACCACCGCGGTCAGGAACATCAGGTCGACGTTCTCGACGCCGAAATACGGCTTGATGACCACCGCTGCGGCAAGGCCCAGTGCGGTGATCCCGAGCGCCTTCAGATAGGGACGAGCATCGAACGGCTCGGACCGTGCCGCGGTCTGCACCGCCGTCTTCGGCGCCGGCTCGCTCGTGAGCTCGTCGCCCGGAATGACGTGAACACTGATGTTGCCGGAGCGGCGGACCAGATCGTGCACCACTGAGCCGCGCGTCATCTCGAACCAGCGCGAGCGCGTCGACTTGCCGATCACGATCTGGGTGACGTTGTTGCCTTGCGCGAAGTTGATGACGTCGTCGGCGATGCGCCGGCCGACGGCTGGAATGGTCAGCGCCTCGCCGCCGAGCGCCTCCGCGAGCCGCAGCGTATCGGCGAGCCGGTCGCGCTCCTGCTCCGAGAGCTGAAGCGAGCGCCGCGTCTCGATCGAGATCGCGGTGAACGGCGCATGCAGGCGGTCGGCCAGCCGCTTGGTGTAGCGCACGAGCCCGGCCGCACGCGGATCCTCGCTAACGCAGACCAGGATGCGCTCGCCCGCGGCCCAGGGACCGGCGATGGCGTTCGCCTGCATATGAGTAAGCAGCTGCTCGTCGACCCGCTCCGCCGTACGCCGCAGCGCGAGCTCGCGCAGCGCGGTCAGATTGCCCGGCGAGAAGTAATGCTCCAGCGCCCGCTCGGCCTGCTTTGGGACGTAGACCTTGCCCTCACGCAGGCGCTGGATCAGATCGTCGGGCGTGAGGTCGATCAGCTCGATCGCATCGGCGCGGTCGAAGATCGAATCCGGCACAGTCTCGCGCACCCGCACATGGGTGATTTGCGCGACGACATCATTCAGGCTCTCGATGTGCTGGATGTTGACGGCGGTGTAGACGTCGATGCCGTGCGAGAGCAGCTCCTCGACGTCGAGATAGCGCTTGGGGTGGCGGCAAAAGGGCGCGTTGGTGTGGGCGAGCTCGTCGACCAAGGCGATCTTCGGGCGCCGCGCGATCACGGCATCGAGGTCCATCTCCTCGACGATCTGGCCGCGATAATCGAGCCGCTTGCGTGGGATCACTTCAAGCCCCCGCACCAGCGCCTCGGTCTCGGCGCGGCCATGGGTTTCGACGAAGCCGACCACGACATCGATGCCGGCCTTGCGCCTGGCATGGGCGCTCTGCAACATCTCGTAGGTCTTGCCGACGCCGGGGGCGGCGCCGACGAAGATTTTCAGCTTGCCGCTCGCGCTCTCCTCCCGGCGCGCTGCTTCCAGCAGCGCCTCGGGAGACGGACGTTGTTCGGGATCGCGGCGCTGTTGAACCATCAGGCCAATATAATCATCCGGGCATCCCCAGCCTAGACCACTACTTCGCGGACGCACGATCCAGTGCGAGGTTCAGGGCAAGAACGTTAACCCGGGGTTCGCCAAGCAGCCCGAGCAGACGGCCCTGGGTGTTGGAGGCGACGATCTGCCTAAGCTGGTCCTCCGACACGTTCCGCGCCTTCGCGACGCGCGGCACCTGGAATTGCGCCGCCTCCGGAGAAATATCGGGATCGAGCCCGCTGGCCGAGGTCGTGACCAGATCGACCGGAACGGCAGCGTTCGGGTTCTCGGCTTTGAGCTTGTCCACGTCCTCCTTCAGCCGGTCGGCCAGTGCCTTGCTGGTCGGACCGAGATTGGAGCCGCCCGAATTGGCGGCATTGTAGGGCGCCGAGACCGTCTTGGTCGAATCATTCGGATCCGGCGCCAGCGTCGCCGAGGGGCGGCCGTGGAAGTATTTGTCGTCCTTGAACTCCTGTCCGATCAGGGCGGAGCCGACCACCTTGCCGTCCTTCTCGATCAGGCTGCCTCGTGCCTGAACTGGGAAGAGCGCGCCGGCGATGCCGGTCATGGCGAGCGGATAGGCCAGGCCCGTGATGGCGGTGAGCACCAGCAGCAGGACGATGGCGGGGCGGATTTCTCTGAGCATGTTACGTCTCCTAAGTCTTCGTCATTGCGCGCGGCGCCGTGCGCCGCGCAACGACGGTCAAGCCAGGTGCAAGGCGCTCACGACGAGGTCGATCGCCTTGATGCCGATGAAGGGAATGACGATACCGCCGAGGCCGTAAATCAGCAGGTTGCGGCGAAGCAGCGCGCCGGCACCGACCGCGCGATAGGCGACGCCTTTCAGCGCCAGCGGAATCAACCCGATGATGATCAACGCGTTGAAGATGATCGCCGACAGGATGGCGCTCTGCGGGCTCGACAGGTTCATGACATTGAGCACGTTGAGCTGCGGATAGAACGCCAGGAACATCGCCGGGATGATCGCAAAGTATTTTGCGACATCGTTGGCGATCGAGAACGTTGTCAGCGCACCGCGCGTCATCAGCAGCTGCTTGCCGATCTCCACCACCTCGATCAGCTTGGTCGGGTTGGAGTCGAGGTCGACCATGTTGCCGGCCTCACGGGCCGCCTGCGTGCCGGTGTTCATGGCGACGCCGACGTCGGCCTGGGCGAGCGCCGGGGCATCGTTGGTGCCGTCGCCGCACATCGCCACCAGCTTGCCCTTGGCCTGCTCGTCACGGATCAGCTTGAGCTTGTCCTCGGGCGTTGCCTGCGCCAGGAAGTCGTCGACGCCGGCCTCCGCCGCGATCGCGGCCGCCGTCATCGGGTTGTCGCCGGTGATCATGATGGTGCGGATGCCCATGCGGCGTAGCTCGGCAAAGCGCTCGCGGATGCCGCCCTTGACGATGTCCTTGAGCTGGATGACGCCAAGCAGCCTGCCGTCCTTGGCCACCGCCAGCGGCGTGCCGCCGGCCTTGGCGATCTCGTCGGCAATGGTCTGCACCTCGCGGCCGATATCGGAAAGCGCCGCGGGCTGGATTGCGCGCGCCGCATTGCCTGAAGCGGCCGCCAGCGGCGTACCGCCGTTGACATAGTTGAGCATGGCCTCGATTGCGCCCTTGCGGACCGACGTGCCGCCGGCGTCGACGCCGCTCATGCGGGTCTGCGCCGTGAACGGGATGAAGGTCGCCCCGAGTTCGGCCATGTCGCGGCCACGAATGCCGTATTTCTCTTTCGCCAGCACGACGATGGAGCGGCCTTCCGGCGTCTCGTCGGCGAGCGAGGCGAGCTGTGCGGCATCGGCGAGCTCCTGCTCGGTCACGCCGCGCACTGGGCGGAAGGAGGTTGCCTGGCGGTTGCCGAGCGTGATGGTGCCGGTCTTGTCCAGCAGCAGCGTATCGACGTCGCCGGCGGCCTCGACGGCGCGGCCGGACATCGCCAGAACGTTGAAGCGCACCAGGCGGTCCATACCGGCGATGCCGATCGCCGACAGCAGCGCGCCGATCGTGGTCGGGATCAGCGTTACGAACAGCGCGACCAGCACGACCACCGAGATCGAGCCGCCGGCATAGGCCGCATAGCTCGGAATGGTGACGGTGGCGAACACGAAGATGATGGTGAGGCCGGCGAGCAGGATGTTGAGCGCGATCTCGTTCGGCGTCTTCTGCCGCTCGGCGCCCTCGACCAGCTTGATCATGCGGTCGATGAAGGTCGAGCCTTGCGCCGCGGTGATGCGGACGCGGATCCAGTCGGACACCACCTGCGTGCCACCCGTCACGGCCGACCGGTCACCGCCGGACTCGCGGATCACGGGGGCGGATTCGCCGGTGATGGCGGCCTCGTTGACGGAGGCGACGCCCTCGATCACCTCGCCGTCGGAGGGGATGGTGTCGCCGGCCTCGACCAGCACGATGTCGCCGACCTTCAGACTCGTGCCCGGCACGAGCTTGAAGGCCTGGCCGGCGCCGCTCAGGAGCTTGGCCTGGCTCTCGGTGCGGGTCTTGCGCAGCGAATCGGCCTGCGCTTTGCCGCGGCCTTCGGCGACGGCTTCGGCGAAGTTGGCGAACAGCACCGTGAACCAGAGCCAGAGGATGATCTGGAAGGTGAAGGCGAGATTCCCGCCGCCGGTGACGAGGTCGCGGACGAAAATCACGGTGGTGAGTGCGGCCACGACCTCGACCACGAACATCACGGGATTCTTGATCATCAGCCGCGGATCGAGCTTGGTGAAGGACGCGCGGATCGCGGGCACGACGATCTTGGGGTCGAGCATTGCCGAAACGGAAGCGCGTTTTTGCAGTTTCATCGTATCCATGGAGGTCACTCCGAACCAATCAGAAGGCTGGCGATCAGAACACTTGGCGATCAGAACACTTGGCCATCAGAACACTTGGCCGGCGTTCATCGCGAGGTGCTCGACGATCGGGCCGAGCGCGAGCGCCGGGAAGAAGGTCAGGCCGCCGATGATCAGGATCACGCCCACGACCAGGCCGACGAACAGGCCGCCGGTCGTCGGGAAGGTGCCGGCTGACGGCGGGTGGGTCTTCTTGCCCGCAAGCGAACCTGCGATCGCCATCGCCGGGATGATCATGAAGAAGCGACCGACGAACATCGCACTGGCAAGCGTCAGATTGTAGAAGAAGGTGTTGCCGGAGAGGCCCGCGAAGGCCGAGCCGTTGTTGCCGGTCGCCGAGGTGAAGGCGTAGAGCACCTCGGTGAAGCCATGCGGGCCGGCATTCGCCATCGAGGCAACCGCCGCCGGATAGACCACGCCGACCGCAGTCCAGCCGAGATACATCAGCGGCAGCACCAGGATCGCGAGCATGGCCATCTTGACCTCGCGCGCCTCGATCTTCTTGCCGACATATTCCGGCGTGCGGCCGACCATCAGGCCGGCGACGAAGATCGCAAGCACGACGAACAGCAGCATGCCGTAGAGGCCGGCGCCGACGCCGCCGATGATGATCTCGCCGAGTTGCATATTGATCAGCGGGATCATGCCGCCAAGCGCAGTGAAGCTGTCATGCATGGCGTTGACCGCGCCGCATGACGCGGCCGTCGTGACAACAGCAAAGAGCGAAGACGCCACAATGCCGAAGCGGACCTCCTTGCCTTCCATGTTGCCGCCGGTCAGGCCGAGCGCCTGGAGCGTCGAGGTGCCGTTGGCTTCCGCCCAATAGGTGACGGTGACGCCCGCGACGAACAGCACGCCCATCACGGTCAGGATCGCCCAGCCCTGACGCTGATTGCCGACCATGCGGCCGAACACGTTGGTCAGCGACGCACCGATCGCGAAGATCGATAGCATCTGCACGAAGTTCGACAGCGCCGTCGGGTTTTCGAAGGGATGGGCCGCATTGGCATTAAAGAAGCCGCCGCCATTGGTGCCGAGCATCTTGATCGCGACCTGCGAGGCGACCGGGCCGACCGCGATGGTCTGCTTGGCGCCTTCGAGCGTGGTGGCCTCGACATAGTCGCCGAGCGTCTGCGGCATGCCCTGCGAAATGAGAAACAGCGCGTAGACGACGCAGATCGGCAGCAGCACATAAAGCGTGGTGCGGGTGACGTCGACCCAGAAATTGCCGACGGTGCGCACCGACGCGCGGGAGAAGCCGCGGATCAAGGCGACGGCGAGCGCGATGCCGGTGGCCGCCGACAGGAAATTCTGGTGCGTCAGGCCGACCATCTGCACGAGATAGGAGATCGTGCTCTCGCCGCCGTAGTTCTGCCAGTTGGTGTTGGTGATGAAGGAGATTGCGGTGTTGAAGGAGAGGTCTTCAGCGACCGCGCCCTGCCCCGCCGGATTGAAGGGCAGCACGGCCTGCAAGCGCATCACGCCGTAGATGATGAGGAAACCACCGACATGGAACAGCAGCATCGCGACCGTGTAGGTCAGCCAATGCTGCTCGCGCTTCTCGTCGACGCCGGAGATCCAGTAGATGCCGGCCTCGATCGGACGCAGCACCGGCGAGAGAAATGTCTTCTCGCCGTTAAAGACGCGCGTCATGTACCAGCCAAGCGGCTTTGTGAGCGCGACAATGATAACGCAGAAAAGAATGATCTGGAGCCAACCGATCACAGTCATGGCATTAACCCTTCAGGCTTGATGTCCGGCGCAACAGCTGCAGGAGCACCACAAGCAGGCAGCCGACGAGCGCAGCGTCCGCCAGCAGCAATTCGACAAGCAGGAGCACGGCTCAGAACCGCTCCGGCCGCAACAGCGCATAAGTGAGATAGATGAGGAGGCCGAACGACACGGTGCCGGCAAGCGCATAATCGAAGATCATGGTTCGCTCCTTCACAGCCGTTCGCAGGCGTAGGTGTAGCCGATCGCAAGGGCAAAGAAGCCAAAGCCCAGCGCTAGCATCAGAATGTCCATCATGGGATTGCTCCTCGTTGCGTCCCTCTATCGGAAGCAACACTTTCTCGGGGACCCGGCGGAGCTCGTGGAGGGACGCGCAACGTATTTCCACGACCCCAAACGGGACTTTTGACCGTGCTGAAGTGCCACCACGGGCATAGGTTTTCGAGACGAAGGCTATGGCGAAGTTATAGGAATCTCATAAAGGGGCCGGGGCGACGGCGGAGACGTAGGCAACACATTGCGCTCCTCATCGCCCCCCGCCCTCTTATGAAATCTTTATATCTCCCGTCCCCTTCCCATCTCGTTTTCCAATGCCCTTCCCGCCATCCTGAAGAGGCCGGCCGACTGACCGACGCCAATTCCAGGAGGCCTGAGATGACCGTCGCTTTCGGACACTATGATCCTCCCTCCCTCGGCGACCGCTTGCGCAATGCGCAGGGCATGACGCGCTCGTTGATGCTCGAGGTCATCGACAAGGCCTGCCGTCGCTTTCCCTCGCTCGGACAGACCGAGCGCACCGCGCGCCTCATGCGCCTGATCGACGCGGAGGCCTGGGCCGACGCTGCGCTTGCGTTGATGGAGCTCGAACTGCCACTGTGGCATGTCCGCCGTATCGCCTATGACGAGGGCGAATGGCATTGCGCGCTCTCGCGTGAACGCGAGCTGCCGGATTGGCTCGACGCCGCTGTCGAGGGATGCCACGGCGACTTCGCGATCGCGCTGCTGTCGGCTTTCGTCGAAGTCCAGGCGTTGGCCGTGGAAGCGTCTCGACCGAGTGTTCCCACCGTGCGTCCCGCCCCCGACCCGTTCTACGAACCGGTCGGCTGCGAGAATTTCAGCTGAACGCGAAGCTTATGGCGCTCCTATGAGATCGCCGCGCGCCCTCTCTCGAAATCCTATCCATTGAAAAAGATATTGATGCGGCGGTTGCGGGACGGGATCCCGCCGGCCGCATCAATTGGAAGGACTAAATCCGTGAAACTCGTCGAACCTCCCTCGTGCAGCTCACCCTCCAGCATCGTCTTCATCGGCAAAAACCATCGAGGCCAATGGATCGCGCAAGAGCAGAATGGCCTCTATGGCGGCCTGTTCGTCAGCCGCGCCCAGGCCATCAAATACGCCCTGTTCGAGAACGGACAGCACCCCGAGACCATCGTCGAGCTGCCACGCGAGATCGAGCTCGACATGGGTCAACACCCCGACCTCTCGCAACGCGCCGCCTGAGCCGGCCGCATTCGGCGAGCAAGCCATGTTCATTCCTCCCTCAGCCTGGTTCACCGGCTTCATTCCGGATCTGCCGACGCCGTTCGACGCAGCTGACACGATCGACCTCAAGGCGCTCGCCGCACTCTGCGAGCGCCAGGTCGCGGCCGGCGTTCCCGCGCTCGTGGTCTGCGAGACGGCGGGCGAGGCACCGACACTCTCGCCCGCCGAGCAGGAACTCGTTATTCGCACCGCAGTCGACGTCGTCCGCGGCCGGTCGCGGGTCATCGCGGGCGCGATGTCGAATGCCACCGGCCGCGCCATCGAACTTGCGCGGCGCGCAGAGGCGGCGGGCGCCGATGCCATCATGGCGGTGGTGCCCGCCTACAACAAGCCGATGCAGGAGGGGATGCTCGCGCATTTCCGCACCATTGCCGGCTCAACCGGACTGCCGGTGATCCTGCACGACGTTCCCTCCCGCACGCTGCGCCCGCTCGCCGACGAGACGCTTTTGCGCCTCGTCGAGTCTCGCCAGTTCGTCGGCCTGCGCGATGGCGGCGGTGACATTACCCGCCCGATGCGGCTGAACCGACTGCTGCCAGCCGGCTTTCGGCTGCTGTCCGGCGAGGACGCTACCAACTTCGGCTATATCGCCGGCGGCGGCGACGGAGCGATCTCGGAAGTTTCCAACATCGCACCGGATCTGTGCCGGACGATCTTCTCGCAGATCAGGCAGGGTCGCCTGCAAACCGCGCGCTATCTGCACAGGCGCCTCGTCCCGCTGATCGCCTGCCTCTCGCGGGAAAGCCCGGCTGCGCTCAAATACGCGCTAAGTGTGCTCGGCCTGATATCGGCGGATACTCGGCTGCCGATCGTGCCGCTGGACGCAGCCGCGCAGAGAGAGGTGGTTAGGGCCTTCGCCGCCATCGCCGACGAGGAGCTGATCGACAACGTTGGCGCGTAGGACGCGCCCTTATGGCGCTCCTATACGACAGTGCTGGCGCCCGTCTCGCATTCCTATGCTGCGATGCTCATCATGAGAAGCAGATTGGGGCGCCTGTCTCGTCGCCCCACGGCAAGGACCTCTGACATGTCGATGCTGACACATGGCTTTGAATGGTCTTTCAACTGGGCCGAACGTTCGGCGCGGATCTCGAGTGAACGCAAGGCCCAACTCGAGCGCGCGGCGATGCGAGCGCTAACGGTGCTCACGATGGGCAGCGTGCTCACTGCGCTCATCGCGCTGAAGACTGCCATCTATGTCTGGCATCTCCACGCCTGAGGCCTCGGTGACCATCATGACTTTGCAGATGTGTGAGGAGGCCGCCATGGCCGCAATTGCTCTTCAAGCCACCCATCGCCAGCCGCCGCAAGCGCCGGTGGCGGAACTCAGGCCGCTCGATCCCGATGTGATCAGCGACGCCATTCCTGCCTTTTTTATCGGCCGCAACCGGGCCGGCCTCTGGGTCGCCCGCGAGGCGCATGGACGCATCGGTGGCCTGTTCCTGTTCAAGAGCTCGGCGGTCGATTTCGCCCACCGTCAGAGCCGGCCTGTGCGGTGCGCGCTGGTGTTCCCCGCCGAGACCTTCGAGCTCGACATCGAGAACCGCGGCAATCCGCTGATCGTATTGGTCTCACGATTGCTGAGGGGCTAGCGTGCATTTCCTCAAAGGACATCTCGAGCACGCGGTCACCACGACCATCCTGACCATGACGCTCAGCCTGATCTGGGGCGGGGTCCTGACCATCGTCATCACGCTCGTCGCGCGCGGGCTCGGCGTCTAGACTTCACGGCGATCGACCGCGAATTGACCATGGCTGCCTACGAGGCGAGCAACCGGGCGCGAACGGCGGTCGCACGGCCCGGCTAGGCCGCCCCTCCTCTGCGGAAAACGCCCGGCCGATCTGGCGCAGTTTCGTGGAACCGTGTAGATCGGTTTCATGAGCACAAGCAGCGTCAACGTCGTCGCCCACCCCCTGGTCCAGCACAAGCTCTCCCTGATGCGGGAGAAGGACCGCTCGACCAAGAGCTTTCGCGAAATCCTGAACGAGATCGGGATGCTGCTCGGCTACGAGGTGACGCGCGACCTGCCACTGGAGCTGGTCGAGATCGAGACGCCGATCTCGCCGATGCAGGCGCCGAAGATCGCCGGCAAGAAGCTCACGCTGGCGCCGATCCTGCGCGCCGGCGTCGGCTTCCTCGACGGCATGCTGGCGCTGATGCCCTCGGCGCGCATCGCCCATATCGGGCTCTACCGCGATCCCGAGACCTTGCAGGCCGTGGAATATTACTTCAAGGCGCCGCAGGACCTGTCCGACCGCACCGTGATCCTGATGGATCCGATGCTGGCAACCGGCAATTCGGCCTGCGCCGGCGCCTCGCTGCTCAAGGACCGCGGCGCCCGCGACATCCGCTTCGTCTGCCTGCTGGCCGCGCCCGAGGGCATTGCGAAGTTCCAGAGCGAGCATCCCGACGTGCCGATCTGGACCGCGGCGATCGATGAACGCCTCAACGACCACGGCTACATCGTGCCGGGCCTGGGCGATGCCGGCGACAGGATGTTCGGCACCAAGTAGACAGGTTTGCGCGATCGGGCTACTTCGGTTGCCATGCACGCCGACGATGTTTCACTGCAATCGCTGATCGGATCGGAGACCGCTGCCGATCCCGCCTTCGTGTTCGACGGCACGCCCGTCTCGCGCGCGGAGTTCTCAGGGATGGTCGAGCAGACCACGGCCTGGCTCGCCGCGCAGGGTATCGGCAAGGGCGACGTGGTCGCGGTCTGGCTGGTCAACCGGATCGAATGGATCACGCTGCTGTTCGCCGCCGCCCGGCTGGGTGCGGTCATCGCCGCCGTCAATACGCGCTACCGCAGCGCGGAAGTCGCGCATCTCCTCAAATTGTCGGGCGCCAAGCTGCTGGTGGTCGAGGCAGCGTTCCGCTCGATCGATTTCGCTTCCATTCTCTCCGACATCGCCAAAGACGAGGTGCCCGCGCTGCAAAAGCTCGCGGTCGTCGGCGCGGATGCGATCCCCGCGCAATGGCCCTGCATTCGCTTCGACGCGTTCGACCAACCCTATCCACCGACTCCCACCCAGGATGACGTCGACCAGCCGGTGCTGCTCTACACCACATCCGGCACGACCAAGGGACCCAAGCTCGTCGCGCACTCGCTGCGAACGCTGGCGACCCACGCCAACGCCGTTGCCGCGGCGCTCCGGCTCTCGCCGGAGCGTCATTCGCTGCTGGCGATGCTGCCGTTCTGCGGCACCTTTGGCATGACGAGCCTGCTTGGCTTCATCGCGGCCGGCGCGACCGTCCACGTGCTCGACGCCTTCGAGGCGGCACCGGCGCTGAAAATTCTCAGCGAGCACAAGATCACGCACGCCTTCGGCTCCGACGAGATGTTCCGCCGTATCCTGGCGCTGACCGACGCGCAGCGGCCCTTCCCGCATCTCGAAGTCTGCGGCTTCGCCGCATTCCAGCCCGGTTGGCGCGAACTGGCTGCGGAGGCGGAGGCGCGGGGCCTGCCGCTATTCGGCCTCTACGGCTCGAGCGAGGTGCAGGCGCTATTCTCGATCGCCCGTCCCAGCGACGCCTTCGCCGATCGCATCGAGGGCGGCGGATGGCCGATGTCCCCCGAGGCGAAGGTCCGCGTGCGCGACACCGAGACCGGCGAGCTAGCAGCGGAAGGGGTCTCCGGCGAGATCGAGATCAGCGCGCCGTCATGCTTCCTCGGCTATTTCAACAACCCCGATGCGACGCTCGATGCAATCACCGCGGACGGCTTCTTCCGCACCGGCGACATCGGCCGGCTTCGCGGCGGCGCCTTCGTCTATGAGACCCGCGCGGGGGATGCGATGCGGCTCGGCGGCTTCCTGGTCGCCCCCGGCGAGATCGAGGACGAGCTCAAATCCTGTGCCGGCGTCGCCGATGCGCAGGTCGTCGCGGTGGACCTGAAGGGCCAGGCGCGCTGCGTCGCCTTTGTCATTCCGGCCGGCACTTCGCCGCAACAGGAGGTGCTGACGGCCCGCCTGCGCGAGCGGCTGGCCAGCTACAAGATTCCGGCGCGGATCTATGTCGTGGACGCCTTCCCCGTGACCGACAGCGCCAACGGCGTCAAGATCCAGCGCGCCCGGCTTCGCACCATGGCGATGGAGCGGATCGCGGCCGAATAGGCGTCACCTATTTCAGATAGCTCGCGAGATTCATGCCGAGGATCTTGGACATCGCCGAATAGGAGGCGGTGAGCTGTGCCTGGTAGGTCGAGAGCTGCGCGGTGATGGCGGCGACATCGACGCCGGTGAGGTCGTTCGACAGGCTCTCGGCATAGCTCTTGTAGTCGGTCTGTTGCGTGCTCGCCGACTCGATCGAGGACGCCGAACTTGAGAGCTTTGCCTGCACCGCCGCGGTATCATCGAGCGCCGTGCTGGCGAGGTCGAGCGCGCTGGAGATATCCGAGGATGACAGCGAGGTGCTGTTGGCCACGAACTTCAGCACGCGCATCACCTTCTCGAACGCCGAATTGCCGGCGGTCACGCCATAGGACACGGTGTCATCGGCGGCGACGCGCACCGAGGCAATCTCGTCATCGCCCTTGTAGTAGCTGGTATCCGCCGTGGTGGTGGAGCCCGTCCCCGACGAAAAGCTGGTGAGGTCGGCCGGCGCCATGTCCGTCTTGCCGCCGCCAAAGACATACTGGCCGTCATACTGCGTGTTCATCAGCGAGCCCATCTGCTCCAGCATCTGCTGGGCTGAAGAGATCACCGAATTCGTTTCGGTCGAGCTACCGGTCGAGGCCGCGCTGAGCTGGGAGCGGAGCTGCGTGATGATGTCCGTCATCGAGCCGACGGCCGAATACATCACCTGAACCTTGCTGTCGGCGAGCGTGGCCGCATCGATATAGGACTGCGCACGCGTCACGGAGACCTGGAGATTGACGACATGCTGCGCGTTCGAGCCATAGCCGCCGTAATCGGTCGACAGCACACCCGACGATTCCTGGACCTGCTCGTTGGCCATCACCGACTCCACGCGCATGGCGTCGGCGATCATCTTGCTCGACTGCGCGAAGGTGGCGATCCGCATCGCGACCATGGGCCTGCTCCTGCGCTTTAGGACGACTGCACGGCGGTTATGAGTGCCGTGTACATGCTGTTGATGGCCGAGATCAGCGCGGAGGCGGCCGAATACTGGTTCTGGAGCGTGCTCAGATTGGCCGATTCCTCGTCGAGATTGACACCCGACTGCGACGACAGCGAGCTCGCATAGGTCGACTGCGCGGTCTCCTTGGCGGTGTAATTGGTGGACGCCTGCGAGGACTTGCTCGCGACATCGGCCACGATGGTCGAGGCATAATCGGCAAACGAACCAGTGGTGGCGGCGAGCCCCCCGGTGGAAGAAAACGTCCGCGAGGCCGTCAATGCGCTGTAGAGCGCATTGACCACGGTCGCCGATCCCGACGTCAGCACGCTGCTGCCGACCGTAAGGCTCGACGAGGAATCCAGCGTGGCGAGCTGCAGCTCGTTGGTGCCGGACAGGATGCTGCTGTTGACCGCAACATCCGACGCGCTTGTTCCGGTCACGAGGTCGTTGAGGCCAAAATAGTCGGAGAATCCCTCGCTCGAGCTGCCGACCGAACTGGTCATCTCATTGATGGCGACGCCGTTGCCCGAGCCTGTCGCCGTGATCGAGAGATGGCCGTTCGCATCGACCGACGCCGACATCCCGGAAATGCCATTGATGGCGGTGACGAGATCGCCGACCGTGGAATAGGACGACAGGTCGAGATCGCTGTAGGAGACCAGATTGCCGCTCTGGTCGGTCACGGCAAGGCGCACCGTGCCGGTGGCGGACAGCGCCGTGCTGCTGGTGACGCTGGTCGTGCCGGTCAGGGTCGTGGGCGCCGGCACCGAGGAAGCGCTGTTCGAGACGGTGTTGACCGCGGAAGCAAGCTGCGTTGCGAGCTGATCGAGCTGCGACTGCGCCGCCGGCAGGGTCTTGTCGCGGAGCGTGATGAGTCCGCCGATGCTTCCGCCAGTGATCTGGGAGGTGATGTCGACCCCGTTCACCGTGATCGCGCTGAAGCCGCTCGACGAGGAGCCGGCGGTGTAAGTCGTCGACGACGACACGTTGGCGGCAGCGGTATAGCTGATCTTGTGGGCAGAGCTGTCGACCAGCGCCTGCCCTGTCGTCGTATAAACCTGGAGGTCACCGTTCGACGCGGTGTAGTAGCTGACGTTCATCTTCGAGGCCACGTCCTGGAGCGCGGTGTTGCGCTGGTCCTCCAGGTCTGCGGTCGACTGGCCGGCCGCCGCCGTCTGCTTGATCTCCGCGTTCAGATCCGCGATGTTCTGCAAGTCCGTATTGACGCCGTCGATCGAGGACGAGATGTCCTGGTCGGCATTGGAGCGAAGCTTCTGGATGCCGCTCGAGGTCTCGCGCAACTGGCTGGTGACGTTGTCGAGCGCGCTGACGACGTTGGATTGCAGCGAGGCGCTGCTGGGCGTGCTCGCCAGCGACGACAGCGCCGATTCCAGCGAGGCGATGCTGTTGGCGAGCGACGTCCCGGTCGACGAACTGCTGGTGCTGCTGGTCGAGCCGTAAAGCTTTTCCAGCGACGTCAGATAGGTGTTCGTCGTGTCCGCCGCGCCGAGGTCAGAGGTCGCACTGACAAGCGATTTCAGCAGGAGCTTGTCGACCGTCGAGGTGATGCCCGTCACCGTGACGCCGGTGCCGACGCCGTTGGTGACGCTGCTCGACTGGTTCGCGGTCTTCTTCGTATAGCCCGTCGTGTCGGCGTTCGAGATGTTCGACGACGTCACGCTGATCTGGACCGACGTGGACGACAGGCCACTGAAGGCGATCGATCGTGCGATGTCGAGTGACACGGCGGGCTCCTTGAGGCGTCAGGCGCTGCGGCTGGTGCAGCTGGAGACGGCGCGCGCTGCAACGCGGCCAGAGGCGCCGTAGGGCGACACCGCCGCGATCTGCTCGCGGATCGCCTGCATGACGGCCTCGATTCGGCGATTGCTGGCCTCGATCGCCGCGCGCAGGCGCACCAGATTTTCGTCCATCGCCGCGCGCAGCTTCAGGATCCGCTCCAGCAGCTGCTCACGCAGGATCCGGTCCCGGACATTCAGGGTGGTCGTGCCCGCCGCGCATTCGGCGACGGTCCGCTCGAAGATTTCCGCCAGGCGGTTTTTCTCGTCGACCTGCTTCAGGCGTGAGGCCGGCAACCCTTTGGCGAGCTCGGCATTCTCTTCCGCGACCAGCGCGGTCAGGACGTCGATCAGTCCGATCAGCGACTTGATCCGGGCGTCGCCATTTGCGGCGTTGGTCCGCGTGGCTAGGCTATTGGCTTGGGCTACACTCATGGTCATCGCCTTCTTCTAACTATGCCGTTTGCCGCGATGGACTTGCGAGTTGCGCAGGTAAGCGCCGATCGCGGCCGTCCTGACGGTCGCCTGTCTCATCTCGCCCTCGACCTCTGCGCATTCCTTCAACAGGCCGCGGCGGGTCGTCTCGAGATCGTCGAGCAAGGCAAGCAGCTGCTTGTCGTCATTGCCCTTCACGGTTGCGGCCCGTGCCACCAGCCGTCGCAGCCGGCGCAACAGCGCTTCTCCGGCGGCTTTGGCCTCCTCGCTGCGCATCGCTCACCTCATCGCCGAGATCAGGGTGTCGTACATCTTGCTGACGGTGGAGATGACCTGGGAGGCGGCCGAATAGGCCTGCTGCGCCGAGATCATGCTCGAGAACTGGCTGGAGGTGTCGGTGGTCGAGGATTCCAGCTCGCTGCCGTAGATCGTGCCCGCGCCGTTCTCGCCCGAGGCCTGCAACGCGGCATTCCCCGACGTCACCGTCGCGGAATAGAGGCCGTCGCTGGCGGCCGAAAGCCCGGTTGGATCGGCAAAGGTCGCCACTGCGATCTTGTAGATCGCGATGGTCTGGCCGTTGGAATAGGTCGCGTCGACCACGCCGTTCTTGCCGATCGCAATGCTGGACAGCTTGCCGTAGGACAAGCCATCCGAGCTGATGCTGGTGACGTTGACGGTGGGCGTGGTCTCGCCGGAGGCGTATTGGGTCAGGCCGTCGGTCTTGCCGGCGGTGCCGAGATTCATGGTGATCGTGCTGTCCGTCGCCCCGTCGGTCCAGCCCGTCACCTTGACGGTTGCCGGGCTTGGGCTGGTGCTGGCAAGCGAGCCGTCGCTGTTGAAGGTGATCGCGATCGTCCCCGAAGCCGTGCCCGTCGCGGTCGTGGTACTCGAGGTCGAGGTAGGATTGGCGAAGCTCGCGCTCCAGGTGTTGGTCGCGGTCTTGGTCCAGGTGACCTGCATCGAGTTCGCAGCACCGAGCGAATCGTAGACGGTCATCGAGCTGGTATAGGTGTCACCGGTCGCGGCATCCGAGGGCAAATTGGCCGCAATCGTGGTCTTGGTGGTGGCGCTGCCGCTGGTCGAGGCGACCTGGGTATTGATGGCCTGGAGGTTGCTCGCCGATTCGTTGCCGACGACGTTGCCGTTCGCATCGGTGCGCCATCCCTCCAGGTAACTGCCGTTGTTCTCGAGATAGCCGGCGTTGTCGGTCGAAAAGGCACCGTTGCGCGTATAGGACGTGGTGCCGCCCGACGTGGCGCTGGTCACGACGAAGAAGCCCGAGCCCTGGATCGCGACGTCGGTGGCGTTCGAGGTCGCGGCGAGCAGGCCTTGCTGGGTGATGTTGGCCCGGCCCGAGACGGTGACGCCGCCCGAGGCATAGGAGGTCGCGTTGCTCGATGCGGTAACGAGGTCATCGAACATCGCAGACGTCGTCTTGTAGCCCGTCGTGCTGGTATTGGCGATATTGTCGCTGATCATCGACAGGGACTGGCTCTGCGCGCTGAGCGCCGAGATCGCCGAGGACAATGCACCTGTGAGACTCATGATGACACTCCGGAGAATTCGGGACGAAGGATCAGGACGTGACGCCGATGATGTCGGCGGCGCTGACGGAGACGCCGTTCACGGTCAGCGATGGCGTGGAAGTGGAGGTGTCGATGCCGGTCACCGTGCCGGAGATGGTGGTGTAGTTGAGCACCGAGTTGCCGGCGGAATCCGTCGCGGTCACCGAGATGGTGTACTGGCCGCCGTTGGTGAGCTGGGTGCCGCTGGAATTTTTACCGTCCCAGGTAAAGGTGTTGGATCCGGAATTGCCGGTCCCGGTGCCGGTGTAGACGGTGTTTCCGGAGGAGTCCTTGATGGTGATCGCGACGTCAGAAGCGGCCGAGGACAGCGAATAGCCGAACGTCGCCGAGCCGTTGCTCAAGGTCGACGTGTCGGTCTTCGCCTCGACGGTGTGACCGATATAGTTGACCGAGTTGAGAGTCACGAGGCTCGAGAAGGAGCTGGAGAGCGACGTCAGGTTGGAATTGATCGACTGCTGCTGGCTGAAATTGGCGTAAGACGTGAGCTGATTGATGAAGTCGGTGGTCGAGGTCGCGTTCAGCGGGTCCTGGTTCTGAAGCTCGCTGACCAGCAGGCTCAGGAAATCGCTCGAGGTCAGCGTCGAACTGGACGAGGTGCTCGACGATGACGATGTCGTCGTGGTCGCAGTCGTTGCAGAACTCGTTGCGGAAACGGTCATCAGAAACTCCGGCTTTCTCGCGCAGCCGGCGACAACAATGTCGGTCAGCGCGCTTGAAATCTGTGTGCTGATGAAACGCGTGGGCGTGCGGATTCAGGCGCGGATTCACTGGCGCGGAAATCGCATTCGATTAGGCAAAAACTGCCGCGTGGAAGCGCGAGAAGCGCAATGGTGTTGGACTGAGTTGCTGCCGCGCAGACGCTGCGCTCCCTCGCCCCGCTTGCGGGGAGAGGGTTGGGGTGAGGGGGAGTCTCCACGGGGACGGAGACAGTTAGACTTGCGGAGAGTCCCCCTCACCCGGATTGCATCTTCGATGCAATCCGACCTCTCCCCGCACGCGGGGAGAGGTAAGGAGAGCAATCATTTCAGAAGGAGCCGCTCAGCTCTCCGCTGTCTCGCCTTCGGTGCGCGGCTCGGCGGCATCGTTCTTCATTTTCGATGCGGCTGCAACGATGCGGTCGGCGAAGCCTCCGGGTGCTCGCACCGGAGGTGCGGCGAGTGCGCGGCGCAAGGCACGGGCCTCGTCCAGCAGGGCTTGGGCGGCGGAGGAACGCGTCAGCAGCTCTTCGGCAGGCAAGCGCCGGTCGTCGGGCCAGACCGAGAGATCCTCGCCCAGCCTGTCGATCAGTTCCTCAAACTCGGTGACGTCCATCGCCCGCCGATCCCGCCTCGGTCAGGCCCGTCATAAAGCATTGCAGGCGCGGCGGAAACCGGATTTGCGCGGTGTCCCGCACCAAAACCGCCCCCGGACTTGCCGAAAGCGGCCGAAACCACGGCCGGGCGAGCGGCGGCTCCGTTCGGGATCGAAGCGCTAACGGCTTGCCTGGCCCTTGCAGGACGAATCAGCGGGCGCGGTTCTGGCGCTCCGCATCGTTGCGTCGACGGACTCCCAGGCCTCGCGCAGCTCGGCCAGCCCGGCGATGATCCGCCGAAAGCTCTCGCGTGCATGCGGACGGCCATAGGCCTTCAGGCTCGCCAGGATGAGCGAATTGTAGGTCTGGAACAGACGCTCGGCCACCGCTCCGCCCTTGGCGAAGTCGAGATTGTGGCTGAGGCCACGCAAAATCGCGGTCGCCTTCATCAGGTGCTCGTGCCCCTCCTCGAAGCGCCGCGCCTCCTGCGCGGACAGCGCCTTTTGAAGGAAGGTGATCGCGCCGCCAAGCAGCATCGAGATCGCCTTCAGCGGCGGCACGCTGGTTGCCGCGCCCCGATAGGCCTGGTTGGCCATGTACGCCATCGGATTATGCATCATCAACCACTCGAGCTGGAGTTAAGCAAGGCTTTGAGATAGGTCAGCGTGTTGTTGGCGCTTTCGATAGCGGCCTGGTACTTCGCGTACTGCGTCTGCAACTGCGACTGGTAGGCCGACGCGGCGCTGTCGATATCGTCGACCTGCTGCTGAAGTGTGCTGTCGCGGTCGGTCAGGTTCGTGATCAGCGTCTGCAACGCGCCCGAGCTCGACGAATAATTCTTGGCGATCTGGTAGACCTGCGTGGCAAGGCCCGAGGTCGAGGTCACAGTGATCGACTGCGACGTCGAGCCCGAATAGGTGAAGGCCATGCCGGCATAGGCCGTTCCGGCATTGCCGATGATCGTGGTGCCGCTGACCGTGAACAGCGAGGAATCGCCGCCGACCGAGGCCGAGGACAGGTTACCGGAGGAATCGACCGTCAGGTCCAGGCTGAAGGATTGCGGCGACGTTCCGGTGTTGACGACGGTGAGCTGGCTCGACGAGGTCTTGGTCTGCGCCGACAAGAGCGTGGTGACCCCGCTCAGATTTGTGCTCAGGATATTCGATAGCGTCGAGGTGTCGAGCTCGAGCTCGTTCTTGTCGTTGAAGGACAGGCCGAGGTCGGCCATGGTGAGGCCGCCGACCGTGCTGTTCATGGCATTCTGGAGCGCGTCCATGATGTCGCGCATGGTCCCGTCGCCGAACAGGACCGCGCTGGACGAGGCCGTGCCATCGGAATTTGTCGCCTGCTGTGCGATGACCGCATCGCGATAAGCGTTGTAGTTGGTGACGAAGGTCGTGAGTGCCGATGTGATCTGGCTCGTATCCGTCCCGATGCTGATGTTCAGCGTCGAGCCGCTCGTCGTCGCCTGCAACAGGTTGAAGGTGACGCCGGTCAGCACGTCGGTGATGTCGTTGGTATCCCGGGTCATCGAGATGCCGTCGAGACTGAATTTGGCGGCCTGCGACGTCTGAAGCACATCGGAAAATGCGCCGGAGCTGTCGGTCACGCCAAGCTTGTTCAGGATGTCATTGCCGGACGTGCTCGAATAGGAGATGTCGGCGGCATCCTCGGTCCCCGTCAACACCATTTCGTAAGACCCGCTCGACACCTGGACGATCGAAGCCTGCACATTGGTGGTCGAGGTCTGGGCGTTGATGGTGTCGACGATGTCTTGCAGCGACATCGTGCTCGTCACGCTGATACTTGCAGTGCTGCCGCTGCCGAGCCCGAGCGAAAATGTTCCGGAATAGCCGAGGGCTGTGGTTTCACTTGATTGCGTGGTGCCGGCCACCTTCTGCGCGGTCGCGATCTGGCTGATCGTCAGTGTGTGGTCGCCGGTCGCCGCGCCATTGTTGACGGACATGGAGAGCGCGGAGGACGCGCTCACGTCACCGGTCGAGCTGAGGGTCGCCGAGCGGGTCGCAAAGACGTTGGTGGCCAGCGAATTGACGACGGATGTCGCGAGCGAGGACAACCCGCTCGACAGCGTCGAGAGGTCGGTCTGGAGCGTCTGGTAGGCGGAGACCTTGGCTTCGTTGTTGGTGATCGTGGTCGAGATCGTGGTCGCCTGGGTGAGCTTGGCGTTCACCGCCGCCGTGATCAGCGCGCTCCAGTCGACACTGGTCGACGTGGTGGTACCGGTCGTGGTGACCGAAGAGCTGCTCGATGCGGTCGAGCTTGTGCTTGCAGTGCTGGTGCTCGAACTGACGCTGGTCACTTTGCTGCTCGATCCGTCGCGTGGAGGACCGGGCCGGCGTCACGCCGGCCCGGTGATCGTTAAGCCAAGCGCCTTAGCCGAGGAGCTTGAGCAGGTACTGCGGCATCTGGTTGGCGGCGGATTCCGCCGACACCGCGGCCTGGGTCTTCACTTCGGCCGAAGACAGCGTGGCCTGCTCGGACGCAATATCCACGTCCTTGATCGCCGAATTCGCGGATTGCAGGTTCTGGGTCTGGGTCGAGATCGAGTCGGACGAGAAGTTGAACCGCGATTCCTGCGCGCCGATGCTGGCGCGGGCGGCCGAAACCGTGTCGATCGCGGTATCCAGCACGCTAAGCGCCGATGCCGCATCCGACAGCGAGCTGACGTCGAGCGAGGACACGCCGAGCGAGGACGAGGTCAGGCTGGCCAGCTTGATGGTGATGGTATCCGAGCCGGAAGAGCCGACCAGCACCGAGACGCCGGAGGAGAACACGCTGGAGCCGTCGAGCAGGCTCTGGCTGGAATAGCGCGTGCCGGTCGAGATCGAATCGATTTCGCTCGTGAGCTGCGAGAATTCCGAGTTGATATAGGCGCGGCTGGAGTCGGTGGTGGTGCCCGAGGCCGACTCGGAGGCCAGCGACTTCATGCGCGCCAGGATGTCGGAGATGTTCGAGGCGCCGCCGTCAGCGGTCTGGAGGATCGAGGTCGCCTGCGAAGCGTTGGTCGCGGCCTGCTGGAGCGTGGTGACGTCCGACGAGATGCGGGTGGAGATCGCGAGGCCGGCGGCGTCGTCGGAGGCCGAAGTGATGCGCGAGCCGCTCGACAGCTTGGCGAGGGCGCTGCTCTCCTGCGCCGAATTGATGTTGAGGTAGCGGACCGCGGAGTTCGCCGCGGTATTGGTAGAAATTGCAGGCATTGGAAACTCCTGTGCTGATGGGCAAGCGTGCCGCATCGTTGAAGACGATTGACGACGCAGACCGCAGCCCCGTCCGTTCGCTCAAACGGTGGAGCGCAAGGAGATCAGGCGCGAAACTTTTCGCAGGCCGACTTTTATGGTTAGCAATCGGTAAACGCGGTGCGGATGTCGCGTTCGTGCTTGCGCAACAACTGACGCAGCTGCTGGCGGCCGCGCTTGAGCAGGGACTCCACCGCCGCCACCGTGGTGTCCATCACCTGGGCGATCTCGCCGTTACTCATGTTCTCGTGGTACGAGAAGATCACCGCGATACGCTGCTGCTCCGGCAGGCGCTGCATCGCAATCTCCAGCATGCCGTTCAGCTCGTTGCGCTCGATGATCTCGACAGCGCCGGGCTGGCCGTCGGCGACCTCCGGCACGGTCTCGACATTCTCGTTGCGCGGCTTGCGGCGCAGATCGATGCAACGGTTGGAGATGACGCGGTAGAGCCAGGTCGAAAATTTGGCGCGGCCGTGCTGCCAGCGCCCGCGATGGCTCCAGATCTTCAGCATGGTGTCCTGCACCACGTCTTCGGCATCGGCCGCGTTGCCGACGATGCGTAGCGCGATCGCGTAGGCGCGGTCGATGTGGCGCTCGACCAGCATGCGGAATGCAGCCTCGTCGCCGGTCGCAAGCCTGTCGAGGAGTTCGCTGTCTTCATCGAAGACGATTTCGGCGGCGACCGGCGCACAGTCCGGTGCGAGCGGCACCGACGGCGTCACCGGCACGATCTCTTCAGCCGGCAGCGTTGTCGTGATCTCGGCCTCAGCGGGAGCCCAGACATCAGCAGCGTAACTCATCCCGCAATCTCCAACCCGCAATGCCGGCGGCGCACATGCCACACGGCTTCCAGGCGTTGAACGCGGGGCCAAAACAATCCAGGCGGAGATTTTTTGTTATTTTTCAAGATGTTAGCCGGTATGTTTTGCCGAGTATCGGGCAATAATTGCCGGGCGCGCGACACTCTCGCGCATCAATCCCGCAATCATCACATCGTCTCGCGCCATGGCGGATCGTCCATCCTGAACAGATGTCGTTGAGAGAAAACGCTGACATTACGCGGCACTAGGCGATCAAACGCGACGCGCACGGAGCGCATCAAGAAGCGATTGTTTCCGAGTGTGAATGAACGCGAGACGACTTCTGCACCCGGCAATTTTTTCCGAATCACCTTTTTCGAACCTAGCGATTTTTTTGAATCTGTCAGTCGTGACGAATGCGTTTTTGAATCGCGCGTGAACTTTTTTCGCAATCGTGTCGCCTGACTTCGCCGTCGCGCACGTTAATCGCTCTGATGGACGGGGAATCTTGGCATGACGATCGCAACAGCCGGCGCAGAGCGCCGCGCTAAAATTGTTTCTGCTTGGTCGTTCGATGTTTTCGATACATTTCTGCTGCGTGCCTGCACGACGCCAGATGGCGTATTTGAAAGGACTTACGAGCTTTCCGGCATTTCACAGACTTGTCCGAATGTTTCCGCGAGTTTCGTTCAGCATCGTATCCAGGCCGAAGCGCGTGCGCGGCGGACCGCGAAGGAGAAGCGCGGTGGCAGCGAAGTTCGTATCGATGAAATCTATTCCTATTTTCCATTCAAGCTGTTCGGTCTCACGCGCCATCATTTGAACGATCTCGTCGAATCAGAGTTCACGGCCGAATTCGAGCTCTGCCGCGCCAATCCGGACATGTTTCGGCAATATCTGGACATGAAGCGTGCCGGCCATCGCGTCGGCTTCATCTCCGATACCTATTGGGACTCCGATCGGCTGGCGCGATTGCTGCTCGCATGCCGCCCCGGGCTGACTTGGGACTTCCTCTACGCTTCCTGCGACCACGGCAGCGGCAAGAGCGAGGCGCTTTTCGCAAAATACCTGTCCGAGCAGGATATCGACGCGGGCGCGTCCTTTCACGTCGGCGACAACGACAAGGCCGACATCAGGGGCGCGAAGCGCCACGGCATTCGGCCGCGCTATTATCCGCAGGCGACGCCGCAATTGGCGTCGAAATTCCAGCGCGAGACCGCGCTGCTCGAACTGCTGTGCGCCGGCGCGCCGTCCAGGCTCGACCACGGTGCACGCACGTTGCGACGCATGGTCGCCGCGCGGAACGCCGAAAAATCTCCGGCCTTTCATCTCGGCATGACCGTGCTCGGCCCGGTGATGACGGCATTCGATGCCTTCATCACCCGGCGCTGCCAGGAGGCCGCCGGCCCCGACCACAAGGTCGCCCTCGCCTTCCTCGGCCGCGACGGCTTCTTGCCACACCGGATCTGGCAGGACTTGCACGGTACCACATCGGTCTATCTCGAGATCAACCGGCGCGTCAGCCTGATCGCCTCGGCTGATACCATGCAGCCGCTCATCGACCTTCTCAGCAAGGTGTTGAAGATCGATGCGCCGACTTTCCGCGACATGATCAAGATCCTGCCGCCAGAGGTTGCCGCGTTCTTCGCGGCTTATCCCGACGGAATTGCTCCCGGCGAGGATCTCGCCGAAGCCCTGCCGAAATTGATGGATGCCGGCGAGATCATCGATCTCGCGGCAGCTCTACGCGCGCGGTTACTTGCCTATCTGCGCCACACGATCCCCGGCTTCGACCAATGTACCGACCTGGTGCTCGCCGATCTCGGCTATTCCGGGAGCGTGCAGAAGGCGCTGCGCCGCGTGTTCGACATGGAAGGCATCAAGATCCGTCTCCACGGCGCCTATCTGATCTCGCTCGACGATGCCTTCGACGATATCGCCGAGGAGGACAGCGCGGCGGGCTTCATCTCGGACCTCGTGGTGACGCCGCATATCAAGCGCATGCTGATCCGCAACATCGCGCTGCTGGAGCAAATCTGCTGCTCTGCCGACGGCTCGGTCCGCGACTATGACGGCGACCAGGTGCTGCGCGAGATCAATCCTCGCCCGGCCAGCCAGATCGCACTTGCCGCGGAGATCCAGGCAGGCAGCGTCGCCTTTGCCGAGAGCGCCGGGGACGTCGCGCTCGATCTCTGTCTCGACCCTTATGCCGCGCCTGACGTCGCCGCGCGCTGGTGCACGGCGGCTCTGGCCCGGTTCCTGCTGCTGCCCGATGAGGACGAGCTGGCGCTGCTCGGCGGATTGAAGCACGACGTCAATCTCGGCACGCATGCACTGGCGCCGATGATCGACAGCGACTTCATCCGCCGACAGATCACCGCCCGCGGCTTTTCCGCCGCCTGCGCGTCAGCCGCCCCGCCAATGTGGCTCGCCGGCAGCTTTGCCCGGCTGTCTCCGTCGAACGCTTATCTCTACACGCTGTTCGGGGCCAACCGTCTGCCGGCCGACGTCTTCGAAGAGAGCCCTTGCGGCCGAGTCCAGATCGGGCTGTTCCGCACCGATGCCGCAGCCATGCTGGACACCGTGACCCTCTATCGCACCGGTCTGGGCGAACAGCGCCTGCGTATTCCGATCTCGCGCGCCATGGGCATCGCCATGATCGCACTGCCGCTGCCGAAGTTCGCCGCAGAAGGTCTCCTTCATGGCGTGACGATCCAATCAGCCGATGACATTCGCGACGCCGCCGAGAGCCAGGATGTGATCGGCGTCGCCGCTGAAAGCCTGGTCTACGCCGGCGTGCAGCGCAGCGGTGCCCATTATCGCGCCGAGAACGACGACGCCTGCCTGCTGATCCCCGTCGCCGCGATGAGGCACGACATCGCGATCTATTCGGTCGCGATTACCCCGCTCGATTCCAGCCCCAAATAGTGCGCCTGATCGCGCCGCGCCGGCCGTTCAAGTCCAAGGGCTGATTGGCGACGCGAGGGGCACGGAATTGACGGACGGGACGCACGCAAACCTTGATGACCTCTTGCAATCCGGCGGCATCCGGCTCGGCCGGGCCCAGCGCAATCGTCTGGACTGGCTGACCGGCCAATATGGCGCGCCGACGCTGGACGACCTCGCCGGGGGCCGGCGCAGCGGCGTTCTCATCCTCAAGGAGCCGCCGAGTGGTGCGGCGGCCGAGCTGTTCTATCGTTCGCTCAATCCCGGCTGCGCCGTCGTCGTTCCCTTCAGCGAGAATCCCGGCTTCGACTTCCTCAAATCCAAGCTGACCGAGTTCGGCACCGTCGGCCCCTGCGGCGCCGGCGGCCCGCACGAGATGTGGTGGGGCGGCATCGGCTGGTCGAAATTCCTCGCCAGCGCCGATTCATCCGCCGTCGGCCCGCGGATCGTCTCGTGCTATCCGCGCGGCGGCGACGCAACCGCCGCCTTCGCGCTCCGGCATTCGCTGGAACGATTTGATCTCGCCTGTCATATCGAGCCGATCGACACCCAGTTCAACGACCGCCTGCTCTGCTTCGAGAAGGCGGAGTTCATGCTGCGGATGTGGAACAAGTATCGCGAGCCGCTGCTGTTCGTCGAAGCCGGCGCCGTGCTCCGCGAGCCGCCGCTGCTGCCGTCCTTCCTCGGCTGCGACGTCGCACTCCACAAGTGGAATCGCTGGGAGATGTCGGCACGCACACTCTATCTCGGCCGCTCCAACAGCGCTGAAATGCTGCTGCGCACCTGGCAGCATCTCGCCGCATCTTACCCTGCGATCTGGGAAGGCTATCTGCTCGACCAGGCCTGGAGCCTGACCTCGTCGCAGGTGTCGCTCGACACGGTATGGCTGCCGCGGTCGTATCACGCGCTGAAGGGCGATCTCGGCGCAACGCGCGCCACGATTCTGCATGACCAGCAGACGACGACGCTGGAGCTCGGGCCTGATCCGGCCTTCGCAGGCCTCGTGCGCACGGCCCGCCGGGCCGGCCGCACCGGCGCCAGTGACGCCTTCATGGTGATGACGTCGAAAGCCGAGGCCACCAACGGCATCTCCGTGATCCTGCGCGACATCTCGGCCAGCAACGCCGGCGCGGTGGCCGCCACCGTCGAGGCCGTGACCGGTGCCTATGCGGCCGATTGCGGTGGCTACGGCCGCCTCGAACTGTCGCTCTGCGCCTGGCAGGACGATGTCGGCGCGGCGCGCGATGCGGCGGCGCTGGCGCGTTACCGCATCCTGGAGATCGCGCCGGGACAGCGCATCGCCAACGACTTCTTTGCACACTGCGCAGCCGACGACGCGGTCATGACCGCCCGCCAACTCTTCCCCTGAGGGACATCACGCGATGCTCAAGACCATCATCCTGCTCACCGACACCGTGCAACAGCAGCAGCCGCTGGCCAACCTGCTGCGCGAACACAAGCGCGAGCTCGCCTTCTGCTCCGCGCTGCGCGCCAAGGATCTCAGTGCCATCGAGCCGGACGTCCTGAGTGAGGCACGACTGGTGTCTTTTTCCGCCGACATCGCCGTTCCCGAAAAATTCCTGCTCCAGCTCGGCTACGGCGCCTATAAATTCTACGCAGCGCCGACGCAATTTCCGGGTCTGCCGCCGGCGCCCGACGAGAGCGACGAGGACCCGCGCTGCTACTCCGTCATCGCGCAATCGATGATGATCTGGCCCGACTTCAAGAGAGTGGTTGGACTCGAGACCGTGACAATACCGGACGGCACCGTTGCCGCCGAGCGCGAGCGGCTGGTGTTCTCCCGCCTTGCGCACCTGTTCTGGCGGATGTCAGACATGATTGCCGGCGGCGCCGTGGAACTCCCCGGGATCATCGGCTCCGGCGAGAGCCAGCGTCCGACGCTCGCGATGATGAACTAGCGCGCGACGCCGCGGGACTGAGCCGACAGCGCGTCGCGGTGCCCGGGCGCTGCGATCGCGATCATGCGGCGCGCGCGCTCGGCAAGACCGCAGCCACGCAGTTCCGCAACGCCCCATTCGGTGACGATGGCGTCGACATCGGCGCGCGGCGTCGTCACGGTCTCGACATTCGCAACAATCCGGCTGGTCCCATCGGACGCCATGGCGGGCAACGCGATGATCGCCCTTCCCCCGGCAGACGCATTGGCGCCGCGCACGAAATCAAGCTGCCCGCCGATCGCGCCGATCGCGACACCGTTCAGCGTCTCGGAATTCACGCTGCCGTCGAGCCCGACCTGAAGCGCCGAGTTGATCGCGACCAGCCGGTTGATCCGCGCCAGCACGCCCTGGCCATGCGTATAGGACGTCGGCCGCACCGCCAGCGCCTTGTTCTCGTGCACGAACCGATAGAGCCGATTCGTGCCGATCACCTGGTTGGTGACGGTAATGCCGGCATCGATCCCCTTCTCCGCGTTGGTCACCGCGCCGCACTCGATCAGGTCAACAATGGCGTCGTTGACCAGACCGGAATGGATGCCGAGATTGCGTACATGGGAGAGCGAGGACAGGATCGCATCCGGAATCCGGCCGACGCCGAACTGGAGCGTGCTGCCGTCCACGACCAGGCTCGCCGCATGCACGGCGATTTTCCGTGAGATGTCGTCAAGCGCCGGCGACGGCAATTCGACCGGCGGACGGCGCCCCGCCACGCGCAGATGGATCGGCACATCCGCGGGCCATTCCGCGCCAAATGTCCAGGGCGCATCCGGATTGATCTCGGCAATCACCACGCGCGCATTGCGCGCTGCGTCGATGACATAGTCGTTGGACAAGCTCGCGCTCAGCCTTCCGTCGCCGGATTCGGCAAGCTGCACCAACACCACATCCGCCTTGTGACGCCCTGACGCGAAGTCGGCACAGAAGGCGCTGTAGTTGCTCGGGATCATTTCGAGCCGTCCCGCCTTGGCGAGCCGCCGCGTATTGCCGATCACGCCATAGCTCTGGAACGAGATGTTGGGCGCGCAGGCCGCGGAGAACGTCTCCGAGAAGACCGGCCCGACCATCATACGGAACGCGGGCAGATGCCCGGCTTGCGCGACCAGCGCTTCGGTCAGCGTCACTGGCTCCGCCGTCGCCTGCCCGCACACCACGAGATCGCCCGCCCGGATCAAGCCGGAAAAATCGATCGGCGTGGTGTCTCCCGGCATCGCAGCCTCAATACGACTTGGCCAGTCCAAGCACCTTTTCCGCGATGAAGCTGAGCGCGAGCTGCGGGCTGACCGGCGCGATGCGCGGGATCAGCACCTCGCGCAAATACCGCTCGACGTGGAACTCCTTGGCGTAGCCAAAGCCGCCATGAGTCATCACCGCCTGCTCGCAGGCATGGTATCCGGCTTCACCTGCGAAATATTTCGCGGCATTCGCGCCGGCGCCGCACGGCAAGCCCTTGTCGTATTGCCAGGCCGCCTGCATCACCATCAGCCAGGCGGCCTCGAGCTCGACCCAGTTTACCGCGAGCGGATGCTGAATGCCTTGGTTCTTGCCGATCGGGCGGTTGAACACGACGCGCGTCTTGGCGTATTCGGTCGCGCGCGACAGCGCGAGCTTGCCGAGGCCGACCGCCTCCGCTGCGATCAGGATCCGCTCGGGGTTCATGCCTTCGAGGATGTACTGGAAGCCCTTGCCTTCTTCGCCGATGCGATCCTCCATTGGGATCTCGAAATCCTCGAAGAACAGCTCGTTGGAATCAACGATCTTGCGGCCCATCTTCTCGATCTCATGGACCTTGATCTTCTTGCGATCGAAATCCGTGTAGAACAGGCTGAGACCATGGGTGGGCGAGCGCACCTCCTCCAGCGGCGTGGTGCGCGCCAGCAGCAGAATCTTGTGCGCGACCTGCGCGGTCGAGATCCACACCTTCTGGCCGTTGACGATGTAGCGGTCGTTCTTGACGACGGCGCGGGTCTTCAGTTGGGTCGTGTTGAGGCCAGTGTTGGGCTCGGTGACGGCGAAGCACGCCTTCTCGCGGCCCTCGACCATCGGCGGCAGCATGCGCTTGCGCTGCTCCTCGGTGCCGAAGACGACCACCGGATTGAGACCAAACACGTTGATATGCACCGCGGAAGCGCCGGACATGCCGGCGCCGGACTCCGCGATCGTGCGCATCATGATCGCGGCTTCAGTGATGCCGAGGCCGGAGCCGCCATAGGCTTCCGGCACGCAGATGCCGAGCCAGCCGGCGTCAGCCAACGCCTTGTGGAAGTCATGCGGGAAGCCGCCGTCGTGGTCCTTCTTCAACCAATAGGCATCGGGAAAGCCTTCGCAGATCTTCGCGATGGCGTCGCGAATGGCTTCCTGCTGATCGGTGAGCGCGAAATCCATGATGGTCTCCTTGTGGAGGCTCGTTGTACCTAGCGCCCCATCTGCGAGGGCAGCCAGAGGATGATAGACGGAAACGCCACCAGGATCGCGATCGCGATCAAATGGGCGATGAAGTGCGGGAAGGTGCCGTGGAACACCTCCGCCACCGGCCGCTTGGCGTAGCGGGCGACGATGAAGCAGTTCAGCCCGACCGGCGGCGTGATCATGCCGACCTCGGCGGTGACGATCTTGATGACGCCGAACCAGATCGGATCGAAGCCGAGCGTCTTGATCAGCGGCAGCACGATCGGCACGGTCAGCACCAGGATCGCGATCTGGTCCATGAAGGAGCCGAGCACGATATAGCCGCACAGGATCAGGGTGATGATCACCCAACGCGACGCCGGCAAGCTGCCGATCCAGGCGACGAGATCCTGCGTCACGTGGGTCAGCGTGAAGAAGTAGCCGAAGATCGAGGCACCCACCAAGATCATGATGATCATGCAGGTGCCGTGGCTAGCGCGCAGCAATGTCTTGTAGAGCGAGGACGGCGTGATCTTGCCCTTGACGATCGCGAGCAGGAAGGCGCCGAATGCACCGAAGGCGGACGCCTCGGTCGGCGTCGCGACGCCGAGATAGATCGTGCCGGTCACGATCGAGAACAGCACCACCATCGGCGACACCTGCCACAGCAGCGCGAACTTTTCCCGCCACGGCACCGACTTCGCCGCCGGCGCGCGCGAGGGGTCCTGCCAGACCAGGAAGTAGATCGTGGCCATGATGGTGAACGTCACCAGGATCGCCGGGATGATGCCACTGATCAGCAGCTTGCCGATGTTCACTTCAGCCAGCAGGCCGAAGATGACGAGCGCGACGCTGGTCGGCAGCAGCATTGACAGCGTGCCCGAGATCGCAACCACGCCGGCGGCCATCTTCGGCTCGTAGCCCTGGCGGATCATCGCGGGAAGGCTGGTCGAGGACAGCGTCGCGGCCGATGCCGTCGAGGTACCGCAGATCGCGCCGAAGCCGGCGCCGGCAAGCGCGGTGGCCATGCCGAGCCCGCCGGGAACGCGGCCGACCCAGGCCGAGGCTGTCTTGAACAGATCGTCCGCGACGCCGGACAGCAGCACGAGGTCCGCCATCAACAGGAACATCGGAATGGTGATCAGCTCGTAGGAGGAGACGGTCGAGAGCGGCGCCGTCTCCAGGATGCCGAACAGGGTCGGAAAGCCGCCGACCATGACGAGGCCGACCGAGCCGGAAAAGGCCATGGCAAAACCGACGGGCGTTCCGAGCGCAAGCAGCCCGAACAGCAAAGCGAGAACGATAAGAGGTGTCATGGATGCCTGCCGTTACTCGAAGCCACGCGCTTCGCCGACGCCGGTCACCGGCGGCAGCGGATAGAGGTCGCGGCCGCTGACGAGGCTCAGCACATTGCCGACCAGCTGAAGCGCCAGCCGCAGCACCAGCACACCGCAACCGAACGGCACCAGCGCCGCCGAAATCCAGGTCGGCCAGGGAATGGCGCCTGAGAGGACGTCGTGCTGCTCGTAATTCTCGAGCGCGCGCGCGAAGCCGACCTTGCAGATCAGGACGAACACGAACAGGCCTGCGAGTGCGGTGACGATCTCGGACAGCCGCCGCCCGGTCGGCGAGAAGCGCGACAACAGGATGTCGACGCCGACATGGACATGCTCGCGCAAGGCATCCGACAGCGTGAAGAAGAACACGCCGGCGAGCAGATAGAGCCCGATCAGGTCATAGGTGAAGGAGAACGGGCTGTTCAGCGCATAGCGCATGAACACGTCGGTCACGACCAGCACCATGATCACGAACATGAATAGCACCGCGATCACCGTCAATGCGCGCTCCAGCGCGCCGAGCACATGCCCTGCCCGTTCGATCACTTCGCGCCTCCCTCTTCGATTTCCCGGATTACTTGCTACCGGCAGCCAGCAGGTCTTCGAACTCTTTCAGCGCGGCAGACGCCTGCTTGCCACGGCTGTCGAGGCCGGCGGCCCATTCATGACCGACGCCTTTGAGCTTGTCCTTCATCTCGGCGCGCGTCGCCTCCGGCAGCGGATCGAAGGTGACGCCTTCGTCCTGCATTTGCTTTTTGGTGACTTCGCCTTCCTTTTCGACGCCGGCGCAGGCCTGCGGCGTAATCGCCTCCGAGGCCTCGTTCATCGCTTTCTTCACGTCGTCGGGCAGCTTGTCCCAGACCGACTGGTTGATGGAATAGGCGACGATGAAGCTGCCGAAGCTAACGCCTTCGGTCGCATGCTTGACCAGCTTGTCGAGGCCATAGGCCACGACGCTGTCCAGCGGGAACAAGAGACCGTCCATCGTGCCGCGCGACAGCGACTCATAGGCATCGGGGGCGGCCATGCGCACCGGCACGGCGTTGAGCGCGCGCAGCGTGAGATCCTGCGCGCCGCCGGTGGTGCGCAGCTTCAGGCCCTGCATGTCCTTCGTCGTTTCGACCTTCGACTTAACCGTCCACACCTGGTAGGGCGGCAGCACCACGGCCAATAGCAGCTTGATCTTGTTCGGCGCATATTCCTGCTTGGCCAGCACGCCTTCGCGCGCGGTCTTCCAATACGCGAGCGTGCCCTGACAGCTGGTCGCGAATGCACCCGGCAATTGCGCGACTTCCGACAATGGCATCTTGTCGGAGACGTAGGACGGCCCGATGTAGCCGATGTCGACCACGCCCGATTGCGTCAACCGCAGCATGTCGGCGGCTTTTCCGATCTGCTGGTTGGGATAATAGGTGAATGTCACCGCGCCGTTGGTGCGCTTGGTGACGTCGTCCATCCAGGGCTTGAGCATCAGGCGGACGAGATAATGTCCGGCGGGGAAGCTGTCGGCGACCTTCAGCTCGAGCGCCTGCGCCGACAATGTCGAGACCGGCAGCGAAAGCGCAAGCACGGCTGCAGCCCGAACCAGATTCGTCTTCATTTCATTCTCCCTGACGCGTCCCACGCCGAAGGCGGCAGCCGCTCGCTGCCAAGCCGTTCGGCCCTCGCTCGATTTCTTGCTTGAGGAAAATGTACATATATGTGAATTTATCTGTCAATTATATGAACTGTGCATGGCCCTATGCGTCCTTTGGCGAGATGCTCGAATTGACATTGCCAACCTATGAATTCTAACTCCACGTATATGAATCTAACCCACGAGGCCCTATGGGACCGCTCGCCGGCTTCACCATCCTCGACCTGACTTCGGTGCTGATGGGCCCCTACGGCACCCAGGTGCTGGCGGACATGGGCGCCGACGTCATCAAGGTCGAAAGCCCCGAGGGCGACATCGTTCGCCAGATCGGTCCCGGCCGCACGCCCGGCATGGGCGGGATGTTCCACAATGCCAATCGCGGCAAGCGCAGCATCGTGCTCGACCTCAAGAAGCCCGAAGGCCGCGACACGCTGTTGCGGCTCGCCAAGAGCGCCAACGCGCTCGTGTACAATGTGCGCCCGCAGGCGATGGCGCGGCTCGGCCTCGACTACGAGACGCTCGCCGCGATCAATCCGTCGCTGGTGTATGTCGGAGCGTTCGGCTACGGACAGTCAGGCCCCTATGCCGCCAAGCCCGCCTACGACGATCTGATCCAGGGCGCCGCCACGATTCCAACGCTGCTCGCAGCCGCGGGCGACGGCACGCCGCGCTACGTGCCCGTCACCGTCGCCGACCGCATCGTCGGGCTGATGATGGTCAACGCGATCATGGGCGGGTTAATGCATCAACAGCGCACCGGCGTGGGCCAGCGCATTGACGTGCCGATGTTCGAATCGATGACGGAGTTCGTGCTGGTCGATCATTTGGGCGGACTCACCTACGATCCGCCGCTCGATCACGGCGGCTACGCCCGCCTGCTGTCGCGCTACCGCCGTCCCTACCAGACCAGCGACGGCCATCTCTGCGTGCTCATCTACAACGACAAGCACTGGCGCAGCTTCTTCGAGGCGATCGGCCGGGTGGAATTTTTGCAGCAGCCTCGCTTTGCTAATCACGCCGCGCGCACAAAACACATCAACGAGATCTACGAGGAGATCGGCCACATTTTTCTCACGCGCACCACCGCCGAGTGGCGCGAGCTGCTGGAGCGCGCCGACATTCCGGTGATGCCGATGCACACGCTGGAGACGATTTTGGACGATCCGCATCTTAGGGCGATCGACTTCTTCAGGACGGTGGATCACCCCGTGGAAGGCCGCATCCGCCAGATGCGCGTGCCCTCGACCTGGAGCGTGACCCAGCCGGAGCCGGCTGGTCCGGCGCCGACGCTTGGCCAGCATGGCCGCGACATTCTGCACGAAGCCGGCTTCTCCGCCGACGAGATCAAGCGGCTCGCAGAGCAGAAGGCAGTTCACCTGGCGGCGCCGCCCTAGAGGCAGGCGCTGGCCAAATCGCACGACAATAGGGAGGAAACAGCGATGGCCGGACTTTATTTCGAAGACTTTTCCGTGGGCCAGGAGTTCAGACATCCGCTGACCCGGACCGTGACGGAAATGGACAACACCATGTTCAGCCTGCTGACGCTCAACCCGCAGCCGCTGCACATCGACGCGCATTTCTCCGAGAAGACCGAGTTCGGCCAGCGCATTTTCAACAGCCTTTACACCCTCGGCATCATGATCGGCATGACGGTCTATGATACGACCATGGGCACCACCGTTGCCAATCTCGGCATGACCGACGTGACTTTTCCAAAACCGGTCTTCCATGGCGACACCTTGCGGGCGACGACGAAGGTGCTTTCGTTGAGGGAATCCAAATCGCGCCCGAAGGCGGGCATCGTCGAGTTCGAGCACCACGCCTTGAACCAGAACGACGAGATCGTCGGCAAATGCCGCCGCATGGCGATGATGCACAAGAGGCCGGTCTGATGCGTTCGATGCTGTTCGTGCCGGGCGATTCCCCGCGCAAATTCGAGAAGGCCAGCGAAGGCAAGGCCGACGCGCTGATCATCGATCTCGAGGATTCCGTCGTCACCGACAAGAAGCCGGAGGCGCGCGGGCTGACGCTGGCGATGCTGAAGGGACGCCGCGGCCCGCACCAGCTCTATGTCCGCGTCAATGCGCTCGACACCGGCATGACGCTGACCGATCTCGCCGCGGTGATGCCGGGCAAGCCCGACGGCATCGTACTGCCGAAATCGCAGGGCGGCGACGACGTGCGTCAGGTCGCGACTTGGCTCGAGGCCTTGGAAGCTGCGGCCGGCATCACGGTCGGCACGACGCGCATCATCTGTGTCGCGACGGAAACCGCTGGCTCGATCTTCGGCCTCGGCAGCTACAAGGGCTGCTCTCCTCGCCTCGCCGGCCTGATGTGGGGCGCCGAAGATCTCTCGGCGTCGCTCGGCGCGACCGAGAAGGCTTCGGGCGGTGTGTTCCACAGCCCCTATCGCCTCGCGCGCGATCTCTGCCTGATGGCGGCGGCCGCGGCCGAGGTTGCGCCGATCGACACGGTTTATACCGACATCGACAATCTCGCAGGTCTCGAGCAGGAGACGCGTGCCGCGCGGCGCGATGGTTTTTCGGCGAAGGCGCTGATCCATCCCAAACATGTCGATGTCGTCAACGCAGCGTTCGCGCCGACGGACGCCGAGCGCATATGGGCGGAAAAGGTGATCGCGGCCTTCGCAAGCAATCCGAATTCCGGCACGTTGCGGCTCGACGGCCAGATGATCGACAAGCCGCATCTTCGCGCCGCGAAGAAGATCCTCGGCCAGACCTAGATCAGGATGCAGGCCTCGCCATGATCGTTCGCCAAGCCGCAAACGTCCTGGAGATCATGGAATTCTTCGCGCAAACGAGGAAGCCCGCGACGCTGGCCGAGATCGCCGATCATTTCGGCTGGCCGCGCTCATCGACATTCAACCTGCTCGCGACGCTGTCGGAGAAGGGCTATCTCTACGAACCGCGTCCGCGTGCCGGATTCTATCCGACGCCGCGATGGCTGGCGATGGCGCGGATGATCTCCGAGGTCGAGCCGCTGCCGCCCTGGACCCACACGCTGATCGCCGATCTTTCGGCCGAGACCGGCGAAACCGCCTCCATCGTGGCGCCAGCAGGCGTGATGGCTGTGTTCATCGACGTCGTCGAGTCCCAGGCCGCGATCCGCTATTTTGCCACCATCGGCCACCGTGTACCGATCCACGCCACCGCGAGCGGCCGCGCGCTGCTGCTGCAATATTCGCCGGAAGAGCGCGACGCCGTCTATCGCAAGATCGAGTTCAAGCAATACGGCCCGTCGACGCCGATCAGCATCGAGGCTGTGGAGATCGAGCTGCGCAATTCGATCGCGCGTGGCTATTGTCAGAGCTTCGCCGACTACAGCCGCGACCTCGCGGGCGCGGCGATCCCCTTGCCGATCGGCGACCGCAGGCTCTCCGTCGTCGTCGCCGGCCCGGAATTTCGCATCGGCCCGAAGGTTCAAGAGGTCGCGTCGCTGATCGCACGGACGGTCGACCGGCTGCGGCCGAAAGCAGCGGCGTAAGCCACAGCCTCAGTCGAATCCCTGAACGGGCGGCGTCGAGGTCTCCGCCGGCACCGCAGGCGCAGCTTGGGCCGGTGGTACCACGGGGGCTGCCTGGACCGGCGGATTGCTCGCGGCTCTCATCTGACCGTTGGCCTCCATCGCCTGGCGCGTGCGCGGCGGAGCGGTGGTCGCAGCGACAGGGGACGTCTCACGACGTGACGGCTGCCGATGTCTCGCCGAATGCGAACCTCTTACGCCCCATGACCTGGCGATCGAAGGTCCGGCGGTATAGCCGATCACTGCACCCGCGACCGCGCCGACCGGACCGAGCACGACGGCACCCGACACTGCGCCTAACGCCGCAGAGCCAGCGCGTTCCTGCGCAGCGGCGCTTGCCGGCACGCCAGCCAGCAGCACGATGGCAGTGATCAGAGCTTTCTTCATCGGAGTGCCTCCCTCAGCGGAGATCACTCTTACTCAAATATGGCCGCACGAAGTTTGTTCGTTGCCCAACAGAGGGCAATGGCCGATGGAACTCCGGCAATTCAAAGACCTTCGCCGCCAATCGTGGTTCCGGCGCAAGCCGACTGGCGCAACAGCGTCGCTACGGCGCGACCTTGTCGCCGGTAAAACCGTTGCCATCGAGCGCGCGACGGACCGTGCCATCCGCCTTGGCCTCATCCAGGAAATGTGTGGCCCAGACCTTCGCGACGGTCTTGCCTTTGGGAACAACCACGACAACGCCGGTCGATTGGATCACCTCGTCCAGCACCTTCGTTCCGGGCAATTTTCGCGAAAGGTCTTCCAGTGCGCCCATGCCCATCGCGAGGGCGTCGAGCTCACCTTTACCGATCAATTCGGCCGCCTCTTCCGGCTTGACGAATTTGGTCAGCCTGGCCTGCTTAAGTGATTTCTCGACCGTACGCGAGGTCGACGTCCCTTCGATGCAGCCGACCCGTATTCCGGCACGATCGACATCCCCAACCGAGCGGATGTCCGAACCGGCGCGAATGAGATAGCCGCTCATATACGCGACGTAAGCCGGCCCCTGATCGACGAAAGCTTCACGCTTGACGTCCGCCGGCATGAAAGAGAGATCCCAGACGTCCTTGCCGCTCGCCGCGGCGATCTCGTCCGAGCTCTGGTACTCAACGAGCTGCAGTGGAACGTGAAGCATGCCGGCGGCCGCCTTGGCGAGCTCGACGGTGACGCCGCGCGGCTTTCCGGTCGCGGAATCGCGCGTCGTCCAGAACGCCGATGCGGCGGGACCGACGGCCACCGCCACGCGCAACGTTCCCGTCGGGGCGATGTCGCTCGCGCCTTCGGCCTTCACTTTCGGAGCGTTGGTCATGACCAAAACCAAACCCAACGTGGCGATCAAGCCGTAACGCAACATGTCCCTTCTCCAGGGTAGACGATCCGCCACAAGCCGACGGTGCGCTCCCTCGCCCCGTTCTTACGGGGAGAGGGTTGGGGTGAGGGGCTGCCTCCGCAAAGATGGTGACAGAGAGTCTCGCGGAGACTCCCCCTCACCCGGATCGCATCTGACGATGCAATCCGGCCTCTCCCCGCGCGCGGGGAGAGGCGAAGAAGGCCGCCGCTAAACGATCTTGATCGACATGTCCGGCAAGCCCTCGAGCTTGCAGAGGAGCACATCGCCCTTCACGACCGGGCCGACATTCTCCGGCGTTCCGGAATAGATGATGTCGCCGGCCCTGAGCTCGAACGCCTCGGAGAGCTTTGCGATCTGCTCGGCCACGCTCCAGATCATCTTGCTGAGATCCGAGCTCTGCTTCACGGTGCCGTTGATCGCGAGCGAAATGGCGCCCTTCTCGAAATGGCCGGTCTTGCTCGCCGGGTGAATCGGGCCGATCACGGCGGCGTGGTCAAAACTCTTGCCGATCTCCCACGGCTTCTTCTCCGCGGCCATGCCGTTCTGGAGATCGCGCCGGGTCATGTCGAGGCCGAGCGCATAGCCATAGACGTGATCGAGCGCCTTGTCGGTTGGGATGTTGGTGCCGCCGGACTTCAGCGCGGCGACCAGCTCGACCTCGTGATGATAGTTCTTGGTCAGCGACGGATAGGGATGGTCGGCGACCTCGCCCACCGCGACGTTCTGGATCGCATCGGTCGGCTTCTGGAAGAAGAACGGCGGCTCGCGGTTCGGATCCGAGCCGCGCTCGATCGCGTGCGCCGCATAATTGCGGCCGATGCAGTAGATGCGGCGGACCTGAAACACCTGGGTCTCGCCAACGATCGGGATCGCGACCATCGGCACTGGGAAAATCGGCTTGGGTGCGGCCTGCGCTGCGGCCGGCGCGGTGTCAGCGACGCTCGCCGCGGTCATCGCGGCCGCGGCCGTGAGCACGCTGCGTCGCGTGGTGTTTGTCATGGCTTCACTCCCTGAACTCTTTTCTTCTCGGACCACCAGTCATAGGGCCAAACGATGGGCGAGCCAATAGTCCGACCGGATCGCCTTCGATCTTCAAGCCCCGGAATTGTTGAGGCATCACGCCGTCAGCAACGGCCTCAACTTGCCGACGTCGTCAAGTCGCTCGAGATTGCCAATCTGCTCGATTAGCTTCTCGGCACGATCGCTTCCCAGCACCGGTGCGATCAGATCCCGCGCCTTCGCCGCGACGGCTTCCGTGCTCAGCGGATTCTCCTTGGTGCCCGGCGGATATTTCGTGAAATGATCGACCTTCTTGCCATCAATCAGCGTCACTTCGACGACAGCGCCGCGCGGCGCCGCCGGATCCATCAGCGCCTTGTCGCCGGCCAGCGTCACCTTGGCGCGCTGCTCCAGGATCTTTGGATCACGCATCAGCGCAACATCGTGGCTGTCGTTGAACGACACCGCGCCCTTGACCAGCGCGACCGCCACGAGGTGCTGGCAATTGACATCCGGCATCGCGCTCTCGCCCACAATCCCCATCGCATCGGTCGGGAGCTTGACCAGGATGCTACGGACGTTATCCGGCGTGAGGCTGTGCTGCTTGCGCAGCGTCAGCATCGCGTCCAGCGGCGACTGGATGGGATAGCCGACCGAAAATGTCTTGATCGCGGTTTCCGTGACATAGAAGAGCTTGCCGAGATCCTTCACCATCTCCTCCGGCTTCGGATCGGTCGAGAGCGCGATGAAGAGATTGTGGGTTCCGTCGAGCACATCATCGACACCGGTCAGGCCGTTGAGAACCATGTCGACGGCCATGACGCCATTGCGGGCGCCCATACCGGCGAAGTCAAAAGCCTTCTCGATGTGGTCGTGATCCTTGACCCAGCTCCACAGGCCGGAGACCTGCTGCGAGGAATAGGAGATCGCGTAGCGCATCCCCTTTTCATCAAGTCGCGCCAGTGATGCAGCCGCACCGAGCGCGCCGAAAGTCGACGACGTTCCCTCGGCGCTCCGGTGCATGCCGCGCACGAGGTCCGGACCCAGCGCCATCAGCAGGCGGCAGGTCAAATCGTAGCCGAGGGCTACGGCGCGAATGAACTCCTGTCCGCTGCGATGCTCGCGCTCGCCGAGAGCGAGCGCGGCCGGCACCACCGAGCATCCCGGATGCGCCTTGGTGACGGGCTCGAAATCGTCGGTCTCATCGGCATGGGCGCACATCGCATTCGCCAGCGCGGCGTTGACCACCGTGGTTCGCAAGTCGGAGCCGACCACGGAGGCCTGGGCGTCACCGCCGAGCGTACGCACATACTTCAGCGCCATCTCGCCCGGCTTCATCCGCGAGCCCGAGATCATCGCGCCGAGCGTATCGAGGATGCGGTGCTTGCATTCACGGAGCACCTGCTCGGGCAACTCCTGATCCCGCGCAGCGACCATGTAGCGGGCGAGCCGCTCCGTCACGCCGGGGCCGGCCGCGAAGGCCGAACGGCCGCCGGTGGCGGCCAGAGCGGCAATCGAGCCGGCGGATTGCAGGAAACGTCGGCGTGACGGCATGCTTCTCTCCTCGCGATCAGACGGCGACCGACATCTTGGCGATCTCCGCCGCGCTCGGCAGGCTCTCGACATTCCAGCAGGCGTCCATCACGCGCCGGATCGCCGCGGCGGGAATGATGCCATCGGCAAGGTCGGAGAACTTGGTTTCGAGCTGCTTGTCGGTCATCGGCATCTCGACGCTGCCGATCGCGTGCTCGATGTAGCGGTTGAGCTTGCGGCCATCCCTAAGCACGATGGTGAGATCGACCTGCTCCGGCTTGATCCCGGGGGTGATGATCGGATTGACCTTGCCGCGCAGCGCGACGATGGTCGGGTCGGTCACGGCACGGTCGCTGAACTGCTTCTCGCCGCCGGCGCCCTCGACGATCGCCACCGCGACCGCGTGGTAGATGCTGAACTTGCCCTCTAAGCCCTGGCTCGGCGTCTTCTTGCCGGTCAGCTCCAGCACCAGCGGGTGGACCTTGAGATCGACCCGCTCGATCTGGTCGGCGGTCAGCTTGTTCTCGTTGCGGAGCTGGATCGCCGCATCGATCGCGGGATGGATGACGATGCCGCAGGCGAACGGCTTGTAGGTGTTGAGCGCCGCCTCATAGCGCTTGCCGAGGTCGCCAAGGATCTCGTTGTAGTCCTGCTTGGTGCTGATGGTGTTGGCCCAGCCGCGCTTGGCCTCGATCATCGCGTCCGATGAGGTGAAGTTCTTCGAGGCCAGGATAGCGGCGAAGATGCCGCTGGAGGCGGCGCGGCCCGGATTAAAGCTCTTGTTCATCGAGCCGAAGGATTCACGCAAGCCGACCGGCTGCGACGCGGCAAGCCCCAGCGCCCAGGTTATCTGCTGCTCGTTCAGCTTCAACAGCTTGCCGACGGCGGCAGCCGAGCCGAACACACCGGCAGTGCCGGTGATGTGCCAGCCGACATCGTAGTGGTTCGGGTAGACCGAGTTGCCGATCCGGCACTCGGTCTCGACGCCCAGCACGAGCGCGTTCAGGAATTCCTTGCCGGACACAGGCTGCATTTCCGACAGCGCGAGGATCGCCGAGGCGACGGGACCGGCCGGATGGATGATCGTCTTCAGATGCGTGTCGTCATAGTCGAAGATGTGGCTCGACACGCCATTGATGAAGGCGGCGTTCATGATGTCGAACCGCTCGCGCCGCCCGAACAGGGACGCCTGCTGCGGCCCGGAGAACGGGCCGAGCGCGGACACCGCGATGTCGACCGTCTGGTGATGCGAGCCGCCGATGGCGACGCCGACCCAGTTCAGCAGCGTGCGGACGCCCTCTTTGCGGACATTGGCCGGCAGGTCGTCATAGCTCGCGGTGACGAGATAGTGCGCCAGCGCACGCGTCACCTCCTTTGGTGGCGCGGCCGGGGCCTGTGCGAAGGCGGTGCTGGTGCCGACAGTTGCGAGCGGAAGCGCGGCCGCGGCCTGGAGCAGGGTCCTGCGATCAGTTTGCATAGGCGGCCTCCTTGACCTTGATCGAGACCAGTTGCGCGGCAAGACGGACTGCGCTTTCGAGCGCGCCGGTGTTGGCCACGCCAGTGCCTACGATATCGAACGCCGTGCCGTGCGACGGCGTGGTGAAGACGGTCTCGAGCCCCGCGGTCACTGTGACGCCCCGGTTGAAGCCGCGCAGCTTGGTCGCGATCTGGCCCTGGTCGTGATACATCGCGACCACGCTGTCGAACTCGCCGGCGAAGGCGCGGATATAGACGGTGTCGGCGGGATACGGCCCGGTGCAGGCGATGCCGGTCTTGGCGGCGGCCTCGACCGTCGGGCGGATCATCTCGATCTCGTCGCGGCCGAACAGGCCATTCTCGCCGGCATGCGGATTGAGGGCGGCAACCGCAATGCGCGGCTTGGCGACGCCGGCCCGCCGCATCATGCGGTCGACCAGCTCGATCGCATCGGTGATGCTCTCCGAATTGATGCCGTCGAGCGCTTCGCGCAACGACTGGTGCCCGGTGACGCGCGACATCCATTGGCCGTCGAGCACGTTCATCTCGGAGAAATAGGTCTTATGCCCGAGCAGGCTCGCGAACATCTTGTGCTCGTCGGGGAACTTCCAGCCGCCGTCGAACATCGCGCGCTTGTTGAGCGGCGCGAAGGTGATGGCATCAACCTCGCCCGCTTTGGAGAAATCGATCGCGCGCGACAGCGTCTCGCCGGTCAGCCGGCCGGATTCGGCGCTGGCCTTGCCCAGCGGGATTTTGGCGGGATCGGTATTGCCCAAGTCGACGAGCTGCACCGTGCCGCGGCCCCATTTGGCGGCCTTGGGCGAGGCGATCCGCTCGACCTTCAGCTTCACGCCGGCATGTTCCATGCCCATGTCGAGCACGCGGGCATCGCCGACCACGACGAGACGCGCGACGTCGGCAAGGCGATCGTCGGAGAGGATACGCGCGATCTGCTCGGGGCCGATGCCGGTGCAGTCACCGGGGGTCAGCGCGATGACGGGAAGTTCGCTGTTGGTGGTCATACTAAAAACCTTGGATCCTTACTTCGCTTGCTGGATTTGTGCGGCGGACTGAGCCCAGTCCTCGCGATTGAATTCGCCGTCCCATTTGGCGACCACGATCGAGGCGACCGCGTTGCCGATGGTGTTGGTGATGGCGCGGGCCAGCGACATGAAGCGGTCGATGCCGAGCAGCAGCGCCAATCCTTCCGCCGGGAGCCCCGCAGCGACGACGGTCGCGGCAAGGGCTGCGAACGCGCCGCCGGTAACGCCGGCCGCGCCCTTGCTGGTGAACAGCATCACCACGAACAGGCTGAGCTGCTGCGCGGCCGACAGCTCGACGCCATAGACCTGGGCGACGAAGATCGTCGACAGCGGCAGCGTCAGCGCGACGCCATCGAGATTGAAGGAATAGCCGGAAGGAATGACGAGGCCAGCGACCGCGCGGCCGACACCGGCCTTCGGCAGCTTCTCCATCATGCCGGGGATGGCGGTCTCCGATGACGAGGTGCCGAGCACCACAAGCAGCTCGGTGCGCAGCAGGCGCAGGAGGTCCATCAGGCGAATGCCGACCAGGCGGCAGATGGTGCCGAGAATGACGAAAATGAAGAACGCCATCATCGCCCAGGCGGTGCCAACCAAAAGCGCCAGCGCATAAAGCGTCGCCGCACCGAACTTCGCCACCGTGAACGCCATGGCCCCGAACGCACCGATCGGCGCCAGCGCCACCACGACATGGACGACGCTGAAGACGAGCTCGGTGATCCGCTCCAGGCCGGTCCGCAGCGGGCCGGCTTTCTCGCCGAGCAGCAACAGACCGATGCCGCAGAGCAGCGCCAGCACCAGCACCTGCAGCACATCGCCGGCCGCGAAGGCGCCGACGAAGCTTTCCGGCACCATGTGCTGGATGTAGGCCGACAGCGAGCCTACATGGGCTTGCTGATAGCGCGCAACCGTCTCGGCCTGCTGCGCCGTTGCGTGTGCGACGCCCGCACCGGGCTGGACCCAGCGTACCACGACGAAGCTGATCAAGAGGCAGATCGTCGTGACCACTTCGAAATAAGCAAAAGCCTTGAGCCCGATGCGGCCGACCGCTTTCATGTCGCCGACCTGCGCGATGCCGGTCACCACGACCAGGAAGATCAACGGCGCGATCGTCATCTTGATCAGAGATATGAAGACATCGCCGAGCGGCTTGAGCTCCACCGCAAAGTTCGGAAACAGAGCGCCCAACAACGCACCAAGCGCGGCACCGGCGACCACCAGGACATATTGCTCACGCCACAGCGGCTTGCGGCGGCGTTCGGACGTGGAGCTCGGCATAGGTTCAGACAGCGGCGTCGCGGCAATCTGCAATGTACTTTCCTCCAACGGCACCGGCGCCATGCGTTGACGGCGCTTTGTTCTTGTCTTTCGATGGCGTTTACATTGGACCAGCGGCGTGTCAGGCGCTAATGCCGTATCGGTATGATTTGAGGACAAAACGTTATTATGGACCTGGTCTGGCTGGAGGACTTCCTTGCCATCGCCGAGGAGGGCGGGTTCTCCCGCGCCGCCGAGCGACGGCACGTCACCCAGCCGGCGCTGAGCCGCCGCATCAAGTCGCTCGAGGACTGGCTGGGCACGCAACTGTTCGAACGCTCGACCCACACCATCACCCTGACCGCCGCCGGCGAGAGCTTTCGTCCCGTCGCCGAGGACGTGCTGCGCCGGGTGCTGGTCGGCCGCGAGGAGGCGCTCGAAGTCGCGCGGCTGAAGGCTGAGACCATCACCTTCGTCGCAACGCATTCGCTGTCGCAGACCTTCTTTCCGGAATGGATCCGTAACTCCGATGGCGCGCGCGACGGCTCCGCGGTCCAGCTCGTCGCCTCGAATTTCGCCGGCTGCGAGAAGCTGCTGCTCGACGCGCAGGCGCACTTCATGCTGGCGCACTATCATCCGTCGCTGGTGAGCCGTCTCGACATGGACCGCTTCCAGCGCATCGATCTCGCGACCGACGTGCTGATCCCGATCAGCGGGCCGGCGGCAAAGTCGGGTCGCAGCGGACGCCGCGGCAAGAGCGCGCAGCCGCGCTACGCCCTGCCCGGCGCATCCGGCGCGCCGCTACCCTATCTCTCCTATCACCCGGGCTCGGGCGTGGGACGGCTTGTCACGTCGTTCCTGGCGGCGAAGGATCCGACGGCCTGGCTCGTTCCGGGCTTTGCCGCTCCCGTCATGCTGCTGATCGACATGGCGCGGGAAGGACGCGGCGTGACGTGGGCGCCAATGAGCCTCGTCCGGGCCGATCTCGACAATGGCCGCCTGCTGCGGGCGGGCGGCGGAGAATGGAACATTCCGATCAATGTCTCGCTGTTCCGCACCCGCGCCCGCATGACCCGGGCGGCCGAGAGTTTCTGGAATTCGGTGCGCAAGGGCCGGCCGGGCTTGAAATCCGCCGCATCTGCGTCTCGGGCCAAGTGAGCCTTAGAGTGAGCCGTAGCATGGAACTTGCATAAATTCTGGGCGACATGGACGCCGCATGAACCTCATCAGTCTCGACATCCGCATGCTCAGGTCGCTGATCTCGGTGGTCGAGACCGGCAGCATCACCGAGACCGCGCGACGGCTGGGCCGCACCCAGCCGGCGATCACGCTCCAGCTGCAGCGGCTGGAGGAGCTCACGGGCAAGCAGCTGTTCGAGCATGGCGGCCGCAGGCTGATCCTGACCGACGACGGCACCACCGTCCTCACGTACGCGAAGTCCATCCTCAGGCTGCATGACGAGCTGATCTCGCAACTGGCGTCGCAGGAGATCGAGGGCCAGGTCGTGCTCGGCACGCCCGACCTCTATGCGGCGTTCATGCTGCCGCAGATCCTCAGCGTGTTCCGAAAATCGTTTCCGCGCGTGCAAGTCGAGCTCAACTGCGCGCTGTCGACGCCGCTGGTCGGTCTCGTCAAGCGCGGCGATGTCGACATCGCGCTCGTCACCCGCATGAATGATTTCACCGGCGGCCAGGTGGTGCGGCGCGAGCAGCTGGTGTGGATGACCGGCGAGCAATCCGCCGCGCATCAGGAGCGCCCGATCCCGCTCGCGCTGCTGCCGCCGGGCAACATCTATCGCGACTACGCCATCGATACGTTGGAGCGCGCAAGCCTGCGCTGGCGCATCGCCTGCGTCAGCGAGAGCGTCGGCGGCCTGCAAGCCGCGGCCTTTGCCGGCATGGCCGTCACCGTGCTCGGCCGCAGCGCGCTGGTACCGGCGATGCGCGAGATCGGACCGAACGAGGGGCTGCCGCCGCTGCCGAAGATCGAGCTGCTGCTCTACAAATCGAGCGGCGCCACCTCGAAGGCGGCGACCGCGCTGCACGACTATCTCGCGCATTATCTGCGCCTCGACGAAGAGCTCAGCGGCCGCGGCGCGCCGATCGAGCTGGGCTAGGCCGACAAGAGCTCGAAAACAACCCCATGCACAGTAGAATAGCCCTTGTTTGCAAAGGGTTTTTTCGCTCTCTCCTCCGACTAACGTAACGCGACCTGTGGCCAGAACTTGGCCCAGGGCTGCGCCTGCTCGAACGCCGCAGCGATACGGAAGATCTTGGGCTCGTCGAGCCAGGGCGCGACGATCTGAAGCCCGATCGGCATGCCGTCGCGATCAAAACCGCAGGGCAGCGTCGCCGCCGGAAGACCGGCGAGGTTGATCGGCCAAGTGAACGGCGACCAGCCGAGATGCGGATCGACCTGGCTGCCGTCGATCTTGTCGACGCCGATCCGGCCGGCCTCGAATGCGGTCACCGCGACCGTCGGCGTCACCAGCGCATCGACGCGTTCGAACAATTTCAGGAACGCGTTGCGGGTCTGGCCGCGCCGGTAGCTGGCTTCGATATAATCCGTGCCGCTGTAGTGTCGGCCGGCACTGACGACAGCGCGATAGTCGGCCTCGGAACTGACGAGATCGGCCGTGGTCTTGGTCGCAACCGCCGCCGCCTGCTCGGTGAAGGCGATCGGCTTCAGCGTGTGCTCCAGAATGCCGGGATCGAGGCCAGGACCATCCATGGTGACCTGCGCACCGCAGGAATCGAGAATTGCGATCGCCTTGTTGAATGCTGCGCGCACGTCGGGACTGATCGCGGCATAACCGAGATCGGCGCTGGCGCCGATGCGAATACCGTTCAACGGTGCAGCGTTGGTGTCGAAGCGGCGGGACGGCACGGGCAGACTTGCGGCATCGCGGATGTCGTAGCCGGCAATGATCTCCAGCGTGAGCGCGGCATCTGCGACTGTGCGCGTGATCGGGCCGGTATGCGCGAGCGAGGCCCAGGACGGCGGCGAGAAGCCGGGCGAGCGCGGCACCAGCCCAAAGGTCGGCTTCAGCCCGAACACGCCGCAGAACGATGACGGCACACGGATCGAGCCGACGCCGTCGGTGCCGATCGCGATCGGGCCGCAACCGGCGGCGACGCCCGCCGCCGCACCGCCGCTCGACCCGCCGCTGGTGCGGCCGGGATTCCAGGGGTTGCGCGTCGTGCCGGTGACGGGGCTGTCCGCCGTCAGCTTGTAACCGGACTCGCAAGTGGTGGTCTTGCAGGTGACGATGGCCCCGGACGCCTTCAGAGCCGACACCACGGCGGCATCGACGTCGGGCACGAACGCCTTGTTCATCGGCGAGCCGGCATAGGCCGGCACGCCCGCAACGAACACGAGATCCTTGATCGTGACGGGTACGCCGGCGAGCGGACCCTTGGCTTCGCCCGCCCGCATCTCCCTGGTGACGCGGTCGGCCTCTGCCCTCGCCTGCTCATACATCGGCGTCACCACCGCATTGCAGGCTTCATTCGTGGCTTCGAGCGCGGCAATGGTGTCATCGACGACGTCACGTGGAGTGAACGCCTTGCGCCGGTAGCCAGCCACAATCTCGGTTGCAGAAAGCGCGCCAAGGCCAGTCGGCGCCGGCGGGAAGGCCGCTCGGCCGGAACCATCAGTCATCATCAACCCTAAAGAGCTAGCTGAGCGCCGCGTCGACGGCGCGCTTGGCCATCACCGTGACGAGATGCGCACGGTAATCGGCTTCGGCGTGGATATCGGAGGTGAGACCGTCGTTGTCGATCTTGATCGCCGCAATTGCGGAGGGATCAAAACTTCCGGACAGCGCCGCCTCCATCGGCGGCACGCGGAACACGCCGGGGCCCGCGCCGGTTACGGCGACGCGGACACCATCGGCGAATTTCGCGACGAACACGCCGACCAGCGCATAACGCGACGCCGGCGCCTTGAACTTTGCGTAACCTGCCTTGAGCGGTACGGGAAAGCGGATCGCCGTGATGATCTCGCCTGCTTCAAGCGCGGTCTCGAACAGGCCGAGGAAGTACTTGTCGGCCGCGATCTCGCGCGTGCTGGTGACGATGGTAGCGCCGAGACCGAGCACGCCGGCCGGATAATCCGCGGCCGGATCATTGTTCGCGACCGAGCCGCCAATGGTGCCGCGGCTGCGTACGGCGGGATCGCCGATCATCGAAGCCAATGCCGCGAGCCCGGGGATTTTTGCCTGCACGAGCTTCGAGGCCGCCACCACGGCATGCGGCGTCATCGCGCCGATGGTGATGGTGGCGCCGTCGTCGGTGATGCCCTTGAGAGATCCGAGCTTCGACAGATCGACCAGCGCCACCGGGCTCGCGAGCCGCTGCTTCAGCGTCGGGATCAGCGTCATGCCGCCGGCGACGAGCTTGCTGTCCTCGATCGAGGTCAGGAGCTTGGCCGCATCCGGGATCTGGTCGGGTTGGTGATAGGCAAATGGTTTCATTGTTGTCCTCCCTATTCCGCGGCAACCGGCAGCGACGCGTTTTGCAGCAGGCGCCAGATCCGGTTCGGCGTCGCCGGCATGTCGACATGTGTGACGCCGAGATGCGACAGCGCATCGACCACAGCGTTGATGACGGCGGCCGGCGAGCCGATGGTGCCGACCTCGCCGCAGCCCTTCACGCCCATCGGGGTGTGGGTGCAGAGCGTGGAATGAGTTGCAACCTTCATCATCGGCATGTGATCGGCACGCGGCATGCAGTAATCCATCAGCGAACCCGAGAGGAGCTGACCCGAGCCTTCGTCATAGACGGCGTTCTCGAACAGCGCCTGGCCGACGCCCTGCACGATGCCGCCGTGCAACTGGCCTTCGACGATCATCGGATTGATGACCGTGCCGACGTCGTCGACCGCGGTGTAATTGACGAGCGTCACCGTGCCTGTCTCCGGATCGACCTCCACCTCGGCGATGTGGCAGCCGCCGGGATAGGTGAAGTTGACGGGGTCGTAATAGGCCTGCTCTTCCAGCCCTGGCTCCAGCACTTCGAGCGGATAATTATGCGGCACGTAAGCAGCGCCCGCGATCTCCTCGAACGACTTGATGCGGTCCGTGCCCGCGACCGAAAAGTTTCCGGCTTCGAACTGGATGTCGACTTCGGCGGCCTCGAGCAGGTGCGCCGCGATCTTCTTGCCCTTGGCGATCACCTTGTCCGTTGCCTTCGACAGCGCGGCACCGCCAACCACCAGCGAGCGGGAGCCATAGGTGCCCATGCCGAACTGCACGCGGTCGGTATCGCCGAACACGATATCGACATTCTCAAAAGACACGCCGAGCTTCTCCGAGACAATCTGTGCGAAGGTCGTCTCATGGCCCTGGCCGTGATTGTGCGTGCCGATCATGACCGTGACCTGGCCGGTCGGATGCACACGCACCGTGGCACTTTCGTAGAGGCCGCCGCGCGCGCCCAGCCGTCCCGCGAAGCGCGACGGCGCAAGGCCGCAAGCCTCGACATAGGTGGAATAGCCGAGCCCGCGGAATTTACCCTTGCTGGCCGAAGCCGCCTTGCGGATGCCGAAGCCTTTCACGTCGGCCGCGACCAGCGCGCCGTCGAGGCAGCCCGTGGGATCGCCGGAATCGTACTGCACGAGCACCGGCGTCTGATAGGGATAGGCCTCCTTCGGGATCATGTTGCGGCGGCGAATCTCGACACGGTCGATGCCCATCTCGCTGGCCGCGACGTCGACGATGCGCTCCAGCACGAAGGTCGCTTCGGGGCGGCCCGCGCCGCGATAGGCGTCGACCGGCACGGTGTTGGTAAAGACCACCTTCACGTTGCAGTAGATCGCGGGCGTGGTGTAGACGCCGCCGAGGAGCGGACCATAGAGATTGGTCGGGATGTTCGGTCCGAAGGTTGAGAGATAGCCGCCCATATTGGCGAGCGTGTTGACGCGGAACGCCAGGAACTTGCCGTGTTCATCGAGCGCAAGCTCAGCTTCGGTGACGTGATCGCGGCCGTGGCGATCGGAAACATAACCCTCCGAGCGGCTCGCGACCCATTTAATCGGCCGCTTCACCCGCTTGGCAGCCCAGGTGATCACGGCTTCTTCGCCGTAGTGAAACTGCTTGACGCCGAAGCCACCGCCGACATCGGGCGCGACAACGCGCAGCTTGTGCTGCGGGATGTTCAGCACCAGCGCACCCATCAGGAAGCGCACGACATGCGGGAACTGGCTGGTGGTCCACAGCGTGAAGCGATCCGTGCCCGGCTCGTATTCGGCGATCGCCGCGCGCGGCTCCATCGGGTTGCCGATCAGGCGGTTGTTGACGAGGCTGAGCTTTGCGACATGCGCGGCCTTGCGGAATGCGGTTTCGACCGCAGCCTTGTCACCGAGCTCCCAGTCGCAGCAAATGTTGTTTGGGACGTCGTCGAACAATTGCGGCGCGCCGGGCCTGACGGCTTCGAGCACGCCGACCACGGAGGGCAGCACCTCGTAGTCGATCGTCAGCAGCTCAGCCGCAGCATTGGCCTGCTGCGGTGTCTCGGCGATAACGAAAGCCACCATGTCGCCGACGAAGCGCACCTTGCCCTGCGCGAGCGTCGGGAATGGCGGCTCTTTCATCGGGACGCCCTTGGCGTCCGAGATACCCCAGCCGCAGGGCAGCGAGCCCAGCTTGTCGGCCGCAACATCCTCGCCGGTCAGAACCGCGATGACTCCGGGCGATGCCAGCGCCGCAGCCTTGTCGATGCCGCGCAGGATCGCATGTCCGTGCGGCGAGCGCACGAACACGCCCGCGGTCATGCCCGCGCGCTTGATGTCGGAGACGTAATTGCCGCGGCCGGTGAGGAAGCGCTGGTCTTCCTTCCGCTTCGGTGAGGCGCCGATGCCGATCACATTGCTCATGGTCACTCTCCTTTGGCGGCGTTCATGGCGGCAGCGCCGGCCATCACGGAAACCACGATGTTCTGGTAGCCGGTGCAGCGGCAGATATTGCCTTCGAGGCCGTGGCGGACCTCGGCTTCGGTCAGATCCGGCTTCCCGGCGGCGAGCGCGACCGCGGTCATCAGCATGCCCGGCGTGCAGAAGCCGCATTGCAGGCCGTGATGCTCGCGAAACGCCTCCTGCATCGGATGCATCTGGTTCGAGCCGGGCGCACCTTGAAGGCCTTCGATGGTGAGCAGTGTCGCGCCGTCGAGCGCCGGCGCCAGCAGCGTACAGCTCTTCACGGGCAGACCGTTGAGATGCACCACGCAGGCGCCGCATTGGCTGGTGTCGCAACCGATATGGGTACCCGTGAGGTTGAGCTGTTCGCGCAGGAGCTCGGCGACGAGCGTCGCTGGTTCGACGTCGACGGTGGTGGGCCGGCCGTTGAGTGTGAAGGATATCTGCAAGGTCATACTCCTGCGCGACGGGGCTTTAGGCGAGTGGAAGCGCGCTGCCGGTGGCCCATGTGGCCATGACGACATCGCCGACGGTGAAGGGATCTGCAAAGAAGGTCTTTTCCGGCACGTAGGCGACGAACTCGTCGTCCGGCACGGTGTCGAGCATGACCTTGACGAAATAGCCCTGGTATTCGATCGCGAGCACCCGGCTCGGCAGCGAATTGGTATAGCCGGGCGGCAAGTCCCTGCCCGGCCTGACCAGCGCGACGTCATCACGGCGCACGGCGATATCGACCTTGTCGCCCACGCTGACGGTCGGGCGCGCCTGAAGCGGCACCTCGATCCCATCAGGCGCGGCCTGCTCCAGCGTAAAGCTTGCACCGTTGACCTTTTCGACGCGACCGGAGAGCACGTTCTGACCGCCCATGAACTCGGCGACATAGCGATCGTGTGGATGGGCGTAGACCTCGCGCGCCGCGCCCGCCTGCTTGATCTTGCCCTGCTCCATCACCACGACGAGATCGGCGAGCGCGATCGCCTCAAGCTGGGTGTGGGTGACGTGGATGAAGGTGATGCCGAGCTCCTGCTGCATCCGCCGCAGCTCCTGACGCATCTGCACGCGAAGCTGCTCGTCGAGCGCGGACAGCGGCTCGTCGAGCAGCAGCACCCGCGGCTCGGTGATCGCGGCGCGCGCCAGCGCGACGCGCTGCTGCTGGCCGCCGGAGAGCTGCGCCGGCAAGCGGTCGGCAAACTGCGTCAGCCGTACCTTCTCGATCATGGTGTCGGCGGCGCGCAGGCGGTCGGTTTTGGACTGGCCTCGCACGCGCAAGGCAAAGGCGATGTTCTCGCGGACCGTCAGGTGCGGGAACAGCGCGTAGGACTGGAACATCATCGCGGTGCGCCGCTGCACCGGGGCGAGGCCGACGACGTTCTGGCCGCCGATCACGATCTCGCCCGCGGTCGGATCTTCGTGGCCGGCGATCATGCGGAGGATCGTGGTCTTGCCACAGCCGGACGGGCCGATGAAGCAGCAATAGGCGCCGTCTGCGATCCTAAGATTGACGCCGTCGACCACATTGGTGACGCCGTCAAAGCTCTTGCAGACGCCTGCCAGTTCGATATCGCCGCGATCGTTTTTCATTCCTAACCCTTGCTCAACCCTTTGCGCTGCTGCCGCGCTTTTTCTGGATCAGCACGATGGTGCCGAGGCTTGCACCGATGACGACGAAGGAAACGATGGTGGTCACCGTGCCGAGCGCATAAAGCGACGGCGAGGTGACGTTCAGCGTCATGCTCCAGATTTCCAATGGCAGCGTGTTCAGCGAGCCCGCGGTCTGGAGGCTGCGTGCGAATTCGTCGTAAGAGAGCGTGAAGCCGAACAGCGCGACCGCGACGAGGCCGGGTGCGAGCACCGGGATCATCACCAGCCGGATCGACTGCCAGCGGCTGGCGCCGAGATCGTAGGCCGCCTCCTCCCAGACATGGTTGAAGCGCGACATCACCGCGAACATCACGAGCACGCCGAACGGCAGCGTCCACGACAGCTGCGCGCCGAGTGCAGACGTGTACCAGCTCGCATTCAGGCCCAGCGCCTGGAACAGAAGACCCGTGCCGAGGCCGAGCACGAGCCCGGGGGCCACCAGGCTGCCGATCATCATATAGAAAACGAAGGTGTCGCCACGAAAGCGCTTGCGGAAGCCGAGACCGGCGAGGAACGAGACCACCACCGTGATGATGGTGACGATGATTGCGAGCTTGATCGAGCGATCGAACGAGCCCTTGACGTCACCGGTGCGCACCTGGGTGAAGAGATCGACGAACCAGTGCAGCGAATGTCCCTTCATTGGGAACACCAGGCCGCCGCGAATGTCCTGGAACGACAGGATGTAGATGCAGAACATCGGGCCATAGAGCGCGATGACGTAGAGGCCGAACAGCGCGGCCAGCACGTAGAAGGTCCAGGGCCGGCCGCCCTTGCTCGGCGCGATCGCCTTGGTCGTCGCGGGCGCGACAGTCTTGGACGTATCAGTCTTGGGCATATCGGCGAGAACCGCGCTCATCGCGTGATCTCCTGCCGGATGTCGACGGTGCGCAGGATCAGCGAGACGATCGCGACCAGCACCAGCGTCAACAGCACCGCGCTCGCGGCCGCAGTCGGATATTGCAGCACGCCGACGTCCTCATAGAACGCACTGACCACGGAGGCCGAGCCGCCGCCGGACATCACCTTGACCACGAAGAAGTCGCCCATCACGATCGAGACCACGAAGATGGTGCCGAGCGCGATGCCGCTCTTGGACATCGGCACGACGATCAGGCGCATGATGTCGAAGCGGCTGGCGCCGGCGTCGATCGCGGCCTCGATCAGCTTCTTGTCGATCCGGGCCATGGAATTGAAGATCGGCACGATCATGAAGATCGTGAGCTGGTGGACATAGGCGATGACCACCGCGAGGTCGGAGAACAGCAGCACTTCCAGCGGCTGATGGATCAGGCCCATCGCCAGCAGCGCCTGGTTGATCAGGCCTTCCTTGCCGAGCAGGGGGATCCAGGAAATCATCCGGATGATGTTCGAGGTCCAGAACGGCACGGTGCAGAGCAGGAACAGGCCGATCGCCAGCAGCTGGTTGCGGACGTGAAACACCAGGAAATAGGCGACGAAGAAGCCGATGATCAGCGTGAAGACCCAGGTCAGCACGGTGAATTTGATGGTCGCCAGATATAGTTTCAGCGTCAGCGCCGAATGCAGCACCTCGATGTAGCTTGCGAGCGTGAAGCCCGGCGTCAGCCCGCCAAAGCCGTCGGTGGCGAAGAAACTTGCGGCCAGCACGACCAGGATCGGCGCCACGAAGAACGGCACGAGCACGAGGACCAGCGGCGAGACATAGAGCCAGCCGGCGAGATTGGAGCGTGAAGGACTTAGATTTGGACTTGGATTTGGACTTGGACTGGGCTGCATATCAGCAATTGCCTCGAAGTCGGTCTTGTCGCACCGGCGCGTGACGGCGCCGGTGCTTCGCTTAGGTCAGGGAAAGCAGGTTTCAGGCCACCTTGAAGTCGTTCCAGCGCTTGTTCATGTAGGCCGCCTCGTCCATCAGCGTGTTCCAGCACGAGATGTTCTTGACGCGATCAAGGAACGAACCGCCGTCACGCTTGGTGCCGGCCTTCTCCATCGCCACGCCGTAGGGATCGTTGATGACTTCCGGCGCCGGCTTGCCGTCGTACCAGAAGTCCCATTCGGCAGCGGTCAGGAACTTCTTCGCCGTCGACGGCACCGGGCTGTAATAGCCGTAGCGGCCGACGAAGCCGCCCTGCCAACCCGACAGATACCAGTTGAGATATTCGTAGGCGGCATCCAGCTTCTTGCCGGAGAGATGCTTCATCAGGCCCATGCCGTTGCACCAGCCGCGATAGCCTTCCTTGCCGTTCTTGACGTTGACCGGCGCGTAGACGCAGGGAATCTCCTTGACGCGGACCGCGGCAACCGCCGGCGACCACATCGACTGGATCACCACTTCACCCGCCGCCATCAGCTGCACCGACTGGTCGAAGGTGGTCCAGGTCGCGCGGAACTGGCCCTGCTTCTTCAGCTCGATCAGCTTGTTGCAGGTGAAGTCGATCTCCTCCTTGGTCATGTTGCCCTTGTTGCCGTACTTGATCAGCCCTGCACTTTCGAAGCAGAGCGCGGCATCCATGATGCCGATCGCGGGCACGTCGAGGATGGCGGCCTTGCCCTTGAACTTGGGATCGATCAGATCCTTCCACTCGGTCACTTCGTGGCCAACGAGGTCCGGGCGATAGCCAATGGAGTCGGCGTTGTAGACCTGCGGCAGGAAGGTCGCCCATTCGGTGACGCCGTCGTTCAGATCGGTTGAATCGGGCTTCGCGATGTACATCGCCTCATAGGGCGAGATGCCCTGGCGCGGGATCTTGTGGCCGTCGATCTCGCCCTTGGTGAAGATCGGCAGGATGTTGTCGAACTCCTTGATCTTCTTGACCTCGATGCCCTGGATGACGCTGCGCTTGGCGGCGAGCTTGGCCTGCCAGCCCTCGAGATCGGCGATATCGACCGTATTAGGCTGGCTTATGAAGCGGTTGATGGCGGCGGAGGTGTCGAGGTTCTGCATCGTCACCTTGAAGCCGAGATCCTTGGCGGCCTGGTCGCCGATCGCCTTCACCACCGAATAGGAGACGCCGACATGGCGCAGCTCGATGTCCTTGATCTCCTGCGCCCAGATGGTCGGGAATCCCCGGATCGCGTCCGACCCGACGGCCGCGCCTGCAACGGCGGCTGCCCCCTTCAACAATGTGCGCCGGCTCAGCTTTTTCGTCGACTTGACGTCCTTTTTGGCCTCCGTTCCCGCCGGATCGGAAGTGAACGTCCCCTTGGTCTCATCAGACATGGCAACCCTCATTGGTTACGATGAACGCTCGCACCGATCGCCATTGATCGGCTGCTTATGTGATCATTGCGCGTGAGGCTAGGGGCGGGATCTTGCGAAGTAAAATTGGAAGTAAAAATTCGCCGTATAAACGCGGCTAATGGATCAGGCTGCTGCATTTGGTTTTGGCAGCGCGCATAAGAAGGCGTCAGGACGTGCATACAAGGCGATGGCTTCGATCGCACGGGCTCATTCGCGCAGCAGGTGCGGCGACATTTGCGCTGCTCGCTGCCGCAAGGTTGTGCGCGGCACACGCCGGCGATGTGTCCATTGCGCCAGAAAAACTGAAGGCGATCGGCACGGTCGATGCGCGCTTTCAATCCTACAATATCGAGATGGTGGAGGTGACCGGCGGGCAGTTCTGGAAGCCATATCCGCGAATGATGCGCGCATTCGATGAGCGGGATCGTTACAGCGCGAGACCGCCGATCGATCTTGCCAATGCACGGCTGCGCAAGCTCGCTGCCGCGCTGGCGCCGGCCTATCTGCGCGTGAGCGGCACATGGGCCAATGCAACGTTCTTTGCCGACACGGATGATGCGCCGGGCGAGCCGCCACCGGGGTTCAGCTCCGTCCTGGGCCGCCAACAGTGGCGTGGCGTGATCGATTTCGCGCGCGCAGTCGACGCGGAGATCGTCACCTCCTTCGCGATCAGTCCGGGCAGCCGCGATGCCGACGGCACCTGGAAGACCGATCAGGCGCAGCGCCTGATTGATGCGACGCGTTCGCTGGATGGCCACATCGCGGCAGCGGAATTCATGAACGAGCCGACACTCGCCGCGGCGAACGGTGCACCGCCTGGATATGATGCGAAGGCCTATGGCCGCGACTTCAGGATTTTTCGCGAATGGTTGCGACGCGCGGCACCTGAGACGTTGATCGTCGGGCCGGGTTCAATCGGCGACGCGCCGTCGCCATCCGGGTCGGGCATCGCCACGCGCGATCTGCTCGCCGCATCCGGCCCAGGTGTCGATCGCTTCTCCTATCATCACTACAACACGCTCTCGCCGCGCTGCGGCGGCCGTGATGATCCGGCGCAGGCGCTCTCCGAGCAGTGGCTGGCGCGCACTGACGCGACACTCGCGATCTACAGCGCGTTGCGCGACGCATTCGAGCCGGGCAAACCGATCTGGCTGACGGAGACAGCGGACGCGGCTTGCGGCGGCAACCGCTGGGACAAGACGTTTCTCGACACCTTCCGCTATCTCGACCAGCATGGTCGGCTGGCAAGAGCCGGCGTCCAGGTGGTGATGCACAACACGCTGGCCGCCAGCGACTACGGCCTGCTTGACGAAGGGACGTTCCGACCGCGGCCGAACTACTGGGCTGCGCTGCTCTGGCACCGGCTGATGGGCACGATCGTGCTCGACACGAACTCGGTCGCCGCGCCGGATCTCCATCTCTATGCGCATTGCCACCCGGGCATGCGGGGCATGGTGTCCGTGCTCGCGATCAACGCGTCCCGGCATGCATCATCTGCCCTGACGCTCTCGCTCCCCGCCGAGCGTTACACGTTGCATGCGACGCGCCTGCAGAGCGCGACCGTGCAGCTGAACGGCACGACGCTGGCACTGAGTGCCGATGACGAACTGCCCCGGCTTGCGCCGCACGCAGCAGCCGCGGGCCCGATACGGCTTGCGCCGGCGAGCATCACCTTCCTGGTATTTCCAGCAGCCGCGAATCCTGCCTGCAGTTAGCCGCTGTCAGGATTTGAGCGTGTCGCGCGCGGTCTCCGGCGCCATCATCGTCGCGATGATGGTGATGATCGACAGCGCGATGATGTAGAGCGACACCGGCCAGTAAGTGCCGGCCCAGGCGAGCAGCGCGGTTGCGATCAGCGGCGAGAAGCCGCCGCTCAACGCGGCTGCGACATTTGCGCCGAGCGAGGCGCCGCTGTAGCGCACCTGGGTGCGGAACAGCTCCGGCATGAACGCCGCCTTGGGTCCGAACAGCAGCGCGTGCGTCAGCGTCATCGTGACCACGAGCGCGAGCGTGATCAGCACCGGCTCTTTGGTGTCGAGGAACCAGAACAGCGGAAACGCCAGCGCCACCGAGAACACGCCGCCGGCGAGATAGAGCGCCTTGCGGCCAAAGATATCGGACAGCCATCCCGCAAGCGGCAGCGTGGCGAGTTCGACGATCGCGGCATAGACCACCGCGTTCAGGATCACCTGACGCGGCAGGCCGAGCTTTGTCGTGGCATAGACCACGGTGAAAACCGTGAGGAGATAAGCGAGCCCGACTTCCGACACCGTGATGCCGATCGCCAGCAGAAAGCTGCGCCAGTCGCGGCGAAGCACCTCCCACACCGGCTGCGCCAGCACCTCCTTGCGCTCGACCACCTCCTTGAAGTGCGGCGTCTCCGCGAGCTTCAGCCGCACGACGAAGCCGACCCCGACAAGCAGGATGCTGATCAGGAACGGCACGCGCCAGCCCCAGCTCAGGAAATCCGCTTCGGGCAGTTGCGTCATCAGCCCGAAGATGCCGGTGGAGGCGGCAACGCCGACGGGAAAGCCGATCTGCACCAGGCTGCCGTAAAGGCCGCGCCGATCGCCGGCATGCTCGGCCACCATGACGACCGCGCCGCTCCATTCACCGCCGAGCCCGATGCCCTGGATGAAGCGCAGGATGACGAGCAGGATCGGCGCCCAGAGGCCGATCTGGCTGTAGGTCGGCAGGCATCCGATCAGGAAGGTGCCGAGCCCCATCGCGATCATGGTCGCGACCAGCATTGTCTTGCGTCCGAGCCGATCGCCGTAGTGCCCGATGATCGCACCGCCGATCGGCCGCGCCACGAAGCCGACCGCATAGGTCGAGAACGCCGCCAGCGTGCCGACAAAGGGATCGAAGCTCGGGAAGAACAGCTTGTTCAGCACGAGTGCGGCAGCCGTGCCGTAGATCAGGAAGTCGTACCACTCGATCGCAGTGCCGAGCGCGCTCGCCCACACCACATGCGCCGTCGTCGACCGCTCCGCCGCGCCGGAGACCCCCGCTGCTGCCGTCATTGCCATGTGCCCCGATATTTCCGGATGCATCATGGCCAATCACGATCATGGTTGCAACTTGTGGGGGTGTGTGCACTACGCGGGATCACAATGCGAGACTTTGCGCGCCGCCACCTCCTCACCGTCGTCCCGGCGAAGGCCGGGACCCATAACCACAGGGCGGAGTTTGGCGAGGACTCGTGCTCCGGTACTGCGAGCCTCCGGCCTCGAGAAATCACGCGGTATGGGTCCCGGCCTTCGCCGGGACGACGGAGAGGCCTTTATTCGTCATTGACAAATCTATTTGCTAATATCTAATTTATTGCCAGAACAACCGGCCGCGCCAAGCGGCCCATAAAAGAGAGGGAACGACGATGAGAGGGCTTTTGGCCTGCGCCATGCTCGCGGCCATGACGTCTGCCGCCATGACCAATGTTGCGAGCGCGCAAGTCTCCGACGACGTGGTGCGGATCGGCGTGCTGACGGACCTGTCGAGCTGGGGCCGCGACAACAGCGGGCCGGGCTCGGTCGAGGCCGCCAAGATGGCGGTGGAAGAGTTCGGGCCCACCGTGCTCGGCAAGCCGATCGAGATCATCAGCGCCGACCATCAGATGAAGACCGACGTCGGCGTCAATATCGTGCGCGGCTGGTTCGACAACGGCAAGGTCGACTCCGTCGTCGACATTCCCAATTCCGGCATCGCGATCGCCGTGCACAACATGGTGCGCGAGCGCAACAAGATCGCCCTGCTCTCCGGCCCCGGCGCGAGCTCGCTGACCGACGAGCTGTGCAGCCCGAACACCGTGCACTTCACCTACGACACCTATGCGTTGTCGAAGGTGACGGCCTCCGCCGTGATCAAGGAAGGCGGCAAATCCTGGTACTTCATCACCGCGGACTACGCCTTCGGCCAGCAGCTCGAGAAGGACGCAACCCGCTTCATCAACGAGATGGGCGGCAAGGTGCTGGGCGGCGTCAAGCATCCGACCAACACCGCGGACTTCTCCTCCTTCGCGCTGCAGGCGCAGAGCTCCAAGGCCGACGTGGTCGCCTTCGCCAATGCCGGCCAGGACACCGACAACGCCATCAAGCAGTCCGGCGAGTTCGGCCTGGTCCAGGGCGGCCAGAAGCTCGTTGGCCTGTTGATGTTCGACACCGACGTGCACGCGATCGGGCTCAAGTCGGCGCAGGGCACCTACATGACGACGGCATCATACTGGAACATGGACGAGCAGACCCGCGCGTGGTCAAAGAAATTCTTTGCGCGCACCAATGTGATGCCGACCATGATCCAGACCGGCGTCTACGGCTCGGTGCTGCATTATCTCAAAGGCATCAAGGCCGCCGGCACCGACGATCCGGCCAAGGTGATGGCCAAGATGCGCGAGCTGCCGATCGAGGATACCTTCGTCCATGGCGGCAAATTGCGCGAGGACGGCCGCGTCATCCGCGACATGTATCTGGCCAGGGTGAAGTCGCCCGAGCAGTCCAAGGAGCCCTGGGATTATCTGGAGATCATCAAGACCGTGAAGGGCGAGGACGCCTATCGCCCGGTCTCCGAATCCAAATGTCCGCTCTTGAAGAAGTGAGGTGAGACATGACCGGCAACGAGCGCAACGCAACTGAGACTTACGAGTGCGATGTGCTCGTGGCCGGATCGGGCTGCTCCGGCATGTCCGCGGCGATCACCGCGCGCTACCGCGGTCTCGACGTGCTGATCGTCGAGAAGGAGCCGCGCTTCGGTGGCACCACCGCCCGTTCGGGCGGCTGGCTGTGGATTCCCGGCACGTCGCTGGCAAAGGCCTACGGCATCGCGGAAACGCCGGAGCAGGCCCGCACTTATCTACGGCACGAAGCCGGCAACAATTTCGATGCGGCACGGGTCGATGCATTCCTGAGCGCAGGTCCTGAAGCCGTCGACTTCTTCACCACCAAGACCGCGCTGCGCTTCGACATGCCGCTGGTGTTTCCCGACTACCATGCCGAAGCACCCGGCGGCACGCAGGGCGGCCGCTCCATGGTGACGCGGCCGTTCGACGGCCGCGAGCTTGGCGACCAGATCAAGACGCTCGGCATGCCGCTGCCCGAGCTCACCGTGTTCGGCATGATGCTCGGAAGCGGCAAGGAGATCATCCATTTCATGCGCGTGACGAAGTCGCTGACTTCGGCGGTCTATGTCGCAAAACGCCTGTCGCGGCATTTGATGGACGTGCTGCGCTACGGCCGCGGCATGACCTTGACCAACGGCAACGCGCTGGCCGGCCGTCTCGCAAAATCCGCGCAGGACCTGAGGATTCCGATGTGGCTGTCCTCGCCGGTGCGCGAGCTGACGGTTGAGAACGGCACTGTCACCGGCGCGGTCGTGTCGCGCGAGGGACGTGACGTGCGCGTTCGTGCGCGCCAGGGCGTCGTGCTCGCCTGCGGCGGCTTCCCGCACGATGTCGAACGGCGCAAGAAGATGTTTCCGCATGCGCCGACCGGCAATGAGCACTTCTCACCCGGCCCGACCGGCAATACCGGCGACGGCCTACGTCTGGCGGAAAGCGCCGGCGGCCATGTCGAGGATCGCCTGCCGAACGCGGCGGCCTGGGTGCCGGTGTCGCTGACCACGCGCAAGGACGGCTCGAAGGGCGTGATGCCGCACTTCATCGACCGCGCCAAGCCCGGCGTGATCGCGGTGATGCGCGACGGCAAGCGCTTTGCCAATGAAGGCAATTCCTATCACGATTTTGTCCAGGCCATGATCAAGGCGGCAAAGCCGGGCGAGGAGATCGCGGCCTATCTCGTCTGCGATCACCCGACGCTGCGCAAATACGGCCTCGGCTGCGTGCCGCCGTTTCCGATGCCGCTGGGTCACCATCTCAATACCGGCTATCTCATGCGCGGCGATACGCTCGAGGCGCTCGCAGCGAAGGCCGGCATCGATGCGAAGGCGTTCACTGAAACCGTCAAGCAGTTCAATGCCACAGCGCCGCTCGGGCACGACGCCGCCTTCGGCAAGGGCTCAAAAGCCTATAACCGCTACCAGGGCGACGCCATGCACGGTCCCAATCCCTGCATCGCGCCAATCGAGAACGGGCCGTTCTACGCCATCAAGATGGTGATCGGCGATCTCGGCACCTATGCCGGCATCGTCACCGACGAGAACGCGCGGGCGCTCGACGCCGAGGGCCGGGTGATTCCGGGGCTCTATGCCGCCGGCAACGACATGGCGAGCATCATGGGCGGCAATTATCCCGGCGCCGGCATCACGCTTGGGCCGGCGCTGACCTTCGGCTACATTGCCGGCCGTCATCTCGCCGACAGCGCCGCCAAGCGCGACGCGGCGTAACCACACGCCAGGGGGCGCATGAAGAGAGAAAGCCGCGGCATCCAGTCGATCGAAGTCGGCGGAGAATTGCTCCGTGCGCTCGCCAAAAGCGGCGAGCCGATGATGCTGCGCGATCTCGCCCGCGAAGCCGGCATGACGCCGGCTAAGGCGCATCCTTATCTCGCCAGCTTTTCGCGCATTGGCTTGATCGAGCAGGATGAAACGACCGGCCGCTACGAGATCGGTGCGCTCGCGCTCGAGCTTGGCCTCATCAGCCTGCGCCGTCTGTCTGGTGTGCGCATCGCCCAGCCGAAGATCGCGGCGCTCGCCAGCCAGATCGGGCACGCGGTCTCGCTCGCGGTCTGGGGCACGCATGGCCCGACTGTCGTGCAGCTCGAAGAACCCGGCCAGCCCGTTCACATCGTGATGCGCGCTGGCTCGGTGATGGCGCTGCTGGAAACCGCGACCGGCCGCGCCTTTGCCGCGTTCCTGCCGGAGAAGACGATCAACGCTGCGCTCGAAAGCGGGCTCGATCGCCAGGGCGTCGGCTACAATCCGAAGCGGCCGGTGAAAGGCGCCAAGGTCGCCGAAATGCTGGCCGAGGTCCGCAAGCACGGGCTTGCCCGCGCCCTCGGCGATCCGCTCCCCGGCGTCAACGCCTTCTCCGCGCCGGTGTTCGACCATGCCGGCCATGTCGCGCTGGTCATCACCGCGATGGGGCCGGAGGGCACGTTCGATGCGCGCTGGGACAGTCCCATCGCCCATGCCCTACGCGACTGCGCCGGCCACATCTCGAAGCGGCTCGGCTACGGCATGACGATCGCGGCGGAGTGATCGTCGCTAGTGTGTGATAGGTTGAGTTTCGGCTAGCGCCCCGACGAAGGTGCGTTCCCTCCCCCCTTGTGGGCAGGGCTATCGCATGTGGCCGAGGAGCTCAAAAAGAAAGGCATCGTTCCAGCCGGCGCGCTTGAGCTTGAGGCGCAAGGAGGTGGTGGTGTCGGGGTGAGCCCTGGCCACATTGAGGGCAAGTCTTCTGAGTACGGCAAGGTTGGCCGGACCGTTGTCCTTGCGGTTGCGGGCCAGATCCTCGTCGAGGATGACATCGAGCGGCCAGTGCAGGCCGTTTTCGATGGTCCAATGGGTGCGAACAATGCGCAGAACCTCCGTGCGACTGTAGTTTTGGCTCATCAGGAAGTAGCGCTCGACGGCTTTGTCCTTGCCGCGCTTGCTGCTGATCTGCGCGACGGCTTTGAGGCCAGGGAAGTTGTGCGTCTTCTCCATGTCCTTGACCGGCACGACAAGCGCGCTGCGCTTTTCCTTGCGCCCATGATCTGCATCGGTGGTGGCAACCGGCTTCTTGCCCTTGCGGGCCGCTGCGGCAATCGCCGCCTTGGCGTCGGCCAGCAGAGCGGGCTGGTTCTCCTTCACTGCCAGCACGTAATCGCCGCCCCGTGCCACGATCTGCTTGGCCATCTCGCGATGACAGTGCAGCGCATCGGCTGTCACGATGCACCCCTTGAGTTGCAGCAGTTCGAGCAATTGCAAGGCGCCGGCGGCTTCGTTGTTGTTCGGCGCCAGAACATTGGCCAGCGCCATGCGCGTCTGCGCCGCCCACGCCGTCACCATGATCGGCGGCATGTGGCTTTTGCCGCGCTCGTAGCCCCGCCGCAGCGCCTTGCCATCCAGTGCGATCACGCCCTGCGGCCGTGCGATCTTCGCGCCCTCGGCGAAGGCTTCCATAAAGCGCCGGAACGCTGTCTCGAACGCCTTTGGATCGAGCATACGGAACACGCGACTGAACGTGTCATGACTTGGCAGCCCATGCTTGAGCACCAGCACGTCCTGCCAAAGATAGGCCTTCAGCCGTGCAAACAACGCCATGTCGGTGCAACTCGTCGCTCCGCACAACGTCGCCATCAGCGCAATGAACAAAAGCTCTGTCAGATCATGCAGCGCATTGTCCGCCCGCGGGTCAGGCAGGTCTTCGAAGCACTCCGAGAATCGATCCATCGGCCGCTCCTGCCAATTCAGGAGCCTCCTTCAGAATCGATTTCTGTCCAAATCGCAATGCCTTACAGAGAACGCTCACATGCGATTCCCCTGCCCACAAGGGGGGAGGGCTAGGGAGGGGGGTAGCCCAGGAAATGGTGCCGGTTGTTGATGATGCAGCGAGAGCCGTGCGCGACGGAGGGAATCCCCGTGTGGCACCCCCCTCCCTGCCCCTCCCCCACAAGGGGGGAGGGAACGGAGAGAGCGCTGCCATCGGCCGAACTCGATTCGACCTCATCCCATCAGGCCTTAGACCGGCGCCACCCTCACCTCTTCGGCCGAGATCGATCCGCTGTCGACGACCAGCGCGACCGCGCCACCGCTTAACGGTAGCTCGCCGGCGTCCTGCACGCTGAATAGCTTCTTGCCGTCGAGATGGGCTTCGATCTCGCGGCCGACCACACACAGCTCGACCTTGTATTTGCGATCGAGCTGCCAGTCAGAACGCTCGCTGGCCAGCACGACCTCGTCATGCACGCGCTTGACCAGGCGCACGCGGCCGCCCTCTGCCCGATCGAACATCAGCGCATAATAGCGCTCGCGTCCCTGCACGCGCGCCGCGAGGCCCCATGCATTCGCCAAAAGCGGCGTGATCTCCGAGGTCACCCGATAATCCTTCCAGTCGCGCGAGCCCTGCGCGATGAAGCCGAGACCATCGCCGTTGGTGACGCGCAGGCCTTCCCAGCGGGTCTGGAACTGGCTGACATTGTTGACCCAGGCGTGCTTCCACATCGTGCTGACATTGTTGTCCGGACGTTTCAGCACGGTGTCGGCCGCACCGCCCCAGGTCAGGTAGTCCAGATACAGCGTGCCATCGACACCGAGCGGATCGCGCGTCTCGATCTCGATTCCGATCTCGAAGATCGGATAGGCGTTCGTCTCCGGCACCTGCCAGCTCAGCACGGCCTCGCAGCCGCCTGTGAGCTCCTGCGCATCGCCATAGATCTGCACCAGCTCGTCGCGCTCGTCATAGACACTGGCGAACAGCCGTACCGACGCCGTACCACTGTCGGTCTCGGATTCCAGCCGGCACTCGACGCGCTGGCCCGAATACAGCGTCGGGCATGACACCAGCTGATAGGTCGGCATCGAAAACACCTCCTTGTCGAAGTAGGTGGGGCTGGCAATGCGCGCCACGCGGCCGGGCGCGAGGCGGCGGAAGCCGATCGCAAGACTGCGCTCGCCATTGCGGCTATGGCCGGCGACGTTGCTGAGCTCGACCTCGTGCAGCCGCGCCGGCGAGCCGCCCTTGACGTGGAAGCCCTGCAGACTACCCGGAAAATTGAAATTGAAACGCGCGCCGTTCTTGGCCACCGCAAGCGCCGGCGCGCCCGCCAGCGCAAGCCCTGCCGCGACCAGCGACTGCGTCTCGATCACCGCATCGGTGATCGCGGCGCCGCCGTCGGCGGTCGAGATATACATGCGGTCGGCGACCGGCGTGCGGAAGTCCGGGCCCGCGTCGAGACCGGCCAATCCGGTGCGGATGCCGAACAGGCAACCGACATTGCCGGCGTTGCAGTCCGTGTCCCAGCCGGCCGTGTTGGCGATCCGCATCGCATCCTGAAAACTGTTCTCGCCGTAGAGCGTCGCTAGAATGATCAGCGCGTGGTTGGGCACGACGTGGCAGTTGCCGAGGAATTTATCGTAGCCGTAACGCTCGGCGATCAGCGCGCGGGTGCGCTCCCAGTCGTTGCTATTGTCGCCGGCGTGCCAGTCACGCACGTCATTGACGACGCGCCGGATCAGCGCGTCCTTCGGCACGAAGGCAAGACCTGTGTCGATCAGCTTCTGCACGTCGCGCTCGACGAAGGCTTGCGCCTCCATCGCCGCCAGCAGTTTTGCAGCATGCACGGATTCACCGTCATGGCTGACGCGGCCGGCCTGATCGGCGAGATAAGCGGCCTGCTCGGGATTGCCCGGGCTCACCATCGCCCAGCCATCGATAAAGATCTGCGCGCCGATCTGCTCGGCGACCGTTGCACCGTTCAGCTCGATCGAACCGCTCTGCGGCGCAGGGATACCGGACTTCAGGCGGAGATAGGCGGTGTGCTCGGTGGAATTGCCGATGCCGCCCCACCACAGCACGGCGCGCTCCTCGACGATGTAGTTCAGCCAGGCCTGCCCGACCTGCCTCGCGGTCAGGCGCTTTGGATAGCCGTTGTCGGCGAGCGCGCGCGGAAACGCAAAGGTGCCGGAGACATCGTCGTCGGTGACGACGAGATGATGCGAGCGGAGAGCCACGTCGCGGCGCTCGTTGACGTAATAATTGATCGGCCCGAGCTCCTTTATGATGCGCTCATAGGTCCAGCCCTCGAAGGGCCGGCCGAGATAGACGCCGATGAGCTTGCCGAGCACGCCGGCATAGACGCGCTCCGCGTAGTCATGAGGAATTGCCGTCACTTGTTCACTCCCACGTTCAATTGTTTCGCCGGTCAAACCGACGAGCGTTTCATGATCTCGAATTTCAGCTCGTGGCTCTTGCCGGGCGAGGCGAGCCCGCCCGGCTGCAACCGCTTCACCAGCGTTTCCGCCGCGAGCGCGCCGAGGTCGAACTCCGGCTGCCGCACCGTGGTGAGGCCGAGCAGCTTTGCGACCGGGATGTCGTCGAAACCGGCGATCGCGATATCGCCGGGAATCGAGAGCCCGGCATTGCGCGCCGCCTCCATCGCGCCGAGCGCCAGCACGTCGCTGGCGCCGAACACCGCGGTTGGCCGCTCGCCCTTGCGTTTGAGCAGCCGATTCATCGCCCGCGCGCCGGATTCTTCGGAATAGGCGCTGTCGGTGACGAAATCGGGCGATAGCCCGGCCTCCCGCATTACCGCACTGTAGCCCTGCGCGCGGCGCTGGCTCGGACCGAACTCGGCCTGGATCATCGCGATGCGGCGATGCCCGCGCGCGATCAGGAGCCGCGTCATCGCGGCGGCGGCCTCCGCGTTGTCGATATAGACGCTGTCGATCGCGAGCGGTCCATCCGGCTTGTGCTGGCTCTCCAGCCGCACCAGCGGAATGCCTTTTCGCGCGAGCACGGCCAGCTGCGGCACGCGCAGATGAAAGAACGTCGCGACGACGCCGTCGGCGCGGCCCTGCAACAACCAGTCGATCGCGCGGGCCTCACGTTCCGGCCGCCCGTCGGTATCGAAGATCAGCACGTCATAGCCGGCAGGCGCCGCGACTGTCTGCAATCCTCGAACGAGACCCGGATAGAACGGGTTGGTGATGTCAGGGATGACGCAGGCAAAGGTCATCGTGCGTGCGCTACGCAGCATCCGCGCCGGATGGTTCGGCCGGTAGCCGAGCCCTTCTGCGACTTCGAGGATCCGCGTCCGCGTGGCCGGCGGGACGGACGGCGTCTCCGCCTTGTTCAGGACGAGCGACACCGCGGCCTGCGAAACGCCAGCCGCGAGCGCAATATCCTTCTGCGTGGGGCGGCCCGGCGCTGCTTTGTCGCGCCCCTTCCCCCGCTTCGTCCTCGTTGTTGACGTCATCATTCCGCTTAGTTATACGTATTACTAAAGCAAAATCAACAATTGCCATTCGTACCCCGAGGAAACCGAGGTTCATCGCCATGACCATGACCCGACGCCAGCTTGTCGCCGCCATTCCAGCCGCCGCGCTTGCAGCCAATTTGCCGCGCGGCGCCCGCGCCGAGGACGCGCGCAAGGTCGTGACCATGTGGTTCGGCTCGGCGAATCCGGACGGACAGGCCGCGCTGCGCAACGATCTGGTCGAGGCCTTCAATGCGTCGCAGGACAAATATCTGCTGCAGATGGAAGTGAAGGGCGCGGCGGTCAACAATCTGCTGAAGGTCGCTCTCGTCGCCGGCAACGGACCCGACATCGTGCAGACCGCAGGCCCCGCCTACCTCACCGCGATCGCCAATGCCGGCCAGGTGCTGGCGCTCGACGATTTCGCCGAGAAGTACAAGTGGAAGGACCGCTTCCTCGCGCCGCTGCTCAACACCAGCGTTTATGGCGGCAAGCTCTACGCGCTCCCGCGCGACTACGAGTCCATGCACCTCTTCTACAACAAGGATCTGTTCAAGCAGAACGGCTGGAAGCTACCGACCAACCGGCAGGAGATGGAAGAAGTCGCCGACGCCGCGCTCGCCAAGGGCATCATCCCCTTCGGGGCCGGCAATGCCGACTGGAAGGGCGTCAACGAATGGCTGATGACGGTGTTCCTCAACAACGTCGCCGGCCCCGACAATGTCCGCAAGGCGCTCGCAGGCGAGTTGCCCTGGACCGCGCCGCCCTTCGTCGAGGCCGTCGAGCTCTCAAAGGCCTGGTACAACAAGGGCTATTTCGGCAAGAACTACTTCTCGCTGACGATTGAGCAGAGTTTTCTGCAGGTCGTGAACGGCAAGGCGGCGATGGCGCTGGGCGGCACCTGGACGTTTGGTACCAAGTCCTACGGCATGTCCAAGCCCGACACGGTGATGGACGTGATGCCGACGCCAAGCCTCGGTTCGGCCTTCACCGGGCCGCTGGTGCACCTCGCCTGCGGCGCGACGCTGTCGATCGCCAAGACCTCGCAGAACGCCGAGGGCGCCGCCGCCGTGTTCGAATTCATGCTGACACGCAAATTCTACGAGACCATGAACCGCGACTGGCCCGGCAAATGGGCGCTGCCGGTCAAGGACCTGCCACCGGAGATGCTCAGCGGCATTGGCTATCCCCTGTTCGAGAAGACCGTCGCGACTCTGCACGAGGCCTTCAGCAAGGGACAATACGGCTTCACCACCTGGACGTTCTGGCCCGGTGCCACCAACTCCTACCTGATCGAGGGCATCGAGCAGGTCTGGCTCAACAAGATCACAGCGGATGCTTACCTGACCCGGATGCAGACGCTGTTCAGCCAGGAAGCGAAGGAAGGCAAGGTGCCGCCGCTGCCGCCGCGGACGGCCTGATTCCAACATGTGGCTGTTCGCGCTCCCGGCGCTGCTGATCAACATCTGCATCATCCTGGTGCCCGCCGTGCTGACATTCACGGCGGCGTTCTTCATGTGGGATGGTGTCGGCACGCCGGCGTGGGCGGGCCTGGCCAATTTCCAGAACATGGTCGCCGACCCCGTGTTCTGGTCGGCTCTCACCAACAACTTCATCTGGACCGCGATCTTCCTCACCGTGCCTGTCTGCCTCGCGCTGGTGATGGCCGCGGCACTGCTGATGGCGCCGAAAGCGCGCATCGTGGTGCAGTCCATCATTTTCCTGCCGCGCATCATCGCGGTCGCGGTCACAGGCCGCATCTTCCAGGGCATGATCTTCAGCCCGGCGACCGGCATCGTCGCCTGGCTGAACGAGCACGGCTTCTCGATCTCCGATCCCCTCGCCGACCCCGACCGTTCGCTTTATGCGGTGGCCGCCGTCGACATCTGGCACTGGTGGGGCTTTCTTGCTGTGGTGTTTCTGTCGGCGATGCGGCAGATCAGCGTCGAGCAGATCGAGGCCGCGCGGCTCGACGGCGCCGGCTTCCTCCAGCTGTTCCGCTACGTGCTGATTCCAGGCATTCGCCCGACGCTGACGCTCATGCTGATCCTGACCGTGATCTGGTCGTTTCAGGTGTTCGAGTTCATCTTCATCGTCACCCGCGGCGGACCCGCCTATGGCAGCGAGGTGCTGGCAACCTTCGCCTACCGCCACGCCTTCTTCGAAGGCGATGTCGGTCAGGCCGCGGCGGCGGCCTGCGTCATGAGCCTGTTCGGCCTCTGCGCCACCGCCGTCTATCTCTGGCTCCAGATCACCGACGACGCGCAATCGACATGATCGGGGACCGCTGGAGCAGGACGTTCAGCCTTGGGCTGATCGGTGTCGCATCGTTCAGCTCGCTGCTGCCGATCGTGCTCGCCGTGATGAACGCGCTGAAGACGACAGTCGAGATCGACAGCGACCCGCTCGCGCTGCCGACCCAGCTGCACTGGGAGAATTTTTCCTCCGCCTGGCGCAATGCCCAGCTCGGTCCCAGCCTGCTGCACAGCGCCGAGGTCGCGATCCTCACCATTTTGATGGTCTGCGTCACCGCGACGCCCTGCGCCTATGTGCTGGCGCGGCAGAAGGGCAAATTCTGGCGCTTCATCACCTTCTACTTCATGGCCACGATCACCGTGCCCGTGCAGCTTTATCTGTATCCGTTGTATTTCATCTTCGCCAAGCTTGGGCTGGTGAATTCGATCCCTGCGGTGGCACTGATCTACACCGCGATGTTCTCACCCTTCGCGATCTTCCTGTTGCGCACCTATGCGCTCGCGATTCCGGTCGCGCTGGAGGAAGCCGCGCAGGTCGACGGCGCCAAGCCGTGGCAGACCTTCTGGTACGTGATCCTGCCGATGATGCGGCCGGGGCTGCTCACGGTCGCCATCATCGTCGGGCTGAACGCCTGGAACGAGTTCGTCATCGCCGTGACGTTCCTGCAGAACGACAGCAACGTCACCGCGATCGTGCGCTTCTACAATCTGACCGGCCAGTATTCGACCGACTGGGGCGAGATGCTCGCCGCGGCCGTGACGATCGTGCTGCCGATCGTCGCGATCTTCGTGCTGCTGCAGCGCCAGTTCATCGACGGCATGACCTCGGGCGCGGTGAAGTCGTAGAGCGTTTTCGAGCGAAGTGGATACCGGTACGCGTGAAGAAAACGCGTCAAACAAAAATCCGAAGAGCTACTTGTCCTTCACCGGCACCGTGTAGTTCAGGATCAGCCGGCCGCCATCGGGATAGATGGTCTGCCCCGTGATGTAGGACGCATCGTCGCTGGCCAGGAACGCGACGACGGACGCCACCTCGCTCGGCTCGCCGCCGCGGCCGGCCGGCGTGCGTGACATCACGGTCTTGCGGGCATCCTCGGATGTGTAGATCGACGACGCGACCATGTCGGTCAAAATCGTGCCCGGCCCGACCGCGACGACGCGGATGTTGTGCGGAGCCAACGCCACCGCGGCAACCGATGTGAGCTGCTTCATGCCGCCCTTGGACATCGCGTAGGTCGCAAGCGCCGGGATCGCCAGCAGCGCGTTCACCGAGGACATGTTGATGATGACGCCACCGCCGCCTTGCGCGATCATCTGCCTCGCCGCCGCCTGGACGCCGAAGAACGCGCCCTTCAGATTGATGCCGATGATTTCGTCGAATTCCTCCTCGGAAATCTCCAGGATGTCCCGGTTGCGGGCAACGCCGGCATTGTTGACCATGATGTCGAGCCGGCCGAACTCTTTCACAGCGGTCGCGACAAGCTGATCGACATCGGCGCGCTTGGCGACATTGCCGACCACGGTGCGCAAGGTATCCGGCCGCCCGAGTTCGGCAGCCGTCGCGGCGAGGCCCTCGGCATCGACATCCGAGATCACGACCTTGACGCCGTCATCGAGGAATCGCTTTGCGCAGGCCTTGCCAATGCCACGTGCCGCGCCGGTGATGGCGGCGACCTTGCCGGATAGTTTCATGGGTCTCACTCCAGGATAGCTGCTTAGGGCAGCGAGCTATCCCGGAGAGGCCTCCAGTTCAAGCCGCCGCAAAGCCGAGATGAGCACGGAACCGGTTCTTGATAAAGACGGCATCGCGCGAGGGCAGCGAGCGCGGCGGATTTTCGGCCTTGACCTTGATGACAAAAAGCCGCGGGCCATCGGCCGGCTGCGCGATCTGCGTAGCGAGGCTCTGCACCTCCTCGAGCGTCCGCAACGTCGCGGTTGCGGCAAAGCCGCAGGCCGTAGCGATCGCCGTCAAGTCGACGCCACGCCCGGTATGGCTCGCTTGCATCCCGGTCTCGCCAAAATGCTGGTTGTCGATCACGACGATGTCGAGATTGCGCGGACGGGCGACGCCGATGGTGGCGAGACCACCGATCCCCATCAATTGCTCACCGTCGCCAGTCAAGGCGAGAACGCGCTTGCCCGGCTGGGCCTGCGCCAATCCAAGCGCGATCAGCGCGGCGCCGCCCATGGCGCCCCAGAGATAGAAATTGCCGTCGTGGTCGCCGACGGAATGCAGGTCGTAGGTGGAAGAGCCGAGGCCGGAGACGACCAGCGTGTCCTTGCGGTTATTCAGGAGTGCCGCGACGGCGGCACGGCGATCGAGCTGGGAGGGAACGGACATCGATATCACCACTTCTTCTTGCCGATCAGGCGCTGCCCGATCAGGACCGCGATCTGCTGGTCGGCTTCATAGGCGAGCGCGGCGGCCGACTCGACAGTTTCGACCAGATCCTCCGGCGTTTCCGCCCGCATCACCTTCAGCCCGATCGCCTCCAGCGAGGGCTGCGTCGCCCGGCTCATCGGCACCTGCCAGGGATTGAACTCGGCCCATTCGCCGCGCATCGTCACCAGCATCAGCAGCGGAAAACGGCCGATCGCCGACAGCGACAGCATGTTGATGCAATTGCCGACACCGCTCGACTGCATCAGCAGCACGCTGCGCTGGCCGCCAAGCCACGCGCCCGCGGCGATCGCGATGCCCTCCTCCTCGGTCGTCAGCACATTGGTGGTGACATCGCGGTCGGCCGAGAACATACGGATCAGCTGGCTGTGGCCGGCATCCGGCACGTACGACATCTGCCTGACGTCGGCGGCCTTCAGGACGCGGTAGAGCTCGGACGGCCAGTCGTCACTGCTGCGCGTGTCGGGATTAGGCTTTGGGCTATGCACCGCGTGTCTCCGTGAATTTCGAGCGGCACGCTAGCGATGTTCGGGCGCGAAGGCTCTGACCGTCTGGCATGAGCAGGTATTGACGGATTGTATAGCTGGCGTTGGCCGCAGCACCGGTGCCTCTGCTCCCTCTCCCCGTTCTTACGGGGGCGCGACGAGCTTCGCTCGCGCTGAGAGGGTTGGGGTGAGGGGCTCTCTCCATGCGAGGAGTCTACCGATAGACCTGTACCCCCTCACCCGGATTGCATCTTCGATGCAATCCGACCTCTCCCCGCAAGCGGGGCGAGGTGAAGAGAGCCTCAGTTCCCCGCAGACCTTGCCGCGGCCGGCATGTAGATCTGCGCGTAGCCTTCCTTGATCGCAGAGGTGATGCGATCGAGGCGGCGGTCGATGTGCTTTTCCAGCACCGAGACGCAGGCGTCTTCGTTACGCGCTTTCAACCCTTCGACGACCGCGCGGTGCTCGGCTTGCGTGCTGGAGCGGTTGATACTGTCCATGTCGATCCAGCGCACGAAGCGGATGCGGGCGTTGACGTTGCGGAGCACGCGCAACATCTCGGCATTGTTCGACATCGCCATCAGCCGCTCGTGAAAGGTCTCGTCGAGCTCGACCAATTCGACTGAAGAGCGCTCGCCGGGATCGGGGCCGGTGGCTTCGAGGAATTTCAGCAGCGCGTCGATGTCCTCATCCTTGGCGCGCTTGATGGCGAGGCGGACCGAGGCGACCTCGATCGACTTGCGCAGCTCGTAGAGATCGAAGATCTCGTGGGCGTCGAGCTCGCGGCAGAAGAAGCCCTTGCCCGGCGTGAAGCGCAGAAAGCCCTCGGTGTTGAGACGGTTGAGCGCTTCGCGCAGCGGCGTGCGGCTGACGCCAAGACGCTTGGCCAGCTCGCCCTCGTTGAGACGCTCGCCCGGCTTGAACTCATAACTCACGGCCATCGCCTTGAGCTGTTCATAGACGCGATCGACGATACTATCGGAAGCCAGTTCCACGTTGCTCATCATCAGCTGCATTCATGCCCGCACACAGCCCAATATACCGGGGCTGTGGGAGCGATTGCAATGCAAACAACAGCGGAGGTTGTGAAGAGCTTCCTGACTGGGAATCAGGCGAACGCGCGCGGGCGCAGTCCAGCATGAAACCAGGTGATCATGGAATAGATGTCGTAGACCGGCAACCCAACCTCAGCCTGCAGCGCGGCCGCATAAGGTGGCATGTTGGTGCATTCGAGCACGATGGCACCGACGTCAGGGTTTTTTGCCACGAGCTGCTTGCCCGCCTCGACCACATCGCGCTCGGCCTGCGCGACGTCCATGTCATCCTTCTCGGCCTTGATCAGAACGCGGAAGAATTCCTTGCCATGCTCGGTGCCGACCAGCGGCGTATCGAGCGGCACACCGGCGCCTTCGAGATGGGCCGGCGTCAGGGTCGAGCCAGACACCGTGACGAGGCCGACGCGCTTGCCCGGCGGCAAGGTCGCCTGCACCCACGGCACCTGCATCAGCGACGAGGTCGCAACGGGAACGCCGACGGCCGCCGCGATCTCCTTCTGGAACAGCGAGAGAAAGCCGCAATTGGTGGTGATGGCTTCGGCCCCGAGCCGCACCAGATCCTTGGCCGCATCGATGAAGTCAGGCAGCAGACCCGCCGCGCCCTTCAGCACCACCTTCTCCGGCGAAGCGCCGCTCACCACGCGATAGAGCACCGGGAATGGCCAGGTCGTGCCGTTACCCATGTCGCCGGGAATGCGGGGGAAGCGCGCCTCCAGCATCAGGATGCCGAGCGGCGCGCCGTAGATGGCCTTGCCGCCACGGGCGATACGAGAGGATGAGTTGGCTGGATAAGTCATGGTGCGATCTCAGAGGAAGCGATTGGGCGAAAACGGCGCGAGCGGAATTTCGGGCTGCTTGCCGCTCAGGAGCTGCGCGACGAGTCGGCCGGTGCGGGCCGAGCTGACCAGACCGATATGGCCGTGGCCGAAGGCATAGACGATGTCGCGCGACGCGCGCGCGGTGCCGATGCAGGGAATGCCGTCCGGCATGCTCGGCCGATGCCCAAACCAGGTTTTTATGCGCGACGACGGAATATCCCTCGGCAGTTTTGGAAACATGCTGAGGAGGTGGTTGCGCAAGATCTCGGCGCGCTTCCAGTTCGGCGCGGCCTCTAAGCCGGCGATCTCGACCGTGCCGGCGGCGCGCAGGCCCTTGTCGGTCCAGTTCACCACCATCTTTGCGTCGGACGCCATCATCGAGCTGCGCGGACCTGATTCCGGGTGCTCGATCATGACGTGATAGCCGCGCTCGGTCTCGAGCGGCAGCGGATCACCGACGGATGCGGTCAACCGTTTTGAATGCGCGCCAGCCGCAACCACTGCGGCATCGCAAGGAATCTCGCCGGTCTCGGTGAGGACGGCGACAAGCTTGTTGCCGGAAAGCTTAAGCCCCGTCGCCTTTGCGCGTACGAGCTTAGCGCCGCTTGCCAGTGCATGCTGAGCGAGGGCTGCAACGTAAGCACCGGGATCGCGGCAGCGCCCCGCTTCTTCGACCACCACGCCAAAGGTGTAGCGCGGATGCAGATCCGGCTCGCGCTGACGCATCTCGTCGGCGTTCAGCTCCAGCCATTCGACGCCGACCTTCTTGCGCAGGCGCCAGCCAAGATCGTTGTCGAAGTTGCCGCGCGACGGGAACACGTGCATCACGCCGTTGCGCTCGACCAATTCGGGGACACCGGCCTCTTCCGCGAGCTTCCGGTGCAGTAGCGGCGCATCCTTCAGGAGGTCGCGCAGCGCAAAGGCCGTCTTCTCGACGCGCGCCTCGGTCCAGCCCGACAGCAGATATTTGATCAGCCACGGCAATGCCTTTGGCAAATACGACCAACGGATCGCGAGCGGGCCGAGCGGATCCATGAGATAGCCAGGCACCTTCTTCCAGATGCCCGGCTCGGCCGGCGGGATCACCGAATGCGAGGAAAGCCAGCCGGCATTGCCGTAGCTCGCCGCCTGTTCGCCACCGGGCTCGCCTGCATCGATCAGCGTGACGCGATGGCCCTCGCGCAGCGCCTCGATGGCGCTGATCACGCCGACCGCGCCGGCTCCGATGATGGCGACGTGGCGGCCTTCGGGCATCGCTTACGCCTTCACCGCGGGCGAAAAATCCTTGCCGACCGAAATCGCGCGGGGATCGATGATGCAATGGAGGATCGACGGCTTGCCCGAGGCGAGCGCGCGCTCGAACGCCGGCGCGAACTCCTCGGTGCGCTCGACGCGCTCGCCATGGCCGCCGAACGCCTTCGCGTACATCGCAAAATCAGGGTTCTTGAGCTGGGTACCGACGACGCGGCCGGGATAGTCGCGCTCCTGGTGCATACGGATGGTGCCGTATTGCGAATTATCGACGACAATGACGATCAGCGGCGCGTCGTACTGCACGGCGGTCGCGAACTCCTGGCCGTTCATCAGGAAGCAGCCGTCGCCGGCAAAGGCGACGACGACGCGATCCGGAAACTGCCGTTTGGCGAGAACCGCCGCCGGCACGCCATAGCCCATCGATCCCGAGGTCGGCGCGAGCTGCGACGCAAAGCTGTGGAAGCGGTGATGGCGATGAATCCAGCCGGCATAGTTGCCGGCGCCGTTGCAGACGATCGCGTCCTTCGGCAGGCGGTCGCGCAACCAGGTCATGACCTGGCCGTACTGGAACGTGCCCGGTAGCTCGCGCGCCTTCTCGGTCCAGGCGAGATAATCGGCATGCGCCTTGGCGGCCTCGCCCTTCCAGGCGACCGCACCTGCGGGCTTCAGCGTCTCGACGGCGGCAGCGAATGCGGCAGGCGTCGCCTGGATCGCGAGCGCGGGCTGATAGAGGCGACCGAGCTCTTCGGAGCCCGGATGCACGTGGATCAGCTTCTGTTGCGGCATCGGAATGTCGAGCAGCGTGTAGGACGAGGACGGCATCTCCGACATGCGGCCGCCGACGAGCAGAATGACATCGGCGTTATCGATGCGCGCCTTCAGGCCCGGACTCGGCCCGATGCCGAGATCGCCGGCATAATGCGAATGATCGGCGTCGATCAGCGACGCGCGGCGAAACGAGGTCGCGACCGGCAGGTCGAACCGCTCGGCAAAGCGCGCGATGCTCTTGGTGGCTTCATCGCTCCAGCGCGAGCCGCCGAGGATGACCAGCGGCGCCTTGGCGCTCGCAAGCATCGCACCGACCTGCTCGATATCGGCGGGCGCGGGCCAGCTCACCGCCGGCTCGATGCGCATGGCGTCGGCGACAGTGGCGGTCTCCGTCAGCATGTTCTCCGGCAGCGCGATCACGACGGGACCCGGACGGCCCTGCATCGCGACGCGGAAGGCGCGCGCCACCAGCTCGGGAATGCGGTCGGGACGATCGATCTCGACCGCCCATTTCGCCATGGAGCCGAACACGGCTTTGTAGTCGAGTTCCTGAAACGCCTCGCGCTCGCGCATGCCGGTATCGACCTGGCCGACGAACAGGATCATTGGCGTCGAGTCCTGCATCGCGATGTGAACGCCGTGGCTGGCATTGGTCGCGCCGGGGCCGCGGGTGACGAAGCAGACACCGGGCCGGCCGGTCAGCTTGCCATAGGCCTCCGCCATCATCGCCGCACCACCTTCGGCGCGGCAGATCACGACGTCGATCGGGCTGTCATGCAGCGCGTCGAGTGCCGCGAGGTAGCTCTCGCCCGGCACGCAGGTGACGCGATCGACGCCCTGGGCGACCAGCTGATCGATGAGGATCTGGCCCCCGGTGCGGGTGTTGCGAATGGTCATGACAGCTCCCTGCAGGCTTTGGCGATGCGCTTTAAGGCTTCGCGCAGATTTTGTTCCGAGGTGGCGTAGGACAGGCGGAAATAAGGTGCAAGGCCGAAACAGCTGCCCGGCACCACGGCCACGTCATGCCTCTCCAGCAGGAAGCGGCAGAACGTCACGTCGCTGTCGATGATGGCGCCATCCGGCGTGCGGCGGCCGATCAGGCCGGCGCAGCTGGCATAGGTGTAGAACGCGCCCTCCGGCCGACGGCAGGTGACGCCGTCGATAGCATTGAGCGCGTCGACCACGATATCGCGGCGACGCTGGAACGCAGCGCGGCGCTCGACCAGCACGCCTTGCGGGCCGGTCAGCGCGGCGATCGCGGCGGCCTGGCTCACCGAAGACGGATTGGTCGTGCTCTGGCTCTGCACCACCGCCATCGCCGCGATCAGTTCGCGCGGGCCGCCGCCATAACCGACACGCCAGCCGGTCATGGCATAGGCCTTGGAGACGCCGTTGACGGTCAGCGTGCGCGATTTCAGGCTCGGCTCGAGCACTGCTGCCGTGACGAACGGCATGCCGTCATAGATCAGGTGCTCGTAGATATCGTCGGCCATCAGCCAGACATTCGGATGGCGCTTGAGCACGTCGAGGATCGGGCGAAGCTGCGCCGCGGAATAGGCCGCGCCGGTCGGGTTGGACGGCGAGTTCAGCAGCAGCCAGCGCGTCTTCGGCGTGATCGCGCGCTCGAGGTCGGCCGCGTCGAGACGAAAGCCGTTGTCCTCGCGGCAGAGCACGTCGACTGGCGTGCCGTCAGCGATGCGGACCATGTCGGCATAGCTGGTCCAGTAGGGCGCGGCGAGGATCACCTCGTCGCCGGCGCTTAAGCTCGCCATGAAGGCGTTGTGGATCACCTGCTTGGCGCCGGCGCCGGCAGTGATCTCGTCGGCGGCATAGACGAGATCGTTCTCGCGGCGGAATTTTTCAGCGATTGCCGCCTTCAACTCCACCGAGCCGTCGAGGATGGTGTATTTGGTCTGGCCGCCGCGGATGGCGCGCATCGCCGCGTCCTTGGCATGGTCGGGCGTGTCGAAATCGGGCTCGCCGGCGCCGAGCACGATCACCGGCCGCCCCTCGCGCTTCAGCCGCTGCGCGACCGCGCCGATCTTGAGGATCTCCGAGACGCCGATCGCGCTGATGCGCTGGGCCGGGCGAAACGTCGACGCGGGAGCCTGGACGGTCACTACCGGCCCCTACTTGCGCGCCGCGATCGCGATCACTTCGATACGGAAGGCGGGATCGGCGAGCTCGACCTTGCCGCAGGCGCGGCTCGGCGTGTTGCCCGGCACGACCCAGGCATCATAGACCGCGTTCATGGCGTCGAAATCGTCCATGGTCTTGAGCCAGACCTGCACGCTGAGCAGGCGCGACTTGTCGGTGCCGGCGCGCGCCAGCATGTCGTCGACCTTGGCCAGCGCCTCTTTGGTCTGCTGGGTGATGTCGGCGGTCTTGGTATCAGCCACTTGCCCGGCGAGGAAAACGAGATCGCCGAACACGGAGGCGCGGCTGCGGCGGGCGTTCTGGTCGATGCGGGTGATATCCGACATGGGATGTCCTTCTGTCTTTACTTGCCGGTGGCGATGATGCGGCGGCAGTGATCGAGCGCCGCGCCGATGAGGTTGTCGCTCGCCTCGGGCGTACGGAACGCCGAATGCGCCGACAGCGTCACGTTCGGCAGTTTTGTCAGGGCATGACCGGCCGGCAGCGGCTCGACGGTGAAGACGTCGAGGCCGGCATGCGCGATGTGGCCGGAGCGCAGTGCATCGAGCATCGCGTCCTCATCGACGACAGCGCCGCGCGCGGTGTTGATCAAAATGCTGCCGGGGCGCATCTGCGCGATGCGCTCGCGCGACAGGAAACCCTTGGTCTCGTCGTTCAGCAGGAGATGCAGCGAGATGACATGGCTCTCGGCCAGCAGCTTTTCCAGCGAGACGAACTCGACACCGGGATGCGTCTTCGGCGACCTGTTCCAGGCGATCACCTTCATGCCGCAGCCCGCCGCCATGCGCGCGGCTTCCGCGGCGATGCCGCCGAAGCCGATCAGGCCGAGGGTCTTGCCGGTGAGCTGCACGGCATCGCGACGCAGCCAATTGCCCTCGCGCATGCCGCGGTCCATCTCGCCGAAGCTCTTGGCGGAGGCCCACATCAGAGCGATCGCGCATTCGGCGACGGCCGTGTCGCCATAACCCTTGATCGTATGCACGGAGATGCCGCGCTCAGCGAGCTCTTCCGGGTTCATGTAACTGCGCGCGCCGGTGCCGAGGAAGACGACATGCTTCAGCGCCTTGCACTGCTCGGCGATCGCACTCGGCACAGCGGTGTGATCGACGATCATGATCTCGGCATCGCCGAGCAGGCCGGGCAGATCGTCGGGCTTGATCGAGGGATTGCGGTTGATGCTGACCGGCAGCTTCTGCGAGGCCAGCAGCTTGTCGGTCACCGCCGCCAGGGTCTCGTTGGCATCGACGAATAGGGCGCGCACAGGCCTCTCCTTCAGCACATCTCGATATTGCGTTCAGTCTTGTATTCAGACTTGAATGCGACTTGCAATCCCTGGCTTTCAGGAATTTTGCGCAATCCTGCCAAGATATTGGGCTCATTTCTGCCTTGCCGCCCAAATGGTCAGCAAGTCGAAATACCGTATTGCATTTTATCCTGAATACAGAAATAGTCCAGTGGCCGGAGACGATCCGACCCAAATTCCAGGGAGACAGAGACCATGAATCGCAGGGACGCTCTCACCACTGTCGCGCTCGCGGGCGCTGCGATGGCTGCCGCAAGCGGTTCGGCCAAGGCCGACGCACCGACCTCCACGCTCGACCGCATCAAGAAGAATGGCGTGCTGCGGGTTGCCGTCATCGTCGGACAGGAGCCCTACTTCCACAAGGATCTCGCCACCAACGAATGGTCGGGCGCCTGCATCGATATGGCCAAGGACATCGCGAGCAAGTTAGGGGCCAAGCTCGAGACGCTGGAATCGACCTGGGGCAACCAGATCCTCGATCTCCAGGCCGACAAGGTCGACCTCGCCTTCGCCGTGAACCCGACGCCGGAGCGCGCCCTCGTCATCGACTTCTCGACGCCGATCCTGGTGCACTCCTTCACCGTCATCACCAAGAAGGGCTTTGCCAAGCCGCAGACCTGGGCCGACCTCAACAAGCCCGAGGTCAAGATCGCCGTCGACATCGGATCGACGCACGAGACCATCGCGCGCCGCTATTGCCCGAAGGCGAACATCCTCGGCTTCAAAAACCGCGACGAGGCGATCCTTGCGGTTGCGACCGGGCGTGCCGACTGCAACGTCTCGCTCGCCGTGCTGTCCGTCTCGACCCTGAAGAAGAACCCGAACCTCGGCGATCTCGCCATCCCGCGCCCGCTGCTGACGCTGCCGACCAACATGGGCATCCGGGCCGAGAGCGACCGCCGCTACAAGGACTTCCTCAGCGCCTGGGCCGACTACAACCGTTCGATGGGCCAGACCCGCGAATGGATGCTCAAAGGCTTCGAAGCGGTCGGCCTTACCGCCGACGATCTCCCGCCCGAAGTTCAGTTCTGATCGATCATGTATGTCTGGGACTTCGCGGCCCTCAAGCCGTATTGGGGCCTGATCTGGCAAGGGCTCCTGGTCACCCTGTTCTACACGGTGACCACGGTGGTCGCGGGTCTCGCCATCGGACTGTTCGTCGGGATTCTGCGCACGACGGCGCCGCGTTGGGTCACGGTGCCGCTGCGTTTCTATATCGAGGTGTTCCGCTGCACGCCGTTACTCGTGCAGCTGATCTGGGTCTATTACGCCCTGCCCGTCCTGATCGGCGTCGACATGTCACCGGCGATGGCCTGCTTCATCGCGTTGTCGCTCTATGCCGGCTCGTTCTACGCCGAAATCTTCCGCGGCGGCATCGAGGCCGTTGACACCGGCCAGTGGGAGGCCGGCCGCGCCATCGGCATGCGCCGCGGCAGGATCTTTCGCCGCATCGTGCTGCCGCAGGCGACGCAAGTGATGATCCCCTCCTTCATCAACCAGACCATCATGCAGTTGAAAAACACCTCGCTGGTGTCGGTGGTCGCGGTCGGCGACCTGCTCTACCAGGGCACGGTGATCACCGCGTCGAGCTATAAGCCGCTCGAGGTCTACACCACGATCGCCGTGCTTTATTTCGTCGTGCTGTTCCCGCTGACGCTGGTCGCCGATAGGGTCGAGCTCAAGATGGGAGCGCATCGATGAACGCTCTGGTCGCAAACAACATCCACAAGGCGTTCGGCGACCACGAGGTGCTCAACGGCGTCTCGCTCTCGGTCGCGCGCGGCGAGGTCGTCACCCTGATCGGCGCCTCCGGCTCCGGCAAGTCGACCTTCCTGCGCTGCCTCAACCTGCTCGAAATGCCGCAGCAGGGCGAGCTTGCGATCGGCTCGCACAGATTCTCTTTCGGCAAGGGCGTGCGCGCCGCGGGCGATGCCCAGCTTGCGCTGCTTCGACGCAGCGTCGGCATGGTGTTCCAGCATTTCAATCTGTTCCCGCACATGTCGGTGCTATCAAACGTCACCGAGGGCCCTGTGCAGGTAAAGGGCATGGCGCAGAACGAGGCCGACGCACTCGGCCGCGACCTCCTGGCAAAAGTCGGCCTCGCCGACAAGGCCGACGCGTTTCCGAGCCGCCTGTCCGGCGGCCAGAAGCAGCGCGTCGCCATCGCGCGGGCGCTCGCGATGAAGCCCGACGTGATGCTGTTCGACGAGCCGACCTCGGCGCTCGATCCCGAACTGGTCGGCGAAGTGCTCTCCGTGATCCGCAGCCTCGCCGCCGAAGGCATGACCATGGTGCTGGTCACCCATGAGATGGCCTTCGCCGCCGACGTCTCCACCCGCGTCGGCTTCATGAACGACGGCGTCATGGCCGAGATCGGCACCCCGGACGAGACCATTCGCCAGCCGCGCAGCGAACGGCTGAAGGCGTTTTTGAGCCGGTTTCACGAGACACATTGACGCGGATGCCCCGAGCAAACCGGGACGCTGATATGCGCTCTGCCTTACGTGGCGCTTCCGGTGTTGACGCGGACTGATGCGGGTTTAAGTAGAGTGCATAAAAGCTGCAGGGGTGGCGACGTTTGCCGGGCTGGTTCCCCTCGACGCCACCAATGCAGGACACATGACGCCCTCGCCTCACGCGACCTCGCCAAGCGCGCCATCGAAGCCGGCTTCCGCGCCCCCTCATCTCGCCATCGTCCTGTTCTCGCTTGCGATGGGCGGCTTTGCGATCGGGACGACCGAATTCGCATCGATGAGCCTGCTGCCGTTCTTCGCGGCTGACCTTCATATCGACGAGCCGACGGCCGGACACGCGATCAGCGCCTATGCGCTGGGCGTGGTGCTCGGCGCGCCGCTGATTGCCGTGCTGGGCGCGAAGTTCGCGCGGCGTACGCAGCTGCTGGCCCTGATGGCCGTGTTCGCGCTCGGCAACGCCCTCACCGCGCTTGCACCCGGGTTCGGCGCAATGATCGCCGCCCGCTTTCTCTCGGGCCTGCCCCACGGCGCCTATTTCGGCATCGCCGCGCTGGTTGCGGCCTCGCTCGTTCCGCAACATCGCCGTTCGCAGGCGGTTGGCCAGGTGATGCTGGGCCTGACCGTCGCCACCATTATCGGCGTTCCCCTGGCCAATCTGATTGGGCAGGCGGTCGGCTGGCGCGCGAGTTTTGGCCTCGTGTCGGTGCTGGCGCTGCTCACGATGCTGCTCTGCGCACTGTTCGCGCCGCGCGACCAGGCTGGCCGGTCGGATCCGCTGCGCGAGCTCGGCGCGCTCAGGAGCCGCCGCGTCTGGAATACGCTCGCGATCGGCGCGATCGGCTTCGGCGGCATGTTCGCCGTATATACTTATCTGGCGACAACGTTGATCGAGGTCACCAAGGTCAGCACCGAGGTCATTCCGTTCTTCCTGGCGATCTTCGGCATCGGCGCCACACTCGGCAATCTGGTCGTGCCGCGCTTCGCCGACCGCGCGCTGATGCCGACGGCAGGCGGCATCCTGGTGTTCGCATTCGTGGCGCTGCTGGCCTTTCCGCTTGCCGCCGGCAATCCCTGGCTGCTCGCAATCGACATTTTTGCGATCGGCGCCAGCGTCGCGCTTGGAGCCGTCTTGCAAACGCGGCTGATGGACGTTGCCGGAGATGCACAGGGGCTTGCTGCCGCGCTCAACCATTCGGCGTTCAATACCGCCAATGCGCTGGGTCCGTTCCTCGGCGGCCTCGCCATTCGCCAGGGCTTCGGCTGGACCTCCACGGGTCCCGTCGGCGCCGGGCTGGCGGTCCTGGGCTTTCTGATCTGGATTGTCGCCTGGCGCGACACCGGCCCCGCGCCGGTCAAGCAGGTCTCAGACAGCGACACGGCGCCACGAGAGGACGCTCCCCTGAAGCGCGCACCGCCGCTGGCGCCGCGTGAGCGGAGCCGTTCGGAGGATCCGGTAGCCTGACGGATTGCAGTCGCCCCGACGGCGCAGGGCAATCGCATTCGCGCTAGTCGCGCGAGATCCGCGGCGTCGAGGGCGTGACGTTGGCAGGCGTGTGGAAATCGAGTCGCGCCCGGTTCTCCTCGCGCACGCCGCTATTATCTCCGAACTCGATGTAGTTCTGGTTTCCCTCAACCCATTGCGGCCATGGCGTTGCCGGTGTGGCGGGATTGCCTGATCGCGCGAAGGCAACGAGCGTGTCCATCATGCGTTCGGACAGCGCGCGGTCGAACTCGGTCCAGTTGCGCGTGGTGCGAAATTTGTTGAAGGCGTCCTGCGTTCCGAACCAGTAAGGCACATCAGAGGTGTGATAGGCGCCGATCTTCTGCGGGCTGTCGAAGAATTCCACACCCGGCGCGAAGGGATGCACCCGCGAGAACATGTACATGTAGAACGGCGCCCTGCCGGTCTTCGCCTGGGCTTCGGCCCAGTTGCGCGTGCCGATCTCGACCAGGCCCTCGCGCGCGGCGAGCAGACCCATCGCCTTCGCCTCGCCGTCGGTCTTGGCAGGATAGAGCGCGAGGAAGCGGTCGGCCTGGTCGCCATAGAGTTTTCGCGCAGCCGCGACATAAGCTTCGAGCGTTCCCGCGGTACGCAAATCGTTCGAGCTTTCGTCGCTGGTGAAGCCGGCGACGGTGGCGACGTCGTTCTGCTTGCCCGCGGCAAAGATGTTCGGAACGGTGTCAGGCAGCACATAGCCGTCGATATCGGGCGTGACCGAGATCGTACCGGCGCAGCCGAGCTGGCAGTCCTTCTGGATCGCCAGAATCTTGTCGGCCTGGATCTGCCGCATCTCGGCCAACGACGATGCGCCAAGCGCAGACTGCACCTCGAGGCCGATCTTCTCGGCCGCCGGCAGCGCCGGGAATTTGAAGCGGTTGTCGAACATGCTCAGGCTCATCGCGAAACCGCGATTGAACAGGCCCTTCGCCAATGGGCTCGCTTCCAGCGCCGACACCGACATCGCACCGGCCGACTGTCCGGTGATGGTGACATTGTCAGGGTCGCCGCGGAACTGCGCGATGTTGCGCTTGACCCATTGCAGCGCCGCGACCTGGTCCATCAGGCCGTAATTGCCGGAGGCATGGTTTTGCGACTCCGCGGTCAGTTCGGGATGGGCGAGATTGCCCAAGATGCCGACGCGGTAGTTGAAGCTGACGAAGACCGTGCCTTTCCTGGCGACGTTCTCGCCGTCATACATCGCCATGCCGCTGGAGCCGAGCGTGAAGCCACCGCCATAGATCCAGACCACGACCGGAAGCTTCGCACCTTGCTTGGCATCGGCGCTCGCCCAAATGTTCAGATAGAGGCAGTTCTCGCTGGTCGCCTCCTCGCCGAAATAATGATTGAGATTGTGCCGGCGCAGCACCTGGATGCATTCCGGCGCCAGCCGGTCGGCGTGATAGACGCCCTTCCACGCCTCGACCTTTTGCGGCGCGCGCCAGCGCAGATCGCCGAGCGGCGGCGCGGCAAAGGGAATGCCGAAATAGGCCCTTACGTTCGACGGCAGCACCTTGCCGGAGACGGCGCCGCTATCGATGCTGACGGGATCTCCGGGAACAGGCGTCGCGACGATCTGCGCTGATGCGGACGAAGCCGCCAGCATCACAAGGAGCGAAGCGATCGACATAGCGGAACACGTAGCATTCCTGTTCAAGATGCTCATACGGCCTCCCTGATGTTGTTTTTATCGTTGGTGCCGGTGCTCAGTTCCGCCCACAGGCGGGAGCGCATGCCTTCGTTGAGAGGCACAATATGAAACGGCTGGCCGAAGATTGCGAGCGGCTCCTTGGGCAGCTCGAACCGCGGCCAGGCTTCAGCGACATCGGGCGCACCTGACGTCACGAAGCGCAGCAGACTCGTCTGAAACCGCGCCGCGACGTCGATATCGGCCGGGGTCATCGGGCCGCCCTTGCGCTTCAGGATCGGGCGATCGATGAAGTCGGGCAGATGCGCCCAGAGGCAGGCATTGTCCGCACCGTGGGTCGGCCCTTGCGACAGGAACGGTTCTAGCGCGGGGCGATGATCGAACCGGCTCAGCCACACCGCGCCACCCGCGGCTGCGTGGCTTCGCGCAAGATCGGCCATCGGGCGGTGCCAGAACGCATCCGACAACAGCGCCTCGTACGGATCCTCGTCAACGCGCGCCGAGCCGCGATAACAGGCGAGCAGCCGCTCCCACCCGGCATCGCCGAAGGCGGCGCGCACATTGCGCTCGGTGGTGCGGATCATCGCGGCCGGCGGCGTGCTCTTAAGGAACATCACCATCTCGTCGCGGCAGGAGCCGAGCCAGAGCGGAATGTCGCGCAAGCTGCCATCAGCGAAGACATCGCGCGGCTCGCGCGAGATCACGGTGCCGTCGAGCACCGGGCCGAACACGGTGCCTGAGGTGGTTTCATCAGCGATTCTGCGGCCGACGCGCTCGACCGCGGCGAAGAGTTTTGGCAACGGCACGGAGGCGATCCCGCTCGCGTCGTGCTCGAGTTCGGCCAGTACGCGGCGCGCGACGTGGTCGGCATGGTCGGCGCTCATGATGTTGCGCCCCGGCGCACTCAGCGCGAGCGCGCGCGCGAATTTGCCCTTGGCCTGCGGCAGCGTTGCGAGCGCAATCACCATCGACGCGCCGGCTGACTGGCCCGACAGCGTCAGCTGGTCCGGATCACCGCCGAAATGAGCGATATTGGCTTGGACCCAGTCGAGCGCGGCAAGCGAATCCGAGATGGCGAGATTGTTGGCCTCGCTTAATCCATGGCGATGCAGCTGCAGGAAGCCGAGCGGGCCGAGCCGGTAGTTGATGGTGACGATGACGGCCGGGCCGTGCGCGGCGAGGAAGGCGCCGTCATAGTCGGCGCCGCCGCCGGTGACGAAGGCGCCGCCATGGATGAAGAACAGCACCGGCAATGGGCGCTTCGCGCCCGCGGGCGTCCAGATGTTCAAGCTGAGACAGGATTCTTCCGGCTGATCGAGATGGCCGGGCTGCGGCGCATAAGCGCCGTAATCCGTGCATTGGCGCGGCTCCGTCCACGCTGGCGGCAGTGTCGCCCTGGCGAAGCGCCGCGCGGTTGCGAACGGCACGCCCTTGAAGGCGCGGACGGTCCCCTGCCCGGCCCCGATGATCGGGCCGAGCGTGGTCGGAACTGCGTTGGTCAACATTTGAACGTTGCCTCTTATGTGCGCCGCTTGCCGAGATCGGCGATGTCGACCTTATGGGTTTCGCGCGCGGTCGATGCGGCCGCGGCCGAAGCGACGCAGCAACCGGCGACGAAGATCGCAACCGGGATCCAGCCGTTCGGTCCTTCGCCGACGAGGCTCGCGCTCACCAGCGGCGTGAAGCCGGCGGCAAGGAAGCCGAGCTGGGTGCCGATCGCGGTGCCGGAATAGCGCACCCGTGCCTCGAACATCTCAGCATAGAACGACGGCCAGATCGCGTTGGGCGCGGAGTAGATGATGTACAAGCCGATCGCCGCGGCGAAGATCGCGGGCGTGCTGCCCGACGTCACCAGCATGAAATAGGGGAACAGCAGCACGGCGCAGCCGAGCACGCCGCCGATGAACACCGGCTTGCGGCCGATCCTGTCGGCGAGCAAGGCCCAGAGCGGCTGGGCGAACAGCGCCACGACATTGCCGAGCACGCCAGCCCACAGCATGGTCGGACGCGCGACGCCGAACTTGCTGGTGGCATAGCCGAGCGCAAACACCGCGGTCATGGTGCTAACGGTCGCGATCAGCGCGCAGACGATGACGCGCAGCACGTCGGGCCAGTAGTCGCGCAGCAGAGTGACCACGGGGAAACGCGCCACCTGCGCCTTGTCCTTGATGTCTTCGAAGACGGGCGTTTCCGGCATGGTCCGCCGCACCAGATAGGCCACCAGCAGCACCAGCGCGGAGAGCAGGAACGGAATGCGCCAGCCCCAGCTCAGCAGCTGATCCTCCGGCATGCTGGAGACGGGAATGAACACCAGCGTCGCCAGGATCGCGCCGGCCTGGGTGCCGCTCAGCGTCCAGCTCGTGAAGAAAGCGCGGTTGGAGTTGGCGGAATGCTCCAGCGTCAGCGAATTCGCCCCGCTCTGCTCGCCGGCGGCCGACAGGCCCTGCAACAGGCGCAGCAGCGTCAGGATGATGGGGGCGGCGTTGCCGATCGTCTTGGCATCCGGCAACAGGCCGATCGCGAGCGTCGAAGCGCCCATCACCACCAGCGTGAACAGCAGCACCGTCTTGCGGCCGATGCGGTCGCCGAAATGGCCGAGGATGACGGCGCCGACGGGCCGCGCGATGTAGCCGATGCCGAACGACAGCAGCGCGAGCAGCGTGCCGGTCGACGGATCGACATTGGCGAAGAACACTTTTGGAAAGATCAGCGCCGCCGCGGTGCCGTAGATGAAGAAGTCGTAGTATTCGAGCATGCTGCCGACGAAGCTGACGAGCGCGGCGCGCTTCGGCAGCTTGGCTTGCGAGACGTCCGCGCTGGACGGCGCGTGCAGCGACGCGATTGAGGTCGAGCTCATCAAAATTCCTCCCCGTGTGTGATGGCGGTTGCGTCCCGCGTCATGCCCGTCCGGCCGTGCGCGCGTTTTTTGCTTTTGGTTGCCGCAACCTTGGTTTCGTCACATAATGTACGAACTAGTACGTTTACGCAAGCCCGCGACGAAAGACGTCGGATTGGCCGAAATTTGCCTTCACATTCAAGGTGATCCATAGAAGCGGGCGGGAGAAACAGTGATGCTCGAGCGCATGCCACCCCCATCGAAGCGCACCAACGACCCCGAGCGCACCAAGCGCGACATCCTCGAAGTCGCGATGGCCGAATTCGCCTCGGAGGGCTATTCCGGCGCCCGCGTCGACGCGATCGCGGCGCGGACGCGCACCTCGAAACGGATGATCTATTACTATTTCGGCGGCAAGGAGCAGCTCTACCTCGCCGTGCTGGAAGAAGCCTATCGCAGCATCCGCGCGCTGGAGGATCAGCTCGACATCGCCAGCTGCGACGCGCGCGAGGGCCTGCGCCGGCTGATCGAGGCGACCTTCGACCACGACGAACGCAATCCGAACTTCATCCGCCTCGTCTCAATCGAGAACATCCACCACGGCAAACACCTGAAGCAGAATCTGCAATTGCGCCAGCTCAACGCCAGCGTGATCGCAACGCTCGACGGCATTTTGAAGCGCGGCCGCGCGGAAGGCGCCTTCCGCGACGATGTCGACGCTATCGACCTGCATCTGGCCATCTCCTCCTACTGCTTCTTCCGCGTCGCCAACCGCCACACTTTTGGGGCGCTGTTCGACCGCGACCTCAGCGAGCCCAAGGTGCTGGCGAGGAGCAGGAGCCAGATTGTGGAGATGATCTTGGCGTGGCTGGCGAAGGGGTGAAGCAGAGGCGAACCCACAATTTCGCTGTCGTCCCGGCGAAGGCCGGGACCCATACTCCCAGGGAGAAGTTCGGCGAAAGCTCGCAGTTAACCTTCGTCGGTACGAACACCGCCCTTCCTCGCTAGATCACGCGGTATGGTCCCGGCCTTCGCCGGGACGACGAGGGGGCTCCGCCCTCACCCACCCCTCTTCTGCCGCGCGCTTGCCGCGAGCACCAGCATGAACGACGCCGCCGTCATCAGTGTCGAGATGGCCGCGATGGTGGGGTCGATCTCGTCGCGCAGCGCAGTGAACATGCGCTTGGTCAGCGGCTGATACTGGCCGCCGGAGATGAACAGCGCGACGATGGTCTCGTCCATCGCCGAGATGAAGGCGAAGATACCGCCGGCGACCACGCTGGACTTGATCTGCGGCAGCGTCACCGCGAAGAAGCTGCGCAGGCGGCTCATGCCGAGGCTGCGCGCCACCATCTCCTGCGCGGGGTCAAAGCTTTGCATGCCTGCGAGCACCGAGATGACGACGTAGGGCAAGCCCAGCATCACATTGGCCAGCACGAGGCCCGGCAAGGTCGCGACCAGGCCGACCTTGGCATAGACGAAGAAGATGCCGACCGCGGTGATGATGATCGGCACCACCAGCGGCAGCAGCAGCGCCATGTGGATCACCCGCATGATGCGGAGCTTCGACTGGCTGATGGCGTAGGCAGCGGCGACGCCACACGGCGTTGCGATCACCACCGTGAGGAGCGCAACCGTCAGCGTCACCTGCGTCGCCTGCATCCAGGCCGGATTGGCGAAATATTGCTGGTACCAGCGCAGCGAGAACGACGGCGGCGGGAAAGTCAGGAAGCGCGCGCTGGAGAACGAGATCGGGGCGATGATCAGAACGGGGAGGATCAGATAGACCAGCACCAGCGTACTGATGACGTAGAGGGCAATTCGGGCGGGCGAGATGCGCGTCATTTCTGCCCCAATATGCGATCGAGGGAAATGAAGCGGCTGACGACGGCGAAGATCAGGAGCACGCTTAAGAGCAGAACCACTGCGACCGCGCTCGCCGCACCGAACTGGTTATAGAGCTCGACATTGCGGCTCACCAGCATCGACACCATCACCGTGCGGCCGCCGCCGAGCAGTTCCGGCGTGATGTAGAAGCCGAGGCAAAGCACGAACACCATGGTGCAGCCCGCGAGCACGCCCGGCAGCGACAACGGCAGGAACACGCGGACAAACGTCAGCGACGGGCTCGCACCCAGGCTGGCGCCGGCCTGCATAAGATCGCCGGGGATCTTCTGCATGGTGGCGTAGAGCGGCAGCACCATGAACGGCAGCAGGATGTGCACCGTCGCCACCACCACGCCGAACGTGTTGTGCACGAGGGCGAGCGGTTCGCCGATCACGTCGAGATAACGCAAAAACTGATTGATCACGCCGGTGCGCTGGAGCAGCGCCAGCCACGCATAGGCGCGCACCAGCACGCTGGTCCAGAACGGCAGCACCACCAGCGACAGGATCAGGATGCTCCACCCCTTCGGCACGGAATTGGCAAGATAAGCCACGGGATAGCCGAGCAGCAGCGCGATGACGGTGACCGCGAGGCTGATCTCGAAAGTCAGCGCAAAGCTTCGCCAGTAGATGTCCTCGGTGAAGACGCGGCGATAGTTCTCCAGCGTGAAGCCGTCATGGTAGATCGACTGCCAGGCCAGCCAGCCGACCGGCAGCACGATCAAAAGCAGGATCACGAGCAGCGCCGGCGACACCAATGCCAGCATCAGGCCGTGCTCACGGCGCTGATGCTTTTGCGATGGATCTGGCACGGATGTCGCCAAGGCTGCCTCACCTACTTCTGCATAAACGACGCCCAGCGCTTCTCGGCGGCTTCGCCCGCGGGCGACGACCACCAGGCGTAGGACATCAGCGCCTGCTTGGCCGCATTGGCCGGCTCGCTCGGCAATTGCGCGGCGCGCTCGGGCTTGATCACGCTGGTCTCGAACGCCTTCGGATTGCCCGGGCCATAATCGATGTTCAGCGGCAGATTGGCCTGGTGCACGGGATCGACGGCCTCATTGAGGAATTTCACGGCGGTGTCGAGGTTCGGCGCGCCCTTGAGGATGCACAGCGAGGTGCTCTGCAGGATGCCCTGGTTGTAGGTGAAGGACACCTTGGCGCCTTCCTTCGCGACCGCGCTGACGCGGCCGTTCCAGGCCATCTCCATGTCGACCTCTCCGTCATTGAGCAGCTGCGCCGACTGTGCACCTGAGGTCCACCACACCGTGATGTTGGGCTTGATCTCCTCCAGCTTCTTGAAGGCGCGGTCGACATCGAGCGGGTAAAGCTTGTCGGGCGCAACGCCGTCGGCCATCAGCGCCGCTTCCAGCGTGGCGATCGGATGATTACGCAGTGCACGGCGGCCGGGGAATTTCTTGACGTCCCAGAAATCGGCCCAGCTCTTCGGCGCGTCCTTCGGGAACGTCTTCTGGCTGTAGGCCAGCACGCTGGAATAGAATTCGTACGAGACGGAATAAGGGCTGCGATAGGCCTCCGGCATCGCCGCCGCGTTTGGAATCTTCGAGAAGTCGAGTTTTTCGATCAGCCCCTGCTCGCCGCCGCGCAGGCAATAGCCGGTCGGCGTATCCACCACGTCCCAGATCGGCTTGCCGCTGCCGACCTGCGTCTTGATCGCGGGCCAGGCGTCGGGGATGGAGTCCTGGTTGATGGTGATGCCGAGCTTCTTGGCGGAGGGATCGAGGATCGCCACCGTCTGCGCCTGCTGATAGGCACCGCCCTGTGAGACGAAGGTGATCTGCTCGGCGCCGCTCGCCGCGGTGGTCATTCCGATCGCGCCCAGCAGCGCGCAGCCCAATCCCAGATTCTGCTTCATCGTCATCCTCACCTCCTCCAAAGAGATCTCACTGACCAATCGCATCGAGAAACTGGTACCAGCCGGCGACCATGCGCACGGCGGGCTCGCGCAGCGGATAGAACGGAATGGCCTTCATGCGGCTGACGTCGAGCAGCCCGACCTCGGGCGTCTCGCCGCGCACGAAGGCGGCGAGATAGCGGCCCATCAAGCTCGACATCGCCACACCCGCGCCGTTGTAGCCGAGCGAGACCAGCGTACGGTCGTCGATCCGGCCGATATGCGGCACAGAGTCCAAGGTCATGCCGACCAGGCCTGACCATTTGTATTCGAGCGGGACGTCGGCCAGATCAGGAAAGATGCCGATCATCGCCTTGCGCAGCGCGTCGAAGGCGGCTTGCGAATCCTGCTTTCCGAACGCGCCACGGCCGCCAAAGATGACGCGGTTGTCGACCATGCGGAACCAGCGCATCATGCGCTTGGTCTCGGTGTAGGTGCGTCCCGTCGGCATCAATTGTCCCGCGAGATTGCGCGGCAGCCGTTCGGTCGCGATCAGCGCGCTGCGAAACGGGATCAGCGTGCGCTGCAGATGCGCGGTCGCGCCGGTCAGATCCGAATAGCTGTTGGTGGCGATGATCGCCTGTTTGGCGCGCACCGCGCCTTGCGGCGTCTCGGCGACGACGCCGTCCTTGTCGCGCCGGAGTTTTAGAACCGGCGATTCCTGGAAGATCGGAACGCCGCGGCGCGCCACGCCATCGGCAAGGCCACGCAGATAGTTCAGCGGATGAATACCGCCCGAACCGGGATTGAGCACGCCGCCGACAAAGATGTCCGAGCCGGTCTCGTCGCGCACGCCGCGCTTGTCGAGGATGCGGACCTCGGCAGAGCCCATCTCGCGCGTCATCCAGTTGGCTTCGTCGATCGCGGCCTTCAGCGTCGTCTCGTTATGCGCAGCCTTGACCTGACCGGTGCGGGTCAGGTTGGCGCTGGTGATGCCGAGCTCCGAGACCAGCTCCTCGACCATATCGGTGGATTCATGCGCGATCTCGTACATCCGCTTCGCCATGGCGCGGCCATGGGTGGCGTCGATCTCGCGGAACGACAGCCGAAACTTTGCGGTGATCACCCCGCCATTCCGGCCGCTCGCACCCCAACCGGGCCGGTTCGCTTCCAGCACGATCGGCGACAGCCCGCTCTTGGTGATGTGGTGCGCAGCGGAGAGCCCCGTATAGCCCGCACCGATGATCACCACATCCGCCTGATACTCGCCGGACAGCACGGGAAACGCGCGCGCCGGCTCCGCCGTGGCTTCCCACAGCGAATTGGCGGATGGCGGCGCGCTCCAGTCCCGTGTCATGCCGGCACTCACGGATTACGCCGCAGGCCCGATGGCCGCGTCGGCCAGCGCCTTCAGCGTCGGGAAATGGAAGTCCGGCCTGGTCAGCGTCTCCACGGCAGGCGTGCCGCCGAATCCGGCGACGCCCTGGCGGCGTTCGATCCAGCACACCTTGTAGCCGAGTTTCCGCGCGATCCCGATGTCGTGATACTGGCTCTGCGCGACATGCAGGATATCGGACTGCTTGTAGCCGAACGCGGACTGACGCCCCTTGTTATAGGCGAAGAACTCGGGATTCGGCTTTGCGACGCCGGTGTCGTCAGCGCAGACAGTGTCGTCGAAGGGATTGCCGAGCGCATGTGCGTAGCAGGACAGCGCGACACGGTCCGCATTAGTCATCGCCACCAGCCGAAACTTCGTGCGCAGGCGCTTCAGCGCTTCGACCGAATCCAAGAACGGCCCCCAGCGCAGCACGGAGAGCTGGAACACATCGCAGGACGCATCGTCCGCCGGCAGCCCAAGCTCGGTGGCGAGATGGCGATAGACGTGGAACATCGCCTCGCTGGAGCGCTCGTAATGCTTGTCACGGCCGCGCTTGTAGGGCTCGAAGATCTGCTCGTCGCTGAGCTCGGCCGGCGTCTTGCCCGAGATCTTGCGCACCGCGGAGAGCACGCCGGTTTCGAAATCGATCAAGGTGCCGACGACGTCGAAGGTGAGAACCTTGAAATTGCTGAACGCGGCTTGGGTCGACATATCAGTTTCTTCTCTCGGTTGGACAAGGTTTTGGTCAGTCCACCCGGGGCACGACGATGGTGTCCTCGGGGTGAAGGGTGACGGTGAGGCTGCCGCCGAGCGGCGGGATGCGGCTGTAGGCCTGGTGGTAGCTCGGCTGGCGCAGGCTGAGCGCGATGCCGCCGGTGAGCGAAAGAAAGATGCGCAGGCTCTCGCCCTGGTAGACGATATCGGTGACCGTCCCGGTCAGCCGATTGCAGGCGGCATCCTGCGCGCCGTCGTCGATCAGGAGCTTCTCGCTGTGCACGGCGAGCATCAGCGCGTCGCCGTCGGGAATGGCACGGGCGCTGCGCAAAAGCGCATTGCCGAGCGCGACGCTGGAGGCATCGACGCGGCGGACCGGCAGCATCGTCGCCTCGCCGATAAAGCTCGCGACAAAGGAATCGGCGGGATGATCATGCAGCCGCTCGGGCTCGTCGATCTGGATCAGCCGGCCGTCCTTCATCACCGCAACGCGGTCGCTCATGGTCAGCGCCTCGCGCTGGTCGTGGGTGACATAGATGATGGTGGCGCCGATGCGCCGGTGCAGCGCGCGCAGCTCGATCTGCATGGATTCGCGGAGCTGCTTGTCGAGCGCGGAGAGCGGCTCGTCCATCAGGATCAGCTGCGGCTCGAAGATCATGGCGCGCGCGAGCGCGACCCGCTGGCGCTGGCCGCCGGAGAGCTGCGCGATGCCGCGCTCCTCGTAGCCGGTCAGGCCTACCATCGCGAGCGCCGCGTGCACCTTGTCGGGCCAGTTCGCTTTCGGCAGGCGCCGCGCGCGCAAGGGAAAGGCGACGTTCTCGCCGACGCTCATATGCGGGAACAACGCGTAGTTCTGGAAGACGACGCCGATGTCGCGCTTGTGCGGTGGCATGTAGGTGACGTCGCGGCCGCCGAACAGAATTGTGCCTGAGGTCGGCAGGATGAAGCCGCCCAGAATGCCGAGCAGCGTGGTCTTGCCGGAGCCGGAGGGACCAAGCAGCGAGACGAACTCGCCGGCGCCGACATTGAGGGAAACGTCGTCGAGGGCGCGAACGGCGCCGTACGCCTTGCTCGCAGACCTGATCTCGACGCTTTCCGCTCGTTTGTCCAACGATCGACCTCGCCTCGTTCCCTGCAATGGCGTGCCTCACTGCGCGCCATAAGCCTGCATTATAGACAGCGTTTTGAAGCATTCGCTGGCACAGCGTGCGCCGCACCAAATCTTCGCTCGAACGCCCTGTGTTTAGGCTGTGATGCCAATGACACCAGACTTGGCAAAACTCGGCAATTGCCAAATTCTCACCGCCCTCATAACATGACGTTATGCCCGAGCTGCGCCGGATGCTGCCTTCCAGTAACGCCCTGTTCGTCTTCGACGCAGCGGCACGTAATGGCAGCTTCACGGCGGCCGCCGCTGAATTGAATGTCACGCAGCCAGCGGTGAGCCGCATGCTCGGCCAGTTCGAGGAACATCTTGGCGTCCGCCTGTTCGACCGCAAAGCGGGCCGTGCGGTCCTGACCGAGGAAGGCGAGCTGCTCTATCGCCGCGTGCTCGAAGGCTTTCGCAGCATCGAGACCGGTCTCACCGAGATCGAGCGGCGCCGCAAGGGCACCGAGACGGTGACGCTGTCGGTCTCCTCCGCCTTCACCACACATTGGCTGATGCCGCGCATCGACAAGCTGCAGCGGCAGTTTCCACAGGTCGATCTGCGCTTCCAGCTGATCTCCGGTGCGCTGCGCGGGGCGGTCGAGAATGTCGACCTCGGCATGCGTTTTCGCGATCGCGACGAGCCGTCGTCGGGCGGAACGCTGGTGATGAAGGAAGTCATGCTGCCGATGTGCAGCCCCGGCTATCTCGACGAGACCGATTCCGCCGAAGGCAACACCATCATCCGCCTCGCCGAGACGCCGGGCGACTGGGCCGCGGATTATTCGTCGCTGCTCACCGGCCGCCGCGGCGCCGCCAAGGCGTTGAGCTTCACCGATTATGCCGTCGTGGTGCAGGCGGCCCTGCTCGGCCAGGGTATCGCGCTCGGCTGGCTGACGGTCGCCTCGCACTGGTTGTTGACCGGCGCGCTGGTGCCGGCCTCCGACAGGCTCACCACCACCCGCCGCATCTGCGAATTCTTGCCGCCGCGCAACCGGCCAATGCGCCCGATCGCCGCGGAGATCCGCGACTGGATCATCACGCAGATGCAAAGCGAGATTGCGGCGATCGACCGGCTCTATCCGAAGCTCGGCGCGATGGCCGCCTGCTATTGAGCAGCGCGCTACCCGGGCCGGAAGCGCAGATTGGCGCGCGACAGCTGGCTGATCGACGTGCACCCCATCAGCTTCATGTCGCGCTCGAGTTCGGCGCGCAGCTGGCCGAGGGCGCGTTCGACACCGGGCTGGCCGGCGGCGGCAAGCGGATACAGATAGTATCGTCCAAGCCCCACCGCCTTGGCTCCGAGCGACAACGCTTTCAGGATATGGGTTCCGCGCTGGATGCCGCCATCCATCATCACGTCGATGCGGTCACCCACGGCGTCGACGATTTCGGCGAGTTGATCGAAGGCTGAGCGGGAGCCGTCGAGCTGGCGGCCGCCATGATTGGACAGGACGATCCCGGCGCAGCCGATATCGACCGCGCGGCGCGCGTCCTCCACTGACATGATCCCTTTCAGGCAGAACGGCCCGTTCCAGGTCCGCACCATCTCCGCGACATCGTCCCAGTTCATCGCGGGATCCAGCATCTCCGTGAAATAGCGGCCGATCGACATGGCGCCGCCGCTCATGTCGACATGCTCGTCCAGTTGCGGCAGCCTGAATTTCTCGTGGGTGAGATACTCGATGCCCCATCTCGGCTTGATCGCGAACTGCAGCATGCCGGCAAGCGTCAGGCGGAAGGGGATGCTGAAGCCGGTGCGCAAATCGCGCTCGCGATTGCCTCCGGTGATGCTGTCGACCGTCAGCATCATCACCTCGACGCCCGCCTCCTTGGCGCGCTGCATCATGGCGCGGTTGAGACCGCGATCCCTGTGGAAATAGAACTGATAGACCTGCGGTGTGTCGTAGGCCTTGCGCAATTCCTCGAGACTCACCGTGCCCAGCGAGGAGACGCCGAACATGGTGCCATATTTCGCGGCCGCCGCGGCGACGGCGCGCTCGCCGTCATGATGAAACAGCCGCTGCAAGGCGGTCGGCGAGCAATAGAATGGCTGCGCGAGCTTCTGGCCCATGACGGTGACCGAGAGATCGACCTGCTGCACGCCGCGCAGCACGTTGGGCAGCAAATCGCAATGCTCGAAGCTGGCGCTGTTGCGGCGAAGGGTCGTCTCATCGTCGGCGCCGCCGTCGATATAGTTGAAGATCGGGCCCGGCAGCCGGTGACGCGCCAGCCGCCGGAAGTCGTGGAAGTTGTGACACTGTGCCAGACGCATCTCTCACTTTCGCTCACACACCGCCGCAGATCTCCTATTGATGCTCGATCGCGCGGACCGCACCGCGGAGCTCGGCGAGGCCGCGGAGGCGACCGATTGCAGTATAGCCGGGATTGGTCCGCTTGGTAGCGGCGAGATCGTCGAGCATGCGGTGACCATGATCGGGACGGAATACGATTCGCTTGTCCGGCGAACGCCGCGCGTTCTCCTTCAACAGCACCTTCAGCACTGCGATCATGTCGACGTCGCCATCGAGATGATCGGACTCGTAGAACGTCAGGCCGTCGGCCTCGCGCTTGGTCGCACGCAGATGGGCAAAGGAGATGCGCGGGCCGAAGCGTTCGGCGATCGCAGGCAGATTATTCTCTGCGCGCACGCCGAGTGAACCCGTACAAAAGCAGATGCCATTGGCCTTCGATGGCACCGCATCGAATAGCGCCTGATAGTCGTCCGCGGTGGAAGCAACACGCGGCAGGCCGAACAGCGGACGCGGCGGGTCGTCAGGATGCAGGGTCAAAGAGACACCAAACTGCTCGGCGACTGGCGCGACGCGCGCGAGGAATTCAGCGAGATGCTGCCGCAGGATCTTTGGCGTGATGTCGCGATAGGTCTCCAGCCGGTCGCGGAATTGCGGAATAGTCATCGACTCCGTGGTCGAGCCCGGCAGCGCGCTGGCGATGGCCATGATGAGGTAGTCGACGTCCGCCTGGCTCATCTTGTCGAACAGCGCTTTCGCGCGCACGCGCTGCTCCGGCGAATATTCCTGCGTTGCGGCCGGGCGCTTGAGGATATGCAGCTCGAACGCCGCGAAGCGGTCCTGGTCGAAGCGCATGGCGCGGGCGCCGTTCGGCAGCTCCCATTCCAGATCGGTGCGACACCAGTCGACCACAGGCATGAAATTGTAGCAGATGATCTTGATGCCGCTCGCCGCGACCGCCTCCAGGCTCGCGATCCATGCCTCGATTGATTGCGTCGCCTTGGCCCCGAGGCGCTTGACGTCATCGGGGATCGGAATCGATTCCACCACCGACCAGGTCAGCTGCGAGCGCCCGGGCTGGCCGCTCTCGATGAAATTCTTGCGCTCCTCGACCGCCTGGCGCGTCCAGGCCTCGCCGATCGGCACCTGATGCAGCGCCGAGACGATATCGCTCGCCCCGGCCTGCCTGACATCATCCAGGGACACGGGATCATTAGGCCCGTACCAGCGCCATCCTTCGAGCATCATGTGCGTTCTCCCAAAGCGTTTTCGAGCGAAGTGGATACCGGAAAATCTGTCAAACAAGAACCTGGAGCCCGTTTCGGTGCGCGGCGCGCGGTGGAGATGCTGGTTTCGGCATGATCATAAAGTGGGCATCAATGCTGCACTGCGTTCAAAGTCGGACTGAAGTCGCGCTTGATTTTTGCCTGCCATTGGCCCACCCGAGAGGCATGGCAAAGGACAACAAAGTCATCGCCGCGAACGCGGCTTTTTACGCCGCCTTTTCGACCGGCGATTTTGACGAAATGAAGCGGATGTGGGCGGATGACGACGCCATTTCCTGCATTCATCCCGGCTGGCCCGCGATCGTCGGCCACGCCACCGTGATCGGCAGCTGGCGCGACATCCTACAAAATCCAGAGCGTCCGCAGATCGTCTGCGCCGAGCCGCAGGCCATCGTCGACGGCGACAGTGCGCGCGTGCTCTGCATCGAGATCGTTGACGGCACCGCGCTCGCCGCCGCCAACCATTTTCGGCGCGTCGGCGACGGCTGGCGGCTCGTGCATCACCAGTCGAGCCCAATCGCGCAGATTGTCGAGCAGGCTGAGGACGATAGAGCGAGCCACCGGGTGCACTGACCGCGGCGGCGTTCTACTGTGCATGGGGTTGTTTTGCGGTTTCTTGTTCGGCGGCGAGTTCCGACAGATCGTCCAGTACGAACCGGGCCGCACTGAAATCATCATCTCGGAAAAACAAGCTGCGCGTGATGAGCACGCGAATCCCGGCCCGCGAGGCAGCGATCAACCCGTTGGCGGAATCCTCGATCGCGACGCAGTCGGACGGCTCCAATTTCAGCCGCGCCAGGACCTCGAGATAGACATCCGGCGCAGGCTTCTTGTGCCTCACATCATCACCGGCAACGATCGCATCAAAATCCGCAGCCCAGCGCGTCCCCAGCGCCGGCGACAGCAACGCATCGATGTTGCCGTGCGAGGTCGTGGTCGCAATCGCGAGCCGCTGGCCGCGCGCCTTGGCAGCAGTGAGCAGGTCCGTCACACCGGGCCGCAAGGGGCAGCGACCGGTCTCGACCAGTTCGGCATAATGGGCGGTCTTGATGCGGTGGAGCACGGCGATATCAGCATCTGACAGGGGCGCCGCGGTCTGCTGCCTGGTGTGGAAGGCGCGGATGCGTTCCTTGCCGCCGGTCACGCGCAGCAGGTCCTTGTAAGCTGCCCGGTCCCAATGCCAGTCCAGGCCGTGACGGGCAAAGGCGTGGTTGAAGGCCCGCCGATGCAGCTCCTCGGTCTCGGCCAGCGTCCCGTCGACGTCGAAGATCAGCGCGGCCGCGTTCCGGATCAGCTCCGCCGCGCCGGATGGCGCTATGGTGTCCACTTCCGCCTGCATGGTCGCCCCCTCCCTGTAAAGGCGTGACCATCGCCTGCCCCGGTGGGCAAAGTAAAATCGCAATGTCTTTTGCCGGACCCAATAATCTCTTATGAGCGGAGGTGCGCGCCCTCGCGCGAATGGGAACTCACGGGAGACGCATGCGGCTCTTCATCCTTGGCCTCGGCTACAGCGCCCGGCATTTCGTCCGCAGGTTCGGCGGCAGCTTCTCGCATGTCGCCGGCACGGTTCGCGATCCCGCGACGCGGGACGACCTTGCGGGGATCGAGGTGCATGGCTTTTCCGGCGGCCGTCCGGCTGACGCGACGGTCGACCGTATCAGCGATGCCGATGTCCTTCTGATCTCGATTCCGCCGGGCGGCACGGGAGATCCTGCGCTTGCGGCGCTCGGCGAATTGCTGGCGGCGGGCCGCCGCAAGGTGGTCTATCTCTCCACCATCGGCGTCTACGGCGATCACGCCGGCGGATGGGTGGACGAAAACACGCCGCCGCAGTCCAGTCTCGATCGCGCGCGGATGCGGGTCGCGGCGGAGCAGGCCTGGACGGACACGGCACACGGCGACGTCGCGGTGCTGCGGCTTGCCGGCATCTACGGCCCCGGCCGCAACGCGCTGGTGACGCTGCGCAACGGTATGGCGCGCCGCATCATCAAGCCCGGCCAGGTCTTCAACCGCATCCACGTCGACGATATCGCCAGCGCCATCATGGCCGCGATCAACCACAACAGCGGCGGCACCTGGAACCTCTGCGACGACGAGCCCGCACCGCCCCAGGACGTGATCGTCTACGCCGCGCAGCTGATGGGCATCGCCCCGCCGGCTGAGGAAGCCTTCGCGACCGCCGAGATGTCGGCGATGGCACGCAGCTTCTATGCCAGCAGCGCCCGCGTCTCCAACGCAAAACTGAAGCGCGAGCTCGGCGTCGCGCTGGCCTATCCGACCTATCGGCACGGCCTCGACGCGCTGTGGCGTGAAGGCGACGGACGATAAGGTTCCTAGCCCGTCCCAGACATGCCCTGCCCGCGCTCAAGTAGAAAGGGCGGCCGATTGGCCGCCCTTTGATATTCAGCGTCAGCTCAACACGCCGTACTTCTTGAACTAGGCCTGCGCCTGCGCCCCTGCGTCTTCCGCCGCATCCTTGCGGTAGCTGCCACGATAATCGGCATGGAAGCCGGGCGCCGCGTCACGTCCTTGATGTACTCGTGCAGACCAAAGATCTCCATCGCGACGATGATCACCGGCGCTTTGGTGTTGCCGGCGGGGCGGGCGAAATAGGCCGGCATCTCCTCGGAACAGACCTTGATCTTGGCATCGCCGGCCTGGAGGCCGCTGGTGTCGGTCGTGATCACCTCGGCGCGGACCGGACCTGCCGCAAGCGTGTAGCCCGCGGCACACTCTCGAATTCCCCGGTGATTGTGTGTCCGATTTAACCGCGTGACCGCATCGCGTCGCAACATCCGTTAACCGAAAAGAGGGGTTCTCCCGCCGCCCGCGGCGCCATCACGTGTTGCAGGCTGTGTGCGGTTTCGCGCAATTCGAAACGTTTCGCCGCAACATTCGGCTCGATCGTGCCGCAACGACACATCATGTTGCCCAGGCACAGCACATCACCCGATATTCGAGCGCGAGCCCGCGCCATTTGACTGAAATTTTCAGATCAGTTGAGCCGTCATATTTACTCGAACTTTCTTCGTGACGCTCTAGTTCCACTCCCGAATGTTCCATCTCCAGAACGGAGAAGCGTCTTCCAAGCGCGGCAATTGTTTCCGCTTCGAGCGAAGCTCGACAGCCTCATTCTGACCCGCAGCGATTGCGCACCCAACCGCACAATTGAATAACGCTTTATCCGATCTGGCATCGATATGAATTTGGCTCGCGAAGCAATTGAATTATTGGGACAGGTGGCGCGAATCCTGTGGTTCGAAGGCACCAGGCACGGCATGCGCGATCGCGAGTGGATGGCGCTGCGCTTTCTCTCCCGCGCCAATCGGTTCTCGAGGACGCCTTCGGCGCTGGCAAGCTATGTCGGCACCACGCGCGGCACCGCCTCATTCATCATCGGCGAGCTCGAGCGTCTCGGCTATGTGGAGCGGAAGCGCTCCGCCAAGGACAAGCGCTCGGTGATGCTGAGCGTGACGCAGCAGGGCAAGAAGTTCCTGGCGCGCGATCCCGTCAATGGCCTCGTCGAGGCCATCGCGGTCCTCGATGACGACGGCAAGGTCCGCTTTCGCGACACCTTGCGACACGTGCTCGATCAGGCGGATGTCGCCGAACAGCGGCACCATACCGACGTCTGCAAGCGATGCATTTTCCTCCGGGAGGATCGCACTGCTTCCGAGAACAAGACGACGGTCGAATTCACCTGCCGGCTGTTTCGCGCGCCGATCGCCGAAGCCGAAATCGACCTGCTATGCACCAGCTTCGAGCATCACCGCCAATAGAACTGTCCGCCGCTCATTTTCGCGCTGAGTAGACGACGCCGCCGCTGGTTTCCACCACCAGACGGCCGTTCTCGTTCCTGATCTCCTCGATGCGACCGAGATTCGGGACCTGCTGGCCGAGCATGGCCTCGACGACGCCGCTCGGACCCTGCAGGATCGCGATGCCTTCATAAGCCTGGCGGACCGACCAGCCCTTGACCGCCTTTCGCGGTGCCGAGCTGCGTTCGGCCGGAGATACCGAGCCCGTGGTCTCGGGTGCCGCGACCGAGGCCATCATCGGCATCGCCGGAGACGGCTGCGCTGCAACGGGAGTCGGCGGCTGGACCTGGGCCTGAGCAAGCCTGTCGAGCTTCGCGGTCGAGGACGAGCTCACACGCTCGATGCGATCCAGATTCTCGGCGAACCGGCCGAAACGATCGCTGGTCGCCTTGCTCGACTGATCGACCGCTGTTCGCAGGCCGTCGAGATTCTCGGACACGCCGGACAATTGCTTGCGCAGCTGCGCGACCGTATCGCGCAGATTCCTGATCTCCGCGTTGGCCGCGGCATTGGTCTGGCTCGGCTGCGTGGTGAGATAGGCAATGACACCGGTGCAGGCGCAGACCACCAGGATGGCGGCAACCGCCAGTGTCGCGAGCGGTGCGACCCATGTCGGACGCGGCGGCGGCGGCTTGGCCACGATCACCGCCGGCTTGATCACCACCGGCGCAGGCTTTGGTATCGCCATCTTATCAAGGCGCGCCTTGGCACGAATGCGCTTCAATCCCTCCAGCGCTGCTTTGGCTGCAACTTCGTCGCTCGCTGCCGATACGGGCTTCACGCCTGACGCGGGCTTGGCCGCACGCGGCGCATTATTGGTCTTCGTGTCGCGCGCTTCCGGAGCCGGCTTCGCCGCTGCATCCGCGGTTTCGGCGGGACGCGTTTTTCCATCGGACAACATTTGAAAATGCTCCGTTCGTTTTCGATCTGTTGAACGAAGCTAGTTGGCGAAGCTTGCCTGAAACGTGCGCATCAAAAAATCTCTTCGTCACAAACAACGCGACATCGAATGAGTCCAACGCGTCATGCACGCGGCGAAAGTGCGACTCGAAAGACACACACTCGCCAAGATTTCGCCAAGCTGGAGTCTCGCCGCCACACATGAGTCGAATTGTCGCAGGCGGGTGCGCGGCCAGGAGAGTCAATCCGGGGTTGAAAACCCCACCCTGCGGTGGCCCCACAGCACTACCCAAAATAGCTGTGTTTTTATGGGCATATGGAACTGTATAACCGTCGCGGTGCAGAAGTAGTTTGAATTTCAAATCAACTGATGAGCTCAGAGATATAAAGAAACAATTAGAAACAAACCAACAGCATCAAGCACACGTAGCAAACGCTTTGTTCCGCACGCTTGATCGGAAATCGGCAATTGTTACGGTCCTACTCAAGTGATTCTCGCCAGTTGGCGAGGAGATCGACTGAGTTCAGTAGCGTTCGGACGCAATAGGCAACGTGGCGCAACTGTTCTAGGTCGCTATCTCACCGCTCCGCAGGGTGATCCGTAAGACACCCGCCGGGCCTCACGCAGTAAGCGTTCAGTATCGAGTCGAAGTAGCAGGCCTGCTCACGCAGGCACTGAATGCGTAGGGCTGCCCGCGAACATCGAAACCATAACAACGGTTCGCGGGAGGGAAATATCGTCAAACAGCATGGCGTCGAGCCGGGGCATCACAACAACTCCCGGCCGCTGCAAGTGCGAAACAGGGGCGACAGACTAATGTATATAATCGTTGATGATCGCGAGAGCGTCACGAACAGCTATGTAGGAGGGCTCGTTCGCGAAGGCGTATCGTCGATCGGATTCTCCTCCGGAGAATTCTGGGACTGGCTGCAATCCGCGAACGAATCGGACCTGGCAGCGGTCGATGCCTTCCTTCTGGGGGACTGCGATGCCCGCGGAAGCCTGCCACGGGCGATGCGCAAGCGGTCCACGGCTCCGATCATCGCCATGAGCGGCCAGAAGATGCTCAAGAACACGCTGGAGCTGTTTGAATCCGGCGTGGACGACGTGGTTCACGTGCCGATTCACCTGCGTGAGATCCTCGCCCGAACGGCCGCGATCGCCCGGCGCCGGGTAGGCGAGCTGCCGAGGCCCTGCGAGACCAGGATCCAGGTCTTCTTCAACGGACGTGACCCCGAGATCGCGGGCCACGCCCTCACGCTGCCCCGCCGCGAGCTGCGCATTCTAGAGTATATGGTCAGCAATCACGGCAAATGGGTCACCAAGACGCAGATCTTCAACGCGGTCTATGGCATCTTCGAATCCACGTTCGATGAGAGCGTGATCGAAAGCCACGTCAGCAAGTTGCGCAAGAAGCTGCGTGACCGACTCGGTTTCGACGCGATCGTGGCACGGCGCTACGTCGGATACCGGCTCAACATCCCCGCCAATGAGGCCATCGACGAGCCGATGCAGGAGTTCGACGAGGTCGGCATCCTCCTGAACCGGGCACATGCCGCCCCGGCGGCGTACCCGGCCGGCAACTGAGCCACGGCTTGCAAACGACCACCGGCCTCTGCGGGGACATCCGCAGAGGCCGGTTTGTCTTCAGCAGCAGAAAACGTCGTTAAGCCGGTGCAGCCTCGCGGCCCGGCGCGTTACGGTTTCTGCTGGAATTCTTCCTTGGAGACGTAGTTGAAGTCCTCGAGGAGCACGTCCTGGATGATGTCGGCCTGCATCCGCTCGTTGACGCGCTGCTTGATGGCGGCGGTGAGGACGGTGAGGTCGTAGCGGGCGAGCTTCCTGAAATCGAGCTTGTCGTCAGCGTAGATCCTGCGGAAGGCCTCGTCGACGACGAACGGCTCGGGCGGAACGGTGAGCTGATGCATGGTTCGCGCCTCCACCGTGTAGACGAAGCGCGCGACGATGTAGCCCTGCACGGCGCCGCCCTCGACCATGGGTATGCTCAGCGCCCGGGTCTTCTGGTATTGCAGCCCGTCGAGATATTCGTCTTTCGCGGGCAGCAGGGTGCCGTTTTCCTTCCAATAAGCCACGCCATAGCTCGTGCCCGCGGTGAGGATGCATACCCAGAGCCCGGCCAGCACCAGTTTGATCATTTTCCGTCCCGCGCTACGCGACCGGTATAGGTGCCGTCGGACTCGGCGTCCTTGATCGCCCTGACGATGATGGTCGCGACCTCACGCACGGCGTCGTAATGCATTTCGAGGAGCGAACGGTTTCGCTCGAGCTTCTCGCGCAGCCGCTGGATCTCCTCGGTGATCTCGGTTTCACCGCCGAGATGCATCCGCGCCCGCATCAGGCGGACGAATTCCAGCATGCTCCGGCTCTTGCGCATGCTGAAATCGTCGAAATCGACTTTCTGTCCGGTCGCGAGCGCGACGGTTTCCGCCTCGACGATGTTCTCGAGCCGGCGAATCGCGGATAGCAGGCCACTAACCTCCTCGGCCCGCGTCGCCTCCAATCTTGCCGCTTCAGCCTCGTCGAACGCCATGTCGCCGCCGGCATTCGGCAGGAGCACGGGCAACAGAGCATCGCCCGGCGCGGTCTCCGTCATCACCTCGGAATCCAAGACCTGAGAGTCCAAGGCTTGGGAGTCCAAGACCTGCCGTTCAACGACCGGTTGCTCCATCACCGGAAGCGTCGCGCCTTGTTCTACCTGCATAGCAAATTCACCCTTCAACTTTCGTCATCCATGTCCCAGACCCATCAGCCCGACTTGCCCGTCACATCCGGACCAGGCGGGTGCGCGGACGCGAGCTGCTTGGCAATCCCGATCCCTTTGCCCTTCGCAAGCTGGGCGCCGAGCTGCTCGGCCAGCATCGATTTCCAGACGCCGCCGGCGGTGCCCTTGCCGAACACCTCCTCCGATTCCTTCGGCAGCATCGTCTCGACGAAGGTCTGGAGGATGAACGCCTCGAACTTGCGATAGACCTCGTCCGGGCCGGGCTTCTTGATCACCTGCACCGGCGGCCCGTTCACCACCCCCGACTGCGCTTCCGTGACCTTTGCGGCGGATTGATCGGCCGCCTTGCTGGCCTCGGCGTCCATCGTCGCGGCGAAATCGGCGCCCGACGATTTCAGCGCGTCGAGCTTCGCCGTCGCGGCGCGCTGCGTCACCGGATCGGCGGCGTCGAGGACGTCGAGGACGAGGTCGGATGTCGGCGTCACGATCATGTCTTGTTCCGGCTGGCTGGCCGTGGCGTCAAATCGCGCACGGCGGCATGTGTCTCCGTCATTTCCGCAAGCGATCGCTTCTCGGCGTCGCGCAGTTTTTCGGCCAGCGCCACCTTGGCGACCTCCTCGAGCTGTTTCACGCGCCTGCTCTCCGAGCGGACCCTGTCGAGCTGCATCGCAGCACGCTCCTGCACGGCGCGCGCACCGACGGTCGTCCTGTTGAGGCGCCTCGCAAGCGAGTCGCTCGACGACCCGGCCGGCGGTTTTCCCTCGTTCAAAGTCCCGACCAGCCAGGCCTGCTCATCCTGCATGGTCTGCTCCTGCTGCCGCAATTGCGCGAGCTGCCATTCGGACAGGCGGAGCTGAAGCTTCACCAGCGAGACGATCCGACCGAGCTTGTCCGCGCGCGAGGTCATGGCCGTCATCCCGCCAGCCACGACGACATGCCGAGCATGAATTGCGTCAACAACTCGTCGCTGATGAGGTAGAGCAGCAGGAGACCGCCAACCAGGACGAACGGCACCGAGACGAAATAGACCGCAATCGACGGCGTCAGCTTGTTGATGAGGCCGACCGAAAAATTGACGATGACGGAATAGACGATGAAAGGGCTGGTGATCCGCAGCGTCAGCACGAACGCGTCGGCAAGGCGGCTCGTGAGCTGGTTCAGCGCCATTTCACCAGTCAGCTTCTCGCCGGGATGCCAGACGTCGTAGGAGTTCATCAACCCGCGCAGGACCTGCCAATGCTGGTCGGTCAGGAAGAACAGGGTGGTCACCGCGGCCATGATCAGCGGCACCGAAGCCGGCGTCGGATCATTGTCGCCGATCGGTACGCCCGGGATGTTGCTGAGCCCGATCGCGCTCGCCATCACGGTGGACATGGTCTGGAGCGCGAGGAAGAACACGCGCCCGCCGAGACCGATGACGCTGCCGACCAGGAGCTCGGTGCCGATCAGCAGCGCGAGCGTCAGCGGTGGTGCATCGTCCACGAGCGGCTTCAGGATCGATATCAGAATCGGCGACAGCGCGAACGTCGTGACGAGCGCGACGAACAGGCGGATCTGTGGCGGAATGTTCGTGCTGGAATAGCCGGGCACCAGCATCAGGCAGGACCCGATACGGCAGAACACGATGAACGTAGCGAGCACGTTGTCGGCGAGGCCGCTGATCACGAGATGGCTCCGAGCGCCCGGATCTCGGCGCTGCGAGCGACCTCGACATGCGACAGGATCGGCAATGTCGGGAACACCCGTTCCAGGATCATGCGGACATAGGGGCGGGCTTCCGGGGTCACCGCCAGCACCACGCTGGTGCCGTCCTCGGTGAATTTTCGGATCGCAGCACTGGCTTCGGTCGCGAACTGTTCGATCAGGCGCGGATCGGCGTCGAACTCGACGACCTCGCCCTTGCCATCGCGCTTCAGGCTCTGGTGGAAGGCGAGATCCCAGCGATTGCCGAGACGAAGGACATTGAGCACGCCATTGTCGGAGAGATCGCCGCAGATCTGCTGAGCCAGGCGCATGCGCACGTGCTCGGCCACCTGCTCGGACCGCCGGACATGAGGTGCGATCTCGGCGATCGCCTCGAGGATCAGATGAAGATTCCTGATCGACACCCGCTCGCCCAGCAGGATCTTCAGGATCGCCAGCAGGCCCGAATAGGAGATCTGTGACGGACAGAGATCGTCGACCAGGCGCTTGTACTCCGGCTCGAGCCGGTCAAGCAGTCCGCGCATGTCCTTGTAGGACAGAAGCTGGGGAAGGTTCGCCCTGAGCACCTCGCTCAGATGCGTGAGCAGCACCGACAGATTGTCGACCGGCTTGCAGCCCTGCCGCCTGACTTCGTCGGTGAAGGCTTCGGTCACCCACAGCGCCTTCATGCCGAACGCGGGCTCGATGACCTCGTCGCCGGGGACGTCGGGCTTGCCGTCCTTGTCCACCAGCACCATCACCTCGCCGATCCTGAGCTCGCCATGGGCGACGCGGGTATCGTGGATGCGGATCTGGTAGCCCTTGGGGTCGATCGACAGATTGTCCGACAGCTTGATCTCGGGAATGACGAAGCCGTACTGCTTGGCGAACTTCTTGCGGATCTTGCTGACGCGGTGGGCAAGCTCGTTGCGCGAGCCGAGCAGATGGACCGACAGATGGCTGCCGAGCGACAGCTCGATCTCGGCGGTCTTGAGCGACTCCTTGACGGATTCCTTGGCATCGCTCTGCGCACGCTCTTCCGCCTTGCGCGCCGCCTCCTTCTGCTGCGCGGCCGCCTGCCGCTTCGGCAGCGAGTAGCCGACGAAGGCCATGACACCGCCCAGGAGCACGAATGGCGCCATCGGCAGCCCAGGCATCAAGGCGAGCACGAACATCATCAACGATGCCGCCGACACCGCGCGCGGATAGCCGCCGAGCTGCCGCAGCACCGCCTGCTCCGCCGAACCCCTGGTGCCGCCCTTGGAGACCAGGAGGCCCGCCGAAAGCGACACGATCAGTGCCGGCATCTGCGTGACCAGACCGTCGCCGACGGAGAGCTTGGTGTAGACGTCGGCGGCGCGCGACAGCGTCAGACCGTGATGGGTGACGCCGATGATGATGCCGCCGAAGATGTTGATCGCGGTGATGATCAGGCCGGCGATGGCATCGCCGCGGACGAATTTCGAAGCACCGTCCATCGCGCCGAAGAAGGAGCTTTCCTCTTCGAGCTCGCGGCGCCGGCGCTGAGCTTCCTTATCGTCGATCAGGCCCGCCGACAGGTCCGCGTCGATCGCCATCTGCTTGCCCGGGATGGCGTCCAGGGTGAAGCGGGCGCCGACTTCGGCGATACGCGTCGCGCCCTTGGTGATCACGACGAAATTCACCGTGACCAGGATCGCGAAGATGATCAGGCCGATGACGAAGTCGCCGCCCATGACGAACTTCGAGAAGCCGGCGACGACATGGCCCGCGGCCTGTTCGCCCTCCCCACCTCGGGACAGGATCAGGCGGGTCGTCGCAACGTTGAGCGCCAGCCGCAGGATCGTCGCGATCAGCAGCACCGTCGGGAAGGCGGAGAAATCGAGCGGCCGCTGGATCCACAGCGCAACCATCAGGATCAGGGCCGACAGCGCGATCGAGAAGGCAAGGCCAAGATCGATCAGGATCGGAGGTATCGGCAGGAACAGGATCGTGAGCATGGCCACGATACCGCCCGCGAAGAAGGCGTCCGCGCCCAAGCGTCGCGCGTTCGGCAGGCTAGCAGCTAAAGTATCGGCCATGGGTCACCGGCAGCAGGGTCCCCTGCAATTTGCCCCGCAAAGCTTACGCGAGGGTGGTGGCCGGAGCTCTCCGCGGATCAGAAGCCGTGCTCGATTCGCGAATAGACCATCTCGGTGAAGGTGGAGATATGCGCGCCGATGAAGGAGCCGGAGACGGCCACGACCACGAGGATGACGACGATCTTCGGAACGAAGGTCAGCGTCGCCTCCTGGATCTGGGTCAGGGCCTGCACCAGCGCGATACCGATGCCGACCAGCATGCCCGCGCCGACCGCGGGTCCGCAGGCAACGAGGATGGTCCAGATCGCCGCCTGGACGATGTCGAGGGCGTCCCGCTCGTTCATGGCTAGCTGATCGTCAGGCCGGGACCGACCGCGACCTTGGTGCCGTTATCGAGGGTCGCGACGGAGCCATTGCTGTTGATGGAGATCGACGCAACCTTGCCGGTGAAGGTCGCTCCGGTCGAGTCGGTGAAGCTGACGTTTTTCCCGATCAGCCCGTCCGCCTGCGACAGCGCCTGCGAGGACAGCAGCGAATCCAGCTTCGTGTTTGTCTGCATCGCCTGCTCGACCGACGACAGCTGGGCGAACTGGCTCATATATTGCGACGTATCCATCGGATTGGTCGGATCCTGGTTCTTCATCTCGGCGATGAGGAGCTGCAGGAACGTGTTGTAGTCGACGGTGTTCTTCGACGTCGTCGTGGTGGACGAGGTCGAGCCGGTGGAATTGGTGCCTGTGGTATCGGTCGCGCTGGTGACGTTCATGTGCCTCTCCGCTGTCAGGCAGCCTCGAATGGGGATTCGGTGGTGGCGCCGGCGAGGATCGCCTGCTCCAGGGGAAACAGCGTCCGGATTCGCTTGAGTGCCTCGAAGTAGCGGGTCCCGCCGACCATCTCGTCGATCGCGGCGAGCCCGTCGAGCATCTCGCGGTTCTCGCACACCGCGAGCAGGGCCGCGTGATGCTGCCCATAGAGCGAGGCGGCGGCGCCGACATCCGTCGGGTTCATCAGCATGAGCTGGACGATGAAATAGAGCTGGCGCATCGCCGTGGTGGCGTCGGAGGCTTGCATGACCTGCCCTTCGAGCAGGAACATCACGTCGTTGACGAGCTCGAGCGAGACCTTGCGGTCCACGCGCAGCACCGCGCCGTTGATGTAGACCCGTTCGCCCGCCCGCAAGGAAATCTTCATTAAAGCGCGTCTCGGATCATGCGGTTGATTTCGACGAGCTGCATCACGTCGTTCGATCGTTCCTCGCGAAGGCGATCGGCTTCCTTGACGACCCACAAGCCGATCGAGATGATGTCGGCGCGCAGCTGTTCGGGCAGTCCGTTCTCCGGATGCGCGAGATCCTCGATGAAGATGGTCCACAGCCGCCGGACGTAGAGCAGGCTCTGGACCTGATCCTCCCTGCTGTGGTCCTCTTTCTGGAGCCGCTCCAGCCGGTCGATGCCGAGGCTGAGCGCCTGGCGCTCGCGCCCCCGCGCCTCGAAGCCGCTGTCTTCAACGACCGTTTCGTAGGCTTCAAAAGTCATCCGGACAACTCTGCGCAGAAAATTGCAAGAAACTAAAAGCGAACGCGACCGCCGCGCAGGCTCAGAGATAGTTGATGAGGCTGATCTTCTGGAGCCGCGAGGTGAGCGCGAGCGCCGTCTGGATCTGGGTCTGCAGCGCATTGACGCGCACCGACGCCTCCGTCGGATCGACCTGCTCCATGCCGACGATCTGATTGTTCAGAATGTCCTTCTGGGTCTTGAGCTTGTCGGTCGCAGTGGTGAGCCGCTGCTGGACCGTGCCGACGCTGCCGCCGAGCGCAGCAAGGTCGGTGATGGCACTGCCGACGAGGCCGATGGCCTTGTCCACGACGACCTGGAACGTCGACTGGCTCAGGTTCGCATTCCCGAGATCGGCCATCATCGTATAGGCCTCGGCAAGCTTGCGGAAGCCGGTCTGGTTGGCGCTGACGGAGGTGTCGGCGATCTCGGTCGTGGAGATGCGGCTTTGCATGACCTGGTCGGTGGCCGATGACCAGTTGGTGTTCCAGGCCGGGCTTGCGAACTCGGCATCGAAACTGGTGTTGAGGAAGCTCTGCATTTGAGCCGGGGTAATGCTGCTCACGCTGGCCGAGGATTGCGAGAAGCCGAAGGCCGCAAGGAAATCGCTATCGACCTTGTTCTTGCTGGCCGAGCCGGCGGTGTAGGCCGTGATCGGCTGGTTCTGCGTGTTGATGCCCGAGAACAGATACGAGCCGTTATAGGAGATATTCAGCGCGCCGATCAAATCCTGGAGGTTGGAGGACGCAGGCGGCAGGATGATGCGCCCGCCGCCGTCGGTGCTGCGGGCCGCGATCAGGTCCTTGAGGAAGTCCGTTGCGGTCGAGCTGAGCTGGGTGATGCGGTCCTGGGTCACGTCCAGGCGTCCCGAGACGAGTCCGTTGGTATCGACGAGCTGATCGGCGAAGCTCAGGTCCGCCCTTAAGGTGACGTCGCCTCCCGTCGTGGCACCAAGCTCGAGGCCGACATCGGCGAAGCGGCCGGTGGTCGCCTCTGTCGACGCCTTGCTCAACGCTGCCTGGTTGCTCGTGATCGAATACCTCAATGACGAGGACAACATCAGGGTGGAAATGTAGTTGGCGCTCATCATGACTAATTCCCCACGGCGGCTAGCAAGGCTTGCAACATCTGGTCGACGGTCGAGATGATCTTCGACGACGCCGAATAGGTACGCTCGACCTGCAGCATCAACGACATCTCGTCGTCCATGTTGACGCCATTGACGTTCGACAACGCCGTCGTGCTGCGGTCGAGCAACGTGCTCTGGTACTGGGAGTTGGCATTGGCGGTCTTGCGCTGGTTTTCGATCCAGCTCGTCGACGACGACGCGTAGTCGATCAGGCTGCCGCTCGGCTTGCCTTGCGTGGTCGCATCGAACGGCTGCGCCGCATCCATGTTGGTGATGAGCTGCTGAAGCCGGGTCGAATAGCCGCCGCTGCCGGCGGTGTTATATTGATAGGCGACGTTGCCGCTGATCGCGCCGTCGCGCAGCAGATTCGGGTTGCCGCCCTTGGCCGGATCGACCGATGCTGCAACCGAGATCGTGCCGGCGAGGCCCACCGAGACGGTGGCGCCCGCGGGCATCGTCGGCGCACCTGGATAGGTGAAGAGACCGGGAACGTCGGGCAGCGATGCGCCCGATTGATCGCTTTCCTTGAAACTGTTGATCAGGCCACGGGCGATTTCGTCGAGCTGGCTCTGATAGGTGACCGTGTCGTTGTCGCGCAATTGGGCGAGACCGGCGAGCTTGCCGGACTTGATCGGCATCACCGAATTGGCGCCGGTCACGGGCACGCCGTCGATAAAGACCGCATTCCCCGTGGTGCTCGCCGAATAGGCGGTGGTCGGGGCGAAGCTCACCGCGCGCGCCGTCTTGTCGAACAGCACCACGCCGCTGTCGGTGTAGAGCGCGGCGTCGCCGTTGGTGCGGATCGACATCGTGACGCCGACCTCCTGGGACAGCTTCGAGACGATGCTGTCGCGCTGGTCGAGATAATCGGTCACGTCGTCGCCGGCGATCGTCCCTTTCACGATCGCCGTATTGACGGTCTGGAACTGGGAGAGCAGCTGGTTGATGTTCTGGACCGAAATGTTCATGTCGGCGTCCGCACCCTCGCGGACCGACTGCACGGTCTGGGTCGCCTGGTTGAGCGCGGTCGCCATATCCTTGGCGGACGTGACGGCGGCCTGGGCCAGCGTGGTATTGTCCGGAGCGTTGGCATATTGCTGAAGCGCCTGCTTCAGCGCATTGAGCTGCGCCGTCGGGGACTGGTCGAGCTGCGGATCGTCCACCGTGGCCGACGCGATCTTCTGCAGACCGTCATAGATCGCGCTCTGCGTGGCGGCCGCCGAGGTCGCGGTCAGGACGTTGCTGTACAGACCTGAACTGGCGGCGCGCTGGATCGCCGCCACGTAGACGCCGGCGCCGGGAAGATTGTCCAGCACCGTGATCTTGCGCGAATAGCCGGTCGAGCTGGCGCCGGCGATGTTGCGCGAGACAGTCGACGACTGGATGCCCGACGCCATGAGCGAATTGCGGGCGGAGTCGAGGGCTGAGGTAAGGGACATGGCGTGCTTTTGCCCGGGATCGGTGCTGAAGGATTCAGCGCTTCAGGTTGACGACGACGTCGAGCAGATCGGCACCGGTCTGGAACGACTTCGAGTTCGCGGTGAAGCCACGCTGCGCCTCGATCATCGAGGTCAATTCGTTGGCGAGATCGACGTTGGAATCTTCCAGCGCGCCGGACTGGATGGTCCCGAGGCCGCCCTGGCCGGCCAGGCCGACCTGCACGTTTCCGGAGTCCAGGTTCGGCGAATAGACGTTGCCGACTTCGGGCGTCAGATGGTCCGGGCTCGGCACGGTGGCGAGCGCGATCTGGAAGCTCGGCAGCTGGGTGCCGTTCTTGAGCACCGCAGTGACCACGCCCTTGGCGTCGATGTTGACCTTTTCGACGGCGGACGGAGCGTTGCCGTCGACGGTCGCCTTGAAGTCGAAGCTCGATGCGACCTGGGTCATGCCCGACATGTCGATCTTGAAAGTGCCCGAACCGCCCGGGATTGCAACAGTGAGCGACGTCGCGCTCGGCGGCGGGCCCACCAGGTCCAGCTTGCCTTTTCCGGTCGAGCTGACGTCGAACTTGAACGTGGTCGCGGCAGAGGGACCGGCCGTCAGCGGAGTTGCGCCGTTGTAGACCTCGATGTCCCAGGTATTCGCGGCGGTCTTTGCAGCGTAGACGTCGAGCGTTACGGCATTGCCGATGTTGTCGTAGGTCACCATCGACGTCTTCGAGGTGTAGTTGCCTGGACCAGCCGCAGCGGCCGGTGTGCCGACAACCGCCGCACTCGGATCCAGGTTGGCAGCCACGGTCGCCAGCGTCGACGGCGATGCCTGCAATGCCATCTGATTGACGTTGATCACCTGGAGGCCGCCGAAGCCGTTGGCGGCAACGTTGGGCGCAGCACCATTCTGGATGTTGTAGCCCATCAACTGGAAGCCGGCCGTGTTGACGAGATTGCCCGAGCTGTCAGGCACGAACGACCCCGCACGGGTCAGGAAGTTGTTGCCGTTGGCGTCCTTCACGACGAAGAAGCCGTTGCCCTGGACCGCAAGGTCTGTCGTCGAGGTCGTGAACTGGAGGTTGCCGGGATCGGTGATGGCGTAGCGGACCGTGGTCTCGACCGCGCCGGAATCGTAATTGCCGGAGCCGCTCTTCAGGATCAGCGAGGAGAATTCCGTCGAAGCCCGCTTGTAGCCGACCGTGTTGACGTTCGCGATGTTGTCCGAGACCGTCGACAGCTTGTTGGACTGCGCGTTCATACCGGAAACGCCGGTGCGCATAACACCATACAGGCTCATGAATTGGGCTCCTTTGGTAGATTGTCGTTACAATGGGGTGTCTTGCTTGCGCGGGGCTGATGATCGGTGACCATGCACAACTTCATGCGACGCATCGTCATTTCACGTCGTTGATTCATGTTGTTTTGGGTTGGCAGAACGAGCGCGCCTTGTCGGTCCACGCGCCGAAGCCGCTGGAGACGAGATGCGCGACGATGTGGCAGACGTAGCGTTTCTGCGCCGGTTGATTGTTGGGGCCGGCGTTGTAGCGGGCGACCGCCATGGTCCAGCTTCCCTCGCGTTGCTTCAACTCCTTGAGGAAGCGCGCGGCGTAGTCGACGTTCCTGGCCGGATCGAACATCGCTCGCACCGACGTGAACTTGTCGCCGTGGAAGTAATGGTTGATCTGCATGCAACCGAGGTCGATCAGCTTGATGCCCTTGGCTCGCATCGCTTCGAAATTCGCCATCGCATCATTCATGTCCTTGGCGAACACGGTCTGCCCATCCGCACCGAGCGCGTAGGGATAGAGCGCGCCGCGCCGGCCGGTCTCGGTGAGGCCGACGGCATAGAGAATGCCGAGCGGAATCCCGTACTGCTGCGAGGCGCGCGCCATCTCGCGCTCGCAGGGGCGCGCAGTATCGGTCGCCGCCGCCTCGGCAGCGCCGGCGCTACAGATAAACAGGGCCGCGACGAGTATGCGGCGCCACGTCCTGGTCATGGCGTGCCTCCTGGTTGGGCTGCTGATCCTGCCGGGCTTGCCTGGCTCCGCCGTCCGATTGACCGGACGGCGTACCCGCGCCGCTGAACGCGCCTTGCGATTGAGATGATTGCTGTTGCTGGCCCGCGAGCTGCGGCTGCGACTGGCCGGATCCGGCCTGGAATCCATCGAGCGAGCCATGCTGTACGGGCGCGACGTCGGCCACGTAGCCCGCCGACTGCATCAGGTCGCGGATCTGGTCGCGCTGCTGATCCAGCATCGTGCTGGTGTCCTTGCGTTGGGCGGCAAGCTGAACCGATACCTCGGTGCCGACGAGACGAAGGCGCACGGTGACGTTGCCAAGATCAGGCGGCTCGAGATTGACGGTGAGGATCTTGACCGGCTGATCCGGTGCATTGTTCTGGGCGCCCACGAGATCGGCCGCGGCGGATGCGGCTGGCGCAGGCGAGCCCTTCAGCTCCGACACCACAGCGTTTGCGACCTGCTGGGTCGCGCTGAACTGCTGCACGGGAGGCAGGTGCGTCTCCTGCTGAACCACCGTGACCTTGGTGGTTTCCGGCAAGGCGTCGCGGCCTGCGGACTTTGCGGCGCGCTCGACATTCGCCGTGACAGCTTCGAACCCGGATGTGGCGGCGGGCATGGCCTTCGGTTGAACGGCGCTCTCCTCCGGCATTGCCTGCAGGGTCGCCGCGGCCGGCTGCGGGCGCGGCCCGGAGGCATCGGCCATGGAACGCGCGACAGTCGACGGCGCCACGGCCGATGACGCGGCGGCGGATCGCGCGACATCTGCCGTCGACGTCTTTGCGCCGGCGATGCTCTGAACGTCGCGCTTCGCCGTAGAGGACCGTTCGTCGCGGGTCGAGGTGTCCTTCCTATCGCTCGACGGCTGCGGCGTCTGCATCGTCACGGTCTGCGCGGCGGCGAGTTCCTGCCCCACGACGGTCGGAGCGCTCAATCTGCTCGGGACGTCCGCCTTCGCCGTTTGATCGACCGGGTCTTTCTTGGTCGGCGATTTGGGCTCCTCGGTGCGCTCGTGCACCGGCTCGTCCTTCGACGTATCGGGCTCGGTCAGCTTGGCCAGGCGCGGGCGTACCGAAGCAGCAGCCTTTGCGGTGGTGTCGCTGCCCTGATCGTCCAGCGCCCGCTTGGCCATGTTCGAGACGGTATGGAGCAGATCGTGAAACGATGAATCGTCCGCCATTTTCGTACCCGTCGTCGCCGTGCCCTTCGCGGAGCGGGACACCCCGCGCGTAAGACTTTCGGCGAGGCCTGCGAAAAGCTGTCCGGAAGTTCCACTTAGCTTGGTCATGGACGGCGATCCTTGGTGAGAAGCTCCAGTTCGCCGAGTTGCGTCTGGGCGCGCGCGAGCATTGCGTTCGACGACGCCAGATCGATCCGCGCCGGCGTGGGCGGCGGCTTGTCGGCTGACATCGCGGCAGCCGAGCCTGCAATCGGCTTACGGACGTCGAGCGCGAGCTGGAGGGTTGCATTGAGAAGAAGGACGTCGCGCTCCGCCAATTTCGCCCGGTCGAGCGCCTTCAGCTCGGCAAGGCCGCCGTCATACTCGTCAGTGAGCGCGCGGGATGCGCCGCGGTAGAAATGGGCGCGCTCGCGATCCGGCGTGGCATCGGCGCTGAGCGTCAGCGCCCGCTCGCCTGCGAGCCGGGTCACGGTGAGTTTCCCGCGAACCAGCGCGCCGCGCGCGATCACCAGATAGAGCTTGAGGCGGCTGGCGCGGTCGACCTGTTCGAGCAGCGCCGCGACCCGTGCAAAGCGGCGATCATCCAGCGCAAGACTCGATTGCGTCAGGCCCGTCGAGAAACGTTGCCAGAAATCGCCCGCATAGACCGAGTTGCGATAGTGGCGGATATAGGCCAGCGTCAGGAACTCGAACTTGTCGAAGTCCTCCGCCTGCCCGACCAGCAGGATCTCGCGCCGAAGCGCGGCCTCTTCGACCAGCGTGCCCGGCAGCAGCAGGCGCGCGTCGTCGAGACGCTCGATCGCGAGCGATGCCTCGGAACGTGCCAACAGCGCGCCCTGGACCAGCGCCACCTGCCCGCCCATGCCGGACGAGATCGTGCGCGGCTTGACGTCCTTGAGCAGGTCCCTCGCCTCGTCCTGCCGGCCTTCGACATAAGCGAGCGCGCCGTCGAACAGCCGCGAATCCACATTGATCTTGTCGCGCGGCAACTTGCGGACGATCTGCGGGGCGCCGCCGCTAAGCAGATAGATCACGACCGCCTGGCCGTTCTGCGGATTGCTCCACACGCTCGCGTCGGCGGCAAGGAATTTTTCGCCGATCTGCCGGATCAGCGCGATGTGGCTGGCATGCGCCGCGGTGTCGCCATTGGCGATGCCGTCCTGCACCGCCTGCAGCGCGCGGACGAGCTCAAACGGCTCCCCGGACGGCGCGGTCGGCTCGGCAGATGCGCGTGTCGCCACGAGCGACAGCACCATCAGCATCACGGCGCGGAGCAACGGCCTGGTCAAGGGCGCTTCTCCCGGATCAGGATCTCGATACGTCGGTTTTGCGCGGCGGCCGGATCGTTCGGAAGCTTTGGTCGGCGGTCGGCATAGCCTTCGACATGCTCGATCCGCTGCGCATCGACGCCGGAGCGAACCAGCATGTAGTAAGCCATCTGCGCGCGCGCAGTAGACAGCCGCCAATTGTCGTAATTGTCCGACTTGTAAGGCCGGTTGTCGGTGTGACCACGGACGATGATCAAGCCGCGGCGCTTCGCGATCAGCGGGCCGATCTTGTCGATGACGCGAACGAGCTCGGGCCGCGGCTCGGCCGAGCCGACCGCGAACATTCCGAAGCTCGCGTCGTCGGTCAGGCTGACCAGCAGACCGTCCTCGACCTGACGGACCTCGGCCACCGGCCCGGCGCCGGCCTTGATATCCGACAGGGCATCGGCGATCGCGGACTGAAGCTGCTTGACGGTTGGCTGCTGGGTCTGGGCCGCGTCACGTGGCTCGGATTCCTTCGGAGCGTCGGTCGGACGTGCCTGCGGCGCCGCGTTGGCCTGAAGGTTGGCCTGCGTGCTCGACTGAACGCTGCCGTCGCGCGCGGACGATGATGGCGCCGGTCCCGGCGGCAATAGCGGCGACTGGCTCGCGGACGACGCCTGCGCGTCGGGGGCCACGCTACCGCCGGTATCATCCGTGCTGCCGCGACGCGGCTCGCCCTGATTTGTGCCGGCCGAATTGTCGCGCGCGGAAGCATTCGGCTTCGGCTCGCCCTCCATGATCCTATCGGCTTCCTTCGAAGCCTCGGGCGCGAGCTTCCAATAGCCGGGATCGAACGGGTCGCGATAGGCATCACCGCCCTTGAGGCCATCCTCTTCGGCCGACGTCAGCGCACCGGCGCGCCGCTGGCCCGAGGCCTGGTTCGAGCTCGCCGCGATTTCGGCGAGCGTTGCGTAGGGATCGCGAAACAGAACCTTCTCTTCGTAGAAGGGCGGCTTCTCGGCCGTCGGCGAGTCGCCGCGGCGCTCCTCGCTCGGCCCGGACGGCTGGCGCTTGCCATCCTGCCCCTCGAACGTCGTCGGCTCCTTCTTGGTGAGATCCTTCAGTCCCTTCGGCGCGGGTGCGTTCTCCGCGAGCTTGATCGGGTTGAAGTAGCTCGCAACGACCTGCTTCTGGTCCTGGTTGAGCGCATTGAGCAGCCACATCACCAGGAAGAACGCCATCATCGCGGTCATGAAGTCCGCATAGGCGATCTTCCAAACGCCACCGTGCGCCTTCTCGTCTTCGAAAGCGCTCCGCCGACGGATAATGACGAGCTCGTGCTTGACCTCCTCCATGGTGAAACTACCGGCGCGCCTCTTTCAGCCGATCCATCCAGGTCGAGATCTGCGTCTCGATCGTGGTCTGATCGGCGAGGACGCGAACCTCGACGGTGTCGGCGGACTGGTACTCGACGCCAGAGCGGCCGGCCAGATTGAGTTGCGTCCTGACGAGGTCGATGAGTTCGCTCGGGCCGGTGACGCGGAACGCCGGCACCGGGGAATTCGAGGTCAATGCCGAGATCTGCTCGACGAGGGATCCGATCGCCTTGTCGCGGACCGCATCGGCGAGGAACGGCAGCAATATCCGCGCGACCGAGCTTGCAATGTTGCTCTCGATCTCGCGGCAGGCCGTGTCAAAACCGTTGACGATCGCGACCGCCTGCTGGTCAGACCACTTGGCCCGCTCCTCGCCGAGCCGGATCGCGCTGCGGACCCGCTCCTCGGCGAGCTTGGCTTCGCCTTCCGCAAGGCCTGCGGTATGGCCGCGTCGGTAGGCGTCTTCGAGCAGATTGACCGACGCTGCTTCCGGCGCGGGTGCCGCAGGCGGCTGAAGTTGCGGCTGGGCTTGTGACTGACGCTGCGCTTGAGGCTGCGGCTGCGATTGAGGCTCGCGCCGGATCTCCTTTCTCGCCAGAACGTCCTGGATCTTGGGCGGCGCAGGCAGCGGAGACTTGGTCCGGCCGTTCGCGTCGAATTGCGTCAGGAGTTTTCCGATTGCCGCGTTCATGCCGCCTCCTCGCGTCGCATCCAGTCTTTAAGGATTGCTGCCGCCTGCATCTGGTCGAGGCGAACGATCTGCTCCAGCCGCTTCTGCGGCGTACGCTGCATCTTGCCTTCAAGGTCCTCGACGAGGTTGAGTTCGGGATCCTGGCTGTCGGCCAATGCGAGGGCCGTGGCAGCCTCGAGCTCGGCGGCCTCCGCCGCCTCGGTCTGCTCCTGCGCAGCGCGATGGGTCAGGATGCCGTTGACCGCGGGCCGAAGTCCGAACCAGACCAGCATTGAAGCGACGGCCAGGATCGTCACCGCGTTGATGACGCTGCCGAGCTGCTTGTTCATCATCTCCACGAAGCTGATCGGCGGCACCGGCGCGAGCTCGCGCGAGCCCTCCACGAAGTCGACCGCAGTCACCTGGATCTGGTCGCCACGCGCCTTGTCCAGTCCGCCGGCGGTCGCTGCGAGCTGGCTGATTTCGGCGAGCTTGCTGTCGACGATGGCCTGGTTGGTCTTGTCGCCGAGGTCGGCGACGAGCCGGGCGCGATTAACCAGGACGGCGATGAAGAGTTTCTTGACCGAGTAACCGTCGCTGACCGTCGTCGTGGTCTTGGACGATACCTCGAAATTGGTAACGTCCTCGCGGCGCGTCTTGTCCTCGCTGGAGTTCTTGGTGCCGCCGGCGTTGACCTGCTGGTCCGGAAGGTTCTGCTGGACGGTCGTCGGCGTCGATCGGTCGGCGTTCGACGACTTTTCGTTTTCTCGGACATTGCGGACCGAACGCTCGGCGCGGGTCTCGGGATCGTAGACCGTCTCGTTGACCTGGCGCTTGTCGGTGGAGAGCTGCGGCGCGACGCTGACCTCGAAATTGTCCAGGCCGAGATAGGGCGTCAGCGCCTTGCGGATGTTTTCCTGCACCATTCCGCCGACCGTCTTCTGGAGACTCGCCATTCTGGTCGGCGCGGCGCTGGCCTCGTCCTCTTCGGCCAGCAGCATCGATCCGTCAGCGTCGAGCACGGTGACCTTGTCGCGCGTCATGCCGGGAATGGCGGCTGCGACGAGGTGGCGGATCGACTGCGCCGTGCGCGCTTCGATCGCACCGTCAGTGCGCAGCACGACCGATGCGGAGGGCGGCTGCTGCGTCGCGCGGAACGAGCCGCGCACCGGCATCACGATATGCACCCGCGCCGCCTTGACGCCCTTCATCAGCTGAACGGTGCGCGCGATCTCACCCTCGAGCGCGCGAAGCTTCGTGACCTCCTGCATGAAGGAGGTCAGTCCGAGCGATCCGATCTTGTCGAACAGCTCGTAGCCGGAATTGGCGCTGGTCGGCAGCCCCTTCTCGGCCAGCAGCATCCGCGCCTGTGCGGTCTGGCTCGGCCGTACCGAGACGGCATCGCCGGCTGCACTGATATCGAAGGCAATGTTCTGCTCGCGCAGCGCGGCGCCGATACGCGTCACGTCTTCGCGGGTCAGGCCGGTATAGAGGGATTCGAATTCCGGCCGGCTCAGGTAGTAAGCACCTCCGACCACGGTGACGAGGACGGCAAAGCCGATCAATCCCAAGGCCATCAGACGTCGCGGCCCAAGTTCCAGCAGATTGTTGAGCAGCTGCTGTAGCTGCGCGCGACTGAGCATATGACCTCGTACCAATGCGAATGGTAAGGACACTCTGCCGTCAACCTTGTCTGAAGGTTGCGCGAAAACGCGAATGTGCCGCGTCGCAGGCGAGGCGTTGCAATTTTACAAGAACCTTGGACGACGCAGGCAGGTCGACGGCAACGGGCGGGCGATCGAACGCGTTACCGCGGGATCGGCTGCAGCCTATTGCATCAGGTCTGGCGTCGGGAGGTCGATTACGGGCACGTCATGTGCCGTCACTTCCGCCGGTCACGGCGGAGACCGTGCCCCATTGGGAGCACGGTCGTTTTCGAAGCGGGAGCTTACTTGAACAGCGAGAGGATGCTCTGGCTGTTCTGGTTGGCGATCGAGAGCGCCTGAACACCGAGCTGCTGCTGGGTCTGGAGCGCCTGGAGGCGGGTGGATTCCGCGTTCATGTCGGCGTCGACGAGCTGACCGACACCGCGCGTCACCGAGTCCATCAGGGTCTTGACGAAGTCCGTGTTGGTCGCGATGCGGTTCTTGACGGCGCCGAGGTCAGCGGCGGCAGAAGCCACCGAATTGAGCGCAGTGGTGACCGCCGTGATGTAGCTGCTGAGCGTGGCCTGGTCGGTCGCGGCGTCAGTCAGCGAGGTGATGTCGATCGTGTTGATCGACACACCGGCGCTCACCTTGTCCAGGATGCCGGTGGTGGACGTGCTGTAGAGCGAGTAGTTGGAGATCGTCAGGGTGATGGAGCCGATGGTGGGCGTGCCACTGACGCGGGAGAACGACGACACGAGGTCGAAGGTCGCCGGCGTTGCCGTCGTCACGCTCAGCCAGTTCACGCCGTTGAAGGTTGCCGCATCGGCGGTGCCCTTCATCTGCTGCTGGATCTGGGTGATGTCAGCCTGGATCTTGGTACGGTCGATACCGGCGGTCTTGGCTTCGACCAGCAGCGCCTGGAGCTTGGTCAGGCCGCCGGTGTTGTCACCGACAACCGCGGTCAGAGCGGTATATTCGGTGTCGACGGTCGCGGCCGACAGACCGAGCGAGTCGGAGACGGCGGAGAGCGCGGCATTGTCAGCACGCATCGAGGTCGCAATCGACCAGTAGGCGGCGTTATCCGAAGCCGTGGCCACGCGCTGACCGGTCGAGATCCGGTTTTCGGTGGTCTGGAGGCTGGAGCTGACGTTGCGGAGGGTCTGCAGCGCGGTCATTGCTGCGGAGTTGGTGAGCAGGCTAGAACTCATGTTCGACGTCCCCTTGAAAACGATTTGAAATTTTTGGGACATACCGGGCTTGCACCGGTACGACAGGGCGGCATCATGCCTTTGAGCTGCGAAAAAGCGCGCTCAACCTGTCGTAACGGCGGCGATAGCACGCGAAGTTTGCGCGAGGCTTGTGGCTCTGTGACCGGACCGCAATTCGAGGCGCGAGATCGCGCCTTTGACGCCCGAACAACACGCGTCAAAATGAAAAGGGCCGCGCTTCGTGAGAAGCGCGGCCCCCTCAGATGGTTCTCAGGCTTAGCGGAACAGCGAGAGGATGCTCTGGCTGTTCTGGTTGGCGATCGAGAGCGCCTGAACGCCGAGCTGCTGCTGGGTCTGGAGCGCCTGGAGGCGGGTGGATTCTGCGTTCATGTCGGCGTCGACGAGCTGACCGACACCACGATTCACCGAGTCCATCAAGGTCTTGACGAAGTCCGTGTTGGTCGCGATGCGGTTCTTGACGGCGCCGAGGTCGGCGGCGGCCGAAGCCACCGAGTTGATCGCGGCAGTCACTTGCGTGATGTAGCTGCTGAGCGTGGCCTGGTCGGTCGCCGCGTCGGTCAGCGAGGTGATGTTGATCGTGTTGACCGACACACCGGCGCTCACCGTGTCGAGGATTCCGGTGGTGGACGTGCTGTAGAGCGAGAAGTTGGAGATCGTCAGGGTGATGGAGCCGATGGTCGGCGTGCCACCAACGCGCGAGAACGACGACACGAGGTCGAAGGTCGCGGGCGTTGCCGACGTCACGCTCAGCCAGTTCACGCCGTTGAAGGTCGCCGCATCGGCGGTGCCCTTCATCTGCTGCTGGATCTGGGTGATGTCAGCCTGGATCTTGGTACGGTCGATACCGGCGGTCTTGGCTTCGACCAGCAGCGCCTGCAGCTTGGTCAGGCCGCCGGTGCTGTCACCGACAACCGCGGTCAGAGCGGTATATTCGGTGTCGACGGTCGCAGCCGACAGACCGAGCGAGTCGGAGACGGCGGAGAGCGCGGCGTTGTCGGCACGCATCGAGGTCGCGATCGACCAGTAGGCGGCGTTGTCCGAAGCCGTGGCCACGCGCTGGCCGGTCGAGATCCGGTTTTCGGTGGTCTGGAGGCTGGAGCTAACGTTGCGGAGGGTCTGCAGCGCGGTCATTGCTGCGGAGTTGGTAAGCAGACTTGAACCCATTTTGATGTCCCTTTGAAGATTGAGTTGATTTGGGGACATACCGGACTTGCACCGGTACGACAGGGCGGCGTCATGCCTTTGGGCTGCGGAAAAGCGGTTAGGCCCAACCTGTCGTAGCGGCGACCGTAACGCGCGAAGCTTGTGCGGGGCTTGTGGCTCTGTGTCCTGGCTGCAACAGCGTAGCCGAAATTGCGGCGTGCGCGGGACGTCACGTCAAACGAAAGGGCCGCGCTTCGCGAGAAGCGCGGCCCTCCCCCAGATGGTCTTCAGGCTTAGCGGAACAGCGAGAGGATGCTCTGGCTGCTGCTGTTGGCGATCGAAAGCGCCTGAACGCCGAGCTGTTGCTGGACCTGGAGAGCCGACAAGCGGGTGGACTCCTGGTTCATGTCGGCGTCGACGAGCTGGCCGATACCGCGAGTCACCGAGTCCATCAGCGACTTCACGAAGTCCGTATTGGTCGAGATACGGTTCTTGACGGCGCCGAGGTTCGCGGCGGCCGAAGCCACCGAGTTGATCGCAGAGGTCACCTGCGCGATGTAGGTGTCGAGCGTGGCCTGGTCGGTCGCCGCGTCAGTCAGCGTGGAGATGTTAATCGTGTTGACCGACACGCCGCTGCTCACCGTGTCCAGGATGCCGTTGGTGGACGAGCTGTAGAGCGCGTAGTTGGCAGTGGTCAGCTGGATGGAGCCGGTGGTCGGCGTGCTGCCGACGCGGGAGAACGACGACACCAGGTCGACCGTCGCCGGCGTGGCCGTCGTCGTGCTCAGCCAGTTCACGCCGTTGAAGGTCGCCGCATCGGCGGTGCTCTTCATCTGCTGCTGGATCTGGGTGACGTCCGCCTGGATCTTGGTGCGATCGATACCGGCCGTCTTGGCTTCGACCAGCAGCGACTGCAGCTTGGTCAGGCCGCCGGTGCTGTCGCCAACAACCGAGGTCAGAGCGGTGTATTCGGTGTCGACGGTCGCAGCCGACAGACCGAGCGAGTCGGAGACGGCGGAGAGCGCGGCATTGTCGGCACGCATCGAGGTTGCGATCGACCAGTAGGCAGCATTGTCCGAAGCGGTCGAGACGCGCTGGCCGGTGGAGATGCGGGTCTGCGTGGTGGCGAGTTGGGAGCTCACAGACCGCAGGGTCTGGAGGGCGGTCATAGCGGTCGAGTTCGTAAGCAGGCTTGACATTGCGAATGTCCCTTTATGTACGCGTTACATTTTCACGAGGGGACATACCGGGCTTTCACCGGTACGGAGGGGCGGCATCATGCCTTTGGACTGATGTGGGTGGGGTCCAACCCGCCGTGCCGCATTGCTAGCACGCCGAATCTTGCTTCCGAATTAAGACGGGCTTGAATTCTGCAGCAAAATCATATGGTTAATGTTACTCTTCGCTAACCTTAACCAACCCTTAGGTTGATGATCGCGGCTATGAGAACGACCGCACCAGTCCGGAGGCAAGCAGGTTCCAGCCGTCGATCAGCACGAAGAACAGCACCTTGAACGGCAGCGCGAGGATCGACGGGGGCATCATCATCATGCCCATCGACATGGTCAGCGTCGCCACGATCATATCGATGACGAGGAATGGCAGGATGATGAGGAAGCCGATCTCGAACGAACGCCGGAGCTCGGAGATCATGAACGCCGGGATGATCACGCGCATGTCGATGCGCTTGTCGTCGAACTTCCTGCGGAAACTTTCGGCGGCCAGCGACTCGAATGTCTGCAGGTCCTTGTCGCGGACATGTGCCAGCATGAATTCGCGGAACGGATCGCTGATCTTCAGATAGGCCTCCTCCTCCGAGATCTCGTTCTTCATCAGCGGCTGCACGCCGGTTTCCCAGGCGCGATCGAAGGTCGGCGCCATGACATAGAAGGTCATGAACATGGCGAGGCTGATCAGCACGAGATTCGGAGGCGTCGTCTGAAGGCCGAGGCCGGCGCGCAGGAACGAGAGCGCGACCGCGAAGCGCGTGAAGCTCGTCACCATGATGAGCAGCCCCGGTGCGACGGACAGCACCGTCAGCAGCGCCATGAGCTGGATGATGCGGCCGCTGGTCGAGCCGTTGCCCGGCGGCAGCAGCGAATTGAGGTCCGGGATCTGGGCGAACGCTACCTCGGGCAGCACGACCAGCAACAAGGCAAGCAGCAGGACTCTCAATTTCACTGGATCACCAACGTCTCAATGATCAATTCGCGGACTTTGCCGGACGAGCGGATGCTGGCGCGTTCGGACAGATCGTCGCGCAGATGCTGGAGCCCACGCGTACCTTCGAACTGCGTGACCGAGGCGGACCGCAGATAAGTGACGATGTCCTCGCTGATATGAGCGGCCAGGATGCCGGCATCCTCGTCGCTCATGCTGTCGGTCACCATGGAGGCTTCGACCCGGGCCCAATTGTTGGCCGGCGCCGCGAGGTTGGTCACGATCGGAGACAGCTTCCTGAGCCGCGCGCTGCCGGCGTAGCTCGACGCAATCGGCGGCGGAGTGGCCCCCTTCTTTGCGTCGGCAACACGTTCGGCTGCGGCGAACAGGTGCAAGCCCGCAAGCGCGCCCGCGCCGATCGCGACCAGGGTCAGCACGAGGATGGCGGCAATCAGGCGCATGACGCCCCCTGCTCCCACGGCGCGCGAGCCTCAGAACGGTGCCACGGCGTCATAGATCCGGTGCCCCCATCCTGGTTGCTGTACGTCAGACAGATTTCCGCGACCGCCATAGGACACGCGCGCCTCGGCGATCTTCTCGTAGGAGATCGTGTTGGTTCGCGAAATATCGCGCGGACGCACGATACCGCCGACATTGAGCACGCGCATCTCCGTGTTGATACCGAACTCCTGCGACCCGCTGATCATCATATTTCCGTTCGGCAACACGTCGGTGACGATGGCCGCAATGGAAAGCTTGATGTCTTCGGAGCGGTCGATCTGGCCGTTGCCCTTGATCTGGGTATTGGTGTTGAGGTTGGCGTTGGCCTGGCCTTTGTCCTGCCATCCGGCGACGTCCATCAGCCAGTTCAGCCCGAACTGGATCTGCGAATCGCGCGAGCGGTCGGTCTTGTTGTCGAGCTTGGCCTTGTCCTGCATCGAGATGATCACCGTGACGACGTCGCCAATCCGCCGGGCACGGGGATCGCGGTAGAGATCGGTGCCGTCGTCCCAGGTCGAGCGATAGCTGACCGGCGTGCGCATGCGGGGCGTCACCGGAATCGGTTCGGCGGGCGCCCTCAGGCCGCTGCCAACGGGCGACAGTTTCGGGCCGGTCAGGATTTCTGCCGGATCATGGGAGCATCCGCCAAGAAGCACGAGCGACAGGATGAGGATCAGCGTCTTCATTTACTTGGTCTTCCGTCATCCACGCGACGCATTCCACCGAGCAGGTCGGCGAGATGTGCTGCGCGCCCGGTCTCCATCTCGTTGAAAATTGCGCTCGAGCTCCTCGGGCTGAGCTTTGCGAGCACCGCAGCGGCCGTCTCGTCAGCCATTCCGGCGATCTGGGTGGCGGCAGCGTCCGGCTTCATGCGCGAATAGATCTCGACAACGCTCGCTTCGGCCTTCTTCAGGAAGTCGTCGCGCAGCGCCATCCACTTCTCGTATTCGGCGCGCTTGGCCTCGACTTCGGCGATCCGCTCCCGCAGCAGGCTCTCGGCCTTCTCCAGCTCTTTCAGCTGCCAGGCGAGCCTGGCGTCGACGGCGGGATCGGCGACGTTGCTGCAGAACAGCGCAACTTCGTTGTCCGCAGGCACGGCAGCTTGAGCCGGCGCCGGCTTCGGCGGTGCCGTGACGTTGCCGGACTTCGCCGGACGCGTCGGCACGGGTGCGGGGGCCGGCGCCGGCGGAGGAGCTTCCGTCGGAACCGCTCCCGTGATTGCAGGACCCGAATCTTCGGCTGCCCAGGCCGTTGCCCGTGAATTATCGCCCGGGACTGGCGTCGCCGGCGCGTGTGGCTTCTGCGGCCCGGGCGCGCGGGCGCGCGCGAAGGACAGCAGATTGAGCGGCTTCGACGGTTTCGGCTCGTCCAGCGCCAGCGCGGGCGACGTGCTCGCCAGCGCGAACATCGCCGCCAGCAGAAGAAGTTGCGCTATGTGATCCAGCTTCAGCATCAGCCCGCGTGCGATTCTCGGTCGAGACCAGAGCATTGAGCGACCAAGCTTGCACGACGCTTATGCATCATTGCACGATGACTTCGGCCTGCAGTGCGCCGGCCGTCTTGATCGCCTGGAGGATTGCGATGATGCCGGACGGCTTCAGTCCGATCTGGTTCAGCCCGCGCACGAGACGCTGGAGGTCGACACCGCTCAGGATCGCCACCTGCGATCCTGCCTCGTTGGCCTCGACCACGGTCTGGGGCACCACGACCGTCTGGCCCTGCGAGAACGGCGCCGGCTGCGACACCACGGGCATCTCGGTGACGCGGACCGTCAGATTGCCATGGGTGACGGCGACGGTGGAGATTCGCACGTCGCGCCCGATCACCACCGTTCCGGTGCGTTCGTTGATCACCACCCGCGCCGGCGTGTCTGGCTCGACGGTGAGCTCGCCGATCTCAGCGAGAAAGCGGACCGGGCCGACATAGCGCGGCTTGGACAGCACGATCGTCCGGTAGTCGCGCTCGAACGCGATCTGGGCGCGATAGCGACCGCCGGCATAGCGATTGACGGCGTCCAGGATTCGCGTCGCGGTGACGAAATCGGGGTTTTTCAGCTCCAGCACCAGGTATTCCATCTCGTGGAGGCTGCCCTTGACCTCGCGCTCGACCAGCGCGCCGTTCGGAATGCGGCCCGCCGTCGGCGTACCCTGGCTGACGTTTTGGGCCTGGCCCCCGACGCTGTAACCGGCGACCGTGACCGCGCCTTGCGCCACCGCATAGACCGCACCGTCGGCCGCGCGCAGCGACGTCATCACCAACGTGCCGCCGAGCAGTGATGTCGCATCTCCGAGCGACGACACCGTCACGTCCATCCGTTCGCCGGCGCCGATCGACGGCAGTAGATCCGCGGTCACCATCACGGCGGCGACGTTGCGCGTGCGCAGCGTGGTCGGCCGCGCCGGGTTGGTCGTGCTGGTCGTCTCGTTCCGGACATTGATGCCCATGTTTTCGAGCATCGACTGCAGCGACTGTTCCGTGAACGGCGCGTTGCGCAGGGTGTCGCCGGTACCGTTGAGGCCGATGACAAGGCCATAGCCCACGATCTGGTTTTCGCGCAGTCCCTTGATGTCCGCGATGTCCTTGATGCGGACGGCGGCCTGGGCGCTGGCGGCGGAAACGATGAAGAGAAGCGCGATCAGGAATCTGGTCATGACCCGTCCACGACCTTGACGGTGCCGTCCGGCTGAACGATGGCCCGGATCATCACGCCCGTGTCGGTGTTCCGCACGGTAATGAGCGAGCCCGGCGCACCTGATTGCATGGCCGCGCCGTAGGTCACGATCGACAAGCCGGAGTCCTCGACCACGACCTTGACCATGGCGCCGCGGGCGATGGTGAAGGGATCCTCCACCGAATTGGTCGGGATCGGCTGCCCCGGCAGCAGCGCCCGCCGTGCCATGCGGCCTACGAGGACCTGACGCCCTTCAATGAACATGGCGACACCGAGCGCGTTCGTCGCAAAGATGCGCTCGGTGATCATATCGTCCCTGATCAGCTCGCCGGCGCGGATCGCTACCGCCGGCACCGGAAGCCGCTTCTCGTCTGCGGCGGCGAGCCGCGCAGAGACGAGAACCAGCAGCGCGGCGGCCAACCCGCGCGCGATCAGGCCCACCCTGTTCAACATGGACACACCGGAACTAGCGACTGAGATTCTTCGACACCGTCTGCGCCATCTCATCCGACGCCTGGATGACCTTGGCATTCATCTCATAGGCGCGCTGTGCCGAGATCAACTCGGTGATCTCCTTGACGGGATCAACGTTCGAGGCCTCGAGATATTGCTGGTTGATCTTGCCGTAGCCGGCATCGCCGGGGAGCCCGACGACCGGCGCACCCGATGCCGTGGTTTCGCGATAGAGATTGCTGCCCAGCGGCTCGAGACCCGCCTCGTTGGCGAAATTGGCAAGGTTGAGCTGGCCGATCTGCTGCGGATTAACCACCGTATCCAGTTTGGCGAACACTTGCCCGGTCTGGTTGACGGTGACCTGCACCGTTCCCTGCGGCACCGTGATGTTGGGATCCAGCAGGTAACCGTCCATCGTCACCAGCTGGCCGGTGGCGTTGGTGTTGAACGAGCCCGCGCGGGTGTACTGCACCTCGTTGTTCGGGCCGAGCACCTGGAACCAGCCGCGACCGTTGATTGCGAGGTCATAGGGGTTGCCGGTCTGCGTCAGCGCGCCCTGGATGTGCAGCTTGCGGATCGCGGCCGACTTGACGCCGAGGCCGAGATTGGCGCCTTCCGGGATCGGCGAGGCGCCGTTGACGTTCGCGACACCCTGCATGCGGTCCATCTGGTAGAACAGATCGGTGAATTCCGCACGTGCGCGCTTGAACGACGTGGTGTTGATGTTGGCGATGTTGTTCGCGATGACTTCGATATTGGTCTGCTGGGCATTCATGCCCGTGGCCGCGATGGCGAGCGATTTCACAGCGTCATTCCTTCAGATCAAATCGACATACGAACGACTTCTTGGTAGGCCTGCACCACCTTGTCGCGGACCGCGACCGCGGTCTGCAAGGCCTGCTCGGCCGACATCAGCGCTTCGACGACTTTCCGCGTCGACTCCTTGCCCTGCATCGCCGAGATTGACGCGCTCTCACCGGCCTTCAGCGTGCCGATCGCGTCCGTGGTCACCTGCTTCATCACGGAATCGAAGCCAACGTCGTCGCCGGCCTGAACCGGGGACGTCGCGCTGGGCGCAATGGTCTGCGTCTCGGTGATGCGGGACGCTACCGCCTGCCCTGCGTTGATCGCAGTGGATGAAATCGCCTCTAGCATTGTCAGCTCCTCAGAAGATCGATGGTCATGCCGAGCATCGATCTCACCTGCTTCACGACCTGGAGATTGGCTTCATAGGACCGGTTGACTTCCCGCATGTCCGCCATCTCGATCATCATGTTGACGTTCGGCATCTTGACGTAGCCGGCCTTGTCGGCCGCGGGGTGTCCCGGATCGTACTCGACGCGATAGGGCGTGGTGTCGACCCCGATCTCCTTGACCTTCGCCAGCTGCGTGCCCGAGGCTCGATCCATTGCGGCGTCGAAAGTGATCGTCTTGCGCTGATACGGATCGGCACCCGCGGTACGCCCGGTCGAGCTCGCATTCGCGAGATTTTCCGAGACAACCCGCATGCGCGTCGACTGCGCTTCGAGCCCGGAGCTTGCGACCGTCAGTGAGGCCGATAGCGCGTCAAGCATGTCAGTTCACCTCAGGTCTTCGCGCTGGTCAGGATCATGCGATTGAACGAGCGCACGATCGCCGAGTTCATCGAATAGTCGCGATTGACATCGCTCCCCTTGATCATTTCCTGCTCGAGGCTGACCGAGTTGCCGGAGTGGACGACGTCCCAGCTATCCTTCTTCGCGGTTGCCCGCGTATCGGTTTCGGCCGGGGACAGCTGCATATGCGTGGGCGATGTCGTCGCGAGCCTGACCGGCATTCCGTCGAGCACCTTGTTGAAGGGTTCGACGTCGCGCGCCTTGAAGCCCGGCGTATTGGCGTTGGCGACGTTGGTGGCGATGGTCGACTGACGAAGCTCGAGCCAGCGTGCCTGCGACGATGCGAGTTCGAAGAGAAAAAGCGGTCCCACGACAGCCCCATTATGATTCATTGGAAAGAACCCTAGGGCGTTAAGCTTTCGTCAAGCTGTTGGGCGAAGCATCATCCTCGTAAATCTACTGAACCTTTTCGGGCCGCGGCGTTTGCTTCGACTGCAGGAAGTAGATGATCTCGGCTACCGGGCGGAAGAATTCGGCGGGGATCACCTGATCAACCTGCACCGCTTCGTAGAGCGCGCGCGCGAGAGCCTTGTTCTCGATCACCGGGATCCTGTTCTGCTCGGCGGCCTCGCGGATCTTCAGCGCGATCACGTCCATGCCCTTGGCCACCACGAGCGGCGCCGGGTTTTCGTCGCGGTTGTAGCGCAATGCGATCGCAAAGTGCGTCGGGTTCGCGATCACCAGCGTCGCGCGCGGCACGGCGGCGATCATGCGCTGGCGCGAGCGGTCGCGCGCGAGCGAGCGCAGGCGCGCCTTGATCAGCGGATCGCCCTCGGACTGCTTGTGCTCGTCCTTGATCTCCTGCTTGGTCATGCGCAGCTCGCGCCGCCAGCGGAAGCGCGCCCAAGCGAGGTCGATCGCGACCAGAACGATCGTCGCAATGCAGATCGCCGACACGATCCGCATCGCGATGGTGAGGATCATCTCCGGCAACGCGACAGGATCTGTGTACATCGCCTCGAACGCCCTCGCCTCCGACGATCGCAGGACAAAGCAGACCACCGCGGTGACCGAGGCGAGCTTGAACATCGACTTGGCGAATTCCACGAGGCCCTGTGTTCCGAAAATGCGGCTCCAGCCGCTGGCCGGGGAGATTCGGGAGACGTCGGGCAGTATGCGCTGCAGCACCAGCCGCGGCGCGTTTTGCAGCAGCGAGGCGGCGAGCCCGAACACCGCAATGATCACGACCAGCGGCACCAGGAATCGCAGCGCCTCGAGGCCCACCACGGTGAGAAGATTCAGCGCGTCCGCCGCGGTGCTGAGAGGGAAGCCCTCGGGTTCGTCGATAAAGCTCTTCAATGTCGGCGTCAGCCGCTGCACGCCCTGGCCGATCAGGAACGCCTGAATCACCATCAGCGCCGCCATGGTCGCGAACATGGATGCCTCCCGAGAGACCGGAATATTGCCCTGTTCGAGCGCATCGCGGACTTTCTTCTCGGTCGGCTCTTCTGTTTTGCTCTCCTGATCGGATGACTCTGCCATGCCTGCTCAGCGGTCAGCGGAAGACCAGCTCATCCTCCTGGTCGGGATTGAGCTCGATTTCACCCTTCTCGGCGAGGTCGAGGGCGAGGTCGGTGATGACGCGGCGCGCCTCCAGCACATCGCGCTGGTTCGACGGCTCGCCGATGGCGAGCTCGTGCTCGACGACACGACGGACGCGCGAGGCGACCGCGGACAGGATCAGCTCGCGGAAGTGCTTGTCGGTACCCTTCAGCGCGACGACGATACGATCGGTCGGCACCTGGTCGAAGATCATAGTGCGCGCCTTCGGTGCCAGGTTGATGACGTCGTCGAAGGTGAACAGCAGCTCCTTCAGCACTTCGGCGGACTTCGGCCGCTTCTCCGACAGGCTCTTCAGCATGTCCTCGATATGGCCGCGCTCCATCTTGTTGATGATGTCGGCGACGCGGGCGTAGGTGTCGGCGCCGAGGTTGCGGGCGAAATTGAGCGTCAGGTCCTCGTGCAGCGTCTTCTCGAGGACCTTCATCGCATCGTCGACGATCGGCTTGAGGCTGAGCACGCGCCGCATCAGCTCGTTGCGCAGACCGGACGGCAACTGGCTCATCACCTTGGCGGCGCAGGATGGCTTGACTTTGGACAGGATCAGCGCCGCAGTCTGCGGATGCTCCTTGGAGAGGTAGGTCGCCAGCGAGTTTTCCGACACCGACGACACGCGGTCCCACACCGACCGGCTCGAATTGCCAAGCAAGTCCGACATGATCGCGGTGACCTGGTCGGCGGGAAGCACATCGCCGAGCACGGCTTCGAGGCCGCCGATGGTGCCGAGAATGTTCGCGCCCATCGAGAACTGCTGGGCGAACTCCTCGACGATCGACTCGAGTTCCTGCGCCGTGATCGGCCGCAGCTCGGCCGCGGCCTTGGTGACGATACGGATGTCCTGCGGCTCGAACTGCGCGAGCACGCTCGCAGCCGCCTGGCGGCCCATGGCCAGCAGGAGCGCCGCGACCTTTTCCGTTCCGCCCAGCGTGGCAACGCCTCGCTGCTTGATGGGAGCGATGCCGACCTGTGCCGCCATGGTCAGGAATCACCCTGCCCCAGAGGTCCGACGATCTCGGTCAGCGAGACACCGAAGCGCGAATTGTCCTCTTCGACGACGACCACTTCGCCGCGGGCGACGACGCGGCCGTTGACCACGACGTCGACGGGCTCGCCGACGCGGTGATCCAGCGGAACCACGGCGCCGCGGCCGAGCTTCATCAGGTTCGCCACCGGGATGGTCGCCGATCCCAGCACCACCTGCATGGTGACGGGAATGCGCAGGATGGCATCGACATTGGCGAACTTGCCGGTCTCCTCCGCGGTGCGCGCGGCGATCTCCGCCAGCCGCTCCAGCGGAGACGTTTCGGCATCATCGGATGCGGTTGCTGACTCGTAGTCGAAGGATTGCGCCATTTGGTATCGCCTCTTGGTATTTCCGCTCCCGGAGCGCCGCGACGTTCCGATCTATCCGTTCAGCCGGTCCCGGCCCTAATGCTTGTTGACCTCAGTGCTGTTCGCGGTCGCAGCGGGCTGGAGCCCGGTCCGCGCATCGAGCGCCGCGATCACCTCGTGAGCCTGGTCGATCTTCGTGGTCAGCACGTTGGCGAGCCGGCCAAGATTTGCGGTGGAATCATGCGCCGCGGTGATCACCGTATCGAAAGTGCCCGCGGTCTCGTGGACGATGGTCGAAAACTCGCCCTGATAGCTGCGCAGCCGCGCCAGCTCACGGTGCATCCGGGTCACCCGCATGCTGGTGAACGCCAGCGCAATCAGCAACACGGCATCAACGAGATAGGATATCATCGACGAACTCCCGCTTCTGATCGACGGGATCTGCCACCTGCATGGCGTAGTAGCCATCGAGCTGGCCGATCTGGCACCAGAACAGCACCTGGTTGTTGCTCTCGAGCCGCGCCAGCGTGCGGGGCGTGGCTTCTAGCTCGAGCACCTGTCCGACCTTGAACTTCACGACGTCCTCGAGGGATATCATCTTCTCGTCGAGCACCGCGCTCAGCGTCACCTCGGTGCGGTGAACCTCGCTCTCCATCTGCTCGCGCCAGCGCGGGTCGGCCGCGCGACCGTCGCTGACGACGACGTGGGCGAGCTTCTGCCGCAGCGGGTTGAGCGCGGAGTGCGGGATGATCAGAAACATCTGACCGCCGCGGTAGAGCGCCTGCAGCATGATGTTGGCGCAGATCGACATGTTGCCGCTCCGCCCGATCGCCAGCGATGCCATGGCGGTCTCGACCCGCTCGACGCGAAAGGTGACGTTCGAGGTGCCGGCGAAGGCGGTTTGCAGCGCCTTGGCGAAGCGCTCGAACAACGCCTGGACCAGGCGTATCTCGATGTTCGAGAACGAGCGCTCGACGTCGAGCGGCGGTTCGGCGCCGTCGGAGCCAAACATCGCCTCGACCATGGTGAACACAAAATCGCGGTCGAGCACGATGATGACGCGGGAATCCCACTGCTCGGCATAGAGCACGGCGGCGACGGCGTTGCCCTCGTAGTCCTTGATGATATCGCCGACGCGATCGTTGACGATACCATTGACCGAGAAATAGCAGGGTGTACCGGCTATCGGCTGCAGGCTGTCCGTACACGATGCCGCCATGCGATCGAAGATCACATTGAGCATCGGCATGCGTTCGATCGAGATGCCGGCCGCGTCCAGCAAGTAGTTCGGCAGCTGCTTCCGCTGATCGATCTCGACGTCTTCCATCGTCATGCGCGTGCAGCCTTGGGTTCAGCTTCGGTCACGACGGCCTTGGGACCTGCGATCGTCTCGTTCTCGACGACGTCGATCGACGGCCGCTCACCGCTCGCGATCATCTTGCGGCCGTGCTCGACGGCGATCTGCGGCATGGCGCCGTTCATGAACGCCAGCAGCGTCTGCTTGACGATGATGTAGGGCCTGCACTTCTTCTCGCGCGTCATCTTGATCTTCAGCGCGAAGGGCGAAATGATGCCGTAGGACAGGAAGATGCCGGCGAAGGTGCCGACCAGCGCCGCGCCGATGAAGCCGCCGAGCAGCTTCGGCGACTGATCGAGCGCGCCCATGGCCTTGATGACGCCGAGCACGGCGGCGACGATACCGAGCGCCGGCAGCGCCTCTGACACCGTCACCAGCGCATGGTAGGGCGTCAGCTTGCTCTTTACAATGGTGTGGATCTCCTCATCCATGAGCGCCTCGATCTCGTGCGTGCGCGCATTGCCCATGATGATGAGGCGGACATAGTCGCAGATGAACTGGAGCAACGCCGGGTCCCCGAGCACGCTCGGAAACGCCTTGAAAATCTCCGAGGACGAGGGATCGTCGATATGCGCCTCGACCTCGTTGCGGCCCTTGCCGCGCAACTCGCGCATCAGGGCATGAAGCGCTCCGAGCAGATCGAGATAATAGCGCTCACTCGGCACCGCGCCGGTGATGGCCTGCATGCAGGCGACCCCGGTATCCACGACCGTTTTCCACGGATTGGCCACGATGAAGGTGCCGACCGCGGTGCCGATGATGATCACGAACTCCCACGGCTGCATGAGCACGGCCAGATGCCCGCCCATGGCGGCAAATCCGCCGAGCAGCGCCGCCACCGTGATGAAAATCCCCACGAAACTGAGCAACCCGCCACTCCATCGCCGATCCCATCGGGAATATCTAGTCGGCGACGCTTGCGTGAAGCTGGCTTCGGCATGGCCAGCCCCGCGCAAGCAACTCGCGGCAGCTTGAGACGATGTCGCAATAGCGGCCAAAGGGGCGCGTGCCATGCTATCCACGATCGCGGATTACACCAGGCTGACCACGGATATGAGCAAGTCGCTGACTCAGGTCGAGCAGCAACCTGACGTCAGCCGCGATACCGCCTACTACCTGGCCAATATCGGCAACGTGAAGAGCATCGACGATTTCCTGAATAACTATAAGCTCTACTCCTATGCAATGAAGGCCTTCGGCCTGGACGACATGATCTACGCCAAGGCGTTCATGCGGAAAGTGCTGACCGAGGGCATCGCGACCGCGAACACCTTCGCCAACAAGCTGAGCGACAGCCGCTACAGGGACTTCGCCGCCGCCTTCAATTTCGCGGCGCTCGGCGCCAATGCGACCCAGAGCAGCGCAGCCACGACCGGCACGGCCAGCCAATATGCCACCCAGACCCTGGAGCAGGATGCCGGCGACCAGAACGAGGGCCTGCGGCTTGCGCTCTACTTCACGCGCAAGGCCTCCTCGATCACGAGCCCCTACCAGATCCTCGCCGACAAGGCCCTGACCCAGGTGGTGCAGACCGCGATGGGCTGGTCGTCGATGATCTCTTCGTCCGACATCGACATGCAGGCCAAGATGATCACGGACAAGATCAATCTCACCGATTTCAAGGACCCGACCAAGGTCACAAAATTCGTGCAGCGCTTCGCCGCGATGTGGGACGCGACCCAGGCCCAGAGCGACACCTCGACCAACCCCGCGCTGGTCCTCATCACCGGCGCATCGACGTCGTCGGCCAGCATGGACACCAACTTGCTCACGACGCTTCAGAACATCAAGTTCAACAGGTAAGCCATGCAATCGGCTCTTTATGTAGGATTGTCGGCGCAGGTCGCGCTCGAAAAGCGCCTGCAGACGATCGCCAACAACGTCGCCAACGTCAACACGTCCGGCTTTCGCACCGACGTGGTGAAATTCGAGACGGTGTTGTCCAAGGCTGCCGCGAACCCAGTCGCGTTCTCCTCGCCCGGCGAGAACATCATCTCGCGCGAGGCCGGCAACATCACCGAGACCGGCAACCCGCTCGACGTCGCCGTGGTCGGACAGGGCTGGATCGCCTTCGCCGGCCCCAACGGCACTGTCTATACCCGCGACGGCCGGCTCCAGATCGCCTCCAACGGCGACCTTCAGACGGTGTCGGGCTTCCCCGTCATCGATTCCGGCGGTGCGCAGATCTCGCTCGACCCGAACGGCGGGCCGGTCTCGATCTCCCGCAGCGGCGCGATCACCCAGGACAACAACGAAATCGGCACCATCGGCCTGTTCAACATTCCAGCTGATGCCGGTCTCGACCGGTACGGCAATTCCGGCGTCACGCCCGACCGTCCCGCGACCGCCATCGGCGATTTCAGCCGGGACGGCTTCAAGCAGGGCTATGTCGAGGGCTCCAGCGCCAATCCGATGATGGAATTGACGAAGCTGATGTCGGCCTCGCGCGCTTTCGACAGCACCAACTCGCTGATCGAGGGCACCGAGAGCACGCTCAGCAACGCAATCCGGACGCTGGGCGATCCGAGCAAGTAGGCTGCGCGTCGCGCGTAATTTGGGTGGACGGTTTCATTGAACGCTCTTCGTCAACTTGAGTGGGCGCTGCTCGAGCTCCAGCAGAGTACGCCGCTGGCGAGTATCAGCGGTGCGATCTCCGAGATCGCGCCGACGCATTTCCGCGTCTCCGGCCTGTCGCGCGCCGTCAAGCTCGGCGAGCTGATCGGAGTCAATTCCGGGGGCAAGCCCCAGATCGGCGAGGTGGTGCGGATCGACAGCGACGGCATCGTCGCAAAGCCGTTTGACCGGCAATTCGCCGGCGGGCTCGGCGCGGCCGCCTACCGCATGCCGGCATTGTCGTTCGCACCGGATTCGAGCTGGAAGGGCCGCGTCATCAACGCGCTCGGCGCCCCGCTGGACGGAATGGGCCCGCTCACCCCGGGATCGCGTGCGGTCTCGGCGGAGACGGACGCGCCGCCCGCGATGAAGCGGGCGCGCGTCCACAAGCCGCTGCGCACCGGCGTCCGCGTCATCGACCTGTTTGCGCCGATCTGCGCCGGCCAGCGCGTCGGCATCTTTGCCGGCTCCGGCGTCGGCAAATCGACGCTGCTCGCGATGCTCGCCCGCAGCCAGGGTTTTGACACCGTCGTGCTGGCATTGGTCGGCGAGCGCGGCCGCGAGGTGCGCGAATTCATCGAGGACGTGCTCGGCAACGACCGCAACCGCTCCGTCACCATCGTATCGACCGGTGATGAAAGCCCGATGATGCGGCGGCTGGCACCGAAGACGGCGATGGCCGTGGCCGAATATTTCCGCGACCGCGGCGAATCGGTGCTGCTCGTGGTCGATTCGATCACCCGTTTCGCTCACGCCGCCCGCGAGGTCGCGCTTGCGGCCGGCGAGCCCGCGGTGGCCCGCGGCTATGCCCCGACGGTCTTCACCGACCTGCCGCGCCTGCTGGAGCGCGCCGGGCCCGGCGAGGAGGGCTCCGGGACCATCACCGGCATCTTCTCCGTGCTGGTCGACGGCGACGACCATAACGAGCCGATCGCCGACACCATTCGCAGCACATTGGATGGGCACATCGTGCTCTCCAGGCACATTGCCGACCAGGCGCGCTATCCCGCCGTCGACGTACTGGCCTCGGTCTCCCGCCTCGCCCACAACGTCTGGGACCCCGAGGAGCGCGAATTGGTGAGCAAATTGCGCACCCTGATCGCCAAATACGAGGACACCCGCGACCTTCGCCTGATGGGCGGATATCAGTCGGGACGTGATTCCGGGCTCGACCAGGCGGTCGACATGGTCCCGCGAATCTACAACGCCATGCGACAAGACGTCTCAGCTCCACCGAGCGCCGATCCGTTCCGCGAACTCAGGGACATGCTCAAGGGCGAGTAGCGGCGCGGGCTGCTAGCCGGCCGCGCGACCCGCGCCCGCGCATCTCACCCTCGATGCGCGCATGTCGTGGCACAAACTGCATAGGCGTTTGTTCGCCAGCAATGTTCGCCACGCGAATCTCAACCATTTGGATGACACGATCAGCATGGTCGTAGAAAACGACACGCGGATGATACTCCAGGCACACCATGGCAACCGACACGTGTAATCCCTACAAATTCCCCTGATGCCGTCATGGCGATTCCGGAAGCAGATCGCGGAAGTTGTGGATGACTCCCTAAGTGCACAGCGACTGTCGTGCACAAGCTTCGATCATCTTGCATCAACGACGGACAGCAATATCCGTGCAATCAAACGGACGTAGAACTACGTGCATCTAGCCCGTTAGACTGCGTATTGCGTTCACCATCATGTGTCCTGAAGAGCGAGATTGTCTTGAACGTTACATCCGTCTGCAACGACATCCGCGCTCCACGAGTGTCTCTACTTGATTTTGTTGAGAAGCTCATTCATCGTTTCGGTCGAACATAAGAAACGTCTGCGTGTGACTTGAACTCAGGGGCTTCGGTTGTACAACTCCGATCCATCGTCCGGCAGTGACGGCAGCTCGGGCTTGCGTTCGACGACTCTGCGGTTGGCAAGCCATCGGCAGCAGCGTTTTTCGCGCAGTATCCTGCGATGCTCATCAGTCCAAGTCATGTGCCGTGCAGTCCAGGGCTTCGCGCTGAAGCCGGCCACGGCGCACGTATCGGATCTTGGTGGGCATCAGGAATCTCGTGAGACATTCGCGCGCCATGGCGGAAAGCGGCTTCGGGGCGCCGCACACGCGATTCCCGGGGCGAGGTAGGAATTTATGCCGTTGGCACGTGAAGCAGTCGAGCTGCTGGTTCAGGCGGCCAGAGCCTGGTATTTCGAAGGCAATCAACACGGGTTGCGCGATCGGGAGTGGATGGCGCTACGCTTCCTCGGCCGCGCCAATCGCTTCTCGCGCACACCATCCGCACTCGCCGGCTTCATCGGCGCGACCAGGGCGACCGCGTCGCAGATCGTGAAGACGCTGGAGAGCAAATCCTTCCTGGTGCGGAAACCGTCGCAGGAAGACAAGCGTTCTGTCGTGCTCCACGTCACCGCGCAGGGCGAGAAATGCCTGAGCCAGCACGATCCGATCAATCATGTCGTCAATGCCGTCAGGGCCCTCGAGACCGGCGAGCGCCTGCAGCTGCGCGACTCGCTGCGTGAGGTTCTCAATCATCTCGACGCAGCCCATCAGCGGCTCGATGCCAGCGTGTGCCGCGATTGCATGTTCCTGGCCGAGCGCAGCCCCGGCATGGGCAAGGGGCGCGCCGCCGCCGAGTTCATGTGCCGGCTGTATCGCGCGCCCGTCTCGCTCGAGGAGACGGAGCTGCTCTGCACCAGCTTCGAGCGCACCCGTGACCGCCCCAAGATCGAGGAGCATCTCGATCGCGCGCGCGTAGCAAGCCAGAGTTGAGGCAGCGGCGCGAGCGGCCGGCCAGAGGCCACGAGGCGTGTTGCGCGCAATCGCTTCTGCGTTGCCCTTGCGAGCGCAGCGCATCAATCCAGAATCCCTCCGCGGAAAGACTCTGGATTGCTTCGCTGCGCTCGCAACAACGGAGTATGAGGCAGTATCGCGCTTGCCCGCGCCTCTCGCGCCGTTACTGCGCGCCCGATCCGCCCTGCACGATCTTTTCGTTCAGCTTCTGATCGACGGTATCGACCGTGCGGTCGATCTCGGCATTGGGCGCGCCGATCTGATGCGAGATCAGTTTAACCAGAAGGTCGACACGCTCGATGAACGGCGCGCCGCCGGCCACGGCCCGCGCCGCCGACGACGGCTTGAGCAGGCTTTCGGCGGCCTTGGCATATTTCGCAAACGGCACCTGGTCCTGCGGATCGGCGCCGAGGCGGCGGGCGATGGCGTCGACATGGTCGTAGATCGTCTGCGAGCGCTTAAGGTCCCCGTGCACGGCGTCGCGGATCGACTGCGGCTCGTGCGGCGTGATGCAGCGATAATTGCCGGTGAGCAGCATTGACCATTTCGCCAGCGGCACGAACAAGGACTCGAACACTTTCAGCTTCACCGGCACATCAAGACCGTCGAGCGTCACCGCGTCGATATCGGCCTCGAGCTCGCGCAGCACCTTGTTGTGCTTCTCGTCGGCGAAGGCCGAGGCCTTGAAATTGGTGGGCAGCCCGACATGCAGCACGTTCGCCGCCTCTTCCGGCGGACGGAAGGCTTGCGGATCGGGCGAGCACAGCGTCACCAGCCCCGGCTCGAACCGCTCCCACACCTGCGCGTTGGTGTAGGCCTCCTCGAGATCCATGTTGGCGAGCGCCGGAATGCGCTTGAGATAGGGCAGCGGCGGCATATTCATGATCGAGAGGCACGGCAGCTTCGCCGCGGCGATCTTGACCATGAGCATGCGGACCGTGTGGTTGGTATATTGCGGCTCCTGCATTGCAAGGCCGACGAGATCGTAGCGGGAGACGTCGACATTCTGCGGCGTCACCGCGTCGAGCTTGCCGGGCAGGTCGCGCGAGAAGATCGCGCGGTGCACTGCCTCGTCACGCAGCTTGATGCGCACCTCGGTACCGTCGCGGTTGATCAGCTCCGCGGTCTTGGCGCGGCAGACCAGGGTTACGTTGTGCCCGGCCATCAGCAGCTTGGTGCCCAGCAGGGAGCCGTAGGAAGCTCCCAGAATCAGAACGTTACGCGCCATGTTCGTCCCCTCGACAATGTGTGTGATTTTTGAGCCCCGGGCGCCATCCGCGGGTGCGTTGGCGGCATCTAAGGCAAACCCGCCGGGGATGGCAACTGGGATAATGCATACAAGGAAGCACCAAATATTCCGTAATGCAGACAAAACCGGCAGCAGGGTTCCCTCGACATAATTTCGATTTTACAGAATTATGGATCCGCCGGTCATCTGCCCTCATCCCGGCCCACACTTCCACGGCCTTCGAATCCCGGCTGAAAATCCATCGTGGGCAACGCGACGTGATTCGCCGTGTTTCGCTCGACGCATCGCGCTTCGATTGATAAGCCCCTGTCCGCGAATGGAAGGGCCTGAGTCGGGATGACGGTTGCGATCGAGATGGGGTTGACCACGGCGGGCGCCGCGGCGACCATGGACCTCGAGGAACTCTTGGCGACCCGTCTCCTGGTGCAGGGCAATTCCGGCTCCGGCAAGTCGCATCTGTTGCGGCGCCTGCTCGAGCAGAGCGCGCCCTGGGTGCAACAGGCCATCATCGACCCCGAAGGCGATTTCGTCACGCTGGCCGAGCGCTTCGGCCATCTGGTGATCGAGGCCGAGGATCACACCGAGCGCGGCCTTCAGGTTGCGGGCGAACGCGCCCGGCTGCATCGGGTCTCCACTGTGCTCAATCTCGAAGGGCTGGATGCGGAGAACCAGATGCGGCGCGCGGCCGCATTCCTCGGCGGCCTGTTCGACGTGGAGCGCGACCATTGGTACCCGATGCTGGTGGTGGTCGACGAGGCGCAGCTGTTTGCGCCCGCGGTCGCCGGCGAAGTGTCGGACGAGGCGCGAAAACTCTCGCTCAGCGCCATGACCAATTTGATGTGCCGCGGCCGCAAGCGCGGGCTCGCCGGCATCATCGCAACGCAACGTTTGGCAAAGCTCGCCAAGAACGTCGCCGCCGAAGCTTCGAACTTCCTGATGGGCCGGACCTTCCTCGACATCGACATGGCGCGCGCCGCCGATCTGCTCGGCATGGAGCGGCGACAGGCGGAAGCCTTTCGCGATCTCGAACGCGGGCAGTTCATGGCGCTCGGACCTGCCCTGTCGCGCCGTCCGCTGCGGCTGAACATCGGCCCGACCGACACCTCCCCGCGCAATTCGACACCGCGGCTGATGCCGATGCCGGAAGCGGCGCTGGAGGACGCGCGCGCGGTGATCCTGGCCGCGCCGCCGCCGGATGCCAGCCGCCCGCAGCGTCGCCCTGCGCCGGATCTGCTCGAGCAGCTCCGCGCCGCAAAGGCAGCGGCGCCCGAGGTCAGCCCCGAGGTGGTCGAGATCCCGGTCAGTGCCGAAGAGCTCGCCGAGCGGCGCGAGCGCGTGGATCGGACATTGCGCGCCGTGCTGGCCGCGCCCGATGCCGGCTTCCGCGCCATCGGCGTGCTCTATCAGGAATTCGTGGTCCGCTGCCGCATCGAGGGACTCGGCGCGGCCGTGCCTGACCTCGGCGAATTCCGCCGCATGCTGACGCATGCGCGCGCAGGCCTCGGCACGGATATCGCCGAGGACGATGCCTGGCAGGAGGTGACACTGCGCGCCTCGATCCTGCCCGACGACATGCAGGGCGTATTCATGATGATCGCCCGCGCCGCCAAGGAAGGCTGGCCCTGCCCCGGTGATGCCGCGATCGCGCGCGCCTATGGCTCGCACTCGCTGCGCCGGGCGCAACGGCTGCTCGGCTATATGGAGGAGCAGGGCCTGATCGTCGTCCAGCTCGACGGCGGCGGACGCAGGTTCGTGACGCTGGTGGAGCTCGCATGGGCGACCGCTCCGGGCGATCCCAATGGCGACGATCAGCCGACGGAGACGGTCGCGAGCGCGGCTTCGGCTTGATCGCAACCACGGAGAAGGTGCGCTCCCTCTCCCGCTTGCGGAAGAGGTTGGGGAAAGGGTCTCTCCACAGTGGGATTCCCCCACAGAAGAAAGCCGCCGGTGCAGAGATTGTAGAGCACGACGCAACGACGGCTGGGCTCAGGCCGCCTCGGTCGCATCGAGACCATCTGGCGTAGCGCCGCGCGCGTCGGCGAACATGCGGCGGTAGAGCAGGCTTGAGACGAGCCAGGCAATCACGAACAGTACGATCACCGCGAAGCCTACATTGGCGAGCGACTCATTGAGGGCATCGACCAGTGCCCACACGCCGCCGCTAAGTCCAAGCCGGTCGGAGATCAGGCCAAGCGCCTCGATGCCGCCGATGAACAGCGCCACCGCGACGGACGCGCCGGTGATGGTGAGGTTGTACCAGAGCTTTCGCATGGGATCGACGAAGGCCCAGCGATAGGCGCTCACCATCAGCGCCGAGTCGGCGGTGTCGACCAGCGCCATGCCTGAAGCGAATAGCGCGGGGAAGACCAGGATATCGACGAGCGACGCGCCGCGCGCGGCTTCGGTGGCGGAGATGCTGAGCAGGCCGATCTCGGTCGCGGTGTCGAAGCCGAGCCCGAACAAGAGGCCGAGCGGAAACATGTGCCAGGGCTTTGTCACCAGCCGGAACATCGGGCCGAGCAGGCGCGCGAGGAAGCCACGATGGGCCAGCAGCGCATCGAGCCCGGCGGCGTCATGAACGCCCTGCTCGCGCGCCGTGCGAAAGGTTCGCCACAGGCCGACGAAGATAACGAGGTTGATGGCCGCGATCGCCAGCAGGAACAACGCCGACACCGAGGTGCCGATCAGGCCACCAATGTCCCTCAGAAAACTGTCGCCGCCGAGGCTGACCACGCCGAGCGCGAGCAGCATGGTCGCGATCACGACCACGCTGGAATGGCCGAGCGCGAAATAGAGGCCGACGCTGCGCGGCGTATCGCCCGCCTGCATCAGCTTGCGCACGACATTGTCGATGGCCGCGATGTGGTCGGCGTCGACGGCGTGACGAAGGCCGAACACCCAGGCCAGCAGCGCCGTCGCCATCACCGCGGGCCGGTCACCAAACGCCGCAAAAGCCCAGGCCCATGCGGCGACATTGGCGGCGACGAGCCCGCTGAACAGCAGCACCATTCCGGGCTCGACCGCCCGCAAAGACCTCGTCACAAAACTCATCCCGCCGCCGCGCCTCGTTGCGTCAACGGTATGATCTTTTCATAGAATGATCATACGGACCAGTGCAATCCCGCGCGACCAGGACGACTTTCGTGCATGCCCGCCTTACGCCGCCTCGGACCCGCCGAGATAGGCGTCGCGCACGCGAGGATCGTCCTTCAGCGTCCGCGCCGACCCCGACAGCACGATCTTGCCTGTCTGGAGCACGTAGGCCTCGTGCGCGATCTCGAGCGCGAGGCTGGCATTCTGCTCGACCATGAAGACCGAGACGCCCTCTTGGTTGATGGTGCGGATCAGTTCCAATACGCGGTCGACATAGAGCGGCGACAGGCCCATGGTCGGCTCGTCCATCACGATCATCCTGGGACGGCTCATCAGCGCGCGCGCCATCGCGACCATCTGCTGCTCGCCGCCGGACAAGGAGCCTGCCCGCTGCGACAGCCGCTGGCCAAGCTTCGGAAACAGCGTGAGCATCCTGTCGAGATCCTGCGCCACCGCATCGCGGTCGTTGCGCACGAAGGCGCCCATCAAGATGTTCTCGCGGACGCTCATGTCCGCGAACAGCCGCCGCGCCTCCGGCACCGAGGCGATGCCACGGCGGACAATCTGCGGCGTGGTGAGCCCGAGCAGCGAGGCGCCGTCGAACGTGACCTCGCCCGAACGCGGCTTTACGAGGCCCAGGATGATCTTCATCGTCGTCGATTTGCCGCTGGCATTGCCGCCGAGCAGGCAGACGATGTGGCCGCGGCCAACGGTGATGGACAGGTCGAAATGCACCTGGGCCTGGCCGTAAAACGTGTTGACGTTCGTCAGCGCCAGCAACGGTTCGGGTGCAGTCATGCCGCGCTCTCCTGCTCCGCCGTCCCCGACAGCCCGTGGCCGAGATAGGCCTCGATCACCTTGGGATCGTTGCGCACCTGTTCGCCCGGCCCTTCCGCGATCTTCTGGCCCTCGTCCATGACGATGACGCGGTCGGAGAGGCGCATCACCATCTCCAGCTTGTGCTCGATCAGGAGGATGGTCAGCCCTTCCGTCTTCAACTCGGCGACGAGGCCCTGCATCTCCGCGGTCTCGCTCGGATTCATGCCGGCGGTCGGCTCGTCGAGCAGCAAGAGGCGCGGCTTCAGCGCCAGCGCGCGGGCGATCTCGACGCGGCGGCGATTGGCGTAGGACAGGCTGTAGGCGGGCTGGTCGATCCGTGGCAGCAGCCGCTCGCCGAAGCGAGCGAGAATGGTTTTCACCTCTTCGCGCAGCCGCTCTTCCTCAGCCTTGACGCTGGAGGGCCGTAGCAGCGCCAACCCCAATTCGAGCAGCGGACCGATCACGGGCACCGCCGGCTTCACGGCGCGCAAGCGGGTATGGGCGCCGATCAGGACGTTGTCCATCACGCTGAGATTGCCGAAGACGCGGCCGAGCTGGAACGTGCGCGCGATGCCCTGCGACGCGAGCCGCTCCGGCGAAAGCCCGGTGATGTCCCGCCCCTCGAAGCTGACAGTGCCCGCGTCAGGCCGGTCCAGACCGGTCACGAGATTGAACAGTGTGGTCTTGCCGGCGCCGTTCGGACCGATGATGCTGACGAGCCCGCCCTTGGCGAGATCCAGATCGATGCCATCGACGGCCGTGAGGCCGCCGAAGCGGCGCGTCAGGCCGCGCAGGGACAACAGCGGTGCATGCGCCATCAGATCGTCCCCAACAGGCCCTGCGGCCTGAACCGCACGAGCAACAAGAGCACGATGCCGTAGATCAGGATACGGTACTCCGCCGCGATCCGGAACACTTCGGGGATACCAACCAGCGCGACCGCTCCGACGATGGCACCGACGACATTGCCGAGCCCGCCGAGGATCACGACGGTCAGCGCCAGGATGGATTGCTGCGTGTTGAAGGTTTCGTGGTTGATGTAGGAATAGAGATGCGCGGCGATGCCGCCGCTGACGCCGGCGGCGAACCCGCCGAAGATGAATGCCAGCGACTTGTAGCGGTTCAGGCTGAGGCCATAGGCGCGCGCGGCGATGTCGTCGTCGCGGATGGCGCGAAAGCTGCGGCCGAGATGCGATGAGAGCAGGCGCGCCTGGAGCAGCGCCAGCACGACCATCACGGCGAAGCTGAACCAGTACACCGATTTTGGATCGACCAGATCGTAGCCGAACAGCGATAGCGGCGGGATGCCGGAGATGCCAATCGGGCCGCGGGTGACGCTTTCCCAGTTCAAAATCACCAGCGACACGATCTCGCCGATGGCGAGCGTAGCGATCGAGACGTAGTGCCCGCGCAGGCGGAACGACGGCGAGATCAGGATCGTGCCGAGCGCGGCACTCATCAGGCCGCCGGCGATGATGGCGAGGCCTACCGGGACGGAGAGCGTCAACGACAACAGTGCAGACGTATAGGCGCCGATCGCGAGCAGCGCGGCATGTCCCAGCGAGACCTGGCCGATCGTGCCGGCAACGAGCGTAAGGCTGAGCGCGAGCATGCCGAGCAGCCAGGCGTTGATCAGAGTCTGGAGCACGTAGAAGGACACTGGCAACAGCGGCAGGACCGCGAACGCCGCGACCGTGACCAGCAAGACCCAACGTGGAATGCGCACCGGCCGGCTCGGCGCGATGAACGTGCCGGTGAGCGGTTCGGGCGGCGCCTGCCGCGCGCTGGCGAACAGCCCGTTCGGCCGCAACACCAGCACGACGACCAGCAGCAGGAAGGCGAACAGATTGCGATAGCTGGTGCCGAACACGGCGACGCCGTAGCTCTCGACGAGGCCAAGCAGCAGGCTGCCGACCACGGCGCCGGGCACGTTGCCGGCGCCGCCGACGACTTCCGCGACGACGCCCTTGAGCGTCGCCTGCAGGCTCATCGCGGTGTCGATCTGGTTGTAGTACATGCCGACCAGCAGGCCGGAGACGCCGCCGAGCGCAGCCGCGATGCCGAACACCGCCTGATTGACGCGGTTGACGTCGACGCCCATCTGCATCGCGGCGTCGCGGTCCTGCGAGGCCGCGCGCACCGCCCAGCCGAGCTTGCTGTAACGCAGGAACACGAACAGCAGCAGCGCGCTGGAGATGCCGACGCCGGCGATGAGCAGATCAAGCGGGCCGATCGTGCCGCCGCCGACCTGGAAGCGCACATCCGGCAACTGGCTCGGCAGCGCGCGCGGATTGGGCGAGAAGGTCAGCATCACCAGCTGGTCGAGCACGAAGCTGATGCCGATCGTCGCCAGCAGCGGCGCGATGCGCACCGAGTTCTGCAGCGGCCGCAGGCCGAACCGCTCGATGATCAGCCCGACCAGCGCCGCCACCACCGCGACCAAGATGATGGTGAGCGGCAGCGGCGTATGCAACTGCACCACCGCGACCCAGCCGATATAGGCGCCGACGAGATAGATCGAGCCTTGCGCAAAGTTGATCAGCCGGCTGACGCCGAAGATCAGCGCGAGCCCGACCGCAACGAGGGCGTAGACATTGCCGACGATCAGCCCGTTGATCGTGTAGTCGAGCCAGGAAGACACGCGATGGTCCCAATGAGAGAAAAGCGGCCGAGGCTAGCGCCCCGGCCATCATGTCAGGTCGGCTTGCCGTCCCAAAGCGCGAACTGGCCCTTGCGCACGACGAGCTCGGCATTCATCGCGCCCTTGACGCGGCGGCTGGCAACGTCGAACGTCGCGGTGCCGAAGATGACGCTCGGGACGTCCTTGACCTTGGTGAAGGCGTCGCGGATCGCCTTGCGGTCGGTGCCGCCGATCTTCACCACGGCAGCCGCCATGTTCATCGCGTCATAGGCATAGGCGTTGAAGGCATCGGGCTCGAGCCCATTGTACTTCTTCTTGAAGCCGGCGATGAATTTCTGCACCTCGGGACGCGGATCCTCCGGGAAGTAGCGCGTGCCGACATGGACGTCCTCGACGGCGTCGCCGCCGAGCTCGAGGAATTTCGGCGAGTAGACCGAGCTCGCGGCGCAGATCACCTGCTTCAGCCCGACCTGCCGCGCCTGGCGCGCGATCAGCGCACCGTCGGAATAATAGGAGATCAGGACCAGCCCGTCCGGATTGGCGTCGCGCACGCGGACCAGCGTGGAGCGGAAGTCGCGCTCCTCGGCGATATAGCCTTCGGTGACGACGATCTCCGCGCCGTATTCCTTGGCGGCGTTGTTGAAGTAGTCGCGGCTGGTGCGGCCCCAATCGGTGTTGAGGTGCAGCACCGCGAGCTTCTTCAGCCCGAGCTTCTTCACCGCATAGGCCGCCAGCAGCGGCTGCTCGTCGGCCTGGCTCACCGACGTGCTCCACATGAAGTCACCGCCCTTGGTGAAGTCAGGGTGCGAATTGGTGAAGCCGAACTGCACGAGGCCGCCGCGCTGATAGATCGGCGAGGCCGCCATCGAGGCGGGGCTGGAGAAATCGCCGAGCTCCAGCACGATGCGGGGATCGGAGACGAACTTTTGGGCGATCGCCACCGACTGGCGCGGATCGCTCTGGCTGTCCTCGAAGCTGTAGGCGAGCTTGCGGCCATTGATGCCGCCGCCGGCGAGGACCTCATCGAGCGCGAGGTCAAAGCCTTGCTTCCACTGCGTACCATATTGCGCGTTGGGCCCCGTGAGCGGACCGCTGACGCCGAGCAGGATCGGCTCGGCGCTGTCGGCAAAAGCTGTACGCGAAAGCGCCGTTCCCGCGATTGCGGCGGCGAGCGAACCCTTGACCAGGGTTCTGCGATTGATGTTGCTCATGCACGGCTCCATCCAGTCGGGTGTTACAAACAAGGCAGCAAGTTTTGTGCCGGTGAGAGTGCCTATTTCGAGGGCTCACCGAGCGACAGCATCAGCCGGTTCGCCCAGTTGAAGAACGAGGCGCCATTAATGACGTCGACGATTTCGGCATCGTCGAGGCCCGCGCTGCGCAGCTCCGCGATATTGTCAGGGCCGAACGCAATCGGCGTCGCAGCAAGCGCCACCGAGGCCTTGACCACGGCGTTCCAGCGTTCACCGAGATCGGCGCTGACGCCTTCGTCGAGCAGCTTCTGCACGTCCTCACGGCGCTTGGAATAGGTGCTGGCGAAGCGCGCATGTACCGAGGCGCAATAGATGCAGCCGTTGTAGCGTGAGGTCGCAGCCGCGGCGAGCTCACGCTCGGCACGCGGCAAGCCGTCGGCGACGTTGTAGAAAATGTCCTTGTCGGTCTTGGTGCGGGCTTCCAGCACCTCCGGATCGCGCACCAACAGGCGGAAATATTCCGACTTGGCGCGGGCGCGATCGACCAAACCAGCGTAATGCCGCTCGGTCAGCTCGGCCTCGGGCAGCGGCTCGATCCAGGAGACCCAGCCAAGCTCATCCTGGGTGAAGACGACGGGCGGATTGACGGTGGCGCTCATGATGCGGCCTCCTCTTATGCGTTCGCTGCGGCGAGCGTGCGCAAGCCGCTGACGACCCGCACCTGAAACGACAGGAACGCGACGAGTTGCGAGAAGGTGACGATGCCGGTGCTCGACCAGCCGGCGGCAAGCAGCGCCTTCATGTCGGTGGACGCCGCATCGCGCGGCCGGAACACCAGGAGATGCGCATGCTCGAGCGCCGCGACGAGCCGGGCGCCGAGAACGGATTTGCTCGCCGCGCTCACGCGATAAATCAGACCGGCCGTGTTCTCGACCGACAGCGGACCTGAAGGAAACGAGCCATACGGACCCGAGGTCTTGCCCCGCGCGATCTCGGCGTCGATCGCTTCAAGCAGGGCCGCCCCACCCGCGCTCGCCGCAAGCTTCTCGCGATAGAAGGTCGCAACGGGGGATTCGCCATGGAGCCCGGCCACGAAGGCCGCGACCGCAGCTCGCTCCAGAAGCGAGAAATCGCCGGTGTCGATCGGCTCGAACAGGGAGAGATAGCTCTTTTGCGCGTTGTCGCGCGCCTGCAGGCGCCGTGCGCGGATGGTGTCCAGCGCCGATCCCGGCTTGATCCCGGCGAGCGTGTCGATGATGTCAGGCGTACTCATCATAAGGCCTCGTACAATCCAAAAAAAATCCCGACTAGCCTGCCAGCGCCACGTCGGGCGCCGTCCGGGTCCAGCCCAGTGCCGGCGCGACCTTGTCCGCGACCAGCTCGATCGAGCGCAGGACGTAGGGGTGCGGCGCATCGACCGAGTGAACCTGGAAGACCAGATCGGTTACCCGTTCCAGCGTCGCGTCGGTGCGCAGCGAGGCGATGACCTCGTCGGCGCCGCCGACATGGGTGTCGAACGCCGTGATCATCTCCTCCAGCGTCTCGCCGGGGGGAAGATGACCGCTCTTCATGAATTGCGGTAGCGCGCGGCGCAGGCCGATATCGGCCAGCCGCAGCGCCTCGCGATGATCGTCGGCGACGAACACGCTGCGCGAGGCCATGATGCGTGGCTCGGCGCCCGGCGGCAGTGCCGCGAGATAGGCGTCGATGATCGGGTTCTGGATCTCGGCGAGCGTGGCATTTGGCGCGTCCTTGGCCCGCGGCTGGGTGCGCGAGAGCAGCAGGCCGTCGCCGGCCTTGCCGGCCCGCGCGCCGCCCGCCACCGAGAATGTCGCCTGCCAGATGCGCTTGTCCAGTTGCGGCCGCTGCGGGTAGAGCGTGTCGCCGCCGTCGAGCGGCTTGCCGGTCAGCGCCTTGCGGACGACCTCGAGATTGCGCGCAAATATCTCGTTGCGCTGGGTGCCGTCGAGGCCGAAGGCGGCAAACGCCGACGGGTTGCCGCCGGTGCCGACCCCGAGTTCAAACCGGCCGTTGCAGAGCAGATCAAGCACCGCGGCGTCCTCCGCCACCCGCACCGCGCTCTCCAGCGGCAAGGTGACGATGCCGGTGCCGAGGCGAATGCGCGAGGTTTGGGCTGCGACATAGCCGAGGAAGGTGAAGGGCGACGGCAGGCCGCCCTCGCGCTCGTGAAAATGGTGCTGCGCGATCCACGCGGAGTCAAGACCCGCCTTCTCGGCTCGCACGATCTGCTCGGCGGCGAAGCGATATCGCTCCGCCGGCGGCGCCTCGTCGAGCAGCCGCGTGAAGAATCCCAGGCGTTTCAGGTTTGCAAAGCGTTTCATACGACCCCTGTCGGGCGAGGATGGCCACGGCCCCGATGATGTCGGTTGCCGCGGCCCGAGACAAGCGGGCAATGTGCAAGGCTGCCCGCCGGGATCGGTCCCCGCGCTGGACCTTAGCTAGGCAGATTGCCTACCAGCTCGGCAACACCGCGCCCTTGAACTTGGTGAGGATGAACTCCTTCACCTCGGGCGTGTGGTAGCTATCGACCAGGATCTTGACCCAGGGCTTGTCCTTGTCGGCACTGCGCACCGCGATCAGGTTGACATAGGGGCCCTTGGGGTCTTCCCGCAGGATCGGATCCTTGACGGGATCGAGGCCCGCCTGGGTTGCATAATTGGTGTTGATCGCGGCGGCGTCGACGTCGTCGAGCGCGCGCGGCGCCTGGGCCGCATCGACCTCGACGAATTTCAGCTTCTTGGGATTCTCGGTAACATCCAGCACGGTCGGCTTAAAGCCTGTACCGTCCTTCAGCTTGATCACGCCCTTGTCGCGCAAGAGCAGCAGCACGCGGCCGCCATTGGTCGGATCGTTGGGGATCGAGATCTTGCCGCCGTCGGGAATGTCGGCGAAAGCTTTGTGCTTCTTCGAATAGACGCCGATCGGGAAATTCACGGTGAGGCCGACCGACTCGATCTTGTAGCCGCGGTCGGCCTTCTGGTTGTCGAGATAAGGCTGGTTCTGGAACGAATTGGCCTGGATGTCGCCGGCATCGAGCGCCGCGTTCGGCACCACATAGTCGGAGAATTCGATGAGCTGGATGTCGAGCCCCTGCTTGGCGGCAACCGGCTTCACGGCCTCGAAGATCTGTGCATGCGGGCCCGGCGTCACGCCGATCTTGATGGTCTCGGCTCCTGCAGCGGCCGACCATACGGCGAGCATGGTCGAGAGGATCAGGGCGGAACGAAACGACATCTCTGGTCTCCGGCTATAACAACGGTGGGAACCGTCTTCCCCTGCCCGGAGCGCAAAATCAATGGAAAGAACGTTCATATTTTCCGCCTGCGGCGGGCGACGTTTCTCCGTGAGACGTCAAATGGGAAACGAATCCAGGGCCACGCGCCCGCTCTAGCCGCGATCGGCACGCCAGGTCGACGGCGACAGCATGATCAGCACGCAGATCGCAGCGTAGGCGGCGAGCGATATCGTGACCATGGTGGCAAGCCCCGTCATTCCCGCGCCGAAGCTCGCGACCGCGATCCAGCCGCCGCCGGCCGCGATCAGGATGCGCGCGAGCGAGCCGACGAGCGGGCCCAGCGCACGGCCAGTACCCTGGACCGCGAAGGACGTGACGAAGCCGAAGCCGAGCGCGGCATAGGCCGGCGCCACGATGCGTAAATAAGTCATGCCTTCGTTCACCACTTCCGCGTCGTGGCTGAAGAGCTGCAGCCAGGCGTTCGGAAAGATCGCGACCAGCAGGCCGATCGAGCCGGTCATAATCATGCCGGCGGCGCCGCTGACCCAGCCGATCCTCCGCGCACGCGCCGTCTGCCCTGCGCCCATGTTGACGCCGACCATGGTCAGCGTCGCCGTGCTGATGCCGAACAGCAGCGGGATCATGATATAGTCGACCCGCGAGGCGATGCCGTAGCCGGCGAGCGCGGAGGTGCCGAATAGTCCGACCGCGCCGGTCACGAGGATGACCGTGAGGTTGGTCAGCACCGCGTTGAAGGCGGTGGGGATGCCGACCTTCAACATGTCGCCGAAGATCTTTGCGCGCAGCGGCACGATGTGCAGCCTCAGGCCCGATGCGCCCGAAGACATGTAGCGCAGCAGAAACAGCATCGCCGCGCCGTAATAAAGGCCGAAGGCAATGCCGGCGCCGCCGATGCCGAGGCTTGGCACGGGGCCGAAGCCGAAGATCAGCAGCGGCGACACCGGGATCGTCACGATCGCGCCGATCAGCGTTACCAGCGCCGGCACTTTGACGTTGCCGGAGCCGCGCAGCGCCGCCGCCTGGAGATTGACGATCCAGACGGGAATCGCGCCTGCAAACAGATAACTCGAATAGGTGATGGCCGCATCGAGCGCGCCGTCGCGACCGCCGAGGGTGCCGAACAGCGCCGGGCCGCCGAAGTGCACCCCCAGCGTGAACAGCGCGCCTGCGATGATGGCAAGCACGATCGCATGGAACAGTGCCGCATCCGCATCGTCGCGGCGGCCGGCGCCGACCGCGCGCGCCACCGACGAGGCGACGCCGGAGCCGAACCCGCCGTTCGACATCATGGTCATCAGCATGAAGATCGGAAACACCAGCGCGGCACCGGCCAGCGCATCGGTGCCGAGATAGCCGACATAATAGGCCTCCGCGATATTGACCGCGGTCTGCGCCACCAGAACGGTCACGGTCGGCAGCGCGAGCTTGAGCAGCGTCGGCAGGATCGGTGCGGTCAGAAGCGCGCCGCGCCGCTGATCGGCGGATGTCGGCGTCTTGTGCGGCGCGGCCGCGCTGCGCGCCGGGGGCTCGATCGCGGACAAGGGCGGTGCGGCGACGTCCTCGACTGACATTCCTGAGGTCCTGTTGTCTTTCGGGGCCGCCGCCGGCGCGTCAACCATTGAATTACGACCATAATGCTTTATTATGATCGTAATGCAATAGAAGATCGCTCACGATCCTGTGGCCGGCACTTCCAGGCCGGCCGGCAAGAGGGAGTTAGGCCCCATGCGCTACGACAAGGGACACAAGGACGAAACCCGCCGGCACATCCTCGATGTCGCCTCCGCGCAGTTTCGCGAGAGCGGGATCGCCGCGGTCGGCCTCGCCGGCATCATGTCGGAGGCAGGCCTCACCAACGGCGCCTTCTACTCGCACTTCGCCTCCAAGGAGGAGCTGGTGCGGGAGGTGCTGACCGATGCGCTCACCCGGCGCGAAGAGCGGCACAAGGCCAATCTGGAAAACGGCGTCGCGCTCGAGACCACGATCCGTGACTATCTATCGACGCGGCACCGCGACCGCGCCGGGACCGGCTGCCCGATCGCCGCGCTGGTCGCCGAGATCGCACGGCATCCAAAGGCGACACGCGATGCCTTCACCGGCAAGGTCGCTGACATCATCGTGCTGATGGCGGAGCAGATCAGGCAAGGCCCCGCGAAAGAGCGTCGGCGCAGGGTAATCACGATCTACTCGACCATGGTCGGCGCACTTCAGTTGGCACGCGCGGTGAACGACAAGTCACTGTCCGACGAAATCCTGGAGAATGCGGTGGAAGCGGCGGTTGCTCTTGCGAGCGAACGCTGATGCGCTCGAATTGCCCGGCCGCCATCTGTGGCGGTTTGGAGGCAGCAGTAATGAATCTCTGGCCGTTGCAACACAGCGAAACTTGATGTGCCCTCGGCGGTCGGGTTAGCGTCTGCGCGCGGCCTTACAACTTCCCCAAGTTCGCTGAGTTCGCACTGGACCCGTCGCCTGAACCTCGTGTCAGGCGACGGTCCAGTTTCTTTCAAGACGGTCTAGTCAAGCCCCTCGACCGCCACCATGTGGCGCTCGGACGTGCCAATGGTGTATTTGAGCGCCTCCGAATATTCAGGCGAGTTGTAGCATTTCACCGCGGCATCGAGGCTCGGGAAACGCGCAACGATGCTGCGTTCGTAATTGCCGCCCTCGAGGATCACCTGCTTGCCGCCACGCGCGAGAAACACGCCGCCATGCTTCTCGATCGCAGGCCCGGCGAGGGCGGCGTACTTTCCGTAAGTTTCGGGATCGGTCACGTGAACGCGCGCGCACCAATAGGCAGACATGGCTCTTCCTTTACGATTGGGAGGACGAAAGTGTGGGCGCGCAGGCGCCGCTGTGACGGTCGAAACCGTTCAGATGCTCCAGCACAGCGCAGATCGACGCGGTATCCCGCGCCGCAAAGCCGAGCGCCTCGCCCGCGTGATAGAGCTGCTCGGCCGCAGCGTAGACCGGCAACGTACATCCGAGCTCGGCTGCGAAGCCCGAGATGATCGAGAGATCTTTCAGATGCGTCCGGATTGTCGCGGTCGGATTGTCGTAGTTCTCGTCGCGCATCAGCGGCCCGCGCATCTGGAACATGCGTGACGTCCCCGCGCTGTCGGCAAGCGTATCGTAGACCAGGCCGGGATCGATCCCGGCCTTCATGCCGAGCAGAATCGCTTCCGCCGCAGCGGCATTGTGGATCGTCACCAGATGATTGGCGATGTATTTCATGATGCTGCCGGTACCGAACCGGCCGAGATAAACCTGACGCCGCGACATCCCGGCCAAGGCCGGCCCGCAACGTTTGAACGCCTGCTCGTCGCCGCTGCCGAGGATCACGAGATCACCGGTTGCAGCCTGCGCACCGGTGCCGCTGACGGGACAATCGAGCAGGATCTTGCCAGCGCTCTCCATCGCGGCGAACGCCTCACGCTTGGCGGAGAGCGGCAGCGTCGAACATTCGATCAGAATCTGTCCGGAGCCAGTCGCGCCGGCGACGCTAGCTGCGGCCTCCGCGAGCGCGGCCGCGCTAGGGAGCGAGGCAAAGCTGATTGCCGCGGCCTCCACCACATCCCTCGGCGACGACAGCGCCTTGCCGCCCATGTCGGAAAGACGATCCCGTGCCGCCGGCACGGGATCGTAGCCAACCACGGCAAAGCCGGCCTTGATCAAATTCCCCGCCATGGCGGAGCCCATGATCCCGATGCCGAGCATGCCGATTGTTTCAGTCATGACGTCTCGTTTCTTGTTTTGATGAGCATACCCGGGTTCAGTTCTGCGCGGCCTTCTGGGCGTTGGCGAAAGGATAAACCAGGTCGCCGGACTTGTACTTCGGCGGGAAGATGATCACTTCCTTGCCGGCCTGGGTGAACTGCTGGATGTCGTTGCCCTTGATGTTGCGGAATTGCACCGCGAACATCCGCGGTTCGACCCACTCGCCATCAGGACCGAAGGTGATGTCGCCGACCACGGTCTGGAACGTGTTGCCATGGATGTAGCTGATCAGCTTCTGTTGATCGACGCCGCCGGTCTTGGTCACGGCCTCGCCGAGGACCTGGAGCGCCGAGTAGACGAACGCCGGCACGTAATAGCCGAGTGCGTCGACGCCGACCTCCGCCGCTTTGGCCTGGTACTTCTTCAGCATGTCCTCGATCCCCGGGAATTTGACGGTCGGCTCGGGGATGTACTGCTCGAAGGAGACCACGCCATTCAGCGCCTCGCCGAGTTGCTGCTTGATCGCGGCATATTGGGTTCCGACCATCGCGCCGCCGAACACCTTTGGCTCGAGATTGATCTCGTGCGCGGTGCGGATGATGCCGACCGTATCGGACGGATAGGACGCGACGAACACCAGGTCCGGCGACGTCGCCTGCAGCGCCTTCAGCACCGGCGTGAAATTCACCGTCGTCGGCGGATAGACCTTGTCGTAGACAATGGTGAGGCCGAGCCGCTTGGCCTGCATGCGGGCGCCTTCCAGTGCATTCTTGGAGAACTCCGCGTCAGCGCCGACCAGCGCCACCGTGGTCGGCTTCGGGTCCATCGCGATCGCGTTCTCGAAGAAGCCGCGCGTCAGCGAGTCCTTGCCGTTCGGACCATAGGGCTGGATCTGGAAATAGCCGGGATATTTGAACTGCTCGTTGATGGCGAGCGCGAACATGCCCATGATCAGCCGCTTGTGCTGGATGATCGTCGGCATCGCCGGCGCAGTCTGGTTGGTGTTGTTCGACAGCAAGAGATCAACCTTGTCGACGTCGAGCAGCTTGGAATAGATGCCGGGCACGAGGCCGGGATTGCTCTGGTCATCATAAGGCACGAGCTCGACCTGCCGGCCGATCAGGCCGCCGGCCTTGTTGACCTCGTCGGCCCAGATCTGCGCGCCGAGCAGCGCCGCCTTGCCGTTGCCGGCGAGCGGTCCGGTCAATTGGATGCCGAAGCCGATCTTGATCGGATCCGCCGCGCGCGCCGCATCGCTGGACACATAGAGTGCGGCAATTATTGTCGAGAGCGCCAGTGCAACGCCCCTCAAGCCAGTCAGCCGAAACATCCTCACGTCGTCCTCCCTGTTTTATGTTTTGGGTTCTACATGCCGAGATAATGCTGTCGTATCAGGTCGCTCTGCCGCATCTCTTCAGGGCTCTCGCCCCGGAAGGCGATCTCGCCGTGGACGATCACATAGCCCTTGTCGGCGATCCGCATGGCTTGCGTAAAGTTCTGCTCCGCCATCAGCACGGTCAGATGATAGCGCTCCTTCAGCTGCGCAATCATGTCGATGGTGCGGCTGACGAACAGCGGCGCGAGCCCGACGGAGGGCTCGTCGACGATCAAGATGCTCGGCGCCGACATCAGCGCGCGTCCCAGTGCCAGCATCTGCTGCTCGCCACCGCTCATGGTGCCGGCGAGCTGCGCGCGCCGTTCCGCAAGCCGCGGGAACGCCTCATAGCAATAGGCCATGTTGTCCTTCAGCCGCGCCCGCGCCGTCGGACGGTAAGCGCCGAGCAGCAAATTCTCCTCGACCGTGAGGCGCGGAAACAGCCGCCGTCCCTCAGGCACCAGCGCCACGCCGAGGTCGATGATCTCCTCGGTCTCCTTGCCGATGAGATCGTGGTCTTTCCCGTCGATGGTCGCGACGATGCGGCCTGAGCTCGGCCGTACGACGCCCATGATGGTCTTGATCAGCGTGCTCTTGCCGTTGCCGTTGGTGCCGAGCAGCGTCACCGTCTCGCGGGCGCCAACGTTCAGTGACACGTTATGGAGGACGCGCACCGATCCGTAACCGGCATTGATGTTGTCGATGCGGATGCTACTGGCCAAGATACGCCCCTATCACCCGCTCGTCGGCGATCACGTCCTTCGGCGCACCGTCCGCGATCTTCTCGCCGGCGACGAGCACCACGAGCCGCTCCGAGAATGCCATTACGGCGCGCATGATGTGCTCGATGAAGATCACGGCGACGCCGCGCTTGTTGAGCGCGAGCAGCAGCGCCAGGATCTCATCCACCTCCGAATGCGACAGGCCCGCCAGGGCCTCGTCCGACACCAGCAGCGTCGGGTCCGTTGCCATGGCGCGCGCGAGCTCGAGCTTGCGCATCTCGACCTGGGTCAGATCGCCCGGCAGCCGATGCAGCTTGCCGCCAAGGCCGAACTCGCCGAGCAGCTCCGTGCTGCGCGCGCGGATCTGCTGCTCGGTCAGATGCGTGCCGCCGCGCGCGTTGACGGCGTAGACCAGCGGGATGCGCAAATTGTCGAGCAGCGACAGGCTGTGGAACGGCCGCGGCAGCTGGAAGCTGCGGCCAAGCCCGAGCCGCGCGCGCTGATAGGACGAGAGATGATCGATCGCCCTGCCCGCGAACGAAATCGAGCCGCCATCCGTCTTCAGCGCGCCGCACAGGCAGTTGGTCAGCGTGCTCTTGCCCGAGCCGTTAGGGCCGATCAAGCCGAGCCGCTCGCCGGGCCGGACCGCGAGATCGACACTGTTCAGTGCGACAAAGCCGCCGAAGCGCTTGGTGATGCCGCGTGCATCGAGGATCAGCTCCTTCGCCACAGCTGGGCTCGCCTCGATCGTCATTGGCTGCTCCGCTTCTCGGTCACGAGCATCGCTGCGAGCGGGTTGGTCTCGGGATCGACCTTCTTGCCCCCTAAGGACCGGATCAGTCCCAGAATTCCGTTCGGCGCGGCGATCACGAAGATCACGAGCAGCACGCCGACCACGAGCAGATTGACCGACGACGAAATCAAGACCGTCATCGCCTGTTGCATGGTGCCGAGCAGGACCGCGCCGATCACCGGCCCGAGCCAACTCGTGGTGCCTCCGACCAGCGGCATCGCGACGCTGTTGACGGTGTAAGCGAGGCTGAACGAGGAGGTCGGCTCGACATAGGTCAAATAGAACGGCAGCGGCGCGCCGGCCATGCCCATCAACGCGCCGCTGATGGCCGCGGCGACCAGCTTCAGCCGCAGCACCGGAACGCCGGATGCGGCAGCCGCCGTTTCGTCGTCGCGAATGGCGGCAAGGCCGAAGCCGAAGGTCGAGCGTTCGATGACGCGCGCGATGACGACGGAAGCGACCGCGAGCACCGTCATCACGAAGAATAGATAGGCGACGTAGCTGCCGAACACCGGAACATCGGTCGGCCGCATGATGTAGATGCCGCGCGAGCCGCCGACATAGTCCCAATTTGTGATGAAGGTCTGGACCACGACCGAGAGCGCCAGCGTTGCGATGGTGAAGTAGACGCCGCGCAGGCGGATCGTCAGGTAGCCCATGGCGAGGCCGACGGCGCCGCAGAGCACGCCTGCAATCGGGATCAGCACCGGAATCGGCAGGTCCAGCCATTTGTTCAGCGCCGCGGCGCTGTAGAGCCCGATGGCGAGGAATGCCGTCGTGCCGAAATTGACGTAGCCGACATAGCCGCCCAGGATGTTCCAGGCCGTCGCCAGCACGACATATTGAAGGACGAAGTACGCCGCGAACACATAATATTCGTTGGTCACGAACGTGCTGGCTACGACCAGCGCGACGCCGACCAGGCAGGCAAGCAGGATGAAGCGCCCGTTCGACATCAGGCTCTCCCGAACAGGCCGGCGGGCCTGACCACCAGTGCAATCAGCAGGAAGCCGAACGCGATCGCGGGCGACCATGACGGACCGTAGAACGTCGCCGTGATGCTCTCGGCGACGCCGACGATCACGGCCGCGATGAAGGTGCCCGGCAACGAGCCGACCCCGCCGAGCACGCAGATCGCAAAGATTCTCCCGATATAGTCGCGGCCCATCGACGGCTCGACCGGCTGGAGAATGATGAGGAAGACACCGGCCATCGCCGCCGTCGCAGTAGAGAGCCCGAAGGCGATGCGCTTGATGCGGACGGGTGCCGCGCCCATCAATTGGAGCGCGAACTTGTCCTGGGCAACGGCCATGATAGCGCGCCCGGTGAAGGTGCGCGTGAAAAAGATTTGCAGGCCGACCAGGAGCAGCACGGAGGCCAGGAACGGAATCAGCATCCGGACCGGCACCGAGACCGGTCCGATATTGTAGGACGGCCCGATATAGGGCGCCTCGACCAGACGGTAGTCGACGCCAAAGATCAGCTGAAGGCCGACCTCGGTGATGAAGAGCAGGCCGAAGAAGAACGCGAGGCCGCGGATCAGCTGCGTACCGCGCCGCTCGAAGGCGAATTCATAGGCGGTGTAGAGCAGCGTGCCGAGAAAATAGAACGGAACGGTCGCGAGTACGCCGACCAGGATCGGATCCCAGCCGAACTGGGAGTTCAGCACGTAGGCGATGAACGAGCCGAGCAGAATCAGCGCCGGATGGGCGATATTGCTGATGCCGAGCATGCCGAACGCGATCGAGATGCCGACCGCCATGGCGGCGTAGAAGCCGCCGACGAGAACGCCTGATACGATGGAATCGAGCAATAATCCTGCGACTTGACCCATCCGCTCCCGGCCCTCCTCCTGTTTGCGTACGCAACCGACGTTCTTGTTTTCGTTTTCGCAGAGTCACATGGAAGCGGCTGTCCGCCTCCATCAGAATAGTCAGGGTATGAGCAGCGACGACCCCTTGGTGGATCCGGCCTCGAGATCACGGTGCGCCACCGCCGCCTCGGACAGTGCATAGCGATGCCCGATCATCGGCTTGATCACGCCCTTGCCGACCAGGTCGAACACAGCGGCGGCCGAGGCCACGAGATCCTCGCGCGCGGCGATGTAGGTCGCAAGCGTCGGCCGCGTATAATAGAGAGATCCGTTCTTCTGGAGCAATGCCGCCTCGAGCGGCGGCGGCGCGCCGGTGGTCGCACCGAAGGTGACGAAGAAGCCGCGCGGGGCGAGCGAGGCCAGCGTCGCCTCAAAACTGTCCCTGCCGACGGAATCATAGGCAATCGCGACGCCTTTGCCGCCAGTCAGCGCCTTCACCTGCTCGGGGATGCGTTCGGTCTTGCGATCGATCACCGCATCGTAGCCGTGCGCGAGCGCGAGCTCCGCCTTCTTCCCACCGCTGGTGACGCCGATCATGCGTGCACCGAGATGCTTGCCCCATTGGCCGGCGATCAGACCGACGCCGCCGGAAGCCGCGTAGAACAGGACCTGCTGCCCCGGCTTGACTGCAACGCAGCGGTTCAAAAGGTACTCCGCCGTCATGCCCTTCATCAGCACGGCCGCGGCGGCCTCATCACTCACGGATTGCGGAATGGGAACGAGGCGTGCGGCCGGCATCAGGCGGTGGGTCGCATAGGCGCCCGGCGCCGAGCCGCCATAGGCGACGCGGTCGCCGGCTTTGAACTCGGTCACGCCCTCGCCGACGGCCTCGACAACGCCAGCGGCTTCCGCGCCGAGGCCAGCCGGCAGATCCAGCGCATAGGAGCCGTCGCGGAAATAGACGTCGATGAAGTTGAGGCCGATCGCGGTCTGCCGCATCAACACCTCGCCCTTGCCGGGCGCGGCCAGCTCGACCGTCGCCAGCTTCAGAACTTCAGGGCCGCCCTGCGCGGCCACGCGAATTGCCTTGGCTTTCGTACCCATACAAGAATTCCCTTGTCCCAATCCTGCCGGGCTACGATGCCATCTTGATGTCAGCGCCGTGCGGAGCCTTCAGCCGCACGCTGTCAGGCACCGCGAGAGGCATGTTGGCGCTGTCGAGAAACTCGACCGTGGTGAACAGCAGGTCCGTGGTGCCGATGTTTTCGACCGCATGCACCATGTACTCGCCGGCGCCGAAGGCGAGATGCCTGGTCTCGCCCTTGAAATGCTCGACATCGACGATGCGGCCATCCTCGAAATAGCCGCGCGCCTTCCCCGGATTATGCGCAGTCCAGAAATAGGTCAGCACGTGGCGATGGAAGCCGCAGCGCTTGCCGGGCGCAATCGACAGGTGCCAGACGCGCACGCGATCGGTCTCCGACACCAGCACGCTGCCGACGCAGCCGCTGTTGCGCCCTTCCTCGTATTCGCGCTGCACTTCGACGGGCCAATGAGCGCGGGGATTTGAGTCCGACATGAGCCGTTTCCTTCCAGATGCTAGCAATTGTCGTGGAGTGACGTCGTCACGCCACTTCCTTCCTGGTCTGGGTGACGCCGCCGCGGGTCTTAACCACGACCTTGATGGCGTCGTCGATACGATTGCGCGCGTAGTGCAGCGCCATCGGCAGGTCCGCGAGCGGGAATGTATGGGTGTGGATCAGCGTCGCGTCGAACCGCTTCTCCGCCATCAGCGCCATGGCGCGGTGGGTGGCGCTCTTGCCCTCGCCGCGGATGCCGTAAACATAGATGTTGTTCTTCACGAGAGCACCGATATCGGCGAGCACCGGCTCGTGCGGAAATGCGGCGAGGCAAATTTTTCCGCCGCGATTGACCATCTTGGCGGCTTCGTTGATCGCCGTGTCGGTGCCGGCGCATTCGACGACATAATCGGCGCCGCGGCCCGTCATCTCCTTGACGACAGAGACGAGATCCTCGTTTCGCACGTTGACGACGCGATCGGCACCGAGCTTGGTGCCGATGGCAAGCCGCGCATCGCGGGTGCCCGACAGGATCACCGGGCTCGCGCCGAGCGCCTTGGCGACGGCCACTGCAAGAAGCCCGATCGGCCCCGGCCCGGTGACGACCACGCTCTCGCCGGCCACGAGGCCGCCAAGCTCCGTGAGGCCGTACATCGAGGTGCCGGCGGTGACCACCAGCGTCGCCTCCTCGTCGCTCATGTCGTCGGGCACGCGCGACAGCGTGTTGATGTGGTTGACGGCATATTCGGCGAAGCCGCCATCGGTGGTGAAGCCGTTGGCGCGATGGCCCTTGTCGACATCGCCGTAGTTCAGGCCGTAGTTGTGGCAGGAGGTGTACATGCCCTGCCGGCAGCGCTTGCACTGCCCGCAGCCGGCATGGATCTCGACCGTGACGCGCTCGCCGATCCTGTATTCGTCGACGCCGGGACCGAGCGCGGCGACCGTGCCCATATATTCGTGGCCGGGCGTGAAATTCTTGTTGAAGGGCGGACCGCCATGGATCAGCGCCGGCGTGCCATGCTCGATGATCTCCAGATCCGTTGCGCAGATCGCAACCGCATCGATGCGCACCAACACCTCCGCGCGCTTCGGCATCGGCACCGGCTTTTCAGAGAGACGCAGCTGGCCGGGGTCGCCCAGCACCCAGGCCTTCATCATATCAGGAAGCGGCATGTCGGTTGACGTGCGAACGCTGGCAGCCTCGACCATCGCAACGACCCTCACCTATTGGTCAACCAATTTCACAATTGGCTTTTTGATTGGTTGGAGCCTCGCTTTCAAATCCACTGCTGTCAACGTCTAACTTCCATCACCGTCGTTTTGGTCTTGCATTTGTGAACGCAATAGGCGTGAAATAGAGATTGGTTGATATTGGTTGCGGGAGAGGACTGGACCCGTGTTCGATTTGTTGGCTCGATTGACTGAAGGCGGTCCCGGCACGCGCCTTCCTCCGGAGCGACAACTCGCGGCGCAATTCGGCGTTTCACGCAACGAGATCCGCAAGGCGCTTGCGCGCCTCGAACTCGACGGCCGCCTCTCGCGCGAGGTCGGCCGCGGCACATTCATCCGCGCGCCCGCGGACAACGGCAGCGCCAATCTCGCCGCGCTGCGCGACAGCACCAGCCCGCGCAACGCGATGGAGGCAAGGCTCGTACTGGAGCCGGAGATCGCCAGCCTCGCCGCGGTCAACGCCACCTTCAAGCAGATCGAAGGCATGCGCGTGCTGGCGCGGCAGATGCGCGAGGCCGAAACGTGGAAGGACTACGAGACGCTGGACGGGCGGCTGCACCGCCTGATCGCGGAGGCAACTGGAAATCCGCTGCTGTCGGCGATTCATCGGACAGTCGACGACGTCCGGCGCGCCGTGGTGTGGCGATGGCTCGACACCAGGCCGGAGCGACCGCCGGAGGATTATTCCTCCTTTGCCGAGCACGACGCGCTGATCGATGCGATCGAGCAGCGCGATCGCATGCGCGCGATGGAGGCGATGCGCCGGCATCTGCGAACCACAATGGACAAGCTGATGGGAACGCAGGCCTGATGTCCCACATAAAAACAACAAGGTGCCGGCCATGAAACTGGGCTTCTTCACGATGCCGATCCATCCGCTGGAGAAGGACTGGCGACAGTCCCTGCAGGAGGACCGCGAGGCGTTTCTGCTGGCCGACGAGCTCGGTTTCAGCGAGGCCTATGTCGGTGAGCATGTCACCGACCGGGCCGAGAACATCACCTCATGCATCGCGTTCCTGGCCTGGATTGCGGCTGCAACGAAGCAGATCAAGCTCGGCACCGGCACCGTCAACATGCCGAACGTTCATCCGGCCACCGTCGCCGCCACCATCGCGATGCTGGACCACATGCTCGACGGCCGCCTGATCTTCGGCATCAGCCCGGGCGGCCTGCTCTCGGATGCCGAGCTGTTCGGCACGCTCGAGCGCGACCGCAACGCCATGTTCCTCGAGGCGATCAACCAGGTGCTGCAAATCTGGGCGAGCGAACCGCCCTACGATATCAGGGGCCAGTTCTGGAACATCACGACCGAGAAGACGCTGATGGCCGACATCGGCCAGGGTTTTATCGCGCAGCCCTTGCAGCGGCCGCATCCGCCGATCGTCGTCACTGCCGTCGCGCCGTTCTCCAAAGGGGTTACTGAGGCCGCGGCGCGCGGCTGGGATCCGATCTCGGCCAACTTCCTGATGCCGAAGTGGGTGAAGAGCCATTGGCCGAAATATGTCGAAGGCTGCGAGCGCGTCGGCAGGACGGTCGATTCCGGCAATTGGCGCGTGGCAAAGAGCGTGTTCGTCGCCGAGGACATGGCGACCGCCAAGGCTTACGCCACCGATCCCGACAGCCCTTACGTCTATTACTACCGCTCGCTCTTCACCAAGCTGAAGCGCAATGGGCGCATCGAGCTGTTCAAGACGCGACGTGACCAGCCGGATGACGAGGTCACGCTCGAATCCGTCTGCGAGAAGCTGATCATCTACGGCACGCCCGACAGCGTTGCCGACCAGATCCTGGCGTTTCAGGAGGAGGTCGGCGAATTCGGCACGCTGCTCTATGCCGGCAAGGATTGGCGCGATCGCGAGCTTGGGCGCCGCTCGATGATCCTGATGGCCGAGCAGGTGATGCCGCGCGTCACCGCCGGTACAAAATAGTCTCAGCCCAGCACGACAGGAAGCTCACGATGGCCCTCAGTGACCGCATTCCCTATCAGGCCCTGATCGACCGGCCGAAGCTGAAGCTGCCGAACGGCAAGCGGCTTGCGGTCTGGGTGATCCTCAATGTCGAGGAGTGGCGGATCGAGAACGCGATGCCGCGCGTCGTCCTGAGCCCGCCGATGGGACAGCCGCTGCTGCCTGACGTGCCGAACTGGTCATGGCACGAATACGGCATGCGCGCGGGCTTCTGGCGGCAATTCAAGGCGCTGACGGATCGCAACATGAAGGTGACGCTCGCCGCGAATGCCGATGTCTGCAACGCCTATCCGCGCGTCGCTTCCGCCGCGCGCGAGGCCGGCTTCGAATTCATGGGGCACGGCTTCATGCAGGGCCCGATGCACCGGCTTCCCGACCAGGCCGATGCGATCAAGCGATCGGTCGAGACCATCGCCAACTTCACCGGGCGCGCGCCGCGCTCATGGGAGTCTCCGGGCCTGACCGAGACCGAGGAAACGCTCGACCTGCTGCGCCTCAACGGCATCGACTATGTCGCGGACTGGGTGATCGACGATCTGCCGCAGGACATCGCGACGCCACACGGCACCATCACGACGATCCCCTATACGGTCGAGACCAACGACATCGTCGTTCATGCGCTCCAGCATCTGCCGTCGGACCAGTTCTTGAAGCGCGGCATCGATCAATTCGACCGGCTGTATCTCGAAGGCGCGGACAATGCGCGGGTGATGGCGATCTCGATCCATCCCTACATCACCGGCGTGCCGCACCGGATCAAATACCTCGAACAGCTGCTCGACTACGTCATCGACCATGACGGCGTCGCGCTGATGACGGCGAGCGAGATCGGCGACTGGTATCGCGCCGAGATGACGCGGGTCTGACGCAGGCGACCGCGCCTGCCGGCCGCACGCGCCTCCTTTGCGCGCCCGCGGACTATTTCCGGCGCATCGCACCGGATCGCGCATCGAATCGGGCGACCGGCCGATCCATCTGCCAAAGCTCGATATCGTGGCCGTCGACGAGCTTTTGGGCACGGGTGATAGCGGCGTCATCATCGCTGCAATCCAGTTGGATCACGCCGATCGCTCGATCGTGTCGCCCGACGATCAATGCACGGTAAGCGGACATTTTGACCTCCAGGTCATGTGTCAAAGCCAGCATTCGTCCGGAAGATGACGCTGACGGCATTTAAATTCGATGGGGATCGCACCCTTCAGTTTTAGGCGCGGCATAAGTTTTTGCCTGGCGGCGAGATCGCATCCTATGCCGCTCATATACGGCGAGCGCCGGGGCAATCTCGAAATCATACTGCATCCGGCACCATATCGGCGGCGTCACGCACATTCGCGTGACGCCTGGCGGGCCTCTCCTGCCGGGCAGCAACGAACGTACCGGTGAACTCATGTCTACCCCTCTTGTCGGCGACAGGATCCTCGATCCGATGATGGCGATCACGGGCTGCACGGCGCGCCAGCGCATCATTGTGATCGGCGCGAAAAGCATGGAATTGATGATGGCGCTGCACCGCCGCGGGTACCTGCAGGCGGCTGCGGCAGGCAATTGCGGCGTTCCGGCCGGCCAGTATGAGGTCGCGCTGGTCGATTGGCGGCGGCGCACGCTGAATGCGCTGGATACGACAATGGACTGGCTCAACAATTTCCTCAGTCCGCGTGCCGTGCTCGCGATCTGGGTCGATGCACAGAAGCCGGCCGCGAAAGACAATCTCCGCGCCGCCGTGAGCAGGCACGGCTTTATCGTTCTGCAAGGCGCCGAGCATCCGTGTGGCAGCATGCTGTTGGCGCGACGTTCGCAGGCCTATCCCTTCCAGCAGGCGGCGTAAGCGGGAGACCAGCAGATGTTGAGATCCAGGATACGACGCGCCGTCATTCGCGAGTGGATGGCCCTTCCGCCGGCTCAGCGACGCTCCGGCGAGCAGGCCACAGCCTTTGCAAAGGGCGCAATCGTACGGCACGCGCTGCCCCGCAGTCGGCTGACGCCGCAGAGCGTGGTCATGGCCTGGCTGAGGCCCCGCACCGGACGCGCGTAGCAAGCGCTCCTACACCGGATCGAACGCGCGGATCGGCGGCAGATTGCCGGTGAACTTCTCCACCTCCACCGCCGTGAGCTGGCCGGTGCAGCCCTGCGCAAAGGACGAGGTGCCGATGTCGCGGGTGAGCACGTTGGGATTGCCGTGCACGCAGAGCGGCGCCTCGTCTTCCGGGTCCATCGGGTCGTACCAGGCGCCGGTCGACAGCTGCACCACGCCGGGCGCGATGCCGTCGGTAACGTTCACCGCGGCCAGGCAGGCGCCGCGCTCGTTGAAGAGGCGAATGATGTCGCCATCGACGATCCCGCGCGCGTCAGCGTCGCGCGGATTCATCCGCGCGACCTCCCGGCCGCGATGTTTTGCGGCAAGCGAATGTCCGCCGAAGTCGAGCTGGCTGTGCAGCCGCGTCACCGGCTGGTTGGCGACGAGGAAGCATGGCGCGCCGGGCTTCGGCATGTCGCTCTTCTCGAGCCAGACCGGGTGTCCCGGACAATCCGCATCGTTATGAGCAGCGATCTTCGCGGAGTAGATCTCGATGCGTCCGCTCGGCGTCGGCAGCGCGTGCGCGACCGGATCCTCGCGAAAACTGCGCAGCCGGCCGCCATCATCAGGCTGCTGCGGCACGACCAGGCTGCCGCGCTGCCAGAACTCCTCGAAGCTTGGGGCTTCCAGGCCGCGCTTGGCGAGTGAGGCGCGGGTCGGCTCGTAGAGATGCTCCAGCCATTGCCGCGAGGTACGGCCTTCGGTGAAGGGTTCGCGCGCGCCCAGGCGATCGGCGAGGTCGGCAAAGATCTCGTAGTCGTCACGCGCCAGCCCGAACGGCTCGGCGATGCGGTGCATGGCGACCATCAAAGGATCATTGGTGGAATAGCCGATGTCCTCGCGCTCGAGCGTCATCGTCGAAGGCAACACGATGTCGGCGTGGCGCGCCGTCGCGGTCCAGGCGAGCTCGTGCACGACCAGCGTGTCGACCTTCGCGAACGCCTTGCGCAGGCGGTTGATGTCCTGGTGGTGATGGAAGGGATTGCCGCCAGCCCAGTAGACCAGGCGGATGTCCGGATAGGTGCGCGTCTCGCCATTGTAGCGATAGGTGCTGCCGGGGTTGAGCAGCATATCGGCGATGCGCGCCACCGGAATGAAATCACGGACGCCGTTGCGGCCCTGCCCCAGCGTCGGCCCCGGCACGTCGTTGACGCGGCGGCCATAGTAGCCGATCGCGCCCAACGAATAGGCGTAGCCGCCGCCGGGAAGACCGATCTGGCCGAGCGCTGCCGCCAGCACCATGCCCATCCAAACCGGTTGCTCGCCATGTTCGGCGCGCTGCAGCGAATGCGAGACGGTGATGAGCGCGCGCTTGCCGGCAAGGCGCCGTGCCAGCGTGCGGATGGTGTTCGCGTCGACGCCGCAGATCGCGGCGGCCCATGCAGCGTCCTTGGCCTGCCCATCGCTCTCCCCGGTGAGATAGCGCAAGAACACCGGCCACCCCTCGGTGTAGCGATCGAGGAAGGCCTGATCATGCAGACCTTCGCTGACCAGCGTGTGGACCATGCCGAGCATCAGCGCGGTGTCGGTGCCTGGGATGCAGGTCATCCATTCCGCGCCGGCCTCGACCGGCAGGTCCTCGCGCAGCGGGCTCATCAGGATGAACGCGCAGCCGCGCTTGCGCGCTGCTTCCATCGCACCGCGCTCGACATGCTTGCTGATCGAACCGCCGGCCACCATCGAGTTCTTCAGCGCCATCCCGCCGAAGGCGAGCACGATCTCGGTCTCGGCCGCGATCTGCTCCCAGGTGACATTGCGCTTGGTGATGTCCTCGTAGCCCGCCATGATCTGCGGCAGCAGCACCGAGGACGCACCCGAGGAGTAGGAATTCACCGAGCGGACATAGCCGCCCATCGCGATGTTGAGGAAGCGATGCACCTGGCTCTGCGCGTGATGCAGCCGGCCCGCACTCGACCAGCCATAGGAGCCACCGAACACGGCGCCGGGCCCGCGCGTGTCGCGGAGGCGCATAAGCTCGTCGCCGAGCAGATCCAACGCCTTCTCCCAGCTGACGGAGACGAATTCGTCGCGGCCGCGCCGGTCGTCGGGACCGGGCCCGCGCTCGAGCCAGCCGCGACGGATCGCGGGCTGGGCGACGCGCGCCTGGTGGCGCAACGCGCCGGGGAAATTGTCGATGATGCCGTTCGGGTCGGGATCGCCCGCATAGGCCCTCACTTCCAGCCCGGCTGCGCTGTTGCGTGCGGAAAACACGCCCCAATGCGAGGTGTGCGGCTTGAAGCCGTCCGACAGGTCGAGACCGGGGTCGGGGAAGCCAATCGTATCGTCCATCGCGTGGCCCTCATCGCGGAGCACCGCGCAGGCAGCTCCGGTCGCAACTACGATGCCAATATAATGAGGCGCGTGCGTGGAGGGCAACGGATTACCGATGCCTGGAACCGCGCGCATGGCCGCATCCCGTAGATCGCACGCCGGCCTGCGGCGCGCTCTCCCTCAACTGGTCATCCCGAGTTGTGTGCCGCTCAGCACTGGGCATCGACCCGCCATTTCGCCGCAGGGCTTTCCGACGTTGTCGGCATTGCCGCCTCGTCCCTGATGCAACATGATGGGGTGCCGGTGACGACTGTTCTTTGACGGTTGGAGGTCATCTGATGGACGAACACGACATCCGCGGCTTCGTCGCCGAGGTGAAGCAGGGCACGCTCTCGCGACGCGCGTTCATCCAGACCATGGCCGCGGTCGGGATCGCTGCTCCCGTCGCAAGCCAGATCCTGCTCTGGAACGACGTGGCGATGGCCGACGCCACGCTGGCCTACAAGCCGACCAAGGCCGGCGGCGGCGGTCCGCTCAAGCTCCTGCTCTGGCAGGCTCCGACGCTGCTCAATCCGCATTTCGCGCTCGGCACCAAGGACCAGGTCGCCTCGCGCGTCTTTTTCGAGCCGCTCGCCGGCTGGGACAAGGAAGGCAACCTCATCCCCTGCCTCGCCGCCGAGGTCCCGACCAAGGCGAATGGCGGTCTCTCCGCCGACGGCACCACCGTAATCTGGAAGCTGAAGCAGGGCGTGCGGTGGCACGACGGCAAGCCCTTCACCGCCGACGACGTCGTCTTCACGTGGGCTTACGCCGCGGATCTCGCCACCGCCGCCTACACCACGGGGTCCTATCAGAATATTACGGTCGAGAAGATCGACGACCACACCGTCAAGGTGATCTTCAAGGCTCCAACTCCGTTCTGGGCCGATCCCTTCGTGGGCTCGGTCGGCCAGATTCTGCCGAAGCATCACTTTGGCGACTATGTCGGCGCGAAGTCGCGCGACGCGCCGGGCAATCTGAAGCCGGTCGGCACCGGTCCCTACAAATTCGTCGAGTTCAAGCCGGGCGATTTGGTTCGGGCCGAACGCAATCCCGATTATCACGTCAAGAACCAGCCGTATTTCGATACGTTCGAGATCAAGGGCGGCGGCGACGCAGTCTCCGCAGCGCGCGCCGTGCTGCAGACCGGCGAATATGACTACGCCTGGAACCTGCTGGTGGAGGACGAGATCCTCAAGCGCATGGAGAGCGGCGGCAAAGGCAAAGTGGAGTTCACAATCTCAGGCGGCGTCGAGTTCATCATCCTCAACACGACCGACCCCTGGACCGAGGTCGACAGCGAACGCTCCAGCGCCAAGACCAAACACCCGACGCTGTCCGATCCGGCGGTGCGCCGGGCGCTCAACCTGCTGATCGACCGCGACGGGATCCAGAAGTTCATCTATGGCCGCGGCGCCGTCGCAACCGCAAGCTTCGTCAACCAGCCCGGTCAGTTCAAGTCGAGCAAGCTGAAATACGAATTCAACGTCGACAAGGCGAACGAGATTCTCGACGAGGCCGGCTGGAAGATGGGCGCCGATGGCATCCGCGAGAAGGACGGCAAGAAGCTCAAATACGTATTCCAGACGTCGATCAACGCGCCACGCCAGAAGACGCAGGCCATCATCAAGCAGGCTTGCCAGAAAGCCGGCATCGAGATCGAGCTCAAATCGGTCACCGCATCGGTGTTCTTCTCGTCGGACGTCGGCAACCCCGACACCTATTCGAAATTCTATTGCGACATCGAGATGTACAACACGACGATGCCGCAGCCCGATCCGGAGCGGTTCCTGAATCAATGCGTCTCCTGGGAGATTGCCAACAAGGACAACAAATGGCTCGGCCGCAACGTCTCGCGTTGGTCCGATCCCGAGGCGGACAAGGCCTACAAGGCCGCGCAACAGGAGCTCGACCCGATCAAGCGCGCCGCGCTGCTGATCAAGGTCAATGAGATTTTCTGTGAGGCCAACATCTTCCTGCCGCTGCTGTCGCGCTACATCACCGGCGGCGCCGTCAACAACCTCATGACCGACATCTCGGGATGGGACGTCACGACGTGGAATGTGGCGAGCTGGTATCGGAGTTGACGGCCGTCGCCTGAACACCCGGCTCCGCTAGTCTCAGCGCGCCGGGCCGCATGCCGTATTTGCGCATGATGGCTTTGCTGAGGGCGCTCTCGGACGCATATCCGACCTCGTCCGCAATCTTCGCGATCGGATCGGACGTGCCAGCGAGCCGCTTGCGCGCGATCGCCAATCTCAGATCGGACAGGAACGTCATCGGCGCGACGCCTGCGCGCTTCTGGAAACCGCGCACCAGCGTTGCGCGCGAGGCGATCGCGACCGCCGCCATCTCGTCGAGCGTCCAGTCGCGGGCGAGATCGCCAAGGATCGCCAGCACGACGCGGGCCGTCGTGCGGTCCTGCAATAGCGAAAGCGTCCCATTTCCGGAAGCCTGCTCCGTCAGATGATCGCGAAGCATCATGACGAACAGGGCTCTGGCGAGGTCGGCCGCGACCATCTCCGATCCGGCCCGCCCCACATCCAGCTCTTCGCGGATATCGAGCAACAGGCGCCGAAACCTTTCCAGCAACGGCTCTCCTGCCGTGCGCAGGATGATCTCGTCCGGAAGGGCCGCAATCAGAGGGTTCTCGTCTGAGGTTTCGAACAGGAAGCGGCCGCAGAGCAGCTCGGTATCAACGGCGGCATCAAGTGTGGCGCGCTGGCGGACACCGTTTCGGACTTCGGTCGAAACCCGCCCTGCAACGCCCCTCACCTCGCTTCGCACCAGGTGACTGTCTCCGTGCGGCAGCAGGAGAATGTCGCCGGCCTCCAGCCTTTGCGCGCCCAGGCCCGGCCTCTCGACGACGCATGAGCCGCGCGTTACCATGTGGAATTGCGCCCATCCCCTGCCATTCGGCGCGTGCAGCGACTCCCAAGCGCCGCCGAACCTGCAGGAATCGTCAATCACGGGGCGGATCCTGAACAGCGGCACCATCGCCTTCAACAATTCGGCTGCTTCAGCCTCCGACATTCGCACTCCTTGATCCGCCCGGACATGTGCTCGAGCCGCCCGGCCATTTCCCGGCACGGCAACCGCCGGCACATTAGAGGCCAGGAGACCAATGGAGGTTAACATGGCCATGCTCGACTGGAACAACTATCGCCGGCAGGTCGTCGCCGGCGTCGGCGAGATCGGGAAGCTGTCACCGGAGACGGTCAAGGGCTACGCGACCCTGAGCGGCGCGGGCGCCAAGACCGCACACCTCGACGCCAAGACGCGCGAGCTGATCGCGCTCGCCGTCGCCATCAGCCTGCGTTGCGACGGCTGTATCACCGTCCATGCCGCCGAAGCGAAGAAGCACGGGGCGACGGAAGGCGAGCTTGCCGAGGCGCTCGGCACTGCGATCTCGGTCAATGCCGGCGCCGCGCTGGTCTACGCGACACGTGCGCACGAGGCCTTCAAGGAAGCTTGAACGACAATAGGAGTGAGCGCGTCAACGCTCACTCCTTCTAACACAACCTAACGAGCAATCGTCGCGGCATGCGGTAAATGTCACGACATCAAGGCGATCCGGTTTTCCAAATCACACGATTATCAGCGGGAGGTCGCATGACGTCCAAGGCGCCAATTGATTTATCGCCACGCTCCGCGAGCGTTTCGCGTCGGGGCTTTGTGGGAGGCCTGTCGGCGGGCATTTTGAGCGTCGCCGCGACCGAGGTGGCCAATGCGGAATCGCTGGCCGACGTTCCCGATCGCGGGCCTGGTGCTGATCTCAGCGCGCACAGCGAGCGATCCCGCTTCGCCAAGATCGATCGGATCCCGGAGTCCACACCCGGCAAGCGCAACATCGACCCCAGCGATGCGATCAACTCCAAGACACCGCATCAGAAGCTGGTCGGCAACATCACGCCGACCGATCTGCACTACGAGCGCAGCCATTCCGGCGTGCCCGATATCGATCCCGCACAGCACCGGCTCCTCATCCATGGCATGGTCGGCAAGCCGCTGGTTTTCAGCGTCGACGATCTCAAGCGGATGCCGTCGGTCTCGCGGGTGATCTTCATCGAATGCACCGGCAACGGCTGGGAGAACTGGAAGAAGGCCGATCCCGATTTGACGGTGCAGAACACGCACGGTCTCGTCAGCACCAACGAATGGACCGGCGTGCCGCTCAAATTCCTGATCGACCTCGTCGCCAAGGACAAGGGCTCGACCTGGATGCTGGCGGAAGGAGGCGACGGCGCCGGCGTCGACCGCAGCATTCCCCTCACCGGCGAGATCGTGAACGAGGCTTTCGTTGCTTACGGGCAGAACGGTGAGCCGTTGCGGCCCGCGCACGGCTTTCCGATGCGGCTGGTGATGCCGGGCTTCGAGGGCAACCTCAACATCAAATGGCTGCGCCGCCTCAAATTCGGCAACGCGCCCTGGATGACGCGCTGGGAGACGGCGCGCTACACGCAGTTGCTGGCAGACGGCAAGGCGCGGCAATTCCAATTGAGGATGGACACCAACTCCGTCATCACCCAGCCGTCGGGCATGATGCAGATCCAGCCTGGCTACGTCAGCATCTCCGGCCTTGCCTGGAGCGGCCATGGCAAGGTCGCCAAGGTCGAGATCTCGACTGATGGCGCCAGGACCTGGGCCCAGGCGCAATTGAGTCAACCGGTGCTGTCAAAGGCGCAGGTCCGCTTCCAGATGGATTGGGTCTGGGACGGCAAGCCGACCAGGATCGTGAGCCGCTCGACCGATGAGCAGGGCAATGTCCAGCCGGACCGGCAGTCCTTCATCGCTGCGATGGGGACCAACGCGCTGTTTCACTACAACGCCCAGCAGACCTGGAGCATCGACGAGGCCGGGAGGGTTCGCAATGTCCTCGCATGACAAGCTGTTTCTCGCCGGCATCCTCGCTGTCGGCCTACTCACCGGCCCCGCCTTTGCCTTCGATTTCGGACGCCCGGCAACGCCAGCCGAGATCAAGCTGTGGGATATCGATGTCGGGCCTGACGGCAAAGGCCTGCCTGACGGCAGCGGCACGGTCGCACAAGGCAAGCAAGTGTTCTCGGATTATTGCTCGGCCTGTCACGGCGAGAACGGTCAGGGCGGCATCAAGGATCGTCTCGCCGGCGGACAGGGCACGCTCGCCTCCAACATGCCGGTCAAGACCGTCGGCAGCTTCTGGCCCTATGCAACGACGCTGTTCGACTACATCCATCGCGCGATGCCGTATCCGACGCCAGGCTCGCTCAGCACCGACGAGACCTACGCCGTCACCGCCTACATCTTGAGCCTCAACGGCATTGTTCCCGCCGACGGCAAGGTCGACAAGGACAGTCTGCCGAAGATCAAGATGCCCAATCGCGACGGCTTCATTCCAGAGCCGGAATTCGACCCGGCCCGGCTATTCCACAACAAGTGAGCGGGCGACGATGAGGCTTTCGGTACTGATCAGGATCGTCGCTCTAATCGCAACCATATGTTCATGGGAGACACAAGCCATGGCCACAGACGGACTCATCACCATCAAGAGCAACTTCGGACCTGAGGACACGATGAAGCGGCTGGAGGCCGAGGTGAAGGCCAAGGGCCTGACCGTGTTTGCCCATGTCGATCACGCCGCGGGTGCGACCGCGGTCGACCTGAAGCTGCGGCCGACGGACCTTCTGATCTTCGGCAATGCCAAGGGCGGCACGCCGTTGATGCAGCAGGCGCAGACTGTCGGCATCGACCTGCCGTTGAAGGCGCTGGTCTGGCAGGACGACCAGGGCACGACCTGGCTGTCCTACAACGATCCGGCCTATCTCGCCGGCCGTCACGGCATCGGCGAACCGGCCAAGGCCGCCGTCACCGCGATGACGGCTGCGCTGCATGCCATCGCGACCAAGGCCACTGCGCCATAAGCGCGTCGCGCGCCCGAGGAGAGGCCCATGACCAGCACCGATAATCAGTCGACCGCGCCATCCAGCCCCGGAGGCGGCAAGCTCTCCAGATGGGTCGTCATCGCGGTCCTGTCCGCCCTGCTCATCGCCGCCTGCGTTCTCGGCTATCTCGGCTGGACCAGCACAGACACCAAGGTGCCTGAGGCGGGCTATGTCGCGCTGGTGCTCGGCGTGGTGTTCTCGCTGGTCGTCGGCGCCGGCCTGATGGCGCTGGTGTTCTAGAGCAGCCGCAAGGGCTACGACGAACCCGTGGTGCTGATTCAGGAGCCGGAGAGCGATCCGGACGATGGACGCAACCCGCACTGACGACACATGATCGCCGCGCGGAACTGGGCTGCGTTGCCATCTCTTGGACTTCAGTCAATTGGCAGGCTAGTTCTGGCTTGATCCGGAATGCTGAAAGGGCCTCGGTGTCAACCGAGGCCTTTTTCGTGCCCGGGCGTGTCCCCGTTGCAATTGTCTGAAATGAAGCCATACGACAACAGAGCCTGGTTCCTGGTGCTGCCTGCCCTGGTCATCGTGACCTTCGTCGGAATCCTCCCTCTGGTCGCCGTCACCAATTACTCCTTTCAGGACCTGTTCAGCCTGAACAACCCCTATTGGGTCGGCGTCGACTGGTACCGGAACATCGTCACCTCGGAGCGATTCTACGCGAGCTTGGGGCGAAGTTTTCTGTTCTCGGCCATCGTGCTGTCGATCCAGCTGCCGCTCGGCGTCTGGATTGCGCTTTTGCTGCAACGATCGCATCGCTTCGTCGTCAGCACCGTCCTCGTTCTGATCACCGTGCCGCTCGTGGTGCCCTGGAACATGATCCCGGTGATCTGGCTCAACTTCATCAATCCCAATATCGGTCTCGCCGGCCGGATGATGGCCTGGCTGGGTTTCGGCTTCGACTACAAGTTCAATGCCCTGCACACCTGGATCGTGCTGGTGGTGATGGACACCTGGCACTGGCTGGGTCTTGTCGTCGTGCTGGCCTATGCCGGCATCTCCAGCATTCCGCCCGCCTACTATCAGGCCGCCGCCATCGACGCCGCGTCGCCATGGCAGGTGTTTCGCTTCATTCAGCTGCCGAAAATGAAAACCGTGATGTCGATGGCCGTGCTGCTTCGGTTCATGGACAGCTTCATGATCTATATCGAAGCCTTCCGCATCAATGCCGGAGGCCCCGATAGCGCCACCGCATTTCTCAGCCTCGACCTCGGCGAGGAGATCCAGTCCTTCAACTACGGACCGTCCGCGGCCCGCTCGATCGTCTACTTCCTGATCGTCCTGACGGTCGCCTGGACTTTCAAGGCGGCGACGAGCACACAAGCGCCGGTCGCCATGGAGCCGGCCAAGTGAAATCGCCGTCATCCCTGGGACGGATCGCGTTGTTCACAATGGTCGGTGCCTTCGTCCTGGTGCCGCTGGCGCAGACCATCATCACGAGCTTCGTCTCGACGCTTCCGAGAGCGGGGATCGCGGAAGGGCATTTCAGCCTCGTCAACTACCAGAACATCCTTCATTCGCCGCTTCTGAAGGAAGCGATTCTGAACTCCATCATCTACGTCGTGCTCAACGTCGCGCTTTGTCTCGGCGTCGGATTGCCGGCCGCCTATGCGTTCGCGCGCTACAGCTTCGTCGGCGACCGGCAGCTGTTCTTCCTGCTGCTGGTGTTCCGCATCACCCCGACCGTCGTACTGTCGCTGCCGATCTTCGTTCTGTTTGCGCAAGTAGGCCTGGAAAATACCCCGGTCGGCATCGCGCTGGTTCACTGCGTCTTCAACATCCCGATCTCGATCTGGATCCTGGAGGGCTTTATCGCATCAGTGCCGCGCGAGTTCGACGAGACGGCCTTTCTGGACGGCCATTCGCTTCCCAGCTTCTTCTTCCGCCATCTCGTTCCGGCCATCGCGCCGGGCATCGGTGTGACCGCGTTCTTCTGCTTCATCTTCTCCTGGGTGGAGGTGGTGCTGGCGCGCATCCTGACGACGACCGGCGGCAAGCCGATCACCATGGCCATCAACGCGCTGTTCGGCTTCCGAACCGATTTCGGCCTCGTCATGGCGATGACCGTGCTCGCGCTCGTGCCGGGGGTAGCGATGATCTATTTTGTGCGGAACCATCTCGCCAAGGGCTTTGTGATCCGCACGTAAGCCGTATCGATCAGATGCCCCAGCGTAGCGCCGCGGTATGAACGGGAGCGTCCCACAATTCCTTTGACTGGCTGTCGAGCACGGAGACGGTAATCGAGGCACCGGCCATGTCGAGGGACGTCACATAGGATCCGGTCAGGAAGCGCGTCGCCGTGATCCCGGCTCCGTCCAGAATGCGCTTGGCGCTGTTGGCCATCAAATAGAGCTCGATCAGAGGCGTCGCGCCGAACCCGTTGATGAGAAGCAGGGCTTCGCTGCCCTTGCTGGGTGCGAGATCACCCAGGATCGCGTCGAGCATCTCGGCCGCAATCGCATCGGCAGATCCCAGCGGCACCCTGCGGCGACCCGGCTCGCCGTGAATGCCGACGCCCATTTCCATTTCGTTGTCAGCCAGCGTGAAATTCGGCCGGCCGGCCGCCGGAACGGTGCACGGCAGGAGCGCCACGCCCATCGAACGGGTGCGGCGATTGACGTCATCGCCGAGCGTCTTGAGCGCGGCGAGCGGCATGCCTTTTTCGGCCGCAGCGCCGATCATCTTCTCCACGATCAGCGTGCCTGCGACGCCGCGGCGGCCGGTCGTGTAGGTCGATTTCTCGACCGCGACGTCGTCGTTGGTCACCACACTGACGATCCCGCGCCCGGCCATCTCGGCGGCCATGGTGAAATTCATCACGTCGCCTTCGTAGTTCTTGACGATGAAGAGCACGCCTGCCCCGGTGTCGACGGCCTCCGCCGCCTCGATCATCTGATCCGGCGTCGGCGACGTGAAGACCTGGCCCGGACACGCGGCATCGAGCATGCCGACGCCGACGAACCCCGCATGGAGCGGTTCATGGCCGGAGCCGCCGCCCGAGATGAGCGCAACCTTGCCCGGCTTCAGGGTACGGCGGCGCACGAACTTCCGCTCGGCGCCGAGCAGCAGGATATCGGCATGTGCAGCCGCCAACCCGTCGAGACTCTCTTCGAGCACCGTGTCGGTGCTGTTGATCAGCTTTTTCATGGCGTCCTCCCGGTTATCTTTTTTTGCGTTTCGAATTCGTCAGCCGATGCTTTCGGCGTAGCGCGCGAGCTGAGCAGCGAAGTCGACGATCAGCTGCTCGAGCGCGCGATTCTTCTTGTCGTCACCGAGATCGGGCACCGTCACGGTAACGACACGGGTGCGCGCCTCGCGATGGGCTCCGCGCAGCCGCCCCGGATGCGCGCGCCCATAGGCTTCGAGGAAAGCCGCACGCTCGGCACCTGCGAGATGGCAGACCTCGAAGATGATGGGAACATGCTTTGCCGGAATCGGCACCAGATAGGCCGGATTGGTGATCTGGCTCACGAAGGAGCGGTTCTTGCCGAGCGCCGCCGCGAGCTTCAACCGCGTCCCGGACGGCCGGTTGTCGAGCGCCCGCCGCAGGATGAGCTTGTAATCTGCGACATTGCTGTCGCCGGGCCGGCTCGTGTCTTCGCCTGCATCATCAGTCATACGGTCACCCCGGCGATGGCGGCCTTGAGCCGAGCCACCGCAATCGGCGAGACCGAGAGGGTCGTCAGGCCTGTCGCCAGAAGCGCCGCCGTCAAGCGCGTATCGGCCGCGGCATCGCCGCAGAGCGAGACCTCGACGCCGCGCTTGCGCCCGGCCTCGACTGTCCGCGCGATCAGCGCCAGCACGGCCGGATGACCGGCGTCGTTGAGGTCGGCAACAGCGCTGATGTCGCGCGCCGCAGCCATCGTATATTGGGTCAGGTCGTTCGACCCGATGGAATAGAACGCCGCGCCAAAGTCCTCCGCGCATAGCGCTGCCGCCGGCACCTCGACCATGATGCCGAGCGGCGGCCGGGCGCAGGCGATGCCTTCTGCCGTGAGGGCCGCAAACTCCGCATCCAGCATGGCGTTGGCGCGATCGAGCTCTGCGGGGATCGCGACCATCGGCAGCATCACTTTCAGCGTCCCATGAACGGCTGCACGGCACAGCGCCCGCAACTGCACGCGAAACACCTCCGGCCGTGCAAGCGAGAGGCGGATCCCGCGCAGGCCCAGGAATGGATTGCGCTCGCCATCGACCGTCAAGCCGGCGATCGGCTTGTCGCCGCCGGCATCGAGGGTGCGGATCGTCACAGGCCGTCCCGCAGCCCATTCGAGAATGCGCCGATAGACCGCATGTTGCGCATCCTCGTCGGGCAAGCCCCTCGATCCCTCGAACAGAAACTCCGTCCGCACGAGGCCGATGCCGTCGCAAATAGCCGGATCGAGGCCTGCGAGGTCTTCGGGCGCGGCGACGTTGAGAAGGACGGCGATGCGCCGGCCATCGGCCGTCAGCGCCGGCTTCAGGCGGCCGGCATCGGCAGCAATCTGCGCGGCATTCGCGGCCGCCATGCGGTGCTCGAACAGGCGGCGCGTTTCGGGCTTGGGATCAAAGATCACGGTGCCGGCGTCGCCGTCGACCAGCGCCAGTGACGGCGGCTGTCCGTTCCATGGCAACGGCCCCAATCCGACCACCATGGGAGCGCCGCGCGCCCGCGCGAGCATCGCGACATGCGACGACGGCGATCCACTAGCCAGGGCAATGGCGCCACCACGGGCCCAGTCGACAGCCAGAAACGTCGACGGCGAAATGTCATCACCCATGACGACGGAATCGCCCGAGATCTTTGCAATCGCATCAGCACCATTCAGACCCGCGAGCACGCGGTCGCGGATATCGACCAGATCGGCGGCACGGGCCCGGAAATATTCCTCATCCGCCGCGCGATAGCCGGCGATCTCCGCGTCGAGCGCCGCGCGCCAGGCTTCATCGGCCGCCGCACCGCCTGCAACAGCTTCGTAGGCCCCCTCCGCAAGCGCGTCGTCGCCGAGCATCGCGACCTGGAACTCCAGAATCTCAGCGGCCTCGCCATGAACCGTCGCAATCAGCTCGACGAGCTCCGCTGCTGCCCGCTCGATCGCTGCTTTCAGCGCTGCGGCCTCCTGAGCGGGATCGCCCTTCACCGCTCTGCGCACCACGGCACTCGTCAGCACGGCGACCGGGCCGATGGCGAGACCTGGCGAGGCGGGGCGGCCGGTGAGATGGATCTCGCCCACGATTCTACGCCTCGCCGAAACCGTCATGCACCAGCGCCAGCATGGCCGCGAGCGCCGCCTCGCCATCGGGACCTGCAATGCGGAAATGCAGCGTTGCGCCCTGCGGCGCCTTCACACGCATCACCTTCACAGGGCTCTTGGCGTCCGTCCAGGGTCCGTCGGCGGCGAGCGCGATTTCGATCTTTGCGGTAAAGCCCTTTGCCAATTGCGTGAGCTTCACCGATGGCCGTGCGTGCAGGCCGACCGGATTGACGAGGACCGCGGAGGCGGTCAGCGGCGCAAACGTCTGGGCCGCCCGGTTGGCGTTGGCATCATGCATAGAATTCCTCCGCGCTGCGCTTGACGGCGGCAAGCGGCGAGCCGCCCGAAGACTCGGTCGCAGCGATCACAGCCCCCTCGACCACCGGGGCATTGCAGACCAGGACGCGCGCGCGCCGATCCTCAGGGAGCATCTCCACCGCCATCTCCGAATTGGTCTCGGCGCCGCCGAGGTCGACAAGGATCGCAACGCCTGCCGGTGACCAGGCCGTCTCGATCGCCTCGAGGATTCCTGCAACGTTCGTACCGAGCCCGCCGTCCACATCGCCGCCGGTCCAGGCCAGCGGCACCGCGTCTCCGACCATCTGGCGCACCATATCGGCCGCACCTTCCGCGATCTTCGGCGAATGCGACACGATGACAATTCCGACATTGCCGGGACGTAGACTGCTCATGTATTGACCTCGAACTCCAGTGTCTCAATTGCTGCGCCGATCAGAAGGGACACCGAGCGCGAGCCCGGGTCCATATGACCGATGGAGCGTTCGCCAAGAAACGACGCACGGCCGCGAATCGCCTGCATCGGCGTGGTGCGATCGGCCGCTTGCGCAGCCTCGGCCGCAATCGCCTTGGCGTCGCCGCCTCCGGCTAGAACGGCGTGAACCGGCACCAGGACATCCAGCAGCGTCTTCTGCCCGGCTTCGGACCGGCCGCGCGCCTTGACGGCATCGATCGCCTTCTCCGTCGCCGCGACGAGATCGGCCCGGCTCGGCTGTTCCGGAAGCGCCTTGCCCAGCTCCATGAAGAAGGTCCCGACCAGCGGCCCCGAAGCACCACCGACCTTCATGACCAAAGTCATTCCGATCGCCTTCAGCATCTCCGGGAGCGATTTGTCGGCAAGGCCCGGCAATGTCGCGAGCACGGCCTCGAAACCGCGCTTCATGTTCAGACCATGATCCCCATCGCCAATCGCCTGGTCGAGGCTCGTCAATTCGTCCGCGTGTTCGATCACCGCCCCCGCCAGCGCCCGCACCAGTCTTTCCCTGGCTACCCGATCAAGGCTCATGCCGCTACCCTCCAGCCCTTCGCATCGAAAAACAGCGGCTTGTTCAGATGGAGCGAAACAACATCTCCGGCACCGAAGCCCGCCTCGGGATCCGCCAGGGTCACAACAGGCCGGCCGGCGAGATCGAGATGGAGATGGCTCTGGTCGCCGAGGTGTTCGACCCGTTTGACGGTCGCCGACACGTCGCCACCGCCGCGCGCAATTGTGAGGTGCTCGGTCCGCGCACCGATCGTCTCGGCGCCATCAGGCGCGCGGCCGAACAGTGCTGCCGGCAGCAGATTGATCGTGGGCTGGCCCAGCCTTGCTGCGACATGCGCGTTGATCGGGTTCTCGTAGATCTCGCGTGGCGATCCGATCTGCATCAGCCGTCCGCCTTCGATCACGCCGATGCGCGAGGCCATGGTCATCGCCTCGGTCTGGTCGTGGGTGACATAGAGGATGGTCGCGCCGAGATCGACCTGGATGCGCTTGAGCTCGAGGCGCAGCTCGCCGCGCAGCTTGGCATCCAGCGAGGAAAGAGGCTCGTCCATCAGATAGATCGAGGGCGAACGAACCAGGGCGCGGCCGATTGCAACGCGCTGCATCTGCCCGCCCGACAGCTGCGTCGCCTTGTTGTCCAGCTTGGTCTCGATGTGAAGCAGGCGCGCCACCTCCTGCACCTTCGCGCGAATATCGGCTTCGGGCACGCGGCGGGTCGGCGCGCGCAACGCGAACGCCATGTTCTCGAACACGGTCAGATGCGGATACAGCGAATATTGCTGGAAGACAAAGGCGACATCGCGGTCCGCCGGCGCATCGCCGGTCACGTTGCGTCCGTCGATCCGAATCGAACCGCTGTCCGGCTGCTCCAATCCGGCGATCAAACGCAAGGCCGTGGTCTTGCCGGCACCCGTCGGCCCGAGCAATGCGACGAATTCGCCGTCGCCGATGGTCAGCGACAGATCGCTCACGGCCTGCGTCTTGCCGAAGGCCTTGGAAACAGCGTTGATCTCGACCTCAGCCATGCGCACCTCCCTCATGCAGCGCGGTGCGAATGGCCCGGCCCGACGCCTTGTCGAAGATCGACAGCGTATCGGGGCGGAAGTCGAGCCCGACGGTCTCGCCAGTCCGAAACGATTTGCTGCTCGGTGAGCGGGCCTTCAGCGCGCCGTAGTGCGTCGTCACGGTCACGATCTGCGTCGTGCCCAGATATTCCGTCCCATAGACCTCGCCGCGCACCATGCCGCGATCGGTGAAGCGCACATGCTCGGGCCGCACTCCAAGCACGAGCTCGCTTTCCGCCATCGCCTCGCGCGCAGTCGGAATTGCAACGTCGCGCTCACCGAGCCGGATCGCCTCTGCGCCGGTCTGCAGGCCGCCACGGAACGGCAGGAAGTTCATGGGCGGCGAGCCGATGAAATCCGCGACGAACAGCGAAGCCGGCCGGTCATAGATGTCGCGGGGGCTAGCAACCTGCTCGACGACGCCATTGTTCATGACCGCGATCCTGTCGGCCATCGCCATCGCCTCGAGCTGGTCATGCGTGACATAGACGGTCGTTGCTCCCAGGCGGTCATGCAGGGCCCGCAGCTCATGAATCATGGCCTCGCGCATCTCGGTATCGAGCGCGCCGAGCGGCTCGTCCATCAGAAAACACTTGGGCTTGCGCACGATCGCCCGTCCCAGCGCGACGCGCTGACGGTCGCCGCCGGCAAGGCCCGACACGGAGCGGTCGAGGAGATGGGAGATCCGCAGGATGCGCGCGGCCTCGACGACACGCCGGTCGCGCTCGGCCGCACTGATTCCTTCGCATTTCAGGGGAAAGCCGATGTTGCGCCGGACATTCATGTGTGGATAGAGCGCGAAGAGCTGGAACACGAAGGCGATGTCGCGCGCCGATGCGCGGTTCATCGTCACGTCCTCGCCATCGAGCCGGATGGTGCCTGCCGTCGGCAGCTCCAGGCCGGCAATCATGCGGAGCGTGGTGGTCTTGCCGCAGCCGGACGGTCCGAGCAGGCATAGGAATTGGCCGTCTTCCACCGTGAAGCTGGCGGACTTGACCGCATGAAACGCACCGAAGGATTTGTCGAGCGCCTCGACCCTGATCTGTGCCATCGCGTCCTACTCCCGAACCTTCGACACGATGGTGAACATCACCGTGCCGAACAGGGTCGTCGCAAACGACCAGGAATACAGCGTCAGCGAGAATGGCTGCATCAGCATGACGACGCCGGCGGCGATGATCGTGGTCGCTGCGGCCTCTAACGGACCACGGCGCAGAATGCGGTCCGCAAGACCGTGACGCGCGATGGATGGGGTGGCATCGATACTCATTTGCGGACGGCTCCAAAGGTGATGCCACGCAGCAGATGCTTGCGCAGAAGCACCGTGAACACCACGATCGGCACCAGGAACAGCGTGGTTCCGGCAGCCACTGCGGGCCAGTCCTGCCCGCCCTCGCCGATGATGATCGGAATGAAAGGCGGCGCCGTCTGCGCGTTGCCCGAGGTGAGAAGCACCGCGAAGGCGTATTCGTTCCAGGCGAAGATCAGGCAGAAGATCGCGGTTGCCGCAATTCCTGTGGTCGCCTGCGGCAGCACCACTTTCACGAAGGCCTGGAAGCGGGTGTATCCGTCGATCATCGCCGCCTCCTCGTACTCGCGCGGGATTTCGTCGATGAAACCCTTGAGCAGCCAGACCGCGAGCGAGACGTTGACCGAGGTGTAGAGCAAGATCATCCCGAGCCTCGTGTCAGACAATCCGATGGTGCGGTACATCAGATAGATCGGGATCGCGACCGCAATCGGCGGCATCATCCTGGTCGATAGAATGAAGAACAGCAAATCGTCCTTCAGGGGTACGCGGAACCGCGAGAAGCCGTAGGCCGACAAGGTGCCGAGCGCGACGGCGAGCACGGTCGAGCCGAACGCGATGATCAGGGAATTGATAAAGCGCGGCACATAGTTCGAGGGACCGGCGACCACCATGTTGCGGCTGCGCGCGATGCTGTCGCACATCCCCTGCGGCGGGCCCAGTGAGCGGATGAACTCCGGCGTCTGGCGCGAGCGCGTCGTGAACAGGTTGCAGAAGCCTTCAAGCGACGGCTTGAACATCACCTTGGGCGGATAGGAGATCGCATCGTCCGGCGACTTGAAGGCAGTGAGCATGATCCACACCAGCGGGATCATGGTGATGACGGCATAGAGCACGACGAGCGAGCCGGCAAAGCGCCGCGTAGTGGTCGACGGCTCGACGACGGAATGGGCTGCGGTGGCTGAGGTCATCGGCTTTTCACCTTGTTCAGCGCCTTGACGTAGATGTTGGCGAGGCCGAAGACCGTCACGAACAGGATGATCGCGAAGGCCGAGGAATAGCCGGTGCGCCAGCTCTCGAACGCCGCACGCTTGAGCGTGATCGAGGCGACTTCCGTGGTTGATCCCGGCCCGCCGCCGGTGAGCAGATTGACCATGTCGAACATCTTGAAATTCTCGATGCCGCGGAACAGCACCGCCAGCATGATGAACGGCAGCGCCATCGGCAGCGTGATCGACCAGAACTGCCGCCATTTCGACGCGCGATCGACCTCGGCCGCTTCATAGATGTAGTCCGGGATCGAGCGCAGGCCTGCCAGGCAAATCAGCATCACATAGGGCGTCCACATCCAGGCATCGACGATGACGATGGCCCAGGGACTCAGCGTGACATCGCCCAGCATCTGGAACGACGAGGCCGCGCGACCGGTGAAGAAGGCGACCACGTAGTTGAACAAGCCGATCTGCGGCTGGTAGAGGAACGTCCAGAAATTGCCGACGACCGCGGGCGACAACATCATCGGCAACAGGATGATCGTGGTCCACATTCCGTGGCCACGGAACTTCTTGTCGATGAGGTAGGCCAGGCCAAATCCAAGCACGGTCTCGATTACAACGGTCCAGATCACGAAATGCGCCGTCACCTGCATCGCGGCCCAGATGTCCGGATCGGTCAGGATCGACTGATACCAGTCGGCCCCGAGCCAGATCGTCGGCACGTTGGCGCGATTGGCGCGGTAGTTCGTGAACGAGAGATAGATCGTCCACAGCAGCGGGAAGATATTGATCGCCAGCAGCAGCACGATCGTCGGCGTGATGAAGAGCCAGGCGAGCGTCTTGTCCGACAGGCCCCGGATACGACGCGCCATGCCTGGCCGGACCATGACGGCCCGATAGGTGATCCGCGAAGAGGCACTCAATTCATTCATTGCATCGACCGATCCTGGAACCCGGCGCGTCGACGATGCGACAGTTCCGGTCATCTCGAAGGAAAGTCCGGAGCGCGAGCGCACGCGCTCCGGACGAGCTACTTCAGAACTTCTTGCCTTCTTCCTTGAAGATCGCCTTCCAGTCCTTCACCAGACCGTCGAGCGCTTCCTGCGCGGTGCCCTTGTCGGCCACCACATAGTCATGCACGCGCTTCTGCTCGGCCTGCAGCAGCTGGGCGTAGGACGGCTCGGCCCAGAAATCGACGACCATTCCCATCGACTGCAGGAACTCCTTCGCGAACGGCGCGCTGGTCGGGAAGCTCGGATCGTTCAGCACGGACTTGGCGCAGGAATAGCCGCCGAGCGCCCACCACTTCTTCTGGACGTCGCCGCCCGAGAACCACTTGATGTATTGCAGCGCCTCGGCCTGGTTCTTGGAGTAGGAGACCACCGAGATGCCCTGGCCGCCGAGCTGCGTCGCCTGCCCGGCGGGACCTGCCGGATTGACGAAGAAGCCGATCTTGTCGCCGCCGACATTCGGGTCCTTGTAGAGGCCCGGGAAGAAGGCGAAGAAGTTCATCTGCAGCGCGACCTGGCCGGACTTGAAGGCATCAAGCCCCTCCGACATGTAGGAGTTGGAGGCGCCGGGCGGCGTGCAGCACTTGTAGAGCTCCTTGTAGGCTTCGAGCCCCTTCACGGCGCCGGCTGAGTTCACGAACCCGTCCATCGCATAGGGCTTCTTCGGATCGTCGTATTTGAAGCCGTAGTCGTAGAGGTAGTTCGAGACGCCCATGGTGATGCCTTCCGAGCCACGCTCAGTGTAGATCGATGCGCCATAGACCTTCTTGCCGTCGATCTCGCGGCCCTGGAAGAATTGCGCGATGTCCTTGAGCTCATCGAGCGTCTTCGGCACCCCGATATCGCGGCCGTATTTGGCCTTGAAGTCCTTCTGCACGTCCGGCCGTGCGAACCAGTCCTTGCGATAGGTCCAGCCCACCGCATCGCCCATCGCCGGCAGCGCCCAGTAGTTCGGCGTGTTCTTCGGCCACTCGGAATAGCCGACCACCGTGGCCGGCATGTAGTCGTCCATGCTGATTCCTTCCTTCTTGAAGAAATCATTGAGCTTGACGTACTGGCCGTTCTCCGCGGCGCCGCCGATCCATTGCGAATCGCCGATGATGAGATCGCACAGCGAGCCGTGCGAATTGAGTTCGTTCAGGAAGCGATCGGCGTAGTTGGTCCACGGCACGAATTCGAACTTCATGCCGATACCCGACTTGGCAGTGAAGTCCTTCGACAATTCGACCAGCGCGTTGGCCGGATCCCATGCGGCCCAGCACAGCGTGATGGTCTTGCCTTGCGCCTGTGCGGGCGTGGTCCCCGCTCCGACACTGAGCGCGGCGGCAACAGCCCCGCATGCCACAACAAGCGTCTTCATCGTTCGTTTCATTACACGTTCCCTCCGAGTGGGCCGGCCATCGACATGGCGCGGCTTTCCAACCCGCTCGAATGCTTCGAGCAGAGCGACACAGTCCGTGACGAGCTGAATAACTAAACTAGCGTTTCCTCGCGCCACCCGGATTCTAGAGGCCCGGCAGGCTCGATTTGTTTAGTGAACCACCATTTACTAAACATTGCAAGCGACGTCGGCGCCTTCTTCGACGCGGGCGCCCGGCGCCGACGGCGCGATCGGTGTTTGGGATGTTGTGAGGGCTCGCGCACAACGCGCTGTTGAGCTCCGAGGTCGCAGCTGAGTAGCCGGGACTCTCGCGCCAGCATCTGCCCCGTTTTCAATGCGCCGCCAGGATTTCTCCCAGAAACTTCCTGGTACGATCGTGCTGCGGGTTCTTGAAGAAGCTTTCGGGCGCTCCTTCCTCTACGATTCTGCCGTCGGCCATGAAGATCACGCGATCGGCGACCTGCCGCGCAAACCCCATTTCGTGAGTGACGCAGATCATGGTCATGCCGTCGGTTGCGAGCGCGATCATGGTATCGAGGACCTCCTTGACCATCTCGGGGTCGAGCGCGGAGGTCGGCTCGTCGAACAGCATGACCTTCGGCTCCATGCAGAGCGCGCGCGCAATCGCGACGCGTTGCTGCTGGCCGCCCGACAGCTGAGCCGGATATTTTCCGGCCTGGTCCGCTATTCTGACCCGATCGAGCAAACGGCGCGCTGTCTGTTCGGCGCGGTCCCTCGGCACAGATCGGGACCGCATCGGGGCCAGCATGCAGTTTTCCAGCACGGTCATGTGCGGAAACAGGTTGAACTGCTGGAACACCATGCCGACCTCGCGGCGCACGGCGTCGATCGAGCCCGCGGCATCATTCAGCCGCGTGCCGGCAACGACGACTTCGCCGCGCTGATAGGCTTCCAGCGCATTGATACAGCGGATCAGGGTCGACTTACCCGAACCGGACGGCCCGCACAGGACGATCTTCTCGCCCGGGCGGACAGTCAGGCTGATGTCCGTCAGAACCTGATAGGTGCCGTACCATTTGCAGACGTCGCGCATGGCGATCATCGGATCAGGAGCGGATTGCATCACGATTTCGCCCGACATGACATTCGCTCCCTGGCTAACTGACGTTGAAGGGGATACCGGGAATGCTGTCCGGAAAATCCGGCAGCGGATTGTTCATCCACTTCTGATAGATCTTCGCCAGCTCGCCATTGGCCTTGATCTTCTCGATGAAGCCGTTGGCGAAGGCGTTGATCTCCTTCTCGCCGAGCCGGGTGCAGGCGCCATTGTAGAGTTTTGTGAATTCGAGCTTGTTCTCGTAAGTGCCGGGTTTCGATTCATTGAGGCGCGGAACGTAGAAGATGTTGCCGCCGACCGCCTGGACCTGTCCCGACAGCAGCGCTTGCATGGTCGGCGCGTCGCCGTCAAAGCGGCGGATGGTGGTGCCCGACGGTGCGGCCTTGGTCACGTCGGTGTCCTGCACGCTGCCGCGCGCAACGCCGATGACGTATTTTCCCATGTCGGCGGGGGATTTGATCTCGATATCCTTCGGCGCGATGAAGGTGATGATGTTCGCGCCATAGGGTTTTGAGAACTGTACGGCCTTGGCGCGCTCCGACAGCATGGCCATGGTCGCGAACAGGATATCGACTCGTCCCGAGGTCAGGGCCGGGATGCGATTGGCGACCGCCAATTGCGTGAACTCGGCCGGCACGCCAAGCTCCCTGGCGAACAGCGCCGAAATCTCCGCGTCGTAGCCATCCTGCTTTCCCGTCGCATCGACGAATCCCCAGGGCGGATTGTCGCCCTGGATGCCGATCAGAACCTTGCCCCTGGCCTTGATCTCCGCTGGCGTCACGGCATAGGCGGCGCGCATCAGCACAAATGGTGAGGCAATCGTTACGGCTCCAAGCGTCAAAACGCGGCGCCGGCTCAATCCTGTGGTGTTCTTGCTGGTCATCATTCCCTCCTCTGTCCTCGTCCTGTTGTCTGTTGTTGCCTCTTCATCGCGCGGCGACGGCCATTCGGCGCTCAAGCTGTGCGCCATAAAGCGACAGCGGCCAGCAGATGGCGAAATAGAGGGCGCACACCAAGCCGAGGACGAGCAGCGGCTTGAAGTTCTGGTTGGAAACGATGGTTCCGGCCCGCATCAATTCGGTGAAGCCGATGATCGCGGCGAGCGACGTCCCCTTGATCAACTGGACCAGAAACCCGATCGTCGCGGGCAGCGAGATGCGGATCGCCTGCGGCAGCACGACGTCCCTCGTCCGCGAGATATAATCGAGGCTCAGCGCCTTGGCGGCTTCGACCTGGCCTTTCGGCACCGCCTCGATCGCGCCGCGCCAGATCTCGCCGAGGAAGGCGCCGGAATGCAGCGTGAAGCCGATGGCGACCGAGACCCAGGCGTCCAGCTTGAGGCCGGCCAGCGCCAGCCCGTAATAGACGACGAACAATTGCATCAGCAGCGGCGTGCCCTGGAACAAGGCGATGTAGCCGGCCGCGCAGCGCTCCAGCGCAGGGCGGCCCGACGTGCGCGCCAGCGCCACGCCGAGGCCGGCGGCTGAGCCGACCACAAAACCAATCGCGGACAGCGCAAGCGTCCATTTGAGGCCGCCGAACACGAAGAGAAGCTGGTTCCGATCCATGGCGCCCTCACTTCACGGGATAGCTGAAGTAACGGGCGTTGATCAGCGCGAACATCTGCATCAACATCCACGACATCGCGAAATAGAGCAGCGTGACGACGCCATAGACCTCGAAGCTGCGGAAGGTGTTGGTCTCGATGGTCTGCCCGACCGAGGTCAGCTCATAGGCCGAGATCGCAGATGCAATGCTGGTCGTGAGCGTCAGCATGATGAACTGGCTGGTCAGCGACGGATAGATTGCGCGCAGCGCCGGCTTCAGCACGATCAGGCGGAACACCTGCGCCCGGCTGAGACTGAGCGCGAGCCCGGCTTCGACCTGCCCCTTGTTGATCGACTGCACACCACCGCGGATGATTTCGATCGCATAAGCCCCGCCGTTGATGCCGAGTGCGATGATCGCGGTCAGAGTTGGATCGAGGCGAACGCCAACCAGCGGCAGCGCGAAGAAGATGAAATAGATCTGCCCGAGGAACGGCGTGTTGCGGATCGCCTCGACAAAGGCGATGACGAGCCATCGCAGCGCGGCGATGCGGGACTGACGAAGCACGACGCCGCCGATCCCGATCGCGAGAGCCAGCACCATGCCGGACAGCGCGAGCTGAAGCGTACCGGCGCAACCCCAGAGCAGGTCCGGCAGTCCTTCCAGCACGGGGCCAAAATCGAACGTGTAGTTCACCTCGTTCCTCCCTCCGGGCGGCCTTGTTGCCGGCGTCGTTGAGATCGCGCCGCGGCTCTGCCCATTCTGATCCGCCGAGCGGCGGCGAATTTGTTTGCGGCTAGGAAGCGCTTTGCTTGTCCGGCTCAGTCAGCGCGAGCGCTTCGTAGCGACTGCGCAGTTCGACGCGTCGTCCGCTCGCGGCCGCCTCAGCGACCGCCAGGGTCGCGATCAGGCTTCGTGCGCCATCCTCGGCCGGCTGCAGCGACTGCGCCGTCCCGCTGATGATGTCGCGGAAATGGTCGAGCTGGGCGACATAGGGATCGAGCGAAGTGGCATGAAGGCGCTGGGCCTGGATCGGCTTGTTCCAGTCCTGGGCGTCTTCGGCTTGCGACCATTGCACGAGCGCCGGAAATTCGATCGACCCGCGGCGGCCGAGGAAACGATAACTGCTCTCGCCGCTGAACGGGAATTCGGGTGCCTCGCCGAGCCCCTGCTCGGACGTCCAGGGCGAGACGGCGCTGTCGCTGATGAAGAAGGTGCCGAGCGCGCCAGTGTCGAACTCGATCAGCGCCGCGGCGGTATCCTCGACCGCAAAGCCACGCTGGCGGTTCGACGCAATTGCTTCCACCGCGACGATCTCGCCCATTGTGAAGCGCAGGAAATCGATCTCATGGATGAGGTTGATCAGGATCGGACCGCCGCCGGCCTGCGAGCGCCATGGCGCGATTTCGAAATAGGCGGCGGGCTTGTGCGTGGCCCAGATCGCCGATACCCCGACGACATCGCCGATCCGCCGATCCCCCAAGCTCGCCTTCAGCATCCTGACCTGCTGATGGTGGCGGCGGTGATGCCCGACCAACGACTGGATACCAGCCTTGCGGACCTCGGCGATCAGGCTTGCCGCGCTTTCCAGCGTATCGGTGACCGGCTTCTCGATCAGGATGTGAATGCCGCGTCTAGCGCATGCGATGCCCTGCTCGGCATGAAGCTGGTTTGGCGAGGCGATGATCACGGCTTCCGGCCGCGCCTCGTCGAGCAGTTTCCGGTAGTCGGCAAACACAGGGGTGTCGGGATGCTCGGTGGCGACCCGATCGGCATTCACGTCCGCGATGCCGACGAGCTCATAGTCTTCTCGCTCGGCGAGCTTGGCGAGGTGCTTTCGCCCGATCAGGCCTGCGCCAATGACGCCTATGGTGATGTTTTTCATCTCACGTCGTCCGTATCAAGGTTGAGCCGCCCTCTTCGCGGCGATGCTCTGGTCTCAATGTTCCCAGCGGCTGATGGTCGAGCAGGCGCCTCGCAGCGCTGTACGCCGTGGTAAGCCGGGCCCGCACATCAAGAGCGGGCAACGGCATCTCGACGCTGAGGCTGGCGTCGGCCGGAAGCACGTCGAGTAGCCCGCTGAGCGGCAACGCCCCCTCGCCGGGCGGCAATCGGCCTTCGCGCGCCTCGGCGATGATGGCCGCATCGCTCGCGGGGATGTCCGCCGCAGCGTCGCACAGCTGCGCGGTACGCAGATAGCGCGCGGGGAGCGCGATCAAGTCTGCCGGCTTGCCGCCGGACCGATTGAGGTGCAGCGCATCGACGAGAATGGCGCCATTCGCCTTGCCCGCCCCACGCACGATCGCCTCGGCCTGCGGCAGCGAGCCAACCGCGCGCCAGCGCATGAACTCAAGATCGACACGCAAGCCAAATTGCCGCGCCAGGTCGCAGAGTTTTGCGAAATGCGCGGTGAGCCGGGCGTGATCGTCGTCATCTCCCGATGCAGTCACTGCCACCGCGCCGAGATCGACCGCGGCTTCGAACAGGCCCGCAAGGGCCGGAATGTCGATGACGGGCGTGAGCTGAACGAACTCGATCTCGTTCAGCCGCACGCCCTCGTCGGCGAGGAGTCGTTTGAGGTCGCGGTGCGCGGCCGTTCCTACCTGCGTCGGATAGGCCGGTCCGCCGGTGGTTGCAGGGATCATGCGCAGGCCGATGAAGCTGAAGCCGGCGCGCGCGGCCTCGGGCACCAGCGTCGTCGGCTCAAGATCCAGAGCCGTCAGATGAGCAAGACCGAGATCAATCACTGCTAATTATCCTATGGGATAATTACAATTAACCCATAGGATAATTGATGTCAAGCACGGCTGATTGGGTTATGAATGGAGAGGCAAGCAGGCTTGGCCGGACGCGAAGGACCGAACCGCCAGATGAGACCCAAGGAAAAGCCCGTCGCGGCGGACTCGAAGCAGCCGCCGGTCCGGCGGCGCGACCGGGAGCGCACCAAGCGCGAGATCCTCGAGATCGCGTTCGCGGAGTTCGCCGAGAACGGCCTGGCCGGCGGCAATACCGATGCCATCGCCGCGCGCGCCAACATCACCAAGCGGCTGATCTTCTACTACTTCAATTCCAAGGAAGAGCTGTTCACGGCCGTCCTCGAAATGGCCTATGCCAAGATGCGCATCGCCGAGCAGGATCTTCATCTCGAAGCGCTCGAGCCGGAAGCTGCCATTCGCAGGCTGGCCGAGTTCACCTTCGATTTCGACCAGGCCAACCCGGAATATGTCCGGCTGGTCACGATCGAGAACATCCATCGCGGCCGGCACATCCGCGGCAGCAAGAAACTCAAGGAGATGACGCGGCCGATCATCAGCCAGGTCGCCGCGGTGCTGGACAGAGGGGTTCGCATCGGCGCGATCAGGCCCGGCATCGACCCGATCGAGCTGCACATGTCGCTGAACGCGCTCTGCTTCTTCTCGGTTGCGAACCGGCATACGTTCGAGGCGCAATTCGCATCCGACATGTCATCGCAGAAAGCCAAGACCCAGCGCCGGCACGAAATCGCCGACCTGCTCTGGCGCTATGTGCGCAGCGACTAGCGCGGGCGGAGAGCCGCCGCTACGAACGCATCCGTCTCTCGGCCTCGGGGCAATCGCTGCGTCTTATCTCCCGATGAAGGCGATCTTCGGCGGCTCGATTCCACGCTTGATGGCATCCGCCCGCGCGGTACGGCCACGCCTTGCATCTTCCGAGCTGTGAAGCGGCATGGTGACGTCCAGGATCATGGCATCGGCCGATGGCACGCCACCCCCGGACCACGCCTTCAATAAGGTTCGTATCGCCGCATAGGAGCGCGTCGGTCCGGTCGACAGATCCTGCGCGAATGTCAGCGCGGCCGCCTCGACCTTGTCAGCAGGAAGTACCGTTGTCGCAATGCCCAGTTCGCCGGCGACGGCGCCCGTCATCGGCTCGCACAGCATCGCGTAGCGCGCCGCGCGCGAGCGGCCGATACGCTCCGCCAATCGTTGCACCGCGCCGGCAACCGGTGCCGACCCGACCGACGCCTCGATGCAGCGAAAAACTGCGTCGTCAGCCGCGACAATGAAGTCGCAGGCGAGCGCAAGCTCGAAGGCGCCGCCATAGGCGGCGCCCCGAACGGCCGCGACCGTCGGGACTTGCAGCGCTTCGATGGCGCGGAACGACTGGTTGCATTCGGCAATGAAGGTGCGGAACTGATTGGTGCTCTTCTCAAGGAAATCGAGCACGTCGCCGCCCTGGCTGAAATTGGGACCTTCCGCCCTCACCAGCAACGCCCTGATGTCGCTCTCGCTGGCCTCCTGAACGGCCTGCTTGAGGTCGCTCGAGAAGGCCGAAGCGATGAGGTTTTTCGGTGGATTGGCCAGCACGATGTGACCAACGGCTTCCGACTGTTCGAACTTGATAACGGGCATTTCAACCTCCCTAGTTTGCGTTTGTGAACCTTGAAAGCAGCGTTTCGTCCCTAGCCCGTCTCGCGCACCAGCGACGTGACCGTTTCGCTCGGTCGCAGTTGCCAGTACACGACAAGGAGACACAGCCCACCGAGCGCAGCCAGCGTCCCGCCGACGGTCGAGAGCGCCGAGCCCAGTGCGCCCTGAAAGAGATTTTCGGCGACGATGGCCACCAGGGTCGGCGCAATCGCTGTTCCCGTGATACCGACCCAGGCAAAATGAACGGCCGTGATCTTTCCGATCGCGACTCCCGGCGACAGATGCACGATCGTCGACGTTCCGATGGTGAAGAGGCTTGCTGCCAGAAGATTGAATACGGCAAGCAGCATCCAGACCGAGACAATCGACTCCGCTGCCGGAGCAAAGACCGCTGGAAGGACAATCAGCGCGGAGATCACGACGCCAAGGGCCGGGATCGCCGGCAATCCCCATCTCCGATAAACCGTATCGACGAGAAACCCGGCGATGAACTGGCTGGCAGTGCTGAGGAACAGGACGATGAGACCGTAGGTCAGGCCGATCTCGCCGGCTGGAATCTTCCATACCCGCCCGAGAAAGGCCGGTATCCAGGACGCGTAGCCCACCGACAGCATGATCGTCGCGGCGTTCGCCAGAAACAGCGGAGCAAAGACAAGCCACTGATCGCGAACGGCTTCGAGGGCATCCCTCAGTGCGATGGGGCTATCCGTGCTTGCGGACCGCCGCGTTGGCTCCTTGAACGTATAGACCAGGACGGCGACCGGCAGCGCGATCGCGCCGCACGCAATCAACACGAGCTGCCACGAGCGAACCGGAATTCCCAGCACAGGAAGGATATAACTCCCGTTCTCGCCGACGAAGTGCAGAATTGCGCCGCCACCGAGCAACGCAAGCCCGCCACCGACGCTCGCCCCCATCGCCCAGATCGCGACGGCCCGGCCACGAAAGCGCGGATGGAATGCGTCCCTGACGAGCGACATGCTCGAAGGCCCGCAGGTGGCTTCACCCGCGCCGACACCACAGCGGCCGAGAAAGAGGCCAGCATAGGTCGTGACCGAGCCGCAGAACATCGTCGATATCCCCCATGTGGCAATCCCAATGGCCAGGATGCGCCGGCGCGGAAAGCGATCGACCAGCATGCCGACGAACCAGCCTCCGACGGCGTAGGTGATGATGAAAGCCGCGCCGATCAGGAAACTCATCAGCGTGTCGGATATTTGCAGGTCGCGCTTGATCGGCTGTACCAGCAGCGGCAGCGCCGCGCGATCGATGAAAGCGACGGCATTTACGAGGCAGAGCACGCTCACCAACCACCAGTGCCCGGGGCTGGGCCGCTCGACGTCCTGTTCAGCTTCCATGCGTTTCTTTCTCCCTGGCGCGACTGCGCCCATCCCTTCACGCTTGCGCTGCGATGCTGCGGACGACCGCATTGAATTTCGAGGGCGCTTCGAGCTTGAGCATATGGCCGCAATCCTCGAACGAATGCGATGTCGCCCAGGGCGCCGCCGCGAGAAGCCGCTCGGCGTGATCCCGATGGGGCGCGACCTGGTCGAGGCTGCCGAAGAGGATAGCCATCGGACACTTGACCGCCGGAATGACATCAGGCGTATGAACGGTGAACAGCGACCGGATCGCCTGACGCCAGCCATCGGTCGTCATGTCGTCGCGCAAGCGCTCGACATATTGCCTGACCAGCGCTGGCGTGCGTGGCGTGAGCAGCCTGCTCGCGATCGCCTCGCGCGACACCGGGATGTCGACATCCGCCGTCTGAAGCCATGCATTGAGCTCGGCATCGCGGGCCTCACCGGTGATGTGGCCCCTTGCGACATTGGGCGCGGAAAGAACCAGACTGCCAATCAGCGCGGGATAGCGTCGCGCGAAGGCCAGCGCGACGACGCTCCCCCATGAGCTGCCGACCAGCGCAGCCGGCCGTCGCACCTTGAGCGCGCGAAGCAAGCTCTCCAGCGCGTCTGCATAGTCGTCGATCCCTGCGTCTTGCCCCAGGATGGGCGAACTGCCGCCGAAGCCCGGCGCGTTCCAGGCGATGACGTGAAAGTCTCGCGACAGCCCTGCGAATTGCGCGCGGTATCCCGCCGAGCTGGAGCCGAGCCCATGAAGCATCAGCACCGTCGGTTTGTTCGGATCTCCGGCGGCGCGATATTCCATCTGGCCGCGCTGCCCGGAGAAGACCGAAGACGCGACGTCAACCTGGGCAAGCCGGGGCAAATCCTGCGCGAGCAGATCGGCATCGAGCGTGGACAATTCAGCCATCACTCAAGCTCCGGCCGCAAGCGCAAGAGGCCCGGCTGGCTTGCGAGACCGCTCCGCCTCGTAACCGAGCCGATACGACAGGTCCTTCGCCGTCTCGCGCAAGGCAGTTGCGAATTCTCCGTCGAGATCGGCGCGAAACCGGTTTGATTCACCCACCGCTGTCAGGGCCAGCACAGCGCGACCATCCGCATCGAGCACCGGCGCGCTAAGTGCGTTGATCAAGGTCTCGCTGCGATAGAAGGTCTCCAGTCCCTGCCGGGCGAGACCTTGCCAACGCACTTCTGCAAGGCGTTCGTTCCAATCGTCCTCTCCTGGCGCCGTATCCAGACCCGGCCAGTCAGCCTGCGCGATGGCTTCGGGAGGAAGATGTGCCGCGAAGGCCAGACCGGTTGCGCTCGATGTGACCGGCAGGATCAACCCGACGGGGAGGGCTTCGCTCACCGGAGCCGACGACGGCTCCCAATGGGTGATCGTGGGGCCGTGGGCGCCCCAAACGGCGAGCGCCATCGTCTCGTCGAAGCGCCGGACGAGGCGCTCGATCGCACGCGTGCCGAGCCGCATCGCGGTGAGCTGAGACTGCTTGCGATCAGCCGGCAATGCGCCGTCGGCCAGATCGTGAGGATCCGCCAGCAGGTACCGGCCGTTGCCGAAGACGAGCGGCTTGCGCTCGGCCTGATCGATCGCAAGGACTTCGCCGACATAGATCGTGTGATCGCCACCGGGCACACGTGACACCACCCGGCATTGCAGACGGGCGCTGCAATCGCGGAGCAGCGGCACGCCGCCCACGCCGGTATCGACATCGATGCCAGCGAACTTGTCATGCGACGACTTCGCAAAGCGGTTCGACAACCCGATCTGGTCCTCGGCCAGGATGTTCACCGCAAAATGCCCGGCCTCGAAGAACGCAGGATGACTGTGGCTCTTCACCGCCTGGCTCCAGAGAACCAGCGGCGGATCGAGCGACACCGAACTGAACGAATTGGCGGTCACACCGTGGAATTGACCCGCCTCGTCGACTGTCGTGACCACAGTCACCCCGGTGACGAAGCTTCCGAGCACGCGCCGCAAGTCGCGGCTGTCGAACCGAGGCGTATCGGGCATTTCTACCTCCTTGCGCTGATCCGTTTCCCCTAAGCGTTCATGCGGCGACCGCTTCAGCCGCTTCGACTGCCGGCATGACCTGCTCGGCGAAGCGGCGGATCGAAGCCGCGGCCGCGGCGTGCGGCATGGTTCCGAACATGAAGCTTCCGATCACGTAGTTCAGTCCGCCCAACGCGACCTGCTCGGACAGAATCTGCGTCACCGTTCGGGCCGAGCCGACTATCGCATGGCCGGCTTCGACGAGTTGATCGAATGCGGGTGGCAGCTTCGCATTCACGGGCTGCGTGCCATGCTTGCGCCAGAGCTTGATGAAATTGTCGTAGAACGACGGCCAGGCCTTTCGACCCAGCTCGTGAGCTTCGCGGTCGGTCTCGCCGACAATGATGTAGCGATTGACGCCGATCAGTGGGCTATTGCCATTGAGGCCCGCCGCGGCCATCTCCTCGCGGTAGCGGTCCGAGATCGCACGCACGCGCGAGACCTGCCCGCCGCAGACCACGTTCACACCGTTGCGCGCCGGCCAGACCACGGAGTCCGGCGAGCCGACCGCGTACCACATCGGCGGACGTGGCCGCTGCAACGGCTTCATCTCCACCGCATAGTCATTCAGGCTCCAGAACTCGCCCGTCGTCGTGACGGAGTCCTGCCTGAAGCAGCGCTGGATCGTGTCGAAGGCCTCCGCATACATCTTTGCGGCCTTCGTGGAGTCGATCCCGAGCGCGTCGAGCTCGTGCGGTGAGGCGCCGCGCCCAATTCCGAACTCGAAGCGGCCGCCGCTCAAATGATCGAGCATGCAGATCTCTTCATACAGGCGCGCGGGATTGTAGGTCGGCAACAGATAGACCAGCGGACATAGCCTCAACCTCTCGGTCCGCTGGGACAGCGCGGCCATCCACACGCTGGGCGATGGCGTCGTGCTCAGCGGTGTGCCGTGGTGCTCGCTCATGTGGAAAGCGTAGAAGCCGAGGCGATCATAGAGCTCGGCGAGACGGAGCCGATTCTCGTATTGCTCCGCCAGCGGCAGACCGGACCTGTCATTCTGATCGAAGACGCCGAACTTCATGATGACTCTCCTCGTTGGATTCGATTGGCGTCGTCGGCTTGGGCCGAGGCGCCGGGTCGGATGTGAAGCTGAAACAGATTGCCTTCGGGGTCGGCGAAGGTTGCGACGCCGCCATGCGCGCCCATGTCGCGGCTGGCGAGATGCCGGCCGCCGAGCCGTTCGATCCGCGCTGCGACCGGCGCGACATCCACCGCCTCGAACACGATCACGCTGCCGCGCGCGTCCTTGGCCGCCTCGGATGCCGAGCTCAGCGCAAACGCGATCGGGCCGGCCTTGAACTGGCACCAGTTGTCGCGATCCCGAAACGCCAGCGGAAGCTCCAGCGCCTCGGCATAGAAGGCCTGCATCCGATCCATGTCATTGGCGACGGTGTAGACGCTGCGGATGGCACCAAGGGGCATCGCTTTTCCTCTCTCTGAGATATTCAATATAGTTGAATACATATTTTATTGTTGTATTCTGCTCCCGCCGGCCATTTGTGTCAATCTGGATTCGCTGAACCGCTCGAAGGAAGCAGATGCAAGAGAAGAAGCCGCGCCGAGGCATTCAGTCGGTCGAAATTGCCTTTCGGATTCTGAGTGTTATGCAGACGAGCCAGCAGGCGATGGCCTTGAAGGACATCGCGCCGCTGGCGGATCTGACGACGAGCGCCGCGAATAACTATCTCGTGAGCCTCGTCAGAATTGGGCTCGCCGCCGCGGACGAAAAGCCGGGCCACTATCGCCTCGGGCCTGCGGCGCTCTCGCTCGGCGTCAGTGCCATCCAGCAGATCGACGGTTTCGAGATCGTTCGCCGCGAGGTCACCAATCTGCGTGACGCGACGCGGAGAAGCGCCGCCGTCACCACTTGGACCGATGATGGGCCGATCAGCCTGTTCAAGCAGGACGGCGACCAGCGCGGCGCGTTCGAGTTTCGCACCGGACTGATCCCGATGTTGAGTTCTGCTGCAGGCAAGATCTACGCGGCCCGATTGCCGATGAACCTGACCACGCATCTTATCGAGCAGGAATGGGACGCCGTATTCGGCGGCAAGGCCGATGTCGGCAAATTCAGAGACGATGCGGCACGCGAGCTCAAACGAAAGGGCTACACGACCATCGTCCGCTCTGATCTCGCCGGCTACGTCTCCGTTGCGGCGCCCGTGTACGACTGGAATGGTGACGTTCGCTTCACGCTCAGCCTCGCCGGCACCCGGGCTTCCATGACGGTCGACACGTCGAGCGACCAAGTGAAGGCGTTGATCGAAAGCGCCGCACGCGCAACGCGGGCTCTCGGCGGCAAGTTCGACGCGCGCGACTAGACCACGATCCGGATGCGCGCGAATCTGTCAAACAGCAGACGCGCCTTTGCGGCCTCGCGGCCGATATCGCCCGAGCTTTGCTTCGTCGTTCCACCCTCTCGTCCAAGAGGGCGCAGGGAAGACCGGGTGCTGACCTCGCACCCGCGGTCCGCTGCGCGAAATGTGTAGCGCAGGAAAACCGCACAGCAGCATACAGGTGGTGCCAATCACTCGGCCTTCCCTGCGCAGTGGGTTGACGGCTTATGCCGTGCTCTCCCGGGAGCCGAGTTCCTTCTGGCCTCCCTCGCCTCGCAGATGAGCGATGCAGTTGACCCGGTTGGGCGCTCCGCACCTCCGCGAAAAGCTTGACCGTAGCAACGACGGCCAGGACCACACGGTTTTGCCGTACGCACGGCTCGCTTGTTCGCCGCATGATCTTCCAGCGTTGTCGACGTTGCCGGAAGAATGCTGGCGAGACGAACCTAGACAACGCCGCTCGTCGGCACGCGGTTTCGGGCTCACAGGGACTACCCGCCCTGCCCGCACCTCTCGTACCCAACGCTGCCCGCGTCCACCGCAAGCCCGGCTCGCAATCAAGACGACACGAGATCGCCCCTCAAGGATGAGCCGGGATGCCGCGATGCATACGCCATTTCCGAATTTCGGTAAAGTGGAATATTTTTGTAGGGAGGGGTTGACGGGGTGGCGAAACAGGCTGTTTTTTGCCCGACGTGTCATCGAGCGGGCAATCCTTCACGCTTTTCCCGTCTCAAGGGCTTGCGTCAACGAACGCTAGAAGCGCTGCCGGCTCAGACCATTTTTCTATTTCCCTTCTCCTCGTCATCTCGATACACGTCTTGCTTGGGTATGAGGGGCGTTCGTATGCCGCATGGCTTCGTCTATATTCTCGTTTCACCGAACAGCGATCACATAAAAATCGGCCGTACTGAGCGGCCCATCAGCGAACGCTTACGCGGAATAAATGGTGGTGAAGCGTACGCAGCTCACGGACCGTGGGAGCTATCAGACTTCGTTCATGTCACGGACTGCACTGTCGTCGAAAGCGCAACGCATCGCCATTTCAGCGCCAGAAAGGTCAATGTAGAGGGGACGAACGAGTTGTTCAGCGTCGCTCCTCACGAGGCGAGGAAGGAATTGCGGCGGATAAGCGCACCTCTCCGCGTCGATAGCGACAGGACGGATCAGCTCTTCCATAACCCCGATGTGACCTTGTTTCTTTTCAGTTTGTTTCAGCTCTCGGGGTTGTACGGAAACCTCGACATGCAGGGCTCGTGGACTTTGAGCGTGCTTCCCCAGACGAACGGAGGCCGCTGGTTCACATTGAATATCGGGTCGCATGAAGTTGCATTTAGCACCCGCACGTCAAACGGCGCCAAGTTTTCGCACTACCTCGTGCTGGACCGCCTGATTTTGGAGTACCCAAACACGATCATGTGGCTCGGCCAACACGGCGGCGACGTTCGACGGGCCGAATACAAGGCGGCCGAAAGAGCGGTATGCGTGAGCTTTGACGAAGATTTTGCAAAGGCTGAACGCTTCTTCGCGCGCGAAGGAGTTCGCCGCGCAATGGTCGCTTACTGGGCTGACGCTCTAGCCGATCTTCGCGAGCGGAATGCGAAGAGTGTCTACGCAAGGTATCATTCCTACGATGCCGTTTCGCAGCTCCTGGAATACAAGAGAGCGCGAGATAAGGTGGTGCTAAGTCCGTAGCCCGCAGAGTTACGGTGCACCGAATTCCGAATAGCAATCGCTCGATAGATACCGATCCCATCATCACTGCATGCCGCCTGGGCGGGATCGGCGGAAGGTGCGATCGGAGACCTTCCCCGGACATGGTCAGCCAATGAGGCGGGCTGTTGCCTGAAGAAAGCGTGAGCTTGGCGTTGCTCTGTAGGAGAGATGCGGGAGGCGATGCACTCTATCCTACAACGTCAGCGCCGTAGCGGCCCCTTCGTTTAGGTCGCACTGTTGTTTTGAGGCAGAAGCAGAGGCCCTCGGAGTCCAGACAACCCTTTCGTCAGACAGCCTTTGATCGCTGCTAGAATCACTTCTTTGTTCTCCGTACCCTTGTCCCAGACGTAGCCATGGGCGAGGCTAATCACTATGCCGCTGCTCAGATGCAGCAGGAAGCCACCCGGAATCGCTGTAATCAGCAGAATGGTGGCTCCTCCGCGCGTGAGCCCCTTCAAGGCCGGTTCAATTAAGCCATGGAGATCGTCTTGCTCAGATTTCCTGATTAGGAAATAGGCTCGACCGAGAGCGACTAAACTCACCAACGGTGCGACCACGTTTGCGTAAACAATCCCGCTGCATTCAGTCGCCGTAGCAGACGCCACCAATTTCGTTGGGTCGTTCCAGTTGCAATAGATTGACACGCCGCAAATGTCGCCACCCACAATCTGAGCTACATTCACGCTATCTAAGTGCTTAAAATATTCGCTTACCTGATCCACCTGATCGATTATCAGAATCGGCATGCCGCGCGTAGTGATTAGGTCTTTCCAATACTCATTTGCCCAGATGCCAAGTTTGTCTAGCGCGGCAACGTCGGGCAACGCCGAACTAACGGCCTTCCAGCTACCAGCAAGAGTATGACCACCGTCGCATAGCCTGTGCCAACCGCCGCCCACGTGAGTGCTAAGATACTCAGCGTCCATAGCCCTACTAGCGATGGTCGCGCATTGGTTACTCAGATGATTTGTCAGCCAACTGCTAAATTCGCTGTTGTTCTTCCAATCAAGCGCCGCCGTGTATGCCTCGCCAGCAACAGAGGCCGTTGCACTCAATCCGCCTGCTACCGAGGTGCTAATACGTTCAGAGACTAAGCGGCCAGCATCCCGCAAGCGGGATACGGCGCTCACGGTGCGCTGACGCAAACCATCCTTCGAATCCATATGGCCCCGCCCCAACAAAGCTCGAAGTCTCGTTCAATGACCCATTCAACGTTCCCGAGCGCAACCGCCCTAACTAATACCTTCGTCGAGACGCTTCGACGCGGTCTTATGTCGCAAGCGTACCTTAAGCTACGAGGAATACGTTCTGAAACGGAAGGCATGCCTGGACCGTAGCCGCTATTCACGGCTCATCCGATGAGCCATCGCCCTTTATGGATATCGAACTTCACCGAGCCTTCGTCTCGCATTTTCAACAGGAGGGACTGGCAAGCTTCCTCGTTCGCGACGTTGGCGCGTTTCATGACTTCGTAGACTTTGAGCGGCTTCTCCCGAAGCGCCATCAGGATATTTTCTCGATCATTCAACACGACGAAACTCCTCCTGCCAACAAGCGCGCCAGATCACTGAAAGTACGACAGCTGATCTTCCGTTACGACCCGCTCGACATTCCCCGACTTGCTCTTGATACGGTATCGAAGACGTCCATCTGCTTCGATGGGCATACATTGAACGATGGTGTAAACCATTGCCGGATCAATTACTGCACGTCCTTGTGGACCTTGGGGCTGGTGGCGAACGTCTTCATTCAGCTTATAGGCATATGACATGTGCTCACCTCTAAAGTCGTCTATGGTTGCTCTAGCGTAGAGCATGCTGTGACGCAATGTAACCAAGCGTTCGTATGACAGCTTCGCCGGTGCGCAGGGACCGTTGAGCGAGACGCCCTGCACTTTTGAGGTCGCCGCCTGCGCGACAAGCGTCTATTGGCCCAGGACTCATTTGGATAGTTCCGGACAAATCGCAGGTGCAGGGATCGAGCAATGACCAAACGGAAGCGCTCCGCCGAGCAACAAGTCGCGGATGAAGCAGACCGAAAGGCGCAAAATCCAATCGGGGCGCGGCAAACGATAGCGGACAGCCACGCCGATCCGGAGTTCCAGGAAAACCACAAGCGCCTCAGGGCGGAGCGCCTGGCGCGAGATGCCGATCGAGGAGATTCGACGATGGATACGCTTCAGGCCACGCCGCAAATCACCCCCGCTCCAAGTAACCTGTCGCTTCACGTGGCGGAAGCTGCCGCGGAGGCCGAACGATCTCGTGGCGGAAGGCGATGACGTTTGTAGCTGACGGCGCGTAAGCTCATCTGGACCAATTACGAAGATTTCGCTGATCAAGCGTTAACCTGACATCGCCGGCAACGCGATCTGGAAGGACGTCGCGCAGCGGCTGCTCGACAAGACGTGCCAGCAGCGCACCGGCAGGTATGAAGAAGACGGGTGCTGGCCAGCGTTCGAGACGCCGTAGCCCGCTCCAGATCGCCAATCCGATCTCTTTGCGTCTGGATGTCTGGATGGCCCCGAAGTATCACCCTACGCCCCTGTCGGGCGGCGACCGCAAGGCTCTGACGAAAGAGCTTGGCAAGGCGCGGGCAATGGCCAACATCCTGGCTACCCACCCGGCGGAGATGCAGGCGAAGGGGGAAGCGCTTATCCAGCGGGCCGACAAGTTGTTATTTGAAAGTTGAAACGAACGCATCTGGTCAGACGGCGAGGCGCAACCACCGATACCGAGATTGGGTCCAAGTCGCGATCTGACCAAGATCTCCAAGGGGCGCGCTAAACACAGCGCAACGGCGAAGGCCGTGTGCCATTATCGCGTGTCGACGCGGCCAAGTGACTCGGATAGGCTCAAGACTTGACTATCGGACGCCGCCCCCCGCGGCGCTCCAGGCAGCACGGCAACCGAGCTGCCTGGCAGAATTTCGGAAATTAAATGAACATCAGACTGATTCAATTGCAGAAGCACGGTGATGAGCGTGGCATGCTCATCGCCCTTGAGGACGGCAAGAACGTGCCCTTCGTCATCCGAAGGGTGTACTATCTCTTCGACACCAAAAGCGGCGTTCACCGCGGCCTTCATGCCCATCGAAATCTACGGCAGCTTGCCGTCGCGATGCGCGGTTCGATGACGTTCCGCTTGAGCGATGGATTCAGCCGCAAGGAAATTGTCTTGAATAATCCGGCCCAAGGTCTGTTGCTCGATTGTATGATATGGCGTGAAATGCGCGACTTTAGCGAGGACTGCGTATTGATGGTTCTTGCTGACCAGCTCTACGATCCAACCGACTATATTTGGGACTACGACGAATTTTGCCGACTTGCTCAGGAGGGCGCTCGACGGTGAAGCCTCTCATCCTGATCGGCGCCGGCGAGTTCGCCCTGATCGCGCTCGAATATTTCACCCATGATTCCGAGTACGACGTTGCCGCCTTTTGCGTTGAACGTGAATATCTCAAGCAAGCGGAGATCGAGGATCGGCCGGTCGTACCTTACGAGGAAATCGAAACCCATTTCCCTCCCGCGACGTTTGAGGTGTTCGTCGCGATTCCATCCTCCGGGCTGAACAGATTGCGGACGCGTTTCTATCTGGATGCAAAGCAAAGGGGCTACCGCTTCGCCACCTACGTGAGTTCGCACGCTTTTGTCTGGCGCAATGCGAAGATCGGCGAAAACACCTTTATCTTCGAGAACAATGTCATTCAACCGTTCGTCACCATAGGAAACAACTGTATTCTGTGGAGTGGCAATCACGTTGGGCACCGAACAGTGATCCGAGACCACGTCTTCGTTGCATCACACGCAACCATTTCAGGTTACTGCGAAATCGGCGAGAGCTCTTTTATCGGCGTAAACGCAACGATCAACGATTTCGTCAAAGTTGCCGAGAACTGCGTCATAGGATCGGGCGCCCTTATCGCTCGGGACACAGAGCCCGACCGGATTTATGCGAGTTCGCCCGCCCGAGCCGTACCGGGGAAGTCGAGCTTCGACGCAGGCCTCTAAAATGTTCGCATGGGAGAAGAAAGGGCTCGTCTTCGACGTGGCGAAGCACGGAGTGGGCGGATGGATGGATAACTCCGCGCTAACGCCTACGCCCTTTCGCATCAACGATGAGATCATCCGGGTCTTCGCGGGATTTCGCGACAGCGCGGGGGTGAGCCGGATCGGTTATGTCGACGTTTGCGCCGACAACCCGACTCGTATCGTCTCGGTATCGCGCGAGCCGGTGCTCGATATCGGCCGGGCAGGCTGCTTCGACGACAACGGAGTGATACTGGGCGACGTCGTCACCGGACCGGGCGGCCTCTACATGTTCTATGTAGGGTTTCAACTGGTCGCGAAGGCCAAGTTTCTAGCCTTCAGCGGAATGGCCAAGTCCGTGAATGGCGGCGACAGCTTCGCCAGGGTTTCCGAGGCTCCAATTCTCGATCGCGCACCTGGCCAGACCACGATTGGCGCCATCCACTCCGTCATGTTCGAACGAGGACTCTGGAAGATCTGGTACGCGAGTGGTGACGATTGGCAGTTGATCCAGGGTCTGCCCTATCCCCGATACCACATCCGCTACACCGAGGTTCGTGATCCGCTCGCGGTGCCCCGCACCGGAACCACTTGCCTGGTCGCCCAAGGCGATGAATACCGGATCGGTCGTCCAAGGGTTTATCGCATTGGCGGACAATACGTGATGTACTTCACCAAAGGCACGATCACCGGAGATTATCTCGCTGGGCTTGCATACTCGCGGAACGGAATCGACTGGGACCGGAAGGATGACGAAGTGGGAATTGGGCTGAGCCCGACCGGCTGGGATTCGCGAGCGCTGTGCTATCCGGCCATCATCCGACATCGCGATGCGCTCCTCATGTTCTACAACGGCAATGACATGGGACGAGACGGTTTCGGCTTGGCTCTGGCCCCCAGCGACCTCGAAGAACCGGCAGGATGAGCCGATGATCGAGATACGTCCTTTCGAAGCGGCCTATGCACCGATTTGGAATACGGTCGTATTACAGTCCCGGTCTGGCAACTTACTGCACTTGCGCCACTACATGGAATATCATGCCGACCGGTTCGTTGATCAATCGCTGATCGTTGTTCGAAAGGGCCAGCCGGTCGCGGTGTTTCCCGCGAGCCAGGACGGTGAAGCGATCGTCAGCCATGGCGGCCTTTCGTACGCGGGGTTAATCTCGACGCCGGCCTTGCGCGCGGAGGCCACGTTGGCTGCGCTGGAGCATATCGCGACGCATTATCGGCAGCGCCGCTACACCAAGCTTTTGTACAAAGCGATACCGCACGTATTCCATCGTTATCCCACCGAAGAGGACCTCTACGGATTGTTCCGGTTGGGCGCTCGGCTGGTTCGTCGCGATCTTTCCTCCGTCATCGATATTGGCCGGATGGCAGCTTTCCCCAGCTTGCGGACGAGGTCGGTCAGCAACGCCAAGAAGAAAGCTATCACTGTCGGTCGTGGCACCGATCTCGAGACGTTTCACGGTATGCTCAGCGAGAGAGCCGAACAACTCGGCAGGATGCTCACACACAGCGCAGCAGAACTGCGGCTTCTCTCGACCCGCTTCCCACAGGAAATCGTTCTCCACGAGGCACGGGACGACGACGGGCGGTTGCTCGCGGGCGTCCTGATATATGATTTCGGTCCAACCGTACACACACAGTACATTGGCGCTTCTGACACCGGACGAGCGATGTCTGCGCTTGATGTGCTCTTGATCGAACTCATTGATCGAACCTACGCAGACCGGCGCTTTTTCAGCCTCGGAATCTCCACCGAGCATTCTGGCCGTTTCCTTAACGAAGGGCTGGTCACACAAAAGGAGCGCTTTGGTGCGCGTGCCGTCACGCATGATTTTTATGAACTGGACCTTTAGATGACGACTCCGTTTCTGAGTCTCAAATCCGTCAATGCGCAGTACGCCGACGAGCTGAAAGCCGCAGCAGGCCGCGTCATCGACTCCGGCTGGTACATTCTCGGTGACGAGCTCGTCTCCTTCGAGCGTGAATTTGCCGACTATTGCCAGTCCCGATTCTGCATTGGGGTAGGAAATGGTCTCGACGCGCTAAGCCTCATCCTTCGAGGCTACAAAGTGCTGGGGATTCTCGACGAGGGCGACGAGGTCATCGTGCCGGCCAACACCTTCATTGCGTCGCTTCTCGCGATCTCCGAGAACCGCATGCGTCCGTTGTTGGTCGAGCCGGATCCCGCCACGTATAACCTTGATCCCGCGGCGGTCGAGAAGGCGATCACGTCGCGCACCCGGGCTATCATGGCCGTCCACCTCTATGGTCAGATTTCGGGGATGAATGAACTCGTGGCAATTGCCCGTCGTCACGGGCTTCTGCTGATCGAGGATTGCGCACAAGCGCATGGTGCAATGAGCAACGGCGTGAGGGCCGGCGCTTTTGGCGATGCAGCGGGTTTCAGCTTCTTTCCCGCCAAGAATCTCGGCGCACTCGGCGATGGCGGCGCGGTGATCACCGGCAACGAGGTCCTCGCCGAGCAAATCGCAACCTTGCGCAACTACGGCTCCCGGACCAAGTATCACAACCTTTATCAAGGCGTGAACTCGCGCCTGGATGAAATGCAAGCTGCCTTGTTGCGTGTGAAGCTAAGATATCTCGATACTGAAAACGCCCTCCGGCGAAATGTCGCCGAACGGTATCTGGCCGAGATCCGCCACCCTTGGATCGAGTTGCCACAACCGGCCACCACAGACGAAGCTCATGTCTGGCACCTCTTCGTGATCCGCAGTTCGCGACGAGATGCACTGCAGCTTCACCTGGAGCGCCACGGCATTCGCACGCAGGTGCACTACCCCGTTCCACCACATAAGCAACCGGCCTATGCAGCGCTGAACGGCCTTGTATTACCGGTGACAGAGGCCATTCATCGGGAGGTGCTGAGTCTTCCGATTGGGCCGACGATAGTGATGGAAGACGTAGATAAAGTCATTACCGCATGCAACAGCTTCTAGCGGAGCACACATGAGTATCCTCCGCTCGGGTGCGCTTTCTGCAATCGCTACGGCAGCTCGTCTCATCTCCGGTCTTGTGATCATCAAGCTCGTAGCCTTGTTCGCCGGCCCGGAAGGGGTGGGAAAGTTTGGCCAATTCATGAGTCTCACGGCACTGCTCGCTGTTCTCGGCAGCGGCGGGATCACGACCGGTGTCGCCAAATACGTCGCGGAATATCGCACCGATCCCGACAAGCTGAGCCGCCTTCTCGGCGCCAGCGCACACTATGTGCTTGTAGCCGCGTGTCTAGTGTCAGCGCTAACGTTCATTTTGTCGGCTCCACTGTCGTTGTGGCTGTTCGACGACATACGCTATCGCAACCTGGTGTGGGCACTGGCGGCCGCGCAGCCGGCGATCGCCGCCGGCAACTACATAATCGCCGTCCTCAACGGACTGATGGACGTCTCGCGCGTCGCCACCGCCTATGTCGTGGCATCCTCGTTGGCAGTCATTTTAACGGGCACTCTCGCTTATTCCTTTCGGCTCCACGGAGCCATTCTTGCACTGGTGCTGGGTCAGGCGGCCGTGCTGATGATCAGCCTTCCGTTGATCAGGCGCAGCCCGCACTTCGACGCATCGATTCTCAAGCGTCCTTTCGAGCGGGTTATGACCTCTCACCTCGCCGCCTACTCCACCATGACACTATCGTCCGCTCTGTTGAGCCCATTGGTCAGCATCGGGATTAGGAACTATCTGGCGGGGCGCTTTTCCTGGGAGGAGGTTGGGTACTGGCAGGCCGTCGGCAAGATATCAGAAGCATATCTGGCGTTTTTCACGGGCTGGGTCGGCGTCTACTATCTTCCGAGATTGTCCGCTATCGGCAACCGCAAAGCGTTCGTGGTCGAACTGCGGAAAGCCTATACGCACGTGTTGCCCATGGCCGCGGCGATCGCGACCATGATCTACATTCTGCGCTACACGATAACGACGCTTGTCTTCGGCGAGCAGTTCGCGGCGGCGAGTTCGCTGTACGGGCCGCAACTTCTCGGAGACGTTCTCAAGGTCGGCTCCCAACTCTTGGCCTATATCATGATGGCCAAGGCGATGAAGGGCGCATTCATAACCTCAGAAATATTCTTCAGCGCCAGCTATGCGGTTCTGGTGTACTTTTTCACTGACTGGTTTGGCTTGGTGGGCTCGATGTATGCTTTTGCGATAAACTACGCATTATATCTTGTCTTTTCCGTCGTTCTGGCCCGCATCTACATTCTGCGCATGTAGTTTAAGGTTCGTACAGCTCTTACACCAGCCAAGTCCCTATGTGCTTCACGTCTTCGTCGCCACTTGTGTCGTTGTTGATCCCGGCTTTCAACCACGAGAAGTTCGTGGGGGATTGCCTTGCCAGCGCCTTGGCAGACCCCTACCCCAACAAGGAACTGATAATTATCGACGACGGCTCGGTTGACCGTACCCCGGACATCATCGAAGCGTGGGCGGAAATGCACCGCTCCGTGATAAGAGTCGATTATCTCAGGCGACCCAACCGGGGTATCGCGGCGACACTGAATGAACTCGCTGCACGTGCTAACGGCGATTTCCTGAGGCTCGGGGCCAGCGATGACTGTTTCATGGCTGGCGGGTTGCAGGCACAGGTTGAATACCTTCTGGACCATCCAGACAAGCTGGCGGTCATCGGCGACTGCACCGTCGTCGATGCCACGGGCGACAGGTTGCACGACAGTGCCATGGTCGACCTGTACCGGGTAGACAAAGCTGCATACGCTTCCGACAGCGGGATCCGCCGCCAAATCATTAGCCGATGGGCAATCAGTGGCCCCTCCACAATGATTCGTCGGGAAGCCCTTTCAGAGGCAGGTGAATGGAGCGAAGATCTCCGGATCGACGACTGGAGCTTCTTTCTCCGGTTGGCTGCTCTCGACCGACTTGGTTTCATCGACGCGAAAGTCGGCGCTTATCGAATTCACGACGACAACACATCCCGAACGCGCAATGTCGCGAGGCGCATTGCCAATCTTTCGGATGCCATCAAAACAGCTCGTCGGCACCTACCTCTTTTCGGTCGGTCGGATCAGGCGTTATTGGCCGCGCAATCCAACCTGATCGCAGCCAAGATTTCTTTTCTTGAACGACGCCCGGTTTCTCTGGTGGCGAGCATGATTCGATTCATGCTGCTGAGCGCAAGGGCGCACATGCATGCGAGGATCGATCGTTGGGGGAAGCGGCCATGAAAGCCCTTCTTCGCTATCCGTCATTCTATTTCACAGTCCCGATGTTCGTTTCGTGCCTGGTGACGCTGGCCTGCTTCAGGTTGCCGGACAACTACCTTCCGGGAATTTACCTATTGGCAGGCGTGTCGGCCGTGTTTGTTGTAGTCGATAGCGTCATTCAGATACGCCTGCCGCCAGGAAGCACGTTCGCGGCAATGCAATTCGTAGGCACACGCGAAGGACTCGTCGCCGCTGTCTTCGGCATGATTATCATCGCCTTCTGTCTTATCGACGTCACGCTCTTTCCGATCCCGCTGATCGTGGATCCTTCCTCTTACGCAACATTGGAAGATGGGCGGGCCGCCATCCGCCATGTCTCCTACATGAGCTGGACTCTCCCTCCGATCGCGCTGCTTTGTCTGCGGAACAGAACGTCACGCTATTTGTTCATCCTGGTTGGTTTCATTTTCCCCATCCTCGTTATCGACCGCAACAGGCTGTTGGCTGCCCTGTTCTCTACCCTCGTCGTTTTGGCTCTTCGGAAAAAGACAACTGCTCCCTTACCTTGGGTTACTATTGCGCTGCTAACTACAATTGTCGCCGCGACGTTCTCGGTACTTGGCATTATACGGACTGGCTCGCTGGACTTCCTGCCGCTCCCCTTCAGTGACTTTTTCCAAAGCTCGCCGCCGGCCCTGAAGTGGCTGTTCCTCTATGCAAGTGCGGGCACCTACAACTTCAGCGCTATTCTGGCGAAGAACTATCACAATGCCGATTTTCTCTTGAACCAGCTCGTGCCACTCCGCGGATCGATAGCGACACTCGGCACGGACATTCCACTAGACGCACAAACCATCAACGTCGGCACGGAATATTTCCCGTTTCTTATGGCCCTTGGTTGGCCTGGGGCCCTTGGTGCCATCCTCGCGCTTTACGCGATGCTGGTGTTAAGCGTCACGCTGCTTTGCTGGCGGATAACTCCATTTTTGATATTGATCTTCCTGCGCATGTCTTACGTGTGCGTCATGGCTCCTTTTGCTCCGCAGGCCTTCACATGGAGCAGCTTCGCGTTTGTACTTCTGTGTCTGTTGTGCCACTGTTTCGCGATAACTTTGCCTACGGCCGCGACGCGATACCAATGACCAAAACGCCAACATTATCGATTTCGATCGTGACCTACCGATCTGACGTCGGAGCGTTTCGCAAGGCTTTGCTCGCGCTTCATCGTGCCTTGGCGGTCGCCTCTGAAGCATATCCTCTCTCGACCACTCTGTTCATTGTCGACAATTCATGCGACCCGGCCTGGTCGAACTGCCTTGAGGCAACGATGCTGCAAGCATTCCCCGAGACGGCGACCGCGCGTGCCGAGTTCATCAAGTCGACATCGAACTCCGGCTACGGGCGAGGCAACAACATCGCCATCGAGAAAGCGCGCTCGGATTACCACTTGGTTTTGAATCCGGACGTCTACCTGGAGTCCGATGCACTCCGCGGAGCGATTTCCTACATGGAGCACAACCATCAGGTCGGACTGCTTTCACCAGCCGTATATGGTAGCGACGGGCGTCGTCACCACATATGCAAGCGCGATCCGGACCTTCTCGTGATGACTCTTCGCGGCTTCTGCCCGAGCCGGCTCCGGAGCTTTTTTCAGCGGCGGCTCGATCTTTTCGAAATGCGGGACCGTGACTACGCGCAGATAATCACCGACGTCCAGTACCCAACTGGCTGCTTCATGTTCTTCCGCACCCGCGACCTGAAGCGAATCGGCGGCTTCGATCCCCGCTTCTTTCTGCATTTTGAGGATGCAGATGCCGGCAGACGGCTTCGTCAGATCGCAGCCATCCACTATTTGCCGAGCGTTCAGGTCGTTCACGATTGGGCGGGAGGAGTACGTCAGTCCTGGCGTCGTCGGTGGCTGGCGGCGAAATCGGGCATCATTTACTTCTCGAAATGGAATGGAGCTCTTGGCGCCTCAGAATCCGTAGCCATGCCCAGACCTGAGTTGCGAGAGAAGCGATGACAGAAGATGAAGTTCAATTGGTCGAAATCTTCCGGGTTCTGGCGCGTCGCAAAGCCTGGCTATTCGGGGTCCCTCTCGCAGCCATGGTTTGCGCCTTGATTGCTGTTCTTCTGTTGCCTCAAGAATGGGAAGCTTTGGCTGTTGTTCGGATCGGCCATACTGGCCAAGCTCAGGGCGATCGGCTGATCGAGCCGGTGGCCAGCAGCATCGAGCGACTGCAACTACGGCCGTTCCAAGACGAAATCCTGAAAGCCCTTGCGCAGCCTGTCGATGGCTCCGGGGGGAAACTCTATCGCCGGAGCATCACCGTTACGGCGGTCCCGGGTGCGGATGATCTCGTCCGCATCAAGGTACGTGGCTATACGACAGGAGAAGCTCGACAGTTAGCGCAAAGCAACACCGACGCACTGATTGCGATTCATCGCGGAATGCAGCAACCCGCGATCGATCTGATGCGATCGCAATTGGATCAAATCCTCGGAGCATTGCAAGAAGCGAGCAGTATCCGAAGCGAGCTGGGACACAATGCTGTTGCTCGCAACACGGAGGCTACCGCAGCAGACGCTCTTCAAATAAATGTCGTTCAATCGGCCATGAACACGGAACTCAATGCTCTTCGCCAGATCAAACTCAACGTCTCTGAACGGCTGAGTCCGGTTCACACCTTTCCCACCGCATTGCTCGACGAAGTCTCTGTTTCCGATAGAGCCGTCTTCCCAAACAGACTTCTCATTTTTGCGCTGGCCGGAATCGTTGGCCTTGTCTTGGGAATCCTTGCCGCCCTGATACGAGACTACGTTTTTCGAGCACTGACGGAACAGAGTCCCGCGCTCGTGGGGTCCAGGTGAGCCGCTACAGGTTCAGCAGGAGGAGTTGGCTTCGGAGGGGACGGAGGCAGATCCGCAGGGATAAGCCGTTTCCGAAAGGTGGCGCTTGGATGCGGCGCGCATCAATCCAACTTGTGGGTTGAAGGCCGAGAAATGTCTTCTTACCATTTGCTTGCTCGTTCATGGGGATGCAAATGGGTGATGTCAGGTTGAATTTCGGCTGGCCAAGGAGAAGTGCGTAAGGGCAGATTTCAGGCCGTGTTGGTGATGGCCTTCCAATCGGCCATAGCTTTGAGACGATGAAGATGGGTGGGGAAAGCGCGCCGTTTTGAGCGGGGCGGGACGAAATGGTTTCTGATTGCGGAAAAGACCGAACCAAAGCGCTGAAGGTTAATCGACGACCGAAAGCCTTGCATCGCCCGCTCGCGCTTTCGGATCGGCAGGTGCGAATTCTCGGCCCGATTGTTCAGGCCTTTGTGTGATCGGTGCTCGACATCGGGCATGACCTGTCGTTTCGCAGCGCCATAGGACCGAAGCTTGTCGGGGATGATGCGTTTCGGTACCAGCCCCTGCTTCTTGAGCAAGCGCGCCAGTAAGCGCTTCGCCGCGTTGTTGTCGCGGCGGTCCTGAACGATCTCGTCGAACACGTAGCCGTCATGGTCGACAGCCCGCCACAGCCAGCGCTTCTTGCCGCAAATCGAGATTACGACTTCATCGAGATGCCAGATGTCGTGCCGCGAAGCCAGCTTGCGGCGAAGCCGGTGGACATACCCAGGGCCGAACTTCCTGGCCCAGCAGCGCACCGTTTCATACGAGACCATGATGCCGCGTTCCAGCAACATCTCCTCGACCAGGCGCAGGCTCAGCGGAAACCGATAATACAGCCACACAGCGTGGGCGATGACTTGGGGCGGAAAGCGATGACGTTTGTAGCTGACGGCGCGGAAGCTCATCTGGACCAATTACGAAGATTTCGCTGATCGAGCGTTAACCTGACATCGCCGATCCAAGGCCTCCAATTCCCGTCGGAAGACTGGCAGAGTGAGAAGCGCTTCGATGTCGGACTCCCTAATCTTCTAGATCTCCGACGGAAAGAAGCCGTGCACTCTTAGCTCAAATAGCTCAAGAATTGAGTAGATGATCTCGTGCGCCACTCGACGCTCGTCTGTCGCCATTTCTACGCTGCTGTAAGCACCGCCTTCTACAAAAGCAGTCATTGGTCGGCGACGCCGCAGGTCGGAAATTCGGTCCGAATATTTAAGGAAGATATCAGCTCCCAAACGCCGATTGTTGGTGTACAGCGCTGTGAATATAGCGATACATCCAATGATGACGGTCCCAAGAGTCATAAATCTAAGAATGTGATCAATCACCGAAAAATCTCCCTCTTCACGACGTTGCGTTTGGAACCAGATGAAAATCAAATTGCGCGCAGCGTTGCTGACGCGTCGAAGGCATAAGCCACTCACGCGCCTGACATCAGCAAGGGTGCAGCAACACGGCAAAGACAGCGCAACGGCCCAGTATTGTTATATCTGCCCGGAGCCTTCTCCCCCTCCAAGCCGTCAACCCTCCGGCAGGACGCAGCTACGAACGAAACGTGCGGCGATACACCGCGGGAGGCATTCCTGTGGCCCGCCGGAACGCACGGGTAAAGCGTTGAGGCTCAAAGCTGCGACCAAGACGGCAGCCATGATACGAAGGATCGGCATATTCTCATCTTTCGTTGGCGCACGCATTCCTTCTCAAGGACGAGTAGATTGGCGCGATAGGCGCGACCTCACTGCGTCCTCGTTCGGGGCGATCACGCCGACTTTTGCTACGTCAGAGGGATGGACGGCTTTAGGAACGCGAAAGCTTGGATCTAGGAAGATGGCATCGGGAGGCTGCAACGTCTTTCCCCTGCTTGCGGTCATTTTTGCCGTTCTTGCTTGGACCGCAGACTTTTATGGCCATGATCATTGCGTCGCGCCGGATCGGCGTCATTACCGCGCCGGTCACGCCATTTGGCGGGGATAAGCGAGGCGCCGCTCAGCGGTGCCATGCAGCACGCCCTCAAGGTAGGCGCGGCGCAGTCCGTGGGCGTGCGGGAAGTCGAGATGGGGCTCCATCCACTTCCATCCCTCGGCAGCCCGTGGGGCGTCCGCCTCCCGGCCAAGCCGTGCTGTCACCAAGAGATCGAGCCGCGCCAGGCCTTCCAGATAGCCGCCGCGATCCTCGGTGAAGAGGTCCCGCAGAATCGTACCGCCCGCCTCGATGTAGGCCTCGAGCCCGACAAACCGCGCGCGGCGATCCGTCGCGGCGACATGAGTTTCGGTGAGCAAACGGCGGATGGTACTGGCATCGCGGTCGTAGGACAGGCGTTCATAAACGCTTTCCTGCCGCGCCTGATCGTCGGTGATGCGATATGGAAGACCTCGCAGGCATTCATAAGCGGCTATCCTTTCTCGGGATCGAGATCCGCGCGGTCCATGAAGGCGTCGTCAATACCGTGCTGGTCGGCCTTCGCGGTTTGGTCGGACAACTCTATCGCGAAGACAACGCACATAAAGTGCGTCGCGGTCTGGCCGGGCGGATCAAACAGGGCTTGGCTGGAGGCGGCCCGACATACGGATATGCCGCGATCGCCGGAAGAAGCGGCGAGCGCGCCATCGTCGAGGCCGAGGCACAAGCTGTTCGGCGCATCTTCCAGGAATACGTCGAGGGTCGAACCCCTCGCGAAATTGCGCACGATCTCAACAAGGACGGGGTATCACCTCCGCGAGGCCGAGCATGGAATGCTTCGACGATCAACGGCAACCTTGAGAGGGGAGCCGGCATCCTGCAGAACGAGCTTTATGTGGGACGTCTCGTTTGGAACGAGGTCAGGAAGGTGAAGGATCCTGACACGGGAAAACGACTGTCACGCCCGAACCCGCGGAGTGAGTGGCAGGTTGCTGACGTGCCGCATCTTGCAATTATCAAACCCGAACTGTTCGCAGCGGCTCAGAAGCGCAAAGAAGAGCGCGGTCATACCCATCCCAGCCATCAACGTCGGCCACGCCGGATGCTGTCTGGTCTGCTCCGTTGCAGTGCGTGCGGCGCCGGTATGTCGACCAATGGCAAGGACAAATCGGGGCGCGTTCGCATTCGATGCTCAGCTGCGACGGAGAGCGGCACGTGCTCTGACCCAAAGACCTTCTATTTAGACACAGTTGAGAGCGCGGTTCTCAGTGGTTTGCGGGCCGAGTTGCGTGCGCTGAAAGTTATTGCGGAGGACGTGCGTACTTACCTAGAAGAACGAAACGCCTCGGAATCACATCGAATGCAAAGAGGCAGCGTCTCGAACAGCAGCTCGGGCAGTTGAATCGGGAAATCGAACGGTTAGTGGACACGATTGCAAAAGGGCACGGCGACCCATCCGTTCTCGGTCCGCAATCGACTGCCCTGGATGTCAAACGAAAGCGGATATCTGAAGCGTTGCAGAGCGAACCGCCGGCCGCAAAAGAGGTCGCGCTGCATCCAGCTATTCTCAAGCGATATGAGGAACAGCTAGATCGGCTCGAGGAGGCGCTAACGAAGGGTATCCGTTCGGGCGACGGAGAGGCCGCCGAAGCCATCAGAGACCTGATCGACACGGTCACCGTCTTCCGAGATCCATCACGCCTCGGTGGCGTCACGGTGGAGATATCTGGCCCGTTAAACGCCCTGTTGGGCGAAAAAGCTTTCCCGAACCAAGTCAAAGGGGTGTGGGGAAAGATGGTAGCGGGAGAGGGACTCGAACCCCCGACCCCAGGATTATGATTCCCGTGCTCTAACCAGCTGAGCTACCCCGCCACAGGGTCACGAGGGCCGAAACAGGCCGATCTCGCGAACGCGCGGCATATAAAGAAGGGGGCGGCGGGAAGTCAAGCAAAGTGCTCCGCCTTTTCCGCCTTCGCTGAGGCCACGGCGGGATGTGCCGCCTTGTGAATATGGCCTTTTTTATCGCTGAAGCCGTCATGGCCGGGCTTGTCCCGGCCATCCACGCCTTCGTTGCCCCGGCCAAAGAACGTGGATGCCCGGGACAAGCCCGGGCATGACGGAGATTGGGACGCGGAACAGGCCTTATTTCGGCCGGACCGTGGGGTCGCCGCCGGGGCTGCCGGGAGGCGGGATGACGGGCATGCTGCCGTCCGTGCTCGGCGCGGGGGCGTGCATGTCAGGGTCGACGCCGGCGGGCGGGCAAAGCACGCCGTCGGATTTTGCCAGCTTGTCACCGAGCGGTTCCCGGGACTGGCCGGTGGTGATCCCGTCCGGCGCGGTGGCGCGGTTCGGGCGATCCTGCGGCGTGCAGTCGGCGGCACGCTGGGTGGATTGCGGCGCGGTCGCTTGCGGCGGCGTTGCAGGTCGCGGCGGGGCCTGCGCGATCGCTGGCGCGGAGGCGGCGATCAGGAGGCTGGCCAGGATGATGTTTGCTGTGGTGCGCATGGACAGGAAACGCGCGAGGCGCACGCCCTGTTCCAGCCTCTGAACATTACGATTTGTGGTAGCGGATCAGCGAGAAATGGCCCATCGGCGGCATGGGGCGGCGCTCGGCCAGCGTGACGCCGCCGTGCTTTGCGGCCCAATTCGCCAGACGCTGCCACGGGAATTCCGGACGCCAGCCGAGGCGGCGGGCGAGTGGCGCAAACGCTAGCTCGGAGAGCTTGCGAAAACCCCTTTCGGCGCCGATGTGGTTGACGAGGATGAGCTCGCCGCCGGGCTTGAGCACGCGCACGAACTCGTCGAGCGTGCCTTCGGGATCGGGCACGGCGGTGATGACATATTGCGCGACCACCGCATCGAAGGCGGCGTCGGGAAATGCGAGATTCTTCGCGTCCATCACCGAGAGCACTTCGACGTTGGAGAGGCGAAGGGCCCGCACGCGCGCTTGCGCCTTGCGCAGCATCGGCTCGGAAATGTCGACGCCGCAGATCTTTGTGGTGCGCGAATAATCCGACAGCGACAGGCCGGTGCCGACGCCGACGTCGAGGATGCGGCCGCCGATGCGGTCGGCCTCCGCGATGGTCGACTGCCGTCCGGCATCGAACACCTTGCCGAACACAAGATCATAGACCGGCGCCCAGCGGCCATAGGCCTTCTCGACCCCGGCCCGCGAGATGTCTGCTGCCATGCCCCCTGCCCTAAATCTTCTCAGCCGCGCACGGCTTCGGCGAGCGGACGCGCGGTGTGGCCTGCGACCTTCGCCGCGGCGCTCTGGATAAAACCGCCGCCGAGCACGTGCGCCTGGCCGCTGGGCGCGTCGTAGAACACGCAGGCCTGGCCGGGCGAGACGCCCTCTTCGCCGGCAACGAGCTCAACCTCGTAATGGCCGTTCGCGCCGCGCAGCCAGGCCGGCTGCGGCGCGCGCGTGGAGCGCACGCGGACGAACAGCTCGAGGCCCGAACCGATGGCGCGGTCGATGTCGCCGCCGCCGATCCAGTTGACGTCGCGCAAGGTGATGCGGTGCATCTTCAGCGCATCGCGCGAGCCGACGACGACGCGGCGGTTGGCGGCGTCCAGGCGCACCACGTAGAGCGGTGCAGCGGCCGCGATGCCGAGGCCGCGGCGCTGGCCGATGGTGAAATTGGCGATGCCGTGATGCTGGCCGAGCACGCGGCCGTCGAGATCGACGATGTCGCCGGGGTCCATCGCGTTCGGACGCAGACGGGTGATGATGTCGGTGTAGCGCCCGGTCGGCACGAAGCAGATGTCCTGGCTGTCGTGCTTGTCGGCAACGGAGAGACCGAAGCGGCGCGCGAGCTCGCGCGTCTCGGGCTTGGTCATGTCTCCGAGCGGGAAGCGCAGGAAGTCGAGCTGCTCCTGCGTGGTCGCGAACAGGAAATAGCTCTGGTCGCGATCGCTGTCGGCCGCACACACCAGCGCGCGCGAACCGTCATCGCGGCGGCGCGAGGCGACGTAATGGCCGGTGGCGAGCGCCTGCGCCCCTAACTCACGCGCGGTCTTCAGCAGGTCGCGGAATTTGACCGAGCGGTTGCACTCGATGCACGGCACCGGCGTCTCGCCGAGCGCGTAGCTGTCGGCAAAGTTGTCGATGACGGACTCGCGAAAGCGGTCCTCGTAGTCGAGCACGTAATGGGGAATGCCGAGCTTGGCGGCGACGTCGCGGGCGTCGTGGATGTCCTGGCCTGCGCAGCAAGCGCCCTTGCGGTGGGTGGCAGCGCCATGATCGTAGAGCTGCAGCGTGATGCCGACGACGTCATAGCCCTCCGCCTTCAACAGCGCAGCCGTCGTCGAGGAATCGACGCCGCCCGACATGGCAACGACGACTCTGGTGTCCTCGGGACGGCCTTCGAGATCCAGACTGTTGAGCATGGGTTTTACGAGTTGACGGCGGCGTTCGGTGATCCGCGATTTCTGTGCCTTTGACCGGGACATCGGCGATCCCCGGGAACTTCGGTTCCCGAAGGGCAGCGCGGCTTGCCCGGTCGAAAGCGGCTGAGAGCACCCTTTAATATAGGCGGCATTCCGGTGAAGCAATCGCACCGGTCGAAAGCTTAGGGCAATTCTTGCCGGGGCGGCAGAATTGACGGGGCTGGAAGGGCACCGGCAAAGGTGGCACCAAACAATCAAGATATTGATTTCATTATATAAATTATCACATCGCGAGATTGGCCCGCTCCTTGCTGACCTCCTGACCCGAAGATGTTTTCAAGGGGTCGCCTGTGGTTGGTGTGACGTCAGACGTAGCGGCAAGTGCGCCGGCCTCCAGCGCGCAGCAAAAGCCTGCCCGGTCGCAGACCAAGGACCAGACGCCGAGCGACTCCTTCGGTGCCCTGGTCGACAGCAACACCCAGGCCATCAGCAACAGCGCCTCGTCCTCGAGCCAGGACAACGCGCCGCGACGCGGTGACTCGTCCTCGTCGTCGTCCTCCTCGTCCGACCGGAGCACGCGCGACTCGTCCTCGAGCGACCAATCCTCGCAGAACCAGGCGAGCAGCAGCACCGACTCCTCGACGCAGGCGGCGAGCAATACGCCGGCCGATCCGACCAACGCGACGACCAAGACCAAAGACAAGTCCGACGCCTCCGCCACCAAGGCGGGCGACAAGTCCGACGATTCGAAGAAGAGTGACAAGACCGACGGCACCACCACCGATGGCCTCGCCGCCGCGGTCGATGCCTCGGCCGCGGCACAGGCCGCCGGAACGCCGGCGACGCCCAATCCGACCGCTTTCCCCGTTGCCGCGCCCGTGCTGCCGGTCGATCCGAACGCGACAGCCAGCCAGGCCGCCAACACCGCCTCCTCGCCGCTGACGATTGCAGCCGCCGGCATCGCCGCCAGCGCCTCGACCGCAGCACAGATCGCCGGCGCCAAGACCGATACGACCGGCAAGACCGACGGCAAGACCACCGACGCCAAGGCCGCGCTGACCGACGCGGCGACCACGACAACGGGTGCGACCGCAACCGATCCCGCGGCCAACGCCGCGCAGCTCACGGCGGTCGATCAGGGCACGCCGAAGACGTCGTTCAAGGCTGCGGCGACCGCGCAAGGACAAACCGACGTTTCCAATATCGGCCAGGACACCGGCAAGACCGCGCAGACTGCGGCCACCGCGCAAAATCCCGCGATTGCGACGACGGCCAACGCCGCCGCGCATCCGCAAGCCGCCAAGCCGCAGACTGATGCAGCTGCTGCCGACGCCAAGGCTGATGCCGCCAATCGCACGGCTGATGCGGCGCCGGCCACGCCGACCACGCATGCGCATGCCGACACGCAAGCCGTTGCCGCTGCGACGACCGACGCCAGCACGCAAGCGGCCAACGCCGTGCAGGCGCCGCTGACCAATACGACATCAACGGCCACCGCTTCCACCGCGACGCTGACCGCGACCGCGGCGACTTCGAACGCCGTGCCGATCAGCGGCATTCCGGTCGAGATCGCGGCCGCCGCGCGCTCCGGCAAGACCCGCTTCGACATCAGCCTCGATCCGGTCGATCTCGGCCGCATCGACGTGCGCATCAATGTCGACCGCAACGGCCAGGTCACCTCGCATCTCACCGTCGAGAAGCCGGAGACGCTGCAGATGCTGCGGCAGGACGCGCCGCAATTGCAGCGCGCGCTCGACGATGCCGGCCTCAAGACCGGCAGCAACGGGCTCTCCTTCAGCCTGCGCGACCAGAATTCGTCGGGACAGAACTCCGGCCAGAACAATGACAATTCCGGCAATTCCCGCCGGCTGATCATCAGTGACGAGGATTCTGCCGCGGCCGCGCCCGTGAGCCGCAGCTACGGCCGCATGCTCGGATCGAGCAGCGGCGTCGACATCAGAGTGTGAGGAGTATTCGCCAATGACCACCACATCAGGCACCGCACCTTCGGTTGTTTCGGGTACGACCCAGCTTCCAGCGTCATCCTCGTCAAGCTCGAGCCTCGGCTCATCCACGGGCGCGACGCTCGCCGGCAACTTCCAGACCTTCCTGACGCTGCTGACCACGCAGCTGCAGAACCAGAACCCGCTCAGTCCGCTCGACACCAATCAGTTCACCCAGCAGCTGGTGCAGTTCGCCGGCGTCGAGCAGCAGCTCAAGACCAACGACTCGCTGTCGCAGCTCGTCACCTTGCAAAAAACCACGCAAGCGACCCAGGCGCTCGACTACGTCGGCAAGACCGCCGTGGTCGACGGCACCACCGCGACCATGTCGCAGTCCTCGGCGACCTGGCACCTCAACGTGCCCTCCAGCGCGACCGTCGATATTTCCATCGCCAATTCCAGCGGCCAGACCGTGTTTACCGGCAAATATACCGCCGGCGCCGGCAGCGACATTCCCTTCACCTGGAACGGCCAGGGCAATGACGGCACGCAATGGCCGGACGGAAAATATACGATCACGGCGACCGGCAAGGACACCTCGGGCAACAATGTCGGCGTCGCAGCGCAGGTGCAGGGCACGGTGTCGTCCGTCGACCTGACCCAGTCGCCGCCGCTGCTCACGATCGACGGCAACAGCTACACGCTGAGCCAGGTGAAGAGCATCGTCGCCACCAGCAGCAGCTCCGGCAGCTGAGGCGGCGCGCTGAGGCTACAAATACGGTGTCATCCCGGCGAAAGCCGGGATCCATACCGCGTGATGGATCGGTGAGACGCAGGTAACAGTACCGCCGAAGACTTCTCGACTGCGAGACTTCGCCACACTGCCCCCTGTGGTCATGGGTCCCGGCTCCCTGTGCGCGATTGCGCAACTCGGCCGGGGCGACAGTAAAATTAGTAAAATATTTACGAAGACCCCGCTCGGCCCGCTGAAATTGCGTTTTCAGCCCGCCGGGCCGGCCGTGTTCCCGCAAGTTTCAACGAGAATTGTATTGAAGCCTTAGGCTTAGCGGATTTTTAAGCCGCGATGCGTACGGTTGTGGAGTGAGTTCAGTGGTTGAGAGTTTGTGAGTACGCCATGACAGAACCCCATCGCCCGAGGGTAAAATACGTCATCGGGCCGGACGGCAGTCCGCTGACGATTGCAGATCTGCCCGCACCCGGCACCAAACGCTGGGTCATCCGCCGCAAGGCCGAAGTCGTTGCCGCTGTCCGCGGCGGACTTCTCTCGCTCGAGGAGGCCTGCAGCCGGTACACCCTGACGGTCGACGAATTCCTCTCCTGGCAGTTTTCCATCGACCAGCACGGTCTGGCGGGCCTTCGCACCACCCGCATCCAGCAATATCGCCAGTAAGCAATCCGGAAATCTGCTGCTTTTGACGAAAATCGGCCCCGCTTTGCGAGGCCGATTTTTTTCATGTTTCGTTTTGGCGCTACTTTTGTCCGAGCTCTTAACCTTCGTTAACCATATCGAAACCATCACCTAGGCAATAATTGCCCACTCGGCCGCTCAGTTGCGGGTCGAAGCTTCGGGGCGGTTGCTTGCAAGGTCTTGCGGACTTCTTAAAAGGTATCGGCGCCGCCCGCTTCGGGGCGATGATCGCGGTCACCGCCGCGCTCATCGGCTTCTTTGCCTTCGTCATCATGCGCGTCACCACGCCGCAGATGACGACGCTGTTCACCGACCTCTCGGTTGAAGATTCTTCCAGTATTATCAAGGACCTGGAACGCCAAGGCATCCAGTTCGAGCTGCGCAACGAAGGCACCATCATCATGGTGCCCAAGGACAAGGTCACGCGTTTACGGATGAAGCTCGCCGAGGGCGGCCTGCCCAAGGGCGGCGGCATCGGCTATGAAGTGTTCGACAAGTCGGACGCCCTCGGCACCACCTCTTTCGTCCAGAATATCAATCACCTGCGCGCGCTGGAGGGCGAGCTCGCCCGCACCATCCGCGCCATCGACCGGATCCAGGCCGCCCGCGTCCACCTCGTGCTGCCCGAGCGTCCGCTGTTCTCGCGCGAGGCGCCGGAGCCGTCGGCATCGATCGTGGTCCGGGTCCGCGGCTCGCTCGAAGCCCAGCAGATCCGCGCCATCCGCCACCTCGTCGCCTCCGCCGTCAACGGGTTGAAGCCGCAGCGGGTCTCGATCGTCGACGAGGCCGGCACGCTGCTCGCCGATGGCGCCCAGACCGATCCGGACCAGGAGATCGGCGACGAGCGTCGCACCGCCTACGAGAAGCGGCTGCGCAAGCAGGTCGAGGACATCGTGTCCTCCGTGGTCGGCTCAGGCCGCGCCCGCGTCCAGCTCTCCGCCGATTTCGACTTCAACAAGGTCACCCAGACCTCGGACAAGTTCGACCCCGAAGGCCGCGTGCTGCGCTCGAGCCAGACCCGCGAAGAGCAGAGCATGACCGCCGACAATAACGGCCAGGTCACGGTCAACAACGAGCTTCCCGGCCAGCAGCAGAACAGCGGCCCGGCGGCGAAGGACCAGAGCAAGAAGACCGAAGAGACCAACAATTACGAGATCTCCCGCACCACCAAGACCGAAGTGACCGAGGCCGGCCGGGTCAACCGCATCTCGGTCGCGGTGCTGGTCGATGGCATCTACGCCAAGAACGACAAGGGCGAGCTCGCCTACACCGACCGCACCAAGGAGCAGCTCGACCGCATCGCCACCCTGGTGCGCTCGGCGATCGGCTTCGACCAGAAGCGCGGTGACCAGGTCGAGGTCGTCAATCTGCGCTTTGCCGACGCGCCCTCCACCGCCCCGATCGCCGAGCCAAGCGGCTTCCTCGGCATGCTGCAGTTCACCAAGGACGACGTCATGTACTTCGTCGAGCTTGGCGTGATGATGCTGCTCGGCCTGGTCGTGATGTTCATGGTGATCCGCCCGCTGGTGAAGCGCATCCTCGCCTCCGACGAAGTCGCCGCCGCGATCTCCGGCGTCCTCAGCGGCCCCGCGGCGTCCGAAGAGGGCGCAGCCGCCGGCGCAGGCGGCCAGGCGCTCCTGCCGAGCGGCGCCGCCAGCGCCATCGACGTCGCCACCATCCAGGGCCAGGTCCACGCCCAGTCCGTTCATCGCGTCGGCGAGCTCGCCGAGCGCAACCCCAACGAAACCGTCGCCATCATTCGCCAGTGGCTGGCCGAACCCACGAAATGATCGAGAAGTGAACTGACATGGCCGCCTCCCTGCAGAATGCCAACTCCAACGACATCACCAGCGTGATCTCCACCCTCGGTCAGCGTGCCGGCGACCGCGCCAAGGGCGGCAAGGGTCCGGACCCATTGGCCGGACCGCGGCGCGCCGCGATCCTGATGCTGGCGCTGGGCGAGCAATATGGCGGCAAGATCTGGAGCCTGCTCGACGATGACGAGGTGCGCCAGCTCTCGCTAGAAATGTCGACGCTCGGCACCGTCGAGGTCGACACGGTCGAGGACATGCTGCTCGAATTCGTCTCGCGCATGTCGGCCTCCGGCGCACTGATGGGCAATTTCGACGCTACCGAACGCCTGTTGCAGCAATACCTGCCGCCTGAGCGCGTCAACGGCATCATGGACGAGATCCGCGGCCCCGCCGGCCGCAACATGTGGGAGAAGCTTTCCAACGTGCAGGAAGAGGTTCTCGCCAACTACCTCAAGAACGAATACCCGCAGACCATCGCCGTGGTGCTGTCGAAGCTGAAGCCCGAGCATGCCGCGCGGGTGCTCGGCATCTTCCCCGAAGAGCTCGCGCTCGACGTCGTCAATCGCATGCTGAAGATGGAGGCCGTGCAGAAGGAGGTGATCGAGAGCGTGGAGAAGACGCTGCGCACCGAATTCATGTCCAACCTGTCGCAGACCCGCCGCCGCGACGCCCACGAGGTGATGGCGGAAATCTTCAACAATTTCGACCGCCAGACCGAAACCCGCTTCATCACCTCGCTGGAAGAGGACAACCGCGAATCCGCCGAGCGCATCAAGGCGCTGATGTTCACCTTCGACGACCTCGTGAAGCTCGATTCCGGCTCGGCCCAGACGCTGATGCGCAACGTCGACAAGGACAAGCTCGGCGTGGCGCTGAAAAGCGCCAACGAGGACGTCCGCAACTTCTTCTTCGGCAACATGTCCTCGCGCGCGGCCAAGATGCTGCAGGACGACATGGCGGCGATGGGCCCGGTGCGCCTGCGCGACGTCGACGAGGCCCAGGCGCTGCTGGTCAACCTCGCAAAAGACCTCGCCGCCAAGGGCGAGATCATGCTGACCAAGAACCGCGCTGACGACGAGCTGGTGTATTGATGGGCGCTCCCGCCAAATTCCTGTTCGATACCGACTTCGCCGCGCCAGACCGGACGCGCGAGAAGGCCGCGACCGCGGCCGAGATGGCGCAGAAGGTCGCGGAAGCCGAAGCGCGCGCCTATCAGGACGGCTTTGCCGCGGGCCAGCGCGAGGCCAAGGCCGAGAGCGACCGCCGCGTCGCGCTCGCCATGGAAGAGATCAACATCGCGATCCGCGGCATCGCCGCCGGCATCGGCGGCATCGAGACCAAGATGGAGACCGAGGCGGTCGACGTCGCGGTCGCGGTCGCACGCAAGCTGTGCGCCGATCTGGTCGCGGCCGAGCCGCTCGGCGAGATCATGGCGCTGGTCAAGGACTGCTTCTCGCATCTGGTGGCGACGCCGCATCTCGTCGTCCGTATCAACGACGCGCTCTACGACAGCGCGCGCGAGAAGATCGAGCGGCTTGCCAAGCAGAGCGGCTTCGAAGGACGGCTGGTGATCCTGGCCGAGCCCGAAATTGCCACCGGCGACTGCCGGATCGAATGGGCCGATGGCGGCGTCGTGCTGGAGCGCAGCGCCATCGCGGCCAAGATCGACGACATGGTCGGACGCTATATCGCGTCCCGCAGGGGGAATTAAGCCATGAGCGACAACGACGGACAGGTCCCGCTGCCCGACCTCAACGGCCCATTGCCGCCGACCGGCGCCGACGTGAGCTACAACGAGGACGAATATGCCTCGCGCGTCGCCGCCGACCTCGAAGCCGTCTTCGACGTGCCGGTGCAGGTCTCGGCCGTGCTCGGGCGCTCCAAGATGGACGTCGGCGAGCTGTTGAAGCTCGGGCCCGGCACCGTGCTGGAACTCGACCGGCGCGTCGGCGAGGCCATCGACATCTACGTCAACAACAAGCTCGTCGCCCGCGGCGAGGTGGTGCTGGTCGAGGACAAGCTCGGCGTGACCATGACGGAAATCATCAGGACTGAACGCGGCTAGCGCCAAACAGGGAATGACGCGCGGCAGCGCGAACAGACGGACAGGAGACTGACATGCGGCTTCTCATCGTTGGCACACTGAAGGGCCAGCTCACCACCGCCACCAAGATCGCGATGGAGAACGGCGCCACCGTAACCCACGCCGAGGATCACGAGCAGGCGATGCGCGTGCTGCGCGGCGGCAAGGGCGCCGACCTGCTGCTGGTCGACGTCGCCCTCGACATCCGCGACCTCGTGATGCGGCTCGAGGCCGAGCACATCCACGCTCCGATCGTCGCCTGCGGCATCACCAATGACGCTCGCGCGGCGGTCGCCGCGATCCACGCCGGCGCCAAGGAATACATCCCGCTGCCGCCGGATCCGGAGCTGATCGCAGCGGTGCTCGCCGCCGTCGCCAACGATTCCCGCGAGTTGATCTACCGGGACGAAGCCATGGCGCGCGTCGTCAAGCTCGCCCAGCAGATCGCAGGCTCCGACGCCTCGGTGATGATCACCGGCGAATCCGGAACGGGCAAGGAAGTGCTGGCGCGCTACGTCCACACCCGCTCGGCCCGCGCCAAGCGTCCGTTCATCTCGATCAACTGCGCCGCGATCCCCGAGCATCTCCTGGAATCCGAGCTGTTCGGCCACGAGAAGGGTGCCTTCACCGGCGCGATCGCCCGCCGCATCGGCAAGTTCGAGGAAGCGACCGGCGGCACGCTGCTGCTCGACGAAATCTCCGAGATGGACGTCCGCCTGCAATCGAAACTGCTTCGCGCCATCCAGGAGCGCGTGATCGACCGTGTCGGCGGCACCAAGCCTGTACCGGTCGACATCCGCATCATCGCGACCTCGAACCGCAATCTGGCGGAAGCCGTGCGCGAAGGCACGTTCCGCGAGGACCTTCTGTTCCGCCTCAACGTCGTGAACCTGAAGATCCCGCCGCTGCGCGAGCGTCCCGCCGACATTCTCGAGCTCGCCCAGCATTTCGTGAAGAAATATGCCGAGGCCAACGGCGTGCCGGTGCGGCCGATCTCGGCCGAGGCGCGCCGCGTGCTCTCCACCAACCGCTGGCAGGGCAACGTCCGCGAGCTCGAAAACACCATGCACCGCTCGGTGCTGATGGCGCAGGGCGACGAGATCGGGCCCGATGCGATCCTCACCCCGGACGGCGACCGCCTCGACCTCGCCAAGACAGCACCGGCGGTGGCGCATGCCACCATGGCCGCCGAGCAGGTGACGCGGGCGCTGGTGGGACGCACCGTCGCCGACGTCGAACGCGACCTGATCCTGGAGACACTCAAGCACTGCCTCGGCAACCGGACCCATGCCGCGAACATCCTGGGCATCTCGATCCGCACGCTGCGCAACAAGCTCAACGAATACGCCGACGGCGGCATCCCGATCACGCCGGCCGGCACGCCGGGCGAGTATCCACGGATGCCCGCGATGGGGTAAGCGCTGAGCTTCAGGCTCCACGTCTGCAAACAGGCCCGGAGTGCGCAAGCGCTCCGGGCCTGATCATGTCGCGATCGATCCGAACTATTTGCCCGGCGGGACGTAGGAGCTTGCGAGCTTCGCTGCCTTTTCCGCGATGCTCTTGAATTCACCCATCTTCCATGCGCGCACGGTCTCGATCTTGGAGATGGCGCCAGTGGCGGCGGCCACCATTCCAATCGCAATGGCATCGGAGCCATCGGGAAACTCCGTGACGAGCACTGCGTCGTGCTGACCAGTTGTCATGAAAGCTCCCTGGAGCTTTCCGCCGGCCTTTTCGACCAGCGCACCGATGACTGAGGTACGATCGATCGGCTTGTCGACCATTCCCTTGATACCCGCGTTTGAGTATGAGACGTACGAGATGAACAGCGGCATGTTTCTCTCCGTCGAGGGTTACGACAACAGCAATGAGGTTCTGAAAAAGCGCTCTGATTGGGAGCGAGGCATGGCCTGCCGACGGCATGCGAGCTGCCTTGAAATCAGAGAGTGGACTTCGGCACGTCCAATTGGCAGCTGGGCGCGAACTATAGCCGCTTTTCGCTGCGACACAATGCAGCCATGTGCGAGCGCGAAGCCAGATCGATCAATCCAGAATTGAGCTGACTTACCTGCCCGACGCCGTGTTCCTTCAACGATGTTCGTGTCGTCCGCTCAGGGGAGGGCTGCATTCGGCGACTAGGTCGCGGACGAAACAGGAATTATAGGTACGTCAGTATTGATGCACGAGGTGATGATGCTGGAAGCTCAAATCACGGATTGGCTGGCGTCGCAGCGGCAGGCGATGATCGATCTGCTGCGCGATGTCGTCAACATCGATTCCGGGTCCTATGACAAGGAAGGCGTCGATGCGGTCGGTGCGCGGTTCGAGCGGCACTTTGCCGAGCACGGCATTCCCTCGCGCAGAGAGAGCCACGGCACGTTTGGCGACGCGCTCCACGCAGAAGTCGCAAAACCCGGCAGCAACGAGAGGCCGGTGCTGTTGATGGGGCATCGCGACACCGTGTTCGGCAAGGGCGAGGCCGGACGTCGACCGTTCACGATCAAGGACAAGCGAGCCTATGGGCCGGGCGTCGCCGACATGAAGGCCGGCCTCGTCATGAACGTGTTCGTGGCGACCGCCTTCCACAAATTCGGCGGCAACCCGCATCCGATCAAGGTGCTGATCACCTCGGACGAGGAGATCGGCTCGCCGTCGTCGCGGCCCGTGATCGAACGCGAGGGGCGCTCTGCGCGCGCCGTGTTCAATTCCGAGCCGGGCCGCCCCACCGGCAATGTCGTCACCAGCCGCAAGGGCGGCATCTTCATGCATATGGCCGTCACCGGCAAGGCGGCGCATTCCGGCGCCAATTTCGCCGCGGGCATCAGCGCGATCGGCGAGCTTGCGCACAAGATCATCCAGATCCACGCGCTGACCGACCTCACCAAGGGCATCACGCTCAATGTCGGCCTCATCTCGGGCGGCCAGTCGGTCAACACGACGGCGCCTAATGCCGAGGGTCAGATCGACATGCGTTATGTCGATCCGAAGGACCGTGCGACGGTGATGGCAGAGATCGAACGCATTGTTGCTACGCCTTACGTGCCCGGCACCAGCGCTGTGCTGACCATCAAGGGCGAGTTCGTGCCGGTGGTGCAGAGCGAAAGCTCGAAGGCGCTGTTCGAAAACTATCAGGCCGCCGCAAAGCAGGCCGGCCTCACCACGCTGCAAGGCGAATTCTCCGGCGGCTGCGCCGATTCCGGCTTCACCGCCGCGGTGGGGACGCCGACCATCTGCGGCGTCGGCCCCGTCGGCGGGCTCGCCCATTCGCCGGAGGAATATCTCGAGCTCGACAGCATCGTGCCGCGCGCGCAGACGCTGGCGCTCGCGATCTTGCGGGGATGAAGGTGTGCTGACCTCGTAGGGTGGGTTAGCCGAAGGCGTAACCCACCCCACGAATCCCGTCACGAATAGCTCGGCGCGTCGGGCTTGCGGAAAATGTGGATCGGATCGCCCGGCACGAACGGCTGGCCGCGGAACATCGCATAGGCGTAGAGCACAAGATACGCGATCGCCAGCGCGCCGACTGCATAGAAGGCCCAGGTCCCGACGCGCTTCATCATCTCGCTCCGTTGCCTCCCCGATACGGGAGGCTCAGGAGCGGCTTCTAGAGCGATGATGGGGAAAAGGCCAGCCTGGGGCGCTCAGATGCCGCGGCGGCCGCGCGCGGGAACGCTGACGTCCGCAAGCCTCGCGGCATCCTCGTCTTGATCGACCGCCACATACTGGCCGTGCCAATAGGCGAGCGCAGCCGTTCGGGTGGAGTTCCTGATGTCCCTGACGCGGCCGATGACGATGCCGTGCGAATGGCGCTCGACGATCTCCTCGACTTCGCAATCAACGGCAGACAGTGCGCCGACCAGCAGCGGAACACCGGAGACCGCCGTGACCCACTGGGCGCCGGCGAAACGATCCGCACCCTTCAGGCCACCCTTGCCGGCAAAGCGCTCGGCCACATCGAGCTGATCGGCTGCGAGGATATTCACGCCGAAGGCACCGTAACGACGGATCAGCGGAAATGACGAGGCATCGCGGTTGATGCTGACGATCAGCGTCGGCGGATCGACCGACAGCGATGTTACGGACGTCACCGTCATGCCGGTGATGTCCCTGCCCCGCCCGGCGGTGATGACGCTGACGCCGCCGGTGAGATGGCGCATGGCGCCGCGGAAATCGGCGGACGAGACGGCAGTTTCGGTCATGAGATCGCGGGGCACTACATTCATGGCGTGGTCCCCGAAGCGGGGCTCCCTTCTATTTAGGTACGATCGTCCGCCGACAAAAGATGGTTCAGGATCGAGCCCTCGAGGCTCGCAAGCTCGGCGGAGCCGCGTTCGCGCGGCCGGGCGGTGTTGACCATGACGTCATGGGCAATCCGGCCCTCGTCGATCACCAGCACCCGGTCCGCCAAAGCGACAGCCTCGGCCACGTCGTGGGTCACCAGGATCGCAGTAAAGCCCTGGTCGCGCCAGACCCGCTCCAGAAGCTGCTGCATCGAGATCCGGGTCAGCGCATCGAGCGCGCCGAGCGGTTCGTCGAAGGCCAGCACGCGCGGACGGGAGACCAGCGCGCGGGCCAGCGCAACGCGCTGCTTCTGGCCGCCCGACAGCACCGACGGCCACTGGTCGCGCTTGTCGGTCAACCCGACCTCGGCAAGCGCCTTCCCGGCACGGGCGTGCGCATCGCTGGACGAGCGATCGCGACCGAGACCGACCTCGACATTGGAGAGCACCCGCGCCCATGGCAATAGCCGCGGCTCCTGGAACATCACGCGGATATCCTCGGGCTGGATCGCCGCATCGCCAAAACTGATGCTGCCGGCGTCGACCTTTTCCAGGCCGGCGATGAGACGCAACAGCGTGCTCTTGCCGCAGCCGCTCTTGCCGACGATGGCGACGAACTGGCCGGCGGGAATGTGCAGATCGATGCCGCGCAGCACCTCGTTGTCGCCGAAGGATTTGCGCAGGCCGCGGATGCTCAGTGGCAGGCCACTGACATGCAGCGGCCGCTCCTCGCGCGCCACGCGGGCCGCCGGCGCAAAATTGGCGCGGCTGGCGAACTCGGTTTCCGGGAGGGAGGTCCGAAGGGCTGTCTGCATGTCACACTCAGCGTTTCTGGAAGGCGGGGTGCCACGAGAGCGTCAGGCGCTCCAGCACGCGGGAGGCGCTGTCGGCGAGCTTGCCGAGCAGGGCGTAGATCAGGATCGAGAGCACGACGACGTCGATCAGCATGAACTCGCGCGCCTGCATCGCCATGTAGCCGAGGCCCGAGGACGCCGCGATGGTCTCGGCGACGATCAGGGTCAGCCACATGATGCCGAGCGCAAAGCGGATGCCGACGAAGATCGACGGCAGCGCGCCCGGAAAAATCACGCGGCGGAACAGCTCGCCGTCGCTCATGCCGTAGATGCGGCCCATCTCGATCAGCTGGGGATCGACGGTGCGGATGCCATGCAGCGTGTTGAGATAGATCGGGAAGAACACGCCGAGCGCCACGAGAAACAGCTTTGCGCTCTCGTCGATGCCGAACCACAGGATGACCAGCGGGATCAGCGCCAGATGCGGCACGTTGCGCACCATCTGCAGCGTGGTGTCGGTGAGTTTTGCGGAGAGCTGCGACAGGCCGTTGGCAAGTCCGAAGGCAAAGCCGATGCTGCCGCCGATCAGGAAGCCGATCGAGGCGCGCCAGAACGAGACCCAGATGTTGCGGGGCAACTCGCCGGAGAGCAGCAGCTTCCAGCCGGCCAACGCGACATCGCTCGGCGCCGGCAGCACGCGCACCGGGACGAAGCCGGTGACGCTCGCCACCTGCCAGATCGCGATGATGGCGAGCGGCACGATCCACTGGACAAGACCATCGACGCGCGGCAAACGGAAGTTGCGCGGGAGTGAGACGCTGTCGATGAGGCTCATGATTGCGACACCCGATGCTGCGGACGGTAATCGCTGCCGACCGTCTCGCCGAACGGACCGCCGTTGAAGTGCAGCTTGGTCACGTTGCTCGGCAGATCGAGCGAAAGCAGCGGGAACACCAGCTCGGCGAAGCGATAGGCTTCTTCCAGATGCGGATAGCCCGACAGGATGAAAGTATCGATGCCGATGTCCTGATACTCCTTGATGCGGGCCGCGACGGTCTCGGCATCGCCGACCAGCGCCGTGCCGGCACCGCCGCGCACCAGGCCGACTCCGGCCCAGAGGTTCGGCGCGATCTCGAGCTTGTCGCGCTTGCCGCCATGCAGCTGCGCCATGCGCTGCTGGCCGACCGAGTCCATCCGCGCAAAGTTCTTCTGCGCGGTCGCAATGGTGTCGTCGCTGACATGCTTGATCAGCTCGTTCGCGGCGCGCCAGGCTTCTTCGTTGGTCTCGCGAACGATCACGTGAAGGCGGATGCCGAAGGAGAGCTTGCGGCCACGCGCAGCAGCGATGTCACGCACCTTCGCAACCTTTTCGGCGACCAGCGCCGGCGGCTCGCCCCAGGTGAGATATTTGTCGACGGCGTCCACCGCGACATCGATGCCGGCATCCGACGAGCCGCCGAAATACAGCGGCGGACGCGGCGACTGGACGGGGTGGAACAGCAGCTTGCCGTCCTCGATGTGGATGTGCTTGCCCTCGACATTGACGGTCTTGCCCGCGAGCAGGTCGCTATAGACGTTGAGGAACTCACGAGTGACCTCGTAGCGCTCGTCATGGCCGAGGAAAATGCCGTCGCCCTTGTTCTCGACGGGATCGCCGCCGGTGACCACGTTGATCAGAAGCCGGCCATTGGTGATGCGGTCGAGCGTCGCGGTCATCCGCGCCGCCACGGTCGGCGATTGCAATCCGGGACGGACCGCCACGAGATAGCGCAGCCGCTCGGTGAAAGGCGCCACGCTGGAGGCGACGACCCAGGAATCCTCGCAACTCCGTCCCGTCGGCAACAGCACGCCGAAATAGCCGAGCTGATCCGCCGCCTGCGCGACCTGGCGCAGATAGTTGAAATTGACCTCGCGGCCGCCGATGCCGGTGCCGAGATAGCGGCCATCGCCGTGGGTCGGCAGGAACCAGAGGATGTTGGCGCTGGATTGCTTGCTCATGTTCCTGGCCTCCGCGCCACGTCGGAAATCTTGATGGCTTTGGGGATCAGGTTGAGCGCGAAGAACGCATCTGCAACCTGCTGCTGATCGGCAATGACGGCATCGGTCAGCGGCTTGATGCCGTAGGCCTGCCGCTTCAGCGCCACCTCGACCACCGGGACGGACAGGCCGATCGCCGGAGCCAACTGCTCGGCCACCGCATGGATGTCGCCCTTGGCCCAATCATCCACTGAGCTCAATTCGGCAAGCACGGCGTCGACGATCTTCGGATTGGCGTCGAGGAATTTCTTCGAGGAGAAATAGAACTGGTAGTTGGCGACGATGTCAGTGCCATCGACCAGCGTACGCGCGCCGGTCGCGGCTTCCGCCGCGGCCTGGAACGGATCCCAGATCACCCAGGCATCGACCGCGCCGCGCTCGAAGGCAGCGCGTGCATCGGCCGGTGCCAGGAACACCGGCTCAATTTCCGAATATTTGATGCCCGCTTTCTCCAGTGCCTTGACCAGGAGATAGTGAACGTTGGAGCCCTTGTTGAGTGCGACCTTCTTGCCTTTGAGGTCAGCCACCGATTTCAGCGGGCTGTCCTTCGGCACCAGGATCGCCTCGCCCTTCGGCGCCGGCGGCTCATAGGCGACGTACTGGATCGGCGCGCCCGCGGCCTGCGCGAAGATCGGCGGGGCTTCGCCGGTGTTGCCGAAATCGATCGCGCCGACATTGAGCGCTTCGAGCAGCGGCGGGCCGGACGGGAATTCTGTCCACACCACCTTATAGCCGTCGGCAGCTAGCTTCGGCTCCAGCGTGCCCTTGCTCTTGAGCAGCACCAGCTTGCCGTATTTCTGGTAGCCTATGCGGACCACCTTGTCCTGACCGTAGGAGGTGCCGACCGCAGCCGCGACGATGCCGATCGAGAGCACGATCGCCGCGATCAGACGCTGAATGATACGCCTCATGTTCAACCCTTTTGAAATGGGGAGATTGGTTGGCACGATCAGGTCGCCGTGCTGCGCCAGACGATGTCGCGGATGACGATCGGCTTCGGAATCAGGCCGAGCTTGGCGAAGCGGTCGGCGACGCCCTGCTGGGTGGCGACGATGTCGTCGGTGACGGGGCCGATCACGAAATTCGCGCGATCGGCCGCGACGGCCTGGATGTCCAGCGGGACGCCGGTGATCGCGGCCAGCGACCTTGCAACCTCGTCGCGGTGCTGTTCAGCCCATTGACCGGTCGCGGTGGTCACGTCGACGATCTGTTGCAGGATCGCGCCGTGGTTGTTCGCGAACTCGCGGTTGGCGATGTAGAAGGAGTTGGTCTTGGTGACCTCACGGGCATTGATCAGGATCCGGCCGTTCTGCCTGGTCTCGCCGATCGCGAAATAAGGATCCCAGATCGCCCAGGCCTCGATGCTGCCATTGGCGAAGGCGGGACCGGCATCCGGCGGGGTCAGATAGACCGGGGTGATGTCCGCGTAGGTCAGGCCCGCCTTCTCCAGCGTCTGCACCACGACATTGTGGGCGCTGGAGCCCTTGGTGAAGCCGACGCGCTTGCCCTTCAGGTCCGCGATCGAGCGGATCGATGAATCCTTGGGCACCAGAATGCCCTGGCCGTTGGTGATGGGCTGGCCGGCGGCATAGACGATCGCCGCGCCGGCGGCCTGGGCGAACACCGGTGGGGAATCGCCGACCGCACCGTAATCGACGCTGCCGACATTCATCGCCTCCATCATCGGAGGCCCCGAGGAGAACTCGACCCATTTCACGTCGATGCCCTGCGGCGCGAAATGTTTTTCCAAGGTCGCCCGTTGGCGCGTGATGACCAGCACGCCGGTCTTCTGGTAGCCGATACGAATTTCCTTCACCGCGCCCTGCGCGTTGGCGCGCGAGACGAACGCGGCGGCAACGGCGGTTCCAGCCGATAGTTTCAGAAAATCACGACGCTGCATTCCGAACTCCCGGCCGTGACCGGCCGTCATCATTCATGTCTGGGGATGATGGTGCGGAGCGGGAAAGGTGTCGAGACGTGCGGGAAAATAGCGATGCATGCACTGCCCGTGTGGCAGAGCGCATGATTAATCTTTCAAACGGCGGAGCGAATGAAGATGGAATTTTTCTGCACGCGGATGTGAAAGCCGCGCATGTTCAGTCTCGGACTCGCGACCGGAACAAAAACGCGAAAACAACCCCATGCACAGTAGCCGGGATGTGCGAAAACAATCACTTACGAATTATCCGAAATAAATTTGACACGTCGGGCAAAACAGGTGCAGGATGGCATGATGGCGGACTGGAGCTGGCGTGGCGCGAAGCGTATTCCACTTCCGCTGTCATTCCCCGCGAAGGCGGGGAATCCAGTATCCCAGAGACGTCAATGCATCACACGACTGCCGCGGCGTACTGGATCGCCCGCCTTCGCGGGCGATGACACCGAAACTGTTAATGCCACCGCACCGGCAAATTCTGCAAGCCGCGGAACGCCCAGCCGCCGATCCGCGCCGGCTCGTCATCGGCAATCTCGATATGCCCCGCACGCGCAAACACCGTCGGCAGCGCGACGTCGGCAATCATCGCGCGCGAGGCCCAGGCGCCGGCGCAGAAATGCGGACCGGCACCGAAGGCGACACTCTTGGACGTATCACGCCGCACGTCGAACTGGTCGGCGCGCTCAAAATGCTTCTCGTCGCGGTTGGCGGAACCGAACATCAGGAACACGCGCTCATCAAGCTCGAACGCAACGTCGCGGATACTCCACGGTTTTGCGATACGCCGCGGCGACATGCCGATCGGCGAGATCCAGCGCGCGTATTCCTCGAAGGCCTCGAGCCACGTCACCTCGCCCTTGCGCACGAGCTCTAGTTGATCGGGATGGGTCAACAACGCCCACACCGTGCCGGCGATCGCCTTGCGCGGCTCGTTCTGGCCGCCGGAGATCGCGAGTTTTACATTCGCGCGCACGCTCTCCATCGGCATGCCGGAGGCGAGCAGCACGCCGAGAATGCTCTGATCAGGATTCTTGCGCATCACCGGCAGGATGTCGTCGATCGCGGCATCGATGCCCGACGTCGCCGCGTAGCAGCGCGCCTCGACCGCGGGATCGCCGCCGTAATTGGCGATGCCCTCGATCATGCCTTGCGACCACGCATCCATGTCGGCGAAGCCGATATTGGTGAGGCCGGTGATCGACTTCAGGCATTCGCCGGAAAACGGCAACGCGAAGTCACGCATGAAATCGATCCGTGTCCCCGGCGCAATCGCATCGATGATGCGATCGGCATGGGCCTGGAACAGCGCGGTCCAGTGCGCCTTCACCGTCTTCGGCGACACTGTCGGAAACATCGCGCGGCGCTCGACCTGATGCGCCTCGCCGTCCTTGCGCATCATGTTGTGTCCCATCAGCCGGTTCATCAGGCCGGCGGGCTGGTGCGAAGAGAACACGTCGATCTGCTTCTCTGAGATCGAGATGTCGTCGCGGCAGCTCAGCAGCGTCGAGCCGAGTTGCGGCACAAACGCGATCGGCGCTTCTTTCCGCAGCTTGGCGAGCATCGGATAGGGATCGGCCCAGAACGAGGCCGGGTCGATGTCGATGCGCGGCGCAGTGCTCAAGGCGGTCTCCCTGGATTCTCGTGTGATCCCGGCCAGCCTAGCGAACTCAGGGGACCGACGTCTGTCCCTAGCGATAGGGACAGACAGTATCAGGGCGAGTCTCCGCAGGCCGGGTGCGCGCGGGCACGATGGCGGGTCCGCATGGCCCCCATGTCGATGACGATCAATCGATGGTCTTTCGCCTCCGGATTGCCGGTTCCGGTATGTTCTGGTACAACCTGCAGCTGTCGGGACGGCATTCCCGTCCCGCATTTGGGGAGATGTCTCATGAGATTGTCATCAGGCTTCGCCGTGCCGTCAGCCGTCGCTATTGTGTCAACTCTCTTGCTGTGCAGCACAAGTGGTACGGCACTGTCGCAACCCACAACAGGCTCCGACTCCTCGCTTCCCGCCGTCTCGGTCGAAGCGCCGAAGCAGATGGCAAGACCAACGGTTGCGTCGCCGCGGAAGTCAACGACTGTGACCGCCCACCGGACATCCGGCCCGTCATCCGCTCAAACGCCGGTCTTCGCGCCGAATACAGCTTTGGGGCGGCTTGCCCGGCTGGAGAGATCCGCGAGCACTTGCAACGGTGGTTGCGAAACAAGTTACAGGGTCGGCAACGCCCCCTGGGTCGGATGCAGCCAGCATACGGATCAGTGGATCGGAAGTTTCTCGTCAACCTGCCGAGACACACTGACCTACAACACCTACGCGCAGTGCATCGAAACCAAAACCTTCCTGGGCTCGACATCCAGGGAGTCTCGGTGGCTTTGCAGCAGCTTACAAGCCGGAGGCAAGTTGGCCGGCGAAAATCGAGTCGCCGAAATCAGGCAATCGGGCCACCGCTAGTCAACGCCGCCCGCCGGCTGCGCCCAAGACACAGGATCGCATGGCTCGAGGGATTTCGAGCCATGCAGAATGCCCGCGTCGGGCTAAAAGCGGCGGCCGACCCGACAACCGTAACGTCACGTCTTCCCCGGATAGCGGAAGTTGCGGCGGCTCTCGTAGTGTTTAGCCGAGGGCCAAAAGCTGCGACCACGCGAAATGACGCGATAGGTTGGCTTCGGATTACAGAAGCTGCCGTCAACAACTCGGCCAGGATTCCACCAAGAGTCCGGGAATTGCTACGCAGGCTGATCGTCGATCACGCCTCATACGATGCATCATGCTTTGCGCTGAGAATCGCTTCAAACAAGCGACCAAGCTGCAGAGGCGAAACGACTCGGCCCGCATCCGTATCAACCCTGTGCACCAATATGAGGTCCTGCTCCGGCAGCACCATCATCACATGACCACCGGCTCCTTGAGCACTGTAGCCTGGAGGCATGATCGTTGCCGGGAAATGAATGCCATCGCGGACCACCCACCACATGTAACCATAAGCTCCGGCCGGGCCCGCATCTGAATAGGGTTGCACACTGAGCTTCACCCATTTCTTCGGGACCACTTGGTGACTGCCCCAGCGTCCGCCACGGAGGTAAAGCAACCCAAACCGCGCAAGATCCCTGGCCGTGAGACGGAACGGATAGGCGCGGTGGATGCTGTTCTCGAGCTCCACATAATCGCCGTCCTTCGCGTCCGGCCCATAGCGAAAATCTTCCATGCCGCAGGGTGTGGCGATCCGATCCCGAAAGGCCTCATACAAACTAAGACCGGCGCATTGCTCGAATATCGTGCCGAGCGCGTTGAAGTCCCAGTTGTTGTAGCACCAGAACGTTCCTGGACCGTGGCTGTGACGCGCTTCCCGCCTTGCGATCATTAAAGCGGTTTCGTACCCCGTCGGATGGAAGACACCGGAGCGTGCCATGAGCAGCGAATTTATGGACGCCAGGCGCTCGCGATCGGTCAGTCCCTCCTTGTCGTCGATTCCGAGTGACGCAAGAGTGGAAGACAGATCAATTTTTCCTTCAGCAACGTAGATACCGAACAGAGCCGACAAGAGGCTCTTACGAATCGAATGACACATGAAGCGATGGGCGACCGCGCCCCTCTGATGAACGACTGCGCCGCGTTCGATAATCATCAGAGCAGCGGTCCCAATCTCATCCGCGATTGCGTCTACATAAGCGAGCGCGTTTGGAGACCAGCCCTCGGCCTCGGGCGGTGTAATTTGCCAGATCGGCTCCGGCCACTTTTCCTCGGTTCCAAGCCCATCCACAAAATGCCCCTCGACCTTCGCGAAAATCCAGGAGGCCGCCCGGGTACCTGCTCCAACCTTGCCCCCGGTTCAATGTTAGCTTGTGGCGGTCCCGCTTACTAGCTCAGAGCGAGAAGCAGGAGACAGCAAGGTACATCGTATTGGTCTTCGAGTTGGGGAAGGAAAATTCCACAAAGGGCCATAGGAATGTTGAGGATCGGGCCTCTCCGACATGGGCCTGTTGACCTCAAGAGGTGGTTTGACGCTATTTCCCCAGTGCCGCGGCGACTTCGCCGACCAGTTGCTCTGCCAGCGTGTGATAGCCCTCTGGCGTAAGATGTTGGCCATCAGGCTGATGCGGAAGTCCGTGCAGCATTCCGTTCGGGAGCATAACAACCTTGATTCCCATCGCGCTCAGCCGACTTTGGATGGCAGGCGTGTTGTCGGCGGCTAGCTTTCTCCGATCGTTTCCGCCGGGTTGAAGGATCACAACGCTCGTTCCTTTCGGGACCACGCGATCGAGTCGGGCCAGCATGCCTCCCGTGGTGTCGCCGTTGACGCCAGCATTGATGACATGGACGTTGAGACCCTTCGCACGAAGAAGCGTTTCAAGCTGTGCAGGATAGGATTGGCTACGCGATACACCCTTACCGAAGGTGTTGCTGGCTCCAAGGGCCACAACGGTTGCAGCGTGAGCAGTGCCAAGCGCGGAGAGCATCACGAATGCACCAAGAAGAATGATCTGGCTAAGCTTTGCTGCCACTCCCGCGTCCCCCGATAGGCATGAATTCCCATCGCATGCTTATCACCAATTGCTCATTATGAGAACGCGGAATTCGCCTGTGAGTCACAAACCGACGATCCCAGAGGGCGGGCCGCGTGTCCGCCCCGCGCTCGGAAGCAGAGATCGCGGACTACTTAAGCGCACCCCTCAGTTCAGGCGACCAGGCTCCGCAAGCAAGCGCAGCACGATTCCGAACAACTCGTTCTGCGAGGAAATGCCGAGCCGCTCATAGGCGCGCTTGCGGTAGGTCAGGGTCGAATGCAGGCTGATGCCGAGCGCCTGAGAGATCGCCTCTGAGCTGAGACCGAGCAGGATATGGCGGCAGACCTCCTGCTCGCGCGGCGTCAGCGCGGAGAGTGGCGCGCGCGTCGCGAACAGCGCAGCGAGGTTCTGGTCCGGCGTTGCGGTCGCGGCCGGCTGGAAATGACGCGCGACGCTGGCGCCGATCGCCGGCGCGATCGCCTGCAGCCGCGCACGCTCAGCGTCGCCAAAGCGGCCCTGCGCCGTGACGCGGTAGAAATTGACGTAGAAGCAGGTGTCGTCGACCCAGATCGCTGTCGCGCATTTGTCGACGATCTTGGAGTCGTTGAAGAAAATTTTCCGGTAGCGCGCGCCGTACATGCGCGGCGCGAACGACGGCAGCATGATCGGCGCGCTGCCCGCGCCTTCGAACAGCGCATCCCGATTGGGATCGGATTCGTGGAACTGCCCGGCATAGGCCGCGCCGAGATCGCCGCCGGTCGGGATATTGCCGGCGTCGAGCAGACAGCTCGCCGCGCCGGCGCGGCCCAGCGCGAACACCATGCAATGGCCGACGCCGGCCTGCCGGCGCAAGGTGTCGATGAGGATGTTCGGGAAGTCCGGACGGCCAATGGCGAGCACCGCGGGCGTGACGTCGCTTGAAGCCGGGTTTGAGGGCCGCATTGGTTTCCTCCGTCAAGGTCCTTTTGACGGACGATATCAGCAGGGGGATTTGGCTGGAAGTCGATAGGCCGACGTATGTCGCCACATGGGTCCCGGCTCTGCGCAGCATCGCTACGCGCTGCAGCGCGTCCGGGACACGAGAGTTATTGTTTCGCCGACAGACTCGTGCCCCGGATGCAGCGCAGCGCTTCTTCAGCAGTGCGCTGCTGGGCCGGGGCCCATGCCTCCGCAGCAGGAACGCTCGACTGCCCCTACCCCGCCGCCGCCTTCGCGGGCGCGACGTTGATGGCGAGCTTGCCGTAGCGGTCCGTAAAGGCTTCGGTGTCGATCTCTTCCAGCTTGATCTCGCCGCTCATCACGCCCTGCTTCCAGGCGGCCTGCGCCGGATCGTTCTGGAACTCGGGCATCACCTCGCGGCCGAACAGCTCCAGCGACTCGCAGATGTGCTCGTGGCTGTTCTTGCCGGCCTGGTTGAGCAGGATGACCTGGTCGATATGCGAGCTCTGAAAGCGCTTCAGCTTCTTGCGGATCGTCTCCGGCGAGCCGATCAGGCCGCCGCGCAAGGCCGCCTCCTGCGCTTCCGGGTTGTCGCGCTTCCACTTGTTGTACTCGTCCCACATGTTGACGGTGTAGGGCGCGGGACGCTGGCGGTTTTGCGAGGCGCCGTAGAAGCGCAGCGCGAACTGGAAGAAGGTGGCGCCGTCGGCGCGCGCACGCGCCTCTTCATCCGTCTTGGCACACATGAAGAACGACACCAGCGCCATGTTCGGGTTGATCTCGTAATCGGCGAGCTTGGCGAGACGCTTGGTCATCGCATTGTAGTAGGCATGCACCCAGGCGTGTGCGGCATCGGCGCTGACGAACTGGAAACCGAGTGCGCCAAAACCGTGGCGGCCGGCACGCTCGATGGTCGGCAGCTGCGAGCAGGCCATCCACAACGGCGGATGCGGCTTCTGCACCGGCTTCGGCACGACGTTGCGCAAGGGGATGTCGAAATACTTGCCGTGATGCTCGCTCCCCGCATCCCTGAACATCGGGAAGATCGCGGCGACGGCCTCCTCAAAGACTTCCTTCTTGGTCTCCATGTCGCGGCCGAACGGCGTCAGCTCAGTGATCGACGCGCTCTCGCCCATGCCGAATTCGCAGCGGCCATTGGACAAGAGATCGAGCACCGCGACGCGCTCGGCGACACGCGCCGGATGATTGGTGGTGAGCTGGAGGATGCCGTGGCCGAGCCGGATGTTTTTTGTGCGCTGGCTTGCGGCAGCGAGGAACGACTCAGGTGACGGCGAGTGCGAATACTCTTCGAGGAAGTGATGCTCGACGACCCAGGCGTGGTCGTAGCCGAGACTGTCGGCGAGCTCCATCTGCGAGAGCGCGTTCTGGTAGAGCCTGAGCTCGTCGCCGGCCACCCAGGGCCGCGGCAGTTGCAGCTCATAGAAGATGCCGAACTTCATGACGCCATCTCTCCCGCTTATTTTTGTTGCGGGCATCTTAATGCGCGAGGCGGCGCTGTCTACGCAGTCGCAATTCCGCCTTGCGGGAGAACGCGCTTTGGGGCGCGGCGGCCATTCAGGATCGTACCGATGAAGGTGAAGCGCACCAAGAGATGATAGCTCGCCAGCATCGGCGGAAGCGCGACGACGAGAATGATTGCGAACTTGATCAGCCCGGGCCAGTCGAGTTGCGACAGCACGACCTGCAGCGCCATCACGATCGGCAGGTGGATCAGATAGAGCCAGTAGGACGCATCTGCGAGGTAGCGCCGGGTCGGGCTGAAGCCCGACATGAAGCGAAGCGCGAGACCGATGGCCGCGAAAGTCGAGATCCAGATCGCCGGTGCATAAAGGATCGCGGAGACAAGCCGGAGCGTGGCGAAGCTGAAAGGCAGTTTCGGCGCGCCCGGCGCAGACAACATCACACCCGACAGCACGAAGCTGATCAGGATCAGCACGACTGCGAGCAAGAGATACGGAAGCCAGCGCCGCTCGAGAATCCGCAGCAGATCGATCTGCCGATGCAACAGCCAGCCGACGGCGAAGGCGGTGCCGAAGCCGATCCAGGCCTGCGCATTGGTGATGAGCGATTGATCCGGCGTCCTCACCCCCATCACATTGATCCAGCGCTGGTCGAGGCTGAAAACGATGCCGATCGGGATCGCTAGAAGCAGGGGAGCCAGCGGGCTTCGCATGATGCCTGCGAAAAAGCGGTCAAGGATCGTTCGCAGCGTGCCGGATGCATCGAGCCAGACCATCGCGCCGCGCAGCAGCAGCATGGCGACATAGAGCTCCAGCAACACGTAGAGAAACCAGAGATGGGTCAGCGGGAAATTCGGCAACACCGGTGGCCAGCGCGGCGCGCCGGGGATCGGACCGCCATTCGGAAAGTTCGAGGCCCAGATGACCACCAGAACGATCGGCGTAAACACCAGCGGCCAACCTATCACGAGCGGCAGGGCGATCCGCTGCAACCTATCCTTGACGAACCCCCAGTTCCCTCGGCGATGAAAGCTCATACGGGCGAAGAAACCGGCCAGCAGGAAGAAGGTCGTCATCCGGAAGACGTGGATCGTGAACAACAACAGGCCCAGGGCGAGACTCGGATGAATGTCCTGGATGATCCAGAACCGGGGCGAGGCCGGCACAAACGACAATGTCGCATGCAGGACGATGCCGAGCAGCAGCGCAAAGCCCCTGACCGCATCGAGGGCGTGGAGCCGTTCCGATGCAGGGGTGACAGCGGTTGAATGGGACATGAACAGGCTCTTGCTGGCTGGACGGGGCTTTCTGCCGGACAGTCTGCCAAATCGGGGCAAGTCTCTCTCTCCCGTTCCAAAAATCGGCTAGCCGATTTCTCGGCGCGATTGGCTGATCCCGGGATCGCAGTCAGTTTCCGGCCGGCTCAGCGCCTCGCGCCGGAATTCGGTCGGGGTCACCCCGGTCTCGGCCTTGAAGGCGCGATTGAAAGGCCCGATCGACTGGAAGCCCGCATCCATGGCGATGGTCAGGATCGGGACCTCCCGTTGCGTCACGTCGGACAGCGCCAGCTTGGCATCCTCGATGCGATAATGATTGAGGAACGCATTGAAGTTCCGATAGCCTAGCCCTTCGTTAATGGCCTGGCGTAGCCGGTGCTCGGGAACCTCGAGCCTCGCCGCCAGTGCCCCGATCGCGAGGCCTTCCTGGCGGTAGGTCCGCTCCACCGTCATGAGATGGTCGAGGCGCCGCAGCAGGATCGGATCGACAACGACCCGTTCCGCGGCGGCGCGATCGGCCACCTGGACCGGCTTCCCCGCGTCACCGGATGCGATCGCGGCCGTGGCGTCGCTGACGGCCGCGACCGGCGGACTGAGCACGCCCAGGGCCGCGAGCGTCGCCACCACGAACAGGCTGAGCGCGGTCGGCAGGCTGCCGTACGCGCCGGGTGCCGCAACGGGAATATCGGCGACAGCAGCAACTGCGACGGGAACGATGGTCGCGACATTGATGGCGAGCACCGCCAGCCGCAGCCGGCGCCGCCGCATCACCAGATCCACGCGCCAGGTCTTGACCGTCTGGATCGCGGCGGCCAACGCGAGCCCCAGGACGAGCAACGACAGGACCTTGCCGCCGGACCTGGCCAAAGCGGGCCATTGCGGGAAACTGAGCGACACTGCAAATCCCCAGGCAACGACGGCCAGCCACAGGGCGCCGTGCCAGCGCCTGAGCACGAAATCGTCATCGAACGCTGCGCGCGCCCATAACCAGAAGACGGCGGCGAGCGAGGATATGAACGGCATCGTCCACCACCAGGACGCCTTGGGAAAGAAGGGCGCTGTGACGATCGCATAGAACACGCCTCCCGCGCACATCGCGATGCCCAGCAAAGCGTTCTGATTGATGGCACGGCGCTGCAGCGCCACCAGGACGATCAACAGGAACACGCCGCTCGCCGCGCCGCGAAGCCCGAGATCGATGGCCGTCAGCCCGCTCACGCTGTTCATTCTCCCGCTCGAGAGCTCAACTCTCGCATCGCCTTCGCACGCGCACAATCCAAACTTGTGCTTGCGGTCGTGGCAACTGCAGTTTTGGCGGCTGCGACGATCGCAACTTGATCGGTTGATCCAGATCAACGCGTCAGCCGGCCTGTTGCATCTAAACTGCAGCAAGGCAACGGCCCGGATGCCGTCCCGATTCCCCAGACCATTTCAGAGAGACCGAATATGTCGGCCCCTGACGACACGATGTCGCGCGTGCGCCGTAAGCGCATGGAGATCTTTGCGTTCCTGTTCCTGACCGCGGTCGTGATGCCCGTCCTCGCGGTCGGAACGGTCGGCTCCTACGGGCTTGGCGTCTGGATCTACCAGATGTTTGCCGGCCCTCCCGGCCCACCACCCTCCCCGCATTAGTCCCTCAAAGCGAAAGACAGGCATCATGGCTCACGCCACACTCAACCGCCGTGCATTGATCACCGGCCGGGTGCTCAGCACCGACCGCGTCGTCCCGCCGCCCGGCTGCGAGATCGCCAGCATCATTGTGCAGGCTCGCCCCGAGCGCCTCGCCGCGCTGGAGGCCGAGATCATCGCGATTCCCGGCTGCGAAATCCATGGCCGCGATGCGCGTGGAAAACTCATCGTCGTCACCGAAGCGCCGGACTCCGGCAGCCTCGGCACCATCCTCAACACCATCCAGTCGCTGGGAGACGTCTATTCCGCAGCGCTGGTCTTTCACGCCATCGAAACGGCCTGAGGGCCGGGAGAGCCATCATGACATCGCCGAAGCTCGACCGCCGCCAGATGCTGAAGCTCGAGGCCGCCGCGATCGCGGCCGCCGCGGCCGGCATGCCGGCACCTTCGCTGGCCGCCAATCTGGTCACCGAGCGCGACTCGTCCGAGCTGAAATGGGACAAGGCCGCCTGCCGCTTCTGCGGCACCGGCTGCTCGGTGATGGTCGCGACCAAGGACAACCGCGTCGTCGCCACCCATGGCGACATCAAGGCCGAGGTCAATCGCGGCCTGAACTGCGTCAAGGGCTACTTCCTCTCCAAGATCATGTACGGCCATGACCGACTGACGCAGCCGATGCTGCGCAAGACCAACGGCCAATACGACAAGAACGGCGACTTCACGCCCGTGTCCTGGACCGAAGCCTTCGACATCATGGAGCTGAAGTGGAAGGAGGCGATGAAGAAGCGCGGGCCCAACGGCGTCGCCATGTTCGGCTCCGGCCAGTGGACGATCTGGGAGGGCTATGCGGCGTCGAAGCTGTTCAAGGCCGGCTTCCGCACCAACAATATCGATCCCAATGCGCGGCACTGCATGGCCTCCGCCGTCGCCGGCATGATGCGCACCTTCGGCATCGACGAGCCGGCCGGCTGCTATGACGACATCGAGGCCACCGACGCCTTCGTGTTGTGGGGCTCCAACATGGCGGAGATGCACCCCATCCTGTGGACGCGTCTGGCCGACCGCAGGCTGTCCGCGCCGCATGTCCGCGTCGCCGTGCTCTCGACCTTCGAGCACCGCTCGTTCGACCTCGCCGACATCGGCATGGTGTTCAAGCCGCAGACCGACCTCTACATCCTCAACGCCATCGCCAACCACATCATCAAGACCGGCCGCGTCAACAAGGATTTTGTCGCCGCGCATACCATCTTCAGGCGCGGCCAGACCGATATCGGCTATGGCCTGCGGCCCGAGCACCCGCTGCAGAAGAAGGCGACGGGCGCAGCGAAGGCAAATGATTCCACCGAGATGAGCTATGACGAATACGTCAAGTTCGTCTCGGACTACACGCTGGAGAAGGCGTCAGAGATGTCCGGCGTGCCGATGAACCGGCTGGAGGCACTCGCCGAGCTCTATGCGGATCCGAAGACAAAAGTGGTCTCGTTCTGGACCATGGGCTTCAACCAGCACACCCGCGGCGTCTGGTGCAACAATCTCGTCTACAACATCCATCTTCTGACCGGAAAGATCTGCTCGCCCGGCAGCAGTCCGTTCTCGCTGACCGGCCAGCCCTCGGCCTGCGGCACCGCGCGCGAGGTCGGCACCTTCTCGCACCGCCTGCCCGCCGACATGGTCGTGACCAACAAGGAGCACCGCGACAAGGCGGAGCATCTCTGGCTGCTGCCGGAAGGCACCATTTCCGATAAGAACGGCGCGCACGCCGTGCTGCAAAGCCGGATGCTGAAGGACGGCCTGATCAACGCCTATTGGGTGCAGGTCAACAACAACCTCCAGGCAGGCCCCAACGCCAACGAGGAGACCTATCCGGGCTTCCGCAATCCCGACAATTTCATCGTGGTCTCGGACGCCTATCCGTCGGTGACGGCGCTCGCCGCCGACCTGATCCTGCCGACCGCGATGTGGGTGGAGAAGGAAGGCGCTTACGGCAATGCCGAGCGGCGCACGCAGTTCTGGCACCAGCTCGTCCACGCCCCCGGCGAGGCCAAGTCAGATCTGTGGCAGCTGATGGAATTCTCAAAGCGTTTCAAGATCGAGGAGGTCTGGCCGGAGGAACTGATTGCGAAGAAGCCCGACGTCCGCGGCAAGACGCTGTTCGACGTGCTCTATAAAAACGGCCAGGTCGACAAGTTTGCGACCTCGGAGATCGAGGAAGGTTACGCCAACGAGGAATCCAAGGCGTTCGGCTTCTACGTGCAGAAGGGATTGTTTGAGGAATACGCCTCGTTTGGCCGCGGCCACGGCCACGACCTCGCGCCGTTCGAAAGCTATCACAAGGAGCGCGGCCTGCGCTGGCCGGTGGTGAACGGCCAGGAGACGCGCTGGCGTTTTCGCGAGGGCAGCGATCCCTACGTCAAGCAGGGCACCGACGTGCAGTTCTACGGCTACCCCGACGGCAGGGCGCGCATCTTCGCGCTACCCTACGAGCCGCCGGCGGAATCGCCCGACAATGACTATCCGTTCTGGCTCTCGACCGGCCGCGTGCTGGAGCACTGGCATTCCGGCACCATGACGCGCCGCGTGCCCGAGCTCTACAAGGCTTTCCCCGAGGCCGTCTGCTTCATGCATCCCGACGACGCACAGGAGGCAAAGATCCGGCGCGGCGACGAGGTGAAGGTGGAATCCCGCCGCGGCTTCATCCGCGCCCGCGTCGAGACCCGCGGCCGCGACCGGCCGCCGCGCGGTCTCGTGTTCGTGCCGTGGTTCGACGAGTCCAAATTGATCAACAAGGTGACGCTAGATGCCACCGATCCGATCTCGCTGCAGACCGACTACAAGAAATGCGCCGTGCGGATCGAGCGGGTAACCCAGTCATGATGAAACGATTTGGCATAGCCCTGCTCGCCTGCGCGATCGCAGCCGGCGCGAGCTCGCTGACCGCGCAGACGGTGAATTCAGGCCTGCGTGGTCCGACCCCGCTCAACGACGAGGGCCCGGCGCCGCCGATGCTGCCGAACCGCAACACGTCGGAGCGGGAGGTGCGCAACTATCCGGAGCAACCGCCGGTGATCCCGCACACCATCGACGGCTATCAGATCGATCTCAACGGCAACAAATGCCTGTCGTGCCACGCGCGGGCACGCATCGCGGAATCGCAGGCGCCGATGGTCTCGATCACCCACTTCATGGACCGCGACGGCCAGTTCCTGGCCTCGATCTCGCCGCGGCGCTTCTTCTGCACCGAATGCCACGTGCCGCAAAACACTGCCACGCCGCCGGTGAGCAACGATTTTACGGATATCGACACCTTGCTGTCACGTGCAAGTCCGGGTGGCCGGCGATGACGACGACAGCTGACGAGCCAAAAGCCAAGCGCGGCTTCATCGCGCGTTGCTGGGATTTCGCGCTCGAACTGTGGGGCGTGCTGTCGCGGCCGAGCACGGTCTTCGCGCTCGGCACGCTGGTGCTCGCAGGCTTCGCCGCCGGCGTGATCTTTTGGGGCGGCTTCAACACCGCGCTGGAATTGACCAACACCGAAAAGTTCTGCACCGGCTGTCACGAGATGCGCGAGAACGTCTTCGCCGAGCTGAAATCGACCATCCACTTCACCAACCGCTCCGGCGTGCGCGCGACCTGCCCGGATTGCCACGTCCCGCACAACTGGACCGACAAGATCGCGCGCAAGATGCAGGCCTCCAAGGAGGTCTGGGGCAAGATTTTTGGCACGATCGACACCCGGGAAAAGTTTCTGGATCACCGGCTCGAGCTCGCCGCGCATGAATGGGCACGATTCAAGGCCAATGATTCCCTGGAATGCCGCAACTGCCACAGCGCCGACTCCATGGACATCACCAAACAGTCGCCGCGGGCCTCGGTGGCGCACCAGCGCTTCCTGTTCACCGGCGAAAAGACCTGCATCGACTGCCACAAGGGCATCGCCCACCATCTGCCCGACATGCGCGGCGTTCCCGGCTGGCAATAGGGCCGCGGGCGACCGGATTCGCACCGCTTGAACCGGCGGGGCGAATGGTTAGTTTCGGGGGATGGCGAATCGCTTCGTTTCGCCCCTTCTCAAGACAGACATGCCCACATTCACCCCGCATCAGGATGCCGCCCTCAAGGCCGTCGACGACTGGCTGAAGGCAAAACCCGGCCGCAACGGCACGCCGCCGGTGTTCCGCCTGTTCGGCTTTGCCGGCACCGGCAAGACCACGCTGGCGCGGCACATCGCCGACGGCGTGGACGGCGATGTCAAGTTCGCCGCCTTCACCGGCAAGGCGGCGCTGGTGATGCGCAACAAGGGTTGCGACGACGCCTCCACCATCCATTCGCTGATCTATCGCGCCCGCGAATCCGGCGAGGAGCAGCCGAGCTTTGAATTGTGGGACGACGCGCCGGCGTCCAAGGCCAAGCTGATCGTGATCGACGAATGCTCGATGGTCGATGCCGAATTGGGCCGCGACCTGATGTCGTTCGACTGCCCGCTGCTGGTGTTAGGGGATCCCGCGCAGCTGCCGCCGATTCAGGGCGGCGGATTCTTCACCAATACCGAGCCCGATGCGATGCTCACCGAAGTGCATCGCCAGGCCCAGGACGATCCGATCGTGCGGATGTCGATGGACGTGCGCGAGGGCCGCGAGCTCGACATCGGCCGCTACGGCGAGAGCGAGGTGGTGTCGCGGAAAGAACTCGACCCTGATCGCGTCATGGGTGCCGACCAGGTCCTGGTCGGCCGCAACAACACGCGACGCGCCTACAACATGCGGGTGCGGCAACGCCAGAACATCGAGGACACCTTTCCGGTCGCCGGCGACAAGCTGGTCTGCCTGCGCAACAACCGCAAGAAGGGCCTGTTCAACGGCGGCCTGTGGCGCGTGAAGTCGCGCAACACCTCCCGCTCGAAGTCGCGCATCCTCAGCATGCGGCTCTCGCCCGACGAGGACTTCGGGCACAAGGTCACAAAAGTCTCGGTGCGCGCCGACTGCTTCGAGGGGGGCGTCGAGGCGATCGCCTGGGAGCAGCGCAAGCCCTATGACGAGTTCGACTACGGCTACGTGCTGACCGTGCACAAGTCGCAGGGCTCGCAATGGGACGACGTCGTTCTGTTCGACGAGAGTTTTGCGTTTCAGGAGAGCCGCGCAAGGTGGCTGTATACGGGCATCACGCGCGCGGCGAAGCGGTTGAGCATTGTGGTTTGAAGCCGGCTGACGTTCAACAAAGTCCGACCGACGTCATCAAGGTTGCGGACCCGATAGACCCGGCTCGCGCTCGGCCCGGAAAACATTGCTATAAAGATTTGCGATCCATTGCCGACCGCTCGAGGTGATATTGAGATAGCGTATCGCGGCCTGAATTTGTGGAGCAACGTTGTTCCAATAGAACTGCGGGTATTTGTAGACGACGTCGGCAGGCGTTTCATAACCGAGCTTCTTGTTCAGGCCGATTTCCTCGAACTCGTGGAACAGGGCGTTTGACTTTCTCAAGTAGTTGGGATCGCCAAGCTGGCCGATCAGGTCGGCAGCGCGAAGCAACATGCCCTCCTCGTCCATCAGACTGTCGTTTGCGGATTCCGAATAGGGAAAGCGCGTAAATTCAATGGCTCGGGCAATTCGGCTTGCCTCGATCTCTTCGACGTCGTCGAAGCGCTCCAGGACGAACAATTTTGAGCGGTCCACATGATAGGGAGCGAGCGCGGCGTCGGAGGCCCCCCGTGGAAGACGGATCATGCGGCCTTCCAAATCCGCGACATAGGAATCGTCGCTGTCTCCTTGAACGACTCCGCGCACATATCCGATATCATGGGTGAGGCACGCCAGGGTGAAATTCGCATAGTCGGCGACCGTCGTTGGCCGCAACAGCATTCGCCCCATCAGGATGTCGTGCCCGGCAAGAGTCACAAGCATCGAGTGCTCTATGTTGTGATACAGGGCGTCGCTGTTACCGATGCACTCCAATGTGAGTCTGGCCGCAAAGGGAAGAACTTCAGCCAGGCGGGCATGCGAAGAGCCAAACCGATCTCGTGTGTCCGAAGTCAAGAACGACGCTAGAGTCTGCGCTACCAGTTCTGGAATTGTGATCATCTGAACACCCATCTCAATGTGCGCCGCGGGTTCTGACAAACTCCTTTGTTAAGCCTTCAATAGCACATCGCGGCTGCGTTTGGGGCGGCATCTCACTTCCCCGCCACGAAATAGAAATCCTCGCGGCCCGGCGGCGAGCCATACGAAAACGGCTGCTGCGCGTGCTTGGTCGCGGACCAGACGTCGTCGCGGACGATGTCGAACAGCTTCCGGATCTCGACCTTCGGCATCTTGATCTCGCGGGCGAGCGCGGTGGAGAACGGGCTGTCGGCGCCGTTGTCGCCGTCGATCGCGGTCTCGCCGTGCTTGGCGGCGTAGACCACCATGAAGCCGGCACCGGGCTCGATGTTGGAAAAGCCCTTGTCGACCAGCTTCAGCGACAGCGTGTGCTGCATGGTCGGTGCGAACGGATTGTCGCGGCAGGCATCCAGAATCACCAGACGCACTTTTCTCGCAGCGCCCACTGCTGCGATCACCTGCTCCAGGGCGACGGCTTGAGTCTCGGCGTCCCGGTCGACGGCGAGCTTGGCATCAACAGGAACGAGATAGTTCACCCCGCCGATCTCAAAACCGTGGCCGGCGTAATAGACCACGGCCCAGTCGGCCTTCTCCGCTTCCTCGGCGAAGGTCTTCAGCGCGTCGAAGAACTTGTCGCGGGTGAGGTCGCTGGCGGAGATCACGGCCTGGAAGCCGACATCCTTCAACACGCTCGCGATCATCTTCGAGTCGCGCGGCGGATTGGGCAGAGCATGGACGTTCTTGTAGGCGCCGTTGCCGATCACCAGCGCAACGCGGCGCCCGCTGGGCGCGCCGCCCGGCATCTGCGGCGTCAGCGCCGCGAGCCGCTCCTGCGCGATGGTGCGGGCGCGGGCGACGTCAAGCTCGTCGAACTTCGTCAGGGAATAGGCCGCGGAGCGATAGTCGGCGCGCGCCTGGGCGAGATCTTTCCTGCGCTCGTAGATCTGGCCACGGCCGGAATGGGCGCGGATGTTGTTCGGGTTGATCTGGAGCGTCGCATTGTAGTCCTTCAGCGCGGCGTCAAAATCGCCCTTCATCATGCTGACATCAGCACGATTGTTGATCGCGCCCGTGTTCTTCGGTTGCTTTTCGATGATGCCGTTGCAATCGGCAAAGGCCTGGTCGAACTTACCCATCAGGCCGTAGGTGATGCAGCGGTTGCCGGCAATCTGCGGCGCGGTCGGATCGATCTTCTCGGCCTCCGCGAAATCGGCGAGCGCGCCGTCATAATCTTTCATCAGCGTGCGGACGCGGGCCCGGTTGGTCCAGCCGAGAATGAATTTGGGCGTGTATTTGATCGACAGGCTGAAATCGTCGAGCGCGCTTTGCAGCGCGTTCCGACGCAGCTGTATGACGCCGCGATTGTTGTAGGGAACGCCGTAGGTCGGCCGCTTCTGGAGCGCAAGATTGAAGTCCGCCATCGCAAGGTCGTCCTGGCCCGTGCGTTCATAGGCGATGCCGCGCAAATTGAGGATGATGGCATTGTCGGGATCGAGACCTAAGCCCATGGACAAGGTCTCGATCGCATGGACGTTGTCGCGCTTGTTGATCAAATTATTGCCGCGCACGGACAGCGCGACCGCCTTGTCCTTGCCGGTGACGCGGTCGGCGTTGAGCAGGTTCTCGCAGGCCGTCGTCCGCGCCTGGGCGTCGGCCTGCCGGTCGCGGCAGGTGGCGAGGTCGTCGCCGGATTGTGGCTCGGCCGCGGCGATCGCAAGGCTGGAGACGAGTATGACAAATGTCAGGGGGACGACGCGCGGCATGTTGTGAGATCAGTTCCTGCCATCATATTCTTAAGTCGACCACCGGTCGCCCGGGTTCACCCCGGGCTCTTTGGTCCGGACCGGATGGAGAACCTGTCGAAAGCTCGCAGCTAACACACCCCTACGCTCCCGTCACTTCCCCGCCACGAAGTAAAAGTCCTCGCTGCCCGATGGGGAGCCGTAGGTGAAGGGCTGCTGCGCATGCTTGGTCGCGGACCAGACGTCGTCTCGGACGATGTCGAAGAGTTTTCGGATCTCGACATTGGGCTGCTGCACGTCGCGGGCGAGCGCGACCGCGAACGGGCTGTCGGAGCCCTCGCCATCCATCGCGGTCTCGCCATGCTTGGCGGCATAGACCACCATGAAGCCGACGCCGGGCTCGATGTTCGAAAAGCCCTTGTCGACCAGCTTGAGCGATAGCGTTTGCTGCATGGTCGGCTTGAAAGGATTGTCGCGGCAGGCGTCCAGGATCACCAGGCGCAGCTTGTGCGCGCCTCCGACCGCGGCAACGACCTGCTCAAGCGCCACGGCTTCCTTTTCGGCGTCCTTGTCGACCGCAAGCTTGGCATCGACCGGCACGAGGTAGTTCACGCCGCCGATCTCGAAGCCATGACCGGCATAATAGACAACGGCCCAATCCGCCTTCTCCGCTTCCGCTGCAAAGGCGCGCAACGTCTGGAAGAATTGATCTCGACTGAGATCGTTCGACACCATCACCGTCTGGAAGCCGACATCGCGGAGCGCGCCGGCGATCAGCTTGGAGTCGCGCGGCGGATTGTTGAGCGCGTGAACGTTGCGGTAGGCGCCGTTGCCGATCAGCAGCGCCACGCGGCGCTGCGTCGCGCGGATGGCCGGCGACTTCGGGTCGAGTACGGCAAGGCGGGACTTGGCGTTGGTGCGCGCCATCGCGATCTCGATCTCGTCGAATGGCGTGAGCGCAAAGGCGGCCGCGCGGTAGTCGGCGCGCGCCTGGGCCAGATCCTGCTTGCGCTCGAACACCTGGCCGCGGCCGGCATGGGCGCGGACATTGTTCGGGTTCATATCGAGGATGAAATTGTAGTCATGGAGCGCGGCATCCAGATCGCCCTTGGCCAGATAAGCGTCGCCGCGATTAGCGAGCACGTACTGGTTCTTCGGCTGCTTTTCCAGAATGCCGTTGCAATCGGTGAGCGCTTCGTCGAAACGCTGCATCGCTGCAAAGGTCACGCAACGATTGCTGGCGATCTGTGGCGCATTCGGATCGATCTTGGCCGCGTCGGCGAAGTCCGCGAGCGCGCCGTCATAGTCCTTCATCATCGTGCGCACGCGGGCGCGATTGGTCCAGCCGAGAAAAAATTTCGGCGCGAATTTGATTGCGGCATTGAAATCATCCAGCGCGCTTTGCAACGCGCCTTTGCGCAAATAGAGCAAGCCGCGGTCGTTATAGGCGCCGCCGTAGGTGGGTTGCTGCTGCAGCGCGAGATCATAGGTGGTTAAAGCAAGATCATCCTGGCCCTTACGCCAATAGACCTGGGCCTGGCCGTCGATGGCGACGACGTTGGCGGGATCGGCCTCGCGTGCCGCGGAAAAGGCCTCGAAGGCGTGATCGAAATCACGTTTGGTGTTCAGCAGCCAGAAACCACGCGCGAGCAGCGCGATGGCCTTGTCCTTGCCGGTGACGCGATCGGCGTCGAGCAGGCTTTCGCAAGCCCGTAGCCGCGCCTGTCCATCCGCCTGCCGGTCGCGGCAGGTCGCAAGGTCGTCGCCAAGCTGGGGATCGGCAGCGGCCGTCGTCGCATATGACGACCCGAGGAGAAGGATCAGGACAAGGCCGCGCCACATGTTGAAAGGCAAGCTCCAGCGCCACATTTCGTAAGTCGAGGTCCGGACCGTGGGGTTCATTCAAGCCGGATTTCCCCGGCCGCGCCAACCCGATTTGTCATGTCTTGTTGTAATGCCTTGTCGTTATGCCTTGCCTTTTTCACAGACTCGTGTCCGTCGCGCCGTAACAATCGCCCGATCCGCCCGTATCTCCGGTGTCTGAAAACGCCGGGCAGGCTGTTCGCCCGCCCTCAACCGCCCTAAACTGTCAGGCCTTCCGAAAGAGGATCCGCCATGCGCCGCTCCGTCCTGTCCCTGCTCGCCGCCACCACCGCCTTGACGCTGGCCTTTGCCGCACCGACCCGGGCCGCGGAAGACGCCGTCGTGATCCCCGCCCCCACGGTCGACGCAGCACCCGCAAGTGGCATCCAGACCGCGGTGATCGCCGGCGGCTGCTTCTGGGGCGTGCAGGGCGTGTTCCAGCACACGGCGGGCGTCGTCAATGCCGTCTCCGGCTATGCCGGCGGCACCAAGGCGACCGCCGATTACCAGACCGTCTCGAGCGGCCGGACCGGCCACGCCGAGTCGGTCGAAATCAAGTTCGACCCGAAGAAGATCTCTTACGGCAAGATCCTGCAGATCTACTTCTCGGTGGCGCACGACCCGACCCAGCTCAACCGCCAGGGACCGGACAGCGGCACGCAATATCGCTCGGCGATCTTCACCACGTCCGACGAGCAGAAGAAGGTCGCGGAGGCCTATATCGCCCAGCTCGACGGCGCCAAGGTGTTCAGCAAGCCGATCGTGACCAAGGTCGGCGCGTTGGAGGCATTCTATCCGGCGGAGGCCTATCACCAGGACTATCTGACGCTGCACCCGACCCAGCCCTACATCGCCTATAACGACATCCCGAAGGTCGAGAACCTGAAAAAACTGTTCGCGGATAACTATATCGAGAAGCCGACGCTGGTCAGCGCCAGCAAGGCCACCAACTGATCGCGAGATCATCGAGAACAAGATCATCAGACAAACGGGAGACCCATGCCCGACACCAAGACGAAAACCACCAACGACAAGGTCATCAAGAGCGAAGAGCAGTGGCGGCGCGAATTGTCGCCGATGCAGTACGCCGTGCTGCGCGAGAAGGCGACCGAGCGTCCCTTCTCCGGCGAATATGAGCACGACCACCGTGCCGGCACCTATGTCTGCGCCGGCTGCGGCAATGTGCTGTTCGAGTCCGATGCCAAGTTCGACTCCGGTTGCGGCTGGCCGAGCTTCACCGCGCCTGCGGTCGAGAGCCATATCGACGAAGAGCACGATACGACGCACGGTATGATCCGCACCGAGGTGCTCTGCTCCAAATGCAGCGGCCATCTCGGCCATGTCTTCCCCGACGGACCGGGGCCGACCGGCCTGCGCTACTGTATCAACTCGGCGGCGTTGAAGCTGGAGCCGAAATAAGGTTGCGCCCCGCCGGGTTCCGACATGGAACCCGGCGGCGCGATATGCTTTTCTTATCTGGCGGTGCAGCCGATGAGCCTCTTCCGGCCGCCGCCAGGGAGGACGCCATGTCACTCGGGACCATCCTGATCATCCTGGTGCTCATCTATCTCTTGGGCGGCTGGTCCGGCCGGATCGGCGGCTACGGCTACGGCATGGGCCATTCCGGCATGGGGATCGGCGGCGTTGTTCTGGTGGTGCTGCTCGTCCTGCTGCTTCTTGGCAAGTTGTAAATCATATAACTTATTGAAATTACTTGGTTTACAGCCTCTGCGGGGCTGCCATGCGCGGATTCATCATCTCCCATCGCAGGGGTCGCATTTCTGTCAAAACAGCCTATATTAGTGGACGAAAATGATGTGCGGCGGGCCCGCTTGATTGCGGCCTCCGCCCTCCCAAACCCCACGCGCTTAAAGCCCCAGACAAGATCACGAGGTCTTTGACCATGCGTCCACTGCGTCCGTTCAACTTCAACACCTCCGCCGAGCTCTTCCCCGCCGCCATCCGCAAGAAGAAGCGCGCGGGCTTCACCTATCGCCGGTTCGGCACCGCGGCCGAAGCGGTGCAGTTCGCGATGGAGCAGTTGCCGACGGATTCGCTGAACGGCGCCTATCTCCAGGTCGAGGAAGCGCGGTTCGACCAGAACGGCATCCGCTCGCTCTATGAGAGCGAAGCTTTCCCGCTGCCGCGCAGCCGCAAGCCGGAATCGGTCGCCGAGACCGACGCCGACGCGGCGTAAATTTCTTAAAGCCTCCGATGTGGGCAGAAAGCGCGACGGCCGAAAGGCTGTCGCGCTTTTTGCGTTTTGAGTTCTCCCTCTCCCGCTATCTCTCTTTCCCCTCTCCCCGTTCTTACGGGGAAAGGGGGTAGGGTGAGGGGCTGCTTCAGCAATCTCGGTGAGAGTGGGGCTCGCGGAGAGTCCCCCTCACCCGCCGCCGCTCCGGACGATGCTTCGCATCGCTCGGCGCGCGTCGGCCTCTCCCCGCAAGCGGGGAGAGGCGAAGAAGAATAGAGCGAGCCTCAAATCCGCGGCTGCTTGTCGAGCCAGCGGCGCAAGAGGCGGACGTTGCGCATGTTGGCGCGGAACATGACGTCGAAGGCGTCGCCCACGAACGGCACGATGCCGACCACGCCGTCGACCGCGACATTGCCGAGCATCCGCGCGGTGATGTACCAGGGCGCGCCGATCGCGCGGGCCTCGCGCACCAGCCACAGCGAGATCGCGGTGGTGATGATGTCGCCGACAACGGGGATCAGGCCGATCAGCCCGTCGATGCCGTAGCGGATATTGGTGCCCGGCAGGATGAAGGCGACGTCGAGCAGCTTTGCGATCGCCTCGAGCCGTGCAATGCGCTGCTCGCGCGTCAGATTGCCGAACGGGTTGCCTTGACCGAACTCGAAGCGAAACTCCTGAAACCCCTGCTCCAGGCTTTCAGGGCGGATCTGTTCAGGGCGAATCTCTTGGCCATCCTGGTCGATGATCGGCCCGCGCGCCGCGCGGCCCGCAAAATCGGCGCGCGACTGCGTCCCTGAGCGGGACTTGCGTGGCGCGAGAATGTCGTCGTCGGGCATGGTCATGGTCATCAGGCAACGCACGAGCGCAACGGAGGTTGCTGCACCGCGTCCGAAGGTCGCGCGCTCAGCTCGCCGCCGCCGCAGGCCGCGGCTCCTCGACATAATGATGCACGAACCAGGATGACAGCACCGCCGGCACGAAGCCGACCAGGCCGTACAGGATGAACTGCACCGCGCCCGAATCCGACCCGCGCGAGCCGTAGGTGAACGCGGCGAGGATGAAGGCGATCAGGCCGACCAGCAGCATCCGCAGCACCGGCCCGACCCGCCTGACATGGATCAGGATGTCGTCGACCGCACCGATCATCAGCGACGGCAGGAAGCCGAACAGATAGCTGTATTGCAGCGTCTTGAAGAACACGACGAACAGCTTGCCAATCTCGCCGAGACTGATCTGGGTCCAGTAGCCGGACTGGTAGGTCGTCGTCAGCAGCAGCAGGAAGCCGCCCACGAACGGACCAACGAGCGCAAACACCAGATAGCGTTTCATCAAGAACTCCTCATACCCAGGGCGTTTATAGCAGCGCGGCGGGAACCTTGGATAGCGGGGGTGCGGGCTGTTTGGGGGAACAAGTGGCAACGCGGCGGGTTCAGAATGGACCTGCAATTCACCCTGTCAGATCTGGAGCCCGCCGATGTCTCGAAAACTGTTGTTGCTGGCGACGATCACGCTCTCGGCCCTCGGCGGCCTGTCGAACGCACCCGCCTTCGCGCAAGGCCATATGGGCACGCCGCAGGAGCAGCGGGCCTGCTCGCACGACGCCTCGCGGTTGTGCCGCAAGGACCTCGGCAATGACGGTGCGGTGCAGGGCTGCCTGCAGGCCAACCGCGCGAAGCTGTCGAGATCGTGCAGCAAGGTGTTCGAGAGCCACGGAATGTGAGATCGGTTTCGCGTTTTGCGTGACGGTCGCGCAACAGCTGCGAATTCCTTCGCATCTCCCATTGAAGCTTCGTAACAATCGCGCATACTCGAATCGGGCGGCGCAGCACTTTTCGATTCGAAGATCAAGAAATCGAGCGACCACATGCGGGATTCAGTTCCCGGCGTGAAGGCTGTGACATGCGGCAGATCAAGCTGCGTGCGGCGCCCCAAAATCAAGCGGTTCAATCCGCGGAACTCGGGGACGCATTCTTCATGACACGCACCATCGCTACGCTGTTCGCCTTCGCCGCCACCGCCTTGGCACTCCAGACATCACCCGGCCTCGCCTTCTCGCCCGAAGCGCAGCAGATGTGCTCGGGCGATGCGATGCGGCTGTGCTCGAGTGAAATCCCCGACATCCCGCGCATCAGGGCCTGCATGGTGCAGAAAAAGGCGCAGGTCAGTCCCGGCTGCCGCGCCGTGATGGATCGCGAAGCGGCCGCAGCAGCGTCATCGCGCAAGCGAGAAGCGGCGGCGCAATAGCGGTCATTTCGCCAATCGCGCCACGGCTTTGACGATTGGCGAGCGCCACAGCGCGTTGGTCGTCAGCATCCAGCATTCGTACTGGAAATCCCGCTCCAGCGGGATTTCTACCAGATCGCCGCGCGCCAGCTCCTGCTCGAACACGAAGCGCGGCCCGCGCGCGACATAGCCCGGCGTCAGCGCCATCTGTTTGATCAGGTCGTAATCGTCGGACAGGAAGGCTTCGAGCTTGCGCTTCTGGTGATCGCCGGGCTCGCCGAGCCAGGCGCCGAAGTCCGGCGTGATCCCGGCGCTGGCCAGCGGCAACCGGGAGAATTCCTGTGCCGACAGCGGTGTGCCGTCGCAGGCCGGATGGTCGCGTCGCGCCACGACGACATAGCGGTCCTCAAAAATCTTGATCCGGATCAGGTCCGCTTGCGACGCCGCGATCTCGCGGTGGCAGAATACGACATCAAACGTTCCCGCACGCAACGCTCGCATCATCAGATTCGGCCCGGCATAGCGGGTGACGATTTGGAGTTGCGGAAAAGCTTCCGCCGCCTTGCGGATCAATAGCGGCAGCGGGCGCAGCCGCGTCGCAGGCCCGACGCCGATGCGGAGAAGCCCGGCCTCGCCTTTGGCCATCTGCTCAAGCTCGTGGCCGAGCGCAGTGACGTTCTGCAGCAGGGTTGCGGCGTGATCGGCGACAAACAGCGCATAGACGGTCGGCCGCGCATTGGCATTGGTGCGTTCGAACAGCTTGACGCCGAGCTTGGCCTCGAGGCGGCTGATGCTCTTGCTGAGGGTCGGCTGCGCGATGCCGAGCGCCTTGGCTGCGCCGCTGAAGCTGCCGGAGCGGCAGACCGCGACGATCTGTTCGAGATGGCGAAGCTCCATCCCGAAATCTATAACAGAGCCGGTCACGCGCGACGAGCGGCCCTGGACGTCACCGGTCGCGCCTCGCCTTGATCGGCACGGCGATCAGCGAGCTCAGCACCAGCGAAATGCCGGCTGCGGCCAGCGCAAGCGAGAACGTGCCGGTCTGTGTCTTCACCACGCCGAAGAAATAGGGACCGACCGTGCCGCCGAGATTGCCGGCCCCGTTGATGAGGCCGATGCCGACGCCGATGACGGCGGGCGGCAACACCTCGCCCGGCAAGGTCCAGAACGGCCCAAACCGTCCGAGGAAGACCGCGATCGCGAGCGACAGGCAGAGCACGGTCCAGAGCGTGCTGCCGTCGGTGAGTTGCATTGCCAACAGCGGCAGGCCAGAGATCGCCGTCGTTGTAATCATGTGCCATTTGCGCTCGCGCAGGCGATCGGAGCTGGTCGCCGTGCCGACCATCAAGACGATCCCCAGAGCGGGCGGCAGCGCGGCCAGCAGACCGACGATGCCGATCGGTAGGCCGGTCTCCTTCAGCACCGTCGGGAACCAGAAATTGACGCCCCATTCGGCCATCAGCGCGAAGAAATTATAGAGGGCGAGCAGCAGCACGCTCGGGTGCCAAAGGGTCGATAGCCAATGCCCGGAAATACGTGCCGCCGCGTCGTCTTCCGCCGCCAATTGCCGGACGAGCTGTTCGCGTTCGTCCTCAGCCAGCCAATTTGCATCCTGCGGACGATCGTCGATCGCCCAGGCCCAGACGAGCGCCCAGAGAAAGCCGGGAACAGCTTCGATCACGAACATCCAACGCCAATCCGCATAGGACAGGATCAATCCGGAGATCGGGCTCGCGATCATCGGACCTATCGGAAGGCTCAACAGGAACAGCGCATTGGCGCGGGCACGTTCCGCGCGGGTGAACCAGTTGCGTATCAGAACCAGCGTGCACGTCAGCACGCCGCCTTCGGATAGGCCGAGTGCGAAGCGATTGATGGACAACTCGGTCTGGGTGTGGACGAAGGCGGTCGTCAGCGAGACCGAGCTCCACAGCAGGAGAAGGCACAGCAACACCCGCTTCGGGCTCCAGGTGGAGGCCAGCCGGCCGGCCGGGATTTGCAGGACGATGTAGCCCCAGAAGAACAGTCCGGTCGCAAGGCCCAATCCGGCCGGCGACAGCGACAGCTCTTCGCGGACGTAAGGCGCGGCCATCGACAGGTTCACCCGGTCGACATGGGCCAGCACATACATCACGAAGGAGACGCCGAGGATGCGAACCGAGCGATTGCCGAGCAGCGCAACGCTGCGACTGACGGTCGGCGCGGACACGGAGGAGACGTTTGTCATCTTGCGCTCCGTATCGGCTCAGGACAGCAGTTCTGGCGGCACCGGCGTATAGAGTTTCTTGGTCGGTAGATTGGCCATGACGGCGTCGGGCCCGCCCTTGCTCTCGATCAGAAGGCGCTGCGCTTCGTTGGCGCGGCGATCCTGCTCCTCGGGATCGAGAATACGGCGGAGTTCGGCCTCGAGCTCGCGGACGGTTGCAGCGTATTCGGGCCGCGCGGCAAGGTTTTCGCTCTCCGCCGGATCGGCCTCGAGATCGAACAACTCCGGCGCGAAGCGGACGTAGTAGATAAATTTGAAGCGGCCCTTGCGGATCATGTAGGACGCCGAGGGCGAGGCCGCCGCGTGATATTCGCTGAACACGATGCGATCACGATCATCGCTCTTCGCTGCAAGCTCGAACAGCGAGCGACCGGGCAGGCCCGCTTCCGCCGGCCGTCCGGCGCAGTCGAGCACGGAGGGATAGGCGTCTGCGAGCGAGGCCGGCGTCGCCGACAGCTTTCCGGCCGGCACATCGGGCCCCGCCACGATCATCGGAACGGCGACCGCTTCCTGGTAGTGGTTGGATTTGCCCCAGATGCCGCGCGCACCGGCGTTCTCGCCGTGGTCGGAGGTGTAGATGATGCGCGTGGTGTCGCGCAGGCCTGCAGCATCAAGCGCACCGAGCACCCGGCCGACTTGCGCATCCATGAAGCTGATCAGGCCGAGATAAGCGGCATAGGCCACGCGCTGGTCTTCCGGTTTAGGCGGACCGCCGGCGGTGAGGTCCGCAAGCCACGGATGCGGCTGATAGCCGGAGCCAGGTCCGAACTTCGCGTCGGGCATCCGCTCGACGGGATAGAGATCGAAAAACTCTTTTGGCGCGACCAGCGGATAATGCGGCGTCACAAAGCTGACGAAGAGAACCCAGGGCTTGTCCGTCGTGGTAGCCGCTTGCAGCCAGTCGACGGCGACGTCGGCAACGCGGCGGTCATACTGGGTGTACTCGCTCTCGCCGGGGCCGGCGCTTTCGGCGATGGCCGCGCGACGCCGGGGCGGTGCCACGAAATCGGGAAACTGCTTGCGGATCGAGAGCTGGATCATGCCGACGCCGCCGGTGATGTGCATCGGGATGTGCTGGCGATCGAAACCCGACGGATCGTCGCCGCTGCGATAATGCAGCTTGCCGATTGATTCCACACGTACGCCGGCCTGTTGCATCCGATGGCCCCAGCTCGGCACGCGGCCGTCATAGGCGATCGAATTGTCCCAATAGCCGATGTCGTGGATGTAGCGGCCGGTGGCAAAGCTCGCGCGCGCCGGCACGCAGATCGGGCAGGTCGTGTAGGCATCCGTGAAGCGGGTGCCGCGCGCGGCGAGCGCATCGAGATTGGGGGTCTTCGCCAGCGGATCACCCGCGCAGCCCATCATCCGCGCATTGTGTTCGTCTGACATCAGGACGAGGAGGTTTTGGGGTTTCACCGACGCTCTCCCATATTTTGTTTTGTCCGCGTTTTGATGCGGTGATCCGCATTGCCACACGGGCGGGAGCAGCGGCATCGAAATAAATGCCGGACCGCCATAGCTCGCGGCTATGGCGGGTGCGCGTCGTTCAGGCGGGGATGGAGCCTAGTCGCCCCACTGCGCGAAGGCGTCGTTGAAGGCGCGCTCGCCGGGGGCGCCCTTCTCGATGGCGATGATGGCGCGGCGCTGGTTGGCGTAGACCAGCGGCACGTCGAACCACGAGCGCTCCTTCAGGAGCTGGACGTTGCGGGCGCGGTCGGCGTCGACATTGGAGAGGCCGACCAGGAAGAAGCCGTCGGTGACCTTGACGGCGAGGCCCGCGAGCGGCGTGCCGCGCGCCTGCTCGTTCGACTTCATCAGGATGCCCGGCACGTTGGAAACGCTGCCGCCCGGAAAGTCCGGCGGCAGGATGAAGGTCAGCTCGGCCGTGTGGCTCGCCGGCAGCGACGAGTCGGTGTTGCGGCGGAACGACATCGTCATCTTGAACTTGCGGTCGGGGATCTCGATGTCGGCGCGCACGGCGATGTCGGCCTTCTGGTTGCCCGACGCCTTGATCGGCTCGAGCCGCCACACCACCGAGCCGACATATTGCTTGCCCTTGGGGTCGGACGGATCCTCGTCATAGAGCACGACCTTCTGCGCCACCGGTGCGGCCGGCTGGTCGCTGGCCGAGGGCTGGCCGACGCGATCCGGAATCTTCGGCTTGCTCTGCGGCTGCGAGGCATCCTTCGGCGCCTCCACCACCTGGGTGGGCGAGGGCTTGAGCAGATTGGTCGCGGTCTGCACCAGCTGTTTGCCCCAGAGGATGCCGGCGCCGACCAGGATCAGCACGATGCCGATGGCGATCGCGCTCTTGAACGGGAAGATCGAGCCGGTGCGCTTGGGCTTCCTGGCGCCGCGGTCGGCTGCGATGCGCGGACGTGACGACGGCGGCTGGGCCTGCGGCGCGTAGCGCTCGGCCTCCTCCATCGACTCGTCATAGGAATAGGGTGCGTCAGGTTCGGCGGCGCGGTTTTCCAGGCTCGGCTCGAGCCGGTCGAATTCCGGCGAGGGCGACGGCACGTTGGCATAGGTGCGGCGCGCGGCGCGATTGGCCTGCGCTGCGGCACCGCCGAGATCATTGACGTCGGCGGTGATATCGCGGAAGCCGCGCACGCCCGGTGCCGGCGCCGGCGGCGGACCGCCCTCCGCCGGACGACGCGGGGGAGAGCGCCCGGCCGGCGGCTCCGGCGCAGCCGGCTGGCGCGGCGCATCGAAACGCGGAGCGCGGGGCGGACGCGGAGGGTCGTTCTGGTCATCACCGCCAAGCGGCGGGCGTTCGTTGCGCGGCGGCGGTGCGGCGGGACGGGCCCGCGGCGGCGCGGCCGACTGAGGAGATGCGGGCGGGTTGTTGTCGGCCGCTCGCGCACTGGCCCGGCGGAACGCATCGCCGCTGCCGCTGGGGCGAGCACCGCCACCCGGGCGCGAGGCCTCGCGGGCCCGCTGGGCGGCTTCCGATTCGACCTTGCGGACGGCCTCTTCCAGCGACAGCCGTTCGCGGGTGATCTCGGATTCGGAGAGCGGCGGCTGCACACTGCGCAGTTGCGCAATCAGGGCCGTGCGCGCCCGCTCATAGAGCGCGCGCCGGCTTTCGCCGGGAGCGTTGGGGTCCAGGGCGGCAATAGCGCGGGCGATCAGCGGATAGTAATCAGCCATTTCTACTCAATTATACGCGCGGCCCGGTAAGAGATCGTTAAGCCTCAAACGGATTTTGCACCAGGATAGTATCCTCGCGTTCGGGGCTGGTGGAAAGAAGTGCGACCGGGCACCCCACCAATTCCTCGATCCGGCGGACATATTTGATGGCTTGGGCGGGCAGGTCAGCCCAGGACCGCGCGCCGGCGGTCGGCTCCTTCCAGCCCTCGATGGTCTCCCAGATCGGCTCGACCCGGGCCTGGGCGCCCTCGCCGGCCGGGAAATGATCGATCTCCTTGCCGTCGAGCGTGTAGCCGACGCAGACCTCGATCGAATCGAAGCCGTCGAGAATGTCCAGCTTGGTCAGCGCCAGCCCGTTGATGCCGCAGGTCCGCACGGTCTGGCGGACCAGCACGGCGTCGAACCAGCCGCAGCGGCGCTTGCGCCCGGTATTGACCCCGAACTCGCGGCCACGACGGCCGATCTCCTCGCCGATCTCGTTCAGGAGCTCGGTCGGGAACGGCCCCTGGCCGACCCGGGTCGTATAGGCCTTGCAGATGCCGAGCACGTAGCCGACTCCGCCCGGACCGATGCCCGTTCCGGTCGCGGCCTGCGCCGCCACCGTGTTGGACGAGGTGACGTAAGGGTAGGTGCCGTGGTCGACGTCGAGCAGGGCACCTTGCGCGCCTTCGAACAGGATGCGCTTGCCCGCGCGCCGCTCGGTATCGAGCAGGCGCCACACGGTCTCCGCATAAGGCAGCAGCTGCGGCGCCAGCGCGCTCAGTTCCTTCAGGATCTCGTTGCCGTCGAACTCCGGCAGGTTGAGGCCGCGACGAAGTGCGTTGTGGTGCGCAAGGAGCCGGTCGATCTTGTGCGGGAGCGTGTCGAGGTCGGCCAGGTCCATCAGCCGGATCGCGCGGCGACCGACCTTGTCCTCATAGGCAGGTCCGATGCCGCGGCGGGTGGTGCCGATCGCCGTCGCCGCGTTGGACGATTCGCGGAGCGCATCGAGCTCGCGGTGCAGCGGCAGGATCAGGGTCACGTTCTCCGCGACGCGCAGATTCTCCGGGCCGACCGCGACGCCCTGATTGCGCAGCTTGGTCACCTCGTCGAGGAAGGCCTGCGGATCGAACACCACGCCGTTGCCGATCACCGCCAGTTTCGACGGGCGCAGCACGCCCGAGGGCAACAGCGCGAGCTTGTAGGTCTCGCCATTGATGACCAGCGTATGGCCGGCATTATGTCCGCCCTGGAAGCGCGCGACGATGTCCGCCTGCTCCGACAACCAGTCGACGATCTTGCCCTTTCCTTCGTCGCCCCACTGGGCGCCGACGACGACAACATTAGCCATTCGCGGGTAATCCTTCGAAGAATCTAGATGCGCCCAGCCCAATTCCCGGCTTTGAGCCGTTCGTATGCGGAGCAGCCAACCGGATAAAGGAAGCAGCCTCTCTAAGCAAGCAAGAACGGGGCTTTTTGAGGACCCAACGCCCGATCCAAGCCTTTGATATCCCCCGAAAATCCGGAAATCTTCCAAGGCCATGCACCGACCTCGGCCAAAGCGCCGGGCGCAGCGTCGGCCGCTGCATGGTCGCGATGCGCCCGCCCCCGTTGATGCAGCCTCGATTTCCGTGTTTTTGAACGGGGCCGGGTTTCGAACGGCCCGGATGCCGCCGGGCTGGTGGCCTTGGTGCATTCCACCGCGGGGCCATAACAATCACAATGTCCGCCACCGGCCAGACCACGAGCGCCGACACATCCGGCCAGCACTGGATTGCCAACCAGCCTTATCTCCTGCTCAGCATCACCGCGCTGTGCTGGGCCGGCAATGCGGTCGTGGGGCGCCTCGCCGCCGGCCATATCCCGCCGGTGACGCTGTCCTTCCTGCGCTGGACCTTCGCCTTCCTGCTGGTGCTGCCGTTCGCCTGGAAGCATCTCGCCCAGGACTGGCCCGCGATCCGCAAAAAACTCGGCCTGATGATCGTGCTGTCGATCACCGGCATCGGCGCCTTCAACACCCTGCAATATTGGGCGCTGGAGCATACCCAGGCGCTCAACACCCTGCTGTTGCAGTCGGCTGCGCCTTTGGTCGTGGCGCTGTGGTCGCTGGTCATCCTCGGCATCCGCCTCACCGCGGCGCAGGCCTTCGGCGTGGCTCTCTCGATGTGCGGCGTGCTGATCATCCTGCTGCACGGCGATATCACCACGCTGTCGAACATCGCCTTCAACAAGGGCGATCTGATCTTCATCGTCGCGCTGATCATCTTCGCGCTCTATTCGGTGCTGACCTTGAAGCGGCCGCCGATCCACGGCCTCTCGTTCCTCGCCTTCACTTTCGGCGCGGGTGCGGTCTGCCTCATTCCGCTCGAGATCTGGGAATTGTCGGCGCGCCCCGTCATGAAGCTCGACGGGCCGAACCTGCTCACCCTGTTCTACGTGTCGGTGTTTCCCTCGACGCTCGCTTATCTCTGCTTCAACCGCGGCGTCCGCCTGATCGGCGCCAACCGCGCCGCACCGTTCTTCCACGTCGTGCCGGTGTTCGGCTCGATCATGGCGATGGCCTTCCTGGGTGAGCACCCGCAGGCCTTCCACTTCATCGGTTTTGCGCTGGTGCTGTCGGGCGTGTTCGTGGCGTCGAGGAAGCAGACGACCTAGCTCGCCTTGAACTTACTGTACGCCTCGCTCGTCGCGATGATGACGTGCTCGGCGCAGCCGTTGACGCGATGCGGATCGGCATCGCGCTCGTAGGCTTCGGACGTCATCATGTCGAGGAATGCGGCGACGGACGGATAGAAGACCAGTGCGACGAAATCCCAGTCGTTGCCAGCATGCGGGCCGAGCGCGACCGCCTTGGCCTCGCCGGTCCACAGCAGCGTGCCGCCGCGCGCCTTGATCATGGGCACGGTGATCGCGCTGTAGCGCAAGTAAGCATCCCAACCAGAGCCGTCGCCGTCGCGCGAGCGCGCGTGGAAACGCATCAGGTTCAGCATCACCACCGGCGCATGCCGGTCGAGCCGTTCCAGGCCCACAATGTTCAACATATTGACCGCCAATGGCACCTCCTCGGGTCGTACCTGCATTGTAGCATTGCGGCGGCGTGACTTGTGCCACGACGGCAATCCGGCGCAAGGTCGTAGGTGACGCCAATGACGATCGCATCGCCCGCGCCCCCTGCCTCGAATCCGGCCAACTGGCTCAACAACCAGCCTTATCTGCTGCTCAGCCTGAGCTCGCTGTTCTGGGCCGGCAACATCGTGCTCGCGCGCCATGTCGGCGCGCATGTGCCGCCGCTGACGGTGACGACGATCCGCTGGTTCGGCGTATTCCTGATCCTGCTGCCGTTCTCATGGCCGCATCTGAAGCGCGACTGGCCGGCCCTGCGCAAAAGCCTGCCGCTGATGCTGTTCCTGTCGCTGGTCGGCTTCGCCTTCAACAACGCGATCTCCTACTGGGCCCTGCAATATACCGAGGCGCTGAACGCATTGCTGATCCAGTCGGCCGGGCCGCTGTTCGTGGCGCTGTGGTCGCTGGTGTTGTTTGGCGTGCGGCTGACCGGCGGGCAGCTCGCCGGCATCGCGATCTCGCTGCTCGGCGTGCTGATCATCATCCTGCGCGGCGATCTTGCGGCGCTGGCAAGCATCTCGTTCAACAGGGGCGACATCATGTTCGCCTCCTCGCTGGTGGCGTTCGGAATCTACTCCGCCTTCATCCCGCGCCGGCCGAAGGTCCATCAGCTCTCCTTCCTGTCCTTCACCACCTGCTGCGGCGCCATGATGCTGCTACCGGCGGCGATCTGGGAAGCCTGGAGCGGCAATGTCATACAGTTCGACACGGTGACGCTGCTGACACTCGGCTACATCCTGATCTTCCCCTCGACGCTCGCCTATCTCTTCTTCAACCGCGGCGTCGCGCTGATCGGGCCGAATCGCGCCGCGCCGTTCTTTCATCTGGTGCCGGTGTTCGGCTCGGCGATGGCGATCCTGCTGCTCGGCGAAAAGCTCCAGCCGTTTCACCTGATCGGCTACGCGCTGGTGCTCGCCGGCGTCGTCATCGCCTCGCGACAGGGCTCGGCGGTGAAGTAATTTCGCGGCACGCGGACGCACAACAAGTCTCGCGTCCCGGGCGCAGTGCAGCACGCAGTGATGCGCTGCTGAACCGGGACCCAGTTTGCCGCGGCATGGGCCCCGGCTCTGCAGCGCACCGCTGAAGAAGCGCTGCGCTGCGTCCGGGGCACGAGACTTGTAGGGTGGCAGAGCGTAGGCGTGCCCACCGAGACGTCACCGCGAACTCAAAAAGAAAAGGTGGGCACGACGCTTTCGCGTCTTTGCCCACCCTACGAATTCAGCGCAAAGCGTTACGCCGCGCGCACCTTCGCGAGGAAGCCGTCCACTGCGCTGCGCAGCGCGCCGGACTGGCTGTCCAGCTCGCGGGCGTTGGTCAGCACGTCGCTGGCCGCACTGCCGGTCGCTTCCGCGGCCGAGGTAACGCTGCCGATATTGGCGTTGATCTCGTTCGAGCCGGCCGCGACCGACTGGATGTTGCGGGCGATCTCGCGGGTGGCCTCGCCCTGCTGCTCGATCGAGGCCGAAATGCCGGCGGTGATCTCGCTCATCTCGGCGATGGTCTGGGTGATGCCGCCGATCGCTGCGACGGCATCGCTGGTCGAGGTCTGCATCGCCGCCACTTGCGCGGAGATTTCCTCGGTGGCCTTGGCGGTCTGGTTGGCCAGCGCCTTGACCTCGGAGGCGACGACGGCGAAGCCGCGGCCGGATTCACCGGCACGCGCCGCTTCGATGGTGGCGTTGAGCGCGAGCAGATTGGTCTGCGCCGCGATCGAATGAATGAGCTTGACCACCTCGCCGATCTTCTCGGCACCGGTCGAGAGCTCCTGCACCGTCGCGTTGGTGCGCTCGGCGTCGCTGACGGCGCGGCTCGCCACTTCGGTCGAGCGCGTCACCTGGCGGGAGATCTCCGTGACCGAGCTCGACAGCTCTTCGGCGGCCGCCGCAACCGTGCCGACATTGCCGGAGGCCTTCGACGAGGCCGCACCGACAGTGGCGGCGCGCGACGAGGCGTCGCTGGCGGTCGCGGTCATCGACTGCGCCGTCGACTGCATGCCGGCAGCGGCCGAGGAGACCGAGCGGACGATGCCGTTGACGCTGCGTTCGAAGTCGTTGGCGATATCTTCCATCGCGCTGCGACGTTCGGCCGCGGCGCGTTCCTTCGCCGCCGCCTCGGTCTTCTCGAGGTCGCGGATGCGGACCGCGTTGTCCTTGAAGATCTGCACGGTCGCAGCCATCGCACCGACCTCGTCGCCGCGGCCGACGCCGGGGATGTCGCCCTCGAGCTTGCCGTCGGCGAGATCCTTCATGCGCGTGCCGAGCAGTGCCAGCGGACGGCTGATGCTGCGGCCGATCATCCAGGCGACGCTGCCGGCGACGATGACGATGCCGAGCAAGGCCAAGCCGAGCAGCCAGTAGACCGGGCCCATCTTCTGGTCGATGTCCTCGAGGTACGCACCGGTGCCGAGATACATGTCGAAGCCGGGAACGGCGACGGCGTAACCGATCTTGCGGATCGGCGTTTCCTGGCCGGGCTTCACATATTCATAGTACAGCAGGATCGAGCCGTTGGCCTTGACGCCGTCCATCAGTTCGACTGACAGCTTGCGGCCGTTGGTCACGACATCCATGCGGTTGGTGCCGATCTGCTTCGGATCGGGTGCGAGCTGGGTGATGCCGTCATAGGACGTGCCGAACAGATAGCCCGAGCCGTTGTCATAGGTCATCGCGTTGCCGTAGCGGCGAAGCTCGGCCATGGCCGCATCCTTCGTCAGCTCGCCGGCATCGACGCGCTTCTTCAGCGCGGCCGCATAGTTGCGACCAAGATCGACGATCGATTTGGTCTGGTCGATGCGCGCATCGACCATGGCGCGCTTCATCAGATAACCGGCGAGGACTCCGGAGATGCACAGGCCGAATAAAGTAACGCCGACAAGAATGCCAAGCTTGGGCGCGATCTTCAGATTGCTCAACTTCACGGGGTGGGCTCCGGGGAAAAGAGATGCGGGCGCGCGAGTGAATCGGTCGAAATTGAATCAACTTTTAGTGTGAGACCCCTTAGCAAGTTACTTACGTGCCTCCGTAGAAGCCCGTACGATGCCGGGGAATTCGGCAAATATTCGCTGGATCAGCAACCGGGAATTGTACGCGACTGCATCGATTTCGCGTAAAAGACGCAAAGGCTCGGCGAGAAGGCCGGGTCACAACAAGAACCGACAAACCAAATCGGGAGCAGGAAATGCCGAAATACAGGGTGGTGACGCCGAAGGGTGCGAGCTTCACGGTCGCGGGCAGCGATTACTCTTACGAGCGCGAGGCGCTCGATCCGATCGATGCCGAGATCGTCGAGGCGCCGGCCAACGAGGCGGAGTTCATCGCCGCAGCAAAGAATGCCGACGCGATCTACGCCAAGGGCATCCCGATCACCAAGACCATCATCGACGCTCTCGAGAACTGCAAGGTCATCACGCTAGGCTCTGTCGGCGTCGACAGCGTCGATGTGAAGGCGGCGACTGCGCGTGGCATTCCCGTCACCAACATCCCCGACACCTTCATCGAGGAAGTCGCCGACCACGCCATGATGCTGCTGCTCGCCGGCTTCCGCCGCCTGGTCGATCAGGACAAAATGGTGCGCACCGGGCGCTGGGCCGAGGGCCGGCCGGCACTGCTCAAGGTTCCGCGGCTGATGGGCCAGACGCTCGGCTTCGTCTCGTTCGGCCGCGTCGCGCGTGCGGTTGCCAAGCGCGCCGCGCCGTTCGGCCTGCGCATGATGGCCTACGATCCCTTCATCCAGGAAACGCTGATGTGGGACCACGGCGTCATCCCGGCGACGCTGAACGAGGTGCTGTCGCAATCCGACTTCGTCTCGATGCATGCGCCTGCCCGGCCCGAAGTGCATCACATGCTCACGGAGAAGCATTTTCGGCAGATGAAGAAGGGCTCGATCTTCATCAACACCGGGCGCGGCGCCACCGTGGACGAGGAGAGCCTGATCAAGGCGCTGCAGGAGGGCTGGATCGCGCATGCCGCCCTCGACGTGCTGGAGAAGGAACCGCCGTCGCACAACAACCCCATCCTCAACATGGAGAACGTGACCCTGACCGCCCATGTCGCCTCGGCCTCGGCACGGTTCGACGAAGCGCGCAAGCGCCGGGTGGGCTACGAATTGTCACTGGTGCTTCAGGGCATGTGGCCGGTAAGCTGCGTGAACCCGTCGGTGCTGCAAGACACCGCGCTCCGCCGCTGGCAGCCCGTCGGCATGGATCGCGGCCCGAACAGCTAAGGCGGCTGGCGCAAAGCGCGCCGAAAGACCGAAACGGCCCTTCACCGGCGATCAACGCCGGGAGGGGAGACATCATAGGGAGGAACTGATGAGGAATGACATCACACGTCGTGATGCCTTGGCGCTGGGCCTGTCCGCTGCAACGGTCGCTGCCACTGGTGTTGCAGCGCACGCTCAATCCGCGATCAAGGCCGCCGACGTCCCGGCCCCGAAGCTGCCGATCGAGAAAGGCGCAAGCTTGCGCATGCTGCGGCCGGTGCGCTTCGTCCAGGCCGACGAGGACGTGTTCCGCGCCAATGCGGCCAAGTTCACCAAGGAGACCGGCGTCGAGGTCAAGGTCGATTTCGTCGGCTGGGAGGACATCAACCAGCAGACCGCAGTCACCGCCAATTCCGGCGCCGGCCCCGACATCATCATCGGCTTCTCCGATGCACCGCACATCTATATCGACAAGCTGATCGAGCTGACCGACGTCGCCGACTATGCCGGCAAGCGTTACGGCGGCTGGCTGCCGCTGGCGCAGCGCTACGGCAAGAAGAACAAGAGCGACACCTGGATCGGCCTGCCGTTCGGCGCGACCGCGGGTCCCCTGATCTACCGCAAGTCGATCCTGCAATCGGTCGGCTTCGACAAGGTGCCGGAAGACCATGCCGGATTCCTCGACCTGTGCCAGAAGCTCCACAAGGCCGGCAAGCCGGCCGGCTTCGCGCTCGGCAATGCCAAGGGCGACGGCAACGGCTTTGCGAGCTGGGCGCTGTGGTCGCACAACGCCGCCCTGCTCAACGAAGAAGGCGACGTCATCATCAACAGCAAGGAGACGATCGCCGCGCTGAACTGGGTCAAGCAGCTCTACCCGACCTTCATCGCCGGCACGACGTCGTGGAACGACGTCAGCAACAACCGCGCCTACGCCGCGCAGGAAATCGCGCTGACGGCCAACGGCGTGTCGCTGTATTTCTCGCTGAAGAACGACCCCGCGACCAAGGCGATCGCCGACGACAGCGAGCATCAGTTGCTGCCCAAGGGCCTGGCCAAGGTCTCGCCGATGGCGGGCCTGACGCTGAATGCCATGGTGTTCAAGCACAGCCAGTACCCCAACGCCGCAAAGGCCTTCCTGCAATTCATGCTGGAGAAGGACCAGTACGAGCCGTGGCTCAACGCCAACTCCGGCTACTGGGCGCAGCCGCTCGCGGCCTATGCCGAGGCCGCCGTGTGGTCGCAGGACCCCAAGGTGAGGATCTTCAAGGACACCATGAACACCACTTATTACGACGGCTATGCAGGTCCGATCTCGACCGCGACCGGCGCCGTCAGCGCCGACTACGTGCTGATCCAGATGTTCGCGTCGGTTGCGACCGGGGCTGCCACGCCGGAGGCGGCCGCCGCAGAAGCCGAGCAGCGTTGCAAGCGGTACTTCCGGCGGCAGAAGTAGCGTCCGACGGCAAAGCAACCGTCATTGCGAGCTTCGCTCGCAATGACGGCGTGGTGACATTTCAGACAGGACGCCGACCCGATGTCCGTGACCACACTTCCCCCTCTCGCCGTCGTCCAGCGGCAACCGAACTGGCTGGTGCGCCTGTTCGACTACAAGCCGTTCCTGGTCGTGATGTGCCTCGCGCCGGCGATCGGGCTGCTCGCGGTATTCCTGACCTATCCGCTTGGGCTCGGCCTCTGGCTCGCTTTCACCGACACCACGATCGGCCGGAAGGGCGAGTTCATTGGCCTTGAGAACTTCCAGTACCTGCTCACCGATTCCTTGTGGTGGAACGCGGTGTTCTACAGCGTGGTCTACACGGGAATCGCGACCTTCGGGAAGTTCGCGCTCGGCTTCTGGCTCGCGCTGCTGCTCAACAACCATTTTCCGTTCAAGAGCCTGCTGCGCGCGATCATCCTGCTGCCCTGGATCGTGCCCACGGTGCTCTCGGCACTGGCGTTCTGGTGGATCTACGATCCGCAATTCTCGATCATCTCCTATCTGCTGGTCGACGTGCTGCACTGGCGCACGAGCAATATCGACTTCCTCGGCTCGCCCTGGCCGGCGCGGTTCTCCTTGATCGCCGCCAACATCTGGCGCGGCATTCCCTTCGTCGCGATCTCGCTGCTGGCAGGCCTGCAGACCATCTCGCCCTCGCTCTACGAGGCCGCCATGCTCGACGGCGCCAGCGCCTGGCAGCGCTTCCGCTACATCACCTTCCCGATGATGATGCCGATCCTCGCCATCGTCATGACTTTCTCGATCATCTTCACCTTCACTGACTTCCAGCTGGTCTACGCCATCACCCGCGGCGGCCCGGGCAACTCGACGCATTTGCTGGCGACGCTCGCGTTCCAGCGCGGTATCGCCGGTGGCGAGCTCGGCGAAGGTGCCGCCATCGCCGTGTCGATGATCCCGTTCCTGGTGTTCGCGACGCTGTTTTCCTATTTCGGCCTGGCACGCCGCAAATGGCAGCAGGGAGAGGCCAATGACTGACGCTGTCGCGCAAGCCTCAACTGTCGCCGACGCAAAAGCTGCACCCGACACCATGGCCTGGGATTCCGGGCTGCGCCGGCTGATGATGATCTATCTGCCGCTCGGCTGCTTCGTGCTGATCCTGCTGTTTCCGTTCTACTGGATGGCGATCACGTCGTTCAAGCCGAACGCCGAGCTGATGAACTACAAGGAGCACAATCCGTTCTGGATCACCTCGCCGACGCTGGCGCACATCAAGCATCTCTTGTTCGACACCGCCTATCCGCGCTGGCTGTGGACCACGATGCTGGTCGCGATCGGTTCGACCACGCTGTCGCTGATCGCCAGCACGCTGGCTGCCTATGCGATCGAGCGCCTGCGCTTCCGCGGCAGTCCGTATGTCGGCCTCGGCATCTATCTCGCCTATCTCGTGCCGCCGTCGATCCTGTTCATCCCGCTCGCCACCGTCGTGGTGCAGTTCGGCCTGTTCGACTCGCCGCTGGCGCTGATCCTAGTCTATCCGACCTTCCTGGTGCCGTTCTGCACCTGGCTGCTGATCGGCTACTTCAAGTCGATCCCCTACGAGCTCGAGGAATGCGCGCTGGTCGACGGCGCGACGCGGCTGCAGATCCTGCGACGGATCACACTGCCGCTCGCGGTGCCCGGCCTGATCTCGGCCGGCATCTTCTCCTTCACGCTGTCCTGGAACGAGTTCATCTACGCGCTCGCCTTCATCCAGAGCGGCGCCAACAAGACCGTGCCGGTCGCGATCCTGACCGAGCTCGTCACCGGCGACGTCTACCAATGGGGCGCCCTGATGGCGGGATCGCTGCTCGGCTCGCTGCCGGTTGCGATCTTCTACTCGCTGTTCGTGGATTATTACGTATCCTCGCTGACCGGCGCAGTGAAGGAGTAACCCCATTCTCTCGCCCGCTCCCCGTTCTTACGGCCGCAAGCGGGGAGAGGCGGAGAGGCCTGCGGCGTTTGGCCCGGTTTCACAAAACTGCAATGTGCGATCCGCATAAGGCGTCGTCCGCTAACAGGAGACGCACATGCGCGCGACTTTTCTCAGCACCGTCGCAACGATCATTCTCACCGCGAGCACCGCGCTCGCGCAGAGTGAAGGAGAATTCCCGGCCAAGCTCGCCGGCCACGTGGTGATGCCGGCCGCGACCTTCATCGACGCCCCGGCCGACGCGCCCGCCGATCTCAAGACCTCCGGCAAATACACCACCGGCAAGCGCGTCGACGCACTCGGCACCGTGATGGGCAAGTCCTTCGAGCGCTCGACCGGCATTTCGCTGCCGTTCAAGGGCCAGCCGCTGCAGGGCCATTCCGGCATCAAGAAGATGCCCGACGGCACCTTCTGGGTCATCACCGACAACGGCATGGGCGCGCGCGCCAATTCGATGGACTCAATGCTGTACCTGAACCACTACAAGATGGATTGGGCGAGCGGCAAGATCGAGCGCGAGGGGACCGTCTTCCTGCACGATCCCGACAAGAAGGTGCCGTTCCGCATCGTGCATGAGGACACCCAGAAGCGCTATCTCACCGGCTCCGACTTCGACACCGAAGGCTTCCAGATCATCGGCGACACCTTCTGGATCGGCGACGAGTTCGGCCCCTACATCCTGAAGGCCGACAAATCAGGCAAGATCCTCGCCGTGTTCGAGACCATCGCCGACGGCAAGCCGGTGCGCTCGCCCGATCATTGGGCGGTGGCGACCCCGGGCGCGCCGGGCGCGACCTACACCAACGTCAATCTCCGCCGCTCCAAGGGTTTTGAAGGCTTTGCCTCGTCGAAGGACGGCAAGTTCCTCTACGGCCTGCTCGAGGGCCCGCTGTGGGATGCCGACAAGAAGGATTGGGAGCGCGTCGACGGCAAGGAAGCGTCCCGCATCCTCGAATTCGATGTCGCTGCGGAAAAATTCACCGGCCGCTACTGGCAGTATGTGTTCGAGCAGAACGGCAACGCCATCGGCGACTTCAACATGATCGATCCGAGCGCCGGCCTCGTCATCGAGCGCGACAATGGCGAAGGCACGGCCGACAAGGCCTGCCCGCAGGGCACCCGCGGCGAGAACTGCTTCCCCGACGTCGCCAAGTTCAAGCGCGTCTACAAGATTGAGCTCACCGACGCCAATGTCGGCAAGCCCGTGCGCAAGATCGGCTATATCGACCTCATGAAGATCCAGGATCCCGACAAGAAGGCGCGCAAGCCGCTCAATGACGGCGTCTACACCTTCCCGTTCTTCACCATCGAGAACGTCGATCGGGTCGACGACACCCACATCATCGTCGGCAACGACAACAATCTGCCGTTCTCGTCCAGCCGCGATCCCAACAAGGCCGACGACGACGAGTTCGTCTTGCTCGAAGTCGCGGATTTCCTGAAGGCGAAGTGAGGCAGCGCTCTTTCCTCTCCCTCTCCCCATTCTTACGGGGAGAGGGTTGGGGTGAGGGGCCTCTCTCCGCGAGTGAGACTGTCGAGGGACCTGTACCCCCTCACCCGGATTGCATGTTCGATGCAATCCGACCTCTCCCCGCAAGCGGGGCGAGGTAAGAAAGCGCGACCGGCGGCGAAAACTAGCCGGACGGCACGATCACCATGCTCTTGTCCTTCGGCCAGCGGGCGCGCCAGGCGAAGTTGATGTCCCGGGCCTCGCCGGGCTTGGCGTCGAACGACCATTCCAGCACGCCGCGCTTGTCACGGATGTCTTTTGCCGTGGGCGGCGTGGTCGCGGGCAGCATCTCGACGACGATCTCCTCGTTCTCGCTGACCGGCAGCTGATCCTCGATCGCGACATGAATCGGGAAATCGTGACCATTGCGGACGGTGGTCTTGAACGCACGCTCGTCGGTCTTCGACGTCGTGACGAGCAGACCAGCTGAGCCCTCATTGCGCTTGAGCACGGCGCGCTCAACCTTGACCTTGTCGTCGGCGCCGAAGCCGAGCCGCACGACATCGTCCTTGGCCGAGGCCGAGAGCTTGCCGCGACCGACGAAAACGCCGTCACGGTAGATCGCGACCTTGCCCGGCAGCAACGTCGTATCGTCGGTCTGCTTGAAGCTGGCTTCGAGGAAGGCGGTCGGGTCCAGCACCGGCGCGGCGCGCACCGCGAGATCGGCAGGCACACTCATCGAGGCGATGCGCAGGCTCTTGGCACCCTCGGCGGCGCCGAGGCTGACGCGGCCGGGAATTTTGAAGGTGGCCTGGAAGTCGCCGATCTCGGCAGCCGCTTGCTGCTCGTCGGCGCGCTGGGCCGGCAGATCAAATTCCTCTCTGCTCCTTGCCGCCTCCATCTTTCGCAGCATCGGCGCCGCCGCAGGCGCCGGCATGGTGGTATCCGCGACCGAGCCCAGCGCGCGCGGCTTCGGCAGCTGCGGATATTGCGCCACCAGCGAGCCCAGCTCCGGCGCGCTGCCGCCACGGGCGATACGGACGGTGGAAACGCCGAGCGTGACGTTCGACCAGTCCTCGCCGGTCGATTGCGTGACCTCGGCGCGGCGGACCAGCTCTAACTGCGGCTTGCGGTCCTTCGAACCGGTGTCGAGCCGGGCGTCATAGAGCGGCAGCCAGCGCGCATTGCGCACGGCGTACGTGACGCGCAGCGTTGCCTTTGTCGCGGCCGTTGAGGCGACATCGATGCGTACCTCGAGCTTGCTCGGCGGCTTGGCGGCTCGGTCGGCTTCGAGTTGCGCGATCTGGCGATCGATCTCGCGCTGTTTTCGCGCGGCATCACGGATCGCCGTTTCAGCGGCCGCGACCTCCTCGGCCACGGCGGTGAAGGCCGCACGCCACTCGGTGATCGGGCGCGCCTCGCCCTTCTCGCCGAGGCCGGCGGGAGAGGCTTCGGCAAAGCGTTGTGCGAATTTGCGCCGGGCGGCCGCCGCATCGATCGCGCCTTGCAGGTCGGCGCGCTCGTCCTTGAGCGCCTCGATGCGCTTGTCGAGCTCGGGCAGATTGACCGGCGGCGCCGCGCGTGGCGGCCGTGCATCAATGGTTCCGATGGTGAGCTTCGCGCCCGCCTCACCCTCGACGCGGAGCGAGGATGGGTCGAGCGAGAGCGGAAAATCCTTGGCGACCAGCGTGCTGTCGCCGGAGGCGAGGTCGATCGCGATCACGCGGGTGACGGTCGCGCCATCGGGGTAAACGGTGACGGTGTCGATGGCCGATGTGGCGTCCACATCGGCGGCCCATGAGGACGAGGCGAGCGCCGCGGTCACCAGGACCAGGCTCGTCGTCGCCAGACATCTTGCGATCGTGCGCATCAAACTTCTCCCTGCCGATATCGCCGCGCCGCCAGCCGGACGCTGCGAAAACATGCCACGCCATCGTAGTGAGACGCGGCAGGGAAGGAACCGGTTCGATTGGGGTTTCCGTTGGGCGCCGCCGGGGCAGCACCATGGCCGCAGAACGCGTCACCGCGCCGCGGCCCGAGCTGGTCTCAAGCCGAGTTCAGACCTGACTGGGCGAACCCTGGCCGAAGATACGGCGGAGCAAATCCGTCACGTTACGGGCACCGGCCTTCTTCAAAATGCTGGCGCGATAGCCTTCCACCGTACGTGCGCTCAGATGCATCCGCCGGGCGACCTCCTTGTTGGTCAGGCCGACAGCGAGATGCGCGAGCACATCGCCTTCGCGCGCGGTCAGAGGCTCGCAACCGGGCAGCCAGCGCTGCCGGCTCGAATCGGGCTGCGCAGACTCGTCGATCGCAGCATCGATCCGGCCGACGACGTCGTGGGTGCGAAACGGCTTCTCGATGAAATCGGCCGCGCCACTCTTGATGGCGTCGACCGCCATGGCGATGCTGCCGTTCGCCGCGGTCACCAGGACCGGCGCCATGCAATTTTCTTCGCGCAGGCGCCTGAGCACGTCGAGGGCGGAGCGGTCCGGCGGCATCTCCAGCACCACGCAGGCCGGCATCCGCGCCTTGGCTTCCGACAGCAGCGATGCACCGTCTGCGAAACAGATCACGTCATAAGCACTCTGCTGGAGCGCGTTGGACAATTGTTCGCGGGAGGCGGCATCGGTTTCAATGACGAATACCTCACCCTTGGAAAGCATGTTTCCCGGCATAATCCCGATCCAGTAATGTCTTGGTCAAATGGCACGTGACGGCCGGAGGGCCCATCGCGCCCCGCCGTCATGAGCACGGCATTCACGCCAGTGCTTCGCTTTCCGCTATGTATGTTCCGTCCTGTTCCCGGATTTGACGGATCGGGACAGAAACTTTACATTTCGGGACATCTGCGGGAATGGCTGACAGGAACAGGTCGCATGACCGACCTCATTCGCAGCGCAGGCTTGAGCTGTTACCCGGAGGTCGCCCGGTCGGTCGGGCTCGATCCCAGGCAAATGATGCGCAAGGTCAGATTGCCGCTGGCCATCCTCGACAAGCCCGACACACCCATTGCGGTCTCAGCGCTACGTCGTCTGCTCGAATTGTCGGCAGCGGAGTCCGGCGCCGAAGATTTCGGCTTACGGCTGGCCGAGCGCGGCGGACTGACCAATTTCGGCGCGGTCGGCCTGATCGTGCGCGAACAGGCGACCGTCGGCGAAGCGATCGAGGCTTTCTCCCGCTTCATCCATGTCCATCACGACGGCATGAGGCTCGACGTTATCAGGGACAAGCAGACCGTGACCGTCACGCTGCATCTGCGCGGGCGGCAGCCGACGGCGCCGCGCCAGTCGATCGATATGGCGCTGGGTAGCGTCCATCGCATCATCCATTCGCTGTTCGGCAGTGACTGGCGGCCGCAGGAGGTGCGCCTGCACTACCCGCCGCCGCACGACCGCAGGCGCTACCGCGAGTTCTACGGCTGCCGCGTGATCTTCAACGCGGAGGAGGACGCGATCCTGCTGTCAGCGCACGACATGGAGCGGCGGATTCCGAGCGCGCATCCGCTGATCGCGAACTATTTGCGCAAGCGGATCGAGGCGATCGAAAACCGCCCCGCCAGCTGGGAGGAGAAGGTCGACGAGGTCGTGCGCACCCTGCTTGCGAGCGGCGACTGCACGGTCGAGCGCGTGGCCGAGCGTCTCGCCTGCACCCGCCGCACCATCCACCGGCATCTCGCCGTGGCCGGCACCAGCTTCTCGGCCATTCTGGATGCGCAGCGCGCCGATCTCGTGATCCATCTGATCGAGGACCCTGGCCGGCCGCTGGCGGACGTCGCCGCGCAGCTCGGCTTCTCAGCGCAGAGCGCCATGGCCCGATGGTTCCGCGGCCGCTTCGGCTGCACCATCACCGACTGGCGCAAGGGCGTGCGGCCGCTGGGCAAGCCCGTCGGCGTCGCGTCGGCATCAGCCGCTTAGGGTTCAGCGCGCCGGGACGGCCACACCCATAATGGCGAGTGCGCGCCGTGGATTGCCGGCGAGCAGCGGTCCGAACGCAGCTGCAAAGCCGAGAAACGCGACGATCCAGCCGCACGCGGCGGTGTGCAGCTGCACATCGCTCTGCGCGGGCAACACCACGGCAGCGACCCGCGCCAGTGCCGCGAGGACGATCGCGACGTAGATGGCTTGCGTCGCCAGTGACGCAGTCAGCGCCTGCCCGGTATGGCCGAGGCTCGCGCGCGTCATCACCGCGAGCGTCATGATTCCGGCCGCGCCCGTCATCCAGGCATGAATGCCCGCACTCGGCGGCAGCGCACCGAAGCCGGCCAAGGCGTTCAGGAGGAAGCCGAGAGGTACGAAGACGTAGCCGACATGCAGGATCAGCAGCAGCCGTTCGCGCGTGGTGCGATCACCGGCCCAGCGCGCGAGCCGCACCAGGTGCAACGTGCCGACAAGTGCCATCGCAACACCGGTGACCCAATTGAGCGGCGCCACGATCCACGCGACAAGCGCCAGCGCGCTCAGCCCGATCACCACGCCGTCGAACCGTCCGAACGGCACCGGCAGGCGGCCGGGGTTGAACTTGACCAGCCAATTGCGGGTGAAGCTCGGGATGATGCGGCCGCCGATCAGCGAAATCAGCAGCACGACCACGCCGATCCCGACGCGAATGCTGACATCGGCTGCACCTTCGACATGCGCTTCGAGATGGAAGGCGACATTGCCGGCAAGCAGCACCAGCACGAGCACCACGACCGGCAGATTGCGCCAATTGCCGCCGGCGATGATCTCGCGCGTTGCGGCCGCAACGACCAGCGCCAGAAAGGCGGCATCGACGACAAGCGCGAACGCCCAGCCGATCTCGGCGGACAGAACCACCGCGGCGCGCCCGGTGAGCCAGACCACCAGCAGCGCGCCCAGCGACGTGCCCTGGATCGGCAGCCGTCCGGTCCAGTTCGGGATCGCCGTGAACAGGAACCCGGTGATGACCGCCGGCAGAAAGCCATACAGCATCTCGTGGACATGCCAGTCCCGTGGCGCGAAGGCGGACGTCACCGACAGCTCACCATAGAACATCGGCAGCCAGACCAGGATCGACAGCCCCGCCTGGATCGCGGCGAGCAAGAAAAAGGGCCGAAAGCTGTTCGCAAACAGCGGCCAGCCCTGAAAATTACGGGATCGGGCGCCTGCCATGGGGCAACTCCTGTGAATTCGGACCGTCACTTGGATCCTTATTTGGAAAAATACTGCCGTCCGGCCGGCACGTTTTGCGCTATCGCAAACTATCGGACGATTGCAGGTGCCATCACACTCCCGAGCGCCAAGGAGGCAGAATGGTCAAGGTCGACACATCGCTGGTTGCGCATTTGCCGCTGTTTGCCGGCGTCAAACCGGAGGATCTCGACGAGATCCTGCGCGAGGCCCGCTCGGCGCGCTATCCCAGGAACACCGCCATTTTCGAGCAAGGCGCGGACGCACAGTCCTTCTTCCTGCTGCTGCACGGCCATGTCCGCGCCGCCAAGACCACGCCGACCGGCGAGCAGATCGTGGTGCGCTATGTCGCGCCCGGCGAAACCTTCGGGCTCGCGATGGCGATTGGCGCCGCGCAGTATCCGGCGACCGCGATGGCGGTCGACGACAGCGTCGTGCTGATCTGGCCGAATTCGGCCTGGCCGCGGCTGATCGCGCGGTTTCCCGCGCTTGCCGCCAACACGATGCAGACCGTCGGCAAGCGGCTGCAGGAGAGCCACACCCGCATCCTGGAAATGTCGACCCAGCAGGTCGAGCAGCGCGTCGCGCATGCGCTGCTGCGGCTCGCCAGCCAGTCCGGCAAAAAGCTCGACCACGGCATCGAGATCGACTTCCCGATCAGCCGCCAGGACATCGCGCAGATGACCGGCACAACGCTGCACACGGTGAGCCGCATCCTCAGCGGCTGGGAGAGCCAGGGCCTTGTCGAGAGTGGCCGCCAGCGCATCATCCTGCGCGATCCGCACAGGATCGTCGTGCTGGCAGAGCGCAACCCGGACAGCGGCATGACGTGACGATAGGGGTGAGGGTGCTCTCGCTTACGGCGAAAGCTCGCCCTCACCCGGGACTCCGCGCACCCCGCGCAGACTCCAATTCACGTCATGCCGGCACGCATTGGCTCAGCGCGGCCAAGAATTTGTCGCGGTCGATGCCGTGCTCGCGGCAGGCGTCGTCCACGGTGTGGAAGGTCGCGATCGGACAGCCGACACAGGCCATCCTGAAGGCGAGGAACACGCGGATCGTGTGCGGCGCCGTACGCATGATGTCATCGACCAGATCGTCGGATCGGAAGGGCATGGACAACTCCGTTCCGAACTGACGATAGCGGAGCGGGGCTGAGTTTCTTTGTGGAAGCGCAAGCTGACGGCCACTACACCGCCCGGCTGTGCAACTGCTTGCCCGGATCCAGATGCGCATCGAACGCGGCTGCAACGCTGCGGACGAGGAAGCGCGAGTCGCTCGCGACCGCGAGGCGATCGCCGTCCAGCCTCACCACACCGTCTGAAATCAGCGGCTTCAGCCGCGACGCAGACCTGAGCATCACCTCCGGCTCTGCGCCATGACGCGCGCAGATGTCGCCGAGATCGGCGCCGAACTCGCACATGATGCGCTCGATGATGTCGGCACGCAGCCGGTCGTCATCGGTGAGCCCATAGCCCTTCGCGGTGGCGAGGCGGCCATCCGCGATGCCCTGCGCATAAGCACCGATCTGCACCGCGTTCTGGACATAGCCCTGCGGCAGATGTCCGATCGCGCTGGCGCCGAAGCCGAGCAGGACCTCGCCCTGGTCGGTGGTGTAGCCCTGGAAATTGCGCCGTAGCGTCCCCTGCTCGAACGCGACCGCCATGGCGTCGTCGGGGCGCGCGAAATGGTCGAGCCCGATCTGCACATAGCCGGCCTCCGTCAGCGCATTGGCGATGGCGCAGGCCTGGTCATGACGCGCAAGGCCGTCGGGCAGATGATCCTCATTGATCATGCGCTGGTGCTTCTTGAATTCAGGCACATGCGCATAGCCGAACACCGAGAACCGGGCCGGTGCGAGTTCCAGCGAACGTCGCACCGTATCCAGGCAGGACACGATGGTCTGGTGCGGCAGGCCGTAGATCAGATCGAAATTGATCCCCTTGATGCCGGCGCACTGGAGCATGTCGACGACGGAGGCGGTCTGTTCAAAGCTCTGCACGCGGTTGATCGCGCGTTGCACGACGGGATCGAAGCTTTGAACGCCGAGGCTCGCGCGATTGACGCCGGCGAGCCGCATGGCCTCCACCATCTCGGCGGTCAGCGTGCGCGGGTCGATTTCGACCGCGATCTCGGCCGAGGGCAGCACGAAGAACGCGTGACGCATCACCGCCATCAACTCGGCAAAGGCGTCCGGAGCCATGATTGTCGGCGTGCCTCCGCCGAAATGGATGTGCTCGACCTTGATGCGGCGGCCGATCGTGTCCACGACCTGCGCAATCTCGCTGAGCAGCGTGCGTTGATAAGCCGCGATCAGACCGTCGCGGCGGACGATCTGGGTATGGCAGCCGCAATACCAGCACATCTCGCGACAGAACGGTACGTGCAAATAAAGCGATGCACTGGCGTTCGAGGAAAGCTCGGACAACCAGCGTGCGTAGGTGTCGGCACCGATCACCGGCGAGAAGTGCGGCGCGGTCGGATAGCTCGTGTAACGCGGCAATCTCTCTTCGCCGTAGCTCGCTGCGAGGTCAGTCCTCATATCTTGCTCATTCGTAAATTGATGCGGCTTGCGGTTACGGCAAGCGCCGGATGGCACTGGATTACCCGCTTTCGAACCCAGGACCTTGCGCTCGCTCAAAGTCCGAGCGCCGTGCCGCACTTCGGCACACCTCTTAAGGATTTTACCGGAGGCGAATCCGGCAGAACCTTGTCGCAGCGCAAACACTCTTGCCGCAACGGGCGCACACTGCATCCGTCATCAAAACCCTTTCACATGAAGGATGCTTTACGATGTTCACCCGCAGAGCCGCATTGATCGGCGCCGCCGCGAGCGCCCTGATGCTCGCGACACCCGCCTTCGCTGCCGGCGATCTCAAGCTGCCGCGGCAGAAGGTCGAGCTGGTCGCCCCGCCCTTCGTGCATGCGCACGAGCAGGCCACGACACAGGGCCCCAAGATCATGGAGTTCAAGCTCACGATCGAAGAGAAAAAGGTCGTCATCGACGACAAGGGCACCACCTTTCAGGCGATGACTTTCAACGGCTCGATGCCCGGCCCGCTGATGGTCGTGCACGAAGGCGACTATGTCGAAGTGACGCTGGTCAATCCCGCGACCAATACCATGCCGCACAACATCGACTTCCACTCCGCGACCGGCGCACTCGGCGGCGCCGAGCTGACGCTGGTCAATCCCGGCGAACAGGTCGTGCTACGCTGGAAGGCAACGCGGACCGGCGTGTTCGTCTATCACTGCGCGCCGGGCGGCCCGATGATCCCCTGGCACGTCGTCTCCGGCATGAACGGCGCCGTGATGGTGCTGCCGCGCGACGGACTGAACGACGGCAAGGGCCACGCGCTGAAATACGACAAGGTCTACTATGTCGGCGAGCAGGACATGTACGTGCCCCGCGACGAGAAGGGCAATTTCAAGTCCTACGACTCGCCGGGCGAGGCCTTCACCGACACCGAAGAGGTGATGAAGAAGCTGATCCCCTCGCACGTCGTGTTCAACGGCAAGGTCGGCGCGCTCACCGGCAAGAACGCGCTGACGGCCAAGGTCGGCGAGACCGTGCTGATCGTGCATTCGCAGGCCAACCGCGACAGCCGTCCGCATTTGATCGGCGGCCATGGCGACTATGTCTGGGAGACCGGCAAGTTCTCCAACCCTCCGGAGACCGGACTCGAAACCTGGTTCATCCGCGGCGGCTCGGCGGGGGCAGCGATGTACAAGTTCCTGCAGCCCGGCATCTACGCCTATGTCACGCACAATCTGATCGAGGCCGCCGATCTTGGCGCCACCGCGCACTTCAAGGTCGAAGGCAAGTGGGACGACGATCTGATGACCCAGGTGAAGGCGCCTGCGGAGATACCGGCTCCCAATACCAACTAGATGCGACAAGGGGCCGGCCAACGCCGGCCCCTTCTTCTTTCGGGGGAATCACCATGCTGTTTGCATTCAAGCTCAAGTTGCTCCTCGCCTGTGCGGCCGGCTTCGCCGGACCGCTGGCTGTTGCGCCCCTGGTCTCGGAGATGACGACGCGCGGCACGCAAGACGAGCCTGCGATCGTCGAGATCGCGCGGGGCAGCTTCGCCTATCGCGAAGCTGGCGATTTCACGCGCGCCGGGCAGCAGGCCGAGGCGCCGCTGCGCACACTGCAATTCACGCGGCCGCTTCACATCATGCGCGAGCAGGTCTCCTCCGCCGACTACCAGCTTTGCGTGCAGGACGGCGAATGCCACGCGCTTGATCGTGGCGTGGTGATCGCGCCCGACCGCCCCGCGGTGCAGGTGAGCTGGCACGATGCACAGGCCTATGCCAGCTGGCTGTCGCGCACGACCGGCCACCATTACCGCCTGCCGAGCGATGCGGAATGGGCCTTTGCGGCGGGCTCGAAGTTCAGGGATGACGGCGCGCCGGTCGACGCAGGCGATCCCGCCAAACGCTGGATCAGCCGCTACGAGCGCGAATCCGAACGCGACCTCTCCGACACCACGGCCTATCCGTTCGGCAAGTTCGGCCTGAACGAGCGTGGCGTGTCCGATCTCGCCGGCAATGTCTGGGAGTGGACCTCGACCTGCTTCGTGCGTTCGCGGGTCGACGAAGCCGGCAAGGCCGGCCGCCCGACGGTCAATTGCGGCGTGCGCGTCGCCGAGGGCGCGCACCGCGCCTATGTCACCGACTTCATCCGCGACGCCCGCGCCGGCGGCTGCGCGCAAGGCGTGCCACCTGCCAATCTCGGCTTCCGCCTCGTGCGTGAGGAGCGGTCGTGGGTGGCGAGCGTATCGGCAAGGTGGGTGTGGGCGGCGCGGTCATAGCCGAATCTCGCGCGTGAACTGGAAGGGCCGCAGCCGCGCCTCATCCTCGGTCATTGCGAGCGAAGCGACGCGATCCAGAGTCCCTCCGCGGAGGCAGCCTGGATTGCTTCGTCGCAAGAGCTCCTCGCAATGACGGTTTAGAGGCAGCGCGTCCCACACAAACAAAAATGGCCGGGACGAAGCCCGGCCATTCCTAATCGTTCGCGATCGTTGCCCTACGTGTTCTTCAGCGCGACGCGGAATTCGGCTTCGGTCTTGGCCTTGACCTCGTCGAGCGTGACGCCGTCGGCGAGTTCGATCAGCGCCATGCCGCCGTCACCGTGCTTGTCGATGGTGAACACGGCGAGATCGGTGACGACCATGTCGACCACGCGCTCGCCGGTCAGCGGCAGATTGCACTTTTTCAGCAGCTTGGCGCCGTCCTTGGCGGAATGCTCCATCACCACGACGACGCGCTTGACGCCGGCGACGAGGTCCATCGCGCCGCCCATGCCCTTGACCATCTTGCCGGGGATCATCCAGTTGGCGAGATCGCCGTTCTGGGCCACCTGCATGGCGCCGAGGATCGACAGATCCATGTGGCCGCCGCGGATCATGCCGAAGGAATCCGCGCTGGAGAAATAGGAGGTCGACGGCAGCTCGCTCACGGTCTGCTTGCCGGCATTGATCAGATCGGCGTCCTCTTCGCCCTCATAGGGGAACGGGCCCATGCCGAGCATGCCGTTCTCGCTCTGGAGGCTGACGTCGACACCGTCAGGGATGTAGTTCGAGACCAGCGTCGGGATGCCGATGCCGAGATTGACGTAGTAGCCGTCGCGCAATTCCTTCGCGGCGCGCGCAGCCATTTGTTCACGGGTCCAGGCCATCTTTGTGCTCCTGTCGATTCTTTAGTGGCGCATGATCTGATCGGAAAACCGGCTTCCACTTTTCCGGATCATGCGCTGGTGCGCGGGCGGGTGTTGCGGAATTCGATGCGCTTGTTGGCCGTGCCGACCTCGACGATGCGCTTCACGAAGATGCCGGGCGTGTGGATGTGGTCGGGATTGAGTTCGCCCGCCGGAACCAGATGCTCGACCTCGGCCACCGTGATCTTGGCGGCGGTCGCCATCATCGGGTTAAAATTGCGCGCGGTCTTGCGGTAAATCAGGTTGCCGGCGGTATCACCCTTCCAGGCGTGCACGATGGCGAGGTCGGCGAACAGGCCGCGCTCCATCAGATACTTCTCGCCGTCGAACTCCTTCACTTCCTTGCCTTCGGCGATTAGCGTGCCGACGCCGGTCTTGGTGTAGAAGGCCGGGATGCCGGCGCCGCCGGCGCGGATGCGCTCGGCCAGCGTGCCCTGCGGATTGAATTCGAGTTCCAGCTCGCCGGCGAGGAATTGCTGGGCGAACAGCTTGTTCTCGCCGACATAGGACGAAATCATCTTCTTGATCTGGCGGGTTTCCAGCAGGCGCGAGAGCCCGATGCCGTCGACGCCGGCATTGTTCGAGACAACGGTCAGACCCTTGACGCCGGAGTCGCGGATCGCGTCCGACAGCGCCTCGGCGATGCCGCAGAGGCCGAAGCCACCCGACATGATCATCATGTTGTCCTTGAGAACGCCCTCAAGAGCCGATTTGGCGTCGGGATAGACCTTGTTCATGCAAAAAACCCTCGACTGAAGCTGCGGCCTGCAGGCGTCGCGCCCTTATTGGCGGCGATTATTAGGCGAAATCGTCCGAAGCCGTCAATGATACGGGGTTCTCCGTTCCGAGAGCCGGTGGTAGAAGCTGCCCACGCTGTGGGCAGACCCGTCCCCGGCCTTGAAAGCGACAAGAAAACCCATCAAGTTGCGGGGGTTGGGCGTGGGGGCGTGCAGGTTTCCCGCTCCGCCCTTCCGGCTCCAGCGACCAACCCGATCAGGACATGCCATTGACCATGGCCCAAGGAATGAAGCGCCTCGGGACGCCGATCGCGGCGCTGCTCGGCGTCGCGCTGATCGCCCTGATCGCGACCTCCTGGCTCATCAACCGCGACGCGCTGCGCAAGGCCGTGGAAGCGCAGATTCGCGACGTCACCGGGCTCGAGCTCAGCGTAGCCGGCAACATCGACATTTCCGTGCTGCCGGCGAGCTACATCTCCTTCCATGACGTCGGCCTGAAGGGCGGCGGCACCGCCGACCCCGCGCTCCATGTCGACGTGCTCACCGCCAATCTCAGGCTCTTGCCGCTATTGCTGCAACGGTTCGAGATCGCCGACCTGACGCTGCTGCGGCCGCACATCCATGTCAGCCTGAAGCCGGACGGCGAGAGCAACTGGACGCCCTTCATCCAGACCATCGCCCGCACCATGAAGCCCGGCGCCGACAGCCAGGTCTCGTTCTCCGAGATCAGGATCCAGGACGGCTTACTCGACTATTTGGACGTCGCCACGAACGCCACCGAGAAGTTCGAGGACATCGACCTGTCGCTGGCCTGGCCCTCGATCTCGCGCTCCTTTGCCGCGACCGGGCAGTTCGACTGGCGCGGCGAGCGCGTCGACGGCTCGATCAGCTTTGCCGATTTCGTCGCCGCGCTTTCGGGCGACCGCTCCGGATTGAAGGCGCGGATCGCCAGCGCGCCGCTCAAGCTCGCCTTCGACGGCAGCGTCGCCAACCGCACCAGCCCGATGATGGAGGGCACGCTCACCATCGACAGCCCGTCCTTGCGCAACGCGTTGCGCTGGACCGGCCAGCCGCAGCCCGGCAGCGGCGGCTTCGGCCGCTTCGCGCTGAAGGCTCGCGCCAATGTCGTCGGCGCCTCGATTGCGCTCACCAATGTCAATGTCGAGCTCGACGGCAACACCGCCGAAGGCGTCATGACTTACGCCAATAACGGCCGGCAGACGCTGCAGGCGACGCTCGCCGCCGACGCGCTCGACTTCACGCCCTATATCTCCACCTTCCGCCTGCTCGCGAGCGGCGCGCGCGACTGGAACAGGCAGCTGTTCGATCTCAACGGGCTTTCCAGCACCGACCTCGACATGCGCCTCTCGGCCGCCAAGCTGACTGTCGGCCCCACGAAGCTCGGCCGCACCGCGATCGGCGCGAACTTGCGCAACGGCACGCTGGCGCTCTCGGTCGGCGAGGCACAGGTCTATGGCGGCATCGCCAAGGGCTCGTTCGGCATCTCGCGGTCCGACAGTGTCGCCGACATCAAGGCGCAATTCCAGTTTACCGACGTCGACCTCCAGGCCTGCGCCTCCGAACTGTTCGGCCTCAACAAGCTGTCCGGCCGCGGCAATATCAACGTGTCGCTCCTTGCTTCCGGCTCGAGCCCGTTCGGCCTGGTGCAGTCGCTCGACGGCACCGCCACCGTGACCGGGCATGACGGCGCGATCGCGGGCTTCAACGCCGAGCAGCTCTTGAAGCGGCTGGAGCGTCGGCCGTTGTCCGGCGGCGGCAATTTCCGCAACGGCTCGACGCCCTTTGACAACCTCACCATCGCCGTGAAATTCGCCGACGGGATCGCCACCGCCGAGGACATCCGTATCGAAGGGCCGGCAGCGAAGATCACACTGACCGGCACCGCATCCGTGCCGACGCGCGAATACGACATGAAGGGTGTGGCGAGCCTCAACACAACGTCCGGCTTTCAACTGCCCTTCATGGTGCAGGGTCCCTGGGACGATCCGCTGATCTTCCCCGATCCCGAGGCCCTGATCCGCCAGTCGCCTGCGGCGTCTCCTTTCCTCGACCTCTTGAAGCAGCGCATCACCGGCGGAAAGCGACAGGCCCCAGAGGGATCGCCGACCGCGGAGAACGCCAAAGAGGGTGCGAAGTCCAACTGAGGACGGCGTCCGCGACATCAGCGAATTGATCGGGGCGAATTGATGCGGCGATCGCATCGATGCCCGCGTTAAGCATCTCCTTTGGCCCGATACCCCTCGACCTAGGTCTGACAACATGCCGCTAGATCGGATAGCGGCCATGGGCTAGTGTTTTATCCGACCGGTTAAAACACCGGCGGCTTGAGGGAGAAAAACGTGAAATCCAAGGTTATTGGCGCAGTATCACTGGCGGTCGCTGCGGCCGGGCTGTTCGCAGCCGCTGCACCCGCATTTGCGCAGCAAAAGACGATTACGGTCTGGTGGGGCAAGGGCTTCTATCGCTCCGAAGACGACGCGCTGCTCGACACGATCAAGAAGTTCGAAGCCAAGACCGGTATCAAGGTCGAATTGTCGCAGTACGCGATCCAGGACATGATTCCGAAGACGGTCGCCGCGCTCGACGCCGGCACCGTGCCCGATGTCGCCTATTCCGATTCCTACGACGTGCAGGCGCAGGGCAAGTGGGCCTATGAGGGCAAGCTCGAGGACCTGACCGACGTCATGGAGCCGATCAAGGACCGGTTCGTGCAGAACACGCTGGACGCCTCGATCCTCTATAACGACGTCACCAAGAAGAAGGCCTACTACGGCTTCCCGCTGAAGCAGCAGAGCATGCACGTCCAGATCTGGAACGACATGCTGGAGAAGGCCGGCTTCAAGCAGAGCGACATCCCGACCGACTGGGCGGGCTACTGGACGTTCTGGTGCGACAAGGTGCAGCCGGGCATCCGCAAGGCCACCGGCCAGCGCATCTATGCCGTCGGCCAGCCGATGGGCGTGGAATCCACCGACGCCTTCCAGTCGTTCTACACCTTCATGGACGCCTATCACGTCAAGCTGGTCGACGACGACGGCAAGTTGCTGGTCGACGATCCCAAGGTGCGCGAAAACCTGATCAGCGCGCTGAAGGACTACACCGACACCTACATCAAGGGCTGCACCCCGCCGTCCTCGACGACCTGGAAGGATCCGGACAACAACGTCGCCTTCCACAACAAGACCATCGTGATGACCCACAATTTCACGATCTCGATCGCGGCGAAGTGGTACGAGGACTCGCAGAACCAGGCGCTGACGCAAGAGCAGCGCGACGCCGGCAAGAAGGCCTATGAGCAGGACATCATCACAGCGTCCTTCCCGAAGGCGCCGGATGGTTCGACCATCCGCTACCGCTCCGACGTCAAGACCGGGCTAATCTTCACCGCAGCCAAGAACAAGGCCGAGGCCAAGCAGTTCATCAGCTTCCTGCTCCAGGAAGAGAACGTCCGTCCCTACATCGAGGGCGCGCTCGGCCGCTGGTTCCCGGTGACCAAGGAAAGCCAGGAGAGCCCGTTCTGGCAGGCTGACAAGCACCGCAAGGCCGTGTACGCGCAGTTCAAGGGCGGCACCGCGCCGTTCGACTTCACCAAGAACTGGAAGTTCACGATCCTGAACAACGAGAACATCTGGGCCAAGGCGATGAACCGGGTCGTCAGCGAGAAGGTCCCGGTCGACAAGGCCGTCGACGAGATGATCGTCCGCATCAAGCAGGTTGCAGGCTAAGTTCTCCTTCTTCCTCTCCCCGCTGGCGCGGGGAGAGGCAAAACGCTAACACCGGCCGCCTCGTGCGGCCGGAAGTCCTTTCAAAGAGTCCCAAAAGAATGGCGATCACGCTCTCTGGCGATCAGTCGATTCCCGCCCCGCCCCTGTCGCCGCGGCTGACCCCGGCGCAGGTCTGGGGCATCGTGCTGCTCGCGCCCTATCTGCTCGTTTTCCTCGCCTTCGTTGTCTATCCCGTCTGCTACGGGCTTTGGCTGGCGCGGGCCCCTTCGAACTATGTCGCGCTCTATAACGACCCGATCTTCGCGCGCGCCGCGGTCAACACGCTGATCTTCCTGGTCATCGGCATCAACATCAAGATGCTGATCGCGCTGTTCCTGTCCGGCTTCTTCGCCCAGCAGCGCACCTGGATCAAATGGCTCTCGGTGATCTTCATCCTGCCCTGGGCGGTGCCGTCGATCCCGACCATCCTGTCGGTGCGCTTTATGTTCAACCCCGAATGGGGCGTGGTCAACCACCTCATTTTTTCTTTGACCGGCGATGACGGCCCGAACTGGCTGAACGACCCGACCGTGGCCCTGAGCATGGCAATCGGAGTGCACATCTGGAAATCGCTGCCGTTCTGGACGCTGATCCTGATCACCGGGCGCCTCGCGATCGCGCACGACCTGTTCGAAGCCGCCGAAGTCGACGGCGCGAGCTGGTGGCAGAAATTCCGCTTCATCACCTGGCCGTCGATGCAGACACTCTACATCACCTGCACGCTGCTCTCGATGATCTGGACGCTCGGCGACTTCAACAGCGTCTATCTGCTCACCGGCGGCGGCCCGGCCGACCTCACGCATGTGCTGTCGACGCTCGGCATTCGCTATCTCCGGCTCGACCAGCTCTCGCTCGCGATGGCCTCCATCGTCTGCGCGATGCCGTTCGTCCTGCCGCTCGTGTACTTCATGATGAAACGGTTGTCGCGATGAAGCTTCCCTCTCTCCGTGACGTCGCGACGGAAGCGCGGCTGCTGCTGATCGGCATTCCCGTCTTCCTGTGGACGATGATCCCGATCTACCACATGTTCCTGTTCGCGATCTCCCCGAAGGAAGACGCGTTCTCGGGCAAGCTGTGGCCGGACCATCCGACGCTGCACAACTTCGAAATCGTGTTCAAGCAGCAGCATTATTTCCTGCGCGACTTCTACGCGCAATTCTGGAATTCGCTGGTGATCGCGGCCGCCGTCGGCGTGCTGACGCTGGTCATCGCCACGGCCGCAGCGTTCTCGATCTCGCGGCTGAAGGTGCCGGGCGGGCGCATGGTGCTGAACCTCGCGCTGTTCACCTATTTCATCCCCGCGGCGTTCCTCGCGGTGCCGATGTACCGCACCATGGGCAATTACGGCCTGCTCAATAATCATTGGTCGCTGATCCTGGCGATGGTGACGATCGCCAGTCCTTACGCGATCTGGGTGCTCAAGCAGGCCTCCGACAAGCTGCCGGTCGAACTGGATGAAGCCGCGGTGATGGACGGCGCCACCACGCCGCAGATCTTCCGCCTGGTCTATCTGCCGCTGATGATGCCCTCGCTGGTCGCGATCGGCACCTATGCGGTGCTGCTCGCCTGGAACGAATATCTCTACGCGTTCCTGCTGCTCTCGAACGATCGCGAGATCACGCTCCCCGTCGCACTCGGCAACTTCCTCGCCGCCGACGACTCGCCCTGGGAGCTGCTGATGACCACCGGCTTCATCTACGCGCTGCCGCCGGCCGCGGTCTATTACGCCTTCCGCCGCTACATGGTGGGCGGGCTGACGGCGGGCGCCGTGAAGTCCTAGACATCGGCTGCGCGCTTCCTGCGGTAAGCGATCAGGAGCGCGATCATCGAGCCGAAGAAATAGCCGGCGGTCGCGCCCGAGATGGCGCGGCCGACGATGAAGGCAACGGCGCGGTCGCCTGCGTCGATGGCCGAGATCACGCTCACCGCGTACTGCAGAGTAAACACGATGAGATTGCGGATCAGCCCGAACGCGCTCCCCGGACGGATGATCTCACCCGTCTTATGATCCACGTCGAACGGACGCGGCGTCAGCGCGCCGAGAGGCAGGAGCACGAGCGCCGCTACGATCCACGCGACGAGCGGCCATGGATTATCCTGCTGACCAAGGCCGATCCGCGAGACGCCCCAAACGATAAACACGACGGGGACGATCAGCGCACGCCAGATCGGAACCATGCGCGGCTGCATCGCCTTGATGCCCTGCCAGACCAGATAGGCGAGCAGGATCCAGACCCAGGGCGGCGTATGGATCAGGATCTGATAGGCGAACATCATGACGACCTCCGGATCACAGCGGCGCCGCGCTCTCGCCCTGCGAGCTCGACAGCTTTGACGCAAGCGAGGCGATAACGATGACGACGGCGATCAGGGCGATCACCAGCGTGCAGATCGCATTGATCTCGGGCTTCACCCCCAGTCGCACCTCGGAATAAATCCGGATCGGCAGCGTCGCCGAGCCGGGCCCTGTGGTGAAGCTCGCAATCACGAGATCGTCGAGCGAGAGCGTGAAGGCGAGCATCCATCCGGCGGCGATCGCAGGCGCGATCAACGGCAGCGTCACCGACAGGAAGGCGCGGACGGGGGCGCAGCCGAGGTCCATCGCCGCCTCCTCCAGCGAGCGGTCGAGCGAGCCGAGGCGCGACTGCACGACGACGGCGACGAAGCACATGGTCAGCGTGGTGTGGGCGATCGTCACCGTCCAGAAGCCGCGCTCGGCGTTCAGCGCGACGAACAGCAGCAGCAGCGACAATCCCGTGATCACCTCCGGCATCACCAGCGGCGCATAGAGCATGCCGGAGAACAGGGTGCGGCCGCGAAAACGCTCGCCGCGCGACAGCGCCACGGCAGCCAGCGTACCGATCAGCGTGGCGATGGTCGCGGACGCAACCGCGACCCGCAAGCTCATCCAGGACGCCTCGATCATGGCGCGGTCATTGAAGAACTCATGATACCAGCGCAGCGACCAGCCGCCCCACACCGTCACCAGCCGCGAGGCGTTGAAGGAATAGATGACGAGAATGAGGATCGGCAGATAGAGGAAGGTGAGCCCGAGCGCGAGCGAGGCGATATTGAAGCGGGACAGGCGGGAGACTTTGCGCATCTCACTGCTCCCCCAACTGCCGCCGCTGCAGCCGCTCGTAGAGCAGAAGCGGCAGCAGCAATACCACGAGCAGCACGATCGCCGCGGCGGACGCAACCGGCCAATCCTTGTTGGTGAAGAATTCGAGCCACAGCGTCTGGCCGATCATCAGCGAGTTGGAGCCGGCCAGAAGATCCGGGATCACGAACTCGCCGACGATCGGGATGAAGCACAAGAGCACGCCGGCGCCGACGCCCGGCAGCGACAAGGGAAAGGTGACGAGCCAGAACACCTGCCACGGCGGCGCGCCGAGATCGCCTGCCGCCTCCTCCAGCGCCGGCTCCATCTTGGCAAGCGTGGCGTAGAGCGGCAGGATCATGAACGGCAGATAGGAATAGACGATGCCGATATACATCGCGGTGTCGGTGGACAGCCACACCACCGGCTGGCCGACCAGATGCAGCGCCAACAGGATCTGATTGAGCAGGCCGTCATGCTGGAGGATGTTGATCCAGGCATAGATGCGGATCAGGAACGAGGTCCAGAACGGCACGATCACCAGCACCATCGCCACCGCCTGCCAGCGCTTCGGCAGCCGCGCCATGCCATAGGCGATGGGATAGCCGATCAGCAGCAGCAACGCGGTCGCCATCACCGCAACGGTGAGGCTGCGCAGATAGGCGAACACATAAAGGTCGTCGGAGGCGAGCAGCCTGAAATTGTCGAGTCCCAGCGCGGCAAAGGCCGCCCGGATCGCGGCCCACCCCGCCGTCAGGTCGAACACCGGCTCGTAAGGCGGCTGCGCGATTGCCGTCTGCGACAGGCTGATCTTCAGCACGAAGCCGAACGGCACCAGGAAGAACAGCACCATCCAGACATAAGGCGCGATCGCGGCAAAGCGCGCCGGTCGCGCGAAAATCCGGCGCGCGCTCATGACGGCAGCACCACGCAATCGTCCGGCGTGAACCAGGCGACGATTTGCTGGTTCAGGCTATAGGCATCGACATCGAGGCGCGCGCTGTTGACGACGGACGCCTGCACCGTGCCGCCGGTATCGAGCTTCACCTTGTAGGTGGTGGTGCCGCCGAGATAGCAGATGTCGGCGATCACGCCGTCCAGCCGGTTGATCGCGGTTTCACGACCGGCCTCGCTCACGGGACCGCGACGCGACAGCTTGATCTTCTCGGGGCGGATCGCGACCGAAAACCTGCTCTCGCCGACAGGCTGGCGCGGTTCGGCGACCACCAGCGTGCCCGCATCGCGCGTGCCAATGATCAGGCGATGACCGTCGCGCAATTTGGACTCGGCGTCGAACAGATTGATGTCACCGACGAACTCCGCGATCCAGCGCGATCGCGGTGCCTCGTAGAGCTCGCGGGGGCCGGCGACCTGGGCGAGCTTGCCGGCATTCATCACGCCGATTCTATCAGCCATCGTCATCGCTTCTTCCTGGTCGTGGGTGACGATGATGAAGGTCATGCCGAGCCGGCGCTGCAGCTCCATCAGCTCCCCCTGCGTGCTTTCGCGCAACTTCTTGTCGAGGGCTGCGAGCGGCTCGTCGAGCAGCAACAATTGCGGCCGGCGCGCCAGCGCGCGGGCCAGCGCGACACGCTGGCGCTGGCCGCCGGAGAGCTGATCGGGCTTGCGCTTCTCCAGCCCCTCCAGCTTCACCAGCGCAACCATCTCCGCGACGCGCGTTGCGATGTCGGCGCGTGCCATGCCGGCGCGCTTGAGGCCAAACGCGATGTTGTCGCGCACCGAAAGATGCGGAAACAGCGCGTAATTCTGGAACATCATGTTGATCGGGCGCTCATGCGGCAGCGCATGCGCGATATCCTTGCCACCGAGCAGGATGCGTCCCTCGTCCGGCGCCTCGAAGCCCGCGAGCATGCGCAGCAGCGTGGTCTTGCCGCAGCCGCTGGGACCAAGCAGCGCAAAAAACTCGCCGGCCTTGATATCGAGCGATACGCCGTCGACCGCGCGGAATGTCCCGAACGTCTTGGCCACGCCCTCGATGCGCAGCAGCGGTTCGCCCGCGGCCGGATGCGCATCTCCAGCCGCATGGGCCGCGGCGTCCGTCCTGGGCAACTCGTCAATCATCGTCCCTGCCAACCCCAATGCCGCCGCACGCTAGCGGCGGATCGGCCTTTGCTCAACCGGTTCGGGATAACTTCCATTGCAGCCCTGTAGCCCGGATGGAGCGCCAGCGTAATCCGGGGCGGTCCATCGGAGGTAAGACTTTCCCGGATTGCGCTTCGCTCCATCCGGGCTACGTCAGGTTCACACCCGCCATGAACGCGGCCAGCGCATCGCGGTCCGCCGCCGGCATGGTCAGGCCGAGCTTGGAGCGGCGCCACAGGATGTCGTCCGGAAAGCGCGCCCATTCATGGGCCATGAGATAGCGCACCTCGGCGCCGGTCAGGTCGGGGCCAAAGGCCGGTCCCAGCTCATCGCGCGTCTTCGCCTCGCCAAGCATGGCCTGCAGTCGCGAGCCGTGGGCCGCGACCAGACGCCGGGCCTGCGGCTCGGAGAGAAACCGCCAGCGGTGGCGCGCGAGGTCGACCTCGGTCTCGAAACGATCCCAGGCAAAATCTCCGCCGGGCAGCGCTGCGCCGGCGGTCCAGCGCGGCGACATCGGATAGAACGGCGTCAGCCGCGTCACTGCCCGCTCCGCGCGCAGCCGCGAGGTCGTAACGTCGCCGCCGAACATCGTAAGCAGCGGCGCCTTGCGCCGGCGCGCGTGGAACAGAGTCGTGCCGTCGCGATGCCGCGCGGACGCGGGCGTCAAATTGACGCCGGAGACCGTGCGCACCACGTCGGTCGGGGCGACGCGCTCGCGGAAATAGCGGCTCACGGCCTCGCAGAGATAGCTGACATCGGCACCCGGCATCGCGACGATTGCGGGATCGCCGGTGAAATCATGCGTGACTGTGCCGACCAGCGTGAAATCACGCTCGAACGGGCTGGCAAAAATCAACCGTCCGTCGCTGTTCTGGAACACATAGACGTTGTCGGACTCGAACAGCCTGGGCACGACGATCTGGCTGATCTGCATCGCCGCCATGGCCGGCTGCGGCTGCCGCAGCACGGTCTCGGCGACCATCGACGTCCAGCCGCCGGTGGCATTGGCCAGCGCACGTGCCGTGACGACACGGCGATGGCCGCGGTCGACCAGCGCGAGCCGCCAGATGTCGGTCCTGTCGGCGCGCACGCAACGTGCCCCGGTCCGGATCGCGGCGCCACGCTCGGCGGCATCTAGCGCCGTGAGTACCACCAGGCGCGAATCGTCGACGACGCAGTCGGCATATTCGAACGCGATGCCGAACGGCCGTTTCAGCGCGTTGCCGACCGGATGATGCGTGATGTCGAGCGTGGTCGATCCGGGCAGGCCGCCGCGGTTCGTCAGCGCGTCATAAACATATAGCCCGGCGCGCAACAGCCATGGCGGGCGTTCGTCGGAATGGGCGGGGATCACAAAACTCATGGGCCGCACCAGATGCGGCGCGATCCGGAGCCAGGTCGCCCGCTCGGCCAGCGCCCGGCGCACCCGCCAGAAGCCACGGCGCTCCAGCACGGACAAGTCACCATGGATCAGCCGCGGTGTCGCCGACGAGGCAGCACCAGCCAGATCGCCCTGCTCGATCAGGATCACCCGCAGCCCGCGGCCGGCCGCATCACGCGCGAGGCTGACACCGTTCAGGCCGCCACCGATGATCGCGAGGTCGTAATCCGCCATGAAGCCGTCGAGTGGGAGCGAGACGAAACGCTCTCACCACTAGAGCCATTTCCGTTCCGATGAAATCGGAACGGGGCTCTAGATTCTTATTTTGACGCGTTTTCTTGACGCGAACCGGTGCCCACTTCGCTTGAAAACGCTTCAGCCGGTCTTGAGTGCAAGCTCCATGGCCTCGACGCGGCCGACGAGGCCGGCATATTTCCCGATGGGCAGCGGCTTGCCGAGCAAATAGCCCTGCACACCATCACAGCCTTCCCTGGCAAGGAAGGCGAGCTGGTCGATCGTCTCGACGCCCTCGGCGATGATCGACATTTCGAGGCCGTGACCGAGATCGATCACGGCGCGGACGATCGCGGCCGATTGCGGATTGCGACCGAGATTGATGATGAAGGCACGATCGATCTTGATCTTGTCGAACGGGAACGCCTGGAGATAGCTCAGCGAGGAATAGCCGCTGCCGAAATCGTCCATCGAGATACGGACGCCCAGCGCCTTCAGGCGCCGCAGCAGCGCCAGGCCGCGATCGAAGTCCTCGATCAGCACGCCCTCGGTGATTTCGAGCTCGAGCCGGCCAGGCGCAAGCCCGGTCTCGATCAGGATCGAATGGACGAGCCCGACCACGTCGCCGTGCATGAATTGCGCCGGCGACAGATTGACCGCGACCTGCAGCGGCTTCGGCCACGACGCCGCCTCGCGGCAGACCTGCCGCAGGATCCACTCGCCCATCTCGACGATCAGGCCGCTTTCTTCCGCGATCGGGATGAATTCGGCCGGTGAGACCTGACCCCGCACCGGATGCTGCCAGCGCGCCAGGGCCTCGAAGCCGATGATCTCGCTCTCGGCGACGCTGTTGCGCGCGATGCCCTGCGGCTGGAAGGCCAGCGACAGCTCGCCGTTCTTGATCGCCTTCGACAGATCCTGGTGCAGCACGCGGCGGTCGCGGATCTGCTGGTCCATCTCGGGCTGGTAGAGACTGATCGTGCCGCGCGATTTCTGCTTGGCGCGGAACAGGGCAGCGCCGGCATTGGCAAGCAGCGAGGCACCGTCGGGGCCGTTGTGCGGGAAGATCGACATGCCGGTGGTGATGCCGGCGCGGACCGCGCGGCCGTCGATGTGGAATTCGGGCGCAAGCGCCTCGCCGAGCTGGTGCGCCAGCGCGAGACCGGCGTCGGGCTGCTTGCCGTCGATGATCAGGCCGAATTCGTCGCCGGAGAGGCGCGCCACCAGGCCGCCCCGCGCAGTGTCCTGCAGCCGCTGGGCCACCTCGATCAGCAGCTTGTCGCCAAGAGCATGGCCGAACACGTCGTTGACTTCCTTGAGGCCGTCGAGATCGACGCAAAGGACCGCGAATTCCTCGTCGGTCCCCTCGCAAGCCTCGATCATCTGGTTCAGCGCCTGAAGAAAGGCGGCGCGGTTCGGCAAGTCGGTGAGGCCGTCATGATAGGCCATGTGCGCCATCCGCGATTCGGTCTGCCGGCGGTTGGTGACGTCCTCGTGGGTCTTGATCAGATATTGCGGCTCGCCGGCGTCGTTGAGCACCGTGGCGCGCCGGGTCAGGAACAGGCGCAGGCCGTCCTTGGTGGAGATCGGATGCTCCTCGGTGATCATCCCGCGCTTCTTGATCGCCGCCTCGTCGCGCGCGATGATCAGCTTCGCTTCCTTGGCATTGAAAATGTCGGAGGCGGTCAGGCCGGTGGCTTCCTCGCGCCTGCGGTTGAGGATCGTCTCGGCGCTGCGGTTGGCGAGCAGGTAGCGGCCGTCCTTGACCTGCTCCACGATCAGCGCCACCGGGATGTTGTCGACCACCAGCTCGAGGAATTTCTTGGTGCTCTCCAGCTCCATCGACAGCGATTGCCGATCGGTGATGTCCTCGAACACCACCAGCAGGAATTCCGGCTTGTTGCTCTCGTTGCGGACCACGATGCGGATCGAGGCCACCATGCGCCGGGCCTGATCGCGCTGGACCTCGACCTCGAATTCGTTGCGATACTGTCCTTCCGGCGCCAGCAGCGCGGCCCGGTCGGTCGCCTCGATGCTATCAGCCGATTTTGGGCCGAACAGCTCGCGCGCATTCTTGCCGACGACCTGGTCGCGCGAAAAGCCCCAGAACCGCTCATAGGCGCTGTTGGCAAAGATGTAGCGGCCGTCCTCGATGTTCTTCGCAGCCACGCAGGCCGGCACGTTGTCCAGCACCGTTTCCAGGAACTGCTTGGTCGACGCGAGCTGCCGCGACAGCTTCCGCTGCTCGCTGACGTCGAGATGAGTCGCCACCGAGCCACCGTTCGGCAGAATGAAATATTTAACCAGGATGGCGCGGCCGTCCGGCAGTTCGGTGATCAGGCCGTTGGAGCTTGCCGCCTTCTCGTAGAAGTCGTCGTCGGAGACGGCGAGGACCCCGCGCTGGCGCCGCAACTCGAGGATGTCGTAGCCGCTCATGCCGGTCCACAGATCCGAGCGCGCCAGGCCGTAGATCTCGAGATAGCGGTCGTTGCAGAAGATGATGCGCCGCTGCGCATCCGTCATCACCACGCCCTGGTTGAGATTGTTCATGGCGGAGGAGACGAAGGCGTTGCGCCGCAACTGCGAACGCTTGCTCCGGCGCAGCGCGGAATGGATCCACAGCGCGACAGCTGCCAGGAACGCGCTGACGACAACGCCCCCGATCAGGACTTCCCACACCAGATTGGGGTCGAGATTGCCAAGATAGCTCGGCGGAGCGAAGCTGCCGGCATAGGCACGCGAAGGCGCGACCGCGCTGGCCAGGCACACGACGGCCTGCACAGCAATCGGAAGCATGCTGCCTTCGTGCCAGTTCTTCTCAGCCATCAGCCACCCGCGATTTCAACTGCGGATTGTCTGGCTTCACGGGTTTGGATCGGGTAAACGCCTGTACGCCCAATAGAAATATGTGACGCGAAATACGGCAATTGCCCTGACATGATAAATGCTTCCTTAACGGACAACGGCCGCGCGGCTCGTTTCCCAGGCAAACCGACCCCCTCGGCAATTTCAACGGGACTTCTGCGCAACCATGGATAGGGTCGACTGCGTCGTCATCGGAGCCGGCGTGGTCGGGCTCGCGGTGGCCCGGAAGCTGGCCCAGGCCGGGCGCGAAGTGATCGTGCTCGAGGAAGCCGAGGCCATCGGCACCATCACCTCCTCACGCAACAGCGAGGTGATCCATGCCGGGATCTACTACCGCGCCGGAAGCTGGATGGCGCGCATGTGCGTCAGCGGCAAGCATGCGCTGTATCGTTATTGCGGCGAGCGCGGCATCCCCCACAAGAACTGCGGCAAGCTGATCGTCGCGACCAATGCAAGGGAAACCGAGAAGCTGCAATCGATCAAGGCGCATGCCGAGGCCAACGGCGTGCTCGACATGCAGTTGCTCTCGGGCGAGGCCGCCCGCGCGCTGGAGCCGGCGCTGGCCTGCGACGCCGCGCTTCTGTCGCCGTCGACCGGCATCATCGACAGCCATGCCTACATGCTCTCATTGCGCGGCGAGGCCGAGGAAGCCGGCGCAGCCTTTGCGTTTCACACACCGCTGATCCGCGCCAAGGCGGACGCTGGTGTGATCGAGATCGAAGCCGGCGGCGAAGCGCCGATGACGCTGCAATGCGGCCTGCTCGTCAACGCCGCCGGGCTTTCGGCAACGACCGTGGCGCGCCACATCGACGGCATGCCGATTGACCGGATTCCGCCGTCCTATCTTGCCAAGGGAAACTATTTCAGCTGCAACGCGCGCGCACCGTTCTCACGCCTGATCTATCCCGTGCCTGAGCCCGGCGGGCTCGGCGTACATCTCACCTTGGACATGGCAGGACAGGCGCGCTTTGGCCCCGACGTCGAATGGATCGAGACGATCGACTATGAGGTCGATCCGTCGCGCGCCGAGCGCTTCTATCCAGCGATCCGCAAATACTGGCCGACGCTTCCCGACGGCGCGTTGATGCCGAGCTATTCGGGCATCCGCCCGAAGATCGTGCCGCCGGCCGTAGCAACGCAGGATTTCCTGATGCAGGGTCCGCGCGATCATGGCGTCGCGGGTTTGATCAATCTGTTCGGCATCGAATCACCGGGACTGACATCGTCGCTCGCGATCGCAGACCACGTCGCGGAGCTCGCAGAAATCTAGAGTGTTTTCGAGCGAAGTGGATACCGGTTCGCGTCGAGAGAACGCGTCCAGACAAAAGCTGACGCCCGCGCAACGATGATTGCGCGGCGCGCACCATTCAGGCAGGGACGAGCGCAAAGGCTCTCATCCCTGCCTGAAAGGATACGTTCAAACTCTACGCTGTTACGAGGGTTGCTAGTGAAGCGTGTCGCCGGTGTGCTTCAGACGCTCGATCTGGTCCTTGACCATCAACTTCCGGCGCTTCAACTCAACAATTTGCAGGTCGTCTGTTGAAAGGTGCACGAGAGCATCGTGCAATTCGTTTTCGAGAGTTTTGTGCTTCCGTTCCAATTCAACCAGATGTGCCTGAATTGTCATTCGAAACCTCCTCGGTAGGGGTGAACCTTGGATTCGATCCGGACGAAGAAGTGTACATCACCGATTCGTTCTGTCGATGGGTATCCATCGTCGCACCGTCATTTTTGAAAATTCATATGTAACGAAGCGTGAGTAAGGAACCACGCGGTGAAAAATCCATGATATCAACGTGCTTACGCTACACGCTCGCGAATCGTTGAAATATCTTGCGAGAGAGCGGTGCGCGAAGGTCGCAGATCGCTTGCGATCACGCCGCGCAAGGACGATAATTTCCACAGGGCATCCACAGCCTTAATCTCAGCCTATCGGTTTTCGGCCACCGCAAACATGACCAATGAAGACGAGCGTGAGCTCGAAGCCGAGCTTACCCGGTTGCAGCAGGAACACCGAGATCTCGATGCGGCGATCGATGCACTGCATCAATCGCCCGCCCCCGACCTGTTGCGGTTACAGCGGTTGAAGAAACGCAAGCTGTTGTTGCGCGACCGTATCGCCTTCATCGAAGACCAGATCACGCCCGACATCATCGCCTGATCCGCGAGCAGTCACGGATTGCCGCCGCATGAATCCGCTTGACTCAAAAAGAACAAAAGAGGAACATAAATCCCGCGCCAGGAAGCGCCCAAGGACAACCTCCAAGGACAACCCGCAAGGACACCGCAGATGTCAGTCCCCGCCCTTCTCGACAACAGCTACTACGAGCAAGCCTGCGATCAGGCGATCGCGATGTGTGACGGCAATCTGCGCAGCACCATCAAGGCGCTGATCATGGCCAACGAATATCTGGAAGCCGAGCTGGAAGAATTGCAGGCGGCGATTGCGGCCGGCTGCATTCCCGAGACCTCGCGCAGCTGGACGCGGGGCAAGAGCGGCGCCGCCTAGTTTTGATCGCCGGAGCAACGCCATGTCGGATGTGACCTATTACGTTGCAATGCCTTTTCTGATCGATGCCGACGGATCGCCTGTCGCGGGCGCCGCGGAGGAATGCCAGAGTTCGACGGCCGCGTTGCGGCGCGCCGAGGCCTTGGCGCGTGGGACCGGCCATATCGGCGCGGTCGCATTCAGCCGCAGCGGCGATCCCATGACCGGCGAATTCGGTGACGCCACGCTGCTGCGCAAATTCGGCAACGTGCCGGAAGATCTCGCAACGCTCTAAAGTCAGCTGCTCGCAAGCCTGATCTGGGGCTCGTGTCGCCGGTGGGCCTTGCGCACATACATGGCGGCGTCAGCCTCCTCCAGCGCGCGGACGGCATCGGACTGCGCACCAAGCAACGCGACACCAGCGGAGGCGCCCGCCGTCACGTGCTGGCCGCGAAAGACAAAGGACAATTCGTCGATCGCCTGCTCGAAGATCAGAGCCTTCGCCTTGGCATCGGTCTCGCTGAGATTCCACAACAGCAGGGCAAACTCGTCACCACCGAGACGGCCGACCACGTCGGAGGCGCGGATTTGCCGCGTCAGCGTCGCGGCGATCGCCTTCAGCACCTCGTCACCGGCGCCATGACCGAAGGAATCGTTGATCGGCTTCAACCGGTCGACGTCGAGCACGATCAGCGCACCGCTGGCGCGGTAACGCTTCATGTAGGCGATGGCGCGCTGGAGCTCGCGCTCGAAGCCGCGCCGGTTGGGTATGTCCAGCAGGAAATCTGTGTCGGCCGCCGCCTCGAGCTCGGCGACGCGCCGCAATGCCTGCGTGAGCTTGGTCCGCAGGCCGCGGATGATCGCCTTGCTCGTATCCTTGGTTTCCCCGGCGGCGCGGGCTGCGGGCGCGCGGCGCGGCGCCGCAGCCGCGGACCGCTTGGGTGCAGTTCTCGTTCGGCTCCCGCTGGTTTTTCGGCCTTTTTTGGCCTTCGCAGCGGTCGCCCTTTTTGATTTCTTCATGGGCATCCTGCTCAATGAAGGCTTGCGGGGATTCACCAAGACAGGATAGTGCATTCCCTTCTCCTTGCCACCGCCTTGCGAGCCGCCGGCCGGAACCGTTAATCTGGCCTATCTTTCTGTTTTCCGAGCACAATTGACGTCATGACCGCGCCGATCGCCATCATCATGGGAAGCCAGTCGGACTGGGAGACGATGCGGCACGCCGCCGACACGCTCACAGCGCTTGGCGTCACCTCCGACACCCGCATCGTTTCGGCCCACCGCACCCCCGACCGGCTCTTCAGCTTCGCCAAGGGCGCCAAGGCGGCCGGTTTCAAGGTCATCATCGCGGGCGCCGGCGGCGCCGCGCATCTGCCCGGCATGGCTGCGGCGCTGACGGAACTGCCGGTGTTCGGCGTGCCAATCGAGTCCAGGACGCTGAAGGGCATCGATTCGCTCTATTCGATCGTTCAGATGCCCGCCGGCATTCCGGTCGGCACGCTCGCGATCGGCAAGGCCGGCGCGATCAACGCGGCACTGCTCGCGGCGTCCGTGCTGGCGCTGTCCGATCCGGCCCTGTCCGACCGCCTCGCCGCCTGGCGCAAGGCGCAGACCGAGGCGGTCGCGGAGCGCCCGGAGGACAAGGCGTGACTGACGCAAAGCAGGTGAAGCTGAAGCCCGGCGACACCATCGGAATCCTCGGCGGCGGACAGCTCGGACGGATGCTGGCGATGGCCGCCGCGCGGCTCGGCCTGCGCTGCCAGGTGTTCTCGCCCGATCCGGATTCGCCGGCCTTCGACGTCGTGCTGAACGCGACCTGTGCCGAATATGCCGATGTCGAGGCGCTGGAGCTGTTCGCCCACGACGTCGACGTCATCACCTACGAATTCGAGAACGTGCCGTCCGCGGCCGCCATGGTGCTGGACGCGCGCCGCCCGGTGCTGCCCAACCGCAAGATCCTCGAAACCACCCAGGACCGGCTCGCCGAGAAGGATTTTATCACCCGGCTCGGCATCGGCACCGCCGCTTACGCCGACGTCACCTCGGTCGCGTCGCTGCGCGAGGCGGTCGCCAAGATCGGCTTCCCCGCCGTGCTGAAGACCCGCCGCTTCGGCTATGACGGCAAGGGCCAGGCCATCATCCGCGAGGGCGACGACATCGCGAAGGTCTGGACCAGCCTCGCCACCAAATCGGCGATTCTGGAAGCCTTCGTGCCGTTCGAGCGCGAGATCTCCGTGATCGCCGCGCGCTCGGCCGCCGGCCAGGTCGAATGCTTCGACGTCACCGAGAACGAGCATCGCGACCACATCCTGAAGATTTCCCGCGCGCCGGCGCCGATCCCGGACGCGCTGGCCGAAGAGGCGCGCAGCATCGCCGGCAAGATCGCAACCGCGCTCGACTATGTCGGCGTACTGGCGGTGGAGATGTTCGTGCTCGCCAATGGCACCGGGCCGAAGGTGCTGGTCAACGAGATCGCTCCGCGCGTGCACAATTCCGGACACTGGACGCTCGACGGCGCGTCAGTCTCCCAGTTCGAGCAGCACATCCGCGCCATTGCCGGCTGGCCGCTCGGCAAGCCCGTGCGTCACGGTGAGGTCGTCACCATGACCAATCTGATCGGCGACGAGATCAATGATTACGAGACCTGGCTGAGCGTGCCGGGCGCGACCGTGCACATCTACGGCAAGGGCACGCCGCGCCCCGGCCGCAAGATGGGCCACGTCACCGAAGTCAGGCCTTCAAAAAGCAAGTGAGGGGACCGCAGCAAAAGCTGCGGTCCCGTTTTGGTCTAGAGTTTTGGTTTTGACGCGTTTTCTTGACGCGAACCGGTAGCCACTTCGCTCGAAAACGCTTTAGCTAGGCCGTCTTCACGCCCGCGACGACGCCCGAGGGCTCCTCGCTGAGCCAGCGATAGATCACGCCGCCCAGCGCGCCGCCGATCAGCGGCGCGACCCAGAACATCCAGAGTTGCGCCAGCGCCCAGCCGCCGACGAACAGCGCGGGGCCGGTGCTGCGCGCCGGATTCACCGACGTGTTGGTGACGGGGATGCTGACGAGATGGATCATCACCAGCGTGAGCCCGATGGCGAGCGGCGCAAATCCCGCAGGCGCCCGGCCGTGGGTGGCGCCCATGATGACGAACAGGAACATCATGGTCATCACCACCTCGGTAACGAAGCAGGCGACCATGCTGTACTGGCCGGGCGAATGCGCGTCATAGCCGTTGGAGGCAAAGCCCTTGGTGACGTCGAATCCCGGCGCACCGCTGGCGATCACGTAGAGCAGCTCGGCGGCGACGATCGCTCCGCAGACCTGCGCGATCACGTAAGGCAGGATCTGGCCTGCCGGAAAGCGTCCACCGGCGGCAAGGCCGACCGTGACGGCCGGGTTAAGATGGCAGCCCGAAATATGGCCGATCGCATAGGCCATGGTGACGACGCTCAAGCCGAAAGCCAGGGACACGCCGACCAGTCCGATGCCGACCTGCGGAAAGCCGGCCGCGATGACCGCGCTGCCGCAGCCTGCGAATGTGAGCCAGAATGTGCCGATGGCCTCGGCAGCATATTTCTTCATGTCCATGTGGCGTCTCCCCTGATTTCAAAGATTCCGGAACTATATCCGTCGCGCCCCCGTCTTGGCGCCAAATCTCCCGAATCGGGGCCGCGAGAGAACATTTTCGCCGCATTTAGTGGCTGAACTTGGTCCGAAATCCCGCTTGGCAGGTGGACATGGCGGGTTTTGTCTGATACATCCGCGCCCTCAAGGTTAAGGGCTTGCGCTTTTTGCCATCCCCTTTGACTTACCAGAATTCAAATCCGATCCACTGAAGAGGATGCCGCGTGCAGGTTCTCGTTCGCGATAACAATGTCGACCAAGCCCTCAAGGCGCTGAAGAAGAAGATGCAGCGCGAGGGCATTTTCCGCGAGATGAAGCTCCGCGGTCACTACGAGAAGCCCTCTGAGAAGAAGGCCCGCGAAAAGGCCGAAGCTGTGCGCCGCGCGCGCAAGCTGGCCCGCAAGAAGCTGCAGCGCGAAGGCCTGCTGCCGATGAAGCCGAAGCCGGTGTTCGGCGCTGGCCCCGGTGGCGAGCGTGGCGGCCGCAGCGGCCCCGGTGCAGGTCCGCGCGGACCGCGCTGATCTTGCCGAAGTTGCAGGACTGAGTTTTCAGTGACGCGGGCCCCGGGCCCGCGTTATTGTTTTGTGAGCAGTGCCTTTCTGGGACGGGGCACTACAGATGCGGCACCAGCGCGAGCGAACCGTAGATGGCTTCCCCTTTCCCCGAGCCCGGCTTGGCGCGGTTGCGCCGGATCTGGCGCCAGCCGCTTGCGCTGACCTTGGTGGGGATCGCACTCTGCGGCTGCTCCTTCGATCTCGGCTCGCTGATGCCGGAGAAGGACAAGCCGCAGGAAGCGCCCAAGGCGGCGGCCGCCCCGGACAACGCAGTCAGCGCCGGCAATGTCACCGACGCCCAGGCCCACACGGCAAAAGCCCAGGCCCTGGCGAAGTCCGGCGAGACGCAGGCAGCGCTCGACGAGTTCAATCGCGCCGTCGCGCTCGATCCCTACAATGCGCAGGCGCTCTACGGCCGCGCCCTGCTCTACCAAGGCAATAACGAGCACGACTTCGCGATCGCCGATTTCGGTGCCGCAAGCGGGCTCAATCCGCAAAAGGCCGAGCCGCTGCTCGGCCGCGCCGTCAGCTATCTGGCCATCGGCAAGATCAAGGAGGCCGCAGCCGATCTCGACGAGGCGTCCGAGGCCGATCCGCACAACGCCCAGGTCTGGACGACACGGGGACAGGCCTATGAGCGGCTGGGCGACAAGACCAAGGCGGCGGCGTCCTACAACAAGGCAGTCAGCCTGCGCCCACGCGACGACGCCGCCCGCAGCGGGTTGGCCCGCGTCGGCGGCTGACGGAAAGCCTCGATTTGACGCGTTTTCTTGACGCGAACCGGCATCCACTTCGCTCGAAAACGCTCCGGGACAGCCCAGGCGCCGTCCTAATTAATCGGCTGTAGGGCTCTTCGGCAGAACCGCGTGGAACATCGACTTCATGCCCGACAGCATTTCGTCGGCGACATTGGTCTTGGGCCGCGGCGCGGCTACGCCAGCGTCGGCGCGCAGATCGAGCGGCGGCGCAATCACCGGCACCGGAATATCGGCCGGCGGCGTCAGCCGATTCGGGTTGTCGTTGCCGACCGAGGCCGTGTAGGGCGGATTTGCCTGCGACGAGCCACCATTTCCATAAGCGTCCGGTGACGGCGTCGACACATTGATCGGCGGCGGCAACGGGCGCACCGTCGATGGCACCGCAGTCACGATCCGGGGGGCCTCGGGTATGCGGGACGCTTCCTGCACCGCAGGCTCCTGCGTCCTCTCGGCCGCCTTGCTTTCAGACGACTTAACCTCAGAAGGCTTGGCCTCGGAAGACTTGGCCTCGGAAGGCTTGGTTTCGAAAGGCCTGGTTTCGCTAGATTTGGCCTCGGCGGCCTTGCCCTCAGGCGACTTGCGCAGGCGCTCGATGGCGGCCCGCGCCAGATCGTTGGCGTCGGGGGTCGCGGCCGGGGAAGCCGCAGCCGACGCTGAATTGGCCTCAACCACCGGCGCGGCGGTGGGCGCTGCCGGGGAGGACTTGGCAACCGCCTTCTCATGCGCCGAAGTACGGCCGCCGGGAGCCACATCAGCAGCCTTGGTCTCAGCAGGCTTTTCGGCCGCCGGCTTGTCCGACGCGCTCTTCTCGGAAACGCTCTTCTCGGAGACGCCCTTGGCCTTGACGCCGGGCGCCGGGAGGTTGGCCACATCGGCAGGTTTGCCGTTCTTGCCGGCATCGGCAGGCGCCACCACCGCGGCTGGCGTATCCGCCGCCGGCCTGGCGTTGATGTAGTGATTGACGATGTAGGCCCCGATGATCGTCGCGAGCACCGAGGGGAAAATGTCCATCGAAATCTTAGCGAGGTATTTCAGCATTTCTCGGCCACTCCCCGCGCGATCTGATGCGGGAACTTTGGGGCATTGTAAGGGATCAACTGCGACGGATCGATGGCAAAGGTTACGCGTGCCTTACCGCTTCAGCTCAATCTCAAGGAACACGATCTCGGTTGAAGTTTCGTTAAGTACGTCGTGTTGGACACCGGCCTTGCGGAAGTAGGATTTTCCGGCCGCAAGCTGCGCCTTGGAACGCTCCCCATTGGGCGCCACGATGGTCATTTCGCCGGCCAAGACGGGAACGATCACATAGTCCATTCCGTGGGTGTGATGCCCGGTCGCGCTGCCCGGGGCAAGCCGCCATTCGGTCACCCGGACCTCTTCATTGTCGACCTGAACCTCGGGCCTGGCGGCAAGCATCGGAACTCTCCTTAAGGAATCGGTTCAGGGTACGAAAACCATGAACACGTAGACGGCAAATACCACCATATGGACCAGCCCGAACAGGACATTGGTCCTGCCGGTCCCGAAGGTCATCATGCTCAACAAGAATGTCAGGAACAGCAGCGCCGTGTTCGCCGGATTCAAGCCCAGAACGAGCTGCTGGTCGAGCGCGTAGGTCGCGATCCCGACCGCCGGAAAGGTCAGGCCGATGGTTGCCAGCGAGGACCCGAGCGCCAGGTTAATGCTCTTCTGCAGGTCGTTCCGGCGGGCGGCCGTGATCGCGGAGACGCCCTCCGGCATCAGGATCAGGAGCGCGACCAGGAGGCCCGCAAACGCCGGCGGAGCGCCGATCCTGTCGGCGACGGCGTCCACCACCAGCGAGAATTTCTTGGCGAGGAGAACGACGGCCAGCAGCGAGATCAGGAGCAACGCGATACTGAGGGTCAGCATCTTGCCCGTCAGATGGGCCGCCCCGCCCTCGCCGTCCGCCCGCTCGTGAACGAAATAGTCCTTGTGCAGGACCATCTGGGTGTAGAGGAACACGCCATAGAGCACGATGGTCACGAGGTCGACGAAGCCGAGCTGAAGCGTCGAATAGATCGGCCCCGGCGTCGTCAGCGTGTAGTTGGGCATGATCAGCGTCAGCGTCGCGAGCGCAATCAGCACGCTGAGATAGACGTTGGCGCCGGAGAGCTGAAAACCCTGCTCGCGATAGCGAAGCCCGCCGATGAAGACGCAGAGGCCGACGAGGCCGTTGCAGACGATCATGACGACCGCAAAGACGGTATCGCGCGCCAGCGTCGGCGCGGGCTTGTCGCCGAGCATGATCGTGGTGATCAGCGCGACCTCGATGATGGTCACCGCAAGCGTGAGCAGCAGCGTGCCGTAGGGCTCGCCGATCCGCTCCGCGATCACCTCGGAATGATGCACGGCCGCGAACACGGTGCCGAACAGGATCACCAGCAAGACGACCGCGAACAAGCCGCCGCCGACCGACAGGGTGAAGCTGTAGCCGGTCACGGTGACGATCAGGAACAGCAGCACCGCCAGAGCGGGGAAGATCCAGGACGACCGCGGCATCGGTCCGTATGCGCTCATGCCAACAATTCCTCCAAGCGAGTGAGGGGCGATTATGCGCGAGAACATCGCGCCCGTCAGCCCTCAACCCCCATTGATGAATTCTCGCGCGATCTCGATGGCCCCGAAGCCGGCGAGATCGTCGTGGCCACCGCCGGGAATACGGACGAACCGCTTCGGCTCGTGGGCCAATGCAAACAGCCGCTCGCCGAGCACGAACGGCACGGTGCGGTCCTCCGTGCCGTGCATGATCAGCAGCGGCACTGTGACTCGCGCAATGCGCTGGTCGGAATGAAACTGGTCGCGCATCAGAAGGCGGACCGGAGCGAACCAGTAATGCGGGGCCACGACATCGGCGATCGATGTGTAGGGAGCTTCGAGGACGAGCTTCCCGATCGCCTGTTCTGATGCGATCGCGACCGCAACGCCTGTCCCGAGCGAGAAGCCCCATGCGATGATGCGTTGCGGCTCGTAGCGGGCCGTCGCGAATGAATAAGCCGCCGCAGCGTCACGCAGCAGGCCGTCCTCGCTCGGCGCGCCGCTCGAACCGGCATAACCGCGATAGGACAGCGCGACGAGACCGGTGCCGTCAGCCGTGATGGCCTTGAAGCGGCCGACCGCGCCGGCGAGAAAATCGCCATTGCCGTGGAAATAGAGGATCACAGGGCGGCCGGGCCGCGCCGGCACGTGCCAGACGATGACCTTCTCGCCGTCGGAGGCCGCCAGGACGTGCTCCTCCGCTTCCGGAAAGCCGGCGGCAGCGGGCGCCGTCCGCTCGATGGTCGGAATCGGGAACAGCATGTCGCGCTGCCTGAGATAGAGCAGCACGAGACCGGCGAGATAGCCGGCCGCAAGAATGATGGCGATCCACTTGATGACGGTCATGCCGGCTGGAATCTCACGTCAACCGCACATCACCGCATGAACCGCGCGCCAATTGACACGCCGTTCCCGCGCGATGCTACATCGCCTTGACGATGTTCTCGGTGACCTTCTTGGCGTCGCCGAGCAGCATCATGGTGTTGTCGCGGTAGAACAGCGGATTGTCGATACCGGCATAACCCGACGCCAGTGACCGCTTGATGAACATCACCGTGCCGGCCTTCCAGACCTGAAGCACAGGCATCCCGTAGATCGGCGAGGTCTTGTCCTCTTCGGCCGCCGGGTTGGTGACGTCGTTGGCGCCGATCACGAAGGCGATGTCGGCCTGCGCGAATTCGGAGTTGATGTCCTCGAGTTCGAACACCTCGTCATAGGGCACGTTGGCCTCGGCCAGCAGCACGTTCATGTGGCCGGGCATGCGGCCCGCGACCGGGTGAATGGCGTACTTCACCTCGACGCCTTCCTTCTTCAGGATGTCGCCCATTTCCCGCAGCGCGTGCTGGGCCTGTGCCACCGCCATGCCGTAGCCGGGCACGATGATGACCTTTGAGGCGTTCTTCATGATGAAGGCCGCGTCGTCCGCCGAGCCGAGCTTGGCCGGTTTCTGCTCGCCGCCTGCTCCGCCGCCGGCCGCTGCCGTCTCACCGCCGAAGCCGCCGAGGATGACGGAGATGAAGGAGCGGTTCATCGCATGGCACATGATGTAGGACAGGATCGCACCGGAGGAACCGACCAGCGCGCCGGTGATGATCAGCGCGGAGTTGCCCAGCGTGAAGCCGATGCCGGCCGCGGCCCAGCCGGAGTAGGAGTTCAGCATGGAGATGACGACCGGCATATCGGCGCCGCCGATCGGGATGATCATGAGCACGCCGAGCGCCAGCGCCAGGATGACGATCATCCAGAAGTCGAACGCGCTGCCCGACATCACCAGCCCGACGATGAAGACGACGAGCGCGATCGCGAGCGCGATGTTGATGACGTGGCGGAACGGCAGGATGATCGGGGCGCCGCTCATGCGGGCCGACAGCTTCAGGAACGCGATCACCGAGCCGGTGAAGGTCAGCGCGCCGATGGCGACGCCGAGCGACATTTCGACCAGGCTCTGCGAATGGATGTTGCCGGGAGTGCCGATGTCGAAGGCTTCGGGCGCGTAGAACGCACCGGCGGCGACCAGCACCGCGGCCATGCCGACCAGCGAGTGGAAGGCGGCGACCAGTTCCGGCATCGAGGTCATCGGCACGCGACGCGCGATCACCGCACCGATCGCGCCGCCGATGGCGATGCCGACGATGACGAGCACCCAGGCGAGACCGTCCGCGGGCGGATGGTTGGCCAGCGTGGTCGCGACCGCGATCGCCATGCCGATCATGCCGAACAGATTGCCCTGGCGCGACGATGCCGGGCTCGACAGCCCGCGCAGCGACAGGATGAACAGCACCCCCGCCACGAGATACAAGAATGCAGAGAGATTAGCGCTCATCTCAGGTCCCCATTGATCCCATCAGCCCGAGGTGGCCGCTTACTTCGACTTCTTCTTGTACATCGCCAGCATGCGCTGGGTGACAAGGAAGCCGCCGAAGATGTTGATGCAGGCAAAGATCAGCGCGACGAAGCCGAAGGCGCGCGCCCAGCCCGAACCGCTCGAGACGTTGGCGACGCCGCCGGCCAGCAACGCGCCGACCACGATCACGGAGGAGATCGCGTTGGTCACGCTCATCAGCGGCGTGTGCAGTGCAGGCGTCACCGACCACACCACGAAATAGCCGACGAACACGGCGAGGACGAAGATCGACAGCCGGAAGATGAAAGGATCGACAACCTGTGCGGCATGCTCCATGGCGGCTCTCCTTATACCTTCGGCTGGAAGTTCGGGTGGATCACGGCGCCGTCCTTGGTTAGCGCTGTGGCCTTGACGAGCTCGTCGTCCCAGTTGACGGCGAGCTTCTTCTCTTTCTTGTCGACCATGGTCTCGATGAAGGAGAACAGGTTGCGTGCGTAGAGGCTGGAGGCCGAGGCTGCGACGCGGCCGGCGACATTGGTGTAGCCGACGATCTTGATGCCATCGAGGTCGACGACCTCGCCCGGCCTGGCGCCCTCGACATTGCCGCCACGCTCGACGGCGAGATCGACCAGCACCGAACCCGGCTTCATCGACTTGACCATCTCGCCCGAGACGAGCATCGGCGCGGGCCGGCCCGGGATCAGAGCGGTGGTGATGACGATGTCCTGCTTCTTGATGTGCTCGGCGGTGAGCGCGGCCTGCTTGGCCTGATACTCCTTGGACATCTCCTTGGCGTAGCCGCCGGCGGTCTGCGCGTTCTTGAACTCCTCGTCCTCCACGGCGAGGAATTTTGCGCCGAGCGATTCGACCTGCTCCTTGGTCGCGGGCCGCACGTCGGTGGCCGTGACGATGGCGCCGAGACGGCGCGCGGTCGCGATCGCCTGGAGACCGGCGACGCCGACGCCCATCACGAACACCTTGGCGGCAGGCACGGTGCCGGCCGCGGTCATCATCATCGGGAAGGCGCGGCCGAAGGCCTCGGCACCCTCGATCACGGCACGGTAGCCGGCAAGATTGGCCTGCGACGACAGCACGTCCATCACCTGCGCGCGGGTGATACGGGGCATCAATTCCATCGCGAAGGCGGAGACGCCGGCATCGGCGATCGTCTTCAGCGCGGCCTCGTTGCCGTAGGGATCCATGATGGCGATGACGAGCGCGCCGCGCTTGTATTGCGAAAGCTCGGACGCCTCGGGGCGCTTCACCTTGATGATGATATCGGCGTCCTTGAGCGCATCGGCGCTGACCGTGGCGCCCACAGCGGTGAACTCGGAATCCGGCAGGCCCGATTTGAGGCCGGCGCCCGGCTCGACGGCGATCTCGGCGCCCAGTGCCTTGAACTTCTTCACCGTGTCAGGCGAAGCGGCAACGCGCGGCTCGGATGGATCGATTTCCTTGGCAACGGCGATCTTCATAGGCCCTCCGGCGACGCGGGAAAAAGCGCGCGCACAAACTTAGCGTTACTCCCGCAACGTTGCTTACCGGCTTTGGAACCGGCTTGTTTGCAAATTTAGTGGGCAGCTGCCGCCGCAGACGTGGGCAGCCGCCGAAGACGTTTAGGTGAGGAAGATCGCCATCAGAATGACGATAAGCGCGACCGAGGCCGTGCCGTACTTCACGAGCTTGATGAAACCCTCATAGGTCTGCTCGTGGGCAACGTAGTCATTGCCGTCGGCGGTGGTGTACGCCACTTCGCTATGGTCAGCCATGGAATGTCCCCAGTCGAAAGTCGAATTCTTAGGCTGGGATACCTTAAAGCTTCGGGCAGGGCAACGGCGCGGACGGACAGTTTTCCGCCAAATCAGGTCATTTGGAATTCAGATTGTCACGGATCCAGCGGACGAGGCTCTGCTCGCTGACTTCACCGGCGGCGAGGGAGAGGATGATGGTCGTCGCTTCCGCCGGATCGGGACTGAAAGCCACAGCATTCCGGTGCAGAAAGACCATCATCGCCATGAAGGCAATGCGTTTGTTTCCGTCGACGAATGCATGGTTTTTCGCGAGGCCGAACGCGTAGGCTGCGGCGAGTTCGTCGAGCGGCGCCTGCTCATAGCGCCATTTGTTGATCGGCCGCTCCAGTGCGGAGCGCAGCATGCCTTCATCGCGCAGCCCCGCCGCGCCGCCGAAGCGGCGAAGTTGTCGACCGTGAATTGCGACCGCCTGCTCGTAAGTGATCCAGAGGGGCTCCACGGGCTCGCTCATCCGAGCAGCCAGCTACTTTGCGAGAGCAGCGAGCGTGTCGCGATACTTGTCCATGAGATCGTCGGCGATTTCCATCGTCCGCTCGAAATCGGGATCGTACGGCAGCAGTTGAAAACCGCCTCCCGGCAATTCCACGATATGCAATTGCTGCCCGCGCTTGAGGTCAAGGCGCTGCATGAGTTCGCGCGGCAGCAGCAGCCCGTCAGAATTCCCGATCTTCTTGATCTCAATCTTCATGGCCGATCCATCACCAAATTCCGATGTTATACATATGTATAACATCGCCTCGGCAACGGTTCAACACATGTTTTACGAAGGGAGGGAACTGGCGTCCTCCGCGCCTCAGCCCATCGCCTCCAGCTCGTCGATCATCCCGGCGATGACCGAGAGCCCGCCGTCCCAGAACTTCGGGTCCTTGGCGTCGAGCCCGAACGGCCGCAGCAGCTCGGAATAATGCTTGGTGCCGCCCGCGGCGAGCATGTCGAGATAGCGCTCGGCAAAACCTTCGGCCGCGTTCTCGTAGACGGCATAGAGCGAGTTCACGAGGCAATCGCCGAAGGCATAGGCGTAGACATAGAACGGCGAGTGGATGAAGTGCGGGATGTACATCCAGTAGTTCTCGTAGCCCGCCTTGATCTCGATCGCCGGCCCCAGGCTCTCGCCCTGCACCGACAGCCAGAGTTCGCCGAGCCGCGTCGCGGTGAGCTCGCCGTTCTTGCGCTCGGTGTGGACCGCGCGCTCGAACGAATAGAACGCGATTTGCCGCACCACGGTATTGATCATGTCTTCGACCTTGCCGGCGAGCAGCGCCTGGCGCTGCTTTGCGCTCTTGGTCTGCGCCAGCAATCGCCTGAACGTGAGCATCTCGCCGAACACGCTGGCGGTCTCGGCCAGCGTCAGCGGCGTCGGCGCCATCAGCGCGCCGTTCTTCGCCGCCAGCACCTGGTGCACGCCGTGGCCGAGCTCATGGGCGAGCGTCATCACGTCGCGCGGCTTACCCTGGTAGTTCATCAGAACGTAAGGGTGCGCCGACGGCGTGGTCGGATGCGAGAAGGCGCCCGGCGCCTTGCCCGGGCGCACCGGCGCGTCGATCCAGCGGTCGGTGAAGAAGCGCTCGGCGATGTCAGCCATTTTTGGCGAAAAGCCGCGATAGGCCGACAGCACCATGTTGCGCGCATCGGGCCAGCCGATGGTATCGGTCGCGGCGAACGGCAGCGGCGCGTTGCGGTCCCAATAAGCCAGCCGCTTCTTGCCGAACCACTTCGCCTTGAGTGCGTAGTAGCGATGCGACAATTTTGGATAGGCCGCGCGGACCGAGGCGACCAGCGCATCCACCACCTCGCGCTCGACGCGATTGTTCAAATGGCGGGAGTCCGCGACATCCTTGAAACCGCGCCAGCGGTCGGAGATGTCCTTGTCCTTGGCGAGCGTGTTGGTGATCAGCGCGAAGGTACGCTCACTGGCCTTGAAGGTTTTCGCCAAAGCTTCCGCCGCAGCCTTGCGCTTGGCGCCGTCGCGATCCTGCAGGAAATTCAGCGTCGGCTCGATCGCGAGCTCCTTAGGCCCGACCTTGAAGCGCAGGCTGGAGATGGTCTGGTCGAACAATCGGTTGAAGGCCGAATAGCCGGTTTGCGCCTTCTCGAGGAAGAGCTGCTCGAGCTTGTCGTCGAGCTGATACGGCTTCTCCTTACGCAGATCCTCGATCCACGGACGATAATGCGCAAGCTCGGCGGCTTGCATCGCGCGGTTCAAAATATCGTCATCGACGCGGTTGAGCTCGAGCGCGAAGAACAGAAGATGCGTCGACGCCGCCGTCAGCCGCTCGGAAACGTCGCCGTAAAACTTTGATATCTTGGGATCAACGCTGTCGCCGGCGTGGACGAGGCCGGCATAAGAGCCGAGACGGCCGGCGAGATCGTCGATCGCCTCATAACGTCGCACGGCTTCCGCGAGCCATTTTCCGCCATCTTCGTTTGCTGTGCCTGTTGCGAGCTTGCCCTTGTAGTCCGTCTCGAACGCGACGCAATCGGCATCCATCGTTTCGAGATCGCGCGCCACTTCCGGCGCATCGATCCCGGAATAGAGATCGGCAAGGTTCCACTCCGGAAGCTTGCCAGTCTTGCTCGCGGGTTTGGAGGGCTTTGCCTTGACGGCAGATTTCTTAGCGGCGGATTGCTTGGCAGCTGGCTTGCGGAGAGCAGGCTTCTTAAGCGCAGTCTTTTCAGGAGCAGTCTTTTTGAGAGCAGTCTTGGAGCGCGAAGTCATTGTGTGGGAAACCTGTGTTCAACAAACGCTGCGGCGGGCGGGGGCATCAAGGTTTAAGAGTGCGTTAATCGGCTTCGGCCAGAGTGACCCGATTCGAGACAGATAGTAGTAGCGTGCGGGGAGCACCATGGCTGCCAGTATTTTGATCGCCGACGACGACGCCGTAGCCCGCCGTCTGGTCGAGAACATGGTGCAGAAATGCGGCTATGAGACGATCGTCGTCGAGTCCGGCGACGCTGCGATCGCAGCCCTCACTGCCCCCGATGCACCAGCGATCGACGCCGTGATCCTCGATCTCGTCATGCCCGGCCTCGACGGCATGGGCGTGCTGGCGAAAATCCGCGAGGCGGGCCTCAGCGTCCCCGTCATCGTGCAGACCGCCCATGGCGGCATCGACAACGTGATCTCGGCGATGCGCGCCGGCGCTGCCGATTTCGTGGTCAAGCCGGTCGGCCTGGAGCGGCTCCAGGTCTCATTGCGCAACGCGCTTAACGCCTCCGCGCTCAAGGGCGAATTGCAACGCATCCGTCACAGCCGCGAGGGCCGGCTGACCTTCTCCGACATCATCACGCGCGCCGAAGCGATGGCGCCGGTGATGCGTGCGGCCCAGAAGGCGGCGAACTCCTCGATCCCGGTGTTGATCGAAGGCGAGTCCGGCGTCGGCAAGGAGATGTTCGCGCGCGCCATCCACGGCAGCGGCGAGCGCAAGGCAAAGCCCTTTGTCGCAGTCAATTGCGGCGCGATCCCCGACAACCTCGTCGAGTCCATCCTGTTCGGCCACGAGAAGGGCGCGTTCACCGGCGCGACCGAGCGGCATACCGGCAAGTTCCTCGAGGCCCATGGCGGCACGCTGTTTCTGGACGAGGTCAGCGAGCTGCCGCTGACTGCGCAGGTCAAATTGCTCCGCGCCCTGCAGGAAGGCGCCGTCGAGGCCGTCGGCGGCCGCAAGCCCGTGAAGGTCGACGTCCGCATCATCTCAGCGACCAATCGCAAGCTCCTGGAGCGGGTCAAGCAGGGGCACTTCCGCGAAGATTTGTTCTACCGCCTGCACGTGCTGCCGCTGACGATCCCGTCGCTCAGGGCCCGGCGTGAGGACATCCCGCATCTCCTGCGGCATTTCCTGGCGCGCTTTGCCGCCGAGGAGAACCGCCCGATTTCCGGCGTCAGCGGCGAGGCCATGGCGCATCTCGCCCAGCTCGACTGGCCCGGCAACATCCGCCAGCTCGAAAACGCGGTCTACCGCGCGGTGGTGATGAGCGAGGGCGACCAGCTCGGTCTCGACGATTTCCCGCTGGTAGCCTCCCATCCGCACACCGCAACGGAGATTCCGACCGCGCCGCTGATGATCGAGCCGATCGCAGCGCCCTCGGTGGTGTCGGGTAATGATATACCGATCGCGCCGCTGCCTCTGGCAGGGGCTCTCTCGATGTTGACCCCCAACGGCGATGTTCGCCCGCTGGAAGACATGGAGAACGAGATCATCCGATTCGCGATCTCGCACTACCGCGGACAGATGTCCGAAGTGGCGCGTCGCCTCAAAATCGGCAGGTCCACGCTCTACCGCAAACTCGACGAAGCCGGGGTTCCCGGACATGGCGGGAAAAGCGGTGAGGAGACGCACTGAACCTGATGCGAACGGAGATTCGCGCGGCCCGACATTGCGCCCGCAACCCGTTGAATTACGGCAAAATTCGGCAGCAAGCCGAACCGTGACTTGGAAGTGACAGACACCGGGAAAAGCGCGTGATGAAAGCGCACAATCCGTTGCAAAACGGCCTGTGTTGAAGTCAGTTTGTCGTGAGTTGTCCCGAGTAGCGCTGGCCGCAAAAACGGGGCCTGTATATCGTCTGCGTATGAATCGTTGCGTGCAGGCGTGCAACTTTCAAGAGGCCGGCACGATTTAGCCGAAACTCAATTAGGCGATAACGAAAGCTGTTCCACAGGGGACAGTTCACCCAAGGGGTGCGACACAATGCGTGACTGTTTGAACCACCGTGCAGGCCTTGACCGCGTTTTGGCGACGGTCGCAGCGACCTTCCTCACGGTATCGGCCGGCTCGGCGCTGGCGCAGGATCAGGCGCGCAGCAGCGCTGCCGAACTTGCGATCGAAGCCGCAATCCCGCGCCCCGAGCCTGCAAACGTCCCGCCCCCGACCGCAGCCGACATCAAGCTCGACACCACCGCCACCGTCCAGGACGCGCCGAAGGAAGCCGCCAAGGAAACTGCGAAGGAACCCGTGAAGGCCGAGGCAGCTCCAGCCGCCGACAAGGTCGAGACCAAGCCCTCTGACGTCGCCACCACGCCGCCCGCAGCTGAAGCGCCGAAGAGCGAGACGGCCAAGACAGAGCCTGCGACGACCGAGCCCGCCAAATCTGAACCAGCGAAGGCTGACACCGCCGCGGCACCGGCTGCTCCCGCAGCCCCCGCCGTTGCGGTCACCCCGGCCGCCGAGCCGGTGAAGGCCGCGAGCAACGTTCCGGCCGCCGACCAGCCGGTCGCCGACAAGATCAAGGACATCATCGGCGCCAAGACCTCGCGTCATTTCGACCGCAAGAACGAGCGCGCCGCCGTCGAGAAGTTTTATGGCGCCCGTGACTTCGCGCCGGTCTGGACGCAAGCCGGCAGCCTGACGGCCGCGGCCAAGGGTGTGATCGCGCGGCTGAAGGATGCGGCCTCCGACGGTCTCAATCCCGCCGACTATCCGGTGCCGGATTTCGCCGCCGCCACGACGCCCGATGCGCTGGCCGACGCCGAGCTGAAGCTCACCGCCAGCATGTTCGACTATGCGCGCCAGGCGCAGAGCGGCCGCATGCACTGGTCCCAGGTCAGCGCCGACATCCTCTATCCCGAGCATCCGGTCGATCCGAGCGAAGTGCTCACCAAGGTCACGACCGCAACCGACGCCTCCGCAGCGCTCGACAGCTACAATCCACCGCAGAAGCTCTACAAGGATCTGAAGGCGAAGCTCGCGCAGCTACGCGGCCAGGGCGACGGCCCGGTGATCGAGATCACCGACGGTCCGGCGCTGAAGTACACGCCTGCCAAGGGCAAGAAGCAGGCGGAAGTCGTGGTGCAGGATCCGCGCGTGGTGCAGCTTCGCGCCAAGCTCGGCATCACCGAGAACGCCAGCGACGATCACTATGACGCCACGGTTGCCGAAGCCGTGCGCAAATTCCAGGACGGCGCCGACATGAAGGCGACCGGTGTGCTCGACGCACCGACCGTGAAGGCGCTGAACAGCCCGAAGCGTGACAAGCAGATCGATACCGTGCTGGTGAACATGGAGCGCTGGCGCTGGCTGCCGCGCGACCTCGGCGTGCCCTCGCTGGGTGATGCCTATGTCATCCTCAACATTCCCGACTACACGCTGAAGGTGATGCAGCGCGGCCAGCAGGTCTGGACCACCCGCGTCGTCACCGGCAAGCCGGGCCAGCATGCGACGCCACTGCTGACCGAGACGATGAAGTACATCACGGTCAACCCGACCTGGAACGTGCCGCCGTCGATCGTTTATGGCGAATATCTGCCGGCGCTGCAGCAGGACCCGACCGTGCTTCAGCGCATGGGCCTGAAGCTCGAGCAGAACCGCGACGGCTCGGTGCACATCTCGCAGCCGCCCGGCGAAGCCAACGCGCTCGGCCGCATCCGCTTCAACTTCCCAAACAAGTTCCTGGTCTATCAGCACGACACGCCGGACAAGTACCTGTTCGCCAAGGACGAGCGCGCCTTCAGCCACGGCTGCATGCGCGTGCAGAATCCGGATCAGTACGCCTCCGTGCTGCTCAACATCGCCATGCCGAACGAGAAGTACACGCCGGAGCGTATTCGCGGCATGTACGGCTCGGGTGAGATCGACCTGAAATTCCCGACGCCGATCCCGGTCAACATCACCTATCAGACCGCGTTCGTGGACGACGGCGGCAAGCTGCAATTCCGCAAGGACGTCTACGGCCGCGACGCGTCCATGATCAACATCCTGAAGAACAGCCGCGGCAAGGACCTCGAGAACGTCGTCGCTCACTCGCAGCCGAGCTATTCGCGGCCGGCGACGACGCTGCCGTCCGGCGTGGCGGTGGCCAACAATGGTGGCGGCTTCGGCTCGTCCGGTCCGAACTTCTTCGAGCGGCTTTTTGGGGCACCAACCCCGCCGCCGGCTCCGGTCGGTCGCCGGCCTCAGCGGGTATTCACCCGCTGAGCCGCGCTCGGCGCCTCGCCTCCTGAAATTCTTCAATAAAATCAGCGATCCCGTCGCCGAGATGGGATCGCTTAACGTTAACCATTCTCGCCCCCTGCTCGGGCAGAGGGCGTTTTTTCGCCACACTCAGCCGTTTAGGATCGTAGTCTGACTTGGTTTGGGGGCGGGAAGGTCAACCTCGAATTAACCTTCTCGTTTTAACAAAGCGTTCACCCTCTTTCGCGCGCTTACGGGGTTGGCGGGAGAGTCCATTTTGAACGCTCGTCGACTGGGTGGGCTCATACGTGCTGGCTGGTTTCGCACGCCAATTTGCTGCGGTGTCGTTGTCCCATGCGGGAGTGAAGGTCGGATCTCGGATCGGCCTCGCCTCGCTGGTGCTGCTTGCGGCTGCCGGTTCGGTCCATAACGCCGCGGCGCTGAATGAAACCAAGACGCTCTCCTTCCACCATACCCATTCCGGCGAAGATCTCACCGTCACCTTCAAGCGCGATGGCCGCTACGACGAAGCCGCGCTGAAGACGCTGAACCACTTCCTGCGCGACTGGCGCACCCAGGACGAGACGGTCATGGACCGTCACCTCTTCGATATCCTCTGGGAAGTCTATCGCGACGTCGACGGCAAGCAGCCGATCCAGATCATCTCCTCCTACCGCTCCCCCGCCACCAACGCCATGCTCCGCCGCCGCTCCTCGGGTGTGGCGCGCTTCAGCCAGCACATGCTGGGCCATGCGATGGATTTCTACATTCCCGGCGTGCCGCTGGAGCAGATCCGCTTCGCCGGCCTGCGCTTGCAGCGCGGCGGCGTCGGCTTCTACCCGACCTCCGGCTCGCCCTTCGTGCATCTCGACACCGGCAGCATCCGGCATTGGCCGCGCATGACGCATGACCAGCTCGTCCGCGTCTTCCCGGACGGCCGCACGGTCCACGTCCCGACCGACGGCACGCCGCTGAAGGGTTACGAGCTCGCCAAGGCCGACATCGAGCGGCGCGGCAGCGGCGACGACGGCGCCAGCAAGCCGGGCTTCTTCGCCGCGTTGTTCAAGGGCAAGTCGGCCCCTGCCAGCAGCGACGAGGACGACGAGGGCGCGGCCGAGAAGCCGGCGGCACCCACCGTGGTTGCAGCCGCCGCCAAGCCGGCCGATCCGGTCCCGACGCCCCGCGCCAAGCCGTCAGTCGCCGCCGCGATCCAGCTCGCTTCGGCCGATGCGCAGCTCGTTGTACCGCCCAAGCCAAAGCCCGCGCCCGTGGCTGACAAGCCGGCTGCCGGAAAATCTGCTGACGGAAAGCCCGAGACCCCGGCCGACATCATCAATGCCCGCGGCTTCTGGGATGCACCCGCCACGCCGCAGCAGGCGACGCCCGCCCAGGTCGCGGCCCTGAGGGCCCGCCAAGCGCTTGCCGCCGCTACCGACCCGCAGCCGACCGCGAGCGTCTCCAACGCCGCTTATCAGGCACTGGCCTATGCGCCGGCTTCCGCCTCCCCGGTTGATCGCGCCAAGGTCGTCGCCGCCTCCGCGCCGATCCCGCGCGGCGTGCGCCCGGTGTCCGCGGCGCGCAATTCCGCGACGGCCACCGAGATCAACACAGTCGTCGGCAAGAGCACCGACGGCATGATCGCCACCGCGACCCGGCTCTCCGCCGCCAAGGGCGAGAGCATCTGGCTCAAGATCGTGATGCTATCGCCGAGCGCGAGCCGCGCGATGTCGGTGACACTGATGGGCGAGCTGGATATGGCCGCGATGCGGTCCTATTTCGTCAAGCCGCGGACCGTGGTCGCGATGGGCTTTGCCGACGATCCGATGCAGGGCCTGTCCTGCGACAGTTTCTCGGGCAGCGCCACCGCCAAGCTCGAGACGACGTCGTTCGTCGTGCACACCGCCGCGCTGCGCTGAGGCGGTATTTCCACGAACACAGTGTCGTAGCCCGTAGGGTGCACAGCGTAATCCGGGGGCATGACAGCGCCACATCCTCAGTGTCATCCCGGCCTGGTGCGCGCGCACTATGTTCGCTTGTCCGTGACGACAGATGAACGGATTTTGCCCAGGCTTGGTGCGCATATGCACTAAGGAGGATTCCCCCACTTCCAACGGGTAATCACCCGGTATCGCCGCGCATTCTGAACGGGTAATGTGGCAATGCGCGAAGATCCCAGAAGGGAGCGTGTGATGTCGGTTCCATGCATGTCTGAACTCAGCCTTCTGAACCACGACGAGCGCGAAGTCATATTGAGTACGCACCATCCCGTGGTTGGAGAGATGGGGCGCGATGGACTTGAGAGCCTACGCGCCCGCCTTCGGGATCTGCGCGACAGGGAGCGCACATTGTCGCGGCATCGACGCCGCGAAACAAAGGGAACAGCCGACCCGCGCGGCAATAGTTTCTCCGGAACGGCAGAGCACGCAAACCGACGCCAATCGGTCTTCGCTGCCGCCATCAAGCGCGTTAAGAACGAGCTGAGGCGCATCCGAAAGTTTGAGGCACGACGGGAACTCGGGGAAGCGGCGCGACGGGCGTTAGCACTTCGTCGGGCACGTCAGTTTTCTCGACCGCAAACGACCCCAACTTCGCATGACGGGATGCGGTCCATCCCAAGCCGTCGCCGGATCAAGAAACTTCCACCGGAAAAAGTCGGAAGGGTCTCGCAGGCCAACAAGCGGGCGCAGGCCCGGCGAGACTCCAAACGCTGACGACGCGGCAATTGAGACGAGACCGACAATCTTGCGGATTGAGACCGCGTGCCGGACCGGCGCAATGGCGTGCTCGCCATGTCCAAGACTACAGTGTCGAACCCCGCAGCTTTTACCGCGCCTTCCTGCCCCGCCGATCCAGATGATACGTCAGCGCCAGCGACAGGCAGATCGACAGCTCCTGCTTCGGCAGCTTGCCCGACACCGGTAACAGCAACGCCCTGGTCTGCCGGTACTCGAACTGATCGGGAAAGCGCTCGCGAAAGGTATCGACCAACGTCGTCTTGCAGTTGAACAGAATCGCGGCGTGCTCGGAGTTTTTCACGCGCCCGAGCCGGATGGTTGAGCCGCTGCCGGTCTCGTCAGTCAGGTAAGCAGGCTCGCCCCATTTGAGCGTCTCTGTGATCCGGCCGACACCCTCATGCGCTGCAGCGGTCGCGAAGATCAGGTCGCGCACCCGAAGCAGCCGCTTGCCGATCGGCGCCGGAAAAGCACCGAACGCACGGTTCACCTCGCGCGGCAGCAGCGGTGCAGTCACGGCGGTCTCCATTCACAAACGAAGTGACGCGTAATTTGTAGCCCGGATCGAACGTAACGCAATCCGGGACCAGCCGACGAGCGCTTTGACGGCGTTCGATCGGCTCTCTGTCAGGGCATAGCCCTCCGTAGACGCTGCGGTAGCTGCTTCGCTTCCGGCAGCGATCAAACATGACAACGTCCTTTCCAGGCTGTGCGGTTTCGCCGCAATGCATCTGGAGCAACCGATACCTATACTTGATCCTGTCATGACCTATTTCGTCGACATTGATCCGCGCATTGCGCGGTTTGGTCTGCACGCCGGTCGCCTTCAAGCAGGCGGTTAGCCGGACGGCTGTCGCGCCGTCCGGGCTCTTTTCCAAGCTTTTTGACTTACCGACCAAGGTCGGCTCGTTGAAGCAGAAGGAGTTTGTCGTGCAGCCGCTTCCGAAAATCACACTCGCCGCATCCGACTATCCCCGCCTGGAAAAGCTCGCACGCGTCGCGGCTCAACAGGGGGATGCGACCGGGATCTTCCTCGCAGGCGAAATCGAGCGGGCCAAGATCATACCCGACGAAGCAAGCGAGGTCGCATCCCTGGTCACCCCCGGATCATGGGTCACTTACTGGATAAACTGGGGTGTTCCACCTCGCACCGTGCAATTGGTTTGGCCCGACGAATGCTCGCCCGATCCATCGCGCATCTCGGTCCTGTCGCCGTTAGGCGCGGCCCTTCTCGGGCTGCGAGAGGGCGATCGGATGCCCTACCCCGTCGCAGGATGCCTCAACCTCGTAACTGTGCAGAGCGTGAGTCAATCGGGGCCGAATGTTGTGCCCTTGTTTCCGCGTTTCACAACCGCGGGACCATCATCGCCCGGCGACGATCCGGGACCGACGGCCGCCTAATAAGAAAGGAGAAGCACATTGAACAATCTTGAAACGAACGTCGCCGGCAACAAAGAGCTTGCGCTTCCATCAATCAGGGTCAGTGAAGACGATCTGCGGCGCCTCACCGCGCTCGCGGACTCAACGATGGAGCTCTTTCCACGTGTCGCTCAGTTTCTGGCTCGGGAACTGGATCGTGCGACCGTGGTCCCGACCGAGACGGATTTGCATGGGGTCATCAGGATGGGCTCCGAGGCGACCTACCGGGATGAGGAATCTGGCGCGACCCGAACAATCGTGCTGGTCTATCCGCACGAGGCGAACATCGAACGCAATCGTGTCTCGATCCTCACGCCCGTCGGAGCGGCCCTTATTGGGCTGTCTGCGGGACAGCGGATTGATTTCCAGGCGCCCGGCAACGAAGCCAAAGGACTTACTGTCCTTGCCGTGTCCGAATGAGACCCCCTCGTCGCGCGAGCTATCTCGCGCGGCGGTGGTGGGCGGCCACAATCTGTCCCTCAGCGTCACGTCGGGTTTCGGATCAGACCGGCAGGCCAGCCTTGAGCAGGCCCGACTCGTAGCGTTGACGATCAACATCCTGCTTGTAGTGCTGCGTCGCGAGGTGGGTCGCCACCGAAAATGTCGGCTCGCGCTTGAGGACTTCCGCCGTGTGAGCCCCCGCCGCAACCGCGTTGCCCATTTGCGCGAAGATCCCCGCAAGGAACGCGTGATGGGTGTGATCGGGGCGTGTGATCCGTGAGAAGGCCTCGGCGGCTGCGGCGTATTTCTCGGCACAATAATAGGCGCGCCCAAGATGGCTCCAGAAGCGTTCGGGATGATACGGGTTGAGCCGCATCGCCTTCTTGATCCAGTCGATGCCCTCTTCCGGCCGGCCCAGCCAGGTCAGCAGTTCGCCCTGTTGCACCACGACCAGGTCGTAGTTCGGGTTGAGCGCGAGCGCCCGCTCCTGATGGTAGGTGGCCTTGTCGTGGTCGTCGCGGTTCAGATTGAGCGCCGCGAGAATGCGGTGGACGTCGCTGTCATTGTCGTCGAGGCCCAGCGCGATCTCCAGCTCTGAAGCCACCTGTTCGAAGGTGGCATCGCGATCCGCGCACCAGCTATAGACCCAGGTCTGGCCCAGGACACACGCCTTCCACGCATGTGCGTGCGCATAATTCGCGTCGAGTTCGAGCGCCCTGTCGAGCAGAAGTTGCGCCCGCGCATTGTCTTCGCGATTGGAGCGATGGTGCAGGACCTTGGCGGCCAGCACGCATTCATAAGCCGCCATGTTGTCCGTGGGCTTGCGGTTCGCCCGATCTTGCGTGGCCGCCTCGACGCGGCCGGGCAACGTGGCGGCGATCGCCCGGGTCATCTCGTCCTGGATAGCGAAGATGTCCTTGATCTCGCCGTCGTAGCGTTCGGCCCAAATGTGCCGGTCGGTTTCCGCATCGATGAGCTGCACGGTAACGCGGACGCGATCTCCGGCCTTTCGCACACTGCCCTCGATGACATAATCGACGCCGAATTCGCGGCCGACGTCCTGCACCTTGACCGCCTTGCCTTTGTACACGAAGGCCGAGTTGCGCGAGATCACCAACAGGTCGTGGAAGCGTGAAAGCTCGGTGATGATGTCTTCGGTCAAGCCATCCGCAAAGAACTCCTGCTCCGGGTCGCCGCTCATGTTGGCGAAGGGCAGCACGGCGATGGACGGCTTCTTCGATTTGCCCGCCGCCTTTGCGGCGCCCGTCGTGCTTGCTGGCCCATCCTCCAATCGAATCCGGTAGACGCGGATAGGACGGACGATGTTCTTGACGTTCTGCTCGCCGATATCCTCGAATTCAACACCATCGAGGCGCTGGCCGAGTTGGTCGCGCACCGCGCTCGAGATGCAGATACCCCCAGGCTCGGCCAGTGCCTCCAACCGCGCCGCGACGTTGACGCCGTCGCCGAAAATATCGTTCTGGTCGACGATCACGTCACCCAGATTGATGCCGATGCGGAATTGTATCCATCGCGGCGGCGGGACGTCGGTATTGCGTCGCCCCATCCGGCTCTGAATTTCAGCAGCACACAGCACCGCGTCGACGACGCTATGAAATTCGACGAGCATGCCGTCGCCCGTCGTCTTGATGATGCGGCCGTGATTTTTGGCAATGGCCGGATCGATCAGCTCGATCCGGTGGGTCTTGAGGCGCGCAAGCGTGCCAGCCTCATCGACCTCCATGAGCCGACTAAAGCCGACCATGTCAGCCGCGAGGACCGCTGCGAGCCTGCGCTCAGGTCCAGGCACATCCATTGCTCGGTCCCTTCACCGAGCACTTTAGCAGACGAGCGGATTTTGCCCAAGCTGGTTGCGCTGCAACCGTAGCCCGGTCAGGACTCAGATCATCCCCAGCGCCTGCATGTAGGTCTCGAGAATCGTCTCGGCCTCGGCGCGCTCGTTGGGGTCCTGCTTGCGCAGGCGCACGATGGTGCGCAGCGCCTTGACGTCGTAGCCGTTGCCCTTGCTCTCGGCATAGACGTCGCGGATGTCGTCGGAGATCGCCTTCTTCTCTTCCTCCAGCCGCTCGATGCGCTCGATGATGGATTTGAGCTGGTCCTTGGCAAATTTCGTCGCGGGCTCATCGTCGCGGACGGCGGCGGAGGTGGCCATCTAGGTACTCCCAATGGAACTGGCAAAACGAGGTGACGCCGGCATCCTCACCGCGCGTGCTGCGAGAACCCTTAGGGTTGGCGCCGACTGCGTTCAAGCAAGCATCACGCTCGTCCACAGCGCGCCCACACCTTCCTGCGGGGAGGCGAAGAAAGCTGTTGTGTGGTGCGACTCAAGCCGCGCACCCCGGACATCCCCTCAGTGGCTGTGGGGATGGACCTTCGTCATCGCCTCGAGCTGCTCAGGGCTGGCCGCGCCCTGGTACTTCGCCTTCCAGGTCTCGTAGGGCATGCCATAGACGGCCTCGCGGCTCTCGTCCTTGCTCAAGCTCACGCCCTGGGCATCGGCGGCGTCCTTGAGCCAGTTGGACAGGCAGTTGCGGCAGAAGCCGGCGAGATTCATCAGGTCGATGTTCTGGACGTCCGTCCGCGTCTTCAAATGATCGACCAGGCGCCTGAAAGCGGCCGCCTCGAGCTCCGTTCTGGTTTTGTCGTCGATTGCCATGGCTGGATCCCTTGGCCTTTCCGTTTGTTGCTGGTCACCCTTACGGGATCAGGTGGGGTCCTGTCACAGATTTTGCCATATCGCGGCGCAAACGGCCTCGAAGCAGCCCAAGGGGCAGTTCCCCGCCCCCTACGCCAAATCGTCAATGATCTGATATAGCTTCCGCGACAATGATCGCCGAATCTCCCCGCTCCCCCCTTCGCCTGCTCGCCCGGTTGGTCCCGGTGCTGGCGGTTGCTTTGCTGTGCCTCTGGGCCAGTCCGGCCTCGGCCGATTTCCGGCTTTGCAACAACACCTCGAGCCGGGTCGGCATTGCACTTGGCTACAAGGACGCCGACGGCTGGACCACCGAGGGCTGGTGGAACATCTCGTCCCGCTCCTGCGAGACCCTGCTGCGGGGCACGCTGGTCGCCCGTTACTATTACATCTACGCGATCGACTATGACCGCGGCGGCGAATGGTCGGGGCAGGCCTTCATGTGCTCGCGCGACAAGGAATTCACCATCCGCGGCACCGAGGACTGCCTGGCGCGCGGCTACGACCGGACCGGCTATTTCGAGGTCGATACCGGCGAGCAGCGGGCCTGGACGGTCCAGCTCACCGATGCCAACGAGCAGCCCTCCCAGCAACGTGTCCCCGGGATGCCCGGCCCTGTTGGCCCCGGTGGCGGCGTTCCGGGTTTGCCCAATAGCCCGCCCGGTGGTACGCCCCCCGCCGCGCCTGGCCTTCCGCCAGCCCCCTCGCCACCGTCTGGAAATAAGCCATGAGGCGTCTTCGCCGTATCAAGATTCTCGCGACCCTTGGACCTGCCTCTTCGGATCTCGCGATGATCCGCCGCCTGTTCGAGGCCGGCGCCGACGTGTTCCGCATCAATATGAGCCACACCCCGCATGACAAGATGCGGGAGCTGGTGACGACGATCCGCAATGTCGAGAGCAGCTACGGCCGCCCGATCGGCATCCTGGTCGACCTGCAAGGCCCGAAGCTCCGGCTTGGCGCGTTCGCGGAAGGCGCGGTCCAGCTCCAGAACGGCCAGACCTTCACGCTCGATTCAGACAAGACCCCGGGCGATGCCACGCGCGTCAATCTCCCGCATCCGGAGATTCTGGCAGCGCTGCGGCCCGGCCATGCCCTGCTGCTCGACGACGGCAAGGTACGGCTGATCGCGGAGGAGACCACGAAGGAGCACGCGGTGACGCGCGTCGTGGTCGGCGGCAAGATGTCCGACCGCAAGGGCGTCAGCCTTCCGGATACGGACCTGCCGGTTTCGGCGATGACGCCGAAGGACCGCGCCGACCTCGAGGCCGCGCTGGTCACCGGCGTCGACTGGATTGCGCTCTCCTTCGTGCAGCGCGCCGACGACGTGCTCGAAGCCAAGAAGATGATCCGCGGCCGCGCCGCCGTGATGGCCAAGATCGAGAAGCCGCAGGCGATCGACCGCCTCGCCGACATCATCGAGGCGTCCGACGCGCTGATGGTGGCGCGCGGCGATCTCGGCGTCGAGCTACCGCTGGAGCGCGTGCCGAGCCTGCAAAAGCAAATGACGCGCATGGCGCGCCGCGCCGGCAAGCCGGTGGTGATCGCGACGCAGATGCTGGAATCGATGATCCAGTCGCCGGTGCCGACCCGTGCCGAAGTCTCCGACGTCGCCACCGCCGTCTATGAGGGCGCCGACGCTATCATGCTGTCGGCGGAATCGGCGGCCGGCAAATTCCCGGTCGAGGCGGTGTCGACCATGAACCGCATCGGCGAGGAGGTCGAGCGCGACCCGATCTACCGCTCCGTGTTGACGGCCCAGCGCCCCCCGCCGGAAGCCACCGCCGGCGACGCCATCGCCGACGCCGCGCGGCAAATCGCCGAGACGCTCGACCTGCCCGCCCTGATCTGCTGGACCAGCTCGGGCTCGACCGCGGTGCGCGTGGCGCGCGAGCGGCCGAAGCCGCCGGTCGTGGCGATCACGCCGAACATCCAGGCCGGCCGCCGGCTCGCCGTCGTGTGGGGCGTGCATTGCGTGGTGGCGGAGGATGCGCGCGACCAGGACGACATGGTGAGCCGCGCCGGCCAGATCGCCTTCCGCGACGGTTTCGTCCGCGCCGGCCAGCGCGTGATCATCGTCGCCGGCGTGCCTCTCGGCATTCCCGGCACCACCAATATGGTGCGGATCGCCTCCGTCGGCCCCGAGGGCGACGCGAATTTGTGAGACGGCCAGCAGGCCGCCAACCAAAACCGCGAAAACAACCCCATGCACAGTAGCCGGCCCGTCCGGCCGCTGTGCTCGGGTTTTGCGAAAAGACGTGCTCAGGCAACGGCCTGAGCGCGATCAGACCCCCGTCCCCATCGCAGCGGCGTTGTCAGGCCCCGACCAGCGCCTTGGTCGTCGGCAGCAGCGTCTGCTGCACCACCAGACCACGGGCGCGGGCGTCCATGACGCCGACGGCGCGCAGCGCAAGCAGCGTCACGGTCTGAACCGCATCGCGCATCTTGACGGGATCTTCGAGATTGTCGGGCGCAAGCGGGCCGACCAGCGCCTCGTGCAGCGCACCCAGCAGCGCGGTCGCGGCGAGCGCGGTGTCCTGCGCCGGCAGATGGCCGGCACGCACCGCAGCATCGATCCGGGCCGCGATCTCGCCGGCAATCTCGCGGCGGCTGGCCAGGCGTGAGGCGCTGACATCGACATCGACAGGCTCGGCCAGGATGCCCCAGGCCAGCCGGCGCTGCGACAGCGTATAGACGGCCACCGTGGTCACGGCCGCCGCCAGCGCGGAGGACGGACCGGGCGCGGCATCGGCCGCGCGCCGGATCGCTGCGAGCTCGTCGCGGGAGACCTCGGAGATCAATTCGGAGATCAGCTCGGCCTTGGAGGGGAAGTAGCGATAGACGGTGCCGGCCGCCACACTGGCCCGGACCGCGACCGGCGCGATCTGCACCGCCGCCATGCCGCCTTCGGCTGCGGCTTCCCTTGCCGCCGCCAGGATGGCGCTGCGCCGAGCCGCAAGGCGCTTAACCACTTGATGCGTTCGCCGATAAACCATGGCGCGCTTCCTGTCCCACACGCTTGCCGCACGCCCGCGGCCGAACGCTTCGTCACTGCAATAGATGCAAATCGCCCCGCAAGGACTGAACAACTATTCAGGGAGGATGACAAGAAGCAAATGCGTGATGCCGGTTTTCGCGCTTTGCATCAGCGGCGAGAATAGCCCGCTTCGGTAGACCCGAATCTCGACAGCTTCAGGCGACGGCATCCCGCTGCGTCTGCCGGATCGCAGTGCGACGGCTCGACCGTGCGCGACCTTTGCGCGCAAAGCAGCAAAGTTCCCGCACAGATTCATGCGACCTTAACTGGCTGGCCATAGTCCTGCGTATACAATCGGAATCCGCCTTATGCTGCAACGCGCGACAACCGCCGCTGACTTGCGAGAGGCCATGTCCATGCCCGCGGCCGGAGGCCTGCGGCAATCATGGACGACGAACCTGCGCGGACAAGCGCTTACACCCATCGCCATTGTCGTCTGCTCGATGCTGGCAGGCGCGCTCTACACCTTCGCGATGGGCGAGGACGTCAACTGGGATTGGCAGAACTACCACGAATACAATGTCTGGGCCGTGCTGAACGGCCGCTATGGCGTCGATGCGGTCCCGCCGGGGTTTCAAACCTACTTCAATCCGATCGTCTATTTTCCGGTCTATTACCTCCGCCACTATCTGCCGTCGCCGTATGGGTTGATGATCATCGGCGCAATTCACGGCCTCAACCTCGCGCTGATTTGCCTGTTTGCACGCGTCGTCCTGCGTCAGGCCGCGACCTTCGCTGCGATCGCAGCGGCGGTCGCCATCGCGGCCTCAGGTCCGATGACGCTTTCGGAAGTGGGCACGAGCTTTTCCGACGTGCTGCTGGCATTGCCGGTGATTGGCGGTTTCCTTCTGATCCTGGCTGCGGATCGCCAGCCCGTAGCCAGCTATCTGCTGGCCGGGCTCCTGATCGGCGCCGCGGTCGGCCTGAAGCTGACCAACGTTGTCTACGCGATAGGCGCAGCCGCGGCGGTGCTCGCCGCCGCGCGTCCGCTTCGGGCGACTGTCCTGCTCGGACTCGGCGGGATCGTCGGCGCGGCGCTCACCGGCGGTGAATGGTGCCTGATCGCCTGGCGCGACACCGGCAATCCGATCTTCCCGCTGTTCAATGCCGTCTTCCAGTCAGGCGAGGTGGCTTCCGTCAATCTGATGGACGCGCAGTTCATGCCGCACAGCGTGTCCGACGCGCTGGCCTATCCGTTCTATTGGCTGATCGGCGACCACAGAGGCGCGGAGCATCCGTTCCGCGACGCGCGCTTCGCGGTCGTGGCGGTTCTGCTCGTGCTCAGCCTGTTTGTGCGCATGACGCGCGCCAGCGCGATCCTCACACGACGTGACGTGCAGCTGGTGGTGCTGTTTGCAGTCTCGTACCTGGCGTGGCTCGGCCTGTTCTCTATCCAGCGCTATGCGGTGGTTCTGGAATTGTTGTGCGGACCGATCATCGTCCTCCTGCTCGCGCGCCTCGCTGCGAGCGTGGGACCGACATTGCCCGCGGCGTCCCCCGTTCCACTGAACGCGCTGATGTTGACGGTTGCAGCCGCGATCGCATTGTGGTCGCAGCCGGCGGATTGGTGGCACCGCGCGTGGTCCGACGCCTACCGGCCGAAGATCGCCGATGCGCTCGATCAGCCCGCGACCTACTTCATTCTCGGCAAGCCGCTCGCCTATATCGCGTCGCAGCTTCCGCCGCAGTCGCGCTTCTACCTGCTCGCCGATATCGGCGTGCCTATCGTCCCCGGCGGCATCTTCGACCAGCGCATCCGCGCCGGGCTGAAGGCTCCCCTGCCCGGCGGTCTCCGCGAGTTGCACATGCGCGGCGAACCGGACCGCAGCGCGCTGCTGGATCGCTACGCGCTTGCCATCGATCCCACCAAGCCCTGTGTCGCCATCGAGGGCGCCCGTCCCGGCACGATCCTCGAAAGCTGTCCGCTCATTGAGCGGGCCTCGCGGTAGAGCCCGATCGGAGCTTGCTTCGCGCTTCTTAGGGCATGTACTCATTAGACGGCTGGCCGACTGATGCCTGGTCCCCCTGACAGCGGCCGAAGAGCGGCCATGTCCGGAGGTCGCAGATGGGCCAGAAGCGGAAGTGGTCATTGAGTTGAACGATATCGGGCACGAGGTTATCCTCGTCGACGCGCACACAAGAACGTGTGCGGGAGACGAGTACAATGAGTTGGGGAGCGCTCTGCACACCGCGCGGTTGCCGCAGGCTTTTCTTGACTGTCATTTTCGCATCCGCGGTATGGGCGCCGTCAGCATACGCACAGGACGTCCGCGAGCGCAGCGGAAGCGAGGCGGGACCGGCATTTTCGAATAGCGGCCCCGATGCCGAGAGCTACGGCGCGTCTTTCGGCTATCCGGTCGGCACGCGGGCGACCGCCACCCAGCTGGACAAACTCGTCGGGGTCTACAGCCATTTCGACGAACTCTACCCCTCGCGCCCGATACGCCGCGCGACGGCACCTTGGCAATTCAAACGCGCGCCAGAGCCATCGATCGCCTATGGTTTTGGCACGGAACGGCTGAGCATTGCGGATTATCTCAAGCGCAACCCCGTGACAGGACTCCTGATCGCCAGGGACGACACCATCCTGTACGAGCACTATCAATATTCGCGGACCGACCACGACCGCTTTCTTTCGCAGTCCATGGCCAAGACGATGGTGGCGATGCTGGTCGGGATCGCGATTTCGGAGGGACGGATCAAGTCGATCGATGACCTCGTCTCAACCTACGTCTCTGGTCTTGCAGGAACGGAATATGGAAACACATCTATCCGGGCCCTACTGAATATGGCCTCGGGCGTTGAGTTTTCGGAAGTTTATGATGGGCACGATGATATCGCCCGGCTTGGGAGAGCCTTGTTCGTTGGAGAGACGCAAGATCCCGCCGCCGTCATCGCGCAATTCAACACGCGCAGCGCGCCGCCGGGTACCAGATGGCACTACGCCAGCGTTGAAACCGAGATACTCGGTCTGGTGCTGCGCTCCGCCACGGCGACCCCAGTTGCCGAATATCTGCACGACCGGATCTGGGATGCCATCGGCACCGAGGCCGATGCCTCATGGGCGATCGACGGCAGCGGGCAAGAGATTGCCTTTTGCTGTGTCAACGCAACCTTGCGCGACTACGCGCGCTTTGCCCGGTTGCTTGCACACGACGGCGCTTGGGAAGGTCGTCAGTTGATTCCCCGGCAGTGGCTGTTGGATGCCACGACCGTCAAGCCAAGCGATACTTATCTCGCGCCGCGAGTGGCCACACCCTATTTCGGGTACGGCTATCAGGTGTGGATCCTCCCCGGCGAACAGCGCAGATTTGCTCTGCTCGGCATACGCGGTCAGATGATCTTAATCGATCCGATCTCGAAGCTCGTCATGGTGCACACTGCCGTGCGCCAAAAGCCGAACGAGCCGGGATCCCTGAGAGAGACGCTTGCGTTGTGGTCCGCCGTGCTTCAACAGCTTGGGAAATGATGATCTGACGGCTCACTGAACTTCAATACCGGCGCACTCGCCTGTCCGCCTTGGGTCAAAAGTGTCGGTTTGGCTCCCGACGGCAAACTTCCGGTCTCCCCCAACGAACCGACATGTAGCTGCACCACGTCAACGGAAGCGATGGGCCATGAACGCGACATTCCTGGACACGCGAAACTCGGCGCAAACGTGTTAGCTGTCGCTAGTTCCACATCACCCCGTCGTAGAATTGCTTTCGTTCCTCATACGCCTTCACCATGCATGGCTTCGCGGCTAAGAGCGCGCCTAGGGGAGCGTCAGGATCCATCGAGCTTAGTCCACAGACTACGTTTCGCTCCCTGATCCAAGTCCCATGGCTTATTTCGCGAGCCTGTCTGGCGGGCCCCTCGACGTTAGACCGCCACGAATTGAATTCCCCGTAAACTTCCCCCTCCAAGTTCGATAGCTCTGGATCGGCACAAATCAACCGAGCAACCGCGCTATGACCTGAAGGGCAGAGCGCGAGTGCTGCGGAAGAACTGAAGACCATCAGGACCGCGATGGCTATTTTCATGTTTGTACCCTTCGGGAATTGGCAACAGTTGCATAATTTGAAAATATCAACCTACCGGAACGCAAAAAGCTACAATTGTTACCAATTGCATGCGGGGGCTGCTCAGGGTCAAACCGAGAAGAACTCAGGGTGAGAAAGTCTAGTCGGTTAGCTCCACTAAGCGGACCTCAATGAGGTGTGTCGCCACTTCGCTGATGGGCCAACGACGGAAGAAGCTCTGCAAGAGGTGACCGTCGGACATTGATTGCAACATCAATCCGCATCTACGTGCTAGTCGCGCGCGGGCACCGGCTTCCGTGTGATGGTCGCCGCCGGAAGCGGCGTGAAATCCGGGCTCTGGTCGTTACCGACCCGTATGCCGGAATAGGCGACGAGCCCGTCAGCGGTGGCGACCGCGTCGCCCGAGCGTAACGAGCCGTCCATCGCGAGATCGACTGACGCAAGACCGGCGGGGCTTTGGCCGTTGCAAGTGCAATCGGCGCGCAGCGCCTTCCGATAGGCAAAGGCGTTTTCGCTATCGGCGTAGCGTTCGCCGGTTGCGGCATAGGCTCTGTCGATGCTGGAGCCGAAGAAAACTTTGGTCGGGCTTGCCGGACAGAAGGCCTGACACATCTGCGCCGGCGAGGCCGCGCCGCGCATCAGCGGAAAATATTTGCCGTCGCAACTGCGCACGCAGAAGGCAGGTCCCGCGCTTACGACGACCGGCCGCGGCGGTGGTGATTGCGGATCAAAAGACGAGGGCTGCTGCTGTTGCTTCTGGCCGCCACCGAAAAAGAAATCAAGCAAGCCCTCGGCCGCACTCATTTCGGGCGTCAGCGCCACGGGGCCAACGATGGCGACAGCAACAAGCATGCGGCGCAGCTTGCGCTGAAAGCACAATTCGGTACGCATCGCTTGCTCCATCGGAGGCAACGAACTCTCTTCAGCACAAGGGGCGCTTGCGGCAATCGTGGATACGAAACGCGCTCTAAGCTGGGCGGAGAAGGGGAAAGAAATAGGCGAGTGGGCACGGCAAGCGCCGCATTTCGGCCGTTATGGAACGCCGTCGGAGCCGTGATCCCCCGGAGTTCGCGCCGCGTTGAAACCGACCGATGTCCGGTTCGGGTCCAGAAGCAGCAGTCCAGGCAAGCGCGGCTTGGAGTCCGGCTTGCTGTGATTAGCCGACATGGCAATGCGCCACGGCGCTAATGAGTCACGTCCTAGTTCGTTCGCGTTGCAACGAGTTGCATCGATGCGACTTCGGCAGCCCGCCAGGCTGCGCAGCGACTGAGGATCAGGGCGAAGACGATGAGGATTGCCGGGAAGCCCACCGGCATCCCGAGAAACAGGAAGGTCGCAAGCAGCGCGAAGACGAGCGCCAGGGCCATCACCTCATGGCGCGCGAAACCTTCATCGAGCCCGGCGCGGATGAGGAAGGCCACCGCGATGCCCAGCACAACCAGATCGTACATGAAGAGATAGGGCGTCGTGAGCAGCGTTGCCGCCGCGAGCATCGCCGCCTTTAGCGCGTAGGGCAGCCTGCTCCGCCACATCGCGACCAGCACGATGGCAACCGCTGCCGTCAGCACCCACTGGAAGATCCATCCGAGCTGCTCGGTGCCGCCGACATAGCGCACGAACGCGAAGATGCTCTGCATCTTGAACCAGGGCGCCCGTCCTTCGGTCAGGAAGGCCTGCGAGAACATCGGAATCCAGTGGAAGAAGGCCTGCCAGCTTTCGGTCCCGAATGCGAGCCAGGACGCCACTGCGATCGTCGCCGTGACGATGGCCGCGGTGAAAAGCACCGTCCACTCGGCGGCGGCGATCAGCACCAGCGGAAACAGCAATCCATATTGGGGCTTGTAGCTCAGAAGGCCCAGGCAGATTCCAGCCAGCACGGGCCGCGTCGGCAGCAGATAAAGCATGCCGCCGATCAGGGAGGCGGTGAGGAAACCGTTCTGCCCGACCAGGATATTGATGAAGGTTGCAGGAAATCCAATCGCCAGCACCAGGCCCGCGTTGCGCCCGATAATCGCGCGCATCACGGCGAGATAAGGCACCATGCTGAACGCGGCCCAGCCGATGAAAGCCACCGCATAGGGAAACTGCGCGAGGAAGGACGCGACGAACAGGAAAGGCGGCGGATAGTGCCAGGCGAAATGGCCGACAAAATCTTGCTTGAGCAGCGCAAGCTCGACCTGCTTCTGGATGTCCCAATCCCAGGCCTGCGCGGGATGGCCTTCGAGCGCCAGTTTTCCGGCCGCCCAGACATTAACGAAATCCGTCGGGATTCCGCGTCCGTCCGCACCAAAGATCCACGCATGCGTGAGATAGGCCGTCGGAAAATACGCCAGTGTGACGATCGCCAGCACGAAGGAGATGTTGAGGAGCGCCGTAGGGAGTGCGCCGTGACGAGCAACAGCAGGCGGGGCGGACGAAGCTTCGGCCATGCGGCTTCCTTTGACGCAATACGGTGACGCAGATGCGTTCAAGCCATACACCCCGGTGACTTGAAGGAGGCTTAAGCCCGAATGTCGAATGCCCCGCGCTGATGTTGCGGGCACAGCAAAAGAGCCCCGTCGATGACGGGGCTCTTCGCTATTCCGTTGATCGTCCGGCTTACTTGAGGCTGGACGAGATCGAGCCGAACTTGGCGTTCAGCGAGGTGCCGAGGTTGTTGACGACGGTGATGATCGCCAGCGCGATGCCGGCGGCGATCAGGCCGTATTCGATGGCGGTGGCGCCGGATTCGTCCTTCACGAAACGCGAAACGAGGTTCTTCATAGACTGCTCCAAAGGATACACGTGGCTTCAACTGGTCTGGTCTTTTCGGCTTCCCAGCGCCGCCCGACCATGGAACTCAACGTAAGGGCAAAGAATTGCGCCGCAGTTAATTCGACTGCGCAAACACGGAACCGTTTGTATGTATTCGCCGATGGTAAACCGAAATCTAAAACAATCGGTTAAATTGCCGGGGACATGGAGGCTCGCTCTCTCCATTCCCTCCCCCACAAGGGGGGAGGGAACGTAGCTCCGTTGCGGCGCTGCTCGAATTCATCGCGCTCCAGTTCCGCCGATTTACGGGAAGTTATGACCGCCATGGTCAAATGCCGCCCGCTCGGCCAATCCGACAAGAACAAGACGAGGCGGCATGTCCCTATCGTTCACCAACAGCATGACGGTGCAGAGCCGCGCGCGAGCGCTGGTGCCGCTGTGTGTCGGCGCGGGCGCCTATCTCTTCTTCCTCTATATCGGCGACACGCTGCTTCAGGATTCCGACTCGTTCTGGCAGATCAAGATCGGGCAGTGGATCCTCGATCATCACGCCCTGCCCTATACCGACTTCTATTCCTTTACGCGGCCCGGCGAGCCATGGATCTCGACGTCCTGGCTGTCGCAGATCCTGTTCGCGGTCTCCTACGCGCAATGGGACTGGGCCGGACCGGTCGTCCTCACTGCGCTCGCGATTGCGGCGTCGGCCGCGATCTTCGTCTATCTCCTCGACGCGCATCTCGAAATTCCGCGCGCGGTGCTGTTCGCGATGCTGGCCGTGCTGCTGTCGCTGCACCATATCCTGGCGCGGCCGCACATCCTGGCGCTGCCGGTGATGATCGCATGGGTCGGCATTCTCATGAATGCGGCCGACCGCAAAGTCACGCCGTCCTGGGTCTGGCTGCCGCTGATGTCGCTGTGGGCGAACCTTCACGGCGGCTTCGTACTCGGCCTCGCGCTGATCGGCCCGATGGCGATCGAAGCCATCTGGACGCTCGATTCCGGCAAGCAGATACGGCTGCTCGCGCGCTGGTTCCTGTTCGGCGTCGCCGCGATGGCGGCTGCTTGTGTCACGCCCTATGGCTGGCGCACGCTGCTGGGCGCGACCAACATCCTCAATCTCGGCGAGCTGCTGTCGGTCATCTCGGAATGGATGCCGGCGAATTTCGCCTCGTTCTCCGCCTTCGAAGGCGCGATCCTCGGCCTCATCGCGATCGGCCTGTTTCGTGGCCTGACGCTGTCGCCGCCGCGCATTCTGCTGATCCTGCTCTTCACCTGGATGGGGCTCACCCATGTCAGGAGCATCGAGGCCTTTGCCTTCCTGGTGCCGCTGGTGCTGGCCAAGCCGCTCGGCGAGACATCGCCGCTGCCGCAACCCGCGCAGGGCGCCGAGAGCTGGACCGCGCGTTATGTCACGATCATGGGCGCACTGATGATCGCGGCCGCGGCCTGGACCACGACTTCGATCTACATGTCGCATCATCGCTTCACCTTCACGATGGACCAGACGCCGGTCGCCGCCGTCGACCTGCTTCAGCAACGCAAGGCGCAGCGCATCTTCAACGCCTACCAGTTCGGCGGCTATCTGATCTCCCGCGACATCCCGGTGTTCGTCGACGGCCGCGCCGAGCTCTATGGCGAGAAGTTCGTGATGGACTTCTTCAAGGGGGTCGAGGCCAAGAAGCTCGATAACCTGACGCGGCTGCTGGAAGAGTACAAGATCGACGCCACGCTGATGGTCGCCGACAGCCCGGCCGCCCAGGTGCTCGATCATATCAAGGGCTGGAAGCGGCTCTATGCCGACGACATCGCCGTGATCCATGTGCGGGATGGCGTGCCCGATGGGGCCGCGCCGGCCAAGCCATGACCATCGCGGCCAGTGTTCCGATCGCGCGCGCCCAGCGCAATCTGGCGCCGCTGTGCATCGCGGCCGCGACCTTTCTGCTGCTGCTGGTGAGCGGCGACAGCCTGCTGCACGATCCCGACACGCTCTGGCAGATCAAGGTCGGCGCGTGGATCCTCGATCATCGCGCCGTGCCATGGACCGACGTCTATTCGTTGACGCGCCAGGGTGATGTCTGGCTCTCGACCTCATGGCTGTCGCAAGTCCTGTTCGCGACCGCCTATTCGCATTGGGGATGGGCCGGGCCCGTCGTGCTGACCGCGGCCGCGATCGCGCTGGCGATGGGATTGCTGCTGAGCTTCCTGCAACGGCACCTCGACCTGCCCTATGCGCTGGTGTTCTGCCTGCTGGCGATGACTCTTGCCGCGCCGCATCTGCTGGCCCGCCCGCACGTGCTGGCCTTGCCGGTCATGGTCGCCTGGACCGGCGCCCTGATGGCCGCTGCCGATCGCGGCCGCGCACCATCCTTCCTGCTGCTGCCGCTGATGGTGCTGTGGGCCAATCTTCACGGCGGCTTCGTGCTCGGGCTCGCCTTGATTGGCGCGATCGGCCTCGAAGCGCTCTGGCGCGCGGCGCCGCCGCGCCGGCTGGCGCTTGCGATGCGCTGGACCGCGTTCGGGCTCGGCGCGCTGGCAGCGAGCTGCTGCACGCCCTATGGCATCGACACTTTGCTCGGTGCGGTCCGCATCCTCAGCCTCGGCAAATCCTTCTCCGTCATCGCCGAATGGCGCCCGGCCGATTTCAGCACGTTCAGCCCGTTCGCGGGCGCGCTGCTCGGCCTGCTCGGTCTCGGCCTCACGCGCGGCCTGACACTATCACCGCCGCGCGTGCTGCTGATCCTCGGCGCCACCTGGATGGCACTGGCGCATGTCCGCAGCATCGAGATCTTCGGCATCCTCGTTCCTCTGGTGCTGGCGCAGCCGCTGAGCGGCTGGTTCAGGTCCGCGCCCGATGCGCCACGCGGCTTGCGGATGGCTCCCAGCGCCCCGGCGGCGCTGGCCGCGGTGGCGATCGTGCTCGCGACCGCAGGCGCGACCGCGACCTTTGCCAGCCATCATGCCTTCGAATTCTCCACGGCGCAGACGCCGGTCGCGGCGGTCGATGTGCTGACGGAGCGCAAGGCCGCGCGCATCTTCAATTCCTACGGTTTTGGCGGCTACCTCATCGTCCGCGACATCAGGCCTTTCGTCGACGGACGGTCGGAGCTCTACGGCGAGCAATTCCTGATGGACTATTTTGCCGCCGAAGACGGCCGCGACGTCTCCGGCCTCTTGCGCATGCTCGACGATAACAGGATCGACGCAACCCTGCTGACGCCGGATTCACCCGCGGCGCAGATGCTGGACCATATCAAGGGCTGGAAGCGGATGTATGGCGACAAGATCGCGGTGGTCCATGTGCGGGACGATGCCGAAGGCGCGGCCGCAATGCCGTCGAAATGAGGACGCAGCTCCAGGGAGCCGGTCATTCATCTTCGATCACGCGAACAGAAAGGTCCCAATCAACAGGCCCGCAGCGAAAGCGAGCAGCCCCAAAGTGGAGGCTGAAACGATGCGGATGAGGATGCGAACCTGCTCCTCGTACTCCTGTTCGGCGGTCTTGTGGGACTGAGCCGTCATTGCAACTGCCCTGCCATCGCCCAGATTCGCCGAATGTACCCCCCAAATCATGGCCAGCAAGAGGCAATTTAGCCCCGCCGCAATGCCCTCTTCGTGATCTGGCGGGCATAGCGCGGATTCACCTATGGCGCGTCTTCCTCTCTGTCCCGGACGCGCTGCAACGCGCGAGCGTTGCTGCGCAGAGCCGGGGCGCGAGAGCTGAGTGACCAGCCAACAAAAAACGCGGCGTTTCCGCCGCGTTTTTCAATTCAATCTGCCGCTTGCGATCACGCCTGCGGCTGCGGCTCCAGGCCGGGATCCGGATCGGGCCGCGGGCGCGACTTGCCGGCCGGGGGCACGGCCGAGGCGCGCGGCGTGGCCGGCTCGAGCACGGACTCGCGGTTCGGCTTCTTGCCCTTGAGGAGATCGACGATCTCGTCACCGCTGAGCGTTTCGAACTCAAGCAGGCCCTTGGCCAGCGCTTCGAGGTCACCGTGCTTCTCGGTGAGAATGCGGGTCGCTTCCTTATAGCCTTCTTCGACCAGACGACGGATTTCGGAGTCGATCTTCTGGACGGTCGCCTCGGAGGCGTTCTGGGTCCGCGAGACCGACATGCCGAGGAACACCTCGTCCTGGTTCTCGCCGTAGGAAACGGTGCCGAGTTCTTCCGACAGGCCCCAGCGCGTCACCATCATCCGGGCAAGGCGGGTGGCCTGCTCGATGTCGGAGGCAGCGCCGGACGTCACCTTCTCGCGACCGAAGATCAGCTCTTCGGCGACGCGGCCGCCCATCATGATGGCGAGGCGCGAGGTCATCTGCTCCAGAGACATCGACAGCTTGTCGCGCTCGGGGAGCTGCATGACCATGCCCAGCGCACGGCCGCGCGGGATGATGGTCGCCTTGTGGATCGGATCAGTCGCGGGCACGTTGAGGCCGACGATGGCGTGGCCGCCCTCGTGATAGGCCGTCAAGAGCTTCTCTTCCTCGGTCATGACGAGCGACTTGCGCTCGGCGCCCATCATCACCTTGTCCTTGGCTTCCTCGAACTCGGCCTGAGTCACCATGCGCTTGTTACGGCGCGCAGCGGTCAAGGCGGCTTCGTTGACGAGGTTCATCAGGTCGGCGCCGGAGAAGCCCGGGGTGCCGCGCGCGATGGTCTTGAGGTTGATATCCGGCGCCAGCGGCACCTTGCGGACGTGAACCTTGAGGATCTGCTCGCGGCCGACGACGTCGGGGTTCGGCACCACGACCTGACGGTCGAAGCGGCCGGGACGCAGCAGCGCGGGATCGAGCACGTCGGGACGGTTGGTCGCGGCGATCAGGATCACGCCCTCGTTCGCCTCGAAGCCGTCCATCTCGACCAGCAACTGGTTCAGCGTCTGCTCGCGCTCGTCATTGCCGCCGCCGAGACCGGCGCCACGGTGACGACCGACCGCGTCGATTTCGTCGATGAAGATGATGCAGGGCGCGTTCTTCTTGGCCTGCTCGAACATGTCACGCACACGAGAGGCGCCGACGCCGACGAACATTTCGACGAAGTCCGAACCCGAAATGGTGAAGAACGGCACGTTGGCTTCGCCCGCGACCGCACGCGCGATCAGGGTTTTGCCGGTGCCGGGAGGGCCGACCAGCAGCACGCCGCGCGGAATGCGGCCGCCGAGGCGCTGGAATTTGCCGGGGTCGCGCAGGAATTCGACGATCTCCTGCAGGTCCTGCTTGGCTTCGTCCACGCCGGCGACGTCCTCGAAGGTGACGCGGCCATGGGCCTCGGTCAGCATCTTCGCACGCGACTTGCCAAAGCCCATCGCCTTGCCGGCGCCGCCCTGCATCTGCCGCGACAGGAAGATCCACACGCCGATCAGCGCGATGAACGGCAGCCAGGAGACCAGCAGCGAGACGAACCACGGCACGTTGTCGCCCGGCGGCTTCGCGGTGATCTGGACCTTGCTGTCATACAGGCGCTTCACCAGCGTCGGGTCGTTCGGCGCATAGGTCTGGAAGCTCGAGCCGTTGGTGAAGGTGCCGTGGATATCCGGCCCCTGGATCACGACGTCGCGGACACGGCCCTGGTCAACTTCGCTCAAGAGCTGCGAGAAGGCGATGTCCTGCGAGGAAGCCCGCTGACCCGGATTCTGGAAGAGCGTGAACAACGCCAAGAGCAGCAAAACAATGATGACCCAGAGGGCGAAATTGCGCAGATTGGCGTTCATCGATCTTCCTTCGTGGTCGCGCGGATCGCGGCCTGATCCTTGGGTAGTTATCTCGGGTTGCTATTTGGGCAGTAACGAGGAAATCCCCAAGGAATCCTCTCTGTTAGACGGATACAATTTAGGTGCCGCCCCGGTCGCTGCCAAGGGAACGAGATGGGACTATTTATCCCATCTTAGAGCGATTCCCGCTGAAATAATGGCGTCAAGGCCGGGGTTTCTCCTGCCTGGTTAAGGTGTCCTGACGAGCTCCGGCTGAAACGGCCGGTGTCATGATCCGCCCTCTTCCGCCCTTCAAGCCCCTTTTCACGTTTGCTTTTTCAAGTTTCCTTGGGACCGCCGGGCCGGCGCAGGCGCGATGTGGATACGCCCCCCGGCGAGGCTGATCAAGGCTCCCGCCAGGGTCTGCTTCAGGATGGCACGGCCCTTTGCAGGTGCACGGGAGCGGGCGGACATTTCCCGGTCGCGCATGGCCTGATCGAGCGCGGCCAGCAGGGTCTCGACCTTGCCGAGTTCCGCCGGCCCCTCATGCCCGAGCGCGTCGATGGCCCGCAGCAACAGCCGCAGCCGGACTTCCTCCGGCAGGGTAGCAAAGGCCGCGGCCTCGAAGCTGCGAACGCCTGGCTGTTGCGGCGCATCGCCGCGATCCCGCAAATGGAGGAAGCGCTCGGCGCCGTCGGTCAGCACCTCGACCGCCGCGTTCGCCCGGGCGAGCCGCGCCGATAGACGGACCAGCGTGCGGGCGTCGCCGCCCTCGGCTGCAAGCTGCGGCAGCAGCGCCCGCAACCGCGGCCGTGTGAAGGCCGCGTCGCGGTTGGTGGGATCGTCGGCAAACCCGACCCGGGCCCGCTTGAGGGTGGCGATGAGCTGCGATTTCGGCACATCGAGCAGCGGACGCGCCAGCACGAGGCCGTCGCGCGTCGAGAGGCGCGCCATCGCCGAGAGACCTGCGATGCCGCTGCCGCGGAGCAGCCGCATCAACAGCGTCTCGGCCTGGTCGTCGCGGGTATGGGCGGTCAGCACATGGCTCGCGCCGGCTGCGCGCGCGGCCTGCGCGAGCAGGCGGTAGCGGGCTTCGCGCGCGGCGGCCGGCAATCCGGTTGCCGGCTTTGCACCGCGCCAGCGCAGGGTCCGGTGCGTCAATCCGAGGTCAGTGGCGAGCCGCTTGACCTCACGCGCCTCGCGCGCCGCCTCCGCCCGCAAGCCATGATCGACGGTGACGACGGTGAGCTCCGGGCCGCGCGCGAGGCTGCGCCGCCAGCGCGCCGCGAGCCACATCAGCGCGACCGAGTCGGGCCCGCCGGAGACCGCGAGCACCAGCGCCGGCGCGGCTTTCAGCTCGGCGAAGAGCTGCTTGGCTTCGCGTGCGGAGATCGGAGAATTGTCGTCGTCTGACATGACGCGGCCCAGCAATCACAGGCGGATGGCCCGTCATATCTAGCGCAGCATCATCCGCATTGTCAGGACGCAAACGCCGCAGATCAGCACTTCACCCGCTTCTGCTCGCGGTCGACGGCGGCTTTGACGCCGGCCGAGGCGCGCGGATATTTGCGGCCGACCTCGCCGAAGGCGGCGCAGGCGGCTTCCTTCTCCTTCAGCGCGGCGAGCGACTGGCCGAGCCGCAGCAGCGCATCCGGCGCCTTGGCCGATTTGTCGTATTTGGTGGTGACTGCGAGGAAGGCCTCGGCCGAGTCGCGATATTGCTGGCGCTGGAAATAGCTTTCGCCGAGCCAGTATTGCGCGTCGCCAAGCAGCGGGTCGGTCGGATATTTCGCCGTGAAATTCTTCATGGTCTGCTCGGCGAGCGCATAGTCCTTGCGCTGCATGTAGCCGATGCCGAGGTCGAACTCGTCGCGCGGCGTCGCCGAGGGCGGCAAGGTCGCGAGAGCCGGAGCACCAGCCTGCGCGGGAGAGCCCTGTTGCGCCGGCGGATAGCCGGGCTGTGCTGCGGCCTGCGGATAACGGCCACCATTGTTATTGAGGTCGAGCGGCTCGCCGGGGGCGCGGCCACCGGGCGCGCCACCCTGAGCCGACATCGGCTGCTGGCCACCACCAAGCGCGCGCGGGGCGCCGGGCGCATTCGGCGTCTGGCTCGGGTCGAACGCATCACCGCGGCGACGCGTGCCGGGCGCGCCGGGACCCGGCTGTTCCTGAACGATCGGCGCGGGAGAAGCGATCTGCGGCTGCTCGTAGTTCGGCTGCGCTGCCTGTTGCTGCTGCGGAGGCTGCTGGCGATAGCCAGGGGCGACCTGGGCCGGCGGCAGGGCCGCGACGTTGGGAGCCTGGCCGGGAGCCGCGCCTGGCGCGCCGCCCTCGAGCTGCCGGATGCGATCCTCGAGCTGGCGGTTGCGATATTGCAGCTCTTCGTTCTGGCCGGTGAGCTGGCGCAGCTGGTTCTCCAGCCGCTCGATCCGCATCTCGGGATCATCATCCGACTGGGCGAAGACGGGCGCGCACAAAGAAAGCAGCGCGGCGAACGCCACGGTGCCGGTAATTGCCTTGAATTTGGATGACATCTTGCCCTGACGACGAAAACGAAATCTGCGACGGAACATGCGACGCGCCACACTTTGAAAGGCAGTACGCCAAAAATGTGACTGGCACCACGGGGTTTCTGTCACAGATCGCTGAAACGAAACCGGCGCCCGAGAGGGCGCCGGAATAATCGGTTTCCAAAGATGAACGGCGCCTGACTGAGTATCAGGAGCTCGCGTTCAGCACGGTCACAGCGCGACGGTTCTGCGACCAGCAGGAGATGTCGTTACAGACGGCGACCGGACGCTCCTTGCCGTAGGAGATCGTGCGCATGCGGTTCGCATCGATGCCTCGCGAGGCGAGGAACGAGCGCACCGACTGGGCGCGGCGGGCGCCGAGCGCGATGTTGTACTCGCGGGTGCCGCGCTCGTCGGCGTGACCTTCGATGGTGAAGGAGTAGCGCGGATAGGTCTGCAGCCACTGCGCCTGCTTCTCGAGGGTCACGATCGCCTGCGGGGTCAGATCGGTCTGGTCACTCTCGAAGAACACGCGGTCGCCCACGTTCACCACGAAGTCCTGCTGGCTGCCCGGCGTCGCCGCGCTCGCGTTCGCATCCAAGCCCGCGTTCTGCTTGGCGCAGGCGCCCATCGACAGTGCGATGGCAACCACCGCGGCCAGCTTCAATCCCTGGAGGATACGCATAGGATATTTCATTCCGGAGCCTCCACGCTCACGTTCGTCCACTGCTGTCCGGTCTACAGGGGGTTGGTTAAGCGAACGTTCCGTCAACCTTGACGGAACCTTGCCTCAGCCGGTCAAATGCCCCCAACCAGCGAAAAGCACCCGCCATGGTTAATGGGTTGTAAATGTGGCGCGAGGGTGAAGGCAAGCGGTGTTAGCCGGCAAAAACGCCGAGTCTGCTTGAATTTTGGGCCTTTGCGGGGACCTTGGCGGGAACCGGCGTTAGCCGATCAGGCCACGGTGGTGGCTGGAACGAGGACGGGCCGGGACACAGGCTGGGTCTGGCCGACCCGATCGAACAGCATCCGTCGCTCAAAGGCGCTCGAGCGCATGATGGGAAAGCGGGTCAAGACCCGCTCCCGGAGCTTGGCGAAATCGGAGGCCATCAGGACCACCTTCCGCGAATGCCAGCCCGGGAACGGACGCGGCTCCGTGAGGGTCTCATGCAGGAAGATCCGGCGATAAAACGCCTGGTGATCCGTACGCACCATCGCAAGTCCGAGATCGGCATTGAAATGATCGCAGGCCAGATAGGCCAGCCGCAGCGTCAGATAAGGGAGCTCGTGAAACCGCTGGCTCTTGTCCGGATCTGCTGCAAAACGCGCGGGATCGACGAAAACCTCGCCTCGATCGAGGCGAGAGTTGAGAACATCGCCGAACAATTCCGTGGTGTAGGACATCCGCCATTCTGACGTCAGGACGTGAAGGCGCAGAGAGCTGCAGAGTTCTCCGTCGAGATAGATCCCGAATATCCAGGCGTTGGGCGCATCGTCGTAAGTGTCGACGATCCGCTGAGATGCCGATGGTGAGATCAGTCCGCCGTGAAGATAGGCCCTGTAGCGCATCGCGTAGACGGCATCACGGTCCTCGGGAGTCTCGATGAGGCGGTAGTCGAGGCGGTCGAACAACCCTGCCCCTCGAATTTCGAGCGGCGCGCGCGGCTCGGCTCCTGACTTCATCACATACTCCCGCCCACTCAAGGCAACTTCCGCGAGTGTGGACAAGATTAATGTTTCCTTAACCGAATTGCAAAGGGTTCGAATTGTTAGGGTTAAGGATCATGGCCCGTAGGACCCCGGGGAAATGCGGAGAAACGTTGAGGAAATGGCGACGGCCGGGAGCGCGGCGCTAGCCAAACGACCGCGAGGAGATCGAGACGATCTGAGCGTCCGCGATGCGGCGACCATACGAGGCGTCGAGCAACTGGCGGATCCGGACGGCCGGAACCGGCCGGCTGAACAAGTATCCCTGTCCCTCGGAGACGGTGCCGTCGGCGCTAACCAGCTCGAGCTGCTCGTTGGTCTCGATGCCCTCGACCACGACCGCCATGCCGAGGTCGGCGGATAGCCGCGCCACGCCGCGCAACAGCGTCAGCGGGCGGTCGGTGTCGATGCCCTCGAGGAAAGAGCGGTCGATCTTGACCTTCTGCATCGGGAAGTTGTGCAGATAGCTGAGGCTGGAATAGCCGGTGCCGAAATCGTCCAGCGAGATGCGCACGCCGAGCGCATGCAGCTGCGACAGGATATCGTGGGTGAGCTGGGTGTTGCGCAGCAGTGAGGATTCGGTGATCTCGATCTCGAGGCGGTGCGCCGGCAGGCCCGACACTTCGAGCGCGTAGCGGATCTCGCTCAGCACGTCGCGCTGGTGGAATTGCTGCGGTGAGAAGTTGACGGCGACGCTGACGCCCTCCGGCCACTTCATGCATTCCATGCAGGCGCGGCGCAGGATCCAGCGGCCGAGATCGACGATCAGGCCCATGTCCTCGGCGACCGGGATGATATCGACCGGCGAGACCGTGCCGCGCACCGGATGATTCCAGCGCAGCAGCGCTTCGCAGGTGGTGATCTTGCCGGACTTCAGATTGACCAGCGGCTGGTAGAACAGCTCGAACTCCTCGTTGGCGAGCGCCTTGCGCAGGTCGAGCTCGAGGATGCGGCGGGCCTCGACGGTGGCCGCCATCTCGTCGCGGAAGAAGCAGAAGGTGCCGCGGCCGTCGGCCTTGGCGCGGTAGAGCGCCATGTCGGCGTTCTTGAGCAGCGTGTCGGCACTGGCGCCCTCCGGCGAGGTCAGCGCGATGCCGACGCTGGCGCCGATCTCGACCAGGTGATTGTCGATCCGGTAGCGCTCGCTCAGGCGCTCGACGATGCGGCGGGCAAGGCTCGCGGCATCCTCGGCCGCGTTGATATTCTGCTGGAATACGACGAACTCGTCGCCGCCGAAGCGGGCGACGAAATCCTCGGGGCGCAGCATCTCGCGCAGGCGGTTGGCCACCGCACAGAGCAGCTGGTCGCCGCAGGGATGGCCGAGCGTGTCGTTGACCTGCTTGAACTGGTCGAGGTCGATGAACAGCAGCGCGGAGAGCCGGTCGGAATGACGCGAGGCCGCCAGCAGGGATTCGATCTCGTTGCGGAAATGGACCCGGTTGGGGAGCGCCGTCAATTCGTCGTAACGGGCAAGATGGGTAATCTTGGCCTCGGCATTACGCCGCTCGGTCACGTCCTCGAGCAGCAGCACTGCGCCGCCGTCGGCCATCGGCTGGACCGTCCAGGACAATGACCGGTTTCTCTCCGCGTCGGGGTCGATGGTCACGATCTCGTTCGGGTGCGAATTCTCGATCTCGGCGACGATCATCTCGCCGCTCGCGGCCGAGATGGAGCCGGAGCTGACGCACGCAGCCAGGATGTCACGCGCGCTGATGCCGTTCCGGGCGAGATCGTTGGGGAGGTCCAGCATCTCGCTGAACCGGTGATTCATCACCGCGAGCTGCCTGTCGACGCGGAACATGCACAGACCGTGCGGCATGTTGTTCAGGGCGGTATCGAACTGGCCGGCGAGCGCGGCTTCGCGCTCACGGGCCACGACCGCGCGCATGAATATTCTGTGCAGATTGGCCGAGAGCTGCATGATCGCCAGCAGGAATGCGGCGCTCACGAGTGCCATGGCGATGTAGTAGGGCGTACCGTGCGATGCCAGCGCGATGACGGCAGGACCGAACATGAGGCCGGCCTGCAGATGGTAGATCGACGGCCGCCCGTAAGCGCGTCCGGCGCCTCCCCCGACGATCCCCGTGGTGATGGAGAGAGCGATCATGTGGACGACGGCGTCGTCAGTGCTCACCAGAGCGAGCGCGCACCATGTCCCAATGGCAGCCGCCTGGATCAGCGCGCCGATCAGATAACGCCTTTGCCAGACCACGGCTTCTTCGGCGGTCAGGCTGGCTTTGCGCGGCAGGAAGCGCCGCAGATCGAACAACCGGAGAGCTCCGGCCAGGATGATCAGCGCCACCGTCGCCCAGGTCAGGGTTTGTCCGGTCCTCAGCGCCGTGATGGCGGCCCCGATAGCGACGAAGACGATACCCGCAAACAGCGGACCGGGCGCTTCGAACAGGGAATCATTCAGCGCCGCCGACACTGGGGGCGCCGTCTGTCCTCGATCGGATTTTCCGGTCTGGCTTGCGAACTGCATTTTCGTTTGTACGCGCGTCCTGTTTGGCGCGTACTTTTACCCACACCAGATGAAGCCTTTCTGAGGGAACATCGTTAAAGTCGAGTTGTTTTTCGGCAATAGCGAAACCGTTTCTGCTGAGAAATCAAGCAACTAGGCAAGCCTTGCCGGGCACAAGGTGAAGGAAAGCTTGCCGCGCACGCAGAAACCCGAAAAATCGGCGTTTTTTTTAAACCCCGCGCGTTGCAAACGCGCGATCGACCTATTGGCCTGCGGTCGCAGACAGCAACGGCGACCAAGCCGGATCGGAAGCGAAGCCCGGCGTCGGCACCTTCAACTCGTTGCGGCCGGAGATGTCGACCGAGAACAGCGACGGTCCGCCATTGCCGCCGGGATCGCGGAAGAACATCAGCACGCGGCCGTTCGGCGAGAAGGTCGGGCCCTCATTGTGATAGCCGGAGGTGAGGAGCCGCTCGCCGGAGCCGTCCGGCTTCATGACGCCGATCGAGAACTGCCCGCCGCCCTGCCTGGTGAAGGCGATGTAATCGCCGCGCGGCGACCACACCGGTGTCGAGTAGGTGGCGTTGTTGTCGTCCTTCGAGAAGGAGATGCGCTGCGCCTGTCCGCCGCCCGCCGCCATCACATAGATCTGCGACCTGCCGCCGCGATCGGACTCGAAGCAGATGCGGGTGCCGTCCGGCGAGTAAGACGGAGACGTATCGATCGCCGGCGTGTCGGTGAGGCGCGTGGTCGAGCGCGAGCGCAGATCCATCGCGAACAGATTGGAATTGCCGCCCTGCTGCAGGCTCATGATGACGCGCTGACCGTCCGGCGAGAACCTTGGAGCAAAGGTCATGCCGGGGAAGTTGCCGACGATCTCGCGCTGGCCGGTCTCGATGTTGAAGAGATAGACCTTCGGATCGCCCTGCCCGAACTCCATATAGGTGATCTCTTGCGAGTTCGGCGAGAAGCGCGGCGTCAGCACGAGGTCGGCGCCCCGGGTCAGATAGCGCACATTGGCGCCGTCCTGGTCCATCATCGCCAGCCGCTTGACGCGGCGCTCCTTCGGCCCGGACTCGTCGACGAACACGACGCGGCTGTCGAAATAGCCCTTTTCGCCGGTCATCTGCTCGTAGATCTGGTCGGAGATGATGTGGGCGATGCGGCGCCAATATTCCGGCGAGGTGAAATATTGCTGGCCGGCGAGCTGCTGGCCGGTCACCACGTCCCACAGGCGGAATTCGGCCTTGAGGCGGCCGTCCGGCTGCCGCGTCATGCGGCCGGTGACGAGGGCCTGCGCGTTAAGGGTCTTCCAGTTCTGGAATTGCGGCGCGACGTCGATATTGCTGATGCGCTCGATGAAGGCGGCCTGGTCGATCGGGGCGAACAGGCCCGAGCGCTTCAGATTGTTGGTGATGACCTGCGTGACGCCGTTGCTGACATCGCCGTCGGCGGGCGAGCCCGGCACGAAATTGGTGATCGCGATCGGGATCGGGCGAAACTCCGTGGGATCGATGCGCAGCCGCCCCTGCGGCTGCGGCTGCTGAGCAAACGCCTGGCCGCCCCCGAGCAACGCGAGCGTCGACCCGGTCAGGGTCATGAAGCGGCGGCGGTTCATCGATCGAACGTCATTCATCGCAAAATTCTTTTGTTCGGATGTCACAACATGTCTTTCAGGCCGAAAGTCATCGGAATGAGCTTCCAGCTGTCGTATTGCTGCTTCGGCAGGAACGAATACACCTGGCACTGCACGATGGCGCGCTTGGCACTCTCCGCGACCGCCTGGGCGATCGACCGCGACGGTCCTCGCACCGCGACGATGACAGGCTCCGACGCCAGCGATCCGTCGACCCTCATGGGAATGTCGATGTCGGCTTCGTATAGGTTCGCGTCCTGCCCGTTATAGGTCGGCGTGAAGCAGCGCTTGACCGCGCCCTGGAATGCACCTTGCCAGGTCGCGACGTTGTTGGCGGCCGCCCCGGTCGTCGAGCCCAGTGACGCAGAAGCATTCAGCGCCGAGCCGGCGAGCTCGTGCCGGGTCGCAGCACGCTTGTCGAGGTCTCGGGCAATCTGCGCGGGATCGAAGGTACGTTCCTTGGGCTTCGGCTGCTGCTGCGGCTGCACCGCCGCGACCTTCTGCTCTACCGGCTTGGGCGGCGGCTTCTTGGTATCCAGCTTCTTCTGAAGCTCCGCAATCGGATCTTCCTTGGCCGGATCAGGCTTCTTCTCCTGCGGCTTCGGCTCTTCCTTCGGCTTGGTCTCCGCGACCGGCTTCGGCGGATCGGGCTTCTTCTCGACCGGCTTTTCGACAGGCGGCGGCGGCGTATCGGGGGTCGAGTTGGTCTTGATCAGCTCTTTCTTCTCGGTGACCTTGCCGGCGGCGTCTTCCTCGGGCTTGGCCTCGGCGATCTTCTCGACCTTGGGCTTCGGCTCTTCCTTCTTGCCGGTCTTCTGCCCCGACATCATCTGCGCGAGCTGGTCGCTGGAGATGATATCGACCGGAAGCGACTCTTCCGGCGCGATGAAGGCCTTGCTGCTAAAGGTGAGCAGGCCCCATCCAATCACGAGGACGTGGAGGGCAATCGACGCAACGAGTGTCTTGTCGACGTTCACCTTCACCGGCTTAGGACCCCTGATCCGCCTCGGTGACGAGCGCCAGCTTCTTGAAACCCGCGCCCGACAACAAACCCATCACCCTCGCCACCGTGCCGTAGTCCGCCTTCTTGTCGGCGCGCAGATAGATGCGTTCCTCGAGCCCGCCGCGCGCGTCCGTTATCGCCTTCAGCTTCGGGATCAGATCGGTCAGCGCCACCTCGGCGTCGTTGATGAACACCTTGCCCTTGATGTCGACCGACATCTGCAACGGCTTCTGGTCGTTCTGGTCGAGGCTCTTGGCCTGGGTTTGCGGCAGGTCGAGCGGCACGCCCACGGTCAAAAGCGGCGCCGACACCATGAAGATGATGAGCAGCACCAGCATCACGTCGACCATCGGCGTGACGTTGATCTCGGCCATGACCGGCTTGCGCCGGCTGCGGCGCCCGCCGCCTCCGGACGAACTGGCTACGTTCATGCCCATGGCTTGGTGCCCAATCTCGCCTTCACACTATACATGCCGTCCGTCAGCCCCGCTCGTCGATCTGACGGGACAGAATGGCTGAAAATTCATCTGCGAAGCCCTCGAGCCGCTGCGCCTGCCGGTTCACCTCGGAAGTGAACTTATTGTAGAAAATAGTGGCAGGAATGGCGGCGATAAGGCCGACCGCGGTAGCAAACAGCGCTTCCGCGATGCCGGGCGCCACCACCGCCAGAGAGGTATTTTTCGACGCCGCGATCGACTGGAAGCTCGACATGATGCCCCAGACCGTGCCGAACAGGCCGACGAAGGGGCCGGCGGAGCCGACAGTCGCGAGCACCAGCAGGCGGCGTTCCAGCCGCTCGACCTCGCGGGCGATCGAGACGTTCATGACCTTGTCGATACGCATCTGCAGGCCCGCGACCGAGCGGGCGTGGCTTTCGAACGAGCGCTTCCATTCGCGCATCGCGGCGACGAAACAGGCCGCCATGGAATGGGTCGGCTTGGCCGAGAGCGTGCGATAGAGCTCCTCGATCGACTCGCCGGACCAGAACGCCTGCTCGAACCGGTCCATCGAGCGGCGGGTGCGGGCATAGAGGAAGATCTTGTCGATCGCGATGGCCCAGACCCAGACCGAGCAGGACAGCAGGCCCAGCATGACACACTTCACGATCCAGTGAGCCTGCCAGAACAGCGCGATCAGCGACACGTCGGCGGAGGCGGCAACCGGAAGGGCGGACTGAGCCACGTCGGCCGGATTCATCAGCAGTATCCTCTCAAGGCGATCGTTACCTACGTCCTGGCCCGCAAATGGCGGCCGGTTCCCGAGTAGCCGCGCTAGAACCGGCGCGGCTGGCAAGCCCGCTCAAAGCCTTGTCTTTCTGGGGTGCAGGGGCTTGTCCAAAGCCGCCGCCTGCATTCCCTGCCAAGATGTCAAAACTAAGGGCCCCGACCCGAGGGACTTGACTTCGGGCTTTGGGCGCGGCTGTCCGTAATTACCAGAGCCCGGCCATGGTTAATGTGCGGTTACCGCGACCGAATTTGGCTGCGGGAAAGACAGCCAACGCAGGAGGTTGGACGCGGGAAGAGACGGCATTGAGCGCCTCATGGGGATGGCTCCGTCCCTTTCCGATCCACCGGCTCCTCAAGCTGGTTCCACGGTGTCGTCCGGGCCCATGACCGCCACGACATGCTCAGCGGAGCAGACCTTCGCCATGCAATTTGTGCGACGCACGACGGTCGCTTCGCTTCGCGAATGGCGGCACAGCTCTATTGTTTTTGCCTGCAAACCGCCTGAGAGTGTCGGATGGGCCGCTCGTCAACCGATGGTAGTGGCGAATGAGCGGCCGTCATAGGGGAGGTCTTCATGGAACAGATTCTGATCAACCTCATCTCCGGCGCGCTTGGTGGAGTTGGCGCAGGCAAGTCTTCGCCGACATTTGATCTCGGAATGGCCGGCAACATCATTTCCGGTCTGGTCGGCGGCGGAGTGCTCGGCCAGGTCGTGACGTTGTTGCTTCCCTCCGTCGCGGCCGCTGTGCAATCGGGAAATCTGAGCGTCGGCGGTGTCGTGTCGCAGCTCGTCGCCGGTGGCGCCGGCGGGGCGATCCTCACCGCGATCATTGGCGCCATCAAGAACAAGGCTGCCGCCTGATCCTTCGGGCTGCGCCCTACCACTTCTCCTTCGAGGTCCGCACGTCGAGTTCGAACGACCAGGCGCGCTCCGGCTGGCGGTAGAGGAAGGCGAAGGCATCGACGATGCCCTCGATGCTGATCAGGCTGTCCTCGCGACCTGCAGCGTCGGGAAAGCGCGAGAAGATCTTGTCGCCGGCGATCGCGCCGTCGACCACGACATGGCCGACATGGATGCCGTCGGGCGCATATTCCTTGGCCATGGCCTGCGCCAGCGTGCGCACGCCGGATTTGGCCGAGTTGAACGCGCCGTAGCCGGAGCGTCCGCGCAGCGAGGCGCTGGCGCCGGTGAAGAGCAGCGTGCCGGTCTTCTTCGGCACCATGCGGCGCACCGCTTCGCGGCCGAACAGGAAGCCGCCGAAGCAGACCACGCGCCAGGCATTCTCGAAGTAATCGGCGTCCATCTCGATGATCTTTCCCGGCGTGTTGTTGCCGGCGTTGTAGATCGCGAGGTCGAGGTCTTCGCCGGCGGCATCGAACAAGGCGGTGATGTCGCTCTCCCTGGTCGCGTCCGCGACGACAGGCGTGGCCACACCGCCTGCCTTTGCGATGTCATCCACGACCGCCTGCAACGCCGACAGCGTCCGGCCCGCAACGATCACCTTGAGCCCTTGGGCCGCAAAACGCTTGCAGAGCTGGGCGCCAAGGCCCCGCTCCGGTCCGACGCCGATCACGATTGCAGTCTTCATTGCACGCTCCGACAATTGAAAGGTGATGAGGTGAATCACACCGCCGAGGCGGGCTCGGGGCAGTTGGTGAGCCGCGCGGGATTGCCGACCGCGGTGCAGCCGCCGGGCACATCCGATGTCACGACCGTGCCGGCGCCGATTTTTGCAAAATCACCGATGCTGATGTCGCCGAGAATGGTCGCGCCGGCGCCGACATAGACGCCGCGCCCGATGCGGGGCGAGCGCGTCGGCAGTTCACCGCTGCGGCCGACGCTGACGTTCTGCAGGATCGTGACCTCGTCGCCGATCACGACATTGGCGCCGATCATGATGCCGGTGGCGTGGTCGAGATAGACGGACGAGCCGATCTGCGCGGCCGGGTGAATGCTGACCTGCAGGATGTTCGACGCCTCGTTCTGGAACAGCAGCGCCGCATCGCGATGGTCATGACGCCAGAGCCAGTTCGAGACGCGCCAGGCTTGCAGCGCGACATAGCCCTTGAAATGCAGCAGCGGCGCCAACGGGCTGGCGATGGCTGGATCGCTGCGCACGATGGCCTGCAAATCGCGGCCGGCCGCTTCGATCAATCCGGGTGAGCCGCGAAAGGCGTCGAGAGCAAAGGCGGTGAAGCGCGCACGCTCCGTGCCATCACCACCAAGCCTGCGCCCGATCAGATCGGCCAGGGCGGCGCCAAAACCGTCATGAACGAGGACCGCATCGGCAAGAGATTTGCCAAAGACAGGATCGGCCGCCATCGCGCGCTGCGCCTCGCCGCGTATCGTCTGCCAGAGACTGTCGTTGGTCGCAGCTGCCATCGTTGCCGCCTCCGGTATTTCAGCACTGATATCTCAAATATAGGCCGTGGGCAGCCCGCGCGCCACGCCGCGTCAGCGGCACTGTCGCTCTCCGCGCACCATGCCGCAGGTCCCCGTGAGGCTACGAGCTTGCATGCCAGGCATCTCCGACCATATAGTCCATTGAACTTTTGGCCGGCTCTGCGTCGGCCGGGGATGCCCACGTAAGGCGTCTCGTTCGAGCCCCGCGGTGGTCTGCCATCCGCGGGTTTTTCGTACCCGGCGGCCTTCGGCGCCGCCGACACGAATCCCCTCACCCAAGGTCACGCCAAGACATGTCGCCCAACGCGCCCGCCCACGACCACCACGACGACGTCATGTACCCCTCCGCCGTGCCGTTCGTGCTGGTCCATCTCGGCTGCTTCGCGGCCATCTGGTCAGGCGTCACCTGGCAGGCCCTCGCGATCTGCGGGTCACTGTATGTCGTGCGCATGTTTGCGATCGGGGCAGGTTACCACCGCTATTTCTCGCACAAGGCTTTTGCGACCGGCCGGGTGTTTCAGTTCATCCTGGCCTGGCTTGCGCAAAGCACCGCGCAGAAGAGCGTGTTGTGGTGGGCGGCCAAGCATCGGCACCATCATCTGCATTCCGATACCGAATTGGACGTGCATTCGCCGCGTCAGCGCGGTTTCCTGTACAGCCATCTCGGCTGGATTTTTTACCGGGAGCACGATGCGACCGACCTTGTGAAGGTCGGCGATCTCGCAGTCTATCCGGAACTGATGTGGCTGCATCGGCTGGAGCTTCTGCCGGCCGTGACGCTTGCGCTGCTCTGCTTCCTGGTAGCGGGCTGGTCGGGTTTCGTCGTCGGCTTCCTGTGGAGCACGGTGCTGGTCTATCACGCGACCTTCTGCATCAATTCCCTCGCGCACGTGCATGGACGCAAGCGCTACGTGACGGGCGACGATTCCCGCAACAACTGGCTGCTGGCGCTGCTCACCATGGGTGAAGGCTGGCACAACAATCACCACGCCTACCAGAGCAGCGTGCGACAAGGCTTTCGCTGGTGGGAAATCGACGTGACCTATTACATTCTGAAGATCCTGTCCTGGTTCGGAATCGTCTGGAACATGAAGGCACCGCCCGAGCAGGTGCTGCGCAACGAGCAGCCGCTCGGCGCACGTGTCATCAATCGCGCAGCCCGCGAGCTTGCCGGGCGGTTCGATGCGCACGCTCTGGCGCACGCGATCTCGTCGGCGCTGCACCGGGCCGATCTTGCCCCGTTGCAACTGCCGACGCTGCACGACATCCTCAATCGCGCGCATGACCGCGTCGATGCGCTGACGCATCTGCATCTGCCGAAGATTCCGACCCGCGAAGAGTTTCTCACGGAAGCCAGGGCGATGTTCGCGCGAACGCGATCACTCAACGAGATCGTCGACCACGCCTACGAACACTTCCTGACATCGGTCCGCGCGCAGCTCGTGACGGTGCGCTGAAGCTCGCGGCCATCGCGCGCATGGCCTGATCGGGTTCGCTTGCGCAAGCGGGGCGAGGTTGAAAAACCAAACCGCCCGCCTGCGGGGTGCGCAGGCGGGCGGCTCGGGGCCATCAGGACTTTGGGGGCATGCGCCTGAAGGCTTTGAGGGGTATCAGCCCTGCTGCTGGTCGGCCGGCGGCGGGGTCGGACGCGTCTTGTGCTGGGCCATGAACTGGTCGAACTCTTCCTTGTCCTTGGCGTGGCGCAGACGGTCGAGGAAGTTCTTGAATTCGACCTGCTCCTCCTCGAGCCGCTGCAGCGTCTCGGTGCGGTATTCGTCGAAGGCACGGTTGCCGGAGGACGGCGGGCCGAAGCCAAAGCCGAAACCACGGCGCTCCATGCGGCCGCGCATGCGGTCCATCTTGTACTGCATCCGCTCCATCTTGTTCTGCCAGCGATCCTGATTGCTCCAGCACGACATTCTTCTGCTCCCGAGTGTGAAAAAGAGAAGGGCAAGTCCGATCGGCCACCAGATGATGAAGCCGAGAATGGTCACGGCAATCCAGCCAGGATGCCAGGGCGTATCGAGCATGTGGGGCCGCTCGTACTGTTGCTGCTGATCCGAGGGGCCGCGCCAGCGATTGACATCAGCGGTGTAGGCCATTTCCCTTCTCCATCACGGCATCTGCCGTTGTGAATGTAAATAACATTTACATAGCTAGACCATCCCGCGATTTTGTCAAGCTGGCGGCCTGACGGGGTCGCGGAATTATTTGCGCAACTTTATTTCGGCTTGCCCCAGGGCCCACCTGGGGGGACGCCAGAACCGGAGGACGCCTCCGGTGGGACCGGCGGCGGCTCGGCGCTTTTTGCCTGCGGCCGGCGGTCGGTCGGGAAGCCGAGGCCGCGCAGATAGATCAGCACCTCGGCCTCTAACAGCTCATCCGGCGACATCGGCAGCTTTCGCCGCGCGGCGTCCCCGCGTGAGAACAGGGAGGCGACGCCGTGCGCCATCGACCAGATGTGCAGCGCCATCATCATCGCCGGCGGGCGCGGCGTACCAGGCGGAGCGAGCGCCGCGAGGCGCTCCGCGGCAGCGCGAATGACGTTAAAAGCGCGCTCGCTTGCGGCCTGCAGCGCCGCATTGGCATCGACCGGCAGGCCGGATTCGAACATCGCATTGTAGAAGGCCGGCTCCTCGCGGGCGAAGGCGAGATAGGCCCGGCCGACGCGCTCGAACGCGGTGACGGTGTCGGGGCGTCCGTCGTCCCAGGCGGCCGTGAGACGCGCTTCGAACTGCTCAAAGCCGCGCTGGGCGATCGAGGACAGCAGCTCGTCACGATCTCGGAAATGCCGGTAAGGCGCCGCCGCACTGACGCCGGCCATGCGCGCGGCATCGGCAAAGGTAAAGCCCGCCGCGCCCTTCTCGGCAATCAGCCCGAGGGCGGCCTGCAACAGGGCTTCCTTCAGATTGCCGTGGTGATAGCCGCGCTCGGCGCGGCCCTGCTCCTTGCGCCAGCTCATGTGAACGGCTTTTACATGAGCCGGCGGCGAAGGTCACTAGCGGCGATGGGGCGTGATTGACCCGTACTTCCACGGTCAGGCCGGGCCGGCAGCATCGCACCCCGGCACGACTTTCCCGGGAACTACATCTGCGGGATGGCCAGCACGGGCATGACCTCGACGGCCTCGCCGGGAAAGATCGCGAAGTGCGGATGGTTCTCGAACAGCTTTGCGGCGGCCTCCTGCGAGGCAGCCCGCACCACCGTGAAACCGGTCAGCGCATTGCTGACCTCGGTGATGCCGCTCGCGTCGATCTTGCGGGTCTTGCCGAGCGGGCCGCCCATCTCGACGATGACGTCCTTGTGCTTCTCGACCCAGCCATGCCATGCGGCCATGCCCTCGCGCTCCCTGGCTTTCCGATCGGCTTCGGGAAGTGCATTCCAGGCCGCCATTTTCGACCCGCTCACGCTGCCGAGATAGACGGCGAGGAATTTGTGTTCGGCACTCATCGGTTCTCTCCCTTGTTGATGGATGGACGACAGACGCGATCGCATCGCGACCGCCGCGACTAAGTCTTCAGATGGTCGAAACCGGCCGCGGCCGCCTGCACCTCCGGCGGAAAGTCGGACATTTCCTGCACCTGACGGATCTCGATGACCTCATTGGCCGAGGCCGGGCACTTTTTCGCCCAGGCAATCGCCTCCTCGCGCGAGCCGACCTCGATCATCCAGTAGCCGCCCAGCACTTCCTTGGCCTCCGTGAAGGGACCGTCGGTCACGATAGGCACGCCGGTCGCAAACGAGACTCGAGCGCCCATCGACGGCGGATGCAGGCCGTCCAGCGTGATCAGCACGCCGGCATCCTTCAGCGCCTCGTTGTAGCGCATCATCGCGGCGACCCGTTCGGGATCGAGTTGCACGTCCGGCGACGCGGTCTCGTAACCGGCCGGGATCATCAGCATCATGAATCGCATGCGGTTCCTCTCGAGCTTCGTCATTTCACATGACGCATGGGCGCGCGCCGCCGGCGCTGCCACGGAATGACGGGGAGATGGACGGGCCACCTGACCCGCGCTCCCTTGTAAGACGAACGAGCTTTTACAAGGCCGACAGGGCCGTGAAAATTATTTCGGAGGTCATTGCCGCGCCGACAGTCTGTCGCGACGGAGTGCGAATTTTTTCTCGAAGCGCGCCCGTAAAACTACGGTTGCATGATGTTCCCGTATGAATTGCGCTGTGCTTATGGAGCCAGAAGGCCCGTGAACTGAACGACATCGGAATCGCACGTGAAATTGCGGAACGCCTGCAGCTCCGTGCACAAGTTTACGGTTGCTCAACGAGCCTATGCAACTTTTTAGAGAAAGCGAGACGATACGTTGATCTCGTCGATTCGCCCCCAATTATTGCGGAGCATCACGTGTTCAATTTTCAGAGCAAGAAGGTCAGGCACGCGGTCGCTGAAGTCGAGGCGCTCGACCGGTCGCAGGCGGTGATCGAGTTCGGCCTCGACGGCACCATTCTCGACGCCAACGAAAATCTGCTGAAGATGAGCGGCTACTCGCTCGCTGAGATCAAGGGCAAGCATCACAGCATCTTCGTCAGCCCGGCCGAGCGCGAGAGCGCCCGCTACCGCGATTTCTGGGCCAGCCTGAATCGCGGCGAGTTCCAGACCACGCAGTACAGGCGCTACGGCAAGGGCGGCAGGGAAATCTGGGTCCACGCCTCCTACGCGCCGCTGCTTGACGAGAACGGCAAGGTGATCAGCTTCATCAAGTTCGCCACCGACGTCACCGCCTACAAGATGCGGAGCATGGAGGAAGCCGGCAAGCTCGCCGCGATCAGCCGCGCCCAGGCCGTCATCGAGTTCAACATGGACGGCACTATCGTCACCGCCAACGAGAATTTCCTGGGCGCGATGGGCTACTCGCTCGACGAGATCAAGGGCAAGCACCACAGCATGTTCGTGACGCCGGAGGATCGCGCAGGCTCGGCCTATGCCGATTTCTGGGCGCGGTTGAATCGCGGTCAGTTCGAGGCGGCCGAATACAAGCGGCTCGGCAAGGGCGGCAAGGAAATCTGGATTCTGGCGACCTACAACCCGATCCTCGACGACATGGGCCGGCCGTTCAAGGTGGTGAAGTTCGCAACCGACGTCACGGCGCAGAAGATGAAGGCCGCCGACAGTGACGGCCAGCTTGCTGCGATCCAGAAGTCGCAGGCGGTGATCGAATTCAACATGGACGGCACAATCCGTACCGCCAACCAGAACTTCCTGGCCGCGATGGGCTATTCGCTGGCCGAGATCAAGGGCCAGCACCACAGCATGTTCGTCGAACCGAGCGAGAAGAACTCGGTGGCCTACCGCCAGTTCTGGGAGACGCTCAATCGCGGCGAATACCAGGCCGCCGAATACAAGCGGATCGCCAAGGGCGGCCGCGAGATCTGGATCCAGGCGTCCTACAACCCGATCTTCGACGTCAACGGCAAACCCTACAAGGTGGTGAAATACGCCACCGACATCACCGCGCAGGCGATCGGGCGCAAGAAGGCCGACAATGCGCGCGGGTTGATCGAAGCGGTTGCGGCCGGCAGCGAGGAGATGAGCGCCTCGATCCGCGAGATCTCCGAGACCATGGCGAAGTCGCGCGAGACCTCCAAGGTCGCGACCACCCGGGTCGACGCCGCCGACGGCCAGGCGCAGCGGCTGAACGCGGCCGCGCAAGCCATGAGCGGCATCGTCGAGATGATTGCCGGCATTACCAGCCAGATCAATTTGCTCGCGCTCAATGCCACGATCGAATCGGCGCGCGCGGGCGAAGCCGGCCGCGGCTTCGCGGTGGTTGCCTCCGAGGTGAAGAACCTCGCCAACCAGGCCAAGCAGGCGACCGACACGATCACCTCCGAGATCGACGCGCTGAACACTATCTCCGGCGATGTCGTGAGCTCGCTCACTGCGATCAAGGTCGCGATTGCCGGCGTCAACGAGTTCATCGCCACCACCGCCGCCGCGGTCGAGGAACAGAGCGCGGTAACCGCGGACATGTCGGCGAACATGCAGCGGGCATCTGCCGAGCTGTCGTAACCTTCCTCGGCTCGTTTACTCCATCTCCGTCATCCCCGCGCAACCGCGAAGCGGTTGTCGCTGGAGGCGCTCACACTGCAACGCAGTGTGAGCCTCGAAGGATGAATCGGCCCGGATGCAGCCGGGCCGTCGCCCTTCGAGGGCCGCTGAAGAAGCGGCCACCTCAGGGTGACGGTTCAAACGGGTGAACGCCTGGCTCCATCAACACAGGCCCCTCCTCGTCGAGACGAAAGCGCAGTAAAAGGAGCGCGCCCCTTTTTCGAGACAGGACAGATCAACCAATGCCGCAAGCCCCGCAAAAAGTCGCCCTCGTCACCGGCGCCGCACGCGGCATCGGGCTTGCGACAGCCAAGAAGTTACTGGCCGAGGGCTGGCGGGTGGCGCTGCTCGATATCGAGGGCGAGCTGCTCGGCCGTGCGGTCGCCGAGATCGACCAAAGCGAGGCGACGCTGGCGCTGACCTGCGACGTGTCGGACGCAGCTGCCGTAGGCGCTGCAATGGCCGCGGTCATGAGCCGCTTCGGCCGGCTCGATGCGCTCGTCAACAATGCCGGCGTCGCCGTGTTCGCGCCGGTGCTGGAGACCAGCAATGCCGACTGGAACAGGATCATGGCGGTCAACCTCACCGGCCCGTTCCTGTGCACCAAGGCGGCCGCGCCGTTGATGCGCGAGCAGGGCGGCGGCGCCATCGTCAACATCACCTCGATCTCGGCCGTGCGCGCATCGACGCTGCGCGCGGCCTACGGCACCAGCAAGGCCGGGCTTGCGCACCTCACCAAGCAGCTTGCGGTCGAGCTGGCCTCGCTCAACATCCGCGTCAATGCGGTCGCACCAGGGCCGGTCGACACCGCGATGGCGAAGCAGGTGCACACCAAAGAGATCCGCGCCGACTATCACGACGCCATCCCGCTCAACCGCTACGGCCTGGAGGAGGAGCTCGCAGAAGCGATCTTCTTCCTGTGCTCGGAGCGCGCGAGCTACATCACCGGCCAAATTTTGGCCGTCGATGGCGGCTTTGATGCAGCCGGCATCGGCCTGCCGACGCTGCGCGGCGAACGGCGGAACGGATAGGAGCCTGTAGGGTGGGTTAGCCCTGCAGATGCGCGAAGCGCTTCTGCTCGGCGTAACCCACCTCTTCTCACGCGGCGACAAAAGTGGTGGGTTACGCTAGCGGACTGCGCTTCGCGCAGCCGCAGTGCTAACCCACCCTACGGAACCGAGCTGGTGGAGAGTTCATGCAACGCGTTGCTTTTGTTCCGGCCGCAATGCTTGCAGCAGCATTGCTCGCTTCCGTCCCGGCCAAGGCCGAGATCCGCATCATCCAGAGCCCCGGCGGGCAGGTCGGGCCGTTCCTCGACCTGTTCGAGAAGGTGCGCGAGAGCGGCGACCGCGTGGTGATCGACGGTCCCTGCCTGTCCGCCTGCACGCTGGTGCTCAGCATCGTTCCGGGCGAGCGCATCTGCGTCACCAAACGTGCCGTGCTCGGTTTCCACGCCGCGCGTTCGGTCGACCGGCGCGGACGCTTCTATGCCGAGCCGGAAGCATCCGAAGCCGTGCTTGCGGCCTATCCGGGCCCTGTTCGCGACTGGATCAGCCGTCGCGGCGGCCTCACCTCGCGGTTGCTGTTGCTGAAGGGACGCGACCTCGCCGCGATCTATCCGCGCTGCCGGTGACAATTCGATTGCAGAAGGCGATGTGACCGCGATGAATCCCGCGCTGTCCGACGATTAGGCAGATCCCGGCGGTTTCGGCCCTATCGGAGCGAAATCCGCTTAAGTGCTTCGCAACGCGTGCACAATTTACGCGGTTTCCAGCTTTTCCCCGGCGCCTATGATGATGCAGGCCATGTCGAGGCCAGTCCGGCTCGCCATGGCTGCGGAACCGTCATATCTCGGCAGCGGCGGCGGAATATGATGGTTCCACTTTTTCAGGATCAGTCATTTTCAAATGGTACGTTTATGGAGTCCATCGATTTTCGCTACCGCCTGTCGGATCAGGGACGGATCGTCCTCGGCCCACTGAGCTCCGAAGAAACCCTCGAATTCGAAGAGCTGTCGCGGCGCGACCGCGAGGGCCTGATCGACCTGACGTCGGAACTGCGGCTGCTCGAGCTGTACGTGAAGTACATCGGCTCGGACGCCAAGGTCTCGCTCGCGCCGTCGGAGCCCGTGCCGCTGATGAGTGAGTTGCACGTGAGTGAGACGCCGCGACGACGAAGACCATTGCCGCGACGACCCTCACGTCAGCGCGACTTTATTGTTCCCATGATCGTCGTGGTGGGCATGAGCTTCATGCTGATTGCACTGTTCATCAGCTGATGCATGGCGTCATGCGCCGACAACCAGACGCAGTGTGAACCGCGTCTTACGTGCTCGCACAGGGAGCCGTGGCCGTCGCAAACTGGCTGTTCCTCTAGTGAAAAACGATCTGCACAACCGGCGCAAGCTTCACGCTGGCGCAGATCAGCATTCCCCAAAGAGCAAAATTGATTTGTAGCGCCGCCGCCATCGGTCGCTCCCTTCCGAGTCACGCCCACCCTAATTTGTAGGTATTGTGACCGAAGCTAGCGATTCGGGTGCGAAGTTCACAGCCTAATCTTGCGCCAGTTGTTGTGCGATGCAATTCGCTTCATGTCACAATGGCGCTCGCGCTGTTCTCGCCAAGTGAATCGAGCGCACGAATCTCCTTTCGGCCATGGCGGTGACGCCGTTTTCCCTTAAGTCCCGGGTAAGCGTCGCGCTGCAAAGTTTTCCACGCGGATTTGCGTGGCGTACCGCACGGCAGGTTCGGCATGGCTCGACATATTCTCGTGTTGCTCAGTTTTTGCGCAGCGCTCGCGGGATGCGCAAGCGCGCCGGCGGCGGAGCGTCGCCCGATCGCATGGGACGGACTCGGTCAGGATCCCAATCGTCCTGCCGTCACAAAACGCCGACTTGCCAATCACACGGCGCCAGAGAGCGATCCCAATCTGGAGCGGCAAAGGGTGCTGGCCACGCTGCGTCCCTATTCCGACGCATGGTGGGCTGTCCAGGACGAGATCGAGGCCGAGAACGACAGGCAGCTCGGCTCGAAGCTCGTGATCTGCCGTAGCTGCGTGACGCAGCCGCCGGGCGAGGACGTGACCGGATCGATCCGCTGACGAGGCGTGCTCCCTCTCTCGAGACAATCGAGAGAGGGAGGCGCATCTCAGGGAATCAGGGGAATTTCGCGCTCACATGCCTTCCGCCGGGCAGTTCACCATCCAGGGGATGCCGAACTTGTCGACACACATGCCAAAGCCCTTGGCCCAGAACGTCTTGCTGAAGGGCATGGTGACGGTGCCGCCGTCGGCAAGCGCGTTGAACTTGCGCTCGCCCTCCGCGGGATCCGCGACCGTGACCGAGATCGAAAAGCCCTGCGGCTTCTGGAAATGCTCGGGCGGCGTATCGGAAGCCATCAGCACGGCGCCGCCGGGCAGCGACAGCCGCGCATGCATGATCGTCTTCTCGCGGCCGGGCGGGCCGGGAGGCATATCAGATGGCGGAGCGTCCGACAGACGCATCATGGCGTCGACCTTGCCGCCGAGTACCTTTGCGTAATAGTTGAACGCCGCTTCACAGGTGTCCTGATAGAACAGATAGGCACTGACCATCGTTTCTCTCCTCTTTGCGACTTGGTTTGGGTCTTGGGGCGGTGGCTGGCGTTACTTCTCGGTGAGCTTCTTCAGGCTGGCGAGGCCAGCCTCAAAATCCTTGCCGATCATGGTGTCCATGTTGATGAAGACCTGCATCACCTTGGACATGAAGGGAGCCGGACCGTACATCGCCCACGTGACCAGTGTCGCATCGCCTTGCGGCACAAAAGTGAACTCGGCAGTGTTGTGGCCCTCGAAAGGCCGTTCGAAATCGAGCTTGATGCGGAGTTTCGACGGCGTGCTCGCCTCGAGGATCTCCATATGACCGGCGCCGACATTGTTGTTGCCGTCCCAGGCATAGGTCGCACCCTTCCCCTTCGCAGTTCCGCCATAGGTGCGCTTCATGCCGGGGTCGCGCCTCTCATAGGGCGACCAGCTGGTCCAGAAGTGGAAATCGGAGACGAGCGGATAGATCGCCTCGGCCGGCGCCTTCAGCGCGAGCGAGCGCTCGACACGGAACGTGTCGGGTTTTGTGAGGGCGAAGACGAGGATGCCCGCGATCCCGACCGCGATCACGATGGCGACAATGGCAATAGCTTTCAGCATGAATGGCTCCCTGGATACGGGATTAAGACGAAGGGAGACGGCTGGGGCCGACAATTGGCGGGACAAAATTTTTGGCCGTCACCTTGACCGTCACTTGACCATCACTTGGCCTTCGCGCCCTGCCTGGCGCCGCCATCCTTCGGCTGGCTGTCCCGGATCAGCCGATCAATGTGCATGCGGATGTGAGCGGCCTCGGCCGAGGTGTTGGCCAGCGCGATGGCGCGGTCGAAGGCGACGCGGGCTTCGTCGTTGCGGCCAAGCTGCATCAGGAAGGCGCCGCGCACGCCGTAGAAATGGAAATAGTTGGCAAGCTTCGGCGCCAGCGGCTCGATCAGGTCGAGCGCGGCTTGTGGCCCGCGCACCTTGGAGACGGCGACCGCGCGGTTGAGCGTCACCACCGGCGAGGGCTGCATCACTTCGAGCGCGCCATAGAGCAGGTCGATCTGGGTCCAGTCGGTCTCCTCCGGCGTCGCTGCGCGCGCGTGCAGCGCGGCGATCGCGGCCTGGATCTGGTAGGGCCCGCTGCGGCGGTGGCGCATCGCCTTGTCGATCAGCGCCAACCCTTCGGCGATCATGTTGCCGTTCCACATCGAGCGATCCTGGTCATCAAGCAGGATCAGCGAACCGTCCGCGGCAAAGCGCGCAGCGCTACGCGCGTGCTGCAACAGGATCAGAGCAGTCAGGCCCATGATCTCCGGTTCGCTCTGGAACAAGCGCAGCAACAACCGCGCCAGCCGGATCGCTTCCTCGCACAGCGGCTTGCGGATCTCGGCAGTGTCGCCGCTCGCCGAATAGCCCTCGTTGAAGATCAGGTAGATCATCGCAGCGACGCCCACGAGCCGCTCGGAGCGCTCGACCGGCCCCGGTGTCTCGAAAGGCGTCCCGGCTTCCGCGACCTTCGCCTTGGCGCGCGTGATGCGCTGCTCCATCGCCGCGTCGGAGACCAGGAAGGCGCGCGCGATCTGCTTCACGGTGAGACCGGAGACGATGCGCAGCGCGAGCGCGATCTGCTGTGTCGCCGGCAATTGCGGATGGCAGCAGATGAACATCAGCCGCAAAATGTCGTCGCGGTAATGCGAGCCGTCGAGCCGCTCGGCGAGCGCGCCTTCGGCATCATCGAGATCGGAGATCGCCTGGTCGTCGTCGGGCAGCGGCTGCTGCTTGCGGGTGCGGCGCACCTCGTCGATCGCGACGTTGCGGCCGACCATGATCAGCCAGGCCGCGGGATCGCGCGGCGGCCCGTTCTGCGGCCACGTCTTGAGCGCGCGCAGGCAGGCGTTCTGAAACGCCTCCTCCGCCGTATCGAGGTCGCGGAAATAACGCAGCAGCGCGCCCACCGCCTGGGGTCGCGCCGAGGTCAGCGCGGTCTCGATCCAGCCGGTGTCGGCCTCGCTCACGCGGAAATTCCCCCGGGCCTGAACACACCGACGGGACGCACTTCATAGGCGCCGCCGGGATTGGCCGAGCCGAGATCGCGCGCAACATCGAGCGCCTCGTCGAGATTCTTGCAGTCGACGATGTAGAAGCCGAGCAGCTGCTCCTTGGTCTCTGCATACGGGCCGTCAAGCACCAGCGGCGGGTCTTCCTTGCGCAAGGTCGCCGCCGCTGTGGTCGGCAGCAGCCGGGCCACCGGCCCGAGTCGGCCCTGCTGTGTGAGCTTATCCTGCACCACGGCGAGCTTCTTCATCACGGCTTCGTCCTGGTCCTTGCTCCAGGAGCCGACGAAGTCCTCGTCGTGATAGCAAAGGATCGCATAAAGCATGGGCAGCACCTTCCGTGAACGCTTGTTTTGAAGACGATCCACTATGCCTCGCCCCGACAGGGCTGCGGAAAAAAATTGCAAGAAAAATCCGACAGATCATGCCAAGGAGGGCCTTCAAGCGGAACCCGACGAGGCACTTCGAATGACCAAAGGCACACTGGCCGTCCTGATCAACAGCACGCAGCAGAACTGGCTGCCGGAGCGCTGGAAGGCCCGGTTCGACTCGGTCTGCGGCGGCCGCCGCGTGGTGCTGCTGCCGGACGGCGGGCTCGATCCGGCCGACGTGCACTATGCCGCGGTGTGGAAGCCGGTACCCGGCGACCTCGGCTCCTTTCCGAATCTGCGGGCCATCTTCAATCTCGGCGCCGGCGTCGATGCGCTGATGGCGGACAAGAGCCTGCCTAACGTGCCGCTGGTGCGCGTCGCCGTGCCTGATCTGACCAACCGCATGACCGAATATGTCGTGCTGCACGTGCTGATGCACCACCGCCAGGAGCTTTACCTGCGCGACTCGCAACGCGCGAAGCGCTGGGAGCCGAAATATCAGTGGCCGGCGAGCGCGGTCACGGTCGGCGTCATGGGCCTCGGCACGCTCGGTGCTGACGCGGCCGACGTGCTGCGGCGGCTCGGCTTCCGCGTCGCCGGCTGGAGCCGTAGCCCACGCACGATCGAGGGCGTCGAGTGCTTCCACGGCACGGCCGGAATGGAAGCGTTCCTGCGCAAGACCGACATTCTGGTGTCACTGCTGCCGCTGACGCCCGACACCAATGGCATCCTCAACCGTGACGTCTTCGCAAAACTCAACCGTACCAGCCCGCTCGGCGCGCCTGTGCTGATCAATGCCGGCCGCGGGGCCTTGCAGAACGAAGCCGACATCCTGGCCTGCCTCGACGACGGCACGCTGGGTGCCGCCTCGCTCGACGTCTTCGTCCAGGAGCCGCAGCCGAAGGACAGCCGGTTCTGGACCCATCCCAAGGTCGTGCTGACCCCGCACAACGCCGCCGACACCGACGCGGACGCAATCTCGGCCTATGTCGCCGAGCAGATCGCAAGGTTCGAGGCGGGTGGCGCGCTGGAGAATGTCGTGGATCGCGGGCGGGGGTATTGAGACCGTACGCCCGCGCCTCCCTCTCGGAGTCGTCCTGGCGAAAGCCAGGACCCATTACCCCAGGGAGGAGTTGCGAAGCGAGGCGGTAACCCCGAGTCTTCGTCAAACTACTCCCTGGGGTAATGGGTCCTGGATCTGCGCTTCGCTTGTCCAGGACGACACCATTGATTTGGCTGGCACCCCCCAAACCATGACCAACCCTCCCCGCCCCATTCACCCTCTCTTAGCGAGAAGTTGATAGGCATTGTTAATCAATGCTCACCGAACGGGTCGGACATGCGCTCTCCCCTCGGCCTCAGGATGCGGATCACGGTTGCGCTGGCGCTGACGGCGGCGGCCACCGCGCTTATTGCCGTGCTCGGGGCCATGTGGATCATCGCAGGCATCATCGACCGTGCCGACCAGCGCGAGCTACGCAATTACTATGATGCCCTGCTGTCGCGGATCGCGGAAGAGTCCCATCGCGCCGCCGCCATGAGCGCGGTGGTGGCCGCGATGCCGGCGACGCAGGAGGCGATGGCCAGGCAGGATCGCGAGGCGCTGGTGCGCCTGTTCGGGCCGGTGTTCGCCGCCACCAGGTCGGAGTACGGCGTCGAGCAATTCCAGTTCCATACGCCGCCTGCGACCTCCTTCCTGCGCGTGCACCAGCCGGCGAAGTTCGGCGACGACCTCTCAAGTTTCCGCAAGACCGTCGTCGACGCCAATCAGGAGCACAAAGTCGTCGTCGGGCTCGAAGGCGGCGTCGCCGGGCTCGGCATTCGCGGCGTGGTGCCGATCGCTCAAGGGGCCAAACATCTCGGCTCGGTGGAATTCGGCCTGACCTTCGGGCAGTCCTTCCTCGACGACTTCAAGACCAATCGCCATGTCGACATCGCCTTCCATCTCGCCGATAGCGCGGGCTTCAAGCTGTTCGGCGGAACGCTGAAGGGCAAGAGCTTCTTCGACACGGCCGATTACGGTCGCGCCGCCGGCGGCGGCTTCACCGTGAAGCAAGCCAAGCTCGACGCGACGCCGATCGCCGCGCTGCTCGGGCCGATCAAGGACTTTTCCGGAAAACCGCTCGGCGCCGTCGAGCTGGTGATGGACAATTCCGATTACGAGGCCTCCGCCGATCGGGCCTGGATGCTCGCAATCGCCATCGCCGCGCTCGGGCTCGTACTGGCTGCGATCGTCGGCTATCTCATCGCCCGCGGCATCTCGCGGCCGATTCTTTCCATCACCGGCGTCATGCGCGAGCTCGCCGACGGCCGGCTCGACGTCGCGGTCCCCCAAAGCAAGGCGAACGACGAGGTCGGCGCGATGGTGAAGGCGGTCGCGGTGTTCCGCGACAATGCGGTGAAGTTCAGCAAGCTCCAGGCCGATCAGCTCGAGGCCAAGGCGCAGTCCGAGGCCGAGAAGCGGCGCGCCTTTGCCGCCCTCGCCGACAATTTCGAGGCCAGCATCCGCGACGTCGTCACCACGGTGTCCTCGGCTGCGGTCGAGATGGAGCACACCGCGCGTTCGATGTCCGATATCGTCGAGCAGTCGCGCAATCAGACCCGCACGGTGTCGTCGGCCTCGGCGCTGGCCTCGGAGAACGTGCAGACGGTGGCGGCGGCGGCGGAAGAATTATCCTCGTCGATGACCGAGATCAGCCGGCGGTTGGCGCATGCGACCGAGGTGGTGGGCAAGGCCGCCAGCGACGGCCGGCAGTCCAACGAGCGGGTGCAGAGCCTGGCGGATGCCGCGCAAAAAATCGGCGACGTCGTCTCCTTCATCAACGGCATTGCGGGCCAGACCAATCTGCTGGCGCTGAATGCGACGATCGAGGCGGCGCGTGCGGGCGACGCCGGCCGCGGCTTCGCGGTGGTCGCCTCCGAGGTCAAGGCGCTCGCGACCCAGACCGCGAAGGCGACGGAAGAGATCGGAGCGCAGGTGACCGCCGTTCAGGGTGAGACAACCGGCGCCGTCGAGGGTATCCAGTCGATCTGCGCGACGATTCAGCAGGTCGACGAAATCTCCGCCGCGATTGCGGCCGCCGTCGGCCAGCAGGGCACGGCGACGCAAGAGATCGCGCAGAACGTCCAGCAGGCCGCCGCGCGCACCGGCGAGGTCTCGCAGAACATCGCCGGCGTCACCGACGGCATCGCCGCCACGGGCACGGCCGCAGAAGAGGTGCTGGTCTCGGCGATCGAGCTGTCAAAGCAGTCGCAGCGCCTGCGCGACGAGGTGGACCGTTTCCTCGCGCAGATTCGGGCGGCGTAGCTAGCCAGGCTGGAGCCTCATTCTCGGTGTCGTCCTGGTTTTCGCCAGGACGACACCGGAAGATTGTCGCGCTTGTTCGGGACGACAGCTACCCCTTGGCGCCCACCATCACATCAATCGCACCCTTGACGATCGCTTCCAGCTCTTTCCGCGGGACGCGCGCGCGCGAGCGGATGGCAACCGTGTGGATGGTGGCGGAGGCGAGTTGCGCCAGCGCGGCCGGATCCGCGCTTTCCGGCAGCTCGCCGTTCTCCTTGGCGCGGCGAAAACAGTTTGCAAAGGCCTTGTCGAGCTCGGTCAGCCCCTCCAGCACCATGGCACGAATGTCGGGATCGCTAACCGCTTCGGACGCCGCCGTCACCACCGTGAAGCAGCCGCGCGGACCGGTCTCTCCGGAGAGATAGATGTTCAGCGCGGCGGCATAGATGCGCGCCAACCGCTCGCGCACCGGCATCTCCTCGCGAAAGATATCGACCATGCGTGCGCGCGCGTCTTCGCGGTAGCGTTGATAGCTCTTGATGTAGAGCTCACGCTTGTCGCCGAAGGCGCCGTACAGGCTCGGCCGGTTCATGCCGGTGGCCTCGCTGAGATCGTCGAGCGATGTCGCGGCAAAACCCTGCTTGCGGAAGAGATCGAGCGCCTTGCCGAGCGCGACGTCGGGCTCATAGGCGCGCGGCCGTCCCCGGCGCTTTGGTTCAGCGCGACGCTCAGGCTCAGTGGCAGCAGCTGGCGGCTTTGATTTTTGTACCATGTCGCAAATTAATCCTTGACCGACCCCATATTATGCAAGATGGTACAAAAATCAATCTGGCCAGGTTGAGCGACACTCACAAAGAGAATTGCCCAAGGAGGCCCACGATGGATCTTTATTTCTCGCCACTCGCCTGCTCCATGGCGACGCGCGTCGCGCTCTATGAGGCCGGCGCCGAGGCGAATTATCTCGAAGTCGATCCGCCGACCAAGAAGGTACTGAAGGACGGCTCCGACTTTCGCACCGTCAATCCGATCGGCCTGGTGCCGACGCTGCGCACCGACGAGGGCGTGGTGCTGACCGAGAACGCCGCGATCCTGCAATATGTCGCCGACCGCTTTCCGCAATCCGGGCTGGGCGCGAGCGCTGGCATCGATCGCACGCGACTGCATCAATGGCTCTGCTTCATCGGCACCGAGCTGCACAAGGGCCTGTTCGTGCCCGTGCTCGACCGCAAGGCGTCCCAGGAAGTGAAAGCCTACGTGCTGGAGAAGAACCTGTCGCGGCTCGACTATCTCGACAACTACCTGAAGGGGCGCGAGTTCCTGCTCGACCATTTCAGCGTTGCCGACGCCTATCTCGTCACGGTCATCAACTGGACCATGGCGACGCCGCCGATCGAGCTTTCGAAATGGCCGAACGTGAAGGCCTATTACGAGCGCCTGCGGCAGCGGCCATCGATCGTGAAAGCGATCGCGGAGGAATTCGAGCTGTACAAGGCCGAGCAGGCGCGAAAGAAGGCGGCGGCGTAACGTCGGTTCGTCAAGACATCGTCCCGGCCACCCAGGCCGGGACGAACCTTTTTCAGTTGCTCACCGCGCGTAGCCGTACACCGCGGCCGCGTTGTCTGACGACACCAGCCCGCTCTCGACATCGTCCTTCACTGCCGCGCGATCGCGCTCACTGGGCGTACCGATGCCGGCGCCACCTGGGGTCATCACCACGAGCCGGTCATCCGGCGGAATGGTCTGGAAGCCCTTGCCGCGCATCTTCTGGCCGGACTTCAGGCCGACATAGCCAGCCTCGCCATTCTGGCCACCATCGCGTCCGCGTGGCGGATGGTCGATGCGATCGAATGCCGCCAGGATGTCGAACGGTGCATCGATGCCGGTGCCGACCTCGATGATCTGCCCGAGGCCGCCGCGGGTGCGCCCTGCTCCGCCGGAATCCGGACGCAGCTCCTTGCGCCAGAAGATCAGGGGCGTCTGCGTCTCGGCGATCTCGACCGGCGTGCCGCGCACGCCGCTGGGATAGGCGGTCGCGGACAAGCCATCCTTGCCGAAACGCGCGCCTGTGCCGCCGTTGGACGTCACCGCCATCGAGAATCCGTAATTGCCGCCGACGCCCGAGCGGGTCTGACCGCGCACGTTCAGATTCCACAGGCACGAGGTGCCTTCTGCCGGCACGCGCTCGGGAATGATCTGTCGCAGGCAGCCGAACACCACGTCGGGCAGCATCTGGCCGACGATGTGGCGCGACGCCACGGGCGCCGGCTTTGGTGCATTGAGGATTGCTCCTGAAGGTGCCGACACCGTCAGCGGCGAGAGCGAGCCGGCATTGTTCGGGATCTGCGAGGCGACGACACAGCCGAGACCGAACACCGTGTAGGCCGTGGTGTAGGACAGCGGCACGTTGATGCCGAATTTGGACGCCGCAGAGGTGCCGTCGAAATCGACGTGGATGCCTTGATCCGAGATCGTCAGCGTCGCCGCCAGCGTGACCGGCGCGTCATAGCCGTCGACGACCATGCTGTTGCGCCAGCTCCCCTTCGGCAGTTTGGCGATCTCCGCGAGCACGGCCTCGCGCGAGCGGTCGCAGATGTAGTCGCCGAGCTCGTCGAGGGTGTCGATGCCGAACTCGGTCATCATCTCGACCAGACGCTCGCAGCCGACATCGTTGCAGCCGGCGAGGGAATAGGTGTCGCCCTCGGTGTCGATCGGCAGCCGCGTGTTGGTGCGGATCATCGCCATCAGCGTCTCGTTGACGACGCCCTGGTCGATCAGCTTCAGCATGGGGATGTAGAGCCCCTCCATGAACACGTCGGTGGCGTCGGGGCCAAAGCCGATGCCGCCGATGTCCATGAGATGGCTGGTGCAGGAGAACAGCGCGACGACCTTGCCGTCCTTGAAGCAGGGCGTGGTGACGACGAAGTCGTTGAGATGGCCGGTGCCCATCCAGGGATCGTTGGTGATGTAGGCGTCGCCTTGCTTCATCGTCTCCAGCGGGAAGTGGTTGATGAAGTGCTTGACCGATTCCGCCATCGAGTTGACGTGGCCGGGCGTCCCGGTCACCGCCTGCGCCAGCATCCGCCCCCTGAGGTCGAACACGCCGGCAGAGAGGTCGCCGCATTCGCGTACGATCGGGCTGAAGGCGGTGCGGAGCAGCACCTGCGCCTGCTCTTCGACCACGGCGATCAGCCGGTGCCACATGATTTGAAGGTCGATCAGGCTCGCGCCTTTTGCCTTGTTCATGATCAGGCCGCCTTCCGTTCCATGACGATGCTGCCGGCACCGTCGATATGGGCATCGAAACTGTTCGAGACAAACGTGGAGGTTTCGTCCTCGGCGATCACGGCAGGACCCGCAATCGTCGCGCCCGGCGCCATGTCCTCGCGGCGATAGAGCGGGATCTCGATCACCTCGCCTGCCCGTCCGTCGAAGAACTTGCGGCTGCCGGAGGCCTTGCCCGCGGGCCTGCGCGTGACAGAGGCCACCGTGGGCGGATTGCGCGCCTCGGTGGTCGCGAGCACCGACCAGCTCAGCACCTCGATCGCGGCGCCCGGGATCGGACGCTCGAACATCGCGGAATAGTCAGCCTCGAACATCTGGCGCAGGCCGGCGAGATCCGCACTCGTCAGCCGCCGGTTCGGCAACTCGATCGTGATCTCGTGGCCCTGGCCGACATAGCGCATGAAGGCGGCGCGCCGCTCGCGCACGGGCGCACCGGCAGCGCCGGGCTCGACCAGCGCACGCGCTTCGGACGCCATCTCCTGCAGGAGATCCGAGACTGCCGCGGTGTCGAAATCATCGAGCCGGACGTGACGGCTACGGACCAGTTCATAGGCGATCGGCGCCGCAAGAAATCCGACGGCCGAACCGACACCGGCATTCGACGGCACGATCACCCTGGAAACGCCGATCTTCTCGGCAACGCGCGCCGCATGCAGCGGCGCCGCGCCGCCGAAGGCGATCAGCGTGTGCTGGCCGATAATCTCACCGCGCTCGACCGCGTGCACGCGCGCCGCGCTCGCCATATTCTCGCAGACGACCTCGTGCACCGCATAGGCCGCGGTTTCCGCCGACAGGCCCAGCGCCTCGCCGACGTCGCGCAGCAGCGCCTGCTTCGAAAGCTCTGGATCGAGCTTGATCGTGCCGGCCGCAAACGCATCTGGATCGATCATGCCGAGCGCGACGTCCGCATCGGTCACGGCCGGGCGCTGACCGCCGCGGCCGTAGCAGGCGGGCCCCGGCTCCGACGAGGCACTCTCGGGGCCAACAGTCACCCGCTTCATCGCATCGACATGGGCGATCGAGCCGCCGCCGGCGCCGATCTCGACCATCTCGATCACGGGGATGCGGACCGGCAGGCCGGAGCCCTTGAGGAAGCGCGCGGCGCGATCGACCTCGAACACGCGCGAGGTCTCGGGCTGGTATTTCTCGATCAGGCAAATCTTCGCGGTGGTGCCGCCCATGTCGAAAGAGAGCACCTTGCTCTCGCCAAGACGCGCCGCGATCTGGGCCGCGAAGATGGCGCCGCCAGCGGGGCCGGATTCGACCAGGCGCACCGGAAAGCGCCGCGCCGTCTCGATCGAGGTGACACCGCCGCCGGAGGTGACGAGATAGATCGCGCCGCGATACTGTTCGACCTGCAAGGCATCGGACATGCGGGCGAGATAGCCGTCGATCAGCGGCTGCACATAGGCGTTGGCGACCGCCGTCGAAGTGCGCTCATATTCGCGGATCTCGGGGCACACCGCGGAGGACACGGTCACGGAGATGCCAGGCATCTCCTCACCGAGGATCGCGGCGGCGCGACGCTCATGCTCGGGATTGGCGTAGGAATGCAGGAACGCGATCGCGACGCTCTCGACCTTCAGCTCTCGCAATTTCGGCGCGAGCGCGCGCACGGCCGCTTCATCCAGCGGGAGGCGAACCGCGCCGTGCGCGTCGATGCGCTCAGGCACGGTGAAGCGAAGGGAGCGCGGCGCCAACGGCTTCGGCTTGTCGATGGAAAGGTCGTACTGGTCGTAGCGGCTTTCGGTGCCGATATCGAGCACGTCGCGAAAACCCTCCGTCGCAATCAGCGCGGTCTTGGCGCCGCGCCGCTCGATGATGGCGTTGGTCGCGAGCGTGGTGCCATGAATGAAGACGTCGATGTCGCTGATATGCGCGCGCGCATCGGTGAGAATGAGACGCATCCCGTCGAGCACCGCCTGCTCGGGCCGCTGCGGCGTCGTCAGCACCTTGCGCGTCTTGCGCACCTCACCCACGTCCAGCACGATATCCGTGAACGTGCCACCGATATCGACGGCAAGCCGCACTTCGGCTCCCTCAAGCATTTCAAAATTCTCCGTGCTGATCGTCAAACTGGGGGCAAACCCGCAGCAATTTCCATACCAGCGACCGCGCCGATGGTGAAGCGCGTGGCACCTATGCGATAGAGGGCGTGCCCGCCCTCCGCGTTCAAAGGAGGAATGCCAGCGCCGCCTCGCAGCGCTCCTCGACCTTGAGCGTCAGGAGATCGTCGGCACGGGTGCGCCCGAGATTGATCGCGGCGATCGGAATCTGCCGATCTGCGGCAGCCTTCACAAAGCGGAAGCCGGAATAGACCATCAGCGAGGAGCCTACGATCAGCATGGCCTCGGCCTGCGCCAGATGATCCTGCGCGGTCGCGACCACGTCGCGCGGGACGTTCTCACCGAAGAACACGACGTCGGGCTTGAGGATGCCGCCGCAAGCTTCACAAGGAGGTACCTTGAACGACGAGAAATCCGCATGCTCCAAATCGGCGTCGCCATCGGGCGCGTCCGCAGCGTCGAGCGTCAGCCATTCCGCATTGGCGCAGCCAAGCGCCTCCTGGAATTCGTTGCGCGGCGTCTTGCGGCCGCAGCCCATGCAGCGGACCAGGTCGAGCCGTCCGTGCAAATCGATCACCTGCCTGTGGCCTGCGGATTGATGCAGCCGGTCGACATTCTGGGTCAGCAGCATCTCGCACCGCCCGCTCGCCTCGAGCCGGGCGAGCGCACGATGCGCATCGTTCGGGCGCGCCTGGCCGAACCGCCGCCAGCCGATCAGGCTGCGCGCCCAGTAGCGCCGGCGCGTATGCTCTTCCGACATGAAGGCCTGGAAGTTGACCGGCTGGGTCCGCTTCCAGTTGCCGTGGCTATCGCGATAGTCGGGAATCCCTGAATTGGTGCTGCAGCCCGCGCCGGTCAGCACGAACAGCTTTTCGTGCCGACCGACGAAATCCTGGAGCGGCTGGTGTGCCAGCGGAGCATTTATCATGGCGCAGATGTAGTCCGTGCCGCCCGGTTTTGCCAGATCACCCCCCTCTCGGGCGGCGCGAAGCCGGTTCGCCCAAGAAAGCGGCAGGGAAGCCCTGATGCGAGTAGTCCGACTTTCACAATCTCCCCCCACAGGCCTCAGAAATATTCTGCAGTATTCGCGCAACTTGCTTGCGGCCGTGTGTTACGCTCTCACAGTCTGGCGGAAATGCCCGGGAATATCGCGAATGCATACCCGATGCGATGCGAGTTGGCCGTGACGTCTGAGGCCTCAATGCTCTCGGAGCTGATCGGCGACATCTACGACGCCGCACTTGATCCGACCTTGTGGATGCGGGCGCTGGAGCACTCGTGCTCGTTCGTCGGCGGCTCTTCAGCCGTCCTGTATTGGCACGATATCGCGACCGAGAGTTCGGCCGCGCTGCATTTGTTCAACGACGACCCACACTACACGCGGCTCTATTTCGAGAAATACATGCCGATGAATCCGGTATTCCCGGCAGCAACCTTTATCGAATCCGGATTGGTCTACACGCCGACCGACGTCGTCCCCGAAGCGGAGCTCGTTGAAACGCGCTTCCACAGGGAGTGGGTCGAACCGCAGGGGATCGCCGACGTCGTCTGCGTCAACCTGGAAAAAGGCACAACAAGTTCCTCCGTGCTCAATATCCGCAGGGATAAGACGCACGGGGTCGTCGATGACGCGGTGAGACAACGGGCTGCGCTGATCGTGCCGCATTATCAGCGCGCGGTCGCGATTGGCCGGTTGTTCGATCAGCGCAAGACGGCGCAGGCGGTTCTCACCGAAACCCTCGACAATGTCGAGGCCGCCATCTTCCTGTTGGGGCTGAACGGCCGGATCGTCTTTGTCAACGAGCAGGCGCGCGCCATGCTCGACGCGGGCGAACTGCTGCACGAGCGGCGAGGAGCGTTGGCGGCTGTCGCGCCCGAGGCGCAGCGCATGCTCCGCGATCTGCTGGCGGCGGCCGAGAGCGGCGACCTTGTGGCGGGACGCCATGGCGCGGCGATACCGCTTTCGGATTCACCCGCTCGCCGCTGGTTCGCGCATGTCTTGCCGCTGACGTCAGGCGACCGCCAGCGGGCCGGCGCGGTATATTCCGCGATTGCGGCGGTGTTCGTTCGCAAGACGTCGCCGGCCAGCCCGCCGCCGCTGGAAGCGCTGGCAAAGCTGTACGGGCTCACGGCGAGTGAAATCCGCGTACTCGACGGCATCATGAAAGTCAGCGGTGTGCAGGCCCTGGCCGACCTGCTGGGATTGTCGCAAGCGACCATCAAGACGCATCTTCACAACGTCTTTCGCAAGACCGGCACGGCGCGCCAGAGCGAGCTGGTGAAGCTGATTGCCGGCTTCGAACGGCCGGCCACAGGTTGATCCGCACCGGAAGATTGTCAGCGTACGCCTAGCTCGCCCAGTTCTCGCGGAACTCGGGGAACAGCGTCAGGCCACCGCAGGCGTAGATGGTCTGGCCGGTGATGTAGCTGGCATCATCCGAGGCGAGGAAGGCGAATACGGCGGCGATCTCTTCCGGCGTCCCGACGCGCCCGAGCGGGATGTGGCTCGCAACGTCGGCGCGCTTCTCGGCGTCGCCGGTCCAGGCCGCATTGATCGGCGTGTCGATGGCGCCGGGGCCGACCGCATTGACGCGAATGCCGCGCCCAGCGAATTCCAGCGCCAACGTGCGGGTCAGATTGGCTATGCCGCCCTTGCTGATCGAATAAGCGAGATAGCCCGGCTTCGGAACGATCTGGTGCACGCTTGAGCAATTGATGATGCTGCCGCCTGCGCCGCGCGCGACGAAATGCGCCAGCGCCTTCTGCGCGCAGAGCACGGCGCCGTTGAGATTGACGTCGATGATGCGGCGATAGGTTTCGATGTCGAGCTCCTCGCTCGGCGATTCCTGCTGGAAGCCGGCATTGTTGACGAGACAGTCGAGGCGTTTCCAGCGTGTCAGGATCGTCTCGAACATCGCAGCCACCTCCTGGTCGTTGCTGACGTCGGCCTTGACGACGACATGGTCGAGCTTGCCGTGGCCGCGATCGCCCGATCCCGTCCTTGCGAGCGCCAGCGTCTCCTCCGCCTTCTCTGGGTGATCGACATAATTGATGGCGACGGTCGCGCCTTCCTGGGCAAGCCGGACGGCGACTGCGCGGCCGATGCCCTGGGAGGCACCGGTCACCAGGGCATATCGGCCAACGAGGCGTGAGGGAAAGGCGGTTGAGAGATCGGTCTGTGGCATGAGCTTTCTCCGGGATGCCTCGTTATGGATCGAACCGGCATTTTGTTCCATCCCTCAGTGCATCCCTGCGATTCATTCCGCGCGGCGCGCGATCGGCGAGGTCAGGATCTGGTAGAGGATGATGGCGCCGAAGGTGGCGGTCCCGATTCCGCCGATCGTGAATGCACCGAATTTGAGCGTGAGATCGCCGGCGCCCGCGGTCAGCGCCACGGCGACGGTGATGAGGTTCGCCGGATTCGCAAAGTCGACCTTATTCTCGACCCAGATCCGGCCCGCCATCGCCGCGATCAATCCGAACAGCACGATCGAGAGGCCGCCGATGACCGGACCGGGGATCGACAGGATCAGCGCGCCGAATTTCGGCGAGAAGCCGAGCAGCAGCGACACGGTCGCGGCGAAGGCAAACAACAGCGTCGAATAGACCTTCGTCGCCGCCATGACGCCGATGTTCTCGGCGTACGTAGTGACGCCGGTACCGCCGCCACAGGCGGCCACGATCGTCGCGAGACTGTCGGCGAACAAAGCGCGGCCGAGATAGCCATCGAGGCTCCGGCCCGTCATGGCGCCGACGGCCTTGATGTGACCGAGGTTCTCGGCGACGAGAATGACCGCGACCGGCGCGATCAGAAAGATCGCATCGGCATGGAAGGTCGGCGTCGTGAAGTTCGGCAGGCCGAACCATGGCGCCGCCGAGAGTTGCGCGAAGTCGATCGGCTTGCCGAAGCCCAGGCCGTTCGCGAACAGCAGGTACAACAGATATCCGCCGATCGCGCCGAGGATGATCGGCAGGCGGCGCCACAGGCCCGGGGCGGCCACAGCAACCACGCCGATGATCAGAACGGTCGCGAGCCCGATCCAGGTCTCGAACGCGTTGGCGCTCACCGCCTTGACCGCCACGGGCGCGAGGTTGAGGCCGATCGCGGCGACCACGGCGCCGGTGACCGCCGGCGGCATCAGGCGCTCGACCCAGCCGATCCCCGACCACATCACGATCAGCGCGATGACACCGTACAGCACCCCGGCGCCAACAATGCCGCCGAGCGCAACGGAGATGTTCGGGTTCGGCCCATGCCCGGCATAGCCGGTGGCGGCGATGACGACGGCGATGAACGCGAAGCTCGAGCCGAGATAGCTCGGCACGCGCCCGGCGACGATGACGAAGAAGATCAGCGTGCCGACGCCGGAGAACAGGACCGCAACATTGGGATCGAACCCCATCAGGAGCGGCGCGATAATCGTCGACCCCGACATTGCAACGCAATGCTGGAGACCGGAGACGATGGTCTGGCCCCATGGCAGCCGCTCCTCCGGCATGATCACGCCCGAGGTCTTCAGCTTCCAACGCGGAAAATAGCTATGCGCCTGCTCGTCCGAGCCCGTTGCGTTCGACATGTTCCCCCCATTGCGGTGCAGCGATTGATCTTCGTGCGATCCGACAAAAATGTGATTGTTGCTTATGCGGCGAACATCACATGATGTAAATCATGCAAGATCAATGCGTTCCGGGGCAAGCAATATGACACAAATCGCGATCCAGCCAGCCGTCCACCGCCGGCACCAGCCCTGGTACAAGATCCTCTACGTCCAGGTACTGATCGCGATCGTGCTCGGCGTGCTGATCGGCTATTTCTACCCGGACCTCGGCAAGGCGCTGAAGCCGCTCGGCGACGCCTTCATCGCGCTGATCAAGATGATGATCGCGCCGGTGATCTTCTGCACCGTGGTGCACGGCATCTCCTCGATGGGCGACCTCAAGCGCGTCGGCCGGGTCGGATTGAAGTCGCTGATCTATTTCGAGACCGTTTCGACCGTCGCGCTCGCCATCGGCCTGCTGGTCGGCGAGATTCTCCAGCCCGGGCACGGCTTCAACATCGATCCCGCGACCATCGATCCGAAGTCGGTGGCGACCTACGTCACCAAGGCCAAGGAGGAAGGCATCGTCGCCCATCTGATGGCGATCATCCCGGACAGCTATGTGGGCGCGATCGCGCGCGGCGACCTCTTGCAGGTGCTGCTGGTCTCTATCCTCTCCGGCTTCGCCATCGCCTTCCTCGGCAAGACCGGCGAGCCGATCGCGGAGGCGGTCGATAAAGCTGCAAAAATGTTCTTCGGCATCATCCGCATCATCGTGCGCGTGGCGCCGATCGGCGCCTTCGGCGCGATGGCGTTCACCGTCGGCGCCTACGGCCTCGGCTCGCTGCTCAACCTCGCCGCCCTGATCGGCACCTTCTATCTCACCAGCATCCTGTTCGTGCTGATCGTGCTGGGCTCGATCGCCAGGCTTGCCGGCTTCTCGATCCTGCGCTTCATCGCCTACATCAAGGACGAGTTGCTGATCGTGCTCGGCACCTCCTCATCGGAAACCGTGCTGCCGCAGATGATCCAGAAGATGGAGCATCTCGGCGCCTCGCGCTCGGTGGTCGGACTCGTCATCCCGACCGGCTACAGTTTCAACCTCGACGGCACCAACATCTACATGACGCTGGCGACGCTGTTCCTGGCGCAGGCGACCAATACGCATCTGACCATCTGGCAGGAGCTTGGCATCTTGGGCATCGCCATGATCACCTCGAAGGGCGCATCCGGTGTGACCGGCGCCGGTTTCATCACGCTCGCCGCAACGCTCTCGATCGTGCCCGACATTCCGATCCAGTCGATCGCGATCCTGGTCGGCATCGACAAGTTCATGAGCGAGTGCCGCGCACTGACCAACCTGATCGGCAACGGCGTCGCCTGCGTCGTCATCAGCATCTCGGAAGGAGAGCTCGACCGCGACGCGCTGCACGAAACCATGGCGCATCCGCTGGAGATGGGCGAAGCGCTGGAGCCTGGCGGCGGCGGGTAGAGCCGCGACGCACCGGCAGGTGCAACCGCGTTCCGTTGCGGTAGTTTCCCGGAGTGGTAAATTGTTGCGGTGCGAGTCACAACAACGGTGTTGGGATCACCGATCGATACTCATTCATTCCACCCGACGCGCTGGGGGCAGAGCGTCGGGTTTTTGTAGAATTCTCGCCAGCGCAGACGTATCAGGCCAGCTTTCTGGGCTTCAGCAGATCGCTGAGGCCCACCCGGTGCAGCATCTCGGCGCGGACGCGATCGAGCACGGTGAAGCCGACATCGGCGCCGTCTTCCGAGGGATCGATGTGGACGCGGAACGGCCGCTTGCCGAACGGAGCACCGACGATGTTCACGACCGCCTCAGCCACCAGGCCAACATCGGCATCCTCAGGCACGATCGCCGCAAACGCCTTCTGCACCTGCTCGCCAAAACCCTGATACGGACCGGCCTCGTATTCCGCGGCACGCGCGCTATCTGCCGGGCGACCCGAATGGGCGAAGTGATTGGTGCCGGAGGTGAAGGCGCCGGGCACGATGATCGAGGTCTCGATGCCCCAGCGCGACAGCTCGCGGGCGTATTGCACGGCGATCGAATCCATCGCCGCCTTGGCCGCAAAGTAGGGCGCGAGGTAAGGCGGCGTGCCGCCGGCGGAACTGGACGAGGAGATCCAGACCAGCAGGCCCTGCTTCTGGCGGCGCATAAGCGGCAGCACCGCTCGGTTGACGCGCTGCGTGCTCAGCACGTTGACGTCGTAGAGCTCGGCATATTGCTCGGGCGTGAACGCCTCCGCCGGGCCGAACACCATGTGGCCGGCATTGTGGATCAGGACGTCGATCCGTCCCGCTTCGGCGATCACCTGTGCGACCGCGGCGTCGACCGAGTCCTGCGATTGCACGTCGAGCTCCAGCGCGCGCAAATCGACACCGTTGTCGCGCGAAAATGCCGCCATCTGCTCCACTACGGCTGCGTTGCGGACTTTCGTCTGGCGCATCGAACCGTAGACGGTGTGGCCAGCCCTGGCCAAGGCTTCAGCCGTGAGACGGCCAAAGCCGCTGGATGCGCCGGTGATCAGAACAATCTTGGTCATGGGATATCTCCTTCGATTTTCGCGGTTGATGTCTGTCTTGATGTCTGTTCTTGCGGGATCAGATGATCCCGCCATTGGTCCGCAGCACCTGGCCGTTGATCCATGCGCCATCGGGGCCGGCGAGGAACGCGACCGCGGCAGCGACGTCGGCGGGCTGGCCGAGCCGCTCAAGCGGCGCGAGCTTGGCGAGATGGTCGATCACCTCTTTGGTCTTGCCGTCGAGGAACAGCTTCGTCGCGGTCGGGCCCGGCGCCACGGCGTTCACGGTGATGTTGCGACCGCGCAGCTCCTTGGAGAGCACATGCGTCATGGCTTCGACCGCCGCCTTGGTGGCGGCATAGACGCCATAGCTCGGCGACAGCAGTCCGGTCTGGCTCGAGGACAGGTTGATGATGCGGGCGCCACTGCGCAGCCGGCGCGACGCCTCGCGCAGCGTATTGAAGGTGCCCTTCAAGTTGATCGCCATCTGACTGTCGAACAGGGCGTCGTCGGCCTCGGCGATCGCGGCAAGCCGCATAATGCCGGCATTGTTGACGATGACGTCGACACCACCGAAGGCGGCGTCCGCCATGTCGAACATGCGCGCGACCGCAGCGGGGTCGCTGACATCGGCCTGCGCCGTCACGGCGCGGCCGCCGGCCTTCTCGATCTTGCCAGCCAGCGCTTCCGCGTCGGCGGCGCCACCCGCGTAATTGATGACGACCGTGAAGCCGTCGCCCGCGAGCCGTTCGGCGATCGCAGCGCCAATGCCGCGCGAGCCACCGGTGACGATTGCGACTTTTCCGTTTGCGTTGGACATTTGCCTTCTCCGTGGTTCCGAGCCGCTCCTTGCGGCTGACACGGAGGAAATTGCCCTTTGCGGGGCCAAAGATAATCCGGCATAAATTGGCATCATTGTTCTGACGAAGCGAACAATAGCCATGGACCGTCTGGACGCGATGCGGCTGTTCACGCGCGTGGTCGAGCGCCGCAGCTTCACCCAAGCCGCCAACGACATCGGCCTGCCACGGTCGAGCGCGACGCAGGTGATCCACCAGCTCGAGCGCCGGCTTGGCGTGCGGCTGCTCCAGCGCACAACGCGGGTGGTCCGCCCGACGCTCGATGGCGAGGCCTATTATCGCCGTTGCCTTGCCATTCTCGAGGACGTCGAGGATGCCGAGGGCGCGTTCTCGGGGACGAAGCCCAAGGGCATGCTGCGCATCGAGGTGCAGGGCACGCTGGCGCGGCACTTCCTGATGCCGAACCTGCCAAGGTTCTTCGCGCAATATCCCGACATCGAGATCGCGATGAGCGAGAGCGACCGCTGGGTGGATCTGGTCCAGGAGGGCGTCGACTGCGCCCTGCGCTGGGGCGAACTCGCCGACAGCGGCCTGATTGCGCGTCGGATGGCGGTGCTCGATCGCGTCACCTGCGCCGCGCCCGCCTATCTAAAACGCACCGGACGGCCGAAATCGATCGAGGATCTCGCGCGTCACCACATGGTCGGGCTGCGGCGGCTCTCCAGCGGCGATCTCGAACCGCTGCGGTTTGCCGTCGACGGAAAGCTGCACGACCTTTCGCTGCCCGCGCCATTCTCGGTCACGGGTCCGGAGAGCTATCTGCTGGGAACACGGCTGGGCCTCGGCATCGCCCAGATGCCGCGATTCCACATTGCCGACGATCTTGCGCGCGGAAGGCTCGTGGCCCTGCTCCCGGATAACCCGCCGCCGTCGGCGCCGGTCTCGCTGATGTATGCGCAGAATCGCCAGCTCACGCCGCGCGTGCGCGCCTTCAGCGACTGGGTGGCGCAGGAGTTTCGCAAAGACGGCTCATGACGCTGGCGTGCTGTCGGTCACACAGAGATCGAGCCGACGCGTGACCCCGATGGCCTGCAGGAACGCCTCGTCGTGGCTGACGACGAGCAGCGCACCGTCATAGGCGCGCAAGCCGGCTTCGACGGCTTCGATGGACCCGAGGTCCAGGTGATTGGTCGGCTCGTCCAGGATCAGCAGTGACGGTGGGCTCGATCCGCCCAGCACGCAGGCGAGCCCCGCGCGAAACAGCTGCCCGCCGCTCAGGCTACCGACGATCTGCAGGGCCGCATCGGCACGAAACATGAAGCGCGCCAACGCAGCATGGCATTCATTGGCGCCCGCCTTTGGGTTGAGACGTCCAAAATTGTCCAGTATCGAGATCGCGGGATCGAGCAGGCTGACCTTCTGGTCGAACAGCGCGAAGTCCGGCCTGACCTGCACGGTGCCCGAGACGGGGCGGATCTCGCCAGCAATGAGCTTCAGCAGCGTGGTCTTGCCGGATCCATTCGGCCCGGCAATCGCGACGCGCTCCGGCCCAACGATGGTGAGCGACAGATCACGCAAGACCGGTCGCTCCGGCTGATAGCCCGCACTGACGCAATCGAGCCAAACCACTTCCCTCCCCGCCGGCAGCTGCGTCGAGGGCAGCTTTACGGACAGCGGCTGGAGAATCTCGATGCGCCGGCGTGCGGTATCGACCGCATCGAGCGCTTCCGCGCGCCGCCGCTCGGTGATCTGCGCAGTCTTGCCGCCGCTGTCCTCGCTGCGATCCCGACGTGCGCCAGCGAGAATACGCGGCATGTCGCCCTTGGCGCGCTTCTTCTTGCCGCCGCTGTCCTTGCGCGCCTTCCGCTCGGCCGCCTCCTGCGCCTTGCCGTCGATCTCGGACAGGTGCTTCTCGGCATGCGCGAGGTCGTGCCTGACGGCCGCGAGCTCGACGGACTTCTGCGCGCAATAGCTGCTCCAGTTGCCGCCATAGCGCGCGGCTCCGAGCGACGTCAGCTCGACGATAGCGTCCATCGTCTCGAGCAGCGCCCGGTCATGACTGACGACGATCGCGCCGCCACGCCAGGCGGCCAACAGATCGATCACGGCGCGGCGTCCTTCTCGATCGAGATTGTTGGTGGGCTCGTCCAGCAGCAGGAAGTCCGGCTCGGCGAAGAGCAGCGCGGCGAGACGAACGCGCGTGACCTGCCCGCCCGACAAGCGGTCCAGTTCCGTGTCGGGCGCGATATCGAACCCAATGCGGGCCAAGGCCGATGCGAGCCGCGTCTCGAGAGTCCAGTCGACATCGGCGATAGCCTCGGCCGAGGCATCGCCGCGCTCGGCACGGCGCAGCAGCTCCAGGGCATCGCGCGCGCCGAAGAGGTCAACGACAGTCGCGCCCGCGCGGAGCTGGGCATCCTGGCGCAGGAGCCCGACTGTGCCGTTGGCGATCACACGGCCCGACTGCGGAACGTGCTCGCCCGTGATCGCGGCGAGCAGAGTTGTCTTGCCGACGCCATTGCGGCCGACAAGGCCGGCTCGCTCAGTGCCGAAGGTCAGATCGATGTTGGAGAGGAGCGAGCGGCCGTCAGGCGTGGACAGCGACAGGCGCGACAGGATGATTGAAGCAGGCATGGAATTCCCCGTGAGCAATGCGGATCGGCGTTGCGGTCGGGGTAAAATCCATGGCTGCGAATATCCTTGTTGAGCGTCTGCTCATAATCCCGCAGCGCGGCAAGATCAAGCCGTGTCCTCTCCGCGCAGCGCTGGCTGCGCGAGACCCTGGTCGGGATGTTCGCCAAATCGGACTGACCGGATCAGCCCTTCAGCGCCGTCACCACCACCTCGATCAGCGCGCCGCCGCCGAGATCGGCGACGCCGACGGTGGCACGGGTCGGCAGATTGTCGCCGAAGAACTCGGTCCAGGCCGCGTCCATCTCCTTCTTCTTGGAAAGATCGGTCACGAAGATCGAGGCGCTGACGATTCGGCTCTTGTCGGTGCCGGCTTCCTTCAGATAGCCGGCGATCTTGCCGAGGATGTTGCGGGTCTGGTCGCCCATCGAGACCGACGTATCGTCGGCGATGGTGCCGCCGACGAAGACGAAGCCGTTGGCTTCGACGGCGCGGTGCATGATGGGCGTGCGGATGCTGCGGGTGATGCTCATGATGTCCTCTTGGTCCTAGAGCGTGGAAGGATGGAAGCGGTCGATGCCGAGCTCGCTGACGCGGGTCTGTGTGCCGCCATTGACGATCAGCTCCGCCATCACGGCGCCGGCACCGGGGCCGAGCTGAAAACCGTGCAGGGAGAAACCGAATTGGTGATAGAGACCCTTGTGACGCGAACTCGGGCCGAACACGGGAATATCGTCCTTCATCTTCGCCTCGATGCCGGCCCAGGCGCGGACGATGGTGGCGCTGCGCATCACCGGAAACAGCTCGAACACGGTGCGCGCGCTGATCGCGAGGCTCTTCCAGTCCAGCACCGTCTCGTTGCGATCCTGATAGGGCGTGGCCAGATGACCGCCGCCGATCAGCACGGTGCCGTTGGAGAATTGCTTGAAGGACAGCTTTCGCCCGCGCAGGATCACGACGGGATCGATGAAGTGCGGCACGCGCGAGGTGATCATCAGCATCGGCGCCACCGTCTCGACCGGCACCGGCTCGCCGAGCGCAGCGGCGATCTTGCCGGCCCAAGCGCCGGCCGCATTGACCAGCACCGGCGCAGCAAACCTCTCGGTGCCGACATCGACGTGCCAGAGGCCGTTGCTGTAGCGGATGTTGCTGGCGGCCACGCCCTCGCGCACGGTGGTGCCAAGCTGCTCAGCCTTGCGCCGGAATGCCGTCGTCGTCTGCGCCGGGTTGGCGGCGCCGTCGCGGCGTGAGACCACGCCACCGGGGCAGGTCTCGGCCACCGCCGGCACCAGCCGGCGCAATTCGGTCGCGTCGATCAGTTCCTCGTGGGTGAACCCAAGCGCGTTGAGTTCGGCCACCCGCGCGCGGCAGACGGCAAGCTCCTCCTCGTTCTCCGCGACCAGGACCTGACCGTAGCTCTCAAAGCTGCAATCGTCGTCGAGAAGATCGTTGATCTTCTCCCAGATCCCCATCGAACGGATCGAGAGCGGGATTTCTGGAATGTGCCGTGCGAGCTGACGCACGCCGCCGGCGTTGACGCCAGAGGCATGCCGGCCGGCATAATCCTTCTCGATCAGCACCGGCTTCAGGCCGGCGAGGCACAGATGCAGCGCGGTCGAGCATCCGTGGATGCCGCCGCCGACGACGATCGCATCCACGTTTTGGGTCATCCGCGCACCACCGCCTTGACGTCATCTTCGCTCTTCGGAACGGCGGCGAGCTCGGCGAGCGTGATTGGCTTGACCGGCGCGCGCAGCCGGTAATAGCCGATCTCCTGCGGGCTCTTGCTGCGTGCCTGCGCCATCAGCTCGGTGACGGTGAGGCCGCAGAGGCGGCCCTGGCACGGGCCCATGCCGGTGCGCCGATAGGCCTTGAGCTGGTTGGGCCCGGTCGCACCGATCGCAACGGAATCAAGAACGTCTTTAGCGGAGACCTCTTCGCAGCGGCAGACGATCGTGTCGCCTGAGGGAATGCGGAACTGCACCGACGGGCGGAACAGCGTGTCGAGGAAAACGCGACCGCGCTCGGCTTTGGCGAGATCGGCGCGGAGCGTCGCCATCGCGGGCAACTTTGCAGCGGCGCCGGGCGCCAGTGCTTCGACCGCCGCGCGCGCAGCGATGCGGCCACGCACCACGGCGGAATTGGCGCCGCCGATGCCGGCGCCGTCGCCTGCGATCGCGATGCCGGCGACCGAAGAGTTGCCGCTGGCATCGAGCACGGGCGACCAGCACAGCTGCAAATCGTCCCAGCGATGCTCAACGTCTGCGGACATCGCAAGGTTGACGTTGGGCACGACGCCCTGATGCAGCAACAGCAGATCCGCAAGAATGGTCTCGCGCTTGCCACCGGCGACATAGCTGACGCTTGCGAGCTGGCCGTCACCTGAAGCAGAAAGCTCAGCGACGCCGGAGACGACCTGCACTTTCGCTTTCACCTCGCGCATCATCGACAGGCCCTTGGTGAAATAGGGCGAGGTCAGGAAGGCGAAGGCGTGCGGCAGCGCGGCGAAATAATTGCCGCGTTCGGTGGTGTCGAGGATGCGGTCGATGCGACCGCCGAGGCGCAATATCTGCGCGGCGAGCAGCCAGAGCAGCGGCCCCTGCCCCGCGATGACCGTGCGGCCATCGGGCACCAGCGCCGACGACTTCAGCATCGTCTGCGCGGCGCCTGCTGTCATCACGCCCGGCAGCGTCCAGCCGGGAATCGGGAACGGCCGCTCCAGCGCGCCGGTCGCGAGGATCACGCGCTTTGCCTTAACAAAGGCAGAGGCGCCACCGATCGAGACGGCGATATCGAGGTTCCGATCCAGGCTCCAGACGGTCGCACGGTGGATGACCTCGGCACTGCTCGCGCGGAGCGACTGCACGAGATCGGCACCGACCCAATAGTCGGCGCCAAGCTGGCTGCGCTCGGTCACCGGCGTGGACGAGATGGCACGAAACACCTGGCCGCCGGGACCGATGTTCTCGTCGAGCAGCAGCGTCGTGAGACCGGCTTCGGCGGATGTCGCGGCGGCCGCGAGGCCCGCCGGTCCAGCGCCGATCACCACGACGTCATAATCTTCGCGCTTGGGAGCCACAGTCATCGTCCGATCTCCCGCTTGCCCTTCTGGATTTCGATCTGCATGCCCTCGGCGACGGGCACGAGGCAGCCCTGGCGATTGCCGACGCCGTCGATGGTGACGAGGCAGTCGAAGCACACGCCCATCATGCAATAGGGCAGACGCGGCGCGCCGCTCACTGCGGTTGAGCGCCGCGCGTCCTGGCCGGATGCCAATAGCGCGGCGGAGACGGTGTCGCCCTCCCGTGCCGCGACGGCAACGCCGTCGACGAAGATTTGGACCTGCGGTCGCTTGTCCTGTTCGGATCGTCTAAACATGGGATGCCTCATGGCTCCTTCAGTATCTCTAGTAACCGCTGTTGTTCGCTGCGCCCGAACCGCCAAAGCGGCTCGCCGAGAACGCGCCGACCAGATCCGGCTCGAGCGCGCCTTGTGCGACCATGCGCGCGATCTCGAAAGCGTGGTTGGAAGCGAGCGTCACGCCGGAATGGCAGCAGGCGACAAAGGCGCCGGGATGCGTCACCGACTGGTCGTAGATCGGAAAACCGTCCTGCGGCATGACGCGGATGCCGGCCCAGCTCCTGACCACGTTGAGCCGCGCGAGATGCGGAAACATCCGCTGCGCGCGATCCGTCATCACCGCGCTGATCGAATGCTTCAGCGCGCGATCATCGAGCTCGTCTTCCTTGCTGTCGCCGATCATCACCGTGCCCTCGTCGGTCTGGCGGATCGTGGTCAGCGGATGCGGCAGGAACGGCATGGTGCGCTCGGTCACCACGATCTGGCCGCGGGTCGGGCCCATCGGCGCATAGAGGCCGACCATCGGCGCGAGCGTCTGGTTGGCATTGCCGGCGGCGAGCACGATCTTGGCGGCGCGCAGTTCGCCCTTCGGCGTGGTCAGGCGGAATTCGCCGCCACTCTTGCTGATCGCCGAGACCGGCTGCTCCGGGAAATAGTCGATGCCGAATTCCCTGAAGCCGGTGTGGAAGGCGCGAAACGTGCGCAGCGAATTGACGTGGCCATCGAGCGGACAATAGCTGCCGCCGGACACCTCCGGCCCGATCAGTGGAAGCGACTTCTTCACTTCGGAGGCAGACAGCATCTCCATCTTGTAGTCGGCCGCACCCGTCTGGTTGTGCATGCGCTTGACCAGCTCGGTGCGCTGGCCGAACTCGCCCTCGCCGAGCGTGAGATGAAAGCCGCCGTTCTGCTGGAGCGCAACGTCGAGCCCGGTCTGCTGTTTCAGTTCGGACGCGAGCCGGCCCCACGCCTGAGACGCCTGCACGGTCCAGACCGTATAGGCCGGCATGCCGAGCCCCTTGCTCTGGACCCAGACCAGCGCAAAATTCGCGCGTGACGCGCGCTTGGTGATGTCGCCTTCGTCGAGCACGGCAACGCTCTTGCCGAGCCGGCCGAGGCCCCAGGCAATGGCGGAGCCGAGCAGTCCGCCGCCGACCACGGCGACGTCGTATTCCCTGGACATGGGTTCTCCTATCGTCCCGTATCGCCCTTGCCGGCGAGCACACGGTCGAGCCCGTAGAAGCGATCGAGCAGAATGAGGGCGGTCATGGTGATCGCGATCACGCAGGCCGAGACCGACGTCACCAGCGGATCGATATTGTCCTGGATATAAAGGAACATGCGCACCGGCAACGTCTCGGTGCCGGGTGCCGCGAGAAAGACGGTCATGGTCAGATCGTCGAAGGACTGGATGAAGGCGAGCGCCCAGCCGCTGATGACGCCGGGCAGGATCAGCGGCAGCGTCACGCGGCGAAACAGCGTCCAGCCGCCGGCGCCGAGCGAGACCGCAGCCATCTCGACCGTGCGGTCCATGCCGGTCGCCGCCGCGAGCGTCAGCCGCAGCGCGAACGGAAACACGATGATGACATGCGCGATGATCAGTGCGGCAAAACTGCCGCCGAACCCGGCCGAGGTGAAGAACCGCAGGAAGGCGATGCCGAGCACCACATGCGGAATCATCAGCGGCGACAGGAAGAGAGCTGCCAGCGCATCACGCCCGCGGAAGCGATAACGCGCGAGCGCGAGCGCCGCCGGCACCGCAAACAGCAGCGCCACGAAGGACGACAGCGCTCCGAGGCCGAGGCTGACCCAGAAGGCATGGATGAACTCAGGATAATTGCCGATCGCCCTGAACCAGCGCAGCGAAAAGCCGTTGGTCGGCAGCGACAGAAAGCCTTCGGGCGTGAAAGCGACGAGGCAGACCACCAGGATCGGCGCCACCATGACGATGACGAAGATGGTGTGGAAGATCAGCGCGAGCGGGCCGTTCCGTCTCATCGGAACACCTCCGCGTAGCGACGTTCGATCAACGCGTTGCTGCCGACGACGATGAGCACCAGCGCGACCAGCAGCAGCGTGGCGACGGCCGCGCCGAGCGGCCAGTTCAGCGTGTTGAGGAACTCGTCGTAGGCCAGCGTCGCGGCAACCTTGAGCCGTCGGCCGCCGATGATCGCAGGCGTCGCAAAGGCGCTGGCCGAGAGCGAAAACACAATGATCGCGCCCGACAGCACGCCCGGCATGATCTGCGGCATGATGATGCGGCGGATGATGGTGATCGGGCCGGCGCCGAGCGACATCGCCGCATTCTCGATCTGCGGATCGAGCCGCTGCAGCGCGGCCCACACCGAGAGCACCATGAACGGCATCATCACATGCGCGAGCGCGACGACCATACCGGTTTCGGTGAACATGAAGGGGATGGGAGAGCGGATTACGCCTGCCGACATCAGCAGCTTGTTGACGAGGCCATTATTGCCGCCGAACAGCAGCGCCCAGCCGAGTGTGCGCGCCACCACGGAGATCAGCAGTGGCCCGAGAATGACCAGCAGGAAGAAGCTCTTCCAGCGGCCATCCATACGGTTGAGGATGTAAGCCTCGGGTGCACCGAGCGCGGCGGTGAGCAGCGTGGTCAGGATCGCGATGCGAAACGTTCGCCAGAACATCTCGGCGTAGTAGGGATCGGTCGCGATCTCCTGCCAGTTCTTGAGGATGAAGACCGGCTCGATGCCCTTGTACTGGCCCCAATCGTGGAACGACAGCATCACGGTCATCGCCAGCGGAATCAGCAGCACGCCGACGAACAGCATCAAGGCGGGCGCCGTCAGCGCCCATGGTGCACGCACGTTGCGTTCCTCGGCGGCCGCGCTCATGCGACGGTCCTCGCACGCACGCTCATGTCCTCGGGCCGCCAGGTGAGGCGAACGGCCTCGCCTTCGGCTGGCTGCCGCTCGCCGTCATTCTGGCGGATCACGATTGCCGGGCCACATTCGCTGTCGCACTGGAACAGCCAGTGATTGCCCTGGAAGATGCGCGTGACGATCTTTGCGCCGAGACCCGCATCGCCAAAGCCGATCCGCTCGGGGCGAATGCTGACGGTGACAGGGCCGCTAAGCCCGGCCGGCGCCGGTGCGCTCCAGGAGCCAGTAACCAACCGCGCCGGGGTCGCGGTTCGATCGATCGTCCCGGCAAAATCGTTGGTCTTGCCCAGAAACTGCGAGACGAAGGCCGAGGCCGGCTTCTCATACGTCTCCTGCGGCGTGCCGATCTGCTCGATCTTGCCCTGGCTCATCACCACGATGCGGTCGGACAGTGACATCGCCTCGTTCTGGTCGTGGGTGACGAGGATCGTGGTGGTGCCGATGGTGCGCTGGATCTGGCGCAGCTCGATCTGCATTTCTTCGCGCAGCTTGGCGTCGAGGTTGGACAGCGGCTCGTCGAGCAGCAGCACGCTCGGCTTGATCACCAGCGCGCGCGCCAACGCCACGCGCTGCTGCTGGCCGCCGGACATGCGGCGCGGATGACGATCCTCGTAGCCGGCAAGGCCGACCATTGCGAGCGCGGCGCGGACGCGCTCGGCTCGCTCATTGCGCGACACGTTGCGCATCTCGAGGCCGAAAGCCACGTTCTCCGCCGCGGTCATGTGCGGAAACAGCGCATAACTCTGGAACACGATACCGAGGCCGCGCTTGGCCGGATGGATCGCGGTCAGATCCTTGCCCTCCAGGCGGATCGCACCGCGTGTCGGATCCAGGAAGCCCGCGATCATCTGCAGCGTCGTGGTCTTGCCGCAGCCGGAGGGGCCAAGGAAGGAGATGAATTCCCCCTTGCCCACCGACAGACTGAAGTCGTCGACTACAGTCTGCGCGCCGAACTGTTTTGCCACCCGATCGAGCTCGAGATAGGCCATGAGCTGTCTCCGCTGCGGACGATCAGGTCAGCGCTCGACCTCGCGATTCCAGCGCTTGGTCCACTCCTCGCGCTTGTCGTTGATGACCGTCCAGTCCGGATTGTAGAGCTTTGCCGCGCGCTCGCCGATCGGGGCCATCTTGCCGAGCTCCGGCGGCACCACCAGCGATTTCAGCACCGGGCCGTAGCCGTAGTCCTTCAGCATCACAAGCTGGATTTTGGGATCAAGCAGCATCTTGACGAAGTTTGAGGCGAGCGGCGAGGCGTTGGGCTTGGCGATCGGACAGGCCGTCGTCAGCAGTGTGGCTGCGCCTTCCTTGGGATAGACGAAATCGACGGGGAAGCCGGTGTTGGCGAAGCTCTGCACGCGGCCGGTGCCCCACACCGCGATCACGGCCTGGCCGGACTGGAACAGCTCGGTCATCTTGCCCGGCGATGGCTCATAGGCGAGCACGTTCGGATTGATCTGCTCCTTGAAGATCTTGAAGCCGGAATCGACGTTGGACTCGCCGCCGCCATTCATCTTCGACAGCATCACCAGCGCTTCGAGGCCATAGGTGTTGTTGATCGGCGGAATGACCAGTTGCTTGGCGTATTTCGTGTCCTTCAGGTCATTCCACGAGGTCGGCGGCGCCCAGCCTTTCTCGGCAAACACCTTGGTGTTGTACATCAGACCGGTGGCGACGATGCCGATCGCGACGGCGCGATCGTCCTTGAAGCGGGCGGTGTCGTAGAGATCGGCGGCCGGCAGGCCATCGAGCTTGCCGCAGAAGCCGAGCTGGATCGCCTGATACATCGGGCCGTCGTCGACGATGGCGACGTCGATCTGCTGATTGCCCTTCTGCGCCTGGAGCTTTGCCAGCGTGTCGGTGGAGTTGCCGGCAACGTATTCGACCTTGACGCCGTTCTCCTTCTCGAAGGCCGGGATCACCTCGTCGCGGATCGTCTTCTCGAACGAGCCGCCATAGCCGGCGACATAGAGCGTCTTTTGCTGGGCCGAGACGGCCGTCGGGATGGCGATGAGCGCTGCGATGCTGACCGCGGTCAGAAGGCGAAAAGTCTTCATGTGGTCCGATCTCCAATACCGGAATGAGGTGACGTGCCGACGAGTCTCGCTGACTGAAGCGCCTTCCGCATTCCCTTCCGCGCAATCCCTCTCCGACCAGGGCTCCGGCCCCTGCTCGGCAGGTTTTGGCGCGATTCGGAGGTTTGAACCCCTCCAATCTGCCGAAAAAGCGGGCTGTCTCCAGCTCTGATGAAAAAGATCGCAAACCCTGGCTTCCATCGTCCAATGAATAATGGCACCCTTTGCATGCCAAAATGTTATGAATGGAAAACGAGATGGTGCGGATCAATTCGCGGCAGGTGGAGGCTTTCCGCGCGACGATGCTGACCGGCAGCGTCACCGAGGCGGCGGCGCTGATGACCGTGACGCAGCCGGCGGTGAGCCGGTTGCTGCGCGACCTTCAGGCGTTGCTGAAAATGGAGCTGTTCGAACGGCGCGGCACTGGCCTCGTGCCAACCGCAGCGGCGATGGCGCTCTATACCGAGGTCGAGCGTTCCTTTGTCGGCCTCGAACGCATCACCGCTGCAGCCGAGGAAATCCGCGGTCGCCGCACTGGCTCGCTGCGGATCGCAGCATTGCCGGCGCTGTCGAACGGCTATTTGCCGCGGCTGACAGGTCACTTCCTGAAGGAGCGGCCAAACCTCAACCTTGCCTTCTTCGGCGTGATCTCGCCGATCGTGGTCGATTGGGTGCTGAACAATCAGTGCGACGTCGGCTTTGCCGAGGTGCCGATCGCGCATTCCGGCCTGCCGAGCCAGAAGCTGCCGGCGCCCGCGCGCGTGGCAGTGCTGCCGACAGGTCATCGCCTCGCGGAAAAGGAGGTTCTGGAACCGCACGATTTCGAGGGCGAGACCTTCATCTCGCTGTCGGCGGGATCGTCGAGCCGGCACCTCGTCGACCAGATCTTCCATCGTCACGATGTCCGCCGCGTGCTGCGGGTGGAGACGGCGCTGTCCGAGATCATGTGCGGCATGGTGTCGTCGGGACTTGGCGTCGCGATCTGCGATCCATTCACCGCACAGGAATTTTCGACCCGCGGCGTCGTCGTGCGCCGCTTCCTGCCGCGCATCGACTTCGAGTTCTCCGCGGTGTTTCCCGCCCAACGCAGCCCTTCGCCGGTGGCGCTCGATCTGGTCGAGACCATGCGCAAGTCGCTCGTCGAGTTCGAGAGCTAGCCGTTGAACGCGGCTTGCGCTTCCGGCAGGTCCCAGATCTTGCCGATCGCGGCGGTGCCTGCCGCTGTGATCGCCGCCTCGTCGGCGCCGAGATAGCGTCCCTCATCGACCAGCACGCGGCCGTCGACCATGACCTGATCGATATTGGCGCGGTTGGCGAGCGCGATCAGCGCGCGGCGCGGATCGAACAGCGGTTGAAGATGCGGATGGGTGAGATCGACGACGGTGAGATCGGCGGTGGCGCCCGGCTCGATCCGGCCGAGGTCCGGCCGCTTGATGACGTCGGCGGCAACAGCCGTGTTCGCCTCGATCAGCTCCGGCGAGTTCGCAACGTCGGCGCGCGCAGAGGTGACCTTGGAGATCAGCGACGCCGCATTGAGCTCGCCGAGCAGGTCCATGTTGTAGCCGTCGGTGCCGACCACCGTGCGCACGCCGTGCTCGGCAAACCGGCTGAACGCCGCCGTGACGCCGGCGCGCGCGAACACCCGCGGGCAATTCAGCACGGTCATGCCGCGCGCGGCCATCAGCTTGAGATCGTCGTCGCTGCTGAACATGCAGTGCGCCGCCATCAGGTCGGGCGCCAATAGCCCGAGCCAATCCAGATATTGCGCCGGCGTGCGACCGCCATAGCGCTTGCCGATGGTCTCGACCTCGGCGCGGCTCTGCGCCATGTGCGTCGTGATCGGCACGCCAAGCTCGCGCGCCCGCGCGGCGCAGGCTTTCAATAGATCGGGACCACATGTGTCGGTGGCGTGCGGGCTCATGGCCAGGCTGATGCGGCCGTCGCCGCGATTATTCCAGCGCTGATAGAGCGCATCCCAGGTCGCCATGTCGGCGGTGCCGTCATCGCCGGAATATTGCACCACACCGTCCGGGCCAGCCTTGGCGTCGGAGGTCGAGAACAGATAGGGCGCGCCGTAGAAGCGGATGCCCATCTCCTCCGCCGCGTCGAACATTTCCGGGATCGAGTTACGGAACGGCTCCATCACCGTGGTGGCGCCGCCCTTGAGGAGCTGGAGGATGCCGAGCCGCGCCACAGCCATGCGCTCTTCGGCCGACAAGATATCGGCGCCGCGCTTGGTCAATGGCAGCAGCACCGTATAGACGATGCTCTGGTTGTTCTTGCGGCCGTTGCCGTCCTCGCTGTGGCTGCGCGCCACCGCTTCGGAGAAGCAGTGATTGTGCAGGTTCAGCAGGCCCGGCAGCACGAAGCGGCCGGGACGATCGTAGACCTGATCCGCGCTCGGCTTGTCGCGCGTGATCGCGGCGATTGTCTTGCCTTCGACCAGAACCCAGTGATCGCGCAGCACATCCTGCGCGCCGTCTTTGCGTGACAGCACATAGCTGCCGAAGATTGCTGTGGTGCTCATGCGGGGCGTACGTTCCAGAAGACGGCGGTGCCGTCGAGAATGCCGGTGATGGCTTTGCGATAGGCGGTCGGCTGCTTGTACAGGCCGATCGGAATATAGGGGATTTCCTCGAACGCCACCGCCTGGATCTCGCGGCAGATGCGCTGCTGCTCGGCAAGCTCGGACGCCGCGAGCCACTGGCTGCGCAATGGCCCCATCTTCTCGCTCGCATACCAGCCGGCGACCTTGCCTTCGCCGCGGATGTTGGTGTTGCCGGCCGGATTGAGCCAGTCGATCCCCTGCCAGTTGCCGACCGCCGCACTCCAGCCGCCCTGCCCGATAGGTTCTTTCTTCAACTGGCGCTGCAACACGACGGCGAAATCGAGCCCGGCATACTCGACATTCATGCCGGCCTTGCGCAGGCTATCGACCGCAATCTCGCCGAGCGGCTTCTGCGCCAGCGAATTGGTGGGGACCAGCACCACGATCTTCTCGCCATTGTAGCCGGCGGCTTTCAGGTCGGCCTTGACCTTGTCGTAGTTGCGCGGACCTCGGAACACATCGAGGCCGATATCGCTCGCCATTGGCGTGCCCGGTGCGAAGAAGCCGATCGGCGACACCTGAAACGCCGGATCGGTGCCGGCGACCGCCGTCATGAAGGCGGACTGGTCGATGGCGCCGAGCAAGGCGCGGCGGACGGCAGGATTGTCGAACGGCGGCTGTAGATGATTGAGGCGCAGCATGCACGCGTAACCGCGTGGATCAAGGATGCGTGTCTCGATGTCGCCGGCCGCCTTGATGATGGGCAGAAGATCGTGCGGCGTGGTTTCCTGCCAGTCCTGCTCGCCGGTCTGGAGCGCGGCGACGCCGGTGCCGGCGTCGGGCGTCGTGGTCCAGACCACGCGATCGTAATGCACGATCTTCGGCCCCGCGGTCCAATCCGGTTTGCCGTCGGTGCGGGGCTGGTAGCGATCGAATTTGGCGTAGGCGTTGCGGGCGCCCTGCACGCGTTCGTCAGCGAGATAGCGGAACGGACCGCTGCCGATGACTTCGGTCAGTGGCTTGAACGGATCCTGGCTCGCAAGCCGCTCCGGCATCATGAAGCAGGGATTGATCGCGGCCTTGCCGAGCGCCTGCGGCAACAACGGGAACGGACGCTTGAGACGGAAGCGGATGGTTCGGTCGTCCGCAGCCGAGAGTTCAGCGGTCGCCTCCATCAGTTCGCCGCCAAAACCGTCGCGCGCAGCCCAGCGGCGGATGCTCGCGACGCAGTCGCGGGCGAGCACGCGCTCGCCGTCATGCCAGAACAGGCCATCGCGAAGCGTGAGGTCCCACTGGAGCTGGTCGCCGGAGATCGCGTGGCCCGACAGCATCTGCGGCGAGACCTGCAGCGAGGAGCTCATGCCGTAGAGCGTGTCGTAGACCATGAAGCCATGGTTTCGCGACACCTGCGCGGTCGAGTAGATGGGATCGACGAAGGCGAGGTCGATGACGGGAATGAAGCGCAGCGTGCTCTGGGATTCGGCGCGGACGATGCCCGGCAGTGAAAGCGCCGGCACTGTTGCGGCAGCCTTGAGGAGCGAGCGGCGGGAGATAGGCATTACAAGAGACTCCTAAGGGTATCTTACATGTTCAACAAGACGGCGCCGATCGCAACCGCGACCGCCTGCTGTGCTGGCTCGACCACAGGCACACCGATCGCATCCGCAATCGCCGCGCGGTGCGAGGCCATGCCGGCGCAGCCCATCACGACGACGTCGGCGCGACATTGCGTGACCAGCGCGCGGCCGGCTTCGATCAAGCGTCCGCGGATATCGGCGCCTGCCGTCTCCGCCGCGCTTGCGCCGACCGACCAGCTTCCGGCATAGCGGCTGTCGACGCCCATGACCCGCGCCATGCGCTGCTGGCGGCGGATGCTCGACGGCGACAGCGCGATGATGCCGAAACGTTCGCCCAGCATCAGCGCGCGAAAGATGCCGCATTCGGCGATGCCCAGCACCGGCCGGCCGCCGGCCGCCTCGCGCACCGCATGCAGGCCGGGATCGCTGAAGCAAGCGAGCACGAAGGCATCGGCATTGTCATTCGACACGCGATTCACCAGCGGCATGACGACACTGTCGGCATCGCGCTGCGAGCTGATGCCGGGCGGCCCCTCGGCGAGGCCGACCACCTCGATCTCGGGCCCGCCGGCGACGCGCAGCGGCGCCACCGCATCATCGATCGCCGCCGTCACCGACGCCGAAGAGTTGGGGTTGATGACGAGAATGCGGCGACGGGTCATGGCAAGGCTCACTGGCATGGCTCAACGGTTGGCGGCCTCGTGGCGCAGGAAGTTTTCAGCGATCTTCTCGCCGGTGGTGATCCAGACGTCCGGGCACGACTTTGCGTAGGTCAGAAACTCGCGCAGCAGGCGCAGCCGCATCGGACGGCCGCTGCATTGCGGATGCAGCACCGTCGTCACCATCGCGCCCCAGTCCCTGGTCTCGTCGAGCTCGTCTTTCCAGATCGAGAGCACATGCTCCTTCGGGAAGATCGAACGCGGGCTGAAGCGCGCCGAGAGGCCGTGCATCCAGTCGTCATAGCTCGCCGTCACCGGCAGCTCGATCGTGCCCGGCTTGCCGTCGGCGAGACGATGGCGATAGGGCCGCACGTCATCGCGGAACGAGGACGTGTAAACGATGCCGTGGCGCACGAGCGCGACACGCAGCTCCTCGGTGAATTCGCCGTAAGGAGCCCGATAGCCGGTCGGCTTGACGCCGAGCCGGCGCTTCAACGCCTCGAAACCGCGCTCCAGCTCGTCCTCGATCCAGGGATCGCCGGGATCGGGCAGCAGATGGTGATAGCCGTGATGGCCGATCTCGTGGCCGGCCTTGAGGATCGACTCCGCCATCGCCGGATGCGCATCGACCGACCAGCCCGTGACGAAGAACGTCGCCTTGAGATCGAGCTGGTCCAGCAGCCCGAGCAATTTTGGCGTCCCGACACGGGCTTCATAGCCGCCATAGCTCATGGTGATGAGCCGCTGGGCATGCACCGCGTCCTTGCTGGTCCACGCGCTCTCCGCGTCGACGTCGAAGGACAGGAACATCGCCGACTTGTATGGCTTGGGCCAGGGGTATTCCGGCGCAGGATCTGCGGTGTTGGCTGGGGTGAGCGGAATGCTCTGGAGTGCCTTACTGTCCAGCATTGATGGTCGCCTTTTCGAGTGCGTTGTCCGTCAGCTTCCACTTCGCAAGCAGGGTCTTGTAGGTGCCGTCGGCGATCAGCGCGTCGACAGCCTCAAGCATCGCCTGTTGAAGCGTCTTTTCCTTGACCGGCAGCGCGATGCCGGTGAACTGCGTTGCGAAGGGATCGCCGACCGGCGCGTAGATGCCGGGCTCGAGATCCATCAGATAGGGCAGCGTCTCGTTGCCCTGCACGGCGGCGTCGATACGGCCCTGCCTGAGCTGCGTGCGCGCATCCGCCGAGCCGTCCGTGCCGACGAACTGGATCGGATTGCTGCCGCAATTCTTCTGGCTCCACTTGTCGATCTCGGCCGGAAACATGGTCCGGCGGCTGGCGCCGACTTTCTTGCCGCACAGCGCAGTCATGTCCTTGAACTCGGACGCACGGGATTGCTGCACGAAGAATTTTGGACCGCTGCGCAAATAATCGACGAAGGAGGCAATGTCGTGCCGGCTCGCATAGTCCGTGAAGCCGGACAGGATGGCATCGACCCGGCCCGTCGAAATCGACGGCATGAACTCGGCAAAGCTGGTTTCGGTCCATTCGATCTTGACGCCGAGCTTGCGCCCGAGCGCCTCGCCGAGATCGACGTCGAAGCCCGACAGCGCGTTGTTGGCGGGATCGCGGAACTCCATCGGTGGATAGTTCGGCACCAGCGCGACCTTGATGCTGCCGCGCTTGGCGATGTCAGGCGGCAGCTCGATCGCCCAAGCCTGAACATTTAGAGCCGACACAGCCACGGCCCCCAAAAACGCCGCCACAACCAAGACTCTCTTCATCAACACGCCCCCAATTTTCATTAGTACTCAGATCACCGCCGAAAGAAATGCCTTGGTGCGCTCCTCGCGCGGCGCGCCTAGAACGTCCGAGGCGCGGCCCTGCTCGACGATTGCACCCTGGTCCATATAGACGACGCGGTCGGCGACCTCGCGCGCGAAGCCGAGCTCGTGCGTCACCACCATCATGGTCATGCCGCTCTTCGCCAGCTCCTTCATCACCGCGAGCACCTCGCCAACGAGTTCGGGATCGAGCGCACTGGTCGGCTCGTCGAACAACATCAGCATCGGTTTCATGGCGAGCGCGCGTGCAATCGCGACACGCTGCTGCTGACCACCGGAGAGCTGGGCGGGATAGGAATTCGCCTTCGTCGACAGGCCGACGCGCCGGAGCAATTCGAGCGCCTCGGCGCGCACCTCGTCGGCTTTGCGGCCCTGCACCTGGAGCGGGCCCTCGATGATGTTCTCCAACGCCGTCTTGTGCGGAAACAGGTTGAAGCGCTGGAACACCATACCAGTCTTCAGACGCTGCTGCCCGATCTCGCGTTCACTGAGGCGATGCAGCCGTCCATTTTGCTCGCGCACGCCGAGCAGCTCACCGTCGAGCCAGATACCGCCGCTATCGATGACGGCGAGCTGGTTAATGCAACGGAGCAGCGTGGTCTTGCCCGAGCCGGAGGCGCCGATCAGGCACATCACCTCGCCGGGCCAGACGTCGAGCGAGACGTTTTTGAGAGCCTGGAACTCTCCAAAGCTCTTACTGACGGAGCGGATCGCGACGAGGGGCTTTGTCATCGCGCAAATCGCAATGTGCCGCGTGCAAAACGGCGCTCGAGCAACATCTGGAGCGGCGTCAGGATCGAGACGACGAGCAGATACCAGAGCCCGGCAACGATCAGGAGCTCGATCACGCGGGAATTGGCGTAGTAGATGTTTTCGGCGTTGTGCAGCACTTCGGGATATTGAATCACGCTCGCAAGCGACGTCGCCTTCACCATGCCGATGAACTCGTTGCCGAGCGGCGGGATCACGACGCGCATCGCCTGCGGCAAAATGATCCGGCGCAACGCGCGCAGCCGCCCCATGCCGATCGCCTGCGCCGCCTCATATTGTCCGATATCCACCGACAGCATGCCGGCGCGCATGACCTCGGACGTGTAGGCGCCCTGGTTGATACCGAGCCCGAGCAGCGCCGCCAGGAACGGCGTCATCACGTCGACGGCGCGCGCACTCCACAGACCGGGAATCCCGATGGTCGGAAACACCAGCGCGAGGTTGAACCAGAGCAGCAATTGCAGGATCAGCGGCGTGCCGCGGAACAGCCAGGTATAGCCGGCCGCAACCGTCTTCAGCACCGGATTGGGCGACAGCCGCATGACCGCGACGACCACGCCGAGAAAGATGCCGAGCGCCATCGCCAGCACCGCCATCACCATGGTGTTGGTGATGCCTTCGAGGATCACCTTTGCGGTGATGAAGCGGCTGACATAGGACCATTCGATCTGGCCATTGGCAAACGCTCGCCCGATCGCCGCCAGCACCAGGACGATCAGTGCTGCGCTGAGCCAGCGAAACCAGTGCGGCTCGCGCGCAATCCGCATTCCCGACAGATCGGGAAAACCTTCCGCGAGTGCCGGCGCCGGCCTCATTGCGGCGCCGCGTTCAGCATGGGCTGGGTCACGGCATTCGCGCCCAGGCCCCATTTGTCGAGGACGGCCTTGTAGGAACCATCGGCGATCATCGCCATGAGCTTCTCCGTCACGATTTCACGGAGTGCGGCATCATCCTTGCGGAACATGATTCCCTGATAGCCCTTCGCAAAGGACTCGCCGACGACGCGGTATTTGCCCGGCTCCTGCGTCTGCGCATAAGGCAGCGTCTCGCTGCCTTGCACCGCGGCGTCGATGCGGCCCTGCTTGAGCTGGTTGCGGACATCGATCGAGTTCTCGCCCGGCACATATTGAATCGCCGGCTTGCCGCCCGCCTCGCAATTCTGCTTGCTCCACTTCTCGATTTCGACGGGGAAGCTGGTGCTGCGGGTGGTGCCGACCTTCTTGCCGCAGAGATCGGTGGCGGCCTTCGCGTCGCTCTCGGCCATCACGAAGAACTGCGGGCCGGTCGTGAGGTAATCGACGAAATCGGCACTCTCGCGCCGCGAGGCGCGATCGGAGATGCCGGAGATGATGAAATCGGCGCGCTTGGTCTGGAGCGAGGGGATCAGCTCGGCGAACGGCGTCTCGCTCCAGACGATCTTGAGGCCGCCGAGCCGCTTGGCGAGCTCGTTCGCAAGATCGATGTCGAGTCCCACCAGCTCATTGCTGGCGGGATCGCGATATTCCATCGGCGCGTAGGTCGAGTTGACCGTGAGCTTTAGCGCGCCCGCCTGCTTGATCTCCGCCGGAAGCTCCGCCGCTTGCGCAGACGTCACGACTGCCAACGCTGCAAGAGCGAAAAGATGCGAGAGGCGTGTCATGTCAGCTCCTTTGTCAGCCTTTTGCTGTGCCAATCGTTACCAGCGCAGTCCTTTGCCAACGGCGTGCCAAATGCCAACGGCGTGCCAAATCCTCAGTCCGCGTCGAACACGGCCGGCTCGATGACACCGGCGCGCTCTGTGATCACCCTGTATTGCTCGGGCCGCCGGTGGGCGGCGAAATTGAACATCTTGTCCTTGCCCTGGCGACAGAGGTCGAGATCGATATCGGCGACGATCACCTCGTCGGTCAGTGTCGCGGCCTGCGCAACGATGCGGCCGTTGGGATCGACGATGCAGGAGCCGCCGATCAGGCCCGAGCCGTCCTCGTCGCCGGCCTTGGCGACCGAGATCGCCCAGGTCGCATTCATGTAAGCGTTGGCCTGCGTCACCAATGTCGAGTGGAATGTGCGCAAGGACGCGTCTTCGGTAGCGCCGCCATTGGGATCATAGGCCGCCGAATTGTAGCCGATGCAGACCAGCTCCACGCCCTGCAGGCCGAGCACGCGCCAGGATTCCGGCCAGCGGCGATCGTTGCAGATCATCATGCCCATGATCGCATGTGCCCAGGCCGAGCCGGCGCGGAACGCGGGAAAGCCGAGATCGCCATATTCGAAGTAGCGCTTCTCGAGCTGCTGATAGCGCGCGCTCTCGCGCGGCTCCACCGAGCCCGGCAGATGCACTTTGCGATAACGGCCGAGAATCTCGCCGTCGCGATCGACCAGGATGGCGCAATTGTAGCGGCGGCCTTCGGCGGTCTGCTCGGCGTAGCCGACATAGAAGCCGACGCGCAGCGCCCGCGCACGATCGAACAGCTTTGCCACGGCGGGGTTCGGCATGCCGTGCTCGAAATACTTGTCGAGCGCATCGCCTTCGAGCAGCCAACGCGGAAAGAAGGTGGTGAAGGCGAGCTCGGGAAACACCACGAGGCTGGCGCCGCGGCTCGCCGCTTCCTCCAGCATGGCCAGCATCCGCGAGAGCGTATGCTCACGCGTATCGGCTTTTTGCGTCGGCCCCATCTGGGCGGCGGCGGCGCGAAGGACACGAACCAAGATTGCCTCCAATCTGTGCGCAATGCTGCCTCAGTGGGCGAATGAACCCCTTGATCCAGCATGCAAATCCGCGACCATTAGGCGCAACGAGGGCTGCAAAAGCAATTCATCGTGCTATGATGTTTTGGCCCGGAGTATAATTGGCAGTGATATGAACCTGCGCCAGCTCGAGATCCTGCGTGCCGTCATCCGCCATCGCACCACGGTGGCGGCGGCCGACGAGCTGGCGCTGTCGCAGCCCGCGGTCAGCAACGCGTTGAAGACGATGGAGGCGCAGGCGGGCTTTGCGCTGTTCGAGCGCGTCAACAACCGGTTGTTTCCGACCGCGGAGGCGATGGCACTCTACAAGGAGAGCGACGCGATCTTCGCGCTGCACGCCAAGCTCGAGAACCGCGTCCGCGATCTGCGCGAGAACCGCTCAGGACATCTCGCGATCGTGGCGACGCCGCCGCTCGCCTACAGCATCATTCCCACCGCGCTATCAGGCTTCCTGCGCCGCCGTCCGGAGACACGCGTGTTCTTCGACGTAAGGCGCTATGAGGGCATCATCGAGGGCGTGCTCAGCCGCGTCGCCGAGCTCGGCTTCGCGCTCGGGCTGACGCATCATCCCGGCATCGCGCATGAGGTGGTGCACACCGGCGAAATGGTCTGCGTGCTGCCGCCGCAGCATCCGCTCGCCGACAGGCCGGTGATCTCGGCCGCGGATCTGTCCGGCCTGCCCTTCATCGGGCTCGAGCGCGGCACCCGGCTTGGAGAGGCCGTGCGCGACAGCTTTGCCCGCGCCGGTGCGCCGTTCCAGCCGACCGTCGAGGTGCGTTATTGCAATACGGCCTGCGTGCTTGCGGCCGCCGGCGTCGGCGCCGCCGTGGTCGATCCCTTCTCGCCGCGCCAGAACGGCGGCCACGGCCTCGTCGTCCGGCCGTTCACGCCGACGACCAGCGCGGTCGCCTACATGCTATGGTCGGAGGCAGAGCCGCTGTCGCGTCTGGCCAGGGCGTTTCTCGGCGAGATCCGCAAGGAGAGTGCGCTGTTGGGGCGCACAGCGCCACACCAGCAACATGGGGCAGGAAGCGACTGAGCTTCGCAATCTTTGACCTGAGGGGCACATGGCACGCATCACCATCATCGAGACCGGACAGGTTCCACCAAAATATCGCGAGCAGCACGGCTCGTTTCCGGACATGTTCGAGCGCATGGTCCGCGCCGAGGATCCCACGGCTAGTGTTGATGTCGTCAGCATCCCGAATGGCGATGCGCTGCCCGATCCGAGCAAGCTCGAGGCCGTGCTGATCACCGGTGCTGCTGCCGGCGTCTATGACGGGCTCGACTGGATCGCGCCGCTGGAAGATTTCGTGCGTACCGCGTACGCCAACAAGACGCCGATGGTGGGCATCTGCTTCGGCCATCAGCTGATCGCACAGGCGCTCGGCGGCACCGTGCGTAAGTCGGACAAGGGCTGGGGCATCGGCCGGCACGTCTATCAGGTGCTGCCGGAGAACGGCGTCGTCGAGGGTGAAGCGGTTGCGATTGCCGCCTCACATCAGGACCAGGTCATCGAGCCGCCGAACGATGCGCTCACGATCCTCTCGTCGGAATTCACGCCGCACGCCGGCCTGCTCTACGCCAACGGCGCGACGCTGACCGTGCAGCCGCACCCCGAGTTCGACGTGGCGTTCGCGCAAGTGTGCTGCGAGCTGCGCGACGGCAAGGCGCCGGATGATGTCGTGGCAACGGCGAGGGATTCGCTGACGCAGCCGCTGGACAACGCGAAGCTGGGTGGAGCGATTACGCGTTTCTTGGCGAGGCGCGCGGCCCTTTAGTTCGCGACGCTAGCCGCGAGCACCTCTTCCCTTCTCCACTTGTGGGAGAAGGTGGCGCGAAGCGCCGGATGAGGGGTTGCCTCCGCGAATTCAGACGGAAGAGAGCCACGCGCGGAGAGAGACCCCTCACCCGTCTCGCCGCTACGCGGCGAGCCACCCTCTCCCACAAGGGGAGAGGGACAACAGCGTCGCTTGTGGGAAATTTCAGAACGGATCCGTTCCAAGCCCCGGCACATCCGCCGGCCGCGGCCCGGGCGCTGCCCAGTGAAACCGCCGATCCTTCTCGGCAATCGCGATGTCGTTGATCGAAGCCTCGCGCCGCCGCATCAGGCCATGCTCGTCGAACTCCCACTGCTCATTGCCGTAGGAGCGATACCACTGGCCACTCGCATCGTGCCATTCGTACTGGAAGCGCACCGCGATGCGGCTTTCGTCGAAGGCCCAGAGGTCCTTGATCAGGCGGTACTCCTGCTCCTTCTCCCATTTGCGGGTGAGGAATGCGACGATCGCCTCGCGGCCCTGGAACACTTCCGCGCGATTACGCCAGCGGCTGTCCTCGGTATAGGCGAGCGAGACGCGCACCGGATCGCGCGAATTCCAGGCGTCCTCGGCCATGCGCGCCTTCTGCGCGGCGGTCTCTCGGGTAAAGGGCGGCAGCGGCGGGCGCGACATGATGACCTCATCGGTTGATAAGGGCCGCAATCTATCGCTGCACGCGCCGGAGTCGATAGGCCGTCCCCTATCGGGCGATCAGGAACTCAAATCGGCCTTCATCAGCGCGCGGATCGATTTCGGGATCGGCTGCGCCCGGCCGCCGCTGATGAAGGCGACGCGCACCTCGGCCTTGACCAGCACATCCTCACCGCGCCGGACCTCCTGCGCCAGCATGATGGAGGCGCCCTTGACCGCAACCGGCCAGGTCACGACGTCGAGCACGTCGTCCATCCGCGCGGGCTTGTAAAAATCCAGATGCATTGAGCGCACGACGAAGGCAAAGCCGGCGCCCTCGGTCTCGGGCTGATCGAACAGCGCCTGCTGCTCTGCGCCCATCAGCCGCAGATGATTGGTGCGACCGCGTTCCATGTAGCGCAGGTAATTGGCGTGATAGACGATGCCCGAGAACACTGATTTGACGATGTCGCAACAGAAGCCTAACGGGTTGCTTTCATTGGGTCGCTGGACGGCTAAGCCGTAAGACGCGATAGCTAGCAGACTCTAAATCTAAGCCGCTGATGATAGCGCCTCATCTCCAACAGGTTTGAGTTCTTCGACACTCATAGTCCGGACGGGTGGCGCCATCCGCAAAGGTAAGTTCCATAGGACACGGTTGTAAGGGGATTCCGCCACAATTGGGTAGGCTGCAGCCCAAAGGTGACCATGGCTATCCGACGAGGCAGCGCTTCAAGTGCGTTTCCCAAGGCCAGAAAGGCGAAAGTCGTCGAATTTCCTTGCAATCAGAGCCGAATCCCGCCTCTTTATTGAAGTTTTTAGAAATAACCTTGAATATGGATATATATAGAGCCTCCGTACCCAAGGTTTTCCGTGAACCGCGACCATCTCAGCCATGCCATCCGGGAGCGACTGAAAAGGCTCCCCCCGCCGTTCGACTCCCATTACGGGGTCGTTCCACTGCCACCGCCCGAGGAAGGGATTGCGGTGGGGCCGATCCTCGCACGGCTAAAGGCGGCGGACGCGGCCCTTGTCAGGATTGAGACACTCGCGGCGGAACTCAAGGACCCCTACCTTATCAGCCGTATATTGCCTCGGCGCGAGGCTGTGAGCAGTTCGTCGATCGAAGGGACGAATAGCACACTCGACGAACTGCTGTCAGTTGAGGAAAGCGAAGATTTCCCGCAAGGCGAAGCCGCTGCGCAAGTACGCGACTACGCACTCGCGCTCGATGATTTTCTACCCCGCGCGCGCAAAGAAAAGCTGAAACTGTTCACGACGGCTCTGGTTCAGGATTTGCATCGTGCCGTTATGCGTGGCGATGCTGATTATAAGGACAAGCCCGGCGATTTCCGAGAGCGGGTGGTGTGGATCGGCGGCAGAGGCGACATCGCGTATTCGACCTATAATCCAACGCCTCCCGCCGATATCGTGGCCTGCCTCGAAGACACCATGACATACATGCGCTGCGAGGGGATGCAGGCGATGTACCAGAGCTTCATCGTGCGCATGTCAGTGGCGCACGCGCATTTCGAGGCAGTCCATCCATTCCGCGACGGCAACGGCCGGGTTGGACGTCTGCTGCTGCCGCTGATGATGGCGGCGGAGGGAATGATGCCGATTTATCTCTCTCCCTACATCGAGGCCCACAAGACTGCCTATTACGACTCCCTCAAGGCGGCACAGCAACGCCTGGAATGGCACGAAGCAGTGGGGTTCATGGCAGACGCAGTAGTCGGCACGACCGACGAACTGCTCCGGACGCGAGAGGCCTTGGCCACGCTCGGCGCAATGTGGCACGAGCGTCGGAAATTCCGGCAGGGCTCTGCCAGCCTTCGCGCGCTCGATGTCTTACCGCATTATCCAGTTCTAACCGTGAAGCGCCTGGCTAAACTTCTCGACATCACTGTGCAGGCAGCTTCCCAAGCAGTGGAGCAACTTGTCGAGCGCAAGATTCTCGTGGAGCGGACCGGCTATGCCCGCAACCGCGTATTCACTGCGCCTGATGCGCTGTCGATTATCAACCGCCCGTTCGGCGAAGACCCGATTCTTCCCAGCCCACCTTCATGACGATTATCAGTCCATGATGATCTGATGGTCGTTCATGCCGGACAGTCTAGCACAAACGTTCGCATGCTATTGTCCACATACTATTGCTGAGTCAGGGCGATCATGAGCGATTTCTCGAATTTCCGTGCCGTCTATAACGAGCTGACCGACGCTGTAAAGCTCGGGAAGCCAGATTGGGCTCTGCTCGGCGTCGATGGAGCGGCAGAGCTTCCCGCAGTCCGATGGAAGCAGATCAATCTTGATAAGCTGCGTGCCGCAAATCGCGAAAAGCTTGTGGCTCAGTTAATCGCAGTTCTTAATTGACTGCATCGGGATGCATCGGGTCGTAAGCGCATGGGCATGCAGTAGGGTTGTGGAGTAGGCTCCGTCGCTACCGGATAAAGCAGGAGCCCTCATCGTACGTTGTCGCAACAGAAGGCTAACGGATTGCTTTCGTTGGGTCGATGGACGGCCGAGGCGTGAACGAGGAGCAGATTTTATCTGTGCCCTTCCATAGCAAGTCGCAGCGCCTTGGGAATGCGCTGCGCCCTTCCGCCTGAGATAAACGCCACGCGTACACGCGCCGCAACTAGGAGATCGTCTCCGCGCCTGCATTCCTGCAGCAAGGCAATCGACGCGCCTCTCACCTCTTGCAGGAGCGTTACGACGTCAAGCACGTCGTCTAACACCGCGGGCTTTAGAAAATCGATTGTCATCGAACGGACAACGAAGGCAAAGCCGGGCGCATCGTTCCGAGCTTCTGCGAGCAGCGCTCGCTGATTGGTTCCGAGCAGGCGCAAGTAATTCGTTCTGCCGCGCTCCATGAACCGCAAAAAATTTGCATGATACACAATCTGGCCAGAGTCGGTATCTTCAAAATAGACGCGGACCTGCATATGATGGCTTCCGCCGCGAATTTCGCCATCAAGAGAGGCTGTCACGGTACGTTCCTTGTTGCGCTTCCGGGAACCATTTGTCTTGCACAGAGGCGGCTTTCTGAGCAAGCGCCAAAAACCTTGAGCTCCACGCCCCGTCAAAGCCGATGCTCAGTCCGTGAACCTCGTCGGGCACGTGCTGCCAAAGTCCTCAATCCGTAGATGGTAGCCTGCGTCGCATAGTCCGCATCCCGGATGAGCTGCATCTGTGCCCGGAGCACCCGGCCGAATTTCAGGGTTCCAGCGACGCCAACCGCGGCGCCCGAATGGCAAACCGCATCTGGGAGCTGATGCTGGCCGTTGAGCCAACTGGTCGACCATCCTGTGAATCGGAGCGCAACATTGACCCCGTCGATACGAAGTTGATCAAGCACTTAGGATGGCCTATCGGCGCTCGGACCCCACGCCGATTTACACTGGTGCACGTATTCCGACGCACCGGCACCGAATTTGTCAGGTTCGAGACAAGTATCGATGTTTCGAAGGCACGCACAAACCACGAAGAATTCGCAAATCTGCATCGTGTAAGAGGCACGGCACTTGCTTTTGTTCACGGCGGCGCCACCCGAGTTTCGGGGCGTCGATCATTTGGTGACGCTCACATACGGCGTCGTTTTTGCTCCCGAGAGAACCAAAGACCTTGGCAGTTTTTGGGGCATTGACATCTGAGCCACCGGCGAGGGGAGCGACTAGTCGTCGGCGATCGCCCCGCTACGATCGGCGGTGGATTCCTTAGCTATGCTAGTACATAGGCCAATTCCAAGATACCAATGTTTGCCGCACCTGTATTTGGCGGGAATCATGTTGCTCGCCGCCGCGTCCATGTTGGTGGCCAGCATACCTGGTGTGCTGGCCACGGACTCGGATGACTGCGGTCCGACGAGTTCTCGAGCAAAGATCCTTGCGCTGTACATTTTGGATTACAGACAGTCGAAACGACGCTCTGTGTTGACCAAACCCGTCATGGATCTTTTCTGTATCGATCGGGCCAATGCTCCGCTGGGTACCGCCAGCCTTCCATCACTCTCGTGTCTTGGCCATTGGACTAAGTCGCGGCCCAGCAATGAGAGACCAAACTGCACTCGCCACATTCTAGAACACTGCGCGGAGGATCAAATTGCCGAATTTGTTAGAATAAGAGTTGTCGGGCAGCAGCGTCCGAAACTCTATGCGGATGGTCTTACCAATTTTGTCCTGATATCTACTTTCGCTTCCGTCGGAATCCATACATTTACATCATCCGACGGCACCAAGATTACCTACACCCTGATCATGGCCTTCAATGCCAGCCGCGACGCCTTTGGACCTCAGGTGTATATGGACGCAGACAATAAAGCTGTGATGTGCGCGATCTCGTCCTCGAACACGCAAACAATCTCCGGATTCCGGCGTTCTTTGGCTGACGCGTTCGTCAAAGAGGCTGCCGATCCCGGCAGAGGGCTTCCTCGCGTAGCGGTCGAACGATCCATTGCGGATGACTGGGCCGCCAAGGCTACGAATGGCATTATGAGCCGTTGTCTGCTTGCGAAAAATGGCGGAGGCGCTCCAATAATGATAGCCGCTCATGATCAGGGTCTTAACTTTTATTGAGTTCAGGCTGGTTGGAACACCGTTTCCACGGGAGCGACTGCAACCAAAGGCGTGAGTGATGCTTGCTGTTGCGTGATGGCAACGTTCCGGCGTCCAAGGTGAAGCAGCACAGATCCTGTGGCAGGCGCAGTGCCGGCAGTTGGAACCACTGATTGCCTTCTTGGCCCGCCATCTCATTGGCCTTTTTCATAGAAGTATATCCGACCAGAGGACGGACGGAAAATCACGCAAGGTTCGCTGAGGAAGAACACATGCTCAACGAGCACAAGGTCGTCTGGCCCGATCTGGCGGCTTGCTGAAGGAGCTGCCGGTATGGCAGACCCGGCGCGACCGCCTTGGCGGGTTGGTTAACGCCCGCAACTCGCGCGGCACGCGCGTTGTAGTTCATCTCGCTTACGGGCCGCGTTAACGCTGGCCGAGAGAGCGGTATGGCAGCGGGGATTTCGCTGACTAGACTTGGAGAATCGTCACCATGGGCGATTCATGTTGTTGTCGTGGCGATCCGCGTCCGATCTGAGGCGTCAATGTCCCGAACCCCACGGTATGACGGCAGGGTTCGCCAACGCACCAAAGATGCAATGGCACGTCGATTGCTTCAGATGCGAGGCATTCCGTTACGTCGATGACGGTTCGCAGCCCCTTTAACGGCTCAGATGGAACCTCGTCCGATTGATTCAGACTAGTGCGATGACGGACCTGTCGCGTGGATCGTACGGCGCGATCGTTAGCTGGGATTGTTGCGGTGCTTCTCCCGGTCGGCAGGAGCGCCTTACCGAGCTCGTGGAGTGTGTATGCGTGATCGCTCGCCGCCGAAGTTTAAGGCTTATCATCGCGGGTGTTATTACTACTTGCGGCGTTATTGCGCCCGCGACAGCATGGGCGGAAGCCTTCATCTACAATCAGCACCAATCGCGAGCTGCCCGACCGAAAGTGATCGGCGACAACCACATGCTCGTTCAGGCGACCGAGGTCGATTACGACTACAACAACAGCCGCATCTCGGCCGTCGGCAACGTGCAGATGTTCTACAACGGCACCAGCGTCGAGGCCGACAAGGTCATCTACGACCAGAAGACCAAGCGTCTTCATGCCGAAGGCAACATCCGCATGACCGATGCGGAAGGCAAGATCACCTACGCCAACATCATGGATCTCAGCGACGACTACCGCGACGGTTTCGTCGATTCGCTGCGCGTCGACACTGAAGACCAGACCCGCATGGCGGCGACGCGCGCCGACCGGTCCGGCGGCAATTACACGGTGTTCGACAACGGCGTTTATACTGCCTGCGCGCCCTGTAAGGATGATCCGAAGAAGCCGCCGCTGTGGCAGGTCAAAGGCGCGCGCATCATCCATAACCAGACCGAGAAGATGCTCTATTTCGAGAACGCCCAGCTCGAATTCTTCGGCGTTCCGATGGCCTATCTGCCCTACTTCTCGACGCCCGATCCGACCGTGAAGCGCAAGAGCGGCTTCCTGATGCCGGGCTTCACCAGCTACACGGCCTTCGGCTACGGCGTCGAAATCCCCTATTATTGGGCGATCGCGCCTGACATGGACGCGACCTTCAATCCGCGCATCACCTCGAAGCAGGGCGTGCTGTTCCAGAGCGAATTCCGCCAGCGCCTGTCGAACGGCTCCTATCAGGTTCGGCTCTACGGCATCGACCAGCTCGATCAAGGCGCCTTTGCCGGCCAGCCGGGTGACCGCCAATTCCGCTGGGGCGTCGACACCAAGGGCAAGTTCGCGCCGAACGACAAATGGGTCTGGGGCTGGGACGGCGTGCTGCTGTCCGACTACTTCTTCATGTCCGACTATCGGCTCGCCCAGTACAAGGACCCGTTCGGATCGATCCAGTCGCTGCCGACGGAAGCGATCACGCAGCTCTATCTGACCGGTGTCGGCAACCGCAGCTTCTTCGACGCGCGCGCGATCTACTATCTCAACTACTCGGGCAACCAGAACCAGGTCCCCGTGGTCGCTCCCGTGATCGACTACAACAACGTGATAAACAGCCCGATCCTGGGTGGCGAGTTCAGCTACAAGATGAACTTCACCAACCTGACCCGCGAGACCGCGTTGTTCGATCCGATCACGACGCTCGCCAACACCAACAGCCTATGCACGACCGCCTCCGCCGATCCGATGGCACGCTTGCCGTCGCAGTGTCTGCTGCGCGGCATGCCGGGCACCTACACAAGGCTGACGGCCGAGGCGCAGTGGCGCAAGTCCTACACCGACCCGCTCGGCCAGATCTGGACGCCGTTCGCCAGCGTCCGCGCCGATGCCATCAACGCGGATATCTCGAACCAGCCGGGCGTTTCCAATTTCCTGCCGGTCGGCGACACCCAGACGGTCCGTCTGATGCCGACCGTCGGCCTCGAATACCGCTACCCCTTCATCAATGTGCAGCCGTGGGGCACGACGATCGTCGAGCCGATCGCGCAAGTCATCATCCGGCCCAACGAGCCCGATGCCGGCAAGCTCCCGAGCGCGGACGCACAAAGTTTTGTGCTCGACACCAGCAACCTGCTCGCGGTCGACAAGTTCTCCGGCTACGATCGCGTCGAAGGCGGCAGCCGCGCCAATGTCGGCGTGCAGGCCACCACGCAGTTCGACCGCGGCGGCAGCATCAAGGGGATGTTCGGACAGTCCTACCAGATGTTCGGGATGAACTCGTTCGCGGTCGCCGACGTCACCAACACCGGCATCGACTCCGGCCTGCAGAACCCGCGTTCGGATTATGTCGCGAGCCTCGCCTATTCGCCCAACCGCACCTATACGTTCAGCGTCCGCTCGCGGATGGACGAGGCGACCTGGAACATCAACCGGTTCGAGGCCACGGCGAGCGCAAATTTCGACCGCTGGTCGGTCGCCGTGACGTATGGCGATTACGCAGCGCAGCCGGAACTCGGCTACCTGACGCACCGCGAAGGCATTCTCACCAGCGGATCGGTCAAGGTAGCGTCGAACTGGGTGGTTCAGGGCGCGGCGCGCTGGGACCTTGAAGCGAACAAGATCAACCAGTATGCCTTCGGCGCGGGCTTTGTGGACGACTGCTTCGTGCTGGCGGCAAATTACGAAAGTTCCTACAACTACTCTGTTGGTTCGGCACCGCCCGTGCTGAACAAGACCTACCTGCTCACTATCGGTCTACGAACGATCGGGGTAAATTCGGTCAGTTTTTGAGCGACGGTGTCACTGCTGAAGAGAAACAATTCACAATTGATGCAATTCCAGATGACACTCGGCCAGTCGAATGTTCAGCGCTTCGCAAACGGTCTGCGCCTCCACCTCACTCTGGCAGTGTATTCAGCCTTTGGCACCAACAGCGCGCAGATGTTCAAGCGCTGCTGCCTTTACACGCCCTACTTCATCATCGCTTCAACCTCGGCACGAAAGGCCTGGCGCGAGGCGTCGCGTGAATAGAACATGTGCCCGCCCGGATAGACCGCGAATTTGACCCGCGGCGCCGACGCAAAGGGCGGCAACTGATCGAGCGCCAGCTTCGAGCCGAAATAGGGCGTAACAATATCGAACAGGCCGTGCCCGACCATCACGTTCATCGTCGCGTCCGTGGCAAGGATCTCGCGCAGCTCTGAACGCGACTCCGGTAGGCTCTGGTGGCCGAAATCCCAGGCTCGTGTGACCGCGCGATTGAGCAGTTCATACGAGCCGTCCGGCCGCCAGTTGAGCTTGCGCGTCAGGACATCGACGGCGGCACTGCTCAACGGCGCCGCGAGCGCATCGCCCGAGGGATCGCCGAAGCGGGAGCTATCCAAGTCCGGATAGGGATCGAGGCCGCGCACCGAGGCGTCATAACCGCCGGTCACCTTGCCGCTCTTGCGGTCGAACTCGCGGCGGAATTCGCCGCGGTCAAAGCGCCCGGCGAGCCGTCGGCTTACGGCCTTGTCAATGCCGGTCAAAGCGGCGACCTTGTCGGCGAGACGGTTGGTGGCCTCCTTGTCTGCTTGGCCCTTGATGAGGTCGGCCAAAAATTCGCCACGCGCGTAAGCTTCGACATCGGCGAGATCGGCGCGTTTGACCGCCCCCCTGTCCTCGCCCTTGGCTTCGCGGGCCACCGCGACATAGCTTGGCAGCGATGCGACAAGTCCCAGAAGGCTCGTGCTTGTGAACTCTCGGTAGTCGAACAGCGGCGAGAGCAGGATCAGGCCCTTCACGCCGACGCCCTGCTCCATCTGCAGATTGCGCACAACCTTCGGTCCGCGAATGCCGCCATAGCTTTCGCCCGCGACGTATTTCGGCGAGGAGAGCCGCTCGTGCTTCTCGAGCCAGCGGCGGATCACAAGCGCGATTGAACTGGCGTCACCATCGACCGAATAGAACCGCCTGCGCACATCTTCGCCCGTCGCCACGAAACGGCTATAGCCGGTACCGACGGGATCGATGAACACGAGGTCGGTGAAATCGAGCCACGTCTCGGCGTTGGGCCTGACCTCGGGCGAGGCGGACGCTGTGACGGTTTCCGCATCGATCGGCAGCCGCCATGGCCCGGCATTGCCGAACTGCAGCCAAGCAGAGGATGACCCGGGGCCGCCGTTGAAGAGGAACGTCACCGGACGCGTGGCGTGATCTGTCCCGTCGAGCTGATAGGAGGTGTAGGCGATGTCGGCCTGCGGCTCGCCCTTGTGGTCGAACACGTGGATCGAGCCCGCAGTCGCGATGAAACGAAGCGTCCGCCCGGGCAGCTCCAGCGTCTGTTTGGTGGTGGAATCCGGCGGCAGGCGATGCTGCTCGGCCCCCGATGGGGAAGTCGGCGCGCTGGCGCTGCGCGCGCCGGGCCCGCCCTTCTGGCCGACCGGCGTCGGGGCGTCGGGACGCGGCGGCGGATCGTCGGCGCGGGCGCTCCCCATCACGGTGCACGCAAGTAGGGCCAGCGTAAGAGGGATGTGGCGCAGTGCGGTTAAATCGAACAGCATAGAGTTTTCTCCCGGTCCGGCTGCACCTTTCTGTCAGCGGCCGATTGCGACGGTTTAAGGTTGCGGGACAGCCTGGACTGTCGTGGTTCTGCCTTATGTTGCACTAGGCGTATCTGCCAAACGGCTCTCTTCAGTTAGCTAAGAGTCGGGAACAACAAACCTACTAAGTCTAGTAGTCGCCTCTATTCCTGAGGGCACGCGCCGCCTGCGCGATGGCACAAAGCCTACCTGCGGGCCAAGGGTGAGCATCGCGGCTTTTGAGCCGGCGCTACAGGCGTATTTTAAGGAACCGCGAACCGAAGCGGAGATTGCGGACTATCGCGCCAAGCGCGGCTTTTGTAAAAAGCTTCAGGACGAAGTGATGCCCGCTCTGCGCCATCTCCGGTTCGTAGGCGCGACCGGCGAAATCCGCTTCGAGCTTAACAGCAATGTTCCCGACTGCTGGCTCCGTGATGGCGTCGCCTCGGCGTCCCAACGTCTTGAAGTGACCCTGGCGCAATCGAGAGAACAGCATCTCGTCGGCATAGAACTCAACAAAAACGGCATCGGGCGAGGATTTCTTGGCTTGCCGGACTATGCTCCCGCCGAAGCTTTTTCCCAAGTGATCGCCCTCGCCCTCGCCATGTATTCAACGGAAGGTGCGCGCCGACTGCCGTTGGAAGCGGCATCAAGCGTTGTCTTGACAGCCCTTCCCATCACCATCGCGATCACCATCGCGCCACGTTCCAAGGCGCTCGAAACCCGACCTTTGATGGTGCGCCTAAATCCGCTCCTTCGGCGGCGACGGATTCTCCTCCCGATCTCGGATGCTGACGCGAGCGTGCCGCCGAAATCGGTGCGAAATAGTTCGTCACATCTCAGTGACAACTTCGCGCGAAGCCACATCACCGGGGCTTTGGAAGAGCATCGCGACCGATCTGTTTTAGGCGGTCAGGACTTATTTCACCTGTGGTCGCAGCTTCCAGAATTGTCGAGGCGACATGGGTGCGAGCACCGGTATCGTACCGGGAAAGATTTTTGCAGACATCGTCGAGGACCACCCGCAGGAGCGCAGTGGTGGGGGCATCTAGCATTTGGAGATCTCCCTCATTCTACAGGAGGCAACGATAGCGTCGATTTCGCGTTAGGAGCGCCACGTGCAAAACTACCCAAAGTAGAATAGCCATTAATTCACTATGGAAGAAGAAGCTGACAAAAGCGCAACAAGCAGATGTCTGTTTGAATTAAAGAGCGACTGCGCCTGACGCCCACGGGCCACTGCGTTCCAATCGTTGTTGCTTCGCGTTTTGATGCACCTGAGGAGATAGCATCGCGATGGCAGTCGCACGGGGGACGTCCGATCAGGCGGAAGTCTAACGTCTCTCAACCTTGCACGGAACGTCCATCTATATGAGCAATACTCAGAGGAATGTCTCGATCATGCTTGACGATCACACATCAGCGCAATTGTCCTCCCTGTCGCTGGAACGCGTAGATCGGATTCATACCGCAATAGGCGTAGGTGCCGGATGCGGTGGCCATGCACTGGTCATAGGTCGAGAACTGGCAATTGCCCGGATATCCCCAGGTACGCCCCTGCAGGCAATAAATGTCCTGCCGAGCCGGGGGGACGTACGACCGCCCCCGCTGAGCGGCGGTCGAAGGCGATCCAAAGCCGACAAGGATGGGAAGTGCAAGCACGCCGATAAACAGAAGGTTGCGCATGAGACCTCTAGCCTCCGTTAAGTCTTGCTGAAGGATAGAGGATTCTCATCTGATGTTTTGATCTTAATCAATGGCAAATAGCCGGTCGCAGCCCGTCCGGCGAACGCCTGCGAAAGAAGCTCGAGCGTGACGGCGCTCCCTGGAGCAGCATTCCTGCTATTTGCAGGAGAGGAACGCATCTTTCCAGCGCGGTGAGGGGTACATGTGCGGCAAACAAATCCCTGCGGCAAAGGATCAATCGAGCTTGAGAACTCTCGCGCTCCGGAATGAGCCGGTTCGGATCGGCGGCAAGCCCTACGACGAGCTTATCAAATGACCGAAGCGGCAGAAAATTCACCGTCTCAGGCCTGCCGTAGATCGCGTAGCGCTTGAGCTGCACGATCCCAAGGGACCTGACAGGGCTCATGAAAGGTTGAACGAGCTCTTCTAGGTGATCGGCCTGATTCGGCGCAGCAGCGAGTCGGCATACTCCTCGCGCTCGCGCATGAAGCGCTCTTGATGCGCTTTGAAGCACTCGACCCGCTTCCTGATCTCATCGCGTTCGCTGGCGCCATAGTCGGGCAAGCTGAGGACAACTCGCTCGTCGACTATTTTTGGGTGCGGCCGGGGCCGCTCGATCTCCACCTTCAACGATTTGGCGAACGCCATTGTTTCAGCGACGAGCGCATCGAGTTCGCTCTTCCAGTCATGCATTGACGTACCCCCCACGACTCGACCACGCTAGACGAGCCAGTTCATCACAAGCCAGGCATGCGACCATGGCGCAGACGCCAATCGCCAGATAGGGCAGCGTATCCCTCATCCGCTTCTCCTTGAAAAAGGCCGCCAACAATAAATATTCCCGGCGGCCGTCCGGGTTCAAAATGCCCATCGTGAAACAATGTAGTCCAGCCCCGGTCGCAACGATCCTAGACCTAGAACGCGTCGTTTCCTAGTTTTGCCATTCAGGAGGCTTAACGTAGCTCGATGCGGCCCCCGCTGGGAACAGGATGCGGTCTGGAAGGGATTACCACCACCTTCTTTCAAACAATCTGCACGGCCTGGACCTCTCTCGGACGGCTTGCATCAAGGCGTGTAATGGTCTTGTCTCGACGCGGTCAGCCGTATTACGGCGACCGCAAGAGGTGTTGGCCAAGATTAGCAGCTGGTGACGCCCGGCCATACATCGTAAACTGGATTTCTGAGTTAGTGAGCGGTGGAAATGATAGATTGTGTGATTGTTCGGGCCTCCGGCAGGCAATTAGACCATTTGCGCGAAGAGGCATCGCGCATTGCACGAAAAAACAAAGTCGACTGGTCGATTGAGCGGGGCTCCGAAGGGGCGCATTTTTCTTCGAGGACACAGAGGCGAAGAAGGCATTCGTCTCGATCTGCGAAGAGACTTCGCTGTTTCGTATAGAGATGCTAAACGGCCGAGGTCATGTGCAATACGTAGCGATGAGCCAAAGTGACACTGTGCCTTTTCAGGCGCAGATTCACATGACTGGGAGAGGATTCGATCCGAACAGAGAGCCAGCAGAAAGGCCAGCGTGAGCGGCGGTGGGCTCGCAAGCCTGCTCCCTTGGCGAATGCGTCCGAGAAGGAACGATCGACACTATCCGCGGCAACAAGCTTCCACTTGATGAGACCCCAGCGGAAGTAGAGGTCGATCGTGCCCTGCTCGTCTTTCGTCACACTGTCGTCGATCGGCACAATGCGCACCTTTGCGCGCGCGAGCCAATTCAGCGGCACCACGGCCGGCGATATGGGATTGCCGGAATGCCGGCCACCCTGTAAACGATCCCGGCACGCCGTCCGGCCGCCTTTTAGCGATTGCCCGCGGCGGGGGCCTGTAGCTCAATGGTTAGAGCCGGCCGCTCATAACGGTCTGGTTGCAGGTTCGAGTCCTGCCGGGCCCACCAGCATGATCAGTAGCTTACGTCGTTCTTGTTGCCTGCAGCACGGCCGCCGCACCAGGAACCGCACCAGATACATCCTCATTTCGTTCGTAAGCGAAGGCGGCTCAAACTCCACGATTGTCGTTCCCTCGCAGCAAGTGCCACGTCTGTTGAGGTCTGAGCTCGAGAACAAATTTTCAAATCTTGGTTGGCCCGCAGAGGCCAGAAGCGGACAGGCTTGGCTGTTCGTGAGCCTTCTCGACTGAGAGCACCACAGCAAGCGTCGGCATTGGAATACGGCATCGCCGTCGAATTGGCCCATCAAATAGCGTGCACCCGCCGTCATCCGGGTTCAAGGTCACCGAAGCCCGACAACCTCTCCCCTTTTCGGTCGACAATTCAAGTCGTCGGTTCGACTCGGCCGGACGCGTGATGCCCGAAGCATTGCTGAATGGCAGGGACCACGGCGACGATCCGCGCGCCTTTGAACTGATCGATACCCCGGCACATCTTCACCTCGTCTGGGCCGCAGGACCGACTTTAGACTGGCCCTGTCGAAGCGCGATGAGCGCCTGGAACAGCCGCTCCAGTTCGGCGCCTGACGGCACACCTCCGATGATCTGGTTCGCCCCGACGCAGATGCTGAGGAACGTCGCGCATGCGAAATCGAGCGTTTGCAAGGTCTCGCCTTCATCCGTAAGCCCATCGGCGACGATCGCGATGGAATGGTCGCTGTTTCGTTGAATGTGCCGGCCCAGCGAATCCGCCGAAGGGTGCGCGGCATCTGAAGACAGCTGGCCGTAGATGACGTAAGAGTCCTTGAGAACTCCGGCTTGAGCCAAGGCTTTGACGCTGAGCAGCTCTTTCGGCCTGCCCTTGATGCCCTTCAAATACGCATGCAAGTCCTTGGCAAAAGGAAGTTCGTTTTCCTGGCTGGACGCCCACTGCGCCAGCACCTGGCCGCGCATCTCCCTGCTCTTGTACTCGTTCGCTACGATCTCCTTGACGAAGCCAGCCCCATCTCTGGCAAGCTTGTCGATCCAGATCAGGTTCTCGACGCAGGAGCGCGTGAGTGTGCGCGCCTCGACGATCAATTGCTGCTCGATCATCGAGAGCGCACCACGGAAATTGCCGACCGTACGGCATAGCAAAGTTAGCGCGATCACCCGCGGATCGGCGGCCCCTGCTTCCGTCTCCATAAAGTCGGCCTCGGCATAGATCGCGCTCGCGAGTTCGAACAGTTCGTCAGCGAAAGCGAACCATTTCGATTTCTGATCCGTCGCGTCCGGGCTCATTGAGTCAATCCTTTCGCGAAGCGACGATGTCTCGCTTTCCTTAGTCATCGTCTTCCCCGTCTCCGGTTTGCTTGATTTCGTATTGGACGCCAGCATGCGGATAATTGAGATAGCGCTCGCTGTCATCGTCCCACCGGCGATACATGAACGACGGATCAACCACCGCGCATATTTCACGCAAGGCGAGTTGCGCGGCCCTTCGTAGACTCTTCATGTCGAGACGGCGGTAGAGGATCGCCCAAGCGACCGCGTAATCGTCGTAGTTGAGGCTCTTTCTGGAACCGAAGATGATTTCAGGGCGATCATCGCAATCAGCGAAGGCCTCGCTGATGCCGCTCGACGCGCCTTTACAGGCCGACATGACGAGCACAGCCGGGCAGTACCTGCCGCCTTGAAAATACGTGGCCAGCGACGCCCAGCTGACCTTGGTCAGGTCACCCAGAAAAATGCCCGTGCTGCTGCCGTGACAGGACAGGTGAACCACCCGATACCGGCTCGCCGTGGCTTCTGCGATGGCGCGCTTGAGATGAGTGCGATCGAGAGCATATCGGATATCTGGTTTGTAGCCCTGGAGCTTGAGCAACTGAAGGGTCGACGGACCGTCCAATTCATCATTGTAGAAATCGTCGGCGCGGCCCGACTCGATGATGAGCACTCGCATCTTCCGACCTCGTGGAAGGAATTGATTCGTCTCGAATGTAGTTCATTATATGCGAGGCGCCCCGTCGCCGCTCGATGTCGGGACAATGCCGGCACTCGGCATTGATCTGCGGTGCCGTTGGTCCGAGCCGTAGATGGCCTCGGTCAATTCCCGGTCGGTGATGCCGGGACGTCGTCGAATGACATAGGTGATCACGTCGCGCAATGCGGTCATGGAAGCCTCCGTGTCGGAGCTTCCTCATTACAGACGGGATTTTCGCAAGGCTAGTTCAGCCTGCCAGTTTATTTTCACGGGATCCAGGCGGTTGGCGGCCCCGTCGCTCTCTGTCACACATGCACGTGCTGAATGGATTGCGCTCGCTTAAACCCGCCGAGAAAAGCGGAGTTCGCATCTGGAAGGGCGGTGAAAACGGCGCACAGGGGCTCCGCCGCCGCCATGACGCTCGCGAAAGGTGACGGGCTCGCCCGGCCGGCTGATCGCGCTGAACCTCCCGCAAGAGTCGAATGGACTTCCGATCGGGATTTGCTAGGCGAAGAGCTTCAAGGCAGAATATCAATTTTGGATTGAACTGATTGATGCCCGATCCAGACTCCACCATTGAAAGTCTCCCCGATTATCCTGCACTGCAGCAACTGGCTCGCGCGCTCTGGCGGGACGGCTCGGTTCGCGGTGCTTCGATCCTTGTGGGAGCCGGCCTGAGCAAGAATGCGGTTCGTACCTCGCATCAATCGCCGGAGCCGCCGTCATGGTGGGATCTGAAGAAGAGGATGGTCCAGCGGCTCTATCCGCACGATCCGGAGGCTGCTCCGAGCGATCCACTGCGTATCGCCGAAGAATACCGCACCTATTTCGGCCAGTCCGGCCTCGATGAATTCATTCGCGACAACTTTCCCGAGAAGTCCTGGGCCCCGGGGCCATTGCATTCCGCGCTCCTGGAATTGCCGTGGGCCGATATCTTGACGACAAATTGGGACACGTTATTGGAGCGGGCTGCCGAGAGCAGCGACCGCGCCTACGAGACGGTGCGAACGGAGACTGACCTGACCTATGCAAGGTCGCCGCGGATCGTGAAGCTTCACCGCACGCTCGGCGATGCATGGCCTCTCATCTTCGCCGAAGAGGATTACCGGACTTATCCCGCGAAATTTGCCGCCTTCGTCAACTTTGCCCGTCAGGTCTTCATCGAGAACGAGCTTTGCTTGGTTGGCTTCTCCGGCAACGACCCCAACTTCCTGCAATGGGCGGGGTGGGTACGCGACCACCTGGGTGGCAGCGCACGGCGGATCTATCTCGTCGGCAATTTGCGGCTGGAACGGGCGACCCGGCGCTATTTCGAGGCTCATAATATCGCACCGATCGATCTTGCGCCGCTCGTGGAGCACCTGCCACGAGATGTCCGGCATTCGGAGGCTACGAGAATCTTTCTCGATGAGCTCCGCAAGGCCAAGCCCCCGCTTCGGCATGAATGGCAGCTGATTCCGCCCGACCGATTTCCGATATCCCGGGCGGAAAGCACAGCATATGACCGTTTGCGCACTGATTATGCTTTCGTCGCCGAGTTGGCCAAGGAAACCATCCCTCTGCTCCGGAACGATCGGCTTTCCTATCCTGGCTGGCAGGTCTGTCCGAGCCATCACCGGCAGCCCCTGCTCGATGCCGGCGGCGCTCGCTGGATGATGCGCAGACAGGTGCTCGATCTGCTCGAACCGGCTGTGCGTGCGGAAGCTCTGTCCGAAATTCTCTGGCGGCGAACGACGAGCCTCGCACCGCTTGATACGCAGCTGGCAGCAGCGCTGACGGAAGTGCTCAAGACCGAGCCCCTCGCGATTGATTCTACTATGCGCCTGGATTTCGCGCTGGCGCTGTTGCGCGACGCCCGGTTTTCCGCGGACGACGATGAGCTTAACCGATGGGCCCGCCTAATCGAAACGGAAGCCGCGCCTGGCTCGGCTCTGCGCCACGAGGTGACCTATCAGCTATGCTTGCGCGCACGCGATCGGATGGATCTCACGAAGCTCGAGACGCAGCTTGCGCAGCTGCCATCGGAGGAGCCGGTCTGGAAGCTGCGTCGCGCTGCGCTTCACTGCGAGCTCGGCGAATATGCGACCGCGACGAGGCTGATCAAGGAAAGTACGGCCGAGCTCGAACGGCGTCACCGGCTCGACCGAGATTCACTGGCGATCAAGTCGCAACTCTCTTGGGCGGCCTGGTTGAGCCGCGCCAGCGACGTGGGATCCAGACGGTGGTCCGATCTGCCGGTGCTGCGCGATTTCAGCGGTGAGGGCATCGATCCAATGAAGGAGCTGCAATATTTTAAGACCGAAGCCGCTTCGATCGAGAAGGAGCGGCGCGAAGATCAAGTAAAGGTTCAGGCCGCTTTCGAGACCGGTCACTATCGCGATGGGTCTGGCAAGATCAGGCTCGGAGCGGAAAATACTGGCATCTTGCTATTCTACGAATTCGATCAGCTGATCGAGCAGGTCGGCCTGCCCATCCGCATCAATTTCGCCAATATCTGCGAAGACGCTGCGATTGCAGTCGTCGAGGAAGGTCAACAATCGACCGTCGAATGGTATGTCTGGCTGCTGCGCGCGATAAGTAGCCATCGGGACAAACCGTTCGACCGTCATTTCGGCCGGCTCGCCGCCGCTCGTATGAGCGCCGGCTGCAGTTCATCGCTCCTCGCCACGATCGGTACCGCGGTCACTTTCTGGGCGCGCCGGATTGCCGAGTTGCGCGCGCCGGGCCTTCAACGCGATCGCCGCCGGGCCATCAATGCGCTTCGCGTGTCCCTCATGGCGCTTTCACGGCTGACGGTCCGGATGTCGCCGGACCGGGCTGGCACGCTGCTCCGCAGTGCCGTCGCGATGGCCAATGATTCCAACATTTTCGAGATCGGGCTGATCGAGGCACTAGGCGAAATCGTAACCCATGCATCCGCAGCGATACCTGTCGCCGAAAAGGGCGCCTTCGTTCTGGCGGCTCTCGAGTTTCCGCTACCATCGGAGAAGAATTCGAACATGCAGTTGTGGCCTCGGGCCGTGACCGCGATGTGGAAGGCGCAACCGGACCGCGAGCTCGGCGATCTGCGTTGGGACCGTCGGATTCAGCAGTTGCTGATCATGATGCAAAAGGGTCATCCGGATCGGGAGCATGCGAGCCTGCCGCTCGCCTACTTGTCTTTGCGCGGCATCCTGAAACCCGAAGAAGCGACCGCGTTCGGAACGGCACTTTGGTCCGACCTCGATGCGGAAGATCACACCGGTCTGCCGAGGAACACTTTCTTGATCGCCGGCAGTCTGCTGAAATGTCCGGTTCCTGACGGCGTCGATCTGAAGGCCAGGCTCACCGCGCGCCTACTTGACCCTGATCTGAGCGATGTCATGAAGATAGAACCGTCGGTCAGCTCGCTCGATGTCGGCCGAAAGGCGGACCATCTCCATGCAATCACCCTCGCGGTCAAACTCGGCTTGACACTGCCGCCAGATGTGGCCGCGCGGTTGTTCGACGAAATTGTCGCCTGGGAGCTGCAGACAGTCGATCGGCAGGATCCCTTCGCCCTTGCCTTCGCGAAAGGATTCAACGACAGCATCCGTAGCGCAGCCGGCGACGCAATTGCGGCAGCCGTCGCTCCCAACCTGCCGAATCAACAAGGTAGCGGGCAACGCACGCATGATCTCATGACGTTCATCGGGCGGACCGGATCATGGCGAGCCCTTTCGGCACTGCCGCTTTTCTGGGCACCGGCGGAGGGCGAACGTGATCAGATCGTCTCGATGATCCGCCGCAGCCTTGTCGCTTCGGACGACGTGAGGGTCGGCGCTGCGGCGATGGCCATCAGCCGCTGGGTCAAGCTATCGAAAGCCGGAACCGCTGCGGACATCCCCCGTGTCCTGGCCGATCAATTGATCGCGACGATCGAGACGTGCCATGAGATCGGACTTGCGATCATGCTGAGCACGGCGCGTAAGCTCATTGAAGACGGCATTTTGAACGCCGAAGATCACAAGCGCCTGGTGGAGACGATGGCCGTCATCCGCGACGTGTTTCGTTACGAGGACACTCCAAACGAGGGCATGCGCGCGGTCGTGGTCTCGTCCGTCCGCGCCGAATGCGTCAGGCTGGCAAAGGTTCTCGAGAGGTATGTTGCCGGTGTCAGCACTTTGCGGGCTTGGATCGACGATGCAGGATCGGATCCCTTGCCCGAGGTCCGCTTCGCCTTGCGGGATCAGAGCGAGCAAGCGGCTGATCCATGGGGGGCTCGTGACGCAGAGGTTTGAGGATATCATCGAACGCGAGGCTTTCCGGGTCTGTCCGCTGTTGCCTGCGTCGAATTTCATCAGCTTTTGCTGCAATCGAAACCTGAAAGTCGATGCCGAGCGCCTGCGGCAACTGGAGCGCGTCGGCTTGTTTCTTCCTTTGCTGCGGATTTACCGGATCGACATCACACGCAAGATCAAGCTGCTCGATGGCGTCCAGCGCTTCAGCTATATGGATTATCTCCCGAAAGACGAGCCTTGGGACGGAGATGTCCGCGTCGAGCTCGCCGATTTCGATTTCAGCCGGCGAGTGATCCGGAGCTGGCTCGAACATGGCAATGCCTGGGACCCTCGAGATAGAGCGGCGCTGCACCGGGCAACGATCGACACCGAGATGCGGCGGCACGAAGCCTATTACTCGCAGTTCCAAATCTTCGAGCTCGATCGCCTCCTGCGATCGATGACAGGAACCGTTGAGCTCGAATGGGCACTTCGCGAGGACGGGAGCATCGATCCGGAATGGGGCGACCAGCTCGGACCCAATCTGGCCACGGCCGCTACCCACATGGCTGGGACCGACAGGACGAGCGATAGCATGGTCGGCACCCTATGTCAGATCATCTCTGACCGATACTATCCGCGAACGCAGGGCGACGAGCGTGAGATTTCCGTCCCTACCCGCATCAGTCATTCCTTGGATTGGGACTGGTACGCATTCGCGCGCCAGTGGGATGCGGCAGGCATCGCACGCTCTCTCGGGCTCGACAAGGCCGAACTCAAGCGCCACTACGAGAATGTGTTTAGGTATTGCCGCCAACTCGACCCGCTGGAGAACTGGCGCATTCTGGTGCGTTTCGTCCGGCTTGAGAAGCGGCAGCGTTTGAAGGACGATGCTCTCAAGGCGCGGTCCTTCGATGAGATGGCTAAGATGTTGCGCCTGTTCTACGCGGATGCTTTCGGCGAGCAGCTCGACCCGGATGAGGATCTCGGCCGAACGCTCATCGACCGCATTCCAGATATCAGGGTCCAAGACGATCCACGGCGGGCACTCGAACTCGTCGTCAATGACTTCAGGCTGAACCCCAAACCTGATCTGGTCTTGTTCGTGGAGGGGCCGACCGAACTTGCTATCGTGCCGCACCTGATCGACAAGATGTATGCCACGAGCCTGAGTGTGCTTGGCATCGAGATGGTGAACCTCCGCGGCGTCGGGAATGCGACCGGGGGCAAGGACAGCTCCTACAGTGCCTTGTGGCGCTTGATCGACTATCTGCATCATCACCAGACGATCGCCTTCGTCCTGCTCGACAACGAGGGTCTTGTGCCCGTCAACATCGGCAAGGGCCTGCGGATCGCGCATTCCATTCATTCGAAGAATCGGCACGTGACGCGGCCTGACTATGTCAAACTTTGGAAGCTTTGCTTCGAGCTGGATAATTTCAACGACACCGAGCTTGCGAAAGCGCTGACGATCTATGCGGCGGGACAGGCACGGTTTACGGTCTTCGACGTCAAGCCGTGCCGCGAGAGCGCACGCGAACCGAAGCGTAAGGGCAAGTTGCGAACTCTGAACGTGCTCTACGAGGAGCGTACCGGGCTGGAGCTGAACAAGCCCCTCTTTGGCAAAGTGCTGTTCGATCTCATGGTGGATCCCGCGGCCAGGCGGAAGCCTCAACATCGACCGATCGTGCGGTTTCTGGAGAAGGTCGTTGAGCGCGCAGCGCGCAATCCCCAGCCGATAACTCAGGCGATGTGGGAATACAACCAGCTCACGGGCTATTTCGGAAAGCTCCATCCCGGCGCCGTCACGAAACGCAAGCCTCCGTTTTCGCTACATAAGCGTCGTGCCAAGTGATCCTGTTACGCGTACCTGGCCCTTCAGGACCGGGTTGTGGCGATGACTTCCGGCACGGACTGAGCGCGCAATCGCCGCCACGATGCAAATTCTGCCCGCACGGCCCCGTTTGCTGCAGTGCCCCGCAGCACGAACGCCGGCGGAGGGACGCGCCGCCTCGACGCCGGTTAGGGGGCCGGACCGGCGAAGGTTCTCCGCCGCGTCCTCGAGCGGAACGGAAACCGCTTACAGCGCCGTGGAGCAAAACTGCTACCGCGTCGGCGAGGCCGGTTCTTGTCTTCTCGGCCGCACGATATCGCCCAAGCGGAGCACGCCTCGAAGGCGGCTGGCCACAACCAAGCTGTGATGAAGAGAAAGTACGCACGAGCGCGCTTCCAACCGTTCTGCATCCGAAACACTGCACGAAACGAGCTGGCGCGAGATTCAAAGCAAAGGCCGCCATGGGTCGGGGTTCAGCGAGCATCTGACACGTCCGCCCTGCGCGCGACGAGCACGTATCTCCCTCTCAAGCGACGTGATAAACCGATTCGTCGCGGCGGCTGAGGTCTTGATGGCCCGCCGCGCGCAGTGCAGATTGATGGGAAGCCTCGACATTGGGAGCTGTTCGCGTGCCAACGACCTCGAAACCCGCGACTTACGTGGTCGAGCTGAATCTGACGAACGTTAAATCGTTCGCCGGAAGTCATACACTCAGTTTGCGCAATCCCAAGGGGGGAGCTGCGCGATGGACCCTCATTCTTGGCGACAACGGCGTCGGCAAGACGACCTTGCTCGAATGCATCACGCAGCTGACTCCCGTGTTTAACAGCGATGACCAGGGCAGCAAAGAGAATCCCAAGATGTTCGTCGAGCCGCGCATGGCTCAGGCCGAGAATCAAGTCTTCGAAAATCTAGCCCGCAACGGTGATGTGAAATGCGAGGTGAAGGCTAGCTTTGCGGTCGCGGTTCGCCTCGACAAAAAAATGGACTCCGCCGAAGTGGTCGAGACGTCGGTCCTATTCTCAAGGGTCGCAGGGAAACCCGAAATCATCGACGCATCGAGCTGGCCGGAAAAGCCGGAAGACTGGCCCAACCAAGACCGCGGCGTCGAGCTGCGTCGATGGAAACGCTTCTCGAAATTCGAAGAGCCGTTGATCTTGGCCTATGGCGCCGGGCGGCATATGGGAGTTGACAACGTCGACTTCAAGAGGGCGCCCGACGCAACGGACTCTCTACTGAAAGGAACGGGAGAGCTATTCGACGCCGAGGAATTGCTAAAGCAGATCGACTATGCGTCGACCGCCAAGGGTGAAGGCGCCAAGCGCGCGAAGGCGCAGAAGAATACCTTTCTGAAACTGATCGCGGCGCTTCTGCCGGAAGTCGAACATCCCAACAACATCGTGATCCATCGACCGGGTCCGCTCGGCGGAAACGATAGATACGGTGTCTATGTGACGACACATGACGGCGAAGTCAGGCTGCGTCAGCTGAGCTACGGCTACCAGACGATGGCCGCGTGGCTGGTCGACATCGGCTGGAGGCTTTTTCAGCGATACCCCCAGAGCACCAATCCCCTAGTCGAGCCGGCCATCGTGCTCGTCGATGAGATCGATCTGCATTTGCATCCAAAATGGCAGAGACAGCTGAGAGAGCGTCTGTCGAAGCACTTCCCCAACGTCCAGTTCATCGCGACCGCGCATAGCCCGCTGATGACGCAAGCGTTTCTGGACGCCAATCTCGCTGTCGTCATGCGCGACGGCGACCATTCGGTGATCGAGAACGATCCGGCTGTGCTCGAAAACTGGCGGGTCGATCAGATTGTGACGTCCGACCTCTTCGGGCTGGAAAGCTTCTGGCCTCCCAAAGTCGACGCGCTGTTCGAGGAGCAGCAGCGGCTCGCGGACAAACGGCGCAGAACGCCCGCCGAAAACGCGCGCCTGCGTCAACTTCAGAAAGACATGCTCGACCTGCCGACTGAAACCAATCCCGATGTCGAAGAGGCAATGCGTATCGTGCGCGACGCCGCAGCACGCCTCGCATCGAAGGGGTAGGCATTGATTAGGGTACAAAAGCCCAATGCGGCGCCTCAGCGTCTCGACGCAGGCGTCGCTCTTGTCGCAGCTTTGGAGCATGCCCTCGCGCTCGATCCCGCTGCTGGCGCAAGCAGCAAGACTGCATTCAAATTCGACAAGAGCGTTTATGGACACACTGACGTCAAGAACGCGTTGAAGGCGGCGCAGCACGACAAATGTTGCTATTGCGAAGCGAGGGTTTCACACATTGCCGCGGGGCACGTCGAGCATTATCGCCCAAAGACCTGTTCGCAGCAGGCCAAGGGCGAGTCCCTGCTCTATCCTGGCTACTACTGGCTCGCCTACGCGTGGCCGAACCTTTATTTCGTTTGCGAGCGCTGCAATTCGAGCGGCAAGAAGAACCTCTTTCCCTTGCGGATTACCAACCATCGTAACCGGAGGCGCACCGACGATCATGTTGAGGAGCCGTTGATCTTGGATCCCGGCGGCCCAACAGATCCACGTCGGCACATCAAATTCAACGGTCCGGCGATCGTGGCGACTTCCAGAATCGGCAAGACGACGGTTGCGTCGCTCGGCCTTAATCGCATCCCATTGAAAACGGCGCGGTTGAGCCACTTGAAATTATGCACGACGATTAGAGATTTCGTGCGGATACCGAGTGCTTCCTTTAACCAGGCCGTGCAACAGGAGCAAGAGCTGGCTCGGCAACAGCTCGCCCGTCTCGCGACTAGCGAGGCCGAATATAGTGCGATGGTGGGCGACTTTCTCGCCTCCCCCTGAGGCGCGGATCTGGTTCCCGCGGAGAACACATCGCATTCGATTGCGGCGGAGCTTCGCCGTGATCATGAGAAGGTGTAGACGAGCGTATACCTTTCGCCATGACGGATTTCGGACACGGCATGAAACGAACGCGGTGAAATCTCGAACGCGAAACCGCTGCCGTGCTGCGGCAGCAGGACTTGCCGGACCGTCTCGACGTTGTCTTCTTCGAACAACATCAGGAGTCCCCCCTGCGCGGCGGTCCAGCCTGTATTCAGCTGAATGAGGAAACGATGGGTTTCGGCTCCCTCGATATAATCGTTATGGACCCGAATGACCTGCTTCGAGGTCAGCCGGTGAGCGTTCACATCGACGAGGTGCAGGGTTCGATCAAGCGAAAAAGTCCGCTCGAGGAATTCACGAACCTGATCGATGAAGGCGCCGCTTGCGAGTGGTGCGATCGCATCGCCGAGCGCTACGTTGAGCAAGCTGAACTCGTGCTGAACGTAGAAGTCCTCGACCCGCAAGTCCCACGGCGCCTCACTAACCAGCCAAGAGAGCGCGGCGTTTGACGCGTCACGCGGAATGGCGATTGGCAGCAAGGCGTGAGGGAATGGCTTGTTTGAGGCTGCGGCCCGGTTGAAATCAAGTGTGATCATGCCGCCCCCCGATTTGCCGTCAAAATCGAACGCATACGCGCGATCAAGAGCCTCTGGTCCGAACAGAAGACACTTGGATTGTCGAAACCGTTGGCGTCGCGCCATCGGTGCGCCGGCATGCCGCCGCCACAGACGCCTAAATCCGGGCATTCGAGACATTGCGGTGCGGACGGACGCTGCAAAGCGTAGTAGCTGGCGAACTCCTCGGACGCCATCAGATTCACCAGATTGCCATCCATGACGGACCAGGACGCTTCGAACTGATCCGACGCCGAACCTGCGCTTTTCAGCGTATCGTTTTTGTTGATCGTACCGTCGGTCTCGACAATGAGAATGCCGTAGCTCTCCGTACCGGCGCCCTCCTTAACGCCGCGCCCACCTAGGATCAATCGCAGGAAGTCATCGAGAATGCGAACACGAGGCGGCGATCGGTCGGATAGGTAGATGTCCAAAAGCCGGCACATCCAGTTGCCGTATTCGACCGACTCGAACGAGGCCTTGCCGAAGGGCAACTGGCTGTGGTTGCCGTCGCGATAAAGGAAATCGAGACTGGGCGCCTCAGTCGACTTGAGGAAACTGTAAACCTCGGCCGGATCGCTGGCCGGATCGACGACGCACAATATGCCGGAGAACAGCCAACGCGCCTTCGGACGATCCCGGAGCAATGCGATGCCGCGAAGCACGCCAGCGTGAGAGCCGTGACCCGCATGGTCGATACGAAAGCGATCATGCAGCCTGGCGGGACCATCGAGGCTGATTGAGATTCCGACACGATGTTCAAGGCAGAGATCGACTATCTGGTCGTTCAGCAGCACGCCGTTGGTCTGGACATGCAGCCCGCAATCGGGCGGCAGCGCGGCACGCAATCGGGAGAAAAGGTCGGCGAGAGCGGCACCCCCCAGAAGCAACGGTTCTCCGCCATGAAGGACCACGCTGAATGGGCGGCCTTGCGCGCGCGCCAACTCGCCGAGCTGTTCGCATGTCCGCCCGATCACGAGCCGCGACATTCGCTTGGGCTGGTTCTTCCAGGCATCGTCGCCGAGATGATAAACGTAGCAGTAGGTGCAATCGAGATTGCACCTACTGGCAACTTTCAAAAGTACGGTGTCGACTTCCACCGTTCTCGCGCCACTTACCGGTTGTGTCGATTATAGGTACGATTATAGGCCGCCGGCGTGAACGACGTATCGTTGCGCACCTCTTCGAGGAGCCTGGCGAGCGCTTCGCTATCGAGACCTATGTCTCTTAGATCGCCAGGCAGACGATCTTGCTCCGAGGGTAGAGCTTGGCCTTCGCTCGATTTGTCCATGGTGATCTCCGACTCTCCACGCTGCTTATCATCTTCCGAGCGCAATAGATAGAAGAGCACGGAACCTTATTCGCATAATGTAGATGAATCTATCGCGCGACTTCTTGAAATATAGTTCTAATCTAACCTTTTAAATTGAAGTATTTTATCATATCGCTACGATAGAAATTAGATTTAGACAATATAAACTGGCCTGTCGGTTTTCGTGACTTGGATATAGCGAGATCAAATACTTAGTAGATGAATTTTGGTGGAATTTTTATTAGTATAGACTCACGCAATAGCACCACTCCGAGAAGCTAAATGGCCGCTGCTCGTCTCATCAGCAGCGTTGCTTGGGCTCGACCCGCAGAGTCTTCACGGCCGCCTGCGCGAGCACTGAGCCCATCCGACAGGACGCGACCGAGCAGTCGGAGGAAGTCTCCAGCGGCATGGCGTAGATTTCACCGATTTGCGTTGGTGAAGCGCGCCACAATCGCATTCAAGAGCAAGGTCCCAACGTCCGTCAAATCCTCCCTAAATACTGGGGAAGTGGCTTCGGTCACCTCTTCGGCAATCTGCGCACGGCGATCGCGGACATAATGGATGGTCTGACTGTCGCATGAGCCTTCGACCACCTCGAGGAAGGCATCGATGACGCCGAAGACATAGAGTCCGTGCATGACACCCTGAATCGGTCGCGCCATGCGCTTCCATGGCGAATAACGCGCGGCCTCCGGACGCTTCACCAGTGGCGTATGTCCCTCCAGAAGCGTGAGCTGAAGGTGCATCGCTTCGTGCAGGATTTCCTCCGCAAGCCTTAGTCGTCCCCGCTCGGTCTCATCTTCAGGCAGTGAAACAAATACCGAGAACGGGACCTGCGGGTCGCTGTGACTGACATCATAGGCAGGATCGGGTGGCCGGACTATATGAATGACCCGAACGAGATGCAAAATCGAAGCTATCAAGTCTTGCGCGAGTGAAAGACAATCAAACGCCGACCGGATCTTTCGGATCACCAGGAAGGCGTCGAGCTCGCGCGCCCCGTAAAATGATATGTCAAGCGTTCGATAGTAGCTTTCGGACCGGAACGGATGTTCGACGATCATGGCGGGCATTGACAGCTCGATCGCCTCGGGCGTCCTGATCTCGGCAAAGACATTGAGAGCACCTTCCGGGTCGCCCTCACGCACACGGTCAGTCCCGTAGGATGGGGGCAACAGCCCAGATTGTCGCTCCAGTGCCGCCCATTCGTGCTTAGCCAGCAAAGGCGCCATGCCCGGCAGCCAGATCAAGCCTTGCGCGAGCAGGTCAGCGGCCTGACGACCAATCTCCGCGGCGAGAAGTTCTAATGTGTCATCAGGCATCGCGCGGCTTACTTTTGTGGAGCCACCACACAAAGCTCAATTCAAAGCGGTCTATCATTGCCGTCAGGATCGTCGTTTGCTGTCCTCGATCTGCACTGTTGCTTAAATCAAGTAACCGCTTTCAGTTCGCAGTGACGCCAACATACTTCCCTTACCTTGTCTAGCTCTCCTTGAGAAGACTGCCGCTGCCCAGCAAACCAATGAGTGCAAGCACTCCCTTAGCTTACAAAGGCGCGCCCTATCGGACTGGGTCAGGGCCGTGGTTCATCCAGCGCTCGTAGTCTCGGATCGTCTCCTCCGGAAAGTTGGCCGACTGCTCGTCGTCCTGCCGCATCAGCCGAATTTCCCCGCAAATGCTGTGCACTAGGGAAGACGATAGGCCGAGTGCAGCGCCAACCCTGATCTCCGCTTCGGCCGAAGCGCCTTTCTCCCCTCGCTCTTGAGCCAATCTCAGTTCGCCCCGATAGTACGCTTCAACATGATGCTTCCACCACGGCCAGGTTCTGAAACACCTCCTTCGGTCATGGGCCGAGCTTTCCGGGCTTAGCAAGACTGAGAAGGCATTCAACCTTTCGAGGACGAACTCTTCGATAGATTGCGGTTGGCTAACCACCGGACGTCCAAGTCCTGCCACGGCTTGCATCCGCCGGCGAGCGACGGGATTGACGTCGAGCTTCTCAAGCCTTGAAAGGTCGGACTTCTTCCATTCGTGCCGCCGACGGTAAGCCTTTAGCAGCAATCCGCGGCGGTAGTTCCGCTCGAGGCTTTCGGCCCAGCCCGCCAGTGATTGGCTGACGGCGACCACGAGCACGCCGACAAGCGCGAACGTCCCCACCGTCTCAGGCGATAACGGGCTGCCCGGCCCCTTCCCATCATTCGAAATATTCAGCTCGGTCATCTTCACTACCTTCTGCGGTGAGTTGATGCCCCAATTTCCATCCGTCGGCCGCTCCGATCACGACAATTTAAGTCCAAGCGGCAACCACATCCCGCCGCGCAGCTTGGTGCCGTCTGCGCCGGCTGGAGCCGCAAGCGTTCCAGGTCGCCAGAACCCAAGGGACGCCTGAAGATCGGCAGCGCATCCGATAAGAAGATGCGATCAAGTTTGCATCGCCAGAGCATTAGCGTGCTTCGCGATAAATCCATTAGCCAAGTGAAACAACCCAGTAGCATAAGATCCCTTAAAGCCGAATACGTCGTATTCGCCCACAAGCGCGCTCAGCTTGTCGTCTAGCACGCCAAGATCATCCAGGCTCAGCCATTCTACAGTCGATGAGAGATCAACAGTTTTGAAAAGATCCCCCACAAAAATGACCTTATCTGCCGCATTGCAGACCTCAGCGACAATTGCCGCGTGCTCATTGTGCGTGAGAGGCCCGAGGTCACGCATCTCGCCAACCACCGCCAAGACGCGGCGACCTATACTTCGTTCGAGGGCCAAATGAGATATGAATCGTCGCATAGATAGAGGGTTCGAATTGTAGGCGTCGTTGACGACAGTTACGTTCGCGAGCTCAATTCTTTCAAGTCGACCCGGCGCTCCCGGAAACTCCGCCAAGCGATCGGCAAACTCATTCGCCGGACATTCATCCCCAGCCATCACCCTCCAAGCACCGTAGGCGCAGCCAATTACATTTGGTGGTATCAGAACATCGGACTTCAAGATGCACTCAATCCGAATTGCCCGAGGTTTATCAACTACGACGATCTTCCCATCGCTTTCCATGGCAATGATATCAGCGTCACTAGACTCATTGGTCGACGTTCGGAGAACGTTGACTCGACGCTCGCTTACGACCTTTTGTTTTTCGACAGCACGTCGGATAAACTCATTGTCAAAGTTGGCCACGATCGTCGAACCATCCGACATGTGTGTCGCAAGCATCGCTTTCTGATCAGCAATTTGTTGCAAGTCTTGAGAAAACGATGTGTGCACTTTGCCAACGGAAGTGAACACCAATACATCTGGAGGCAGCAACTTACCCATCAGACCCAGGTGCGCGCCGAGCGCAGCTTCCATCACGAACAAGCTGCACCAAGAACTGTTATTGTGAATCTGACTGCAAATCTCATGTGGGAAATTCCATGAGTCGGTAGAGTGTATCAAATCGCGCAATGGTTTCAGCAACCAGCTTAGCAGCTCCTTTGTGGTTGTCTTTCCGACCGAACCGGTTACAAAAATTAGGGACGCACCTTTTCGCCGGACCACCTCATGCGTCTCGCGAAACATGCTCTCGAACGGAATGGCCTGCAATCGATACCGGTTTCGGTAAAACGACGATTGATTCCGCTCACGAAATGCCGCGCTGACGATTTTCGTTGCCTCTTTTCCGATGTTAATCGAAAAATTAACGATCGACTTTTCGTTCAAACATATCTCTACTGTATGCAGCCCCAGCCGGGTCGCAGGAATTGCTTCAAACACTGCAATTGTATCCCGGCTAACTTTATGAACCACACTGCAAATTTTCTCTTCGTTGGGGCTAGAGACACTTATCGATAATGTCCCTTCTTGAAATACGAATGCGGGCTCAATTCTAACGCACAACGCACCCCGCACCGTATAAATATCTCCAGCACGAACAACGCGAACACCCTCAGAATCCAAGAGAATGATGTTCGCGATATTCATGGATTGGCGTTCGCGAAAAGTCTGGCGACGGCACGTGCGGCTCGAGCGGCATGAACGCCATAGTCCACCCGTACATGCTTATCTAGAAGGGAATAGGGCATTGCCCCGACTAAACTTGTCGATCCATGAGGAAGCATTGCAACGCCCTCATCGAACTGACAGCGAAATAGGAATCCTACCGCCTTGAGCAACCTGAGTTTTACCGCCTGCCTTTCTTCCGGTGTCAAAGGCACATAGGGAAGGAGTTCACCGACGGCTTCGACCGGAAGAGCAGTCTGGAACGACTCCAATCGCTCGAAAGCGCCGTCCTCCGCTGCACCAATGCTTGATGGCTGTCCAATGATCTGCGCTATAAGATCGCCAGCCAGGCAATGCGAAGCCCTGTCACCACAGCTGCAATTGAAAGCGATGATTTGTGCCGCGGCTAGCGAATAGAACAAGGCTTCATCTACCCACTGGCTGACCTCTGACGATTCGATAAGTTCCTGACGTAGATCGCCAACGCCCTGAACCTGGGGACCTAGCTCCCTCATCATACTCGCCAGATGTCCTAGGAACAGTCGAGCGGCTTTGTCTTGGCGGAGATCAACCGACGCTTTGCGGAAAAGCGGCGACCATCGTTGGAATTCTTCTATCGCCGCGGATCGATCATGAAACAGTTTGGCTCGAATATAAAAGACAGCCGCAGCGAGTTCTTGGAGGTTCAACGGCTGGTCGATCTCGCGAGGCAATAGTTTGCGGGATAATTGAGCGTCCAATCTTGTTGCAAGGTCGGCGCAACCACCTCCAACATCGTACTCGCGCAGATAGGAAAGAACGAGAGAGAAGTGAACTAAGTCGAGTTCATAGGTAGGCACTCGCTCGTGATGCGAAATAATATAAGGCGGAACATCTCCCCGGTGCTCTCGTCCCAGCCATCCATCGAACCGTCCCGGCAACAAAAACGGTGCATCTGCAACGCGGTAGAAGCCGGAACGTGGATTTGCATATTGAACGGGGACTACGGCCTCTTGGTTGAGAAGAAGCCATTCATCGACGAAGGACTTTTCGAGGTAGAATGGCGTGCCTGGCGCCAAGCCAGCCTTTTGTTCAAGGGCCTTATATACACGACCGGAGACATTTACCCGATCTGAGATGCAGGAATACGGAGTGATATATGTCGGAATATCGCTCGCATCTGAAGTCGAGCGGAACACGCAGGCGCCAATATCGCTCTCTAGAATATTCCCATCCATTAGAGGAGTGAAGCCATGAGGAATGGTGACCACGTAATAGGGCCAGCTTCCAACTGCGGCGATTGCGTCTGCGATGGACAGGGCGATTGATCGCCGGCGCGATCCGACGCAAACGCCAGACTTTTTTACATCGTAGCCATGAACAAAAATATGGGCGGATGGCTTAGAGGATTCCGACTTCACAGGGGTTCCGCAATCCAGATCCAAGTATTCGCCCATGGCTAAGGTGCGAGCAACCTCGCGAGGTTGGGGAATATTTTCCGGGCAAACTGATTCGTCGACCGTATCCGAGGCCAAGAACAAGGTCCTCCAATGCCACGGCTCAAAGCCGATTCGATCGCTTGCGAGGAATGGGCGAAAAAGACTACACGGAAGTTTCTGAGCCAATGTTGACAAAAAGAGCGTTAGTCGCTCTCCGTCTTCAACATCTAGCGCTGCGTCGACAATGCAATGATCGCTAAATTTTGGTGGCAAACAAAGGTATCGTCCTTTTTCATCGAATAAGGTTCCGTCAAGATACCTTGCGGCGAACAGAAGCGCCTGAAAAGTCGGGGATCGATAGGCTGAGAGCACTGCGGTGCTGTATCCGTAACTCTCCAAGCATTTCAGGAGATCGGCTTGCTGAGGCCCGAGCCTGGCGTTCGGATGTTCCGCCGCCGCAGCATCTACTTGGATTTCGGCTGCTCCCTCCACCGGATAGAGTTCAAGACATGCGCAAGCGCACCCCAAGAGTTCCGCCGGCAAGCCACGATACTCTAGTCCCTCAAACGAACTCACATCGTGAGGAATGGATATTAGGCTCTGTTCGGCATGTTTTCCGGATCCGTATACGAATCCCATTCTGGCCATCGCCGCCAACACAAGCGAGCCACTTGGTATATCCCTATATTCCGAATCGAGCAGACGGACGCTAAACACCGTTGCGACCAATTAGGACTGCCGACGCGTCGTTCCTTCCGCCACGCGAGCTTCGACAGTCCCGCCACCTTCGGCAACGCGCGAGCCTGTGGAGCCGCCTCCCTCTGAAACGCGCGAGCCCGTCCCGCGACTTCCTTCCGAAACCCGGCTTCCGTGAATATTGATTTCGACAAAAACGGATTCCGCCACTCTCGTCCCGCCGCCTTCTGCAACACGGGTGCCAGTTCCCCCTTCAGATACCCTCGAGGTCGTCCCCTCGGACGCTCGTGATCCAGTAGTACCTTCGGCTACTCGATCACCGTAGATATTGATCTCCACATAGACCGACTCGGCGATCCTGGTCGTCGACGTCCCCTCGGAGACACGCGTGGTCGAACCACCCTCTGAAACTCGTCCTGTGCTCGTGCCCTCGGCGACGCGAGTAGAAGTGCCCTCTGATGTCCTTGCCACGACAACCCTCGCTACTTCTGCCACTGGTTGCACTAATCAATCACAGCGCCAAGAACGAGTAAAGAGGGTTAGCGCCTGAATTCTGCCGTGCTCTGGCTGGGAGCACTGGGGATGAGCCCAAAATCGTGAAGGGACGCCCGCTCAAGGGAGCCCGGTACCGGTCACCAAATGACCAGTGCTACCATACAGTGGGCATTGACCAATGCTGGCAGCCTTCATGACGCGCAACAACAAGTAGCTCGTTGCATTGCCGAACCTCGACTTGTGAGGCACGAGAATCGTCGATCAAGGCCAGCCGCGGCTCATCTATCTTCGCTCGCATTCTCCTTGCCCGCCGATAGGCTTCCGCATCTTAGCGGCCAATGAGCGGTTTTCTCACGTGCCCCAAAAATCGCAGATTATTTCGTACAGGAACCGTCTCCTAACGCCGGTAGATTTTTCCAATTGCTCGTGAGCACTTCAAAATCTGCGGACGCACTCGGCGTGGTATCGCCGGTACTCGTCAAGAACACCGCATCATCTTTAATGCCGAATCGATCCTTTAACTCGTCGACTACTTCTTGGACCGCCGCCACGATTCGGTAATTAGGATTATGAGCAGAAGCGGATGATGAGATGAGGATACCGATCTCGCGGCCAGTACATTCCGAACCGGCAGTTGAAGGGATTCCCAGCCGTTCGATCTCAGCAACGAGGCCGTCGGGACCCACAAGATAATGATAGGAAACACCACCTTTGAGCTGTGCGTCCGGTTGCTTCAGATACGACAGCACCTCCTCTGTCGTAGCCAATCCACCTGTAGGCAACATACGAAGGACGATACGCTGATATCGTTGTGTTTCCCCGCCCAACATTCCGGCAGCTATTCCAGGATTCTTTTCACCTGGAGGATACAATCTAAAAGACGCAAGCTGGCATCCTCCCGCCCAAGTCTCACCCCGGACCTTTCGCTTCAGGTTCCTTATCATCATCGAAACTATCTCATCGTCATAACCACCGCGCGTATCTTCTGCCGACGCGCAAGTTTTCGCGATCGTCGTGTCTTCAACCTTGTTCGGATAGCGGCGCGCAAGCGCACAACCCAAAAACATCATGTCGCGAATCGGTTTTTCTCGACACATTCCTATCTCTGGAAGTGTAACCACTCTCCAAGCATTTGCAGAAGGCGCCTCGACATCCTTGCAATCGGTCGAAGGCCCACCCATACGATCGAACAGATCTCGCAAATAGCGACTCGACTTATCGCTGTCGCCCATCCAGAAGGCGATTACTGCTAGATGGAATCGCGCGGACTGACTATGGTCATCGCAACCGGACTCTCTAACGAATTGAGCAAAGCAGTTTTCTGCAAGTTCCGCGGCGCTTCTTGCTGAAAACCGTAATGCGGTCATACAAGTTAAAATCGAACCTTGGGCCGAAAGCCGCCGAGCTTCTGGCGTTGCCGGACGAATTGAATTCAAGATTCTTCGGAGCTCTACTTCGGAATAGTTTCGTGATTGCGCTGACAGTTCGACAAGATTGCACGCAGTACCAGTCAAACGATGCCACATCGTGCAGTCAACCATTTGAAGATACGGGACCCAAGCACTGTAGTATATCGCCCGCGCCCGTTCCGTTTGGTTCAGGTCCTGGGCATCTGCGAGTGCGCTGAACCAAATTGACGCAAGCCGATAAGCGCGATCACCGAGCAATGAATAAGCCTGAGAAAAATCTGCTTTGACATTGATAGAGAGTTCGGCGCGAGCATCGTGATCACGCCAACCTCCTGAGAGCGCAATTAGGGAAACGCCAACGTTCGCGAGGCGTCCGGCGTTGAGAATACAATCAGTTACATCCAGTTTGGTTAAGTCAGTTTCAGTAGATTGAATTTGACCGCAGGTTGTCTCGTACCTGACCGCCGCGCCGCCCTTAGCCTTTAGAAACAAGAACGCCCGCCAGCCCTTTTCCGTGCCATGGCCGGTTGCAAGCTCTACGCGCGGAGTACAGTTGAATGTCTTTGAGGTGCTTTGCTCCTCCGTAACCTGACACCTGGTATCCAATTCGACGAGTTCACGGATATCTCGTGACCCAGCAGACACCAGGAGATAGTAAGCTGAAAGCAGGGCTACCATTGCAAATGAGGCAAAGCCAATTTTGAAGAGTCGCGCTTTGTGACCGCTTTCACTTGCGGACACCAGGCGTCCCTCGTCGGGAGTCAGGGCGCGCATACCGAACCTGCCCCTTCTCACCAATTTGAGATCTTGCGATCCTAAGGTTGCGCCCTCTCCGCCGTCGCTCCAGTCCTTGGCTCGGCTCTCCAGCAAACGGCGAGCTCGTTGGCCAGGCAGGCGACTTCGATCGAGCTCCCGGATTGCTAACGGCGCAAGGGTATCGTGGACTAGACGTGTGCCACCTCGGGCATGTGTCTGAGCTTCGCCCCCAGAATCAACCAGGAGTGTGTGCAGTTTCAGGGTTCGTGCTGCGGCCACTGACGCTGCCCCAGCGTGGCTGTACTGCTCGTTGAGTTCTGATGGCGTGAGGAATTTCGACGTACCAAGTGAGGTTGTGTGCGCACTAAGGATGTCGAGGGTAAGGCCTGAGTTCCAGGCTTCTGGCGCGTCGCTTCGAGCTCGTTCCAATCGCTGTTTCAAGTAATCGTAGAGGCCAAATCCCTCCTTTGCGATGTTTCCATAAAGTTGAGACGTAAACGTGGGAGCTGAGTATGAGAGTCGCCTCGCTTCTACCCACATTTTTGTAAGTAGAACTTGAAGGGTCGGCGCAATGGGCGCATCCACGTCTTCGAGGAGTCTGTCAGCAATCCGTTCAGCGAGGCCCGTTTCGATCGACAGACCCCATTTCTCGCGCGAACGCTTCGTCTTGGCTACGCCTACTACGGCCTCGACAATCTCGGCTCTTGTCAATGAGGAGACAAAGATTCCAGGAGCGACCAGCCCCGCACGGCGAAGGCCTTGCTCAACTTCGGGCAGCCATTCCTTGCGGAAACTGAGGATGATGTTGCCTTGAGGTTTTCGAGGTGCATCTTCGAAGACGGACTTGATGCTCTGAACGAATTGTCTGAATTCGAGATAATTTTCTTTCTCCTGTCCGATTAGGACCTCTTCCAACTGGTCGACGATCACGACTAATGGTCTCTTGGATGAGTTCTCAATTTCGAGCCAAGACTCGACAAGATCATCCTGGTTCGCTCCGTCGCCGGCAACGCAAGTCACTAAAAGGCTGGCCAATGATTGCGCCGTCGTGGCACGGGCATATCGAACGGCATGACTTAGCTCCAACCTCGGTAAAATTCCCGCCGCGAGGAGCGATGATTTACCGACCCCAGATTGACCGTAAAGGAGAATGACTGGCTTTGCTGGTTGCGTCGTCAGTAAGCGGAAGAACTTGCGCATGACGGCGCATCGACCGAAAAATGCGTGCGCATGCGCGCTGCCAAAATACTCCAGGCCGACATAGGGTTCTGGTGGAAGATCCACCGTTGCGGGGGATGGAAGACCCCAACACAAGTCAGGATCGGGAATCTTTCCACCGCTCCCATTGACAACATCGGCGATCGGAACCGCAAAGACAGTTCCCCCCTTGGTCCGACGATCATCCTCCATTAGTGCGAACCGAAGGAGACCGACGACTACACCGTCTATAATGACTGGGGCTCCCGAGAGGCCTGGAAGCGGCGCTCCCTTTCCGGCAGATGCTTCCTGACAAAATAGCTGGATTACCATCGACCGTTGGAGCGGAACAGATGACGCCGTAACGGTGCCAACCACATCCATACCGTCGGGCTTGATGTCTGGAAACCCATGGCTCCGCCATGCGATCGTCGCAGAGTCTTCTTCCGCGTACTCCAAGTGCCCGAGCAGCAGAGGCTTGAGTTCGCGCGGCTTTGAGCAACGTAGAACCGCCCAATCCGCGAGATCATCGTAGCACCCGGGCTCAATGGTCGCATCGGTCTCACCGGAGGGAAATACCAATCTTACCGCACCGCGAAGCTCGGCCGTTGGCGCGGGATTATTGCGATCGCAAACAACATGGAATGCAGTCACCACCAACTCTGCGGTAACAAGGAATGCTGTGCCTCGAATAACGCCGCCATCTGGCAACGTCACTTCAACGCGAGCTATCGCATCCCTGAACGTGCTCAAATCAGCCCTCGTACTCCATCAGGTCCGCGGAAACCACTCTTCGGTCTGCGGAAGATATCAAGCGGACATATGTGGGCCTGAAGTAAAAGTACTTCTCAACGTCATTACGTCCCACGTCCATAACAAATTCTCGAAGCGCATCGTTCGCGATATTTGCGTCAACGTCGAAAATACTTTTCGGAAACCGCATCAAATTGGCCCAAGTACCCGAATTTAGATAAGCCCCGGTTTCCAGTTCAATCTTTTTTGCCAGATGGGTGTGGCCGAAGATGACAAACTTAAAGCCGCCATTCCTTATCAAGGTGCGAGCAGCGCTGAGGTAGGGTTTGTCAGCATCAATTGTTAGCTCGAAAGACGTATCGGTTTGTAGCACCCGAACTGCCTTCATCAATAGACCAAGCCGCGCTTTGAAATCGGAAGATGGATACGCCAGAAGCTGCAACAAACTCTGCAGTTGCTCACGAGATCCGATTTCACCTAGCTCTCGGTCTACCGGCCCAAATAGCGCGTCCATGAAGACTTGGCTATCGGCGGTCGACATCGTCCTGCGAAGCTCATCCGTCAAAATTCCTACCGGTTCGGGCGCTCTGCTTGGCGCGCTCACAAGATCTCCTTGATACACCTGCGACGAACCGCCAGTTGAGCCGATTTCACCTGCCCGAAGTGGCGTGACGCTATCGCGCAAACCATGGGTGGCGCCTCGCAAAAGGACTTTGATCGCGCGGGTAATGGTTGTCCGTGCTGCGGGCTCTAATGTGAGCAGCAACGGAAGCATTCCCTCATTCTCTGGCTTCAACAGATCAATGAAGCGATATTTTTCCTTCAACGGGTTGATCACCTCCGAAACCAGGCAGCTTCCCACCGGTGCGGACGGCATCAGATTGGAACCATCCAATCCGCGAGACAGTTGTGACCTGAAACGCCGGAAGGCATCGTGGTCCACCTGATTATATCGATCATATCGGTTGCCATGCTCGATAACGGCGTCGCCGACAGTGTAAGCTTCCCCGTCGAATATAAACTCAAAATCCGTGCCATTCACCACGTTCAACCGTTCCCGCAGCAGCTGTCTGATGACTGGGTACGTCAGTTCTAGGTCGTGGTTTCCCAATGTCATCACTAGACGATTGCCGCGGCATAGAAAGTGCTCTAGCGCCGAAAACACCAAGTGCTCTCGTTCACAGACGCGCCGGAAAGCCAAAGCTGCAGATTCGACAGAGTGCAAAGATGTCCAGCTATTGGAGTCAGCGCTTGGCTCGGTAAGAAAGTCCAAAAAGTCTCCATTGATCACAAGTTCGATCGATCCGTCGGCGGATGACCCATTCGCCAAATCTCGAATAAAACGCGCTATGGTCGCTCCTTGCGTACAAATCGCGAAACCCGGGTCGGTCGCCCCCGCAGCGCCTGCTGATCGCCCACCCAAATGTAGATCCGAGATGACGTATGTTTCACGCACGTCTAAAACTCCAACAGAACAGCATGCTCGCTCGCAAATATCCAACTAAGTCTGCGATGCTTCTAACACGCAATGGTAGCAAATGTCTGCCGCAGCGTCGCCAAGACCTGCCAAGGCTTTGGTCGGCATTCGCCAGAGGGCGTATGGCTTCAGTATTTTCGAACCGCGCGCCGCACCAGTTTCGCACCAGAAACATGGCGAACACGACGCCACGAACGCAGTCAAAATCGACGAAAGCGCAACAAAATCAACAAGGTTGGCGGGTAGCCGGCCGCTCATAACGGTCTGGTTGCAGGTTCGAGTCCTGCCGGGCCCACCAGAGATCTCAAGAGAATCACTTATTAGGTCTTGATTTCGTCGGCCGTCGGTCACCGCACCAGAAACGCATCGGTCCATTCCTCATCGCTTCAGTTCTGAGGTCCTCGACCTACCGCTCTACATGCGATCCCGCTACGGTCTCTCCGTAACGATCGTAGATTCGGATGCGCTATCGCAGAAATGGAAAATAGCTGATGGCATGATTATCTTCGGACTAGCCGACATCAGTGCTGACCTACCGACGGCCGGTGCGGAGATAGTGTCTCCAATCCAAAAACATCTGAACTTCATCTCAGGAGCGGCCCATGGAATAGAACTCGAAGTTCGGACGCATGCTTGTCACGTTGGCAAGCCGGTTCGACAGACCGAAGAAGGCTGAGATCGCGGCGATGTCCCAGATGTCCTCCTCGGTGAACCCGTGCGACCTTAGCGTAGCGAAGTCGCTCTCGGACACCTTTTGGGCCTCGATCGAGACCCGAACAGCGAAGTCCAGCATCGTCTTCTGACGATCGGTGACGTCGGCCTTGCGGTAGTTGACCGCTACCTGATCCGCGATAAGCGGGTCCTTAGCACGTATCCGCAGGATCGCGCCATGTGCGACCACGCAGTACTGGCACTGGTTGAGGTTGCTGGTCGCAACCACGATCATCTCGCGCTCGGCTTTGGTCAGGTTGCCGGGTTTGTCCATCAGCGCGTCGTGGTAGGCGAAGAATGCGCGGAACTCTTCCGGTCGGTGCGCGAGTACGAGAAAGACATTCGGAATGAAGCCCGACTTCTCCTGAACGGCCAGGATGCGGTTCCGGATGTCGTCGGGCATGTCGGCGAGATCTGGGACAGGGAAGCGACTGACTGCAAGTGTTTGGGTCATGACTTTGGATCCTGGGTTGCTACTCGTTGGAAATTGGTACGATCACGCGGCGCCGCACCGCTCCGCCGAGCTTCTTGAGTTAATCCGACGCCTCGATACTGGTATTCGGTTTGCGCGCAGAAGCTGCCGTCCTTATTGAATGCCTCGTGATCCACTTTCGCTATCGAGTTCATGGCAGTCGCCCGACGTCTGGATGAAGCAGGGGAGCGTCCTTCAGCCAGATTTTCGCACCTTCCGCACCGGAGACAGCGCGCAGCGCTTGTCCGGCCGGCAAGCGGATCCAGCTTTGCGAGATCAGCGTCTGATCGCCGACCGACAGGTTTCCCGCGAGTACGAGCATTTCGAGCCCCCGGACGTTCTCGACGGTGACGGGACTGCCGGGCAGCCAGCTCTCGAAACGTACGTTTTCCGATTCGTCGTCGAACAATTCGATTGCGCGCGCGGCGCCCGATCTCGGCTCGAGCGTACGACCTTCTCCGGGCCGCCGCACGATCTGCGCGCGATCGTCCGCCCGGAATTGCCAAAGGCGGACGAAGATCGTGCAACCATCCTTCGATGCGGGAACGTGCGAGGTGCCGGGAGGATTGCGGAAATAGCTGCCCGCCGGATAATCGCCGTGCTCATCCTGAAAAACCCCGTCGAGAACGACGATCTCCTCGCCGCCACCGTGCGTATGGCGGGGGAACGCGCTACGCGGGGCGTATCGCACGATCGACGTGGCGCGCGCGACCTCGTCGCCGATACGAAACAGCATGCGCCGGTCGACGCCGGCCGCCGGGCTTGATGCCCATGGGAGTTGCGCGGCGTGAACGATCACGGGAAGGGTCAGGTCGTCATTGATGCGCATGGCTCTTCTCCGTCATGTTCAACACCATTCCGAACTTGGCCTGCCCCGACCGCATCCGTGCGACCGGCTCCGCGGCTCTCTCCAGCGGGATGGTCTCGATGCACGGAAGTACGCCCGCGAGCACGCTGAAATCCAGCATCTTTCATTCTGGAAGGGCGTGCCTGTCATCGAACCCAACAAGCCGCGCTCGCCGCGGACGAGATGTCCCACCGATACGGGCAGAGGGTCCTTTCCCGCGCCCAACAGCACCAATTTTCCCTGCGGAGCGAGAGCGTCCATGAGCGCCGCAACCGCCTGAGCATGGCCGACCGTAGTGACAATCGCCCTCGCACCGCCCAAGCGCTGCAAACGGGCGACCGCATCTTCCTTATTCGTATCTATGTAGACATGCGCTCCCAAACGGAGCGCGTCATCTGCGATATCGGCGCCGCGTCCGGCGGCCACGACCCTGAAACCCATCTTTCTTGCGTATTGAAGCGCGAGATGTCCCAACCCGCCGATCCCCTGAACGACCGCTGTGTCGCCGGCTTCCGCACCCGACTTCTTGAGCGCGTCGAACGTCGCGATGCCCGCGCAAAGAAGCGGCGCGGCCTCTTCGGAACTCAGTTCATCGGGCACCGAGACGAGCCCGGTCGCGCGGGCGATCATCATCTCGGCGTAGCCGCCATCGCACGACGATCCAACGACCGGCTGGTTGAGACAGAGCTGAAATTCACCCCGCCGGCACTGGACGCATTCATTGCAATGGCCCCCGAGCCTTCCAACTCCAACCCTTTGACCGACCTTCCAGATCGACGGCGTTTCGGCACCGAGGGACGCGATGCGCCCCACCACTTCGTGACCGGGAACGCGCGGCGGTCGCATCGCGGGATCGGCGCGGTCGATGTCGGCGGCGTCCGCGCCGCAGATCCCGCAGGCTTCGACCGAGATCAGCACCTCTCCCGCGCCTGGCGACGGCGTCTCACGTTCCGCGATTTCGAGCGTGCCTGGCTTCGAGACCTGCGCGACGCGATGGTAGCGTTTCATGGTGTTGCCTCCGATGGGCATCGCTAGATATTTTCTCTGGGCGAGGCCCGATTAGTGGCGCGGGCGACTTCACCGCCAATGCGGAACGGCTTGCGGCGAGAGTTACTACGGGAAAGCTGCAGTGATCCGTTCTAGATTCCGACGAGTGGAACGCCGCTTGCCGCGTTCTGCGGTCGTCGCGACGCGATCAGGCGCCGCGCTTCGTCGGCGCGACCACTGCGCAGCAGCCCGCAGGTCACGGAATATTCCAGGAGGTCGCGCTGGGCGCGGCTGCCCCCGACCCTTTCATGGGTCTGCAAAACGGGTTTTAGTTCGTCGACGACCCGTGTCCAGTCGCCTCTCGCTAGACCGTCGAAGCCGCGCGCAATGGGTACCAGAATATCAGCAGCGGGTCCCTTTGGGGTCTCGATGATCCTCGCCAGAGCCTCCGCATCATCAGCCATCGCAAAGGCAAGCGCACTGTGCATATCGGCAAAGATGATCCCCGAGTTGGGAAACCACTTCGCCGCATACTGGCTGATCTCTCTCCACAATTCCGGAGATCGCGGCTCACCTACCATCTCGGCCCGTGCAAGGAACGAAGCGCAGTCCGTAAGGACATTGATCTGCGGGCCCCACGAACCGCCCGGATGCAGCGCTTCGCGATATATTTTCCATGCCTGGTCCCGCCTGCCGGTCTCCAGGGCCCAGAGGGCAAGATGCCAGCTTATATGGCAATGCAATTGTCCCCCGCGTGGATAGGCGGCATTCCATTGGTCGAGATAGGCGAGCCCTTCTTCGCGCTGCCCCTTCTCATAGAACAGATGGGCCTTGATATGCGCAGCGTGCGCGTTGCGGGGAAAACCGCGAAGTGCGGCCTCGATATTCTTGAAGCCAGTATCGAGCCTATGCAGCTCGATTTCGGCAAACGCGAGCACTGTTCGAAACCACCAATCATCGCCATAGTGCTTGGCAAGTGGCTCCAGCAGTGCCAGTTGCTCGACCTCGCGCCCGGACTTGCCCGAGAAGCCGATCAAACCAAACACACCGGTGGCCGGCGCCAGCGCCATGGCGTCGCGCGGCCAATCCTTGATGTGCTCGGCGATCATTGAAACTGCTTCAGCGCCCTGACCGCTCAGGATCGTGGCAAAGATCGCAATATGACTTTGCTCGCGAGCCGTCGTAGCTGGCGCGAGCGCCAACGCACGCTCGAGCGGCGCTTTTGCTTCGCCAACCCGGCCAAGCACTTGCAAGGTTCGCGCAAGTGCGATGTACGCCAGAGCAAAACCTTCGTCCGCGGCGATCGCGTCGCGGAATGCCCGGTCAATCCCCGTTCCGGCCGAGAGCAGCTTGTCGACGCCGCTCACATAAGCGTCGCGGGCGGTGCCGGAGCATGTGCTCAGCTTGTTGCCGTATCGGTCTTCAAGAACGCGCATACGATTTCTCACCGAGTTTTCAGTCATTATGATGACTACTCCTCAGCAGCCTGTTTGGCCTTTGCCTGCCGCAAGCGACGCTCATCGCCCAGTTTGAGCAGCCGCTCTCGATCCTCCGGATCCACTCTTCCGTATCGGGCCCGCCAGACGGCTCCTTCTTCGTTCCACCCAAACGGCGCTTTAACGGTTGTTCGGGGCGTCTTCGCCGTATCAAAAAGAGTGAGCGCCTGGCGTAGGATTTCGCGCTGCATATCGGGCCGCCAGGGATGCCCGCACGGATTACCCAATGGAAAATCCGTGAAGTAGAATCGTGGAACGCCGCAGTGCTCCACAACGTCCAGCGCCGAGCCGACGATGACGGTCGGAATGCCGTTCGCTTCGAGATGCCGGGCTACCAAGCTTACGGTCTGGTGACACACAGGGCAAAGGGGACAAAGGATTGCGGCATCCGGCCCATCTTTTCGAACGCGCGCCAGGATTTCAGGTGCATCCTCGGTGTTCGTTTTCCGTTGGCTGTATTCTGTCGGCACACCGTGAAAGTGCCGGGTCAATCCGACGAGGGCGCCTTCGCCGACTAATCCGAAAGCTGCTTCTATCGGCAAGAAGCTGCCCGGGTCATTGGTGTGGGTCGACTCCTTGTCCCATGCAACGTTGTCGGTAAACAGCCTCTTAGGCGGCGGCGAAACCAAACCTGACCACACCCGCTTCGCGCCGTCAAAATCAGGGGGACTAGCCGTGGTGATAAGTGCGATACGCAGGTCCGATGACGATTTGGCAGGTTTGGTGAAAGGGACATCATCGAAGCTCGCCCAGACATAATCGTTGTCGTAACCGAGGGCACGGTAATAGTGGCGCGTTTGCTCCATATATTGAACGGGGGTTTCCGCTACGGTCATGTGGTTTCTCCTCAAGACGCTAATTTGGTCGTGCGGCGGGCCGATATGAAAAGCCAATGAGTGCCAACAGCGCGGCGAGCAACGGTGCGAACGACAGCATCAGGACGGTCGACCAGCCGAAGGACGACAGCAGTCCGCCCGAGAGGAATGATCCGACCGTCATCGTGCCAAAAACTACGAAGTCATTGAGCGATTGGACTCGCGCCCTTTCCTCGGGACGATGGCACTCCAGAACCATCGCCGAAGCGCCGATGAATCCGAAATTCCAACCGATCCCGAGCAAGCTCAGAGTCACCCAGAAATGCGCGACGTCGATGCCGAGTAGACCAATGGACGAAGAGGCCGCGATGAGCGCCAGCCCGACCGCAACGATAGCGGATGCACCGAAGCGCGTGATCAAGCGTCCCGTCCAAAAGCTCGGAGCATACATCGCGATGACATGCCACTGCAGCCCAAGGTTGGCCGACTCCTGGGACAGTCCGCAGAACTTCATCGCCAGAGGGGCTGCCGTCATGAGGAAGTTCATGAGGAGATAGGATACGACCCCACAGATCACTGCCAGGATGAAACGCGGCTGCCGGGCGATGATAGCGAGCGGCCTTCCGGCGCTTAGATGAGCTGCAGTTAGCGGAGGAAGCTCAACGCCCGCCAGAATGACTGCGGAGAGAGCGGCAACTGCCGCCTGGCCGACAAACGTCACAGCAAAAAGGTAAGGCCCACAGGTTCATGGTGTGTGTCACGAGCTGTGGACCGATCACACCGGCGAACACGCCGCCAGCCATCACGGCAGAGAGAGCGCGCGGACGTCGTTCCGCCGCTACACAATCGGCGGCAGCAAAGCGAAAGGAGAGCACCACTGCCGCATAGACGCCACCGAAGAAGGTCCCCGCGCAGAATAGCCAGAACGACGAGTGGAGTACCGCGAGGAGCGCAATCAAGCCCGCGAGGACGCCGCTGCCTGCACCGAGCAGGAATGTCATGCGCCGGCCATACCGCTCGGCGACAGCGCCCGCCGGCAGTGTGCACAGGGCCATGCCGACGACAAAAACCGAAACCGGCAGCGTCGCAAGTGCCTTGGTGGGCGCCAGCATGTCACCGACCACGGCCCCGGTTGCGTAGACGACCGTGGAATTGGCGCCTGCGAGGGCCTGGGCGACAGCAAGCCTTACGACATTGCTGCGCTCTCGGCGAATAGCTGCCGACGCATCCGGCGCAAATCCGGCTATTTGCAATCCGTCTTGCATTTCATGTTCTCTGCGTCGGGTCGTCCGTCCGGAATGAACCCTTCTGCGTTTGCTACGGCAATCGATGCGCCTTCAGGCGCTCCCTCAGCCTAGAAATATTGCGCTGGTCTTTCCCTCTATAAAATGCCATTTTATGTCGATGAAACGACAACCGCCTCGGAAGGTTGGCTGGAGGCTGCTCGAGGCCCCTCAGGGTCTTGGTTCACCGAAACCGATGATCGTTCGGGTTGAATCGCTTCCGGCCAAGAGCTACTTCGCCGAACACAGTCACGGTTGGAATCAGCTGGTCTACGCGATTGCAGGCGCGCTCACAGTCAAAGCCGACGGAAGAAGCCTCGTCATTTCCCCAGAACAAGCCGTCTGGCTGCCGACCGGCACCAAACATTCGGTTGGATCCCTCATGGGCGCGGAATTCCGAAGCCTTTGGGTAGCCAATGAGGCAAGTCCCGGTATTACGTCCCGAAGCACCGTCATTCACGTATCTCCGCTTCTGCGAGCGCTCATCGTCGAGGCTGCATCGCTGAATCAGGAGGATCGTCACTACGCCGGTCGTGTTATCGCACTCATCCTCGAGCAGTTGCGACGGGCACCGCCCATCTCGGGAGCGCTGCCATGGCCAACCCATCCGCGGTTGCTTGCGCTTTGCGAGACCCTCTATGCCGATCCTGCAAATCCCCGACACAGCGACAAATGGGGAGCAGAGATCGGGATGTCCCCGCGAACCCTGACCCGGCAATTCGAGCGCGAAGTAGGCATGAGCTTGCGTACCTGGCGCCAGCGTCTGCGCCTCTTCAAGGCGATCGAATTGTTGGGCAGTGAGCTCCCGATCACGGAGATCGCGTTGCGTCTCGGGTACTCATCAGCGTCTGCATTCATATTCATGTTTCGCTCGGAAATGAGCATTAGTCCCCTGCAGTACAGACGCAATCTAACTTACGCAGGTAATACAGGGACTGCATGAAGACTGGCCAGAATCGTTTTGAGTCCAGGACGGAAAGGCTCTATCTGAACAGATGAATTTCCGCTTCTTATCCGATAGCGGAAGCTCGTGCGGCCATGCCTTGTTCATCCCCGATGGCCAAGACGATACCGCACCAGAAACAACCTTATCGAAACACAACGAACGCGATCTAGTTCAAAAGAAATCGCAGCCACCACTGCGTCGAGCGGTGCACTCACGGATCTGGACCCAGTTGAGAAAGAGATCGACCTGACGTCAATTCGAACAGATTGGAAGCCAACGATTGTGGTCGAGCCATTGGCGGAGATCGCGCTCAAGAAGATGTACCATCGGGCGACCATGTTGAAGCCTCGGGACATCTTCGAAATCACGGTCATCAAGAAGCTCGACGGCTGCTCCCTCACCACAAACTTGAGTGCAGTCGCTTCGAAAAAGGACGACCTTCTTCGCCGCGTCCACAGCATCCGCGCCGACTACCTAAGAGCCGACCTCGCAGAGCTCGACATCCAACCTGGATGGGAGCAAGAGCAAGAAACGTGTCTCGAAACGGTTCGCGCTCTCGTGGAGCAGATTCCAAAAGCCGGCTAGCTGCGCGATACGGGAACTCGGGCTTGATTCCGGGTCTTCAACACCGCACCAGTTTCGCACCAGAAACGGCCTTGCCAAAGCGCAACGAACGCGATCGAACCCAAACTAAATTGCAGCAAAATCAACAAATCCAACCATTCTCCGGCCGCTCATAACGGTCTGGTTCCTGGTTCGAGTCCAGGCGGGCCCACCAACAAGAAGAAGATGTATACGTCCACTATAAGAACGACTCGCTCGGGCTTTAAGAGCGACTCGATTCCGGGCTTTAAGAACGACTCGATTTTGTAAGTCGATGCCCGGTCATCGGAAATCAGCGGCCAAGTCGGGAGCCAAACATTAACGCCGCGAAGATTTCGCCGTAGGTAGCGTAAGCGGTTTTGCGGTGATCGCAATCGATTTTGATCGTTCTCCGGCGCCAGCAGCCGCTGGGCTGCCAACAATGCCGGTGGTCCATCGCGATGCCGATGCTGGTGCTGAGGGTGATGATGACGGTGATGATGCCGCCACAATGATGGTCGGCATGCCGATGAGCAGCAGCATCATGCTGATCATCATCATGGTGCCGCTGATGATCGGCGCTGGATATGCCGACCCCGGTCTTTTGAGCCTGACTGTTACGCCCGGGCCGCGGTGTCTTTCCTAACGAAAAGCGGCTCCGCGCTGTCTACACTTCTTTCGGAAGCATCCTTAGCTGTTCTGCGTCGAACGCTAGGTGAGTGAGATAGTTCGCGACCAGAGCCCCGACAGCTTCCGCCTGCGCTGCATCGCGTTGTCGCTTAAGCGGCTCCCTGTCCGCACGCCGGGACAGCCAAAGCTTATGTGCGGCCCAGACCCGCGGGTCTGGAGCGACGATGCGGACAGGTTCGCCCTTCTCGTCGATCGCGGTTGCCTCGAAAGCTGGTGAATTCTGCAGCCAATCGAGCCCTTCGATTTGAACGGCAGTCAGGTCTTCGGGGTCGGAGCCAATTTTATCCGGCGCCTTCCTCCAGGGAGGGCTCTGCATAGGCTTGATGAGATCGACGAGATAGCCGTCCCGGTTTACGGCGCGGAACGTCTGCTTCGTGCGCTCAAAGCTGGTATCGACACGTTGGAGTATCTTTAGCAGCGAAGACTTGGAAACGTCCTCGTTCGCCACAAACATAAGGCCGCCGCGCGCGTCGAACAGAAGATCGATGTCTTCCGTCGTGGTCAAGCCAGGATCGATTCTGACGCCGGAGGAAGCCTCATAGGCATAGATCGCGTTCGCTCCGAGAATCCGAATGCCGGAACCTAACATCCCGAAGCCGTCGAGAGCGCGCATGATGCGGGCACCGATCAGAGGCACGCGACCCAAGCCGAGGGCGCGATTGACCGCGGCTTGACGGTCCATGGTCTCGCGCAAGTTCTTCAGTCGGTTTTCCGCCGCTGCTCGCTTAGCCTCGAAGTCGGCCTTCATCTTTTCGGTGTCGGCCGAACGCGGGCCCAGCGAGCTTTGCTTTCGGAGGCCCGCTTTATCGTAGTAGCTCCGGATGAGGTATTCGTGGCCTTTTGACGCTACCCAGGTCAGGGAACCGCGATGAGCGTCATACGCCTCCTTGGCGTCTCGCAAGGCCTGGAAGCGCTGCTGGCTATTGACCACCTCGCGGCGCTGATCATTGTTAAGCTCTTGAAAATTCATGGTTTCAACACTTCGATCAGTTTTAGGGTCGTTCTGTTGAAACAACATTTATCATGCCAAATCAAAGGTTTCAACAGTTCCACCTCATATGAGGCCAAACTGTTGAAACCAGGAACTTTCCCTATTCGCATCCGCCTTGCTACCCGAACCACCGGTCCAGCTCCACGTAGTGGAGCCGAACACCGTCGACATCGATAAACTTACCCCGAGGCGGATTCTCGCGTTCCGCCTTCCGCGCCAGTTGCCGGTTCACCAGCGCCGTCGCCGCCAGCAAGGCGGCTCCCCCGGCAACCGCCGCGATGGCGGGCCGATGCCGGAGCAGGGCCGCGAAATCGAGCAAAAGCGATGACGAACGCGGGCGCGAGAGAGTCATGTGCCGTGCCTCGGGATGGTCCGCACGATGACCTGGGCAGCGCGGCATGGAGCAGAGCGACCCCCCATCGCTCCGCTACGTTCCTGCCGCGCTTGCCCTTAGGCCGACTTTTTCACCTTCAAGGCGCTCTCTAATCCTTGTCGCAGGGAGTCCGGGGTATACGGCTTCACGACAAGCACCGCGCCCAATAGTGCCGCCTCAGATCCGACGCCGCTGTCTCCGGTCGCCAGAACAAGACAAAGATCCGGCCGCCGTGCGCGCGCGTCCTTTGCCAGTTGCAAGCCAGACACCCCGGGAAGGCCGACGTCCGTGAGAAGGATCGTCACAGCAACTTCGTCCAGAACCTTCAGAGCCTCATGTGCCGTGCCGGCTTCTCGGACATGGCACCCGAGATCGCTCAGCATCTCTGTTGTCGTCAAGCGGATCAGTTCGTCGTCTTCGACGAGCAGCACGGTCGCCCCTTTCACCGCGTCTTGGTCGGCTGGCGGAGCTGATTTTGGAGCCGCGACGCGCCGTTGAGCGTGATTGGCCAGCACATGCCTGACCTTTCGGGCAAGCGCCTCCCGCGTGTAAGGCTTTGCCAACAGATCTACTCCGAGATCGAGCCGTCCGCCGTGCACGATGGCGTTCTGCGTGTAACCTGACGTGAAGAGGACAGCTACGTCGGGAAGCCGTTCCTTGGCTTTGCGCGCCAACTCCGGGCTGCGCAGCGTGCCTGGCATCATCACGTCGGTGAAGATCAAATCGATCGGTATGCCGCTATCGACGATGGCGAGCGCTGCAGCCGCGTCTCTCGCCTTGACGACGCGGTAACCAAGCTCGGTAAGCATGGAGACCGCGACCTCACGTACTTCGTCATCATCCTCGACGACGAGCACGGTTTCTTCGCCGCCTTTGATTTCGCCGGTGGTGGCGCTAACGAGCCTATCCTCAACCGCCATCTCTCGCGGAAGGTAAAGCTTCACTGTCGTTCCAGCGCCGACCTCGCTGTATATTTTGACGTGGCCGCCCGATTGTTTGAGAAAACCGTAGACCATGGCGAGCCCCAAACCTGTCCCTTTGTCCTCCGATTTGGTGGTGAAGAAGGGCTCATAGACCCGTTCCAGAATGTCTGGCGGGATGCCGGTGCCCGTGTCGGTCGCCGCGATCATCACATATTGTCCGGCAGTCAGATCGTCGTATTGGCGCACATACTCGTCGTCGAGAAAGGCGTTGCTGGCTTCGATCGTCAACCGGCCCTCGCCATTCATGGCATCGCGAGCATTGATCGCCAGGTTTAGAATGGCATTCTCAAGTTGATCCGGGTCGACAAGGCTGTTCCACAGCCCGCCACCGACCACCGTTTCCACTTCGATCTCTCCGCCCAGCGCGCGACGCAGCAGATCGTCCATGCCTTTTATCATACGGCCGACGTTGACCACGCGAGGCTCCAGCGGCTGTCGTCGCGCGAAGGCAAGCAATTGAGAGGCAAGTTTTGATCCGCGGGCGACGCCAGCCAATGCGCTTTGGACCCGCGTCTCGGCCCGGGCATTGCCCGCGATGTCTTTACTGAGCAGTTGCAGATTCCCGCTGATGACCTGCAGCAGATTGTTGAAATCGTGAGCGATGCCGCCGGTGAGTTGCCCGATGGCCTCCAGCTTCTGCGAACGGAGCATCGTCGCTTGCGCCGCCTGGAGCGCGGCTTCGGCTTCACGCCGCTCAGTAATATCGCGCGTTACCTTGGCGAAGCCGACCAGCTTGCCGTCGTCGTCCCGGATCGCGTCGATGACGACGTGCGCCCAGAATGGTGTGCCATCCTTTCGAACCCTTTGACCTTCGTGCTCCCACCGGCCTTCCCGTGCCGCGGTCTCCAGGCCTGTTCGTGGAAGACCCGCGGCGCGATCCGCTTCCGTGTAGAAATTGGAAAAATGGCGACCGATAATCTCTTCCGGGGCGTACCCCTTGATGTGCTGCGCGCCGGCGTTCCAGCTCGCGACGTTGCCGTCAACATCCAACATGTAGATGGCGTAGTCGGTCACACCCTGCACCAGCAGCCGAAACTGCTCTTCGCTCTCTCGTAATTTCGCCTCGGCCGCTCTTCGTTCGGTCAAATCGCGGGTGATCTTGGCGAACCCCACGAGGTCCCCCTCAGGTGAGCGGATTGCGTCGATGACTACGTGAGCCCAGAACTGCGTGCCGTCTTTGCGCACGCGCCATCCCTCGCGTTCGAAACGGCCGGTGCGCTCGGCCTCCTCCAGAGCCAACGCAGGCACTTTTTGCTCCCGCTCGGCGTCCGTATAGAAGGTCGAAAAATGACGACCGATGATCTCTTCCGCTTCATAGCCTTTGAAGCGCCTGGCACCCGGATTCCAGCTGGTTACGTGGCCCTCGCGATCGAGCATATAGATCGCATAGTCGGTGATCGCCTCGACAAGGAGACGGTACCGCCCCTCGCCAGACTGCGAGGCTTCGAACCGATCAGAGGTTTTCATGCGAATCCTATCCCGGTCCCAGCCGGGAGCGGGACCGTCTACGGTGAAACAATACTTTGTTGATCAGGTTCCATATGACGCGGCTTGCCGATCCCGATCCGAGCCCCGGCGGGGCCTCTATCTCCGGCCCGATACCGGGCTTACCTGGCCCGGGTCGATCCCATTTTGAGAGCCAGGTCACACGTCCCGATGCGATAGTCCGCTAAGTTCAGTGTCGTCCCTGTGAAGGAGATCGGACATGGAATGGGCGGCTAAGGCGCTGGCGCGGGCGACCGGTGCGGACGTGGACGTGGAAGAAATCAAGGCGGTCGCGATCTTCTGCTGCGCCGGACTGCTGCTGTCCCTGGCAGTGGCCATGGTCTTCGGCCCGAACGTCTGGGCCGCTCTCCTCTGAGCGAGATCTTCATCCTGACCGCCGAGCTGGATGCCGCGACCTTCGCTTAGCTGGACGGGCTCCGTCGCGACCACTTTCCACGGGAGCGCAATCTTCTACCGGCCCACCTCACGCTATTCCACCGCCTGTCGTCGGCGCAGACGGCCCGTCTGAGCGATTTGGCCGTCCTGGGTGATCCCGTGCCCATCCATAGCCTCCTCCTGCTCGGGTTCGGGGTCGCCGTCCGGATCGGGTCTACCAGGTTCGCGCAACTGCAGGTGGCAGCGCGGGACGTCATGCGCGGCGAATTCTCCCGCCAGGACAGCCAGACATGGCGGCCTCACGTCACGATCCAGAACAAGGTCACGCCGGACGCCGCGCAGCGGCTCCATGGTGACCACCGCGCCCGGACACAGGCCAGCCGGAGTATACTAATCCGCCTCTGCGGTGCGGAAGACGATAATAAAAGACCCCAACTCGGGTTTGGTGGAGTTGAGGCCAAGTTACTGGACCAGCTAGGCTTACCCTGACTCAGTACGTCAGCATGCACTAAGACAGCCTTGTGCGCGCGATACAGCGAGCGGCGTACCTCGAAATGGCAGGATGTTCTCTGTCCTTACCCGGCTGAAACTTGCTCGTCGGAGCGTATGGCGCATCGTCGGGTCGCGTTTATTGACCCGCTGCAACTTGCGATGACCATCGGTCAGACCTGTCACCTCGCCCCGCGCCTGCGCCCCATCGTATTCATCCACGAGCCGGCGTTTTGCCTCGATATCAAGCGCGTCGGCCTGCGCGCTAACGTCCTCGCCGTTTGCCGCGCGTCATCTGATCGCTGGACCATCGGGTGAAGCTAGAAGAGGAACGCCACCCCGGCGAAAGTATTGCGACGCCACACCAAGCGGCAAGCGAAGCTCGTTCGAAATTCGTCGAAGGATAGGTCGAAGTCAGTCGACGGGATCGGCGCATCTTCTGGCAGTATTCCGGCACCGAAAACTGAAAGGTCTCTCATTGCGCAGGGCGTGACTGTTGCACCGCCTGAGAGCGAAAGCATGACTGTCTGGTCGACCGTCTTGCGTGTGACGCGTCGCCGCTCAACACCCGCGCATTCAGACACCTTCGGCCTCCGAGGTTACCAGCATGACAGGGCGGGGCCGCCGACCGAGAGGGTGGCGCCCCCTCGCCGCGAAGGCGCCGGTACGCGAAACAAAGACGACTTCGCGACTGCATCCAGCTTCGGCTCCACAGTCTGCGAGCGCAATGAATTATGATCGTTAGCGTTACTTGGTTTGCTTAGTGACAGCTCACTTGGCTGCCGGCTTGCGCGAGGTGATCGCTTCGACCTTCTTCAGCGTCTGAAGAAACTGAGATCGAAGATGTTGTTCGTGCTCAGCATCGTTCGGCTCTGAGAGGAACGCGATCTTGACGAGGAAGTGGTTCAATAGCGACGCGATCCGAAGATCGTCCGAGTATTGAGAACGCAAGGTTGCCGACGCATCTCAATGAGATCGACAGTTTCGCGATATGACTGGCTCTTCAAATTGAACTCGCGCGCGAAGCCTACAATTAAACGAAGCCGCCGCGTCGAATATGATGGCGAAGCGGCTTCGCCACTGGGGACCCGGACTAAGGGCAATGTCCGGTGGCGAGGAAGCTATTGCGCGCCGCGTCCGATGCAATCGAAGACGCTGGTTAAGCTTGATGTCTCCGCGAAAGGTTAAATGTGGAACAGGCGCGTTGCTCTAAATCGAGCCGACGCGATCAAGATCAGAGCCAAACACCTTTGGCATGGATCGGCAGCGAAGACATGGCTCCGGATTGCGTCGACCAGCGGCATCAGGGTTGCCGCTGCTGCGCCCACCCAGTCTGCGAGCGTCGACACATCGAGGTCGATGCCTTCGCGCTGATAGACGTCGCTCTGACGATTGAGAGGCAGGTGCAGACCGTACTTGGCGAACAAGACATGGGGAAGGAGCCTGGGACCGGCAAGTCCACGCGCGATCGGGTGCGAGGGGGCCGGCGGTTGGGTGATCGCTTCGCAGCGCCCGGCAGACGAACTTCTCGCGCACGTGCTGGATCACCTTCCACTGGCGCGGAATGAGCTCCAGCATCTCGGTCACGTCCTCGCCGATCTTGCGCAATCGGTTGTCGCCGCAGCATGGGCCGATCGCAGGCACCGGATAGGGGATGTGGAGAACCGTCGGCTTAGATCGGTTTGTATTCGGCATCAGCTATCAACGCGGCAGTTCCGCGATGGCTTGACGAAGCGTGATTTCGATGCACCGAGCGCAAATCAACGCCATGACCGGACGGTGGCGCAAGAACGACTAGCACTTCTGGCGCAAATTCTTCTTTGCAGTGGTCGCAGCGGATGTGTTCGGACATGCGGCTCTTTGCTCACGCGCGTACGGCGGAATTCGGTAACCAACACGCGTGCAAATAAGAGGCCCGGCGCTGGTTTTGTTGGAGAAACGGCGTGCCCTATTTCATTCGCCAGTCTACCGCGTGTTCTGTTCACTAGTGAACAAATCGCGCAGACGCCTGTTAGCTCAGTATTCCCCGGTACGGCCCCACTACCTAAAGGGTAGTCCCGGTTCGCGTTCGGGCGCTCCTAAGTTGAATTGACGCCCGTAGGTTTCCTAGTTGAAACTGCAGAGAGGGGACTACGATGCAGGACATGTTGGCCCGGCTTGAAAAGTTGCGCACCGACGCAGCTGAGTGCGCCCTGATCCGCGATCTTGCAACTGATCCGGCTAAGCGCGCGCTATTCGACCGGCTCGCCAGCCAGCTAACGAGTCTGGCCGATCAGGTTGAGATGGCTATGCAGGAGCGGAAGAACGGCACCAAGTAAGGCCGCGCTTGCGCGCTGAGCATGAAGGCGCAAAACGACTGGCGTTCCGGTCTGGTCGTTATCTAGGACAGATCGATCCTAGTCCGCCAAGCTGTAAACGGATTGAAGCCTTTTCTCAATCGCCGCCAGCCGCCGCGTGCCATCACCTTGCATGTAGTGCCTGCTTCTAGCCTCCACGACGACACGCCAGTCAGTTCTCTTGCGACCGGAAACGATCGCAATGCCAACTGGGCTCATGCCGTCCTGTCTCAACTCTTCAAGAATAATCCAGCTCAAATCAGTTCCGGAAATAGGCTTCCTGGCCATAGGTTCTCCTCAAACCCTGCCAGAGCCTACCTAGGGGTGCTCCCGGCGCAAGCCCCGGCCGTCGGCATGGGTCAACGAACGGTTGCGGGTCGAAAAAGCCCCAAACCTGGCTCCTCCGTCCAAAGAGGCCCCCGGCCCCAACGGAGGGGATGAGGCCGGGACCAGTCATTCCCACATTCCCATCTTCCATAACTCGGGTGGGCACCCGAGCACCAAAATAAGAATCCATGCCAGTGAGAGTTCCGAAAAACAGCAATGTCTTAATCTGCTGACAGCGTCGAACGAGACGCCATTGCCGCAGTCGTGGCAGGAGATGAGTTCTGTCCGGACCATTTGAGGATCATCTATCCGTACGTCTTCCCGCCGGTGCTAAACTCATAGAGCGTACTCGAATAGGGCAAGCGAGCGATTATGGTGGCCTCTTTTCCCACCTGACCGAACACAGCTACGGGGCATGGCAGTTTACACCTCCCATTTTGCGAGCACAGATTGCGTCGGCACTACCGATGAAATTTACGTTCGTAAGCCGAGTGATGATAATTGTTCGGCCATCAGGTATTGCGCCAATAGGCTGAATGGCAAAAATCGTAACGAATTGCGTCGCGAAGACTGCCGCAACTGACACGCCGGCTACCTGCAACCAGCCTTTCATGATGAGCCTCCCCAGCCCATCGCCACCATAGGGCGAGGCTTCCGACCGCTGCAAGGTGCCCTTGATTGGTCCGACCGGTTGGGTTCTGATGCGAAGCGCTGGGGGAGCGTTAAATGTCAATCATAACAGGATGGCTGATACTATCGGCCGTTGTCTCGGTCGCGGCATCATCGCGCGGTCGAAACGGCGCTTGGTGGTTTGTAATCGCAGTCATTACGTCGCCGTTGATCGCGGTTCTTTTTGTATTCGCGCTGCCAAACCTGAGGCATGAAGAATTACTATCCAAGCTGGCCCACCGAGAGCCCGAGCGCCCTCTAAGGAGAATTGGCGGCCACTCTTCGCGCGTGACCGTGGACCGCTCTCCAAAACCGTTCGAGCCTGACGGCGTGCTTGGGGGCGTACCTTATCGTGTAATCGACGATGGATCGATCCACGCCATCATGCAGGGCGCGCTAGTGAAGTTCGCGAGCCTTGAACAGTTCACAAAGGCGGTAGGAATTAGGGTTTGGGGTCCTTCAGCGCCGATCGCATTAGATTTCGTAACCAACGAGCCCGCGGCGCTGAAGGCACCCCGTCAGAAATGGCGGCGTGTTTTGCTTGCTCTACTTACCCACTAGCTTTAACGCTGACTCTTGGCTGCCCAAGGGGAATACAGTGAGCAAGGTTCGCGAGTTTGTCGACTTCTGGACGGAGAACAGCATTCACGCCGTCGAGCAGTATCGGACTGCCGGTGCGTCGCAGGATGTGGCGGACCTCAGCCGACGTCTTGTCGAGGCTGCCAAGGGACAGGGCATTTCGGAAGCCGACTTGCAGGCTGAGATTGGCGAAATCTCTGGCTATATTGGAGAACGGCTCAAGGCAGTGAACAGTGCCGAGCGTGAGCGGCGCAGATCGACTTAGGCGTGAGAGGGCTCACTTGTCCAACCTGTGGACATCCCCAGGCGCCAGACTAAGTTCCTCGAAGAGGCGCTGCCGCTCGAGCGTCAGCGGGACATTCATTAATTCCGCAGTCGAACCCTCCGGTGCGGCAGCGAGGACCAATGTCAGAGCCTGGCTGGGCTTTGCAACGGCAACCCAAATCTGCGTCTTGTTGTCGTCGATCGTCACTTCAACAACGGTAAATGCCCCCCCGAAAGACTCGCCCATGTTGTCCACTCCGGCTACGAACAAAGGGAGGTTGGATCTCAGTCTGGCGGCTTTAGGCCCGGCAAGCGGAGCCACTCGCTGATATGGGAGCCAGTTTCGGCTTGGCGGGCCTTCTCCAACAGGCTCTCTCGCCTCTTGCCCGGCGGAAGCTTCTTCGCTTCCTCGCGCAAGATCTTTGCCTCTTCGTCCAGACGTTCTTCAAGGGATCGGGTGTGTTTGATGCGGCGCCTTTTTAATCCCATGCTGCTCGTTCCCTCATGTGATACCTGCCCAAAACGAAGATTAAAACATGGGGGGGAGGGCGCAAGGTTCCGGGCCAACGGCCGTTCTATTTTCAGGGTCTCCCGCGTTCGGGCGGCGTCTAGGCCTAGGCTGGCGTCAGAGCGATTGCCTTGAGATATTTCGCCCTAAGCTGCAGCCCGTAAACTCGTCGGTTAACTCCTCTGGGCACTCCACGGCCTTTAGGCGATCTTTGAGGCTGTGCCGAAACGAATAGGCTCCTCTATCTGCCGCCTTATTCTTCGCCAGACCTCAATCCGATCGAAATGGCCTTCGCCAAGCTCAAAGAACGCCCTTCGAAAGGCCAGCCAGATCAATCGAGGCCTTGTTCAACGCTATCGCCGGCGCCATAGGCGCATCCTCGGCCTGCTGAGTTGGCCGCTGCTGTCAGGTTGTTCTCGAACGTCGCACTACGAACCGCGAGTTCATCGCTTTTGCAACACCGCCGACAGTGCGACACCGTTGCCCAAAATCGAAAAAACCTCCCTGGACGAGAGATGCGCAGCGGCCAGCTCGAAGGTATCGCTCGCTTCGACCTTGGCACGACCGACGGCCAGGTTCGCGTCGATCATGTCAGGCCGAACGGCCCGAGCAGGCGGCAACTGGGCAATGTGAAAGGCCAACAGCGCGGGATCTTCGCGCAGCTCCAGCATGGCGGGCTTGATATCCGTATTCGCCGACGTGCTCAGTTCGTTCGCCCGACGCAGGACCGGTGGCGCCTCTCTTTCTTCGGGAGTGGCGAATTGCCCGCCGAACGCGGGCAAGGAGGTCAGAGCGCCCAGGGGAACAGCGAACAGCAGGCCGATGATTACGGGCGACATCCAGAGCAGAAGCGGAAGCGAGACGGCATACGCGCTTGCTGCCATCGCGACGCCGCACAAGGTTGGAATGCCGTATTTCCGGTAGAGCTCGCGGCGCTCTACCGTGCCGTCATCGCGCCTCTGCGTCTGCCACCCTGCATCGCGGCCGGCCAGGATCTCGATGACCGCGATCGACTGAAAGATCATCATCACGGGAGCCAACAACGCCGAGAGGACGATCTCCACGAAAACCCCGGCCGAGACACGAAATGCGCCGCCGAATTGCAGTCTCGCCGACCTGCGCGTCCAGACGAGGATCAGGCTGAGCAGTTTCGGCAACAGAAGCATACCCATCGTGGCGCCGAATACCCAGATGGCGAGTACCGGATCCTGGGCCGGCCACGTCGGAAACAAGGAGAAGCCTTTCGGGAAATATTCGGGACGCACGAAGCGGGCCTGCAGCGAGATCAACATTCCCAGCAGCAGGAACAGGAGCCAGAGCGGGGCCGTGAGGTATGCTCCGATGCCCACCATGAAGTGCAGACGCGACACCCAATGCAGTCCGCGCGCGGGAACGACCGCGAGATGCTGGAGATTGCCCTGGCACCAGCGTCGGTCGCGCGCGGCGAAATCGAGCAGCGAAGGCGGCACCTCCTCGTAGCTTCCGCCGAGCGTGGGCAGCATGTAGATGCCCCAGCCGGCCCGTCGCATCAGCGCAGCTTCAACGAAATCGTGGCTGAGGATGTGCCCACCGAACGGCTTGCGCCCGCGCAGCTGCGGCAGCGCGGCCGTTTCGGCAAAGGCCCTCACACGGATGATCGCGTTGTGGCCCCAATAGTTGCCTTCAGAGCCGTGCCACCAGGCGACACCGGCGGCGATCACCGGTCCGTATAGGCGCCCCGCGAATTGCTGAACGCGGCTGAAGAGACTTCTTGCGTTGACAATCATCGGAAGAGTCTGAATGAGCCCGGCGGTCGGATTGGTCTCGATGGCATGGACCAATCGAACGATGGTCTGTCCGCTCATGAGACTGTCGGCGTCGAGTACGATCATGAAGTCGTAAACGCCGCCGAAACGCGTGATCCACTCGGAGATGTTGCCGGATTTCCGCGCCGTGTTGTCGGCACGGTGGCGATAGTACAGCCGTGGCGTTCCGACGTCCTGTCGCAACGCGAGAAGTGCCTTTTCTTCCGCCACCCAGATATCCGGATCGGTGCTGTCGCTCAGAATGAACCAGTCGAACAGCTTTCCGTGCGAAGTCGCCTCCAAGGATTCGATGATCGCGCGCAGCCGTGCCGTAAGCCGATGCGGGTCTTCGTTGTATGTCGGAAGCAGCATGGCCGTGCGGCTTGCGATAGGCTGTAGTTCCAAGCCGGGCGCCGCCGCGTCCCCGTCCGGATGATGAGCCAGCAGGACAAAGAAGCCTGCCGCCGCCGACGCGAACGAAAAGGCGACCCAGGCGAACAGGACCAGGAAAAGGGTCAGCACCATGGCTTCGAGGACGGTAACGCCGCCGACCTCCAGCACGCGATACATCTCGTAGCCGCCCGCTCCCGTGAGCGCAGCCGTCGCGAGGAGGATGAGACCGCGTCTCCATACCATCGTGGTTGCGATGGGCGCAGGAACACGGTCCGACACCCGCTTCTGCCCCAAATCGCCAGGAGCCATGGGGAGGGGCGACTCGCGCGGCAGCAGGGGTTGGGTCGCGATATCACCGGCCGCGGACCGCGGTGCCGTGCTCAAGGTGCCCATCGATAGACCCAGACTTCGGACAAGGGCTTGTCGCCTTCGGCGAGAAACGCCCGCAGCTCGATCGGCTCACCCTTCAGCTGGCATTGGAAGCTGAGACGCCACCCCCCGGTATAGGGATTGGGCTGTGTGACGATGTTCTTCACCTCGGACTTCTCCGCCGTCACAACGGCTTTGACGCCCGCAGCGTCGACGCCTTTGAGGTTCTCGCCGAACAGATCGAGGACGAAGAGACGCTCGTCTTCGCCCCTCGCCCCTATTCCGGTTCGCGTGAACCTGGCGAGCGAGGACGGTTTGGGAGCATCCGGGCCCCAATGCAGGCGATAGGTGAAGTTGTGTTCGCCTTTGGCCTGCAGCGGGCTTTTGGGTCGCCAGAAAGCGGCGATGTTGTCGTGAACCTCCTCCTTGGTCGGAATCTCGAACAGCACCACGGCGCCCTCGCCCCAGTCTCCGATCGGCTCCATCCAGAGACTGGGGCGCTTTTCGAAGCTGGATTCGATGTCCTGATAGGCGAAGAAGTTTCTCTCCCGCTGCATCAAGCCGAAGCCGCGCGGATTGAGATCCTGAAAGGTGCTGATCTGGAGGTCGCGGGGATTGCTGAGCGGCCGCCACAGGCTTTCGCCCTTGCCGTTGAAGATCGCAAGTCCGTCGGAATCGTGGACGGACGGGCGGAAATCGTCGATGTCGTTGCGGTCGTTCGGACCGTAGAAGAACATGCTGGTCATCGGCGCGAGGCCGGCTCGCTGCATTTCGACGCGCGGGTATACCGACATTTCGACGTCGAACACCGTCGTGTCTCCGGGGCGTACGGTGAACCGGTAGCTCGCCGTGCAGCTTTTGCTGTCGAGCAGGGCGTGGATCACCAGCGAGGTCGCACCCGGCGCGGGCCGCTCGAGCCAGAAGGACTTGAAGAGCGGAAATTCCTCGCCCTTGGCTTCGCCCGTATCGATCGAGAGCCCCCGGGCGGAAAGCCCGTACGTCTGCCCCTTGGCGACGGCGCGGAAGTAGCTCGCGCCCAGGAAGACGCAGACCTCGTCATAGTAGTCGGCGCGGTTCATCGGCGCGTGTATGCGGAAGCCCGCGAAGCCGAGATCGGCGTCCTCGAACGCCGGGACCTTCTCGCCGAAGGAAAAGTCCGCCTTGCGATACTTGAGTTCAGTGGCCTTTCCCTCCGCGACCTCGAAGATGTTCACCCTGTTCTTGTAGAAGAAGCCGCGGTGGAAGAACTGCGCTTCGAAAGGAAGATTCTTGCCGCGCCACAGGGCGCGCTCCGGCAGAAAGCGGATCGAACGATACTGATCGTAGTCAAGGTCTTTCAAGCCGCCCGGCAGCTTCTCGTCCGGAGCCTCGTACGGTTTGGCCGCCAAAGCCCGTGCCAAGTCCCTTACGGTGGACGAGGCGAACACGTCGTCCGACGGGGCTGCGGCAGCAAGACCGCTCCGCGGAGCGACCAGAAGCGCCGACAGCACCGCCGACCCTTGAACAAGCTGGCGTCGATTCACGTGCTCTCCTACTCGCTACTGCTGCCGCAGGCCAAGCAACGGTCGCAGCGCCCGCGAGTTCCACCATCCAGGCTCGATTGCCGAGGCGCCCAAAAACCGACGGAATTCGGACCGCCATCAGTCCGAAGTACCGTCAGGCGGAACGTCTCTGCTCCGTGTGCCTTCTCCCGTCGGAGGCTTGAATGGCACGCGTTTGGGATACCCCCGTCTTCCTTGTCGCAACGGTCTATTTCACGATCGACGCCCTGTTTTCGACCGTCACTGGACCGATAACGGCATGGCTCAGCAAGAAGAGGTGGCTGGAACGGGTTCGGCGATGGGTAACGTCGTTGGGGCCCTACCAGTCCTTCGCCCTTTTCGCGGTGCCCGTCATCATATTGGAGCCCGCCAAGCCCCTGAGCGCCTATCTTCTCGGCACCGGTCATTTCCTTCCTGGGGCGATCGTCTTTATTGCCGCGGAAGTCCTGAAACTGACCGTTATCGAAAGACTGTTTCAGCTGAACAAGAAGAAGCTGCTGTCGATACCTCTGTTCGCCTGGGGTTACGGATACTGGCGGCGAATGATGGATTTTCTGGAGTCCACGTCGGCTTGGCGTACGTCTCGCCGAGTGTTCGCCGAAGCTCTGGAACGGATCCGAAATCTGAAATCGAGATTGCGATCCCGATTCAATTCTGTCCGGGCGAACCGGCTTAACTAGCTAGGATGGTGGGGCATTGGCGCTACGCTGGCGGTTTGCCCGGCCAATACCTGGACTTGGTCAATATCCATTCCTCGGCGTCCGCCTCGGTCTCAAAATCTCCAATATGGGAATCGGGCCCATACCCTGTTTTGACGGCCACAAACCAACGTCCACCCTTCATCATTTCGGTTCAAACTGGGGGAGTGTTTGCATCATCGTCTCAACGAGCGGCTGACGTCAGGCGCTGCCGACTACGGCCCGTTCTATCGCAGCAATAAACCCCGGATTTAATTAGACGGAACCGATTTAGTCAATGCTGCATTGTAAGCTGATTTCAGCGGAGTCCGGCTCCATGCATGACGCAGAAAAGGCCCTTCAAGCCGTCAGCGATGCGCAGCGCATTCTGGAAGAGTACTTAAAGCCTCAGCCGCGCAACAATGAGCGCGCTATTCTCGACCAACTGGTGGAAGTTCTTGAGCGGCCAGATCTCATTGCGGCGGTTGGTCGGATGCATCACCGGTAGCATCGCGGGCGAGCTTCAGCCATTCGTCAGCGAGCGCCAACCAAGCCTCCTCATCTGCACGATTGCGTGCATTGGTGGCGTGCCTTCTGCATTCTTCCGCGAACGCCAAGTATCTCGCTGACTCCTCGCCCATGGTGACATTACGCGGGGCGACGGCATTGGTTTCTACGACACAAAACCTTGGCACAACTTGTGCAGACTAATCCTCACCGGGGTTTTGCATCACACCCTCCCGGGGCTGGAAAGCCGCCGCCCGCGAGACATTGAAGCGGGCGGCGTTTTTGCATCCAATCCCGGGGCTGGTGAGGACTGGACTGCACCGACTGTACGCGCGTTGGCGCCGACGTCGTCATTCATATGAACAAATCCTTCGCAATCGCGCAGGGACAAATGCACCTGCCGAATTTCGATGGTGAGCGGTAGTGGACCGGGGATGCAGCACTGCACTTGCTGCTTCTATGTTGCCGCGTTGTCGAACGGGCCTTGGCATGACATGGGACAATCCACCTATCCTCATTTGTAAGGAATGTAGGCGGCGCATGGATTTCCTTGCGACTTTGCTGCGGCGCGTTCTTGACGTCGATAATTGTCAAAAGGGCAATGAAAACCGTCCTTGAAGCTCTGCTCCGTTATACCAGCGTAGAAATCCTTCGGCGTTGAGAAGCCAAGCAATGAGACAGTTGGGAAAAAGATTGGACTAGAGTCCTTCTTATCGTCGGCCTTCCCTTTGCCCGTCCAACGCTTAGTCGACCAACGGCAAGAAGCCCGAGCCGATCTCCATTGATCATGACCACAATCCCTTTGAGCGAATCGACGGCAGTAAGCTTCTTTGTTGGAGAACCGCTGGGAGCCACAGCCAAGGCAATATCTTACTCAAGCCACCCTAGTTGATTGCAATCAGTCCTATTTGTACGCCCCAGCTACCCGGCGGCCCTACCCGCGCTCTGGATTTCTTGCGCGAGAGCCCTGCGATCTTATTGCCTCCGACCGATCACGGTTTTGGACGGGCGCATGGGCCGCAAGGACGAAGAGATGCGGATCGGGATAACTGGGTCGCCAGACAGCAAGGAAATGCCGCCTGCCGCGAAGCGCCATCGCAAGAACCGTGGGGTGCCGCCGCCGGCGATGTTCGATATCGATGCGCTACCGGGCAGCTCCAATTTGACGGTATTAGAGGCGGCCGCGATCATCCGGCGCACGCCCGGAGCGCTGGAGCAGTGGCGGCGCGATCCGAACCATCCCCTGAAATGGCGCTATGTCGATGGTCGCCCCCTCTATCGTGTCGATGCGGTGCGCGACTATCTGGCCAAGTGCGATAAGACCACTAAGACGCCTCAACCGCATAATGCTCACGGAGACGGCCGAGGAGCTCGGCCTTGATCGGGTCCAGCGGATTCGTTCGCTGCAGGCGCACGATTTTGCCGACCCGTTTCGCGCCGACCAATTCCGCAATGTAATCGTGAGCCGCCTCGAACGCCATCTTGCGAATGATCCACTGTTCGTCGTGATTGTAGACCTGATCGATTCCACTTGGCTTTTGCCCGACACACAGCCGCTGGATCTCGTTGTCGTAGCCACAGCGTGACATGATGGTGCGCAAGCTGCGCCTTAAGTCATGCATGGTGAACTTGGCGACGCTCGCTTCCTTGACCATGCGGTTGACCAGCTTGGTGAAGCCAGACATCTGGCCGCCGGTCTTTGGTGACGGGAAGACATAGTCGGAAGTTGCCCGCTGGAAATGTTTTGCTGCCGTGAGCACCTCGTCAACCAGGTGAGTGCGGGGCACATCGTGGTGCAGCCCCATCTTGGTCCACGCCGCATCGAAGGTGATCCGATCGACCATGATGTGCTTTCGCCACTCGATCATGGTCGGCTCGCTGCGGCGCGGGCCGCCGAGCAGGCACATGCGTGCCAGGAGACCGAAAGTCCCGAGCTTGCCGGATGCATCCCAGACCTTGATGATTTCCTCATCGGTCAGCGCGCGGCCCTTCGTTCGGCGTCCGACCCTTTGCGCGCGGGTTTCCTTGGGCGCGCGATAGCCGGCGAGCACGTTGTGCTCGACATAGCCCTCGCCGACGCACCATTCGAGCAAGGTATGCACGTGCTTGCGCAAGTCCTTGGCTGCACCGCGCTTGCCGGTCTTGGCAATCTTGTCGACCGCAGCCATGATCTGCCGTCGCGTCAGGTCCCCCACGCCGCTCTCGGCGTGATCCTTGAGCCCGCGCCGCAGCGCCGACATTGCTGGCTTCCAGTTGACGACTTGACGTTCGGTCAAGGACGCCTGGTAGGGGCCATCTTCAACAATGAGGGTCGCGAGCGTGGTGCGCTGCTTCTCGGCTGCCTGTTGCCGCCTCGCCCCGCGCTTCGCGTCGTTCGGGTCCAAGCCCTTGACGACCTCGCCTGCGGCGATGGTGGCGGCCTTGCGCGCGGCCTTCTCATTATATTTGGGCCACGCGCCGAGGGTCTTGCGCTGGGTCCCCCTCACCCCCGGCTTGGTGAAGAGGTAGACCCAGGTCCGGCCGCCGGTGGCGCGCATGCGCAGGGCAAGGCCGGGCAGCTTATCGTCGTGGAGATAGTGCTGCGCCTTACCCGGCGGCAGCGTGGCGGTGCGGATCACTGCATCGGTGAGTGTCAGCTGGTTGGCCGGCCCCGTCATTATCCCTGCCCTTTCTTTGTGCCCCGGTGTGCCCCGCGGGAGGGTGATCAACCCCGAACAGAACCGGGTCTCAGACCTCCCCCCGTTTTTGTGCCCCAGGGGAAAATTCGCGGCGGGCACAACAGGGGCATACAAAATGCGGTATGGTCAGCTATGGCCAATTGAGGCCAGATATGGCCATAAGCCACTGCAATCGAATGGCTTATATCTATTCTACTATGGTTAGATCAGGTTGGCCATGGACTGCATATTGTGGTTCACACGGGAGAGGTCCAAGGTTCGATCCCTTGTGCGCCCACCATTCATCATCCTGAACCCGACCAGTTGCGGACGATCATCGACGCGGGCGGGTTTTCCGTCACCTGTGCCATCGAAAACGTCGAAACAACCCCATGCACAGTAGCCGGCGTCAGCCGGATCAATGATTTACGAATTTTCCGAAATTCACTTGCTCCGTCGGGCAAAACAGGGGCATGATGGCACCATTGGACGGCTGCGAGCGGTGCGCCGTCCGCGCGATGCAGACGGCGCCTTCACCAGCCTCACGCCGATGGAAACGGATCGGCGGCCTTGGTGTATTTCAGCGCGCCGATGCCAAAACCTTCCTGGCTGCGGTTTTGAATGAATTCCTTGTGCTCGTAGAACGGCGACAATTCGCGCCATAGCTGCGGGACGCCGCCGGCCCAGGCGCTGGTGTTGCCGCTGGACTCGCAGATGTCGTGGAACAGGATGATCCCGCCTTCGCGAACGAAATGCCGGTAGCAGAGAAAGTCCTGCTTGACGCCTTCGTAGCGGTGATCGCCGTCGATGAACAACGCGTCGATCAACCTGCCATTCAGGAATTTCTCGACCCGCTTGACGGTATCATCCGCGTAGGACGGCATGTCGAAGAAAGTCCATTGCTGCTTCGGCGTCGCAAGCAGCTTCAGCATTTCCTTGTTCTTCACGTGCAGATCGATGCAGATCATCGTCTCCATCGTTGGAAGAAACCGTCCGAACAGCAGCGAGGTTCCGCCGTTCAGCGTGCCGATCTCAACCACGAGCTTCGGAGCGGAGGCTGCGATGTAGTCGAGGGCCGACGAGATCTCCGTCTCGATCTGGCAGGAGCCGGTCCCCATATGCTGCTTGGTGAAATCGATGACGTCCTGCACGCTCGATCCGCGCTTGTACTCCCCGATGATCTCGTCTCTTTTTTGGGAGTTGAGCTTGAGACGCAATGCAGGCCCGCTATCGGCCAGCCGTTTCTTGATTTGTCTGACTGCGAGAACAGCGGGATGAAATTTCAGTTCCGTTAGACGCTCATTGAAGGCCTTGCTCAACGACATTATCGAACCTCACTTCATGCAGAGTTGCCCGACAGCTCCAAATGCTAGGATCGTTTCAAATGTTGATCAACTTAAGGTTTTTGCTTGACAGCAGGATGAACCGGGAAGCCCGGATCGCTACGCGATCTCGATAAGCTCAACCTCTTGTGTTCCCGAGCCGGCGACGTCACCAACCGCCTTGCCCATCAGCGACTTCGCAACCGGCGATACGAACGAGATCGACCCCGCCTTTGGATCGGCTTCGTCCTCGCCGACAATGCGATAGGTCTGCACGCGGCCGTCGGCGCGGCTGAACGTCACCGTGCTTCCGAAGGCGACGGTCGCGTTCGACGCGGGATTGGGAACCAGCTGCGCCGTGCGCAATCGTTCGGTCAGATAGCGCGCATCGCGCAACGGCACCGCCGATTGCCGGCGCTTTTCATTGACGTCATCGATGGCTTGCGCGGCTTCATAGGCCGCGCGCGCCTCCGTGAGCTGCGTCTGCAGCGCCTGCAAGCCTGTCTCCGTCACGAGGTTCGGATGCGGCGAGATCGGGCGATCCGGCAGCAGTGTCTCGGAGGCAGTCTCGGCGCTCTCTTCTTTGGTAAAGGCGACGCTCAATTCGAATATCCCGTCGAACAGTTTTGGAGTGACCACCGCGCCACCACACCGCGTTCCACCGCAATGAACCGCACCGGGCCGCCGGCGATCATCCTCCACTATATCTCAAGTTCGACGAAACGGCGGAGCTTGAAGACGAGGTCGGGCAGGGCCTGACGGAACCGGGTCGCGTTCCGGAACGTGGTCGAGAACGGCGCGAAGGTGATCATCGCGTTCCAGTGCCGATAGCCGTAGACCGTCACCGAGACGCCGGACGCCGGAAAATCCTCGATCTTGCGCAGCTCGCCGAGCACGAGATCGGCAATCGCGTCCGCCGGCAGAAGCCGCTTGCCGTCCGGCGTCGTGGGGTGACTGGGCGCAACCGGCTTCGGAGCCGCCACCGCATGATCGGATGCATCCTGGAGCTTCGGAGATTCCGCCTCCGGGATCTGCGCCAATTCCGCGATCGGTTCGGCCGCCGGCGCGACCGGCATGAAGTCGGCAAGCGGCGGCGGGCTGGCGGCCTCTGCGCGCTTGTTGCCTCCCAGGATGCTGCTGATCATGGCCACAAGGCCAGCATCCTTTGGATCGTCACTCATCACGGCTCCCCCCGGGCTTGGCCCAGTCTAACACCGGCGCCGGAGACCGCCACAGGGTCAGCTGATCCGATCACGCTATCGCTGCTGCATGGCTTCCGTCCGGCTCTACCGCGGCGCAAGGCGGAAGACACTTCGCGCCACGGTGCGATCGGTCACCGCTTCTCGAACGGAACATATTGCTGGTATTCTTTGGGCACCGAGCTGCGATAGCGCTCTGGCACGGTGCCGGTGTCGATCGAATGTTCGAGCTCCTGACGCCGCGTCATCTTCTTCGCCGGCTTCTTCACCGCACTCTTCTTCGAACCGGCTGGCGAGGTCGAATTGTCGATGGTCGCCGCCGGCGCAGTGGTGGCAGCAGGCGCCGTCGTGGTGGTCGCGGCGGCCGGCGGCGTGCCATCTGCGGCGGGCGCGCTCTGCGCCAGCGCGAGCGGTGTCTGCATGATGAGCGCGAGTGCGGCAGTCGCAGCCAGCAAATATGATTTTTGCATCAGAACCTCCAAAAGACCTGATCCCCAATGACGGAAGCGTAGTCCCGCGGGATCGATGCATGCAAGTCCGCCGAAGATAGGCCCGACCCGGACTGCCAACTGTGGCCGAGATCACATCGCCGAACACGGCGCTCGCTCCGAGACCAAAGCGCGCACGACAATTTTTACGCGAGCAGGATATTCGCCACGACGTCGCAAGTAGAGCATGCTGATCAAACGACTACGGCCCCTTCGGGCCAGACGCGGAGATTCGGCGCGCCGCGCAACTGCACTATCCGTCAAGCGGCAAATCGGTCGGCTCGTTAGCACGATGTTCACCCTAGATTTGGCGACAACCGAACATTGCTATAACTAATCATAAGTTGTTGGATCGATATGTTCTGCTCCAAGCGTACCGGGCTCAACCAGCACGAACGGGAGCAAGGGCCTTCTCACGATGGAATCGATCCGGCTCACGGCGACGACAAAAGACTTTTATGATCGTCTCAACGATCCCTCGCGATTGGCTCTGCGGGTTTTCGCTGTGTTGCTCATGGCACCGTTCCTGCTCACCACATTCTTGTGGTGTGACGACAAATTTTTCCTGCTCATCTCTTGCGTTGCAGGCCTTGCGATTCTGCTCTCGCTGCCGCGCGTGTTTCGCGGTGCGTATCTGGCATATCGAGGTGCCCCGGCTCTCCGGATCAATGAACATGGATTCTGGGCGCGCGAATGGTCTTATCTCGGATGGATCAGCTGGCGCGACGTCGTGTCAGTCGAGATTGAAGGTCAGAGGATTTGCCAGCTTGTCGTTCATCTTCGCGAAGGGGAATTTGCAGAACTGACCGGTCACGATCAGGTCGCGGTCATGCTGGCTCGGTTGACGGGCTTCTTGTGTTTCACCGACGCTGGTCCCAATACGTTACGGTTGGTAAGCTCATCGCAACTCATAAGCCGATGGGAGCACCTTACCGCGACGCTCGACCCGATCTTGGTCGCCAATGGCTTTCCAAGGCTTGATAAGCGACTTCCTGCGTAGCGTTGCCGCGGTGAGCTGTTGGCACACTGGCCAAGCCTTGAGTCCAACTAGATCTCCCCGCCCAATACCGAGCAAATGGCTTGTGGAGTGTTCAATGTTCCAGTTTTGTCATGAGCGACACACCCATACGGACTGGAGCATCGAGAACCACCAAATCAAGACCACGGAAGTGACAATCGACGCCGAGGTTTTGTGCCGAGATGACGGCTTCAAGCTGATCCGGCTCGGAAAGAAGTGGCGGTACGATGGCTATTTTCGATACGAGAAGAGCGGGCTTTCATTCGAGTTTCGGGCCACTCGCGCGCACCCACGCGGCACCATTACTGGAACCTACAGCGTGTTTCTCGAATTCAAGCTGGGACAGAGGCTTGGCGAGGCCCTCTGGCCACTTCCGCGCTTGAAGGTTGAGGAAGTAGCCGCCGACATTTATGCGGCATTATGTGCTTGGCCGACGCCGCCACAACAGGAGAACATTCCGGTAGGCGTGACATATTTCTTTGTTTTTACATCTGGCCCGATTCCCGGATGCGATCCTGACGCGATCAGCGACGATGATCGCAGATATGAATTTACCCTTGGGCATCCCGTTACTGTACGCCACGTGCCACCTTCCACGCGATGGCAGCGGCGCTTGATATCCTATCGAGGAGGCGACAGACGGAGGCCCGACGTCGTTGAAGAACGTGAGGCCCTCATTCGGGACGACGGGATACAACTTATCCGTTTTGCAACGATTATGGGTCCGGCGGATGACGGGCCAGACGCGTACCGATATTTGGAGGGAGACCTATCCTTCGATTTCTTCGCGGAACGTCGAGTGGGACCGGGACTCATGACCGACACGTGGGAAGTGCAACTCGATCCCGATCCACGGCGCCGCTTAGCCGGTCTCTCGTCGGAATTGCGGACCCGGCTAGGCCCAGACCGGTGTGCCGAGGTCGTGGGAATCATCGAAGAGGCGCTCTATGCGTGGCCGCAGTCGGGATACGCGTATGAGACTCCGACCAATCGTGTGGTCTTCCTCGACGCCGATCGCTTCCGCCAATAATGACGCTGAGCATCTAGTTGCCCGCGGCAACTTCCCCAGGGCGATCGGGGCGAAGCATCCCGGGCTCGTCCGCTCTTGCCGGGCCTGAACCAGCAAAAGCAAATCCCAACAGCGAGATGAGGATAAGAACAAAACGGTGCATGTCGGAAGCGCTCATCCTGCGTAAGCATATATGACGCGCTTGACCTCGGGGATGACAATGACGACTCCGAGCCTTCCGTACGAATAGAAACTTCCTGGTTTCGAGATTGCACCGTCTACCAGCGCCTGAACAGCCGGATCGACTTCAATTCCAAATCCGTATCGGTCGAGATATTCCGAGATGGTTTTGTCCATTGGGGTTTCATGCCACTCGGAATGCGTTCGTTGCATGTCAACGCGCCTAGCTACATTCTCCGATCGATGAAAGAAGTCCAGACCCTCACGAGCAATCCTGTTCGCGATCGCATCGGGCAGACCATACAAGAGAATGCCTGTCTCATTGTCGCCAGGCAGAGGCAGAAGGACTGAACCCCAATTTTGTCTATTCGAATACAGAATGCCGGACACTTCAAGATCGGCCGGCACGAAAGCCATCTCGGACTCATATTGGCCGAATTCGAACGCGCAGTACAACGCCGCGGCGATCACGACGATCGGCAGCACACAACCCAAGGCAAAGGTTCGAAATTTCCGCGCAAGAAGGAGCAGAAAAGGATACGTCAGAGCGAGAATGAGGATGATGTCGAAAGTGAAGAACCTGATCTGGCTGGCCAACGGAAACGGGGCAAACAGAAACAGCGGCGCGTAGACGAAGTTAACCGGCAAGTTCAGGAACATCTCGATCGAACGACGGGCCCAGCCTTCTCTGCAGATGAAACTGAGCGTTGCTCCTGTCGAACATGCAGTTGCCGGCAATTTGGGGTAAGCAGCAAGCAGGATTGCTGCGATAGCGGCGACCCCCAAGATGCAGAAGCAAATCAGGCATACACCCCGGAATATCCTCGACATTGCTTTTCCTGCCATTCACGCAAGCGTACTCATATTGATACCGGCTTGCGCTCGCCGGCGGCGAGCGCGCCCCGTGCATTCATAGACGTCATACGGTGACGATGATGCCCTCGACCGCAAGCGCGGCATTCGCGACCGCAGCTCAAATCCATCCAAAGCCAGCACCGGGTTGTGTGAATATTTCATATCTACCATAAAGGGAACCGCGCAAGCGTCGATTCCCGGACAATTTGGCCAAAATGCCTTGGCCGCGTACGGCCTTGTCCGTCAATGTGAGCAGCCGTGCGACCTAACGCAGTTTTGGTGAATGCGCACGACAGCAAGGGATGTCCGCTGCAGGTCCACCAGCCGCGGCCGGCCAGGCGGTCGCCAGGGCGATGCACCAGACGCCGCTGACCGACGAGCAGATCATCGTCGGCCGGGCCGTCGACCATCCCGATCCAACGGGCGATCCGCAAGTTCCGATCGCGTCGATTGCGAACGGTGCGTTCAAGGGCAACTGCCCGCTCTGGCCTACATCCTCGCGGAAGCGCGCCAGTTCCAGACCGCCGTCGCGATCCCGGCCACCGGCGCGCCGGCGAGCGGCATCAACACGCCGCAGCTCGGGCCCGTCGGTGGACGCATCGTCGCCGAAGTCTTCCTCGGCATGATGTTCGGCGGCGCCTCATCGGTGCTGTCGCTCGACCCGAACTGGGCGCCGGTGACCGGTCCCGATTTCCGGCTGAAGGATCTCGTGACCTATGCACTGGGCCAAGGCGCTCAGCTGCACTGAGCGGCGGTCGACGATGACGCAAGGCCGCCCAATTTGCGCGGGCGGCCCTTCCCGCTCAGGGCGTGATGAGAATAGATTCGCAGGCTGTCCCTGTCGCCGACGGGAAAAGGTGAACCACGTCCTGAGCGCGCATCGCCTCAATAGCAGGGCGGATAGGGATAGTATCCACAGGCTCTGCGGTAGCCATACGCTCCATAAGCCGCAGCTCCCGCCGCTGCCGCTCCATAATAAGCTCGCCGATGCACCCGGCGATTGACGCCTGCCACGCTCATCGGTGTGAGTGGTCGCCCTACCCTCGCTTCAGCACGGTCAACGGATACGGACAGCACTTTCACCGGCGAGTAACGAGGCGACAACGGAACGACCGCAAAAAGCGCAGCCGTCGCGATCAATCCAAGAAGCCTGGCATTTCTTGTCATGTTGCTCTCCCTGTAACGCGATGGTCAAACATGACGTGACACGACGCCTTGCGTCTCGCTGTTGATATGAATCAATGGGAACCCACGACAGGGCCGAGGTCGCCGCTCGGCTCCAGGACCGGCGCTAACGACCCTGCGCGGTCGTCGCCGTGTCAGATTGGCCCTGAGCACCACACCGGAACTGACCGCCTCGGTGGCTTCTTGTCGTAACCGTCCGACGTCAGCGCCAGAATAAGGCTAGAGCAAATAGCCCAACCGTCAGAGCGCCGGCGCAAACGACCATCGCGGTGTACCAGCGATCTTGCGAACTCATGGCTTGATCTAGGTCGCGCGGCCGCGCTTGTCTGTCGGATTGCCGACTCTAAGCTCGATGGGCCACAAACGAAGGCAAGGGGGGTGATATCCGTTGAGGGTCAGAAGCTGGCATCGGCTCCACGCATGACAAGGTCCGCTCCGGGTCAACAGTGTCGGTTTGGCCCCCTATGGCGGAGCGATTTCGGCTTTGCCCTCGAAATCTGACGCTAATGAGTACACGCCCTAATGGGCGGCCCCGAGGCCGTTCTCCGCGAGGCGCGCGGCAAACCAGAGCGACAACGGCTGATCGACGACGCCACTGACATAGACTTCCGACATCGTCACGCTGCGCTTATCCAGCACCAGCAGCACGCCGATCCAATAGGCGAACCAGACATGCGGATCGGTCAGCGCCATCAGCTTGTGCTGGTCGTGCTCGAGCGAGGTGTGATTGCTCGCCTTGCGGATCTCGACGGTGAGCAGATTGTTCGGGATCTCGCGCTGATGCACGACGACATCGGGGTAGATCGACTTCCCCAGATGATCGTCGGTCGAGATGATCGTGCCGTGCGGCAGATGCAACGTGCGTTCGCCGAGCCGGTCGAAATTGCAGTCGACCGCCCAGCCCGAAAACTGCCGCTCGAGATAGACGGCAAAGCGGTGCGTGATGGCACGCTCGCCGATGTCGTTCTCGAACAAGAATCCTTCCTGGGCGTAGAGATCCCGGAGCGCCGCGATCACCTTGTTCAGCTCGGTCTGCATCGTGCCTCCGGGCCCATCGCACCTGCATCGGTTGGATTCCGCACGGTCTCTCGCTCCCTCGCCCCGTTCTTACGGGGAGAGGGTGGGGTGAGGGGCCGCCTCCGCAAACTCGTTGAATGATAGGTGGAATACGCCGGGTGCGCGAGTCGGATAGTCCTTTGCCCGAGTTCGCAGCCTGCCTTGCCCCTCACCCGGATCGCACCGGACGATGCTTCGCATCGCCGGGAGCGATCCGACCTCTCCCCGCAGAAGGGCGGGGAGAGGTAAAGATGCATCCTACATCTGCACTTCGATCAGCCGCGGCCCCGGCTCGGCGACGGCCTCGGCCAGCGCCTTGTTGAACTCGTCGGCATTGGTGACGGCGCGGCCGGGTACGCCCATGCCCTTGGCCAGCGCGACGAAGTCGAGTGTCGGGCGGTCGAGCCTGAGCATGTCGTTGGCGCGCTGGCCGGGCTCGCCGGCGCCGACATTGTCGAACTCGCCGCGCAGGATCTGGTAGATGCGGTTGGCGAACACGATGGTGACGATGTCAAGGTTTTCGCGGGCCTGCGTCCACAGCGACTGGATCGTGTACATCGCGCTGCCGTCGCCGACCATGGTGATCACCTTGCGGTCCGGACAGGCGATCGCGGCACCGATCGACAGCGGCGTGGAGAAGCCGATCGAGCCGCCCATGTTCTGGAGCCAGTCGTGCGGCGCGGCCGCCGCGGTCGGCGGGAAGAAGCCGCGGCCGGTGGTGAGGGATTCGTCGACCATGATCGCGTTCTCGGGGATCGCGCATGCGATCGCCTGCGCGATCGAGGCGAAGGTGAGCGCGCCGGTCGGCTTCACCAGTTCAGGCAAGGCCTGCGGCTTGACGTCCCTGGCGCTGGCCTTCACGGCGCCGGCGAGCGCCTCCAGCGCCGCGACCGAATTCTCGCCCCAGGAGGTCATGCGATGGACCTCGCAGCCCTCGGGCTTGAGCATGCTCGGCTTGTTCGGATAGGCGAAGAACGCCACGGGATCGTCGGACTCGACCAGCACGATGTGACGGAATTTCGCCAGCATCGGCAGCGCGTTCTCGATCACATAGTGAATTCGGTCGATCGAATAGCGGCCGCGGCCGCGCGCCATCTTCGGGCGGAAGGTCGGACCCATCACGGTGCAGCCGGTCTTGGCAGCGATGCGCTCGGCCAGCGCCAGACCATGCTCGCTCAGGGCGCTGCCGGTCATCAGCAGCAGCGTCCCCTCGCCGTCACCGTGCAGGATTTTTGCGGCCTGCTCGACCGCCTGCGGCGAATAGCTGGCGCGCTGCTGCTCGGCCGGAACCTCGGCGATGCCGTCGGCCTCGTTCCACGCGGTATCGGCCGGCAGGATCAGGGTCGCGATCTGCGGCGGAGCGCTCTTGGCGGCAGCGATCGCCGCGGCGCCGTCAGCCGCGACCGATCTGGAATTCGGCGATGTACGGACCCAGGACGACATCGGCCGGGCCAGGCCCTCGATGTCGGAGGTCAGCGGCGCGTTGTAGTCGATATGGTAGACCGCGTGCTGGCCGACGATGTTGACGATGCCGGAATTGGCCTTCTTGGCGTTGTGCAAATTGGCAAGGCCGTTGGCGAGGCCGGGGCCGAGATGCAGCAGGGTCGAGGCCGGCGTGCCCTTCATGCGGAAGTAGCCGTCGGCCGCGCCCGTCACCACGCCTTCGAACAGGCCGAGCACGCAGCGCATGCCCGGCACGCGGTCGAGCGCCGCGACAAAATGCATCTCGGAGGTGCCCGGGTTGGTGAAGCAGACGTCCACCCCGCCCTTGACCATCGTCCGCACCAGGCTTTCCGCACCGTTCATTCTGTCTGCTCCCGCAACCGGTCATTTCCAGTGATCCGTCCGATCAATCATTGTTCGCGGGCCCCGTCAAAGCAATAGCCGGCATCGCGGCCCTGCCCCGCATGGCGACGCGCCGGTTTGGCTAATGCTTTTTCGATAAATTGGGTTGCCGATTTGGTAACGCCAATCGCCGGGCATGGCCTCCCTCACGGGGCCGTGGCTTGCGAAACGCCCGCAAATATGGCCTCTGGCTTTGGTTGAATCGATTTTTTGCTGGGGGAAACAATGATCCGGTTTTTTGCCGCGCAGATTACCGCAATGGCGCTCTTGCTGGCTGGTGCGGCCGACGCATCCGCGGCGGGGATGATGGACTTCACGGGCACCAGCTCCACCGGCTATCTCGGCGGCGGCGCGAGCCCGATCCCCCGCACCACCGTCATGTACAACGGCCATTATGCCCCCGGCACGATCGTGGTGAACACCGCCGAGCGCCGGCTGTATCTGGTGCTCCAGGACGGCCAGGCCCTGCGCTACGGCATCGGTGTCGGCCGCGACGGCTTCCGCTGGGGCGGGGTGCACAAGATCACCGCCAAGAAGGAATGGCCGGATTGGACGCCGCCGTCGCAGATGATCGCGCGCCGGCCCGATCTGCCGCGCCACATGAAGGGCGGCATCGAGAATCCGCTCGGCGCGCGCGCGATGTATCTGGGATCGACGCTCTACCGCATCCACGGCTCCAACGAGCCGGAGACGATCGGCCAGGCAGTGTCCTCCGGCTGCTTCCGCATGACCAATGACGACGTCACCGACCTCTACGGCCGCGTCGGGGTCGGCACCACCGTGGTGGTGCTCAACAACTAGGCCGACAGCGAGCTGCGGCGGGAACCCGCGGGGGCGCGCGTGAATCTGCGGACTTGTGTGCGCCTCGCGAATACGGCAGCGTTGCGCGACGATGAGCGCAATGAACTCGCCCTCGAACTTGCCCTTCCCTTGCCTCCGCATCGCGCTGGTGGCGCTCGCAACGCTGATCTGTGTGCCTGACACCGCACCCAAGGCGATCGCCGGCGAATTGCCCGCGATCACCTCACGCCAGCGCACCGAGAAGAAGAGCTTCACCGACGCCGAGATCGTCGACGGCTTTCTGAAGACCGCCTTCGGCGCCGAATACCACCTCGCCGGCCGCGTCGACCGCATCCGCAAGTTCGACACCCCGGTGCGGGTGTTCGCCGAGACCGACCGTGCCGACCGCAAGGCGCAGCTCGCAAAGGTCGTGGCCGACATCGGCACGCGCGTGCAGCATCTCGACATCGCCATGACCGCGACCGCCGAGGCGGCGAATGTGCGAGTCAAGCTCGTGCGCGACCGCGACCTCTATCGCACCATTGCGAGCTTCTACGGCGCGGAGAAGGCGCGCGAGATCCGCACCTCGCTCGATCCGCAATGCCTGTCCGGCTTTCGCAAGAACGACAATTTCGAGATCGAACATTCCGACGTCATCCTCACCGTCGACAATGGCGACTTCACCTTCCTCGACTGTGCCTATGAGGAGCTGCTGCAGTCGCTCGGGCCGATCAACGACACCGCGAGCGTGCCGTGGACGATGTTCAACGACAATGTGTCGATGGGCTATTTCGACGTCTACGACCAGTACATCCTCAACCTGCTCTACGACCCCCGCATCAAGCCCGGCATGACCGTGCTGGAGGTGAGGTCGGTGCTGCCTGAAGTGCTGATCGATGTGCGCGCGTGGGTAAGGCGGGTGAATGATCTGAAGGAGTGAGGCGGTACTTTCCCTCTCCCCTTGCGGGAGAGGGTGGCTCGACGCGAAGCGGCGAGACGGGTGAGGGGTATCTGTCCGCGAATTCAATTCGCATTTGAGTATGCGGAGAGATACCCCTCATCCGGCGCTTCGCGCCACCTTCTCCCGCAAGGGGAGAAGGGAAGGCAAACCTATTGCACCAGATCAGCGACCGTGGTCGCGGCCTTCAGGCCGGTGCCGGTGAGGACTGCGACCGTGGTCTCGCTGCCCTTGATCGCACCCGCGGCGGAGAGTTTCTCCAGCGCCGCAGCCGCGCTCGCACTGGTGGGCTCGGCGAACAGGCCTTGCCTTGCAAGACGGCGCAGGGCGGCGACGATCTCGTCCTCGGTGAGCGCAACGGTGGCGCCGCCGCTTTCGCGCAGGGCGCCAATGATCTCGCGCAGCCGCAGCGGATGCTTGATCGCGGTGCCCTCGGCGATGGTCTTGTTGACTTCGCGCGCGACAGGAATATCGACGCCGGCCTTGAAGCTGGCATCGATCGGCGAGCAGTTGAGCGGCTGGGCCGCGAACAGACGCGGCAGTTTTGCAATCTGCCCCGCCTTCAACAACTCGCGGAAGCCGAAGGCACAACCGAGCAAGCTGCTGCCGGCACCGACGGGAACGATGACGTTGTCGGGCGCGCGAAATCCGAGGTCTTCCCAGATTTCATAGGCAAGCGATTTTGTGCCTTCGAGGAAAAACGGTTGCCAGTTGTGGCTGGCATAGAAGGTCTGGCTCGACTGCCGGATAGCCTCGGCCTCCGACTCCTCACGCGGGCCCTCGACGAGCTGCACCTCGGCGCCGTAGGCGCGCACCTGCCCGATCTTGGCCGGCGACGTCGAGGCCGGCGCCAGAATCTTCACGCGCATGCCGCCGGCCGCACCAAGACCTGCCATCGATGATCCGCCATTGCCGGAACTATCCTCCAGGATGGCGTTGACGCCGATCTGCCGCAGGAACGACAGCATGACCGCCGAACCCCGGTCCTTGAAGCTGCCGGTCGGATTGAACCATTCGAGCTTGAAGAACGGACGCAGATCGCCCCACCCCTGCTGGACCAGCGGCGTGCAGCCCGCGCCGAGCGAAATCGGATCCTTGATCTCCACCGGCAGCGCCGCGCGGTAGCGCCAGAGCGACCGCGTGCGGCCGTCGATGTCCGCGCGCGCAATCCCCGCCCCCGGCGTCACCAGCAGCGGCGTGCGCTCGTCCGAGCACCAGCGCGGCTCATTGAGCGGATAGAGCTTTCCATTGCGGGGATCGATATAGCTGGCGGCAGACATTGGCGTTCTCCGGGGCGATCCGCCCGATATGTCCGAATATGCAGCTTTTATCCAGTCGCCTGTTTTTTCGGGGCTGTGGGCACACCCCTTCCAAAATCCAAACAATTACATAGATATAGGGCGCATTCCGGCGCCGTTCTCCGATCCGGATGGGCGCCGGAAGGGCCAATAGCCGCCCCGCACGATTAACTTGTCTGTCGCCGAGGGCCGCTACAATATGTTGGATTGAGCTTGCGTCGCCGGTGTTCGGCATTGGCGGTGCAGATGAGCCAGGCCCGTCCGAGCGGCGGGCCGTTGGCTTTTTGGGAGCCTGGACATGAGCCGCGCGAACCGTACCGACCACATCCGCCTCACCTCGCACCCGGAGCCGGGCCGCAAGGCGGCCTTTCCGATTCACTGGGGTGCTGCCGATGCCCGCGCCCGCGGGCCGATCATCGGCACGGTGTCGCGCGCTGGGGATCGCAATGTGATCGGCAGCCATGGCGGCTCCTATGCGATGTATCGCGCGCTCGCCGTCTCCGCCGGCGCGCTCGATCCGATCCGGCGCCCCGATCTCACCAACACGTTCCCGGCGGCGACCATCGGGCCGTTCGAGCAGTGGCGCGATCCCGCGAAAATCGTCGCGCTCGATCCCTGGGGCCATCTCGTCGCCGAGAATTTCGGCAAGGACATCGCCGAGGGCGTCGACATCCGCCCGAGCATCGCGGTGACGCGCGCACGGCTCGACCTGCCTGAAATCCGCGAGGCGCTGGCCGCGAAGCGGCTACGCGCCGACGGCGAGGTCGTGCATGCCAATGGCAGCGTCTCGGTGGTGAAGATCGCGATCGATCCGGTCTGGTATCTGCCCGGCCTTGCGGAGCGCTTCGCGACCGGCGAGACCGAGCTGCGCCGCACGCTGTTCGAGCAGACCGCCGGCATGTTCCCCGAACTCGTGACCCGGCCGGACCTGAAGGTGTTCCTGCCGCCGATCGGCGGCACCACGGTGTACATGTTCGGCGATGTGACAAAACTGCCGGACCACCGCACCAAGATCACCTGCCGCGTGCATGACGAATGCAACGGCTCCGACGTGTTCGGCTCCGATATCTGCACCTGCCGGCCCTATTTGATCCACGGCATCGAGGAATCCGCGCGCGGCGCGCAGGAGGGCGGGCTCGGGCTCGTCGTCTACAACCGCAAGGAAGGCCGCGCGCTCGGCGAGGTCACCAAATTCCTGGTCTACAATGCGCGCAAGCGCCAGGAGGACGGCGACGCCGCCGCCGCCTATTTCGAGCGCACCGAATGCGTTGCCGGCGTTCAGGACGCGCGCTTCCAGCAGCTGATGCCCGACACGATCCACTGGCTCGGCCTGAAGCGCATCGACCGCTTCCTGTCGATGAGTGACATGAAGTACGACGCGCTGACCTCGCAAGGCATCGACATCGTCGAGCGCGTGCCGATCCCGCTGGAGTTGATTCCGGCCGACGCCCATGTCGAGATCGCCGCGAAGAAGGCCGCCGGCTATTACTCGACCGACATTGCGCCCGAGAAGGACGTCGACGGCGTGGTCGGACGTTCGCTGGAAAAATACTGATCAGGCGATGGCGGACGTTTTGGAACTGCAAGCACGCGCGCTCCTCTCCGCAAAGGCGGTCCGCGCGCGCGCCAGGCAAATGCTGGACATCGGCCTGCACAACGGGCTCACGCATTTCACCATCGATCTCGATCGCATGGATGGCGTTGCAGATGCCGTGCTGGCGGTGACGCGCGCAGCCTATCCGACGCTGGACATTCCCTTCCATGCGCGGTGGCGGCATTTTGTGTTCGGCGGCGTCGACCGCTGGGCGCAGCTTGCCGACGCAGCACCGTGGCCCGATCGTGCGGCACGGGCGCGCGCGGAGTTCGACCTCGCCATCGTCAGTGTGCTGCTCGATGCCGGCGCAGGCGCTGCGTGGCGCTATCGCGACACTGTGACGGGGCAAGGCATCGGCCGATCCGAGGGACTTGCGCTTGCGAGCCTCGACATGTTTGCCGGCGGACTTTTCTCCGCCGACGCGCGCGCGCCGTTCAGGGTCGATGCGGACGCGCTCGCAAAGCTACCGCTCTCGGCACTGACATCGGCCTTCCAGGCGAGCGATGCCAATCCGTTGCTCGGCCTCGAGGGACGCACCGACCTGCTGCGGCGCCTCGGCAAGCAGGTCGCGGCGCGCCCCGATGTCTTCGGCATGCACGACACGCCACGACCGGGCGGCCTGTTCGATCATATCGCCGCGCAGGCGACGAACGGCGCCATCCCCGCACCCGCAATCCTGTCCGCGGTGCTGAACCAGCTCGGGCCGATCTGGCCATCGCGGCTGGAGCTCGCAGGCGTCCCGCTCGGCGATTGCTGGCGTCATCCGGCGATCAAGGCCGATGATGCGACCGCCGGCCTCGTGCCGCTGCACAAGCTGTCGCAATGGCTGAGCTATTCGCTGATCGAACCGCTCCAGCGCGCCGGATTTGAGGTCACCGACATCGATGACCTGACCGGGCTCGCCGAATACCGCAATGGCGGCCTGTTCGTCGATCACGAGGTGCTGCGCCTGCGCGATACTGCGGACGCCGATCGTGCGCATGCGGTGGATTCGCTGCTCGTCGTGGAGTGGCGCGCGCTCACCGTCGCGCTGCTGGATCGTGTTGCCGAACTGGTTCGCGCCAAGCTCGGCCGCACGCCGCAATCGCTGCCGCTCGCCAGCATCCTGGAAGGCGGCACCTGGGCCGCCGGCCGGTCCATCGCGTTTGCGCGTCGTCCCGACGGTTCACCGCCGCTCAAGGTGATCAGCGACGGCACCGTGTTCTAAGCCGTCTTTGCCGCCCCACATTCACTTGATGAATTTCAGGAGCACCCGATCATGGAAGGCGTCACGATCGTCGATCATCCGCTGGTGCAGCACAAGCTGACGCTGGTGCGGGACAAATCGATCTCGACAAAGTCGTTCCGCGAGCTGATCAAGGAGATCGGCATGCTGCTGTGCTACGAGGTGACGCGCGACCTGCCGCTCGCCGACACCGTCATCGAGACGCCGCTGGCGACGATGCACTCGGCCAAGATCGCCGGCAAGAAGCTGGTGTTCGTGCCGATGCTGCGCGCCGGCACCACCTTCGTCGACGGCATGATGGATCTGGTGCCGACCGCGCGTGTCGCCCATATCGGCCTCTATCGCGAGCCTGAGAGCTTTGCCGCGGTCGAGTACTTCTTCAAATCGCCGTCCGATCTCAGCGAGCGCCTCGCGATCGTGGTGACGCCGGTCGTCGCGACCGCCAACACGGCGGTGGCCGCAGTCGACCGGCTGAAGGAGCGCGGCGCCAAGGACATTCGCCTCGCCTGCCTGATCGCAGCGCCGGAGGGACTCGAGCGGCTGCGCGGCTTGCATCCGGACGTGCATATCTGGACCGCCGCGGTGGATGAAGGTCTCGACGAGAACGGCTTTATCCTGCCGGGCCTCGGCGACGCCGGCGACCGCGCTTACGGGACGCGATAGGCGGCAAGCTTAAACCTTCCCGCTGCCGCAAATGCCCTTCAGCGCCTGCCATTCCTTGTTCGTCAGCAGCGGTGGGCCGCTGGCGGGGCGGTCTTCTCTTGTCATGCGGGCGAGACGATCCTCGGTCAGCGGATGGCTCGCCAGGATCGTGAAGCCTGATCCGCCTTCCTTGCCGGTGATACGGAACATCAACTCCGCCGCGGGCTTCGGCGAGCGGCCGAGCTTGTGCATGATGTCGATCGCGAAAGTGTCGGCATTGGTCTCGGCCTCGCGCGAATAGGAGGCTTCGACCAGGCTGCGCGAGGCGAAGATCACCGCGGACGAGCCGGTGACGTCACCGAACAACAGGCCGATCAGGAACGAGGTGCCGCCGTTGTAGATCAGGCCGCGCATGTTGTCGTGATGCTTGAGATGGCCAAGCTCGTGAGCAAGGATGCCGGCGAGCTCGTCGGGGCTCTCGGCCTTGTCAATCAGGGCGTTCAGCACGTAGACCTTGCCGCCCGGCAGCGCGAAGGCGTTTGGTATCGAAGACGGCAGCACACCCGCCGTCATGCTGTCGTCGTCGAGGCCAGCGGCGTCGCGCAGGCGGTTGACGAGCTTGGAGAAGGCAGCCTGGCCGGCCGGATCGGTGCAAGCGGAACGGCCGAAGATGGTTTTCACCTGAACCTCGGACGCATCGCCGATCCGCCGCTCGATCGGTTTCGGCACCAGCGGCGCCAAACGATCCGCCGCGAGCGGCACGCCGAACAGCACGACGCAGACGATGGAGATTGCGGCCGCAACCGACCAGCCGACGATTTTTGCGATACCGCGGCGCGTGGTCTGATGCTCGTCGAGCCGCGGACAGCGTGCGACGAGATCGGCTCCGAAAGCGGCATCGCGGATTTCGAGCCGCGCCAGCGGCGGCGCGGACGTCGCGGTCAGGCGCAGGATGCCGGCCGGACTGTCGGCGCGACGGATTTCGTCATAGACCCAGCGCGTGACGGTCCCGCCCTCCTGTACGTCGCCCAGCTCGGCGATCTCGAGCGCGTCACCCAGCGTCAGCATGACCTGACGCCGGCGGCTCGATCGTCCGTCGAAGAAGATCGCCGGTTGTCCGGGCTTGGTCTCGGCGCCGGGTTCGGCGGTCACATCACTCACGATTTAGAATCCTGCGACATCGAGACCATCGGCAAAGCCTTCGCCGAGCGCGCTGGCCAGCTCGCCGCTGGCGCGGACATCGGCTGCGGCTCCAATATCGTGCACCGCGACGGTCTCCAGCACCTTGGCCCAGAGATCGCGCTGGAGATAAACGCGCATGATGATGTTGATGGCAAGCGCAAGCGCGAAATAGCCGATCACCATCATCACCAGCATCGGGATGCTCTTGGCGGCGTGGTCCGGTCCGAACACCTGCTCAGCCGGCACGCCACTCACCTTGACGACGAGCATGGTGGCACCGCCGAGATAGAGGCCGAACAGGGTCGAGAGCAGTATCCACCAGCCAACCATCTTCCAATAAAGGCCGTAGAACGCATTGTGCGGCAGATCCGAGGACAGGCTGACGCCGCCGATGCGGATGCCGTTGAGCCACCAGCGCCATTCGCGCGCCTTGAACTCGGCATAGAAGAACTGCGCGAGCGGGAAGATGATGATCGCGATCGGGCTCAACAGCCACAGCCACCAGCCGCGCTTGAAGAACTCCCAGCCGTCACCTTCGAAGTCGCCCTGCAGGTCGCCGAAATACGTGTGCCGCATCTTGTAGCGCTCCAGCGACGCCTCGCGCCACGGCAGCGCCAGGCCGAGCGTCAGGAACACCAGCAAGCCCCATAGCATCGCGCGGAACGAGTAGGCCCAGCCGGAGCCGTCCATCGAGAAGCGGACGCCACGCCAGACCGTGCGGGTCAGGCGATAACGCCGTGCGCGAAAAATCGCGAACTGGCCGAAGGCGTAGAAGGAGATGAACAGCGGCGTCGAGGCAAAACCCCGCCAGCGCTCGAACTCGATACCGACGAGGAAATAGGCAAGATAGATCGGCACCAGGATCGCGAGCGCGAACAGGAAGCCGACCAGGAGCTCCTTAGCCCGGCCGGTATATTCGGCGGCGTCGCCGTCGATCGCGGTGTTCGACCACAAATGGCGGCGGATGTCGGTGACGAGCCAGAACCGGTAGAAGCCGAAGGTGACGAGCTCCAGCATGGCACCCTTGGTGACCATTTTGCGGAACTCGGTGCGATTGCCGGTGAAGTCGACCCGCGAGGGCGGCAGCGGCGGCGGGACCGGCTCGGAGGGGCCGATAGGGGTCCATTGCATGTCGTTCACGGCAGCAACCTCGGGATGCTGATCTGATCCGCTCAAACTATAGATCAGAGATTGGTCGATCCCCAAGATGGCGGGTTCGATTTACCTCGGTTTCGAGCGATTTCTCGCACCATTCGGCAGGCAATGGCGTGCTGGAGATCACGTTGGTGAATGATCGGTAGCCCGGATGGAGCGCAGCGCAATCCGGGACAGTGAGACTGGCGGCCCGAATCCCGGATTACGCTTCGCTCCATCCGGGCTACGCCCGAAGGTTGGATGTGGCAAAACTCGCCCTTGCTCCGACGCAGACAACCGGCTGTAATTACACCCCAAATACCGTAGCGCAGAATTCAAGAAAATCGCGCGGTTCATGCCAGGGAGAGCGGTCATGCACGGGACCATCGAGAATCCGGCCAAGCTCGACGCATTGCGTGAGCGCGCCTCATCGTTGCCACTGGAGCAATACGATCCGGGCGATCCGGAATTGTTCAGGACCGATACGTTCTGGCCGTATTTCGATCGTCTGCGCCGGGAAGATCCCGTGCACTATTGCAAGGACTCGATGTTCGGGCCGTACTGGTCGGTGACGCGCTACAACGACATCATGGAGATCGAGACCAACCATTCGGTGTTCTCCTCGGCCTCCGCGCTCGGCGGCATCACCATTCGCGACATCGACCCCGACCTGCGCCGCGAGAGCTTTATCTCGATGGACCCGCCGCGCCATGCGGCGCAGCGCAAGACCGTCGCGCCGATGTTCACGCCGACGCATCTGGACAATCTCGCGCTCAACATCCGCAAGCGCTCGGCCGAGTGCCTGGACAATCTGCCGCGCGGTGAGGTGTTCGACTGGGTCGACCAGGTCTCGATCGAACTCACCACGCAGATGCTCGCGGTGCTGTTCGACTTCCCCTGGGAAGACCGCCGCAAGCTGACGCGCTGGTCGGATATCGCCACCACCATTCCCGGCCCCGACGGCCTGGTCGCGACCGAGGACGAGCGCCAGGTCGAACTGACGGAATGCGCGCAGTATTTCGCGCGGCTCTGGAAAGAGCGCATCGAGCAGCCGCCGAAGAGCGACCTGCTCTCGATGATGGCGCATGGCGCCGCGACGCGCGACATGGATGCCAGGAACTTCCTCGGCAATCTCATCCTGTTGATCGTCGGCGGCAACGACACCACCCGCAACACCATGTCCGGCTCGCTTCTCGCGCTGAGCCAGCATCAAGAGCAGTATCGCAAGCTGCGCGAAAACCCCGCGCTGCTCGACAGCTTCGTGCCCGAGGTGATCCGCTGGCAGACGCCGCTGGCGCATATGCGCCGCACGGCGCTTGCCGATTTCGAGTTCCGCGGCAAGCAGATCAAGAAAGGTGACAAAGTCGTGATGTGGTACGTCTCGGGCAACCGCGACGAGGAGGCGATCGAGAAGCCCTACGATTTCATCATCGACCGCGCCCGCCCGCGCACGCATCTGTCCTTCGGCTTCGGCATCCACCGCTGCGTCGGATTGCGGCTTGCCGAACTCCAGCTCAAGATTATCTGGGAGGAGATCCTGAAGCGGTTCGACCATATCGACGTGGTCGGCGAGCCGAAGCGGGTGTATTCGAGCTTTGTGAAGGGTTTGGAAACGCTGCCGGTCAAGATTGCGGTGTGACCGCAGAATTATAGTGTATAACATTGGCACTTGCGACGAAGCCCTCGCGGGCGCTGCGGGGTGAACGAACACAGGGAGCGACTGCCCATGAACATCCAAACCCCGGTCAAGGCCGACAAGGCCGAACGCATGCGGCGCGCGCGCGAGGAAGCCTACGCGACGCCGCTGAAGAATTTTCATCCGGGCGCGCCGCGACTGTTTCAGGACGACACGCTGTGGCCGTGGTTCGAGCGGCTGCGCAAGGAAGAGCCGGTGCATTACTGCACCAACGCGCCGATCGAGCCTTACTGGTCGGTGGTGAAATACAACGACATCATGCATGTCGACACCAATCACGGCCTGTTCTCCTCGGACTCGACGCTCGGCGGCATCGGGATCCGCGACGTGCCGCCCGGCTATGACTGGCCGAGCTTCATCGCGATGGACCAGCCCAGGCACTCGTCGCAGCGCAAGACGGTGTCGCCGATGTTCACGCCGACGCATCTGGACGATCTCGCAAAGCTGATCCGCCAGCGCTCGCAGACCGTGCTCGACAATCTGCCGCGCAACGAGACTTTCAATTTCGTCGAGCGCGTCTCGATCGAGCTGACCACGCAGATGCTGGCGACCCTGTTCGACTTCCCCTGGGAGGAGCGGCGCAAGCTGACGCGCTGGTCCGATGTCGCGACCGCGCTGCCGAAGAGCGGCATCGTCGAATCCGCCGAAGAGCGCCGCCGCGAGATGGACGAGTGCTACGCCTACATGTCGAAGCTGTGGAACGAGCGCGTCAATTCGGCGCCGCGCAACGATTTGCTGTCGCTGATGGCCCACAGCGACGCGACGCGCTTCATGGATCCCGACAACCTCATGGGCAACATCATCCTGCTGATCGTGGGCGGCAACGACACCACGCGCAACACCATGACCGGCTCGGTGCTGGCGCTGAACGAGAATCCCGAGCAGTACGACAAGCTGCGCGCAAACCCTGATCTGATCGACACCATGGTGCCCGAGGTGATCCGCTGGCAGACCCCGCTGGCGCATATGCGCCGCACCGCGCTCCAGGATACCGAGATCAACGGCAAGCACATCAAGAAGGGCGACCGCGTCGTGATGTGGTACGTCTCCGGCAACCGCGACGAAGAGATGATCGAGCGTCCCGAGGAGTTCATCATCGATCGCGCCCGGCCGCGCACGCATCTCTCGTTCGGATTCGGCATCCACCGCTGCGTCGGCATGCGGCTCGCCGAGCTGCAGCTGCGGATCGTCTGGGAGGAAATGCTGAAGCGGTTCGACCGCATCGAGGTGGTCGGCGAGCCGAAGCGGATCTATTCGAGCTTTATCAAGGGATATGAGTCGCTGCCGGTCCGGATACCGGGGTAGCGGCTCCATCCTCCGTCATTGCGAGCGCAGCGAAGCAATCCAGAATCCCACCGCGGCAAGACTCTGGATTGCTTCGCTACGCTCGCAATGACGGGCGCTTTGGATACAGCTGCCTGTCACACGCGCAGCAGCGGGTCGCGCACAGCCAGCTATAAAATTCCGGCATGACAGGTCGCGCCAGATGCGAAGGCAAGACGGCGCCTGACTGGTCTAGGACACGCATCTAACTCAATTTGATGTCCCACACGCCTTCCTTGCGGCAGGCGGCAACCTCGTCGCGCAACAGTGCGGTGACGGCCAGCGAGGCCGTCGAGGCCGGGCGGTCGATCGGAGAGGCGAAAATGAGCTCGCGTGACATCGGCTTGGAGACGGCAGCGGTTTCCAGCCGTCCGTCCGCGACCTCGGCGTGGACCGACGATGGCGGCAGCAGCGCGAAGCCGAGGCCTTCCTCGACCAGGCTCGTCAGCACGCGGAACGAGTCCGCTTCCAGCTGGACGTCGAGCTTGATCTTGCGCTGCGCGGCCGCGTGCTCGATCAGCGCGCGGAGGCCGTGCGAATGACTGGGCAGTACCAGCCGCTGCCGCAGCAGCCAGCCGATATCGACATTCTTCTTGCGCGCGAGACCGCAGCCGCGCGGGCCGACCGCGACGATGTTGTCGCGCCCCAAGCTCTGCACATTGAGATGCAGATCGGCGGAGCGGCCGTAGAGGATGGCGAGATCCATCTCGCCGCGATGCAGCCATTCGACGATGTGACCGCTGTAGCTTTCGACGATCCGCAGCGAGATGCCGGGATATTTTTCGACGCAACGCCGCGCGAAGCGCGCCGACAGCACGCAGCTCACGGTCGGAACAAGGCCGAGCACGACCTGGCCGGACGGCGGCCCCTTGGCGGACTGGATGTCGTCGCGAATCTGGTCGATCTGCCGCACGATGCCGGAGGTGCGCGCCAGCAGCAGGCGCCCAGCCTCGGTCAGCACCATGCCGCGGCCGTTGCGGGTGAACAGCTCGACACGCAGCTCGTGCTCCAAGAGCTTGATCTGCCTGGAGAGCGCCGGCTGCGCCACGCGCAACGTGTCGGATGCCTTCGAAAGGCTGCCGAGCTCCGCCACGCAACTGAAGGTCCTGAGCTGCCGGAAATCCATGCTTGCCAATCCTGGAAGGCTACTTCATACGCTATAGCAAATGAGCATAGGGGGCTGGCGATGTTTTCACAACGCCAGAGGATCGGCCGGCGTTATCTTAACTGCCGCTAGATACGGGAAACGCCATGAGTGAAGACCACCACAGCGAAGATCACGCCGACATCCGCGAAGCCGTCGCAAAGCTCTGCGCGCAGTTTCCCGGCGAATACTGGCGCAAGCTCGATCGCGAGATGGCTTACCCCAAGGCCTTCGTCGATGCGTTGACTGAGGCCGGCTATCTCTCGGTGCTGATCCCAGAGGAATATGGCGGCGCGGGCCTGAAGCTGTCGGCCGCAGCTGCGATCCTCGAAGAGATCCAGCGCGCCGGCTGCAATGGCGGCGGCTGCCACGCCCAGATGTACACGATGGGCACGGTGCTGCGGCACGGCAATAACGAGCAGAAGGCAAAATACCTGCCGAAGATCGCCAGCGGCGAATTGCGGCTGCAGGCGTTCGGCGTCACCGAGCCGACCAGCGGCACCGACACCTCCTCGCTCAAGACCTTCGCGCGCAAGGACGGCAACGACAGCTACATCGTCAACGGCCAGAAGATCTGGACCAGCCGCGCCGAGCATTCCGACCTGATGGTGCTGCTGGCGCGCACAACGCCGAAGGAACAGGCCAAGAAGCGCACCGATGGCCTCTCCGTATTCATCGTCGACATGCGCGAGGCCAAGAACAATGGCCTCGAGATCCGCCCGATCCGCACCATGATGAACCACGCCACCACCGAAGTGTTCTTTACCGACATGAAGGTGCCGGCGGAGAATTTGATCGGCGAGGAAGGCAAGGGCTTTCGCTACATCCTCTCCGGCATGAATGCCGAGCGCATTTTGATCGCGGCCGAATGCGTCGGCGACGCAAAATGGTTCATTGCCAAAGCCACCAACTACGCCAAGGAGCGCGCGGTGTTCGGCCGCCCGATCGGCCAGAACCAGGGCATCCAGTTTCCGATCGCCAAGGCCTACGCCTCGATGCGCGCGGCCGAGCTAATGGTGAAGGAAGCCACGCGCAAATACGAGGCCGGGCTCGACTGCGGCGCGGAGGCCAACATGGCCAAGATGCTCGCGGCCGATGCGTCCTGGGAAGCGGCGAATGCCTGCATCCAGACTCATGGCGGCTTCGGCTTCGCCGAGGAATACGACGTCGAGCGCAAATTCCGCGAGACGCGGCTGTATCAGGTCGCGCCGATCTCGACCAATCTCGTGCTGTCCTTTGTCGCCGAGCATGTGCTCGGCATGCCGCGCTCGTACTGAGGTCCGGCCATGGGAGCTCTTGACGGGATCAGGGTGATTGCGGTCGAGCAGGCTGTGGCCGCGCCGTTCTGTTCGTCGCGCCTGGCCGACGCCGGCGCCGAGGTGATCAAGATCGAGCGGCCGGAGGGCGATTTCGCCCGCGGCTATGATGCGGCAGCCAAGGGCCAGAGCAGTTACTTCGTGTGGCTCAACCGCGGCAAGCAATCGGCGGTGGTCGACCTCGCCACCAAGGAGGGCCGCGCCGAACTGGAGAAGCTGATCGCGAGCGCCGACGTGCTGGTGCAGAACCTCAAGCCGGGTTCGATGGACAAGCTCGGCTTCTCTCGCGAGCGTCTGTTGAAGGACTATCCCAAGCTGATCTCCTGCACCATCACTGGCTATGGCGACGAAGGCCCCTACGCGCACCGCAAGGCCTATGATCTCTTGATCCAGGCCGAGAGCGGGCTCGCCTCGATCACCGGCAATCCCGACGGCGCCTCGCGCGTCGGCATGTCGATCGTCGATGTCGCGACCGGGGCCACCGCGCATGCGGCGATCCTGGAAGCGCTGATCGCGCGCGGGCGCACCGGCAAGGGCGCGGACATCCGCATCTCCATGTTCGACGTGATGGCGGACTGGTGCACCGTGCCGCTGCTCAACGCGGAGGCCGGCAATCCGCCCAAGCGCATGGGCCTGCGTCATCCCTCGATCGCGCCCTACGGCGTGTTCACGTCGAAGGACGGCAAGGACATTCTGATCTCGATCCAGAGCGAGCGCGAGTGGAAGACGCTCTGCGCCGAGGTGCTGGACCAGCCCAACCTGCCCGCCGACCCCCGCGTCGCCAACATGGTGGAGCGCGTGCGCAACCGCGATTTCACCGACACAACGGTCGCAGATATCTTTGGTAAGATGACGCGCGACGAGCTGCTGAAGCGGTTGTCTGATGCCGACATCGCGTTTGCCGAGGTCAACACCATGGCCGACCTCGCCAACCATCCGCATCTGCGCCGCATCGAAGTGGATACGCCGAACGGCCGCGTCAGCTATCCCGCGCCGGCGCCGATCATCGTCGGCGAGACCCGCGCTTACGGTGCTGTGCCCGCGATCGGCGAAAATCCCAAGAAGTAAGAAGAGCGAGGCGTCATGACCGAACAGCTCGACATCGATCATTTGCGGCAATGGATCGGCCGCAGCACGGAAGCCACCGACATCGTCACCGCGCAGCTCGTCATGGGCCTGCGCGCGACGCTATTCCAGGAGGTCGGCGAACCCAAGACGGGCGACGCCGCGCCGTTTACGGTGCATTGGTGCCTGGCGCAGCCGGTGTTTCCGATGTCGATGCTCGGGCCCGACGGCCACCCGACCCGCGGCGGCTTCCTGCCGCCGGTGCCGCTGCCGCGCCGGATGTGGGCCGGCGGCGAGATCGAGTTTTTGCAGCCCTTGCGCGTCGGCGATGAATCAACCAGGACCTCGCGCATTGCCGACGTGCAGGTGAAATCAGGCTCGACCGGCACACTGTGCTTCGTCTCGGTTGAGCACAGCATCTCCTCGCCACGTGGCGTTGCCATCCGCGAGCGGCAGGACATCGTCTATCGCGAGATGACGACCAGCGCGCCCGCCGGCGGCAAGGCCCCGCCACCGCCGCCGAAGGCGCAGCACCGCGAAACCCATGTCTCCGATCCCGTGCTGCTGTTTCGTTATTCCGCACTGACCTTCAACGGCCACCGCATCCACTACGACCGCGATTACGTCACCAAGGTCGAGGGCTATCCGGGCCTAATTTTCCACGGGCCCTTGCAGGCGGCGCTCATCATCGAGATGGCGGCGAAGTTGCACAGCGGAAAACCGCCGAAGAAGTTTTCATATCGCGGATTGCAGCCGCTGTTCGAGGGCAGCGAGTTCTCCATCAATGCCAACGAGACTGAGGCGGGTATGGAGCTGTGGACTGCGAATGCGGAAGGGCAGCCGACGATGAAGGGCACGGCGGTGTGGTGATGCTCTCTCCTCGTCATTGCGAGGAGCGAAGCGACGAAGCAATCCAGACTGTCTCTGCGGAAACAATCTGGATTGCTTCGCTGCGCTCGCAATGACGGGGTGAGGCTGCTACCGTCGATAAACAACAGGGGACGGAAACCAATGTCCAAGAACGGCAAGACCGGCAGCAAGTCCGTCACCGTCAAGCAGGCGACGCTCGACCTGCTGCGCTCCTTCGGCATCAAAAAAGTGTTCGGCAATCCCGGCTCGACCGAGCTGCCGTTCCTAAGCGACTGGCCCGACGACATCGACTATGTGCTGGCGCTGCAGGAGGCCTCCGCCGTCGGCATGGCCGATGGTTATGCGCAGGCGACGCGCAATGCCGGCTTCGTCAATCTGCACTCGGCGGCCGGCGTCGGCAACGCGCTCGGGAATATCTACACCGCGCATCGCAACCAGACGCCGCTCGTGATCACCGCCGGCCAGCAGGCGCGCTCGATCCTTCCCTTGCAGGCATTCCTCTATGCCGAGCGCGCCTCCGAGTTTCCGCGACCTTATGTGAAATACAGCGTCGAGCCGGCGCGGCCCGAGGATGTGCCGGCCGCAATCGCGCGCGCCTATTACACGGCGATGCAGGCGCCCTGCGGGCCGACCTTCGTCTCGATCCCGATCGACGATTGGGCGCACGCGACGGCGCCGGTCGAAGCGCGCAAGGTCAGCCGCGAGATCGGACCGGAGCCTGAGACGATGAAGGCGCTGGCCGCCGCGCTCGGTTCTGCAAAACACCCTGCCCTCGTCGTCGGCCCCGGCGTCGACCGCGCCGGCGCGGTCGATCTGATGGTGCGCGTGGCAGAGAAAGCCAAGGCCAGCGTTTGGGTCAGCCCGTTCTCGGCACGCTGCTCGTTCCCCGAGCGTCATCCGCAATTTTCCGGCTTCCTGCATGCGTCTCCAGCGCAACTTTCGGACGCACTGCGCGAGCACGATCTCGTCGTCGTCATCGGCGCGCCCGTCTTCACCTTCCATGTCGAGGGCCATGCCGCGATTTTCGATGGCGGTGCGACGATCTTCCAGATCACCGATGATGCGGATGCGGCCGCGGTGACCCCCGTCGGCACCAGCATCATCGCTACGATGAAGCCCGCGCTGAGCGCGCTGCTGGACCTCCTGCCCGAGAGCAAACGCGCCACGCCAAAAGGCCGCACGCTGCCACCGGCGCCGCAGGCCGCCGATCCGCTGCCGGTTGAATTCCTGCTGCACTCGCTGTCGCAGGCGATGCCGGATGGCGCCTCGCTCGTCGAGGAAGTGCCCTCGCACCGCCCGGCGATGCAAAAATTCCTGCCGATGCGCGGCCAGGACAGCTTTTACACCATGGCAAGTGGCGGCCTCGGCTATTCGCTGCCCGCCGCCGTCGGCATGGCGCTCGGCAAGCCGAAGACCCGCACGGTGTGCCTGATCGGCGACGGCTCTGCGATGTATTCGATCCAGGCGCTGTGGACCGCCGCGCAACGAAAACTGCCGCTCACCATCGTCGTCATCAACAATTCCGGCTACGGCGCAATGCGCTCGTTCAGCCAGGTGATGCAGGTGCGCAACGTGCCGGGACTGGAGCTGCCGGGGATCGATTTCGTCCGGCTGGCCGAAGGCATGGGATGTCATGCGGTGCGGGTGAGCAAGGCCGCGGAGCTTGGTGAGGTGCTAAGGCAGGGGATGACGCACGAGGGCACGAGCCTGGTGGAGGTCGTCGTGGATTCGGCGGTGCCGGTGCTGTACGGGCAGAAGCATTAACGCGGCTAAGCCGCCAGGAATCCCCCGTCCGCCGCCAGCACATGGCCGACCACATACGACGAGGCATCCGACGATAGCCACACCACGGCCTCCGCCACCTCCTCCGGCGTGCCCATCCGCCGCAGCGGCAAGCCGGCACCGACGGTTGCGACATCGCCGACGCCGGCGCTGAGCATCATGTCGGTGATGACACGTCCGGGCGCAACGGCGTTGATGCGGATGCCGCGCGGGGCATTCTCCATCGCCGCCGAACGCGTCAGCGAGATCGCGGCCGCCTTCGAGGCCGAGTAGAGCGAAAAGCCGGGATTGGGATTGCGCACGCCGCTGACGGAGGCATTGACCACGATGCTGCCGCCGCCATTCGCCAGCATCGCCGGAAGTTGATGGCGCAGGCAGAAAAACAGCGCGCGGACATTGGTATCGAACACGCTGTCGTAGATCTCCGTGCCCTGCTGCTCCAGCGGCGCGCGGCGCTCCTGGAAACCGGCATTGTTGAAGGCGACATCGAGCCGGCCGCAGCGTTCAACAGCCGTGCGGACCAGACGTTCGACGTCGTCCTCTCGCGTGATATCGGTTTGAACAGCAATCGCATCCGCACCGAGCTCGCGGCAGGCGCCCGCGGCGGCCTCGATCTCGGCCTCGCGCCGGCCCGCGACAACAACCGCCTTTGCGCCTTCGGCCGCCATCCGCAGCGCCGTGGCGCGACCAATGCCGCTGCCGCCACCCGTGACGAGACAGACCTTGCCTCTCATCCGCATCCCGGCCGGCAAGGTTCCGCTCATGGCTCACTCCAAAACGCTTGCGCGCGCCGTTGCGCGCATATAGTTGTATGGTACAACTATATGCCGGGAGTCAAGATGGCCGAGCTTTCGCTGATCGACGACATCCGCGCCGCCTCGCGCCTGATGGTGCGCGAGCTCGGCTTCATGGACACGACGGTGGCGGCATCGGACTATCCCCCCTCGGCCGTGCACACGATTCTGGAGATCGGCATCCGCGGCCCGCTGACCTCGGGCGAGCTCGGCGATTTCCTGCGGCTGGAGAAATCCAGCGTCAGCCGGCTGGTGCGCAAGCTGATCGATTGCGGCGAGCTCAGGGAAACACCGGATGAGCTTGACGCACGCAGCAAGCTGTTGTCGCTGACCGCGAAAGGCCGGCGCACGCTGGAGGCGCTGCATGCGTTCGGCCGGCAGCAGGTGTGCGGCGCGCTGGCGGCGTTGACGGCCGCGGAGCAACGCACCGTGCGCGAGGGGATGATGCTCTACGCTCGGGCGTTGCGGGAGAATCGGGTGGGGGATGAGGTGGTGGCGGTGGCGTGAGGTTGCCGTAGCCCGGATGGAGCGCAGCGCAATCCGGGGCCTTTCACGCTACGGAAAGACTGTCCCGGATTACGCTTCGCTCCATCCGGGCTACGAGAGATCACTTCCCGAACTCCTCCCGCATCTTCGCCTGGATCTTGGCCATACCGCCGATCCAGCGGTCGTAATTCTCGGTCTTCTTGCGCATGTAGCCAAGCACCTGGGGGTGCGGCAGGATCAGGAAGGTTTCCTGCTCGAGGCCGGCGAGCACGTCCGTGGCAACCTGCTCGGGCGTGAGGTCGCCGTCGCCGGATTGCGGGCCCTTGGGGATCGAGCGCAGCATGTTGGTGTCGACGCCCTGCGGGCAGAGGATCGAGACCTTGATGTTGTCAGCCTTGTGCGAGATCGCGAGGTTTTCGGCAAAACCGACCGCGGCGTGCTTGGTGGTGGAGTAAGCCGGGCTACCGACCTGCGACAGCAGGCCCGCGGCCGAGATGGTGTTGAGGAAATAGCCGCCGCCGCGCGTCTTCATGCGGGGGATGAGATGCCGCGCCGCATAGACATGCGCCATCACGTGGATCGCCCAGCTGCGCTGCCAGGGCTCATCGGAGGCGCCGCCGGCATTGACCGACATCGGATCGAAGCCGCCGCCGATGCCCGCGTTGGAGCAGAACAGCGCGATGGGCCCGAACTGCCGCTCGGTCTCCTCGATGACGTGGGCGATCTCTTTCTCCTGCGCGACGTCGCATCTGAAGGCCGCGCCATCCACCGTGGCGGCGACGGCTCTTGCGTTGGCGGCGTCCATGTCCGCGACCACGACCTTGGCGGCGCCCGCCTTGTGAAAGGCCTCGCACAGCGCCTTGCCGATGCCGTTTGCGCCGCCCGTGACGACCACGACCTTGCCGGTCACCTGCATGCGACGTCTCCTCTTGTCTTGGATAGCTTCTTGGACCGCTTCTTGGACCGCTTCTTGCGCCGCGCCGCTTATGCCGCTTCGCGGAACTTAGCTAGCTCAACACGAGGTCGAGCACCGCGGTATAATGGCACGCCGCGCCGGCCAAGACAAAGCCGTGCCAGATCGCATTCTGGAAGCGCAGCCGCCGCCAGGCGTGGAAGATCACGCCCAGGCTGTAGAGAATGCCGCCTGCCAGCACGAAGCCCAGCGCCAGCGCGGGCAGCGCCTTGACCACGGGGCCGTAGAGCATCACGCCGCTCCAGCCCATCGCGAGATAGATGCCGACGGCGACGCGGTCGAACCGGCCGGGATAGCGAAGCTTCAGCACAATGCCGACGATCGCGACACACCAGACGCAGACCAGCAGTGCCAGCGCGAACACACTGTCCTTCACCTCCAGGATGAACGGCGTGTAGGTCGCGGCGATCAGGAGATAGATCGCGGAATGGTCGAACCGCCGCAGCAGCCATTTCACCGGCGAGACCGGCCAGAGGTTATAGGTCGCGGACAGCACCAGCATCGAGAGCAGGCCGGCGACGTAGATCGAGACCCCGACGACATCGGTGGCATCGGCATAGATCGCCGCAAGCACGACGAGAACGGTCGCGGCAATGATGCCGGCGAGGACGCCGATGGCATGGATGATTCCGTCGGCAATCAGTTCGGCGCGGTCGTAGGGCCAGCCGACCGCATCGGCTGCGGCATGGACGGAATGGGAGGCGAACTGTTTCAGTTGGAAGACGGTCATGGCAATCCGCAAAGGCTTAAGACAATGTCTTCTTCTATCGGTGTTTCGGAACCGGCGCGTCGTTCAATCGGTTGATTTGCCGAGAAAGACGGTGGAAGTATGAAGCTTGATTTTCGTCAGGCAGTTGCCACTTTTGTGACTAGTCCATTTTGCGTACCCCGCCCGAGATCCCCTGCGTTCATATGGCATTCAGTTTCCAGGATATGGTCGAAGAGGCGCGCCTGTCGGCCCGGGCGCTGATCGACTATGGCGAGCACTTCTTCAACCCCACGGTGCGTCTGGGCGTCACCGGCCTGTCGCGAGCCGGTAAGACCGTATTCATCACCGCGCTGATCCATGGCCTCACGCGAGGAGGCCGGTTTCCGGTGTTCGAGGCCTATGCCTCGGGACGGATCGCGCGGGCGCATCTGGCGCCGCAGCCGGACGACGCCGTGCCGCGCTTTTCCTATGAAAGTCATCTGCGCGCGCTGATCGAGGAGCGGCGCTGGCCGAGCTCGACCGTCGACATCAGCGAGCTGCGTCTCGTCATCGACTATCAGCGCCCGAACGGCGCCGACCGCACATTGACGCTCGATATCGTCGACTATCCCGGCGAATGGCTGCTCGACCTGCCGCTGCTGCAGAAGAATTTTGAGCAATGGTCGGCGGAAAGCCTGGCGCTCTCGCGTGAGGCGCCGCGCGCGCATCTCGCCGCCGATTGGCACGCGCATCTTGCGACCTTGAAGCCCGAAGCGCGCGAGGACGAGCAGGCAACGCTCACCGCTGCAAAGCTCTTCACCAGCTATTTGCGCGCCTGCCGCGACGAACGGTTTGCGATGAGCCTGTTGCCGCCCGGCCGCTTCCTGATGCCCGGCAGCCTCGCCGACACGCCGGCGCTGACCTTCGCCCCGCTCGACGTGCCCGTCGGTGGCCAGGCTCCGGAGGGATCGCTGTGGGCGATGATGGTGCGTCGCTACGAGGCCTACAAGGACGTCGTGGTGCGGCCGTTCTTCAGGGATCATTTTGCGCGGCTCGATCGCCAGATCGTGCTCGCCGATGCGCTTTCCGCATTCAATTCGGGACCCGAGGCACTGCACGATCTCGAAGCGGCGCTGGCCGGCATTCTCGACTGCTTCAACATCGGCCGCAGCACGATCCTCTCCAGCCTGTTCCGGCCGCGCATCGACCGCATCCTGTTCGCGGCGACGAAAGCGGACCATCTGCATCATTCCAGTCACGACCGGCTCGAGGCCGTGCTGCGCCGCGCGGTGACCCGGGCGCTCGCGCGCGCGGAGAATACCGGCGCGCAGATCGATGTGGTGGCACTCGCCGCCGTCCGCGCCACCCGGGAAGCCCAGGTCAGCCGTGGCCGCGACAAATTGCCCTCGATCCTGGGAACGCCGGCCGCAGGCGAAAGCGCCGGCGGTGAGTTCTTTGACGGCAATACGGAAGTCGCGACCTTTCCGGGCGACCTGCCGCTGGATCCCGAACCGCTATTCAACGGCACTGATGCATTCCGTGGATCGTCGACACAGGCTGCCGAGAAAAGCGATTTCCGCTTCCTGCGCTTCCGTCCGCCAAAGCTCGAACGCGAGGGGACGGAAGAGCCCGCGCTGCCTCATATCCGCCTCGACCGTGCCTTGCAGTTCCTGATCGGAGACAAGCTCGCATGAACGACCGATCCCAGCCGCGGCGGCCGGCGACGTTCCGGCTGGACGATCCCGGCGTCGTCGTGACCGAAGCCGACGAGACAAGCCGGCTCGGTCGCGCCACCATCCAGATCACGCCGGAGCCCGATCCGGCGACATTGCCGGTGCCGATCGAAACGGCGCGCACCGCCCGACGCGGTTTTCCCTGGGGCGCGCTGTTCTGGTCCGGCATCGCCGGGTTGACGCTGCTCGGCACCGGGCTCGGCGTCGTGCGCTTGATCGAGGATCTGTTTGCGCGCAGCGAGAGCCTCGGCTTCGTCGGGCTTGCGCTCGCCTTCGTCACCACACTTGCGCTCGCGGTGGTGATCGGGCGCGAGGCGTTTGGCCTCGCACGGCTTGCGACCATCGAAAAGCTGCATCGGCGTGCCGCCGAGGTGCTCGCCAGCGACGATCGCAAGGAGAGCCGCGCCATCGTGCAGGAACTGATCGCGATCGCGCACCAGAACCCGCAGCTTGCCCGCGCCCGTGCCGCACTCGAAAGTCATTCCGGCGAGATCATCGACGGCGCCGACATGATCCGGCTCGCCGAGCGCGAGTTGATGTCGCCGCTGGATGCGGAGGCGCGGCGACTGGTGTCGTCGGCGGCGCAGCGGGTCTCGATTGTCACCGCCGTTTCGCCGCGGGCGCTGTTCGACGTGCTCTTCGTGTTCGTGGCCTCGCTGCGTCTGATCCGCCAACTCGCCCGGCTCTATGGTGGCCGGCCCGGCGCGCTCGGCATGATCCGCCTGCTCCGCCACGTCATCGCCCATCTCGCCATCACCGGCGGTCTCGCCGCGAGCGACAGCCTGGTGCAGCAGATGCTCGGGCACGGGATTGCAGCAAAGCTGTCGCAGCGGCTCGGTGAAGGCATGCTCAACGGGCTGTTGACGGCGCGGCTGGGATTGGCTGCGATCGACGTTACGAGGCCGCTGCCGTTCGCCGCGCTGCCGCCGCCAAAGCTGTCGGATCTCGCAACGGATTTGCTGCGGAGGAAAGAAGCAGAGGAGTAGCGGTGCCACGTTACGCGTGTGAACGCGCTTCAAATTCCCCCGCCAGCACGCGCCACTGAAACAGCGGCGAGTCCTTTGGCGGAGAAAGCTCCGGGGTCCAGCCGGTGAGCTTGTCGATCGTGTAGGTGTCGATCAGGACACCGCGCCAGCGGCGTTCGACTTGCCCCAATAGCATGCGCGTCGCGGGAATCGACTCCCAGAGCGGCGAATGGTCATCGGGCTGGCGACCGACATAGATCCCCGCCTGCCCCCTGATCCGGTCCATGCCGGGATCACGAAAATCCTGGAAACGACCGCGCTCGTTGATCTCGACCACGGGCACGCGGCCGCGGAACAGCCAGCGCATCATGGCATAGGTGCGGTAGTCCGTGGTCGCGATCCAGGTCGCGCCGGTCTCATCCAGCGCGGCCTGCGCGCGCGCGGCGACCTGCTCGTAGCCGGCCTCGGCGCCGATCGGATCCATCTTGCCGAGCAAATTCCAGGGCGCGGCGACGTAATAAAGGAACACGATCACGACGAAGGCGATCCCCGACACCAGCGCCGCCTTCATCCAGAAGATGCTCGACCGGATCAACCACGCCGAACAGCCGTCTTCCGGCATCATCGCGAGGTTCACCGCGGCGGCAGCGAAGCCGACCGGCCACATGAACATCGGCCAGGTGTCGCCAACCCTGAGCGTCAGTGACTTGAAGAAGAAATAGCCGAGCGGCACCAGCACTGCGGTCGACAGCAGGATCGCCACCGGCTCGCGCCTGCGATAGCCGCGCCACGCCGTCATCAAGACGCCTAACAGCACCACAGGCAGCATGACGAAACCGACGAGGCCGAATTGCAGGCCGATAAAATCGCCGATGGTGCGCAGCGAGATGCCGTAACTGGCGGTGGCGCGCACGCCCTGGAACCGGAACGAAGCCCAGTCGTGCTGCGCGTTCCAGATCAGCACCGGCGAGAACATTGCGATCGCGATCAGCACCGCGAAGTAAGGGTAAGGGCTGCGCAGCCAGCGCCGGCGCCAATCCGGCACCAGCAGAAACGCGGCGACCGCAGGCGCGAACATGATGGCGGTGAATTTCGAGAGCAGCGACAGGCCGGCGAACAGGCCGGCCGCGAGCCACCAGCGTCCATCCCCGCTCTGCGCCAACCGCACCAACGACCACATCATCGCCATCGCAAACGGGATCATGACGACGTCGGGGGCGACCTTGGCCATCAGCAGGCCGTAATAAAGCGCGGCCTCCGGCATCAGCACCGCAACCACAACCGCGCGCACATCATGGGTGAGGCGGCGGACGATGTCGGCCAGCAAGAGCTGGGTCACCAGCATCGCAACGATGCCGCCGAAGCGGACCCCAAGCACGGTGTCGCCGAAGATCGCGGTGCCGAAGTGGATCAGCCAGGCGATGCCTGGCGGATGATCGAGGAAGCTCAGCGCCGCCTCCTTCGACCAGGTCCAGTAGTAGGCCTCGTCGGTGCGCAGCTCGATAGCGGAGGCGTAGACGATGCGCAGCACCGTCATCGCGGCGATCACCAGCGCGGCCACGACGAGCAGCCGGCGCGACGCGCCGTTGGGCTTCACGGTGATGTCGGGAGCGATCGTCACGGCCGAGCTTTTCCCCGACTTGCGAGGGGGAGTCAATGTGGCCACCGTCGTCCCGGGCAAGCGAAGCGCGACCCGGGACCCATAACCACAGGAAGCTGTGCGGGCGCGAGCTGGTAACTCCGAATCTTCGCCAAACGTCTCCCTGTAGTCGGGTCCCGGATCGGCGCGCGCTTCGGGCGCGCTTGTCCGGGACGACAGCGGAGGGATGGACGCAACGGTGGGCACGGCGCAAGAGCGCCTGTGCCCACCCTAGATACTTACTGTTACGTAACCTTGTCGCATATGTGATCCGTCGGGCCGTTCACCTGCGGAATTTAACTCTCCGCTGGCTGTTCTCCTCAGTGAAAGATAAAACCGAATCATGGCCACGACCGCCCTTTCACGATTGCCCGAACTCGTCCGCTCGACCAGCGCGAGGCAGGTGCGGCTGGTCTGCGGCGTGATCCTGTTCGCTTACGTGCTCAGCCATTTCCTCAATCATGCGCTCGGCAATATCTCCGTCGATGCCATGCAGATCGGGGTCTACTACCACACGTCGTTCTGGCAGTTCTTGCCCGTCGCGATCGTGTTCTATGGCGCAGCCTTGACCCATATGGGGCTCGGCATCTATGCGCTGTACCAGCGACGCCAGTTCCGCTGGCGGACGATCGAGCCGTTGCAACTCGTGCTGGGGCTGAGCATCCCGGCGCTGGTGATGGCGCATGTGATCGGCGTGCGGCTCGGCCAGACATTGTACGGCCACGAGAAGCTCTATCCGCAGGAGCTCTATCTGTTCTTCGTTTCGGCGCCCAACCGGCTCTGGACGATGACGATCCTGCTCATCGTCGCCTGGGTGCACGGCTCCATCGGCATCTATTTCTGGCTGCGGCTGAAGCCGTTCTTCATCCGCGCGGCGCCGTATTTGCTGGCGGCCGCCGTGCTGATCCCGACGCTGGCGCTGCTCGGCATCTACCAGGGTGGCCGCAGCGTCGCCGCCGAGAGCGAGGACGGCGAGTGGCGCACCCATAATTTCACGCAGCGCCAGGTCGGCACGGTCGCGGAGGCCGATACGCTCGACCGCATCACCGGCGGTCTCACGATGGGTTACATCGGCCTGCTCGGGCTGGCGCTGCTCGCGCGCGGCGTGCGCGGCTGGCGTGAGCGGCGCGGCGGCATGATCGCGCTGTCCTACGGCAACGGCAAGACGGTGCGCGTGCCCAAGGGCCTCTCGGTGCTGGAAGCCAGCCTGCGCCACAACGTGCCGCATGCCAGCGTCTGCGGCGGCCGCGCCCGCTGCTCGACCTGCCGCATCCGCATCATCGGCGACCACGGCACCCTGCCCGAGCCGTCGCAGCGCGAGGCCTTCGTGCTGGCCCGCGTCGGCACCGCCGATCCCTCGATCCGGCTTGCCTGCCAGCTGCGACCGAACTCCGACCTCTCCTTCTTCCAGCTGTTTATGCCGCAGATGCTGTCGGCCAACGCGCCGGCGTCCTCGCCTTCGAGAATCGGCCAGGAGCGCTATCTCGTCAGCCTGTTCGTGGACATGCGCGGCTCGACGCAGCTCGCCGAGAAGCGGCTGCCGTTCGACACCGTCTTCATCGTCAATCGCTTCCTCGGCGCGGTGTCGCAGGCCGTGATCGAGAATGGCGGCCAGCCGAACCAGTTCGTCGGCGACGGCATGCTGGCGCTGTTCGGCCTCACCAGCGATCCGCAGACCGCCTGCCGACAGGCGCTGAAGGCGGTGGCCGCCATCGCGGCCCATGTGGACGAGCTCAACGAGCTGCTGAGCCACGATTTGCGCCAGCCGATCCGCTTCGGCATCGGCGTGCATGGCGGCGAGGTCATCATCGGCGACATCGGCTACCGTGACCACATCGTCTTCACCGCGCTCGGCGACGCCGTGAACGTCGCGGCCCGGCTTCAGGACATGACCAAGACGCTGGCCTGCGAGGCGATCGTCTCCGAGGAAGTCCGCCGCACCGCCGGCCTTCACGACGATGCGCTACCGCAGCAGGAAGTCGCGATCCGCGGCCGCGACGAGCCCATGGTGGTGCGCGTCATCTCCGACACCAGGACATTGTCCGCCCTCATCGCCGGCGGCGAGCGCGTCGCGGCGTAACACCGGCTTGTTGCAGCGCAACGGCATGGGCTTGCTGCGAAAGCACGAATTGACTCCACCCCAGTCGTTGCGACAGATGGGCACAGGATCGCGGTGATGACCGCGAGCCAACGAAAAGCTCCGGGAGGAGACTAAATGTTCGACCGACGCGACCTGCTCAAAGGAGCGGGCCTTGCCGCTGTTGCTGCTACACTGAACTCCACCAAAGCACTCGCACTCGACACCGTTACGCTCCCCTTCGCAAATGGCGAGCGGCCGCTGGTGAGATATCCGCAGAAGCGGCCGATGATCGGGCTCACCAGCCGGCCGCCGCAGCTCGAGACGCCGTTCGCGGTGTTCAACGACGGCCCAATCACGCCGAACAACGCGTTCTTCGTGCGCTATCACCTCGCCGGCCTCCCCTACGATCTCGATCCCGACAAGTTCACGCTCGAGGTCAAGGGCAAGGTCGACAAGCCGCTGAAGTTGTCGCTGAAGGACATCCGGAAGATGAAGGCGACCGAGATCGTCGCCGTCAACCAGTGCTCCGGCAACAGCCGCGGCCTCGTGGAGCCGCGCGTCGCCGGCGGCCAGCTTGGCAATGGCGCGATGGGCAATGCCCGCTGGCGCGGCGTGCCGCTGAAGGCGGTGCTGGAGATGGCAGGCGTGCAAGCCGGCGCCAAGCAGGTCGTATTCGCTGGTATGGATGGCCCGGTGAGCGACAAGACGCCCGACTTCGCCAAAGCGCTCGACCTCGCTCACGCCACCGACGGCGAGGTGATGCTGGCCTATGGCATGAACGGCGACGATTTGCCGTTCCTCAACGGCTTCCCGCTGCGCCTGGTCGTGCCGGGCTATTACGGCACCTACTGGGTCAAGCACCTCAACGAGATCACCGTCATCGACAGCGTCTATGACGGCTTCTGGATGAAATCGGCCTATCGCATTCCGGACACGCCGGACAATTCGATCGAGCCCGGCACCGCGCCGAAGGCGACGATCCCGATCAACCGCTTCACCATCCGCTCCTTCATCACCAGCCTCCCCGACGGCGCCAAGCTGAAGGCGGGACGCACAACCCTGCGCGGCATCGCCTTCGACGGCGGCAAGGGCATCAAGGACGTCTCGGTCTCCATCGATGGCGGCAAGACCTGGATAGCCGCGACCCTCGGCAAGGATCTCGGCAACTACTCATTCCGCGAATGGAAGCTGCCGGTAAAGCTTGCCGCGGGCCAGGTCGAGCTCAGGGTGCGCGCCACCAGCAATTCCGGCGAGACGCAGCCGGAGACGCCGCGCTGGAATCCGGCGGGTTATTTGCGCAACGTCGTCGAAGCCGTCCGCGTCAGCGTGGCCTGAGGAGAATGATCATGCAGCGCACCGTTCTCAGCGCCATCACCCTTGTTGTCGCCACCCTGGTGGGTTCGGCCCTCGCAGCGCCGGTCGATTACAAGACGCCGGATGAGGTCGCAGCCTTCAAGCCCGGGCCCAATCTCGAGGTGGTTCAGGGCAATTGCGCCGCCTGCCACTCGTCCGACTACATCGCCACACAGCCGCCGATGAAGGACAAGAAAGGGTTCTGGCAGGCTGAGGTGACCAAGATGATCAAGGTCTATGGCGCACCGATCGACGATGCCGACGTCGGCAGGATCGTCGACTATCTGGCCGCGACTTATTGACGGAGGGCGTGGTGCGTCCGGCAGAATTGACCGCGAAACGGGCAAAACCGGTAAAAACGCCGCGAAGTTGAGCGAATTTCCGCGAAATGCCGATGTGGTTTGATCTACCAAGCCCGCCACATTCCGCGTATCCTATAGGACCGAACCGGCCGGTTGGCGGGGACTGGCGGTTCGCGATCTCGGAGGAAGACCCGCGGAGAAGTCGTGATGGCTAAAGGTACGGTCAAGTGGTTCAACCCGACGAAGGGTTATGGATTTATCCAGCCTGCGTCGGGCGGCAAGGATGTGTTCGTGCATATCTCGGCAGTGCAGAAGGCCGGTCTGTCCTCCCTCAACGAGGGCCAGACGGTTGAGTATGAAGAGATCGCAAACCGGGGCAAGACGTCCGCAGAGAACCTCAAAGTATAAGCCCGCCAGCCTTTGCTGCCTCCCGGATCTGTCCGGGAGTTGGGCCAAGAAAATTTTAGAAGACGATCAGTGCATTCGACGACAGGCGTTGCGACTGCGCGCGGAAACTATTTGTCTGTAGAGATCGCCGATCAACGCCGCAGCAGTGACAATCGCGACCGCATTTCGTCAGCCAACCGGCAACGGTGCGTCGCGCTTGATCTCCTCCATCACCGCATAGGTGCGCGTTTCGCGCACACCCGGCATCGACAGCAAGGTCTCGCCGAGGAAGCGCCGATACGCGCTCATGTCCGCCAGCCGCGCCTTCACTAGATAGTCGAAGCCTCCGGCAACCATGTGACACTCCAGCACTTCGGGCGCGAGTTTTACTGCGCGCGCAAAACGCTCGAAATTGTCGGGCGTGGTCTTGTCGAGCAGCACCTCGACGAACACCAGCAGGCCGAGACCAAGCCGGTGCGGATTGAGCCGTGCCCCATAGCCCTCGACGACGCCCTCGCGCTGCAGGCGCTTCAGCCGCTCGCCGACCGAGGTCGGCGACAGCCCAATGCGCTCGGCCAGCTCGACATTGGCGATTCGCCCATCCTCCTGCAAAATCGAGAGGATTTTCCGGTCGATTCGATCGAGTTCCATGTTTTATTCGGCTGATAAGCTAATGGTCTTCATTTCCTAAGGCAAATCGGCTAATTTGTCTATCGAACTACGGTAACGCGGGCATTATCCTGGATTTCAGCCACAGGACACGCCATGCCGAACATCCCGCCGCCCTTCTCCGCCCCCTACGCGCCCGATGACGCCGACATCGCTGCGCGTCTGCTGGCGTCGGCACATCTGAGCCCGCCGCAGGAGGCGCGGATCGACCGCACCGCGACCCGGCTGATCGAGGCGATCCGCAAGCGGGACGACCGGCTTGGCGGGGTCGAGGACATGCTGCGCGAGTTCGCGCTCTCGACCAAGGAAGGCCTCGCCCTGATGGTGCTGGCGGAAGCGCTGCTGCGCGTGCCCGACGCACGCACCGCCGACCAATTCATCGAGGACAAGCTCGGCGAGGGCGATTTCATCCATCACGAGACCAAGTCCACGGCGTTCCTGGTCAACGCCTCGGCCTGGGCGCTCGGCCTGTCGGCGCGCGTGATCCAGCCCGGCGAGACGCCGGACGGCACTATCGGCCGCCTCGTGAAGCGGCTCGGCGCGCCGGCCGTGCGCACGGCCACGCGCCAGGCGATGCGGCTGATGGGCAATCATTTCGTGCTGGGCGAAACCATCGAGCAGGCGCTGGAGCGGGGTAAGCCGCGCTCCGGCCAGAAGCCGCGCTACTCCTTCGACATGCTCGGCGAAGGCGCGCGCACGGCGGCCGACGCCAAGCGCTATTTCGACGCCTATGCGAGCGCGATCGAAACCATCGGCAAGGCGGCGGGCAACCATCCCCTACCCGACCGGCCCGGCATCTCCGTGAAACTCTCGGCGCTGCATCCGCGCTTCGAGGCGATCAGCCGCGCCCGCGTGATGGCCGAACTGGTGCCGCAACTGCTGGATCTGGCCCGGCGCGCCAGGGCGTACGACCTCAACTTCACCGTCGATGCCGAGGAAGCCGACCGGCTTGAGCTGTCGCTCGACGTCATCGCGGCAACGCTCGCGGATGCCTCGCTCAAAGGCTGGGACGGGTTCGGGCTTGCGATCCAGGCCTATCAGAAGCGCGCCAGCGCGGTGATCGACTACGTCCACGAGCTGGCGCGGGCGCACGACCGCAAGCTGATGGTGCGGCTGGTCAAGGGCGCCTATTGGGACACCGAGATCAAGCGCGCGCAGGAGCGCGGTCTCGACGGCTATCCGGTGTTCACGCGCAAGGCGATGACGGATCTGAATTACGTCGCCTGCGCATCAAAGCTTTTGAGTCTGCGGCCGCGCATCTTCCCGCAATTTGCGACCCACAACGCGCTCACGGTCGCAACCGTGCTGGAGCTGGCCGGCGACGCCGGCTCGTTCGAATTCCAGCGCCTGCACGGCATGGGCGAAGCGCTCTACGAGCAGCTCGCCAAGGATCACCCCGACATCGCCTACCGCACCTATGCGCCGGTCGGCAGCCATCGCGACCTGCTCGCCTATCTGGTGCGGCGGCTGCTCGAGAACGGCGCCAACTCATCCTTCGTGGCGCAGGCGGCCGACTACCGTGTCCCGGTCCCGGCGCTGTTGAAGCGCCCGGTCGATCTCATCGTCCGGCCCGATCACGCGCATCACGCCAAGATCCCGCTGCCGGGCGATCTCTTTGCGCCGGAGCGGCATAATTCAGCCGGGATCGAGTTCGGCGAGCGCGCGGCGCTTGACCGGTTGCTGGCCGAGGTCAAGGCCGCGGCGTCCGACAAGCCGGTCACTGACGCAACACCTGAGCAGGCGGGCGCAGCGATCGCTGCGGCGCGCGCCGGCTTTGTGACCTGGAGCCGGACGCCGGCCCCGACACGCGCAGCGGCGCTGGAGCAGGCCGCGCATCTCCTGGAGAGCCGCAGCGCGTATTTCATCGCGGCACTTCAGCGCGAGGGCGGCAAGACGCTCGACGACGCGCTCTCCGAGCTGCGCGAGGCCGCCGATTTCTGCCGCTATTATGCGGCGCAGGGCCGAAAACTGTTCGGCAGCGAGGTCGCGATGCCGGGCCCGACCGGCGAGAGCAACACGCTTGCCATGCGCGGCCGCGGCGTGTTTGTCGCGATCTCGCCGTGGAACTTTCCGCTGGCGATTTTCCTCGGCCAGGTCACCGCCGCGCTGATGGCCGGCAACAGCGTCGTCGCAAAACCCGCCGAGCAGACACCGCGCATCGCGGTTGAGGCCGTCGCCCTGCTGCATGAGGCCGGCATCCCGAAAAACGCGCTGCATCTCGTCATCGGCGACGGCCGCATCGGCGCGGTGCTCACGGCGCATCCTGATATTGCCGGCGTCGTCTTTACCGGCTCGACCGAGGTCGCACGTCACATCAACCGGACGCTCGCCGCCAAGGATGGACCGATCGTGCCACTGATCGCGGAGACCGGCGGCATCAATGCCATGATTGCCGATGCAACCGCGCTGCCCGAACAGGTTGCCGACGACGTCGTCACCTCCGCGTTCCGTTCCGCGGGCCAGCGCTGCTCGGCGCTGCGGCTGCTGTTCATGCAGGAGGACGTCGCCGACCGCATGATCGAGATGATCGCGGGCGCGGCGCGCGAATTGAAGATCGGCGATCCCGCCGACATCGCGACCCATGTCGGCCCGGTGATCGACGAAGACGCCAAGCAGCGGCTCGATGCGCACATCGCGCGGATGAAGACCGAGGCGCGGCTGCACTTTGCAGGCGCAGCACCAGAGGGCTGCTTCGTCGCGCCCCAAATCTTCGAGCTCCGCGATGCCGGCCAGCTCACGGAGGAAGTATTCGGCCCGATCCTGCATGTGGTGCGCTACCGCGCCGAGACCCTCGCGCGAGTCCTGCAAGCGATCGAGCGCACCGGCTACGGCCTGACGCTCGGCATCCACTCCCGCATCGACGACACGGTCGAGGCCATCATCGACCGTGTCCAGGTCGGCAACATCTACGTCAACCGCAACATGATCGGCGCCGTGGTCGGCGTCCAGCCGTTCGGCGGCAACGGCCTGTCCGGAACCGGCCCCAAGGCCGGCGGCCCGCACTATCTGGCGCGCTTCGCCACCGAGCAGACCGTGACCATCAACACCGCTGCCGCCGGCGGCAACGCTGCGCTGCTCGCCGGCGAGGCGCTCGCACCTTACCGGGAGATATAGCCCGCGGCCTCCGGCTTGAACCGGTAGATCAGATAGGGCGTCTTGTTCTCTGCCTTGCCGTTGTGAAACATCGCGGCAGCAGAGACCTGGGACGCCGAGACGTACATGTACCCGTCGGGAGACGCCGTAATGCCGTCCGGCCACACCATGTCGGGGTCATTGAGATAGGTTCGGTATTTCCGGTCCGACCCGATGATGCCGATCGATTTGGATTCGACGGCGGTCAGGTAGATGTTGCCGGCATAGTCGATGGATAGCCCGCCATTGTTCGGCTTGTCGGAGTAGCGTTCGACCCTTTTGCTCAATTCTTCGGAGCCGAGCTTCTCGTTCCCGAGGTCGGCGGCTTTGATCCGGTAGAGAGATCGGCCGCTAAGCGGAGCGAAGTAGACCCACTCCGAGTTGACGTCCATCGTGATGCCGTCGCAGCCGACCTTGATGATGGACGCCTTGCCGTCCTTGCCCGGCACGGTCAGATCGTTGCCGTCCACCGTGATCGGGATATTTTCCGGAACGGTCGATCGATCGCCATCCAGCACGCGCCGCGCGGCCCCGGTGTCCATGTCGATCACGATGATCGCCGCGTGGGAACCATCGCCTCCCGGCCCGATGTTTTCGTCCGCGATGTAGAATTTGCGATGCTTCTGATCGATCACGATGTCTTGCGGCTGAGATCCCGTCACCGTGACCGGCTCCGGCATATAGTAAATTCGCTCGAGCTTGTTCGCCCGCGTATTCCAGCCGACGAGTTTTGGCGTAATCCGGGTTCGAAACCCCATATCGATGATCCATACGATTCCACTTTCGTCGGACCGCAGACCCAGCACGTTGTCGAGGTACTGATCCGTTCCCTTCCTTGGAGCGTTCCACTCGGCATTCGGAAAGGGCTCGAAAGTCGTCGGGGATGTCAGCCTGGCTACTCTCAGATCGGGCTCATAGAATGGATGGTGACTGAAGATCAGCTGATTGTCCGGCGTGAACGCAATATTGCCGACGGACTGAGGCAGTCTCGCGAATATCTCCGCCTTGCCGCCTTGGGCCTGCGCCGCTCCACCCAGACATGTAATCGCTATCGATGCACAGATCAGATTCCGCCTCACAGTTTTCATGTGTCTCACTCCCTTGGTCGTCATTGTTGCTTATGAAGGCTTGGATGTTTCGAGGACCGCAGCGTCCGCCCGTATGCGGCAGTCGCCGACTTGTCCGGACCACTGTTAGCCGGTAGCCTCAGATCTTGCGATACGCACAAGAATTGCCACTAGTATCGAAAAGGATACCGTCATGGCCAAACCTCGGCACTCGCGCTTCGATTGCGCCCCGGGCTGCGCGGTCGAAGCCGCCATCAGCCTCATCGATGGGAAATGGAAATGCGTCATCCTCTTCCACCTTCTGGAAGGGACGGTTCGCTTCAACGAAATCAAGCGGCGAATTCCGACCGTCACGCATCGGACGCTTACAAATCAACTCCGCGAGCTCGAGATGGACGGATTGATTGTACGAACGGTCTATCCGCAAGTGCCGCCGAAGGTGGAATACAGCCTTTCGGAATTGGGAAGAAGCATGACGCCTGTGCTGAAGGCGTTGAAGGCGTGGGGAGACTCCAACATCGGCCTGTTCGGCAACCGCGAGTCCGTCGCGGCCTGACAAGAGATGCCACTCGGTCGCGTTGATCGGCCACAAGGCGGCCTCCTTGCTGATGATCTGGTCGGGCGCGAACGACGTTGCATCCGGCCTGAACATCGGTCAAATGATTGTGCTGTCAGGGATTACAGAATTCCAGCCAGCGGGAAACAACAAGAGCGAGGAGCAACGCCGCGATGGAAAAAGGCATTTTTGCAGGTCTCAAGGTTCTGGACTGCGCGAGCTTCATCGCGGCGCCCGCGGCTGCCACCGTGCTGTCCGATTTTGGCGCCGACGTCATCAAGATCGAACCACCCGGCGCCGGCGACCCCTACCGCAATCTGCCCAACCTGCCCGGCTATCCCACCGGCGAGCACAATTTCGCCTGGCTGCTCGAGGCCCGCAACAAAAAGAGCCTCGCGCTCGACCTCTCCAAGCCCGAGGCCCAGGCCGTGCTCTACAAGCTGGTCGAAGAGGCCGACGTCTTCATCACCAACATGCCGCCGCCGGTGCGAACCAAGCTCGGCATCACCTATGACCACCTCGCGCATCTCAACGACCGGCTCATCTACGCCTCCTTCACCGGCTATGGCGAGAAGGGCGAGGAAGCCAACAAGCCCGGCTTCGACAGCAACGCCTATTGGGCGCGCTCCGGCCTGATGGATCTCGTCCGTGCCGACATCGACACGACGCCGGCCCGCTCGGTCGCCGGCATGGGCGACCATCCCTGCGCCATGGCGCTGTACAGCGCGATCGTCACTGCGCTCTATCAGCGCGAGAAGACCGGCAAGGGCTCGCATGTCGCCTCCAATCTGATGGCCAACGGCGTGTGGGCCGCAAGCGTGCTGGCGCAGGCCAAGCTCTGCGGCGCCAAGTTCGGCGAGCGGCGCCCGCGCGAGCGCGCGCTCAACGCGGTCGCCAACCACTATCAGTGCAAGGACGGCCGCTGGTTGATCCTGTCACTGCTCAACGAGGAGCGGCAATGGCCGACACTGGCCAAATGCCTCGGCCGCGAAGACCTGGTCACCGATCCGCGTTTTGCCACCAAGCCCGACCGTCACGCCCGCTCGATCGAGCTGATCAAGATCTTCGACGAGACGTTTGCCACCAGGGATCTCGCCGAATGGCGCAAGATCCTCGACGGCAACGGGCTGGTGTTCGGCATCGTCGGCATTCTCGACGACATCCCGAACGACAAGCAGATGCTCGACAACGAGGTGCTTGTGCCGTTCGAGAACGACACCATGCTCACCATCTCCAGCCCGATCTGGATCGACGGCACCAAGAAGGTGCAGCCGCGCAAGCCGCCCGGCGTCGGCGAGCACAGTGACGAGATTTTGCGTGGCGCGGGATACGACGAGGCGGCGATCAAGCAGCTGCGAGGTTCGGGAGCGGTGGGGTAAGGTCGCGCCTCACACTCCGCCGTCGTCCCGGCGAAAGCCGGGACCCATTACCACAGGGAGTGGTTTGGCGAAGACTCGTCGTTCGGTACGCCGACCACCCGCAATCGATGGATTCCGCGGTATGGGTCCCGGCCTTCGCCGGGACGACGGTGGAGAGCGCGGATGCATTGCTGGATTGCTTCGCTGCGCTCGCAATGACGACGCGGGACCAGAGCGATATAACAATCGGCAAGATACCAATGCCGTGAGGTCCCATGCCCCTCTATCGCCTGCATTACTTCCCCGAATCCGGCAACAGCTACAAGCTGGCGCTGATGCTCACGCTCTGTGGCGAGACGTTCGAGCCGGTCTGGACCGACTTTGGCGGCGGCGTCACGCGCACGGCGGAGTGGCGCAAGGCCGTCAACGAGATGGGCGAGATTCCCGTGCTCGAGGTCGATGGCGTGAAGATGACACAGACGGCGCCTCTCCTGCTCAAGCTCGCCGATCAGTACGGCCGTTTCGGCGCCGAGACAGAGGCGGAAAAATTCGAGCTGCTGCGCTGGCTGTTCTGGGACAACCACAAGCTCACCGGTTACATGGCGACCTACCGCTTCATGCGGGCCTTCACCGAGAAGAACGATCCGCAGGTGCTGAAGCATTTTCGCCGGCGGCTCGAGGATTTTCTCGGCATTCTCGACGGGCATCTTCAGCACAATGCTTTTGCGATCGGCAGCAAGCCGACCGTCGCTGACATCTCGATGATGGCCTATCTGCACTATCCGAGCGACGAGCACGGCTTTGATTTCGCGGCGAGCCATCCCTCGATTCACGCCTGGCTCGGCCGCATGGCCGCGCTACGCGGCTGGAAGCCGGCGTATGAACTGCTTCCGGGAAAACGGATGACGAACTACGCCAAGTGAGGGCGCCGATTATTTCAGCACCAGCCAGCCGAGCGTGAACAGGATGCCGCCGATGATGACGACGACCGCGACCGCCCAGGTGCTGACGCGGATGCTGCCGGTGACCTGTTTGGCTTCCTCATTGCGCGCGATCTCGCGATTGCGCTCCTTGTTGGCGTCGCTGGTATCCGTCATGGGTCATCCAAATCGCTTGGGAGCGGGCCTAACGCGTCTTGATGAAGCACATGCCAATGCGGCTCGAGGCGGCCGCGGGCTGACAGGTGAGACCTTTAGCACAGGTCCATGACGTAAAACTCTCATCGGGCGTTCCCGATCCCGCATTTTGTAAAGAACAATGGGCGCCCCAGCCGTCCTGATATTCGGTGCCGGCGAGCTCCCGGCTGCCGCGGGTCTGCGGCCGGCTGGCAAATCCGCGCGAGAAATCAGGGCGTTTGCCGGCGGCAAAGGCGGCCAGGATGTCGCGGCGGCGGAGCTGGTCGCCGACGAAATGCGGCGAGGCCGGCACGATGGTGGAGTTCGACGCCTTGTCCGTCAGCCAGTCCACGCCGGGAAAATGGAAGCCGCCGATGCCGCGGGTCTGGTGGCAGCCCGAGCAGGTGACGTCGTTGAGACGGCGTTGGAAGCCCGCCACCGAGCGGATGTTCTCCATGCCGATGCCGTGTGCCGCGGCCTGCTTCAGTGCACCGACGACGTCGTTGTCGGTGAAGACGGGATCGCTCTTGCCCTCGCCTTTGCCTTCCCCTTGCATCATCCCGAACTCGGGCTGCATGTCCGATGCATCGAAGCCGGCCGGCGTCGGCGCGATCGCGGCCTTGGCCAAAAACTTCTCCGGGATCAGCACGGTGCCGCGATCGAAGTCGCGAAGATTCTCCGGCGCAAGCAGCCAGGCCTTGAAGTCGCGCCGCAGCGAATCTTCGGCGAGGATGCGGTCGCGGTCGATCTGGTTCTCCAGCGTCGATTCCTCGAACGTCTTGGTCGCCGCGTCGTATTTGAACACCTTGAGCAGATAGTCGGAGCGGAAATCGTGCAGCGCCGATTTCGGTGCGATCGAGATCTGGATGTTGGTCTCGACGCGATCGATCATCGCATCATAGGGGACGGTGCGGCTGCCGATGAGCCCTTGCCAATCGCCATTGTCCAGCCAGCGCCGCGCGACCTCGGCGCAGGTGACAGGCTTGCCGTTGCCATCGGTCTGGTGTGCATCGCGCGCCTTCATCACCAGATTGAACGTCATCGGCAGGCGCGTCGCGGACTTGCTGCCGTCGGGACCTGTCTCGAATCGCGCCAAACGATAGATCAGCCGGATCTCACCGCATTGCTCTTCCGACACATAGGCGCGGTCCATGCGGTTGACGATGCCGGCCAGCACGAAGCGCGTGTTGGCGGATTTCAGGTTTGCCCGGTCGAACAGCTGGACGTCAAAACCTTCGCCGACACCGATGGTCTCGCTTGGAGAAGTCGCCTTTTGCCGCGCAATGTAGCGATCGAACTCCGCATCGATTGCCGCGGGAATCTCCTTGAGCTGCGGCAGCGAGGCGAACAGCAGATCGCTCGTCAGCGGACCATCCGCGTTCCGCTCCGGCTGCAGCAGCCGGGGAATCGACAGAGCATCGCTCCGGTCGAGCTTGCGAAGGAGATCGGGATCGGTGATCGCGGTGCCGCGCGCGAGCGGCGCGTTCTCTACTGCCGAAAGCGACATGACGCTGCCAAACAACATAGCGGCAGCCAGAAGGATTTGGGCAGCCAGGAGAATTCGCAGCGCGCGGCTCATGCCTCCACTAACACCGCGCTCCGCCGCCTATTCAAGCAAAAAGGCGCTTCACGCGGTGGTGAAGCGCCTCTTGAAAAGTCGGCTATCTGACGCCTAGCGCGAGACGATCAGGCCCTTGGCGGTGACGACCACCCAGCGGCCGTCCTGGCGGCGGATCGCATCGACGCGGCCGATGCCGGGGATGGGATCGCCGGCATAGACCTCATACAAGCCATTCCGGCCCTCGATCAGCGCGCCGCCATTGGCAACGTCACGCAGCCTCCAGCCGTCGATCGTCGGCAGGCGGCCGACCTCTGTCTTGGGCGCGGCGGGCACGGGCGCCTGCGCAGCAGCGGCCGCCTGGGTCGGGGCCGGCGCGATCGAGCCGGTGGTCTCCTTCGCGGGCGCCGCGGCTGCGGCCTGCGCGGGGGCTGCCGGCGGCGTGGCGCGGAGCTTGTCGACGGTCTCGGACAGCTTTGCGAGCTTAGCCATCGGTTCGGCCTGCGCCTTCTCGAGCTTGTCGAGGCGGTCGTTGGCCCGGTTGATCTGGCTGAGGCCATTCTTCGAGGTGTGCTCGACATTGGCCTTGAGCGCGACGATGTCGGCATCGATCCGGGAGACCGAGGCATCCAGCGCACTGGTATCGGCAACCTGCGCCGGCGCGGGACCAGCGAAATGCATCATGCCGGCGGTTGCGAGCGCGCCGCTGACGGCGCCAACGCAGGCCGCGATCGCCACCACCGCAGCCATCGCCGACAGGCGGCGCTTGCTGCCGGTGTCGCGCACCTCGTCGGCCTTCACATGCGGGGCAAACTCTTCGCGGTCCCAGGACCGCTCCGAGGGCGCCATGACAATGAGCTTGCCGGGTTTCGGCTCGGGCTTGGTCTCGGCCTTGGCTTCAAGCTTCGGCACCTCAATCCTTGAAGCCTCGATCTTTGGCGGCTCGACCTGCGGAGCGTCCGCTTTGGGCGGCGTCTCATGGTCAGGGGCGATCGAGGGGGCCTCGATGCCGGCGGCAGCCTCGACGGCCTGCGGCGCGGTTGCGGCGGCGTCAGTCCGGTCACCCGCCTCTTGGCCGGCCAGTTCGGGCATTGCTTCGCTCACGGCTCAAATACTCCAGTCTAGGTTGACTTTTTGGTAACTTTCATTGCTTGCGAATTCCTTACCTCGGGATCCGCTTACCGAAATTTTAGGAACTCGTCCGAGGCCGAATTGGGTCGGGAAAGTGGAACCGGCGTGGCGCCGTGCAACAAATTGTCAGCCGATGCTGCCCTGCGGCATGCCGCGCGCCTTAGCCGAAGGGGTTGTTTGCGCGCCATTGTTCCGCGGCTAACATGGGCCGTCCCGTCAGCCAGAAGGCGTTTAGGGAGTGCCATGACGATCGAGAAATGCATCAACGCGTTTGCTGTCGATGACGTCATCTTCGAGGAGGGCTCGACCGGCCGCGAGCTGTTCGTCGTGCTCGACGGCGAGGTCGAGATCGCCAAGATCGACGGCGCGCGCAAGACCAGCATCATCAAGCTCGGCAAGGGCGAGTTCTTCGGCGAGATGGCCGTGATCGACGGCTCGGCCCGTTCAGCGACCGCGATCGCATCGGCCCCCAACACGAAGGTGATGCGGATCAACCATGCTCGCTTCGTCTATCTCGTCAGTCAGCAGCCGGCATTCGCGCTGATGGTGATGGACGCGCTGTCGAAACGCCTGCGCGCCTCCAACGCCGTCACCTACCGGGCGGCGCAATCATGAGCGAGCGGAAGCCGACCGCATTCCCGATCCTGATGAAGAACGACACCTGCTCGCTGATCCAGGCGGCCGACGACGTCTACCAGATCCGCTTCTCCAACCGCGCGGCCAACGCCTATCTGGTGCGCGGCTCGGCGCGCACCATCCTGATCGACGTCGGCCTGTCCTCGAACTATCCGGCGATGGTGGAATGCCTGAACTTCGTCGAATGCCCGCCCGAGAAGATCGACATGGTGGTGCTGAGCCACGAGCATCTCGACCATATCGGCGCGGCCTGGCACTTCAACGAGCGCCGCACCTATGTCGCCGCCCATCGGCTTGCCGCCAACAAGATCATGCTGCGCGACGACTTTTCCATGCTGCGCAAGATGTTCAACGAGCCGAACGTGCCAATCAACATCGACATCTGGCTCGAGGAAGGCAATCTGATCGACCTCGGCAATTTCCGCCTCAACGTGATGTACACGCCGGGCCATACCTCGGCCTGCATCACGCTGTTCGAGCAGGACAAGGGCCTGCTGTTCGCCGCCGACACCTTGATGCCGGGCGGCGTCATGGGCGGCGTGTTCGGCTCGGGCAGCATCGCCGACTACATCCAGTCGCTGGAGCGCATCAAGGGGCTGAACACGAAGATCCTGCTGTCAGGGCACGGACGGCTATCGGATACGCCGCAGGAGGACGTGCGCATTGCCATTGCGCGCTCGCACGGCCTGCTGGAGGACACCGCGCAATTGTTCGACGCGCTGGACGCGCGCTCGAATTTCGAGCCGATCATGCAGTCGGTGCGGGATTTGAACAAGCTGGATGATTAGGGGTTCAACGTTTCTGTTAGACCCGTCATCCTGAGGTGCGAGTGGCGCGGTGCGTAGCACCGCGCCGGGAGCCTCGAAGGATCAACGGCCGCGCTGTCGCAGCCGGGCCGGCGCCCTTCGAGGGCCGCTGAAGAAGCGGCCACCTCAGGGTGACGGGGAGAGAGTGTCAGCGATCCTTCACATCACCACCGGCGCATCCGGCAGCTCGTTGCGATGCGGCCCTCTAGGCGGGAAGTGCTTCGCCAGCTCACGCGACACCGCCGCGATGCCGTCGACCACGCCGCGCTCGAATTGGCCTGAGCCAAACTCCGCCTCCATCGCGCGGCAAATGCTCTCCCAGCCCGCAGCACCCACCTTCGCATCGATGCCGCGGTCGGCGATGATCTCGACGTCGCGGTCGGCCAGCAGCAGGTAGATCAGCACGCCGTTATTGTGCGCGGTGTCCCAGATCCGCAAATGCGAGAACACGTCGAGCGCGCGCTCGCGGGCATGCTGATTGCGGAACAGCGGACGGCCGTCGAGCGCGCCTTCGACGACGAAGCGGACCTGGCCGGAATGCGTCGCTTCGCCTTGCTTGATGGCCTGCTCGATACGGTCGAGCACGCTCTGCGGAAACACTTGCCTGGCGCGCCAATGGTGCTGGAGGAGATGCCGGGTGATGCGCCCAATGCTCATGACTACCAGCTCCCCGAGGCGCCGCCGCCACCAAAGCTGCCGCCGCCTCCGCTGAAGCTGCCGCTGTCACTGGACGACGATCCGCTGCTCCAGCCCCCCGACGAGGAACCGCCCGACCACGACCCGCCACGCGACGACCCCGTCGATGCCGGAAAGAGATCGGCGATGAAGGACAGCACAAAGCCGATGATCCCGGCGAGCAGGGCTAACGCACCGGATCCGACGATGAGCAACGCCAGGATGGCGATCACGCTGCCGGCCGCGACCGAGCCCAGCAATCGCCCCAGCAGCGCGCGCAGGAAGCCGCCGACGGCGAGCGAGGCAAACAGGATGACCGGGGCGAGCGGCCCGATCTGGTCCAGATTGGCAAAATTCACGCTGCGTGAGGGAACCGGCAGCGGCTCGCCGTCGACGACGCGCATCATCCTGTCGACGCCGGCCGAGATGCCGCCGGCGAAATCACCGTCCCTGAATTTTGGCGTGATGACCTCGTCGATGATCCGCCGCGAGGTGATGTCGGTGAGCGCGCCTTCGAGGCCGTAGCCGACCTCGATGCGCAGATGCCTGTCGTTCTTGGCAACAACGAGGATCGCGCCGTCGTCAACCTTCTTGCGGCCGATCTTCCAGGCCTCCGCGACGCGGATCGAGAACTGCTCGATCGTTTCCGGATCCGTCGTCGGCACGATCAGTACGGCGATCTGGCTGCCTTTGCGCGTTTCGAAATCGCTGAGCTTTTGCGACAGCGCAGCGATATCGCTGCTCGACAGCGTACCGGTCCGGTCGACCACGCGGCCGGTGAGTTGGGGCACCGCGACATCGGCGAAAGCGGAGACGACGAAGGCGAGGAAGAGCGCCGCAACAATGGTTGCACGCCACACATTCAGTGTCATCGCCCGGCTTGCCGTCTTCGCTAACGCTTCGCCGGCCCAATACTGCGGCGCCCGGCGAAGCCTTTGGCGGAGCCGGGACCGGGCGATCCAGTATTCCAGAGACGCCGGCGGATTGCGGAGAAGCCGCGGCATACTGGATTCCCCGCTTTCGCGGGGAATGACGGCGGTGGGTGGGGCGCGCATCGTGGCGGACGCGCTTACTTGGACGGCGCGGGCGCCGGGTTGAAATCAACCTTCGGCGCGGTCGAGATCTCCTTCTCGTTCTCGACCGAGAAGTTCGGCTTCTCCTTGTAGCCGAACATCATCGCGGTGAGGTTGCTCGGGAATGAGCGGATGGTGACGTTGTAGTCCTGCACCGCCTTGATGTAGCGGTTTCGCGCAACCGTGATGCGGTTCTCGGTGCCTTCGAGCTGGGACATCAAGTCCTTGAACAGCGCGTCCGACTTGAGCTGCGGATAATTTTCCGTGACCACAAGGAGCCGCGACAGCGCGCTGGAGAGCTCGCCCTGGGCGGCCTGGAATTTCTGGAACGCGGCGGGATCGTTCAGCACCTCCGGTGTCGCCTGGATGCTGCCGACCTTGGCCCGCGCATTGGTGACGCCGAGCAGCACATCCTTTTCCTGCTGCGCAAAGCCCTTCACCGAGTTGACAAGGTTGGGCACGAGATCGGCGCGGCGCTGATACTGGTTCACCACCTCGGACCAGTTGGCCTTGATCTGCTCGTCCTCGCTCTGGATCGCGTTGTAGCCGCAATTGGTCAGGCTGAGCGACGCCAGCGCCGCCAGCACGGTCAGGATCTTGCGCATCAAATTTCTCCCGGTGGAATCGGGCGCAAACTACCAGATTGAGCGCACACGGCGCCAGCTATCCCGCGCGAACGGCGCGAAAAGCAGCCAACTGACGCAAGCCTCTTGCCTATCACCGGGCGGCATAGTCAACTCGAAGCAAACAAGACGAAAAATGGTAGGGGAGCGCGCCATGTCCTCGTTCGAGACCATCCTCGTGGAGCGGCCGGAGCCGGCGATTGCCCGGATCGTGATGAACCGGCCCGACGCGCGCAATGCGCAGAACCTGCAAATGACCTACGACCTCAACGCCGCCTTCGACGCGGCGGTCCAGGACGACGCGGTCAAGGTGATCATCCTCGCGGGCAACGGGCCGCACTTCTCCTCCGGCCACGATCTACGTCCCGGGGCTAAGAATGCCGCAGGTATCGATTTTCCGCCGATTGGAAATTGGGGCGGCTTTGCCGAGACCAACGCGCACGGCCGCTTCGCCCGCGAGCAGGAAATATATCTCCAGATCACGCGGCGCTGGCGCAACCTGGCGAAACCGATGATCGCCGAGGTGCACGGCAAGTGCATCGCCGGCGGGCTGATGCTGGCCTGGGCCTGCGACCTCATCGTTGCCAGCGACGACGCGCAGTTCTGCGATCCCGTCGTCACCATGGGTGTCTGCGGCGTCGAATGGTTCGTTCATCCCTGGGAGCTTGGACCGCGCAAGGCCAAGGAATTCCTGTTCACGGCCGACAGCTGGAGCGCCGAGGAGGCGCATCTGCTCGGCATGGTCAACCAGGTCGTGCCGCGCGCCGAATTGTCCGCGCGCGTGCTGGAGCTGGCGCGCCGGATCGCAGCAAAACCGTCCTTTGCGCTGAAGCTGACCAAGGAAGCCGTGAACCGCTCCGTCGACGTGATGGGCCAGCCCGCCGCGATCGACCAGGCTTTTGCCCTGCATCAGCTCTGTCACGCCCACAACCTTCAGGAGTTCGGCATGGTGGTCGATCCATCCGGACTGCATCCCTCCGTGCGCAAGCCGGCAGCCGCGGAGTAAGGACATGGATCTCAATCTCACCGACGAGCAACGGCTGCTGCGCGAGAGCGCGGAACGCTTCGTGGCCGAGAGCTACGATGCCGACCACCGCCGCAAGACGGCGAACGATCCGCTCGGCTTCAGTCCAGCGGTTTGGAAGCAGTTCGCAGAGCTCGGGTGGCTGGCGCTGCCGATCCCCGAAGAGTTTGACGGCCTCGGCGGCGGGCCGGTCGAGATCGGCATTTTGATGGAAGCTTTTGGCCGCGGGCTGGTGTCGGAGCCGTATATTGCGACCGTCGTGCTCGGGGCCGCGCTGATCGAGAAGTGCGGCAGCGCAGCTCAGAAGCAGGCGAGCCTGCCAAAGGTCGCGGATGGATCATTGAAACTTGCGTTTGCGCATTCCGAGCGCGCGGCGCGGTTCGATCTCGCCAAGGTCGCGACCACCGCCAACAAGACGGCGCAGGGTTGGCGCCTCTCCGGCAGCAAGATCGCCGTGCTCGACGGTCATGCCGCCGACGAGATCATCGTCTCCGCGCATGTTCATGATCATCAGGGGCCATCAGGGCGGATCGGCCTGTTTCTGGTGCCGGCAACGGCGCCAGGCCTTGCGATCTCCGACTATCCGCGCCTCGGCGGTGGGCGCGCCTGCAACATCGAATTGTCAGGCGTGCAGCTGGCGGACGATGCCCTGCTCGGCGACAGCAAGGACGCGCTGCCGGCGATCGAATGGGCCGTCGATCGCGCCATGGCGGCGCTCGGTGCGGAAGCCGTCGGCATCATGCAGACGCTGCTCGACACCACGCTGGACTACACCAAGATCAGGAAGCAGTTCGGCCGGCCGCTGTCCGCCAACCAGGTGATCCGCCATCGCCTCGCCGACATGGCCATCCAGGTCGACGAAGCCCGTTCGATTGCGCTGCGTGCCGCGCTGAAGGCAGATCAGCCGCCGGTCGAGCGAGCGCGCGCCGCTTCGGCTGCGAAGGCCAAGATCGGCAAATGCGCGCGCTTCGTGGGAGAGCAATCGATCCAGCTCCACGGCGGCATGGGTGTCACCGAGGAGCTTGAGGTCGGCGCTTATTTCAAGCGGCTTGTTGCCTTCGACACGCTGTTCGGCGGCAGCGCGCACCACTATGGCCGCCATGCCCAGCTCAGCCGCACCACCCAACCCGCCTGACACGAGGAGCGCATCATGGACCTGTCGTTCAATGCCGAAGAGCGCGCCTTTCAGAGCGAGGTGCGCGGTTTCATCGCCAAGAATCTCACCGACGAGATCAAGCGCGCCACCGCGCTGACGCCTTCGGTGTTCTCCGACCCCGACATCGGCATGGCCTGGCAGCGCGCGCTGCACAGGCAGGGCTGGGGCGCGCCGGGCTGGCCGGTCGACCATGGCGGCCCGAGCTGGACGCCAGCGCAGCGCTGGATCTTTGAGAGCGAATGCGCGCGGGCTGGCGTGCCCAATGTGAATGTAATGGGCGTGAAGATGGTCGGGCCCGTCATCATCGGCTTCGGCTCGCCTGAGCAGAAGAATTTCTACCTGCCGCGCATTCTCTCCGGTGAGGACTACTGGTGCCAGGGCTATTCCGAGCCGGGCTCCGGCTCCGATCTGTCCTCGCTGAAGACGCGCGCCGTGCGCGACGGCGACGACTACATCATCAACGGCACGAAAATCTGGACCACGCATGCCCACCATGCCAACCGCATGTTCGCGCTGGTGCGCACCAGCGATGGGCCGCGGCAGCAGGACGGCATCAGTTTTATTCTGATCGACATGAAGACCCCGGGGGTCACGACGCGCCCGATCCTGACCATCGGCGGCGACCACGAGGTCAACCAGGTGTTTTTCGACGACGTGCGGGTGCCCGTGGCCAACCGCGTCGGCGACGAAGGCAAGGGCTGGACCTACGGCAAGTACCTGCTCGAATTCGAGCGCGGCTCAGGCATTGCGTCCGCCAAGCTGCGCGAGGGGCTCCGCGCCATCACCGAGCTGGCGGAGTCCGATCTCACAGGACGCGCCATCGACAGCCCTGACATCGCGTCCCGCATCTCGGAGGTCGAGATCGACATCGACGCGCTGGAAATGACGGAGCTGCGCGTGCTCTCGGCACTGCAGACCGGGCAAAATCCCGGTGCGGTGTCGTCGATCCTGAAGCTGCGCAACAGCGAGATCCGGCAGGCCGTGACGAAGCTCGGCGTCGACGTGATTGGCCACGATGCCCTCGCCGTCGAACCGATGCGCCCGCTCTACAAGCTCAACCACGAGCCCGCGCTGCCTGAGGACATGCTGACGGTGGTGCCCGAATATCTCAACGGCCGCGCCTACACGATCTTCGGCGGCACGTCGGAGATCCAGCGCGATATTATTGCGAAGATGATGCTGGGGATTTAGCCGAGCTGGCGCTGCACACTCCGCTGTCGTCCCGGCGAAGGCCGGGACCCATACCCACAGGGAGGAGTTGTGGCGCGAGCTGACAACTACGAGTCTTCGCTAAACCACGCCCTGTGGTTATGGGTCCCGGCCTTCGCCGGGACGACAGCAGAGATTGTCGCAGCAGCACTAGCTGCAACTAAGCCGCCTTCGCGTCCTTGATCGCCTTCCAGATCTTCTGCGGCGTCAGCGGCGTGTTGAGCTGGGTGATGCCGAGCTCGGCAAGCGCATCCATCACGCCGTTGGTGACGCAAGGCGGGCCGCCGATGGCGCCGGATTCGCCGCAGCCCTTGGCGCCGAGCGGATTGGTGCGGCAGGGCGCGGAATCGTCCAGCGTCACCACGATCGGCGGGACGTCATCAGCGCGCGGGATGCAATAGTCCTGATAGCTTGCGGTCAGCAGCTGACCATCGGCATCATACGACACGCCCTCATACAGCGCCTGGCCGATGCCCTGCGCGACGCCGCCATGGATCTGCCCCGTGACCAGCATCGGGTTCACGGCCACACCGACGTCGTCGACCGTGGTGTAGCGCACGACGCGGGAGACGCCGGTCTCCGGATCGATCTCGACCTCGCAGATATGCGTGCCGTTCGGCCAGCTGGGACCATCGACCTCACCTTCGGAATCGACGCTGAGCTTGGCGCCGGTCTCCTTTTCAGCAATGTCGAACAGGCTGATGCGGCGGTCGGTGCCGACCACGGTGAGCATGCCGCCCTGATACTCGATGTCCTCGACCGAAGTCTCCAGCACGTTCGCTGCCTTCTCGCGCGCCTTCTGGATCAGATCGTTGGAGGAGACCGCCACGGCGGTACCGCCGACGAACAGCGAGCGCGAGCCGACGCTGCCAAAACCCGTGGCCAGGTCAGTATCGCCCTGGACGACGTCGATCTTGTCCATGGGAATGCCGAGCGAGTCGGAGATCATTTGGGTGTAGGTGGTCTGCAGCCCCTGCCCCATCGCCATGGTGCCGGAATGCAGCACGACCCGGCCTTGCGAGGTCGCGTGCAGGCTGACCTTCTCGGTGTGGGCGCGGCCGCCGGTCCATTCGATGTAGGAGGTCAGGCCGCGGCCGTAGAGCAGGCCTTTCTTCTTCGCCGCCTTCTTGCGCGCGGCAAAGCCATCCCAGTCCGCAAGTTTGACCGCGCGATCGAGCATGTGGGCGAATGCGCCGGAATCGTACACCTGACCGGCGGCATTGGTGTAGGGCAGCTGCGCCGGCTTGATGTAGTTCGCCTTGCGGATCGCGCGCGGATCCATGCCGATTTTTCGCGCGGCGGCGTCGAACAGGCGCTCAACGATGAAGACAGCTTCCGGACGACCCGCACCACGATAGGCGCCGACCGGTGCGGTGTGGGTCATCACCGACTTGATCTCGAAATGCACCAGCGGCAGGTCATAGACGCCGGTCTGCACGAAGGGACCAAGCACCAGCGGAATGATGTTTGCCGCGCCCGAGGAATAGGCACCGGTGCAACCGATCGAGGTGACGCGATAGGCCAGCACCTTGCCCTTCTCGTCCAGCGCGAAAGAGGCCGTCGAGGTGAGATCGCGACCGTGGGTGCCGCCGACGAATTCGTCGGTGCGGTCGCCGCGCCAGCGGATCTTCCTGTTCAGCTTGGTCGCGACATAGGCGACGATGCCGTCTTCCGGATAGAGATTGGTCTTCTGGCCAAAGCCGCCGCCGATGTCGCCGACCAGCACGCGCACGCTGTCCTTGGGACGCTTGAGCACAGCTTCAGCCAGCACGTCGCGGGTCGAGGCCGGTGTCTGCGACTGCACGTGCAGGAGGAGACGGCCGGTCTTCTTGTCGATCTCGGCAATGGTCGAGCGCGGCTCCATCGCCGAGGGCACGAGGCGCTGGCTGACGAGATCGAGCTCGACCGTGTGCGCGGCCCTGGCGAAGGCCTCGTCCACCTTCGCAGCATCGCCATAGCTCATCGCGCCGACGATGTTGTCGGGCGCCTCAGGCCACACCACCGGCGCGCCGGGTTTCACGGCCTCCACGGGATCGACCACCGCGGGCTGCACGTCGTATTCGATCACGATCGCTTCAGCCGCGCTCTGGGCCTCCGCACGCGACGAAGCCACCACCGCCGCCACCGCCTCGCCGGTGTAGCGCACGACCTCATGGGCGAGCAGCCGGCGCGGCGGCACCGTCATCGGCTTGCCGTCTGGGCGCTTGAAGATGCTCAGCGTCGGGATGGTGCCGACGTCGTCCTTGATCAGATCGGCGCCGGTGTAGATCGCGGTGACGCCAGCCATCGATGCAGCCACGCCGGTGTCGATCGAGACGATCTTCGCGTGCGCATGGGGCGAGCGCAGCACGTGCAACCACAGCGCGCCATCCTCCGGCTTGTCGTCGATGAATTGCCCCTTCCCGGTGAGCAGCCGCTGGTCTTCCAAACGCTTGACGGGCTGGCCCGCTCCGAAACGCAAATTGCCGGGAAGAATGTTCATTCCGCAGGGTCCTCAGGGTCTCTTGAAATTCGGGCTGCCTTTTAGCGGATCGAGGCATGCGAGGCCAGCCGCGCTTTTGGGCGGTGGGATCATGGATTCGTCATGCCCGGCATAGACGAGCGGAAGCGAAGCCGTCCTATGGGCGGCTACGCCAGCTCTCGCAATGCCGCCTCCACGACCTTGCGCGCATCGGCCGTCAGTGCGGCCTGCGGCGGGACGGGGTCGCCGACGTCATAGCCCTGGATCGCGAGGCCGGCCTTGATGCAGGCTGCGAGATTGAAGCGGGCGAAGGCCTCATTGATGCGCCACAGTCTGCGCTGGAGCGCCATGGCCTCATCCCAGCGGCCGGCCTGGCAGAGATCGTAGAGCGCCACGCTCTGGCGCGGGATGATGCAGGCCGGTCCCGCCATCCAGCCGAGGCCGCCGATCAGCATCACCGCGGCCGGGATGTGGGCGGAGGCCGAGAACACGCGCAAGCGATCGCCGCAGCGGTTCATGATCGAAAGCAACCGCCCGGTGTTGGTCGAGGCATCCTTGATGTAGCCGATGCGCGGATGCTCGGCGAGACGCGCGATGATGTCGAGGGTCAGGTCCGAGCGCTGAAATTGCGGGTTGGTGTAGATGACGACCGGAATGTCCACGGCATCCGCGATACTGCGGAAATAGGATTCGACCTGGGCATCGGCGAGCGGGAAGTAGGCCTCGAGAATCGCCAGAATGCCGTTAGCGCCGAGCTTTTGGTAGGCCTTCGCCTGTGCCACTGCATCGGCCGTCGAGGTCGAGGCGACGCCGGCCACGACCGGCACGCGTCCCCTCGCGGCCTCGATCGTGGCCTGCACGATCGCCATGCGCTGCGCGGCATTGAGATAGGCGAACTCGCCGGTCGAGCCGAGCGGCGTCAGCCCGTGCACGCCGGCCCCGATCAAATCGTCGCAGAGCTTTGCGAGTACGTCCGTCCGCACCGTGCCGTCAGTGCCGACGGGCGAGACGAGGTAGGGAAAGACGCCGCGAAAATCGGTCATGTCGGGAATAAAATCCGGGGGAAGCAAGTCTGCTCTGGCAGGCGCGTGATCCATCGCGTGCTACCATGGGGTCCAATTGCCAGCAAGCGACCTGCTTTCGAAGAGCGCATCTGTGGTTTTGGGAATTGTCCTGCAGCGTTGGCGGGTTTTGTTGTGTTGCGCCGGCCTCCTTGCCGCCGCGCAATGCCCCGGCATGGCTGAGGCCGGTGAATGTCCCTCACCGCAATCGGAGATCGCGACCGATCGCCCTGACGTGACCAATTCCAGCCTGGTCGTGCCTGATGGCAGCATCCAGATCGAGAATGGCCTCAACACCTCCGGCCAGAGCGCCGGCAAAGGCTTTGACGGCAGCAACAGCCGTCTCCGCTTCGGCGTCGCGCCCTGCCTCGAAGTGCTGGTCGATGTTCCCAGCTATGTCGGGCGGCTGACCGGCACGGTCGACTCAGGTTTCACCAATGTCACCCCCGGCGTGAAATGGCAGGTCAGCGGACTGCCGGAGCCTGCGAACCTCTCGGTGGTGTTCGGCGTCGGCCTGCCGACCGGCACGCCCGCGATCACAGGCGCAGGCTTACAACCGTATCTGCAATTTCCCTGGTCCTACGAGCTCGGTGGCGGCTGGGGCATCAGCGGCATGTTCACGAGCTTCTTCCGCCCATCGGATCTTCCCAATCACCAGACCAGCGAGGCGACCTTCGTGATCGAACGGAAGGTCAGCGAGAAGCTGGCGCTGTTCGCCGAATATGTCGGCGAATATCCGTCGCGCGGCGCGAACACGGCGCTGCTCAATGTCGGCGGCGGCTACCTCTTGAACCGGACCGAGCAACTCGACTTCCACGTGGCCTTCGGCCTCAACCGGAATTCGCCGGACTACATCATCGGCGTCGGCTATTCCTATCGCTGGGACAACGTCATCGGCACGGCGGCGCGACCGCGGCTTTGGCATTGACCCGCTCCCGAGCAGCTTGCGCGCCCGGCTATCAGGTCGCCCACTCCCCTGAGGCCTCACAACGCAGTTTAAAGATTGCCACACGTTCCCGTGAGCGGCCCCCAATCCCCTGTTCGTCGGCCGTGGCCAGGGAGGACTGGCCACCCGGCCAGTTTCGCAATGGCCCGCGACATCCCAGATTGTGGACAACTTACAGGAGCCTTCCATGACCGACCTCACTCCTCTCACCTCATTATCGTCCGCCCTCGCGGACGTCGTGGCGCGCATCGCGCCGTCCGTCGTCACCGTGCATTCGCATCGCTCCCGCTCAACCGGCTTCGTCTGGAAGCCCGGCCTGATCGCGACCGCCGACGAGGCGCTGGCCGACGAGGGCGAGGTCCAGATCGCCCTTGCCGACGGCAGCACGGTTGCCGCCACCATCGTCGGCCGCGACCACACCACCGATATCGCGTTGCTGCGCGCCGATACCAACCTCACGCCGGTCAAGCTCGCCGCGACGGTCCCCGTCCTCGGCACGCTGTCGGTCGTGGTCGCTACCAATCGCGATGCGCCGAGCGCGGCGCTCGGAATGGTGTCGGTTTCAGGCAAGGGCTGGCGCTCCTTGCGCGGCGGCGAGATCGATGCGCGGATCGAGCTCGATGTTCGCCTGCGTCCGAGCCAGGAAGGCGGCCTTGCCCTCGATGCCTCGGGCGAGGCTTTCGGCATGACCGTCTTGGGACCGCGGCGCGTGCTGGTGATCCCGACGGCGACGATCGAGCGCGTCGCGGCGCAGCTCGAAACGCGCGGCCGCATCGCGCGCGGCTATCTCGGGCTCGGACTGCAGCCGCTGCGGCTCGACGACGGCATCGGCGCGATGGTGATGAATGTCGACAAGGCAGGTCCGGCGGCCACGGCCGGCATCCGCCAGGGCGACGTCATCGTGGCGGTCAACGGCCAGAAGCTCGCCGGCGTGCGCGCGCTATTGCGGACACTGGGACCCGCGAGCGTCGGCCAGGTGGTCGATGTCGCAGTCCGCCGCGGCGGCGAGCCGGTGAACTTCAAGGTCACGATTGGCGAGAGGCCGGAGGCGTGAGCGACGACAACGTACCCGAGATCGTGCTGTCCCTGGAGATCGACGATCCTGCGCTGGCCGACCGCCTCGCGACGCTGCTCGGCAGTGTCGCGGGGCTTCGCCTTGCCGCGCCCGGCGAGACCGCCAATGCGAGCGTCGTCGCGCGCGATCGGCGCGTCATGCCTGAAGACATCGCGCTGACGCAGCGCGAGCTCGACGTGCTGGCATTGATGGCGGAAGGCGCCTCCAACAAGATGATCGCGCGTCAGCTCAGCATCTCCGTGCATACCGTGAAATTCCACGTCGGCTCGCTGCTCGACAAGCTGGATGCCACCGGCCGGACCGATGCCGTGGCGCATGCGGCGCGGCGTGGCGTGATCGAGCTATAGGGCGATCGGGAAGCTGAGCTGGACCGTCAGGCCCGGCGCGTTGTCATGCAGCGCGATCTCGGCGCCGTGGAGCCGCGACACCGCCGCGACCAGGCTCAGGCCCAGGCCGTTGCCGGGCGTATAGCGGCTCTGCTCGAGCCGGTAAAAGCGCTTGAACACGTGATCATGCTGATCGGCGGCAATGCCTGGACCATCATCGGCAATGGCGATCGTCGCGCCGTCCCGGGTGTTGCGGCAGGTCACCGTCACCTTTCCACCCGGGCGCCCATGCTTGATCGCGTTGTCGACCAGATTAGCGATGGCATCGAACAACAGGTCGCGGTCGCCGGTCACGGCGACCTCGCGATCGCCGCCGAGGTTCAGGCGCGTCGCGACCTGTTCGGCGGCGGCGTCGTAGAGCTCGACGACCTCACCGGCGATCTCGGCGAGGTCGAGCGCGCGAAACGCGCTCCTGCGGGCGCGAGTCTCGATCTCCGAGATCCGTGTGATCGAGGCGAACATGCCGAGCACCGCATCGAGATCCGCGATGGTATCGCCGATCAGGCCGGCGTCGGCCTCGCTGTTGCGCGGGGCGTGATAGGCCTTTTCTAGCCGGCCACGCATGCGCGTCAGCGGCGTGCGCAGATCGTGGGCGACATTGTCGCTGACCTGCTTGACCTCGCCCATCAGCGTCTCGATGCGGTCGAGCATCTGATTGAGGTTTTCGGCGACACGGTCCCATTCGTCATGGCTGCCGCGCAGCGGAATACGCCGGTCGAGGCCGGACAGCATGATGGCGCGGCTGGTGGCATTGATCTCCTCGATCCGCCCGACCGTGCGCCGCGTCACCAGCACGGCGGCGAGGCCGGCCAGCACCACGAGCAGTACGGCAACCGCGATCATCGCAAACTCGAGCATCGCGGTGAAGCCGCTGTGGTCGCCGGTATCGCCGACCCGGCTCCGCACATAGGCGAGCGTGCCGAAATAGACATACGCCATGATCGCCGCGACGATCAGGCCGAAGATCGCAATCGCGATCAGCGCCAGGCGGAAGGTCGAGGAACGAAGCGTGTTAGCCAGGAGCACGGAGGCAATATCCAATGCCGCGAATGGTGTGGATCAATGGATAGGCCTGGGCATCGTCGACCTTGCGGCGGACGCGTCCGACATAGACGTCGATGATGTTGGTGGAGGGATCGAAATGCAGGTCCCAGACATGCTGGAGCAGCATCGCGCGCGAGACCACGCGGCCCTCGTTGCGCACGAGATATTCGAGCAGCTGGAACTCGCGCGGCAGCAGCGGAATCTTGCGGCCGCGGCGGCTGGCATTGCGCGCGATCAGATCGACCGCGAGATCGCCGACACGCAGAATCGTTTCCTTGGCGATGGTCTCGCTGCGGCGACCGAGCGCCTCGAGGCGCGCGAGAAGCTCGACGAAGGAGAACGGCTTGACGAGATAATCGTCGCCGCCGGCGCGCAAGCCGCGTACGCGGTCGTCGACCTCGCCGAGCGCGGAGATGATCAGGAAAGGCGAGGCAACGCCGTCGTCGCGCATTTGCCGCATCACGGCGATGCCGTCGATGTCGGGCAGCATGCGGTCGATGGTGATCACGGCATAGTCGCGCGCCACGCCATGGCTGAGGGCTTCGCGCCCGGTGGCGGCGAGATCGACGTCATAGCCAGATGTCGTCAGCTCCTCGACGAGCTGGCCTGCGGTTTCCGGATCGTCCTCGACGACCAGGATGCGACGGTGGCCTCCGGTCATGACAAACTCCGCGCGACGATCGCCACCAGACTATCCCGTTCCGGGGCTGAGCGGAACCACCCGGTGGCGATCGCGACAATGGTGCGGTACGGCGATGCTAGTACCAATTTCCCCCGCACACATTGACCCATTGCCACCCATAGGGCGTCAAGCTCCTGCGCCAACAGCCATCGTCGTAATAGTTGGAGTAGTAGTAAGGCGCGCCGAAGACGGCGAAACGGCGGAAATGATGGTGGTGGAAGAAGAAGGCATGCCGGCCGATGAAGGGCCGGCCGTGCCAGCCGGCGCCGGCGCCGACGAAGCGCGGCCCGATCGCCGCATGCGCGAAGCGCGCGCCGCCGAAGGCCGCTCCACTAAAGCCTGGTCCACCGACATGGGCGAAATGCGCACCGCCGCCCATGCCGCCGACATGCATTCCTCCGAAGCCACCCGCGTGCATGCCACCACCGAAGCCACCGCCGTGCATCCCACCGCCGAAGCCGCCGCGTCCACCTCCGCCGAAGCCGCCACCGCCATGGCCGCCGCCACCGCCGCCACCACCACCTCGGGCGAGCACAGGCGAAGCGAGTGCCATCACCGCTGCGATCGTCGCCGCAGTGAGACCTTTGAGAAGCTTGTTGTTCATCGAACCATCCTCCTTGCAGTGCGGCGGTGACCGCGCCGCACGAGGATGCTCAGATGAGAAGAAGGAGCCTTCTCCTTCAACTTACAAATGCGCCAGATTCTGACGCTGGTGTTAGGGGCGTGTCACTCCATTACTCCCTCGCCCCGTTCTTACGGGGAGAGGGTGGGGTGAGGGGCTCTTTCCGCGAATGTGATTTTGAGTTGGGATTGCGATGCGCGGGAGTCGGATAGAGCGTTGATCTGGCCCGCAGGTTGCCCGGCCCCTCACCCGGAATCCGCGCTGCGCGCGAATTCCGGCCTGTCCCCGCAAGCGGGGAGAGGTTCGAGACCTACGCCCGCTTGCCGCCGTTCTTTTCCGCCGCGCGGCGCATTGCCTCGGCGAGGGCTCCGCCACCGCCGGAAGACTCCTGATTGCGCGGGGCCGATGACGTCATGCGGGCGGGGTTGCGTGCGCTGTTGTCGCGCTGCATGCCGGGGGCGTCCTTCTTGGCGCCGACCTCGTCGTCGAGCCGCAGGGTCAACGAGATGCGCTTGCGGGCGACCTCGAAGTCCAGCACCTTCACCTTGACGATGTCGCCGGGCTTCACCACCTCGCGCGGATCCTTGATGAAGGTTTTCGACATCGCCGAGATGTGCACGAGGCCGTCCTGGTGCACGCCGATGTCGACGAAGGCGCCGAAGGCGGCGACGTTGGTCACGGTGCCCTCGAGGATCATGCCCTTCTGGAGATGCTTGATCTCCTCGACGCCCTCCTTGAATACCGCGGCCTTGAACGCCGGACGCGGGTCGCGGCCGGGCTTCTCCAACTCTCGCAAGATATCGGTGACGGTCGGCAAACCAAAAGTCTCGTCGACGAAATCCTTCGGCTTCAGCGTACGAACGACCTCGCTGCTGCCGATCAGCGCCTTGATGTCGCTCTTGGTGGCGCTGAGAATCCGGCGCACCACCGGATAGGCTTCCGGATGCACGCCCGAGGCATCGAGCGGATCCTCGCCGCCGAGGATGCGCAGGAAGCCGGCGCACTGCTCGAACGCCTTCGGGCCGAGCCGCGGCACTTCTTTCAGCGCCTTGCGCGACTTGAACGGGCCGTTGGCGTCACGATGGGCCACGATGCTCTGGGCCAGGCCGGAGCCGACGCCCGAGACGCGGGCGAGCAACGGTGCCGAGGCGGTGTTGACGTCGACGCCGACCGCGTTCACGCAATCTTCGACCACGGCATCGAGCGACTTGGCGAGCTTGGCCTGGCCGAGATCGTGCTGGTACTGGCCGACGCCGATCGCCTTCGGCTCGATCTTGACGAGCTCGGCGAGCGGATCCTGCAGACGACGGGCGATCGAGACCGCGCCGCGCAGGGTGACGTCCAGATCAGGCAATTCCTCCGAAGCGAAAGCCGAGGCCGAATAGACCGACGCGCCGGCTTCCGACACCACGATCTTGCTCATCTTCAATTCGGCGAGGCCCTTGACGAGATCGCCCGCGAGCTTGTCGGTTTCGCGCGAGGCGGTGCCGTTGCCGATCGCGATCAGCTCGACGCGATGCTTGATGGCGAGCTTGCCGAGGATCGCGAGCGACTCGTTCCACTGCCGCTGCGGCTCGTGCGGATAGATCACGGCGGTATCGACCACCTTGCCGGTCGCATCGGTCACCGCGACCTTGACGCCGGTGCGGTAGCCGGGATCGAGCCCCATGGTGGCGCGGGTGCCGGCGGGCGCCGCCAGCAGGAGGTCGCGCAGGTTCGAGGCGAACACCCGCACGGCCTCGGTTTCGGCCGCATTCCACAACCGCATGCGCAGGTCGATATTCAGATGCACCTGGATCTTGGTGCGCCAGGCCCAGCGCACGGTGTCGATCAGCCAGCGGTCGCCGGCGCGCTTGAGATCGGCGATGCCGAACCGCTTCATGATCTTCAGTTCATAGGCGCCCGGGACGCCCGCCGGCGGCACTTCGGCCTCGGCCTGGATCTGGAGATCGAGGATCTCTTCCTTCTCGCCGCGGAACATCGCGAGGATGCGGTGCGACGGCAGTTTTGTCAGCGGCTCGGAGAACTCAAAATAATCGGCGAATTTTTCGCCCTCGGTCTTCTTGCCGTCGCGCACCTTGGAGGCCATGCGCGCATTGGTCCACATCTCTTCGCGCAGCACGCCGATCAGATCGGCGTCTTCGTCAAAACGTTCGACCAGGATGGCGCGGGCGCCGTCGAGCGCAGCCACGGCATCAGCAACGCCCTTCTCGGCGTTGACAAAACCTTCGGCGACGACCTTGGGATCGTTGCCGGACTCCGCGATCAGCTGGTTGGCGAGCGGTTCGAGGCCGGCCTCCTTGGCGATCTCGGCCTTGGTGCGGCGCTTCGGCTTGAACGGCAGATAGATGTCTTCGAGGCGTGCCTTGCTGTCGGCGGCGAGAATGGAGGCCTCCAGCGCGGCGTCGAGCTTTCCCTGCTCGCGGACTGATTCGAGGATGGCCTTGCGGCGGTCTTCGAGCTCGCGCAGGTAACCCAGGCGCTCCTCCAGGGTGCGCAATTGCGCGTCGTCGAGCGCACCGGTCGCTTCCTTGCGGTAGCGCGCGATGAAGGGAACCGTGGCGCCGCCGTCGAGCAGCGTCACCGTCGCCTCGACCTGCTCCGCCCGTACCCCAAGCTCCTGCGCAATCTTCTGGTTGATATTTGCCACGCGAGAATCCCTTTTATATCCAAGCACGCGACGCAAACCGAAATCCGGCCGCGGGACGCCGCTTATGAACCAACCTTAGTTGATTCATCAAGGTGCGGCGCGCAACCGTCGACAGAGGATTTTTTGTTGAGGGGATGCGATCTCGCCACAATCGTGGGGGTGTTGCCGAGGGCTTCTCTCTTGCGTCGCGGCAGACCAAAATAGCCGATCCGTCATCCTGTGGCGCTAGCAAAGCGAGCCTCGAAGGATGACGGGGTGAGATTGTGCGGTTAGTCGCTTGACATCCAGCCGCTTCCACGGCTGGTTGCCTCTGCCGGACCACCGAACTTCCCACGAGGACCATCAATGCGGACAACATCGGTCGGCGTCTTCAAGGTCGCCACCAGGGGCCCCGGCGACGTTTCCGGCCTCATGAACCTGATCGTTACAGGCGCGATCGATCCGGCTTCCATCCTCGCGATCCTCGGCAAGACCGAGGGCAATGGCGGCGTCAATGATTTCACCCGGGAATATGCCGTCGCCGCGCTGTGCACGGCGCTGGCGCCAAGGCTTGATCTGACGCCGCACGAGGTCGAGCAGCGCATTGCGTTCGTGATGTCCGGCGGCACCGAGGGCGTGCTCAGCCCACACATCACGGTGTTCACGCGCCAGCAAGTTGTGAAGCCGCTCCCAGGCATCACCGGCAAGCGCCTGAGCATCGGCATGGCGCAGACCCGCGATTTTCTGCCTGAAGAGCTTGGCCGCTCGGCACAGATCACCGAGACGGCCGAGGCGGTGAAGGCCGCGATGGCGGATGCGGGCATCACTGACGCTGCCGACGTCCATTTCGTCCAGATCAAATGCCCGTTGCTCACCAGCGAGCGTGTCGAGGCGGCGGCAGCGCGCGGCAACAAGACGGCGACGATCAGCGCCTACAGCTCGATGGCCTATTCGCGCGGCGCCTCCGCGCTCGGCGTTGCGGTCGCGCTCGGCGAGATCGCCGCCGACATCAGCGACAACGACGTGCTGCGGCGCTACGATCTGTTCTCGAAAGTCGCCTCGACCTCATCGGGGATCGAGTTGATGCACAACGTCGTCATCGTGCTCGGCAATTCGGAGACTTCAGCGAGCGAATTCGCGATCGGGCATGCCGTGATGAGCGACGCGATCGATGCGCCTGCAGTGGTATCCGCATTGAAAAGTGTTGGCCTTGACATCGCGCCACAAACCAGCACTGGCCGCGAGCTCGTCAACATCCTCGCCAAGGCCGAGGCCTCGCCTGACGGCACCGTGCGCGGCTTCCGCCACACCATGCTGGAAGACACCGATATCAGCTCGACGCGCCATGCCCGCGCCGCGGTCGGCGGCCTGATCGCCGGCCTTGCCGGCACCAGCGCGGTCTACGTCTCCGGCGGCGCCGAGCATCAGGGGCCGGCCGGCGGCGGACCGGTTGCGGTGATCGCGCGGCTGTCCTAAAGCGCGGTCGACGTCGCGCTTTAGGTTGTTGTTTGAGCATGATCTTGTCGGAAAACCGCGGCACACTTTTCCGGATCATGCTCTATGACCCCGCGACCTCTCCGCCCGGCGCAACCCTGCCCTTCGCGCCGGCTCAGTTGATTCACGCGGGCCCTTGCGAAAAAGGTGGCCCGCACCTTAGAGGATTTGGACTTCATGACTTTGCCGATGAGCTGGAACGAATGGGCGCAGCACGATGGCGTAGGCCTGGCGGCGCGCGTCCGTAAGGGCGAGTTGACGGCGAAGGAACTGGCACGTCAGGCTGCGGCAGCCGTGGCCAAGGTCAATCCGACGCTGTCGGGCGTGGTCGAGCTGTTCGATGACGTGATCGCCGATCCCGCCAAGGACGGCGCCAATCTCGCCGGCCCGTTCGCCGGCCTGCCTTTCCTGATGAAGGATCTGGGTCCGACCATGAAGGGCCGGCTGCAGGAGATGGGCTCGCTGCTGATGCGCGGCAATCGCGCAGCAGCTGACACGTTCCTGACAGGCAAATTCCGCCAGGCAGGCCTCAACCTGATCGGGCGCACGACGACGCCGGAATTCGGCGTGTGCTCATCGGCCGACAATCCCGCCGTCTATGTCACTCGCAATCCCTGGAATACCGACTACACCACCTGCGGCTCGTCGGCGGGCAGCGCCGCGATGGTCGCGGCCGGTGTGGTGCCGATCGCGCACGCCACCGACGGCGGCGGCTCGATCCGCATTCCCGCCGGCGTCAACGGCAATATCGGGCTGAAGGTCTCGCGCGGCGTGTTCTCGCTGGCGCCGCACATGTCGGACCTCACTGGCCTGGTCTCGATCCAGGGCTGCCAGTCGCGCACGGTGCGCGACACCGCCGCTTTCGTCGACCATGCCCGCGGGCCGGCGCCCGGCGAGTTCATGCCGTTCTGGACCACGGCGCAGCCCTACAGCGAGATGATCAAGCGCGACCCGTCCAAGCTGCGCATCGCGCTGTCGCATACCTGGGGCGACTACACCGCGACGCCGGAGATCGCAGCCGAGCTGGAGAAGACCGGCCGCTTCCTCGAAGGCCTCGGCCACCACGTCGATTATGCACTGCCCGAGCTCGATTTCCGCGCCGCCTTCGCAGCGCAGACCACCTGCTACATCTCGAATTTCTCGGTGGTGATTTCCAATATGCTCGCCGCGCGCGGGCTGGAGCGCCCGCCGGAGGATCTGATCGAGCCGATGAACATCCGGATCTGGGAGGCTGGGCTTCACACCAGCTTCGCCGACCGGGCGAAGATGCAAGGCGTATTCAACACGACGTCGCGTGGCTTCGGCAGCTTCTTCGAGCAGTGGGACGTGATCCTGACGCCGATCACGGCGCTGCCAACACCGAAGGTCGGTACCAGGGAATATCTCACCATCTCCGATAATCCCGATGTACTCGACTGGTTCGGCAATCTCTGGCGCTTCTTCGCCTTCACGCCGCTCGCCAATCTCTGCGGCATGCCGGCAATCTCTATGCCGATGGCAAGCCAGGACCACGGCCTGCCGCTCGGCATCCAGGCCATCGCGAAGCAGGCCAATGACGGCCTGCTGCTGCAACTCGCCGCCCAGATCGAGCGCGCGCTGGACGGCAAGTGGAACGGCGGCAATACCGCAAAGGTTCACGTGACGAAGGCGTAAGCGGGCTGCGCACGCTAGCCTGCACCTCGCGCAATCGCGTTGACGGCACCTCCGCGGGAGACGCCATGCTCGGTGAGCAGGCGTACCGCGGGGCTTCGCGTTTCCGGAAACAGGGCAATTAGAGCGTTGGCGCCGGTCACGGCAGTGTAACCCACCTCCTGGGCGTGGAGTGCGGCGCGCTGATCAACGCGATTGAAGGCCGCCGTGGGCTCGGCGCTCCCGACCTCGGTCACGATATGTTTGAGATCGTTGTCGAGATATTGCACGAGTCCCTGCCTCAAACCGGCGAGATCGGCGTTGCAGGCCCGCAACACGGCGGATGCTTCTGCATCATCGATCAGCGCGAGCAGCAAATGCTCAAGCGTCGCATATTGATGGTGACGGCGGTCGGCGTGATTGAGCGCCTTCCGTATCGTGGCCGCGTAGTTTGCTGAAACCGGGCGCTGCGGCAGGTCAAGCAGTGCCTCGATGCGCTCGAGCCGCTTCACGGGATCAAGCGTCGCCAACAGCTCGTATTTGCCGCTGACCGGCAACTTCATTCGGGTCGCAATGATATCAGCGATCTGTCCGGCATCTCGGGTTTGATCGAAGAACAGCCAGATGTCCGGCACAAGAATTCCGTGAGCCGCCGTGTAATCCTGAAAGCGCTGATAGATCCGTCGGATCAGGTCCCTTGCATCACGAGCTATGCCCTCACTGACGTCAGCGACCTCGGCCTGATACGCGACCGATTCAGCAGCGAAGCTGCGTAGCGCGACACGCCGGAGACCTCGTGTCAACACCCTGAGCGTTCCATCGCCGAGCGGTTCGAGCTCGAGCAGCTGGGCCAGGATGCCGATCTCATAGACATCCGAAAATCGGGGATCGTCGACGGCCGCTTCCCGCTGGATCGCCACCACGACTTCCCGTCCACCTTCGAACGCCTGGTTCAAGGCGTGCATCGTTTTCTCGCGTCCCACAAACATCGGATAGGTCGCGTTCGGAAACGGAACGAGATCGCGCAGCGGAATGGCTGGATAAAGCGCCGTCGTCGTCTTGAGCCGCGCAGGCGGCGCAGCCGTGTCGCGCCGCTCGGCGTGAAGCAGCGCCGACAACGTATTCCAGTCGGCAACGCCGAGCATCCTCGACACCAGCTCGAGGCTCTCGCTGTGACTGATGGTGACGGCCTTGGTGGTCAGGGTTTCGCGCAGGGTCTGCGCCATAGCCTTGGCATCGCGAAAATCGCGCATCGGTTCGTCCTCTGCATGAGCGATCCAGGTGTGTCAGGTGGTTGCGTTGCTGACCCGGTCGCTCGGGCAAAGGGGGCCGATCAGGGCTCGATACATTCACCGTTCCACGGAGGGCGCAACCGGCAGGTCGTATCAACCTGCGCGAAAAGTGACGTAAAGCCGGATGGCTGTCAATCTCAGTTCTTGCTCAGTTCTTGCTCAGTTCTTCACCGCCGGAATCGCTTCATCCGGCTGCTGCTGTCCGAGCTTGAGCATCGCAAGCGCCTTGTCGAGCGCTTCGCGCAAGGCCAGCGCCGCGGCCGGGCTGCAGCGCAGATGCGCGGTCTGGACCACGTCGACCCTGACAGCGGGACCGATCGGCATCAAGAGGTTCGCGGCGAGCTCGATCTGGATCGCACCGTTGTGATGGCCGAAGCAGGACGCGCCGTCGAAATAGATGATTGGCGCCCGCTCGGAGCTCGAGCTCGAAATGGTGACAGGCCCCTGATTGGCGGGCGTTTCGGGGTCGGCCATGGGATACTCCTCGCGGTGGACGAACGCCCACCATCGTTGCTTCGGCCGGCTCTGTCGAGGCCAAACCGGCCCGGCCGACCCGCCGTACAGCAATGCATGCGATGTTTTGCGCGGCGCGCGACACTGGTCTAGAACGTCACCATGTCCACCTCATCGACCACGCTTCCTTTCGAGGAACTCGCCGAAGTCATCAAGGGCCGCCGATCCGATTACGGCCATATCAGCGGGCTCCAGCTCGACCGGTTCGCGCCGGGCGAAGCCTGGTCGAGCCTGCCCTACCGCCCCGTCTTCGTCGGCGACACCGAGACCGGTGTGCTGCACGGCGGCGTCGTGACCGCGATGCTGGACGAGAGCTGCGGCATGGCGGTACAGCTCGCACTCGACGGCACCAGCGCGATCGCAACGCTCGATTTGCGCATCGACTACCAGAAGCCGGCCACGCCCGGGCTCGCCATCAAGGCGCATTCGGTCTGCTACCGCACCACCCGGTCGATCGCCTTCGTGCGCTCCACGGCTTACCAGGAGTCCGAGGACGATCCGGTGGCGACCGCCACCGCCTGCTTCATGATCGGTGCCAACCGCACCAACATGCTCGCGGACCGCAGGATGGACTCGCGCAGCATTCCGACGCTGGAAGCGCCGGAGGATCCGGACGGCCCGTTCGCCAACAGCCCGTTCGCGCGCTGCCTCGGCATTCGCGTCAATGATGACGGCACCCTGACAATGCCGTTCTCGCCAAGAATCATCGGCAACCCGATCCTGCCCGCCATCCATGGCGGCATGACCGGCGCCTTCCTCGAGACCACCGCGATCCTCGGCGTGCGGCGCGAGCTCGGGATCGCCACCCTGCCCAAACCGATCGGGCTCACCATCAACTATCTGCGCTCCGGCCGGGCGCTGGACACCCTTGCCAACGTCTCAATCGTGAAACAGGGCCGGCGTATCGTCGCCTTCGAGGCGCGGGCCTGGCAGGACGATCCGGACAAGCCGATCGCCTCTGCTTTCGGTCATTTCATGCTGCGCCCGACGCCTGGAAACGACGAGGAATAGGCGTATTTTACTTGACGACCGGGATTCGGGACACAACGATAGCGCGTTCCCACGAGAGGTATTGGGTTGCGGCATCCGATCGACATTATCGCCATGTTTGCCGCCATCTGGCTGTTGGCGTCGATGGTGCTCGACGCGGTGACGCCGAAGGAGCTGACCGCGGTCATGATCGCCATCGCGATCGGGCCCGCCGTGGTCATCACCGCCGTGTTCTACTATCTGCGCTGCCCCCGCACGGATTTCGCGGTGATGTTCGCAGCGCTCTGGCTGATCTCGGACATCGCGATTGCCTTCATCTCGCCGAAGGAGCTGCCGCACTGGCTGATCGTGCTCGGCTTCGTCCCTGCGGCGATCATCGGCATCGTGCTGCACTGGCAGCGCTTCCAGCGCCGCCACGAGCGCTTGCCGTTGCCGTCGGCGAAGCGCGGCTAGCGCGATAGCAGATTGGTCTTCGCGAGGTCGATGACCTCGTCGCCACGGCCACTCATCACCGCGCGCAGCACCCAGAGGCTGAAACCCTTGACCTGTTCGGCCGTGATGGTCGGCGGCATCGACAGCTCCTGCTTGGCGGTGACGACGTCGAGTAGCGCCGGCCCGTTATGGGCCAAAATCTCCTTCATCGCGCCGGGGAGCTCGCCGGGATCCTCGACGCGTTTGGCGAAGATGCCCATCGCGCGCGCCATCGCCGCGAAGTCCGGATTCTCCAGATCGACATTGGTGTCGACGAAGCCTGCGGCCTTCATCTCCAGCGCGACGAAGCCGAGCACGCCGTTGTTGAAGACCACCACCTTCACCGGCAGCTTCATCTGCGTCAGCGTGATCAGATCGCCCATCAGCATGGTGAAGCCGCCATCGCCCGACAGCGAGATCACCTGGCGGCCGGGCTGCGAGGCCTGCGCGCCGATCGCCTGCGGCATGGCGTTGGCCATCGAGCCGTGCACGAAGGAGCCAATCAGCCGGCGGCGGCCGTTCATGTTGAGATAACGCGCAGCCCACACCGTCGGCGTGCCGACATCGGCGGTGAAGACGGCGTCGTCGGACGCGTGATCGCTGATGATTTTTGCGAGATATTGCGGATGGATCGGCTTAGCTCCGGGCGTGCCCTTGGCGAGCGAGTCGAGGCCCTCACGCGCCTTCTTGTAATGCGCAACGGCATCGTCGAGATGCTTGCGCTGTGTCTTGGTCTTGAGCAGCGGCAGCAGCGCCTCGATCGTCTGCCTGACGTCGCCGACAAGGCCGAGATCGATCTTGCAGCGTCGGCCGAGATTTTCCGGGCGAATGTCGATCTGCGCAACCTTCGCATCATCAGGGAAGAACTGCTTGTAGGGAAAATCAGTCCCGAGCATCACCAGCGCGTCGCAGGCGTGCATCGCGGCGTAGCCCGAGGAGAAGCCGATGAAGCCGGTCATACCGACGTCGTAGGGATTGTCGTATTCGACATGTTCCTTGCCGCCGAGCGCATGCACGATCGGGCTCTTGAGGCTTTCTGCGAGCTGCATCAGTGGCGCATGCGCGCCGGCGCAGCCGCGGCCGCAGAACAGCGTGATACGCTCGGCGCTGTTGAGGAGATCGGCGAGGGCCTTCAACTCGTCGGCCTGCGGCACGACCTTCGGCGCTGACAGCGCGAGTCCGCGCGTCGTCGACAGCGCGCGCTTCGGCGGTGAGCGGAAGGCGACGTCGCCGGGCATGGCAATGACGGCCACACCGCGCAGACCGACAGCCGCGCGAATGGCGTTCTCCAGCACGTAAGGCAGCTGGCTCGGATCCGAGATCAGCTCGCAATAATGGCTGCATTCGCGAAACAGATTTTGCGGATGGGTTTCCTGAAAATAGCCGCCGCCGATCTCGGCCGACGGGATCTGCGCCGCGATCGCGAGCACGGGCACGCGGCTGCGATGCGCGTCGAACAGGCCGTTGATCAGATGCAGATTGCCCGGGCCGCAGGAGCCGGCGCACACCGCAAGGCTGCCGGTCATCTCGGCTTCGCCCGCGGCCGCGAACGCCGCGACTTCCTCGTGGCGGACGTGGATCCATTCGATGGTGCCGCGGCGGCGCAGCGCCTCGGTGAAACCGTTCAGGCTGTCGCCGACAATGCCATAGATGCGCTTGACGCCGGCCTGTTCGAGCGTTGCCACGAACAGATCGGCTATGTTGTTGATCGCCATGTCGGTCTCCTGATCTCGCTGGTAGAGCAAGATAGGATACAAAGCCGCTGTGACGGCATCACGGCTTGTTTATTCCTGCTCAGTCTTTCACAATCGCCCGATCATAGGCCGCGATTGTCGCCTTCGCGCGGGCCGCAACATCGGCCGCGCTCATGCCGGGCTTGTAGAGGCTGGAGCCGAGCCCGAACGCCGTCACACCGCCCTTGATGTATTCCGCAAAGTTCTGGTCGGAGACGCCGCCGACCGCGGCGATCATCACGCCCGCCGGCAGCACGGCGCGGATCGCCGCAATGCCGGAGGCGCCGAGCACGCTCGCCGGAAAGAACTTCAAGCCGGATGCGCCGGAGCGTGCCGCAAGCAGCGCCTCGGTCGGCGAGAACACGCCCGGCAGTGTGATCATGGCGTACTGATGTGCACGCGCCAGCACCTGCGTATCCACATTCGGCGAGACCATCAGCGTGCCGCCGACGTCGTTGAGGCGATCGACATCCGCCGTGGTCAGCACGGTGCCTGCGCCGATCAACACGCCGGCCGGCGCCTGCTTCACCGCGAGTCCGATGGAGCGGAACGGATCGGGCGAGTTCAAGGGGATCTCGATCGCGGTCATGCCGGCCTCGATCAGCACGCCGACGATGGCCTCGGTCTCCTCGGGCTTGACGCCGCGCAGGATCGCGACCAGGGGCCGCTTCATCGCCGGAAAGGGAACGCTCATCTCAAGAATCCTTTTTACTTCGTCCAGATCGCCGCAGCCGCCATCGACAAGCCGCGGCGCACCGCTTCATCCGCATCGATCGGGTTCATGTCGACCTTCAGCGCGTCGAAGGCCTGCCGGTACAGAGCCGCCAGCCGCCCCGAGGCGATCAGCGTGATGCCGGCTTTCGGCAGAGAGCCTGAAAGACCCGCCGCCAGCTCGACACCGATCAACGTCCCCGACAGCGTCTCGCGCGCCGCGGCCGGCGTGCCGCCGAACAGCAGCTGCCGCGACCGCGCACCGAACAGGAGATTGGCGGCAAAGGCCGGTGCTTCGTACGCGGCTTTCACCGCCGCCTTGAAGCTCGCGACATCCTCGGCCTCATCGGCACCAGCTACCGCGAGCGACAAGATCGTCTCGCGCGACACGACGCTGAAGAGCTCGCCGGTCATGAACGTCGAAAAATGCGCGACCGTGCCGTCCTTGACCCGCACCCATTTCGAATGGGTGCCGGGCATGCAGACCAGCGCCTCGCCCGCGGCAGCGAGGCCGAGCGCGCCGAGCAATTGCGTCTCCTCGCCGCGCATCACGTCCGGCGCTCTTGCGTCGCGCTGCGCGATCCCCGGCAGGATGCGGATGTCGCGCGCCTCCCCCGGCACGCGCGCGGCCTGCTTCAGGATCGCCGGCAGCGACGCCGGCGTGTCGACATAGCCGGCCTCAACCCAGCCGGTCTTGGCACCGGCCATGCCGCAAACGAGAACGGGCAGATGAGCCGGCGCCTCGACCGCGGCAAGGTGCGATTGCAGCACACCGGGAAAGCCGGCCTTGGCCGCGGCCATCATGCCCTCATCGCTGCGGCGCTCGGCCAGCACCTTTCCGGCGCGATCGACCAGCCAGAGCCGAAAGCTGCTGGTGCCCCAGTCCACCGCGACAAAAGCGGGTTCGGTCATTTCGAATCGTATCCTTGAGTCTCACGGCCAAGACGCCGTCTCGCGACAATGAGACGGGCGTTTTGCAAATCTGCCCCGGGATATCGGCTATTGCGGCCCCAAACCAGCCTTTTCTCGCAGGTCTAGGCGCGGGGCGCGCTGGCACACCGCTTGCTGAAGCTGTTCCTGCTCACGTCAGCGAACGCGCAGCAAGACGCGTCAACATCAGATGAGGAAACCCATGGAGATCGGCTATTTCACGATGCCTTCGCATCCGCCGGAGTGCGGCCTGAAGGAAGGACACGACTGGGACCTGCAGGTCCTGCGCTGGCTCGACGAACTCGGCTATCAGGAAGCCTGGATCGGCGAGCACCACACCGCGCCCTGGGAACCCAATCCCACGCCGGACCTGCTGATCGCACAGGCCCTGATGCAGACCAAGCGCCTGCGCATCGGACCAGGCGGCTTCCTGCTGCCCTATCATCACCCGGCCGAACTCGCCAACCGCGTCGCAATGCTCGACCATCTCTCCGAGGGCCGGCTCAATTTCGGCGTGGCGGCCTCAGGGCTACCGAGCGACTGGGCGATGTTCAACGTCGACGGCATGAGTGGGCAAAACCGCGACATGACCCGCGAGGCGCTGGAGATCATCCTGAAGCTTTGGTCCGATCCCGCGCCCTTCACCTACAAGGGCAAGTTCTGGACGGTGACCAAGCCGGACACGATGTTCGACTTCCTCAAGCCTCACATCAAGCCGTTGCAGGCGCCGCATCCGCCGATCGGCGTTGCCGGGCTGTCGAAGAACTCGGACACGCTCAAGCTCGCGGGCGAGCGCGGCTTCATCCCGATGAGCCTCAACCTCAACCCGGCCTATGTCGGCAGCCATTGGGATTCGGTCGAGATCGGCGCCGCCAAGACCGGGCGCAAGCCGAACCGCGCGGACTGGCGGCTGGTGCGCGAGGTGTTCGTCGCCGACACTGACGAGGAGGCCTGGAAACTCTCGACCGGCGACATGATGGGCCGGATGATGGGCGAGTACTTCCTGCCGCTGCTCGGCCATTTCGGCTTCAAGGACTATCTCAAGCACACACCCGACGTGCCGGATAGCGACGTGACCGTCGAATATTGCGCCAAGCGGAACTGGGTCGTCGGCTCGCCCGCGACCGTGGCCGAGAAGATCGAGAAGATCTACGACGAGGTCGGCGGCTTCGGCGTGCTCTGCGTGTTCGGCTTCGACTACAAGCACAAGCCGGAAGCCTGGCACCACTCGCTCTCGCTGCTCAAGAACGAGGTGATGCCGCGCCTGAAGCATCTCGGCTCCGCAAAGAAGGCAGCTTGACCCGATGCGGGTGCGGCGCGAACCTGCCGCACCCGCATTTATTTTCGGAGATTTCGGCTTGAGCGTCGATGCAAAGGATTTCAAGCAGGCGATGCGCCAATGCGCCGGCGCGGTTGCGCTGGTCACGGTCGGCGCCGAGCACGGCAAGCGCACCGGGCTCACGGTGACATCGGCCACCTCACTCTCGGACAATCCGCCGTCCCTGATCGTCTGCGTCAACCGCAACGCCAGCGCGCACGCCCGCATTCGCGAGGAAGGGGCGTTCGCGATCAATTTCCTGCATGAGGATCACGCGCTGCTGGCGCTGACCTTCAGCGGCCAGAAGGGCGTCAACGGCGACGATCGCTTTGCGTTCGGCCAGTGGACGCGCGGAGACACGGGCGCGCCAGTGCTGACGGACGCGGTCGCCGCGTTCGACTGCGTGCTGGCGCAGGAATTCGAGACGAAGACACATTCGATCTTCGTCGGCGAGGTGCGTGGCGCGACGCATTCGGATTCGGCCAAGCCGCTCGTTTACTTGCGCAGCAGTTTCCACACGCCGCAGGAAATCCGCGAGACCGTTTCAGTCGGCGACCTCGATTCGCGGCATCTGAGCTGGACGGATTTTTCGTAAGCGCTGCGCCGCTTCCCACATGGCGCAGCGCCGACGAATCTGATGACCGCCCGTCCTCAGACGGCAGCAGTCGCGCTCAATGCGGGGTAGTCGGTGTAGCCCCGGGCGGTGCCGCCGAAGAACGTCGTCCGATCGGCCTCGTTCAGCGGCGCACCGGATTTCAGGCGTGCGGTGAAGTCGGGATTGGCCAGGATCATCTGGCCGTAAGCTTCCAGATCGGCCAGTCCCGCAGCGACGTCCGATCCGATGCGATCGCGCGGACGCCCCGGCCGGTTCACGATCAGCTTGCCGCGCCAGAGCTTGCGGAGATCGGCCAGAAGGTCGTCGTCGCCCTGATGCAGGGTGTGGAGATAGGCGAGCGAGAGCTTGTCGAGCTCGGCGACCAGATGACGATAGAGGTCCGGTCCTTCGGCGCCTTCGTCGATGCCCCACATCTTGAGGCCCGGCGACAGGCGGATCGCCGTCTTGTCCGCGCCGATCTCTGCGGCGATGGCGGCAGCAACCTCGATGGCGAAGCGCGCACGATTTTCGATCGAACCGCCATATGCGTCGGTGCGGGCGTTCGCATTCGGCGCGATAAACTGCTGGACCAGATAGCCGTTCGCACCATGAATCTCGACGCCGTCCGCACCCGCCGCGATGGCGTGACGCGCGGCGTCGCGGAAGTCGGCAACGGTTTTACGCACTTCGTCAGTCGTGAGCGCGCGTGGCTGCGGGATGTCCTGCATGCCCGTCGGCGTGAACATCGGCGCACCCGGCGCGATCGCGGACGGGGCCACGCCCTGCCGGTGATGCGGCGTGTTGTCGGGATGCGACATGCGTCCGGCATGCATCAGCTGGATGAAGATTTGGCCGCCCTTGTCGTGCACGGCATCGGTGACCTTGCGCCAGCCGGCGACGTGGGCGGGCGTGTAGATGCCGGGCGTGGCCATGTAGCCCTGTCCGTCATCGGATGGCTGCGTGCCCTCGGTGACGATCAGGCCGACGCCGGCGCGCTGCCCGTAATACTCGGCGGCGAGCACACCGGGGACGCCATCGGCGTCGGCGCGTGATCGGGTCATGGGCGCCATGACCAGGCGGTTCGGAAGCTCAACACCGCCGAGGCGGACGGGACTGAATAGCGGGTTCATAGCGGGTTCCTTCTCGATAAGACCGAGAAGGGCAGATGGAGCTTCCATATGATGGAATAAATATCGTATATTGGAAAAGATTGATCCATAAATGGGATAATTCTATGGAGCTGCTGAACGACATGGCGCTCTTCGTCGAGGTGGTGAAAGCCAGAAGCTTCCGGGGCGCTGCCGCGACCCTCGACATGCCCAACTCGACCCTGTCGCGACGGATCGGCCTGCTCGAGAAGGAGATCGGGCTTCGCCTGCTGAACCGGACCACGCGCAAGATCGAATTGACCGAGGCTGGCCAGCTCTATTTCGAACGTTGCAAGCGCATCGTCGACGAAGCGCGCCTCGCGCACGAGCAACTCGGCGAGATGCTGGCCCACCCGAGCGGACTTCTGCGCGTTTCACTGCCGGTCGACTTCGCGAACACCTATCTGGCGCCGCTGATCACCGAATTCGCGCAGCACTATCCCGGCATCGATTTCGAATTCGACCTGACGCCGCGACGCGTCGACCTCGTCTCCGAGCCGTTCGATCTGGCGATCCGGATCGGAGAATCCCATGCATCTCATATGATCGCCCGGCCGCTCGCCCGCCTCCACGGTTATCTCTATGCCTCACCGCGCTATCTCGAGCTCAACGGCGAGCCGCGCGAGCCAGCCGACCTCGCGCGCCATCAATGCCTTTGCCAGACGCGGGTGAGCACCTGGACGCTGCAAAATGGAACACAAACGGTTGAGGCCGAGGTGAACGGCCGTTTCCACCTCAACGGCATCGGCATGCTCCGCCGCCTTGCGACGCTCGACATGGGCATCACCCTCCTCACGCAGGAGATCGTCGCGGACGAAGTCGCAGACGGCCGACTGCGTCGCATCATGCCGCAATGGCAGGGCTTGCCCATCCCCATCTACGCCGTCACCGAGACCAGACTACTTCCCGCAAAGACGCAGCGCTTCATCGAATTTCTGCGCGAGCGGTTGAATCGGGGTAGATTGGGCGCGCCAGGCTGAAACCGAGACTATTGCGCTGTCTCTATCTTCAGCTGCTTGATCTTGCGATACAGCGTCGCGCGGCTGAGTTTTAGCGCACGCGCTGCCTCCGTGACGCGACCGCCGTGCTTGCGGAGCGCTTCGATGATCGTGGCACGCTCGGCCGCTGCGAGATCGGTCTCCGCGGTCCTCCCGCCGAACGGCGGCAGGTCGAGATCGGCGTCGGTAATCAACCCATCCTCCGCCGTGCAGCCGGCGAGCCGCAGCACGTGGCGGAGCTGGCGCATGTTGCCGGGATAGGGATAGGCCGACAGCAACGCCCAGGCGTCACCCGAGAGACGACAGTTCGGCGCCTCCTCGCGCGCGATCTGGCGGATGATGTCATCCCGGTCGGCGCGCTCACGCAGGGCCGGCAGCCGCACCTCCATGCCGCGCAGACGGAAATAGAGGTCGGCGCGGAAGGCGCCCTCCTCGGCCATGCGGCCGAGATCGCGATGGGTGGCGCTGATCAATCTGATATCCACCGGCACTGGCTTCAGCGCACCGAGTGGCCAGACCTCGCGATTCTCCAACACGCGCAGCAGACGCGTCTGCAGCGCGATCGGCATGTCGCCGATCTCGTCCAGAAACAGCGTGCCGCCGTCGGCCTGTACGATCAGGCCCTTCGAGCCGTCGCGCCGTGCGCCGGTGAAGGCTCCGGCCTCGTAACCGAACAGTTCGGCGTCGATCAGGCTCTCCGGCATCGCCGCGCAGTTCAGCGCGACATAGTTGTTACGAGCGCGATTGCTCGCGGCATGAATCGCGCGCGCGAACACATCCTTGCCGACGCCGGTCTCACCATGCAGCAGAACCGGCAGATTGTGATCGCCGATGCTTCGCAGCCGCTTTACGCTCTTGACCAGGCCTGGATCGCGGCCGGCGAGCCGATGCAGCGCGTCGAAGCGATCGACAGGCGCGTCACGACGTAACGTCGAGGACTTTGCACGCTGCGGCGGGGCGACATGACCCTGTCCCAGTGGACGGCCATCGGCGCGGCGCAGCTCGACGATCTCGTCCGAATGGCGCGAATGGTCGAGCTTGACGTAGCGCGACAGATCGATGCCTGATGCGATCAGGCCGTCGGTCAGCCCCAGCAAGGCGCGCGCCGATCGGCAGGCACCGACGATGCGGCGATCGTCGTCATAGGCGAGCAGTCCGCTGCCGCCGTCGCCCGGCACGGTGGCGATCCAGGCGTTGCGGAAATGATCGCGGAAGATCGCGCCTTCCATGCGCCGCGTCGCCTCCATCGTCACTGCGAGCGCGAGCTGATGTGCGGCCCGTTCGAGATCCTCGCGGCACGAGGTGATGTTGACCGCGCCGGCAAGGCGCCCGGCCTGATCGAACAGCGGCGCCACCGCACAGGAGAACATGTGCCACTGCGCGCGAAAATGCTCGTCGCGATGCACCAGGATCGGCTTCTGCTCGGCGAGGCAGGTCCCCAGACCGTTGGTGCCCTCAAATGTCTCGGCAAAGTTCGAGCCGGTATAGATCTTCCAGTCCATGAACATCCGCGCGTCGGCCTCGCCCGGCAGACGGCTGAACAGCATGGTCGCGTTCGCGTCAGCGAGATTGACGCAATAGCCGGCGTCGCGCAGCACACGGGCAAGATCGTCGAGCTCGGGCGTGAGCAGCCGGATGGTCTCCTCCATCGGCTCGGCGACGTGACGGATCTCGGCTTCGGTGAGCGTCTGCGGCGGGCCCTGGCGGGCGGGATCGAGCTTGTGGCCGATCAGGCAGCGCCGCCAGGAGGTCGCGATCCGCGACTCCGCATCGACGTCGGCCACGTGATTGGCGACGGACAAGACACGGGCGACATGGTTCGAGGCCGAAAGGCTGGCCATCGCGGACGTCTCCACCCTGTATTATTGTGCAAAGTCTGGCACCGCAGGCGGGGATGTCAATCGGGAACCGGGACGCACCTATTGCTGCACTGCGCTCACCAAGTGTCGATACACGGCCGCTTCTTCTCCGTCCGCACCGGCGGCTTCGGCACCGAGCGGAGCCCCGCCATGATCCAGTGCCGCGTCTCGGCGGGATCGATGACGTTATCGATCTCGAACACCGAGGCGATCGAGACCGCCTTGCCGTTGGCATAGAGCTCGGCGACCTTGTTGCGGTAATAAGTCTCACGCTCTTCGGGGTCGGCGATCGCCTCCATCTCTTTGCGGAAGCCGAGGCGAACATAGCCCTCCAGGCCCATGCCGCCGAACTCGCCGGTCGGCCAGGCCGCCGTGAAGAAGGAGGCGTGGAAGCCGCCGCCGATCATCGACTGCGCGCCAAGACCATAGCCCTTGCGCAGCACGATGCCGAACAGCGGCACGGTGAGGCTCGCGCCGGTGACGAACATGCGCGAGACGTGGCGCACGATCGCGGTTTTCTCGGCTTCCGGGCCAACCATGAAGCCGGGCGTGTCGCAGAGCGAGACGATCGGCAGATCGAAGGCATCGCAGAGTTGGAGGAAGCGCGCGGCCTTGTCGCCGGCGTCGGCATCGATGGCGCCGCCGAGATGGCGCGGATTGTTGGCGATCAGGCCGAACGGCTTGCCTTCGATGCGGATCAGCGCAGTGATCATCCCGACGCCGTAGTCGCGGCGCAGCTCCAGCACGCTATCCTTATCAGCCACGAGATCGATAACGGTACGGATGTCGTAGACGCGGAGACGGTTCTCGGGGATGGCGCGGCGAAGCAGGCGCTGATCTGCGGCCTGCCAGTCCGTCACCGCGCCCTGGAAATAGGACAGGTATTTTTGCGCGACGGAGGTTGCTTCTTCCTCGTCTTCAACCACGATGTCGATGACGCCGTTCGGCGACTGAAACGAAACCGGGCCGACCTCGGCCGGGTGATAGACGCCAAGCCCGCCGCCTTCGATCATCGCGGGCCCCCCCATGCCGATCGATGCATTCTTGGTGGCGATGATGACGTCGCAGCAGCCGAGCATCGCCGCGTTGCCGGCGAAGCAATAGCCGGAGACGACGCCGATCACAGGCACAAGGCCGGACAGCCTTGCGAACTGGACGAAGGATGGGCCGTCAAGGCCGGTCATGCCGAGCCGGTCGGTGTCGCCCGGACGGCCGCCGCCGCCTTCGGCATAAAACACCAGCGGAACGCGCCAGTCTTCCGCCAGCGTAAGCATGCGATCGATCTTCTTGTGGTTCATATGGCCCTGCGTGCCCGCGAGCACGGTGTAGTCATAGGCCACGACGATGCAGCGCGCGGCCTCGCCGCCGAACTTTTCGGCGTTGACGGTGGCAACGCCCATCACGAGGCCGTCGGCCGGAGTGTTCTTGATGAGATCGTCAAGCTTGCGACGACGCCGCTGCGCGGCAATGGCGAGGCTGCCATATTCCATGAACGAGCCGTCGTCGACGAGCTGCGCGACGTTCTCGCGCGCGGTGCGCTGATTGGTGTTGCGGCGGCGCTCGACCGAGGCCGGGCGGTTCGCATCGAGCGTGTTGGCCTGGCGCGCAATCAGCTCGGCCAAATCGGGGCGGATGTGGTCGAGATCGATATCGGTCTCGACAGCCGACGCATCCGCGGCGACGTCGAGCGGCTCGAGATAGAGGATCGGCTCGCCATGCAGCAGCGTGACGCCGTCGCCGGCCGCGAGTTTCATGACCCGGCCACCCTGCTCGGCCATCACCAGATGCTCCATCTTCATGGACTCGATCACGGCGAGTTGCTGGCCGGGGCGCACGACCTCACCTTCCTTCACCTGGATGGTGACGATGGTGCCTTGCAGGGGCGCAGCGACCATCACCGCACCCTCAGGCACGATCTGCGCGACGTGGATCTCGGCGCCGTGCGCGCCGCTTCGCTCGGCCGCGGCAAAATAGAGGGGCTTGGCCGCGCCATCGGCCGCCTCGACCAGTTTTGCGATGTTGCGATCGATGAAGTCGGTCGCGATGCGGTTGGTCCGGAAATCCGAATGCGCCAGCACCGCCTGGAGGAAGGCGATGTTGGTGACGACGCCATCGATCCGGAACTCCCGCAAAGCGCGCGAGGCTTTTGCCACAACGTCATGCCAAGCCTCGCCCGGCGTATGCACGATGACCTTGGCCAGCAGCGAGTCAAACGCCGCGCTGGTCTTGTAGCCGGCATAGCCAAAGCTATCGACGCGGACGCCGGGCCCCGACGGCGGCTCGAACACGGCGAGCATGCCGCCGGTCGGATGCGTCGCGCCGGTCTCGTCCAGCGTCTCCATGTTGACGCGGAGCTGCATGGCGTAACCGCGCGGCTTCGGGATCGCGCCTTGCGCAAGACCGAGCGAGGCCAATGTGCTGCCTGCAGCAATCGCAAGCTGGGCGCGCACGAGGTCGAGGCCGAGCACCTCTTCCGTCACGGTGTGCTCGACCTGCAGCCGCGGATTGGCCTCGATGAAGGCAAAGCTGTCCTCGGCGGTGCCGTCGACCAGGAACTCGAACGTGCCGAGATTGTCATAAGCTGCCGCAGCCGCAAGCTGCTTCGCCGCCTCGATGATGCGGCCACGCAAGCCGTCGCTGAGCGACGGGCTCGGCGCCACCTCGATCAGCTTCTGGTGCCGGCGCTGGATAGTGCATTCGCGCTCCCAGAGATGCGAGATCGCGCCGTGACGATCGCCAATGATCTGGACCTCGATGTGGCGGGCCTGCCGGATCAGCCGCTCGGCATAGACGCCGTCGAAGCCGAACGCCGCCTTGGCCTCGGACTGGCAGCGCGCATAGGCTTCCGCGAGATCGGCCGCGCTCTCCACCACACGCATACCGCGGCCGCCGCCGCCAGCCATCGCCTTGATCACGATCGCGGCGTCACTGCCGAGCGACGTGAAGAACGCCGTGATTTCGTCGAGCGACGACGGGCCGCTGGTACCAGCGATAATCGGCACGCCGCAGCGCTTTGCCAGTTGCCGGGCCGCCACCTTGTCGCCGAACAGTTCGAGTGCGGCCGGCTTGGGTCCGACAAAGACGATGCCCGCATCGGCGCAGGCCTTTGCAAACGCCGCGTTCTCGCTGAGGAAGCCATAGCCGGGATGCACGGCATCGCAGGAGGCAGCCTTCGCCGCCTTCACCACGGCCTCGATGTCGAGATAGGCCCGCGCTCCGCGACCGGGAATTTCGACCGCGTCATCGGCGACACGCACATGCAGCGACAGCGCGTCATCAGAGGGGTGGATCGCGACCGTGGCGATGCCGGCATCAGCCGCCGCGCGTGCGATCCGGATGGCGATCTCGCCGCGATTGGCGATTAGGAGTTTTTTGAACGACATCGATCTCTCACTCAGACTGCAGCAGGCTGGTTCGGGTTGAGGTCCTGCTTCTTCACTTTGCCAGTGGCCGTCAAAGGCAGCGCCGCGATGATGCGCACCTCCGGGACCTTGTAGACGGCCATGCGCTCGGCGCACCAGGCGCGCAGATCTTCGGCGGAGATCGTGCCGACCGCCTCCGGCTTGAGCTGGATATAGGCCACCGGCACCTGCCCCTTGTCAGGGTCATCGCGCCCGACCACGCCGGAGCCCAGCACCTTCGGATGCTGCCCCAGCAGCGCCTCGATCTCCGGGGGAAACACGCTCATGCCCTTGACCTTCAGCATCTCCTTGCGGCGGCCGAGGAAATGCAGAAAGCCGTCCTGGTCGATCACGCCGATGTCGCCGGTGCGCAACCAGCCATCGATCAGCGACTCCGCGGTCGCCTCCGGCTTGTTCCAGTAGCTCTTGAGCAGCGACGGCGTCCGCACGCGGATCTCGCCTTCCGCGCCGAGCGGCAACAATGCGCCGGTCTCGAAATCGGTGATCTTGAACTCTGCGCCGGGGACCGGGAGGCCAACGAAGATCGGCTGGTTGTTGAGATCGAAATCGTCGTCCTGGAACCCGGCCGTGAACGTGTTGGAGGTGTGGGTCTCCGTCATGCCCCAGGCCGCTTCCATCAGGATCGTGCCGGTGAGATCCTTCCAGCGCTTGCGATAGTCGGCGTTGAGCTTCTTCACGAAGGAGACCACGCGGACCTGCTTCAGCGACGACAGGTCGAACTCGCTCCAGCGCGGATGGTCCATCAACTCGACCGCACCATCGACCGGCATCGCGGTGATCGTCACCTTGTACTTGTCGATCGCGGCCATCGCGCCGACGGCATCCCAGCGCGCCAGCAGAATCAGCGTTCCGCCGGAGAACAGCGGAAAGATCAGGCCAAAATTCTCGCCGGCAATCCAGAACTCGGGAAAGAACGACAAGAAGACGCTGCTCTCGTCCGACAGCACCGAGATGCCGTAATTAGCGGCGGCCGTATAGACCATGTCGCGATGGGTATGGACGCAGCCCTTGGGCATGCCGGTGGTGCCGCCGGTGTAGTTGAGTGCCGCGACCTCATCGAGCCCAGGTGGCGGCAGCGGTAACGGTGCGGGCATCGCGGCCAGCGCGGGCAGCAGATCGGTCGCGCCGGAGACCGCGACACGGGGCGCGCGGATCGAATCCGGCGTCGGAAATGCCGGCGCGGCCGGTACGACATCGGCAAAGCTGGTGACAATGATCTCGCGGAGGCTCACCTCGCCTTTCACGTGCTCGACGATTGGGATGAGCTGGTCCAGCGCCACGATCACTTCGGCCTTCGTGTCGTTGAGCTCGTAGGACAGTTCGAACGCCCGCGACAACGGGCTCACGGGAACGTGGACCGCGCCGAGCTTCAAAATGCCGAAGAACACGGTGTGGAATTGCGGACAGTTCGGCAGGAAGACGGCGACGCGATCGCCCTTGCGCACGCCCTTGGCCTGCAACAGCGCGGCAAAGCGATCGCTCTGCTGGTCGAGCTCCGCATAGGTCGTGACGTGACCGTAGAAGATCACCGCAGGTCGCGCTGGACTCTGCTTCGCCCAGGCGCGCAGATATTCCGTCAGAGGAACTTCGCCGTGCAGGTAGTTCGGCGAGCGCGGCATGCCGTTGGGCCAGGCCTTCTCCCACAGGCCGCGCAAGGTGACGAGGTAGTCCTTTTCGTTGAGACCTGCACTCATGACGTCTTTCCCGTGTGACTTTTCTTGTCGCGAAGGCTCGCGCTTGCTCCAATCGACATCGTTACACGTCGAGCACGGCAGGGGTCATGTCAAGGAAAACAGTTTTCCGCATCACGGCCGATGCCGCGTCGCGGAAAAATTACGCCGTCACGAGGCGAATGATCCGCCTGACGGCAGACAGGATCGGCGCGATCACCGGCACGGTGAACATCGGCTCCAGTTCGCGCGCGGCTTCGCCCAGCGGACCGCCGCCGATGATGACAGCCTCGGCGCCATCCTGCGCGATGCAGGCCTCGATCGCGCCGGCGAGCGCTGCGCGCAGCCGCGCCGGATCGCGCATCAACTCTTGCGGATCGCCGTCGGCGAAGCGGGTGCCGGTGTAGTGGGGTCGCAATCCCAACGCGACCGGGAGCGCGTCAATCTTCGCTTTCAGCAGCGGTGTCGTAGTCGCGACGCCGAAGCGACGGCCGCCTTCAGCAGCCTCCAGCATCGACGCCTCGCCGATGCCGACTGCGGGCAGCTTCAGCGCCGACTTGATCCCGGCAAGACCGGGATCCCCGAACGCCGAGACGATGACGCCATCGCAGGAGCTCCGATGCGCGAGTGCGATCTCTTCGACCTCGGGCGCGGCAGTATCGAGCGCCTCGGATGTCACGATCATCGAGGGCGCACGTGTCGCCGTGGCGCCGACGATGTCGAAGCCATCGATGGCGGCAGAGCTCGCGATGGCGACCATCATCGCGGTCGTCGCCTCGTTGCTGTTTGGATTGATCAGGAGAATGCGGCGAGGATTGGAGACCATCCCCCCGCTATACTAGGCCGCCCGCACACCCGCAACGAAGGTGCTGAGGTTCCCGACGCATCCCGGTCGTTGAAGATTAGAATTCATCGATGTTTCCGTCTCAATCTAGAAGACCTCGATATCGCTTCTCCACGCGTTGACTTGGCAGAGGCTCTGGCAGAACGATCGGCGCAGATAGCGAGCGCCGGACACGGCGTGAGCGCAGCCGAGGGCCAGAGGCTCAATGCATCAATCGACATACACGAGACCCCTCGACCTTCCCGCGCTGAGCGCGGCGGAGCGGCTCTTCATCTGGGGATTTCGCGCGAAGGCGCGAAGCGGGACCGCCGTTCCGACTGCGGCCGACATCCAGCAGGTCTACGACCATTTTCGCGTCGGCGACGCCGTCCCGTCGCTGGAAGCGATCATCGAGATCTTTGCGTGTACGGCGCATACGGCCATTGAAGTTCATTGCCCCACTTGCCCGAAGATGTCGGAGAGTGAGCACGGAATCTTGCACGCGATCGCAGCGGCGCAAGAGGAGCGCATCGATATCGCGCGCGAGCAGTTCGAGAGCTGGCTGCCTCCGGTCGGCGCGGATTGGGCGCTCGCGCCTGTCAGAGGGCTTGCGACGATCTTTCGCATGGCCGGTCTCATCCTGCCGGATCGACAGTTGCGGACTCCCAACGTTGAGCGGACGATGGCGATGAAGAGCTGGTTCGTCGGAAGCCCGACATTGCATTGACGGGATCGTGTCATGACCCAGGATGCGCGCTGTTCGAACGTCGAAGGCTGCGATGATTTTTGCCGCATTGCGCTCTCGCTGTTCCGTTTCATTGGGGCAGCCTATGCGACCGGCGCGTCCGATTGCTGGGAGGCCGCCTATCGCTTCGCCGACGAGGCGCCCGGCATTGCCGACAGCCCGCTGCTGGTCGCCCGCGTGGCCGCGCTGGTCAGGATCCTGCGCAGCGGCCGGCCCTGCGATCTGTGCTTCATGCCGCCGTCGTGCCGGCGGCTGTCAAGGGACGAAGCGGAATTGATGCGGCTCCTGGCCGTTGCGCGTCGCAGGGAGCCAGGTGAACTCAAGACAGCCGTCGGCCAGTTGGTCGGGACCGAGCGAGAGAGCGCGGCCACGCAGGCCGTCAACGCGCTTGCATTCTGCTGAGGCCTAGCGCGCGCCCTTGCCGAGCACGAGGTCGATGGTGTGGGCGGCGATCTTGCGCAGCTGGGGCTCGTCACCGAAGGCGCGTTCGAGCACGGCGAGGCCGCGCGTGACCGTAACGATGTGCAGCGCTGCGGCCGCAGGGTTGCCGTCGAACTCGCCGCGTTCGGCGCCTGCCGACAGCGCGTCCCGAACCAGAGCGGTGATGCGCGACACGAGGTTTGCGAAGGCCTGACGCGCCTCCTCGTCCAGCCCCTCGCCTTCACCCGCACCAAGCTCCATCAGCCCCCGCGTCGTCGGACATCCGCGCGGCGGCGAGCCCGAACGGAAATTGGTGATGGTCAGGTCGAAGAACGCAGTGAGGCGTTTGCGCAATGAGCCTGCGCCGAGCGCCTTCTGCAGGGCGACGAGATAGTCGTCCGCATAGCGCTCATAGGCCTGGAGGAAGAGCGCCTCCTTGCTGCCGAACGCATTATAGAGGCTGCCGCGCTGAACGCCGGCGTCGCGCGCGATATCCGACAGCGAGGTGCCGCGGACGCCCTTGCGCCAGAACTGGTCGAACGCGATGCGCAGCACCTCGTCGTGATCGAATTCGCGCGGCCTCACATCGTCCTCCTTGGCAAGGGTATTTGACATGGTGTCAAAAACATGCTTTTTGGACACCGCGTCAAAAATGTATTGGGATTGATAGCCCGTTTCGTCAATGGGCCGAACGGCCGGCACTCGCCTGCGCCCGGCCGATTGGGCCCGCATGCAAAGGGACCAGCTGATGCCTCTCCTTCACATCTCGATGCGCGCCGGAAAGCCGGAGGCCTACCGGACGGCGGTTCTCGACGGTCTCTACCGCGCCATGCGCGAGGCGCTGAACGTGCCCGAAGGCGACGAGTTCATGACCATCAGCGAGCTTTCGCCGGCAAACTTCCGCTGCGGCAATGCCTACAGCGTGACGCGAAGCGACGACGCCGTGTTGATCCAGATCACCGTGTTCGCCTCGCGCACTGCGGAGCAGAAGAAGGCGCTGTACCGGCGGATCGCGGAACTGCTCGGCGAGAACCCGGGCATCGGGCCCGAGGACGTGTTCGTGAACGTGCTCGATGCGCCGGCGGAGAACTGGTCTGTCGGCCACGGGCTGGCGCAATTCGCGTGAGTTTACCGGACTTGCCGACGCCCTCTTGAGAATTGCCGGCCGGAAGGGTCTGATAGGCCGCGGGGTAAACCTCCGCCGAGCCGAACCCGGGACCTGAACGGCATGACCTTGTCGGTCGAGCAATTGTGGAGCCTTCCGGAGACCGCCCTGGTCGGCGCCTATGCGGAAGCGCGGCGCCGCTACGCGGAAAAGAAATTCGAGCGCGACACCCAGCGGGCGCGGCTGGAATGGATGCGCGCAAAGCTGTTCGTCAACACCCAAGGCAACGTCACTGAGCGCAAGATGGCGGTCGACGTCTCCGAAGAACTGGCGCGCAAGGGCCAGGAGGTGCGCGAGATGACGCGCGATCTCGACATGCTGAAGGTCGACGTCGACGTGATCGATACCATGATCCGGCTGCGCGGCGCGCACGGCGCTCCCCCGGTCCATGCAGAAGAGGCAGCCGAGAGGCCGGCTGAGCCGGAGGGAGAGTGACATGGCGGCATTCCGGGGAAGCTGCCTGTGCGGCGAAGTCGCGTTCGAGGTCGAAGGCCCGTTCGACCGCTTCCTCAACTGCCATTGCTCGCGCTGCCGCAAGGCGACCGGGACCGCGCATGCCTGCGAAGTGACCGTGAAGGCGCAGGCGCTGCGCTGGCTGCGCGGCGAAGCATTCGTCGCGCGCTTCGATCTTCCCAACACGCGAAGCTTTGCGACTGCATTCTGCAAGGCCTGCGGCAGCCCGATGCCGCATCTCACGCGCAGTGGGCGCGAGGCGATCATCCATGCCGGAGCGTTCGACGAGCCGCTTGGCGCAACGCCCGATCGGCATGCGCAGTGGACCTCACGGGCAGACTGGTATGTGCACGGGGAAGGATTGCCGGCGGAGGACTGAGGCTCAGCTTTGCGCATGCGCACCGTGGCCGCGGTGATACTCACTTGGCAACGGCCAGCTCCAGGCCTTGAGTGTCGCCCGGTCCGGCTCGAAGATCTCGATCTTGAGCGGGTGGCATGCCGCAGCGTCGCTGGAATGGGTTGCGCTACAGTCTCCACCGGGACAGGCCGACAGCGCGCAGAGCAGATCGATCTCCGCGAAGAACTCGATGAAGTCGCCGGGGCGGACGGGGCTTGCCTTCATGAAATACTGGTGTGTGTCCCTGGTGAAGCCGGTGCACATGAAGACGTTGAGCACGTCGTGGACGTGATGCTCGACCGCACGCGGCTCCGTCTTCAGCTCGTCGGCAAGCGCGCGTGACAGGTTGGAGTGGCAGCAGAAATCATAGCTGCCGCCGTTGAGCATCAGATTGGTGTAGGGATCGCAGCGCGTGCCGATGACGTCATGAATGCCGGCGCCGTCCTCGTCAAAACCGTACCAGCCCAGCGTATCGTGACTGATGGTCGCCATCGGCCGAAGATAGGGCATATTGCTCCAAAGCCGGTCGCCGGCGCCGACATGCGTACCATGGAGCGCCCGCGTCTTGCCGCTGAAGAAACGCTCGGAGAGATCATCCGCGTTCCAGAGATTGAGATCGCCGACCTGAGGGCCTTCGATGCTGACGATGCGGAAGAACTGGCCGCGCGACACGCGAAATGTCCTGGCGTCGCGAGGCGGCACGATGAGTTCGTGCGTCTTGACCATCGTGCTGCGAGCTTGCTCGAGCGCGGCCAAATCGGGCCCGGGCATCGTGCCGGCCGGATAGACGATGGCCGGCTTGGCGGCGCGGCGCGAAGCGGCGTCTGCGGGTGCGATTTTGGACGACATGCCAGGCTCATCCCTGTGATTGCGATCCATCCTATCGCCTCATCTCATCCACTCGCAACGCAGCCCTCCATGATCCCGTCGAGCTCGGCCTTCGAGAGCACGCCGAGCTCGGCGATGAAGACGATCCGGGCCCGCGGCACGCCTGCCGTCGGCACATCGCCCGGCGCCAGCGTGGCGCGGCCGCCGGCGAACTGAAACACCATCAGGCGTCCGGGCTGCTCGATCGTCTCGAACAGGCCTTTTGCGCGCGCCAGCTTCGGCGCCAGCTTGCCGATCGCCTGCTGCAGGCGCGGCAGCGAGAGCGGCCGATCGGAGGTCCAGCTCAGCGTCTCGAAGCGTTCCTCGGCCGGCCGTTTCGGCCCCGGCTCGCGCGGCGGCGGCGCACGATCGCTCGCGGGAAACAGCAGCGCGGACGGAATCGCGCCGAGCTTCGCATCGACCACCACGGCGGGCACGCGCTGCGCGCGGATGGCTTCGCGCATCCGCACCCCCGCGCCCTCGTCGGCCAGATCGAGCTTGCTCAACGCAACGATATCGGCGACTCGCAGCTGCGAGCGCTGGAGCGCATCATCGAGTGCAGACGGCGGCATTGCCGCGTCGATCACGCAAAGCACGGTTTCCAGTGGCGCCTCGCGCAGGATCACCGGGTCCATCAAATTGCGGACGATGTCGGCGGGATCGGCGACGCCGCTGGTCTCGATCACGATGTACTCGGGCTTCGGATCACGCCGCAGCAAGGTCGAGAGCGTGCGCAACAAATCGCCCTCGAGCGAACAGCAGATGCAGCCATTGGCAAGGCTGACCACGCCATCGCTCGCGCCCGCGACCAGCTCCGCATCGATGTTGATCGCGCCGAAATCATTGACGATTGCGGCGATGCGCCGGCCGTCCGCGTTTGCCAGCAGATGGTTGACGACCGTGGTCTTGCCCGCCCCCAAAAAGCCCGTCACCAGGAGAATGGGGACCGGCATGGCTCAACTCCCGACGACGGGACGGCGGACGGGCCGGCCGGGCCGCGCCGCAACGTCGAGCACGCCGTCCGTGATCAGCATCTGCCCGCTGACCACGAGATGGCGGACGCCTTCGGACGGACGGTTCATCGCGGTGAATGTCGCGCAGTCCGAGAGCTTCTCGTAGTCGAACACGACGATGTCGGCATCGGCATCCTGCGCGAGCCGACCCTTAGCCCGCATCGCGGGCGTGCTCTGCGACAGGATCTCCGCGGGAATCAGCGCGCATTTGCGCACGCCTTCGAGCAGCGACACGGTCTTGCGCTCGCGTACCCATTCGCGGATGAACTTCGTGAAGCAGCCGGCCGAGCGCGGATGCGAGGTGGCGTCATCCGGCAGCGGCCAGGCGTCGCCGGTGTAGGTCTTGCCGTCCGATGTCGTCCACGGCATCGCGTCGGAGGCGATCGCACCGCCGGGATAGAGCACCGACATGTCGAGGAGATCGCGGTGATGCGCATTGTGCTCGGTGTCGAGGATGTGCCAGAGCACCAGCGAGGACGGCTCCTCGGCCTGCGCCTTCAGCAGCTCCTCGCGGTCGTGGAAGCGATAGCCGTCGGTCACGCGCTGCACCGAGTCGTAGCCGGTGCCGTTGCGCTCGACGAACTGGGGATCGCTGAAGAACGCCGCCGCCAGCACGGTCGAGCCGGTGCCATAAGGATAAGCCTCGACCGTGATGGGCAGGCCCTGCGCCTGCGCCTTTTCGATCAGCACCCGGCAGCGCTCGATGTCGGTCTTGCTCGACGAATTGAAATGGCAGATGTGCATGTGCGCGCCGGTGGCACCGGCATAGCCGATCAGGCGGATATAGGCCTCCGCCGCGCTCTCGGGGTCGATACGCGACATGTAGGCGACGTGGGTGAAGGTCGGCACGTTCTGCTTCGCGGCGAGCTGGCACACCGCGGTCAGCTCCTGCACGCCCGCACCCGGCGCATAGGCGTTCAAGATGCCGATGCCGATGCCGCCCTCGTTCAGGCCGCGCCCGAGGCGCTCGAGGATGCCCGCCACCTCCGCATCGGTCGCAACGTTGTCCATCCAGCGGCGATCCCGCATGGCATTGCCGAACGCTTCCAGCGAGCTTTCCGCGTTGGAGCCCGTCATCGCGCCGATGCGCGCAAAGGCCCAGTTGGTGGCGGCGCCGTAGTTCAGCACCCGGCCCTTCCTGGCCTGGCGCTCATACCAGGACCCGACCGGCAGCACGCCGGCCTCGAGATCGAGCGTCGTCGTCACCCCGTCGAACGCCTGCATGCGGTCGGCGGGGATCGACTGGCCATGGGCGTGCAGGTCGATGAAGCCGGGCGCGACCACGAGCCCGGTCGCATCGATCACCCGCTCGGCGCCGCCGAGCGAGGAACCGACGGCGGCGATCTTGCCGTCCACCACCGCCACGTCGCCAATAGCGTCCATTCCGCTCGCCGGATCCACCACCCGGCCGCCAGAGATCACCAAACCGCTCATATCGTCACTCCGCCAAGCTATTTCCAAAGCCCCCAAAGGCCCGGCAGGAGCTTCGGAGGCAAGTTCACGTCCATAGAGACAGATTTTCGGGGCAACGACCACCACTGCTGATGCCGATGCAGCATGCTTACGCGGGAGGTCCAGGCGTGTGGTCGCATTCTCGCGGCATGTCTTGCCCGAGCTATGCTTCTCTCTTCACACCCTCTCCGAAGACAGGGCGCAGGGAAGACCGGGCGCCGGCTGGCACCCATAAGGCCCCCATGCGAAAATGATGCACACGCAATGCACAGGGGAAGTACAGGGCAACCGAAACTCGGCCTTCCCTGCGCGATGGTTTGACGGCTTATGCGCGCTCTCCCCGGAGACGAATTCCTTTTGCCTCCGTCGCCGTCGCGAAATTCACGCCACCGCGCCGGTTGACGCGTGTGACGCCTTCGCAAAGGCTTGACCGTAGCGACGACGGCCAGGACCACACGGTTTCGCCGTACGCAAGCAACTCTGCTTCGCCACGAGGCTTGGCAGGGTTAAACGCCGTTCGTTCACGCGGCTTGCAGCGGCTCACGGGGCTCGGCTCAATCCACTGCCCCGCCCTACCACGACATCCGCGACGACGCCGCTCGCGTCCACCGCAAATCCAGCCCGCGTTCGTGACGACGTACGACCGCCCCTTTGGTGGGCTGGGATGGGCGATACATACGACAAATCCGAATTTCGGCAAAGTGGAATATTTTTGTGGGGAGGGATTGACGGCGATGAAGGGTGTTTTGCCCGGCCCTTCGCCCAGTTCTGCCCGTGAATGGTGATGTTGACGTGGCTGGTGCCCAGAGCTAGCCGGTATCGTCAGGACGTTTCATGTTGGACTCGAGTTGGTGACGCGGGCCATCCCGCGATCACGAGCAGGATGTCGTTTGGCGTGAAGCGACAACCAACTAGCTAGGACGCCAATCTCTGCTCGGCGGCGATCCGTACCGGCGGAAACACAACGCAGTCCACCACGTCGAACATCACCTCGATACTGCGATCGAACGCCTGTGCAAAGGCAATGGCATCGTTGCGCCGTTCGTCGGCAATGGCCGTAGCCAGCGTACAATGCGGGATCCATGCACCCGGCCGATAATGAGGACGACAATGTGCCGGATCGATTGCCGCGCTGATAGTGCCATGGATGCGAGCCAGGGCCTCGTCGACCGCCGGCTCCGCCCAGAGGACAAGCGGAGAGCCTTGGAACCACCGAATTCGCTTGAATTGGATCAGCAATTGCGTTTCGCCAGCTACGGCTGCCAGCATGGCGTCCCACGCGATCCTTTCGTCGATCGCGGGCCCGTCGTAGATCGCAAATGTAAAATGCGGACGGTAACCAAGCGTACGCATCGACGGCTTGGCCTCGAACGCGCTGACCTGATCCCACAGCCGCTCGATCTCGCCCGCTGAACTGTTGTCGGCGCGGATGTTGATCGCCAATGCCACAGGCTGCTCCCTCTTGTGTGATTGAAATGACAAGTACTTCACGTCCGGCGCTGCGTTGGCCGAGCAGATCAAGCTGAAGGCCTTGCGAAGGCGTCGCGCCCGGGCGGCGGCTCGATTTTGCGCCACTGAGCCGGCGTGATGCCCATGTGGCTCTTGAAGGCGCGCTGGAACGCCGCTTCGGATTGATACCCGACAGCTTCCGCCACGGCGCCCGTCGAAAGCGAAGATGTCCTCAGTTCGTTCGCTGCGAGCGCCATCCGGATATCGGTCAGGAGATCAGCGGCTGAGCGCCCGAGCTTCTCCTGGAATTGCCGCGCGAGCGTGGCTCGCGACATGCCGCACAGACGCGCCAGCTCGGGCAGCGACCATGCGCGCGCCGGCTCCTTGAACAGGACGGCCACCGCCGGCGCGAGACGCGGATGACCGGCTAATGCGAGCAGGCCGCGTGGCGCGTCGTCCGTCAGGCTGGCGAGCCGCAGCACCAGCGCGAACATCGCGCTCGACAGCGCGTTCAACATCGCACGTCCACCGAGACGATCGCCTGCGGACTCACTGCGCATCAAGGCGACGAGACCGGCGAGTTGCCCCGCCGTGTCTCTGTCGCCAGCGTCAGCGCCAGCATGCACGACGAGGCGCGGTGGCAGGTAGCCGCGTAGCAGGCGGTCATGCGGCGGCGCGATGGCGAAGTGTCCGCACAACAGATCGAGCCGTTCCTCCGAGCCGAGATTTTCGCTGATCGTGAAATTGAGAGACGCGCGATTGCGCGCCGGCAGCGGCATGGCCCCGCTGCCGTCGTGCATGACGTGCCGGGGATTGCCGGGAAGCAGCAGGATGTCTCCGGGCTTAAGCTTCAGCGGCCGGCCCCCCTCCGGATCGTCCAACATCGCCGAGCCGGCAAGCACGGCGTGATACGGAATTTCGTTCGGCTCGCCCGGCCCCTGGTCGATGCGCCATGGCGCGCCGTAGGCGCAGCGCAAATCGAGCCGCCCGCGCACGGGCATCATCTCAAACAGCTGGCTCAGCCAATCCATCGCGGTCTCCCGAGCTCACCTCAACATGAGATGATTTAGCATATAATCGAGATTTTACGACATTCAAAGTATCAGACCGGGACCCTATTGTCACTCCGCAATCGTTCACCAACCCGAACCAAGGAGTGCCAACAATGTCCCGTCTTTCCGTTCCCAATCTCGAAACCGCAACCGGCGCGACTGCTGAAGTCTATGGCCAGATCAAGAAGGCGATCGGCAGCGTGCCCAACACGTTTGCCGCGATCGGCGCCCATGGGCCGGACGCGCTCAAGGCTGTCCTGCTTGCCGACAGCGTGCTCGCGTCGGGCTCGCTCACGAAGCGCGACCAGGAAACCATCAAGCTCGTCATCTCCGAAGTCGCCGGCTGCGACTACTGCGTCGCCGCGCACAGCCTGCTTGGAAAGCTCGCGGGCCTGAAGCCCGACGAGTTGAAGAAGATCCGCGAGCGCCGCGCGACCGGCGATGACAAGCGCGATGCGCTGATCCGCTTCGTCCGCAAGCTCACACAATCCAGCGGCACTGTCAGCGACGCGGATTTCGCCGCGATCAAGGCTGCCGGCTACACCGACGCGCAGCTCGTCGAGATCAGCCTGGCCTTCGCGACCACCGTCTTCACCAACGTGTTCAACCGCATCAACGACACCGAGATCGACTTCCCCGCGCTCGCCTGAAGCGACCGTCCAGTCAGATCTTGAATGAAAGGATCACGACAATGACCGCGATTACCAGCAACATGCAAAATCCGTTTGTCCGCGCGATGCAAAAGTCCGGGCTGCTTGCGGAGGATCTCGACTACCACGTCGTTCGAGCGTCGATGGTGATCATGTTTCTCTTCTTCGGTTACCAGAAGTGGTTCCCATATGAATTCGAGCGACTGGTCCCGTTCATCAGCAACGGGCCGCTGATCTGGTGGCTCTATCCCGTCTTCGGTCACGCGGGCGCCAGCTATTTCCTTGGCGCTTCGGAGTGGACGTTTGGGACGTTGCTACTCGCCGGCTTCTGGGACAAGCGGCTCGGTGTCCTTGGCGCCCTCGGCTCGACCGGTACCTTCATCGCGACGGTCACGATCATTCCGTTCATGCCGGATGGCTGGGACGTCGCTGCGGGAGGATTCCCTGCGATGAGCGGCAACGTCCCCTTCCTGATGAAGGACGTCGTTCTGCTGGCGGTGTCGTTCTATCTGCTGAAGCAGGATGCGGTTCGGCTGATCCGGCAATAGGGTTGGATCAACATATTCGGTGGCGGGGCCCGTTCGCTCGGCGGGCCTCTGCCACCGCGCACCGCTCTCCGGTAGTATCTCATCGAGATCCGAAGGCCGTGCCGAAAGCTGATCATGGTGGACGTCGCCGACTTTCTCGATGCATTGAAATCGCCTCCCAACAACCGCCTTGAACAGCCCGGGGCATTATTGGCCGATGGGGCGTCGGTTCATGTCCTCCAGGAGCTCGCGCATCGCATCGAAGTGCGTGCCGAAACCTTTCCAATCCCCTGCCTTCAATCGCTCCACGGCCTGGTTGTAGCGATCAAGCGCCTCCCTGGACTGATTTTCGGTCGGGCTTGCCAGGGGCGTCTCCTCCGTCCTGCTCGAGGCGACCGGCGCCGAACCGGATTCCGTGAACAGAGCCGACAACGCCTCGGCGAGCGTTTCCTTCATCACGACGCGCTCACCATAAGCTGCGATCACGCGCTTCAGCTCCGGCAGGTGCCCATGCTCCGCCCGCAAATAGAGTGGCGATACATAAAGAATCGAGTTGTCGATCGGGATCACAAGCAAATTCGCGCCGCGGATCACCCGCGAGCCCATCTGATTCCATAGCGTGAGCTGTTGCGAGATCTCGGTCGTCTGATTGATCCGCGCCTCGATCTGGAACGGCCCATAGACGAGCTTGTCCTTGGGGAACTCGTAGACGATCAGTTTGCCGTAGTCGGGCGCGTCGCAGCGCGCGGCGAGCCACGCGATCATGTTGTCGCGGCGGCTCGGCACCATGGGAAGCATGAGGAAGAACTCGGCCTGCGGTTCGCCGGGTAATCGCATGATGATGTAATAGGGGGTCATCGTCGAGATGCCGTCGCCACCCGGCTGACGCGGAAATTGCCAGAGATCCTCGCGGTTGTAGAAAACGTCGGCCGCCTCCATGTGGTAGGCTTGGTACAGTCGGGCCTGAATCAAGAACAGGTCTTCCGGATAGCGAATGTGCTTCCGCAAGTCCGGTGGCATCGTCGTGAACGGCTTGAACAGGCTCGGAAAGATGCGCTGGTAGGTCGCCGCAATCGCGTCGCCGGGATCAATCAGGTAGAAGTCGACAGTCCCGTTATACGCATCAACGACAACCTTCACCGAATTGCGAATGTAGTTGAGATCGAGACCTTGTGCGAACTCTGCATACGGGAAATAGGAGCTCGTCGTGTAGGCGTCCTGCATCCAGAACATGCGCCCACTGCTGACGACCAGATAAGGATCATGATCGAGCCTGAGGAACGGAGCGATCGTGCTCACCCGCTCCTGGATTTTGCGGCGGATCATGATCCGGCTGTCGATCGTAATGTAGTCTGAAAGAACCAGGTTCGGGTCGTTGAAATAGTATGCAAACAGCGTTCTGGTGGCCATTCCCCCGATCGGGATGCCGCCGGCGCCGCCATAGGCCGCATAGACGTTCTCTTTCCCCTTCGGATAATCGAACTCCGGCGTGCTGCCCTTGACGATGACGTAGTCGTCGGTCTGCTCGCCGAAGTAGATGCGCGGCTCGTCGATCCTGGGGCCGGCGTCTGCGACAGGAGGAATATTCCGCAGATAGAACAACGGCAGTCCCTCGGCACTCTTGCGTGTGACCGGGCTCATCACCGCGCCATTGCCGTGGGTGAACAGCACGTGGCGGTTGACCCAGGTCTGGGCATTCGGCGGCAGCAGGGAGGACCGCAGTTCGCGGGCCGAGAGCATCACGCTCTGGTAGGAGCCATCGAGCCAGTAACGATCGACGTCGAGGTCATGGAATTTGTAGTAGGTGCGGATTTCCTGCAATTGCGCGTAGGTATCCGACAGCGGCAGCCAGTCCCACAGCCTGATATTTTCAATTGTCGCCTTGTTGGCTTCGAGCGCCTCGGGGGTCAGCTTCTGCTCAGCGGTAAACGGCTTGGCTGCGATCTGATCGAGATTGTATGCCTGCCGGGTAAGCGCGATGTTGTGTTCGATGTAGGGCTTCTCCAGCTCCAGCTCGCTTGGTTTGACGAAGAACTGCCGGAATAGCCCAGGGACGACGCTGGACAGCACGAACGTGCCGACGCCGACGAGCACGATCGCCACGGCCGGAAGCCGGTAGGTGCAAACCCGGACGTTCGCCCAGGCGGCAAGCGCCGCGATGATCGAAAGTCCGATCATCAGCCACAACGCCGGCAGCCCCACATGCACGTCGGTGTAACTTGCGCCGACGACGACGCTATTGTCGCCGTAGAGCAGGAGATAGCGGTCCAGAACGTAGGACCAGGCTTTGACCGCGAAGAGAAAACCAAGCAGAGCGGAACCATGAGCGATCGCTGTCGGCGAAATCGATCGGCCGTAAGCGTCGTATTCGATGTCGCCGTGCACCCAGTAGATCGCCGCGGCGAAAAGCCCGTTCAGAACGAGCGCGAGCATCATCCAGTTCTTGATGAGGATATAGGCGGGCAGTGAGAAGAGGTAGAAGCCGATGTCCTTGTTGTACAGCGGATCGTCTGCGCCGTAGGGCACCTGATAGACAAATCGCAGGAAGACGCTCCAGTTGCCGGCTTCGGCCGCCGCAACAAGAAGAGCGAGCAAAGCTGCACCGCCTGCGACCAACCGGGGCCACGGCGGTCGATCGCGCACAAACGCAAGCAGATCCGGCGGCGCGTTGCCCGCGGCGCTCCACGGCGGAGCGGCGACAGGCTGCATCGACCGCCGTCGGGCAAAGTGCAGTGCGAGCCATCCGTTCAACCAAAGGATGGCGGTGGTTGCCGTCCAGACTGCAAGAAAGATGACGGCTTCGGCGCCGATTGTTGTCCAAAAAACCTGTAGATAACCGATCGAGGAGAACCACAGCCAGTCGACCAGGAAGTCGCTCGCCAGCGCGAGCAGGATGAGGCAGGTCCCGATGACGACGGCCGCAACGGTGAGCCCGACCAAGGCACTTTGCCTTGGTACCTTGCGTCCGGGTCCGGTGATCCCGATCGTCATGGTTTCATTATAGCGGAAATGAGAGACGCCCGTCGCTCGATTTCGCGGTCGGGCGCGCCACCCTGAAAAAAATTGCGAACCCGTATATAATTGCGGATGGAAGACCTATGTTGGGTCTATAGTCAGGCAGCCGCCCATCCTACGGCGAGAGTCTGCGGGGAAGACCTCACGGTGGACGGTTTGCATTTTGCGCCGGAGGTCACGTCATGGCCATTGCTCCCACGCTCCAGAAGTACCTAGCCGCCGAGAACATCCAATACGAGGTGGTCCCGCACGAACTCAGCATGACATCCACTCGCACGGCTGAGGCATGCCATATCTCGGGCGATCGCCTCGCCAAGGGCGTCGTGTTGCGGCGCGACGGCGAATTCATGCTGGCTATCTTGCCCGCATCGCATCACCTCCGCCTGTCGGACCTGAGGACAAGTCTCGGCGACAATGTCCTCATGGCCAATGAAACCGAGATCAATCGGCTGTTCAGCGACTGTGCACACGGTGCAGTTCCTGCCGTTGGCAAATGCTACGGGCTGGATATCATCGTCGACGACAGCATCGAGGCACAGCCGGACATCTATATGGAAGCCGGCGATCACGAGACGCTGCTTCATATGGGTCACGCGCAGTTTGCGCGCCTGACGGCCAACGCACCACACGGGCGCTTTAGCGCGCACGACTGAGGATTTTGCGCACCACTTGCCTTTGCGATCCTGGGCGGGAACCTTGGCCGCGAAGCCGCTGTTAAATTGTTCAGGAGGGTTGCGGCGACAGAGTCGGCGTGTGTCTGGTCGGATCGCCAGGGAATGATGCTTTCTCCTGCGACCTCGCACCCGATCGGTAGTACAGTTCAGAAAATGGGGGGCGCTGCTGCATTGCATCAATGCACCTGAAACCCAGGAACGGAGGCTCCGCCATGAAAGTCAAAGACGTGATGCACAAGGGTGTCGACTGGGTCAGCCCCGACACCCCACTCACCGAGCTTGCCAAATTGATGCGGGCGCATGACATCGGCTGCATTCCAGTTGGCGAGGATGACAAACTGGTCGGGATGGTGACCGACCGCGATATCGTCTGCAAAGGGCTCGCGAGCCACAGCTTCGATGCCGGCCGCGCGACGGCGCGCGATGTGATGACTGACGGTATCCATTGCTGCCGGGAGGACGATGATCTCGCAAAAGCGATGCATCATATGGAGAAGCTGCAGATCCGCAGGCTGCCGGTGATCAACAAGAGCAAGCGGATGGTCGGCATCATCAGTCTGGGTGACGTCAGCCGTTCCGCGTCCGGTGATATGCTGACCGAGACCGTCAGGAGTATTTCGGCGCATCACTGAAATACAGCCAGGGCTCGCCGCTCGATCAGGCATTGGGCGGAGCTTGAGCCATGCACTTGTCATGCATCCACCGCGCGGTGCGAAAGCGACGATCGCGACTGCGATCGGACGGCGCGGCAAAGGGAGGACACTATGGCTTGGCGTGACGACAAAGCCCGTTCAACCCTGATCCGGGATGCAGCGGGAAGCGTGCAGCCAGGCAGGGCTCCCCGGACATTTGCCGAGCTCCTGTTCGGCTACACCAATGTCGAGGATCTCGCCAATCACGACGCCGCGTCGCTGGCCTTCCTGGCGGAGCAGGCCTGGGAGCACGTGCAACAGCGCACGGCCGGCAGCGCCGATATCCGCGTCGTCAATCCGATGATGCCGGACGGGCGCGAAATTTCCGTGCTCGAGATTCTCAACGACAATATGCCCTTCCTGTTCGATTCCACGATGGCGGAGCTCACCGAGCAGGGCATCGAAGTCACCCTCGTCGCTCACCCCATCCTCGCGGTGGAGCGCGATGATCAAGGCAAGCTCCTGCGCTTCCACGGTGAAGCGTTACCGGAAGGGGCGCAAGGTGCGCGCGAGAGCCTGATTCACCTCCACATCACCCGCCTGGACGCCGATGCCGATCGCCAGAGGCTGATCGACGGCCTCACGAGGACGTTGAACGACGTCCGCGCCTGCGTCACCGACTGGCGCGCCATGCGCGACCGGGTCGAGCAAGCGATCAAGACGTTCTCGTCCAACCCGCCGCCGCTGCCGATCGACGAGGTCGCGGAAGCCAACCAGTTCCTGCAATGGCTGTGCGCGGACAATTTCACCTTCCTGGGGGTACGCGAATATCGCTTCTCGCCCGACAGCGATGCGTCGGACGACATCACGAGCGGCGAAGGCCTCGGCATCCTCCGCGATCCCGATGCGAAAGTCCTGCGCCGCGGCAACGACATGGTGGTGATGACGTCGGAAATCCGCGAGTTCATGCACGAACCTACTTTGCTCATCGTCATCAAGGCCAACGTCTCCAGCCGCGTTCATCGTCGCATTCGCATGGATTATGTCGGCATCAAGCTCTACACGCCCGACGGCCGGCTGGAGGGCGAATTGCGCGTCGTCGGCCTGTTCACCTCGGGCGCCTATACCCGTTCGGCGCGACAGATCCCTTATGTCCGCCACAAGGTTTCGCGGGTGCTGCAACGTGCCGGCTTCGACCCGAACGGCCATTCCGGCAAGGCGTTCATGCATATTCTCGAAGAATATCCGCGCGACGAACTGTTCCAGATCGACGTCGACACGCTCTACAATTTCGTCATGGAGGTCCTGATCCTCTACGAGCGCCCACGCGTCCGGGCGCTGGCGCGGGTGGACAAGTTCGACCGCTTCGTCTCCATCCTCACCTTCATCCCGCGCGACAAATACGACACCGACGTCCGCACGCGCGTCGGTGCCTTCCTGTCGCAGGTCTACAAGGGGACGCTGTCGGCCTCCTACGTTTCATTCCCTGAAGGGGCGCTGGCGCGCGTCCACTACATCGTCGGGCGCTATGAAGGCAAAACTCCCGTCGTCGAGCGCGCCACGCTCGAAGCCGGGATCAGCGCCATTGCCGCGACCTGGGCTGACAAGCTGAAGGCCGCGCTCACTGACTCCACCGATGGCATGCGGGCGCGCATGCTCGCCAATCGCTATGCCCAGGCCTTTAGCGGCGGCTATACCGAGGTATTCACGGCGGAACAGGCGATCGCCGATATCGCGACCATCGAGAAGCTCACGCCGGCCCGCCCGGTGACGATTTCGGTTCATCGCCTGGAGGAGGACGATCCCAGGCGCTTCGGCCTGAAGGTGTTCTCGGACGCCGCACCGTTGTCGCTATCCTATCGCGTACCGGTGATCGAAAATCACGGCCTGCGCGTGGTCAACGAACGCACTTATCAGATCGTGCCCGGTCACAGGCCCGAGCCGGTCTGGCTGCACGACATGACGATCGAGACCAGCGACGGCCAGCCGATCGAGATCAGCCGGGATTTCAGCCATCGCCTGGAAGCCTCGATCATGGCGGTGGTCGCCGATCGCGCCGAATCCGACGGGTACAACGCCCTGATCCTGCGCACGGCCCTGGGCTGGCGGGAAGTCTCGACCATCCGGGCGCTGTCCCGCTATTTGCACCAGATCCGCGCTCCCTTCACCCAGGATTATATGTGGGAGACCTTGCGCAAGAACGCTGCGATCACGGCCAGTCTCGTCGCGCTGTTCCAGACGCGCCTCGATCCACGCCTCGCCTCCACGGATGGCGCGCGCTCGGCACGCGAGACGGCCCTGCTTGCCGAGGTCGAAGAGCAGCTCAAATCCGTTGCCTCGCTCGACGAAGACCGCATCCTGCGCCGTTTCACCAACCTGGTGCAGGCCACGATTCGCACCAATCTGTGGCAGATCGGCGAGGATGGGCATCCGCGTCCGGTGATCTCCTTCAAGTTCGACGCACGCAAGATCGAGGACCTGCCGGCTCCACGACCACTCTACGAGATCTTCGTCTATTCGCCTCGTGTCGAAGGCATTCACCTGCGCTTCGGCAAGGTTGCGCGCGGTGGCTTGCGCTGGTCCGACCGGCCTCAGGATTTCCGCACCGAGATCCTTGGCCTGGTGAAAGCGCAGCAGGTCAAGAACGCCGTGATCGTGCCGGTCGGCGCCAAGGGCGGCTTCGTGCCCAAGCGCCTGCCGCCGCCTTCTAATCGCGACGCCTGGCTCGCGGAAGGCACCGAAGCCTATCGCATCTTCGTTCGCTCGCTGCTCGAACTCACCGACAATCTCGACGGCGACATCGTCGTGCCGCCCGATTCGACCGTCCGGCATGACGGCGACGACCCCTACCTCGTCGTCGCCGCCGACAAGGGCACCGCCACCTTCTCCGACATCGCCAATGCGATTTCGGCCGAGAAGAACCATTGGCTCGGCGACGCCTTCGCCTCCGGCGGCAGCCAGGGCTACGACCACAAGAAGATGGGGATCACGGCGCGCGGCGCCTGGGAAGCGGTCAAGCGCCACTTCCGCGAGCTCGGCACCGACATTCAGACCATGCCTTTCACCGTGGTCGGCGTCGGCGACATGTCCGGCGACGTTTTCGGCAATGGCATGCTGCTCTCGCCGGCGACAAGGCTCATAGCGGCTTTCGATCACCGCGACATCTTCATCGATCCCTCGCCCGATCCGGCGATCAGCTTCGCCGAGCGCCGGCGCCTGTTCGACCTGCCGCGATCGAGCTGGCAGGACTACAACAAGTCGCTGATCTCGCAGGGCGGCGGCGTGTTCTCGCGCACGCTCAAGGCGATCCCGCTGGCACCGGAAGTGCGCAGCTTGCTCGATCTCGACAAGGAGCAGGCCACGCCGTTCGAAGTGATGACCGCGATCCTGAAGGCGCGCGCCGACCTTCTGTGGTTTGGCGGTATCGGCACCTATATCCGCGCATCGGCAGAGAGCGACGATCAAGCTGGCGACCGCGCCAACGATCCGATCCGCATCGCAGGCGCCGATGTTCGCGCCCGGGTGATCGGCGAAGGCGCCAATCTCGGCGTCACCCAGCGCGGCCGCATCGAAGCCGCGCAGAAGGGTGTCAAGCTGAACACCGACGCCATCGACAACTCGGCCGGCGTGAACACGTCCGACGTCGAGGTCAATATCAAGATCGCGCTCGCTCGCCCCGAACGCGAGGGACGCCTCAGCCCGGCTGATCGCAACAGCCTGCTGGCGGCGATGACCGACGAAGTCGGCACGGTGGTGCTGCGCAACAACTACCTGCAAACGCTGGCGCTCTCGCTTGCCGAGCGCAAGGGCGTGGCCGAGACCGGCTTCCTGACCCGCCTGATGCAGTCGCTCGAGCAGCGCGGCTTGCTCAGCCGCGCCGTCGAGTTCCTGCCTGACGACGCAGCGCTCACCGAGCGCACACGGCGCGGCCAAGCCCTGACACGGCCGGAGCTTGCCGTATTGCTCGCCTACGCCAAGCTGACGCTCTACGAAGACCTGCTCCTCACCAGCGTGCCGGACGATCCTTATCTCGCCCGCAGACTGTCGCTCTACTTTCCGCGCGAGGTTCCCGACAAGTTCCCGACCGCGGTCGAGCTCCATCGCCTCCGACGCGAGATCATCGCAACCAGTCTCGTCAATGCTGTGATCAACCGCGGGGGCCCGGCCTGCATCGTGCGCCTGACTGACGAGACCGACGCCGATATCTCGACCATTGTCATGGCGCAGGTGGCGGTGGACGCGATCTACGAGCTCAGGCGGCTCAATGACGCGATCGACGCGCTCGACACACGTATCGACGGGCAGTTGCAGCTCAGCCTCTACGCGGCGGTCCAGGATCTCCTGCTCTCCCGCATGGTCTGGTACGTCCGCAATGTCGATTTCAAGGACGGGCTGGAGGCTGTCGTCGCGCGCTTCGGCCCGGCTATCCGCCAGATCGTCGCCGGACTCGACACCACCCTGCCGCCGGACCTGCAGCCCGCACGTGCCAAGCGGCGGCAGGACCTGATCGATGCCGGTGTCCCGGCCGGCCTCGCCGGCGAACTCGCTGATCTCGACGCTCTGGTCTCGGCACCCGATATCGTGACGGTTGCGGAGCGCACCACCCGCCCGATCGGCGACGCCGCCGCGACCTTCTTCGCCGCCGAGGCGAATTTCCGTCTCGACCGGATCATCGCCGCCGCGCGCAGTGTGCCGGCAAACGATTATTTCGAACGTATGGCCATCGATCGCGCCGTTGAGCAGATCGCCGGCGCGGAAAGAAGACTGGCCGCGGATATGCTGGCGACCGGCCAGTCCGGCCAGCAAGCCGTCGAGACCTGGCTCGCCGCTCACCCCGAAGCGACGCGCATCCGCCGCTCGGTCGAGGAGATTGCCGCCAGCGGCCTGACGCTCGCCAAGCTGACGGTGGCGGCGAACCTGCTAGGGGATCTGGTCAAAGCCTGAGGGCGTACGAGGCAGCGATGGGAAACTTAGCCGGCGAACGGAGCAATCCAATGATCCACGCGACGTGCCACACGGCCGACAATGTCCGCTGCATCGAGTTCGATGCCACACCCTGGTTCAGCGAGGCTGACGCTCCGAGCATTGTCGATTTGGCCCAACGAGGATGGGCCAGCACGGCGATTGCAGATTCCCTCGAGCACCGACGAGGATACGAACGCTTGCACGAGCTCGTTGCGTATGCAGCAAACCGGCTGCAACCGGAATCCCTGGAGGACCCAACCTGGGAAACCTTCGAATGCGTCGTCGATGGACCCGACGCCGTGGCCTGGCTCGAGACGAACCGGCCCGAAATTGTGGCTAGGATCGCTAAGCCAGGGGAAGCGCAGCAAGGCGATGATCGCAGGCGAAACGAAAATGGCGCTCCCTAGGGGAATCGAACCCCTGTTTCAGCCTTGAGAGGGCCGCGTCCTAACCGCTAGACGAAGGGAGCGTGAGGGCTAGCCAATAACCTCGAAATTTGTCCGCCGCAAGGACTGAACCGGCCTTTTATGGCTCGTTGGCAAATTTCAGCTTTCCGGCCGGCTTGAGCGTGTGGGCATCGAAAGTGCGGATCTCGGTGACCCCGCCGATATCGAGCGTGATCACGAGGCGGTCGCCGGCCACGCCGGTGGAAACGATCCTGGCGCCCTTCGGCAGGGTGGCGGTGACGTCGCCCACGGGCTCGGGCGCCCTTCCCTCCGACTTGAAAAGGCGGTAGCCCACCGCGATCAGGACGGCGCAGATGGCCAGCGCCGAGGTCAACCCCGCGATCAGCATCATCCGCCGCACCCGCGCAAACAGCGCGGCCTGCTCGGGGGTCGGTTCGGGAACAGCGGTATCAGACGTCGTCATGGATAGCTCAGGCTCAGCGCAACGGTTGGAGGTCACGGTCGAAGGCGACGAGGGCTCGGCCCGGCTCGACCGCGTGCTGGCGGCGCGCCTTCCCAACCTGTCGCGATCAAGGCTCAAAACCCTGATTCTGGCGGGCGCCGTGAGCCTGAAGGCCACCGCGGTCCGCGACCCCGCTTATCACGTCGCATCCGGCGATACGATCATAATCGACGTGCCGGAGGCCGCGCCGCCGGAGCCCAAGGGCGAGGATATCGCCCTCGATATCGTGTTCGAGGACGACGACATCATCGTCATCAACAAGCCGAAGGGGCTGGTGGTGCACCCCGCGGCGGGCCACGAGACCGGCACCCTGGTCAATGCCCTGATCGCCCATTGCGGCACCTCGCTGTCGGGCATCGGCGGAGTGCGCCGGCCCGGCATCGTGCACCGGCTGGACAAGGACACGACCGGGCTGATGGTGGTCGCCAAGAACGACCTGGCGCACGCCTCGCTCACAGCGCAATTCGCCGACCACGGCCGGACGGGCGCGATGCGGCGCGGCTATATGGCCTTCGCCTGGGGGCTACCGGGCCGGCACCGCGGCACGGTCGACGCACCGATCGACCGCCATCCGCATGCGCGGGAGAAGATGGCGGTGCGCCAGGGCGGACGCGAGGCGGTGACGCATTGGGAGCTGCTCGAGAGTTTCGCGGCCCGCGACGGCAAGCCGATCGCGGGGCTGCTCGCCTGCGAGCTCGAGACCGGGCGCACCCATCAGATCCGCGTCCACCTCGCCCATATCGGCCACCCCCTGATGGGTGACGCAGTCTACGGCCCGCATTTCAAGACCAAGGCAAACCAGCTGGGGCCGGAGTCGCAAGCAGCTTTAACGGCACTTGGACGGCAGGCCTTGCATGCGTATTTGCTGGTACTTGAGCACCCCCGCACCGGAGAACTTCTTCACTGGGAAGCGGGCCTGCCGGAGGATTTGCTTCTCCTAGAGAGCGCTTTGAAAGCGGCGCTATGACGCAGGGGCTTTGAGAAAACCCTTACCTTACAAAAAGTTATAGCTGCCACACGGGGACGTGACGTCAGCAATCCTTCCCTTTTTGACCCCCCATGGGGTATATTGCGCCTGCGTTGGAAATGACCAACGCGGAACATCGCAGCTACGGCCGGCTTTAACCAAGCGGTCGTCTGCCTGGCCCGCCGCTATCGGGGGCCTGAACCTTTGGAGGGCTTAACAATGGCCCGTACCGCTGCTTTGCCGGTCCTCAATGGAGAATCCGGCCTCTCTCGCTACCTCGGCGAAATCCGCAAGTTCCCGATGCTGGAACCCCAGCAGGAATACATGCTCGCCAAGCGTTGGCGTGAACACGATGATCGCGACGCCGCACATCAACTCGTTACCAGCCATCTCCGGCTCGTGGCCAAGATCGCCATGGGCTATCGCGGCTACGGCTTGCCGATCTCCGAGGTCGTCTCGGAAGGCAACGTCGGCCTGATGCAGGCGGTGAAGCGTTTCGAGCCCGAAAAGGGCTTCCGTCTCGCCACCTACGCCATGTGGTGGATCAAGGCGTCGATTCAAGAGTACATTCTGCGTTCCTGGTCGCTCGTGAAGATGGGCACCACCGCGAACCAGAAGAAGCTGTTCTTCAACCTGCGCAAGGCGAAGAGCAAGATCAACGCGCTGGACGAGGGCGATCTCCGCCCCGACCAGGTGAAGATCATTGCCAAGCGCCTCGGCGTCACCGATCAGGACGTGATCGACATGAACCGCCGCCTCGGTGGCGACGCATCGCTCAACGCTCCGATCCGCGACGACGGCGAAGCCGGCGAATGGCAGGATTGGCTGGTCGACAATACGCCCAACCAGGAAGCCATGCTGGCCGAGCATGAGGAATATGACGAACGCCGTGACGCGCTGAACGGCGCCATGGGCGTGCTCAACCCGCGCGAACGCCGCATCTTCGAGGCCCGTCGCCTCGCCGATGAGCCGATGACGCTGGAAGACCTTGCTGCCGAGTTCGGCGTGTCGCGCGAGCGCGTCCGCCAGATCGAGGTCCGCGCCTTCGAGAAGGTGCAGTCCGCGGTCAAGGGCACGATCGCAAGGGCCGAACAGGCCGCGCTGGAAGCCGCGCACTAAGCGCAAGCTTTCGCGGCCCACGAATTGGCGGATCGAAAAGAGACGAAAAGCCGGCGGCAACGCCGGCTTTTTTTGTTGTATGTGAGCTGCAGCATGTTCGTTCGCAGGGTGCGCCGGCGGTTCATCTTGAACGCACGCGACGGGTCAGCCGACCCAATAGTGTCGGGCCACATCCAGAGAACGGACACACGCCGTGTCGATCATCCTGCAATCCACCGTCGGCGGCTTCTCCGCCCAGTTCATGCGCAAGCTGCCGCTGGTCGAGCAGGCCATGCGCGACCACGGGCTCGATCCCAGCGAGTTCGTGATCTCCAAGGACTATGCCTCGACCGCGACGATCCCGATCATGGGACCGTTCTTCTTTAATTACAGCGTGTACTTCGGCGAGGAGACATTCACCGTCACCGAGCCGAACGACATGGTGTTCCTGGACTACTTCTTCAAACGCGTGCTCGCCGCAGACGGACCGCCGCAATTGCCAGAGCAGCCGGGACTGATCCGGCGCTTGTTCGGCTGGATGGCGCAGCCGGTGTGACGCCGCTCGTCTCGATCACGCTTGTCGCAGGACATGGGCTGGTGTATGTGCTGCCGCCCGGCGCAATACCGCGCCGCTTTGTTCACGCTCTCGAGGGAGGCGGCATGAAGTTGAGATCGACACGTTCCGACCGCTGCCCACCAGGGACCGGCGATCGGTCATGAGCTGAACGCCGCGTCGCGGCTGTTCTTCATCCATCCAATCCGGCTACGAGGGGCGTGACGCAACACGGCGTCGCGCCGTGTCGTCATGTATTTGCGGTTCGTTACACCGCTCATCCACCCGCATAGCCGCGTGGAGAGCGGCTTCTTTCGCGCGTCCTGGTACATCCAGCGAAATAACTGCCCGGACTGGATTCGGCAGGAGCTCTCGGACCAGTTCACTTGGTTTGGGCAGCATTTGCCGATTCCCGGGCGCATTGCGCGGCACTTCAAGCGGCGCGACTCGATCTGGGGCATTTGCTGGTTCGATCCTCAGGCACGCGAGGCTGTCAGCCGCGCGCGTTACTGCGCCTGGCTGCTTGAAGAGGGTGGTCTGCCGGTGCGTACGATCACGACCTCGCGCCAGCGGGAAGTGATCTGGCGCGACGCGCACCAGATCGTCACGAAGCCTTCCAGCGATCTTCCCAAGGCCTTCCCTTGAATGGGGAATGCTCGCTCGGCTTCGGTCGTTCGGCACCGGCGGTTTCGGCCGCCGGTCGTCCGGACGCGGCCGAAGGAAGACACCGACCGTCCTCTACTCCCCCCACGTCCGCGCCAGCGTCGCGAGCCAGCAGCCTTCGCAATAGCGGGCGTCCTTGAAGTCGATCCAGTTGTGGGCATAGACGTGGTCGAGCGGAATGCCGTAACGCGCGCGCAGGACCTGGACCAGGATCTTCCAAGCCGCGACCTGCGCCGCGGTCGGGCCGATTGCGACATCGGGATAATTGCCGGCGAACTCGACGCCGATCGAATTGTCGCGCACGACCTGGTGATAGGTCACGCTGTTGTCGATGTATTTGTTGTCGTTGCGGTTGGCGCCGTCGGTATGGGTTGGCACCAGATTGTCCGCGACCGACCAGTACACCGTGCCGTCGGTCTCGACCCAGACCATCACGCCGCGCCGGGTGGGATTTTTGGACTGCTCCTGCGCGCCGCCGCGCGCTGAGCCGGTTGGCCCTTCGGTCTGATGCACGATGATGTTGCGCCAGGCATGGGCGTTGGCGACATCGCCCCATGGCGCGAGCCAGACGATCTTCAGGCCGGGAATGTCGGGCGTACCGCTGCTGCGCGCGAGCTTTGTAAGCTCGGCGTCCATTGCGGCGGCGGGAGCGATCAGAACAGCGGCGAGAACAGCCGCCAGAAGGCGAGACAGCATCACGGGGATCCAGCAACGGACCCGAGCGTAGCAGGGTTCAAGCGAATTTGCGCGCGGCTTCGACCGGCTCGGGCGAGAGCGGCGGGGCCGGATCATAGACCGCAAAATCGTTCTTGCCGTTCTTCTTGGCGGCATAAAGGGCGTGGTCGGCGTGGGCGATCAGCCGGTCCGGGAATTGGCCGATGCTGCGGTCCCATTCCGCGACGCCGATCGAGATCGCGATCGGGATGTCCTTGCCCGTGCAGACGGCGGCGTCCCGGCGGCAGACCTCGAGCACGCGGCGGGCGATCAGCGCGCCCTCGCGCAAGGAGGAGGACGGCAGCACGACGCAGAACTCGTCGCCGCCGGTGCGGGCGAGCAAGTCGCCGGGCCTCAAGCGCGTCTGCGCCATCAGGGTGAAGTGCTGGAGGCAGGCATCGCCCGCGGCATGGCCGTGGGTGTCGTTGATGGTCTTGAAGCCGTCGAGATCAATCACCAGCAACGAGAACGGCGCACCACTGCGCTCGGAGCGGGCGCATTCGTCGGACAGCCGCTGCAACAGATGGCGGCGATTGGCGACACCGGTGAGATCGTCGAGCAGCGCGAGGTCGGCAACCTCGCCCCGCAGTCGTTCGATCGCCATCAGGAGACAGGCGAAATTCCAGCCCATCGCCAGGAACACCAGCAACAGGATCATCAGGGCTTGCAGACCATTGAAGTTGATCGCGGTGATCGCCCCGCCATAGCCGACCAGCACCGCGGCACAGCGGACCGCGTGGATGGACAGCAGCAGGAAACCCACGATCGCAGCAAGGCGCGCACCCGGATTCTCCCGGCCCTCCTGCCCGCGCAGGAGCAGCGGCAGCGTCAGCACAATCGGCGTCGATTGCGCCAGCGAGTAGATCACGACCCGCATCGCCATGTTGTCCGTGACGAACAGGAAGAATGCGAGGCCAGCGCTGCATAAAAGAGAATTGGCGATTGCCGCGGTCCAGGCCACCGGACGGTGATAAAATTTGGCCACGCCCATGCAGGCGAGCCACGACGAAAAGATCATCAGGGCGCCGCCTGCGATCAACGGAAAGCCCGGATCCATCACTTCGCGCAGCATCGTTATGGCCGCGCCGACGGCCGCCAGTACCGCAGCCGCGGTCCAGTATCGCGCCGCCTCGAACTTCGGATAGGCACGGGCGACATAGGCCCAGATCAGACCCAGCGCGAGAAAGTTGATGATGATGACCGTCCAAAGCGTCGGTACGCTCAGCATGGCGCCCGCAGTACGCGCAGCGTCCCGCCCCCTGTCTCCGGCAGAAGTTCGTTCATGGCCCGTCCCCGTGTTCTTGCGGAGGATCATGCGCGGGTGCACTTAACGGAACCTCACTGCGATCGTCGAAAGCGCGCCCTTGGTTTTGGATTCATGAACAGCGCGTCTCGATTATCAGATCGTTAGGCACGTCGCCGGCGTCGTTGCGGCGTCGCGCCGGCGTGCTTCGCGATGCGGATTCGCGACCAAAAATCACCCGAAAACGCATCTGAGCTGTGGATAACGTAATGACACAGATGTGACAGCGCGGGGCAGACGCGCGCGAATCTGCTGAGTTCGTCATCGAGGATGTTGCGAGGCTGGCCCTCCGCCGAGCGTTCCTCGTGTCGCGTTTCACCATTAACCCTTAAGAGGATCCTATGGCTAAGAAAGCGAAGAAGGCGAAGAAGGCGACGAAGAAAAAGGCCAAGAAGGCTGCGAAGAAGAAGTAGCGCAGCTGCTTTTATTCGCCCGGGTGGAGCATGCTCCGCCCGGGCATCGGGTTAGGTTGAGAGATTGAATACGGCGGGCGCGAGGCCCGCTTTTTTGTTGGCTACCGCTCGGCGAACGCGAGCTTGGCGCCCAGCAGGGCAAAGCCCGCCGCAAAGGAGCGCCGCAACCAGGCCATCACGCCGGGACGGGAGATGACGCGCTCGCGCACGGAGGCCGCGCAGAGGCCGTAGATCACGAACACCACAAAGGTCATCGCCATGAAGGCGCCGCTCAATTCCAGCATCCGCGCCAGCACGGAAGCCTCGTCCGCCGCGATGAATTGCGGCAGGAAGGCGAGGAAGAAGATCGAGAGCTTTGGGTTGAGGATGTTGATGAGGAAGCCGGTGACGATGACCCGGCTGCTGGAGCGCTCCTTGATCTCGCCGTCGACCGCAAGCGCCCCGGTTTCGCGAAGCGCCTGCCAGGACATGTAGAGCAGATAGGCCACGCCGCACCATTTCAGCGCGGCGAAGGCGAGCGCGCTGGTGTGCAGCACGGCGGCAAGGCCGAGCATCGCCGCGATCATGTGTGGCACGATCCCGAGGGTGCAGCCGAAGGCCGCCGCCACGCTGGCGCGCGAGCCGCGCGTGAGGGCGGCGGCCAGGGTGTAGAGCACGCCCGTGCCGGGCGAGGCGACGACAATGAGCGAGGTGAGCAGGAAGGACCAGGACATGGCTCGTCCCTACCACCCCTGACGCGTGCCGAGAAGTCACGACACGGTCAGCCGCGCCGCGAGGGCCGCCAGGGGGCGGCCCGAGGTGACGACCACGTCGGGCTTCGGATTGGGGTCCTTGGCGAGGTGGGCCAAAACGAGCGGGATTAAGCCGCAAGGGGGCTAGCTGGTTCGGATCCAAATTGGGAAAATAGCCCTGCACCGCATGCAATCAGTTCGGATGCGCATTCCTCAGAACCCACCGATGGAGCCCTCATGACTGCGATTAGCGGCGCCGCCGCCATCACCGGAGCGGCGAGCGGCATCGGCCGTGCGCTGGCCATCGAACTGGCAAGCCGCGGCTGCGACCTCGCGCTCGCTGACCGCGACGAGGGGGGCTTGAAGAGCCTCGCTGCCGAGATCGGCGCTCAGCGCAAGGTCAGCGTGCATCGCGTCGATGTGAGCGAACCCGCTGACATCGCACAATTCGCGAGCGAGGCGATCGCGGCGCATCCCGCGCTCAACATCCTCGTCAACAATGCCGGCGTGGCGCTGCTCGGGCAATTCGAGGAGATCGACCAGGCGCAGATGGACTGGCTGTTCGACATCAATTTCTGGGGCGTGGTGCACGGCACCCGCGCCTTCCTGCCGCACCTGAAGACGCGGCCACAAGCCCATATCGTCAACGTCTCCTCGATCTTCGGCATCATCGCGCCGCCCGGACAATCGGCCTATGCGGCCGCCAAATTCGCGGTGCGCGGATTTTCCGAGAGCGTGCGGCATGAGCTTGCAATCGCAGCCAGCCCGGTCAGACTGTCGGTGGTTCATCCCGGCGGCGTTGCGACGTCGATCGCGCGTTCCTCACGCACCGGGGTTGGCGTCACCGACAATGCGCGCCGCGCGCAGATGATCGACCGGTTCGAGACCGCGGCGCGGACCACACCGAAAGACGCGGCGCTCCGCATCATCAGGGGCATCGAGAGAAACGAGCCGCGCATCCTGATCGGCAACGACGCAAGGTTCATGGATATCTTGCAGCGCTTCCGCCCGGGGACGTACTGGGCGCCGTTGCAGCGGCGGCTGGAGAAGATGGCGAAGGGGAAGTAGTCGCGTGGCACGAGAGCCGCGCCTCGCGCACCGCGTCATGCCCCGGCTTGACCGGGGCATCCAGTACGCCGCGGCTTTTCGGATCAATCACTGACGTCTCGGAGTACTGGATCGCCCGCCTTCGCGGGCGATGACAGCGCGTGTGTCGCGCCCGCCCTACTGCCCGACCAGCCGATCCGCAAAATACCCGATCGTCTTGCGGTAGATCACTGCCCTGTTCCACTCGCGCATCGCGTCGAAATTGGCCGAGCCTTCGTCATAGGGCTGGCCCATCTTGAAGCCGTTCGAGTGCAGCAGGTTCGCGGTCGAGGCGAGCACGTCGGCGACGCTGTGGCGGAGGTCGACATGGCCGTCGCCGTCGAAATCGACGCCGTATTTGATGTAGGACGACGGCAGGAACTGGGTCTGGCCGATCTCGCCGGCATAGGCGCCTATGAGGTCGCGCAGCGGCAGGTCGCCGCGCTGCACGATCTTGAGCGCGGCAAGCAGCTCGCCCTGGAACAGCTCGGTGCGGCGGCAGTCATGCGCGAGCGTCGCAAGCGTGCGGATCACCGGCAGCTTGCCCATGTCGCCCTTGCCGAAATCGCTCTCCAGGCCCCAGATCGCGACCAAAATCTGCCGGGGCACGCCGAACTGCTGCTCAATGCGCGAGAGCAGCGCGGCATGGCGCTGCAGCAGCGCGCGGCCGCCATTGATGCGGCCGGGACCGACGCGGGTCGAGACATACTGCTCAAAACTCTTGTTGAAGGTGTAGCGCTGGCGCCGGTCGAAGGCGAGCACGGCGCCGTCCTGGGTGATGCCGCTGAACGCCGCGCTGGTCACGCCTGCCGAGACGCCGGCTCCTTGCGCTTCCGCGCTCATGCTGGCGACAAAGCTGTTGAAGTCGCCGCCGCAACGCGCGGCCTCGGCCGACCCGCCGGCCAGACAAGCAATGGAAGCGACGGCGAAAACGTATCTCAACATGCGGGAAAATCCTTGAGAAACATGCGCGGAAGGCGGCGCGCGATCATGCCCGGGAACTGGATTCGCGTCAAAGCGGACACGGAACCGATCATAGCGATCAAACTGCGCCGAAACAAAAACCGAAAAACAACCCCATGCACAGTAGGAGCACAGCGACGATCGAATGCTATTTTTCCGAATCCAGGTTGACGCGTCGGGCAAAACAGGGGTATTGTGCCAGCATCGCAGACTCCGGTCGTTGGCGCCTGCCCGCGCCGCATCCGGAGAGCGTCGTGCGATCCTCCATCATGCCCGACGACACGGACGTCCCGCTGCGCATGGTCGCAAGCCCCTCAATCGCAAGCCTCCTGCAGCTCAATCCCGGCCACCGCGCGCGTGCTTGCTGCGCTGCGAGAGCGCGATGAGATGAACAAACTATTTTAGGAATCCAAGCGTCTGCTTTGCGAAACTGCACGAACCCGTGATGCCATCAGCTGCATGTCTGATGCGCTTGCTGCGACATCAATACCACGACGATTTATCTTGCCACACCAGGGCGCAAGCTATAGCCTTCTATCTCAGGTTGTTGCCCTGCCAGCCCCGGGCGCCGCTGAAGACCAAACATAAGCGGCGGGCTTATCGGCCCGCCGTTTGTTGAGGGCAAGGGTCGCATCGGACCTTGCGGGACGCTTGGCGCCCCGGTCGGGCAAACAGATCGCCAAACGATTGCACAGAAAGCTGCCAGATTGACGCTGGCCACTGCCGAAGTCATTTGACTGCGGCGCCCTTATCGACGACAAGCCCGCCATGGCCAAAAAACCCGGAACCAATCCCAAAGGCGAATTCGCCTTTTTCAACGTCTTCTACGAGGACGGCTCCCAACGCTCCAACCGGCGCGTGCCCTCGGAGCTGCTCGGAGGCCTTGATGGCGATGAGCCCGCCCGCGCCTTCATCATGGAGCAGGACCGCGAGATCGCCGAAAAATCCGGCCGCCCGCCGCTCGAGATCAAGAGCCTCGACCGGGTTGGGGCGAAGAAGAAGTAGGCCGATATGAGCCCCGGCTAGCCTTGCCAGCCGAGCGATGCTGGGTAAAAAACAAGCGGCCCGCCACTTACTGGAAGTCGATGATCGGCGCCACAACAATGTGGGCACCGTGACTACTGACGTCGCGATGACGATGAAGCTATCGCCGACCGCTCGAAATCGTAGAGCCTTAGTAGATCGTCAAATCGGTCTAGCGTTGCTTCTGGTTCAGTTCCACGTGCTTGCTCGCGCAACCCATCCTCTCTGGCTACGTCTGCCTCGGTCCAATGCGTGACGCGAACCAACGGCGGCCAGAGGTCTTTGTCGTAGAGCGTTCCGAACTTGGCCCATGCCGAATGGAGACCGGCGCGTTTCGCCATATAGACGTCGCGAACGAGACTGTCTCCGACATAGAGCGCCTTTGATGGAGCGATCGAGTATTGAGCACAGATGTCAAGAAGTGTCTGAGGATTAGGCTTTCGATCGCTTGCCCCAAGTAGCCGGACAAAACCGCCCTCGGATATCTCCGCATCCAACTCTTTTGATACGTGCGCTGGCGCATACAACGCTGAAAAAAACGACCTAATATGCAGATGGTCTAGCCTGAACAAGCAATTGATCACTCGAGCATCGGTGTACGCTACGACCGGGATCGAGCCGTCTGACCAATAGCGAAGAGCTTCTAAGACCCCGTCATAGAGCTTGAGATTTTGTTTACGAACTCGATTGAACGCGTGAAACGCTGGATCGAGATACTCTGCCACATTAATCGAGTCTGCCCTGAGCAGCCTCTGAACTGATTGCGTCTCCAACAAAGCGAACGGATGCTCTGAATCTCCATGCCGTTGATGAACGGCTTTCAATTCGTCTAAGAGCACATCCTTCGAGACACCTATTAGGGGTGCAGCCACTTCAACCATGGCATAAAACGCCGGCACAAATGCTGCTAGCCAATCGTAAACAGTGTTATCCAGGTCAGTGATGACAAGAGATATTGCTGGCCGCTGCATCACTGGACCTTATTCCAATCACCCAGTCTTAAGCCAGTCTCGCTCTCAACCGACAGCTTCGCGCTCCAACCGCTTATAACTCCAAAAGCACCTTGAAACATCGATCGATAGATGTCGAGCCGCATTTCACCTGGGGTAATCGTCAACGTATTGAAATAATTCGAAGAACCGTCGGTTTCACGAGACCCGCAACTTCCGCCACCAACGATCGACAACTCGCCAAGCCGATATTGAGTCTGCGCCCGCTCCGGGAGTTCATAGACAGTCGAGCGCCATATGAACGAGCGGTGTTTATGGCCATGCAATGCTAGGTGAACTCCCTTACGGGCAGCTAAGCGTTGCACACGCACCGCATCTACCGCTAGCCCGTAACCTCTGCCGTAGCCTTCAGCAAGCTCCAGATCTTCCGTTAGAGCGAGATGGTGATGAATAACAAGGATTCTCATAGCCAACGATTGATTTGTCGCCCACCCGAGCCGCTGAGCTGCGTCAACGAATGCGCCCTCATCAATCCGGCCCATCCCGGCAAGAAAGTTCGCTCCTGTTTCAAGCGAGCTGGAATTTAGAGCGCAGACCTCAACGATAACACCGCAAGGCATTGCGAAGCGGCGTCCCATTGAGAGATATCTACCAGGTTCGTGTCGCATAAGACGCCTATAGAATTGCTCATAATTCGCCTTGGCTTTGGCAGGCGCCTCCACTACGGGAAGATTATGATCGAAGGTCTCATTAGTCGTCCATTGAATATCGTGGTTTCCTGGAACCAAGATGAGATGGTCAGTGCTAAGATCGAGAATTCCCAACAAGTGCAGAATGGCGGTCGTGGCCTCTTCAAACTCGGCGGCGCTGCCGATAAAAGTAAAATCGCCGCTCAAGATAACCAGTCCAACTTTCTTACCTCCGAGGGCGGTAGTAATCGCCTCGACCATCGTCTGCCGCGTGCCATTCCCTTCGCTATCATAGCGCCACACATGCTGGCTGCGATTTTTCCCCTCGGCAAAATGAGCGTCAGTAAGGTGAAGGATCGTGTCGCTCTTGCACCTCACGACTTCCGCTGAGATTGCTTCGGACAGAGACTGGACGCTTAGCAATATCTGTTCGGCGGGGTCGGTCGGCAACGAGGGACGAATACGCCAAATAGTGGTATCCATGCTTCGAAGTTCTTCAGCACCGACAATTTTTTTGCCCGAGAAGCGCATCAAAGTCGAAGGCGCATAGTTCGGCAATTTGGGAGCTTCAGCAAAAGAGTAGTTCTCGAAAAAATCTAGAGGTTGCGGATCAATTTCCTGAAGCTTCATCCAAGCACGACTGAATGGGCTTTCCCGATAATAGGAGGGAACATGGCCAGCTTGTCCCTCTGGAATCTTGATCGTGTTTTCGGCCCCCGATTGGCTCGGCTTTGTGACACCGACAACTTTAGCTCGGTACACCCTGCCTGTACCCGAATCAAAAAGCCCAACATCAACCGATTTTCCTCCCTCGGTCTCCTTCGCCAGCAAATCCCAGATGTCGCTTCGACTATCTTCAGAAGGGCGCTTCCACCAACCCCACCAACACCAACCGTGCTGAGAGATAATCTTCTGGTGTTCCTCGATCGTTGCCGCCACCAAATCGCGAAAGCGAAACAGATAGTGAATTTCCGACAAATTATCCTCCCAGCGCTCCGATAGTCCCAATGGGTCTCAGCCCATCTTGAACCGCGACAACTACTCATAGTTGCACAGATGGTCGGCGAGCAAAACTAGACCAACGGCCAAAAACAAACGGCGGGCTTCGCAGCCCGCCGTTCATTGAGATCAAAGGCCGGGATGAGCCGGCCAACCGATCTGGATCAGTTGTCGAGGAAGCTCCGCAGCTTCCGGCTCCTCGACGGATGCTTCAGCTTGCGCAGCGCTTTCGCTTCGATCTGACGGATACGTTCGCGCGTCACCGAGAACTGCTGGCCGACTTCTTCCAGCGTGTGGTCGGTGTTCATGCCGATGCCGAAGCGCATGCGCAGCACGCGCTCTTCGCGCGGGGTGAGCGAGGCGAGCACGCGCGTGGTGGTTTCGCGCAGGTTCGACTGGATCGCGGCGTCGATCGGCAGGATCGCGTTCTTGTCCTCGATGAAATCGCCGAGGTGTGAATCCTCTTCGTCACCGACCGGCGTCTCCAGCGAGAGCGGCTCCTTGGCGATCTTGAGGACTTTTCGCACTTTCTCCAGCGGCATGCCGAGCTTTTCGGCCAATTCCTCTGGCGTCGGTTCGCGGCCGATCTCGTTGAGCATCTGGCGCGAGGTGCGCACGATCTTGTTGATCGTCTCGATCATGTGCACGGGGATGCGGATGGTGCGGGCCTGGTCGGCGATCGAGCGGGTGATCGCCTGCCGGATCCACCACGTCGCGTAGGTCGAGAACTTGTAGCCGCGGCGGTACTCGAACTTGTCGACGGCCTTCATCAGGCCGATGTTGCCTTCCTGGATCAGGTCGAGGAACTGCAGGCCGCGGTTGGTGTACTTCTTGGCGATCGAGATCACGAGACGGAGGTTGGCTTCCACCATCTCCTTCTTGGCCTGGCGGGCTTCGCGCTCGCCTTTCTGCACGGAGTGCACGATCTTGCGGAACTCGACGATCTCGAGGCCGGTCAGCGCAGCAAGCTGATGCACCTCGTGGCGGAGGTCCTTGATGCGGTCCTTCTCGTGATGGACGAAATTCTTCCAGCCTTTTGCGGACAGCTTCGAGACGCGGTTGAGCCAGCGCGGATCGAGCTCCGAGCCGGTGTAGTTGCGCAGGAAGTCCTCGCGCGCCACGCCGTGGCTGTCGGCGAGACGCATCAGGCGGCCCTCATGCGAGACGAGGCGCTTGTTGATATCGTAGAGCTGCTCGACGAGTGAATCGATACGGGCCTGGTTCAGGCGTAGCGATTTCACCTCGACGATGATCTCGTCCTTCAGCTTCTTGTACTTGCGCTCCTGGTGCGGCGAGAGCGACTCGTTCTGGAGCTGGTTCTGGATGTCCTGCTCCTGAAGCTTACGCAGCTTCTTGTAGCTGTCGGCGATCTTGTCGAAGATCTCGACCACCTTCGGCTTGAGCTCGGCCTCGATGGCCGCGAGCGACATCTGGTTCTCGAACTCGTCGTCCTCGTCCATGTCGGCTTCGGCGGCGGACTCGGCGGGATCCTTCTCGGCCTCGCCGACATTGCCGCCGGCGGGCGCGGCGCGGAACGGGGTCGGCGCCGGAGGAGCGGCGGGCGGCGCGACATGGGCGGGCGCACCCACGGCCACTGCAGCAGCCTGACCGCCTTCGGCCGGGGCCTCGCCGTTCTCGCCGTTGGGACCGGCGATCATCGCAGTGTTCATGCCGGCCTTGGCATCGGGGCCGGCATAGGTCGCTTCGAGATCGATGATGTCGCGAAGGAAGATCTTTCCTTCGTTGAGCTCGTCGCGCCAGATGATGATGGCCTGGAAGGTCAGCGGGCTTTCGCAGAGGCCCGCGATCATCGCCTCGCGGCCGGCCTCGATGCGCTTGGCAATCGCGATTTCGCCTTCGCGGGAGAGCAGCTCGACCGTGCCCATCTCGCGCAGATACATGCGCACGGGATCGTCGGTGCGTTCGCCCGGCTCGCTCTTCTTGACCTCGGTGACGGCCTTCTGGGTGACCTCGACGAGCTCGTTGTCGGTCTCGTCCTCGCCGCCCTCGTCCTTGTCTTCCTCGCCTTCGCTGTCGTCGGCTTCGGTGACGTTGATCCCCATGTCCGAGAGCATGGACATGATGTCCTCGATCTGCTCCGGCGAGGTCTGATCGGACGGCAAAACTTCATTGAGCTGATCGAAGGTCACGAAGCCGCGCTTCTTGGCCTGCTTGATCATCTTCTTCACTGCCGCGTCGGACAGATCGAGCAAGGGAGACGGCGCGTCCTGGGAGTCCTTCTCCGGCGCGTCCGCTGCCTTGTCGTCTTTTTCCTTGTCCTTCGCCTGCAGCGTCTTTGCCTTGGTGGCCATCCATTGCTCCTAAACGCGCTTCATACGGAAGGCCGATCGGCCCGCCCGCCTGAATTCACTTGAACCTGTTGCTCGACGCTCTCGCTTCGCCAGATCTCGACACGGAAAGGGCGGCGCGCACAATCTCTCGCCACCCCGACCTTTCTCTCGCCGGATTTGCCTAACGCTTCGTGAGCCTCTTTGTCACAGCGGATGCAGGTGAAGTGCCAACAGCTATTGCGCGGATTCATTCCTGACGCGTCTGTTCTGCCTGCGGCCGCCTGGGGGCCAAAGTGCTACAAGACCGTTAAGCCTCGATTAACCCTGTTTTTGCCGCCAAACCTTGGATTTGGCGAGTCTTTTAGCGGTTCCGACCCCAGCCGTCCGCATGATTCTTTCATCACACGCTCTTCTGGAACCGGCCCGACAGCTCGCCAAAACCCTCAATCAGGGCCTCGGTGCCGTCGACCTCGGCCAGTCGGGCCTTGACGTCACGCAGCCACGCCAAATTGGCCTCGCTGGGATCGTCCCCCAAGGCCAGCTCAGCGTCTTTCAGCTCTCTAAGTAGTGAATGGTACTGCCGATGCAAGACAACGAGCTGGTGCCAGGTCGCAAGAACGTCATCCCGCGCCGCCCCCTCGCGGGCGCCCCACACCGCCGCAGTGGTGATGCCACCCTCAACTCTTTGAAGAAGCTGCGAAAATCCGCCTTTTTCGATATCGGCCCGCATCTTTTCGGCCAGCTCGCCGGGGTCCGGTGAGTGGTGATGATCGTTGGCGAAAGCGGCGATGATGCCGGCCCTGAGCTTGTGGGCCTCGGGGTGGGCGAATTCCAGCGCCATCACCTCTTCAAGGTACTCATGCAGCAGCCAGGGGTGGTTGATCAGGCTTTGCAGGATCAGGGCCTCGCGGCGGGAGATGGCGCTGCGCTGGCCCCGCATGATTGGGCTCGCCGCCAGCTGGGGGCTCGCCGCCTGGTAGGGGCCGGAGGGGAGCGGGGCCGGACCGGGCGGGCCGCGGCGGCCTCCGCCAAAGCCTTGGCCGAATCCCTGGCCACCGAATCGATTCGCCTGCCCCCCGCCCCGGGGCTGGAAGGGACGGCCACCGCCCCCTTGGCGGAAATTGCCCCGGCCGGCATAGCCGCCGCGCCCGCCATCGGGCGAGAAGGTGCGCTGGAGCCGCTCGACGAACTCGTCGCGGTAGTAACGGCGGACCACCTCGTCGCGGATGCCGTTGGACAATTCCTTGATGCGCGCTTCCAGCGCCGCGCGGCGCTCGGGCGTGGCAAAGTTGCCGCCTTCGAGCTCGCGTGACCAGATCATGTCGGCGAGCGGACGCGCCGCCGCGATCACCTCTTCGATCGCGCCGCGGCCGCCGGAGCGCGCGAGATCGTCGGGGTCCTGCCCTTCGGGCAGTAGCGCGAAGCGCAGGCTCTTGCCTGGCGCGAGAAACGGCAGCGCGAGGTCGGCAGCGCGATACGCGGCCTTCTGCCCGGCGCGGTCGCCGTCGAAGCAGAGGATCGGCTCGTCCGCCATCTTCCACAGCAGCGCGAGCTGGTTTTCGGTCAACGCAGTTCCGAGCGGCGCAACGGCGCCGGGAAACCCCGCGGTGACCATGGCGATGACGTCGACATAGCCTTCGACCACGATCAACGCGCTACCGTCATGGGTGGCTTTGCGCGCGGTCTGGTGATTGTAGAGATTGTCGCCCTTGTGGAAGAGCGGTGTCTCCGGCGAGTTCAGATATTTGGCCGGGACGTCCTTCTCCAGCGCGCGTCCGCCGAAGGCGATGACGCGGCCGCGTAAGTCAGTGATCGGAAACATCACGCGATCGCGAAAGCGATCATAAGGCACGGGGATGTCGTTGCCGGCCACCAGCAGACCGGTCTCGATCATGTCCTCGACGGAGACGCCGAGCTTGCCGAGATGCTCCTTCAACGCGAAGCGCTCAGGCGGTGGCGGCGCATAGCCCAGCCGAAACTGCACTTGCGCTGCCGGCGAGATCGCGCGGTCGGCGAGATAGCCCCGCGCTTTCGCACCGACGCGCGAGGCCAGCGTCTCGGAGAAGAACTTCGCCGCGAGCTCCATCACGTCATGCAGCGTGCGCCGCCGCTGCTCGTGCCGCGCCGCATCCGGCGTCACCGCCGGCAGCGGCAGGCCGGCCATGCTGGCGAGCCGCTCGACCGCTTCGGCAAACGGCAGGCCGTCGGTCTCCATCACGAAGTTGATGATGTCGCCGTGCTTGCCGGAGGAGAAGTCGTGGTAAAACCCCTTCTGGTCGTTGACGTAGAAGGACGGCGTCTTTTCCTGCTGGAACGGCGACAGCCCCTTCCACTCCCGCCCCGCCTTCTTCAGCTTGACGCGCTTGCCCACGACTTCGGAGACCGAAAGCCGGGCGCGAAGCTCGTCGAGGAATTGGGGCGTGAAGCGCATGGCCATTGGCGGTGTGTAGCGCAATCCAAAGTGAGTCGGGCGAAGGATCAGGGATATAGGTGCGGCCGACCTAAAAGTCAGGTTTGTCGGGATTATCCGGGTTATTCGACCTATGCACAGGCCCTCTCACCGTCACCCTGAGGTGCTCGCCCCCTTGGGCGAGCCTCGAAGGGCGACGGCCCGACTGCATCCGGGCCGATTCATCCTTCGAGGCTCACACTGCTTTGCAGTGTGAGCACCTCAGGATGACGGGACGGGCACAAGAGCCACTTGAACCCCGCCCGGTTCCACGCTTCCATAGGCCATGTTCAGGACCTTTCGGGGTGGCCAGACCGGGGGCTGGCGCGTGACCTCGCTGTCACCAGTGACGGGCGAGCCCCTGCCGTTCATGCCGGCGCTGTCAGTGACCGACGGCGATGCGGTCTCGTTGCCGCTGGTGCCCTCGCGCAACGCGTGGCGGCTGGTGGGCGCGGCGAGCACGCTGCGCTACACCGAGCGCGCCGAAAAGCAGCAGCTCACCGCGATGCAGGCCGGGCTCGGCCGGATCGAGGCCACTTACGCCGCGCTGATCCCGATCCGCAAATCGCCGGCGTGGTGGGAGCTGACCCAGGAGGAGCGGCGCAAGATTTTTGAAGATAGATCGCACCACATCGCGAGCAGCCTTCGTTTTCTGCCCGCCATCGCACGCCAGCTCTATCACTCCCGCGACCTCGGCGAGCCCTTCGATTTCCTGACCTGGTTCGAATTCGCACCCGCGCATGCCTCGCTGTTCGAGGAGCTGGTCGGCATGCTCAGGCAGACCGAGGAGTGGACCTATGTCGAGCGCGAAGTGGATGTGCGCGTGGTGAAGGAAGTGCTGTCGGCCTAGTGGTCGAGGAAGCGGCCGGACTCGATGTGCGGCAGATCGGTGACGGGCCAATTGTAGATGTAGGTCCAGGCCGGCGCAGTCGTGCCATCCGTGCCGGTCACGTCGATCAGCCGGCGCAGATATTCCGTCGGCTCCGGAAAGCCTTCGCCACAGGCCTCGTACATGTCGAGTTCGCGCAGGAGTTCGTCACCTGCGCGCAAGCGGAAGAGTTCACCGTGCGCGACATCGGATGAGGCATTGGACAGCAGTAATCCTGGATAATGTTTTACGAGCACGAGCCGGCCGCGGCAGGTCGCTTCGCCCAGGAAATCCGCATGCTGCGCGAGCAGCCGGGCCATCGGATGGTCGAAGCCGCGCATCAGGGTGCCGTAGACGAAGAGACGATCGGAGGTCATGGGGCTCTATAGCTGTGAATGATGCGGAGCGACAGTGCCGCATGTTCGCTGTCGTCCCGGCCTACGCCGGGACGACAAGGGAGAAGCCTCGTGCACCTTCGTCTACAAAGCCTCCGCTTCAAGCTCCGCGCCGCTGCGTTCCTCGTCCGAGACCACCTTGATGCTGACGTCCATGAGGTCGAAGGCGTCCTGGGTGCCGATATAGATGCCGTGCAGCGGGATCGCCTGGCGCGGGTCGCGCGCGACGGCGACGCGGATGAGATCGCGGGTGCCGACAATGCCGTTGGTCGGATCGAACTCGATCCAGCCCGCGCTCGGCAGATAGACCTGAACCCACGCATGCGTCGAGCCGCCGCCGACATGATGCTGCGCGATGTCTTCGGGCACAAAGATGTAGCCGGAGACGAAGCGCGCGGCGATGCCGAGACGGCGCAGCGCCTCGATCATGAACAGCGCATAGTCGCGGCAGGTGCCGCTGCCCCACTGCAACGTATCGAACGGGGCTTGCGTGCCCGGCTCGTGACGCCTGCGATATCTAAACTGCTTGCGGATGGCATGCGTGATGCGGCTCAGGATTGCGAAGGTCGGCAACGGCGCGTCATCGTCGAGAAAGCTGCGCGCCCATTCCGCGATCTTTCCGTCGGGATCAGGATATTGCGCGGTGATGTACTGGACGAGATCGGGCAATTCCGCGTCGGAATAGACGAAGGGATAGAAGTAGGCGGGATCGTCCGGCGTCAGGGCGAATTCTTCCACCGGATTGTGCTCGACCGTGACGTGCCAGTCGAAGATCAGACGGTCCGCGCGCGCGTCGAAATCGGCGATTGCGACCGAATTGCCGAACACGTCGTGGATCCAGCGCAGCGACATCGGCTCCGGCGAGATCTTGAGCTTGCTGTCGAGCACGCGCAGATCATGGCCGTCGCTTGGGCGCAGCATGAATCTGTGCTCACCGAAGGCCACCGGACGGTTGTAGCGATATTCGGTCTTGTGATGAATCGTCAGCAGCGGCATCGTCAGGAGATCATGGTGATTTTGGGCAGACCCATTGTTAACGATTCTTTGCCCAATTTCCGGGGCGACTGCTTTTTCAATAGGCAATCAGGATGGCTTTCAACACAGCCGAGGCGACGGATCAACTCCTGGGACAGGGCGATATTCCGCCAGTGCATGAGGTGAATGCAGAGGGCACATCGCCCTTCCTGCTCACATCGGACCATTACGGCCGCATTCTGCCGCGCGCGCTGGGCGATCTCGGCGTCTCGGAGAGCGAGCTTGTCAGGCACATCGCCTGGGACATCGGCATTGCCGGCGTTGCCGAACAGATGGCGGAGATGCTGGATGCCCATCTGATCGCACAGCGATATTCGCGGCTCGTAATCGACTGCAACCGCCCACCCGGCGCAGCGAGCTCGATCCCTGTGATATCAGAGGCGACCACAATCCCGCGCAACGCGGGTATTTCGGACAGTGAGCGTGCGGCACGGCGTCGCGAGATTTTTGAGCCCTATCATCACCGCATCGACGCGGTGATCGACAGCCGGATACACGCCAAGCGGCCGACGGTGCTGGTGTCGCTGCACAGTTTCACGCCTGTCTATGCCGGCGTCGCGCGGCCCTGGCACATCGGCGCGCTGTACAACCGCGACACCGTGCTGCCGAAACTGCTGCTGAAACATCTGCGCGCCGAGGGAGATCTCGTCGTCGGCGACAACGAGCCCTACGCGGCGAGCGATCTCACCGACTACACCATCCCCGTGCACGGCGAAGCCCGCGGCCTCGTCAACACCGGCATCGAGATCCGCCAGGATCTGATCGCGGATCAATCCGGCCAGCAGCAATGGGCGGAGCGGCTGGCAAGGATCTTTGCGGCGATCGAGATGGAGTTGAAGCCGGAGCTGTTGGCCGACTAGCCCCGCGTCGCCACGAAGAGCAATGCTCCCTTGGACGCATCGCCGCGGATGAAGCCGGCAAGGCTCATTTGGCCCGGATCAACGCCAGCCAGATGCCGCCGCCGATCATGAAGCCGCCGGACACGCGCGACACCATGCGGGTGCGGCGCGCCGAGAAAAAGCCGCGGACCTGTCCGGCAAGCAGTGCGTAGATTCCGTCCGTCAAGCCGGCAAGCACCATGAAGGTGATTCCGAGCAGCAGGACCTGCGACAGGTGATCCTTGCTCATGTCCATGAATTGCGGAATGAACGCGCCGAAGAACACCAGCAGCTTCGGGTTCGACAACGCCACGACAAAGCCCTGCAAAAGGAAACCACCGCGCGGGGGCGGCGGAGGCTCATCAGCGGAGACGCCCTCAACCGGAGAGCGGATCAGCTTGATGCCGAGCCAGACCAGATAGGCCGCACCCGCAAATCGCACCCAGTTGAACCAATAGCCCATCGTCGCCATCAGCGTGGTGAGGCCGACCGCAAGGATGCCAATCACGATCAGCAGCCCCACCTGCACGCCGAGAATGTTGGTGAGCGCCGCGCGGGTGCCGTGGCGCAGGCCGTTGGCGATGACGAGGGTGACGATCGGCCCCGGCAGCAGCGCGAGCGCAATGCAGGCGGCAACGAAGGCAAGATAGGCTTGCATGGACATCATGGGGAGGACTCAGACTGGGGGCGTTTTGCCGGTATTAATGCATGGCACTTACTTCCCGTCCAGCGCCGCTGTCACCCAAGTTCTCATCTCCTGCGTCTCCAGGAATGCGAGCGCCGCATGCTGCATCGCGTTGGCGTCGCCCCGCCCCTGCGCCGCCGCGACGAAGAGATCGCAGCGCCGTGAGACGGCAACGCCGACCGCGGCGTGGCTCGCACCGTCATATATTGCGAGATCATAGCGCCGCGTACGACCGTGCATCTCACCGACATGGACCACCTCGCCCGGCGCAGTCGCCGCAAAGCGCGGGGTGATCAGGTCGATGTCGGCGACGCGATCGACCTCGTCGTCATCGGCGACGCCGCTGTCGCAATTGCAGAAGCCGCGTTTGGCGCGGACGTAGAGCTCGGCGCCGTCGCAGCCACCGCCCTCGCAGCGAAAGGCACGGCCCGCGGGCCAGCCATCGCGCGGAAACGGCCAGGCGAGCTCGCGCCAATGCGCTGATGTCGGCACGGACGGCGGCGCGAGCTGATAGGCCCCGACGCTGGATGCGCCGAGCGCGGCAAGGACGAGCGCGATCGTCGCCGCGCGCCGCATCGTCAGTTCTTCGGGAGGCCGGCGACGGCACGTGCCGGCCCGGTCAGCTCGAGAATGTGCAGGCCAGTATTGGCGCGGTCGACGATATAGATATAGCCGCGGTCGTCGGTTTCGACATTGTTGGTCTGGATCGCGACCTTGCAGCGCTCACCGCCTTCGATCGGAATGCAGCGCTTGTCGGTCGCCTGCGTGATCGCAGGAATGAAATAGCCGACTTCCTTGGGATGATAGGGATCGCGAATGTCGAGCGCGCGCACGCCGGCATTGAAGAAGGCAATGAAGGCCATCTTCTTGTAGTAGACCGGCGCCATGCTCTCGTTGGAGGAATGCGAGCCGAAGCGGCCGCCGCGCTGGCAGAACTGCCCGCTCGCCTCCGGCACGGTGTAGCTCGAGATCATCATCGGCCGCGTTTCGGTGGTGACGTCGGCGAACCACACCATCTGACGCGCCTCGCCGCATTCGTTCAGGATCGCCTCGTCGACGATCATGACGATGTCGCGGGTCTTGCCGTCCTTGTCTTCGGCGAATTCCGCAACCGGCATGTCGAGCATCGGGAACGTGGTGTGCGCCCCGTTGAACGCCGACATCGGCATCCGCGAGATCTCGGGAAGGCGCAGATTGTCCGGCGTCGGCTCTTTCGGTCCGTTCAGAAGCTTCTCGCGATCGACGATCTGCAAGATGCCGCCCTTGTTGGTGCCGTAACCGAAATAGACGCGGTTGCCATTGGGCCCGGTCGAGATCGGCCCATGCAGCTCGGTCGGCACCGCGCCGGTCGATCCGGGCTCCTGGCCGGGCAGGCCGAAGTCGCGGATTTTTTGCGGGTGGGCGGGATCAGAGAGATCATAGATCTGCGTCATACGCCGTGTGCGCCAGTCCGGCGCGCCCGAGACGAGATAGGCAATGCCGGTGTCGCATTCCCACCAGCTCTTGTGCGTGTCCTTCAAGCCACTGAGGCGCGTGATCAGCGCGGGATTGGCGGGATCGGCGACGTTCCAGATCTCATGCGCCTCGCTGCCGAAGGTGCGCAGCATGTAAACCGCGTTGGGATCGCCCTTCGGCAAGGTCTTGCCGTCGCACACGCGCACCATCTGCGCGCCGCCGGATTCATACTTGCCTTCCTGCCCCGGCAGATGCCTGAGATATTTGGGATGCGCGGGATCGGTGACATCGACGATCGAGGTCCCGTTCGGCTCCGCCTGGCCTGTCATCGGATTGACGGGAGCGGGCACGTCATCGGTGCCGCCATGGTGTCCGATATAGGCGATCCAGCGGTCGCCCTGGTGATGGATGGTCGGCTGATAGGCGCTGCGCGCCTGCAGATCGTTGGTGCCCACCAGCTTCATGTTGGACGACTCAGGCGGCGCACCGATTGTCTGCTTCTGGGCGTGAACAAAAGTGCTGCCAGCGAAAAGGACGAGGGCGGCAGCAGTCAAGACGCAACGGAACATCAAAGTCCTCCCGGGACCAATCTGCGTTGGCTGAGATTCAAGGCTAGCACAACCGTTTGCAGGCGCCAAAGACACCATCTTGACATGCAACCATTCGGCTGCCTATTATCACCGCCATGGATGAGGTCTTCAAAGCGCTCGCCGACACTTCGCGACGATCGCTGCTGGACAGGCTTCACACCAGGAACGGCCAGACCTTGAACGAACTTTGCGAAGGCCTGGAGATGACGCGCCAGGCGGTGACGAAACACCTGGTCATCCTGGAGGAGGCCAATCTGGTCACGACCATCAAGCATGGCCGCGAGAAGCTGCACTATCTCAACCCGGTGCCGATCCACCAGATCGGCGAACGCTGGATCAGGAAATTCGAACGCGGCAGGCTCGCCGCGCTCAGCGAGTTGAAACGCCAGTTGGAGAAGCGTGATGAGTAAGCCGCAATTCGTCTATGTCATCTACATCGAGACCACGCCGGAAAAGCTGTGGGAGGCGCTGACGTCGAGCGCGTTCACACGGCAATACTGGTTCGGCGCCGAGGTCCGCTCCGACTGGACGGTCGGCTCGCCCTTCGCGCTCACGCTCGACGGCGAGGTCACCGATTCCGGCGAGATCCTTGAGGCCGATCCGCCGCGACGGCTGTCCTACAGCTTCAAGCATCAGAAATATGAAGAGCTGCGCGGCGAGCCGATCTCGCGCGTCGTCTTCACCATCGAACCCTTTGGCTCGCTCGTGCGTCTGACCGTGTTGCATGACGGCTTCGTTGAGGGCGGCAAATATCTCGGCGCCGTCTCCAACGGCTGGCCGGCGATCCTGTCCCAGCTCAAGAGCATGCTCGAGACCGGCAAGCTGCTCGGCATTCCGCGCGCGGCGCTCAACAAGGGGTTCGACGCAAAATGAATCTCGATCAATTCAAACCGCTGACGGTCTACACCATCTACATCGCCTCCACGCCGGAGAAGGTGTGGGAGGCGCTGACCTCGGCCGAATTCAGCCGACAATATTTTTCCGGCTTTGCGGTGGAGATGCAGCCGAAGCTCGGCGGCACATTCATCGTGCGTGCGCCCGACGGTTCGGAGCACATCTCCGGCGAAGTGTTCGAATACGATCCGCCGAGGAAGTTGACGGTGACGTGGAACGTCAACTGGCCCGACCTCGTCGCAAAGCTCGGCACCACGCTCGTCACCTACGAGATCGAGCAAGCCGGTGAAGCCGTCCGCCTCACCATGAGCGAGCGCCACGACCGCGATCTCAGCGACGACATCCTCGAAGGCGGGCGCACCGGCTGGCCCGCGATCCTGTCGGGACTGAAGAGCCTGCTGGAGACGGGGAAGGCGCCGCAGATCAAGATGGCACCGCCAGCGCGGATGCTGGCGGCGTTGAAGGCGATGGGGATCAAGACGCCGTAGCGGCCGGAACCTGCGGCTTCATCGCTTCTTCTTCACCACCGGCGGATGAATTTCGTCGATCTTGCGAAGGCAATCCCCTTCCGAGCCGTGCGGGCCCGAGACGAAGGTCCCGCTGACCTTGATCGCATACCAGCCCGACTCCACGCCGAGCCGCAGCGCTTCTTCTGTCTTGACGTGCCGTGGGGAGAGAATTTGCATCAGGTGCTTTCAGTTGGCGTTCGATCTCATATCGAAGCTCAGTGGAATCTTTCAGGTATCCGCCGTGATGAGCAGGCTCCGCGCGAGGAATGAGCGGCTTCACGTCACCCGCGCATCGTCGTGGCGCCGCGGGTGCGCAGAGACGACTGTTCTTTCCGGCATCCGCGCACCGTGCGCGCAATCACAGCAATTAGCTATCGTTTTCTCGCCCGCGCCAGGTTTTTGCAGCGCTGAATGCTTGTCGCGATGCTACGGTCCGCCGTCGCGGTAGAATATGCCCTACCCCCTCGCCCGCAGCTCGCGCCGGAGCACCTTGCCTGTCGCCGTCATCGGCAAGGTCTCGACGAACTCGACGAAGCGCGGATATTCGTGCGCTGCAAGCTGCACTTTCACGAATTCCTGGATCTCGCGCGCAAGCGTATCGCCCGCAGCAAAACCTGGGCGTAGCACGATCCAGGCCTTGATCGATTCCGTGCGGATCGGATCGGGAATGCCGACCACCGCGGCCATCGCCACCGCTGGGTGCTTCATCAGTGTATGCTCGATCTCGGACGGGCCGACGCGATAGCCGGCGGTGGTGATGACGTCGTCCTCGCGGCTGACGTACCAGAAATAGCCGTCCTCATCCTGCACGCCGAGATCGCCGGTTAGCAGGAATTCGCCGGCATATTTCTTAGCCGTCGCCTCCGGATTGCGCCAGTACTCGAGCATGGTCACGGGGCATGGCTGGCGCACGCCGATGATGCCGCGCTGTCCGTGTGGTTGCTCCTCCCCCTTGTCGTTGACGATGCGGACGTCAAAACCCGGCGTCGCCTTGCCCATCGAGCCCGGGCGGATCGGAAACAGATTGGAGTTGCTGCCGATCACGAGATTGCACTCGGTCTGGCCGAACACTTCATGGGCGTCGACGCCAAAGGTCTCGCGCACCCAGCCGAGCAACTCACCGCCGAGCGATTCACCGCCGGTAAAAATGCTGCGCAGCTTGACATCAGGATGCTTCACGCCGGCCTGCCGCATCAGCTTGAGCGCGGTCGGCGGCAGGAAGACGTTGCGCACGCCGAGATCGGCCATCATCTGCATCGCCGCCTGCGGCTCGAATTTTCGCGCGCGATGACCGACCAAGGGAATGCAGTGATACCAGAACGCGAACAGGCCGTTGACGAGCCCGCCGATCCACGCCCAGTCCGCCGGCGTCCACATGAGATCGCCGGGCCTGGGCAGGAAGTTGTGGCACATCTCCACGTTCGGAAGATGACCAAGCACAACGCGGTGGGCGTGAAGCGCGCCCTTCGGATTGCCGGTCGTGCCTGACGTGTAGATGATCAGCGCGGGATCATCGGCCGAGGTGTCGACGGTCGCAAAGTCCTCCGAGGCGGTTTCGATCGCCGACCAGAACGGTTTTGCGCCGGCGTGAACGGCGCCGCTCGTGACATAGATGTCCTGCAGATAGGGCAACCGGTCGCGGACCTTTGTGAGCTTCTCCCAACCAGCCTCATCGGTGATGATCGCCCTCGCTTGTGAATTCGACAGACGGAACTCCAGTGCGTCCTCGCCGAACAGCGCGAACAGCGGGACCGAGATCAGACCGGAGCGGAACGCGGCCATATGCGCGATCGGCAATTCCAGCGATTGCGACAGGAACACCGCAACGCGGTCACCGCGGCCGAGCCCATCCGCCTTCAGCACGTTGGCGAAGCGGCGCGACATCTCCGCGACCTCGTCGAAGGAGGTGTGCGTGGTGGCGCCGTTCTCGTCGACATAGACCAGCGCAAGACGGTCGGTGCCGTCGGCGTGGCGATCGCAGCAGGCTTCCGCCATGTTGAAGCGCGCCGGGATGTCCCAGCTGAAGTCGCGATAGAGTTCGTCGTAGCTCTCGGCTTCGGTCAGCATGGCTCAGCGCACCGTCGCAAAGAATTTTCTGACATCGCGCACGAACAGCTCCGGCTGCTCGAATGCGGCAAAGTGCCCGCCCTTCTCCATCTCGCTCCAGTGGGTGATGTTGTGGAAATTCGGCTCCATCCAGCGCCGCACCGGCGTGATGATCTCCTTGGGAAACACCGCAACACCTGTCGGCACCTTCACGAGCGGCGCCGTGCGGCGCTTGCCAAAGCTTTCCCAATAGAGCCGCGCCGACGACGTCGCCGTCTCGGTCGTCCAGTAGAGCATGACGTTGTCGAGCAGCTCGTCCTTGTCAAAGATGTTTTCGGGATGGCCGTCGCAATCGGTCCAGGCCCAGAATTTTTCCAGGATCCAGGCCGCCTGCCCGCTCGGCGAATCCGTCAGGCCATAGCCGAGCGTCTGCGGCCGCGTCGATTGCTGCTTGGAGTAGCCGGAGTCGAGATCGACGTAATGCTTGAGCCCCGCAAGCGCGCGCTTCTCCTCCGCCGTCGGCTCGCCCTCGACTCTCGGCGCCGTGTTGAAGGCCAGCGTGATGTGGATGCCGGCGCAATGCTCCGCATCCTGCCCACCGAGCGAGGTCGTGACTGCCGAGCCCCAGTCGCCGCCTTGCGCGCCGTAACGCGCGTAACCGAGCCGGTCCATCAGCTTGGCCCAGGCCGCGGCGATACGGTCGACGCCCCAGCCGGTGCTCGTGGGTTTGGCAGAAAAGCCGAAGCCCGGCAGCGATGGGCAGATCACGTGAAAGGCATCCGCGGGATTGCCGCCATGCGCGACCGGATCGACCAGCGGCGCGATCACCTTCTGAAATTCGACGATCGAGCCCGGCCAGCCATGGGTGATGATCAGCGGCAGCGCGGCCGGCTCTTTCGAGCGCACATGCAGGAAGTGGATGTCGAGCCCGTCGATCTCGGTGGTGAACTGCGCGAAGCGGTTGAGTTTTGCTTCACGCGCGCGCCAGTCGTAGCCATCAGCCCAATAGGCGCAGATCTCCCGGATCCATTTCAGCGGCGCGCCCTGGCTCCAATCGTCGACCAGCTCGGCTTCCGGCCAGCGCGTACGGGCAAGTCGCGATTTGAGGTCGGCGAGGATGTCGTCGCTGATGGCGATGTGGAACGGTTTGATCGCGGCGGTCATCGGCGGCCTCCTCAGTTTCTTGTTGTCATTCCGGGGCGCGCCGCTTGGCGCGAGCCCGGAATCCATTTCGCAACAGAGCCGGCAGCGCGATGGATTCCGGGCTCGACGCTAACGCGTCGCTGCGGAATGACAGCTCAGCCCGTCAGCGCCGCCTTCACCTGGCCGCTGGCCTTGCCGAAATCCATTTGCCCCGCGTATTTCGCGCGCAACGCCGCGATCACCTTGCCCATGTCCTTCATTCCGGCGGCGCCGGTTTCGGCGATAGCGTCCGCGATCGCCTTCTTCACCTCGTCGTCGGACATCTGCTTCGGCAAATACGCCGAGATCACCGCGATCTCCTCGCGCTCCTGCGCCGCGAGCTCGGCCCGGCCGCCCTTGTCGTAGAGCTCGACAGACTCCTGGCGCTGCTTGATCATCTTCTGAAAGACGCCGAGCAAATCCGCGTCCGACAGCGGCGGCTTGCCGTTGCCGCGCGCCTCGATGTCGGCGTTCTTGATGGTCGAGTTGACCATGCGCAGCGTGGAGAGCTTGCGCTCGTCCTTGGCCTTCATGGCCTCCTTGACCGCATTGTTGATGTCGTCGCGCAGCATGGCCGTGATCCCTTCAATCCGTTGCGCCTGATCTAAGCCGTTTGCGGGAAAGAGGCCATACCGGGCCCACGGTTCATTGTTTCCGATCCGGCTGCCGAAACTGCGCAAAAATTACCCGTTCCAGCTTAAGTGCCTGAGGGGACCTGTCAAATATGCAAAAACGCATGTGAATCCGCCGTTTCTCGCTTTGACGGGCGCGCGTGGGGGCCTTATGAAGCGGGCTCATGACACAACATGAAAACGATACCGCCTGGCCGGACCACAAACCGACCGCGCTCCTCGTGCTCGCCGATGGTACGGTGCTCGAAGGCTTTGGTCTCGGCGCCGAGGGCCAGGCCGTCGGTGAAGTCTGCTTCAACACCGCGATGACCGGCTATGAAGAGATCCTCACCGATCCCTCCTATGCCGGCCAGCTCATCACCTTCACCTTCCCGCATATCGGCAATGTCGGGACCAACGAGGAAGACATCGAGACGGTGAACATGGCCGCGACGCCCGGCGCGCGCGGCGTGATCCTGCGCACCGCGATCACCGATCCCTCGAATTACCGCGCCACCAAGCATCTCGACCTGTGGCTGAAGGCGCGCGGCATCATCGGCCTGTCCGGCATCGACACGCGCGCGCTGACTGCGCTGATCCGCTCGAAGGGCATGCCCAACGCCGTGATCGCACACGCCAAGGATGGCGAGTTCGATCTGCACGGCCTGAAGGAAGAAGCGCGCGAATGGCCTGGTCTCGAGGGCATGGACCTCGTACCGATGGTCACCTCCGGCCAGCGCTTCACCTGGGACGAGACGCCCTGGCTGTGGGACAAGGGTTTCGGTCGCCAGGACAAGCCTGAATTCAACGTCGTCGCCATCGACTACGGCATCAAGCGCAACATTCTGCGTCTGCTCGCCGGCGTCGGCTGCAAGGTGACGGTGGTGCCGGCAACGACCTCATCCGAAGACATTCTGGCGATGAAGCCGGACGGCGTGTTCCTGTCGAATGGACCGGGCGATCCGGCCGCGACCGGCAAATACGCCGTGCCTGTGATCCAGGACGTCATCAAGTCGGGCACGCCGACCTTCGGAATTTGCCTGGGTCACCAGATGCTCGGCCTCGCCGTCGGCGCGAAGACGAAGAAGATGCATCAGGGCCATCACGGCGCCAATCATCCCGTGAAGGACGAGACCACCGGCAAGGTCGAGATCACCTCGATGAACCACGGTTTCGCGGTGGACGAGAACACGCTGCCGAAGGGCGCGACGCAGACCCACATCTCGCTGTTCGACGGATCCAATTGCGGCATCCAGCTCGACGGCAGGCCGGTGTTCTCGGTGCAGTATCACCCCGAGGCTTCGCCGGGTCCGCGCGACTCGCACTATCTGTTCCAGCGCTTTGCCGATCTGATGCGGCAGAAGAAGAGCGCGTAAAGGCTATCGCTCTCGCGCCCCGGGCGCAGTGCAGCGCGTCGAAGACGCGCGTAAACGCGCTTCAGGCGCTGCATCGCGTCCGGGACACGAGACCTTTGGAGGAACGCCTCCTCCCGCTTCAATGTTGTCTCGGTACCTTCGTGACGCAGGAGCCCTGCCATGTCCGTCGTCCGCGACTATGCCGAACCGCTCGCCATCGTGTTCGCGGATGACGGGCTGGTGCCGAACAACATCCTCCCCTTCCTGGTCTATCAGGGTGCGGTGAAGCTCGATCCGAGGCGCCCCGAGGAGACCATCGAGAACCTGTTCGAAACCAACAATTGGGGCGCCACGTGGCGCAACGGCGTCTACGATTATCTGCACTACCACGCGACGGTGCATGAGGTGCTCGGCGTCGCGCGCGGTCATGCCCGGGTTCGCTTCGGCGGCGATCACGGCCAGGAGTTCGACATCAAGGCCGGCGATGTCGCGATCCTGCCGGCCGGCACCGGACATCAGTGCATCAAGGCGAGCGATGATTTCTGCGTGATCGGCGCCTATCCGCCGGGCTCAAAGATGGAGATCACGCGGGCAACGCCGGAGAACCACGCCAAGGCGCTGAAGACGATTCCAAACGTCGCGCGGCCGCCGGCCGATCCGGTCACGGGCAAGCACGGCGCGTTGATGCGGCTGTGGCGGAGTTAGCGGCGCTCGTTCAACAAGCTCCGCCGTCGTCCCGGCGCAGGCCGGGACGACGTTGTGGATGCAGCCCGACCTGAAATTACGCCTCGTTGCCGCCTTCCTGGCGGGTGGCTTCGAACAGGAACCAGGTCCGGCGCTCGGTCTCGTCGATGAAGTTCTCGAGGATGCTGGCGCTGGCGACGTCGCCGGCCTCGTCGCAAACCTCGTGCGCCTTGCGCATTGCCGCGGCGACATGCTTGTTGTCCTGCATCAGCTCGCGCAGCATTTCGCGCGGCGGGACGTAATCCTCGTTGTTGTCCTTGATGGTCTGGAGCTTTGCGATCTGGCCGATCGACTTCACCGTGCCGCCGCCGATCTTGCGGACGCGCTCGGCGAGCTGGTCGGTGGTGGCAAAAATCTGGTCCGACTGCTCGTCGAGCAGCAGGTGATAATCGCGGAAGTGCCGGCCGCTGATGTGCCAGTGGAAATTCTTGGTCTTGAGGTACAGCGCGAATGCGTCGGCCAGAAGCACGTTGAGCGCCTCGGAAACCTTCTTGACGGCTTGGGGCGCCAGATCGGTAGGGGTGTCGAGGTCGGGCGAGACCTTGCTGGGGGCTTTGCTCACTTGAAACCTTCCTGTTAGGACGCGGACATTGACGGCGCGCCGTCGCACCCCTAACGCAAGGCTGGCAGCGGGGTTCCAACACAGGAACCGCTGGGCGGGATACCATGGACGATTGGATCGATTATTACGACTCGACGCATACGATCTATGTCAGCAAGCTGCATCGCGATTTGCACTTCCAGATCATCGCGCGGGACATCATCGGCTACATCACCTCGCCCGAGGCGACCGTGCTGGACTATGCCTGCGGCGAGGCGCTGTCGGCGAGCCAGGTGGCAGCCGCCTGCGGCCAGTTGATTCTGGCCGAGCCCGCGCCCGGCGTGCGCGGCCGCCTGATCGCGCGGTTTGCGCCGAACACCAAGGTCCGCGTCCGTTCGCTCGACGACGTCAGCAAGATGCAGGAGCAATCCATCGACCTCGTCGTGATGAACTCGGTCGCGCAGTACATGACGGCGGAGGAGCTCGATGCCGCGCTCATCGATGTCAGACGGATCCTGAAACCGTCCGGCAAGCTGGTGCTCGGCGATATCCTCCAGCCGCATGTCGGCATGGGGCGAGACGTGGCGGCGCTGCTGTCCTTCGGCCAGCGCCACGGCTTCCTGAAGGATGCGCTGATCGGGCTCGTCAGCACCGCGCTGTCAGATTATCGTCATCTGCGCGCGCGCATCGGGCTCAAGCGCTACAGCGAGGACGAGATCACGGCCAAGCTGAAGGCGGCGGGCTTCGCCAGCCAGCGCGCCAACACCAATATCGGGCACAACCGCTGGCGCATGACCTTCATCGCGCGGCCGCCTCTGGTCCGTTAAGTTCCCTGGGTGCGTTAAGCATAACGATTGGCTGAGGTGGCTTGTCGCGCCTCGATCGGCAATGATCGCCGCGGCCCGGTGGCGGAAGCGTCTACGCGAGAGCAGTGCATCGCTCTTCATCCTGGTTCAAATCCAGGCCGGGTCTCCAGCCTTCGCTGGCTCCGCCAGCTTCGGCTCGGCAAGCCCTATCGTGGCGAAGGCTGCCGCGGCGAAGCCCGAAGGGCGAAGCCGGGCGTGGCGCAGCGGACAAAGCGCGCGCCTTCGCGCAATCTTCACCCCGCCTCCCCCACATCACACTCCGCAACAAGCTGAAGCCTGTCCGCGTCCCTGGCTGCTGACTTGAGCACTGCATCGAGCAGGCCAGGAAAGCGTGCCTCGAGATCCTCGCGGCGCAGCCGCATGAAGCGGTTCGTGCCCGCCACGCGCGTCTGCATCAACCCGCAATCGCGCAGCTTTGCGAAGTGATAGGTGAGGTTCGACTTACCGGAGAGGCCGTTGAAGTCGCCGCAGCGAAGCTCGCTGCTGACACGTTCCTGCTGGGCGAGCTGATACACGATCGCCAACCGGATCGGATCGCTCAGACAATCCAGAACCAGCGGCAGCTCGATCTGCTCGCGGGTGGGGTGGGGAGGCGTGCGGCTCATGATCCGGGAATCATAGCGATGCGGCCAGAATGTTCAATAGTTCTTGAACCAATTGACTCTCAGGTCATCAGCTTCGATAGTTCAATAAACATTGAACATAAGGATTGTTTGCAATGAGCGTGTTCTGGCTGGCCCTGGGGGCCTTTGCGATCGGCACGGAAGGCTTTGTCATTGCTGGGCTTTTGCCGTCGATCGCCAGCGACCTCTCGATTTCGGTCTCGGCCGCCGGCCAATTGGTCACCGCCTACGCCCTCACCTATGCCGTGGGCTCGCCGATCCTGGCGGTGACGCTGAACAATATCGACCGCCGCACCGTGCTGGCGCTCGCGCTCTTGACCTTCATCGCCGGAAACCTCGCTGCGATGGTCGCATCCAACTACGCCCTGCTGCTGGCCTCGCGCATGCTGATGGCGTTGGGATCAGGACTGTGCATGCCGACTGCGCTGGCGGTGTCCGTGGCGGTCGCCTCGCCGGAACGGCGCGGCCGTGCGGTGGCGCTCGTCACCTCGGGCCTCACGGTCGCGACCGTTATCGGCGTGCCCCTCGGCAATCTCGTCGGCAGCCTGCTCGGTTGGCGCGCGACCTTCGGCATGGTCGCAGTGATCGGCGCTGTTGCGCTCGCTGGCCTGCTGCTCGGCCTGCCTCGCGGGCTGCCGCGCAACACGGCCTCGCTCAACGAAAGACTGGCGGTAGCGCGTCACAGCAATGTCGTGATCGCGCTTCTGATCACGATTTTATGGGCGCTGGGCGGCTTCACCGTGTTCACCTATTTCGCGGTCCCGCTGCGCGCCCTCGGCTTCGGCGCTTCGCAGATCAGTCTGGCACTGCTGGTGTTCGGCGGCGCGGCCGCGATCGGCAACATGCTCGGCGGCGTCCTGGCCGACCGGCTGGGCACGATGGCCACCGCGGCGCTCGGGCTCGCCGGCATGGCAACCGCCCTGATCCTGCATTCGCTGGTCCTGAAGCTCTTGCCCGGACAGGCGCATTACGCGGTGCTTGGCGCGATCTTCCTCTGGGGCCTCTCGGGCTGGGCGTTCTATCCGGCCCAGATCGCCAGCATCATCCGGATCGAGCCGCAGGCCTCGATGATCGCTCTCTCGCTCAACGCGTCGGCCATGTATCTCGGCTTCGCCATCGGCGGGGCCCTGGGCGGGGCCGTGCTGACCACCCTCTCGCCAAACGACCTCGGCTGGATCGGCGGAACGAGCGTCGCGGCCTCGCTTCTGGTGCATCTCGCCCGTGGTTGGCAGGCGCGGCCGAAACCCGTCAAAATTGCTGGTTGATGGGGCGTTTTTCGGGGTTTCGCCGCCCCGAAAACTGGTCTAAGACCCACCCGCGCGCGAGGGAAGACCCCGCGCTCTCGCACAAGGGGACGCGCGGCAAGCGCGCCCTTTTTTTGTGCCCGAATTCCAGCCCGCGAGCGGTGATGCCTAAACGAACCGACATCTCGACCATCCTGATCATCGGCGCCGGTCCCATCGTGATCGGCCAGGCCTGCGAGTTCGACTATTCGGGCACGCAGGCGGTGAAGACGCTGAAGGAAGAGGGCTATCGCATCGTCCTCGTCAATTCCAACCCGGCCACGATCATGACCGACCCGGAATTGGCCGATGCGACCTATATCGAGCCGATCACACCCGAGATCGTCGCAAAGATCATCGAGAAGGAACGTCACGTCGTTCCCGGCGGCTTCGCGCTGCTGCCGACCATGGGCGGACAGACCGCGCTGAACTGCGCGCTGTCGCTGCGCCGGCAGGGCACGCTGGACAAGTTCGACGTCGAGATGATCGGCGCGACCGCCGATGCCATCGACAAGGCCGAGGATCGCCAGCTGTTCCGCGAGGCCATGACCAAGATCGGGCTCGAGACGCCGAAGTCGCGTCTCGCCAATGCGTCCGAGCTGAAGAAGTCGTTCCGCGACAAGTACCACGCCGAACGCGAGAAGCTGTCGGGCGCAGCGCTCGAAGAACTCGATCGGCAGTGGACCCTCGGCGAGAGCGACCGCCGCAAGCGCTACCAGGAATATGCTTTCGGCCAGGCCATGATGGCGCTGTCCGAGATCGGCCTGCCCGCGATCATCCGCCCCTCCTTCACCATGGGCGGCACCGGCGGCGGCATCGCCTATAACAAGGAAGAGTTCCTCGACATCATCGAGCGCGGTCTTGATGCGTCCCCCACCAACGAAATCCTGATCGAGGAATCCGTCCTCGGTTGGAAGGAGTTCGAGATGGAGGTGGTGCGCGACAAGAAGGACAATTGCATCATCGTCTGCTCGATCGAGAATTTCGATCCGATGGGCGTGCACACCGGCGACTCCATCACGGTCGCTCCGGCGCTGACGCTGACGGACAAGGAATACCAGATCATGCGCGACGCCTCGCTGGCGGTGCTGCGCGAGATCGGCGTCGAGACCGGCGGCTCCAACGTGCAATTCGGCGTCAATCCGGAAGACGGCCGCATGGTCGTGATCGAAATGAATCCGCGCGTGTCGCGTTCATCCGCGCTGGCCTCGAAGGCCACGGGCTTCCCGATCGCAAAGGTCGCGGCCAAGCTCGCGATCGGCTACACGCTCGACGAAATCGCCAACGACATCACCGGCGGCGCGACGCCGGCCTCGTTCGAGCCGACGATCGATTACGTGGTGACCAAGATCCCGCGTTTCGCCTTCGAGAAATTCCCGGGTGCATCGACCACGCTGACAACGTCGATGAAGTCGGTCGGCGAGGTCATGGCGATCGGCCGCACCTTCCAGGAGAGCCTGCAGAAGGCGCTGCGCGGGCTCGAGACCGGTCTGACCGGCCTCGACGAGATCGAGATCGAGGGACTGGGCCAGCACGACGACAAGAATGCGATCCGCGCCGCGCTCGGCACGCCGACGCCGAACCGCATTCTCCAGGTCGCGCAAGCCATGCGGCTCGGCTGGTCGAACGAGGACATCTTCAACTCCTGCAAGATCGACCCTTGGTTCCTCGGCGAGATGCGCGGCATCGTCGACATGGAGGAGAAGGTCAGGAAGCACGGCCTGCCCGGCAATGCCTTCGGCATGCGTACGCTCAAGGCCATGGGTTTCTCGGACGCGCGCCTTGCGGTGCTCGCCGAGACGACGGAGGCCGAGCTCACCGCGAAGCGTCACGCGCTCGGCGTCCGTCCGGTCTACAAGCGCATCGACACATGCGCGGCCGAATTCGCCTCGCCCACCGCCTACATGTACTCGACCTACGAATCGCCGTTTGCTGGCAGCGTTGCCGACGAGAGCACGCCGTCGGACAAGAAGAAGGTCATCATCCTCGGCGGCGGCCCGAACCGTATCGGCCAGGGCATCGAGTTCGATTATTGCTGCTGTCACGCCTGCTTCGCGCTGCATGACGCCGGCTACGAATCCATCATGGTCAACTGCAATCCGGAAACGGTGTCGACCGACTACGACACCGCGGACCGGCTCTATTTCGAGCCGCTCACCGCCGAGGACGTGCTGGAGATCATCGCGAAGGAGCGCAGCAACGGCACGCTGCATGGCGTGATCGTGCAGTTCGGCGGCCAGACCCCGCTCAAGCTCGCGCGGGCGCTGGAAGCTGCCGAAGTGCCGATCCTCGGCACCTCGCCCGACGCCATCGACCTTGCCGAAGACCGCGACCGCTTCAAGCGCGTGCTCGACAAGCTGCGGCTGAAGCAGCCTAAGAACGGCATCGCCTATTCGGTCGAGCAGGCCCGCCTGGTTGCGACCGATCTCGGCCTGCCCCTGGTGGTGCGCCCGTCCTATGTGCTCGGCGGCCGCGCGATGCAGATCATCCGCGAAGAGAACCAGCTCAGCGATTACCTGCTCGGCACGCTGCCCGAGCTGGTGCCGGCCGACGTCAAGGCGCGCTACCCGAACGACAAGACCGGGCAGATCAACACCGTGCTCGGCAAGAACCCGCTGCTGTTCGACCGTTATCTGTCCGACGCCACCGAGATCGACGTCGACTGCCTCTGCGACGGCAAGGACACCTTCATCGTCGGCATCATGGAGCACATCGAGGAAGCCGGCATCCATTCCGGCGATAGTGCCTGCTCGCTGCCGCCGCACTCGCTCGACGCCAAGATGATCGAGGAGCTGGAGCGGCAGACCCGCGAGCTCGCGCTCGGCCTCGACGTCGTTGGCCTGATGAACGTGCAATACGCGATCAAGGACGGCGAGATCTACGTGCTCGAAGTCAATCCACGCGCCTCGCGCACGGTGCCGTTCGTCGCCAAGGTGGTCGGCACGCCGGTCGCAAAGATCGCCGCGCGGATCATGGCCGGCGAGAAGCTCGCCGACTTCAAGCTGAAGAAGGCCGACTTCAAGCATGTCGGCGTGAAGGAATCGGTGTTTCCGTTCGCCCGCTTCCCCGGCGTCGACACGGTGCTTGGTCCGGAGATGCGCTCGACCGGCGAGGTCATGGGCATCGACCGCTCCTTCGCGGTCGCATTCGCCAAGAGCCAACTCGGCGGCGGCACGCGGGTGCCGCGCAAGGGCACGGTGTTCGTTTCGGTGCGCGAGAGCGACAAGACGCGCATCGCGGAGGCCGTTCGCGAATTGCATTCGCTCGGCTTCAAGGTGCTGGCGACATCGGGAACGGCACGCTTCCTGACCGATGAGGGCATCCCGACCGAGAAGGTGAACAAGGTGCTGGAGGGGCGGCCGCACATCGTCGACGCGATCACCAACGGCGACGTCCAGCTGGTCTTCAACACCACCGAAGGCCCGCAAGCGCTCGCCGACAGCCGATCGCTGCGGCGCGCGGCCCTCTTGCATAAAGTGCCGTATTACACCACTCTTTCCGGGGCCGTGGCGGCCGCGCAGGGCATCCGCGCCTACCTTGGCGGAGACCTTGAGGTTCGTACCCTGCAGAGCTACTTTTCGGAAACCTGATCGCGAACGGCGGCTCCGCTGCCGCTAAGTGATTGGCAATGAAGCCACAATGGCCGGAGGAACTGTCCGGCCATGTGGTTGTTCTGTTCCGGCGCCAGACCCACATAACGTTCCGGTGCCACGAGTTCAGCGCCGGACACAACTGACGAATCAAGGTTGGCGCGCCCTTTACATTTGTCGGGCGCACGACCGAAGGACGAGAGAAGAGATGGAAAAGGTTCCGATGACTGCGAGCGGCTTTGCCGCACTCGGGGAAGAATTGAAGAAGCGCCAGTCCGAGGACCGTCCGCGCATCATCGAGCATATCGCCGAGGCGCGTTCGCACGGCGACCTGTCCGAGAACGCCGAATACCATGCCGCGAAGGAAGAGCAGTCCCACAATGAGGGCCGCATCGCCGAGCTCGAGGACAAGCTCGCGCGCGCCGACATCATCGATATTTCAAAGCTCTCCGGCGACACCATCAAGTTCGGTGCCACTGTGACGCTGGTCGACGAGGACACCGAGAAGAAGGCGGTGTGGCAGATCGTCGGCGAGGTCGAGGCCGACGCCAAGAAGGGCCGCATCTCCATCACTTCGCCACTGGCGCGCGCGCTGATCGGCAAGAAGAAGGGCTCGACCGTCGAGGTCAACGCCCCCGGCGGCGCCAAGGCGTATGAGATCACCAAGGTGGAGTGGCGGTAAGGATTTGCCGTCGCCCGCGCTAACGCCTTGAAAAGGCCGCGCCCCGCGCGGCCTTTTTTATGTCTGCTCGTTTCCGCGCTCGATTGTGAACCCCTCGCGCCTCCGCCATGCTGGCGTCGCCGTACGCCAGGCCTCAAGGAGGACACGATGGACATCGATCGCATCGCCGCGCAGAGCCAGCCCTATCTGCTCAGCCTGTTCAGGTTCGTCACCGGGCTTCTCTTCTTCCACTACGGCGTCGCGAAGCTGTTCAAATATCCGCCCATCGACATGTTTGCCGACGTCACGCCGCTGTCGCTATGGGGCGTCGCCGGCATGCTCGAATTCGTGCTCGGTGGGCTGTTGATGCTGGGCCTGTTGACCCGCTTGGTCGCCTTCATCCTGTCGGGCGAGATGGCCTTTGCCTATTTCATCGAGCATTTGCCGCACAGCTTCTTCCCGCTCGTCAACGACGGCGCGCTGGCGATCGTGCTCTGCTTTGCCTGCCTCTATCTCGCAGCGGCAGGCGGCGGTCCGATCAGTATAGACGCGATGCGGCGGTGACCGTTCGCCTTCCACCCGTCATTGCGAGCGCAGCGAAGCAATCCAGTCTGTCGCTGCGGAAAGATTCTGGATTGCTTCGCTCCGCTCGCAATGACGGAGGAGGTCCTACCGTCTTCCCTTCACGTCCAGCGGGACCGCCGCCTCATACTTCGAATTGTGCAGCACCAGCGAGGTCCGCACGTTCCGCACGTGCGGTGCGGCGGTCAGGTGCGTCACGAAATCCTGGAAGGTCGCCATGTCGGGAGCGACGCATTTCAGGATGAAATCGACCTCGCCGGACAGCATCCAGCACTCCCGGACCAGCGGCTCGGCGCGCACGAACTCCTCGAAGGCGCGCAAATCCGCCTCTGCCTGGCTGGAGAGGTGCACGGCTGCGAACACCGTGACGTCGAAGCCGAGCTTTCGCGCATCCAAGAGCCCGCGGTAGCCGTGGATGTAGCCCTCCTCCTCCAGCGCCCGGACCCGGCGCAGGCAGGGCGGAGGCGAAATGCCGACCCGTTTGGCGAGCTCGACATTGGTGATTCGACCGTCGGCCTGGATTTCGGACAGAATCTTGAGGTCGATCTCGTCTAGGTTCCGCGACACGTGATTGGAACTCCTGGCCTTACGGCGGTATCGGGTGGGTCTGTCGCAATCCTCATAGCCCAATCCAAGCCAACTGAGCAATTTTATTGCGCGTGCAGCGCAATCGACTTTTGTTCCTTGTTGGAAAAATCCGCCGACAGGGAATGCAATTCTTGCATAGCTCACCAGAAGGCTTAGATTAGCTCTGATATTTCAGCGCCTCCGCGAGGCCTCCCGGCACGTTCCGCGCGCGCGCTGCAATCCCCCGGTGAAAGGCGTCCGTGAATATGTCCGCCCCTGTCCATGCAAAGGTCGTCATTATTGGCTCCGGCCCCGCCGGCTACACCGCGGCGATCTACGCCGCGCGCGCGATGCTCGAGCCGATTCTGATCCAGGGCATCCAGCCGGGCGGCCAGCTCACCATCACCACCGATGTCGAGAACTATCCGGGCTTCGCCGACGTGATCCAGGGCCCTTGGCTGATGGAACAGATGGAGAAGCAGGCGGTCCATGTCGGCACCAGGATCGTCACCGACCTGGTCACCAAGCTTGAGACCGGGCGGCGGCCGTTCCGCCTGACCTGCGATTCGGGCGACGTCTATCTCGCCGAGACCGTGATCCTCGCCACCGGCGCGCAAGCGCGCTGGCTCGGGCTGCCGTCCGAGGCAAAATTCCAGGGCGGCGGCGTGTCGGCCTGCGCCACCTGCGACGGCTTCTTCTACCGCAACAAGGACGTCGTGGTGGTCGGCGGCGGCAATACCGCAGTCGAGGAGGCGCTGTACCTGACCAACCATGCCTCGCAGGTCACCATCGTGCATCGCCGCGATCACTTCCGCGCCGAGCGCATCCTGCAGGAGCGCCTGTTCAAGCACCCGAAGATCAAGGTGGTCTGGGACTCCGCCGTCCACGAGATCTGCGGCACCGAGAACCCGAACAAGGTCACCCATGTGCGCCTGAAGAACGTCAAGACCGGTGCGCTTTCGGATTTGAAGACCGACGGCATCTTCATTGCCATCGGCCACGCGCCGGCGACGGAGCTCGTGAAAGACCAGATCAAGCTGAAACCGTCGGGCTATGTCGAGGTCGCCCCGAACTCGACCGCGACCTCCGTGCCCGGCCTGTTCGCCGCCGGCGACGTCGCTGACGAAACCTATCGCCAGGCCGTGACGGCCGCCGGCCTCGGCTGCATGGCAGCCCTCGAGGCCGAACGTTTCTTGGCCCTGCGCGCCAGCGAGCGCGCGGCAGCGGAATAACGATCATGCCTCGAACACGCGACGGATTTACGGATATGGATTGGGACAAGCTGAAGGTGTTTCACGCGGCGGCGGAAGCGGGCAGCTTCACGCATGCGGGAGAGCAGCTCGGCCTGTCGCAATCGGCGGTCTCACGCCAGGTCTCGGCACTGGAGCAGGAGCTCTCGGTCTCGCTGTTCCACCGCCACGCCCGCGGCCTGATCCTCACCGAGCAAGGCGACCTCTTGTTCCGCACCGCGCATGACGTGTTCATGCAACTTCAGGCGGCGCGCGCGAAACTGACCGACAGCCGCGAGCGGCCGAGCGGCGATCTCAAGATCACCACCACGCCCGGCGTCGGCATCAACTGGCTGATCCCTCGGCTCGGCGAATTCACCGCGCTCTATCCGGAGATCCGGATCTCGCTGATCGTCACCGACGAGGAGCTGGACCTGTCGATGCGCGAGGCCGACGTTGCGATCCGCACCCGCAAGCCGACGCAGCCGGATCTGATCCAGCGCAAGCTTTTCGCGATGGGCTTCCACGCCTATTGCTCGCCGGATTACATCAAGCGCTTCGGCACGCCGCGGACGCTGGAGGAGCTCGACTCCCACCGCATCATCACGCTGTCTGACGGCAACTTCGCGCCGCATCTTCAGAACCGCAACTGGCTGGTCGAAGCCGGGCGCAACGGCTCGGGTCCGCGCGAGGCTTATTTCAGGGTCAACAACATCCTTGGCCTGGTGCGCGCCTGTCAGCAGGGCCTCGGCATCGCGGCACTGCCGGATTACCTGATCGAAGAACAGAGCCGCCTCGTACAACTGTTCGGCGAATCGGATTCGATCCAGCTCGATACGTATTTCGTCTATCCGGAAGAGCTGAAGACCGTCGCGCGCGTGCAGGTGTTCCGCGACTTCGTGGTGAGCAAGGCGCAGCGCTGGCCGTCGTGATTTCCGCATGACTGACATGCGGCCTCGGCTGTTGCTGCATGCCGCTCGTCAAGCCCATACTGCTTGCACGCTGAGCCTTCGCGTTGCGCATTTGTCCCCCTCCTCCAGTGGCGCGGGAGTTCAGTAATCCCTCTTGGAAGGTGATTGTGTCGGCCTCACGTGGCCAATACCTAAGCCGGGCCTTCGGGTCCGGCTTTTTTTCTGCCCAATTCGGCTTTCGCCTTCCGCGTGTATTGACAGTTTTGGGCATACCCCGCATCATTTCCAAATGATCACGAAGTCGTGCGCAATCGTCTCGAAAAAAGGCCCCCACCCGGGGACCTCGGATTCTTGCGCGCGCTAATCACCGCTTCGTCATCGCAAGCAAATCCCGAAAACCCCGCCGCCTGGACGGGGTTTTTTCATGAGCCTCCGTCTCAGGTTTTTCTTTGAGAAGGAGAATAAACATGACCGACTTGCGAACCCATATGCATGGGCTCTGGCTGCCGCTGGTGACGCCGTTTCGGAACAGTCGCCTCGACGAGACGTCGCTGCGGCGGCTGACGCGACACTACGCCGCGCAAAGCATCGACGGCTTCATCCTGGGGGCGACCTCGGGCGAAGGCATGACGCTGCGCGACGCCGAGCTCGAGCGCCTCGTCGCCATCGTCAGCGACGAGATGGCGGCCGGCCGCCGGACGTTGCCGATCGGCCTCGGACTGTCGGGCGCGGACACGTCGCGGATGAAGGAGCGGCTGGATGAGACCGCGGACTGGCCGATCGACTTCTATCTGATCGCAAGCCCCTATTACGTGCGGCCGTCGCAGCGCGGCATCCTCGCGCATTTCGAGGCGCTGGCCGATCACGCCGCCTGGCCGCTCGCGCTCTACAACATCCCCTATCGCTGCGCCGTCGGCATCACCAACCAGACCATGCTGCGACTCGCCGAGCATCCCAACATCATCGGCCTGAAGGATTGCGGCGCGAGCCGCGAGCAATCCATCGGCTTGCTGCGCGATCGGCCGAAGGGCTTTCGCGTGCTGACCGGCGAGGACGCGAACTACTTTGAGGCACTCAGCGACGGCGCCGATGGCGGCATTTTACTGTCGGCCCATCTCGAGACCGCAACCTTCGCCGCCGTGCATGCCGAGCTGAAGCGCGGCAACCAGGACGCGGCGCTGGCGCGCTGGCAGGACGTCACGGAGCTGACACGGTTGCTCTTCACTGAACCGAGCCCCGCGCCGGCGAAGTACTGGCTGTGGCGAGCGGGCCTGATCGACAGCCCCGAGGTGCGCCTGCCGATGGTGGAGGTGAGCAGCGAGCTCGCGGCCGCGATTGATCGCGAGATCGAGCGGAGGTCAGAAAAATCGGTCTATGAGGAACCGTTGGTGGCACTACGCCCCGACAGCCATATGGCAACACCTTTCATCCAGACCTGAGCATGGACGGGTCGAGACATTTCCGATGTCCGCGTGGCTGCGCCGCGACATCGGGCTGAGCGAGGACGTCGTGACATCGGTTTGGGATCACCTGGACGAGATCAGGCGCAAGCATAGTGGGTGGTGTTAGCCCCTCACCCACCCTCTCCCCAGAAGAACGGGGAGAGGGTGTGAGAGAGCATCGTGTGGTTAACCGGGTGCGAACGGACTTCGCACCTGCCGCATGGCGCATCCACGCCGCGTTTACGCAATCGCGCCTATCGTTCCCTGCAGAGTCTTCAACAGGGGGGAATGACCATGGGGCAACGCGTTCGCCCGACCGCGGCGGAAATCTTCGCGCCTGCCGATCTTTTGCAGGGAATTCTGGTGGTGTCGTCGTTCGGCTTCTGGGCCGTGCTGCTCGGCCTGATGCCGGTGCTGCTGTTTCGGGTCTGGCTCGCCTGACGACGCGAGATCGCGGGCATGGTTAAGCCGGGGTCACAAATGCGCTCAAAATGCGAGCGCCGCAGCGAGCCTGAATTTTAAAACATCCCGCGTATCGTTCGGCCCATAAGCGAAGAAATCGCGGGGGCGATCTTGAACAATCAGAATGATGCGGCGTCGCATTATGACGCCGGACAGCAGGGCTTTTCCACCGAAGACATCATCTGGGCCGTCGGCATCTGGTCGGTGATCCTGACGCTGTCGCCGGTCATCGTGTTCTACATGCTGATGATCGCGTAACGTCACCATCAGTCCCCAGAAACGCAAAACGCGCGAACATCCGCGCGTTTTTCGTCCGGGGAAATGATTGATGAAATTATGCCGCCTGCTTGTGCATTGCGCCGGAAGCCGACGCCGTGCCGCGAATAGCTTTCACTGAACGCTCGATCGCCGCCCACAGCCTCGCAATTTCCTGAGCTGCACGGCTCTCGGCCTGATACTCCCGCGCGCCTTCGCCGTGGCTGAGTGCCATCAGCAAATCCGAACGGTTGGTGATCTGACCGCCCCACACCGGAGCGCGGAATTTTGCCAGCGCCTCGCGGGCGATGGTGACGATCGGGCTTTCGGACTCGTCGCGCCGCGCCGGTGCACCGTTGAGCACGACCGCATAGGGCTTGCGCGCCGCACGGCACATCTGGATGGTTTCCTGGACCGCGTTGACGTCGAACACGCCGGGCCGTGCCGGGATGACCACCATCGTCGCGTTCTTGATCGCGTCGTCGACCACGGCCGAGAGATTCGGCGGCGTGTCGATCAGCACCCATTCGTAACCGTCGCGCTTGGCAGCGGAGACGATGCCGCTGACCGAGTTCACCGCTGCCTTGATCGGCGGCTCGTTGGTGCCACGCAGCTTGTGCCACAGCGTGAGCGAGCCTTGCGGATCCGCGTCGACAAGCATTACCTGCTTGCTCGCCTTGATCTGCGCAGCGAGATGTGCGGCCAGGGTACTCTTGCCCGAGCCGCCTTTACGCGATGCAAAAACAATAACGTTCATACCTCTGGCCTCCAGATTGACCCCAGGCCGCGAAAATGAATCACCGCGCTGATTCGTGAAAGAAAAATCTATCGGGAGTTGACTCAGAGCCACGAAATAACAAGACGTGTTGGCTTTGAGTCACACTGCTGCGTGCGACGACAGACACGAACCGTCATGAATCGCTGTTCACGCGGGCAATCGAGCGTTTTGCAGGCCATTTCAAGGGGAAGAGCGGATTGCAACCTCGCCGCGCAAATCTTCACGCGGTCTTTCCCATTGCGCGTGGTCGCAATCGCTGCAGGCGCCCGCGCGGCCTACGCGAACAAAACGAGTCCGGTGGCTGTCGCGTGGCTGATGCACCCTAAGTCATTTTGACGGGAGGGGGGCGTGACCGGTTTCGAGGGCGAACGCGGACGTCTAGCCGTCGTCGGTCTTTTTCTTCTTCTTCGGCTTGGTCTTCTTCGCCACGACCGGCTTGATGTTGGTCGGTGCACCGGCGACCGGCTCCGGCCCGCGGCGGAAGAACACCGCGCATTGCGGCGACAGCTGTGCCTTCTTCCGGATCATGCAGGCGGTGATGGCATCGACGTTCGGGACGAACTCGCCGCACAGGTTCATCGCATCAGGCGTGCAGGCCTGCTGCTGCTCAGGCGTGTAGGCGAAGCCTGTGCCCGGCTGGAGCAGGACGGCGAGCGCAAGCGAGAGGCCTGCGGCGGCCAAGGATGTCTTCAAGCGAAACGCCGGCATCGATCCCCCCAAGTGTCGAGTCGCAGGGGATAGTGGGTGAACGGGCGTTCGTTGGCAACGAGGCGTGGAGCGAAACCCGAGAGCTGTGCGCTCTCGGCAACAGGGAGGGAAGCCTGCCGTCTTCTCCGCTGTCGTCACCCGCCCTGTGCGCAATTGCGCACTGGAGCGGGTGACCCAGTATTCCAGAGGCGCCTGACGTTCCCCGAGAGGCCGCGGCGTGCTGGATCCCCCGCTTTCGCGGGGGATGACGGCGGTGGGTGGGGTCGCCCCGCGGCTAGACTTCGCCAAAACAACCCCATGCATAGTAGCCAGAGCCCTGGGCGCCCTCGCGAATTCCCGACATTTGCGGATTTTACGAATTTCCTTTGACACGTCGGGCAAAACACCGGCATGATGGCAGGATCGAGAGCTGCGTGGGGTGGTCGGCCTAATCTCCCCGTGAGGGGGAGGACCGCATGGCCACCGTGTTGATCGTCGCGCCGGTGTTTGCGCTGATCGCGGCCGGCTATGCGTCGGTGCTGTTTCGCTTCGTCTCGGAGGGCGCACACAAGGGCATCTCCGAATTCGCCTTCAGCATCGCGATCCCCGCCCTGCTGTTTCGCACCATCGTCGTCTCGGAATTCCCCGACGTCAGTCCCTGGCGGATGTGGGGCGCCTATTACGGCGCGCTCGCCGTCACCTGGATCGCGGCGCTGATGATCTCGGCAGTGATGCGCGAACGGCGTGAGGACCGCGAGGACGGCGTCGTGTTCGCGATCGGCTCGGTCTACGGCAACATCGTGATGCTCGGCATTCCGCTGGTGATCTCGGCGCTGGGCAACGAGGCGGCGGGCCCGATGTCGCTGATCCTGTCGGTGAACACGCCGCTGCTCTGGCTCTGCGGCATTTTGCAGATGGAGCTTGTCAGCCGCAAGCGAACGGGCTCGCCGCTGGCGGTGATCCGGCCCGTGCTCGCAGATCTCGCGCGCAATCCGCTGATGCTGGGCATCGGTTTCGGCGTGGTCTGGCGTTTCACCGGCCTCGGCCTCAACCCCGTCGTCGACAAGACCATCGAGCTGCTCGCGCAGGCGGGATCGCCGGCCGCCCTGATCGCGCTCGGCATCAACCTGTTTCGGTTCGAGGTGAAAGGCGAGATGAGAAGCGTCGCCGCAATGAGCGCATTAAAACTGCTGGCGATGCCCGCGGTGGCGTTCGCAATGGCAAAACTCTTGAACCTGCCGCCGATCGTGACCGGCGTCGTCGTGCTGTTCGCGGCGATGCCGACCGGCGCGAATGCTTACATCTTCGCGGTTCAGTATCAGCGGATGGTGAACCCGGTGTCGGGCGCAGTGGCGCTGTGCACGCTGCTGGCGGCGGTGACGTTGCCTGTGGTGGTGATGGTGGTGGCGGGGGTGAGGTAGGTTGCACTTTGAACGCCGCCCGTTCTCGAAGCGAAGGGAAAGCGTCCAATCAGGTTATGCGCCCGACGACTGCCGAAAGGGTCATTGAACACGCAGGCCCGCGCGCCAGGCCATCTCCCAAAAGTCTGCCTCGAGTCGGGTGGCTTCCTTGAAGATCGCAATCAGCTCTGTCTCGCGCGCCGGCGTGGCGTAGAGATCGGCGAGATGCTCCAGGTGCGCCCGCGCCTTGGCAGCGACCTCCTGGTACGGCACGCCGGCGTACTCGGCGATCCAGACGCGATAGGCGTTCGTCGCAGCGTCCGCATCGGGGCGCGAGGCGAGCCGCGTTGCAATCTCCGCGTACCCGATCACGCAGGGTGCAAGAGCCACCTTGAGTGCCAGCAGATCGCCGCGCATTCCCGCGTCGAGCACGTAGCGTGTATAGGCCAGCATCTCGGCCGCCGGTGGGGTCTGTTCAAGGTCGGCCGGGGATAGACCCCAATCGGCACAGAGCTTCACATGCAGGTTCATCTCGACATCAAGGATGGCCGAAAGGCCGGCCGCTGCTTCACGCATGTCGGCAAGTCTGGGCGACTTGTAGACCGCGAGCGCGTAGGCACGAGCAAACTCGATGAGGAACAGGTAGTCTTGAACGAGGTAGTGACGAAACGCCGCCCCGGGGAGCGAGCCGTCTGCCAAACCGTTGGTGAAGGGATGCTCGGTGTAGGCCCGCCACTCAGCGGATGCTTCTGTCTTTAGACGCTCGAAGAAACTCACGGTCATTCTCGCCTGGTTGCTTTTCCATAAACGTCTTTGGCTCGCTACCGATAGCGCATTGCGAACCGAGGAGCTACGGTGACCGCGGTGGCGCTATGCACGCTGCTGGCGGCGGTGACGTTGCCGGTGGTGGTGATGGTGGTGGCGGGAGTGAGGTAGCGGCGGAGATACCGCGCCACCTGCGCAGGCCTCACGCACGCGCCCGCCACGCGATGGCCATTTTGCTCTGGCTCAACTCAGCGTGGATATCGGTTGTGATGGTGGGCTTGATTGATCACCCCGGGCAAATATTCGGTCTGGTTCAAGACGCCGGTTGGCGAAGGCGCGGGAGTCGTCGAATTCGCCCCTGACGGGACACTGGACGGCGGCGATTCCACCTTTGCTTATGCGGGAAGCTGGACCATGGCGGGCGGGCATTTCAAAGCCAGTCTCTCTGCCCGGCGTGTGACGCCGGGACCGCCGGGTGTCTTTGGATTGGATGAGATCGACATCGTGGTGTCAGGCCGCTCGACCGATGGCTCGTCCACATTCTGCACGGGCTTCGCAAAGCAAGCGCCCGGCTTGAGGCTCGAAGTGGAGCTTGTCCGTATTCTTAGCGATCACTGACATTGCAGCGCGGCCTCACGTGCTCGCTGGATCGTGTCGAGGATCGGCGCACACGACGCGGTGCAACGAAAGCCCCAGCCAGGCCGGGGCTTTTTGCGTTGGGGGAAAGCCCATCGCGCGGATGCGCGGCGTCGCGTTTCCAGCACCTGCACCGCAATGCCACTTCGGGCCCGCCGCCAGCGATCGATCAGTGCAGTCCCAGGAACGAGAGAATTGCGCCAACCACGACGATGAGACCGACGAGATAGATAATACCGTTCATTGCTCAGCTCCCTCAGCGTTGTTTGTCCCTGCTGCAACGACAAACACGCTGGATCATAAAAAGGTCCTCCACGCCGATTGCCGATTTTTCCCGAACGATGGAACGAAAGGACCCCAATGGTGCTTCTGAATTGAAAGCTATCTTGAGGAAGAGGGAACGATGAGCGCCTGGCACCAGATCGCGAGTGCGACGACGACGATTGCATTTTCGATTTGTCTCTTCCTAGCCTCGCAGATGTACGTGACGTCTCGCGTATCCGCGGCCGAGTCCGCAACCTTGCACGTGCTGAAGCTGCGAAACGCGGGGTATCGCGCGCTGCACGGCCATTGAGCCATTGAGCCCAAGCAATTGCGGTGACGGTCGACAAAGTTGGCCCTGATCAGCGTGGCGGTTAGCACACGCGCTACAGGTCTGAAATTTAGTGCACTGTCACCGTACTCCTGCGGGAACTACGACAGGAGGTTGAAGTGTCGGTCACAAGAAGGCGCTTGACCGAGAACCAGTTACGATAGATCAGCAGGATTATTTGCGCTTCCGATCCCAAGTGCCCAAGTTGGGATTGCCATCGTTCACCTGGTCAATGTCGAACGTCGGGTCTTGGCCGTGTGGGACACCAACCCACCCGTCGCATGGCAGCGATTCCCTCGATTGCAGAAGATTCACCTTGGCCGGTTTCGCCATCAGCTTCTTGAAATAATCCGAATCGCGGCCCGCAGCGCTCACCCACATATGCGGGAGCTTTAGATCGTCGCCCACACTGCACATTTCAGCCGAGCAATATATGCCGATGTCGTAGCCCGGCACCTTTTCTTTCTTGGCAAAACTCGCGAACGCCGCTTGGATTTCCTGGAAATAAGTCTTTACCACAAGCCGCATCTTTCCGATCAGTTCATCATCCTTCCCGTCGCCAAATCGTTGCCGAAGCTCATCTTCTTCAAAAGGCCCATCAATCCCAAAATAGATCGCCGTCTTGTAGGGCTGCTTGTTCTTCTCCGCGAGATTCCAGGCGAATCCTGCATCCTTGGTGCCTTCGCCATCTTGAAATTTCGATACCGAATGGCTCTTGTGCTGAAAGACCACAGCAATTTTAAATTTCGCATGTAGGATCGCTGTAGACTCATCCTCCTTCAGAATCTTGCCGGCCAGCGTAGGGTTATCGGGATCATCATAGTAACGGATGATCGTATTGACCTTGAAGTCATCCCGTAACGCGTCCAGCATCGACTTTTTTCCGTTCTGCACACTCAGTGTATGAACGGGCATCGAGATGTCGAAGACCGGGAATTTTGATTTCCCCGTACATGAAGGCCTTTCTCCCGGATACTCTAGCGGTGCCGCTTGCGCACCGAAAGCAGCAGAGGCGAGTAGGACAACGAATAGGTGACGGGCAATATGCACAGAGCAATCCTTCACGGTTGAATTTTGAGATGCTAAGATAGGTTGAATGCAGCGTCTACTGCAATCTTTCGGTTTCTTCTTGCGGCGCGTGGTTTGCAAACTGTTCGGCCAGACAAGCCACAACATGTCGATCGCAAAGGTCGGCATTGTGTTCTGCACACGCTGTCTTCTTATCGTTGAGTATCGAACTGTCCGGCGCCAAACCACAAGAGGCGACGTCGAACGCCGCATGGCAACTCAACCGCCCGAGGGCTTTAGCTTCGTTGATTGCAATCGGAAGAAACGGAAGGCGAAGTTTGTCAGCCCGGCTGGGATTTGGAAGTTTGTCAATTACGGTGAGCGCTGTCACCGTAATCCGATCTGTCGATCAACCTCAAAGCCACCAAGGCACTCGGGCTCACGGTGCCGGAGACGCTGCTGGCAACCGCCGCAAAGGTGGTGGAATAATTCGAAATGACGGTGGCGGCGAGGTCAGCCTCGCTATGATTTTGCCTTTGCACGCAAAGGTAGCTATCCTGCGATGACACGCATCACGGGGAGGCGGACATGGGACATCGCGAGGAGATACTCGAAATCATCAAGCGCGCTTACGCCGCGCGCGCTACCGGTGACCTGGACGGCCTGGTGGCAGCTTTTCATCCCGAGGGCTCGTTCAACCTGATCGGCGACAAGAACGCGCTGCACCTGACAGGAAGCTTTCAGGGACACTCGCTATTGCTGGAGGCTTTCGGTCAATTCACCGCCCATTTCGCCTTCGAACAGCGCGATATCCTGACCGAGGTGGTTGAGGGCGATCATGCGGCAATCCGGTCCCGCCTTGTCATCCGATACCGTCCAAACAAGAAGGTCTTCACCACCGAAATCCTGGACCTCTTCAGATTTCAGGATGGCAAGATCATTGAGCTGATCGAGTTCGCGGACACCGCGCTCGTCAAGGCCATCGTCGCCTGAAATCACGTTGACAGCCCGTAGGATGGGTTGAGCCCTTGCGAAACCCATCTAACCTGTTTCGTCCTAGTGTCACATCATGACAGCGTACCGTCGTAACTTCGTTCCGGGTGGATGCTTCTTCACCGTCGATCTGGCGGAGCGGAAGCTGCCGTTGCTGACGCATCATGTCGCGCTTACGGAGAGCCGCGGCCAAGAAGAGATGGGTTTCGCAAGGGCTCAACCCATCCTACGAGCATACTGCGCGCTTACATAAACTCTTTTGGCGAGATGCTGCCCCTAAATTACAAATTCTGAAATAATCGCATTAGGCGCTTTGGTGTGTCGAATGGAGGCAAACAGTGCCAAAAGGAAAACTCTCACCCGACGGCGAAGTTGCCGCAGCCCACGGCGCCGCGATGGTCGCGGCATTCCAAGTGCTGATCAATTGCCTTGAGGAAAGAGACGCACTTCTACCCCGGACAGTTTCCTGAGGCGCTTGGCGTCTACATGGAAATGGTGAAGAGCCGAAAGGGTGGCGCGAACGATATGACGCTTGCGGTGCTGCACGACATTCGGGCGGCTACACTAGATTAAGCGCTTGTGGTGAACCTTGGAAACAAAAGGAACAGGCTCTCAATCATGATTTGAGATCGCGAGAGACTAATTCGGCGCCAGCTAAAGCCGCCAAGGCCGTTCCCCTATCACATGTGACGGATAGTCTCTGGCTCTTGCCGGGGTGAATCAGGTTGCGAAAGTCTCTTGCTTGACTGCACTGCAGCGCTGTCTCGGGCCTGATCAAGTTAAGCATTCCTGCCCCTTCAATTAGTTGAGCAAGCGTCCAACCTTCTGGCGATCCCTTTGCTCCGCTCTTCATACCGGTGACAGGCCCTATCTGACCCGCATTCTGTAGGGTCCATAGCAGAAGTGCCTCAATAGCGGAGCCTGACAATACTGTAGCGGCCTTGAAGTCGCTGCGATGAAGGGCCTCGGAAGCGCTGCTGATATCTAGACGGATACTCTCGCGCAGCGCCGCGTCGCGGACGAACCCTAAGTCGCTAGTACTAGGCGCTGGCTGCTCATCCTGACATTTGCCGAGCGCAGCCCTCACAAGGTACAGGGGGCTTTTTCCATCATAGTTACGAGGCGGCTCGTCTCCGCCTCGGTGATTCCATCGGTCGATGGCCGCACCCATGGATTCCAATCCAACTACGAGGCCGGTGTAGTCCTCCCCGCTTATAGTGAGGAGTTCGACCGGTACGTCGTCCACTAGATTGATGATCGCGGCTAAAATCGCTGCGTCACCTGAATACACTTTCATATCAGGCGCAGATTGCGCAGAAGGGTAGACACGATCTATCAGCGCGACGATCTGCGACGGCACAACCTTTGTCATGACACTTCTCACTTAGTTGTCTTCTACTAGTTCGCTTTCTACTTGGCTTATTCATCACTAAGCAGGACAGAGCGGGCAAAGTTCATGCCCAGCAACCTGACCAACGCACCTTCCTCCGAGATGCCAGCAGGCCATCCTTGGGAATTACGGTGACAATGCACTAAATTGATGACGCCTGATGTTGTGGAATTTCGTGCACCGTCACCTTAATTCCAGCACTGTCACCGTAACTCGACACGAGGTAAGGCGATCATGCAACGCTGTGAAGATTGCGTTTCTCGACCTCTTGCCGGCCGAGCTTAGTAAGGAAAAATTGTCCTAATTCATTCTCGTGAAGCAAGGCATCATCCACCATCCCACTCAATGTGCGCCGGAGATTTGAGCGCATAGTCGGGCGCACCCATTTCTCTAGCTCGGCAAAAGTAGCTCCGGCCGTCCCCCGCTCGTACAACAGGACGAGGACATAGCCAGAAACCCTAAGCTTCGGATTGAGCACTTTGAGGAAGCCATCAAAGTCTTCGATTACTGGCACCCTCCGAGTGACAATCGCTTCAATGATCCTTGTAGCTTCGTCCGCGCTGACCCCGTGATAGAGCCGAATGAATTCCGCTAGGACCCAATCGAGAGCGGACACGACAAGGGTCGCGTCCTGCAGGTTAGGATCTATGTCATCGGCTAGGTGCGCAGCATCCCGCTTGTTGCGGATGTCATAGACGACGCGAATAGCCCTCGGAATGTGGACGCGAATGCTTTCCGGAAATTGGGCCTTTGGATAGTTCGATAAAGTCTCAAAAAGCTTGTCGCTGGCAACCATTCGACCAAGATCGGTGAACTTGTTGGTCGTTGCATGTTCAAGCATCCGCATCGCGGCTTCGCAGAAACGGCCGCCCTCGACCGCACTTAAGCGTAAGCCGCCAAGGAAGAAATTATGCTTCGCATCCTGGTAGGCGGAAAGCAGTTCGTCGACGAGCTTGTCAGGGAAGTGAGCTTTGAAGCCTGCGGTTATTTGATCGAGCATTAATCCTCAAATTATTTTTTCTTCTTCACGCCCTTTTTCTTGCGTCTCGTCCCCAAGGGATGCTCAGCCATTGCTGCCTTCACCGCTTCGCGATCCGGAAGCGCTTCTACGACTGCGTCCCCCCGAATAGTCATTTGCTTGCTGCGACCAGAGGCAGCGATAAAGCCATACTTGCTCGCGGTGTCCTTCACGCGCTGAGGCAGGTTTGAAATAGGTTGCTGAGCAGCTTCTTTGTTTATCTCCCTCAGTTCCTTGGCTCCAAACTCGGAAGTTTCCCTTTCCGTGTGTAAGAAGTAGCCGAGGCAAGCGATCCGCTCATAAAGAGTGGTTGGCTTCTTCTGCGCCAGAAATTGCTTCGCGCTTAGCCCCGAGGAGTGTTGGCCGGCCGCCTTGTTCCCGGCGCCTGCCCCAGCATTGCCTGCACCAGCGCCGTTGCCATTTCCAGCACCAGCACTTGGCAATGCCGAGCCGGTCATCACAAAGCTCATGATCGAAGTAGCCTCAGCCTTCTCGATGGACTGATTGAAGTCGAGCCCAGGACCGTTGATTGTAACCTTGAACGTCTCTTCCGCCATCTCATCACCTAAAGGTTGAGGTGAAGAACAAATCACGAAAAAAGCAAATCAAGCAACGACCGAGTTCCGCTATCCCCGGGAAAGAGCGGAAGGAACCGCTGTACCAGCGGTGATATAACCGTTGCGGAAAAGCCGGAGACGAAATGCCAAAGCCGGCACTGGTACAGTTGGGTGGGCTCGAACCACCGACCTCCTGTTCCACAGACACCGCGACGACTTCGCCGGGGCTACGCCATTCCCGCCGTTCGTACGAAAACTGCAGTATTATCAATGCATAAGCCCGCCGTGTCCCGCCTTGCCCGCGCTGCAATTGGCGCTATGGTGGTAGCTACGTGGTAGCTACAGAGGCGACAGATGGCTGTTTCGAGTGTAACGATCCGTGCAGTGCAAGCGCTCAAGCCTGGCGAGACTATTTGGGACGCCGACCACCGCGAAGCAGTGCGGGGTTTTGGCGTTCGGCGTCAACGTGACCAAGCGACCTACGTCCTTAAGTACCGAGTGTTCGGTCGACAACGCTTCGTCACGATCGGTCCTCACGGCGCCCCTTGGACACCCGAGCTTGCGCGCAGGGAGGCCAAGCGGCTTTTGGGCCTGGTTGCCGATGGCAAAGACCCGGCGGACGAGAAAGCCAAGGCGCGCCTGCAGGCGGCCGACACACTCCGGACAATCGCGGATCAATATCTCCGGAACGCCAAACAAAGGCTGAAGCCGAACACTTATTCGGAAATTGAACGCTACTTGTTGGTCAGTTGGAAACCCCTGCATCCGGTCTCGGTTTTCCAGATCACCCGCCGTCATATCTCGGCTCGTATCGCTGACATCGCATCAGCTCATGGAGCGGTCTCGGCAGCCCGCGCCCGTACAGCCCTGTCCTCAATGTTCAACTGGGCAATACGGGAGGGCCTCGACATTGCCGCGAACCCGGTTCTCGGCACTAATCGACCCGCACAGCCGGGAAGCCGCGAACGGGTCCTCACAGAGACGGAGCTATCAGCCATCTGGCGGGCCAGCGGCGATGACGATTACGGACGCATTGTGCGTCTGTTGCTGCTCACGGCCCAACGCCGTGATGAGGTGGGCAGCATGCAGTGGGCCGAACTTGATACTATTTCGGGGCTCTGGACGCTGCCGGGCGCCCGAACCAAGAACCATCGCGAGCACTTGCTACCACTGGTTCCCGCCGCCCTCGCCCTACTCCCACCCCGTCGAAATGGTCGAGACTTCCTCTTTGGTGACGGACCCCGACGCGGCGGTGACCCGCATCGTGGGTTCTCCGGTTGGTCAAAGTCGAAGGCAGCGCTTGACGCGCGCATCGCGGAAGCCCTGGGCGCCCCCCTGCCCCATTGGACAGTTCATGATCTTCGGAGATCGGCGTCCACGGTGATGGCTGACCGGCTTAGCGTGTTGCCACACATCGTGGAGGCTATCTTAAACCACGTCAGCGGCCACCGGGCAGGCGTTGCTGGTGTATATAACCGCGCCCGGTACGCGGGCGAGATGCGCGAGGCGCTCGAACGCTGGGCAGAACACGTCGCGGCCCTGCCAGCCCAAAAGCCGGGACGGGCTGACATTGTGATAGCAGGCGCCGGCCTCTCTCATCCTGGTTTCACCCATGGACCGTCGGAATCCGCTCCTAGAGCGTTTCATTGCTTAATTGAATCGGCGGGGATTCCGGTTTTTGGCGGTTTGTGATTCAAGATGCTGACTGGATTGGAGGCCAGCATCGCATGACCCGACCTCTTTCCCTGGATCTTCGCGAGCGTGTGGTGGCGTCGGTTTTGGCGGGCGAGAGCTGCCGGTCTGTGGCGGAACGGTTCGGTGTTGCGGTCTCGTCGGTTGTGAAGTGGTCACAGCGGCAGCGAGCGACCGGCTCGGTTGTGCCCGGCAAGATGGGCGGCCACCGCAAGCCCGTGCTTGATCCGCACCGCGCCTTCATCGTCGAGCGGATCACTCAGACGCCGCACCTGACGCTACATGGTCTGAAGGCGGAACTGGCAGCCCGCGGGGTCAAGGTCTCGCACAACGCGGTCTGGCTGTTCCTGCGCCGGGAAGGGCTGCGGTTCAAAAAAAACACTGTTCGCCCTCGAACAGGCTCGCGCCGACGTCTCTCGTAGGCGCCAGCGCTGGCGATCCTGGCAGGCCGGGCTCGATCCGGGCCGGCTCGTCTTCATCGATGAGACCTGGATCAAGACCAACATGGCCCCTTTGCGGGGCTGGGGCCCCAAAGGGACCCGTCTGCGCAGCTTCGCGCCGCACGGTCACTGGCGTACCCTCACATTCCTCGGCGCGCTCCGCCATGACCAACTCACGGCACCCTGCGTCTTCGACGGCCCGATCAACGGCGAATGCTTTCGCGCTTATGTAGAGCACCTTCTCCTGCCAACTCTGCGCGAAGGCGACATCGTCATTCTCGACAATCTCGGAAGCCACAAGTCTAAAGCCGTCAGGCAGATGATCCAGGCTGCTGGCGCCAGGCTCTGGTACCTGCCGCCATACTCGCCCGACCTCAACCCGATCGAACAGGCCTTCTCCAAGATCAAACACTGGATGCGGCAAGCTCAGAAGCGCACCATCGAGGACACCTGGCGCCACATCGGTCACCTCGTCCAGGACATCCAGCCTCGCGAATGCGCCAACTACTTCGCTAACGCCGGTTATGCTTCAGTCAAAATGTGAAACGCTCTAAGGAGCTGGCCTGCGAGAGGTCGGGGACTTGAGTGAAGGGAGCGCACTGCTTCTCCCAACACAAGCCAAATCTACAATTTTTTCTCCGGGCGTCCGCCTAAGAGTCTGCATCCCCATCGAGCGGTAGGTTCAAATCAGGGACGTGCAACCATCTCAAATTACTGCTTCAGGCGGTGGCCTGACCGGACGGGTATCAGTTCGGAACGTCAGGCGGGGCTCCGTCTAGTCTGCGTCTGCGGCCTAATTACCGAAGCGGGTGAAGCAAATCGAACCCTCGTATTCAGCTTGGAAGTCTCCGAATTTCAGCAATGTTTTCAAGAGCCGCTCCGACATTTCTCAGCTTTTTTGGCGATTGAGATCACTGCGGAATTTCTCTTTGTCGGAATGGCGACTACACCTTAAGCCTTGATTCTTTGTAGCTCAGTAATTGTGGTGCACAAAGATCCCACTCGATACCCCACTTGCACGTTTGGTGATTTCTGATCCCGCAACCGAAATGATCAAGCATGATCCAACGCTTCTGCATAAATCGAAGTGGTCGAGCCCCTAATCGCGGCTGATGCCGTCATCTCGCAGGCGCACGTCGCCTCATCAGGCGGTGGGAGGCACGTAAACGGCACGGCGGCGCGGCCGCCGTCAGTCTATAAGTCTTGATCGGCAAGCGCCCTCGCATAGCTCTTTCCATACGGGTGGAAGCGATCTTTCTCGCCACGAGCCCATGCGGCCTTTTGATCAGTGGAAGTGATGTCCCAATCAGGCCGACACTTCCTTAAAACGGCACGCAGGTCTAGTCGAAGTTCCTCGTTGGTCGGTCGTCCAAAGAACCAGTAGCCGTTATAGACCTTGAACACGACGAGCCCCGGCTCCAAAACAATCGTGTGGGGGATCATGGGATTGTGTGTCGGGTCCGTGTACTCAGCGATATCGAGATCCTGTTGAATCGAGCGGCGGGCATCCGACAAGAACGGCCAGTGTGCGCCGACACCGGTGCGATATTCGTTTGTCTCGAGCAAATTGTCGGTGCTGATCGTGACTAGCCGGCAATAAGCGACTTCGATCTCGCGATAGAGTTGAACCAATAGCTCAGCCTGACGCCGGTCTTTCGGGCAGTAGCCTCCCCGGCTCAGCACGAGGACCATAGGATCCGGCCCCTGTAAATCGGAGAGTTTGCGTCGAGTCGCGGTGTGGTCACTCAATTCGTAGTCGGGAAACACGGAGCCCGGTAAGATATCTGCTCTCATGATCAATCTCCTTTCCTTCGGCTTTTCCTCCTGAATGGCTGTGTACCGACTCCGCGGGAGAACAGCACGACCATCTCGGGGCTGTTTCATCATGGTCGTGCGGTCATTACTTAGCCGGCAAGAGCGCCAAGGCTGCTTTCGCGCAATCGACGTCGTTCTGCACTGTGGGTGCCCCGCTCACCCCGATCGCTCCGACAATCTCCCCGTCCACCTTGATGGGAAACCCTCCTCCGTACGCCGCCACACGCGGAAGCGTGGGAAGGCCGGCCAAAAGCGATGGGTCGCCCTGGATGAAGTTGAAGAAATCCTGCGTGGAGACGCCGAACAGAGCCGTGTACGCCTTGTTCTGCGCAATCTCGACGGAAAGGAGCGGGGCCCCATCCATCCGGTTGAAGGCTTTGAGATTGCCGCCGTCATCGAGGATCGCCACGTTCTCGGCAACGCCAATTTCTTTGGCCTTCGCCACCGCTGCATCCACCATTTTCTGAGCCAGTTCGGAAGAGATGCTGTGTTTCTTCACCACGTTAGCCATCGGACTCCCTCCACTTGATTTGTATTGCGCGTTGATCGGGTGTGGATCGTAAAAGTTGCGCCCGGACTGGATCAGTTGGCGCTGTGACCGCCGTCGACGTTGAGGACGTGACCTGTGACGAACCTGGCTTGGTCCGAACCGAGGAACACGATGCCATCGGCGACCTCCTCCGAGAGACCGAGCCGACCCAGCGGAACCTGCGTCGCCAGCGCCGCCTTGTTCTCCGCCGTGCCGGTGAAGCGGGTCAGCATCCCGGTGTCCGTGGGGCCGGGCGCGACGGCGTTCACGCGACCCCCCGACTTGGCAACCTCGAGCGCCACCGACTTGGTGATGCCTTCGACGGCGTGCTTGGCGCCGACGTAGATCGAGGCAAAGGCCGCGCCCTCGTGCCCATAGGTCGACGAGATGTTGATGATGCTGCCGCTCCCCGGGGCCTGCATGGCTCGCACTTCGTGCTTCATGCTCAGGACCACGCCGAGAACGTTGGTCTCGAATGTCGCGGCAAAGCTTTCCGCGGTCTGGTCCGTGATCGGGCCGACCGCACCTTCGGTGGCGGCGTTGTTCACTGCGACATCGAGACGGCCAAACCGTGCGACGGTCTTGTCGACCATCGCGCGGACGTCATCCTCCTTGCGGACGTCGGCGTTGATGAACTCCGCCTCCGAACCCAAAGAGCGCAGCTCTTTAACAAGCGCCTTGCCGGCCTCATCACGCCGACCGGCAACCACCACCTTGGCGCCCTTCCTGGCGAAGGCGACGGCGGCGGCGCGACCAATGCCGGTGAGTCCACCGGTTATCAAAACAACGGGCGAAGTCATGACCATCTCCTTGACCGATCTCGATTTAAAGCCGCAGAAGGCGCTTGCTCGGTGAGACCGAAATGTTCGTCCCACAGAATGCCGTCTGACACGGGCCAGAGATGAACTCTCCCGAAGGCTTGAAAAATGGGCCATAGTTCCAAACATATCGGACTTGATTGTCCGCAATGGAGGTTCGCGGATGGACAGTCTGGGATCGCTGAATGCCTTCGTTCAGGCCGCGGAAGCCCGAAGTTTCACCGTCGCGGGACGCCAACTTGGCGTGTCTTCGTCGGCGGTCGGCAAGGCGGTGGCGCGGATGGAGGAACGGCTCGGCGTGCGCCTCTTTCATCGCAGCACGCGCAGCATCACGCTAACTGCGGAAGGTGCGTTATTCCTCGAACGCTGCCGGCGCATCTTTTCAGAAATCGAAGCGGCAGAGCTTGAACTCTCTCAGACGCAAGAGGCTCCGCGCGGCACACTACGTGTCGGCCTGCCATTGGTCGGCATGCTGATGATGCCTACTCTTATCGCCTTCATGCGCGCCTATCCCGAGATAACATTGGATCTCGATTTCAGCGATCGGGTCGTCGATGTGATTGAGGAGGGCTTCGACGCCGTAGTGCGTTTCGCGGAGATTGGCGACTCGCGGTTGATGACCCGGGCTTTGGGCACATATCGCAAAAGCCTTGTGGCAGCACCGGCCTATCTGGCGGCCAAGGGTGTTCCTCTGATCCCCGACGACCTCAAGGCTCATGCCTGCCTGCATCATAAGTTTCCGACCAGCAGGAAGTTTGAGCGATGGCCGGTTCGGCCCGAGCATGCGGGCATCGAGACCGAACTGCCCAGGACAGCCGTAGCAAGCACGATTGAACCACTCATTTGTATGGCCGAAAAAGGCATGGGTATCGCTTGTCTGCCCGACTTCGCCATAAGCCGGCAACTTCGTGAGGGCGTACTCGTCGCCGTGCTAGACGACTATGCTGAGCCCTGGGAGACCCTTCACGTCCTGTGGCCGTCGAGCCGGCATTTATCTCCCAAGCTCAGAGTCTTCGTGGACTTCCTTGCCACGAACCTTTTCCTGCGGGTCCAGGACCGTCAATAACTCAGAGCGTTTTCGTGCAGTGCCCCCCAGTGCTGACGCAAGCTAACGACCATTGGGGACTATGGTCCGGTCAGCTTCTTCCAGACCAGCGATGGCGATGCGTTGCGGGCGCTTGCGCTCAACGAGGTCGGCCTAGTTCGATTGGCCTGTTTCCAGGTCAAGGATGATATTGCCGCCAATCGGCTTATCCCTGTCCTTGAGGCGTTTATCCAGGCGACATCGACGAATTACATGCCGTCTATCTTGGGGTGGACTCCTGCCGCTCCGGATCCGTGTCTTCCTCGAGTTTCTGGCCCAGCGGATCAAGATCGGCGATCCATAAAGTCTAAGGCGGCAAAGCCTTCTATCGCAAAGTCGCGGTCGCATGCGTTGCCCTTCATCGAAGGAAGTTCGTTCGCGCCAGTTCCACGATCTCGTCGGCGCGACCATTCAGTACCGCTTTCAACATGTAGAGTGTGAAGCCTTGTGCCATTTCAGCAGTCACCTTGGGCGGCATGGCAAGCTCCATGCGGTTGACAACGGCGTCGACGAGCACCGGACCGGGATGAGCCAGAGCTTCGGCGATCTTGCTCTCAGCTTCAGAGGGATCCTCGATGCGAACACCCTTAATTCCGGCCGCCTCCGCCATGGCGGCAAAGTTCGGATTAGCGAGTTCGGTGCCGGTATCGAGAAAGCCGGAGGACTTCTGCTCGAGTTCGATGAAGCCAAGCGCCCCATTGTTGAAGACGATCACTTTCACGGGGAGTTGCAGTTGGGAGAGACTAAGAAGGTCGCCCATCAGCATGGTGAAACCGCCATCGCCGGACAGAGACACGACTTGGCGTTGTGGGAATGCGGCCTGCGCGCCAATGGCCTGCGTTGGCCATCGAGCCATGCCAGAACGATCCGAGAAGTCGACGCTTTCCGTTCATCTCAAGGTAGCGCGCCGCCCACACCGTCGGCAGGCCGACGTCGCAGGTGAAGACCGCATCGTCGCTCGCGAGATCGCTGACCAGGCGGGCGATATGCTGCGGATGCAATGTCCCGCCGGACCGCCCATCGGCGAGATCATCTAGGCCTTGGCGCGCCTCCGCATAGTGCCTGAGCGAAGCATCGAGATGCGTCCGATCGGTCTTCGCCGCCAGTCGCGGCAGAAGCGCGCGAAGCGTAGGCCCGACTTGGCCGACGAGACCGAGTTCCACCGGCGCTCGACGACCAATGGCCTCTGCCCTTACGTCGATTTGGGCGATGCGAGCGCTGTTCGGAAAGAATTGCCGGTACGGAAAGTCCGTGCCCAACATCAGAAGGGCGTCGCAGGCTTCCATGGCGTGGTAGCCGGAGGCGAAGCCGATCAAGCCGGTCATGCCGACTCCGTAGGGATTGCCCCATCCGACGTGCTCCTTGCCCCGCATGGCATGGACAATCGGTGCCTTCAATGTTTCGGCGAGTTGCATCAATTGATCATGCGCACCTTCACAACCACTGCCACAGAGCAGCGTCACGCGCCGCGCAGTATTCAGGAGGTCGGCGAGGCGATCGAGCGCAGGGTCGGACGGCACAATGGTCGACTGTGCCGGGACGAGCCCCATCGGCAGAGGTGCGGAGGCATTTGGCGCCGGCTTGAGTGCAACATCGCCGGGGATGACGATAACGCTGACGCAGCGCTCGTAGATGGCGCGCCGCACGGCGATCTCCAACGCGCGTGGCATCTGCTCTGGAGTCGAGACCAACTCGCAGTAGCTCGAGCATTCCCGAAAGAGCTGCTCGGGATGGGTTTCCTGGAAATAGCCCGAGCCAATCTCCGGCGAGGGAATCTGCGCGGCGATGGCGACCACGGGCACACGGGAGCGTTGACAGTCGAACAGGCCGTTGATGAGGTGCAGGTTTCCCGGCCCACAGCTCCCGGCGCAGACTGCAAGCCCGCCCGTGACATGCGCATCGGCGCCGGCGGCGAATGCGGCGACTTCCTCATGCCGGACGTGTAGCCACCGGATGCCGCCATGGCGGCGCAGCGCATCGGTGAAGCCGTTGAGGCTATCGCCTACGATTCCGTAGATCCGCTCAACACCGGCGGCAGCCAGTGTCTCGACCATCTGGTCGGCGACAGTCTTGGCCATGATATCCTCCTCAGATCAGGTGCAGTGCCTTGGCAGCGGCGGTGAGTTCGTCGCGAAACTCCGGATGAGCGAGGCCGATCAGCGCATGCGCACGCTCGGTCGAGGACCGCCCCTTGAGGTTGGCGGCGCCGAACTCAGTGACGATGTAGTGTGTGTCGATGCGCGGGGTGGTCACCGGCCCGTCGAGCCGCGCGACAATGCGCGATACTTTGCCTTTGGCTGCCGTCGAGCGAGCGGCGATGATCGATTTGCCGCCCTTCGACGCATAAGCACCGCGCACGAAGTCGAGTTGGCCGCCTGTGGCGCTGTACTGATGACCGAGCATATGCTCCGAATTGCAAGCGCCGGTCAGGTCGATTTGCAACGTCGCGTTGATCGAGACGACGTTGTCGTTCTGCGCGATGATCCGCGGGTCATTGACATAGTCGACCGGGGCGCTCGCGATTGCCGGATTGTCGTTCAGGAAGTCGTACATCGCCTTCTGACCCATTGCGAAGGTGAAGACTGTCTTGCCGCGATCGATCGCCTTGCGCCGGTTGTTGACGACGCCGGAACGCACGAGATCAACGAGGCCGGGATTTAATGCTTCGGTGTGAATACCGAGATCGCTGCGGCCTTTCAGTTCTGCGCAGACGAGGTTTGGCAGCACGCCGACACCCATCTGCAAGCAGGCGCCATCGGATACCAGGCTCGCGATCGTCCGGCCGATCACCTCATCCTCGGCCGCAGGTCCACGTACAGGGAGTTCGAGCAAAGGCACATGGTGCTCGATAATGGCGTCGAGGACGACGCAGGGCACGGCTTGCGTCTTTGACATGCGCTTCTGCTTGACCAGGAGCTCGAGAGCACGGTAGCGCCTGCCGCCGGCCGGCACCTCGAACATGCCGGTCTCGTTGCCCTCTTCATCCACGATGGCGCGGACATTAAGACTTTGCAAAAGCGTGCGCTGGGCGATGCTCTCGGCAAGCTGCTCGATCGAGACGCCCGCCTTGACGCGCCGAACGTTGGACTGGCTCAGCACCAGCTTGTTGAAGGGAATGTCACGCGAAGGCGACAGCGTGATCTTTTGGACTGGCTTTGTCATTTCGGTTCTCCACAACGGGCAGCCGAAAGCCTCTCTCGACTTCCAACCCGTCGTGGCATTCCACGCTGCCCTCTTCCTCTCTCTCTTGCGGTTTGAATCCCGCTGCTGCGGCACCGGGCGTGCATTGGCCGAAACGGCCGCAGCGCCTGGCAGGAACCAAGGTGTGAGCTGCTGTCAGTTTCTGTCCCACTCGGCGGCCTTCAGCGTGGCGACCTCACGGCGGTCGACCTGATCCGCACTGCTATGCTAGGAGGAGCGTCTAGAGCCTTTTCCATTCCGATGGAATCGGAGCGGGTTCTAAATTGCCGGAATTACTCCGCAACGGGGTCACGGCGTCGACGTCAATCTGGGCGATGGCTCGATCTGTCTCGCTCTACGGTCGGGAGAGGCTTTTCGACATTTCTCAGGATCGCGACGCGGCATTTGTCGAGCAATTCCTTCGTGTATACGACGCCGAAATAGTCCAGCACGAAGGTGCCAGCATAGCTCAGATCATCAATGCCGCTGATTATCCTATTGAGCATTGCACCAATTTCTCCAACGCGGTCGCGATAGCGTGCGCGGATCACGTTAACGGCGTTCATCGAGTGAACCGCCTCGTCGGCAATCACCTCTCGCAGCCAATGATGGAAGATGTCGTTGCGAAGTTCGGTATAGAACGGCTTCTCGGCGGCATAGGCGTGGCAAGTGCACATCTCATCAAAAGCGATCATAACCATCACAGAGAATTCGTCGGCGAGGTGGTCATTGATCGCACCGAAATCATGCGGTCGAGCCTCCAACCTCTCTCGGAGGTTCCTCTCGGATCCATTGGTGACAAGTTCAATGATGCGGATAAAGCCATCGGTGTGACGCTCTTCGTCTGCGGCCCAGACAGTAAAAAACGCCCGAGCTTCATCGGTAGCGATCAGATTGCGGACGGATAACTCGGTTTTCAAATGCCTGGCGTCATATTCCGTGCACAGGTCAGGCCACAATTTATTCCAACGTGCGCGCACAACCGACGGTTCGGCGCTGAACATCGCCGGCGTCAGAGCATTGAACATTTCTTTTGGACTCCAGTTCCGTCGAACCGGCGTAATCATCCGACTGCTCCTGAGCGTGAGCGCTGCGAGCGGCTCTGGTGGACGAATTGTCCTTTCAAACGTTGGCAAAGAAGTTTGCCACACACAAAACATGCCGTCGCCTCTCTGTTTTGGTGGGGTACAATTCCGGACGCTGCACCTTTCGACTTGGCCTGACCTGTCGTCTTGAACGGTCCAGGGCGGAATCTTCGGGGGCGCACCGCCGAGCCAACAATGCTCGCGATTCCGGGAAGTTTTGGGGATGACTTCATAAGCTCAGGCTGTCTGACCAGGCCTCAGGTCGTGGACCATTTCTATGGGGCGGGTTGATCACACTCGGAATCGCACGCACTGCTGACGGGACATGGCGAGGTCATGATCGCGCCGCGTACCATGGGTGCTCCACCAATGGCGTGGATCTGTGCTCCAGCCGGGCTCTGCGTCACCCAGTCCGACAGCGGCCAGGTGTGGGGCTTCGCGATCAAAGGCGTCGAGCCCTGCGATGCCAAGCCGGTCAGGACCTTCGAGCCTGATACCGTCGATGGGCCTTCTCACCAAGGTCACCAGCAGGCTATTCGTCGCGCATCTCAAGAGGTCCGATCGCCATCATGACGATTCCAGCCGCAGCTGCCTTTTTTGGCTCTGGTGTGGTTCATATAGAGATCATGAATCGCGCGCTGAACCCATGCGGCCGGCTACCTTAGCAAACCCCACCTACGAGGTTGTGACGTCGGAATAGCCTTCACAACCACTTGCGCTCGCTTGCGATAGGCAGTTGTTGTCGCCAGCGCGACCGCGCTTGATGTCTGGAAGCCGCCAAATTGCTTTCGAGCACGACGTCTTGCAACCTTGCGGTTATGCGATCTGCGATTCTTATCGACGGAGAAGAGTGTATGAAGTTTGCTGGCAAATGCCTGTCGATCCTGTTGTCCTTGCTTTCGGCGGCGAGCGTGAGCTCGATGGCCAGAGCGGATGAGCCCTCGCCGAAATACGCCGAGGTGCTCAATCCCTGCAGGCCGGCAAAAATGTGAAGCTCATACTGGACATGAACCGCTGTACCACCGCCGAGGGTGGCAACCCCGGTCCGGCGACGCAGGCCGGTCTGGTTGTCAATGCCTTCAGGGTGACCGGCCAAAACGGCATTAGCTTCGTCAATGCGCATCAAACCACCCGCGGCAAGCGTCGGGAGCCGCGGCATGGCCATGAAGTCTCTCGAGCACGGATGCCCGGATCATGCGCTGCCTAACGCCCAAAATTGCGCTCTTAAGCCTCGACCATTGGATGGAGATTGCAACTTCGAGCACCTTCCAATTCTGGTTGGAGTACATCGAGAGCAATGCGATGGCTTCGCAATGATCATGACTCCAGTTGTAAAAGGCAGCGCCAGATAAATTCCAATATTAGAAGGTACCTTTCACCTTGCTTTTGCATCAGGCGATGAGCTCAATACTGAAAATTGTGGCGGTGGGGGCGATTTTCTTTGGAGAAGCCCTTTCGATAGTCGCCGAGTTGATTGCCTCAAAGCAATTTGGGAAAGCTGGCGGGCATTTCACAACGCTCCTGCCGATGTTCCTGTTGATATCTGTGGGCGGTATCCTGCTCGTCTGCGGATACGCACTCGGCTACATGTATCTCAAGAATATCTGGATCATTGTCGCAATATCGGTGGGAGCAATTCTAGTTGTGGAACCGATTCTGGCGCTTCTGCTCTTTCGAGACGTGCCGACAGCCGGTTCGCTGATCGGGCTGGTGTTCGGCGCGCTTGGCACGCTAGCTGCGATAATTTTCTGAGACGCGTTCAGCTCTTTGCTCAGACCCCAGGTACGCATACGACGAAGACTGCCTGATCGACGCGGGCGCGCGGGCGCGGCGGGCTGTGGTGCGGGTTGTCACGCCTCACCGATATCGCGCTGGGTGGATAATTGAAAGATTCTCGGTCAGCGTGCGGCGGATCTGGTGCGGCTCATCAGAGCCGGACCGGCCGATATTGTCCCAGACCTGCTCCAGGCGCGCGTGATCGCCGCTCACCGAGAACGACATGCGCTTCTGCCGGACCAGGAGCTCGAGAGCACGGTAACGCCTGCCGCCGGCCGGCACCTCGAACATGCCTGTTTGGTAGCCCGCGGCATCCACGATGGCGCGGACATTGAGACTTTGCAGCAGCGTGCGCTGGGCGATGCTCGCGGCAAGCTGCTCGATCGAGACGCCCGCCTTGACGCGCCGAACGTTGGACTGGCTCAGCACCAGCTTGTTGAAGGGAATGTCACGCGAGGGCGACAGCGTGATCTTTTGGACTGCCTTTGTCATTTTGCTTCTCCACGACGGGCGGCCGAAAGCCTCTCTCTCGACCTCCGACCCGTCATGGCGCTCGGCGCCGCCCTCCTCCTCTGTTTCGCAGCTCAACTCCGCTCACGCCGCCTCCTGATCTGCCTCGGCACAATCGGCCGAAGCGGTTGGACTATCTGCTGGCAGGAAGCCAAGCAGGTAATCCGCGGCTTTGCTCGCCTGTGAGGCCGCGCGCACGATCGCGCGGTTGTCTTCACGCAGGACTTCCAGCCAGGAACCGATATAGTCGGCGTGTCGCACGGTCGGCACGATGCCGAGCGAAGCGCAGGAAAACGCTGCGCACAATTCGGCGATCAATTCCTCGAACGCGTATTTTTTTGTGCCGTACGAACCGCCGAGATCGCGGTTGAGGCGCGAAGGATGACCACTGGCGTGGCCAAGCTCATGCAGCGCGGTCCGGTGCCAATTGATCGGTTCGAAATAAGCCGCCGGCGGCGGCACCTGCACGTAATCTTCTGCCGGCATATAGAAGGCGCGATTGCCGCCGATGCGGAAGTCGATGCCGGTTGCCTTGATCAGCGCCTCGACCTGCGGCTCGATCATGCCCGGCAGTGGCATCGGTGCGGTGGTTGCGATGTCGGCGGACAATCCGTCGCATTGATCGGTGTTGAAGACGGTGAACCGCTTCAGGAATGGAACGGCCTGCGCCTCTTCGCCTGTCTCACGCGCACGGCGACGTTCGTCGGCCGGCACGAAGCGGTCGGCATAAACCACGGTTATGCCGCGCTCGCCCTTGCGGACGTTACCACCGAGCGCAAGCGCCTGGCGGAAGGTCAGCCAGCTTTGGCCCGCAAAACCGCGCTCGATCACCGCCCCCCAGAGGATGAGAACGTTGATGCCGCTGTAGGGCCGGGCAGACGCGGCGTTCCTCGGCATCGACAGCGGCGCCTTTGCTGCCTCCGTCCCCCAGGGCTGAACCCAGGGCACGCGGCCGGCCTCAAGCTCGGCGATGATCTTGTCGGTGATTTCGTCATAAAGGGTGGCCCGGTCCTGGCCGGTGCGCTTGCGAGGATGTCTGGACATCGCGGGTCTTTCGCGACGGGCGCTGCAAGCCTCTCTCGCAGCTCCAACCCGTCGCGGCCGAACCCGGCCAGCCCTCTCACTCTCAATGTTTATTGCAGGCGCGTTGTGTCTGTTACAGGAGCAAGGTGCCGCTGCGAGATCCTCAGATGAGCGCCGGCCTTCGCGTCAGGGATGGAAGCCCGAATGGGTGAAAACCCGGCCAAGCCGGGGTTTCAGCGCAGCCGACAGCCCGGCCCCGCAGGGAGACGCACGACGAATCCAATGCGGATGGAACGACCAGGCGCCTGGACCTAGACCTCTTCTCGAATCTTTGTCTGCGCGTCATAGATTCTGACTCGAAGCATGGGAAAACGCTTCTTCAGCTCTTCGGCACCCGTTTTGGCTCCGTCCCTGGTCGCAAATTCGGCCTTGAGTCGGCCATCTACTTCGAGCGCATATCCTGAAGCTGGCAATTCACGGGCAGCTGCAACCATCTTATTCCTTTTGCGCAGTGAGGAGATTGACGACAACGGCATACCGCGAGTCGCGCAAATCGCGCCAGCTCACTTAGATCTTGATTTGCTCCTAAACTGCAGAACTTCGATTCGAAGCCAGTTTGACAATATCCTTTGAAATCAATCCAAATTTTATAAACCTGCAAAATTACAAACCAACCCGCCTGGTTCGGGGAATGAGATCGGATTGGGGACAGGCCCTTCAAAGGCGAAAGAGCTGGTGACAAAAGCGCGAAAGGAGATTCGATTGTCAGGCATTGATCCGGCCCAGCTCCACGCGGTTGCGGACGACGATGCGGCGGGAGGTTTCCAGGGCGATGGTTCCGGACTGCACCAGCTGACTGAGCGTCCGCGACACCGTCTCGATCGTCAAGCCGAGATAGTCGGCGATGTCCTGACGCGTCATCGGCAGTTCGATCGACTGAGCGGCGGCATTGCGGCCCGCCATTTCCAGCAGAAACCCGGCCACCCGTTCTTCCGCGCTTTTCATCAGCACCATCGAGTGCTCGTGCATACGCTGCAGCTCGCGGACCGCAAGCGTCCAGAGCTGTCTGGCAAAATCCTTTTCGTACTCGGCCCGGGCCATCACGGCGCTGCGTTTGGCGACCACGACATGCGCCTCCCTGATCGCTTCCGCCGAGGCAAGATGCACCTCGGTGGCTTCGACGTCAAAGATATCGCCGGGCAGATAGAAGCTGCCGATCTGGCGACGGCCGTCATCCAGCGTGCGACAGGTTCGCACCGCGCCGGAGATGACCTGGTAGAGGTATTCCGCCGGATCGTCTTCGCCGTAAATTTCAGCGTTGCGCGAAAAGTGCGTCGAAGCGCCGATCAAACCCAGCGGGCCTTCGGGCAGGGAGTTTGACCGAACCGCAGCGGCCGGACGCGCGTGGATTGAGGACCCGGCGGTTGCGGCGGTGAGCATGGCAGAAACTCCGGTTTCGATCGTCGGTGACGGCAGTCTGCCCGCTTCCCCGGGTTTCGAAACTCGTGTTATTCCCCTAAGTATAAATCCGGAGGCACCTGCAATTTTTCGGTTGCGTGGCGGATCGAGCGACCCTTGACGCAGCTCAAGGCGGCCTCACGCATGTCTGCGCTACCATCGCCCGCCATTCATCAGGATGGCGGAAAACGCAGCCATGATCCGACTCAGAGCATATTTGTCGCGCCTGCTGCGCAATGAATGGCGCGAAATCGCCAATGCGCCCCTCGATCGAGAGATTGAGCTTGCCATCATTGACCGCGGTACCACCGTGTGCGGCGGCTCATGGCTGCGTCACCGCGACGGTTGGCTCGATGCCGAAACGCTGAGGCAGGTCGATGTCACTGCCACGCACTGGCGCTAAAGGCGGCCGGTAGCGCCGCCGATCAGCTGCTGTTGATAGGTGGGCGGTAATCGCTGAGCGGTGGCGATCCTCCCATTTGTCGAACCCCGCTCGGTTCGCCGCGCAGGCGTCCTGATGGACGGTGCTGATGGCCTTCGCCCGGGTCGTGATCGCGTTGCTGATGCTTGGCGCTCGCCGGGTGCGCCGAGGTGGAGGATGTCTCAGACGGCTCATCGTCGGCGATCGCCCGCCAGGCGGCGCCATCGAGATCGTCATACTGGCCGTTCCTGAGCGACCAGAGAAAGGCCGCAAGGCCGAGCCCGCCAAGCGCGATCGCAAGCGGCACCAGATAGAGCAGGACTTCCATCAGGCAGTTTCCCTCTGCCGGCGCGCGCGCAAGGCGTTGAACATGACGAGCAGCGATGAGCCGGACATCGCTGCCGCGGCGATCAGCGGCGTCACCAGGCCTGCCATGGCCACAGGCACGGCGAGCGCGTTGTAGATCACCGCCAGCCAGAGGTTCTGCCGCATCAGCCGCAGCGCCTGGCGCGAAACCCCGATTGCGGCTTCCACGGGTGCAAGCCGCTCACCGAGAAACACGGCATCGGCGACCGACTGACTCAGATGCGTCGCGGTGACCGGCGACATCGAGGCATGGGCGGCTGCCAGCGCCGGCGCATCATTCAGGCCGTCCCCGACCATCAGCACCTTGTGGCCGAGGCGCTTGAGATCGTCGATGCGCGCAATCTTGTCGACCGGCGTCACCTCGGCGCGCCATCGCTGAATGCCGAGCGCCTCGGCAGCCGCCCTCACGGCCGGCTCCCGGTCGCCGGAAAGCATCTCGACGATCAGACCCAGCCGATGCAGTGCAGAAACGATCTTCGCCGCGTCGGGACGGATCCGCTGCCTGACCGCGAAGACATGGCAGGTCTCACCATGCCGGAACGCAACGACGGATGCCTCGGGATCGCTCTGGAGGATTTGGTCGGCCGCCTTGTCCGCGCCGCACCAGGACGGACGCCCGAGCTTGATGTCAACACCATCGACCACGCCAAATACACCCTGCCCCGGCTCCTCTTCGATGCCTGGCAGCGGCGTTTGGGCGCCGGCCGCACGTGCCACGGCGGCAGCGACGGGGTGGCGGCTCGACAGCGCCAGGCGGCCCGCAAGACCGAAGACATTTGGAGGGATCGCCGCAGCATTCGCAACGTCGAGCTCGGGCAAGGTCAATGTGCCGGTCTTGTCGAAGATCACGCGATCGACCTCGGCGATCCGCTCGATCGCGTCACCCGCATTGAGCAATACGCCCGAGCCGAACAAGGCGCCGGAAGCGACCGTCTGCACGGCCGGAATGGCGAGGCCGAGCGCGCAGGGACAGGTGATAATGAGGACCGCAATCGCCGTCACGATCGAATCGTGGAGCGTGGCGCCTGCGATGAGCCAGCCGATCATCGTCAGCAGTGCAGTGGCGTGGACGAGCGGGGCATAGAGCCTCGAGGCACGTTCGGCAAGGCGCAGATAGCGCGAACGCGATTGCAGGGCATTCTCCAGCAGCCGCGATATTTCAGACAGAAGCGTTGCTTCGGAGGCCGCCGAGACGCGGACACGCAACGCGCCCGACCGCACCAGCGTTCCCGCATAGACCGCGCTTCCCGCTATTACCGTCGTCGGCACTGTCTCGCCGGTGATCAGGCTTTGGTCGATCTGGGAGCGGCCGCTGATGACGTTGCCGTCGACGGCCGAACGCTCGCCAGGACGGAGCAGCACGATGTCGCCGGGGCGGATCGCGGCGACGGGGACCGTGCGGATCTCCTCATCGCTGACGAACTTGGTCGCGGTCTCCGCCTTCAGCGCGGCAAGATTGCCGGCAAAGGCGCGGGTGCGCCGTCGCATGTTCTGGTCGAGATAGCGACCTGCCAGCAGGAACGCGATCAGCATGATCGCCGCGTCGAAATAGGCGTGCTCGGCATGCATGGCCGTTTCGAACAACGACATCGCCAGCGCCAGGACGATGCCGACCGAGATCGGCACGTCCATGTTGACATTGCGGGCGCGGAGCGCCGCCCAGGCCGAGGAAAAGAACGGCTGGGCCGAATAGGCCGCGGCCGGCAACACGATCAGCGCCGAGAGCCAGAGGAAGAAGTCGCGCTGCTCGCCCAGCATGTCACTGAGATTTCCGGACCAGACCGGCACCGACAGCATCATCACGTTCATCGCCGCGAAAGCGGCAACACCCAGGCGCCGCAGCAACGCACTTGCGCGCTCGGCCTCCCGTGTCTCGGCGTCGGCGCGCTCGAACGGATAGGCCCTGTAACCGAGCTCGGCAAGACGAACGACGAATAGCGCGGGATCCACCGCGCCCGCCTTCCACTCCAGCGCCAGGCGCCGATCGGTCAGATTGACTCGCGCCAAGGTGACATCCGGGATCTGCGATAAGTTGCGCTCGATCTTGGCCATGCAGGCGGCGCAACGGATGCCGTCGACTGCGAGATCGAGGCGCAGATTCGAGCCGGACTTCTTCAGGAAGTGCGAAAAATCGATCGTCGACTGCATTGCAGCGCTCCGTCAGTTCAGGACCACACGATTGCGCGACAGGAACAGGCGCTTTCCGTCCCGGTCGGCCTCGATCACCAGCTCCCACTGTCCCGCTGCAACGCCGTGCGCGATGCCGCGGTAGCTGCCGCCACCGCCCTCGATCATCTCGAGCAACTGGTCCGCTCTGCGATCAGTGGGACGCTCGAGCCGGCCGAAGACCGACAATCCGGCAAGCGGCGCGCCGTCCTGCGCCGTTGCATCCAGATTCAGCCGCGCCGTCCCGTCGGCCTGGCGCTCGATATGCGCATCGACTTTCCAATCGCGCCCGTTCTGCTGATGCGCAGCCTGGATTTCCTTCTGATAAGCCAGGCTCGCGCTATAGGCGCTGTCGACGTCGGTCCCCGGCAGCGTGGCGATGGCAAGCCGCATCATCACCGTGTTGACGCCGATCACGACGGCAAAGAAAGAAACCACGGCGATCAGGACGAAGCGCCCGGTGATTGGCCGTATGGCGGATGAAGACGTTGTCATGTCCGGTTTCCTCTAATCTCAGGGCGTCACAAAATGATCGGTGGCGGAGGCAACCTCGCCGAGCCCGATGTCGGTGATGCGGAATTTGACCGGCTGGGTCTTCTCCACTTTCTCGTCGAAAGGTGCAGTCACCAGCACGCGCAACTCGGTGGTGGCATCACGCGCGAGGACGATCATCGGCCGCTCGGGCGTGACGGAGTCGACGCCGACGATATGGATTTGCGCATTGGCGGGCCCGTCGACATCGACGGCAATCACGCGATCAAAGCCGCGCTTGTTGAGGAAGCGCAGCGTATAGCCGTTGCGGATCGCGCCATCGCTGAGCTTGACCGCCACGGGGTTACGGTCGTGCAGCACGTTGACGTCCAGCAGCGAGCGCGTCAGCAGCGTATGCAGCATCACCGCGCAAACCAGGGAGATCAACGACGCATAGACCACCGTCCGGGCACGGATCGGCTTGAAGACTTCCGTCTTGCCGGATGTCCGGCGCTGAACATTGATGTCGTTGTCGTAGCCGATCAGCCGCATCGGCCGGCCGATCCTCTTCATCACGTTATCGCAGGCATCGATGCAGAGGCCGCACTGGATGCAGCCGAGCTGCGCGCCGTTGCGGACATCGATGCCGGTCGGGCAGACCGCGACGCACTGCTTGCAATCGATGCACTCACCGATCTTCTCGCCCAGCGCGCGCAGGTCTCTTCCCTTCTTCATCGAACAACGCGGCTCGCCGCGGTCGTATTTGTAGGTGACGTTGAGCGCCCACTCATCGGTGAGCGCGGCCTGGATGCGCGGCCATGGGCACATGTAGAGACAGACCTGCTCCCGTGCGTGGCCGGCCAGGAGATAGGTGGACGCCGTCAGAATGCCGATCCAGATGTAGGCGATCGCCGGCGCCTGGAAGGTGGCGAGATCCCTCACCAGCGTCGGTGCATCCGAGAAATAGAGGACCCATGCGCCGCCGGTCCACCAGGCGATGATCAGCCAGATCGCCTGCTTCAACGCGCGCCGCGCCAGGCGCTTGGCAGTCAGCGGACCGGCATCGGTTTTGATTCGCTCGCGGCGGTCGCCCTCGGTCCAGCGCTCCACCGCGTAGAACAGGTCGGTCCACACCGTCTGCGGACAGAGGTAGCCGCACCAGATGCGGCCGCCGAGCGCATTCATCAGAAACAAGGTGAAGGCAGCGAGGATCAACAGCCCGGTGAGGTAGTAGATCTCCTGCGGCCACAGCTCGATGAAGAAGAAATAGAAGCGCTGGTTTGGAAAATCGATCAGCACGGCCTGGTCCGGCGCGCCGAGGCCGCGATCCCAGCGCACCAACGGTAGCAGGTAATAGACGCCGAGGCAGAGCGCCATCAGCCCCCATTTGAGTCGCCGGAAGGTGCCGGAAACCCGCTGGGGATAGATTTTCTTCTGTGGTGCATAGAGCGGCAGATCATCATCGCCGCCCATCAGCACCTTCGGCGTGACGTTCTTGGTCATCGGAAGGCCCATCAAAATCCCCCGATAAGGCTCCATTACCGCTTCACCTGGGTGAACCGCTCAAACCTCGCCCGGCATTGCTATTTGCCGCCGCCCAGCGAGTGGACGTAGACTGCGAGCGCCCTGGTCGTGACCAGGTCCAGCCGTCCGCTCCAGGCGGGCATGACGCCGGCGCGGCCCTTGGTGATCGTCTCCACAAGGGTGGACTCGTCCGAGCCATAGAGCCAGATCTGGTCGGTCAGGTTCGGCGCGCCGAACTCCTGATTGCCCTTGCCCTCCTCGCCGTGACAGCTCACGCAGTTCTCGGCAAAGATCGTCTTGCCGGCGGCCGGGTCATAGCCGGCCGCGGTCGAAAGTCCCGAGAGAGAGCGCACGTAATTGGCAACCGTGACGATCTCGTCCTTCTTCAGGATGCCATCGCGCCCGAAGGCGAGCATCTGGCCTTCATGCGCCTTCGCGTTCCCGGATCGCGCGCCGAACTGGATGGTCTGCATGATCTGGACGAGCGTGCCGCCCCAGAGCCAGTCGTCGTCGTTCAGATTTGGATAGCCCTTCGCGCCGGCGGCGCCGCTACCGTGACAGGGCGCACAATTGTCGCCGAACACCGCCTTGCCCCGCGCCCGCGCCAAGGCCAGGAGGGCCGGGTCCTTCTCGATGTCGGCAAGAGACGCGGTGCCAAGCGCCTTCATCTTTTCGCCGCGCAAAGCTTCGAGTTGGGCGAGATTCGCGGTAACGGCGGCGCGATTGGTGGTGTGCAGGACACCGGTCGTATAGCCGCTCACCAGTGGCCACGCCGGATAGATCAGCCAATAGCCGAAGGCCCAGATGATGGTGGCGTAGAAGGTCAGCACCCACCAGCGGGGAAGCGGCGTGTTCAGCTCCTTGATGCCGTCCCATTCGTGGCCCGTGGTCGACCGGCCGGACACGCGGTCGATGTCGTTGTGCGCGCTCATCTGTCAATCCTCCCGCAGCGGCATTTTCGCCGCGGCATCGAACGGCACCTTGTTGCGGGGACGCAGCGCGTGAAAGACGATGGCAAGGAAGATGCCGACGAAGATCGGCGTCCAGAAATTGAGCACGAACTGCAACACCAGGTTGTCAACGGAGACAATCGCCTTCATCACAAATCACCTTCACCGCAGATTGGCTTTTTCGTCATAGAGCTTGAAGTCGACCAGCGTCCCCAGCATCTGCAGGTAAGCGACCAGCGCATCGAGTTCGGTGGGTTCGCCAGCCTTGCCGTCGAAGTTGCGGACAACCGCATTTGGATAGCGCCTCTGGAACGCTTCGGCATCCGCACCATCGGGATCGAGCTGAGCCTTGACGTCGGCTTTGGCATTGGCGATCTGGTCGTCGGTATAGGGTACGCCGATCGCGCGGCTGGTCCGCAGATGCGCGGCGACGTCCTCAAGCTCGAGTTCGGTCGCAGCCAGCGATGGATACCCCGGCATCACCGATTGCGGCACGATCGCCCGCGGATTGATCAGGTGCCGGACATGCCAATCATCGGAATATTTGGCGCCGACGCGGGCGAGATCGGGCCCGGTCCGCTTCGATCCCCACTGGAAGGGGTGATCGTACATGCTCTCGGCGGCCAGCGAGTAGTGGCCGTAGCGCTCCACTTCGTCGCGCAATGGGCGGATCATCTGCGAATGACAGAGATAGCAACCCTCACGGACATAGATGTTGCGCCCGGCAAGCTCGAGCGGCGTGTAGGGACGAACGCCGTCGACCACCTCGATCGTGCTCTTGAGATAGAACAGCGGCGTGATTTCGACGAGACCGCCGATGGCGATGACCACGAGGATTCCACCGATCAGGATGGTCGCGTTCTTCTCGAAGATCTTGTGTCGATTCCAGAAGGACATGGGATGACCTATTCGGCAGGCTGGAGCCGTCCGGCGGCTCGTGCCCCCTCGGCTTCGCCGGCCCTGACAGTCATCCAGAGATTGAAGGCCATGATCAGCGCGCCGATCAGGAACAACGCGCCCCCGGCTGCACGGATGATGTAGAAGGGATGCATGGCCTCGACGGTCTCGATAAAGGAATATTCGAGGAAGCCGAGCGAGGTGTAGGCGCGCCACATCAGACCCTGCAGGATTCCGGACACCCACATGGCGGAAATGTAGAGCACGATGCCGATGGTGGCGATCCAGAAGTGCCAGTTGACCAGCTTCAGGCTGTAGAGTCCGTTGCGATTCCACGCCCACGGCACCAGGCAGTAGAGCGCGCCGAAGGAGACGAAGCCAACCCAGCCGAGCGCGCCGGAATGCACGTGGCCGATGGTCCAGTCGGTGTAGTGGCTGAGCGAGTTGACGACCTTGATCGCCATCATCGGGCCTTCGAACGTCGACATGCCGTAAAAGGCGACGGAGACGACGAGCATGCGCAGCACCGGATCGGTGCGCAGCTTGTCCCAGGCGCCGGACAAGGTCATGAGCCCGTTAATCATGCCGCCCCAGGAGGGCATCCACAGCATGATCGAAAAGGTCATGCCCAGCGTCTGCGCCCAGTCAGGCAGCGCGGTATAGTGCAGATGGTGCGGGCCGGCCCAGATGTAGAGGAAGATCAGCGCCCAGAAATGGATGATGGAAAGCCGATAGGAATAGATCGGCCGCTCGGCGCGCTTCGGGATGAAATAGTACATGATCGCAAGGAAGCCGGCGGTGAGAAAGAAGCCGACCGCGTTATGGCCGTACCACCATTGGAACATCGCATCCTGCACGCCGCCCCAGGCGACATACGACTTCGAGCCGAAGACAGATACCGGCAGCGCCGGATTATTGCCGAGATGGAGCACGGCAATCGTGACGATGAACGCCAGGTAGAACCAGTTGGCGACGAAGATGTGCGGTTCCTTGCGCTTGACCAGCGTCATCAGGAACACCAGCAGATAAGTCACCCAAACGATTGTCAGCCACAGATCGGCGTACCACTCGGGCTCCGCATATTCCTTGGATTGCGTGACGCCGAGCAGATAGCCGGTGCCGGCGATCAGGATAAAGAAGTTGTAGCCGAGCACGACGAACCAGGGCGCAAGATCGCCGGCAAGCCGCGTGCGGCAGGTCTTCTGCACGACGTAGAACGAGGTCGCGATCAGGACGTTGCCGCCGAAGGCGAAGATCACGGCCGACGTGTGCAGCGGACGCAGGCGGCCGAAGGTGGTCCAGGGCAAATCGAGATTAAGCGCGGGCCATGCCAGTTGCGAGGCGATGATCAGCCCGACGGCAAAGCCGGCAATGCCCCAGAACATCGCCGCCACCGATGCGAACTTGATCGGACCCATGTTGTAGTTGGGACGCCCGTTGATCTCCTGCGGGGGCAGTTTGGCCGGGCGATCATAGTAGCGGTTGAGGATCGCAAACGCAGCCGCGATGCTGGCGGCGCATCCAAGCGAGGCGTGAAAGGCGAACGGGGCGTCATGCGCGAATCCCGCACCGATCAGGCACAGGAATGCGAGCACCGCAAACAGCGGCCACAACACCGTTTCTCCGATCGTCATCGATTTTGCGCCAGCGGAGACGTTCGTCATGGTGCGACATCCTCGATGAGTGGATCAGGGAGGCACGCGCGGCGCCCGGGTTGATCGACATCAATTGCGGGTGGCGGGGGCCGGCAGAACCGGTGGGGCGCACCGCTGCACATCGTCCGCCAACGCCCGCAGCGTCTGCTCATTTGGGCAGTATTTTGCTGGGCTCGCTTGCCGCTCGTGATTCAAGTCCCGGGCGCAGCGCGCCTTGGACGAGCATTGGCAGCACACGCGTCGCAGATCGCGGAGCACGTCACCGCGAGATGCTTCCAGGTCGTCCTCGGCAAGGCCCGCATGGGAGAGGCGTCTGCTCAGGGACTGAAGCGACCCCGAAGGCTTGAAGATCAGCGCAGCGAGCTCCGTCCTGGAAAGATTCAGCTCGCGCGCGATAACCTCGATCTCCCGCTGGTCCAGCCGCTGCAACTCGTTCCTGCGATCCATGACGCCCTTCAAGCAGTCACGGAGATTGCCGAACAGTGTGCTGCACGCGTTGCCGGCCGCTTCAATCAACATTTGACGATTTGTGCCCTTTTTTTTCCGGTGACGTCTTAAATCCACCAAGGGGCTTTGTCGTTGATGCAGATCAAATTGCCTTGCTGAACTGTGCGGCCCGAGAGCATCTATAGGTATCGAAAGTTGCGGCGATGACGCGAACGACGAGCCGGCCGGCGTCCGTTATTGTCAATTTCGCGCCCTCGATCTCGACCAGCCCCTCCGATTGCATCGGTGTCAGCCTCGCCAGTTCATCGCGAAGATCGGCATTTGGCGCGACGTCATCGAGATCGACGGCGAAATCGCACATCAGCCGCTCGATGATTCGCGCGCGCTGTCGGTCGTTTTCATCGCATCGGCACCCCCTGGCAGAGGCGAGTGAGCCGGCAGCGATGGCGCCGACATATCTTGGAACATCCGCGACGTTCTGCACGAAGCCGTCCGCGAAAGTCGATATCGAAGAGGCGCCGAGCCCAAGAAGGACGCCGCTGGCATCCTCGGTATAACCTTGGAAATTGCGATGCAGCTTCCCGCCTGCCGCAGCTCTTGCGAGCGCATCGCCAGGCCTGGCAAAATGATCCATGCCGATTCTCACATAGCCGGCGGAAATCAGCTCCTCGGACATGACCTCGGCCTGCTCGATGCGCTGATCCTGCGACGGCAGCCCGGCTTCGTCGATCCGCCGCTGGTTGGCCTTGAACCGCGGCAGGTGCGCATAGCCGAAACAGGCGATGCGGTCCGGCCCCATCGCCGCAACCGAGGCGCAGGTCTTTCGAACCGAGTCGGCGGTCTGCAGCGGCAGCCCATACATCAGATCGACGTTCAGATTTCTGATTCCGGCCGACCGCAATCGCTCGACGGCCGCCTCGATGACAACGCGTGGCTGAAGGCGGCCGATCGCGGCCTGGACTAAAGGATTGACGTCCTGCACGCCCAGACTTGCACGGCCGACGCCGAGTTCCGCCAGAGCGTCCACGGAGGCGACAGTCACGTGACGTGGATCCAGTTCGATCGCGTGCTCGAGGCCGTTCGCGAACGGGAATTGACGGCGGAGTACGGCGACGACGGATCGCAAGCCGTGAGGTCCGAGAATGCCGGGCGTGCCGCCGCCCCAGTGCAGACGGGCAATTTTGGGCCTCGCCCCGACCAGGCTCGCAACAAGATCGATCTCGGCTTCAAGCGCGCGGCGATAGCCATCGATCACATCGTCACGGACCGCCATCTTGGTGTTGCAGCCGCAGTACAGGCATATCTTTCGGCAATAAGGCACGTGAAGATAGACCGAGACGGCCTGAGGCGCGTTGAGGCCGGCGAGCCAAGTCTCGTGGTCTTTCGCGCCAACCTCAGGCGAGAAATCGGCGGCAGTCGGATAAGACGTATAGCGCGGCACATTGTGGCCCGCATAGCGGCGCACGACGGGGTTCAAGACACATCGACCTTGCTAGGAAGCCCGGGCCCGCTCCAGCGCGGCCGGCGCCCGGAATTCGACGGCATCCGCGAAGATCGTCCAGTCGTGGACGTGCCTCTGCCTGCAGAAGTCCGCTTCCGATCGTCGCACCGCTTCCGTCAGGGACGGAGCGTCGATGGTGAACGCCGCCTGGCAAGCACGATGCTCGTGCCCAGTGTCGTCGCAGACGGTCTTGATGAAGCGCACCTCAAATAAGGGCATTATGTTCTCCTATTTGCCGACATGTCGCTCAGAACCGGAGCGAAGTCCTTGAGCAAGATCAATCAGACATCGCGCCCGATCGCCCATCCCACTGCAACAACGGCAAAGCCGATGATCAGGATGACAGCAACGAAACTCACAACGGGACCAAGACCCCAGCCTTCATTTGCAACTGATAACCCAACATCAAGCGTCGGGAACTGCCCGGAAAGCTCGCGGGTTAAACCATGGCTCCACCTCGCCTGTCGACTGCAGCCGGCTCCGGGTCCAACTCGTTCACTGTGTTGCATGACGGACCCGATCGGCCGAGACGCTGAAGGCGCGACGCGGCTTGTCTTCACTTCTCGGATGGCTCCGACCGAACCATCCAGCCGTCCATAAGTGGACAGCCCGAAGACGCCATAAGGCGAGCAAAAGAGAAAGGGCGCGGTCGCCAGCCGATTGGCGGCGATAAAGGCCGTAAGACATAGGCCTTCGAACGCAAGGTCCATTCTTAGGCGATCGCGGCAAAGCCGACTACGGCGTGGACCACTTCCAATATTTGGGGCATGTCCCGCCTCCCGGTTTCGCTAAGAGATCCTTAGCCCGGGGGAACGGTCGGCGCGTTGATCTCAATCAACTGTCGCTATCACTTGATCCAGTTCAAGGAGCGGTCGCGCCATCGCTGGATGATCGCGCAATCAAACCCGCGACCGCGAAGAGGCTGTCTTGTACGAATGTCTCAAGGAGACGGTTCAGCATGAACGCGTGTTTCACCCAAGCCCTGTGCCGCGGCCGGCCGTTGTCGGCTGAGAGGCGAGGATTTCGCTGGAGCCGATGGCGAACGCATGTATCGTTTTGTCATGGCGATTCGTCCCGAAGCTCTCCCGACTGACGCAGCGGCTCTGACCGAGATGGTGCTCGCGCTCGACGCCGAGAATGAGATGCGGCGCGTGGCGATGCAGACGCTCAAGGAGATGATCTTCGGCAAGCGTTCGGAGCGGCTTGCGGCAATCGTCGCCGAGCAACTCGCGCTCGAGCTGGACGATCTCGCGACCGGCGCCACGCCGCCTCTGTCTGCGAACGACGATGCCCCTGCGACGAAGCCGCTCGGCAAGCCGCGCAAGAAGGCGAGGCGCAACATCGGCGCGCTGCCCAAGCACTTGCCGCGCTACGAGCAGGTGCTCGAGCCGGACGCGACGGCGTGCCCGTGCTGCGACGGCGGTCTGCACAAGATCGGCGAAGACGTGAGCGAGGTGCTGGACGTGATCCCGGCGCTCTGCGGGTGCTGCGCACGATCCGTCCCAAATATGCCTGCCGCGGCTGCACCGACGGCGTGGTACAGGCGAAGGTGCTGCCGCGGCTGATCGAGGGCGGCATGGCCTCGACGGCGCTGGTGACCCACGTGGTGGTGTCGAAGTTCGCCTGGTATCTGCCGCTGTATCGGCAGGTGCAGATGCTGGCCGGCCAGGGCATTCATCTCGACCGCGCGACGCTCGCCGGCTGGGTGAAGCGTGCCGCATGGTGGCTCGAGAGCCTCTATCAGTTGCAACTCAAGACGATCCAGGCCTCGCCGCGGCTGTTCAGCGACGAGACGCCGATGCCCGGTGCTTGATCCTGGGCGACATCGCACCCGCATCTGCCAGTTCTGGGCGCATGCGATCGATGATCGCCCACGGGGCGGCCCGTCGCCGCCGGCGGTCGCCTATGTGTTCGCCGACGGCCGCGGCACCGACAAGATTGCCGTGCAATTGACGGCTTTTCCGGCATTCTGCAGGTCGACGGCTATGCCGCCTACAAGGCGCTGGCGCGCAATCATGGCGGCGCGATCCAGCTGGCTTTTTGTCTGGCGCACTGACGCAAGTTCGTCGAGGTGTACAAGACGATGCAGTCGCCATTCGCTCATGAAGTGATCGAACGCCTGCAGGCGGTCTAGCCGAACAGCGGCTTGCGGCCCGCCGCACGCAACTTGTCAAATGGTGCGCGGACCGAACGTTCCGACGTGACGAGCGGGACGAAGAAGTACTGTTTGCTGGGTCCATTTCACCAACTTACGAATCGCCCTCGGTCATCGATCCCGTGCACAATTTGGCACTTGGCCAAACCATGCTTGGCACCTACGAGGAGTATGACTCCACGCTCCATGTCATTGATATTCTTTGATATTCTTTTGGACGATTAAGCCTCAGAATTCAGCCGCTGCGTCGGACGGACACCATCAACCAAGTTGCCGGGCGAAACGCTCCGCCCACAGAAAACGCACCAAGGCACTCGTCGCAGAAAATTCGCGCGTTGCTATTACCTTGTTCAGAAGCGTCATAACCGAATCTGGCGAAACCAAGCCTAAGTCCGCCAATGCGCAAGACTTTAGCTGGCATGCAAGTGAGTCCGCCCGCGCGGAAATCGCCCTTGGCAATACAAGCTCGAAACTCTCCTTCTTATAGTCTCGCGGAAACATCTCAAGGCCGTTACGGACACGCATGCAAAGACGGAGCATCTGCTTGTTTGCTCGAAGTTCGAGCGGTAGGGTCGCTGAAAAGTTGATCAATCGCGGATCGCCTAGCGGGGTCACTGGCCAAAGTCCTCGCATCGCGAGAGGTCGAGCATGACACAGTTTCCCTATAAGAGTCGTTGACGCGATGACGCCAGGAGGCGCGCTAAATAGGAAAGACGAACGCGCGGCATCAAGGCCGCGTCTCGTTAGCAAGGCTTCCGCATGTCCAACGGCGATATCGAAGCAACGTGACGACGGAGACCTTGCTTCACCATCCTCGCCAGAGTAGCGAAAGAAGAGCTCATCTCCTCCTATACCGGACCAGATTATCTCGCAACCCGCGTCACGAAACCTACCCCAAAGTGCGTCGAACGCCTCAAGGTAATATTCCGAAACAAGTGGCAGGTGGTGGATTAAGTCGAGATTCAGATCAATCGCCGGCATGTAGGCGTTCATTTCGATCGCGTAGTCGCGGCAATTCAGTGCGGCCACAATACTATTTCGTCTATCAGTCTGGTTGGGGCTACTCTCATCACCCAGTAGTATGCCCCCACATGTTAACGATCCGACGCCCTCGCCGACAGCGATCGCGACGGAAGCGGAATCCATTCCTCCGCTCAATTCCACCGCACTTGCACCACAGTTGGTTGGTCGAGAAACGACAACCTCATGCAGCAATTGATGAAACTCACGAATCGCATCGGTGGTCGTTAACCCAGCGTGCGCATCAGGTAGTGATCGTCTTGGGCCGCAATCAAACAGTGTGTCCGACGTGTCGACGTATAAACTCGCGCCAACTGTTAGTAGGTTAACGCCGAGGCAGGCTTGCCGTGCAGAGTAGAACGTTCTCATCGCCAGATGATGCGCGATCACTTCGGTGTCAAGCGCGCGCGATTCACGCAAGAAATCAGCAAAGTCCCAGGAAAGCGTCACCGAGCGAATGCGTTCCTCAACGGTGAAATAGATCGGCAGGCTCCCCAATTGGCCAGCTCGCACACGGAGCCGGCCGCCGCTGCGGGCCGCCTCGACGATAATGAAGTCGAGAGGCCAATTCAGGCTCTCCTGATAGCACTGGCGAAAGTGATCGGCAGAGACGTTAGCGGCGACAGCAATCGGGGCGCTCAAGTGAGCTTCCGATCGCAGGCGCTCTCGCGTGACGACGAACCATTGTTCAGACGTCTTGAGGAGAAAGCTCTCGAGACTCTGATGATGGAAAGGGTGAATATAGCTGTCGCCAATTGATATTGAAGAGCCATTGGCCACAGGATCAAAGAGTTCAAGGTCGCGTATCCTCAGGCAGGCCTTGAGCATTGTTTTATAACTCGTCCGCCCCTCGTCTGAGGGGCGGCGCCAAGTAGGCATAATCCGATAGACTCAGGTGAGATAGCCGGCATAAGCGCTGTCATTCGGGAGAGAGCCCTTGGGCCACTTAATAGTCGGAGGTGCCACTGCCGGAAGTGGAAGGTCCGCTGGCATGGGCCGGGACCGCTCCTGAAGGAGCGCTTTGGCGTTAGTCATGTGATACTCCCTTTAACAAGGATTTGAGACGCTAGTGCGCATGTCGTCCGGACACGTTCTGCGGAAGCAATGGCTTGATGTTGTGGCCGACCCCGTCAGTGTGAACTCTCACATGTGACGCTCGGCGACACAACCTATCAAAATCGCCAGGTCCCCATTCGGACGTGCCGGCCGCCGTCCATCCGAGCTGATGCGCCTCCACGTGCGGCGCGACGATCAAAGTGACAGTGCGTATTGCCGCACATATCGATGCTCCCGAGTGTGATGGGTTGCCTCATCTATTTTGCTCCCGGCTAGGGTTGAGGAGGAGGCTGGGTACGGAGATGGCCGGGGTTTCGGAGCGCCCGGCCTCCACCGCTGGCACTTGGCACATCGTCGGGTTGTCGTGAGCTCATGCCCCGGCGGCGTTTTCTCCGTAGGAATCGGACGACTTCTCCTCAGTTAATGCGCCTTTATAGAGGAGGCTAAGCACGTACCGTGCCAAAGGAGAAATCGTTCTCTGTCAATATGCTAGCCCTAATACTGCTATTTCACTCGTCCGATATTGTCGGGCATCTAACGTACTTGCGTTATCCACTCCGATTGGATTCGCTAGCTCCGTTCGCAGCCACAAAAGACATCTCGACGAAGTCCTTATCTCGATTCCGGCGAACAACATTGGTTCTGGCGCGCTGTCGACCAGAATGGCCTCGTTCTCGACGTCGTGATCAAGCGCCGACGAGATTCGCGCGCGGCGCAGCGGCTCATGAAGAAGCTCTGCAGGGGCGAAAATCACCTTTTACGTCCGCAGCACAACTCTCTCAACAATCGGGGTCCGAGAATTCTCATCAGCCGGCCTGGCGACGCGATCGGATCATGACGCGTTCAAATCGCAGCGTCAGTCTCAACGGTTCCGTCAGTTCACGATCGGGTCGTGAACTTTCCCACATCCCCTGTCCTGGATCCGTCACTGTCGGTGAGTTTGACCTTCGCGCCTGCCAGCAGCTTGAGCGTCCAGCGCGCACGGCCCTTTGGGGGACTGGCACAGGCGGTCGCCACCAGCAAGGCTTCTTCCTTGCCGGTGAGTTTGCGCTTCGCTCCGGGGCACGGCTCTTCGCTCAGCGCCCGCTCCAGATTGCCTTCCACGAAGCGTCGCTTGGTCCGATATCCGGTCGAGCCGCTTACGCCAACGCTCCTTGCGACCTCCTCGTCGCTGGTCCCGGCATCGGCGGCCAGCAAAATCTGCGCTCGCTTGAGCTTGCGGGACGCCTGCTTGCCGCCGCTGAGCAGCGCCCTCAGTTCGGTGCGCTCGATTTGGCTGAGTTCGACCCGATAGCGTACATTCATGGCGTGCCGACCTCGTTCGAGGCACGCACGAACAACTGAATCGGATGGCCGGCTTGAGTCCTTCGTCAAAACCCTTCACGCCCACGCAGGGGCAGTATCTGGCTTTTATCCACCTCTATACCCGGCTGCATCGCAGGCCCCCGGCCGAGACCGACATGCAGGAATATTTCCGCGTCAGCCCGCCTTCGGTTCACCAGATGGTGCTGACGCTGGAACGCGTCGGCCTCATCAGACGGCAGCCAAGGACGCCTCGCAGCATCGAGGTCCTCATTGATCCGAAACTCCTGCCGGAGCTAATCTGACCGCCGGACCCAACCTGTCAAAATCACTGTGCAGAGCCACTAGGCGGGATCGTCTCGAAAGCCGATGCATTGAAGGCTTTGTTCCCAGTCAAGCGGCATCCTGCCGCACGACGTGACATGATGGGTACGGCCATCGACGAGATCATGTTGCACCACATCATGAGGGTCCGAGGAGATTGCAGCGCGTGCTGCAGCTGATGGAAAAGCGGAATGATGTCGCTGTGTCACTGGCGGAGGCCGCCAACTGAGACGGCCCTACTTTTCCGTTCCGTTGTTCCGTTCGAGCATCGCCATCTCAACGTGTTCCGCAAGACCCGTCAGATGGCTCGCTAGCCGATCAAACAGATCGCTTGGCCTTGTCGGTCGCAAGGTCCCGGATCAGGGCGCACTCAGCGGCATCTCTGTGAAGCTATTTCGAGATGCCTGGTTGCCCAGCCCTCACAGACCCGCAGCGAGCGCGAGACGCATCAGTTCGGACATGCTGCGCGCCCCCGTCTTCGCCATGAGGTTGGCACGATAGACCTCAACGGTGCGCGGACTGATGCTGAGGTCATGCGCAATGACCTTATTGATTTTGCCTGCCACAAGCCCCTGCAGGACATCCCGCTCGCGCGGTGACAGATCGGCAAGCCGCGCTTCAGCCTCCTTCTTCGCCGAGCTCTCGCTTCCTGCCGCGGGCCGCGCCTCCAGCGCAGAGCGGATTGCCCCCAGCAGCGCGGCATCGTCGAACGGCTTTTCGATGAAATCCGCGGCACCCGCCTTCATCGCCTCCACGGCGAGCGCGACGTCGCCGTGACCCGTGATCAGGATGACCGCGCTGGATGTTCCTTGGCGTTTCAGCTTCCTCACCAGCTCGATGCCGCTTATGCCCGGCATGCGAATATCGGAGACGACGCAGCTCAACGTCCCGGCGCAGGCGCCAGCCAGAAAAGCGTCGGCCGTCTCGTAGACCTGCGACTTGTATCCATTGACGTCGAGCAGGAACGCCAGCGAATCCCGCATCGCAGCGTCATCGTCGATGACGTGAATGACCGTCTTATCGTTCATCGCCCGCCTCCGTTTCGGCGAAGGGCAGCGTAAACTCAAAAATTGTGCCGCCGCCGTCATTGGGGCGCGCCGCGACGCGGCCGCCATGTGCTTCGATGATGGTTCGGCAGATTGAAAGACCGACACCCATGCCGTTTGCCTTGCTGGTGACGAAGGGTTGAAACAGCTTCTCGTCGATCTCCGGCGCGATGCCCACGCCGGTATCAGTGACGGAGAAGAATGCGAACCTGTTTTGGCGGATGACACCGATGGTCAGCTCGCGCCGGCTACTCGTTTCCATCGCCTCGATGCCGTTCCTGATGAGGTTGAGCGCGACTTGCTGAATCTGCACCTTGTCGACGACGATATCGGGAAGATTGTGGTCACAGCGCAGCGAAACGCGCACCCCCTGTTCCCTGGCGCCGACCAGGGCCAGGGCCGCCGCCTCCTCGAGCAGCGTCGCCGGGTTCTCGATGGTGTGCTCGGTCTCGCCTTTGGCGACGAACTCCCGCAGGCGCTTGATGATGTCGCCGGCGCGCAACGCCTGGTCGGCGCTGCGGTCCATGGCCTCGCGCACGCGCTCCTTGTCGACCTCACCTGCCTTCAGCAAGGTCGCGGCACCGCGCAGATAACTTGTGATCGCGGACAATGGCTGATTGAGTTCGTGCGCGAGCGAGGACGCCATCTCGCCCATGGCGGTCAGCCGCGACACGTGCACCAGCTCGGACTGCAATTCCTGCATCCGGCGCTCCTGGGTTCTCCGTTCGGTCAGGTCGCGGACAAAGCCGGTAAAGTATCGCTCGGCGCCGGCCTTGGCCTCGCCCACTGCGAGCTCCATCGGAAACGTCGAGCCATCCTTGCGCTCGCCGACCACGATCCGCCCGATCCCGATGATGCGACGCTCGCCCGTAGAGCGGTAGCGATCGAGATAGCTATCGTGCTCCTGCCGGTACGGCGCGGGCATGAGGATCGAGACATTCTTTCCGATCGCCTCCGCGGCCGACCAGCCGAAGAGGTGCTCGGCTGTGACGCTGAAGGATCGCATGATGCCCCGCTCATCGATCAGAACCATGGCTTCCGGGACGGTATCCAGGATCGACTGGAGCTGCGCCTGCCGATATCGGGCGTCTTCCGTCTCCCGCAACAGCCGGTCGCCCATCACGCCGAGGATGAGCCCCATGACTGCGAAGAACGAGACATCGATCAGGTTCGCCGGGTTGCTGTAAAGGCTCGGTCCCAGGAAGTAGCTGGCGCTCGCAAGACACAACAGAGTGGCGAAGATTGCAGGCCCGCGGCCGCCAGCAAATGCCGCAAAGACCACGACCGGAACATAGATCACGGTGAAGGTCCGATCCTCGAAATAATGATGCAAGGCAAGGCGCACGCAAAATATGGCAGCGACGGCAGCGGCCGCCGCCCCGTAGCGAAGCCAAAATCGGCCTTGTGCTGTCATTCAGTAGCCCGATGCAGAAACGAACGCGCCTTTGCGAGACTGGGACGGTGATCGCCTCATAGCACGACTGGCCGTCTCTTCGGCAAGAGGGGAGCTGGAGCAAACTAGTCTTTCGAAGGCCATGGACGCCAGTGCGTCGGATGGACGACAACCCGCTCACGGGTCGTATCATTGACCCAGCCGCTCGGAGTGCGACGGCAGGCGAAGATCAGCGGATGCACGCGATTGCCTTCGATCACAGCGAGCTCGAGCGCTCGCTCGTACGGGGCAGTCGAAATCCCTTCCCACATTGCTCGCTCGTCCATTGCTTCCATCTCGCAGGGTACCCTCGCCCGCCTGAGGAGCATGCAACGGTCGTGCATCCAGCGCCTTGGCGAGACTTCTACAAAGAGTGCACACTAGCAACGCTTGCCGCCGGGGCATTGACGCAGGTCAAGAACGACGCGCAGCCGTTGTCCGTCAATCCGGCGAAGCGGTCATCGCCGTGCTGCTTGCATTAACACAACAGGCGGCAACGCCAGACGCGCAGACCGGCACCATGATAGAGATCGCGTTCCCGACCATCGAGCTGATTGTCGACACAATCATACAGCGTTCGCCTTCGAGCATCCGAATCTCCCTCGATTTCAACATGCATTTCGCCGGCGGCCTGATCGCGACCTTCCACGCGGTCGACGAGGCCTACCGCGAACACGGGATCGATCTCGAGAAATTTCTGGAACGGCTGCGCGAGCCCGCGCAAATTACGTTGAGCTTGGCCGAAACCGCCTCGGCTGGCCTCGGCAAGCCCGAACGACTCATGAGGTTGCGCAGAACGATCCACTGGCGACCGCCTTCAACCAACTCGCGTTGCGCCATACACCGAGGATTTGGCTGACCGGATGCAGGATATCGATCCCCGGGTCGGTCTTGCCGCCGACCTGCTCGGAAAGGCGTAACAGCATGCGAAACCCGCTGCTCGACCGGCTGGCGCGACATTTCCAGCACCCGCGTCTGGGTGTCCTGCAGCCGGCGGCCGACGGTCTGTAGCGCATTCACCGCAAGCACCGCAAATTTCGCCGCCAGCCGTTGCCGCGCTACCGACGGACAGCACGGCGTCGTGTTGTCAACGCGCAAATGGCCGTGCAACAGCACGAGAAACAACTTCGCATCGGGCCCCGCTCGACGACAGCGGTGTCCTTCTCATAGCGGACGGAGCGCGCCTGACGCGAAGTTTCGAGTTCTCCAGGTGAAAGTCAGGAAAACAACGGGATCCCGACCGAACGGTCGATTGCCGGCATTTCCTCTCCGCGGCAGCTCCAGAGTGATCACAAAAGGGAGATTCTTCGGAAAGATTGCGTCAGCTCAAATCTCGACCGGCCTTCCAGCTCTAGTTAGTGGCCCGTCAACTCGCGACGACAGGAAATTGCAATGCACAAGGCGCTACTTCTGGCCGCCGCAGTGATGCTGACGATGACGAGCTTCGCTGCCGCGGCCGAAATCGAGATCAAGATGCTGAACAAGGGTTCTGACGGCAGCATAATGGTGTTCGAGCCGGCGCTGGTGAAAATCGCGCCCGGCGACACCGTAAAATTCGTTGCCTCCGACAAGGGACACAATGCCGCGAGCATCAAGGGCATGCTGCCGGACGGCGCGGCTCCCTTCGTCGGCAAGAATGGCGAAGACATGAGCGTGAAATTCGATCAGGCGGGCGTCTATGGCGTGAAGTGCGTGCCGCATTACGCCTTGGGCATGGTGGCGATGATCGTGGTCGGCACGCCGACCAACATCGAGCAGGCCAAGGCGGTGCCGCAGGTCGGCAAAGCCAAGCAGATGTTTGCGACGCTGTTCGAGAAACTGGAAGCCGCCAAGACTCCCTCCAAGTAGGAGAGCTCCCGTATGTCGGTCGCGCGCCTTCGCGCAACTATCAGGGTCCCGTAGAACGACATCGCGTTCTGGAAGGGCGATCACTTGTCGCGCACGACATCTGACCGCCGCCGCACGCAACCGGTCAAAACACCGTGCAGAGCCACCTGGCTTGTCAGTCAAATTTGTAGGAGGCCTGGATGAACGTGCCCCATCGTTCCATGCGGTATTTCGCAAGAGCAGGCCCTTGGACGCGGGTATTCTCTAAATTGGCGTTGTAGGTCACATCGCTGTCCTTCCTGGTCCACATTGACCAATATCGGCCACCAACTCCGATGCTGACATTCTTGGTGAGAAAGTAGGAGAGCACCCCTTCCACCTGAAGGCCTCCACCACCGTCTCCGCGCTGATCGTAGAAAGTTGTCGCTGGGCGGAGGAGATGGTTGTCGCGACCAGTGAAATCGGTCCATGGCAGGTACGCTACGTCGGCGCTCACGCGCCAGCGTTCAAGCACCAAAGCCTCGGCGCTGAGGCCGATGCGCGGCGCATTCCAATTGGTGTCTTGACTGCCGATGATCTGCCGCTGCCCCGCGCATGCCCGGGCCGGCGAGGACGAGGCGATCCGCACGCAACCTATCGAATCAGACTTCTGGCCGTAGGAGGTCCATCCGATAAATGCGCCCAGCTTGTAGGTGCTGCCGCGCAGAAAATCGTAGCCGGCGTCCGCCGTGTAGTACACGAACCGTCCGTTCGCCTGACCTGATAACGTGTTGGAATAGGCACGGTTCAAGATGCTCGAATCCTCGTCGTTCATCTTTCCTTTGTTGAAGCGTCCGAGGCCGATATTGCCCTTCAGGAATATCCCAAAGGGGCTGTCAAGGCGTCCGAACAACTCGCCGGACACGCCGTCGAGCCCCTGATAGGTGAGCCTGGAACTGGGAACGCTCTCATCTCCTGGAAACCGGGGCGGAATTGTGTAGTCCCACTGGAAAGCTCCCCGGCTGAGCCAGACCCGTGAGCCGCCTTCGAGCGACCAGTCGCCTGTCGATAGAACAGGCTTGGCTTCGGCGGTCGCTGTTGCGGGGTGCAGCGGCGCATCGGCCCATTCCGCCCTCGGATCGACGCCAAAGTGATAATTCAAGCCGATTTTACCGACGTGATAATCGCTGGATAGGCTGCTGGTGCTGGCAGGAATGATCGCAAGGGGCGGACGCTGCACGGTTGGAGGGGTCGCCACACGAGGGCCGGCAAACCCCATATAGTCGTACTCAAATTTGACGGACCAGGCGGGTGTGAGCTGCTGCTCGATGCCGACGCCGACAGTCCCGCCGAAGCGACCGTCATCGAACTGCGTCGTATGCCGCGGGAAGCCGGCAAAGTTCCTGTCCCGGAATTCGTTATGATTGGCGATCGCACCGCGATTGTTTTGCCAAGCGGCGCCGCCTTTGACGTAGGCCAGCGTGTGGCCGTGCGGGCCGAAAGCGTAACCCACACGACCGGTTGCCGTGGCAAGGACGCTTGGACCCGCGTTGCAGGTTGCGATCACAGCAACGCTGGAGAAGGCAAGACAGGTGTTTGTGCCGTCCGAGACGGTACGGCTCGCCTCCAGTTCGACGCCGAACACCCAGCGGTCACTCTGCCAGTTGTAGCCAAGCTGTCCGCCAGCCAGGAATGCAGGCGTGTCAACGCGTCCCCGTAGATTGACGGACCATAGGGATCACTGAACGACGTCCGGCCGTAGCCCCCGGCGACCTGACCGCCGATATATCCTCCGCTCCAGCTCCACGGTCTCGGCGGGACTTTTGCTGCCGGCTTTAGATCTGTTGAATTGGCCGCTCCGCTTGCAACGAGCGCAGCTGTTGCGGCCCCCCAGGTAAGAACTTCAAATCGCATCATCACCCCATAATGTGCGTCATCATCGAACGAAGGCTGATCACGCACAGAAATTTGCACCCGTCCTTCGGTGGACCGGGTACGACATCTGTTTCACGCATGTCGCCGCAGCGCATGCATCAGCGACACACCGAGATGGAAATGCGTCGAAGCTCACCCTGCGACGGGCAGAGGGTCATCGCAGTCCAAAATCGTTGCGTTCCTGATGCTGTTGCGCCGCTTTACACACGCAGCGTTCGCGACTGCAGGATTGAGGCCAGTGCCAAAGCGGCCTTCATGGCCTCTGGCTTGTCGCGTCCAATGTCGCGTTCGCGGTAGCTTGGCGAGCTTCGGACAAGCCGTCCGTTTGCTTTCGGACATAAGCGGCTTGGAGGCGCCGCTACCCGCCTCCGACCGCACGCGTGCCTCTGCATAGCGATCATGACTCTTTGGAAGGGTCTGGGATCGGCTTCGACCGATTTTGGCGCGGGCCTTGTCAGTAGCGAACATCCATTTGATGCGGGAGCATCCCGGCATCCCTCGGCCGTTCTCAAGCGGTGATCGCGCGGCGCAATCGGTGAGATCATCGATCCAGCGATAGACGCATTTTCCCCGCAAGATGTTCGATCTCGATCTCAATCATGTTGAGCCAGCTCGCACCCTTGGAGGTGTCGTGGAAGTCCGAGCCGCCTGGCTTCGGCGGGCGGGAATGTCTGATCAGGGCGCCGGCGATGTGGGTCGATCATTATCCTGCGCGATGCCGATGGATGTCACCGGCGGCGTCTTGCTAGCGAGGATCGGACGGCAGCTTCGATCGGTCATGGAAGAAGGCGCCCAAACGCGGGACAGTGATAGCGACGCCGGCATGCAATTGCCGCGGGCCGCCGTCCAGCGCGCAGAGTGCTTCCAGGATCTCGTCGATGGTCACCGCCGCCTTGAGCCCTTCGGGAGCCCGCAGCGACGGGCACGACGCGATCGCGGTCGCATCCGACGCCCATGAGGCCAGGATGGCGCGCTTCCCGGAAAAGCTGAGGCCTGGGCGTGAGACTACACCCCGCGGGTGCTCGAACGGGCGCCGGGATGAAGGTAAGAGTTGAAATCGACAATGTTGTCGTCAGGCGCGGTCGTCGGCCGCATGGTCGCCTCCTGATCCAGGACGAGTTGCAGCATCCGCCGCGCAGGTCCTCGCGGCGGCAGTTTCGGATTTTTCAGATTTCGGGACCGATCAGGCGAACCGGGATCCGATCTGTGTGACGTTGCTCGCAGCGGTGCCGTCGATCGCGATGCGGCGCGGCTTCATCGCCTCGGGGATCTCCCGCTGCAGGTCGACGATGAGCAGACCGTTCTCGAAGCGCGCGCCCTTGACCTCGACATGCTCGGCGAGCGTGAACTGGCGCTTGACATTGCGCGCCGAGATGCCGCGATGCAGGTAGGTCTTCTCTTCCTTCTCGCTCTTGCGGCCCTCGAGGGTCAGGACGTTCTGCTCGACCGTCAGCGCGACCTCGTCCGGCGTGAATCCGGCCAGCGCCACCGAGATCTGGAAACGGTTCTCGTCGAGACGTTCGATGTTGTAAGGGGGATAGCTCTCCTCGGCAGTCCGCTGCACCTCGTCGAGAACGTCGAAAAGATGGTCGAAGCCGATGGCGGACCTCCCGAGGGGAGTCCAATCATACCTCATCGCCAAATCCTCCCTGGAGCAAGATGGGTACGAGCAGGCTTTGGACACCGTCCGGCGCCCGACTCATTCGCGGGCCCCGAGAGCATCCCGATCGCCGCGGTCGCGACGCCGAAAAGATTAAGAAGGCCGGAAAAGGTTTCAAGGGGCGGCGCGAATTTTTCCCGACAAGGACTCGCGTTGGTTAGCCCCCTCCATCTGTGCTGCTCGGTCGCTTTGACATCCTGGATGTCGTCGAAGTCCGTCAACGCGAGACGACAGGAGATCACAATGCACAAGGCGCTGCTTCTGGATGCCGCAGCGATGCTGACCGTGATGAGCTTCGCTGCTCCGACCGAAATCGAGGTCAAGATGCTGAACAAGGGTTCAGATGGCGGCCTCATGGTGTTCGAGCCGGCGCTGGTGAAAATCGAACCCGGCGACACCGTCAAAATTCGTTGCCGCCGACAAGGGACACAATGCCGCGAGCATCAAGGGCATGCTGCCGGACGGCGCGGCTCCCTTCGTCGGCAAGAATGGCGAAGACATGAGTGTGAAATTCGATCAGGCCGGCATCTATGGCGTGAAGTGCGTGCCGCACTACGCCATGGGCATGGTGGCGATGATCGTGGTCGGCGCGCCGACCAACATCGAGCAGGCCAAGGCGGTGCCGCAGGCCGGCAAGGCCAAGCAGATGTTTGCGACGCTGTTCGAGAAACTGGAAGCCGTCAAGCCCCCACTCCAAGTAGGGGAAGCCCGGTATGTCGGTCCCGCGCCTTCACAACGACCAGGGTCCCGCGACGTCCTACAGCTTCCGCGTTCTTCCTGCTGGGGTTAATCTATGCCGGCGCGGTGATCCCACTGTGGCTGGCGTATTTGCGGGAGACCTTCGAGGAAATGCGGTTCGGCTGCCTCGCGGCAAATGCTCGGCTGGCTTCTGCATACGGCCGTTCCGAACTGGACCGGCCGGCTTCCGCTGCAGGGCACGCCGCGAGTGCCGGTCTCCACCTGGCCCGCTGGACGGATCGCGGTGTTCTTATCGGCGTCGATTGGATGCGCGGCTCCTTGTGCGATCGACGCGGCAATTTCTCGCTTCGTTGCGACGAGGATTGTCGCAGCCGCATCGGGGCCGACCTCGGTGACGAGATCGGGAAAGAGCTGATGCGCGGGCGAATATCGGCGCCTTCAGCCGCAGAAAGAAGATCGCCTTCGAGAACGAGCCGTCGCCTCTTGATTGGCATGATGCCCGGAAGGCTGGCTGGAAAATCTGTGAGCGAGCGCATTCGGCAACGTCCCTTATGCGATGGCAGGATCGGGTGATGTGCGCTTCAAGACCTGCCGACCTTAAAGGTCGAGGATGGCTGCCATTTCATCGACATGCGCATCGATCCGCTCGAGGACCTGCGCAGGCACAACATCGCGTTCGGGAAGAGCCGACCACTTGTCGCGCGCAACCGCCGCAGTCTCAGCGACTGCTGTCACCACGGCCCCTTCCGGAAGACGGCTGCGGTTTGCAAAATTGCGCCAGCGCTCCTGGGTCAGCGCCTTGAATGACTTTTCGCCGGCAAGGCTGAGCGCCATGCCGTCCTTTGGGATGTAGGGAATCGTTGAAAGCACGTCATAGACAGGCGACAGTGTTGGTGTCCGGCCATCTCCGGGATACAGCAGCGACCAGTTCTTCAGATGCATGTCACCGTTGCCGGTGAGCGCTGTGAGGGCGAGGCGTCGCACAAATTCGATAGCTGCATCGAAGGAGACGCCGCTGTTCAGCGCTGCCGCGATGTTGTGATAGGCTGCGCCGGTGTATTTCTCGGACGGATATCGGCCAAACACTTGCGCGAAATCCTCCATGTGCACGCGCGCGCCGCTAGCCTCGCGGTCGAAACGGCGGACAAGCAGAACCTTGCCCGTGGACATGGTGTTGAATTCTTCCGGGATGCCGGCAAACTCTGATCTGTCGACGAGTTCGCGGGCGGGCACGTCCATCCCCAGCGCTTCCGCAAGGGCGAGGATTGCGAATTCGTTCTCCGATAGGCCGATGTGCGTGAGGGAGGGAAATTTCGCGATGTATTGCCCTTGTTCATCGTCCACCGCGAGCGTGATCCCGCCTTCCTTTCCCGTGTTTTTCATGACCGACAGTTTCATCTGCACGCCGGCGAGCGAAAAGCGCGCCTTCTTGTTGCCCTCCGCTTTCGAACCAATGGGAACGGGGATGCCGTCACTTGGCAGCGCGCGCACCGCGCCGGGCAGATTGGTTCCCAGAGCTGCGAGGAGATCGAAATCGTTGCCCGGCCTGACTGACGCCGCGTGGTGCTTTTCCATCGCCTCGCGCAGCTTCTCTTCGGGCAGCAGGTTTGCGAAGAACGGTGGAAGTGCGCCGCGGATCGGTTTCGGGTCCCTGCGAAGGCCGCCATCGATCGATCGAAGCGACAGGCTGAAGATCGGCGGGTTGTTCAAGCTCCGATAAGAAGGCAAGAGGTTGAACGCGTTGTAGTCGCCCGGCGTCCGGACGAGGGTGCCGACCGGAAGATTGTTCAACGAGATATCGAGCGCCTGGATACGCTCCGCGGCGTGGGGTGTCGCGCTCATGATCCTTCCTCGTCTTCGACATCCGACGTGAACGCAGGACGATCATCATTACTATCCGCCGGCTGAAGCATCGACTGAACAGCGGGCACCATCGCCTGGGGGATCAGCATCATCTCCATGCCAAGTGCGCGTGCGACGTTGACAAGTGTGGTTGCACGGGCGGCGGCAGCCCCCGTTTCGATGTCCCGATAGCGAGGCCTGCTGATATTGGCCCGCTGGGCGATTTGCTGCTGCGACAAGCGAGCGGCCAACCGCGCCTTGCGAAAGCGCAGGCCAAGGTCCTTGAGGAGCGGATCCGGTGCGCGCGACATGATACGTTCTCGATTCATCCAAGAGCTAGATGATACGTATACAGATCATACGAGCTGTCGTCAATTTGATATGTCTACGTATCTTCCGGATCATCAATGATCCCTAAACGAGTCTTTTGCAGAGCCGAGCCGTCAGTTCCCTGGTGGTTCTCCCGCCCTTCTGAGCCCCTTCACGGCGCTACCTAGGGGGCTGATGAGAAGACCCGAAGCGCCATTCACCCTTTGGCAATTGGCCTGGTTACTAGGCCCTGGCGCTCGGTCGATCTTTCCGGCTGCGCCCGTAGCGGCCTGCATTTTCCAAGACCGCAACTCATGGAATTGAAGCGCCCTTCGATGCCTCCGATCCCATGCATCAAGTTTGGTCTTCCGCAGTGAACCTGGTCTGCTGGATGATCTGATCCAGACAGTTCCTGCCCCCGCTCGGTAGGAGAGCGGGGACGGCTTTCCGTCTCGCTCGCTTTCGACAGCACGCTCGCCATCCAACAGGATGACGTGGCCGGCGATTTTTGCGAAACGAAGCCGATCAGGCGATGCAGGATATGCGCGATGCTCTTGCCGCCGGAGGAAACCGTGTGATCGCCTTCATCACCGCCAATTCTCGCTTGCCGGTGCCGTCGGCGCGAAAAGCGGCGCCCGGCCTCAGTCCCGGGTGCAATTGTTGGCGGAAAGCAGCCGTTTCATCCCGGAAAGCTCGAGAATATAGCCACCGTCCAGGAGTGCCTTCATGGCTCCCGCTTCCTTCCCGTCACGTGCGGCTGCGATTTTCACGACCGCCGCCCTGGTCGCCTTCGGCACGATCATCACGCCGTCATCATCCGCGCTGACGATGTCGCCCGGCTGGACGGCGACACGCCGATGACGATCGGCTGATTGATCGTCCCGAGCGTCTCCTTGACGGTGCCCTTCGTGAAGAGCCCCTAGCTGAACACCTTGAAGCCGAGCTTGCAGATCGCCGGCACGTTGCGACGACAGTGTCTTGCAAGAACAAGTCGCTGATTTTGCAAAATTTTTTATGTTGTTGAATTTATTTGATCGAGTGGGATGAAAACGTGCCGCAGGCTCGCCTACCCGAATGAGATTCAGCTGTTCGCCAACCCGATGGGGGCGCGGGCATTGGAATGCCTCGATCAAGGCGGTGAAGAATGCAAAAACGACCGGACTGGGTGGACGACATCGATTGGGACGACCTCTATCCAAGAGTCCTCGCTGTCGCCTATCGGATGAGTGCCGGCCGAGCGAACAGGCGGCACGAAGCCGAACAACTTGCGCAAGAAGCCATTACGCGGAGCTTCACAACGAGGACGGTTGACTTAAAGAAATACGAACTCTTCGTCTATCTCGTCGGCATCATGCGAAGCATTCGCAGCGATCAGATGAGATCATCAGGCGCAAGGTTGTTCGATTTCGATGATGAAGCGGTGATCCGCTTCCCCGCGCGTCCCACTCAAGACGACGCACTGTCGATTGCGGGTCTTTCGCAACTCATCGAACAACAGGACCCAGGGGCCAACCAAGTGGCGATGCATTTGCTCGCAGGACTGAGAACCTCGCGTGAAATAGCCGAGGCCATGAGTGTTTCTCCTCAGAAAGTGGACGCGCTCAAGAAGAGTTTGCGCCGCATCATTCTGGAGCTTGGAGGGAACGACTTGCGCCTCAAGCGTAAGCCGCCGTCTGGCACCAAGATCGCTGAATTGGAGGAGTAAACATGGATAAACCGCTGATCGAAACGATCTTGGCTCGCCTCGACGCGAACCCGCCGGAAGATCATACGGATGTTCTTGATTATCCGGACGCCGTTATTCGAGAGGAACTGCGAGCCGCGGGACTGCGCCCCGAAATGCCGCAGGCCTTGCGCGAGCTGACGGCAAAGTCTCAGGGCGATCCGAAGCCTCGAGGAGACCTCCACCCATATGGGCGGTTCGGCGCTGCTGCAAACGCCATTGCGCGCTTCTTCACGACGCGATGGTGCTTGCGTCTAGGGTTTGGAATAGCTGGCGTCGCTCTCGTTGTGAGTACGATTACGATGATCGAATTCTCTCTCCAGTTGCGAGCTGAAGTTGCCGAGATGCACTGGATCAACCAGTCCCTTAAGCCTGCGCGCTCGGAATCGCTAGCAGATGTCGTCGCCTCGTTTGTGAGGCAGCAAAAGGAAGTCACAGCAGAGCTAAAGAAAAGGCAAAATGAGATTTCCGAGATCGCCTTACAGATCAAGACTGCGCGGGCTACCTTTGCCAATCGGGAAGGGCAGATCATGTTCTCCCCTCCGACACTCCAAGAGACTCAAGCCTCTGGAATGAAGGATCGGACATTGTCTTTGGCTCATGCAATGCCATCCACATCGAAGGTCATCGAGATGCCAAGATTGAATCGCGACGTTAACTCGTCCATCGACCTCGAGAAACTCGGATATATGAGCAGTGTTCGGTGCTCGCCATTGCCAACCAATACCGACAAAATCCGGCCCTGAGAGCTAGCAATCAAGCCGGCGAGTGCACTCTCACTCGCCCGCTTCTTCTAAATGCCCACCGCATGAGCAATCGCCATCGCGAAGTAGATCAGTGCGATGGCGGCGTAACTCGCGCAGATGATCAGGGTCTCCTTGTTCATTCTCTGGCTCCTTGCTCATTCGATTCGTCCGTCGTCGATTGGCTGGTCGCAACGTGAGCATTGTTTGAAAACCGCCAATGAACCCAGGCGACGACCAAATAGATGACCGAAATTGCGATATATCCTTGCGCCTCAAGCATCCAAAACGCCTCCATCAAAGCCTGTCGTTACTCAGTAAGGCGACCCAGGTTCTGGATTTCGGATCGCGCGACGCGCGATTGCTCAAGGAAAGCAAATTGCAATTCAAATGAGATGTTCACGCCGCGGCTCCCGACTGGCGCGAGATTCTCATCCCGAGGTCGATTTTAGTTCACCTCATGCTTCGCCAATTTCCCAAAACCACCGTAACCGACATGAGGCCGCCACCTCGTCATCGCGCGGTTCGCTTGGGATACAGGCTGGCATGAGCTGATGGGAGGAGGTGAAGCGATGGCAAATGCCATGCTTGATGATGCCAGGCAGGAAGGTGAGGCGCTTGGGGTGACGGAAACAGGTCGTTTCTGTGCAGAGCCGAAGACGATCGGCGGACCCGCATCGCGCGTCGACGGAACAGATCTGCGTCACCGACGGGACAATAGTGTTGCGCGTCGTGTCGCATCGATGACGCGCCCCGTTCCGCCTATTCCAAGAAATCCAGGACTTCTCCCCTTGGCACGTATGTTGCTGAGCGGACTCAAGCGGTGGCCGTGCCTGATGATCGGGCCATGTCGTCACAGCCAAACCGCAAAAAGCCCCGCCGCGCCAGGGAAAGGAGATGAGCGATGACTGAGGCACTCACACTCAACAAGATCACAAGCCAGAAGGGCATCAGTATCGGGGAGGCGACGCGCCTCATCGCCGATCTGGGCTGGACCCCGTCCTATGTGCAGGACGCGATGGCGTTCCCGACCGACTACAAGATCAGCAAGGCGCCGCGCGACCCGATGAAGCAGGTGCTGCGTTCCTATTTCCCTATGCAGGAAGAGAAGGACAATCGCGTCTATGGCGCGCTCGACGCAGCCTTGCGCGGCGACATGTTCCGCAACGTCGAGCCGCGCTGGATTGAATGGATGAAGCTGTTCCTGGCGATCATCCCCTTCCCCGAGATTTCGGCCGCCCGAGCAATGGCGCCGCTCGGACAGCTCGCCCCCGGCGATCATCTGCGCACCGGCTTCACGATGCAGATGGTGGACGAGTTCCGGCACTCGACCATCCAGATGAACCTCAAGAAATGGTATATGGAGAATTATATCGATCCGGCCGGGTTCGACATCACAGAGAAGGCGTTCGGCAAATGCGCTGCGACGACGATCGGGCGGCAGTTTGGCGAGGCCTTCCTGACCGGTGATGCGATCACCGCATCGAATATCTATCTCCAAGTCGCCGCCGAGACGGCGTTCACCAACACGCTGTTTGTGGCGATGCCGTCGGAGGCCGCACGCAACGGCGACTACGCGTTGCCGACCGTATTCCTCTCGGTCCAGAGCGACGAAAGCCGCCATATCGGCAACGGCCATTCGATGCTGATGTCGGTACTGAAGGAGCCAGATAATCATCTGCTGTTGGAACGCGATATTCGTTATTCCTTCTGGCAGAACCACATGTTCGTTGACGCGATGATCGGTACGATCATCGAATATGGCACCAAGAATCGCGACAAGAATAAGGAGAGCTACGCGGAGCTGTGGCACCGCTGGATCTTCGAGGACTATTATCGCACTTATATGCTGCCGCTGGAAAAATACGGCATCAAGATCCACCACGACGACGTCCATGAGGCGTTCGACTCGATCGTCAAGAAGGGCTATGTCCACAAGGTCGCGCAGGCCATCTCGGCCGGCTGGTGGGCGAATTTCTGGCGGATCGAGGCGCAGACCGAGCGCGACTTCGAATGGTTCGAGGCCAAGTATCCGGGCTGGTACAACGAGTTCGGCGCCTGGTGGGAGAATTACGAGAAACTCTCCAAACCCGGCAGCGAGATCATCACCTTCGCCGACACCGGCTACGTTTATCCGCATCGCTGCTGGTCGAGCCTGGTGCCATGCGTCGTCCGCGAGGACTTCTGCGTCGACGAGGTGGACGGCGAGTTGTTCACCTATGCCAGCGAGGTCGACCGTTGGACCCACAAGGAAGCGTTCGCCGCCGAATATCAGGGCCGTCCGACCCCGGCGATGGGCCGCCTCTCGGGCCGCCGCCAGTGGGAAGAGGTCTACGACGGCTGGGATCTCGCCGACGCCATCGTTGACATGGGCTTCGTGCGTCCTGACGGCAAGACGCTGATCGCTCAGCCGCACATGTCGTTCGAGGAGAAGGACATGTGGACGCTTGACCATGTCCGAGGCCACACCATCCGCAGCCCGCTGCTCGCGCTGCGCGAACTGAAGCCCGAGGCGCGGGCCAAACATGTCGAGGACTATCGCAAGGGTTTCAAGATCCGCCGGATCTGACCCCCACCGGCGCCCGGGGAGGTGGTGTCGCCGCCTGCCCCGGCCTCCGCTGCGACTGCCTCACGGAGAATGATCATGGGACAGGAAATGCCTCAGCGCAGGCCGGCGGTGCACAAGGTGCGTCTCGAGCCGGTCGGGGTCGAGATGGAAGTGGAGGAAGGTGAGACTGCCCTCGACGCAGCCTTCCGCCAGGGCGTCGCGCTGCCGCACGGCTGCAAGGAAGGGCAGTGCTCCGCGTGCAAATGCATCCTCAACGAAGGGGATGTGGAGATGCTCAAATATTCGACCTTCGCGCTCTCCGAGCCGGAGAAGGAAAGCGGTCAGGTCCTGCTGTGCCGGACGCTCGTCTATAGCGACGTCGAGGTCGAGCTGCTCAACTATGACGAGGACCTGCTGTCGCGCTCGATCGCAGTCAAGGCGTTCAACGGAAAGCTGGCGAGCGTCGAGCCGCTGACGCACGACATCGTTCGCATCGCGATCGACCTAGACGAACCGATGAAGTTCTGGGCCGGACAGTTTGCGGACCTGACGCTTCATGGCGCGGAGATCACGCGCTCCTATTCGATGGGCAATCCACCGAGTGAGCCCGATCGCCTGGCGTTCATCATCAAGCGTTATCCCGGCGGTGCCTTCTCGACCGCGATCGGCGAGGCGAAGATCGGTGATCCGATCACGGTGAAGGGGCCTTATGGCTCTTGCTTCCGTCGCGAGCAGCGCGACGGGCCGATGATCCTGGTCGGCAGCGGATCGGGCATGGCACCGTTGATGTCGATCCTGCTCGACCAGGCGGCAAGCGGCGAGACGCGCCCGGTTCGCTTCTTCTACGGCGCCCGGACAACGAAGGATCTGTTCGCGCTCGACGTCTTCGCCGACCTTGAAGCGCGGATGCCCGACTTCAAGTTCATTCCCGCCTTGTCACATGTCGAAGCGGGTTCGGAGTGGAACGGCGAAACCGGATTCATCCACCACGTGCTGCGCCGCCACCTGCTCGACATGGAGAATACCGAGGAAGCGGACGCCTATAGCTGCGGTCCACCGCCGATGATCGATGCCGCACTGCCGATCCTGCAAATGGCCGATATCGACCCGGCCAGGATGTATTTCGACAAGTTCAGGCCCGCCACCCAAGCATGAGGCCGAATGCCCAAGAGAGAGAGGGAGAAGACGATGTCTGGACGAGTGATGGAGCAGGAGCAGAGGTCCGCAGCGGCGGGCGCCAAGACCTTCCCGGGATCGGATAGCCGAGCCTATAATTATTTCGAGCCGAAGGGGCGTCGGGCGACGCATTACGAGGACGTCACCGTTGACGTCCAGCCGGCCCCCGAACGCTACCTCCTCCAGAATTGGATCATTTCCTTCGGGGACGGCACGCCGACATACTCGAAGGAGTGGACCGCGCTGAAGAGCAGCGACTGGCACCTCTATCGCGCGCCCGACCAGGAATGGGAACGGACGCACTATCAACGCCAGTCGAACATCTGCGGCATGATCAAGAACGTAATCGACAACGCACGGCGCGCCGGCGCGCCGAGGCGCTTCGACAAGGCGTGGGTGAAAATATTGCAAGATCATCTGGGTGCCTTCAAGCATGCCGAATATGGCCTGGGCACCGCGCTGATGCGCGCGCAGCGCTACGGCTATACCCAAATGGTCAACAACGCGATCCTGACCAACTCGTCCTACAAGCTGCGGCTGGCGCAGGATCTAACGCTGTATATCGGCGAGATTGCGCTCGACATCGAAGGCTTCGACGTCGACGCCGGCAAGCGCAATTGGCTGGAGAACTCGATCTGGCAGAAGGCTCGCGAACTCGTGGAATCTGCACGCGGCGCCGAGGATTTCCTGGAGCAGTATTTCATCGTCAACGTGCTATTCGAGCCACTGGTAGGCGAGTTGTTCCGCTCTGGTTTCGTCATGCAGGTCGCGGCGACACAGAGCGACTATTCGTCGCCCGTCGTCATCTCAGCGGCGGAAGCGGATTACGAGCGCAACCTTGCCAATACGGTTGAGCTGTTTGCGACCCTCGTGCGCGATCCCGCGCATGGTGAGGACAATCGGCGCCTGCTGCACGATTGGTTTGACAAATATTCGCCGATCGCGACCCAGGCGGCGCTCGATCTGCAACCCATCTGGTCACAGCCGCGCGTGAAATCCGCGCAGTTCGTCGAATCTTATGCGTCGGCGATCAACCGCCTGCAGGCGATCGTGTCGGAGATCGGCGTCTTCTCGACGCAAATTCCGATGCCGGAGCTGCAGGTCGCCGAGCCCGTCGAGTAGTCGCGTCACGAAAGGAACCCACACCATGGCCGTTACCACCGGGCAGCAGCTCTTCACGCCGCTCAAGGACATCACCCAGGAACGCACCATCTCGCATCAATGCGGGGTGACGATGAATGACAGCGTCGAGGCACGCTGCATCGCCGAGATCATGGAACAGCGTCCCGGAATCAAGGTCACCTACCTGCCGGCGATGATCCGTGTGGACGGCGAGGGTAAGATCGTCTTCGACATGGCCGAGATCAGCGAGGCGCTCGGCCGCGAGATGACACCGCACATCTTCGAGATTTCCACCTCCACCCATTACGGCCGGATGGTGATGATTGACGAGAACACCGTGATCCTCTTCGGGGACATGGACGAGGCACTCCAATACGAATGACACGATCACGCGCCGGCGGCCGCGCCACCGGCGCGTGCCGATCCCGCTAGCCAGACCGGAATGACAAGGCTCTGCCCAACGGATGGCGGCGCACACAGGAGACGATAGATGGCCAAGATCATGCTTTACGATGCTGAAGCTAGGGCGGCGCTTGCGCGCGGCGTGGACCAGCTTGCCCGCGCTGTCGTCGGTACGCTCGGCCCCACGGGAACCAACGTCATCATGGATCGCCCGATCGGGACGCCGTTGGTGTCGCGCGATGGTGTCAGCATCGCGGCCGAGATCGAGTTACCCTGCCGGTTCGAGAATCTGGGCGCGCAGGTTGTTCGCGAGGTGTCCGCCCAGACCAATGAGATCGCCGGTGACGGCACCACGACCGCGACAGCGCTCGCCAATGCGCTGGTGCAGGATGGCGTGAAACTGGTCGAGCACGAGCACAAGGCGGTCGACGTTGTCGCCGGCATGGACCACGCCCGCGATCTGGTCATCAAAGCACTGCGAGAGGGCTCTCGGCCGCTGCGTCAGGGCGAATTGCGCATGGTTGCAAGCGTCGCGGCCACCGAGACGTCACTGGGAGAGCTTATAGCGGAAGCGCTCGAGCGGGTCGGCATCGAAGGCGTCGTCCATGTCGAATATGCGTTGCCGGGCTCACCGACGCGGCTGGAGGTCGACGAAGGGCTCGTGCTCGATCGCGGATTCGTATCGCACCATATGGCGACCGACAGTTCGAGCCTGGCCGCCGAACTCGACAATCCGGCGATCCTGCTGACCGACCACAAAGTGCCATCGGCCGAGCCGATCCTGCGTATCCTCGACCAGCTCAAGGAAAGCGGGCGTCAGCTGCTGCTGGTAGCGGACGAGATCGCGCCTGAGGTCATCGCGGCCGTGATGCAGGCTCGGCTTCAGGGACGTGGCACCGTCGTCGCGATCAATCCGCCGGAATTCGGCCATTGGCGCAAGGCGATGATGGAGGATCTCGCGATCATGACGGGTGGCCGGGTGATCGCGCGCGACCTGGGTGCCCGGATCGAGGAGGCGACGATCGCCGATCTGGGCAATGCGACGCGCGCGAGGGTATCCGCATCCGCGACCGTGATCCTGGGCGGCAATGGCGACAAGGCGGCCATCGACGGGCGGCGGCAACTGGTCCAGAAGCTGTGGGACGAGGCACCGCAGAATATCGAGCGCGACAAGCTGGCCGATCGCCTAGCAAAGCTCACCCGCGGGACCGCAGTCCTGCTCGCAGGCGGCGCCACGCCGGTCGAGCAAAAACGCACGGCGCAACTGCTCGAAGATGGCCTTAACGCAGCCCGGGCTGCCCGTGGCGAAGGTGTGGTGGCCGGTGGCGGTACCGCCCTCGCGCAGGTCGCAGCGCGGCTCGATCCGTTGGTGGATCAGGAGGTTGATGGCGCGCAAGCCGGTGCGATGCTGGTCCGCGACGCGATCAAGCGCCCATTGGCGATCATCGCCGGCAATGCCGGACAGGATGGCGCTATGATCGTGACACGGGTCGCCGCCGAGCAACCCGGCACGGGCTTCGATGCCAGGAGCGGCAGATTTACCGACATGTTCGAAGCCGGCGTGATTGATCCCGTCAAGGTTACCTGCGCCGCTCTCGAGAATGCGGTGTCGGTGGCCAAGCTGATCCTGACGACCCATTCGCTCGTCGTCGATCTTCCTGAAGGCGCCGATCCTACCGCCGGCCCTGCGCGCGGCGGCGGTGCCGAAGTTTACGGCCGGAGCTGATCGGCGCGGACCGACGATCGCCATCGCGTTCGTTCCGCTCCGAGCGGTGCTTTCCGAGAACGGCACGGAAAGCACCCCATTGTGTTGGCTGCTATGGGGCCGGGACAGGATATGACGTCTGCCCGGACCCTTTGCCAGAATCTCATGAAGCATACGGCGGCCCTGTCGGAGCAAATAGCAGAACTGGAGAAAGGACTACGCATGCGTCGCCAGACGGGACGAGGTCGCTTCACGTTTAATGACCATTCCGGGGGTCGGAGCAATCTGCGCCACAGCGATAGAGGCCGTGGTGCCCTCAGCGGAGACCTTTTCCAAGGGTCGCGATCGGGAGGACGGTGATCCATCTGCGCTTCGTTCCGTGCGATACGTTCGCCCGTAACGGCACAGGAAACCAAGCCGTCAGAACCGCTGTGGGTAGCGAAGAAATTATCGCGGGCCTTGCAAAGATCCAAGCGCACCGTACGTCGAAGAGCTTGGGCGACCTCCTGCTTACGGCTCGGTGGCCGCTGGGAGATGCAGTGTGGATAGGAGAAATCCGTGCCGCTGCCATCCGTGCGGACGATCCGGAAGCATTGCGTCCCATGCTCGGTCATCATGACTTGGAAATGGCCGACGCCACAGCCCACCTTGGCGACATATTCAGTGTGGCGCTCGAGAAGGGCCGCAACGTCGAGGCCATCCTCGTCACTCAGCCGCTCACCGGGCCGGTAGCGGTTAAGCATGGCCTTGAAGAAAGCCGTGGCGTCGCCTTGCTTTTCGAAGCTGCGCGTCGCCAGCTCGACGGGTTTTGAACGCCCTGCCATTCAGCCCCCTGCCGCTGCTGCCGCAAACTCGAACTGCGCCTCGCAACTATCATGCGCGCATACCGGCTTTTTGAGAGCAAAGGGCCGCTGGAACTTCGTCCGGCTGCACTTCTTGCAGGCGAACTGGCTGCGGAAAGCCTTGAACTCCTCCCAGCGCGCCTTCTCGTCGCCTATCGAGCCGTCGCCATAAGGTCCGTCCTGGAAGTGGCTGCCAAAGTTCTCGATCTCGCCCTTCACCAAGCTGTCGAGAAAGCGATTGTTGACCCCGGGGCACCAGCGCAGGCGCGAGCTTGGCATCCTTGAGCAGGCCGGCGAGTGCCGATGCCAACTCGCTGCGTTCGTAAGAATAGGGCCTCTCCAGCGACCGGATCCGCACGCTGACCACGAAATCCCGACAGATGCCGAGAAGCCATTCCTCCTCGGCTTGGCGCATCTCGTTGGCCGCCGACTGGCCCGCAGCCCAACGCGCCTCGATCATCTCGTCGCTCACTTTGTGGTCAGCGAAACGCGGCCCGTAGGCTGGATCGGGGCCAATGATCCGAGTGAAGTGCCAGGCCTTCGCCTCGAGCTGGTCCTTCAAACAGTTGAAAGACCGCTCGTCGTGGGTGGTAATCAGGATTTGGCTGCCACCGAACATGGTGGTGATGAGCCCGGCAATGGTACGCCGATGATCGACATCATAGGAGGTGACGATGTCATCCAGCGCGATGATGGGCGCGCCGACATAAACTGCTGGATCGCAGCCAATCTCAACGCCAGCGCCACCGAATGGATCTGGGAGTCGCTCAAATAGCCGCCCGGTTGCACGCCTGTGCGGTTCTTGGCGAAATCGATCAGCAGGTTGAGCCGCTGCTGGTTCGTGTCGTCTTAGCCTCCATGTCGAGGCGAGCATCCTGATGGGGCTTGTCGCGTGCGACGGCGGTGATGCCGGCGAAGTAGAACCAGTCGCCGTCAGCCAGCATGAAACGATGTGCCTACCTTGGCTGCAATGGTGAAATAGGAGCGAACGACGTCGCCTGGGGGAACCGGCCTGGGCGAAAGAAAGGCGGGAAACATCACCGGCGAGCAACGCCCTGGCGCAGCCGCTACGTCTGGCACGGCCCGTGGCCGTAACGAACTGCAAGGTTGCTGGCTATCTGAGAAGCCCAACGGTGCCCAGGGGCGGATTGCGCTGCCCGACGCTGTTGCCCTTGAAATATCTGAAGATTTTCTAGCAGCCAGCGAGGATGTTTACCAGTCCTGTTACTCAGCGGAGAAAGCGTTGTGGCAGCAATACCCACATCACTTTTTCTGCGATTTAAGCATCTTCAGAATCAAATCGAAGTTTGTAAGCGGCTTTTCCTTCAAAGCATCGGGGTTAGCGAAAAGCATTGCTTCCTTCGGAAAGAACTGGACCTGCTGTTCGCGTGTCACCAGAACTAGATTGTCGCCCTTTTTCTCGATGTTGAAGATGGCATAAACAACCTCTCTCCCACCAATGTAGTCGAATGCATAGGCGTCCAGTTTACCGTGACGGAGGTCGCCGCCTAAGAGAATGGTGGGATGGATCGTGTCGCTCAAACCGTTAGACCATATTTCTCCATCCACCTTCCCACCGTAGACGCGTATCTTCAGCGCAACCGGCATTGCGCCGCTGGTTGAGGTTATATCGCCATCGTTGGTCCATGAGCCGGTGAACTCGGTATTGAGATTCCACCACGTTACGACATCTTCTTTGGCAGCCGGCAGTGTTTCAGAGAACGAATGGATTTTCTGTGGCAGGTCGAGAACCCCGACGAAAAGCGTCGCGACCCAACCGGACACGAGGATAAGAGTTTTTCCAGCTTCTCGAAAATTCATTGAATCATCGCCAGTCAAGGATCAATAGATTCGGGGCAGTTCCAACCGAGCCACCGGCACGCCAAAGGAGTCGTCATTGGCCGGGCTAGGCGACTCAGCCGCACAACATCGTCCCACCTTAAAAATTCGACGCGATTGTTTGCGGCGTCCCTCACGAGCAGACCCTTGTCTAGACTGCGCAGCATAATGCGATGAATTGTGCCGCCACTCCTAATCTCAATGTCGTATGGACTGTCAAACGTCCGCAAGTCTTCCCGGCCATGGGAATATCCGTGATCAAACAGTAGAGCGCTCACAACTGGCAGGACCACCATCGCCCTTCGAAGAAGCAACAGTGTCTCATCTTCCGCATCCTCGAACGGCAAAAGCTTATCGCTGTACATCATCCAAAGAAGAGCAATCGCCCAAACCCAAGCAGCCGGTCCGGCGAAAGGCAAAAAGAGCGCGGTAACTGGCCAGACCACAATCAAGGCAAACCAGAAAAGACTGCCCCAGTTAATTCCGAACGGCTTAATGATCCGCCTGCCAAGTAAGACGTTCCAGTCAATGCTGATGTACATCGTGACTACCATGAAGGGAAGCCAGAGGACTGCGTTTCCAAAGTAGTCGGTTGTGGTCAGGATGGTCTGGAAGTGCTGGCCTACAGCAAGAAAATATCCATACTCGTGACACACCGACATTAACAGCAGTGCAACTGTGACCCCGCCTAGGATCGAACCAAAATTTTCTAAGAATGATTTCACCCGGCCCCCGCCCCTGATTCGCGCTTGGATATTTTATAAGGGTCCCTCACGCGAGCCCTAGGGCCTACCAACGGCAAAGCAACTTCCCCCGTATGCCTCCACGAGGCCGGGACCTGGTGGGAACGTGCATACCCCCGACCACGCGGCACGAAGCCTTACGCCTCAAGCCTCCGCAGTAGGTTAGCCGCCGAAGACGGATACCAGCGGCCACCACGCGGCGTCATCCTCTCACGGCCGTTCAGCTCGTTCGCGATGGCTTCCAGCGTCACCGCACCGCTTGCCCGGATGTCCTTCACCACCTCAGCGAGGTCACGTGCGCGTTGGTCCGCGTTACCTGAGACGGTGGCGATGGCAGTCGCGTTGCCTTTCCCTGCCCGCCTCAACGCCGCTGCTCCGTTCGGGTTACCGAGCCGCTTGATCCTGCGGTGTGCCTTCTGGCCAGTCTCCGCAATGCGCTTGCGGGCTACCTTCAATGCGTCCGTGGTGCGCCTGGAGATGGCTTGCGCTTCTGCCTGAGAACCACCGCCAACACACCGATGGTGGGTCATTGGCCTTGGGCATGTCGCAGCATACGAACTTCACGCCGCTGTCTCTCAGGGTGAGGGTGAATGATGCTGAACGAGATAGACGGTCAAGCTTGGCAATCACCAGCGTGGCGCCCGTGACCTTGGCGTGGTGGAGTGCCGCCGCGAGCTGTAGCCGCTCGTTGGTCTTACCGCTCTCCACCGCGGAGTATTCTCGGATGATCCTCCCGCCCCGAGTACGGGCGAACTCTTGGATGGCCGCCACTTGGGTTTCTAGACCCAGCCCGCTCTTGCCTGCTTCTGCGTCGAAACGCGCCTATAAGCCACGATCTTCATGCCATTGGCTCCATACAAAACCGTCTAACGGACGTTACTCCGATTTGTAGTTTCGCATTCGGCAGATTGTCTCTGCAACATCCTGACCCATCGCCAACCGCAGGAGCGGGCGCGTCTAGCGATGGCGCGTCTAGCGATAAAGAGCCACATGCCAAACCGAGGCTGAAGGCCGCGCGGCCCGACTAAGAAGAGGCTAGTCGACCTCGGTAGTTTGATCGCCAAGGAGGCCACGAAAGTCCCTTTGCAACTCCCTGGTTGCCGGGCCAGAAAGCCTTTCTATCTTTTCTTGAATCTCAAGCCATTTCGTCGTTCTTTCTGCACCCAGGTCTCCATAGTCCACACCGTAGAGGAACTGAAAGAACGCAAACTTCAATTCGTCGGCAATAACACGCATTTTATCAGCAGCAGCCTCTGGGAGATAAATCTCTTTTGTTCGAAATGTACGAATGAACTTGTTCGTTGCCTCTGCCGCTTTCAGTCCTCGCTCCGCGCGTGACGTGCCACCAACGGGTTCGAACGCCTTAGTATAGTCGGCCGTTGCATCCAATGCATCGCGCAGATCGGCATGGACCTCCGCAAGAACCTCTGCTCGCTTTGAGTGAAGGTGTGAAAACTCGACATTGCGTTGAGCAGCAACGACAGCCAGTTCGCTCTTCAACCGTTCAATCGCTACATCACCCTGCGCTTTTAGTTGCGCTTTCAACTTCTCCAATTCTATATCGTTGCTTGCCTTGAGGTCAGCCTTCAGAATTTCTAACCTTTCCTCATATTCGCTTCTGATCGCGGCTTTGATCTTTTCTGACAGATACGTTTTCGCCACAAGTACGCCGCCGCCAGCGCCGACAAAGCATGCCAGCACGTAAGTCCCCAAGAGCTGAAAGATAGCCATCCCGATGTGCACGGCATCGGTCGCAGAATTCTCCGTCATCAACCCGCTCCACCGCCGCTCGGAATCTCAGATAAGGGTGCTATAATTACAACCTTTGAACGATTCGCAACGTCCTGCGAGGCACGACCGTGAACTCACGAGATGAATTGCTTAAACGCGTGCGAGACGATGTGGATACCATCGCCGATCTCGCTAGGCGCACGAATTTCCCCCTAGAGCACGTCCTCGACAAAACGAGCCTTGACGCTCTCTGCGACTCACTAAGACTTGATCCAGACTATTGGAGCGAGGAGTTTTTCGAGACGATTTTTATTATCCGTGATGGCCTTTACCAATTCCGGAATGATCTCCGGGATAAGGATGACGAGGAGGGCGTCTACTCAGCCGAACAGCTGCTCTCCGCTATGGACCGCTTGTACGCGGATCTAGAGCGGGCGATGCGATCCTTGAACCCTGAGATAATTATAAGCGCCCAGGCGGAGATCGCTGCGCTTATGCGTACCCCCTACATAGACGTGCGGCTCATCCAGCAAAGCGTGTTGGAACTTAAGGACGACGTTAATGAGCTACTCACTCGCACACACATAACGTACCAGCACTTTGAAGTTCATCTAATGCGCGTGAGCAACACTGAGGTTCTTCGAACCGCAAAGTTAGTCGTTCAACGACTGAGCGCCACTGCTTTCGCGATCAAGCTCTCTCTGGAGCAGGATGTCGTTTATCAGGGTATATTCCGATTCCTGCAACAAGGAGCAGACAAGATCGTTGATGAGCTGAGAGCACTAGCCGAACATTTCAAGAAGGCATATCGGGACGAGAGCGAGTTCACCGAGGACCTTTCGACTCTCGTGGCCAAGAGCAACAAAATCTCCCGTGATATCGCGAACCTCCTGCATCAAGTTTTTAGCGATAAGCCGATTGAGCAGAAGCAGCTCAAGCTCAAGACACGCGCTGCTTCCATTGGCGAGCCCATGGTTTGCGCTACTCGACTGGGTGAAAACAAGCTAATCCTAGGGGGAAAAGACGGCTGGGTTTACGTACTGGACGTCCTCACTGGCAAAGTTTCCGACCGTCATCGAATTGGCGAAAGAACCATCAATTGCCTCGCCCGCTCTTCCAAGGCCGTGGTGGCTGGAAATGAAGAAGGTCTCGAAACGATAAACCCCGCCACTCTTGTAAGCTTGGAGTTCGATTCAATCTATCAGGAAAATGTGTCAGCGGTTGCTGTTGTCAGTTGGGGCGTCGTGAGCGGGACGCGAGATGGAATCGCCAGACGTTGGACACTAGATGAGACCACGCTGTTGAAATATGGAGCCGAAAAGCTCACGCTCGGCAGAAGTATTCAACGCATGAGCGTCCTTAAAGAAGAGGTCGTAGTGGCAGCCGGACAAAACCTCTTCTTCATCAACGACCACTTCTCGGTAGATCGAAAAATTCCGATTGACTTTACCATCTCGGATATGTGCCCGATGGATCACAGCAGCTTAATTCTCTGCGGCGAAGGAGCACTGGCCCAGGTTAAGCTTTCAGCGGGAAAATACACCAAATACATCGCGGCGTCAGAATCGACAAAGTACACCTGCGTGGCCGGTATCGATAACAAGACATTTTGCGCGGGAAATGATGACGGTCTTTTGACCGTATTCGACGTTGAGTCCGAGGCAGAGATCGGTGCGGCCAACGTCCAGTTTCCGCTCCGAGGCATGATGCGGGTTAACGACAAGCTAGTGGTCTACGGGGGAAGCTGGAAGGGCCGGTCCCAGAAGACGATCGCCATTCTGGACTGGGAAGAGATTATTCATAGATCGAAAGAGTTTGATCCTAAGCGCTAGCGTTACGTATTCATCCGCGCTCGCATACCCCCCTGTATCCCGCAGGCACCCCTCGGCTAGCTAGATTTGTGCGCCCGATGGGCATTGATATCGAACGCGCGGCGTGCCTGTTTCGCTCCTGGGCAAGTGACTTTCGGTACCACCTCAGGGCTGGCACTGAGGCCGCGCGTTGCGCTTGCCAATGGCACGCACATCGCAACACAGATTCGAAGCGGCGCATCTAACGCACGCGATCCTTGCGGCTCTCCTCTTCCTCCACCATCAACATCAGGACGAACCAACGGATGTCACAACGTCCCACCGAACGAACTCGCCCGGCGTTGCGGCGGCCCACCCTCGAAGACCTCCCAGACCTCCATCGCCGCACCGGACGTAAGCGCGGTGGTTTGATGAGGCCTTAAGCTCTTGGGCCAATACGGTCACGATGTTGATGAAGCCGTAGTTCGCCTGGAGCGTGAGGAGCACACCACCTTGAGGGCGCTACCTCGTGCGCCGTGGCCTAACGGTCCGACCTAGGAGGCATTCCCGGCACGTACGGTCACCAGCCGAGGTGACACGCGCGGCCTCCTTGCGTCCGATGGTACATTCACCGCAGCAAAAATCGGTCCGGGTGGCGTTCAGGTCGCCGGTCTTGGCGCTGTTATGCTTGAGGCAGTTCACGAGCTTGCTCAGTTCATCCAATATCTTCGCGTCGACGGCGATCGTGGCGGCCGTCAGCGCCACGATCAAATCCGCATTGTTTGGACTCTTCTTCTTAGTGTTACAGCCAGATCATTTGCTGCTTCGCTGCGTTGCGATAGGTTTAGCCGCATCGCTCCTTTGCCGAACTTCAAAAGGAGTCGGCTCATGAAATGATTGCGCTTGCCCGGCACAGTAGTCGTATTGGTGCGATCGATGAATGCAAGTGGCCGGCCGCTGACGCTTTAATTCCGCGCTGTGATGCCTCCTTTTGACGGATTTCATTACTGATCGCCAGCTATGCCGAGAGCGCTCTGGAAGGATTTGGAGTCCGATATGCAACAGTCCAGTTCTAATGCACGAGCCGGCTCACCACGACAGCGCTGATGATTTGAGGTTGTAAGAAGCGCCTCACTGAGATAATCATCCGGAGAGCGCAATTTCGCTTAACCGAGCGCATCGGTTGTAAATAGCCATTTTCGGGTTATCGGGACATGCCCGACTAAGGATTTCGCATGGGGGCGCGGTATGACAGCGGTAGAGGATTTTCGTGAGACAAGATCCTATGGGTTGACCTCGAAGGAGACGCAATGCCTTCAGTGGTGCAAGGAAGGAAAGACCAATTGGGAAATTGGGGAGATCTTGTCGATCTCAGAAAAAACCGTCGAATTTCATCTCGGCAACGCAATGAGGAAACTCGGCGTGGGAAACCGAATATCGGCTGTAATAATCGGCATTAAGCGCGGCGTGATCGGCCTTTAGCCAGAGATGAGAAGCGCCCCTCGCGGCCCTGCCGATGAACTCGACAAGTGTATGCAACCATCTGCTCGCGGCCTGGCGCAGTAAGTGACCTCGAATTCGTCCAGCGCCGTTCAACTTAGATGCTTCAGAACTTGCTAGGCGCCTCCGAATTTGACGCCTGGCTTCGCGCTCCTTGGGACGAAGCCGAAGGCGCTGCAGCGCCCCTTACCTGACCACACACTGAAGGTCGTGGTGACGGGCGAAAGGAAGATAAGGTGCTCGAGACTTAGGCGCATCGGAACGACCGAACGCAACGGAGGCGATCCCGTCGCCTGCCTCTCCGAACGGCGCAAATGATGGCATCAGAGCTGGAGCACCTTGATCGGGCCTACTTCCGTCCGGACTGCGACTGAACGTTCGCGTTGTTCGGGTCTTTCTCGTTCGCTTCGTGGTGCCCGATGACGCACCCAGCGGCCGCACCCAGCTTTCCATGCCCAGCCATGTGCGCGGCAAGGCCGACGGCGACGGCTCCCTTGATACAACCCTTGGCATCCGCAGCGGGTGCGCAAGCGAGCGGAATCGCGGCTGCGCAAGCAGCCACCATCATCCATTTCATGAGCGTTCCTCCGTTCGGGAAATCGGCTGGCCAACGCGGCCCGAACGAATTTCGTTCCGGTCGGAGCCGTTCGCCCGAGCACGTTCTCGCGCCTCGCGGCGACGCTCGCGCCTAAGCTGCGCTCGTGCAGCGCGCTGAGGCAGCGGATGCAGCAGCGCCTCGACCTTTTTCGGTGGGGGCCCGTTTCGACCGTCTGCTCGACACCGGGACGGGTTTCCATAAACGCCAGTTCTGATCGCCCTATTTCGGTGATCCGCCAACCACCCATTTGCCCATCGATCAGCCCGTTCGAAAAGATATCGAGGTCCGGCACGCGCGAGGCCAAGCGCTTGGTGCGTTCGCCCCACTCGGGGCCGCTGGTCGCCAGAATTGCCATATCGAGTTGAGATCCGCCATCAGGGCGAATCCAGCCGGGTAACTCACCAGGATCATCAACACCGTGACCTGAAAGTTCAATCTCGCCCCCTCGCCGCGTCAGCGCCACATCGTGGGCGCTCGCGAGAGGGCTCGCGGCCGACCAGCCTGAGTCCCTCCGGACAAACCTCTCCCTGTGGGTGCCTCCAGAATTTTGGAAGCGATGTGCGTGCGCGCTTCGATTTCGCACTGTGAAACGCTCTCACAAACCTCGTCGAGGATTGCGCGCAAAAGCGCGGTAGGTGCCGTGTCCAACATGAGATGCCCCCTTACGGGAAAGCCCCATGTTATCGCAGCTTTTCGATGTTGGGATTAAGAAATTATAAACCCAAACGACCGCCCGCTTCACGTTCTACGGATAACCGCCTCGCTACACCCATGCCGGAGGTCTCCGAAGAAACGGAACCTATCGTTCGTCGAACTCCACCAGACCTTTTTCGATCGTATCGCGGATGGGTTGGGCGAAACCGCCGCAACTGGCGTCGGCATAGATCTCCAACAGCCGTTTGGCACGGCTAGCCCCAAGGTAGACGCCTGAAATGAACCGCTGCAGGCCATTAAGGCCGGATCCAAGCCGCGTTATGAGCGTCGAGTTCGCATCCATCAACAGCACGGACTCGAATTGCAGCCCTGCGACGTTGGAAAGAACGGCCCGCTTCGGATGCCTCTGGATCAAACCGATTTCGTCTCGGCTTGAAATGATGACGAAGTCCTCGTGGAAAGCGGAAGCCTCCCGATACACCGAAAAGCGATGGGGATCGAGACAAAGCACCGCTACCCGCGCCCCCCTCCCTGGCTTGATTGGCCAGTTGCTTTGCTCGAATTGCGACCGCCTGCGCCATGCGGACGCCCACCGACCCTTTGTCGAGGTTGAAGCCGCCCGCGGCGGTATCCATGCGGACATCGCCCAAAAACAGAAGGGCCTTCGGAACCGGACCTTTGGCTGCGCCTGATACGGCAAACTTCGGAAGCTCCCATTCTTCCGAGAGATCGTTCGCCGGGAAATGAAGGTTCAACTGCTCCATGAACGCCGCGATTTGAGACGTGTAACGGAAGACCGTCGTGAGCTCGAACTGCTGGGCATTAGATTCCAATCGAGCTTCGGCCCAGATATTGTCACGGTCCCGGCGAGCCAACGGGAAGAAGCTGTTGCGCGGCGACTGCCGCGGATCGTACGCGATCGCCACGCGCGGCGAATGAGCATCCTTAAGCAGATAGCCAATCACTGGTCGCTCTTGCCGGTTGAAAAGATGCAGTTCGTCCGCGAAAACGAAATCGAAGCCCCGCCGAGACCGAATGGTATCCCATCGGAAGGACTGCAGGTACCTCATGAAATCGGAAATGAACTGATCGAGGCTAACCACCCCCATCTGCACGAGTTCGATTCGAAAAGATCGATACAACTCCAGAACGATTTGCTTTTCGGCTGGCGTTTGGCAAAGTCCGCGGGGGCCTGATGCCAGCTTTATGTACTTTTCCGCGATCTCGTCGACTTCGCGGGTACCAAGCGCTTCTAGAACGTTCGCAAATTCGTCGATCAGATCGACACAGAATGCCTTGTTGAGGTCGCTGCCGGCGGGAGCCAGGAGCGCGTCACGAAAGACAGGCCGACATTGATCAGCCATTTTGGCGACCGCTGCCGAATTCGCGATATCGCGCGTCAACGACGTGACCAGCTCGAGCTGCAGGATACGTCCCTCGGAGCCATCGAGTGACAACGGCTGAACGATCTCGCTATCGACGTTGATGAATTCGCTGGCGATACCGTGCAGCGTGGTAATCTGCATATCCAGTTGGGCGGGGGGATCGAAGAGCAAGTTGCGCTCGTCGATCAACATCAAGTAATTCCGGATGTTATCGGCAGTTTCCTGCCCATGCGCAATGAATGCGGCGCGGATCGGCTCAGAAGTACCGGCGTCGAGCCGATCGTATATCTCTTTCAGGAACCTCATGGTCAAAACGACGGTCTTGCCCGTGCCGGCGGCACCCCGAACTCGCAGTGGCCCCTGAAAGGGCGCCCTGAAGAATGTGAGCTGCTCCGCCGTCAGCTTGCTGTCGCGCCAAACGGTGTAGGGCACTCCCTGGGTAATGTTGCTGTCGGCAAAATTTCTGGTCAGAGCGATTGACGTCTCGACCGACCCAGTCGCCGCCGGTGCCGAGGCCTTCGCCAACGCGTCGGCATAAAAGAGTACAGCATCTTCGAAGAGCCCCACATCGAACCCCGCCCGAGTGAGCGGAGCGTTGGTCGAATTCACGATCGAAAATGCAAAGACGTGGTTCGTGCCCTCTGGAGACAAATCGACGTAGACCCTCGAGTTCAGCCGACTTCCCCAGCGGTTGCTTTGAAAGGATGCGGCTCAAGCACGTCGATTCTGGGGACGCGCCGCCGACGATATTTGACCGGAAGCGGCCTTTTCACTTCCTCGAAACAATCAGCGGAAAAAATCGGCTCAAGCGGATCGTCGAAGGTCTTGAGATCGCAATGAATCCATTGATTTCGTGGGCGCACTGCGCGATCCGGCCCCGCGGCGGCAACGACGTGAATTCCGTATTTCGATAAGACATAGATGGGCTCACCACCCGCCACATATGCAAATCCGTCGCAGATCATCAGATACGACAGCGCCTTTCGACGGCATTCCTGCAGCGTGGTCTCGAATTCATCCGAAATCAGCGTTCGAACGGGAAATTCATTCCTCCTGGGAAGGGGCGGCTCAAGGACGCCCCGGCGCATGTGCTGCCTGAACACATCTTCATTCAGGTGCGCCAGCTCACCTAACAATTCGGCTTCGGTCACATGTTCTTCCGAACCGCAGGACCATCTGAGGGGCCACCACAGCTTTTCTTTCCAGGCCAGAATATCCTCGGAAAACCGGCGCCGACCAATCAACGTTGTATCTGTGATGCGAAAGACTGGTTTTGCATCCGCTGCATCGGCTTGGTTCAGGATGAGCGATGCGCTCTTTTCCTGGAAATATTTCTTACGAGCCCTCCGACAACCATAGGGAATGAACTCGACCTCATAGCGGCACTCGAACGGCACAGAGAGATACACGGAGGACTCCGACTCGAGAGACATGGTCGCGCAATGCCCCTTGATATGCGCAGCTTGCTTCGAATTCATTAGCTCGTGGCGTCATCGGATTGTGAACGATTTGCGTTTCCGTCGCTCGGAATGGTGGAAAACCTGGGGAAACGATGGGAAGCTAATACTTCAACGCACTTGCACAGGTAGCTTAAACTGCATCACTCGCTCTTGAGCACGGATCTGTGGGACCTGCCATCGCGCCTTGGTTAAGACGCCATTGTCGGTCGGCGCGGTGTTAAGCATGCTCGAAATGCAACTTTTACATCATCCTAAGAGCGAAGCACCTCAGCCGGGTTGTCGCGAAGAAAAGTTAGCTTCCCAATTTCGGGTTTTCCACGGGCCCAAGAGGGTAGCTTGCGCATTTTTCTAGCCTAGCTCTGCTGGAAGCAGGAAGATTATCAAGCCGAAGAGACCTGATCGTCAGCGTCGAGAATCGTCAAGATTCCCGAGCGTTCCAAAATCGGCTCAAATGAGAGGGGACTACAGCATGGCAAAGCGTAAGCAAGAGACTTGCGTGGCCTGGAATATCACGGCGAAAGGCATCTCTTTTGTGCTGCCGAAAACAGATGATCTTTCGCCCACGTATTCGCGCAAGGAGGTGAAGCGCATTATCGCCCGTTTGCAGGACGCGCTCGACGACGAAATGGGGGCCACCCTGTTGCGGTGAGTAGCTCCTCTCGGTGAGCCCGTACGAGCCAGCGAAAGAACGGCGCAAATGATCTGCGCCGCCGGCACCGCGGGACTTTTATAACGGCCGACCGGCTACGCTAACGTAGTGATCAGCGAGGATAGTGTGAACCCCCAACTCTTCTACTACACGCAGCCGACCTTCCGGGCCGACAGCCCGGATCTCAAAAAGCTGAGTGCACGGGCGCAGTCCGATTGGACACTGGACACCCCCGGCATCGCGCTGGCCCTCGCCCTCGACTATTATCGTTTCGAAGCGTTCGCTACCAAGCGCGAACGGGACGCCCATTGCGGTGCGACCGGTCACCCGGACGTTCGATACGAACCGGCGACGCTGGAGGATCTCAAGCATAACAATGTCTCCATGGACATGATCGCGTGCGGGCACACCATCGATCATCCGCAGTTCGATGCAGTCGCACGCCGCTGTTCGACGGTGCTTTCGGGCGGCTGATTGAGGATCTTGTCGAAGCCCCGAAGGGTGCGAACGGCGTTCTCGCGTCAACAGAGATCATCATCGCGAGGACGCGATACTCGATCAAGGCCGTGGCGGTCGACGACTGGATCAAATTTCCCGTGTCCGCGATGACGGTCTTCGAGAAGGGAGATCCGGAGGTCGCGAAGCGCACCATCGCCTGGCTTGAGCACCGCGTCGAGCTCACGGCCTCGCCGTCCCTGTTCGGTCCGAAGCTGAACTAACAGTCGCCCGGCGAGCCTCGCCGCCTATTTGGCACCCTACGTGCCGGCCGGTCGGCGTAAAGGACGCAGCTTCCTGGAGCAAGCTGCCCGTCCACGCCGCGAGCCGGCGGGCCGAACGAACCCATCGCAATCCGTTGGTTCCCGAATGCGCCATTGTGGATGCTTCGGCTGAGCTCATCCCAACGAGGCTCGCCGATTCTGCGCGCACCGGGCAACGGCATACCGGCCTAAGCGACGGTCTACGAGGTCATTTGAAGCGCTCTGAGCGCACCGTCCGAATATACTTGCGCGATTTGGAAGCCGTCATCTTGTGTTTCTGCGAATCGCGATCTTAGGTTCGATACCAAACCTTCGCGCCGTCCCCTGAGACACCTTCAGCATGTCAGATTTTTGGAACACGACATTCGTCGGGCTTACCAGCGAAGCGGACGTCGAACATAGGCTCGTCGTTCCGCTTCTACTTGCGCTCGGCTATGAACTGGACGATATCGCCTCCAAGTACCCCGTAGAGTTCCGAGAAGGTCGACCAGGACGGCGGCCCGAAGCGGACTATGTCTGCTTCAACGGTCCGCTGCGCACACGCGATGCCTCGCTCGTCGTGGTCGAAGCCAAGAGGCCCGGAGAGGCATTGCCGGACGGCAGGCTCCAGGGTGAGTCGTATGCAGCCAACCTACGAGCCCCTCTATTGCTGCTCACCAATGGCGAGCGAATGGAGATTTGGCAGCTCAAGCCAACACAGGAAAGCGAGCGGGTACTGGACGTCTCCATCTCGGATTTGGCGGCAAACCGGGGCATCATCGAAATTTTGCTCAGCAAGATCGCGGTCGTGAACTACTGCCGTACTTTCCACGTGAAAACAGTGCTGGAGGCGTCCGCCGATTTTGGCCGCTACGAAACCGCAGAGCTGAGGCGGTCGCTTCCGTACGCGGCCTCCATCGATCGAACCGTCAGAGGCGCGGCGACCACAGTCGAGCTTACTACGGAGCGACTCCTCGCCGAATGTCCGACAGGCTGCATCATCGGCGGTCCATCCGGCTTCGGGAAAACAACGCTTTCAAAACGCCTGTTTCGGCAGGCGATCGAAGCCCGGTGGCAGGACGGTAGTTCGCGACTCCCTATCGATGTTCCGGCGCCGGACCTTGAACAGACGGGCATTTCCCTGTTAAATTTCATGCAGGCTCGAGTGGCGGCGCACGTGCCCGGCTTCACGAGGGCTGCTCTGGAGGACCGTATCCGGTCATCGGGCGTGGTCGTCGTCATCGACGGCTTCGACAGGGCGTCGCCCTCATTTAGATCCCGCTTGACGGCCGATCTGACGAACCTTTTACGCGACTACCCGCTGGTTCAGGTATTCGTATTCTCTCGCGAAGCGGTTCGTCCCGATATTGCGCTTCCATTGTTTTCGCTCGCCGCCCTGACGGAAGCAGAAATGCGCGCGCTCGAAACGCTCGTTTTGGCCGAAAGCGGCGATAGCTTTGTATCGATCATCGGGATGATGCCTCCGATCTTATTGGCATTGTGCGATAACCCGCTCCTGCTTCAGCTGACACTGGAGTACTGGAAGCGCGAGAAACAATTTCCGGCGACACTCCTTCCCCTTTTTCGGTCCTGGCTGGAAAACCTATTGAAGGCCAAAGGGAGCAACGTCGTCTCTTCGATACACCGAGAGAGCGCTCTGACGCTCATCGCGGAGGCGACGTTCCATGGTCCGACCTCGGGCGAGCACATCCTGAAGCTCTTTGAGCAGGCCGGGATTCCTTCAGACGTCTTGAACGAGCTCGTCGCCTGCGATGCCGCGCGTACCAGCGGCTCCTTGATCGAAGTGCATCACGAGGCGCTTGCCGACTATCTTCGGGCAAGCAAGATGGCCATTGCATCGGAAGCCGAAATGCTCGCTAGGATCCCAGGACTAGCGCTCTCGGCCGGTTCCTTCTTCCCGGTTCTGTTGATATCGCTGCTTCCGAACCGCCGGTTGCAATCCGCCCTGTGGAAGCGCCTTACCGAGGCGGGCCCTCGGGTATATTTCGACGCATTGCGATACAGGTTCGATGTTTCGTCGGAGCTAAGCAAGCTCGATCCGAGGCAGCTCGCGGAAGAATATCTTGGCGATCTGCTCGAAGGCATCGAGCAACCGCTTGACAACTTCTTTCCTGCTCTGAGACCGCGCCTCGTCGAAGCGATTACGAGCGAGCCAGGCGACCGTCTCGGAGTCGTCGGAGATCTGCACCGTCCATCGAATGGACTCGCATACAAGCTATACGCGAGGAGCCCCCAAGACGAAGCTTCCGTTCAGATACAGAAGCCTACATTACCCGGCATACTGAGAGGCGTCAGCCTTGACCTTTCGAATTACCGGCTAGATAGCGCTCGGTTGGTGGGCATAAATCTGTTGAAGGAAGGTGTTCTGGAGGTAGTGGCGTCGGAATTCTTCCAGGGCGGCCACGCATTGGCTCAGGAAAGGCTTATGGGTCGCTGCCGATTTTTGGCTCAAGAGTACGACTTCCCTGTCCGACTGGATATGGATCTCGACGTTCTCGAGAATGCTTTGCTTCCCTACCAAAATGAACGCGTTATGCCGCGTCCGTTCTCGCATGATGAGAGCTTCTCCGTGAGAGAAATGTTGAGCGATTTGGAGATTCTACGTTCGCTTGGCGTATCTTCGCTCGATCCGTGGTGGAATCGGCTTGGTTGGAATGCGCAGGGTGAAATGCTATCCGACGACGCCATAGCTCGAGTCCTCGATGAACTTTATCGTCGAACTCAGATGGTCTACTATGAAGTCGTGAAGACATCTTTTCCGAAGATAGCACAGGAAATGGCGTTCTTTCCGGTGCTTCCGATCAAATGGGCGCTTACCGTCGTGCGAGGCTCGCCGCGTGGCACAGGCACATCGGTCTACTACGCATGGTCTCCTGTCGCGAAGTGGGAGCAGGCCGGTGCGGACGTCAGCTTCTGCGAGACTCCTCCGAGGGAAGAGCTGGAAGAGCTGAGAAGAAATGTCGAGCAAACCCGCGCTGAACTTGCCTCATTCGGGCGGCCCAACTCGAAGCTTCCGCGCTTCAACGGCTTCACCCAATTGCCCGACTTCTCGGGCCAGCAATACAACGGCCGCTTCGATGGAGGCACTCCAGCGATTCACGAAGCGTGTAGCTGGTTGAGAAGCGATCTCAACGACATATTTTCGTCGATGCCTCACCGCGACTGATCCGATAGTCTGGGTTGCCGACTTCGCTCGGCTACGACGCGATCCGGAACGACAGCTTCGCCTTACCGCACTGCTTCAGCGCGGTAGGCAGGAGTTCCGCCTCTCCGTCGACCGTAGTCTGAAATAACGCAAATGAGATCCGCCATCCTCCCATTTCGTCCCGCCAGGACGGGCAGACCTGCGATTACACGTTCCGTCCCAGGCGCATGATATGCTCGCGGAGTTCATTGCAAGCGGGAGCAATGCTAGAGGCCGGCTCCTTTGGATCGAAGCGGTAGCTGATCGCCGTGACGCCGGCGAGGTCGCTGGGCAGCTTGACGCGCGTAGCTCGTGGCTCCATGAGTATCGCGCGACTGCGCCCCAGGCGCCCCATGAAAAATCCGAGTTCGAAAACGACGTTGTCGCGTGGGGTCGGCCAGCTCTCGTCGCGTACCTCGGTCCGGTCGTCGCCGTGGGCAATGGCAACGGCGAAGTCGGACCGGTCGAGCTCGTTCTCCAATGACTCGAGCGTGTAGTTGGTGACGCGGAAGACGCCATCTGTCCAGACGATGGTGGCGAAAGGATCGTGTGCGAAGGCGCTCTGTATGGCGCGAGCGACCTTGACCGCTTCCGCCGACGAGATCAAGAAGACGCGGATCTTCTCGTTAGGCTCCCTGATCAGCACGTTTCGCTGCTCGAGCCGTCGTGCCACCTCCTGGGCAACGCGACGCCAGACTTCGGGAAACTTCGTCGCGATTTCGGAGAACTGCGGCTCCGCGACCTTCAGGACCACGGCATCCTCGTCGCAGATGACGGTCGCCGACCGCTTCTGTATCGGCGACACGGTCGCCATCTCGCCGATCGAGTCGCCGCTGAACCGACGCGCGACCTGCTTGCCGTTGACGATGACGCGGAATGCTCCAGAGACGATGAGGAAGATATCGTTGTCGGAGCCGTTCTGCTCCAAGAGGGTCTGGTTCTTGCCGACCGCCTCCAGAGCGCCACTATCCGCCAAGGCCTCGGCAGCACCGGCAATGCCCGCCACGATCTTTTGCTTTCTGAGTTCCTCGATCAGAAGAGCTCGGCCTCTTTCACCTTGAAATCTGTTGATCATCACGCGGCCTCCGTCCGCAACGGGCAGTCGTCCATCGTTCCGCAGCACTTGGTTCCCTTGGCAGTGTGGGCGGCGTAGAATTTCGCTTCTTCCCTTTCCCACCGGTGAAGGGCCAGAGTAAGGTCAGTGAGGGCGGCTTCATGCCCGCTGCAGCCGCTGATGGGCAGCCGGAGCCGAGCGGCGGCGTCGCATTTGCAACGAGCTCGCTTGGTCATGAGACGGGGCCCGTTCTCGGCCACCGTGACGAGGCGCCGGCCATCCTGCATAAGACGGATGCGGCGCTCGCCGCCCACCGACTTCCGGACGGTAGTGAGCCGAGATGCGTCCAAAAGCTTCTTGAACTTCTCCCCGAGATCGGAGGCGGCGCGCTCCGCGATGGATTGTTGCCTGGCCGCGGGCGCACCGTGGGCTCTCGCCTCAGATTTCGCGGGCCATCGGCGTTGAGAAGCGGCGATCCGCTGCCTGCGCAGGAACGTGAGCAGCTTGCCCATCCAAAGCGAACCGCCCTCCTCGTCAGTTATCGCCAACTCCTCAACTTCGTGCCAGTAGAGACAGAAGCTCCCGTCCCGGTTGATGTGGCGTTCCGGACAGCAGGCCGGCAGCAAGGCCGGCTCGGCCTCGCGCGCGATCGCAGTCGTGCCGACCTGCTCGATCCGCAGCCGATAAGTGGGCCCCGGCGCGCCGGACACGGTCGGCGGAGCAACGTCGATGATGGCGTGATCGCCATGAAATTCGATCGGCTGCGCGTGATGCGTCGCCGAGATCTGCTTGATGATGTCGAGCGGATCGGGAGGCATTCACACGATGTCGCTAAAGGGGCGGAAAGGCTGCTCGACGGCCTTCGCCATCGCGGGCGCCGCTACGGCGTAGGCGGCGATGGCGGCGTCCTTCGCGACCTTGTCCCCCTCGGCCTCGAGCGAGTCTACCGCGGTGTCGTAGTCGAGGTCTGCCTTCTTGCGGCTCTTGCCGAAGAGCTTTCGCACCGCCTCGCTCCCGCCGTCGTAGGCCGCTTGACCGATCGCCGTCTCGACGCCCTTGCACCGACACTGTTCGTTTTCAGACGCGAGAACGCCGCGACTTACCGAGCACCGGACCCGGTCGCCTTGCATGCCGAGCCGTGTCACCGTCATGGGGCCGAATTCATAGCCGATCGCCAAACCAAGCCCGGCGACATCGACCTTGTTCGCCTTGAGACGTTCCAAGGCAAGATTGAAGCTGCTCCTCAGTGCGCCGGCGCAAAGCGTCGCGGTCGAGATCGTCTCTTCTTCGCGAGTCGTATAGGCGGTGCCCTCCATCAGAAGAGCGTGGATGCAATCCCCGATGAATCGGATCCTTCGCCCGCCGAAGTCGGACGAGACGACGCGATCGAGCTCAGAGCGGATGACGTGGAAGCAACGCACGACGTCGGCTGCCTTCTCGTCGATGTTCGCTGCGACATATTTCGTGAATCCGTCGATGTCGGCGTAGACGGAAGCAGCCTCCATTCGTCGGGAGTTGCCGGGCGTCAGGACCGAAATGTCCAGGTTGCGCAGAGGCGGGGTCGGGCGCGAGAATTCGAACGACCCGATCGGGTTGTCCTTGTTGTCCTGCCGCCACTCCTTCACGATGGCGTCCTTACCCACGTCGAGCTTGGCGATGTCTTGGCAATGTGCGATCTGTTCGGAAGTGAGCGGCGTCGTTCCTTCTTTGCCGGCTTCGACCTCTTCAAGTCCGGCGGCCTTGCGTGCGTCGTTCGTGAGATAGATGCCCTCGGCGCGCCAGTTGGAGGCCAGCTTGGCGGCGAGATTGGCCGCGGATCCGAGAAACAGCGGTTCGCGGTTGCCGTTGCGGCCGTTGTTGACGGCCAAGGTCAGACCGCTGTCGATACCGATCCTGACCTCGGCGTTCGGGATGTCCTCGTCGTCATCTCCGGTCTCGGCAAGGACGTCGATCACAAGCTTGCCGATCGCCACGGCCCTGCAGACCCGCTTCTTTTCCTCGTCCCCTCCATAGGGCTTGGCAACGAGGGAATGAAGGCGTTGATTGTGAAAGTCCACGCGTGATGCGTCGCAGCGGGAAAGGATCCTGTGAACGGCACGCTGGTGGAGGTTAAGGAAGCGCAGCGTACGCTTGTGGCAGCGCTCCCCCTCCTTGTCAGTCGTGGCCAGGATATCCTCCATGTTGAGGATGTCGATGTAGAGGTGGGCCGCGTGGACGCGGTAGGCTTTGTTCGTGGGGATCGATTGCAGAGACATCTCTCGCTTGTAGTCCGCGATCTCGACGGTCTTGACCTCGTCGATGCGCTTGTCGATAGCTTCCTTTGCGCGGTCGTATTTCCACGAATTGCCCACGAGAAATTCCTCAATCTACAGCCCGCCTGCGAGAGCCATCGGGATCAAGGAAGCGGACCGGTCTTCGCAAGATCCATACGAAAATGTTCGGTATATCGAACAGCAAAAGTGTTCGCTTGTCAAGCACGGATCCGTGCGGTATACCGAACATCGCCTATCGCGTTGTCATCATTGAGGAATTGTCCGAATGCCTGCTTCGCTCCGGGAGAAGCTCAAGGAACTTCGTAAGAAGAAGGGCTATTCGCTCGACGAACTCGCGCGTCTTAGCGGCGCAAGTAAGAGTTACCTGTGGGAGCTCGAGAACCGAGAGGAGCGCAAGCCGTCGGCGGAGAAGCTCGTCGAGATCGCTCGCGTACTCGACACGACGACGGACTATCTTGTCGATGACAAGGCATCCTTCGACGACAACCAGGTCAAAGAGGCGTTCTTTCGCAAATTCAACAAGCTGGATGACGACACAAAGGGACGCGTCATGGACATGATCGAGACCTGGAGCCGCAAGAAATGAAGATGCCCACGACGTGGGAAGGTTGGGCGTCCAGGGTCTCGCTCTATGTCCGCGAAGGGAAGAAGCTACTGGGAGAGCCCCGCTTTCCGATCCGGATAGCGGAAATCGCGCAGGATTATTCGCGAAACGTGTTCCCGGTAGACCCGATCGTTCACGTCGAGGGAAATGACTTCGCGGGAAAATTCGAAGGCGCCCTCGTCCCCAATGAAAGCAAGCAATGGGCGATCTTCTACGATACCGGCCACACGTCCAAAGGACGCATCAACTTTACCATGGCCCATGAGCTAGGCCATTACCTCGTGCACCGTCACCTTTCGGGAGAGCCCTTCTACTGTTCTAGGCGCGACATGTGGGCATGGAGCTCGGAGTACGGCCGCATGGAAGCGGAGGCAAACAGTTTTGCCGCATTCGTTCTCATGCCACCTGACGACTTTCGCGAACAGACGCACGACTTTCTCAAACCGACGCTGGCTCAATTCGAGGTGCTTCGGGACCGATACGAGGTTTCGCTCACCGCCGTCGTCCTCAACTGGCTGAAGACGACGAAGCGTCGCGCGATGCTGGTAGTCAGCAAAGACGGCTTCATCGACTGGTCATGGGGAAGCGAGCCGTTGTACGCATCCGGGGTGTTCTTCAAGGCCAAGCAGATCACCACGCCGGTCCCGGATCGTTCGCTCGCGGCTCTCGGCTCCGCTGCGGGCGTCACCGAAATTCAACACCCGGCGGGCGTATGGAATCGGCGCGAACCGGTGGTCGAATCGGTCGTGTTCTCCGAATACCACGACATGACCTTGTCACTGCTGATCTTTCCTGCTCACGGTCACGTCTCCGCGTCGTCCGGATACGAAGGAGACGAGCTCATGGACACCTTTGAAGCATTTCGCAGGTAGGGGTACTTCCCGCGGCGGTTAGCTAACGTCGGCGGCAGACCTGCCAGGCAGCGACTGCTGTGTGACTGACGCCTTGGTCTAGCCGCCCACCTGTGAGCATCCCCGCGGGACCTATCTTCTCGACACGCGCCGAGACTCTTCGGCCGACCTGATTGTTGCGCGAGTGCAGACCCCGCGGTCGATCATGGAGCGGCGTTCTCGCCGACCGTGATGTTGTTGCCGATACACGCGTTTAGGGTGCCGGCGCCAGCATTGGGTGTGGATCCGCCAACTGTCTTTTCCGCGATGGCAATGAGCTCGTCGTGCCGGATTTATCAGCCGATTGCCCGTTCAGAACGTCGCCGCTTTGACCGAGCGCGACCAGATCGGACCGCGATGCTGTCAACGTGTCGTGGGCGCCTGCAGCGATCAGAATGTCGCTCCCGGCTCCGTCCGTCACTTTCTGCCCTGCGTCGGAGGCGACCACGATGGATGTGGTGCCAGCGCCTGCGGTTACCTCGATCAGCAACACATAGGAGCCAAACGTCCTGTTCTAGAACGGCTCTTCCAGATACGGACGGCGTCATGGACATGCCCGTCATCGATCCACAACGATGCTGGTTGTTACTGACAGGGCATGAGCCCGCAGTATTCCAAATAGTAGTTCTCGTACTTGCAGATGTATGTTGCGTTGTTGAATTTATGAGAAGGATTTTCCTGCCATTCGACCAAGAACCTGAGCTTGCTGCTCTTCTTTGGTGAATACCAGTAGTAATAACCTTTGACGGGGCGTCGCTCGTCGCTTCTGTAAGTTGCCTCGCCGCTGTCCACAACAGCCCCCCAAATGTTGGCATTGATGCTTGAAAATCGGGTTCATCAACTCGGTTTTGTTGCAGTCATCGCCCCCGGTAGATGAGTTTATTGCCAAGCTTCTCAGCCAACTCTTGAAGAAGTAAAAATATATTCCATCCAGGTGCATCGTCGTTTCGCGCCCGCTCTCCGTGATTGGTTCAGAGACGTCTGTAAGGATCCCAATCAATTTGTTCTCTACGCTGACTTTTGGAATGCTCGCAAATCTGCTGATGTCCTCGCCAATAAGACCGGGGGAGTTCGCGAAGTAGCTATAACGCGGCCTTGCGAGTTCAGTACGTGGTGCCGGCGCGCTGCACTGCTTTATCGCTTCTTGCGCCATTTTTTGCCGGCAATCGCGCCCGTCGTGACGATCCTTGGCGAGTTCGTCGCGTATAACCCCTTTGTAGGCATCCGTCTTGCCCTCGAGATTTATCTTGCCCGAGCCGGCGAGCGCCCGAGCCATCAAGCCATCTACCTTGGCCTCGATATTCCCCGTCAGGCTGCTGCCTGATCCTTCATTCGCTATTTCACCGCAAATGCTTGCAGCGAACTTGGCTGCGTCCTCGAGGCAACCGGCGTGTGCCGCAGAACAGGTCGCAAGCAAGCCTAACAAAATTAGAGATGCCAGCTTCGACAATGGAGTCTCCCATGTTGTTGAGCCAGCTCTATTATCGCAGAAATTGTATAGGTTGCACAACCTTAGGGAATCTATCGAACCATTGGTTGCTCGTACATTTCAGCTGATCCCGCGCCCCGGGAGCGGGGCCCGCAGCCGTCGAACAGGCGATAGTCGAGACTGCCGCTACCGGCGACACGGCCGTCCGTGCCCTCAGCTCGACTGCGAGGGCTGGGAGGCGCGATAGCGTCTGCCGAGTTCCCGTCCAACCGCAGAAGGGCGAGCCAAGCTTGAAGCGGTATCGCTCATGAGTGTCATAGCGAGCGAGAAGTAAGCGGATCTCCGTAGACAGTCATCGCAAGATCGGTTGCGGGATCATCGCCCAAGACTTTACGGACCGCGCAATTGGCGTCGAAGCACGCGTCGATGACTGCCGCAGACCTGCTCCACCGGTCGAGGAAGGTGGGCAACCAGTACGGCGGGACGTTGGTCCGCAGCGGCCAAGGAGGCGCCACCACCGCCCGGCATCCGTTGTCCAGCAAGCGCCTCGCAAGCCCCACCATCGCGCTGGCCCCTGGATGCTTATCAAGCCTGCCGCCTGAACAAACGAACAGCACGACCACGCCTATCTGCTCCAGGGCTCCCGATATGGTAGACGAGGCCAAAGCCAGATCGACGTCGTCGGTGACGACGCGAAAGAAGCGCTTGTCTTCAGCGACTCCCCCATGGGCGGCCACGATCATCATGTCGCTTCCCTTGATGCCGGCCGGAGGTTCGAACCCGCTAGATAGCGTGACCCCGTGGTCTGCAAACGTGCCCGCCAGGCGGCTGGCCAGAACTGCCAGCGTCGGCAACCCCTCCTCGGGGATCGCGTCGGGAATCCAGGCCGAGATACGTCCGTCGCCCTTCCACTTGGAACGACGCGAGGCACGCAGCCAACCCAATGAAGGAGAAGCCGCCAGACGTCGTTCCTTTCCCGCGAGATCCGGGCCTATCCGAAGGAGATTGGGCGGAAAGCCTTGCAAGTCCGCACTCGCGATGACCACGGCGCGCTCCGGCATTTCCGAGACGCCGATCCCTTCCGTGCTGGTGTAGAACTCGTTGAACGCTTCGACGTCGCGATATCCATACGGGTAGGATGCTTCCCATTCGGCCAGCCGATCATTTGCGAACACATCCTCCGGCTCCAGGCAGGCTCCCACCAAGTCTCCGTCGATGGCGACTGCTCGCACAAGACCCGCATCTGTCCGACCCAACCCGACCACTGCAAGTCCCTCGCCGGAAATCTTCATTGCTGCTGCGGCCGGGGCTCCTGCACCGTCGAGCGCACTCGCAACCGGGCCGCCGTCCGCAGGCCTCGCCGTCTGATCGGCAAGAACCTCGATGCCGTAAAACGCCGCCATGTCGTCCCGCGGACCTTCGGCTTCCAGCAACCTACGGGCCGCAACGACCAACATCCCCATGTCGTAGCCGGCGTCCTCGCCGTACCGTGCCTTCTCCAATCGCGCGGCGAGGGCTACGACATGGCCGAGAGAGGGATTCGTTGATCCAAGCGCGTCGAACAGAACTGCCATACCTGGTCCCGCTTCGACGCGTGCCTGTTGCATGGTCTGCCTTGCGCTTGCGGAGATTTCGACACCTTGCTGCTCTGCGAGCCGCATGATGTTGGCGAAAAGGATCGTCGCCGGCTCGGCTTCGTCTTTCGAAGCAAGAACTCTCCGCAGGTTGGCCTCGGATCTCTCGATCAAGCGGCGCAATCGATCCGGCTGCACGCTCTCTTCGCGATCGTAATCCGCAAAATCGAGCTGAAGTTCGACGGTGTCTATGCGGTCGCCGTATCGTACGCTGGCACCCATCTCTTGCAGAGCGCGACGGGCAGTCGCGATGAGAGGGCGCGCCAGCGTAAGAAGGCCGACATCGCGTAGAATACGAAGCAATAGCAAGATTTCATAGAATATCTCGTCCCAAGTGGCTTCGTCATCCGCCGAGAATGCGCAAGCTAGTCCGATCATCGATTCCAGACCGTTGCCCAAACGAGCGTATGTATCGGCGAATGCGAACCAGGCGAGCCTCCGCCGGTGAGGGCTTCCTCGGCCCGATACCAAGGTTTGTTCGACGAGGTCTCGAGCCCGCTGGACGCGACCGGCAATCGCGAGCCTGCCCGCTGCGAGCCTCATGATGACGAGATCTTCGTCCGGCTCGGACCCGAGTGGGGCTATCGAGGCGGCCATCAGCAGGCAAAGGTCGATCGTACGGACATCTGCGTCTTCCAGAATCCGCTCGCCCATGTATTCGACTAAACGAGCCAACCCGAGCAGCACTGCTTCGGGCGTTTCGGTCAGTCGCTCTCTGGGGTAGATGAACTTGCCCAGGATAGCTCCTCCTTGAGCTCCCATTAGCGTTAGCCCGAGTCTCATGATGCCTTCGAGCTTGTCCGGCGAGCATGCAGGAATGCGATCCTCGACTTTCGGTCTTTGGCGGATCCGCACTCCAGCTGCCGTCCGGTCGATCAACAGTTTGGCCATCATGGGTGCGGCGATTGTACCCAGTACTTCCGGCGACAATATCCGCATCAGTGCGAGCCGCGACGCGCCATCGAGCGGATCGCTCGCAAGACGTGAAACTGCGACACCCAAGGCCCTAAGTACCAGTCCGTCATCGATGGCAATGTCCAGAACAAGCCTTCCTCGCTCGATCATGGAGAAGGCCAACCCAAGCGAGCGACGATCGCCGTCGGAATCCGACAGAAGAGAATCTATCGCCTCTACGCGGCGCCCCCTGACTTCCAGGGATTCCGCAACTATGCGAAGCGCGTCATTTCGTGCCTCGGGAAAACGACTGCGAAGCTCATCGAGCACTCTGTCCCCGTCCAACTCGGCGCCCGATCCGATCAGGTCCGCCAACAGGCCGTAGAACTCCGCCAACCTCTGATCCTCGGCTCCGCCTTGCCTAAAGACATCCGCAGCTTCGCGAAATCTCCGGTCTCGAACCAAAGCGAGCGCTCGATAGGCCCGCAGCACGGATGAGCTCGGAAATAACGACGATAGCGAAGAAGCAGCGGCCGCTGCCGCATCTCTATCGCTTAATCGGTCCGCGAGATGCAGGGCGGACTCGATATGCTTCAAGTCGTGGAGCTCTGATATTGACCTATTCAAAAGGACAGCCGACATTCTCCCTGCATCGACCTCTTCGGCGAGTATGGCGGCCCGGAGCGCGACTTCGCCGTGGGTCTCCTCGAAAAGGTCCGGGTCGGCCTCGAGCAAGGCCTTCGCGATCGGTAGCGCTCCCACGATCTTGAGAATTTGCGCCTTGAGCAGTACTTTGGTGATTGGCCGCAGGTCCTGACGGTCGATGTCCGCCAGGACTGGGCCAATACGTCCTTCCTCGGCGGTCGACCGCCATTGCTCGAACTGAGCCGCCTTGGAAAGCGAGTTCGCCTCGACCTCCGCAAATCCCAAAAGTCCGTCGCGCGTCTTTTGAAGCAGATCTCGGTTTTCCGGTCTCTCAGGCAGGAATTGGCCAACATCGAGCACGACATAGGCACGCGAGATATCGGCGACGCTGTGGATCAGCTGCGTCGCTGCATCGAGATGCGAAACCCAGGTATCCTCCGGTAGCGGCGGATTGAACTGCCTTACGTCTACTCCGGAAGCCCGGTACTTGGCAGCCTCCACGACGATGAATGCACTCTGAGGGGGCGCTCCCTGCACGATCTTGACGATCGAGCTGGCCTCGAGGCTTGGACTGACAGCACAACGGATTGCGCGAAAGGCCAAATCCAGCTGTTCCGGTGCCAGCTCGGAACCGGCCCATTGGGCCCAGCCGCTGGTGAATGCCGATCTCAGCGCGGCGAGTGCCTCCCTATCGCTTCTTCCAGGCGGCAGTACGAGCGTTACGGCCGCAAAGGCCGGATGATCCGCGTTACGAAACATTCGCAGCAGCGCTGCCATATGGGCGGCCCGCTCTATGCGATCTTCACCTAGCAGGAAGAGATCTACGCACCCTGGGCACGGGGCATTCCTTCCGAAAAAGTCGCGAATGCTGTCGTCGCTTGACTTCGGGGACTTCGCCAAAAGCAACTCCTAACGTTGTGTCATCAGCTTCACCTCGGCAGCCGGAACTGACGCGCGAAAGTACAGCCCTCGAGTCAAGTTGATACGCTTGAAAGAGGCGAGACGCGATGATCGTCGAGATACAATGGTCGCGTCGCAGTCCGCAACAGCAGAAAGATTTGCAATCGCCGGACGCCCAGAATGCCTCGCAGCCACTGCCCCTAAAGAACAGCGGGAGCAACAGTCACCGGGTGTGGGAACGTCCCATACGTCGGATGATCACCGGCAACTCGAACTCCGCCCAAACTCCGGTCCGAGAACTTCTGTTGTAGTAGAACTTGCCGCCGGCATTCTCTACCACCATCGCGCAGACGCCGAGGCCTCCAGGCGTCGTATGAAGCGTCTCGAGATTCCAACTGGCTTCTCGGGTGAGCCTGACGGTGAACGCACCGAGCTTTCGCGGCAACAACCGAGTGCGCCTTAGGCCTCTCCGTCGGAAAGACTCCCCCGTCTTGGCCGTTCGGTGTCGCGGCGCCCTCATCAGCAGATAGGCAGAAAACCCGTCGTACTCGACGACTGTCGGCTTCTCCCGCTGTTGCGGGATGGTGCCGGCCAAGCTCCATAATTGCTGCTCCAAAGTGCGCAAGGCCACCGCCAAACAGCGGATGAGAGCTTCCTTCGTTGCCGTAGTTCTTGGCGACAAAAGAGGGATGCGCGAGAGAGCTTCGTTCGGGGTCAGTGCGTCAACTTCCGCCTGAATACCCTGCTCGTCCAAGCCCCGGAATAGATCCTTTACGTTTTCATCCGCAGCTTCCACCGCAAGCCACGTAGCGAGGATCGCCTTCCTGGTGCCTCGGATACCTTTCCTGAGTTGATCCGCGGCACCAACATTTCTTCTGACTAGCTCGATCCATGACATGGCGCCGAACGTATTCCTCCCAGGGGCTTTTCACCTTCGCCCTCACCAAACCGTGTTCTATCGGTTTAAGGTCGGATGGCCACACTGGGGAATTCCCTAGCATTCCGAGATTGTAGGCGACACATGACGGCCGGTGACTCAACGCATTGGCCCAGAATGAGCTGTATCTGGTCGACGACGGCAACCAACGAGTTGGCTAAGTTAGTCCGCTGAAGCGTCAGGGACTGATTAAATGCAGCCGTCTTGCATTCATGCGCCGATCGTCGCCATTTGTGCACCGGCTCGAATGCAGTTGCCCAGGCGGCGGACGTAGTCCGTTCTCTCCGGCTGCGGTCGCCGCATCATGAAGGAGGGATGCTCTAGCCGCATGATCCGCGGTCCGGACTTGTAACCTGCTGCAAGCCTTGCACTGGCGACGCGTTGAAGAGCATCCCCGACCACCGCGCTCAAGCCGATCACCACGTCGGAACTATCGAGAGTCCAGAGCGAATGGCTTTCCAATTCCTCCACGAGCTCGGCGCAGGTCGGATATCGCTCTCGCCCTTGCTTGTCGAAGAGCGCGCGAGGAATGACGTTGTCGAAAGAGATGGAGACCGACTTCCGCAGGCCAGCCGTATCAATGGCGCTCCGCAGAAATTTACCGGATCGAGAGCTGGGCGAGAAAGCAGGAAACGGCTTTTCGGTCGCTGGATCAAACTTCCTGCACGGCCCGAGAAACAGGACGGAAGCTTTCGTCGTCATTGTTGTCTCTGCTCCCGCATGATGTCCGCCAGATTTCGCCTGACGGTCGCCACAGGCACCTCGCCGAACTGAAGGCCCGTCGAAAAATTGAACTCGTCGCGATCAGGTGAAAACGGCTCGTCATCGAGACTATCGGAATAGTTCAACATGGATTCCGGCAAATACCCAGCCGCCAACAATCGTTGCCAATCGGGCGTCCCCGGGTAAGGCCGATATTCGAAGACGCTGCAACGAAAACGTCCCGGCAGCCCCGCCGTCTCGTCCCAGAGGCGTCTGACGAGGTCCAGAGTCGCCTGGTGTTCGTCTCGCGTTTCAGTAGGCAGCCCAAGTATGAAATAACCCTTAACGTCGATGCCCCAGCGGCAAAGGCGGGTGACCGCCCTAACGACCTGGGTCACGGTGATCTTCTTGTCGACGTGGGAAAGCAGGCGATCGCTGCCAGTTTCGATGCCGAGCGCCACCTCTCGGCACCCGGCTTCGCTCATCGAAGCCAAAAGGTCGTCGCGTGCGTGTGCCAGGACGTTGATACGCCCGGTGGCGTCCCACCGCATGTCGAGGGACTCGTCGATGAAGGCCTTCAAGGTCGTCCGCATCAATCGCGAGTTAGCCAGGAACAGGTCGTCGACAAAGCGGATTCTTTGCACGCCGTGCTGCGTCCTCAAGCTGCGGATCTCGGCCATTATCCCGTCCGGTTTACGCATTCGCACCGTCACGTCCGGGTTGCTGCTAATCGCGGCGCCACAGAACGAGCAATCGAATGGGCATCCGCGCGACGCCACCATCGCCGACTCCAATACGCCGTCGTCCGAATAGGGATCCTGCGTCAAGAACTTGCGGTCCAGAATCGGCATCGCGTCCACATCCGGCGCCAGAAGATTCGGATCTCTTGCGCAGACCGCGGGCATGATTCCCTGACCGTTCTGCCGCCAATATACGCCCGGCAGCTCGCCTCTGGCGCCGGCACCGGCAAGCAGGCGAGGCACGCGCGTCTCGGCCTCCCCAATGACCAGCGCGTCGATCCGCGGGATGCGAGCGTCCTCGAGAATGGCCCGCGGCATGGCCTTGGCCTGGTGCCCGCCCAGCATCACCGAGATCCCTGGATCCAGAATCCGCAGGAGCGCAACGCTGTTAATGTAGGTCGGAGCCAGAAGGTTCAAGCCGACGAACCGGGGCCGAGCGTCATTGATGAGTTTGGCCACCTGGGACAGCCCTAAGCCGAGCGCCTCAGCGTCCAGGACGTCCACGATGAAGCCGGCCTTCTCAGCGCAGGTGGCGATGTAGCCCAGCCCGAGAGTCGGCAGCGTGAAATCGTTCCTTCTCGGAGAAATGTCGTAGTTCTTGAGCGGCGAATTCACCAGAACGAGGTCCGCCCCTGCGGAGATCTTCCGATCCGGTTTCATGAGCGGCGAAACTTCGCCCATAGGGAAGCAAGCTCAACGGAGAGACCTTCCACGATGGCGACCTTGTCCATCGATGCATCGACGATGCGTACGTCATGGCCCTTCTGCACTAGATAAGTGGAAGCCTCTTCGTACATTTCGACCTCACGTCGAACATCCAGGCGGTCTTTGAACCAATCCGATTTGTGTGCCCGGCTTTTCCGTCGCTCCGCCAGTTCCTCTGCTTCCAGCCGGAGTGCGAAGGTGACCGAGCCAGCAAGCAAAGGGCGGTTGACGACATAGAGATAATCCATCGAGATGCCCGCGAAACGCTGATAGACAAGCGTCGAAAGCACGTACCTGTCGCAAAGAACGGGCCCTCTGGCCGCCTCTCGCAACTCAGCCCTCGCCGACGCTGTCGACAGAGCGAGCGTCAACGGATGCTCCGGGGAGCCGGCCAGCTCCCTGATGACCTGTCTCCACCGACCGCTGTCATTGTTGCTGGCCAGCTCCATGCGAACAGCAGAGCGTCGGAGTCGATCGGCGATCCCCTCCAGTAAAGTCGTCTTGCCAACGCCGCTAGGGCCGTCCAATGCGGCTATCGGCAGCCACTCTCTGGAGACCAGCATATCGTCAGTCATCGATCGGAACTCCATTCAATCCCGACGCCTTCCGAACGCAACTGGCTCAACTTCCGAGCGAATCATTCTCAGCATCATAACTCAACTGCCATTTACGCTCGCGCCATGGCACTCCGGCGATCTGATTGGGCTCGGTAGGAGTGCTCAGTGCGGAAGCGGTACGATCATGAGCAGACCTGATGCGGCGATGAACTAGGGTTTTCCCTAGCTTCCCCCGGACCCATGAGATCCTATCAACACGGCAACGTGGTTCTCGACGAACGTCGTTCGTCCGAGCAGGCAAAAGCGAGGAAGAATGTCGAACTTGCGTCCAGCGCCTTCGTCTCTTCCGGAGAACTTGCGGGCGGTCGTCGACTACCGAAAATCAGGCCTTAGCCTCAATCACGTCGTCGGCTGCCCATTGGACTGCGGGTATTGCGTACGGCATCTGTTCGGCAACTTCGGCATGAAGCAGCCGCACCTCGTCATGGATGATATCGCCGCTGTCGATCAGCTTGTCGGGCACTGGGCTTTCCGTCCCCACACCACTCCGTTGCAGATATTCAATCGGGCAACAGATCCATTTCTGCCAGGCGTCAAAGACCACCTGTTCGCCACTCTCGAGGAGCTGGACCGAAGGGGCCTCCGCAATCCGGTGCTCGTGATCACTAGGTGGAAGATCGAGCCTGACGATGTCTCCCGACTGGACCGACTTAATCACGTTCGGCTGACGATCCTGGTTACCTGGTCAGGGATTGATGACGACCGGATCGAACCAGTCGCCAGTTCCATCGCCGAGAGATCGATGCAGGTGCTCAAGGCGACGGCCCAGCGAACCAAAACGATCCTATATTGGCGGCCGGTCATCGCAGCGCTCAACGACAGCGACGAGCATCTCGAGCGCGCCCGCGAGCTCTCGTTTCTCACGGACGCAACGGTATTCACCGGCCTCTTCCACCGGCAGGAGATGAAGGACTACTTCCGCCAGGCAGGCGTACCGGACCTTTACCCGTCCGTCGCGCGGCGGAAGATCCTGCCCGCCCTAACGGAACGACGAATTATCGATGCTCTCGCCGGTCGCCCGCTTTTCCGGAAGACCTCCTGCGGGGTAGCGTATGCCCACCGAACGGCCGACTACAACGGCCATTTCGGCATCCGGGAGATCTGCGACATCTGTCCAACCGAACAGTTCGCGCGGTGCGAAGCTTCGCATCGCACTCCCGAGCTGACAGAGATCGAAGGGCTTGCCCAGACCGCGAGACTTGACCGCACCAGGATAGAGGTCAACGAACAACGGATCGAGGTGGAAGGCAGTACCGAACAGCAGCGCTATTTCATGCAACATTCGTTGAACTATCAGGTTCACGACAGAAGCAGCCCTCACTTCTACGGACGCCACGGGCGAGCGGAGGTCGGATGGGACTAGATCGCTTCTACGTCGTCGATGTCGAAGGGAACGGCGGCACCCCTCCCCAAATAGTCGAGTTGGCCATGATCGAGCTTGACGGCCTGGCTTTGACGGATCGCCACCGGCACTGGCTGGTCCAGCCCGACGATCCTATACAGCCCTCCGCCATGCGAATACATGGGATTACCGACGCCGATCTTGTCGGTGCGCCAGCGATCGAAGATATCGCCGAAGACATTCTCGCGTGGCTCTCCGACGCCTCGATCGTAGGGCACAATGTGAGGATCGAAGTCGAGATCATCGCTCGGTCGCTCGAAGATTGGCGCCCCTCGGCTGCAATCGACACCTTGAAGCTCGCGAAAAACCTCCGTCCTGGACTGGCGTCATACGGTCTCGAAAATCTTGGTCGCGAGCTTGCCCTTTCCGATAGGGCGGCGGAACTAACAGGCCGCAGCCATCATTCGGCGCTCTACGACGCGACCTTGACGGCCCTGATCTTCATTGAACTGCTTTCGCCTCTAACTGACGAACTGCGCGCAGCCGCTATCCGCGAGGCCAATATCCTCGATCCGAAGCAGGGGTTGCTATTGTGAGCACGCGCGTCGTGAAAGTGGCCGTGACCGGCACGCATTCGACGGGGAAATCGACGTTCCTGGACGAGTTGGAGCCGCGGCTGAGCGCTTTCGGCCTGAAGGTGGCAAGAATAGGTGATCTGCCGAGAGCCGCATTCGCTGCCGGCTTTTCCATTCTGCGCGATCACACGTACGAGAGCACACTGTGGCTGATCGCCGAATGCATGCGACAGGAGGCTGCCGCGTCCCTGGCCCACGACGTTATCCTCGTGATCGGCCGGTCTGTGATGCGCTCGGCTATCTTCACGCCGCCCTGGAACTGTCTTCTCGAGAAATTCCGGTTCGCAGGCTGGAAGCCCTTTCGACCATCGTCGAAGCGCACACGCCGGACTACGGGATCCTTATCGCCACGCAACTCGATCTCAGCATTCCGCTCGGACCAGGTCGGGACAAGGATCCGGAACTCCGCCGGCTCGCGGCGGAGCACATCGAGGCTTTGACCACGAAAATCGCGCCGTCAGCTCCGAGGATGAGACCTGACAATCGGCATGAAATTCTCGAGCGCACAGTGGAGAACGTAACCGCGCTCCTCGCGGACGCCCGACCTTGATGGACCCCGGCCGGATCGGACTTGGATGCATGGCGCTCACCGGCATCTATGGATCCCTGTCGCGAGACGAGGCTATCGCGCTCGTCCGACACGCTCTCGAAATGGGGGTCGTCCATTTCGACACCGCCGAACTCTACGGTCCGTACGTGAATGAGGAGTTGCTCGCGGAAGCGCTTGGACCCCGGCGCCATGATGTGGTCATAGCGACAAAATTCGGATATCGCATCGAACAGGGCAAGATCGTAGGCCGCGACAGCACGCCTTCGAACATCCGGCGAGCTGTCGACGGTTCACTGCGGCGGCTCCGGCGGGATTGGATCGACATACTCTATCAGCACAGACAAGACCCTGCGGTCCCCGTAGAAGACGTCGTCGGCGTGATGTCCGATCTGGTCCTAGAAGGCAAAGTACGGGCGTTGGGACTATGCGCCGTGAACGGCGAGCTCCTGGATAGAGCCCGGAAGATTGCGTCGATAGCGTACGTTCAGAACGAATACTCGCTGATCCGACGTCCGACCGAGCTTGCTTCGCCGCAGGGGTTGGATCGGGCAACAACAATGTTCGTTTGCTATTCGCCTCTCTGTCGCGGCATATTGAGCGGCAAGACGTACCAGACGGCGGATCCGACCGACTACCGCCAAAGCGATGCGCGTTTCGCAGCGGACCGTCACCTCGCCGTCCAAGACGAATTGGGTCCGCTTTGGGAGATCGCGAGCCACAACGCGACATCTCCCGCCGCAGTGGCTCTCGCCTGGCTGTTAGCCCTTGGTCCGAGCGTTCACGTCATACCTGGGCCGAAAACAATCGAGCAGCTGAAGGCCTGTCTCTCGGCTGTCGAGCTATCGTTGAGCGATTCCGACTTGTCGCAATTGAGCAATCTGCCGATCTCCCACTGATCGGCTGCTGTCGCACCTGTCCTCCTCTCCGATTCGCAAACCTCACCCTAGGGGAACTCCCAGTAGCGAGCCACGAAACTGCCTGCTTCGGTGGCCCGGCCCATACTCTCTGAGCGCCAACGATATGCCCGCCTCTCGCTTGTTCTCGGCCCTTTGCGGGTCTAAAGCCCCCCGAAAGTCTTCCCATCGCCAGCGAGCGCGATCGGCTTCGGCAGCCGCTATTCTGATCGCAGCGTTGCAATCGGCATCTGCGCAGTCGCCGAACAGGAGCGTGGGAGCAGCTCTCGATGACGTTCCCCTGGTCGTCCGGCCTGGTGGGACGCTGCAGTTGAGACCGATCTTCTTCGCTACCGATCGGAAGATCGACTTCGACGCTCTGGCGAAGGCGAAGTCCGGTGGCATTCTCATCGGGTCTGAAGACTATTTTCTGAACCGCTTCGATCCGATGCTGCGATACGGCTACGTCGAGGTGTCAGCCCCACCTCGTCGATCTGTCGCTGACCAGAACTACGAATCGAACAGCAGAAGCCAGAACACATCCAAGCATTTTGCCTTGTGGAACGCCTTCCTGGCGAACTCGACCGCCGAGCTGAAGGAATGGACCGCAAAGAAATACCAGCAGCCGGCCCCGACAATCCTTTACGTTCATGGGATCGACAACAGCTTCCATGATGCGGCGGAGCGGTTGGCGCAAATGGAGATCGATTATCGCTGGGAGGGGCCGCCCCTACTCTTCAGCTGGCCTTCCGACACTTTCCGCTGGTTCAAGACGGTACCAGGCCTACCCCTCACACCGGAGAACTACAGGAAGATTCAGCGCGTCGGCTTGGCATCGGAGCTATATCTGGTCCAGACCATCAGGGATCTGCTTTCGCCTGGACCCTATCATATCGAAGCACATAGCATGGGGAGCCTGCTCACAGCCGATGCGATCCACTTCATCGCTGACTCAGAAGGCCTAAGCGCGCCGGCTCAAGGGATACTTCCCACCAAGCCGGTCGTTCGGACGGTAAGCCCATCGCTGAGCACCAATCTTCTTCTGGTGGCACCGGACATCGCGACCAGAGAATTCATGAAGATGCGCGAGGCGATCCTGACCAAGGTGCGGCACATTACTATCTATTGCTCCGACGATTCGATCCTCGGCCTCTCGCGCCGCGTCAACGGAAATGAGCGTTTAGGCTCTTGTCCCAAGGAGCGGACCCCAGCCGAGGCAGTGTCGGGTATCGATTTCGTGCGCGTCACCGGGTGCACGTCATCGACGTGGGACAGCCATTCTGTCCATTTGAGCGTTCCCGAGGTTATCGCGGACATCAGCAAAACTTTGGCCGATGCACAGGAACTGGGGCTGCCACCGCCTGGCCGAGATCGGGAAATCCGATGTACGCGTTAAGGAAACATTGAAATTTCGAGTTTTCCGGCCCGGCGACCATTCTGCCGCCTCGGAAACTGCAAGGAAGTCCTATATGATGGGCATTATAGCCGGAGGTTCACCATGAAGCTCGCCCCCCTCGTCCTCGCGATCACCTTTTTCGCTGCCGGCACGCACTCGATGTCCGCCGTCGAGGTCGAAACCAAGCGGGAGTTCGGCATCTGGACCGTCAAATGCGTCAAGCAGCCTGCCGGCGCGCTCCAGGCGGATTGTTCGATGGTGACAGGCGGCGTCGCACCTGACGACCCAACACATTGGGCGAAGGTCGGTATAACGATGGTCGGTCACAACTCGCCCTCCAAGATGACTTTGCGAGTTCCGGGCTTCACGCCGGTAGGAGATGGCATTTCGGTCGGCTTCGACGGCCAGCAGTTCGGACGCGTTTTCATCCGCAATTGCGACTTCGCAAATCGGGTCTGCGAAACCACCTTCGACATCAGCCCTGACTTTCAAAGTATGTTGTTGAAGAAGTCGTCCATGAGCGTCGAATACAAGTTCGATGCCGATAAGACGACGTACATCGAGTTTGATCTGAAGAACATGCTCGATGCCACCGCCTACCTGGCGAATCTGGCAGATCCGGCGAGCGCCGCGATGGCTTACGTCCCGGGAGGGACTACGACCGGCTCGAAGAGCAGCACGACGACTGGCGCTCAGACAACCGCGAGTTCTGCCGCTTGTTGCGAGAGCGACACCAAAAACGAGGCTTTGCAGTTCATCGTCGAGCGGAGGAAGTCGCCTTACAACTACAGAATCGCCTCCTTCAGTCGCGTTTGGGACGCACCGTTGCAAAAGTGCCCCAGCCTACCGGACAAGAAGGAGGTTGCCGTCAATATCGAAATGTCCGATGGCAGGTTCGCAAACGTGAGCTACAAGGTCGAGAATGAGCCGAGCCTGAAACTATGGCTCAATCAGTCGACCCAGTGCTCTCAGGACCAAGAGCCAGTCTTTTGGATCCGCGTAAAGCAGCCTGCGTCCGGACGAGAAGTGACCGCGGCCAACGTTGTGAACCCGGTATCGCTGGCTTCACAGGCGCTTTATAGGACCGTGACGAAAGCCGGCGCGGTGGCCGGCATCGTGCCCAGCGAAGGTGTCGCCCCCACGTTGCCGTCGCAGACCGGAATGATCGAGTCCGACTCGCGGTTCGACAGCTTCAACTCCATAAAATAATCAGGGACACCATTCGTCAGTTTCGCGAAAGGCTACGACGCTCTCAGACTCGCGGCCCGTCTGCCTCATCTGCCTGACTTTCAGGTCCTCGACGACGACCACGCCGTGGCTTGGCGATGGTCGCGGTTGCCTTGTGCTGCGACGAGCGGCTTTGGTGCAGCCCGGCCAGTCTCAGTTTTGCCGTCTCCGTTTCTTCGCCCCTTCTTGCGGCGATGGACCGTCTGGCGGCTTTCTCGAGCCGCCGGCGCGCGGCCGGCGTCGCAAGCGGTCGGCCGAAAACCGCCGTCGGAGAGGACGATCGGCTGAGCGCGTCCGAGATCGATGCCGACCGCCGGACCTGAATTGATCGGAAACACCGCCTCCAGCTCGGTTTGTGCCGACACGACCATTCGTCGGCGACCGTCGACCCGTTGACGTTCTTGATTTTCCCGGCATTCGGCTGATGGATCGCGATCCGGACCCAGCCGGCCTTTGGCAGGAGTACGCGGTCGGACGTCCACAAAATGCCTCGGTCAGATGCGGCAGCGCATTATTCCAAAAAGGTTTTCCCCGCCCTGCGTCGTGGGCTGCAGGTATCCCCCAGCGTTAAGTGCCAATGGCCTTTTCGTTACGGAGTCGCCAACGTTGCCGCCAACAATTTGGACCTGGTCTCCGTTGACTTCGACGACCAGATCGCAATGTCCGGCATAATCCCCGCCATTCTGGTGCTGATAGTCGATCCCGGCCTGGCGAGCCCAGCACACGAGATCGCCCACTTGTGGCTTCCATTCCTGCAGTTGGTAGCAATAGAAACCAGCCTGCGGCTTGCCCTGCAGAAGGTCCTTGATGGCGCGGAAGATGTAGACCGAATGCTGGGGACTGTAGACGAAGCGGTCCCCGGCGCCGGCGGTTCGCATGACCCAAGAGATGAAGGCGGCTGACCATGGCACGCTATGATCACGCCCGGTCAACGTGTCGTTGTTAACGCCCACGCGCCAATATTCTCCCACGTATTGATACTGAGGCGTCTCGCCCTCCTTTTGACCTACGTGCGTGGCATGTCCATGAATGTCATAAGTCTGGTTACCGAATTTTTCCCACTCGCCAAGTGCGATGGCCGCAGCCTGCCGCACGAAGGCGCTCGGGCCGTTCACTGTCGCGGCGGAGGGAGGAATGCCTCCCGCGCCACCGGGAGTGGAAGGAGAGACTATGGAGGCAACATTGGCGAGCGAGGCTTCCATGTTGGCGCTCGCGCGGCTGGTGGACCCCTCGCTTGCGAAAGCGGAAGCCTGTCTCCAAATCTCCTTGGTCCGCCTCAACCAGATGCGCCGATCTTCGATGCCGGTCTGACCGCCGTTGATTGCATACGTGACGCCGATTATGTCGTCTGCATCCGCCAGAGCGTTACACGATCTTCCATGATAGCCGCTTGCAGCCCATTCGGCGGCAGCGATCTCGAGGCAATTTGCCCGCTGGAAGGCCAGCTCGGGCTGGGCTTCGAGGGGAATTCCGATCGCCGTGCCATATTTCGCGTAGGCCCCCCGCCCCGTGATCTGGAGCAATCCTCTGCCACGATAGAGAAAGCCGTCCCCTGGATTTACGTTGCCGAGGCGCCCGCCGTACACGTAGTTCCCCAGCTTCTCTTCGTTGTGGGCATATTCCGCAGCGATATCGAGATTCGGAAATCTCTTCGGCCAGACCTGCATCAGCCGAGACGGAGAGTAGTTGAGGCTTTCGATCTGAATCCGGAGCCCGCCCGTTTCTTGAAGGGCCTGCGCAAAAAAATGCGCCACGCGAAGCGGATTATCGTTGATCCCATATTTCGCGAGCACCGCGTTCACTTGCGGGTCGCGAAACGCCGCCGCGTACTCATCGTTTAAATGCGGTACCAGTGACTGAATTTGGCTGAATTGCACGTCTATCATTTTGGCCTCCAAAGTGAATTTGTCTCAAACATCCAAATTGGCTTGCGCCCTCGAACTAGGAGCGGTCGTCAAAGGCGCTCCAAAGTTGTCGACCGCGGGAGTTGACGCAGGCTCGGCCGGGTCGGGTTCTTCGAGCACCGCGTCTTCCGCCCGAGCGGGAGGAGCATCCGCATTCCTCCCGTCCTCCGGAGCAGCCTTCGAGGTGAAGGCGCCTACGATCCGATCCATCGCTGCAAAGACCAGCTCGGCGCTGTATCCCGCTACGAATGCAAGCGCGAAAGGCGACAAGGACGAAACGACCGTCGCGGCCGTCGGCTGAAGCAGCCATCCTGCAGCGAGACCGGAAAGAGCACCGATCGGAACGCGAAGCGAATAGCGGTTCCGGAGATCGCGGCTTACCTCCCGCCCGGCCCAATCGTCCGAGAGGCGGCGGAGAACGAAGGCGATAGCACCGAGCATTCCGTACAGCACGGGAAGTAGAAATCCGCCCACGAACGACGTTGCCAATTCGAGCTCGACTCTGGCGACCGCGTCTTCACGCAGACCGATAGGAGTTGCCGTCCCGAAGCTAACTAGCTTCGCCAACACCGCCGGGCCGGCCATGAGATACCGGGTGAGATGAAGATAGGCGCCCTGCTCCTTCTCGAGATCGGACCGCTTGGCCGCCGCTTTCGCGATGACTTCGGCAGAGGCGCCGGCCGGACTGTCAAGCGCCTGAAGGGCTTTGCCCGTGTCGATCAGCCGTGCCTGTACCGTGATTGACGCGGAATGGTACAACTGCAGGAGAAGCAGCGATGCCAAAATGACGTAGAAGAAATGCCGATAGTAAGTTTTGGCATCCTCTCTCGGCTTAATCCTGGAATTCAGCGTGCCGTAAGCCGACCAAAAACTCCGTTCAAGCTCCGGATCTGCATTCTTGAGATCGCCGACCTTCTGCGCGCGGATGATCGGAGCGGCGACTTCGTTTGGAATTCTCACACCCCGTTCCGACAGTGTTCGGAGCGATGCTCGTGCGGTTTCGATCGGATTCTGCTGTCCCTTCGTAGTATTGAGGTTCTGAAGGCCAAAAAGCATGCGAGCACCGCGGACCAATGATCCTCGAAGACCGAGGGGTCCCGCGACTCTGCCTCAACCCAGGCATTTCGGAGCCTAGGAGGTTCACTAGGTATCGATCTAAGAGCCGTGTGCGATGATCACGGATACTAGCGCCACATACGGCTGTTTCTCGCAGCAGTGTGCGCGCTGGCTCGTCGGTCGTGGGGCTGAGCTTTGCCCCCAACGACACGAATGAGGCGTCACAGGGCTGGTCACCTATCAGGCATAGAGCGGCTCTCCATCTGGCGGCGAGAAGGAGCGAGTGGGAAGTGGTCAACCAGGATATCGCAGCACCACCGGGCAACTGGTGGGCTAAATGGGGAAAGTGGTTCGCGTCTGGGCTCGTGGGGCTGATCGTCGTCGGCTTCATCCTCTTTTACGTCAAGCCATTTGGCCACGCTCCCGAGCCTACGTCGGACGATGTGGCAACCGCCTGGAACAAGAGCATCGGTCGTCTTGGCATCCAGCCAGTCTACCCTCCGTCCGAGGATCTATTTGTGGGAGATGTTTGGGCTGTAGTCGCGGACTCGGATGACACCCCACTCCTTGGAAAATCTGTACGCATCGGCCGATTGGATTTGAAGCCCGAGCTGGTGGCTAACGGGCCACCTCTCGTTTTCGCCGACACCGCAGCGAACGATTCCGCTAAGAACTATCGCCCTTCCGACCGCCTCGAATCCGCTCCGGCGGCCGCGGGAAGCAGGATTGCACTTACCTTGAGTGCCTTTCCGGGAATCACCATCGTACACTCAAAATCTGCCGCCGCTTCGGCAGGCGAGTTCGGTTGGTTCGGCGCCCGGAAAGACGAAAATCGGAACGAGACGATACGCATCAACACTGCCGAAAGCTACGGAGTGCCATCGGTCGATGCGCTGCTCAAGTTCGATGACTGGTGCGCGGCCGCGGCGACGAAGCTGATGTGCAGCGATACTTTCGTCCGGAAAGTTCTTTCCTATGCCGTTAGCGACAAGGTGCTCGCCACAAAGGACGGAGCCTACACCAGTCGTCTTCAACTGGTTCTGGTGACAAGAGTGTATCTGACTCGGGAAATCGAACAGGGGAGCACTACGGCGTCACAGGGGTCCGCGTCCGCGCAAGTCGGAGCCGATCCGACGCAGACCAGCGAAGAAAAAGATAGTAATGGCAAGCCCGTAGGAAAATCGTTGGCTGCAACCGGAGCTACCGGAGCCCGGCTGACCTCTACCCGGACCGACTCGTCGGAAATGGCAGTAAAGCAAGTGTTTCAGCGCCCACTCGTCTTCGGCTTCCGGGGAATTACCATCGTGCTTCCTCAAGCCAAACCGTCGGAGGCTCGGCCATGAAAATTTTCTGGATGCTCGTTTGGGCTCCGATCCTGATCTCATGGGAGGCAAGCGCGGATGACAAAGACACTTGTCAGCCTCAGCCGGCATGCAGGATAGAATTCATCGAGATAAAGCCGGGGGCTCCGGGAACGGGCTTGAAGCCTCAAGCAGAACCGCCGGAAAGAGGTCCAGGCATCATAATCAATGGTATCCGCCCGGATGCTCCGCGCGATACGTATCGGCTTCCTTCGAAGTGAGTATTTCCGTTGTCTCGTGCTTGCTGCAAGTTATCTGGCCACCTCGACCGCGTCGGCAGCGCGGGGGTCAGCGTTTCGACCTTCGGTCCAGCCATTCTCTGGCGGCCTGTTCGAAGAGCTCACTGGCCGTAGTATCGTCCTCGAGTGCCGCCTGCTTCATGGCCTTGATAACGTCCGCGGATAGCGTGGCGAAGAAGCTACGCTTTTCCTCGGATGATTTCGGCAACTCTCTTCCTCGCTTGGATTGGGCCATTGCATCTCCAAATTGGCAGGGCGGCGGTCGATCTCGCGCCAAAGCTCGCCCAAACCAAGCCTAGCTTGGTTTGCGCCTAGTATCCATAGGTGCATGTACACCTATCAACCAGTTTATCTTTATACCTGTGGACGCCCCCTTTCCAGGGAGGGGACCCTCAAGCCCGGCCGTTCCCCTTTGGGACTCGCCGAACGGCTCATAGCCCGTCCCGGTGTCTGGGCGGGCGAAAGTACTAGAGAGTCGCCTGGGGGCCAAACTCTCGCAGTCCCGATAGCGTACTCCGTCGTCAGTACCGTGCGGAGTGTGTCTCTAAGCGGCAACAGCGCCATCGACGTGAGCACACCTACCTCGTGCTCAGCATGGTCGTCACGGTCGTCAACGAGCAGTTCGCGACCGCGGTCGATCTGCGCGCATCTCCGGGCTTGCATCAAAAGAATGCCGCTCACTTTCGAGGTGTTTCTTCTTTCAAGTACGGAGCCAGCAGAATACCATCGACGCTATCGGGAGACAAAAGCTCACCGTCCCATCCGACAATTCCGATTTCAGGATTGTCGTCTCCGAAGCCTTTGGCGAGCACCTGCAGGATTCCCAAGAGATTGCGGGCCTGGTACCCGGAATCGGCCACACAGAAGGCCCGGAAAAGGGCCGACACGTGGACCCGTTCTTCGATTGGTTGCGCGTGGCGATTACGACTGACGTTCACGATCATCGGTATTCGGCGTCGGTTCGCCTCGACCCGATAGTTCGAAATCGAGCGATAAGCAAAAGCGAAGAGCTTGTAGACGAGAGTCCGCGAATCGTGGAGGGGCGCTTGTGCACGAGATCTGATCTCCTCGTCGCTCAGATCCTTCCAGCCCAGTTCGTCGATGGGAAAGTCCGGATAGTAGTGGCGAACCCTTTTTATCATCCAATCTACAGGGATGTCCTCCAAAGCGCTCGTTCGAACGCCGGCGCTGTCTTCGTCGACGTAACCGCCGCCGACGTCGGCGTGTGCGCCAGCGAACCAAACCTGTTCGGTCTTCGTGGCGAAATTCTTGAACTTGCTCTTGCGCCAGACGGACGCTTCGAAGGGAGGTCGGTGCTCGTCGATTGCGAGCGCATGAAGATTGACATCGGTTATCGCCGAGAGTTCGACGTCGTGGAACTCGTACTTGTCGCGATTGGCGACGCGGAAAGCACCTAGCGGGATCCCAAGAGCTCCGACCGTATCGAAAACGCCCAGCAAAGCGATGCGGAATTTGGATCGCTCGTGGACATGGGGAAGCAGAGAAGACCAGATGCCCGGCAGCCTATCGTTGGGCGACGTCCGATAGAAATTCCACGCTTCCTGCTCGAGTTCGGGGGTACAACACTCCCGTCGCAGCAAGCCCGCGGCATGAAGGTATCCGACCAACGACCGAGCCGTATAGGCGCCGCGCGAGAAGCCAAAGATGAATATCTCGTCGCCAGGCTCGTAGTGGAAAGACAAGAACTTGTAGGCTCGCCGGATATTTGTGCTCAAACCTTGGCCAAGCGCTCCGCCGAAGAACCTATCCAGGAAGGCGCCGGTGCCGACACCCCGCTCGTAGAAGACGATATTGTTCTTCTCGTCGGTGACGGTCGACTCAACTTTGCGGTCGCTTGGGACGTCGCGTAAGTCGGCGCCGCTCTTTGCCGATCCGCTTGTCCGCAATGTCCTGGAAATCGCCTCGCGCAGCCGGACGATGTTAGTGTCGTATGAGCCAAATTCCGAGTCATTCCAGGTTCCATCCAGAAGCAGGATGATGCGTTTGGCCATGGTGGATAAAACCCCAAGTACTCTCTTCGCACGCGACTGCGTCACTCAGGGCGACGCTCGCGCATTCGCTTCCTCGCCCTTCATGCCTCCTCTTGGGCAATCGGGCTGCTAGGGGACCTCCTAGGGTCGAGCAGGCTCCCTGCAATTGCGCAAGCCGCCGTTCCTTGCCGCCAAGGATCGCCCGAAGAGAGCGGTCTTCCTCCCTAGGAACTTCCCTAGTCGCGGTCACCACCGTGCTGCTTCAAGATCGGTCGAGGGCTATGCAGGCCGGGATTCGAAATGTGAGCGATGGGAGCATGCGATGGGACGATCTCCTAAACGGCCGGCAGCAGCTAAGTCTGCCGCGAAAAAAGCGCCCAAGAAGCCTGCACGGAGGCAGGCTATCGCCGGTACTGCTCAGGCGAACAACCTGGTCCTCGAAAGTCTTGCTTCGGATTCCAACAGAGTGATCTTCGATCATATAATTGGCACTCACTGGCCCGATGATCGCAAGCTCGACCCGCCTTTCGACAGGATGGCTCTTGCCGGATTGGCCGCAAACATCAAGGCGCACGGCGTCCCGGTGCAGACGGCGCAGGTGCAGCTGTGCGATGATGTCAAGTGCGTGCTCGGTCTGATGCGGGCCGCCAACCCGGGGGGCGGTTAATGAAGCGCGCTCTCGTGACGCTCTTGTTGCTGGCGTTCAGTGGGCCATCGTGGTCTGCGGGACTTACTGACGACGAATTGCGGGCCTTGAAAAACATCGCGCAGGACAAGCAAAAGCTTGCCGACGCGCAAAAACTGCTTAAGCTCCGCTCGGCACCTCGCGAGGTCCAGCAGACCGCGCAACCCTCCCCGCCAACTGTGCCGGCCAAGAAGGTCTACGCGGACCACATGGCCGATCTCGTGCATAAACAGGAAGCTTCCCGAGAAGCGATCGTCGCGGGCGCCAAGCTCAAGGAGTTCAGTCCTTGTGCGGGTTTCAAGTTCTTGTTGCGCCAAGATTGGAAGGACATCGGCTTTCTCGAGTGCCCGCAGTCTGTCGATAAAGCGACCGGCGCCGAAGTTGCGTTCACGAATGACCTCGGTAAGCACAATCGCATATTGTCGGCCAACGGCACCGCCGCCCTTGTCTATAGCTCATTGACCTCGGACCCGCCCTTTTGGTGGATGCCGTACTACACCTCGTTCGCGAGCTACGTTACCGCCAACAAGACCGTGAATTCCTCGCCGGCGTTCTCAAGCAGCGACGTCGAGAAGCTGACCTATGGCGCCGCCCTCGAACTCGGCTGGGAGACTTCCGGAGGCGCAAACTACTTTCGGATTCGCGGCGACCAAGTCGAGAACAATCTAAAGGGGACCATCTCCGCGACGGCGACCGCCGAGTTCATCCCCGTGTACTATCCGCTTTACATACACTACCCGATCATCCGGCCAGGTGGTCTTCCGTTAGATGTGCGCTTCGACCCGGAATTAATCGTTCAATACGCGCAGATTACGGGAAGGAAGGGGGTTTTAGACTTCAACGGAATGACGCAGGCGTTGAGGGTCGGTCCTCAGCTTTCGCTCTATCTATTCCCCGAGGTGGACCCTTCGAACTTCCTCTCGCGAATGCACGCGAACCTGACGTACCACTGGGCCTACGAAACCTACTCCGGAAGGCCCATCGATTGGTTGCAGGCGGCGATCACCTACAACATCGATGACGCCGGCCACTTCGCCCTGTCGACGACCTACAAGCGCGGACGGGACGAAGATACCGGCAGCTTCGCGCACGTCTACCGTATAGGACTGACCGGCAAGATTTAGAGCGATTACTGTCTCAAGGCCCGAGAACGCTGCTATCATTTTGCTGCCAGCATTGGCCGGCATCCTAGGACACAATCGAGGAGCTGTGGAAAGCACGGCAGCCATCCGACAGGCCGAGGCTAAGGTCGAGATACTGAAGCAGAACGCTACGTCCGCCTAGAACTCCTCCAGGTGGCCGTGCTGGGGCATATCATCCTTGTAGGGCGAATGCTTCAGGAAAAAATCTCGCCAGAAGATCACCATGTTCTCGATGAGGATAGGCGCTTCGATCCAAATTTTCGATCTTCCGTGGGATGATCGGTCGCAATCTAAAGCGACGGGACGCCATAGCCGCCGACGCCTCCCTCGCCGTTTCCGCCGGAGCGCAAAGTCGATTGCGATATCTGACTGACGAAGTGCTTTGAACCGTTCGCAATTCTCTGCATATCCTTGAAGAACGTGGGCTGCGCGTCCAGCCCGGCCTTAAAGGTCTCTTCGTCCCGGATGCCGAGCTTCCGTTCTGCGCCGGTTGCAGTCGCTCGTCAAAGGGTATGGAGGATTTCCCGCTGCTCGAATGTGCGGTCGCTGCGGTACCAGCTCTCATAAACCTCTCCAGCCTTGTCGCCATAGAAGGCCGAGTGGATGCCGCATTCGTTGGTGTCTTTGAACCAATAACCTTCCATAGATTCCGCGATGTCGTAGAGCTTGTAGACCGCAAAATCCCGCGATTCATAAAGCTTTTCGCTATCCGGCGTATCGAAGCTGGGCGTTTTGGCGAAACGGGCCGCATCGTATTCGCGGACAGCCTGCTTCAGTCGCTCCTTGACCCACGGCTTCCGCCTGTGCAGCATCTAGTTGGCGCTTGAGCGGCTTCCTATCGGCACGACGGGACAACCAAAGCTTATGGGCGGCCCAAACCCGCGGGTCTGGAGCGACGACGCGCACTGGTGCGCCTTTTTCGTCGATCGCGATATCGCGATCGCCTCGAAAGCGGAAAAACCTCCGGTCGCGTGACCCGCTTTATGCGCGGATCTCCGAAGCCGTTGAGGCTTCGGCCCAGCCGGCGAAGTCAGCCGTAGAGCCTGGGCAAGACTGTGGGCCCTTGGATAAGCTTGAAAAAGCGAGGCTTGCAGCGGCGTATGGATACGGACTGATCGACAACCTTGAGCGTCTCCTGGACGAAGAAGTGCTGAAGCAAATCGGCGTCCATAGGGTTGAGTTCTTTTTCCGAGTCTGGAATGCGCCGATAGCTCAGGTGGCCATCCGACTGGGCATGAAAACGCACCTGGTCGTGAAAGTCTGCGAGGAGCTCGATGTCCCCACGCATCCGCCGGGCTATTGGCGGACGAGCATCGATCGCCGCCCTTTCCGAATAACGCCGGTCTCATTCGCGGCGGCAAAGAGCCGTGATCAATCCAGAACCGCTGCTCTACGAAGAGCACGAGGTCCTCGAGCGATTGAACCTCCGAGGCCACGAGCTCGAAGGCCTCTTGAACGTCGGCATCATCGAGCCGGTGGCCCGCGGCGTGATGGGGCAGCCGCTCTACGACGCAGAGGCAGTCGCTCACCTGGCCACAAGGGAGCAAGGGCGCCGATTGGCCGACGCACTCTGGTGGGACTTCGATCTACAGCGGCCGAGCTACTTGCCGGGACACCTGCCCTGGGCGCGTGCGGTCGACCTGCCCTGCTATCCCTTCGACACGAACGGAAAGATCATCGCACGTGAAGCGTGCACGTTGAATAACTTCAAAGATGTTCGAACCTGCATCAATTGGGACGATGGGACCTCTCATCAAAATGTCGGCGATGGTGAAAAGGTCCAGCTCGTGGGCCAGAGCATATATTCGGACGATCTCGGGACGGACGCCGACTTCTGGCGCAGCTGCGCGCAGGAGCGCGGCGACGGCTATCGCAATAAAGTCAATCGACACAACGCCAGTTGGTTCGAGGCCGATCCGGGCAAGGATGCCGATCTACGAGCCGTCGATCGGGTATCGATGGAGTGGACCAAGGCGGTCGCGGGGGTGAAGGAGCTGATGCCTAACGGATAGGCGTACGATCGCCCCCTTCGCGTTGCTGTTCCTCGATCCGCGTTATCCGTGAACTGACCCCTTTCGTGCTCGATGATCTTCTTGATGTTCGGGACGGCGGTCGGCGTGTCGATGCGGACCGCTTCCGAACATACGGCGTTGCCGCCGGAGAGCGCGGCAATGCCACAGGAGAGCTCCTAAGAGAGTTGGACGTAGGTCTTGGGACCTTCGTCGCCGTCACGCGCAAGTATTTTTACTCCGCTTTGCTTAGCGAGTCTGCTCCCGCCTACGACCACCATCGCAGGAGTGCGCTAACACCCGATACGGAGCATTGAGATATTTGAAGAATCTCATTTTCATTCGCCGCCGCCGCGGTCAACATGAATGGACTCACAACTGCGCAGATCGCGACTTCCATGAAATGCTCCACAGGCAAAGGTCACGTGTGGTCCTGTGATCCTGTCGGGTCGCGGCCACGGCCGAGGGAAGCTGTGGCTGAACGACGATCTGGATCGGATCATCGCAGCAACAAAAGTCGTGAAATTGCAGAGAAGTTCCGGCGGGCACAGGAGCGATCGGAGATGCGAATGGTGGAAGCAAGCGCCGCAAGTAATCACAGCCGCCCGGCTGTAGCGCAGGGCGGAAATTTACGTTAGCTTCTGCTGGCGAGTTTGCAAATGCGTACCCGCATCCGATCTCTCCGAGGACAACGGGCTATCGTTCGACCGCTTGACCCCTCCCACCCTCAGAGCTGGGATAATCCCGACAATGAGGAAATCTGGTTTGACCTGGCGCGCGCCATCGGACGCCAGATCGCACGGGATGAAAACGATGGTTTGGGGCAGCCGATAGAGGACCGGCATGACGACAGCGTCATCCAAGAAAACGGCCGTACTGTACGCCCGCTATTCCAGCGACATGCAAAAGGCGACCTCGATTGACGGTCAGCTATTGCTCTGCAGGAAGGTTGCGTTGCGCAGCAATCTCGATGTCATCGGGGAATTTGTGGATGCCGCAAAATCTGGTCTTACCGAAGGTGCGCGGGACGGCTATCAACGCCTGCTCAACGGTGTGCGAAATCATGACTTTGACGTGGTCGTCGTTGAGCACTTCGACCGCTTGTCGCGCGATCCCGCAACCATCCAGCGTCTCAAGCAGATTTTCGAGTTCAACCGCGTTGAGCTGATGGATCAGAAGGGCGTCTATGCGACCGCCACCGACATCAGCATCGCAAGTCTCTACAACACGATTTACAAGCCGCAGCTCGCCGAAAAGGTTCGGCGTGGCCATGACAACGCTGTTGCCAACGGAAGAATTCCTGGCTCACACGCCTATGGTTATCGGCCGAGGCCGGGCGCGCCCGGCGAACGCGTGATCGATGAGAACGAAGCAAAGATCGTGCTCCGCATTTTCACCGAATATGCGGTAGGCCGCTCGACCCGAACTATCGCCGCTGATCTCACCCGCGAAGGTGTGCCCTCACCCGGGGCAACTCGTCACAAGAACAAGGCTGGTCGCACCACCTGGAATCATCAGTGCATCACAGGCGGTCGGCATGGTCGCGGCATTATCGGCAACCAGCTATATATCGGCGAGATACATTGGAACGTTCGCTCGACAATTCTCAACCCGGAGACGCAGAAGAAGCAGAAGCGCCGCAATCCAGAAGAACGCCATATCATAGTCAAAAAGCCTGAGCTGCGGATCATTCCGCAAGCGCTCTGGGATCGAGCGCAGAAGGTTCGTAGCGCGCGTGCCGTACATATGTTCGGGCCGACTGGCAAGCCGCGCCGCCGCCTCGTGATTCCGCGGAACAATGAACACCCGCTTGCCGGCGTTTTGCGGTGCGGGGTCTGCAACGGCCATATGCGAATCGCTCAATCCTCCCGAAATGGCGCGCCGCGCGCCGCATGCGCCAACGCGCATCAGCGGGGCACCTGCGAGCACACCCGTAGCTTTGACATGGACATTCTGCTCAAGGATGCCTCCGAAAAAATCGAAGCGAAATTGCTTTCGCCGAAGGCCACTGAAGAGGCGATGCGTGCTTGGAAGGAGGAATGCAAAAACGGTCGGAACAAGGGCGACAGCGAACGCGCTAAACTGGACCGTCGACGCCGTGTGTTGACTACCGAGATCGAACGGCTGACATATGCCATCGCGAACAGCCGTCGCAAACCGGATGAGTTACTCAAGCGGATCGATGAATGCGACCTGGAACGGGAAACCGTTGAAGAGCGCTTGCGGCTGATGGGCGGTGGCGGCGAAAATGTGATCCCATTCGACCACCGAAAATTCAGTGACCGATATCGTTCGGAGACTCGAAGACTGGTCACTGCGCTCAAGTTCGACCCGAAGGCGATCGAAACTCGCATCGCCTTCCGCAACTTGATCGGCTGCATTGTAGTGCATCCGGTTCGCAAACGGATGCCCTACGAATATACACCCTACATGAACAGCGCCGCCCTTCTCGGTGAGAAACTTTTCCCCGAAAACCGCAAGGCAGGAGAAATCAGCACGTTTGCCTACTACGACAATGGCAAGTCAGGGAAATCCGTGTCCTCGTAATAGACGCGGACCTGCATGTGGTGGCGGCCATCGCGGATCTCGCCGTCGAGATGAGCTGTCACGTCGCGAGCCTCTTCGCTTGTCGCTAACGGCCCCGTTTTGCGCAAAAACGGCCCCCCGCGCAAGCCGGCTAGGACACAGTTGCCACCGGCGCCCGCCCCAGGGTCACCTCCACGATCTCCGGCGGCACGCCGACGCGGACCGGCATGATGCTGCAACCGAGGCCGCCGGAGATGATGACGTCGCACTTCAGCCGCAGATGGCCGTAGACGAGCGGAACGCCGTGCTGCTGCGGAAGCGCCGGCGACCAGCCGAACAGGCGGACCTGACCGCCATGGGTGTGGCCGGACAGCTGGAGCGCGACACGCGCAGGCACGCGCGTCGCGATATAGGGCTCATGCGCGAGCAGGATGATTGGCGCGTCGTCGGTGACCTTCGCGAGCGTCGCGGTGAGATCGTCGGCACCGAAGCGCTGAGCGCGGCCGTAGCGCTGCGACGGCGCATAGGCGAGTTGATCGCCGAGGCCGGCGAGCCAGAACGGGCGACCATCCTTGCTAAGACGCACGACGTCGTTCTCGTAGACGGGAATACCGGCCGCTTCCAGCGCGCGGTGCGCGACCGTCGGCCCGTGCCCGATCCGCTGCACGACCTTGTCGTCCCAATAGTCGTGGTTGCCCATGACGGCGTGAACGCCGAGCGGCGCCCTCAGGCCGGTCAACACCCTGGCCCATTCATCGGCCGGGATAAGGCGCGTGACGTGGTGATGACCAGCGACGTAGTCCCCGAGCAGCACGATGAGATCGGGGCTGAGCGCATTCGTGCGCTCGACGATGGCCTCGATTCGGTCCAGCGACATCCAGGGATCGCAGGCATGGATGTCGGCGATGACGGCGATCTTCAGCGGAAGGTCCGCTGGCCATTGCCGCGGCATTGGACGATAGCGCGTCACGCGTAGCCGCAACACGGGCTCGACGCCAACGCCGTAAGCCGCGGTCGAGACGCCGAGGGCGGAGAGACCACCGATGGAACGGATGAGATGACGCCGAGAGATCATGGAAGCCCGCTTCTGATGCACTTCCTCGATGCGGCCGGATTGGAGCGGAATTGGGGTGCGCTTGTGCAGATCATCTGCACAGAGATTACCGGAAGTTCATGACACCAGGGCAATGCGCGCTGGCGCAGATCACTCGTCGCTTTCGTCGGTACCGAACAGGCCGAACTGCGCCGCCGCATCGCGCGACGGCTCGGCGATGCCGAGATGGCGGAAGGCGTGCGAGGTGAGCAGGCGGCCGCGCGGCGTACGCTGGAGATAGCCGCACTGAATCAGATACGGCTCGATGATGTCCTCGATCGCATCACGCGGCTCGGACAGCGCGGCTGCCATCGTCTCCACGCCGACCGGGCCACCGCCATAGTTCATTGCGATGGTCGTGAGGTAGCGGCGGTCCATGGCATCGAGGCCGGCGGCGTCGACCTCGAGCGCGCTGAGCGCGTGGTCGGCGATCTTGCGGTCGATCGACGCTGCATCGGCTGCCGAAGCGAAATCACGCACGCGACGCAGCAGGCGGCCGGCAATGCGCGGCGTGCCGCGGGCGCGGCGCGCGATCTCGTTGGCGCCGTCGGCACTCATGCCGACATTGAGCACGCGCGCGCCACGGGTGACGATGCTCTCCAGCTCCTCGATCGTATAGAAATTGAGGCGAACCGGAATGCCGAAGCGATCGCGCAGGGGATTGGTCAGCAGGCCGGCGCGCGTGGTGGCGCCGACGAGGGTGAACTTCGACAGCTCGATCTTCACCGAGCGTGCCGCCGGGCCCTCGCCGATGATGAGGTCGAGCTGAAAATCCTCCATCGCGGGATAGAGCACCTCTTCCACCGCGGGACTGAGGCGATGGATCTCGTCGACGAAGAGCACGTCGCGCTCTTCGAGATTGGTCAGAAGCGCGGCGAGATCGCCGGCCTTGGCAATGACAGGACCCGACGTGGCGCGAAAACCGACGCCGAGCTCCTTGGCCACGATCTGCGCCAGCGTGGTCTTGCCGAGGCCGGGCGGGCCGACGAACAGCACGTGATCCAGCGCCTCGCCGCGCTTGCGGGCCGCCTCGATGAAGATCGAGAGATTCTTGCGCGCCTGCTGCTGGCCGACGAAATCGGACAGCGACTGCGGGCGCAGCGCGGTGTCGCCGACATCGTCGCTGCGGCGCTCGGCGGACACCATGCGGTTGGCCTTGGGATCGCTCACTTCGAGAGCTCCTTCAGGCCGAGGCGAATGAGCTGCGCCGTTTCGGCATTCTCACCCGCGCTACGCGAGGCAGATGCAATCGCCGCAGCGGCCTGCGGCTGGCCGTAGCCGAGATTGACCAGCGCGGAGATCGCGTCCGCCACCGGGCGCGGCGCGCGCTGCTCGTCGACGGCGCCGGCAAGATGCACGACGGCCGGATCAATATTGGCAAAGGCCGGCGCCTTGTCCTTCAGCTCGGTGACGATGCGCTCGGCCACCTTGGGCCCGACGCCGGGCGTGCGCGCCACGGCAGCTTTGTCGCGCAGAGCAATCGCATTGGCGAGATCGGCCGGTGCCAGCGTGCCGAGCACGGCGAGCGCGACCTTGGCGCCGACGCCCTGCACGGTCTGGAGCAGGCGAAACCATTCGCGCTCCTGGTCGGTGCGGAAGCCGAACAGTTTTATTTGATCCTCACGGACATAGGTCTCGATCGAGAGCACCGCTGCTTCGCCGGGCGCGGGAAGATGCTGCAGCGTCCGCGCCGAGCAATGCACCTGATAGCCAACGCCGCCGACGTCGAGGAGCACATAATCCTCGCCGTAGGAATCGATCAGGCCCTTGAGCTTGCCGATCATTTCGGTTCCTCGGCTACGGCAGGCACTTCTCTCTCGTCATGGCCGGGCTTGTCCCGGCCATCCACGTCTTTGACACCGGCAAGAAAGAACGTGGATGCCCGGGACAAGCCCGGGCATGACGACCGTGATTTGTGTTGGCAAATCATAATCCCACCACCTTCAGCCTGAGCGCCGCGCTCTGGCGATGATGGGCATGGGTGATGGCGATGGCGAGCGCATCGGCGGCGTCGGCCGACGGCGGCTCGGCCTTGGGCAGCAATATCTTCAGCATCATCGCGATCTGTTGCTTGTCGGCGTGGCCGGCGCCGACCACCGTCTTCTTCACCTGGTTCGGCGCGTATTCGGCGACACTGATGCCGAACATTGCGGGCGCCAGCATGGCGACGCCGCGGGCCTGGCCGAGTTTCAGCGTCGCGACGCCGTCCTTGTTCACAAAGGTCTGCTCGACCGCGGCTTCCATCGGAGTGTGATGGGAGAGAACCGCCGTGAGCCCCTCATGGATCGCGAGCAGGCGGCTCGACAGCGGCAAATCGTCCGGTGGTTCCACCGAACCGCAGGCAACATAGATCAGGCGATTGCCGTCGGCCTCGATCACGCCCCAGCCGGTGCGACGCAGGCCGGGGTCGATGCCGATGATGCGAACGGGTTGGCGAATCGGGAGCGCGGTCATGGGCCAGTGATAGCGGTTGGCCCATGATAGCGAAACAGAAACAGAACAGAAGTCCCCGGAGAAAGGCGGTCTCCCAGGTGGAGCGCCACTCTGAGGCCTCAGCCGCCCATCTTCGCGACCAGCGCGTCCGAAATCTCGAAATTGGCGTAGACGTTCTGGACGTCGTCGTGCTCGTTGAGCAGGTCCATCAGCTTCAACAGCTTCTCGCCGGTCTCGTCGTCGACCGCGACCGTGTTCTGCGGCTTCCAGATCAGCGCGGCCTTGCGCGGCTCGCCGAACTTGGCTTCCAGCGCCTTGGCGACGTCGCGATAGCCTTCGGTCGAGGCGTAGATCTCGTGGCCGCCTTCGCCCGAGACCACGTCGTCGGCGCCGGCCTCGATCGCGGCATCGAGCACCGAATCGTCATCGGCGACGCTGCGGTCATATTCGATGATGCCGGTGCGGTCGAACATGAAGGACACCGAGCCGGTTTCGCCGAGATTGCCGCCGGATTTGGTGAAGAAGGAGCGGATGTCGGAGGCTGCGCGGTTGCGGTTGTCGGTCAGGGCCTCGACGATGACGGCGACGCCGCCCGGGCCATAGCCCTCGTAGCGGATCTCGTCATAGTTCTCGCCGTCATTGCCGAGCGCCTTCTTGACGGCGCGCTCGATATTGTCCTTCGGCATGTTCTCCTGGCGCGCCGCGATGATGGCCGCGCGCAGGCGCGGGTTCATGTTGGGGTCGGGCGTGCCCAGCTTGGCGGCGACGGTGATTTCCCGCGCCAGCTTGCCGAACAACTTCGACTTCTGGGCATCCTGCCGCCCCTTGCGGTGCATGATGTTCTTGAATTGGGAATGTCCGGCCATGCGTGATCTTCTCTAGGAATCGTGCGCCAAAGGTGAGCGTTGGGAAGCGCGGCCTTATAGGCCGCCAACCCACCGGAATGAAAGAGCCTCTCATACTTTAAGGTAATACAGTAGTCACCCGTGCCCAGAAGTCAGGCATCGTTAACCCTGATTTCATTCCGGTCTGCGAAAATAGCGTCCGCCCGTCTCCCGACAAGAGTAGACCCAATGGCGTTCGCATTATTTCGGAAGCGCCTGCCGGACATGGCCGCGCCAGCGGCGGTCCCGCAGGCCGCACAGTCGGCGGCCCCGCCCGCTCCGGCCGCCGAGGTCGATTCGGCCCGGGAAATCCTGGAACTGCTGGAACTCGAGCTCGGCGCCATGATCCGCCAGCTCGAGCGCGCCGCCAATTCGGTGGCGGGCGGCGCCGAGGCGACCGCCGCGACGCTCGCCGATATCCGCCAGCGCACCGACGCGCTGACCGGGCGGACCAATGCCGCCCAGTCGAACGCCTCGGGCTTTGCCCATGCCGCCGACAAGTTCACCCAATCCGCCCGAGGGATCGGCGCGCAGGTCCGCGAGGCCGGCAAGCTCGCCGATGAGGCCAGCGCCGCCGCGCAAGAGGCGCGCGCCAATGTCGACCGCCTCCGCGAATCCTCCGCGGCGATCGGCAACGTCGTCAATCTGATCGCCCAGATCGCGCGGCAGACCACGCTGCTCGCGCTCAACTCCACCATCGAGGCCGCGCGCGCCGGTGCCGCCGGCAAGGGCTTCGCGGTCGTTGCCACCGAGGTCAAGGCGCTCGCGGTGCAGACCCAGGGCGCGACGGAAGAGATCTCCAAGAAAATCGACGCACTCCAGCGCGACGCCGCCGGCTCCGCGGACGCGGTGCACCGGATCTCGCAGGCGATCGAGGCGATCCGCCCGGTGTTCGACACCGTCAATGGCGCGGTGGCCGAGCAGAACGCCACCACCAGCGAGGTCTCCGGCAACGCGGCCAGCGCATCGCAGTTCATCATCTCGGTCGGCGAAAGCGCGGCCGAGATCGACGCAGCGACCAAGGCCGCCGAGACCCATGGCGAGAACGTCGCCAGCGCCGGCAAGGCCGTGACGACCTTCGCCCAGAAGCTGAAATCGCGCTGCGCGGTGCTGCTGCGCCAGAGCGAGCACGACGACCGCCGCAGGACCGAGCGGCTGCCCTGCCACCTCAAATTCGAAACCACGCGCGGCGTGTTGCCGGTCTACGAGATCGCGATGGATGGCGTGCTGATCGGCGGTGCGGACGCCAGCCGGCTCGCGCCGCAGGCGGTCATCGACGGTAGCCTCGAAGACGTCGGCGCCTGCCGCCTGCGTGTGATCGAGCAGTCCAAGGCCGGCGCCCGCACGCAATTCGTCACCCCCAATGCCGCGCTTCGCGAGAAGATCGAAGACAAGCTCTGGTCGATCCACGAGGAGAATACCGAGTTCGTCACCCGCGCGATGGAGGCGGGCAACGCACTCACCAAGCTGTTCGAGCAGGCGGTCGCGCGCGGCGAGGTCAAGATCGATGACCTGTTCGACACCGACTACGCCGAGATCGCCGGCACCAATCCGCAGCAATACCGCACGAAATATCTGGACTGGGCCGACCGCACATTGTCGCCCTTCCAGGAAGCTTTCCTCGTCAAGGAGCCGCGCATGGCGTTCTGCGCCATGGTCGATCGCAACGGCTTCCTGCCGGTCCACAACAAGATCTATTCGCATCCGCAGCGGCCGGGCGACACCGCCTGGAACATGGCCAACAGCCGCAACCGCCGCATCTTCAACGATCCGGCGGGGTTGGCTGCGGCGCACAACCTGCGCTCGTACCTGATCCAGAGCTATGCGCGCGACATGGGCAACGGCAACACCGTGATGATGCGCGAGATCGACGTCCCGATCCGCGTGCAGGGCCGGCACTGGGGCGGGTTCAGGACGGCTTACAAGCTGTAGTGCACGCTCAGGCAAGACGCCGGACGCGAATCACGTCTTTAAGTGAGGCTGGAATGGGAATGCCGTGGAGGGCCGGCGAACGGCTCCGACTGGAGGAAGCCCGTCAATGTCCCTCGCCCAGCTTGCAGTCATGGACACTGGATCCAACCGGACGCTCGCCGAGCGGCTGATCGACCAGCTTGCCGACCGCATTGGCGGCCTCGGCGTCGAGCTTGCCGACATCGCCGGCAACGTCCAGGAGGTCGCAAGCCGCGTCGCCAACCAGTCGGAGCGGTTCCACCACCTGCAGAAGACGGCCGAGACCATGGTCTCGGCCAACCACGACATCGCCAACGCCTCGCAGGCCGTGCAGTCGACCACATCGGCCGCGGTCGGCGAGATCGCGCAGTCGCGCAGTGCGGTCGACACCGCGGTCAGCCACATCTCCGAGCTCGTCGCGGCGGTGGAGCGGATCGAGGCGCGCTTAAGCGCCGTCGGCTCGGCGCTGGCGCAGGTCGCAAAAGTCTCCGGCTCGATCGAGGCGATCGCCAAGCAGACCAATCTGCTTGCGTTGAACGCAACGATCGAGGCCGCACGTGCCGGCAATGCCGGACGCGGGTTTGCCGTGGTCGCAAGCGAGGTCAAGAACCTCGCCGAGGCGACCCGGCAGGCCACGCACCAGATCTCCGACACCGTGCGCGATCTCGACGGCCAGATCGAAGGCCTGATCGGCGAGAGCAGCGATGCATCCCAGCGCGCGAAGACCGCCGGCGAAGGCGCGCAAGCGATCTCCGGCATCATCTCGCGCGTCCAGCAGGGCTTTGCCTCGGTGGAAGCCGAGATCGACAGCGTCACGCGCGCGGCGACCTCCAATCTCGGCCATTGCGACACGGTGATCAGCGAGCTCAACGAGCTCGCCAAGGGCGTCGACTTGTCCTCGCGCGATCTCAAGAGCGCGGACCAGCGGGTCACAAAACTGCTCGACACCTCCGAGGGGCTGATCGCGCTGATCGCCGACAGCGGCGTGGAGACGTCGGATGCGCCGCTGATCCGAATCGTCGTCGACACCGCCAAGCGGATCTCGGCCGAGTTCGAGGCCGCGGTCGATCGCGGCGAGATCACGCTCGACCAGCTCATGGATGAGAACTACCGGGAGATCGCCGGCACCGATCCCAAGCAATATCTCGCCAAATATGTCGACTTCACCGACCGCGTGCTGCCGGCCATCCAGGACCCGATCCAGAAGTCCGATCCCCGCATCGTGTTCTGCGTCGCCTGGGCGAGGAGCGGCTATCTGCCGACGCACAATCCGAACTACCGGCTGCCGCAGGGCAAGGACCCGGTCTGGAACAACGCCAATTGCCGCAACCGCCGCCTGTTCACCGATCGCGCGGTGAAGAAGGTCGCGGCCAACACAAAACCCTTCCTGCTCCAGACCTATCGCCGCGATATGGGCGGCGGGCAGTTCGTGCTGATGAAAGACCTGTCCTCGCCGATCATGGTCCGCGGCAAGCACTGGGGCGCATTCCGGATGGGCTTTCGGCAGGGCTGAGTCAAAGACCTCGAAAACAACCCCATGCACAGTAGCCGGGGTGCGCGGAATCAATGGGTTAACGACCAACACCTTTTGCTGGGCTACCCCCTCTTCCTAACCCTCCCCCACAAGGGGGGGAGGGAACGCACTTCCGTCGGAGCGCTCGTCGAGTCTCATATCATCACGCGCCATAGCCGTTGACCCGTCGGGCAAAACAGGAGCACGATGCCATCATCGGGCAGGTCGGCTCTCGCGTCGTTGCGGCTGATCCCATCAGGCGAGCAATGGGCTCGCCATCGCCCGCCTTGCACAATCGCACGAGTTTCGTCTTCGCATGGTTTTGCGAATTCGCACGGTGATGTGCGATGGCCAAAGGCACGCATGATGCAAAAGCGTCAGAAAATGACGCGCATCATATCAATTAGCCTAAAAGCGCTGCACGGATCGCCGCACAAATTCGTGAACGTCATGGCCCGATGCGTCGCCTACGCAAATATGCATCGCCAGAAATGTTGACGCTTCATCGTTCCACATCGGTATGATTATTGTCGCGCGCGAGTTCGCCAACTAGATCGCCGTAAGCGATCTGGCGAAGAAGGGGATGCATATGGCAACGACTCTCACCATCAATGGCGAAACAAAGTCCTTCGACGCGCCACCCGAAATGCCGCTGCTGTGGGTGCTGCGCGACATCTTAGGCATGACCGGCACCAAGTTCGGCTGTGGCATCGCACAATGCGGGGCCTGTACGGTGCATGTCGACGGCAAGGCAGTGCGCTCCTGCGTACTCCCGGTCAGCGCGGTCGAAAACCGCGCCATCACCACCATCGAACATGTCGGCAGCACGCCGTCGGGCGCGAAGGTGCAGAAGGCCTGGCTCGATGCTGAGGTGATCCAGTGCGGCTATTGCCAGTCCGGCCAGATCATGTCGGCCGCGGCCCTTCTGGCGGCAACGCCGAACCCTGACGATGCCGACATCGATGCGGCGATGGCCGGCAACATCTGCCGCTGCGGCACCTATGTGCGCATCCGTGAAGCCATCAAGCTCGCCGCCTCCGGGCGTCAGTCGTGAGGTCCGCCATGAATGCACATAACAGCGTCTCCCGCCGCGCGCTTCTGACCGGCGGCCTCGCCACCGGCTTCCTGCTCGCCTTCCACCTGCCGCTGCGCGCCGCCAACGAGCCGGTGCAAAAGGATGCGACCGACGGCAAGTTTGCGCCCAACGCCTTCATCCGCATCGACGAGACCGGCCGCACCGTGTTGATGATGCCGCAGGTCGAGATGGGCCAGGGCACCTACACCTCGATCTCTGCCGTGCTCGCCGAAGAGCTCGATGCCGACTGGAGCAAGGTCGAGGTGCAGCACGCCCCGCCCAACGACAAGCTCTACGCCAACCCGACCTTCGGCCTCCAGGTCACCGGCAATTCCAACTCGATCCGCGCCTGGTGGCTGCCGCTGCGCAAGGCCGGCGCCACCGCGCGCGCGATGCTGGTGCAGGCCGCGGCAAGCCAGTGGGGCGTCGAGCCCGCAAGCTGCACGGCATCGAAGGGCGAGGTCGCGCATGCCGCGAGCGGCCGCAAGCTTGGCTATGGCGAGCTGGCGCTCGCAGCCCAAAGCCAGACGCCGCCCAAGGACGTCGCGGTCAAGGACCCCAAGGATTTCGTCCTGATCGGCCAGCCACTGAAGCGGCTGGACACACCGGACAAGGTCAACGGCAAGGCGCTTTATGGCATCGACGCGATCCTGCCCGACATGAAGATCGCCGCGATCGCCAATTGCCCGGTGTTCGGCGGCAAGGTCGGCAAGGTCGACGACAGCGCCGCGATGAAGGTCGCCGGCGTGCGCAAGGTCGTCGTGCTCGACGACGCCGTCGCCGTGATCGGCGATCACATGTGGGCGGCGAAACAGGGTCTCGAAGCGCTCAAGATCGAGTGGAACGAAGGCCCGAACGCGAAGATCTCCACGAAGGACATCTGGGAGGACCTGCGCAAGGCCAGCGAGAAGGATGGAGCGGTCGCGAAATCCACCGGCGACATCGCAAAAGCGCTCGCAACAGGCGATAAATTCGAGGCGATCTTCGAATTGCCGTTCCTGGCGCATGCCTCGATGGAGCCGATCAACGCCACCGTCCATGTCAGGCCGGATGCTTGCGAGATCTGGACCGGCACGCAGATCATGACCCGCGTGCAGTCTGCGGCCGCGAAGGCGGCGGGCCTTCCCGTCGACAAGGTGATCGTCAACCAGCATCTGCTCGGCGGCGGTTTTGGCCGCAAGCTCGAGCCGGACATGGTGATCGCGGCGGTGAAGATCGCAAAACAGGTCGACTATCCCGTCAAGGTGATCTGGACCCGCGAGGAGGACATCCAGCACGACATCTACCGTCCGGTCTATCGCGACCAGATCACGGCGTCGCTGGTCGACGGCAAGGTCGCGGCCTGGAAGTACAAGATCGCGGGTTCCGCCGTGATCGCGCGCTGGCTGCCGCCGGCGTTCCAGAAGGGCATCGACATCGACGCGATCGACGCCGCGGTTGACGCGCCCTACGACTTCGCCAACTTCCAGGTCGAATATGTCCGCGCCGAGCCCCCGGCCGTGCCGACCGGCTTCTGGCGCGGCGTCGGTCCGAACAACAATGTGTTCGCGATCGAATGCGCGATGGACGAGCTCGCGCGCAAGGCCGGCAAGGATCCGATCGACTTCCGGAAGTCCATGCTGACCAAGAACCCGCGCATGCTCGCGGTGCTCAACCTCGTCGCGGAAAAGTCCGGCTGGGGCCAGCCGTTGCCGGCCCGCGTCGGACGCGGCGTCTGCGTGCAGCCATCCTTCGCGAGCTTCATCGCGACCGTGGTGGAGGCGGAGATCGACGACATCGGCGAGATCACGCTCCGCCGCATCACCTCGGTGGTCGACACCGGCATCGCGGTCAACCCCGACACGGTGAAGGCGCAGATCGAGGGCGGGCTCATCTTCGGCCTCACGGCCGCGCTTTATGGCGAGATCACCATCGAGAAGGGGCGCGTACAGCAGTCGAACTTCCACGACTACCGCATGATGCGCATCAACGAGACCCCAAAGATCGAGGTCACCGTGGTCAAGAGCGGCGAGGCACCTGGCGGCATCGGCGAGACCGGCGTCAATGCCGGTCCACCCGCGCTACGCAACGCGATTTACGCAGCAACCGGCGTGGCGCTGCGGCGCCTGCCGATCGACCGCAAACTCCTGGCTGCCGGGAGGAAGGCATGAGCCGGACAATGCGTATCCTTGCAAGCCTCGTCGTGATCGCCATCGTCGCGGTGGCACTCGGCGTCTTCATCATCCGCGGACCCGGCCCGCTCGACTTCGCCGGCGGATCCAAAGTGGCGCTGGCGGATTATCGCGCCGGCAAGCCCACGGGCGTGCCGGCGAAACTCGAGAAGGCGAGCCTGGTCGAGCGCGGCGAATATCTGGCGAAGGCGGCCGACTGCATGGTCTGCCACACCAAGCCCGGCGAGAAGGACTATTCCGGCGGGCTGGCCTTCAAGCTGCCTTTCGGCACGCTCTATTCCACCAACATCACGCCGGACAAAGACACCGGCATCGGCAATTACAGCGACCAGGATTTCCTCAACGCGGTCCAGCGCGGCAAGCGGCATGACGGCGCCCGGCTCTATCCGGCGATGCCGTACACGTCCTACACCTACATGACCGACGAGGACGTGCTGGCGGTGAAGGCGTATCTGTTCAGCCTGCCGGCGGTGCGCGCCAAGGCGCCGGAGAACACGCTGTCGTTCCCGTTCAACCAGCGCTGGGCGATGATTGTCTGGTCGGCCGTGTTCAATCCGGACACGCGCTTTGCGCCCGATACGTCGAAGAGCCCGGAGTGGAATCGCGGTGCGTATCTGGCGGAAGCGCTGGCGCATTGCGGCGAGTGCCACACGCCGCGCAATCTCGGCTTTGCGCTGGACAACCGCAAGAAGTTCGCAGGCGCGATCACGGCCGGCTGGCGCGCCTTCAACATCTCCTCCGACAAGGCCACCGGGCTCGGCAACTGGCGCGACGAGGATCTGATCGCCTATCTGTCGCTCGGCCACGCAGCGGGCCATGGCTCGGCCTCGGGTCCGATGGGCGAAGCGGTCGACCATAGCTTCAGCCAGTTTGCGCCGGAGGACATCCGCTCCATCGTTGCGTATTTGCGCAGCGTGCCGCCCGTGCCCTCGCCCGACCTGCCGGCCACCACGGCGCCCGTCGCACCGGCCTCGCACAAGGACGGCGTCACCGCGGACGCCCGCGGCAAGAAGGTGTTCGCCAGCGCCTGCGCCAGCTGCCACGGCTGGAGCGGCGAAAGCCCGGTGTCGCCGATGGCGACGCTGACCGGCACCTGGGCCGTCAACGACCCCGCCGCCACCAACGTCGCGCAGATCGTACTCTCAGGCACCAAGCGCCACACGCCCGACGGTGCGCTGTCGATGCCCGCGTTCGGCAACGCGTACACGGACGACGAGATCGCCGCGGTAGCGAACTACGTGACGGCGCGGTTTGGGACGAAGGGCTCGAAGCTGACGGCCAAGGATGTCGCGGAGTTGCGGGAGCAGACGGCGGAGTAACGCAAGGTTGGCGCATCAACCACCAGTGTCGTCCCGGCGAAGGCCGGGACCCATAACCACAAGCCACAGTTTGGCGAAGACTGGTTGTTTCGGTATGGACACCGTTCGCGATCGATAGATCACGCGGTATGGGTCCCGGCCCCCCGTGCGCAATTGCGCACTAGGCCGGGACGACGCTGAGCTTGTGGAGCTAGCTCAACCAGAATTTCGGCGTCGCCGGCTCCAGCCGGCCGCCGACGCGCACCGGCGCAATCTTCAGAGCGAGGCCTGTCGTATCATCCGTCTCCACCGCAACGCCGCTCAGCGTCGCAACACCCGCGGCCGGCTCGAACCGCCCCGACGGAATTCCCGACGTGAACCGCCGCAGCGGCTCTTCCTTCTGCATGCCGATGATGGAGTCGTAGTCGCCGGTCATGCCGGCATCGGTCATGTAGGCGGTGCCGCCGGTGAGGATCTGGTGGTCGGCGGTCGGCACATGGGTGTGCGTGCCGACGACGAGGCTGGCGCGGCCGTCGCAGAAGAAGCCGATGCCCTGCTTCTCGCTGGTCGCCTCGCAATGGAAGTCGACCACGATGGCGTCGGCCGCAACGCCGAGCGGACAGGCGCCGAGCTCGCGCTCGAGCGCGGCAAAGGGATCGTCGAACGGGGTCATGAAGACGCGCCCCAAAGCGTTGACGACGAGGGCATGCTTGCCGTTCTTGGTCTCGACCAGGGCTGCGCCGCGACCGGGCGTGCCGCGCGGATAGTTCGCCGGCCGCACCAAGCGCTCGGCGCGCTCGATGAACACGAGCGCCTCGCGCTGGTCCCAGGAATGATTGCCGAGCGTCACCGCATCGGCGCCGGCATCGAGAAATTCCTGATAGATCGCTTCCGTGATGCCGAAGCCTCCGGCCGAATTCTCGCCGTTGACGACGACGAAATCGAGCGACCAGTCCTTGACCATGCCGGGCAGATATTCGGCGATGGCGTTGCGGCCGCTACGGCCGACGACATCACCCACGAAGAGAATGCGCAACTTCAGAACTCCGGAAATCGAAAACGTCCGATTCCGTTAGCACATAATCCAGCGCGACGTCGTGGGATAGTGCCGGGACGGCCTTGATCTCCTGCGCTGCAAAAGCGAGCCCGATGCCGAGGATGTTCTTGGCCTTGCGCAGATGCGCAAAGGTGAAGTCGTAGTGCCCCGCACCATAGCCGATGCGATGACCCAGACGATCGAAGGCCGCCAGCGGCGTCAGCATGATGTCGGGGATCACTTCGGCCGCCGCCGGCGACGGCTCGGGAATGCCGAGCGGGCCGAGCATCAGGCGATCGTTGGGATGAAAGAGGCGGAAGACCAGCGCCTGGCCGCGGGCGGTGACGCAGGGCAGCGCGAGCCTGGCGCCCTCTTCGGCGAGCTTCTTGAGCAGCGGCATCGGATCGATCTCGCTGCGGATCGGCGAATAGCCGGAGACGATGCTGCCGGGCACCAGCTTGAACGGCAGCCCGCGCTTGGCAAGCTTGGCCGCGGCGGCGGTGCGCTTCTTGTCGCTGAGCGCGTCGCGCGCCGCGAGGGCTTTGGCACGGAGCTCGGATTTGGTGTTGGTCATGTGCGCTTTCCCCGAAGGCGAAACCTTGCTCCGCCGTCATCACCCGCCTTGTGCGCCCTTACGCACTGGAGCGGGTGATCCAGTATTCCAGAGACGCCAGTGCTAAGACCTCGACGCCGCGGGGTACTGGATGCCCCCGGTCAAGCCGGGCATGACACCGAGATCGAACCGCAAGCGTATCGGGGACGCAATTTCGAGAGGCACGAACCGGAAGAAAACAAAAGTGCGAAGCCGCGGACGCCGTTGAAGCACTCGATCCCGGAGTTCCCTACGAAAGTAGGTGGGCACCATATGTCCGAGCCCACGGGCCCGGCCAGGGACAGTTCCCTAAAGGATCGATAAGGCCCCGGGGATATATGGCTCCGGACGCGCGCAGCAGCCTCGCTCGGTCAATGTAACAACGATACTGACGAATCACCAGCCCGGCGAGCGGCCGTCCACGGTCAGCCGATCGCGATGCCGTTGCCGACGGTCCGGTTCAGGACCTGGGTCGACTTCTCGATGCGCTCGGCGGCGGCGTTCAGTGCGTTGACTACGGCGGTCTGGGTCATCCGGGCGCGCTCGACGGCGGCGTTGCGGAAATCCCGCAGCTCGGTCAGCTCCTGCTCCATGGTGCGGATGCGGTTGCCGGCATCGACCAGCTCGTCGCAGACGGTCAGCGCCGCCATCACGGTAAGGCGCGCATCGCCGATCTCGCCGAATTTTCCGCGCAGCGACTGAATCCGCGTCTCCAGGCCTTCGGCGAGCTTCAACAGCCGCACCTCCTGGCCCTCCTCGCAAGCCATGCGGTATTGGCGCGCGTTGATGGTGACGTTGATGTGGCTCATCCGTCCTCTCCGGTATCAAGTACCGAGCGTATCGTGACGATCGCGGAATCCAGCCGATCGGAGATCTCGCGATTGGTGCGCTCGAGCTTGCGCGCCTTCACCAGCGCGCCGTCGAGCTCGTCGGCAAGACGCGAGCGGTCCGCACCCAGCGCCTGGATTCGCGTCGCGAGCTCGTTCTCGTCGCGATCGGCATCGCGCCTTCGCTCGACCGCGCTTTCGAGCGCGTCGAGCGCCGCCATGAGCCTGCGGGTCGCGATCTCGATCTCGACGGCGGAGGACTCCGTCATGGCAGAGCTGTTGGATACGCGATCGTTCATGCAGTCAGCGGCGGAACCTGTGGGCTTGACCCGTGGCCTTTACCTGGGAGCTTGCCGGCCGGCAAAAGACTCGGTTCGGCAAGCGGTTAGAAGCAGAAATTTACGTGGCAAGCTAGCCGAGCGCAACGTCGCCGCGAAACTATGCACTGCTAAGCAACTTTTACGGCCAAACCGGCGTTTGACTGCCTTGGCCTCCCGGAACCGAGGTGCTATCCCAGCCCCGACCTTCAGTGGCCGAAAGGCTCCTTTCCGCGCGGGCGTCGACCGTCGCCAAGCGCCTCATTTCAGACGGATTTCAGACATGACGCAGGTCGATCACACCCGTATGGCCAACGCGATCCGCGGCCTCGCTATGGACGCTGTCGAAAAGGCGAAGTCGGGCCATCCGGGCCTGCCGATGGGCGCCGCCGACATGGCCACGGTGCTGTTCACGCAGTTCCTGAAATTCGACGCCGCTGCAATCGACTGGCCCGACCGCGACCGTTTCGTGCTCTCCGCCGGCCACGGCTCGATGCTGCTTTATGCGCTGCTGTATCTCACCGGCAATGCCGACATGACGCTGGATCAGCTCAAGCAGTTCCGCCAGCTCGGTTCGCTGACGCCGGGCCATCCCGAAAACTTCCACACCAAGGGCATCGAGACCACCACCGGCCCGCTCGGCCAGGGCATCTCGACCGCGGTCGGCATGGCGCTGGCGGAAAAGATGCTCGCCGCCGAGTTCGGCAAGAAGATCGTCGACCACCACACCTATGTGCTCGCCTCCGACGGCGACCTGATGGAAGGCGTGTCGCAGGAAGCGATCGCGATGGCCGGGCACTGGAAGCTCAACAAGATGATCGTGCTGTACGACGACAACGGCATCTCGATCGACGGCCCGACCTCGATCTCCGATTCCGTCGACCAGGTGAAGCGCTTCAAGGCGTGCGGCTGGGCCGCCGAGAAGATCGACGGCCAGGACCAGGCCGCGATCGCAGCCGCGATCACCCGCGCGAAAAAGTCGAACAAGCCGACGCTGATCGCCTGCCGCACCACTATCGGCTACGGCGCGCCGCATAAGGCCGGTACCGCGAAGGCGCATGGCGAGGCACTCGGCGCCGACGAGCTGAAGGCCGCCAAGGAAAATCTCGGCATTTCGCTCGAGCCGTTCTCGGTGCCGGACGACGTGCTCAAGGCTTGGCGCGCGGCCGGCAGCCGCGGCGCAGCCGCACGGCAGGAATGGGAAGCAAGGCTTGGCGAACTCGGTAGCCGCAAGCGCGCCGAGTTCGAACGCCGCCTGCGCCACGAGCGTCCGGCGTCGCTCGCAAAGGCCGTGCGCGCCTACAAGAAGGAGCTGCTGGAAAAGCCGATGATCGCGGCGACCCGCAAATCCTCGGAAGCCGTGATCGAAGTCATTGCCGGCGCGATGCCGATGGAGTTTCTGGCGGGCTCGGCCGACCTCACCGGCTCCAACAACAACAAGGCGAAGTCGGCGACCGCCTTCTCCGCCAAGACGCCGAAAGGCCGCTTCATCCATTACGGCATCCGCGAGCACGGCATGGCGGCTGCGATGAACGGCATCTTCCTGCACGGCGGCTTTGCGCCGAACGGCGCGACCTTCCTGGTGTTCACCGATTACGCACGGCCCGCGATGCGCCTCGCCGCGCTGATGGGCACCGGCGTCGTCTACGTGATGACGCACGATTCCATCGGCCTCGGCGAAGACGGCCCGACCCACCAACCGGTCGAGCATCTCGCAGCGCTTCGCGCCATTCCGAACATGCGCGTGTTCCGTCCCGCTGATTCCATCGAGGTCGCCGAGTGCTGGGAGCTTGCGCTCAATCGTATCGACGGTCCGACCGTGCTGGCGCTGACGCGGCAGAACCTTCCGCAGCTCCGCACCTCCGTGAACGAGAACCTCTGTCAGTTCGGCGCCTATGAGCTGGTCGCAGCCCAGAGCGAAGCCAAGGCCACGCTGTTCGCCTCCGGCTCCGAGGTCGAGATCGCGGTGGCCGCCCAGAAGCAGCTCGCCGAGCGCGGCATCGCGTCGCGGGTGGTCTCGGTGCCCTCGCTCGAGCTGTTGTTAGCGCAACCAGAGGCCAAGCGTGCCGCCATCATCGGCAATGCGCCGGTGAAGGTCGCGATCGAGGCCGCGGTGCGCTGGGGCTGGGATGCCGTGATCGGCCAGGATGGCGAATTTATCGGCATGCATTCCTTCGGCGCGAGCGCGCCGGCGAAGGACCTTTACAAGCACTTCGGCATTACCGCCGAGGCTGCGGTTAACGCCGTGCTGAAGCGCGTATCCTGAGAGTTGAGCTTGCCAAAAAAAAGGACTACGTAATCTCTCATATGATCAAGCACCGCCCGGCCGAACCGGGCGTCCGCCCCTAAAAAACCCTCGCAGGCGCGTACAGCGCGTTGTGCGGGAAGACTAGGCGTTATCGAGCCCGTCATTGAACGGTCATAAGGAGATGAAACATGGCAGTCCGCGTCGGAATTAACGGTTTTGGCCGCATCGGCCGCAACATCCTGCGGGCTATCGCCGAGTCCGGCCGCAAGGACATCGAGGTCGTCGGCATCAACGACCTCGGCCCGGTCGAGACCAACGCCCATCTGCTCCGTTTCGACAGCGTCCATGGCCGCTTCCCCGGCACCGTCACCGTCGATGGCGACTCGATCAGCCTCGGGGCTAACAAGATCAAGGTGACCGCCGAGCGCGATCCCTCGAAGCTGCCCTGGAAGGATCTCGGCGTCGACATCGCGATGGAATGCACCGGCATCTTCACCGCGAAGGACAAGGCCTCCGCGCACCTGACCGCCGGCGCCAAGCGCGTGCTGGTCTCCGCACCGGCCGACGGCGCCGACGCCACCATCGTCTACGGCGTCAACCACGACACGCTGACCAAGGACCACATGGTGGTCTCCAACGGCTCCTGCACCACCAACTGCCTGGCGCCGGTCGCCAAGGTGCTGAACGACCTCGTCGGCATCGAGACCGGCTTTATGACCACGATCCACGCCTATACCGGCGATCAGCCGACGCTGGACACGCTGCACAAGGATCTCTATCGCGGCCGTGCGGCGGCGATGTCGATGATCCCGACCTCGACCGGTGCAGCGAAAGCGATCGGCCTGGTGCTGCCGGAACTGAAGGGCAAGCTCGACGGCGTCTCGATCCGCGTGCCGTCGCCGAACGTCTCGGTCATCGACCTCAAGATCGTCGCCAAGCGCGCCACCGACGCCAAGGAAATCAACGCGGCGATGAAGCGCGCCTCCGAGCAGCAGCTCAAGGGCATTCTCGGCTACACCAACCAGCCGAACGTCTCGATCGACTTCAACCACGATCCGCACTCCTCGACCTTCCACGAGGACCAGACCAAGGTGCAGAACGGCACGCTGGTGCGCGTGATGTCCTGGTACGACAACGAGTGGGGCTTCTCGAACCGCATGGCGGACACCGCCGTTGCGTTCGCGAAGGTGATCTAACTCCGCTCTCGTGTCCCGGACGCGATGCAGCGTGAAACGCTGCTTCGCAGATCCGGGACCCATTCGACCGCGGGACTCGCTGCAATGTGGGTCCCGGTTCTGCACAGCAGCGCTTCGCGCCGCAGTGCGCCCGGGACAAGAGAGAGTGTCCAATGGCCAACAAATTCCGCACCCTCGACGACGTCGACGTGAAGGGCAAGCGCGTACTGCTGCGCGTCGATCTCAACGTGCCCATGGACAATGGCCGCGTCAGTGACGCGACCCGGCTCGAGCGCGTCGCGCCGACCATCACCGAGATCTCGGACAAGGGCGGCAAGGTCATCCTGCTCGCGCATTTCGGCCGGCCCAAGGGCCGCGACCCCAAGGAGTCGCTCAAGCCCGTTGCGGAAGCGCTGGCGAAGGTCGTGAACAAGCCGGTCGCGTTCGCCGATGACTGCATCGGCGAGCCCGCGGCGACGGCCGTGGCCGCGCTGAAGGACGGCGACATCCTCTGCCTGGAAAACACGCGCTTCCACAAAGAGGAAGAGAAGAACGATCCCGCCTTCGTCGCGGAGCTGGCAAAACTCGGCGACATCTGGGTCAGCGATGCGTTCTCGGCCGCCCACCGCGCCCATGCTTCGACCGAAGGCCTCGGCCACAAGCTGCCGGCCTATGCCGGCCGCACCATGCAGGCCGAGCTCGATGCGCTGGAGAAGGCGCTGGGTTCGCCGACCAAGCCGGTCATCGCGATCATCGGCGGCGCAAAAGTCTCGACCAAGATCGACCTGCTCGAAAACCTCGTCGACAAAGTCGACGCGCTCGTGATCGGCGGCGGCATGGCCAACACCTTCCTGCATGCCCAGGGCGTCGGCGTCGGCAAGTCGCTGGCCGAGAAGGATCTCGCGCCTACGGCGCTGCGCATCATGGAGAAGGCCGAGGCCGCCAACTGCGCCATCATCCTGCCGGTGGACGCCACCGTCGCCTATCATTTCGCCGCCAATGCGCCCTCGCACGCCTACGGGCTCGACGCGATCCCGGCGGACGGCATGATCCTCGACGTCGGCCCGCAATCGATCGTGCGCATCCACGCCGCCATCGACGACGCCGCCACGCTGGTCTGGAACGGACCGCTCGGCGCCTTCGAGATGCAGCCGTTCGACCGCGGCACGGTCGCGGCCGCCAAGCATGCCGCCGAGCGTACCAAGGCGAAAAAGCTGATCTCGATCGCGGGCGGCGGCGACACCGTTGCGGCCCTCAACCAGGCCCATGTGGCCGGTCAGTTCACCTATGTCTCAACCGCCGGTGGCGCATTTCTTGAATGGATGGAGGGCAAGCCCCTGCCCGGCGTCGAAGTTCTGCGCATCAAGTAATCAGACGGCAAGAAACAAGCGGCCCTGAGGCCCGAACGGAGAAAAAGACAGATGGCTCGGATCACGTTGCGTCAATTGCTCGACCATGCGGCTGAGAACGATTACGGCGTACCGGCCTTCAACATCAACAACATGGAGCAGGCGCTGGCGATCATGGACGCGGCCAACCAGGTCGACGCGCCCGTCATCATCCAGGCCTCGCGCGGCGCGCGCTCCTACGCTAACGACGTCATGCTCAAGCACATGATGGACGCGGTGACCGAGATCTACCCGCATATTCCGGTGTGCGTGCATCTCGACCACGGCAACGAGGCCGCGACCTGCATGACCGCGATCCAGGCCGGCTTCACCTCGGTGATGATGGACGGCTCGCTCAAGGCCGACGGCAAGACCCCCGGCGACTGGACCTACAATGTCGGCGTCACCAAGACCGTGACCGACATGGCCCATCTCGGCGGCATCTCGGTCGAGGGCGAGCTCGGCGTGCTCGGCTCGCTCGAGACCGGCATGGGCGACAAGGAAGACGGCCATGGCGCCGAAGGCAAGCTGAGCCACGACCAGCTGCTGACCAATCCCGACGAGGCCGTGAAGTTCGTGCAGGAGACCAAGGTCGACGCGCTCGCGATCGCGATGGGCACGTCTCACGGTGCGTACAAATTCACCCGCAAGCCGGACGGCGACATCCTCGCCATGAACGTGATCGAGGAGATCCACCGCAAGCTGCCGAACACGCATCTGGTGATGCACGGCTCCTCCTCGGTGCCGCAGGACCTCCAGGACATCATCAACGCCTATGGCGGCAAGATGAAGCCGACCTGGGGCGTGCCTGTCACCGAGATCCAGCGCGGCATCAAGCACGGCGTGCGCAAGATCAACATCGACACCGACAACCGCATGGCCATGACCGGCCAGATCCGCAAGGTCCTCAAGGACAATCCGGAAGAGTTCGATCCGCGCAAGTACCTGAAGCCGGCGATGGAAGCCATGACCAAGCTGTGCAAGCAGCGGCTCCAGGAGTTCAACACCGCCGGCCAGGCCGCCAAGTTCAAGAAGATCCTGACCCCCGCCGACATGGCCAAGCGCTACGCCAAGGGCGAGCTGGATCCGAAGGTGGCGTGATGTATCCCTCCCTCTCCCCGTTCTTACGGGGAGAGGGTCGGGGTGAGGGGCTCTCTCCGCGAGGCGCAGCCCTATCGATAGACCTGTACCCCCTCACCCGGATTTTACGCTACGCGCAAAATCCGACCTCTCCCCGCAAGCGGGGCGAGGTGAAGGGTCGCCCGGCCGCTCTTTTTGCCCCACCTGACCTCCCCCCCTTTACCCTGCGACCAACGTTAACTCGGCAATTGCCCGAGAACCGTCTATTTTCACAGGCAAGGGCAGAATCGTTTTGGGAGGACCTCTCGATGAATCTGACTGAGCTCAATGGAATCGCGACCGCCATGGTCGTATCAGGCAAGGGCATCCTTGCCGCCGACGAATCCTCCGGCACCATCAAGAAGCGCTTCGACGCGATCGGCGTGGAATCGACCGAAGGCAACCGCCGGGACTATCGCGAGATGCTGTTCCGGTCGAAGGAAGCCATGAGCCAGTACATCTCGGGCGTGATCCTCTATGACGAGACGATCTGGCAGGACGCCAAGGACGGCACGCCGCTGGTCAAGCTGATCCAGCAGAGCGGCGCCATTCCCGGCATCAAGGTCGACGAGGGCACGCAGGCCCTGCCGATGTGCCCGGGCGAGCTCGTGACCGTCGGGCTCGACAAGCTCGCCGAGCGGCTACAGAAGTATTACGAGCGCGGCGCGCGCTTCGCCAAATGGCGCGCGGTGATCGATATCGGCAGCGGCATCCCCTCGATGACCGCGATCAGCGTCAATGCCCATGCGCTGGCGCGTTACGCCGCGCTGTGCCAGGCCGCGCAAATCGTGCCGATCGTCGAGCCGGAGGTGCTGATGGACGGCGATCACGACATCGATCGCTGCTATGAGGTCACGAGCCGCGTGCTCAACAAGACGTTCCAGGAGTTGCGCGTGCAGCGCGTCGCGCTCGAAGGCATGGTGTTGAAGCCGAACATGGCGATCTCAGGCAAGAAATGTGCAAAGCAGGCTTCCGTCGAGGAGGTCGCGGAGAAGACGATCCGGCTGCTGAAGGCATGCGTGCCGGCGGCGGTGCCCGGCATCGCCTTCCTCTCCGGCGGCCAGTCCGACGAAGAGGCGACCGCGCATCTCAACGCCATGCACAAGCTAGGCCCGCTGCCCTGGGGCCTGACCTTCTCCTATGGCCGCGCGCTGCAGGCCGCGCCGCAGAAGGCCTGGTCGGGCAAGGCCGAGAACGTCGCAGCCGGACAGAACGCATTCAGTCATCGCGCCCGCATGAATGGCCTCGCCTCCAAGGGCGAATGGCAAAGCAGCCTGGAAAAGAAGGCAGCCTAGATCTTGTCGAACAAATCGCCTCCGCCGCGCCCGGCGCCGCGCCTTTATCTCGCGACGCCTGTTCTCGACGATCCCGCCTCGCTCCTCGCCGAATTGCCGGCGCTGCTCGCAGCCGTCGATGTCGCAGCCGTGCTGGCGCGGCTGAAGGAGACCGACCAGCGCACCATGATCTCGCGGATCAAGGCCTTGGCGCCGATCGTGCAGAACGCGGGCGCGGCCCTGCTCGTCGACGGCCACCCCGAGCTCGTCGCGCGCGGCGGCGCCGATGGCGCACACCTGCCGGGCATCGCCGCACTGAAAGAGGCGATGCCGTCGCTCAAGCCAGATCGCATCGCCGGCGTTGGCGGGCTGACGACACGGCACCATTCCATGGACGCGGGCGAGATGGGCGCGGACTATCTGCTGTTCGGCGAGCCCGATGCCAACGGCGAGCGGCCGTCATCCCAGGCCATTGCCGAGCGGCTGGACTGGTGGGCCGAGTTGTTCGAGCCACCCTGTGTCGGCTTCGCTGTTTCGCTTGAGGAGGCCTACGACTTCGCTGCCAGCGGCGCCGATTTCGTGCTGGTCGGCGATCTCGTCTGGGCCGACCCGCGCGGGCCGAAGGCCGCGCTGATCGAGGCCGACGCCGCGATCAAGAAGGCCTTCACGGCTGTTGCCACGGGCCAGGGCTAGCGCCCGCCATGACGCTCCCGCGCATCACCCTTCTGGCCACGCTGCTGCTGGCGGCGCCTGCGGCCGCGCAGCTCCAGATCACGCCGCCGGCGACGATCCCGAGCCCACCGGCCGAAAAGCAGAAGCCCAAAGAGCCGGCAAAGGACAAGCCGAAGGTCGCGCCGCACACGATCACCAAGAAGAAGGAGGCCGCACCGGCGCCAAAGCCGTCGGCCTCGCCAAGCCCGACGCTGCCGGCAACCGTGATCCCCGCGCCGGCGACCGACAATTCCAACGTCGATCTGGTGTTCGGCGCCTATCAGCGCGGCCAGTACAAGACCGCCTTCGATCTCGCCAGCGCGCGCGCCAAGACCGGCGACGCCAAGGCCATGACCATGCTGGGCGAGCTCTATTCCAACGCCATGGGCATCAGGCGCGACTACGCCAAGGCGATCGAGTGGTACAAGCGCGCCTCCGACGCCGGCGACCGCGAGGCGATGTTTGCGCTCGCCATGCTGCGCATCGCCGGCCGCGGCGGCCCCGTCGACAAGGGCGAGGCGGTCAAGCTGATGGCCTCCGCCGCCAAGCTCGGCGAGCCCAAGGCAGCCTATAACCTCGCTCTGCTTTATCTGGACGGACAGACCCTGCCGCAGGACGTCACGCGCTCCGCCGAGCTGTTGCGCCAGGCGGCCGATGCCGGACTGCCCGAGGCGCAATACGCACTTGCGACCTTCTACAAGGAAGGCACCGGCGTGCCGAAGGACCCTGAACGGTCGGTGCGGCTGCTGCAGGCCGCCTCGCTGGCCGACAATGTCGATGCCGAGGTTGAATATGCCATCGCCATGTTCAACGGCACCGGTACGCCGAAGAACCAGCCCGCGGCCGTGGCCTTGCTGCGCAAGGCGTCCCGCCAGGGCAGCGCGATCGCGCAGAACCGCCTCGCCTGGGTCCTGATCAACGGCATGGGCACATCCGTGGACAAGGTCGAAGGGTTCAAATGGCATCTGGTGGCCAAAACCGCCGGCAAGGGCGATCCGGAGCTGGACAAGCAGCTGGCCGATCTGCCGGCCGACGACCGCGCCAAGGCGGAGGCCGCTGCCAAGAAATGGCTCGGAAACAAATGACCTGACGCCAAATGACCTGCAAATGGCCTGCAAGAGACCTGAAGACTTGACCTTTGGCCCCTCGCGGGGCACCCAATCCCCTCAAATGGCGCCCTTTCGCGCCTCCTCCCCCCATCAAGACCAGAGCTCATGCTGTATTCCGCCACTATCAACGTCATGGTCAAAGCCGCGCGCCGCGCCGGCCGCAGCCTCAAGCGCGATCTCGGCGAGATCGAGCATCTGCAGGTCTCGCTGAAGGGGCCGGCCAACTTCGTCTCGCTCGCCGACAAGCGCGCAGAAGAAATCCTCTACCAGGACCTCGCCAAGGCGCGGCCAGGTTACGGCTTCATCGGCGAGGAAGGCGGCACGCGGGAAGGCTCCGACAAGAGCCACACCTGGATCGTCGACCCGCTCGACGGCACCACCAACTTCCTGCACGGCATCCCGCAATTCGCGATCTCGATCGGTCTCGTGCGCGAGGGCACCATCATCGCCGGCGTGATCTACAACCCCGCCAATGACGAGCTCTACATCGCCGAGCGCGGCAAGGGCGTCTTCCTCAACGACCAGCGCCTGCGCGTGGCCGGCCGCCGCCAGCTCAACGAATGCGTGGTGGCCTGCGGCCTGCCCCATATCGGCCGCGGCGACCACGAGGAATTCCGGCGCGAGATGACCGCGATCCAGGACCGCGTCGCAGGCCTGCGCCGCTTCGGCGCCGCCTCCCTCGATCTCGCCTTCGTCGCCGCCGGCCGCCTCGACGGCTACTGGGAGCGCAATCTGCAATCCTGGGACATCGCCGCCGGCATGCTGATGGTGCGCGAAGCAGGCGGCACGGTGAGCGACATCAGCACGCCGGGCGATGCCCTGGTCACCGGCGACGTCGTGTGCGGGAACGAGTTCGTGCACGGGGAGCTGGTGAAGATTTTGCGGAAGGCGGCCTAACCTCTCCCCGCCCTTAAGCGGGGAGAGGTCGGATTGCGAAGCAATCCGGGTGAGGGGCAAGGCAGGGCGCCGACCAAATTGACAGTCCATCCGACGCGCGCCACGATCATTCGGATCGAGCGTTCTGACTGCAATCCAAACCGAGTTCGCGGAAGCAGCCCCTCACCCCACCCTCTCCCCGTAAGAACGGGGCGAGGGAGTGAGACAGCGGTGCGTTGCTCAATTGCTTTATGGGTTCACCGGCGCTGGCGGCCCATACGCCTCGGCCTTCGCCACCTTCTCCCGGTCCCCCGCCAGCACGCGCTGCACCGAGACGAAGAACACCGGCACCATCAGCAGCGCCAAAATCACCACCGCGATCATGCCGCCCATCACGACGGTGCCGAGCGATTGCTGGCTGGCGCCGCCGGCGCCGTGGGCGATCGCCATTGGCAGCACGCCGCAGATGAAGGCGAGGCCGGTCATCAGGATCGGGCGGAAGCGCAGGCGGCAGGCCTCGATCGTGGCGTCCACCAGCGGCTTGCCTTCCTTGCGCAAATCCTTGGCGAACTCGATGATCAGGATCGCATCCTTGGCGGCGAGGCCGATGATGGTGATGAGGCCGACGGTGAAATAGACGTCGTTCGGCAGACCGCGCATCATGGCCGCAACCACGGCACCGACGATGCCGAGCGGCACGGTGAGCAGCACCGCAAGTGGAATGGTCCAGCTCTCATAGAGTGCGGCAAGACACAGGAACACCACGAACACCGACAGAGCGAGCAGGAACGGCGCCTGCGAGCCCGACAGCTTTTCCTGGAGCGACTGTCCGGTCCATTCGTAACCGAAGCCGCGCGGAAGCTTGCCGGCAAGCTTTTCCATCTCGGCGATGGCATCGCCCGAGGTGAAGCCGGGTTTGGCTTCGCCGGAGATACGGACCGCCGGATAATAGTTGAAGCCGGCGATCTGCGTCGGACCGCGCGACCATTCCACCGTCGCAAAGGAGGAGAACGGCACCAGCTGGCCGTGGGAGTTCTTGACGTTGTAGTTGAGGATATCCTCGGTTTTCATGCGGTCGCGGCTGTCGGCTTGCACCACGACGCGCTGCATGCGGCCGCGGTTCGGGAAGTCGTTGATGTAGTTCGAGCCGAGATTGGTCGAGATCGTGTTGTTGATGTCCTCGAAGGTGACGCCGAACGCACCAGCCTTCTCGCGGTCGATCACGAGATTGACCACGCCGGCCTCGGGCAGGCCTTCGACATAGACTTTCTGCAACACGGGGCTCGCATTGGCCTCCGCGATCAGCTGGTCGGCGGCGCGCATCAGGGCCGGATAGCCCTTCTGGCCACGGTCCTGGAGACGGAATGAGAAGCCCGAGGAGTTGCCGAGATTGTCGATCGGCGGCGGCTGCAGCGCCGAGATCTTTGCGTCGCGGATCGACGACGACAGATCGCGGTTGATGTCGTTGACGATCGCCGCGGCGGATTCCTTCGGCCCGCGCTCCGACCAGTCCTTCAAGGTGATGAAGGCCTGCGCGGTATTCATGCCCTGGCCGGAGAAACTGAAGCCGGTGAGGAAGGTGACGTTGTCGACGCCCGGCCGCTGCGCCAGATATTTTTCGACCTTCTCGATCACGGCCTCGGTGCGGCCGTAGGACGAGTCGGACGGCGTCTGGACGTCAGTGGTGACAAAGCCCTGGTCGTCGACGGGCAGGAAGCCGCCGGGGAGATTGACGAAGGCCCAGGACAGGCCGGCCAGCAACGCGACGTAGACCAGCATCAGGCGTCCGGTGCGCTTCAGCGAGAAGCCGACGGTGCGCGAATAACCCTCCTTGCCGCCCTCGAGCATGCGGTTGAACCAGCCGAACACGCCCTTCCTGGCATGACCGTGGCCGGCCGCAACGGGCTTGAGAATCGTCGCGCACAGCGCCGGCGTCAGCGACAACGCCAGGAAGGCGGAGAAGCCGATCGCCGCGACCATGGTCACCGAGAACTGGCGGTAGATGATGCCGACCGAGCCCGGGAAGAATGCCATCGGCACGAACACGGCCATCAGCACCAGCGTGATGCCGATGATGGCGCCCGAGATCTGCGACATCGCCTTCCGCGTCGCTTCCTTCGGCGGCAGGCCCTCCTCGGTCATGATGCGTTCGACGTTCTCGACCACGACGATCGCGTCGTCGACGAGGATGCCGACCGCGAGCACCATGCCGAACATCGAGAGCATGTTGATGGAGTAGCCGGCGAGCAGCAGCGCGGTACAGGCACCCAGCAGCGCCACCGGCACCACGATGGTCGGAATGATGGTGTAGCGAATGTTCTGCAGGAACAGGAACATCACCACGAATACCAGCACCACGGCTTCGACCAGCGTCGTCAGCACCTTCTTGATCGAGGCCTCGACCACGGGCGTGATGTTGTAGGGGATCTCGTAGGAGATGTTGGCCGGGAAGAAGCGCGACAGCTCCTTCATCTTCTCCTCGACCGCGCTTGCGGTCGCCAGCGCATTGCCGGTCGGCGACATCAGCACGGAGAGGCCGGCCGTCGGCTTGCCGTTCAGGCGGGTGTTGAACTGGTAGCTGAGGCCGCCGACCTCGACGCGCGCGACGTCGCGCAGCCGCACGGTGGAGCCGTCGGCATTGGCACGCAGGATGATGGCGCCGAATTCGTCCGGCGACGACAACTGGCCCTTGACCAGCACCAGTGCGGACGTACGCTGGCTCGACGTCGACGGCTCCGCACCGATGCTACCCGAGGCGACCTGTGCGTTCTGTGCGGCGATCGCCTTGTTGACGTCGTCCGCCGTGAGCCCGTAACCGACCAGCTTGGCCGGATCGACCCAGACACGAAGACTGCGCTCGGTCGAATAGAGCGTGGCGCGGCCGACGCCGGGGATGCGGCGGATTTCGCCGAGCACGTTGCGGATCATGAAGTCGCCGAGGCCAACCTCGTCGAGGCTGCCGTCGGTCGAGTTCAGCGTGATGATCTGGAGCACCGCGCTCGAGGCTTCCTCGATCAAGATGCCCTGCTGGATCACCGCGCGCGGCAGGCGTGCCTCGACGCGCTTGATGCGGTTCTGCACCTCGACGGACGCCGCGCTGGTGTCGGTGCCCGGCTGGAAATTGGCTGTTATCTCGACCTGGCCGAGCGAGTCGCTGGTCGATTCGAAATTGAGAATGCCGGAGGCGCCGTTGAGCTCCTCCTCGATCAGGCGCGTGACGCTGTTGTAGAGGTTTTCCGGCGACGCGCCGGGATAGCTCGTCGAGATCGAGATCGAGGGCGGCGCGATGATCGGATATTGCGCGATCGGCAACAGCGGGACCGAGATCGCGCCGATCAGACAGATGAACAGCGCGACGACCCAGGCGAAGATCGGCCTGTCGATGAAGAAGCTCGCCATGATGCGTTACCGCGCGACCTTGAGGGCGTGCCGGTCGTCCGCGCTCGCTTCGGCTTCGGACCATGACTGCGGCTTGACCTTGTCGCCGGCCGCAAATTTCTGAAAACCTTCGACCACGACCTTGTCGCCGGCCTTCAGGCCCTCGGTGACGAACCAGATTCCGTCCTGCACCGAGCCGGTGCGGACCGGCTGCACCGCGATGCGGTTATCGTCCTTGACGACGAACACCTCGCTGCCGCCGCCGCCATTGCGCTGGACCGCCTGCTGCGGCACCGCGATCGCATCGGAGTCCAGGCCCTGGTCAAGACGCACGCGGACATACATGCCCGGCAGCAGCTCGCGCTTCGGATTGCGGAACTCGCCGCGCAGCGTCACCTGGCCGGTATGGGCATCGACCTTGGCCTCGGAGAACAGCAGCTTGCCGTCGAGCCCATAGATGGTGTTGTCGTCGAGCACGAGTCGCACCTTGACGGCATCGGACTCGATGCGATCGAGGTCGCCGCTTTCGAATGCGCGGCGCAGCTGATTGAGCTCGGTCACCGACTGGGTGAAGTCGGCATAGATCGGATCGAGCTGCTGCACGGTGGCAAGATTGGTCTCGTTCTGCACCACGAGTGCGCCTTCGCTGACCAGCGCCGCGCCGACCACGCCGTCGATCGGCGCGCGCACGGTGGCATAATCGAGATTGAGCTTGGCGCGCGCGAGGTCGGCCTTGCGGCCCTCGACTTCGGCCTGCGCCTGTCGCTCGGCGGCAATGGTCTTTTCGTTCTCCGCCTCGGGCGCGGCGCGCTGGCTGGTCAGCGTCGCGATGCGGCGCGCCTGCTGCTGTGCCTGCATCAACGCAGCCTCGGCCTTGTCGACCGCCGCGTCGTTGGCCATCACCTCGACCTCGAACGGGCGCGGATCGATGCGATACAGCGCATCGCCCGCCTTAACCTCGCTGCCCTGACGGAAAAGCCGCTCGACCACGATGCCCGACACGCGCGGCCGCACCTCGGCAACGCGCGTCGGCGAGATCCGGCCCGGCAGCTCGCGCACCACCGCGCGTGGTTGCGGCTTGACGGTGACGATGCTGACATCGGGTTCGGTAGGCTGGGCAGCGGAGACGGCGGAAGAGGATTCGTTGCAAGCGCCGAGCAGCGGCGCAAAGGCCGCGAGCATCATTGCAACGCATGCCGATCGCGCTCGAAGTCCTGACATGAAGTGGGGTGCCCCAAAATTGTTGAAACTGATCACGCTTCTCGCGCAACACCCGTTCTGGGCAATGTCTGCGCGGCTGATGCGATCAAAATAGAATGGACTTGCTGCGGCGCAACGCATGCTGCGGGCGGCTCAATGCCACATGCGCTATCGTGCTGAGGTCAGGCTGATTTTTTGGACTCACCAGATTGTGAGTCGGGTTCCATCGCCGCGCGCTGCGACAGAACATCGCAATCAGTCCACCGCCCTCATCCGGTAGTGGCTCACGCCCCACTCCGTTCCGTCGGCGTAGCCGAACAGACCGGCAGTGGCGAGGAAGAACCAGCGCCAGCGCCGCATCCACAGATAGGTCTCGTCGCCATAGACACTGCGCAAGGAGGCTTCGATCGCGTCGCGATGCGCATCGAAATTGGCGAGCCAGCCAATTGCGGTGCGCTGATAATGCGTGCCGCTCCAGCGCCATTCCTTCTCGATATCGAAGATGTCGGCATATTGCCTGACGAGCTGATGGCTCGGCATCACGCCGCCGGTAAAAAAGTGCTGCGCGATCCAGTCCTCGCGATTGGCGCGGTCGAATGCATAGGAGCCGGCGCGATGGGTGAAGATGTGCATGAAGAAGCGCCCCTCGGGCGCAAGCCACGCGCGCACGCGCGTCATCAGCTTGCGCCAGTTCATCATGTGCTCGAACATCTCGACCGAGACGATGCGGTCGAACCGGCCCTCCGGCGCGAACACGTTCATGTCGGCGGTGACGACGCGCAGGTTCGTTAGCCCGCGGCTCTGCGCGATGTCCTCGATATAGGCGCGCTGCGATTGTGAGTTCGACACCGCGGTCACCTTCGCATGCGGAAACTGCCGGGCGATCCACAGCGACAGCGAGCCCCAGCCGCAGCCGAGCTCGAGGATCGTCTGCCCGTCGGCGAGGCCGGCATGCTCGACGGTCTGGCGCAACGCTTCCTCCTCGGCTTCCCGCAACGTCGTCGCGTCGTTACTGTAGAAGCAGGAGGAGTATTTGCGGTTCGGACCCAGCACCTGCGCGAAGAAGCTTTGCGGCACTTCGTAATGCTGGGTGTTGGCAGCCTCCGTGTGCTCGGCGATCGGCCTGATCATCATTCGTCCGGCGAAAGCGGCTTCGTCGGCTGCGGTATGCGCGGCGAGGCGCGTTGCGGTGCGCGAGCACAGGCGCTGGATGGCGGCGCGGACCACGAGATCCGGCAGCGGCACGCGTTCGGCAGTCCCGATGATCGTGGACACGACGCTCATGCGGCCATTCCCTCTCTCGGTGGCAGGGGAAAGAACATGCTGGTGCGGGATTGATAGGCGCGATAGCGCTCGCCGCGCGATCGCAGCATCTGCGCTTCCAGAGGCGGGATGCCGGTGACGTGGACCAGGATCCAGTACATGAAGATGGGCGCGAGCAGGCTGGCCCATCCCCAGGGATATCCGGCCGACAGGCCGATCACGGGATAGGCGAGCCAGCCGAGCCATTCGAAGAAATAATTGGGATGGCGCGACCAGCGCCACAGCCCGGCATCGCAGACCTTGCCGTGATTGGCGGGGTCTTGGCGGAAGCGGCGCAACTGCGCATCCGCCAGCGCCTCGCCCGCGATCCCGATCAGCAGGATCGCGGCACCAAGGACGTCCCGGATCCGCAAGGTGGCCACAGGGACATGCGCGGCGACGAAAATCGAGAACACCAGTGGCACCGAGCCCAGCGCCTGGTTCTGCAGGAAAATGAACATCCGCCGCGGCGCGTTGAGGCCCCATTCCGCGGCAAAGGCGGCATAGCGGGGATCATCCGTGATCCCCGCGGTGCGGATCGCGATATGGGTGCCCAGCCGAAGCGACCAGACCGAGACGAGGCCGGCAACCAGCCATTGTCGCGCATTGGGCCCCTCGCCCGCGAGCGGCCACAGGGCGCTGCCGGCGCCGACCAGCCCGACCGCGAACGTCCAGATCGTATCGACCCAGCCGGAATTGCCGGTGCGCTGCTGCACCACCCAGGCGAGCGCCATCAGGACCGCGAGCGAGAGCGCGATGGCCGCCAGCCCTTCAGGATACGTCGCCATGCAAAAATTCCGAGCCAAGCCTGTGGAATGCCGAAGTTTTGCAAAATACGTCTGTATCAAAGCCGGGTTTCAGCTGTGGGTTCCCCGCCCCTTCCCGAAATCCGCACATCCGGCGCTTTTTTTGGGCGAGCGCTGTGCCATAGTGCGGATGCAAGCAAGCTTTCGTAACGGATGATACCGGCCATGCCGTCAGGCGCCTCGCCCCGCTCCTCCCTCGACATCGAGTACACCAAGCTATCCTCCCCCAGCGTGTTCCTGGTGCGGATGCTGGTTTTCCTGGTGCTGTGCACACTGGTCGGCGTGGTGCTCTACAAGCAGATCATCCAGGCCTTCTTCGCCAATCCCGGGCTCAACGCCTTGATCGGCGGCGTGATGTTCATCGGCATCATCCTGGCCTTCCGCCAGGTGATCCGGCTCTATCCTGAAGTCTCCTGGGTCAACAATTTCCGCATCGCCGACCCCGGCCTGGCGCCGGCCCGGCATCCCAAGCTGCTGGCACCGATGGCGATGATCCTGGGCGGCGAACGCAGCGGGCGGATGTCGATCACGCAGACGACCATGCGGCATCTGCTCGATTCGATCGCGACCCGCCTGGATGAGGCCCGCGATATCTCCCGCTACATGACGGGCCTGCTGGTCTTCCTCGGCCTGCTCGGCACCTTCTGGGGTCTGATCGAGACGGTCGGCTCGGTTGGCAAGGTGATCGACGGCCTCAAGGTTGGCGGTGATTCCGGCGCGCTGTTCGACACGTTGAAGGAGGGCCTGGCCGCCCCGCTCGGCGGCATGGGCATCTCGTTCTCGAGCTCGCTGTTCGGCCTCGCCGGTTCGCTGATCCTCGGCTTCCTCGACCTGCAATCGAGCCAGGCGCAGAACCGCTTCTACACCGACCTCGAGGACTGGCTCGCCACCACCGTGCGCGAATACGGTAGCGGCGAGGTCGCCGTCGCATCGAGCGGCGGCGTTGCGAGCGGCGAGCTCCAGGCCGCGGTCGAGCGGCTGCGCATCGTGCTCGAGGAAGGCACCGCCAGCCGCAGCACCACCGCGTCGATGGCCAGTCTCGCCGAAGCGATCCAGGCGCTGGTCTCGCACATGCGGACCGAGCAGCAGATGATCCGCGAATGGGCCGACGGCCAGGGCGAGCAGAACCGCGAGATCCGGCGCCTGCTGGAGCGCATCGCGCGCCAGCCCGAGAAGAGTTGATAGCCAGGCGCTCTCGTGCCCCGGACGCGACGCAGCGCGAAGCGGTGCGGCGCAGAGCCGGGGCCCAGAGAAGCGAAACATGGGTCCCGGCTCTGCGCAGCAGCGTTGCACGCTGCAGCGCGTCCGGGACACGAGAGAACGGAGACGTAAATGGCTCTAGCCCGCGGCCGCCGCAGCGAAGGCGCCTTCAACTACTGGCCCGGCTTCGTCGACGCGCTGTCGACGCTGGTGCTCTCGATCGTGTTCCTGCTGTCGGTGTTCCTGGTCGTGCAGTTCTTCCTGTCGCAGGAAGTGACCGGCAAGGACAAGGCGCTGGAGCAGCTCAACGCCAAGATCGCCCAGCTCAACGAGCTCTTGTCGCTGGAGAAGCTCGGCAAGCTGACGCTCGACGACCAGGTCTCGCAATTGAAGGCCGGCCTGGCATCGGCCGAGAGCGAGCGTGATCGCATCAAGGGCCTCTATGACGGGCTCGCCGCCGCCGGCAATGACGCTCAGGGCAAGACCTCCGAGCTCGGCAAGGCGCTCGACTCCGAGAAGGCGGTCTCGGCGCGGGCGCTGGCGCAGATCGAGGTGCTGAACCAGCAGATCAGCGCGCTGCGCCGGCAATTGGCGGCACTCGAAGAGGCGCTCGACGCTAGCGAGAAGCGCGACAAGGAATCGCAGAACCGCATCGCCGATCTCGGCTCACGCCTGAACGTCGCACTGGCGCAGCGCGTGCAGGAATTGTCGCGTTACCGCTCGGAATTCTTCGGGCGCTTACGCGCCATTCTCGGCAACCGTCCTGATATCCGCGTGGTTGGCGACCGCTTCGTGTTCCAGTCCGAAGTGTTCTTCGACACCGGACAGGCAACGCTGCTGCCCGAGGGCCGCGCCGAGCTCGACACCGTCGCCGCCGCGCTGATCGAGCTCGACAAGAAGATCCCGGCCGAGATCGCCTGGGTGCTGCGCGTCGACGGCCACACCGACGTGCGGCCGGTGAGCGGCGCGAACTTCAAGTCGAACTGGGACCTGTCGGCGGCGCGCGCGATATCGGTGGTGCAATATCTGATCACGCTCGGCGTGCCGGCGCAGCGCCTGGTCGCCGCCGGCTTCGGCGAATTCCAGCCACTCGACACCGCCAACACCGAGGACGCCTACAAGCGCAACCGCCGCATCGAGCTAAAGCTGACGGAGCGGTAGTGAGCGCGCTCCACCTCCGCCCCTACGTGGCCGCCGACGAAGCGGCGACGATCGACCTGTGGCATCGCACCTGGCAGCAGGCCTATCCGCAGATCGATTTTGCCGCGCGGGTGGAGTGGTGGCGGGAGCGCTGGCGCAACGAGCTGGTGCCGAAGGCCGCGATCGTTGTCGCCGAACAGAACGGCGTCCAGACCGGTTTCGTCACCATCGACGGCGACGGCTATCTCGACCAGCTCGTGGTCGATCCCAATCATTGGGGCTCGGACGCGGCAAGGCTGCTGGTGGATGAGGCCAAGCGCCTGTCGCCGTCGGGCGTCACGCTGCTGGTCAACAAGGACAACAGCCGCGCCATCCGCTTCTACGAGCGCAACGGCTTTGCGCATGACGGCGAGGACGTGAACCCGACCTCGGGCCGGCCGGTGCTGAAGATGGCTTGGCGGCCGTGACATCCGTCACGGAGAAGCCCGACGTCGTTTGCTAGTGTTGCAACCAGCAAGCAGATGGAGAGGATCGATGCGGCTGAGCGATCTGGCCAAGGGGTCTTCGGTTGTCCTGGGCGTTATCGTCGCGGGATATGTGTCGACGATCTATGTCGACCAACGCCTCACGCCGGCGCCCAAGACGGCGAGTGAGACGACGGGTTCGCCTGCGCCGACGAGCACGCCTGCTCCAACAGAGAGCCCGGCTCCGGCCAACGGCGGGTCACCCTGTATCGGCGAGGGCGGCAGCTGGAAGAACTGGCCGTGGCCGAACGTGCCCATGGGCTCGCCGAAGTGCCCGTGAGATCAGCGACGCCTCACGCCCCCTCGAACTGCAACCTCGCGAGCCGCGCATAGAGCCCGTTCACCGCGACGAGCTCGGCATGCGTGCCCTGCTCGACGATCTTGCCCTGGTCCATCACCAGGATACGGTCGCAGGAGAGCACGGTGGCGAGGCGGTGCGCGATCACCAGGGTGGTGCGGTGGCTCATCAGCTCCTCGAGCGCGGTCTGCACCAGCGTCTCGCTTTCGGCGTCGAGCGCGGAGGTGGCTTCGTCGAGCAACAGCAGCGGCGCATCGCGCAGGATGGCACGCGCGATCGCGATGCGCTGGCGCTGGCCGCCGGACAGCGTCACGCCGCGCTCGCCGAGCGGGGTCTCGAAACCTTCGGGCAGTCGGCGGATGAACTCGGTGGCATGCGCGAGCTCGGCGGCGCGCTCGACCTCGGCGTCGGTCGCATCGGGCCGGCCGAAGCGGATATTTTCGCGGGCGCTCGCGGCAAACACGTTCGATTCCTGCGGCACCAAAGCAATGTGGGACCGGAAATCGCGCGGGTCGGCGGACTTCACCGGCACGCCGTCGAGCGAGATCGCACCATTGCGCGGATCGTAGAAGCGCAGCAGCAGATGGAAGATCGTGCTCTTGCCGGCGCCGGACGGGCCGACGATTGCAACCTTCTCGCCGGGCCGCACCGTGAACGAGACCGCGTCGAGCACTTTGACGTCGGGCCGCGCCGGATAAGAGAAACTCACATCGTCGAAGCCGACCTCGCCGCGCCCGGGCACCGGCAGCGCGCGCGGCGACGCGGGCGCCTTGATGTCGGGCTGCACGTGCAAAATCTCGAACAGGCGTTCGGCAGCGCCTGATGCAGCCGACACCTCGCCCCAGACCTCGCTGAGCTGGCCGAGGCCTGCGGCCGCGAAGGCCGCATAGAGCACGAACTGGCCGAGCCGGCCCGGCGTGATCGCGCCGGTCAGAACGTCGTGCGAGCCGATCCAGAGAATCCCGACCACGCTTGCGAACACGATGAAGATGACGATGGCGGTGAGAACCGCACGGGCCTGGGTCGAGGTGCGCGCCGCCTCATAGGCCTGCTCGACCTCGCCGCCAAAACGCTTCGCGGCCAGCCCTTCGCTGGTATAGGCCTGCACGGTGCGGATCGCGCCAACCAGCTCGCCCGCATAGGCGGACGCATCGGCCAGCGTGTCCTGCGCATTGCGCGACAGCCGCCGCACCCAGCGCCCGAAGGCGACCAGCGGCAGCACGATCAGGGGGATCGCCAGCAGCACGAAGCCTGATAGCCGCGGGCTGGTGATCACCATCATCGCGGCGGCGCCGAAGAACATCATGAGATTGCGCAGCGCGATCGACACGGAGGCGCCGACCGCGGATTTGATCTGCGTGGTGTCGGCGGTGAGCCGCGACACCAGCTCGCCGCTGCGCGCGGAATCGAAGAAGGCCGGCGAGAGCGACAGCAGATGCGCAAACACGTCGCGCCTGAGATCGGCAACGATGCGCTCGCCGATCGTCATCACGAGGTAGTAGCGTGACGCGCTCGCCAGCGCGAGCACGGCGACCACCGCGATCATCACCGAGAAGTAGCTGTTGATCAGCGCGATGCCTTCCGGCGTCAGGCCGAAATCGATCATCCGGCGCACCGCGACCGGCACCAGCAGCGTGGTCAGCGCCGCAACCGTCAGCGCGACGAAGGCGAGCGCTGCCCGGCCGCGATAGCGGGCCACATAAGGCGCCAGCGCCATCAGCGGCCGCAGCTTGGCGCGGCTCTTGGCGGGTTGCTCGATCAATTCGGCTTCGATCGACGGGGCTTCTGCGGGCCCGGTTTCAAGCCGTTCTACTGCGCTCATGAGATCCGACCAAAAGAGATAAGTCTGCTCCAGATAGGCCGGGGGACCGGTCGTGGCAAATCCGGGATGTCCCTTAGGGGACGGCCCGGTTCTCCTGTCCCCACAATGGCTTGTTTTAAGGGGGGCCGTGGGGTATAGACCCGGCCAAATCCGTCATTCGATAGTCACTCTAGCAAGGCGCCGGGCGCCCTAGGAATTGCCATGAAAGCCGAAATTCATCCGGATTATCATACGATTAAGGTCGTCATGACCGACGGAACCGAGTACCTGACCCGCTCCACCTGGGGCAAGGAAGGCGACACGCTGAACCTCGACATCGACCCGAAGTCGCACCCGGCCTGGACCGGCGGCAACGCCCAGCTGATGGATCGCGGCGGACGCGTCTCGCGCTTCCAGAAGAAGTTTTCGGGCTTCCTCAAAAAGGATTGATCCTGGCCGCAAGGCTGGAGACGAAAAACGCCCCCGGACAACCGGGGGCGTTTTTGTTTTTCGACCCGTCATCCTGAGGCGCCGGAGCGAAGCGGAGGCCTCGAAGGATGAACGGCCCCCGATGTAGCCGGGCCGTCGCCCTTCGAGGGCCGCTGAAGAAGCGGCCACCTCAGGGTGACGGTTCAACATCAGATGCGCGGATAGAAATTATCGCTCGAACGCGGCTTTCAGCGCGTTGAGGTGCGGCACCAGCGGGTTGCCGATTGCGATGTGGTCGGCCGGCGGGGTGTGGATGGTGGTGTCGAGACGGCGGACGCGGGTCTGAAGGCTCATCGAGCGATGGATCAGCTCCTGGAGCATCGACGGCAGCTTCTCGATGGTGTCGGCGGGGCCGGGATCGGCGGCGGTGAGCTTGACCTTGGTCTTTTCGCGGTTGGCCTGGACCAGCGTCATCTCGCCTTCCTTCACCGCGCGGTGCAGCAGCAGCCACGAGGCGAGCTGCATCAGGCGCGTGGTCAGGCGCATGCTCTCGGTCGCGTAGGTGAGGCTGACGGCGCGATCGAGCGCCTTGGCCTCGTTGCGGCCGGCGCCGTCGAGATAGGCGGCGGTCGCTTCGACGAGATCCATGCCTTCGCGGAACAGGGCGCCAAACGCCGCAGAATTGGTGAACCGCTCGCTGAGTTGAACGAGAGCGCCGTCGGCTTGCAAACGTTCCATGGTTAACGCCCCTTACGCAACTGTTTACCCGTCCGGCTTTGGCGCCGGCTTATGATGAACAAATCATTGCGCGGGCGGATCGCGGAGTCCAGCGGCAAGCGCGGATATGGTTTCCGCGGGTCATTCCTCGGAATTCAACCCGAACGAGACGCAGAAACCAAGAATGAGACGAAAAAAGAGCCGCCGGAAAACCGGCGGCTTTGAAAGTTGATAACAGGGAGGCGTCAAACAGAGTGGACAGGAGCCACTCGGTGTCCAAACGAGGACAGTTCCAGTCATAAAGTGAAAAGCTTAATTGACCGTAAACGAACGAATTTTTTGAGGGTTCGTTAGCCATGTCGGTCACTGGCCGAGCGAGAGGCGGAGCAAGCTCTCACCGCCGCCCCGGCGAAGGCCGGGGCCCATAACCACAGGGAGGAGTTTGACGAAGACAAGTCGTTCGGTACTGCTGTCCATGCCCATAGACGGATCACGCGGTATGGGTCCCGGCCCCCGTGCGCAATTGCGCACTAGGCCGGGACGACACCGATGGTGAAGCGACTACGACTTGAAGACGCTGTTCGCCGCATCGCGCGAGGCGCGCTTTATGGTGGCGACTTCTTCCAGTCTTGCGATCTCGGTCTTGAGCAGGGCGACACGCTCGGTCAGTTCCTCGACCGACAAGAGTGAGAGATCCTGTCCGATCTCGTGGGTGACCTTCTTGCGCGGGCGGTCGTCGTCTTCCATCGGCATCGTCGTTGCTCCGATCAGGTCCGCCAGGCGGTCAAACGAAGTTGAAGCGGTTGCCAGCGCCGGGCGCTCTGGTTAATCAACTGGCCTGTTCAATCCTGCCCTCTTCTCCAAGGACAAATCATGGAAAAGCTGCCCGCGCAAATGACCGTGGTCGCCATCTCCAAGCCCGGCGGACCGGAGGTGCTGGTGCCGGAACAACGGGCCCTGCCGCAGCCCGGTCCCGACGAGATCCTGGTCAAGGTGCAGGCCGCCGGCGTCAACCGGCCCGACGTGGCACAGCGCTCCGGCGCCTATCCGCCGCCGCCCGGCGCCAGCGACCTGCCCGGCCTCGAAATCGCCGGTGAAGTGGTCGCCGTCGGCAGCAACGCCAAGCGGCACAAGATCGGCGACAAGGTGATGTCGCTCGTGGCGGGCGGCGGCTATGCGCAGTACTGCATCGCGCAGGACGCCCAGGCGATGAGCGTGCCGCCGGCGCTGTCGATGAAGGAAGCCGGCGCGCTGCCGGAAACCCTGATGACGGTCTGGCACAATGTGTTCGAGCGCGGCGGGCTGAAGGCCGGTGAGACGCTGCTGATCCATGGCGGCTCCTCCGGCATCGGCACGCTGGCGATCCAGCTCGCAAAAGCGTTCGGCGCAAAAGTGTTCGTCACGGTGGGATCGCAGGACAAGATCGATGCCTGCCTCAAGCTCGGTGCCGACCGCGCCATCAATTACAAGACCGAAGATTTCGTCGCCGTGGTCAAGGAAGAGACCAACAAGGCCGGCGTCAACCTGATCCTCGACATGGTCGCCGGCGACTATGTTGACCGGAACTACGATGCCGCCGCAGTCGACGGCCGTATCGTGCAGATCGCGACCCTCAACGGCCCCAAGGTCAGCGTCAACATCGCCAAGGTGATGGTGAAGCGGTTGACCCATACCGGCTCGACCTTGCGTCCCCGTAGTAATGCGGACAAGGCGGCGATGGTGGCCGCAATCGAGGCCAAAGTGATGCCGCTCCTGCGCGAAGGCCGCATCAAACCGCTGATGGACAGCTCTTTCCCGCTGGAAAAGGCATCGGATGCGCACCGCCGCATGGAGACCTCAGCACATATTGGCAAAATTGTGTTGGAGGTCTAGGCCTCTGGCCCACTCGGCAAGGCGGAAACCCTTTGATTTTCCTCGCTTTCGTGGCATCTATCGCGACGCGCCGAACCATATCTGTCCGGTCTGAAATCGCCTTGCACACGAAGTTTGCGTCGAACGCGGAGAACTGACCTTGCGTCTGATCAGGTGCCTCGCGCCCATCGCGCTGGGCCTCATGATTCTTGTCGCCGCGTCGCCTGCACGCGCGCTTGACGCTGTCAGCGTTCGCGGCGACGCGCCTGCGATCGACCTCACCGGCGTGCTCGAGCATCAGCGCAGCGACGCCGACCGCATCCAGGTCTCGACCGCGCCGGGCACCGACGGCATCGTCCGCCGCATCGAGGTGCGCGCCCGTGAGGGCGGCCAGAACTGGGTGGTGTTCGCGCTCGCCAACAACACCGACGACCAGCTCGATCGCCTGATCGTCGCCCCGCATTACCGCATCGTGTCCTCAGGCCTGTTGTGGCCCGACCTCGGGCTGTCACGCATCGCGACCATCACGCCCTCGACCGGCGACCGGCCGGAACGGCAGGAAAGCCCGACCGCCGACGTGTTCCGCATTACGCTCGATCCCGGCGCCGTCGTCACCTTCGTCGCGGAACTGCGCACCGACAAGCTGCCGCAGCTCTATCTGTGGGAGCCGGAAGCCTACAAGGACAAGGTCAACTCGTTCACGCTGTACCAGGGCATCGTGATCGGCATCTCCGGGCTTCTCGCCCTCGTGCTCACGATTCTGTTCGTGGTGAAGGGCAGCATCATGTTCCCGGCGGCCGCGGCGCTGGCCTGGGCGGTGCTGGTCTATATCGGCGTCGATTTCGGCTTCTGGGGCAAGGTGCTCGACATGTCGAACAACGCCGAGCGCATCTGGCGCGCGGCGGGTGAAGCGATATTGGCGGCGACGCTGCTGGTGTTCCTGTTCGCCTATCTCAATCTCAGTCGATGGCATGTGCGCTACTCCCACATCACGGTGGGCTGGCTCGCCTTCCTCGGCTCGCTGGTCGCGCTCGCTCTGTTCGACCCGGCCGTCGCCTCCGGCATCGCGCGCATCTCGCTGGTGCTGATCGCCTTCGCCGGCTTCGCGCTGATCGTCTATCTCTCGACCCACGGCTTCGACCGCGCGGTGCTGCTGATCCCGACCTGGTTCCTTCTGGTGGTCTGGGTGGTCGCGGCGGGCATGGCGGTGGCCGGTTCCGTGACCAACGACATCGTCGGCCCGGCGCTGCTGGGCGGCCTCGTGCTGATCGTGATGCTGATCGGCTTCACGGTGATGCAGCACGCCTTTGCGGGCGGCGGCGCCACCACCGGCGTCGTGTCCGACATCGAACGTCGGGCCCTGGCGCTCGCCGGTTCCGGCGATCTGATCTGGGACTGGGACGTTTCCGCCGACAAGGTCTTCACCAGCCCCGAGACCGAGGCGCTGCTCGGGCTCAAGCGCGGCACGCTGGAGGGCCCGGCGGCCTCCTGGTTAGAGGTGCTGCATCCGCTCGACCAGGACCGTTTCCGCGCCGCGCTCGACAGCGTGCTCGACCAGCGCCGCGGCCGGCTGGTGCAGGATTTCCGCCTGCGCACCCCGGACGGCCACTTCATGTGGTTCGCGCTGAAGGCGCGCCCGGTGGTCGGCTCGGATGGCGAGGTCTCGCGCGTGGTCGGTACGCTCACCGACGTCACCGAGCTGCGCAACGCCGAGGAACGCCTGCTGCACGATTCCGTGCACGACAACCTTACCGGCCTGCCCAACCGCAAGCTGTTCATGGACCGGCTCGGTGCAGTCGCGCATTTCGCCAAGTCGATGCCGACGCTGCGGCCGACGCTGATGGTGATCGACCTCGACCGCTTCAAGCAGGTCAACGATTCCGTCGGCATCGCGGTCGGCGATTCCATCCTGCTGACGCTGGCCCGCCGCCTCACCCGCATCCTGAAACCGCAGGATACGCTGGCGCGGCTCGCCGGAGACCAGTTCGGCCTGATCCTGCTGTCGGAGCAGGACCCGGCCCGCATCACCGCCTTTGCGGAAACCATCCGCAAGACCATCCGCGCGCCGATCGCCTTCAACGACCGCGAGATTTTCCTGACCGCCTCGATCGGGCTCGCCCTTTCTGATCCGCAAGTTCAACTGACGGACGAGATCATCAAGGACGCCGAGCTTGCGATGTATCATTCCAAGCGCATCGGCGGCGACCGCATCGACGTCTACAAGCCCGCGATGCGCGCGCGGAAGACCGATCGCCTGACGCTGGAGAGCGAGCTGCGCCGCGCCATCGAGCGGCAGGAGCTCACGATCCTGTACCAGCCGATCGTTCGGCTGGAAGATCGTTCGGTCGCCGGATTCGAGGCGCTGGTACGCTGGGACCACCCGAAACTCGGCCGCATGGCGCCGTCGGAATTCATCACCATCGCGGAAGAGACCGGCCTGATCGTCGATCTCGGCATGTTCGTGCTCGACCAGACCGCAAAGCAGCTCTCGATCTGGCAGCGCGCGATGCGCTCGCGCGAGCCGATCTTCGCATCCGTCAACGTCTCCTCGCGGCAGCTTTTGCGCCACGACCTGATCCACGACATCCGCACCGTGCTGTCGCGCTCATCGGTGGCGCGCGGCACGCTGAAGCTGGAATTGACGGAATCGCTGGTGATGGAGAATCCGGAGCACGCAGCCCAAATGCTGACGCGGATCCGCGAGCTCGGCACGGGGTTATCGCTCGACGATTTCGGCACTGGCCATTCGTCGCTCGCCTACCTGCAACGCTTCCCGTTCGATACCATCAAGATCGACCAGTCTTTCGTCCGCACCACCAATCGCGGCACGCGGCCGGTGATTCTGAAGTCGATCATCGCGCTCGCGCATGATCTCGGCATGGACGTGGTGGCGGAAGGCGCCGAGACCGATTCCGACGCGGTCGAGCTGTATCAATTGGGCTGCGAATACGCGCAGGGCTTTGCCTTCGGCGAGCCGATGGACGCGGACGCGGCGATGCGGCTGCTAACCGAAGTGCGGCTGGAAGCAGCGAGCTGATCGCTCCTTACGCCGGGCGCCGCCGGTCACTCTTCATCTTCGTGAACCGCACCGTCTGGCCGTCCGGCATCCGCGTGGCCTTGAAGCCCGCGGCAAGGCAGGCTTCGCGCTGCGGCATCTGAATATCGGGGCTGCGCGAGGTATCCCACCATGAGGCGCGGTTGGCCGCGCGCGGCAGGGCTGCGCCGATGATCTCCTCGATCTGCTCGAAGGTCAGCACGAATTCCGTCTGCTTGTGCCGCATCAGATAGTCGCGTAGCGCGTCGTAGTCGTTCACAATCGTCCTCTCGTCCGAAGCCGGATCCAGCCGATCAGGTCTGCCGAAAACCGCTAGCTGGATAAACCAACTCTTAACTGATCGCGACACCGCCGTCGCGGTTTAAACACTACGCAAGCTTTCAGGCGCATCCACTTATGTCGGGAGCAATGGATGCTGTCTGCATGGCGCGAAGCCACGGCCCGCCGGCCCTGGCGCATTTCGGCGAAGCTACTGATCATCTCGTCCGTCGTGACGGTGATCGGCTTTTCCGCCATTTGCGTCAACGTCATGCTGGACATGCGCCGCGGCGAGGAGGCGCTGGCCCGCCAGACGCTGGAAAACCTGGCCACGTCGATCGACGCCGACATCAGCCGCAACATCGATATCTACGACCTGTCCCTCAAGGCGGTCGCCAGCAACATGCTGCTGCCCGAGATCAACGCGGTCTCCAAGCCGATCCGCCAGCTCATCCTGTTCGACCACGCCACCACCGCAAAACATTTCGGTGCCATCCAGGTGTTCGATGCGGACGGCAATCTGACCATCGATGCTTCCACGCTCGACCCGACGCCCGAAAATCGCGGCAGTGAGGAGTATTTCACGGTCCACCGCGACGATCCCAATGCCGGCCTCTTCATCAGCCGCCCGATGCTGTTTCGCGGCGCCTACTCCATCGTGCTGAGCCGGCGTCTCAGCGATACCGACGGCGGCTTCATGGGTGTCGTCGCCGGCTCGATCCGCTTCACCTATTTCCACGAACTGTTCGAACGGCTGAACCTCGACCCCGAGGACACCATCACCGTGCTGAAGCGCGACCGCACCATCATCATGCGGCGGCCGTTCGATCTCGACGTGATCGGCAGGAATCTGAACGACCGCCAGGCCTGGAAGGTCGACAATCTCCGCGTCGGCGGCTCGTTTTCCGGACGGGGCCCGGTCGATCCGACCGCGCGGCTCTATGCGCGCAGCGGCGAAGCCGGCCCGCTGTTCGTGGTGGCGGGCAAGCCGCTGAGTACGGTGTTCGCGCTGTGGCAGAAGGAAGCGCTTCGCATCGGCGCCGTGGTTCTGGTGCTCGCGCTGTTCGTGCTGGGCTCGGCCATCGTGCTCGCCCGCGAGATCGGCCGGCGTGCCGATGCTGAAAGCAAGCTCGAGGAGATGGCGACGACGGACGCGCTGACGGGCCTGCGCAACCGCCGCAAGTTCGACCATGTCATCGACATCGAATGGCGCCGCGCCATGCGCCAGAAGACGCAGGTTGCGCTACTGATGATCGATGCCGATCACTTCAAGGCCTACAACGACACCTTCGGCCACCAGGCCGGCGACCAGGTGCTGGTCGGCATCGCCATCTGCATCTCCGATTCGGTGCACCGCGCCGGCGACTGTGCCGCGCGCTATGGCGGCGAGGAGTTCGCCGTGCTGCTGCCGAACACGTCCGCCACCGACGCCTTCAAGATCGCCGAGACCATCCGGGCCAAGGTGCTGGGCTGGTCCGACGGCGGCGCAGGATCGACCGTCTCCTGCGGCATCGCCAGCCTGGCGCCCACCAGCGGCATGGACTGGGCCGTGCTGGTCGCCGCCGCCGATAAGGCGCTCTATGCGGCAAAAGCCGGCGGCCGGAATCAGTCGGTGGTGGCGAGCCTGCCGAAGCTGTCGCTCGTGGCTTAAGTCGCCGTCACGACATCGGTGTCGTCCCGGCGAAGGCCGGGACCCATAACCACAGACAGCAATTTGGCGAAGACCAGCAGTTCGGTACTTCTACCGGTCACGCCCGATAGATCACGCGGTATGGGTCCCGGCCTTCGCCGGGACGACAGCTGAGCCTACTGCCCCAGATACTTCTTCATCTCCGCGATCAGGCCATCACGCAATTCCGGGCGCCTGAGGCCGTAGGCGATGTTAGCGCGGAGGAAGCCGGGCTTGGAGCCGCAATCATGGCGCTCGCCCTCGAACTCGACACCGTAGAACTTTTGCGACTTGGCGAGGCCGATCATGGCGTCGGTGAGCTGGATCTCGCCGCCGGCGCCGCGCTCCTGGGTTTCCAAGATTTTGAAGATCTCGGGCTGGAGAATGTAGCGGCCGGTGATCGAGAGGTTGGAGGGCGCGGTGCCCTTGGCCGGCTTCTCGACCATGCCGTCGACCTCGAACATCTTGCCGGTGCGCTTTCCGACGCCGCAGATGCCGTATTGATGGGTGAGATGGTCGGGCACCGCCTCGACCGCGATGACGTTGGATTTCTCGCCGAGCTTGGTCGCCGTCTCGATCATCTGCTTCAGGCAGCCGGGCGTGTTGAGCACGAGCTCGTCGGGCAGCACCACCGCGAACGGCTCGTTGCCGACGATGTCGCGCGCACACCAGACCGCATGACCGAGGCCGAGCGGCGCTTGCTGGCGGGTGAAGCTGACGGCACCGGCTTCCGGCTGGTTCTGCGCCAAAATCTCCTGCTCGGCCTTCTTGCCGCGCAAGCTGAGCGTCGCGTCGAGCTCGAACATCTTGTCGAAATGATCTTCGATGACATTTTTGTTGCGGCCGGTGACGAAGATGAAATGCTCGATGCCGGCTTCCCTCGCCTCGTCATAGACGTATTGGATCAGCGGCTTGTCGACGATGGTGAGCATTTCCTTCGGCATCGCCTTGGTGGCGGGCAAGACGCGGGTGCCGAGGCCGGCGACGGGGAATACAGCTTTGCGGATTTTCATGTGATTGATCGAATACCTTAGGGCACACGTGAAAGAAGCAATGGCATCTTGCTAACCGTTTTGCAGCCGGTAACAAAGGCGGATGTAGGGCTCGGTCTCAGGGAATTCGAGAAAAAGGTGACCAGCAAAATTTCACCTTTGTTAAGATATTGGCAACCGTAACGAGGCCTCCTGATGGCTGATTTTTGGCCGGACGGGTGGGACATGAGGCAATTGGTGACAGCGGTAGCTTTATCTTTGACCGGCGCAACAATGCTCGCGGCCGCGCTGCTGTTCCCAGTGTCCGCGCAGGCCCAGGGACAACAAGGACAACAAGGGCAAAACGGCCTGTCGAACCTGTTCGGCGGTATTTTCTCCGGCTCGAACCCGGCGCCCGCGCAAGCCCCGCCCGGCCCCGGCGGCGCTCAGACGGGAGCTCAGCCTTGGAGCGGCGAGGACGGTGCCTCCGGCCATCCGCTGATGACCGCGGCCGCGATCCGCGAGGCGGCCGGCAATTTCGACAATTGCGTTGCGGGCATGTGGCCTGATGCCGCACGCCGCAACATCACTCAGGAAAACTTTCAGCGCTTTACGGCAGGGCTCTCGCCCGATCTGCGCATCATGGACCTGATGGATTCGCAGCCCGAGTTCACCAAGTCGATCTGGGACTATCTCGACATCCTCGTGAACGACAACCGGCTCGCCAAGGGCAAGGAGGTTCTTGCCAAGTACAAGGCGCAGTTCGATGCGACCGAGAAGGCCTATGGCGTCGACCGCTATATCATCGCGGCGATCTGGGGCATCGAGTCCAATTATTCGACGCAGATGGGCGACCGCAGCGTGCTGCAATCGACCGCGACGCTCGCCTGCGTCGGCCGCCGCCAGGCCTATTTCAAGGACGAGTTCCTCTCGGCGCTGGAGATCCTCAATCGCGGCGATTTGCGCCCGGAGCAGATGCGCGGCTCCTGGGCCGGCGCGTTCGGCCCGACCCAGTTCATGCCGACCGCGTTCAAGCGCTTTGCCGTGGACGGCGATGGCGACGGACGGCGCGACGTCGTCGACAACGCAAGCGACCTGATCGCCTCCACCGCCAACAATCTGAAGAAGGACGGTTGGCAGAGCGGCCAGACCTGGGGTTTCGAGGTCGTGGTGCCGCAGGGCTTCAACTACATGCTGGCCGATCGCGCCAAGGCGATGACGATCGCGCAATGGGAGAAGCTCGGGCTCAAGCGCGCAACGAACCAGCCCTTCCCGCATCCGGCGGACAAGGCCTATCTGCTGGCGCCGGCCGGCGCGCAGGGGCCCGGCTTCCTGATGCTGCAGAATTTCCGGGTCATCATGAAGTACAATCCGGCCGAGGCCTATGCGATGGCGATCGGCCATTTCGCCGACCGCCTGCGCGGCGCCCAGCCTTTCGTCCAGCCATGGCCACGGCAGGAGCGGGAGCTGTCCCGCACCGAGCGGCTGGAACTCCAGCAACTCCTGGTCCAGCGCGGCTTCTACAAGGGCATCCCGGACGGCCAGTTCGGTGGCCAGACCCGGGATGCACTCCGCAACTTCCAGGCCTCGATCGGGGTGCCCGCGGACGGGTTTGCCTCCTCCGACGTGCTGGACCGGCTGCGCGGGCGGTAAAATCGCGCCGAAAGTAACCCTGAAGCGGGATTTTGGCCGCTCACTGGTGTATCGCCCCAAGAATCTGCAAGAGAATTTGCCCGTTTGGCGCCCGATTCCGTTATTATATTGAGCCAATTCCAGACCCCGTCGCGCGCGCCCGAGATCGCATGTCGAAGCCAAAATCGTTTTTCAAGGCGCTGACCGAGACCGGCCCGTTGATCGCGCTGGGGACGGCGCTCGCGATCCTGGTCTCGATCGCGGGACCGGCTTCGGCGCAGTTCTTCAACTTCCCCGGCTTCGGCGGTCCGCCGCAGCGCCAGGCCCCGCCACCGCGAAACGGTGGAGGCGGAGGTTGGTTCGGCGGCGATTTCTTCGCGCCATTCCAGCAGCCGCAACAGCAGGCCCCGCGCCAGGATTTTTCGCGCGCGCCGTCGCCGGCCAAGCGCGAGACGATCCCCGACAAGAACGTGCTGGTGATTGGCGACGCCATGGCGGACTGGCTCGCCTACGGCCTCGAAGACGCCTACACCGAGCAGCCCGACATGGGCGTGATCCGCAAGCACAAGACCACGTCCGGCCTGATCAAGTACCAGCCGAAGGGTGAGCCCTCGGACTGGGCGGCTGCTGCGAAGGGCATCCTCGACACAGAGAAGCCGGACGTCATCGTCGTCATGCTCGGCCTCAACGACCGCATCTCGATCCGCGAAGCCGCGCCGGACAAATCCGACAAGCCGGCGGACAAGGACAAAGACAAGAAGAACGACAAGGCCGCGCGCACCAAGCCGACGGGAAAGCCGGGTGACGCCAAGCCCGGCGATGCCAAACCTGACACCGCTGCCAAGCCCGACGACAAGCCTGTCGACACCGACCTGCCGCAAGACGACGCCGATAACGCCGATACGCCGGCCGCCGCGCCCGAAAAGACCGCGCGCAATCCGAACGGCCTCTACGAATTCCGCGACGACCACTGGGTCGAGCTCTACAGCAAGAAGATCGAGGAGCTCGCCAACGTCCTCAAGGCCAAGGGCGTGCCGGTGCTCTGGGTCGGCCTGCCTGCGATCCGCGGGCAGAAGGGCACCGCCGACATGCTGTTCCTGGATTCGCTCTATCGCGAGGGCGCGGCCAAGGCCGGCATTACCTATGTCGACGTCTGGGACGGCTTTGTCGACGAAGCCGGCCGCTTCCTGCAGAAGGGTCCGGATTTCGAAGGCCAGATCCGTCAGCTGCGCAGCGGTGACGGCGTCTACTTCACCAAGCCGGGCGCGCGAAAACTCGCTCATTATGTCGAGCGCGAGATCACGCGTCTGCTGGCGGGACGCTCCGGCCCGATCGCGCTGCCGAGCGAGCCGGCGACGCCGGACACCAGCGCCGAGCCCGGCAAGCCCCCGCCACGACCGCTGGCGGGCCCGATCGTGCCGCTGGTCGCGGCCTCGATCTCGACCGATCAGTTGCTGGGTGGACCGGGCACGCGTCCCGCCGCCGTCGATGCGCTCGCCGCGAAGACGCTGGTGAAGGGCGAGCCGCTCGCCGCGCCCGCGGGCCGTGCCGACGATTATTCCTGGCCGCGCCGCGAAGTCGGTCGCGAACAGGCCAAGGGCGATACGCCGATGGCGGCAACGACGCCTGACGGGGGTGCTGCGGCTCCCGGCACGCCGGGTGCAGCCGCTGCGATCGTGGCGCCCAAGCCGCTCGCGCCGAAGAAACCAGCACCGCCGCAGCAGCCGGCACAGGCCACGCCGTCAATTCGCGATTTCTTCGGCTTCGGTTTCGGCGCGCCACAGCCAGCGCCGCGTCAACTGGCGCCGGCGCCGCGTAACCCGAATCCGAACCCAGCGATTCCGCGCCCACCCGCCAATGTCGGGCGTTCGGCGGAAGTGGTTCGGTAGTCGTTGCTCTGAATTAAACTGTCATTCCGGGGCGCGCCTCTTGGCGCGAACCCGGAATGACGAGCGGCTACTAGCCGTAATAGCGCCACCGCGGGGGCGGGCGACGTGCGGGGCGCGACATCAGAAGCGCGAGCGCGAAGCCGATGCCGCCGGCAACCAGCAGTGCACCGAGCGGATTGTCCTGCACCTTCTTCGACAGCGCCTCCGAGCCGCCGCGAAATGTCTCGCCACTGTTGTCATAGGCATCCTTGGCGTAGTTCGTGGCGGTGTCCGCGGCGTCACGCACGGCGTCCTTGGCCTGGCCGTAGAGATTCTGCACCGTGCCGGCGGCTTCGCGCGCCTTGCCGGATGCCTGTGTCTGCGCATCGCCTGCGAGATCGCCGACGGCGCCTTCAGCGCGTCCAGCGAATTCCTTGGCCGATCCGACGATCCTGTCCTTGTCCATGATGCTCCTCCTCGGGGTCTGCCGGAGTAACAGACCAGGAGCAGCGCAGTTCCAATCGAGTTAGAGAATGAGCCCGCCATCAACGACCAGCGTCTGGCCGATGATGTAGGACGACAGCGGCGAGGCCAGGAACAGCGCCGCGCCCGCCATGTCGGCCGGCGTGCCCAATCGCCGTAGCGGAATGCGCGACAACGCACCTTCGAGCCGCTTGGGATTGTCGGTCGTCACCTTCGTCATCTTGGTGTCGACCAGGCCGGGCGCAATGCCGTTGACGCGGATGCCATCCTCCGCCCACGCCTCGCCCAGCGTCCGCGTCAATCCGACCGCGCCGGTCTTCGACGCATTGTAGGCGGGATTGCCCATGGTGGAGTGATAGGCCGCTGTCGACGACACAATGATCAGCGCGCCGCTGGAATCCCGCAACATGGAATGAAATCGCGTCGCGCACGCCATCAGGCTCATCAGATTGACCTCGACAACCTTGCGAAAGCCCTCCATCTCGAACTCGCCGCGGCGATAGATCACCGCGCCCTGCGCGAGCACCAGGATTTCGAGCCTATCGAAGGACGGCTTGAACGCCTCGATCGCACTGGGGTTGCTGACGTCGAGCTGCGAATAAGCAAGCCCAGTGAGATCGGAGCCCTCCTCCGCCGAATATTCCGTGGGCTCGGCACGCGTGCCGCACACCGCAACTGCTGCGCCCCTCGCGCGAAAAGCTTGCGCGATGCCGTTGCCGATACCGCTGGAACCACCGACGACAAGAACCTGCTTGCCTGAGAAATCGAGCTCGTGCGCCATCGCGGCCTCCCCTTTTGTTTTGCTTGTTTGACCTGTCTGCGGATCGATGCCAGCCTTGTCAATCTCAGAACAAGAAACAAGAGACGCGAGGAAACAGCATGTCCGAATTCAGAGAGCTCAGCCGCTCCGTGAAAGGCCTGACCGTTCTCGTCACCGGCGCGGCCAGCGGCATGGGGCGCGCCACCGCGCGCGTGTTCGCGTCTGAAGGCGCGAACGTCGCCGTCACCGATTATGACGAGCAAGGCGCGCAGACGGTCGCGAAGGAGATCGCGGCGAGCGGTGGTTCGGCGAAGGCCTGGAAGCTCGATGTCGCCGACGGCGGCGAGATCAAGCGCGTGGTCAGTGACGTCGCGGCGCATTTCGGCGGGCTCGATATCGTCGTCAACAACGCCGGCATCTCCGTACGCGTCGCGATCGACGATGAGGCTTACGAAGACGCCTGGGCCAAGGGCATCGCGGTGATGCTGACGGCGCATCCGCGCATCATCCGCGCCGCCTTGCCGCATCTGCGCAAGTCGAAGAGCCCGCGCATCGTCAACATCGCGTCCACCGAGGCACTCGGCGCCACCGCATTGCACAGTCCCTATTCGGCCGCGAAGGGCGGCGTCGCCAGCCTCACCCGCTCGCTCGCGGTCGAGCTCGGCCGTGAGGGCATCACTGTCAACTGCATCTGTCCGGGCCCGATCCGCACCGCCATCACCGACCGCATCTCCGAGGAGCACAAGACCATCTACGCCAAGCGCCGTACCGCGCTCGGCCGCTACGGCGATCCCGAGGAGGTCGCGCATATGACGCTGAGCCTGTGCCTGCCGGCGGCGTCTTTCCTCACCGGTGCAGTGATCCCGGTCGACGGCGGGTTGATGGCGCGCAACGCGTGAAGGCGTAGCCCGGATGGAGCGCAGCGTAATCCGGGAAGGTCTTTCCGCGGGGTGAAAACCCCGGATTACGCTTCGCTCCATCCGGGCTACGGGCTGCCATGCGTGGCCAGCGTTGACAACCACGAGTGCGGGAGTAGCTTTTTCACCGACAGAGCGGGACCAACTGCTCGCGGTTCGCGGGAGAGACGCCATGACGATCGCCATCCGGCAGCTTCAGAAGCATTTTGTCGGCGAGGTTTCCGGCCTCGACCTGCGAAAGCCTCTCACGCCGGATGAGGCCCGCGAGGTCGAGGCCGCCATGGACAAATATGCGGTACTCGTCTTCCACGACCAGGACATCACCGACGAACAGCAGATGGCCTTTGCGCTGAATTTCGGTCAGCGCGAGGATGCACGCGGCGGCACCGTGACCAAGGAAAAGGACTACCGTCTCCAGTCCGGCCTCAACGACGTCTCCAATCTCGGCAAGGACGGCAAGCCGCTCGCAAAAGACAGCCGCGCGCACCTGTTCAATCTCGGCAACTGCCTGTGGCATTCCGACAGCTCGTTCCGCCCCATTCCGGCAAAATTCTCGCTGCTGTCGGCGCGCGTGGTGAACCCGAAGGGCGGCAACACCGAATTCGCCGATATGCGCGCGGCCTATGACGCGCTCGACGACGAGACCAAGGCCGAGATCGACGATCTCGTCTGCGAGCACTCGCTGATGTATTCGCGCGGATCGCTCGGCTTCACCGAATACACCGACGACGAGAAGGTGATGTTCAAGCCGGTGCTGCAGCGGCTGGTGCGGACGCATCCGGTGCATCGCCGCAAGTCGCTCTATCTCTCATCGCATGCCGGCAAGGTGGTGAGCATGAGCCTGCCGGAGGGACGGTTGTTGCTGCGCGACCTCAACGAGCACGCGACCAACGCAGAATTCGTCTACGTCCACAAATGGAAGCTGCATGATCTCGTGATGTGGGACAACCGCCAGACCATGCACCGCGTCCGCCGCTACGATCAGTCGCAGCCGCGCGACATGCGGAGGGCGACGGTGGCGGGGACCGAGCCGACGGTGCAGCAGCAGGCTGCGGAGTAGGCCTTCACACACCGCTGTCGTCCCGGACAAGCGAAGCACAGATCCGGGACGACACAGCGACGACAAAGCGCTACGCGTGTCCCGCCTCGTTCGAGAGCATCCCGGGATCGATGCCGATCTTGCGCAGCGCCCGCCCGTATTTCTCGTCGACGTCGTCGCCGAAGATCAGATCCGCATCCGCGTCGCAGTGCAGCCAGCCATTGCTCTGGATCTCGGTCTCGAGCTGACCCGGGGCCCAGCCAGCGTAGCCGAGCGCGAGGATGGCGTGCTTGGGGCCGGAGCCGTTGGCGATCGCGCGCAGGATGTCGACGGTCGCGGTGAGGCAGACGCCCTCGTCGATCCGCAGTGTCGCGTGCTCGATGTAGAAGTCGCTGGAATGCAGCACGAAGCCGCGGCCGGTGTCGACCGGGCCGCCAGCCAGCACCTTCATGCTTTCGGCATTTTGCGGCAGCTTGATGTGCTCGCCCTTCTTGACGATGCCGAGCTGCTCCAAAAGCTCCGGGAAATCGATGCTGCCGGCCGGATGATTGACGATGATACCCATCGCGCCCTCGGCCGAATGCGCACAAAGATAAATCACCGAGCGCTCGAAGCGGGAGTCGCCCATGACAGGCATCGCGATCAGGAGCCGGCCGTCGAGATAGCCGGCCGAATTGGGGAGCCCAGCGCCTGCGCTGCGGGTGCTTTCGCCCGTCCTTTTGCCTGGGGGAGCCATGGATGAAGCACTCCGGTTTCAATTCCTATCCTGATGTCGGGCCGCCCTGCTGTCAAATCAAGGCTTGCAGAGACTTGAATCCAGTGCATCCATCACAAGCAATTCAATGGTTTGCCTAGGGCCGACCCTGTAAAGACGTGACATGCTGACAAGAGTTCCCCTGCATGCGGCGATTGGCGTCGCGACAACCTTGCTTGCGTCGTCGCTGGCGATCGGTGCCCATGCCGACGATGCATCACTGTGGCAGCGCGACATGCATTCCGCGGTGCGGTTGCTCGCGGGATCGCGCAGTGGCGCGGTGCTGCTCGGCGGTATCGCTTTCCAGCTCCAGCCCGGCTGGAAGACCTACTGGCGCATGCCGGGCGATTCCGGCGTCCCGCCGCGGTTCGACTTCTCCAAGTCTGACAATGTCGAAGCGGTGACCGTAATGTGGCCGGCGCCACTGAAATTCGACGACGGCGCGGGCGGTCATTCGATCGGCTATCACGACCAGATCGTGCTGCCCTTGCGTATCGTCGCCAAGGCCGCCGACAAGCCGGTGACACTGCGCGCCGAGATCAATTACGCCGTCTGCGAAAAGCTCTGCGTTCCCGTCGAGGCCAATGTCGAACTCGGCTTCAATAACGTCGCCTCGACCGAAGATGCCAATCTGCGCGCGGCGCTCGACACCGTGCCGAAGCCCGCCACGATCGGCGATCCCAATCCGCTGACCATCCGTGACGTCAAGCGCGACGGACCCAAGAAAGTCGTGGTCGACGTTGTTGGGCCCGCTGACAGCAAGGTCAATCTGTTCGTGGAAGGGCCGACGCCCGAGTGGTCGTTGCCCATTCCTGATCCGGTCGAGCACGGCCCGCCCGGCGTGAAGCGATTTTCCTTCGAGCTCGACGGCTTGCCGCCAGGCGTCAAGCCCGACGGCGCAGCGCTGAAGTTCACGCTGGTGGGGCCGGAGAAATCGTACGAGTTCAATACGAATTTGGAGTGACTTCTCTTGTCGTCCCGGCGAAGGCCGGGACCCATAGCCACAGGGAGAAGTTTGACGAAGGTTGGTCGTTCGGGATTATCACCGCGCACCCTCGATAGATCACGCGGTATGGGTCCCGGCCTTCGCCGGTACGACGTTGAAGCACCCAACCGAATCTTAACGAATGGTTGCTAATCCCGGGGATCACCGCATCAAGCCTGCCGCAGCACGCGGGACGCCTGGGGATCTCGACGTGGCCGTGATGGATGCAGAACCCGCAACGACCGGACCGGCCGGGCTGATCGCGCGGTTGCGCGCCAAGCTTTCGGGCGGATCGAGCGAAGCGTCGCTGACGCGGCGGCTGGCCGGCACCATCTTCATCATCCGCGTCATCAGCGCGGGCGTTGCCTATTTCTCGCAGATCCTGCTCGCGCGCTGGATGGGGACGTCCGACTACGGCATCTATGTCTACGTCTGGACCTGGGTGCTGCTGCTCGGCAGCATGATGGATTTTGGCATCTCGGCCTCCGCGCAAAAAATCATTCCGGAATATCGCGCCAGCGGCGACCATGCGCTGCTGCGCGGCTTTCTTTCCGGCAGTCGCTGGCTCACCTTCGCGGTGTCCACGCTCGTCTCACTCGGCCTTGCCGGCATCGTCAAGCTGCTGTCGCCCTGGATCGATCCGGCCGAGGAGCTGCCACTCTATATCGGCTGCATGACGCTGCCGGCCTTCGTCGTCGCCAACACCCAGGACGGCATTGCGCGCTCGCATGACTGGATGCAGCTTGGGTTGATGCCGCAATTCATCATCCGCCAGGCGCTGATCATCGGCATCACGGCGGGCGCCTTCCTGCTCGGCTACCATCTCGGCGCGGTCGCCGCGATGGTGGCGAGCGCCGGCGCGGTGTGGATCGCGATGACCGGGCAGATGGTGGTGCTGAACCGCAAGCTCGCCGAGCACATCACACCCGGCCCCAAAGCCTATGACGTCAGTGGCTGGCTCGCAGTCTCGCTGCCGATCCTGCTGGTCGAAAGTTTTTACCTGCTCCTGTCCTACACCGACGTGCTGGTGCTGCAGCAGTTCCGCCCCTCAGACGAAGTCGGCGTGTACTTCGCGGTGGTGAAGACGCTGGCGCTGGTGTCTTTCATCCACTACGCGATGTCGGCAACGACGGCGCATCGCTTTGCCGAATACAACGCGCTCGGCGACAAGGCGCGGCTGTCGGCCTATGTCGCGCACGCGATCAACTGGACGTTCTGGCCGTCGCTGGCCGCGACCGCCGTGCTGCTCGCGCTGGGCAAGCCGCTGCTCTGGCTGTTCGGGCCGCAATTCGTGGTCGGCTACGACATCATGTTCGTCGCCGCGATCGGTCTCGTGGTGCGCGCCGCGATCGGGCCGGTGGAGCGCCTGCTCAACATGCTGGGCCAGCAGAAGATCTGCGCGCTGGCCTATGCGCTCGCCTTCGTGATGAACGTCGTGCTCTGCATCGCGCTGGTGCCGCGCTTCGGCGGCCACGGCGCCGCGGCCGCGACCTCGATCTCGCTCACCTTCGAGACAGTGCTGCTGTTCTGGATCGTGCGGCAGCGACTGGGATTGCACGTGCTGGCGTTTGGTCGATAGGTACGACGCGCCCGTACCTGCCCCGCCCCTCGGGGAACGACTATTTCGCAACGCGCCCAAGGACGAGGCGAAACATCTGCCTATTTCCGGTTCGGAGCACAATTTTTCTTATTACACCCAAGAGGTTGCACGCCAGGGGAAATTTATTCTACGTCTTATTGCCCAACTGACGAGATAAACCTAGATTTCCCGAACCATGATTGATCCGCTTTACGTCGCCTCGGGATTCGGCGTCGGCCTGCTTGTCGGACTGACCGGCGTAGGGGGCGGCTCATTGATGACGCCGCTCCTGATCCTGCTGTTCGGCATCCACCCGACCACCGCCGTCGGCACCGACCTGCTCTATGCCGCCGCCACCAAGACCGGAGGCAGCGTGGTCCACGGCTGGTCGCGCAGCGTGCACTGGCCGGCGGTGCTGCGGCTTGCCTGCGGCAGCATTCCGGCGAGCGCGCTGACGCTGCTGGTGCTGTGGAAGCTCGATCTCAGAGGCGATGTCGAGCGCAACCTCGTCAACCTGGTGCTGTGCTTCGCGCTGATCCTGACTGCGACATCGCTGATCTTCCGCAAGTCGATCATGGAGCGCTATCGCCGGCGCATGGCGCAGATCAGCGAGCGCACCACGGTGATTGCGACCGTCGTCACCGGAGTCGTGCTCGGCGTGCTGGTCTCGATTTCGTCGGTCGGTGCCGGCGCGGTCGGCGTGACCGTCCTGCTGCTGCTCTACCCGCGCCTGCCGATGGCAACCATTGTCGGCTCCGACATCGCGCACGCGGTGCCGCTGACGCTGGTGGCCGGCATCGGACACTGGATGCTCGGTTCGGTCGATTGGGCCCTGATGGGTGTGCTGCTGCTGGGCTCGCTGCCCGGCATCGTCCTCGGCAGCTACAGCGCGACGCGCGTGCCGGAGACGGTGCTGCGCGTGGCGCTCGCCAGCGTCCTCGTCGTGGTCGCCGGCAAGATCATGTTCGCGGAGCTGAACCTGCAATCCGCGATCGTGACGGCGCTGGCCTGGAGCCATTGACCGGGGAGCGGCCGCCTCGTTCTGACTGTCATCGCCCGCGAAGGCGGGCGATCCAGTATTCCAGAGACAGCATTGATAGAATCGAGACGCCGCGGCGTACTGGATGCCCCGCCCCAGTGCGCAAGTGCGCACAAGGCGGGGCATGACAGAGTGTGGAATTACTCCGCGGTCCAGCCGCCGTCGATCGACAGGTTCGTACCCGTGATCTGGGCTGCATCGTCGCTGCACAGGAACAGCGCGAGTGCTGCAACCTGCTCGGACGTCACGAACTCCTTGGTCGGCTGCGCGTCGAGCAGCACGTCGTTGATGACTTGCTCGCGGGTGAGGTTGCGGGCCTTCATCGTATCGGGGATCTGCTTCTCGACCAGCGGCGTCCAGACATAGCCGGGGCTGATGCAGTTGCAGGTGATCTTGCTGGTCGCGACTTCGAGCGCCACGGTCTTGGTCAGGCCGGCGATGCCGTGCTTGGCCGACACATAGGCCGACTTGAAGGGCGAGGCGACCAGCGAGTGCGCCGACGCGGTGTTGATGATCCGGCCCCAGCCCTTCTTCTTCATGCCGGGGACAGCGGCGCGAATGGCGTGGAAGGCCGAGGACAGGTTGATCGCGATGATCTGGTCCCACTTCTCCGGCGGGAATTCCTCGATCGGCGAAACGAACTGGATGCCGGCATTGTTGACGAGGATATCGACTGAACCGAACGACTTCTCACCCAGCGCGATCATCCCGGCGATCTCGGCCGGCTTGGTCATGTCGGCGGGCGAGTAGACCGCCTTCACGCCGAAATCGGACTCGATCTTGGCGCGCTCCTTCTCGATGTCCTCCGGCGAGCCGAACCCGTTGATGACGACATTGGCGCCGGCAGCCGCGAAGGCGCGCGCATAGGCGAGCCCGATGCCGCTGGTCGAACCGGTCACGACGGCGTTTTTGCCTGACAGAGTACCCATATCATTCGCTCCTTTTTGGCGGGGGCGCGGTGACGTCCCCCGTGAGATCGTAAGTCACCATGGTCTCGCCGGACTGCGGCTTGTCGAGCCAGTCCTTGTGGCGCATCGACAGATGCACGTCGCGCACGCCGCTTTCCCAGTGCTCGACCATCGCGACATGCGAGAAGTCATAGTCCTTGGACGAGGATTCGTAGTTCTTGCTGCGATAGATCAGGTGCACCACGGTGACGGTGCTTTCGCGCGCGGCCTTGGCGAGGTATTCGACGGACGGATCGTTCTTCAGGTAATCCGGCAATTTGGTGATGAGGTCGCGCACCGCCCTGCGGGCGTTGTGGATCTGCCTGTTCTTGTCGGTGTTCATGCGCGTACGGCTGGAAAAGCGGATGTCCTTCTCGCGCTCGGCTGCCTCGAGCAGCGAGTTCGGCAAATCGCCGCGCGCGCTGAACAGGTCGACCTGGAAGATCAGGAGGTCGCGATCGAGCTCCGCATCCAGCACGTAGTCGAGCGGCGTGTTGGAGGCGATGCCGCCATCCCAGTAATGCTCGCCGTCGATGATCACGGATGGAAAGCCGGGCGGCAGCGCGCCGGAGGCCATGATATGCTCCGGGCCGATCTTCTTGCCGAGTTTCTTGAACTCGTAATTGTCGAAATATTTGAAATTGCCCGAGGTGACGCTGACGGCGCCGACCGACAGGCGCGTCTTGAGGTCATTGATGCGGTCGAAATCGACCAGCCGCTCCAGCGTCTTCTTCAGCGGCGCGGTGTCGTAGTAGCTTTCCGCCTCGGGATGGCCCGGCGGCCACATCGGCGCGGGCGGGACGCGCGGCACGAAGAAGCCCGGCACGCCGAACGTCGCGATCAGCGCGGCGCTGGTGGAGTTGAACAGCTCGCGGCTGTGATCGCTCTTGCCGATCGGCTTCCACGGCACAGGAGCCGAGACCATCTCCCAGAATTCCTTGAGCCGCTTGACCCGGGTGTGGCCTTCATTGCCGGCGATGATGGCAGCGTTGACCGCGCCGATCGAGATGCCGGCGACCCATTCCGGCTCGAAGCCATAACCGCACAGGGCTTGATAGCCCCCGGCCTGATAGGAGCCGAGCGCGCCGCCGCCCTGTAGCACCAGGACGCGTTGCGCATTCGCAGGGACACTGGCGGCTTCGGGACTGTGATCTGTCATGTGGGAACAATAGCAGATGGCGAGCGACCGTGGCGACAGTTCACCGCGGCGTCAATGCATCCTGGGATCAAGTCTGGCTTATCGGGGGTCCGTCGACGCCAGGATCATGGTCCAGAACACCTTGTATTTGGTGCCTGGAGCATAGCTGGCCGCTATGCCCAATTTTGTGACACCGCCCTTGAGCATATTGGCGCGGTGCGGAGGCGAGTCGCGCCAGCCGGAAAACGCTTCCGCCAGCGTATGATAGCCGGCCGAGATGTTCTCGACCGCCACGGTGGCCGGATAGCTGCCAGCGGCAAGGCGTTTGGCCAGCGGCGCGCGGACGTCATGGTCCATCTTGTTGGCGGCAGCCATGGCATTGGACTGGGATTCGGCGAGCCGCATCAGATCGGGGTCGACGACGACGGTGCCCAGACCGTTGTTCTGGCGGTACTGCGAGATCATGATCGCGGCCGCCGGGGCATCGAGCTTGGTGCCCGGGACCGACATGTCGGCATACATCGACGGCTGCTGGACCGGCGCTTCGTTGCCGGCGCAGCCGGCGAGAAGCAAAGTAATGAGAATTGCGGCCGCAGCGCGCATGAATCGAGGCCCCCAGAGGAAGGGCCGTTGTTGCATACCAACCGTGGCTGAAAGGTGAATTTTGAGGAAAATTCGCCCCGTTAAGGTGCCTCAGGCGCTCGCAAATATGCGGTAGCGGCGGGGCTCGAGGCCGATCGTGTCGCCGGCGCGCAGTTCCCTATCGCGGGGGGCGTCGATCTCGATGGTCTCGCCGCCGGACAATGCGACCTCGGCCCGCTGCACGGGGCCGAAATTCCGGACGTGCTGCACGGCGCCTTCGAAGGCACCCGAACCGGGCGGGCCGACCAGCATGTCGTGTCGCCGTACGAACAGTTTTGACGCGCCAGGCGCAAGCCCGTCTGCCGCAAGCCGCAGCGGCCTGTCGCCGAGCCTGATGACGCCGCCCTCGACCTGGACCGGCAGCTCGATGGATTCACCGATGAAGCCGTGCACAAAGGCGGTCGCCGGCGTCTCGTAGACGTCCTCGGGCGAGCCGATTTGCTCGATCCTGCCCTTGTCCATCACCACGACACGGTTGGCGACTTCGAGCGCCTCTTCCTGATCGTGGGTGACGAAGATCGAGGTGACGTTGATCTCGTGATGCAGCGAGCGCAGCCATTTGCGCAGTTCTTTGCGCACCTTCGCATCGAGCGCACCGAAGGGCTCGTCGAGCAGGAGGATGCGCGGCTCGATCGCGAGCGCACGCGCGAGCGCGATGCGCTGGCGCTGGCCGCCGGAGAGCTGGCTCGGATAGCGGTCGGCAAGCCAGTCGAGCTGCACGAGATCGAGCAGTTCCTTGACCCGGGCGCGGATCGTCGCCTCGTCCTTGCGGACCGCGCGCGGCTGCACGCGCAGGCCGAAGGCAACGTTCTCGAACACGCTCATGTGGCGGAACAGCGCGTAGTGCTGGAACACGAAGCCGACATGGCGTTCGCGCGCGCCCTGCGCCAGCGCATCCTCGCCGTTGAAGGCGACGGCGCCCGAGTCAGGCCAGTCGAGGCCGGCGATGATCCGCAGCAGCGTGGTCTTGCCGGAGCCGGAGGGGCCGAGCAGCGCGAGCAGCTCGCCGTCATTGACCTTGAGGTCGACGCCGTCGAGCGCTGCAAAGCTGCCGAACCTCTTGACGAGATTTCTGACTTCAATGGTCACGGCTGTCGTGTCCTTCGTCGAGATGACGTTCGAGAATGGTCTTGGCGATCAGCGTGATCAGCGCCAGCATCGCCAGCAGCGAGGCAATCGCAAACGCGGCGACGAACTGGTACTCGTTGTAGAGAATCTCCACCAGCAGCGGCATGGTGTTGGTCTCGCCGCGGATGTGGCCGGAGACGACGGAGACGGCGCCGAACTCGCCCATCGCGCGCGCGTTGCAGAGCAGGACGCCATAGAGCACGCCCCATTTGATGTTGGGCAGCGTGACGCGGAAGAAGGTCTGCAGGCCGGAGGCGCCGAGCGAGATCGCGGCCTCTTCTTCTTGTGTGCCCTGCTCCTGCATCAATGGAATCAGCGCCCGTGCCACGAACGGGAAGGTCACGAAGGTGGTGGCGAGCGCGATGCCAGGCACCGCGAACAGGATCTGGATATCGTGATCCCTCAGCCAACCGCCGAAATAACCCTGCGCGCCGAACAACAGCACGAAGACGAGGCCCGAGATCACTGGGCTGACCGAGAATGGCAAATCGATCAGCGTGATCAGGAAGGTTTTTCCGCTAAACTCGAACTTGGCGATCGCCCAGGCGGCGATGAGGCCGAACACGAGATTGAGGCCGACCGAGATCGCCGCGACCAGCAGCGTCAGCTTGATCGCAGCCAGTGCCTCCGGCTCGGCGAGCGCGTCGAAATAGGCCAGAATGCCCTTCGAGAAGGCCTGCGCGAACACCAGCACCAGCGGCAGCACGACGAAGACGGAGAGGAACAATATCGCCAGCGCGATGATTGCGATGCGCACCGCCTTTGGCTCGGCGCGGAGATTGTTGCGCGTGGCGGCGGCGTGCGCGCGCGACTTCGCCTCGGGCGAGGACAGCGACACGGAGTCGGCGATCTGCATCGTCATCGCATCCCGCCCTAGTGCACCGGGATCCGGTTCTGCGCCCAGCGCTGCAACCGGTTGACCGCGAAGATGATGACGAAGGAGACGACGAGCATGACGACGGCGATCGCGGTCGCGTCGGCGTAGCGGAATTCGGACAGGCGGATCACGATCAAGAGCGGCGCGATCTCGGAGACATTGGGCAGATTGCCGGCGATGAAGATCACCGAGCCGTATTCGCCGACCGCGCGCGCAAAGGCGAGCGCGAGCCCGGTGAGCAGCGCCGGCGCGAGCGAGGGCAGGATCACGCGAATGATGGTCTGCCAGCGGCTGGCCCCTAAGCTGCCCGCGGCCTCCTCGATCTCGGGGTCGAGATCCTGCAGCACCGGCTGCACGGTGCGCACCACGAAGGGAATGCCGATGAAGATCATGGCGACGAAGATGCCGAGCGGCGTGAACGCCACCTTGATGCCGAGCGCGGCAAGCGGCGCCCCCAGCCAGCCCTTCTCGGCAAACAGCGAGGTCAGCGCGACGCCGGCCACCGCCGTCGGCAATGCGAACGGAACATCGACGATGGCGTCGAACAGCCGCCGTCCGGGGAAGCGGTAGCGCACCAGCGCCCAGACGATGATGCTGCCCATCACGAGATTGACGCAGGCCGCCGCAAAGGCGAGTCCAAATGAGACGCGGAGCGCGTTCAGGGTACGGCGGCTCGAGAGGATGTTCCAGAATTGCTCGGGGCTAAGCTCGAGCGATTTCAGGAACAGCCCGGCGAACGGAAGCAGGATGATGACGGACAGCCATGTCAGCGTCAGTCCCATCGTGAGACCGAAGCCCGGCAATGTCCGGCGTCGTGCTGCGATTGCGCTCACCAGGCCCCCTATTCCCCCTCCGACAGCACCCGATCAGTTCTTGTAGATCTGATCGAAGACGCCGCCGTCGGCAAAATGTTCCTTCTGCGCCTTGGTCCAGCCGCCGAACACTTCGTCGATCGTGAACAGCTCGACCTTTGCGAAGGAGCTTTCATACTTCTTAGCGATCTCGGCATCGCGCGGCCGGTAGAAGTTGTGCGCGGCGATCTCCTGCCCTTCCTTGGTGTACCAGTACTGGAGGTAGGCATCGGCGACGTTGCGGGTGCCCTTCTTGTCGGCAACCTTGTCGACGATCGCGACCGGCGGCTCGGCGAGGATCGACAGCGGCGGCGCCACGATCTCGAATTTCTCCGGGCCGAATTCCTTCAGCGCGAGATAGGCCTCGTTCTCCCAGGCGAGCAGCACGTCGCCGACGCCGCGCTCGACGAAGGTCACAGTCGCGCCGCGCGCGCCGGTGTCGAGCACCGGCACCTGCTGATAGAGCTTTCCGATGAAATCCTTGGCCTTGTCGACCGAGCCGTATTTCTTCTGCGCAAAGCCCCAGGCCGCCAGATAATTCCAGCGCGCACCGCCCGACGTCTTCGGGTTCGGCGTGATCACGGCGACTCCAGGCTTAAGCAGATCGTCCCAGTCCTTGATGCCCTTCGGATTGCCCTTGCGCACCAGGAATACGATGGTCGAGGTGTAGGGTGATGAATTCTGCGGCAGGCGCTTCTGCCAATCGGCCGCGGTGAGGCCCTTGCCGGCGATGGCATCGATGTCATAGGCGAGCGCGAGCGTCACCACATCGGCCTGCAACCCGTCGATCACGCTGCGCGCCTGCGAGCCGCTGCCGCCATGCGACTGCTTGATCTCGACGCTCTTGCCGGTCTCCTTCTGATAGGCGTTCGCGAACGCCTTGTTGAATTCGACATAGAGCTCGCGCGTCGGATCGTACGACACGTTCAAGAGGTTGATATCAGCAGCGAGAGCCGCGCTTGCCAAGAATCCCGTCGTGAGAAGTCCTGCAACGAGCGGAACGATACGGCGCATCATGTCCATCTCCATTCACCTCGACGACGTCAATGTCGGCGAAGGCATGCAGGCGAAACTCATGGCGAAACGCACCCAAGTCAACGGAACCGGATTTTCTTGTTCGGAGCCGGGCAGCTCGACTGTGCTACGAAGTCTTCATCGTGTGGATGCCGCATTCTGTCTTGGCGCGGCCGCGCCAGCGACCGGCGCGCTCATCCTCGCCCTCGGTCGTTCTGCTCGTGCAAGGCATACACCCAACCGAGCGAAATCCGGACGCCGCAAGTGGATGACGCGGCAATTTGGCGCGGATGAAAATCTCCTCGAGTTCCTCGCGCGAGACGTTGGCGAACGGATTGAACTTCAACCGCGCGCCATCGTCCTCGACGACAGGAATGTCGGCGCGCAAATTGCCCTGGAAACGCTTGCGCCCGTTGAGCCAGGCCGAGAACGGCTTGAGCGCGCGAGCCAGCGGTTCGACTTTGCGGATACGGCAGCAGGCGTCGGGATCGGAGAACCAGAGGTCGCGGTCGGGATCCTCTCGCGACAGCGTCTCCTCGGCCGGCTTGATCGAGCGAACGTCCTTCAGCCCGAGCATCGCGATCAGCTGGTCACGATAGGCCAGCGTCTCCTCGAACAGCCAGCCAGTGTCGAGAAAGATCACCGGGATGGCCGGATCGACATCCGCCACCACCTTGAGCAGCGTCGCCGATTCCGTGCCGAAGGACGACAACAGTGCGAGCTTGTCGCGCCCTACCGCCTTCAACGCGGCCGAAACGACCTCCTCGGGAGACGCATCGCGCAACGCGCGATCGAGCTCCACCGCCGAAGGCAGCGTGGACACGGATGAGACCTGAGGCGCCATCGCGTTCACGTGCCGACACCTTCGGAGTGACGCAGCTGCATGCGCCGGTGAAGCGCCGTGATCCGGCCGTCGCCGGTCGGCTGGTAGAACACCGAGTAGCGCTTCGCGGTCTGCATGAAGGCTTCCGCATCCGCCTGCTTCTTGACCTCAAAGGAATCGAAGCCGGCGCGCAGCATGAACACGAACTGGTCGCGCAGGATCTGGCCCGTCGCGCGCAGTTCGCCGCGATAATTGTAACGCTCGCGCAGCAACCGCGCCTGGCTGTAGGCGCGTCCGTCGCGGAAGGTCGGGAACACCAGCGCGACGGCGGCGACCTTGCCGAGATACGGCACGAGCTCGTCGATATCGCGGTTGTTCGGCCAGATCACGCCAACCTTGCCGGCGCGCTTGAGCAACGCCTCCGCCTCGCCGACGAAGCGCTCGGCCGGCACCAGGATGTCACCGCTCTCGGGCAGCGGCGTGTCGACGGCCAGCTTGACGAAACTGTCGTCGGCGATTTTTCCGCCGTTAACGAGTGGCATAGACGCGCTCCTTGAAGGGTTCGACACCGAGGCGCTTCACCGTGTCGATGAACAGCTCATCGGGCCGCTCGCGTAGCGCGAGATAGGCCTCCACAACGTCCTCGATGACGTCGGCGACCTCGTCGAACTTGACGCCCGGGCCGATCAGATTGCCGAGCGCAGCGCCCTCATCGGCACGACCGCCGATGGTGATCTGGTAGACCTCCTCGCCGTTCTTCTCGACGCCGAGAATGCCGATATGGCCGACATGGTGGTGACCGCAGGCATTGATGCAGCCGGAGATGTTGATGTGCAGGCGGCCGATCAGATTGGCGAGCTCGTGGTTGGCGAAGCGCCGCGTCAGCTCCTGCGCGATCGGAATCGATCGCGCATTGGCCAGCGAGCAATAATCGAGACCAGGGCAGGCGATGATGTCGGTGATCAAATTGACGTTCGGCGTCGCCAAACCAAGCTTGTCGAGCGCCTTCCACAGCGCCGGCAGGTCGCGCTTGGCGACATGCGGCAGCGCCAGGTTCTGCTCGTGGCCGACGCGAATCTCCCCGAAGGAATATTTGTCGGCGAGATCGGCCAGCGCATCCATCTGCTCGGCCGTGGCATCGCCCGGAGGCGCGCCGATCGGCTTCAACGAGATCGTGACGATCGAGTAGCCCTGCACCTTGTGCGGCGAGACCGAATTCTTGCGCCACGCCTCAAAGTCGCTATCAGCCGCTGCCTGGCGCAGCTCGTCCGGCATGTGCGGCAGCTTCTCGTAGTTCGGATAGGTGAAGCGCGAGCGGATGTCCTCGACCACCTCGTCGTCGATCTGGAGCGAGGAATTGCGGATGTGCTGCCACTCCTCCTCGACCTCGCGCGAGAATTTCTCGATGCCGAGCTCGTGCACCAGGATCTTGATGCGCGCCTTGTAGATGTTATCGCGGCGGCCGTACTGATTGTAGACACGTAGGATCGCCTCGATATAGCTGAGAATATCGCGGCCATGCACGAAGTGCTTGATGGTCTTGCCGATGAACGGCGTGCGGCCAAGACCGCCCCCGACGAGCACCTCAAAGCCGGTCTCGCCCTTCTCGTTCTTGATCAGCCTCAAGCCGATGTCGTGAATCTTGATCGCGGCGCGATCATGGTCCGACGCGGTGATCGCGATCTTGAACTTGCGCGGCAGGAACGAGAATTCCGGATGCAGCGTGGTGTGCTGACGGATCAGCTCCGACCAGATGCGCGGGTCCTCGATCTCACCGGGCGCGACGCCGGCCCACTGGTCCGAGGTGACGTTGCGCATGTTGTTGCCGGAGGTCTGCATCGCATGGATGCCGACCTCGGCGAGATCGGCGAGCGCATCCGGAAGCTCGGCGAGCTTGATCCAGTTGAACTGGATGTTCTGCCGCGTGGTGAAGTGGCCGTAGCCGCGGTCGTATTTGCGCGCGACATGGGCGAGCGCGCGCAACTGGTTCGACGCCAGCGTTCCGTAGGGAATCGCGACGCGGAACATATAGGCGTGCAGTTGCAGGTAGACGCCGTTCTGAAGGCGCAGGATCTTGAATTCGTCCTCGGTGAGCTCGCCCGAGAGGCGGCGCTTCACCTGGTCGCGGAACTCCGAGACGCGCTCGTTGACGAGCGTGCGGTCGATTTCATCGTAAGCATACATCAGAGAGTGCCTTAAGCCTGGGCCGACGACCCGATGGTCACGCCGGTGCGGCGGATCTGTTCGCGCAGATTGCCGGGTTCGATCTTGCCGTCGGCGCCGACCTGCACCGGGGCGATATAGGGACCGATCGCGCCGACGTCATCGGCGACCGACTCCGCAAGCAACGCTTTCGCTTCATCCGAGTTGCGCACGATCGCTGCTTCCGACAGGTCCGCGGACCAGCTCTTGGCGGCAGTGCGATACACCACAATGCCGTCCCAGGTGCGGTTGGCGGTCACGACCGAAGGGCCGGCGATTTTGATCTTCTTCTGTTCAAGCGGGGAGGTCATTCGGCTGCATCCAATAGGTCAGAGATGATTTGCTTTGGAGTTTGACGGCGAAGCGACCCGGCATGCCGGACCACGTCGCCGATGATGAGAATGGCGGGACCGCCATTGGTCCGGCGCACCAGCTCGGGCAGGTCGCGCAGCGTGCCGATCGCGCCTCGCGCATCGGGCCGCGTGACGCGGGCGAACACGCCGACCGGCGTCTCCGGCGAACGGCCGGCGGCGAACAGGCCGGCGCGGATCGCGGGCGCAGCGGTCATGCCCATGTAGACCACGACGGTCATCCTGGTGTCGGTCATCGTGGACCAGTCCACGGTTTCAGCATCGCGCGCCTTATGCGCGGTGAGGAACGTGATGCGGGTCGCTTCGTGGCGGTAGGTCAGCGGCACCTCGAAATCGGCAGCGCCGCCGAGGCCGGCAGTGATGCCGGGAATGATCGAATAGGCGACACCGGCCGCCCGCAGCGCTTCGACTTCCTCGCCGCCGCGGCCGAATACGAAGGGATCGCCGCCCTTCAGCCGCACCACGCGTTGGCCAGCTTGCGCGGCCTCGATCATACGCTTGTTGATGGCATCCTGGCCGATACCGGGCTTGCCGACGCGGCGGCCAACCGGAACGCGCGTGGTGTCACGGCGGATACGGTCGAGAGTCTCCGGAGAGACCAGCTCGTCGTGGAAGACGATGTCGGCATCCTGCAACGCGCGCAGCGCCTTGATGGTGAGAAGATCGGGATCACCGGGACCGGCGCCGACGAGCGCGACTGAGCCTTCCGGCTTGTCGGCGCGCGCGAAATCGGACGGATCGGAGATCGCCTTGAGCGCCGCATCGGCCTCGCCCTTGCGGCCAGCCAACACGGCGGCGCCGATCGGGCCGTCGATGACGCGCTCCCAGAAGCGGCGGCGCAGCGGAAACTCGGCAATGCGCTCGTTGATGGATTTGCGGAAGCCGCCGATGAACTCGGCGAGCTCGCCGATGCGCGCGGGCAGCAGCGCCTCGATCTTCTCGCGCACGCGCCGCGCCACCACCGGTGACGTTCCGCCGGTGCCGACCGCGACCACGACATCGCCGCGATCGACGATGGCCGGGAAGATGAAGTTGGAATGCTCGAGATCGTCCATAACGTTGACCGGCAGACCGAGCGACTTCGCCCGCGCCGACATCGCCACGCCGACATCGCCCGCGCCTGCGCACACGATGGCAATGACACCCGCAAGATCAGCCGTGAGCGGATCGCCGGTCGCGATCTCGATACGCGTCACGTCATCGGAGCTCAGGCCTAGCTCATGATTGCCGTCGATCGCATGCACGCGGATGCACGCACCGGCAGCAGTGAGCACGCGCAATTTTGCGCGCAAAAGCTCACCCGCGCCGATGAGGACCACCGGGCCGGCCTTGAGATCGAGGAACACCGGCAAGAACCGCATGCGATACTCGCTTCCCCCACATCCGGGGTTGACTGGAATTATTTTCTATATATGTGTCGTTTCCAGCACGCAAAGAGAAAATTTCTTCTTCTCTTCTGCACCGCAACTATAGAATTTTCGCCTCCAAACGCAAAGTGGCAGAGATGCATCTTCTCAAGGACAATTCCGGTGCAGATGGACGGGACTCCCAGGCTCCCGTTTCCCAGCAAATTCCGGTCGAGCTGACTGGCCCGAGCATGGACCATCTCGACCAGCTGGAAGCGCAGAGCATCTACATCTTCCGCGAGGCTTTCGCCCGCCTGAAGAAGATCGCCCTGCTGTGGTCGCTCGGCAAGGACTCCAACGTGATGATCTGGCTGGCGCGCAAAGCGTTCTTTGGTCGCCTGCCGTTCCCGGCGCTTCACGTCGACACCGGCAAGAAGTTTCCGGAGATGTATCGATTCCGCGATCACTACGGGAAAGAGTGGGAGCTCGATTTGCGCGTCGAGCCCTGCCCGCCCATCGATGCCGTCGACCCAACGCTGCCGCCGGCCGCCCGTTCCGCCGCGCGCAAGACCGAAGGCCTCAAGATGGCGCTGGCCAAATTCGGTTTTGACGGCCTGATCGCAGGCATCCGCCGCGACGAGGAAGCCACCCGCGCCAAGGAGCGCGTGTTCTCGCCGCGCGGCCTCGAAGGCAATTGGGACGTGCGCGACCAGCCGCCGGAATTCTGGGATCATTTCAACGCATCGCCGCCGCAGGGCGCGCATTTGCGCATCCACCCGATCCTGCATTGGACCGAGGCCGACATCTGGGCCTACACCAAGCGCGAGAACATCCCGATCATCCCGCTCTATCTCGCCAAGGACGGCAAGCGCTATCGCTCGCTGGGCGATCAGGACATCACCAATCCGGTCGCGTCGACAGCAACGAACATCGACGAGATCCTGGCCGAGCTCGAGCAGACCAAGGTGCCGGAGCGCGCGGGCCGCGCGCTCGACCACGAGACCGAGGATGCCTTCGAGCGCCTGCGCGTCGGCGGCTATCTCTGATCAAGGACGCGAGCGTCGTATGAACATGATCGTCACCCCCGCTTCGCCTGCCACGCCGAACGGCACCACGCGTCCGCAGGTCCGCATCGTCATCGTCGGCCATGTCGACCACGGCAAATCGACGCTGGTCGGCCGCCTGCTGCATGAAACCGGCAGCCTGCCCGACGGCAAGCTTGAGATGCTGAAGGCCGTCAGCGCGCGGCGCGGCATGCCGTTCGAATGGTCATTCCTGCTCGATGCACTGCAGACCGAGCGCGACCAGGGCATCACCATCGACACCACGCAAATCCGCTTCCGCACCAATTCGCGGGACATCGTGCTGATCGACGCGCCCGGCCACGCCGAATTCCTGCGCAACATGATCACCGGCGCCTCGCAAGCCGACGGCGCGGTGCTGATCATCGACGCGCTCGAAGGCGTGCGCGACCAGACCCGCCGTCACGGCTATCTCCTGCATCTGCTCGGCGTGAAGCAGGTCGCTGTCGTCGTCAACAAGATGGACCGCGTCGATTTCTCGGACCTGCGCTTCAAGGAGATCAGCGACGAGATCTCCGCGCATCTCAACGGCCTCGGCATGACGCCGGCCGCAATCATTCCGATTTCCGCGCGCGACGGCGACGGGGTTGCCGAACGCACCGACCGCATCGGCTGGTACAACGGTCCGACCGTGGTCGAGGCGCTCGATCGGCTCGAGCCGGCACGGCCGCTGGAGGCACTGGCGCTGCGCCTGCCGGTGCAGGCGATCTACAAGTTCGACGATCGCCGCATCGTCGCGGGCCGCATCGAATCCGGCAGCCTGATTGCCGGCGACGAGATTGTCATCATGCCTGCCGGCAAGATCGCCAAGATTAAGACGGTCGAGAGCTGGCCGGTGACGCCGGTCGCAACGCGTCAGGGCGCGGGCCGCTCGGTCGGCATCACGCTCGACCGCGAATTGTTCATCGAGCGCGGCGACATTATCGCCCATACCGACGCCGCCCCGCGCGAGACGCGGCGGCTGCGCGCGCGCATTTTCTGGCTGCATGACAAGCCGCTCGCCAAGGGCGATCAGCTTCTGGTCCGCTGCGGGCCGAAGGAGAGCCGCGCCACCGTCGTCGCCATCGAGAAGGCGGTCGATCCCGGCGAGCTCGAGAGCCGTGAGAACAAGGCGATCGGCCGCAACCATGTCGGCGAGATCGACATTTCTCTTTCGAGCCCGATCGCTGCCGATCCCTACACCGAGAATCCGCGCACCGGCCGCCTCGTGATCGAGGTCTCCGGGCGCATCGCCGGCGGCGGCCTGGTGCTATCGGTCGATGCCGGCCAGCGCGCCGTGCCTGTTGATATCGTGCCGGTGGAATCGGCGCTGCGCGCCGACGAGCGCTCCGCGCGCTATCGCCACAACGGGGCCGTGGTCTGGCTCACCGGCTTGCCGGCCTCCGGCAAGTCGACACTGGCGAAGGCGCTGGAGCGACGGCTGTTCACCAATGGCGGCTCGCCGATCCTGCTCGACGGCGACACGGTGCGGGCCGGGCTCAACAGCGATCTCGGCTTCTCCGCAGCCGATCGCAGCGAGAACATCCGCAGGCTTGCCGAGGTCGCAACCCATCTCGCCCGCAACGGCCACATCGCCATCGTCGCCGCCGTCTCACCGGCCCGCGAGGACCGCGCCACCGCACGTCGCATCGCCGATGCCGCGTTCCGCGAGATCCATGTGGCAACGCCCGCGGACATCTGCGAGGAGCGCGATCCCAAGGGCCATTACAAGAAGGCCCGCGCCGGCGCGCTTGCCTCCTTTACGGGCATCGGCAACGACTACGAGCGGCCCGAGGCCGCCGAGCTCGTGATCGACACCTCGACACGGACGGTTGCCGAGGCCGCCGATGAGATCGAACAGATGCTGAAGACGACCGGCGTGCTGTTCGACGAAGTCGTGGACCTCGCCGCGAATATTTGAGCTGGTCGTCTTTCCAAACCTGTCGTTGCCCGGCTTGCCGTCTTCGCTAAAGCTTCGCCGGCCCAACACCGAAGGGCCCGGCGAAGCTTTGGCGTAGCCGGGACCGGGCGACCCAATATTCCAGAGACAGCGTTGGGATACGGAGAAGCTGCCGCGTACTGGATTCCCCGCCTTCGCGGGGAATGACGACGACGCGCGGAGCGGCCCCCACCTCGTATTGACATTTTGACAGACGTCGGGGGTCTTCTCACCGCCCCGATTTTGGGGCTAATAGGACCCCGAAAGCCGCCCTTTATGGGCGCATTTTGCTGCTGTCGGGTCAAAAGCAGCCAAAAACAGCCATTTCCAACAAGAAAGACCATCATGAAACGCGTCGACGCTCACGGATTGAAGATCGCCCCCGTCCTTTTCGATTTCATCGCCAAGGAAGCCGCTCCGAAAACGGGGATCGCGCCGGATGCGTTCTGGGCAGGCGTGGCCGCCATCATCAAGGAGCTGGGGCCGAAGAATGGGTCGCTGCTCGCCTTCCGTGACTCGCTGCAGGGCAAGATCGACGACTGGCACCGCGCGGGCAAGGGCAAGGCGTTCGACCTCGACGCCTACACCGCCTTCCTGAAGGAGATCGGCTATCTCGTCCCCGAGCCCGCGACGCAGAAGGTCGAGACCGACAATGTGGACGAAGAGATCGGCAAGATCTGCGGCCCGCAGCTGGTCGTGCCGCTCACCAATGCGCGCTACGCGCTGAACGCGGCGAATGCACGCTGGGGCTCGCTCTATGACGCCTTCTACGGCACCGACGCGATTCCGCACGACCCGTCCGAGAGCGGCAAGGGTTACAACAAGGCACGCGGCGACAAGGTGATCGCCAAGGCCAAGGCGTTCCTTGACGCCGCCGTGCCACTGGCGACCGGCAGTCACACCGACGTCACCGCCTATAGCGTCGTCGCAGGGCAGCTCGCGGTCAAGCTCAAGAGCGGCAACGCCACCGCGCTGAAGAATGCCGCACAGTTCGCCGGCTTCCAGGGCGATGCGGCCGCGCCGAGCGCGGTGCTGCTCGCCAACAACGGCCTCCATGTCGAGGTCAAGATCGACCGCAGCAGCGTGATCGGCAAGGACGATCCGGCCGGCGTCGCCGACATGATCATGGAATCGGCAGTGTCGACCATCCTCGACATGGAGGACTCGGTCGCCGCCGTCGATGCCGAGGACAAGGTGCTGGTCTATCGCAACACGCTCGGCCTGATGAACGGCACACTGTCAGCCGACTTCGAGAAAGGCGGCAAGACGCTGACGCGTTCGCTCAACGCCGACCGCTCCTACAAGACGCCGGACGGCAAGGGCGAAGTGAAGCTGCATGGCCGCAGCCTGCTGTTGATGCGCAATTGCGGTCACCACATGTTCACCGACGCGGTGCTGGACGAGACCGGCGAGGAAGTGCCGGAAGGTCTGCTCGATGCCGCCGTCTCGGGACTGCTTGCCATTCACGACCTCAAGGGCAACTCCAAGGTCAAGAACAGCCGCACCGGATCTGCCTATATCGTCAAGCCGAAGATGCACGGCCCGGACGAGGTCTCGTTCACTTGCGAGATCTTCGACCGCGTCGAGAAGATGCTGGGCCTGTCTGAGAACACGCTCAAGGTCGGCATCATGGACGAGGAGCGGCGCACCACCGTCAACCTCAAGGCCTGCATTCAGCGCGCCTCCAAGCGCATCATGTTCATCAACACCGGCTTCCTCGACCGCACCGGCGACGAGATCCACACCTCGATGGAAGCGGGTCCGATGATCCGCAAGAACGAGATGAAGGCGCAGGCCTGGATCAAGGCCTATGAGGACTGGAACGTCGACATGGGCCTGATCGACGGCCTGCCCGGCCACGCCCAGATCGGCAAGGGCATGTGGGCCGCGCCGGACAAGATGGCGGACATGCTGCAACAGAAGCTGGCGCATCCGCAGGCCGGCGCCACCACGGCGTGGGTGCCCTCGCCGACCGCGGCGACGCTGCACGCCCTGCACTATCACCAGGTCAACGTCATCGCGCGCCAGCAGGAGCTGACCAAGGGCGGCCCGCGCGCCAAGCTCTCGGACATCCTCACCATTCCGGTGTCGAAGTCGAACTGGGCGCCCGACGACGTCAAGCAGGAGATCGACAACAACTGCCAGGGTATTCTGGGTTACGTCGTGCGCTGGATCGATCAGGGCGTCGGCTGCTCCAAGGTGCCTGATATCCACGATGTCGGCCTGATGGAAGACCGCGCCACCTTGCGCATCTCCAGCCAGCATCTCGCCAACTGGCTGCACCAGGGCGTCATCACCGAAGCGCAGGTGATGGAATCGCTCAAGCGCATGGCCGTCGTCGTCGACAAGCAGAACGCGGGCGATGCCATCTACAAGCCGATGGCGCCGGCCTTCGACGGCACAGCCTTCAAGGCCGCCTGCGACCTGATCTTCAAGGGCCGCGAGCAGCCGAACGGCTACACCGAATACATCCTCACCGCGCGCCGCCGCGAGGCCAAGGCGGCTAGCTGAGCTAATTCAGTCGAACCTCAAAAGCCCCGGCACGAGCCGGGGCTTTTTTTGTTGGAAGCCCAGTAGCCCGGATGGAGCGCAGCGCAATCCGGGACAGACATAGCTTGGAGCAAGATCCCGGATTGCGCTGCGCTCCATCCGGGCTACGACACCCGCGAAAACACCGCGAGATATTTCAGCAAAGACGAGAAAGGTGACGAGTACGCCGACCAACATTGCAAGGCCGCCCTCAGGCAAATTGCTAACGAGGTCCTAACGCCTGCCTCGCGCCGGTTCCATCCGCGTAACCCCTTACAACTTCTAGTAAATGCGTAATTCTACCGGCAGGCTGCCTGCCTAAAACTTTACCCTTTTCGTTTCAGATGCAGAAACCGTACGGCCTGCGTGCCGCGAACGGTATGTGATTGCAGATCCGACCGCCCCCCGTTTTCTCGATTCTGCCGGGGCGCCTTTGCCGAACTTTTGAAATGGGAATTTGGGGGAGACTTCGATGCTCAATCGTCTGACCGTGTCCGCACTGTTGAAGGCGGTGATCGCGATCACGTCGATCTGCGTGGTGATCGCACTCTCGCTCACCGCCTACGAGTCCTGGGATCGCCTCAAGACTGCCAACCGGATCTCGGCGATCGCCGACGCCTCCGCCGATCTGTTCAAGGCGATGCACAATCTGCGCACCGATCGCTCGACCACGTCGCGGCTGCTAAACGCCACCGAGCCGATGGACTCCGAGATCGAGAAGTACCTGCGCAACTTGCGCGATGCTCAGATGCCGGCAATGGCACGTGCGCTCGAGTTGCTGCCGAGCATGGACTTCCCGCGATCCGGCACACTGGTACCGGAGCTCGCGCGCCTCAACAAACTGCTGATCGAGGAGCAGAAGGAGTTCTGGGAGAACGTCGCCAAGCCGAAGGACCAGCGCCGCGCGGGCCTGACCAAGGAATACATGGAGACGACGCAGAGCCTGCTCGACGTGCTCGATAATCTCGGGAACACGCTGGCCGCCACCGTCAACCATCAGGACGCCGAGATCGACCAGCTGCTGTCGATCAAGCAGAACGCCTGGCTGCTGCGCAACACCGCCGGCGAAGGCTCTCTGATCGTCTCGATGGGGCTTGCCGCCGGCAAGATCACGCCGGAAGCGCGCTACAACTATACCCAATATGTCGGCGGCACGAGCGCGATGTGGAAGGCGCTGGAATTGTCGACCTCGGGCATGCAGCTGCCGCCCGCGCTCGCCTCCGCCATGGCCGGAGCCAAGACCGCGTATTTCGATCCGCAATATCTGGCCTTGCGCGACCGCCTCGCCGACGCGATGGTCAAGGGCGAGAAGGCCGAGATGACGGCCAACCAGTGGAGCCCGATCACGGTCGGCCGCATGGCGAGCGCGGTCGCGGTCGCCGAAGCCGCCCTCGACGCCGCCAGGGCGCACACCCTCGATCAGCGTGGCGCCGCGCAGCGCGCGCTGATCGTGCAGCTCGTGCTGCTGGCGCTTGCCATTGGGCTTGCCGTCGGCGCGGTCATGCTGGTCAGCCGCCGGGTGATCAACCCGCTCAACACCATCCGCGATGCCATGCTCAAGGTTGCGGGCGGCGATCTCGCCGTCGACAGCGGCTATCTCGATCGCCAGGACGAGATTGGCGCCCTTGCCGGCGCGCTGGAAACCTTCAAGCAACAGGCCACCGAAAAGCTCAAGATCGAGGAGCACGAGCGCGAACGCAACGTCGGAGCTGCCGCGCGCCAGCGCGCTGTGGAAGCCTATGTCGGAGAATTCGAGGGCGCGGTGCGCAAGACGTTGGGCGAGCTGAACGATGCATCGGGGCGGATGCGCAAGACTTCGGGCGACCTCTCCGCCGTCTCGCGCCAGACCAACGACCGCGTCCAGATCGCGGGCAAGGCCTCCAACGACGCCTCCATGAGCGTCGACAGCGTCGCGGCCGCTGCCGAAGAGCTCTCGGCCTCGATCAACGACATCAGCCAGCAGGCCGCGCATGCCGCCGGGATCGCCGGTCGCGCCGTCACGCAGGCGCGCGAGACCGACGGCACCGTGCAGGGCTTGCAGAAGTCCGCAGGACGCATCGGCGAGGTCGTCGGCCTGATCAACACCATCGCGCAGCAGACCAATTTGCTCGCCCTCAACGCCACGATCGAGGCCGCGCGCGCCGGCGAAGCGGGGCGCGGCTTTGCCGTCGTCGCCTCGGAGGTCAAGTCGCTGGCGAGCCAGACGGCGAAGGCGACGGAAGAGATCTCCGAGCAGATCGCCGACATCCAGAAGGTCGCGGGCGATGCCATCAACGCGATCCAGACCATCGGCGGCATCATCGGCGAGGTCAACGAGGTCGCGACCGCGATTGCGGCTGCCGTGCAGGAACAGGGCGCGGCGACGCAGGAGATCACGCGCAGCACCCAATATGCCGCGCAGGGCACCAAGAATGTCTCGGACAACATCACCGGCGTGAAGGCGGACGCGGATGCCGCAGCCGCGGCCGCCGACAACGTGAAGAGCGCCTCCGAGATGCTCGAGACCCAGAGCAACCAGCTTGGTCACGAGGTCAGCGACTTCCTCGGCAAGATCCGCGCGGCGTAAGGCGCGCTGGCGCGACGCTCTCGGTGTCGTCCCGGCGCAGGGATTGGAGCGCCAGCGTCACTCACGAGAGACCGCTGGCCTACTCCTTTGCCACCACCGGCACCTGTCGGAATTTTGCGCGGATCTTTTCCGGCAACGGGGAGAAGTTCATCGCAACACCGCGGCGATCGTTGGCGTTGCGGTTGGCGACGACCAGGCCGTCGCTACCTGCAACGATATCGCCCTTGCGCATGGTCGGATCGTCCTCGGCCTTGAGCGAAGCGAGGCCGGCTGGGTCCTTGCCGTTGCAGGTACACCCGGACATGATCTCGTTGCGATAGCGGAAGGCGTTCGGCAGGTCGGAATACGACTTGCCGCTGTCGGTCGTGGCGTCGTCGATATTGCTGCCATAGACCAGCGAGGTTTCCGACGCCGGGCAGAAGCTCTTGCAGGATTGCGCCTTGCTCTCGGCGTCGTTGCCTTGCGCCGGGAAATAGCGCCCGTCACAGCCGCGCACGCAATAGGCGGTCTCGCCGCCATAGGACGCGCGCTGGCGCGGGGCGTCGTAGCGCGGCATGTCGTCGCTCGGAAACGGCATCCGGATCTCAGGTGCCGGCCGGGCGCGGAAGCCGCCGAACAGCGCGGAGAAGAAGTCCTCCGCATGCGCCGAAGGCGCCACCGCAAGGCCGAGCGAAGCGATCGTGACGAACGCGGCCGTTCCGCCAGCGAGCCTGCTGATCGAAGGTCTCATCATATGACCTCACTCAACTCTTTAATCCACCGACGACGCTGAGATGTTCAGCGCCTGGTGCCCCGAGGGCAGCGTCGTTACCGCCGGCCGCTGCTTGCGCACGGGGTCACCGCCTCGCGCCATCAGCGGTGCGTTCTTCGGCAGCACCACGACCTTAGCGCCGACATTGACGCGGCTGAAGAGGTCGCTGACATCTTCATTGGTCAGACGGATGCAGCCGGACGAGACGAACTTGCCGATCGTGGTTGGATCATTGGTGCCGTGGATGCGGTATTCGCTGGAGCCGAGATACATCGCGCGCGCACCCAGCGGATTGCCTGGGCCGCCGGCGACGAAGCGCGGCAGATAGGGCTGGCGCGCGATCATTTCTGCCGGCGGATGCCAATCCGGCCATTCAGCCTTGCGGCTGATGCTCTGCACGCCGGACCAGGTGAAACCTTCGCGGCCGACGCCGACGCCGTAGCGCATGGCGCGGCCGTTGCCGAGCACATAATAGAGGTAGGTGTTGGCGGTATCGATGACGATGGTGCCGGCCGGCTCGTTGCGATCGAAGCTCACGATCTGCCGGCGCAGGCGGTCCGGCAGCACCGCATCCTCATCGGCGGCCTGCGGCGACCCGCTCGCATAGCCCTGCGAAGAGTAGGTCTGGTCCTGCGGATAGGCCTGCGGCTGCATCGGCGCGAAGCCAAGGGTTTGGGCTTGTGCTGCGAAGGGTACCGTCAGCAACGCTGTCGCAAAGGCAAAAGCGGTGACGACGCGCGGCGAGAAGCTGCGACCGACGACTGAGAACTTTGTCATGTGCTGCCCCGTGTGATGTCTGCATCTTGAGTGATGCCGCTTCCAAACAAACGCAGCAGAACCTGTTCAAGTTCCACCCGCTCATGCAGCAACGACGTCACAGTCAAGCGAGCGCAACTTCACGAAGCCGCGATGGAACCGTAGCGGGCGTCGGGCGTTTCCTGATGACCAACGGGCGCCCGGACACCTCCGTGCGGGAGAGAAATTGTGCGCGTCCTTCCCAGTGAACGGCTGATTTCCGGCAGCGACGAAGGCACTCCGCTTCCCGATAGTCATATCGAGCTGCCGCCGGTGATCCGGCGCACCGAGTTCGTTGCCTTTGCGCTTGCCGGCCTGCTCCTGATCGCCATCGTCGCGGTGCTCTATGTCGCCAAAGCGTTCTTCCTGCCGGTCGTGATGGCCGTCGTCGCCGGTACCATGCTGTCGCCGGCTGCGACCTTCCTGGAAAAGCGACGGATACCCCGCGCCCCCGGAGCTGTGCTGATCGTGATCGCGGTGACGACGGTGGTCGCCTTCGTTGTCGCACTGATCGCGGTGCCCGCCATGGAATGGAGCTCACGCCTCCCGGAGCTGGCTGCGCAGTTGAAGGAGAAGGCGCATGTGTTCGACCGGCCGCTGGCGCTGTGGAAGGAGCTGCAGACCATGGTCGGCGGCTCCGATGGCCTGCCGAGCGTCCCCCTGCCGAAGGTGGAATGGGTGCAGCCGACGCTGGAATTCGTGTCGCCGACCTTCGCTGAATTCCTGCTGTTCTTCGCCACCCTGATCCTGTTCATCGCGAGCTGGCGCGATCTGCGGCGCGCCATGATCATGAATTTCACCGACCGCGACGCGCGGCTGCGCACGCTCCGGATCCTCAACGAGATCGAGGTTCATCTCGGCAACTATCTGCTGACGGTCACGGTCATCAATATTGGCGTCGGCATCGCCACCGGCATCGTCTGCGCGGTCACCGGCATGCCGAATCCGGCCGGGCTCGGCGCGCTTGCGGCTGCGCTCAACTTCATTCCGATCATCGGACCGGTCGCCATGTTCGTCGTGCTGGCCGTGGTCGGGCTGGTCGCATTTCCCACCATCGGCGGCGGCCTGATGGCGGCACTCGCCTTCGGCGGCATCACCTTCATGGAGGGGCACTTCGTCACGCCGACCATCATCGGCCGAAGGCTGTCGCTGAACGCGCTCGCCGTCTTTATCGCGCTGGCGTTCTGGACCTGGTTGTGGGGACCGATGGGCGCATTCCTGTCGTCTCCGCTCCTGATCGTGGGGCTGATTCTCAAGGAGCATCTGTTGCCGGAGAATTCGCCGCAATTGCCGCAGGGATGACGGGCTCCGCAAACGGAACTTCCGCCACAACCAAACGTTTTCCGCCCATCTCACCGCGAACAGTCCGGAGCCCGTGATGTCAATAGCCGATGGCGAAGCCAGAATGAGAGATTGGACCGACAGAGCCACCGCAGAACGCCTCGAGAAGGATGTAGCAGCCGTGAAAAGCGATATCGCCGCCCTCACCGACCAGATCACCGACGCGCTCAACAATTTTGCCAACGCCACGGGCAAGCAGGCCCGGCGCGGCTACAAGCAGGCGCGCGAGAACATGGATTCGACGCTCGATGACGTCTCGGAGCGCGGCAGCGCGATGATGGGCGCGGCGCAGGATGCCTATGGCTCGATCGAGGAGACGCTGGAAGATGCGATCACGCAACGGCCGCTCGCGACCGTCGGCATCGCGCTCGGCATCGGCTTCCTGATCGGCTTCGCCTGGCGTCGCTAGGCCACACGAAGGATTTTGCGGTCACGACGGGATCTGAGGAGCAAGATCGTGTTTCAGCGCATCATCGACGGCATCAGCGCATCGACGGGCACGACTGTGCGGCTGACCTCGCTGGCGGCGGGTGCGGCGTTCGCGCTGTTCATCACCACGTGCTTCCTCTGCGCGGCGGTCTTCATCTCGGTGCTGGAAAAATACGGCCCCGTGCAGGCCTGCCTCGCGGGCGCCGGCATCTTCTTCCTGCTGACGCTTGCAGCGGCGGGAAGCTATTGGGGCTACAAGCGGGAGATGCGGACACGCGCCCGCATCGCCGCCGAGCTCGCCGCGAAGGCGGCTCCGAGCATGCTCGCCGATCCCGTGCTGATCGCGACGGGCCTGCAGATCGTCCGCGCCATCGGCGTCAAGCGGCTGTTGCCGATCCTGGCCATCGGCGGCGTAGCACTTGGAATCATGGCAAGCCGCGCCGGCGCTGCGGATGAGACTTCGGCCGAGCCGGCCGAATGACGACAAGACCGCGTTAAGAAAGTTGCGCAAGCGACCGGACGAGCAAGCTGGCAGGAATTCCACTGCCCATCTCTGCGCAATTTTTCATCAGATGCGGTAAATTCCCCTTCCTTCACGCAAACGCTACTCGGATAGGCAGGCGGTTGCCGCTAAAAGCATCGCCCCTGATTCCAAAAGTCATTTTCCGCAATGAAGCCGTCCGTCAAGGCTAACCTCGCCGCATTCGACCACGACGCAAGGCTGTATTTGACGCTCGGCATTGCGACCTGGTCGGTCTTCGTCGATCACATCCCGAACAATGTCGTCAACCTGCTGACGCTGCGCAACTTCGGCTTCAGCGGCGCTGCCGATCTGTTCGTGTTCGTGGTGGGCTATGGCGTCGCCATCATCCACGGCAAGATGGCGCTGGAGCGCGGCTATATCGTCGCCGCGACGCGCATCTTCCGCCGCGTCTGGCGACTCTATGCCGCCTATGTCGTGCTGTTCGTGATCTACATCGACACCATCGCCTATGTCGCCTCGCAATCGATGGCGCCGGAGATCATCAGCGACTATAATATCTCAGGCATTCTCGAGCATCCGCTGCGCATCCTGGTCCGCGGCCTCGTGCTGCAGGAAGAGCCGCTGAACCTCGACCTGCTGCAATTGATGATCCCGCTGATGGCTTTCTTTCCGTTTGCCTTGTGGGGGCTGTTGCGGCGGCCGAACGTGACGCTGGCGCTCTCTGTCGCGTTCTATTTCGCGGCACGCTGGTTCGAGTGGGGTTTCCGAACCTATCCCGACCAGGAATGGACGTTCAATCCGTTCTGCTGGCAGATGCTGATGGTGTTGGGCGGCTGGTTCGCCGTCACCGGCGCGTCGGGCCGCGCCTTGCGCAACCTGCCCTGGCTCCGGGTGCTGGCGGGCGCCTATCTGGTGTCGGCGATGGCCATCACCCTGATGCGCCATTCACCGACATTGTCCGCCTATTTGCCGGATGTCGTGCTCAACGGCATCTCGCCGACCGACAAGGAAAACCTCGCGCCCTATCGCGTGATCCATTTCCTCGCGCTCGCTTTCATCGCGACCCGCCTCATCCCGCCCGACCATCCGGGGCTGCAATGGAAGCCGCTCCAGATGGTGATCAAATGCGGCGAGGAATGGCTTGCCGTGTTCTGCGTCGGCGTATTCCTATCCTTCGCCGGCCATCTCATCCTGATCACCGGCGCCAATCTGGTCGTGATGCAGATCGGCGTGAGCCTTGCCGGCTTCGCGGCGATGACGGCGGTGGCCTATTACATCTCCTGGTCGAAGCGTCAGGACGAGCCGGCGGCCGTGCGGCAGCGGGCCTAGGCCCAACTAGGCCCAAGGCTCTCGCGTGATTTCGCTAGGCCGGAGACCTCGGCTACGCTATGCGGGACGAGGCCGCGGCCTATGGGAATGGCGGCCTCTGCGCAAGGAGACCGGCTTGGTCATGGCGAAAGGCACGAGCGATGCGGCCGAGAGCGCGCCCCGGCGCGGCCGGCCGCGCTCGATCGAGACCACCCACGCCATCCTCGAAAGCGCCTATACGCTGATGGCCACGACCGGCCTAGCCGCGACCACGATCGATGCTGTCGCGCGCCACTCCAACGTCTCCAAGATGACGATCTACAAATGGTGGCCGTCGCGCGAGGCGCTGCTGATCGACGCCTTTCTCCATCATGCCGCGCAAATGCTGCCGATGCCGCCGGTGAGCGCGGGAACGCCCGCGGCGCGCGCACGCCGCCATGCGGCCGCCTATGCTGAAGCCTTGCAAGGCGAGTTCGGCAAGGTGCAGCTTGCGGTCATCTCCGAGTGCATCTCCAAGACCGGCTCGGCGGAGCTGTTCTATGCCCGCTACCTCCAGTTTCGCCGCGACGCGCTGGTGGAGATGATCGCGACCGGCCAGCGTGACGGCAGCATTCTGGCCGAGGCACCGGCGGAAGATCTTTACGACGCCATCTATGGCAGCCTGTTTTACCGCTACGTCTTCGGCATCGCGCCGATCACGCCGGCCTATGCACGCAACCTGGTCGACCTGGTGTTGCGGCCGAAGGGCTAGCGCACCGGCTTCACCGGCTGCGACAGCTTTTCCGTGCGGTCGCGCTCGGTCATGTCCACGACCGTCTCCATCGGCGCGATCAATTCATAGACATAAGAGACATCCGTGAAGTAGCGCTTAGCCGTGCCGCCGAGCGCTTCGGGCGCGACGCGGTCGAGCAGGATCAGGCCGAAATCCGAATCCGGCCGGCGTGTCGCCTCGCTGGTGTTGAACTCCTCCCAGCGGAAATGAAACACTGTCTCAGGCTCCTCGCCCGTCACCGTCCAGTTTGCAGTGATATGCGGATGCTTGCCGACCAGCGACAGGCCTTCGTCCGAGTGCGAGGCAAGCTCAAAGAATAGCAACGACAGGCTCTGGGCGGCACGCGCGCTAACGGCGATATCCGGGCCACTGACGGCGATGCGATCGGCATGCGGAATGGCGCGCGCTTCGAACAGGCCCTTCAGCTTGACGCCCTGCCACTGGCTCTCGCTGAGCAGCGAGACCACGTTGGACATGGCGTGGATGCGGCCGATCAGCAGCTCGCGCGCGACATCGATGTCCGAACCGTGGCGCAGCGTGCGCGTCACGATCGACTGGATCACCGCGAGGATGTTCTTGACCCGGTGGTTGAGCTCGTCGATGACCGCCGTCAACCGCCGCTCGAAGCCGATCCGCACCTGGATTTCGCGGCTGAGCCTCAAATTGTTGTAGGCAACATAGCCGAACAGGCCGCACACCATCGCCGTGATGGCGAAGCCGATCGCTGCCACGATGATGGCGGTCTGCTCGGCGCGGCGCGCGGAGTTGGTCTTCGCGTAATAGCCGAGCTGCCAGTCGCGGCCGCCGAAGCTCACGGTGCGCGTCGCCGACGGTGCCGGTCCGTCCGGCGTCGTCATGCGGGTGGAGACGACGCCCTGGTCGTTGGCGACCAGCTCGCTGCCTTCCTTGCGCGGGTCCTTGAGCGCGACCGAGAACAACGACAGATCGTCATTGGTCAGCATCAGCGAGGCCAGCTCGTAGGAAAACGTGATGAAGCCGACCGGCTCGGTCGCGCCCTCCGGAATGACGGGCGCGGCGACGATGACGCCGATCGCGCCGTTCTCACCAAGGAGCGGAACCGGATCGGAGGCGACCGAGCGCTTCTCGATCCTGGCACGCGCCAGCATTGCGCTGCGCACCTGATCCTGGTCGTAGCTGCGGCCGGGCAGCGCCTTGGTCTCGTCGCTGCGCGGCTCAAGATCCATCAGCACGTCGATCGGGTGGGTGAGGCTCGCCGGGTCGATCGGCTTGTCGTTGTAGTCCCGGATCTGCGGCTTCGGGAAACCGGCGGCCGCGATCGCGGCCTGCGCCGCAGGCAACTCGTTCGGTTGGAGCCGGGCGACCCAGCCGGCCACCACGAAGTCGGTCTTGAAGGCGTAGATGGCCGAGCGCAGCGGCTCCAGCATGTTGGGCTTCAGCACCGACGGCGCACGGAACAGGCCTGAGGCGACACGCGCCAGCAGCTCACGTTCGGTCGACCTGTCCTGGACGAGGCTCGCATGAACGTCGATCGCGCGGGCCAGCGCAATCCGGTCCAGCGCCAGCTCCTGGTCATGGACGCGATAGGCCGCAAGCCCGGAGAGCAAGGCTCCGAGCAGAGCGATGAAGCCGATGATGAAACCCAGCCGGACCACGCGACTACTCAGGCGAACGCAGGAGGTCGGCAATAAACACGGAGCATATCAACGCCGCTCGAACGGCCATGTGCCGAAACAGGGTGGAGCCCAGTGGCAGAGATAATGACGGAGGAGGCATCTGTACGCAACTTCGGTCGCCCAAAAAGCTTAATCCGCCCGGCCGATCGTCCGGCCAATAGCGGCTCTGCTCCGGGCACCGGAGGTAGATAATCGCCGTGTCCGAAATTTGTTCCGCTAATGCGGCTTTGCCTCAAACGTTAACGGCGGAAAATGCTGCGCCATGTCGCCGCGGCCCGTCAGCCCGCCCGCTTCAACCCACCCGCTTCAGCCCACCTTTGGTCTCGATAAAGCCGACGATGCGGTCGAGCCCCTCGCTCTTCTTCAAATTGGTCATGACGAACGGGCGCTCGCCGCGCATGCGCCTGGCGTCCGTGTCCATCTTCTCGAGGGACGCACCGACATGCGGCGCGAGGTCGATCTTGTTGATGACCAGAAGGTCGGAGCGGGTAATGCCGGGGCCACCCTTGGACGGAATCTTGTCGCCGGCGGCAACGTCGATGACATAGATGGTGAGGTCGGCCAGCTCCGGCGAGAAGGTCGCCGCCAGATTGTCGCCGCCGGATTCGATCAGCACGAGGTCGAGCCCCGGGAATTTGGCGCGCATGTCCGCCACCGCAGCCAGATTCATCGAGGCGTCCTCGCGGATCGCGGTGTGCGGACAGCCGCCGGTCTCGACACCGGCGATGCGGTCCGGCGTCAGCGAGCCCGAGCGCACGAGGAATTCCGCATCCCATTTGGTGTAGATGTCGTTGGTGATCGCGGCGATGTCGTAGCGCTCGCGCATGGTCTTGCAGAGCAGATCCATCAACGCGGTCTTGCCCGATCCAACGGGGCCGCCGACGCCGACACGCAAGGGGCCGTGAGAAGTTGCCATGTCACTCGCTCTCTCTTGATCGATTGAAGGCTGTGCCGCTCACGAGCGAAACAACCGCGTATATTGTGTCTCGTGCCGCAGGCTGGCGAGATCGGCGCGAAACGTCGCGCTGCCGAGATCGTCCAATGTCGCCCCCAGCGCCCGATTGGCAGTTACGGCGACGGCGGCTTCCAACTTCACCAGCACGCGCTGGCTGTCGGTCTGGCCAAGCGGAATGAGCCGGCTTGCTGCCGAAATCCAGTTCGAGACCAGCGCATGCAGGAAGGCGTGCAGCGTCGGCGCCAGCGGCACGCCGTGCAGCGCGGCGACGACGCCGACGGCGACGGGATAGACCAGTGGCGTGCGGCATGACGCGACCATGGCATCCAGGCCCTCCGCGTCCCACGCCGCGCGGGAGATGTCGATGAAGGCGCGCCCTTGCGAGGTCGTCTCGAGCTGCCGTTCGCGCGATGGCACGAAGGCTGCGGCGAGCTCGGCAATATCACTCAAAGACGCATCTTCGCCGGCCTCGGCGGCACGGTAAGCATGGACTAGAAACGTCGCATCGCAAAAGCCCGAGCCGTCGCCGAGCATGGCATCCAGCCAATCGGTCAACGTCGCGATGTCGGTGACGTCACCCGCTTCGACCGCCCACTCGATGCCACTGGAATAGGAGAACCCGCCGACGGGAAAGGCCGGCGACAGCCACGTCATCAGCCGGTACAGCGCCGCCGCCTCGCGCTCGGCGAGATCACCGGCATTGACCGGCTCATTTGTGGTCATGAGCATGCTTGTGGCCGTGGTGATGGTCGGGATGATCGCAATGCTCGTCGTGGTGATGGTGATGATCATGCCCATGGTCGTGCGCGGCATGATCGTGGGCATGGTGGTCATGAGCATGATGATCATGGTGATCGTGACCGTGATCGTGGTGAGCGTGGTCGTCATGCCCATGCGCATGGCCGGCCTCGGCATAGGCCCCGCCCTCGGGATCGAACGGCGCCTCGATCTCGACCACCCGCGCGCCAAGCCCCTTCACCATCGCCTCGATGACGTGGTCGCGGCGAATACGCAAGGCTTTGGCCATGAGTTGCGTCGGCAGATGGCGGTTGCCGAGATGCCAGGCGACGCGGATGAGATGGTGCGGATCGCGGCCGCGGATCTCGAGCAACGGCTCGGGCGCCGCGACCACTTCGACCAGTCGGCCGTCCTCCAGCACCAGCGCATCGCCGCCGCGCAGCGCGACGGCATTCTCCAGGTCGAGCAGGAAATTCAGCCCCCGCGTCCCCGTCATCGCCATGCGGCGGCGGTGCCGATCGTCGAAATCGAGCACGACCGTATCCGCCGGCGTTTCCGTGAAGCGGTACTGTCCCTTAACCTGCGTCGCCCGGATCATGCGCTGTTACCTCGTCTCGACCTTCTCGGGCGTGATGACTTCGATTTTCGGCGGCGCGGTGAAGCACTTCACGGCAACGCGGCCGAACGTCTTCATGTGCTCCTGGCCGCGATGCGGTACCAGCGCTCCGGCATTCTCCCACTGCTCGACAAACACCATCTTGGAGGGATCGGTGACGCTCTCATGCAGATCGTAGGCGATATTGCCGGGTTCCTTCCGCGTCTCCTTGATGCAGGCGGTGGCGGCTGCAATGAACTCGGCACGCGTTTCGGGCTTGATGGTCAGGGTAGCGACGACGTAAATCACGAGAAATCCTCCCGGCTTTTCTTCTCAAGGTTAGATACCGGGCCGGACATTAGACCAGCCGGGATCGAACGCAAAACCGGAAAAGCCGCCCCCGGACATGCAGTGATGCGCCCGGGACATGCGTTGAGGCGCTATTTCAGTACATGAAATATCGCTGCGCCATCGGCAGCACCTCGGCGGGCGGGCAGGTCAGAAGCTCCCCATCGGCGCGCACCTCATAGGTCTCCGGATCGACCTCGATATTGGGCGTGGCGTCGTTGTGGATCATGCTCTTCTTCGATATCTTGCTGCGGGTGTTCTGGACGGCATAGAGCTTCTTCTCGATGCCCAGTTTTCGCGCGAGGCCGCCGGTGATCGCGGCCTTTGAAGTAAACACCACCGAGGACGCTGTGCGCGCCTTGCCGAAGGCGCCGAACATCGGCTGGTAGTGCACCGGCTGCGGCGTCGGGATGGAAGCGTTGGGATCGCCCATGGGAGCCGCGACGATCATACCACCCTTGACGATGCAATCCGGCTTGACGCCGAAGAAGGCCGGCGACCACAGCACGAGATCGGCGAGCTTGCCCTTCTCCACCGAGCCGATCAGCTTCGACACGCCATGCGCGATCGCGGGGTTGATCGTGTATTTCGCGATGTAGCGCTTGACGCGGAAATTGTCGTTGTCCTTGCCCTTGTCCTGCGGCAGCGATCCGCGCTGCTTCTTCATCTTGTCGGCGGTCTGCCAGGTTCGGATGATGACCTCGCCGAGGCGGCCCATCGCCTGCGAATCCGACGACATCATCGAGAGCGCGCCGAGATCGTGCAGGATGTCCTCGGCCGCGATGGTCTCCTTGCGGATGCGGCTTTCCGCGAACGCCAGATCCTCCGCGATCGAGGGATCGAGGTGGTGACACACCATCAGCATGTCCAGATGCTCGTCGATGGTGTTGCGGGTGAACGGCCGTGTCGGATTGGTCGAGGACGGCAGCACGTTCTTCAAGCCGGCGACCTTGATGATATCAGGGGCGTGACCACCGCCCGCGCCTTCGGTGTGGAAGGCATGGATGGTGCGGCCCTTGAACGCCTTGATGGTGTCCTCGACGAAGCCGGATTCGTTCAGCGTGTCGGAATGCAGCATGACCTGAATGTCGTGATCGTCAGCCACGGACAGGCAATTGTCGATCGCGGCCGGCGTGGTGCCCCAATCCTCGTGCAGCTTCAGCGCACAGGCGCCGGCCTTGATCATCTCGACCAGCGGTGCGGGGCGCGACGCATTGCCCTTGCCAGAAATGCCGAGATTGACCGGGAAGGCATCGAACGACTGGATCATCCGCGCAATGTGCCAGGGACCGGGCGTGCAGGTGGTGGCAAAGGTGCCGTGCGAGGGACCGGTGCCGCCGCCGAGCATCGAGGTGACGCCGGACATCAGCGCGTGCTCGATCTGCTGCGGACAGATGAAATGGATGTGACTGTCGAAGCCGCCGGCGGTGAGGATTTTGCCTTCACCTGCGATCACGTCGGTGCCTGGGCCGATGATGATGGTGACGCCCGGCTGGATGTCGGGATTGCCGGCCTTGCCGATCGCCGCGATCATGCCGTCCTTGATCGCCACATCGGCCTTCACGATGCCCCAATGGTCGACGATCAGCGCATTGGTGATGACGGTATCGGCCGCGCCCTGCTTGTTGGTGACCTGCGACTGGCCCATGCCGTCACGGATCACCTTGCCGCCGCCGAACTTCACCTCCTCGCCATAAATGGTGAAATCCTTCTCGACCTCGATGATGAGGTCGGTGTCGGCCAGCCGCACCTTGTCGCCGGTGGTCGGACCGAACATGTCGGCATAGACGGAACGCTTCATCTTGACGGACATCACAAGCCCCGTTTGCGTTTGAATGTTTTGATGGCGCTCACAGCGAGGCCCTCGCTTTTCGCACCATGTTATCGAATGTCGTGTCGAGCCAAGCATTGCCGCCACGGCAGCCGGCAACGACCTGCTCGGCCCAGCCGGTGTAGTCGACGAGGTCGTCGCGTTCCCCGGCGGTCGGACCCGAATGAATACGCGCGCCGATATTGCTGACCTTGTCGGCGATCTTGATCAGTTTTGCGCTTGCCGATTTCTTCGGCGCATTGACAACCTGCAGGCGTCGCCGCTCGGCCTTCGGTAAGCTCATATCGTCGGTGCATTCGGCGACGAGAGAGGCGACACGGTCGGAAAATTTTTGCACGAGCTCCTCCCGCGTCGTCTCGGTGTCCTCGATCGTGTCGTGCAGCCAGCCGGCGGCAACGAGCTCAGCATCGGCCCCATCGGTCGCGGTCGCGAGCAGGTTAGCGACCTCGGCGAGGTGGTTGATGTAAGGCTCATTCCCCCGCCCCTTGCGCGCCATGCCATTGTGCCGGCGCGCAGCGAGCTCAGCAGCTTCCGAGATGAGGCGCACGGCGGAGAGCATGAATCACAGCTTCCCCATCACATCGCCACGAAAACCGTAGATGGTCTTCTTGCCGGCGAGCGCTACGAGCTGGACGTCGCGGGTCTGGCCGGGTTCGAAGCGGACGGCGGTGCCGGCGGCGATGTCGAGGCGCATGCCGCGGGACTTCTTGCGGTCGAACTTCAATGCGGGGTTGGTCTCGAAGAAATGGTAGTGCGAGCCGACCTGGATCGGACGATCGCCGGTGTTGGCCACCGTCAGCGTCACGGTCTTGCGGCCGGCGTTGAGCTCGATCTCGCCGTCCTGGATGAAGAGTTCGCCGGGGATCATGATCTCGCTCCTATCGGATCGGTTCGTGCACGGTGACGAGCTTGGTGCCGTCAGGGAACGTCGCCTCGACCTGGATGTCGTGGATCATCTCGGGGATGCCAGGCATCACCTGGTCGCGGGTCAGCACCTGCGCGCCGGATTGCATCAGCTCTGCGACCGTACGGCCGTCGCGTGCGCCCTCGAGGATGAAATCGGAGATGATCGCGATCGCCTCGGGATGATTGAGCTTGACGCCGCGGTCGAGCCTGCGGCGCGCCACGATCGCCGCCATCGAGATCAGAAGCTTGTCCTTTTCGCGGGGAGACAGGTTCATGAAGAATCTCTTCCGTTCAACACTTCAATTCAGCCGGCCGTCAATTCAGCCAGAGTCGCGGCAGGGCCGCGCCGGTGCGCGCCAGCACGGCCATCATGTCGGCGCGCAAACGCGCCGCATCTTGGGCACAGAACCGCGCCATTGCAAAGCCATTCCAGGCCGAGATTCCGACCTCGCCGGCGAATGATTCCGATGCCTCGCGAATGCGCTCGACCAGAGCCTCGTCGCCGGGCACGATCAGGGCCGTGCCGATCGCAGCACCCGCCTTGGCGACCGCCGATCGCGCGAGCTTTGCGCCGATATTGCCGTCGAGCCGGACAATCTCGGCAAAGACCAGCCTGCCGCCACGGCGCAACCGCCAGCGGTCGACGAATTCGCCCTGCTCCATGCGCTCGCCCATGGCGGTGCGGCCGAATACGACAATTTCACAAAGCAGGAGCGAGGCGGCGTCATCGAGTTCGATGTCGAAGCGGCGATGAACCCGGGCGCGATCGAACAGGATCGTCTCCTGCGGCAGCCAGCCGAGATGCGCGCCAGCGCCAACCTTCAGCGAAATATTGAGCTGCGCCGCCGCGCCCGGCGCGCGATAGACCTTTTCGGCGGCCGCCGTTGTCAGCGTCAGGCGCGTTGCATCGGCAGCCGAGATATCGATGTCGAAACGATCACCTCCAGCGATGCCACCGGCCGTGTTGACGAACACGCCGGACAGGCCATCGTCCTCCGGCGAGGGAAAGCGCACGCGGAGCGAGCCGGATTCGTGCAGGCTACCGCGCCGTGTCACGCCGTCGCGGGCGTGCACGTCGAAGCGCACCGCGCCGCGGGCACGATTGGCTTCGAACACCGAAGATGTCGCCAAAGATGTTACCGAGGCGTCGCTGCGCATCCCGTCTCCCCCGGCCGGCCGCGGCAGGATTTTTCCAGCCTACAATGTCCCGGCTTACAGAGCCATCTGGCGGCTGATCTCGCTGGCGTCGAGATTGGAACGGTCGCAAGTGAACTTCACTGCACCGCGATCCATCACCGCAAAACTGTCGCCGAGCTCGCAGGCAAAGTCGAGATATTGTTCGACCAGCACGATGGCGATGTTGCCGAGGTTGCGCAAGTAGGAGATGGCCCGCCCGATGTCCTTGATGATCGAGGGCTGGATGCCCTCGGTCGGCTCGTCGAGCAGCAGCAATTTCGGCCGCATCACCAGCGCACGCCCGATCGCCAGCTGTTGCTGCTGGCCGCCGGAGAGATCGCCGCCGCGCCGGCCGAGCATGGACTCCAGCACCGGAAACAGCGAGAACACGTCGTCCGGGATGTGCTTGTCCTCGCGCTTGAGCGGGCCGAAACCGGTCTTGAGGTTCTCCTCGACCGTCAAAAGCGGAAAGATCTCGCGGCCCTGCGGCACGAATCCGATGCCCTTGCGCGCCCGCTCGTAGGGCTTGAGGCCGGTGATGTCGCTGCCGTCGAACACGATCGCGCCCGAGGAGATCGGAAATTGCCCGACCATGGCGCGCAGCAGCGACGTCTTGCCGACGCCGTTGCGCCCGAGCACGCAGGTGACCTTGCCGGGCTCGGCCGCGATCGAGACGCCGCGCAACGCCTGCGCCGCGCCGTAGAACAGATTGATGTCCTTGACCTCAAGCATTGCTCAGCGCCCCAGATAGACTTCGATGACCCGCTCGTTGGACGAGACCTGGTCGATGGTTCCTTCGGCGAGCACCGTGCCTTCATGCAGGCAGGTGACCTTGACCCCGAGCTCGCGCACGAACGTCATGTCGTGCTCGACCACCATGACTGTATGGGTCTTGTTGATCTCCTTGAGCAACTCGGCGGTGAGATGCGTCTCGACGTCGGTCATCCCGGCGACGGGCTCGTCGACGAGGAGCAGTTTTGGGTCCTGCGCCAGCAGCATGCCGATCTCGAGCCATTGCTTCTGGCCGTGGCTGAGGCTGCCGGCGAGACGGTTACGGGCGTCCGTGAGGCGGATCGTCTCCAGCACCTTGTCGATACGCTCCGACTCCGCCCTGCTGCCGCGCCAGAACAGCGTGCCCTTGACGCTGTGGTCGACATTGAGCGCGAGCAGGAGGTTGTCCTGCACGGTCTGGCTCTCGAACACCGTCGGCTTCTGGAATTTGCGGCCGATGCCGAGCTCGGCGATGCGGGTCTCGTCCAGCCGCGTCAGGTCGGTGACGCCGTCGAACAGCACCGTGCCCTCGTCCGGCTTGGTCTTGCCGGTGATGATGTCCATCATGGTGGTCTTGCCGGCGCCGTTCGGGCCGATGATGGCGCGCATCTCTCCGGGGGCAAGCGTCAGCGACAGATTGTTGATGGCGTGGAAGCCGTCGAACGAGACGTGCACGCCGTCGAGATAGAGCATCGCGGAGGTCGCGCGGGTATCCATGACGTTCATGACCGCTACTCCGCCATCTTCGGTTCGGTGACGCCGTCTTCGGCCGCAGCACTCGCGTTGGCCTGCGCGGGACGCCTCTCTTTCGACGCTTCCCGCCATGCATTGAAGGTGCCGACGATGCCTTTCGGCAGCAGCAGCGTCACCAGGATGAACAGCGCCCCCAGCATAAACAGCCAGTAGGGTGCAAGCACGCCGGAGGTGAAGAAGGTCTTGGCATAGTTGACGACGATGGCACCAAGCGCGGCCCCGATCAGCGTCCCGCGCCCGCCGACCGCGACCCAGATCACCGCCTCGATCGAATTGCCCGGCGCGAATTCGGATGGGTTGATAATGCCGACCTGCGGCACATAGAGCGCGCCGGCGACGCCCGCCATGCAGGCCGACAGCGTAAACACGAACAGCTTGTAGGATTCGACGCGGTAGCCGAGGAAGCGGCTGCGCGATTCCGCGTCGCGGATCGCGATCAGCACCTTGCCGAGCTTGGAGGACACCACGGAGCGGCAGATCAGGAAGCTGACGATCAACGCCAGACAACTCAGCGCGAACAGCGCCGCGCGCGTGCCCTCGGCCTGGACGTTGAAGCCCAGAATGTCCTTGAAGTCGGTCAGGCCGTTGTTGCCGCCGAAGCCGAAATCGTTGCGGAAGAAGGCGAGCAGCAGCGCATAGGTCATCGCCTGCGTGATGATCGAGAGATACACGCCGGTGACGCGGGAGCGGAACGCGAGCCAGCCGAAGCAGAAGGCGAGCAGACCCGGCACGATCAGCACCATCAGTGCCGCGAACCAGAACATGTCGAAGCCGTACCAGTACCAGGGCAGCTTCTGCCAGTTCAGGAACACCATGAAGTCGGGCAGGATTGGATTGCCGTAGACGCCGCGGGTGCCGATCTGCCGCATCAAATACATGCCCATCGCATAGCCGCCGAGCGCGAAGAACGCGCCATGGCCGAGCGAGAGAATGCCGCAATAGCCCCAGATCAGGTCGATCGACAGCGCGAGGATGGCGTAGCAGACATATTTGCCCCAGAGCGCGACGAGATAGGTCGGCACCTGCAGGAACGAGCCCGCCGGCAGCAGCAGGTTGGAGAGCGGGATCAGTACGCCCAGCGCGGCAACAACCAACAGGAATATGGTCGCGCCGCGGTCCAGCGATCGCGTCAGCATGTGAGGGGTCATGCTTCCACCGCACGGCCCTTGAGCGCGAACAGGCCGCGCGGCCGCTTTTGAATGAACAGGATGATCAGGACCAGGATCGCGATCTTGCCGAGCACCGCGCCGGCAACCGGCTCCAGGAACTTGTTGGCAATGCCGAGCGTGAAGGCGCCGACCAGCGTGCCCCAGAGATTGCCGACCCCGCCGAACACCACGACCATGAAACTGTCGATGATGTAGCTCTGGCCGAGATTGGGGCTGACATTGTCGATCTGCGACAGTGCCACGCCGGCAATGCCGGCGATGCCCGAGCCGAGCCCGAAGGTCAGCGCATCGACGCGCGAGGTGGCGATGCCCATCGAGGCCGCCATGCGACGGTTCTGCGTGACCGCGCGCATCTCGAGGCCAAGCGCGGTGTAGCGCAGCATCGCGAGCAGGATCATGAACACTGCCAGCGTGAAGACGAGGATCCAGAGCCGGTTATAGGTGATGGTGATCTGGCCGAGCTCGAACGCGCCGCTCATCCAGGAGGGGTTGCCGACCTCGCGGTTGGTCGGGCCGAACATGGTGCGCACCGCCTGCTGCAGAACCAGCGACAGGCCCCAGGTCGCAAGCAACGTCTCCAGCGGCCGGCCATAGAGGAAGCGGATGATGCTGCGCTCGATCAGCACGCCGATGGCGCCGGCGACGAGGAAGGCGAGCGGCACGGCGATCAGCAGCGAATAGTCGAACAGAGCGGGATAGCGGGTGCGGATCACCTCCTGCACCACGAAGGTGGTGTAGGCCCCGATCATCACCATCTCGCCATGGGCCATGTTGATGACGCCCATCACGCCGAAGGTGATGGCGAGACCGATCGCGGCAAGCAGCAGCACCGAACCGAGCGACAGGCCGTACCAGGCATTCTGCACCCCCGACCAGACCGCCAGCGAGCTCTGAATCGAGCTGATGGCGCTCGCAGCGGCCTTTGCGACAGAGGGCGGCTGGTCGGTACCGATGTCGGACAGCAACGCCAGCGCTTCCTGATCGCCGCGCGCCCTGATGGTGGCGACGGCCTCGAGCTTCTGCACCTCGGTGGCGTCGGACTTGAACAGCAGGATCGCCGCGCGCGCTTCACCGAGCGCGGTCTTGACCGATTTGTTTGTTTCCTTGGCGAGTGCGCCTTCGACCGGCTCGAGCGCGGTCTCCTCATGCGACTTGAAGACGGACTGCGCGGCCTGGAGCCGCGCGCCGAGATCGGGCGACTGCAGCGTCAGGCTGCCGAGCGCAGCATCGACGCTGCGGCGCAGGCGGTTATTGAGGCGGACGGCGCTGGCGCTGTCGGGCACGCTGGCCACGGGCTCGCCGGTCGCGGCGTCGATCGACTTGCCGTCGGTGCCGGTGACGTAAACTTTCTTGCTGTCCGGATCGGCCATGAGACGGCCGTCCTGGAGCGCGCTGATGATGGGAAAGGCGAGCTTGTTGCCGCTGCTTGCGACCACGCCGATCGCTTCATCCGTGTCGGAATAATCGTCGTTGGCGAATTTGGCGACAGCATCTTCGAACGGACCGGCAAAGGCCGGCAGCGCGAACGCGATCAGGAACAACGAGAGGACAAAGGTACGGAAACGAGCGGATAGATTGGTTGGCACTGTGAATCACCCCGGCAGAAGTGGGGAGAAGACGGCGGAATAACCGTCTTCTCCCATTGTGCAGTCGAACGTCAGATCCGGATCAGGAGCCGGAGCCGAGGCACTTGTTGGTCTTGGTGTTGAAGTTGCCGCACTTCTTGCCGACCCAGTCGCCGATCAGGTCCTTGGAGCCGTCGAGCTCCTTCGACCAGGCGTCGCCAGCCACGAGACCCGGGGTCTTCCAGACCACGTCGAACTGGCCGTTGCCCTTGATCTCGCCGATGAACACCGGCTTGGTGATGTGGTGGTTCGGCAGCATCTTCGACACGCCGCCGGTCAGGTTCGGCGCCTCGATGCCGGGAAGCGCATCGATCACCTTGTCCGGATCGGTCGACTTCACCTTCTCGACGGCCTTGACCCACATGTTGAAGCCGATCACATGGGCTTCCATCGGATCGTTGGTCGTGCGCTTCGGGTTCTTGGTGTAGGCCTGCCAATCCTTGATGAACTTCTCGTTCGCCGGGGTCTTGATCGACTCGAAGTAGTTCCAGGCGGCGAGATGGCCGACCAGCGGCTTCGTGTCGATGCCGGCGAGCTCTTCTTCACCCACCGAGAACGCGACGACCGGGATGTCCTTCGCCTTGATGCCCTGGTTGCCGAGCTCCTTGTAGAAGGGGACGTTGGCGTCGCCGTTGATGGTCGAGACCACCGCCGTCTTCTTGCCGGCCGAGCCGAACTTCTTGATGTCGGCCACGATCGTCTGCCAATCGGAGTGACCGAACGGCGTGTAGTTGATCATGATGTCTTCCTGGGCGACACCCTTGGACTTCAGGTAGGCTTCCAGGATCTTGTTGGTGGTGCGCGGATAGACGTAGTCGGTGCCCGCGAGCACCCAGCGCTTCACCTTCTCGTCCTTCATCAGATAGTCGACGGCCGGGATCGCCTGCTGGTTCGGCGCCGCACCGGTGTAGAACACGTTGCGCTCGGACTCTTCACCCTCGTACTGCACGGGGTAGAACAGGATGTTGTTGAGCTCCTTGAACACCGGGAGCACCGACTTGCGCGACACCGAGGTCCAGCAGCCGAACACGACCGAGACCTTGTCCTTGGTGATCAGCTCGCGCGCCTTTTCGGCGAACAGCGGCCAGTTCGAGGCGGGATCGACGACGACGGCCTCGAGCTTCTTGCCGAGCACGCCGCCCTTCTTGTTCTGCTCGTCGATCAGGAAAAGGATGGTGTCCTTCAGCGTGGTTTCGCTGATGGCCATGGTACCGGAGAGGGAGTGCAGGACGCCGACCTTGATGGTGTCGTCCGCGGCTTTGGCACCGGAAATGGACGCCAGACCGAGCATCAGTCCGGTGGTCGCGGCGAGAACGCCGCGGCGGCTAAATGACGCCGCTATATCGTGAATGGATTTGGTAGGCATGGATGTATCATCTCCCTGACGCAGACGTGAAAAACGCTGCGAAACGGCCCCACGGCCGCCTGCGATTAATGGAATCGCAAGAACCATGCCATGGGCTGAGCACCTGCCAAGTGATTGGTCAGTCTAGATAATTTTGCCGCAATCAAAGTTTCGCCGCAGTCTGACTGCTTAAAACTTGGGCGAATAAAATGTATGCTTATGCGGCAGTCAGTTTATTTTTTGAGCAAAGTGCTTCTGCTGGCTAAAATTCCGGCATAACTATTTTTGCACTGCGATCGACGCCAGGCGAACACTTGCCTTGAAACCGCCTCCTCGATGTTCCATATGGGGGACGAGATCGTTCGCGAATCGAGCGGTCGTTGCGAGCCGCGTGTTCTTAAGCCCTCTACGGGCCTCTGGCTTGCCCCATATCTCCCAAGCCATCCGACACCCCAAACACGCAGGTGTCTTCTCGACACCCTTATGCGCGCGCCCCGCAGATTGCGTCGGGCCGATCGCATTTGACATGGAAAGAACCCATCTTTTGACTTCGTTTCAGGACTTCGGCCTCGCCGAACCCATCGCACGTGCTCTCGCCGAAGAGAATTACGTCACCCCCACCCCCATCCAGGCCCAGACGATCCCCACGGCGCTAACCGGCCGCGACGTCGTCGGCATTGCCCAGACCGGCACCGGCAAGACCGCGTCCTTCGCGCTGCCGATCCTGCATCGCCTGCTGGAGAACCGCATCAAGCCGCAGCCCAAGACCTGCCGTGTACTGGTGCTGTCGCCCACCCGCGAGCTTTCGGGACAGATCCTCGACAGCTTCAACGCCTATGGGCGCCACATCCGCCTGTCCTCGACGCTCGCCATCGGCGGCGTGCCGATGGGCCGCCAGGTCCGCGCCCTGATGCCAGGCGTCGACGTGCTGGTTGCCACCCCCGGCCGCCTGCTCGACCTCGTGCAGAGCAACGGGCTGAAGCTTGGCAGCGTCGAATTCCTCGTGCTCGACGAGGCCGACCGCATGCTCGACATGGGCTTCATCAACGACATCCGCAAAATCGTCTCCAAGCTGCCGATCAAGCGGCAGACGCTGTTCTTCTCGGCCACCATGCCGAAGGACATCGCCGAGCTCGCCGACTCCATGCTGCGTGACCCGGCCCGCGTCGCGGTGACCCCGGTGTCCTCGACCGCCGAGCGCATCAACCAGCGCATCATCCAGGTCGATTTCTCGGCCAAGGCCACCTTCCTGACCAAGCTGCTGAAGGACGAGCCGATCGACCGCGCTCTGGTGTTCACCCGCACCAAGCACGGCGCCGACAAGGTCGTGAAGACGCTCGAGAGGGCCGGCATCGCCGCCAGCGCCATTCACGGCAACAAGTCGCAGAACCATCGCGAGCGCACGCTCGCCCAGTTCCGCTCCGGTGAAATCCGCACCCTGGTCGCCACCGATATCGCCGCCCGCGGCATCGACGTCGACGGCATCACCCACGTCATCAACTACGACCTGCCGAACGTGCCCGAGACCTATGTCCACCGGATCGGCCGCACCGCGCGCGCCGGCGCCGATGGCACCGCGATCTCGCTGGTCGCAGGGGGCGAAGAGCTCAGCTATCTCCGCGACATCGAGCGACTGATCAAGGTGGCGCTGCCGCGCGAGGATCTGCGCACCGATGCCGGCCGCCGCGATGCGGGCGCTCCCCCGCCGCAGCAACGGCAGGGTCGCCCCGGCCGTCCGGGCCAGCGCCCGCAGGGTGCACGGCATGGTGAGGGCCGGCGCAACGATGAACGGCATGGCGATGGACGCCACCACAGTGCCGGCAAGCAGGGCGACGGAAGGCCCGGCGAAGGTCGGCACGGTGACAGCAGGCATATTGACGGACGGCCTGGCGGTAGCCAGAAGGTCTCGAAGGGGTCTCGCCGCCAAAGGCCTGGTGGCAAGACGCACTCTTCGTCAAACGACCGACCGGAGCAGCGTTCCGCGCATAGCGCCGGCAAGCCTGATGGGATACAAGGCGTAGCCTTTTTGCGCCGCGAGAGTCGGCCGATGGGCCAACCGACCCGCAAACCCTATTCGCACTAGCCGTCCACGACCTGGAGAAATTCATGGCTAAGGAAGAGCTGATCCAGTTCGAAGGACTGGTCACCGAAATCCTCCCCGACGCGCGCTACCGCGTGCAGCTCGACGCCGGGCACGAGATCGTCGCCTACACCGCCGGCAAGATGAAGAAGAACCGCATCAAGACGCTGGCGGGAGACCGCGTGACGGTGGAGATGTCGCCCTACGACCTCGAAAAGGGCCGGCTGATTTTCCGCCACAAGGACGAACGCCCCAGTGGCGTGGGTGGACCTCCCCGTCCCGGACAGCGTGGCGGCCAGTTCCGTCGCCGCTAGTCAGTTTCGCACGCAAGTGCGGAAGTAAAATGCTGGCCTGTATGCTGATCCGCCGCTCAAATCGCGGCGGATCAAAAAATCGTGCGCGTCAGGATTGTTTTGATGCCTTATTTCCAATAAAATCCGCTAATCGATTTTCGGCCGGACGACATTAGCATCCACCGGTACAGCCGGTTCAGACACGCTGACGACCCTTCCAGAAATTCGATCTAACCTGCCTGCGCAAGCGGGCTTTTACATTGTGTATCTGAGAAGGAACTACCCCCGTGAGCATGGGAACCGTGAAGTGGTTTAACGCGACCAAGGGCTTTGGCTTCATCCAGCCCGACGACGGCGGCAAGGACGTGTTCGTTCACATCAGCGCCGTCGAGCGCGCCGGCCTCGGCTCGCTTCGCGAAGGCCAGAAGATTTCCTACGAGATCGTCGCCGATCGCCGGTCCGGCAAGTCGGCTGCCGACAATCTCCGCGACGCAGGCTGATCTCCAGCGCGAGCGTACCGAACAACGAAAAAGGCCGTGCGGGATGCACGGCCTTTTTTATGCGGTATCGACGAGCTCGGCCGCCATCCAGCTCAGCACGACGTCGGAACGCCGCCGTAGTAGATGCAAGTGACCTGGCGCGGCCGCGTATAAGAGACATCGCTCAGCGTGACGCCCGACTTCAGGACGTATTTGACGGGAGCCGTGTAGATGTAGCTCACCTGGCTGAAGATGAGATAGGTCGACGGAAGCAGAAGCGTCGACGGAATCATCGACGTGACCGTGGTGTTGGCCGCCAGTGTCGGCGGCGGAGCTGTCAGACTGGCCTGCGTCGCACCGCTCGTAATGACGGCGGACTTGCTCCATTGAATCTTGGCGACGCTGTTTGCATCGATATAGATCTGGGCGATCGTGCCGTTCACGAGCGTATTGTCGTACGGCGTGATGATCGACATGCTCGCGGTGAACGTGTTCTGGAGGTTGGCGTCGGTCAACGTCCCCGAGGATTGCGACGTCAAATCGGATAGAGTTCGCGCAATCAACGTCACCTTGCGGTCGACCGCCACCGCGGATGAGAGCTCGACGGTGCCAAAGAACATCACGAGCATGACCGGCACGATCACCGCGAATTCGGTCGCCGCGAGGGCCTTGTTGTCTGCGAGGAATTTGCCTGCAGAGATTCGGCCAGCTTGCAAGATTTTCACGATCGCTTGCATGGTTCTGCTCAAATCCGATGGTCCTAGTAGGGCTCGTTCTGGAATGCGGCCGTCGCAACGAGAAGCCGTGTATTGTTGGTGGTGCTACAGGCCAAATTGTAGCCAAGCCCGGTCACGAACAGCGGCCACTTGTAATAGAGCCGCACCACGACGACCTGCCCGGAGCTCCCGGGATTGTACCCCGTCGTTGTGGGATCGAAGTTGCAGGCGGTGTAGTTGCCGAGAGTTACCGACGAGAAGTTCGAATAACTCTGGACGTCGACGCTGAGACTGTTGCAGTCGAACAACGCCGGAATCTGGCTACAGACGAAGGTCTTGAACGTCGCCTGGGTGCACGGCGTGGCCACGGAGTTCACCGCGCAGCTCGTCACTGAACCAGACTGCGCCTGCCCGGTCAGCACGACGCGTGCGGAGTTCTGCGTGATGGTCTCGAGCACCTGGCTCGCGAAGAACATCAGCGCCGTCTCGATGATCGCGAACAACAGCGCGAAGAAGATCGGCGCGACCAGCGCGAACTCGACCGCTGCGGAGCCGCGGCGATTGCCGCGAAACCGGCGCAGCGCAGTCCGGAGCGTGAACCGCGAAGGTGCGGGCGATGGCATCGCGTGAAATTCCCCAGCGGCAGCGATCTCTGCCCCGATCGATACCGGAAACTGATTGTTTAAGTGTTTCAGACAATCCACACCGGCCGGACCGAGCCGTTAAGATCGGTTAACCACGCCGGCCCGCGGACGCGGGGAGAACAGAAAACATGCCGCACACGGCAGCGTCGCGCGGGACCGGATAGTCCCGCGCGTCGGTCTATCGGCTGATCTCGCTAGTTCGTCTTGGCAGCCGCGGCGCCGTTGCCGCTGGCAGTGTTGCTCAGCGACCCGGCCTGATTCATCGTGGTGCTGAAGAAGGTGTCGCTGTCGCCGAGCGTGACGCGGCGCTGGCAGATCGGCAGGCAGCTATAGGACTCCCGCTCGATCCCGCGATAGACGGTCACGAGCCGGTCGCTCGGGCCTTCGACCTGGATCTGCCGATCGACCAGGATCTCGCCGCCGCGGTCGAGCGCGATGAAGTTGGTGGCGCCGTAACCCTTGCCGGTCACGACGATCATTCCGCCGGGCTGCAGCGTCACGTCGGCGATGAGGGGATTCCCGACCACGATCGTTGCCACCTTGCCGGGCAGCCGCACGAGCTTGGCCTGGTCGACATTGACCGCGATGGTATCCGCGGTGGGCTCGGCAAGGCCATTGGCCGGCGAAGCCAGCACGGCAGCCGAAGCCAGGAGACAGATGCGCGCATGGCGGCGCAGGAACTCTTTACGCATACTCTTACCCCGGGACGTCACAAACCGGCAGAATCGATCAGGAAGCGGAGCCGGCGCCCGACCCGGTTAACCTGCCTGTAATTCGTGAACGTTCCGCAAACTCGGCAGGTATTGTTTGAACGGACCGACGTTTTTGTCGCCCCGGCGCCGGATGCAATCCTATTGGCGGAACGGATAAGCAAGCTGGCCGCCGATCTCCTTCGGCATCGTCGCTTCATCCTTGCCGTAATCCTGCGGCAGCGCGCCCTTCGGCATGCGGAAGGTCCCGAACAGCACATCCCAGATCGGGAAGGTGCCGGCAAAATTGGTGTCACCGCCCTCCGCGAGCGAGGTGTGGTGCCAGCGGTGGAACACCGGCGTCGCCAGCACGTATCTGAACGGGCCGAAGGTCCAGTTCAAATTGGCATGCACGAAGGCCGAATGGAAGGTCGTGAACGGGCCGACCCAGATCATCACGTTCGGCGAAATGCCGGCCATCAGCAGCACGACGTCGACGCCGATGGTGCCGAGCATCAGATTGACCGGATGGAAGCGGGCCGCCGAGATCCAGCTGATCTCCTCGGAGGAGTGATGGATCGCATGGTACTTCCAGAACCCGCCGCCGTGAAACAGCCGGTGCAGCCAGTACAGCATGAAGTCGGCCAGGACCAGGAACAGCACGCCCTGCACCCAGAGCGGCAGCTGCGACAGCGGGCCGTGGCCGTTGTCGTAGAAGGCGATCAGCTCGTCGGCATCGTGGATGTTGAAGACGATTCCAGCGGTGACGATCAGGAGTCCGATCCGCATGGTGCGGGCGAACACCGGAACGAAGAACCAGTAGCAGATGTCGGTCAAGATCTCGCGCTTGCGCCACCATGACGGACCGGCATTGCAGGCCCAAAAATGCTCGAGCACGGTGAAAACCACCGCGAGCATGAGGGTGACGGGAATCACCTTCTCGATGGTCTCGCCGAGCATCAGGGCGACTTGCATGGGTAGGCTCGACATCATCGCGTCCGTTCCAGTCTGCTGATCTCTCTTACGCCTACTCCCCGAAATTTAAGGGAGGATGAAGTTGACGGCGCGTTAGGAACTGGAACGAATTGAGCCGGCCGCCTTAAGGCGAAATTCACTCTGGCCAAAAGCATCGCGCAAGGCGCGGGTTTGACCGATCGAATTAACTCTACCGAAAGAGCTCGGCTCACATGCTCGTCGTGTCAAAACAGCGCCGATCGAGGCGACCTCACCCAGATGGAGTTTAGTTCATGAAGAACCTGATTGCGCGTTTCGCGAAGGATGAATCCGGCGCCACCGCCATCGAATATGGTCTGATCGCCGCCGGCATCGCGCTCGCCATCATCACCGTCGTCAACAACCTCGGCACCACGCTGAACGCCAAGTTCGGCTCGATCAGCTCCTCGCTGAAGTAAGCCGACCGGCAGACGATGGCAAAAGCCCCGGACTTCCGGGGCCTTTGTTTTTTCGGACAGTGCGAGTTCCAGTGGCGTTGCGTAAGCACAGAACCGATGCCGCGGTTGCGGCGAGCGAGGCGGACACGGCGCGAGGCGATGCGTCGGCCTATTGGGTCTGCCTTGCGCTTCTGCTCGCCATGGTCACGCTCGCGATGCGCATCGCCAGCATGTGGTGAGCCTTCCGGCGCCGGATGACCGGCCTGCTGCGATCGTTGTCGGTTTGTTTAGCACTGCCCTCTAGCATGCGCCGACGCCCCGATCCGGGCGACGGACCCAGGCCTCAAGACGCAGCCCATGATCCTCGACCTCGCGCGCCTTCTGCTCTTCCCGGCCCTGATGGCGTTCGCGGCCGCCAGCGATCTGTTCACGATGACGATCTCGAACCGCATCTCGCTGGCGCTGGTGGCAGGCTTCTTCGTGCTCGCCTTTGCCGGTGGCATGGCACCTTACGAGATGTTGAGTCATGTCGGCTCCGGTGCGCTGCTTCTCGTCGTGGCCTTTACCTGTTTTGCGATGGGCTGGATGGGCGGCGGCGACGCCAAGGTCGCAGCTTCCGTGGCGCTCTGGTTCGGCTTCGGTCCATTGATGGACTTCCTGCTCTACGCTTCGCTGTTCGGCGGCGCGCTGACCCTGCTCCTGCTCCAGTTTCGGCAATGGCCGTTGCCTTACGGGCTTGCCGGCCAGGCCTGGCTAGCTCGGCTCCACGACAAGCAGACCGGCATTCCCTACGGCATCGCGCTCGCACTCGGCGCGCTGGTGGTCTACCCCGAGACCGAATGGGTGAAAGCGATCGATCTCGCTCACCTCGCACTGCGCTGAACGCTCCGGATAAACCCGACGTTAAGCCGATTTAGATACGCCTCATTAACCATGCTTTGACGAATAGCTGGTCAACTGCCGATTACGGCGGCGGCAGCGTCGCGGCGTTCTGTGGAAAGTGAAGCGTATGAATAGGGCACGCATAGTCGTCCTGACGGTCGCCATCTGCGCCGGCGGCATCGCCGCGTATCTGGCGAGCGGCTCGGACTCTGCGCCGCCTCCAGCGGCTCCGGTCGCGCAGCTTCCCACCACCGACGTGCTGGTCGCCAAGAACGACATCGGCCTCGGGCAGACCGTGAAGCCGGAAGACGTACAGTGGCAGACCTGGCCGACCGCGACCGCAAGCGCCGCCTTCATCCGCCGCAGCGAGCGCCCCGACGGCGCGACCCAGGTCACCGGCTCGATTGCGCGCGCTCCCTTCATCCAGGGTGAGCCGATCCGCGACCAGAAGCTGGTCAAGGCTGACGGGTCCGGCTTCATGGCTGCGATCCTGCCGAGCGGCATGCGCGCCATCTCCACCGAAATCTCGCCGGAGACCGGCGCTGGCGGCTTCATCCTGCCGAACGATCGCGTCGATGTGCTGCTGACGCGCCGCCTCAAGAACCCGGACCAGAACGCCGGCGCCCAGGATATCGTCACGTCCGAGGTCATTCTGGTCAATGTCCGCGTGCTCGCCATCGACCAGGCGCCGAAGGAGAAGGACGGCCAGAACACGGTGGTCGGCAAGACCGTGACGCTGGAACTCAATTCCGCACAAACCCAGCTGCTGTCCCAGTCCCGCCAGGCTGGAACGCTGTCGCTGGCGCTGCGCAGCATTGCCGACGTCAAGATGAGCGAGATCACACTCGATGACTCCGCGCAGAAGCGCGATGGCGTTTCGATCATTCGCTACGGCATTTCGACCCAGGCAAAGGCACGATGAGGACAGTCGATATGAAATGCAGGGCGGATCTGGCAACGATGCGGACCTCGATGGTTCGCGCCCTGTCGTTCTCGGCTGCTCTCGCGCTGACGCTCAACCCCGTGCTGACGCCCGTGATCGCAGCAGATTACCGTCCCGCGGTGCCGGTTGCAGCCGACGGGCAGATGAACGCGCGCTTCCTCTCGCTCGGTGTCGGCAAGTCGATCGTGATCGACCTGCCGCGCGACATCAAGGATGTGCTGGTTGCCGATCCCAAGATCGCCAACGCGGTGGTCCGCTCGTCCCAGCGCGCCTACATCATCGGCGCCACGGTCGGCCAGACCAACATCGTGTTCTTCGATTCCGCCGGCCAGCAGATCGCCGCCTATGACATCGCAGTCAAGCGCGACCTCAACGGCGTGCGTGCGGCGCTGAAGCAGATCCTGCCCAATTCCGACATCCAGATCGACGGTCTCGGCGACGGCGTCGTCCTGACCGGGACTGCGGCCAACCCGCTCGAGGCGCAGCAGGCCAACGACCTCGCCGCACGCCTTGCCGGCGGCCCCGAAAAGGTGGTGAATTCGATCGTGGTCCGCGGCCGCGACCAGGTGATGCTGAAGGTGACGGTCGCCGAAGTCGCGCGCACCATCATCAAGCAGCTCGGCATCGACCTCACCGCGAACCTGAACTACGGCACCTCGGTGGTGACCTTCAGCAACTCCAACCCGTTCACGGCGCTTGGTAAAAATCTCGTAGACGGCAACGCACTGACCACCAAGTTCGGCGCAACGCCGTCGGTGCAGGCGACCCTGCGCGCGATGGAAACCGCAGGCGTGATCCGGACGCTGGCCGAACCGAACCTGACCGCGATCTCCGGCGAGTCCGCGACCTTCATCGCCGGCGGCGAATTCCCGGTGCCGGCAGGCTATGCCTGCGATCCCACCACGCATGTCTGTACCACCCAGATCAGCTTCAAGAAGTTCGGCATCTCGCTCAACTTCACCCCCGTGGTGCTCACCGAGGGCAAGATCAGCCTGCGCGTGATGACCGAAGTCTCGGAGCTGTCGAACGAAAATGCGATCACGCTGTCGCAGGCCGTGACCTCGACCTCGGTCAACTCGCTGACGGTGCCGTCGATCAAGACCCGCCGCGCCGAAACCTCGCTGGAGATTCCCTCCGGCGGCGCGATGGCAATGGCCGGCCTGATCCAGCAGCAGACCAAGCAGGCGATCAGCGGATTGCCGGGGCTGATGCAGCTCCCGATCCTCGGCACGCTGTTCCGCAGCCGCGACTTCGTCAACAATTCGACCGAGCTGGTCGTGATCGTGACGCCCTATGTCGTTCGCGCAGCGGCACCAAAGGACCTGTCGCGGCCGGATGACGGCTTTGCGGCGCCCGCGGATCCGCAGGCCGAACTGATCGGCAACATCAATCGCATCTATGGCGTGCCGGGCCGGACCGAACCGGCACGGAACTACCGCGGCACCTACGGCTTCATCACGGACTGATGGCGGAACGGGGACTTAGTATGATCACAACACGACCCCAGACCCGCTACCGCGCCGCCTGCCTCGGTGGCGCGCTCGTCGGTATCGCGCTCGCACTCGGCGGCTGCCAGCACGACGAGGTGGCCACCGCTTCCATTCCCGACGATTACAAGCAACGGCATCCGATCGCGATCGAGGAGCAGAACCGTTCGATCGTCGTGTTCGTCGGTCACGCCCGCGGCGGCCTGACCGCAGCCCAGCGCGCTGACGTGATGGGCCTGGCCTCAACCTGGATGCACGAGGGCACCGGCTCCATCCACATCGACGTGCCGTCCGGAACGCCGAATGCGCGTGCGGCTGCGGAATCGATGCGCGAGATCCAGGCGATGCTGGCGGCGGCGGGCGTTCCCCCGCGCGGCATCATCGCCCGCCCCTACCAGCCGGAAGACAAGCGCTTCCTGCCGCCGATCCGGCTGACCTATTCCAAGATCGCCGCAGTCGCAGGCCCCTGCGGCCTGTGGCCGGAAGATCTCGGCCCCTCGATGAAGAACAAGAGCTGGTTCGAGAACAAGGATTACTACAATTTCGGCTGCGCCTATCAGCGCAATATCGCGGCCATGGTCGACAATCCGTCTGACCTCGAGCAGCCGCGGTCCGAAACTCCGGCCTACACCGCGCGCCGCACCGCCGCCTTCGAGAAGTATCGCAAGGGCACTCCAACGGCGGTGGCCTATCCCGAGGCCGATAAGGCCAAACTCAGCGACACCGGCAAATGATCAGCTACGCGCGCCAGACTCAAGAAGAGCAGCCGGAGGCCCCCGCGCCGGTCGAGGAGCATATTGCGCCCGCGCCGCGCGTCTCGGTGCAGGCCTTCTGCGAAACCGTGGAGACTGCGGCCGCCGTGCAATCGGCCGGCGAGGATCGCCGTCTCGGCAAGGCCCATCTGAAGATCCAGATGGGCGGCATGGCCGCTGCGATCGAAGCTTATCGGTCTGCTCCCACTCCCAATGTGATCGTGCTCGAGAGCGATGCCCGCACCGATTTGCTGGCCGGGCTCGACCAGCTCGCCACCGTCTGCGACGCCGGCACCCGAGTGGTCGTGATCGGCCGCATCAACGACGTCATGCTCTATCGCGAGCTGGTGCGCCGCGGCGTCAGCGACTACGTGCTCGCGCCGGTTGGTGCGATCGACGTTGTCCGCTCGATCTGCAACCTGTTCTCCGCGCCGGAAGCCAAGGCGGTCGGCCGCATCATTGCCGTGGTCGGCGCCAAGGGCGGCGTCGGCGCCTCCACCATCTCCCACAACGTCGCCTGGGCGATCGCGCGTGACCTCGCGATGGACGCCGTGGTCGCCGATCTCGACCTCGCCTTCGGCACCGCCGGGCTCGACTACAACCAGGACCCGCCGCAGGGCATCGCGGATGCCGTGTTCTCGCCCGATCGCGTCGATACCGCCTTCATCGACCGCCTGCTGTCGAAATGCACCGATCACCTCAGCCTGCTGGCGGCGCCGGCGACGCTCGACCGGGTCTATGATTTCGGCGTCGACGCCTTTGACTCGGTGTTCGACACGCTGCGCGCGACCATGCCCTGCATCGTGCTCGACATCCCGCATCAATGGTCGGGCTGGACCAAGCGCGCTTTGATCGGCGCCGACGACATCCTGATCGTGGCAGCGCCGGACCTCGCCAACCTGCGCAACACCAAGAACCTGTTCGATCTCCTGAAGGCCGCGCGTCCCAACGACCGCCCGCCGCTGTACTGCCTGAACCAGGTCGGCGTTCCCAAGCGGCCGGAGATCGCGGCGGCCGAATTCGCCAAGGCGATCGAGAGCCAGCCGGTCGTCTCGATCCCGTTCGAGCCTCAGATCTTCGGCGCGGCCGCCAACAACGGCCAGATGATCGCGGAGATCTCCGCCAACCACAAGTCGATCGAGATGTTCCTCCAGATCGCCCAGCGCCTGACCGGCCGGAGCGAGACGAAGAAACAAAAGTCGTCCTTGCTTTCACCGCTGATTGAGAAGTTGCGGGGAAAATAGGCCGCTCCATGGAGTTGTTAAGTGTTCGGTAAGCGTAGCGGAACAGACACCGATCTTCGGGCTCCCAAGCCCGGCGCCGTGTCGCCAGAGCCTGCCCCGGCTCCGGCGCCGACGATGTCGCGCGCGCCGCCCCCGCCGGCCGTCGCCTCCCCGCCGCTCGCCCCCTCCCGGCCTGCGCCGACCATGGAGACCCGCCGCTCGGACAACTATTACGAGGTCAAGGCGACCATCTTCGGCGCGCTGATCGAGGCCATCGATCTCGCCCAGCTCGCCAAGCTCGATTCCGAGTCCGCGCGCGAGGAAATCCGCGACATCGTCAACGAGATCATCGCGATCAAGAACATCGTGATGTCGATCGCCGAGCAGGAAGAGCTGCTCGACGACATCTGCAACGACGTGCTCGGCTATGGCCCGCTTGAACCGCTTCTGGCCCGCGACGACATCGCCGACATCATGGTGAACGGCGCCGGCACCGTCTTCATCGAAGTCAGCGGCAAGATCCAGAAAACCGGCATCCGCTTCCGCGACAACCAGCAGCTCCTCAACATCTGCCAACGCATCGTCAGCCAGGTCGGCCGACGCGTCGACGAATCCTCCCCGATCTGCGACGCGCGCCTCGCCGATGGCTCCCGCGTCAACGCCATCGTGCCGCCGCTCGCGATCGACGGCCCCGCGCTCACTATTCGTAAGTTCAAAAAGGACAAGCTGACGCTGGATCAGCTGGTCAGGTTCGGCGCGATCTCGCCGGAGGGCGCGGAAATCCTCCAGATCATCGGACGCGTCCGCTGCAACGTGCTGATCTCCGGCGGTACCGGCTCGGGCAAGACCACGCTGCTCAACTGCCTGACCAACTACATCGAGCACGACGAGCGCGTCATCACCTGCGAAGACGCCGCCGAACTCCAGCTCCAGCAGCCCCATGTGGTGCGGCTCGAAACCCGGCCGCCCAACATCGAGGGCGAAGGCCAGGTCACCATGCGCGAACTGGTGCGCAACTGTCTGCGTATGCGTCCTGAACGCATCATCGTCGGCGAAGTCCGCGGCCCGGAGGCCTTCGACCTCCTCCAGGCCATGAACACCGGCCACGACGGCTCGATGGGAACGCTGCACGCCAACAATCCCCGCGAGGCGCTGTCACGCTGCGAATCCATGATCACGATGGGCGGCTTCTCCCTGCCTTCGCGCACCATTCGCGAAATGATCTGCGCTTCGATCGACGTCATCGTCCAGGCCGCACGCTTGCGCGACGGTTCGCGCCGCATCACCCACATCACCGAGGTGATGGGTATGGAAGGCGATACCATCATCACCCAGGACATCTTCCTCTACGACCTGGTCGGCGAGGACGCCAACGGCAAGATCATCGGCAAGCACCGCTCGACCGGCATCGGTCGCCCGAAATTCTGGGAACGCGCCCGCTATTACGGCGAAGAGAAACGCCTTGGCGCTGCGCTCGACGCCGCGGAAGTGGCACCGAACACGTGAGCAGGTCGGCACAGCCATGAACATGCAGGTCCTCGCCCTCGCCTTCCTCGCCACCGCCGCGGTTGGCGGCATCGCCTGGGTTTTCCTCTATCCGCTGCTGTCCGGCGAACGGAAGGCCGAGAGCCGCCGCGCCTCGATCGGGCGCGCCGACGCGCCCGCGGCCAAGCAAGCCGAAAAGAGCCAGCGCTCGCGCCGCGAGCAAGTCGAGACTTCGCTCAAGGATCTCGAGGCGAGGCGGGCACAGGAAAAGAGCGTTCCACTCCACATCCGCATTTCACAGGCGGGGCTCGACTGGACGCCACAGAAATTCTGGATCGCATCCGCGGTCGTGGCGGGCGTGTTCTTCTTCGGCGCGCTGTTCGGTGGCGGCGGCCTGATCGGCGCGGCCGGTCTTGCCTTTGCCGGCGGCCTCGGCCTGCCGCGCTGGACGCTGGGCTTCCTGAAGAAGCGCCGCGAAAACAAGTTCCTGGCGGCGCTGCCGGACGCCGTCGACGTCATCGTCCGCGGCATCAAGGCGGGCTTGCCGTTGTTCGAATCCATCAAGGTCGTCGCGGCCGACGCGCCGGAGCCGCTGCGCAGCGAGTTCCTCGCCATCATCGAGACGCAGGCCATCGGCATGCCGCTCGGCGAGGCCTGCACTCGGCTCTACGATCGCATGCCGCTGCCGGAGGCCAATTTCTTCGGCATCGTGGTGTCGATCCAGCAGAAGTCGGGCGGCAACCTCTCCGAAGCGCTGGGCAACCTCTCCAAGGTGCTGCGCGACCGCAAGAAAATGAAGGAAAAGATCCAGGCGATGTCGATGGAAGCCAAGGCCTCGGCCGGCATCATCGGCTCGTTGCCGCCGATCGTGATGTTCCTCGTCTATCTCACGACGCCCGGCTACATCTCGCTGCTGTGGACCCATCCTACCGGCCAGCTCATGCTGGTCGGCTGCGTCGCCTGGATGTCGATCGGCATCATGGTGATGAAGAAGATGATCAACTTCGATTTCTGATGGTGCCGTATGGTCGATTTCCTTGTTACGAAACTGCATGACCCGCACTTCATGACCATGCTGCTGGCGGCGATCGCTGCCAGCGCCACCGTGTATACGCTGGTGATGCCGCTGTTCGCCGGCGAGGGCCTCGCCAAGCGCATGAAGGCGGTCGCGAGCGAGCGCGAGCGCATCCGGCAGCGCGAGCGCGAACGCCTCAACAAGAGCGAAAAGGTCTCGCTGCGCCAGACACCCAAGCAGCTCGTCTCCAAGGTGGTCGACGACTTCAACCTCACCAAATGGCTGGCGCAGGAAGCTGCGCGCGACAAGCTGATCATGGCGGGCTATCGCGGCCACGCGCCTTACGTCACGTTCCTGTTCGCCCGCTTGGTGGCGCCGCTCGTGCTGTTCGTCGGCTCGGTCGTCTACGTGTTTCTGATCGCGCATATGGATCGCCCGGTGCCGATCAAGATCGGCATCTGCGTCGGCGCGGCCTATCTCGGCCTGCAGGCGCCGATGCTGTTCCTGAAGAACGCGATCTCCAAGCGCCAGCTCTCGATCAAGCGCGCCTTTCCTGATGCGCTCGACCTCCTGCTGATCTGTATCGAATCCGGCATGTCGGTGGAAATGGCGTTCCGCAAGGTCGCGACCGAAATCGTTGGCCAGTCGATCGCGCTGTCGGAGGAGTTCACCCTGACCACCGCCGAGCTGTCCTATTTGCAGGACCGCAAGGTAGCGTACGAAAACCTGGCGAAGCGCACTGGGCTCGAAGGCGTCAAGTCGGTGTGTCTGGCGCTTCAGCAGGCGGAACGCTACGGCACCCCGCTCGGCCAATCCCTGCGCGTCATGGCGCAGGAAAACCGCGACATGCGCATGAACGAAGCCGAGAAGAAGGCCGCCGCACTGCCGCCGAAGCTGACGGTGCCGATGATCCTGTTCTTCCTGCCGGTGCTGTTCGTCGTCATTCTCGGACCGACCGGCATCAAGATCTCCGAGCTGCACTGACGCCAGAGATTGCGGACCGCACGCGGTCCGCGGCCGATTTCAGGATTGGAAGATCGGGTCTGATCAGTCGGGCTGGCTGAGCGAAGCAACCGGCGTCCGCTTCGACGCACCGCGCGGGCCATCGTTGCGGTTCAGCATTTCCTTGAGATACGAGACGTTGGCCGCGGCCTGATCCGGCGGCAGGTCCGCCTTCACGATGGTCTCGGCCTCGGCGAAGCGGCCCTGGAGACCGACCACCAGGCCGAGATTCTGCCGCACCCGGGAGCTTGCACGCGGTGAAGCATAGGCCTGCCGGAGCGCCTCTTCCGCCTTGGGCAGGTCTCTCGACAGCATGTAGGACAGGCCGAGATTGGAGAGCACGCCGGGATCGCCCGGCGCGATCTTCAGTGCGCTGGCATAATAAGCGCGCGCCTCGTCGTGACGGCCCATCTGGTCGAGCGCGGTGCCCTGCACCGAGAGCAAGCGCCAGTCCGGATTGTCGGGCGAATGCGCCTTCGACAGCACGTCGAAGGCCTGCTGGAAATTGCCGTTGTCGGCGAGCGCGCGGCCGTATTGGGCAAGCAGCGGCTTGTTGCCGGGATTGGCGATGGTCGCCTGTTCGAGCACGGCGGCGGCCTGGGCGCGCTGGCCGTTGGCACGCAGCGCCTGGCCATAGGCCAGCGCCACGTCGGGATCCTTGGGATTGGCGCGGTAGCGCTCGCTATAGGTCGCGATGGCGTGCGCCGGATCGGCCGGGGCGGCTTCCGCCTTCGGACCGATCGAGCCGGTAACATCGGAGAGTTTTGACATTGCCGTGCAGCCGCCGAGGCTCGCGGCCGCCAGCGCGATCAGCGAGGCGGAGGCAAGAAGCCGAGCAGGACGGAACCATTGACGCATGACGCTTTGACTCTCGAGCCGATTGATCGAGCCGAACGCGCCAGCAATAGACTGTTAACCCTAATGGCCAGTTAACGCGGAGAACCGCCGCCTTGTGGCGGCATCTCACCGCCCAGGCCCGGATCGAGGCCCGAGCAGCTTCACCTGGTCGTTCAGGTCCCGCAGCAATTGCAGTCGCTGCCGCGTCCTCCCCTCGATGCCGGCAGCCTCGCGCCGCAGCGTCGGCCACCGGCGCGAGAAGCCGTCACGATTGACCAGCCGGACGGCGCGGAGCTCGTCGAGCGCGGCGGTCTCGCCGATACGATCAATACTCGATGGCGAGACGCTTGCGGATTTCGTCAATGCGTTTGTCGAGCGCATCGAACCGCGCATGAACTGAACGGTCATGGAGATAGAAGACGTAGCCGCCGGCGAGGAACGCGAAGACCCAGTGGTGATGCTCGACATAGCTAAAGACGGCCTCGATCGACTGGCCGATGAATGTGATCACGCCCCACACAAATTCCATTGCAATTCCTCCCGGCACGCTTCGTCTTCGGTCACCGGCGTTTTCTGCGCAATCAGGCAACCGCCACCGGAACCTAGCATGGCTGCGTCTCTGCGAGTAGCCGCTCACCGGTCGGTGACCGCAAAGCCGATTGCAGCCACCGCAAAACTCTGCGAAGTCTCCTCCAACCGAATGACCTTGCGGACCAGCCAATGCCTTCCGTCTTCGAGACGTCCACGACTGCCACCCCGATTACCTTCGTCACCAAATCGAGCTGGGATGCCGTGCACGAGGCGCTGCCGCCAGCGCAACGCCGGTTCGCCATAGCGAGCGCCTTTGCCGCCAAGCCGGGCGGCTATCTCGCGCTGCCCGCCCCCGACGGCACGATCGCGCAAGTGCTGTTCGGCCTCGAGGACGACGACGCCAGATCGCGCGATCCGTTCCGGCCGGGCGCGTTGCCGGGCCTGCTGCCGCCAGGCACCTACCGCTTTGCCAATGCACCGCACGATGCACGACTGGCGGCGCTCGCCTTCGCGCTCGGCAGCTACCGCTTCGCCCGTTACCGCAAGGCGGACCGCCCCGACGTCCGGCTGGTACCGCCTGATGGTGTCGATCCGGCCGAGATCAACCGCATGGCGGATGCCGCGATGCTGGCGCGCGACCTCATCAACACGCCGTCCAACGACATGGGGCCGGAGGAGCTGGCCGCGGCCGCGCAACAGCTCGCCGCCGAGTTCGGCGCGAGCTACGCATGCACCATCGGCGAGGATCTCAAAGCGAACTTTCCGCTGATCCACGCCGTCGGCATGGCCTCGGATCGTGCACCGCGGCTGGTCGACATCACCTGGGGTGATCCCGGCCATCCCAAGGTAACGCTGGTGGGCAAGGGCGTCTGCTTCGACACCGGCGGGCTCGATCTGAAGCCGTCGAGCGGCATGCTGATCATGAAGAAGGACATGGGCGGCGCCGCCAACGTGCTGGCGCTGGCGCGTATGGTGATGGACGCAAAGCTGAAGGTGCGCCTGCGCGTACTGATTCCGGCGGTCGAGAATGCGGTTTCCGGCAACGCCTTCCGCCCGCTTGACATCTTCACCTCCCGCAAGGGCATCACCGTCGAGATCGGCAATACCGATGCGGAAGGCCGGCTGGTGCTCGCCGATGCGCTGGCCCTCGCCGACGAGGAGCAGCCCGAGCTGCTGATCGATCTGGGCACGCTGACCGGCGCCGCGCGCGTCGCGCTGGGACCGGATTTACCGCCCTTTTACACCAATGATGAGACGCTGGCCGCCGACGTCGCGCGCTGCGCGGTGAAGGAGAACGATCCGTTGTGGCGCATGCCGCTGTGGCCGCCTTACGATGCGTGGCTGGACTCCAAGACCGCCACCATCACCAACGCGCCTTCCGGCGGCTTTGCCGGCTCAATCACCTGCGCGTTGTTCCTGCAACGCTTCGTCGAGCAGGCCACGAGCTGGCTTCACGTGGATATTTACGGCTGGACGCCGTCGGCCAAGCCGGCGCGGCCGGAGGGTGGCGAATGCCAGGCCGCCCGCGCCATCTACAAGGTGCTGAGCGAGCGCTATGCATGATCCGCGGCTGACGCCGGCGCGGGGCGACATCGCCGCGAAATATCTCGAAGGCAAGGTCGAGGCGGATCGCTTCGTCGCCGGCGAGGACTTCGAGGTGGTCGAAGCGATTGCACCTGTGCGCGAACAACCGTCCTCGAATGCGATGCTGATGACGGAAGCGCTGCGCGGTGAGCGCGTTACGGTCTACGACCGCAACGGCGAAGGCTGGGCCTGGGGCCAGCTTGCCGGTGACGGCTATGTCGGCTGGCTGCCTGATGCAGCGCTCATGCGGCCGGCGGCCGCGCCGACGCACAAGGTGAGCGCGCTCCGAACATTTGCCTTCCCCGGCCCCTCGATCAAGTTGCCACCCGTCGACACGCTGGTTCTGGGATCGAAGCTAACGATCGCGCGCGAGGATGGCAGTTTCGCCGTTACCCGCGACGGAACATATGTGCCGAAAGCGCATCTCGCGGCGCTCGACCATCGCGAGCCGGACTTCGTCGCGGTCGCCGAACGTTTCGTCGGCACGCCCTATCTCTGGGGCGGCAAGAGCAGTCTTGGCATCGACTGCTCCGGCCTCGTCCAGGTCTCGCTGACATCAGCCGGCACCGGCTGCCCGCGCGACAGCGACATGCAGCAGGCCGGACTCGGCCGCGCGCTGGAGCCGCGTGAGCGAAACAGCCTGCTGCGCGGCGATCTGATCTTCTGGAAGGGCCACGTCGCCATCGTGCGCGATAGCAGCACGATGGTTCACGCCAACGCGCATCACATGGCGACGGTGATCGAGGCGATCGAGCCGGCCATCGCGCGGATCAAGGCGGCCGGCAGTGAGATTGTCGCGATCAAGCGGCTGTAGTGACCAAGCGTTGCGCTCGGAGTTCGCGCGGAAATTGGCGGCGAAACAAAGCTTCGACATCCGGCCGGTGTTTAATTTTCTCTTCCAACACTGGCTTGCGCTGCCGCGTTGCGCGGCAAAGCAATGATAAACTCTGTAAAGCTGCCGGGCTCCGTCTCGACGTCAATCGTCCCACCGTGTTGTTTCACGATGATGTCATGGCTCATCGAAAGGCCGAGCCCCGTGCCTTCGCCCGCCGGTTTGGTGGTGAAGAACGGATTGAACATCTTTTGCTTCACGTCGGGCGGGATGCCGGTACCATTGTCACGGATACGGATTTCGACCCTGTTGCCGAGATTTTTCGTGATCGCGGCCAGCGTCGGCTCCAAAGTCTCGTCCGCCGCCTCAGACTTGCGTTTGGTCGCGGCATAGAAGGCGTTGGAAATCAGGTTCAACAGTGCCCTGGTGATCTCCTGCGGGTAGAGTTCGACCGATCCGACATCGGGGTCGAGGTCCCGCGTCAGCTTGATGTTGAACTCGGACTTTTCCGCTCGCGCGCCGTGATAGGCGAGATTCAGGCTCTCTTCGACCAGCGCGTTGACGTTGGTCGGGCGACGTTCGCCGGAACCCTCCCGGGAGTGCAGGAGCATGTTCTTGACGATTGAATCGGCTCTCTTGCCGTGCTGCACCACCTTTTCGAGATTGGATTTCAACATCGCCGTCAGTTCGCTGACATCGCCGCGCAACTTCTGATCGAGAGCAGCCGGGGCAAGCGTCTCGTCCAGTTCGTCCACCAGCTCAGCAGAAAGCGCCGAGAAATTGTTGACGAAATTGAGCGGATTCTTGATCTCGTGCGCGATGCCTGCCGTGAGCTGGCCGAGTGAAGCCAGCTTCTCGGTTTGGATCAGACGATCCTGCGCAGTGCGCAGATCTTCAAGGGAACGGGTCAATTCATCGGTGCGTTCGCGCAACTCCCGGAGTAGCCGCGTATTCTCGATGGCGATGACGGCCTGCCTGGTGAAATTCTCGACCAGGGCAATCTGCTTTTCAGTAAAGGGCCGGACCTCCTGGCGGAAGATGGTAATCGTTCCGATCAACTCGCTTTCCTTCAACATCGGCACGGTCAAGATCGTGCGAGCGCACGCGATCTCGGCTATCGCGACCGCCGCCGGATCTCTCGCAAGATATGCCGGGCCTTCGCGCACATCCACAAGCTGCACAGGCTGGCGGCTCCTGACGACAGCTGCGAGACCGCCCGCAGGATGAGGACGGATCGGCACCTGTCGCCGCCAGTCCGCAAACGCGGGGGGCACGTTATAGTCTGCGACAAGTTTGAAACTCTCTCCGTCCCATAGATTCATCGTGCCGAAAGTCGCGCCGCAAACGCGCGTGGCATTTTCGAGCATTTTCCGAAACACCGGCTCGAGTTCACCCAGTGACAAACTGATGACCTGCAAGACTTCCGACGTGGCGGTCTGCTGCTCCAAAGACTCGGTCAATTCAACCGTGCGTTCCCGGACCTCCTTGAACAGCTCGACATTGGAAATAGCGATCGCGGCCTGGTCGGCGAATGTCTGCAGCAATTCGACATGATGATCGGCGAACGGACCAGGCTCGGCCCGCGTTACACTGATCAAACCGATTGGGCGGTTGTCACGCAACAGCGGAACAAGCAGCGCGCTGCGCCAACCACGCATCCGCGCCACGTCTTGCAGAGTGGGAGGAACGGCTGCTTCGCTCTCAATATCGGGAACCAAGGCAATTTGACCGTTGCGAATTGTCTCACCGAAGCCAACCGCCGACAGGGGCCGTGGGAACATGGATTTGAGCGCCGCATCGGCCTCTGGACTGGTCGGCGTGAACGCCATCAAGTGCTGTACATCGTCGACCAAACGGTACACCGCGGTCACCACACCATTCAGCAGCCGATTCGAACGCTCCGCGATGGCGTCAAATACAGGCTGCACGTCGTCAGGCGAACTCGCGATCACTTTCAGGATGTCGGCGGTCGCTGTCTGCCGCTCAAGCGCTTGATACAGCTCTCTGGCTTGCCGCTCGAGCTGCAACTCCAGTTCTGCAACCGACCGACCTTTGCGGGGCTTGGGCGTCGCAGGGCGCTTCGCCTTGGCGATCTCGCCGCCCTTTGCCTGCCTTGCGTTGCGGGCCTTGCTGGTCTTGTCACCAGCTCTTGAAATCCGCGCCATATCCGCCTCTGAGAGTGAACAGGGCCATCTTATCCATGGGAACCTTCAATCCGGAAGGGCCGAAAGAGCCGCGACCGGAAAAGCTAGGTCGCCACCGAACCGTTGCCAGCCGTCTCCAGCCGGAACGCCGCCGCAAACAGCGCGCGCGTGTAATCCGTCTTCGGATTCTTGAACAGCTCGGCCGCCTGGCCTTCCTCGACCACCTTGCCGCCCCGCATCACGATGAGGTGGCTGGCAAGCGAGGCGACGACGCGCAGATCGTGCGAGATGAACATGTAGGTGAGATCGCGCCTGCGCTGCAATTCACGCAGCAGGTCGACCATCTGCGCCTGAATAAGCATGTCGAGCGCGCTGGTCGGCTCGTCCAGTACGACGAAATCCGGCTCCAGCACCACCGCGCGCGCGATGCTGATGCGCTGGCGCTGGCCGCCGGAAAATTCATGGGGGTAGCGATATCGGGTGTCAGGCTTCAACCCGACATCCTCCAGCGCCTTGACGACACGCGCCTCCCGCTCCTCGCGCGACAGCTTTGGCTGATGCACGGAAAGGCCTTCGGCGATGATGTCGGCGACCGACATGCGCGGGCTGAGCGAGCCGAACGGATCCTGAAACACGATCTGCATGTCGCGCCGGAACGGCCGCATCTCCTTGAAGCGCAGGCCCTGGATGTCCTTGCCCAGGAACACGATGCGTCCATTCGAGGAGATCAATCGCAGCAGTGCGAGCCCCAGCGTCGTCTTGCCCGACCCGGATTCACCGACGACGCCGAGCGTCTCGCCCTTGCGCACGGCGACACTGACGCCGTCCACCGCCTTGATATGACCGACCGTCTTGCGCATCAGCCCGCGCTTGATCGGAAACCAGACCTTCAGGTCATTGGCCGACATCACAACCGGCGCGCCCGGTTGCGGCGGCGCCGGATCGGGTTTCGGCTCCGCCGCCAGCAGATCGCGCGTATAGGGATGCTTCGGGTTGGTGAAGACCTGCTCGACCGGCCCCTGCTCGACGATCACGCCGCCCTTCATGACACAGACGGTGTCGGCGATGCGTCGCACGATGCCGAGATCATGGGTGATGAAGAGCAGGCTCATGCCGAGCCGCGAACGGATCTCGGCGAGCAGCGCCAGGATCTGCGCCTGCACGGTGACGTCGAGCGCCGTGGTCGGCTCGTCCGCGATCAGCAAATCCGGCTCGTTGGCCAGCGCCATCGCGATCATCACGCGCTGGCGCTGGCCGCCGGAGAGCTGGTGCGGATAACTGTTCAGCCGCGTCTCCGGCTCGGGAATGCCGACCTGCGTCAGCAGCTCCAGCGTCCGTTTGCGCGCCTGCGCGTTGCTGGTCGGATTGTGCAGCTGGATGATCTCGCCGATCTGCGCCTCGATCGTGTGCAGCGGATTGAGCGAGGTCATCGGCTCCTGGAAGATGATGGAGATGTCGCTGCCGCGAATCTCCCGCATCTCTCGCTCCGACCGGTCGATCAGCTCCTGCCCCTTGAAGCGGATGCTGCCGGAGGGATGCGAAGCACTGGGATAGGGCAGCAGCTTCAGGATCGAGAGCGCGCTGACCGACTTGCCCGAACCGGACTCGCCGACCAATGCGACGCATTCGCCGCGCTTGATCTGGAACGAGACCTTGTCGACCGCAAGCGTCGTGTTGCCGCCTTGGTGGAAGGCCACCGAGAGGTCGCGCACCGCAAGCAAAGGCTGGTTGATCGCGTCCATCACACCCTCACTTGAACGTCTTGCGCGGGTCGAAGGCGTCGCGCACGGCTTCGCCGATGAAGATCAAGAGCGACAGCATGATCGCGACAGAGAAGAAGCCGGAGAAACCGAGCCAAGGCGCCTGCACGTTCGACTTGCCCTGCGACAGCAGCTCGCCGAGCGAGGGCGATCCGGGCGGCAGCCCGAAGCCGAGGAAGTCCAGGGCCGTCAGCGTCATCACCGAACTCGACACGATGAACGGCAGGAACGTCATGGTCGCGACCATCGCATTCGGCAGCAAATGCTTGAACATGATCACGGAGCTCGAGACGCCAAGCGCTCGCGCCGCCTGGATGTACTCGAAATTGCGCCCGCGCAAAAACTCCGCGCGCACCAGTCCGACCAGCGACACCCAGGAAAACAACAGCAGGATGCCAAGAAGCACGAAGAAGCCGGGCACGAGCACCGACGACAGGATGAGCAGCAGATAGAGCGACGGGATCGCAGTCCATATTTCAATGAAACGCTGGAACAACAGGTCGATCCAGCCGCCGAAATAGCCCTGCACCGCGCCGGCGGCGATGCCGATGATGGAGGAGACGATGGTCAGGCAGAGGCCGAACAGCACCGAGATGCGGAAACCGTAGATCAGCCGCGCCACCACGTCGCGGCCCTGATCGTCGGTGCCGAGCCAGTTGTATTCGAGGTCACGGCAGCTCTTGAGGCCCTTCTTCTCGACGACGGGTTTGCATTGCGCCTCCGTCAACATCCAGGTTGGCGGCGACGGCGCCGGCGTCGGCAGATCGAGATTGTGGGTGTCGTAGGAGTAGCGGATCAGCGGCCAGACGATGCTGCCGCCCTTGTCCTTGATCAGCTTCTGTAAATAAGGATCGCGGTAGTCGGCCGCCGTTTCGAAGTCGCCGCCGAAGGTCGTCTCGGAATAGGTGACGAAGGCCGGCCAGTAGAGGTGGCCGTCATATTTGATCATGAACGGCCGATCATTGGCGATCAGCTCGGCAAACAGCGACACCACGAAAAGGATCATGAAGATCCAGAACGACCAGTAGCCGCGCCGGTTCGACTTGAAATTATCCCAGCGCCGTCTGTTGAGCGGCGATGGCGCGAACGGCTTGCGCGTGATCGGCACGGCGTCACCGAGCGGCGACTTCGCGGTGGTCTCGATCGGGGTGGGAGCGGTCAGCGCCATCAGACTTCCCGCGCCTCGAAATCGATCCGCGGGTCGATCCACATGTAGGTTATGTCCGAGATCAGGTTGACCACGAGGCCGACGAGCGAAAAGATGAAAAGCGTGCCGAACACCACGGGGTAGTCGCGGTTCAGAACGCTTTCAAAACTGAGCAGTCCCAGCCCGTCCAGCGAGAAGATGGTCTCGATCAGAAGCGAGCCCGAGAAGAAGGCGTGGATGAAGGTGCTGGGAAAGCCTGCGATGACAATGAGCATCGCGTTGCGGAAGACGTGGCCATAGAGCACCCGGTTCTCGCTGCAGCCCTTCGCGCGCGCGGTCATCACGTATTGCTTGCGGATTTCGTCCAGAAACGAGTTCTTGGTCAGGAACGTCATGGTGGTGAACGCGCCGAGCCCCATGGCGATCAGCGGCAGCGTCAAATGCCAGAAGTAATCGATGATCTTCCAGTACCAGGGAAATTGCGACCAGCCGTCCGATGTCAGCCCGCGCAGCGGGAACCAGTTGAAGAACGAGCCGCCGGCAAACAGGATGATCAGGAGGATCGCGAACAGGAAGCCGGGGATCGCGTAGCCGAGCACGAGCACGGTCGACGTCCAGGTGTCGAAGCGCGTTCCGTCCTTGACCGCTTTGCGGATGCCGAGCGGTATCGAGATCAGGTAGGTCAGGAACGTCAGCCAGATGCCGAGCGAGATCGAGACCGGCAGTTTTTCCTTGACCAGCTGGAGCACGCTGACATCGCGGAAATAGCTGTTGCCGAAATCGAAGCGGGCGAAATTCCAGACCATCAGCGCGAAGCGTTCCGGTGCCGGCTTGTCAAAGCCGAATTGCTTCTCCAGCTTCTTGATGAAGTCGGGGTCGAGGCCCTGCGCGCCGCGATATTTCGAGTTGATGGCGTCGCCTCCGGCGCCCAGCTGTCCGGGCGCGCGTTGCGCAAAGTCGCCGCCGCCCGAGATGCGGGAGCTGCCGCCGGTGTCGGCGCCCGACAGCTGCGCGATCACGCGCTCAACCGGACCGCCCGGCGCGAACTGCACGACGACAAAGGAGACGAAAAGGATTCCGAGCAAGGTCGGGATCATCAAAAGGATACGGCGGGCGATATAGGCGCTCATGATTACTTCGCCTGCTCGATCTTGGTCGCCTTGGCGGGATCATACCACCACAAGGTCCGTTCGCCGACGCCGCTTGCATAGTCGGAGATCGCGTAACGCGGCAGATTCGCGGGATGGCTGAACTGGTCCCAATAAGCCAGCCGGTGGCTGGTATTATACCATTGCGGCACCCAATAGCGACCGGCGCGGAAGACGCGGTCGATCGCCCGGCAGGCGACGGTCAGATCATTGCGCGTCTCGGCCGCCATCGCCTTGTCGACCAGCGCGTCGAGCGCGGGACTGGATGCGCCGGCAAGATTGTAGGACCCCTTCGTCGCCGCGGCCTGCGAGGTGAAGTAGGTGCGCAGGCTGTCGCCGGGCGTCGCCGACATGGTCAGGCGGTTGATCGCCACGTCGAAATCGAAGGATTCGACCCGGGCGCGATACTGGACGGCATCGATCAGACGCAAATTCGCCTCGATGCCGAGCATGTTCAGGTTCTTGAGGAACGAGGCGTGGTGCGGCTGGAACGACGCCTCGTCGGTCAGGAACTCGATGCTGAAGACCTCGCCGCTCGGCAGCACCCGCTTGCCGTCCTTGACCGGAAGCTGCGCCTCCTGGAGCAATTGCTGCGCCTTGCGGAGCAGCGCGCGATCCTGCCCCGAACCGTCAGACACCGGTGGCACATATGGCTCGCCGAAGACTTCATCAGGCACCTGGCCACGGAAGGGCTCGAGCAGCTTCAGCTCCTCGGGCGACGGCATCCCTTCGGCGACGAGATCGGAATTCTGGAACGGCGAGCGCGTGCGCGCATAGGCGCCGTACATGATGGTCTTGTTGGTCCATTCGAAGTCGAACGCGCAGTTCAGCGCCTCGCGGACCTTGAGATTCTTGAATTTGTCCCGCCGCGTGTTGAGGAACCAGCCCTGGCCGCCCGACGGCGTCTGATCCGGCACCTCCTCGCGCTTGACGCGGCCGTCCTTGATGGCCGGGAAGTCGTAACGCGTCGCCCAGATGCGCGAGGTGAATTCCTCGCGATAGAGATAGTTCTTGCCGGTGAAGCCTTCGAAGGCGACGTCGCGATCGCGGTAGAATTCGTAGCGGATCACGTCGAAATTGTTGCTGCCGCGGCAGACCGGCAGCTCAGCACCCCACCAATCCTTGACGCGTTCGAACTCGATGAAGCGATTGATCTCGAACTTGCCGACCTTGTAGGGCCCCGAGCCCAGCGGTGTGTCCGTGGTGGTCTCGTCGAATGCCCGATTCGCGTAATAGGCCTTGGAGAAGATCGGAAGGCCCGCCACGTAGAGCGGCACGTCGCGCGCGCGCTTCTCGGCGAAGGTCACGATCACCGTGGCATCGTCGATGGCCTCGGCGCCCTTGACGTCGCGCATCTGGATCTGGATCAGCGGATGACCCTTCTCCTTCAGCACGTTGACCGAGAACGCGACGTCGTGCGCTGTCAGCTTCGCGCCGTCATGAAACTTCGCCTCGGGCCGCATCGTGAAGCGATAGGCGAGCTTGTCGGGAGAGATCTGCACCGACTTCGCGGCGAAGCCATACATGGCGTCAGGCTCGTCACCGGCACGCGCCATCAGCGTGGCGAAGGCCAGGTCCATGCCTTGTGCGCCCTCGCCCTTCAGGACAAAGGCGTTGAGCGAGTTGAAGGTGAAGAAAGACTGGTTGTAGCCCTTCGTTGACGGAATCAGCGAGAACGTGCCGCCCTTCGGCGCGTCGAGATTGACATAGTCGAAATGGTGGAAGTCCGCGGGATATTTGAGATCGCCGAACGCCGACATGCCGTGGGCATCGATGGGCCCCTCGGACGCCGCCGCGTTGCGGAGTGCGGCAGCGCTCAGCGCGCCGCCGACACCGAGGACCAGCACATGCCGGCGTGAAAGCTGCGCCATGCGCAATTGCTTCCTCAAGAGCGTTTTCCGATCCGCGCCGCCTTTTCAGCGTCGTACCACCACAGCGTCGGCAGGCCGGAGCGGCCATATTTCGGCAACGGCTCGGCATGACCAAAGCGATCCCAGCGGGCGTAGCGCGAGAAGCCGTAGGTGAATTGCGGCACGAGGTAGAAATTCCAGAGCAGCACGCGGTCGAGCGCGTGGGTCGCTGCAACCAGCTCGCCCCGGTCCTTGGCGTAGATCACCTTCTCGATCAAGGCATCGACCGCGGGATTCTTGATGCCGATGGTGTTGCGCGCACCCGGAATGTCGGCGGACTGCGAGCCCCAGAACTCGCGCTGCTCGTTACCGGGCGAGAGCGACTCGCCCCACTGATCGATGATCATGTCGAAGTCGAAGCTGCGCAGCCTGTTCTGGTATTGCGCATCGTCGACCACGCGAATCGAGGCGCTGACGCCGATCCGCTCCAGCGACGGCTTGTAGAACAGGGCGATGCGTTCCGACGACGGATCCTGTACCAGGATCTCGACAGTCAGCGGCTTGCCGGTGCTATCGACCAGCTTGTGGTCCTTGACCTCGAAACCAGCTTCTTTCAGCAGCTTTGCCGCCTCGCGCAGATTGGCGCGCACGGCCTCCGGATTGCCGCCAACCGGATTCTGGTACGCCGTGGTGAAGACTTCCGGCGGCACTTTGTCCTTCACGGCTTGAAGGATCTCCAGCTCTTGCCCCTGCGGCAGACCGGAGGACGCAAGTTCCGTTCCCTCGAAATAGCTGCCGATGCGCTTGTACTGGCCGTAGAAGAGCTGCTTGTTCATCTCTTCGAAGTCGAAGGCGTAGTTGAAAGCACGGCGCAGCCGCGCATCCTTGAACTGATCGCGGCGAATGTTGAAAGCGAAGGCCTGCATACGGCCGGAATCGTTGATCGGAAATTCTTCCTTGACCACACGCTTGTCGGCCACCGCCGGAAAGTCGTAGGCCGTGGCCCACTGCTTGGCGGAGTTTTCCGCGATCCAGTCGGCCTGATCCGCCTTGAACGCCTCCAGCGCGACGAGGTTGTCGCGGAAAAACTCGAAACGCAGCTCGTCGAAATTGTTGGTGCCGATCTGGCTCGGGACGTTGGCGCCCCAATAATCCTTGACGCGCTCGAGCTTGATCGAGCGTCCGGCGACGAATTCCTTGATCTTGTACGGCCCGGAGCCGAGCGGCGGCTCCAGCGTGGTCGCGCTGATGTCGCGCTTGCGCCCCTGCGCGTCAGTGCCCTCCCACCAATGCTTCGGCAGCACGGTGAGCTCGCCCACGATGGTCGGCAATTCGCGATTGCCCGGCGCATCGAAGGTGAACTTGACGTCGCGCTCACCGCTCTTCTCCACCTTCGTCACATGGCGGTAGTAAGAGGCATACATCGGGCTCAGCTTCTTCAGGCTCTCCAGCGAGAAGATCACGTCCTCTGGCGTCACCGGCTTGCCATCGTGCCAGCGCGCCTCTTTCCGCAAGCGGTACGTCACCCAGGAAAAATCGTCCGGATGCTGCGCGGATTCGGCGAGCTCGCCATACTCGGTGGCGACCTCGTCCTGGGCACGCGTCATCAGCGTTTCGTAGATCAGCGCCGCGGCCGGCGCGAGCGAGCCCTTGATGCCGGCGACCGCGATGTTGAAATTGTCGAAGGTGCCGAGCGAGATCAGGCGCGCCACGCCACCCTTGGGCGCATCAGGATTGACATAGTCGAAGCGCTTGAAGTCGGCGGGGTACTTGATGTCGCCGAACAACGACAGCGCATGGCGCCACTGGAGTTCACCGGCCGATTGCGCCTCTGCCGTGCGGATGACGGGAACACCCGCCACAGAGCCGAAGGCGGGGAGCGCAGCAACGGCCGCGCCGGAGAGCAGGAGATCGCGTCGGGTAATGGCCAAATCAACATCCCAGTCTTGAAGGAGGTTACCCCTTTAAGTGCTCAATATAGGCGAGGTTTCGACGGAATATGTTGCTTTTTCCTCATCTTGGAAGGCCGGACGACCCCTCAGATGCGGCCAAACGCCCCGATAACAACGCCGCGAGGCCCGAATACGGAAACGGCCAGGCTTTGGGGCCTGGCCGCACATCCAAGATCGAGAGACCGTAGAGCCTTATTTCGCCGCGGTCGGGAGCGGCTTCGGGCTGTCGGAGAGGCTGTTCAGGTAGGCGATCACGTCGGCGCGCTCGCTGTCCTTCGGAATGCCGGCGAAGCCCATCGCGGTGCCGGGGATGTCGCCCTTCGGGTTGGCGATGAACTTGTTCAGCTCGTCGATGGTCCAGGTGCCACCCTTGGCCTTCATCGCGGCCGAGAAGTTGAAGCCGTTGCGGCCTTCGCCGCGATGGTCGTCAACGATGCCGAACAGGTTCGGACCAACGCGATTCGGGCCGCCCTTCTCGAAGGTGTGGCAGGCGGCGCACTTCTTGGCGGCGGAGGCGCCCTTCTCGACGGAGGCGGTCTGGAGCAGCTTTTCGATCGGCTCGGACGGAGCGGCCGCAGCGGCGCCGCCGGCCTTGTCGCCGGCCTCTTCCTTCACGGCGATCTCGAAGCCCGGTTTTTCCGGCATCTTGGGCGAGAACAACGCCTGGGCGGTGAAGCTCGTCACCAGCAGAATGAGACAGGTACCGAGCACAGCACCGAGAATCTTATTGAGTTCGAAAGAGTCCATTTCCGGCCAGGCCCCACACCGCAAGAAGGAATAAGCGGCCGGTCGGCCGCCAGGACGAGCCTCGGGAGAATCAAAGACGTTCCTTATTGTTTCCCCGAGTTTTGCCATTCAGATATCGGTTTGCCCGGGGTCTGGCAACCCGTATAAGCGACCCGGCTTTCAGCCCATCCCCACCACATTTCTCGGTGCGGAAAACGTCCCGTTTCCAGGTCCTTGAACCCAAGCTTCTGAACAAATGACCGATCCCCGCATCCTGGTGCTGATCCCGGCCCGCATGGCCGCCACCCGCCTGCCCGGCAAGCCGCTCGCCGATATCGCGGGCCTGCCGATGATCGTGCATGTGATGCGGCGCGCCGAGGCCGCCGGCATCGGCCGTGTTGCGGTGGCAACCGATACGGCGGAGATCGCCGCGGTCGTGACAGCCCATGGCGGCGAGGCCGTGATGACCCGAGCGGAGCACCCGTCAGGCTCCGACCGCATCCACGAGGCCATGCAGAAGCTCGATCCGGACGGCAAGGCCGAGATCGTGGTCAATCTCCAGGGCGATTTCCCGACGATTGCGCCCGAGAGCCTCCGCGAGGTGCTTCCCCCCTTCGCCGATTCCACGGTCGACATCGTGACGCTGGCCTCGCAGATCCACACGGAGGAGGAGGACCTCGCTCCCAGCGTCGTGAAGGCCATCGGCACCCGCATCGGCCCAAGACGGCTGCGGGCGCTGTATTTCACCCGTGCCACCGCACCTTATGGCAACGGACCGCGCTACCACCATATCGGCGTCTACGCCTACCGCCGCGCCGCCCTTGAGCGGTTCGTGTCCCTGCCGCCCTCGCCCTTGGAGCGCCAGGAAAGTCTGGAGCAGCTGCGGGCCGTGGAGGACGGCATGCGGATCGACATCATGATCGTCGACAGCGTGCCGCGCGGTGTCGACACGCCGCCCGACCTCGAAACCGCCCGCAGCATCCTTTCCAAATCCTGAGCCGCTGTTACAAGGCCGAGCATGAGCAAGATGAAGATCGCATTCCAGGGCGAACCTGGCGCCAATTCCCACATCGCCATCGTCGAGGCCTATCCCGACGCCGAGCCGTTGCCCTGCGCCACCTTCGAGGACGCGCTGTCGGCGATCTCCTCGGGCGAGGCCGATCTCGGCATGATCCCGATCGAGAATTCGGTCGCCGGCCGCGTTGCCGACATCCACCATTTGCTGCCAGCCTCCGGCCTCTTCATCATCGGCGAATGGTTTTTGCCGGTCCGGCATCAGCTGATGGCGATCAAGGGCACTAAACTGTCCGACATCAAGTCCGTCGAGAGCCATGTGCACGCGCTCGGCCAGTGCCGCCGCATCATCCGCAAGCTCGGCATCAAGGGCATCGTGCACGCCGACACCGCCGGCAGTGCCCGCGACATTTCCGAGCGCAAGGACAAGACCGTCGCCGCGATCGCCTCGCGGCTGGCCGCGCAGATCTACGGCCTCGACATCCTCGCCGAGGACATCGAGGACGAGGCCCACAACACCACGCGCTTCGTGGTGCTGGCGCGCGAGCCGAAATGGGCCACGCAGGGTTCGGGCCCGTTGGTCACGACTTTTGTATTTCGCGTGCGCAACCTCCCCGCCGCGCTCTACAAGGCACTCGGCGGCTTTGCCACCAACGGCGTCAACATGACCAAGCTCGAGAGCTATATGGTCGACGGCAATTTCTTCGCCACGCAGTTTTATGCTGACGTCGACGGCCATCCCGAAGACAAGGGCCTTGCATTTGCGATCGAGGAGCTAAAATTCTTCTCGCGCGAATTCCGCATCGTCGGCGTCTATCCCGGCCACCCGTTCCGCGCGACGTTCAGCGAGACGCAGGATTAGTTGTCGCCCCGGCGAAGGCCGGGGCTCATCACCACAACTGCGCGTTGTCGCTGAAGGTCTCTAACACCGAGTTTTCCCGGAGAGACTGCGCGGTATTAGTCCCGGCCTTCGCCGGGACGACGGGCTAAGCCGCCTGCTTCGCCAGCCCGAACGCCTCCGCCAGCAGCGAATACGACCTCTTGCGCGCCTCGTGATCGTACACGGCCGTGATCACCATCAACTCGTCCGGCTTGCTCGCATCCATCAGCGGCTGAAGCTTCTGCTGCACCGTCGCCGGATTGCCGACGAACAGGCGCGAGCGGTTGCGCGCGATCGAGACGCGCTCGGAATCCGTATAGGGATAGGCCAGCGCCTCCTCGACGCTCGGCAGCGGCAGATATTGACCACGGTCGCGGCGCAAGCGGTTGAGGTCAAAAGACGCGGCGAGCTTTTCGGCCTCTTCGTCGGTGTCCGCCGTGATGACGGCGACCGCAAGGATCGCGTGCGGGCTCGCGTTCCAGGCTGAGGGCTGGAAGCGATTGCGGTAATGCACCATCGCATCGATCGCGTCATGAGACGCGAAATGATGGGCGAAGGCGAAGCCCATGCCGACCTGCGCGGCAAGCTCCGAGGAATAATCGCTGGAGCCCAGCAGCCAGATCGGTGGCAGCTTCGTGTCGTCGGGCATCGCGACGACGTTGTGGTAGGGGTGTCCTGCGGGGAATTCGCGGGTCTCCCACAAGATCAGTTCATGCAGCCGCTCCAGAAAATCGTCGCCCTCGCGGCGATCGAGCCGGCTGCGGAGTGCATAGGCCGTGGCGCCATCAGTGCCGGGAGCGCGGCCGAGGCCGAGGTCGATACGGCCGGGAAACAATGCCTCCAGCATCTTGAAGCGCTCGGCCACCACCAGCGGCGCATGGTTGGGCAGCATCACGCCGCCGGAGCCGACGCGGATATGCTTTGTCACCGCAGCGATCTGCCCGATCATCACGTCGGGCGCCGGGCTCGCGACCGAGGCGAGGTTATGGTGCTCGGCGAGCCAGTAGCGGACATAGCCGAGCCCATCGACATGGCGCGCCAGGTCGATACTGTTGCGCAGCGCCGCGGCGGGCTTTGTGCCTGTGGTGACGACGGAGAGGTCGAGGACTGAAAGCGGGATCATGGCACGCTAACGTAGTGGAGGGCCGCGCGGCGGCAATGGGCCAACAGCGCAGGTCTGGCGTGTGCGGGCGCAGAGGTCACGCGAAGCTCAGAGCTGGGCGTTGGGACGGACGTAGGTCACGTAACATTAAATTCATTCTGCCCACAAATATCAGATCAACCGCGTCAACCCTAGAATAGGCACATATATCTGATATTACTATATAATATATACTCCTTAACGACTTCCCACCGCCATCCTCCGTATCGCAATATTCGACAGTATTGTACCAAAAGTGGGCCATTTCCCATCTTTGATGGGCTGTCGAGAAACCTGCCTTTGCCCTATCTTAGCCTCTCCGAAGCTAGACCCGACCGCCGCCGCCAGACCGCTGGCGAACGCCCTGGAGTGAGTGGTGCCATGACCGATTTCACGACGCCTGCCCGCACCGACGGGCAAGATGGGCACCTCGCATCGAAGCGGCCTGCAATCTCCTTCGAGTTCTTCCCGCCCAAGACCGAAGATATGGAGCGGAATCTCTGGGAGACCATCAACCGGCTGGCCCCGCTCGACCCGAAATTCGTCTCGGTGACCTATGGCGCCGGCGGCTCGACCCGCGAGCGCACCCATTCGACGATCTCGCGCATCCTGAAGGAGACTGCGCTGCTGCCGGCCGCGCATCTGACCTGCGTCGGCGCCTCGCGCGGCGAGATCGATGAGATCGTCGACCGCTATCACGAGGTCGGCGTCCGCCACATCGTCGGCCTCCGCGGCGATCCCGCCGGCGGCATCGGCACGCCCTACTCCTCTCATCCTGACGGCTATCAGAGTTCGGCCGACCTCGTTGCGGGGATCAAGAAGCGGCACGCCGACATCGAAGTGTCAGTCTCGGCCTACCCCGAGAAGCATCCCGAGGCGCGCGACTTCGACGCCGATATCGATACGCTGAAGGCAAAAGTCGACGCCGGCGCGACGCGCGCGATTACACAGGTCTTCTTCGATAACGACCTCTACTTCCGCTATCTCGACCGCGTCCGCGCCCGCGGCATCAACATTCCGATCGTGCCGGGCATCATGCCCATGCACAATTTCAAGCAGGCCCGCAATTTCGTCACCCGCGCCGGCACCACCGTGCCGGACTGGTTCGCCGCGAAATTCGAAGGCCTCGATGACGACGCCGAGACCCGCAAGCTGGTGGCAGCGACGGTTGCGGCCGGCCAGGTGCAGAAACTGGCAAAACACGGCGTTGACACCTTCCATTTCTACACCATGAACCGCGCCGATCTCGTGTTCGCGATCAGCCATTTGCTCGGCATTCGCGCCAAGAGCGCGCAGAAGGCGGCCTAAGACACCATGACCGTATCCACCTCGCCCAAGCGAACCGCCCTCATCAACGCCGCGCGCGAGCGCATCCTCGTGCTCGACGGCGCCATGGGCACGATGATCCAGAACCTCCAGTTCGACGAGGCTGCGTTTCGCGGCGAGCGCTTCAAGAATTTCCATCGTGACCTGCGCGGCAACAACGATCTCCTGATCCTGACCCAGCCGCAGGCGATCGAGGACATTCACGCCGCCTATTTGCGCGCCGGCGCCGACATCGTTGCCACCAACACCTTCTCGACCACCTCGATCGCGCAGGCCGACTACGACCTCACCGACATCGTCTACGAGATGGCGCGCGAAGGCGCCCGCCTCGCCGGCAACGCCGCAAAGCGCGTCGCCGCCGAAGACGGCAAGCCGCGCTTCGTCGCAGGCGCCATCGGCCCGACCAACCGCACCGCCTCGATCTCGCCTGACGTTTCCAATCCCGGCTATCGCGCCGTCACCTTCGACGATTTGCGCAAATCCTATGGCGAGCAGATCAACGGCATGCTCGACGGCGGCGTCGATCTGCTGCTGGTCGAAACCATCTTCGACACGCTGAACGCCAAGGCGGCGCTGTATGCGATCGCCGAGATCACTGAAGCACGCGGCATCGACGTGCCCGTGATGATATCAGGCACCATCACCGACAAATCCGGCCGCCTGCTCTCGGGCCAGATGCCGGAGGCGTTCTGGAATTCGGTGCGGCACGCAAAGCCCATCACCATCGGCTTCAACTGCGCGCTCGGCGCCGAAGATCTTCGCGCGCACATCGCCGATATCGGCCGCGTCGCCGACACGCTGGTCTGCGCCTACCCCAATGCCGGCCTGCCCAACGAGTTCGGCCAATATGACGAGACGCCGGAATACATGGCCCGTCTCGTCGGCGAATTCGCTGCGTCCGGCCTCGTCAACATCGTCGGCGGCTGCTGCGGCACCACGCCGGACCATATCGCCGCGATCGCCGCGGCCGTCGCCCCGCACAAGCCGCGCATCGTTCCGGAGATCGACCCGCGCTTGAGGCTCTCCGGCCTCGAGCCGTTCGTGCTGACGGATGCGATTCCGTTCGTGAACGTCGGCGAACGCACCAACGTCACGGGATCGGCGCGCTTCCGCAAGCTGATCACCAATGGCGACTACACGGCCGCGCTGCAGGTCGCACGCGACCAGGTCGAGAACGGCGCGCAGATCATCGACGTCAACATGGACGAAGGGCTTCTGGATTCGGAAGCCGCGATGGTGACGTTCCTCAACCTCGTCGCCGCCGAGCCGGACATCGCCCGCGTCCCTGTCATGGTCGATTCCTCGAAATTCTCGGTGATCGAGGCCGGCCTGAAATGCGTGCAGGGCAAGCCGGTCGTCAATTCGATCTCGATGAAGGAAGGCGAGGACAAGTTCATCCACGAAGCCAAGATCGCCCGCCGCCACGGCGCGGCCGTCGTGGTGATGGCATTCGACGAGGCCGGCCAGGCCGACACGTTCGCGCGCAAGACCGAGATCTGCAAGCGCGCCTACGACATCCTGGTCGACCGCGTCGGCTTCCCGCCGGAAGACATCATCTTCGATCCGAATATTTTCGCGATCGCGACCGGCATCGAGGAGCACAACAATTACGGCGTCGACTTCATCGAGGCGACGCGCTGGATCCGCAAAAACCTGCCCGGCGCGCACATCTCGGGCGGCGTGTCGAACCTGTCGTTCTCGTTCCGCGGCAACGAGCCGGTGCGCGAGGCCATGCACTCGGTGTTCCTGTATCACGCCATCAAGGCCGGCATGGACATGGGCATCGTCAATGCCGGACAGATGATCGTCTATGACGACATCGATCCTGAATTGCGCCAGGTCTGCGAGGATGTCGTCCTGAACCGCGACGCGGGCGCGTCCGAGCGCCTGCTGGCGCTCGCGGAAAAATTCCGTGGCAACAAGACCCAGACCAAGGAGGCCGATCTCGCCTGGCGCGAATGGCCGGTGGAAAAGCGGCTGTCGCATTCGCTGGTCCACGGCATCACCGAGTTCATCGAGCAGGACACCGAAGAAGCCCGCAAGAATTCGTCGCGTCCGCTCGACGTCATCGAGGGCCCGCTGATGGCGGGCATGAACGTGGTCGGCGACCTCTTCGGCGACGGCAAGATGTTCTTGCCGCAGGTGGTGAAGTCCGCGCGCGTCATGAAGCAGGCGGTGGCCTGGCTGATGCCGTTCATGGAAGAGGAAAAGGCGCGCAACCTTGCGAACGGCATCGGCACGGAAGGCTCCTCTTCCGCCGGCAAGATCGTGCTCGCCACCGTGAAGGGCGACGTCCACGACATCGGCAAGAACATCGTCGGCATCGTGCTCCAGTGCAACAACTTTGAGGTCATCGATCTCGGCGTGATGGTGCCGGCTGCAAAGATCGTCGAGACCGTGAAGGCGGAGAAGGCCGACATCGTCGGCCTGTCCGGCCTGATCACGCCCTCGCTCGACGAGATGGCGTTCTTCGCCGGCGAACTCCAGCGTGAAGGCCTGAAGCTGCCGCTCTTGATCGGCGGCGCCACGACAAGCCGCGTGCATACCGCCGTGAAGATCGACCCGAGCTATCGCGCCGGCCCGGTCGTGCATGTCAACGACGCAAGCCGCGCTGTCGGCGTGGCTTCCTCGCTGCTCTCGCCGGAGAAGCGCGAGGCGTATGCGGCGGATGTTCGCGCCGAATACGCAAAGATCTCCGATGCGCATTTCCGCGCGCAGGCCGACAAGAAGCGACTGAAGCTGGAGGCCGCGCGCGCCAACCGCGTGCCGGTCGACTTCGCCGTGAACAAGCCGGTGAAGCCGACCTTCCTCGGCACCAGGAGCTTTGACGAGTACGACCTCGCCGAGCTGGTGCCCTATATCGACTGGACGCCGTTCTTCCAGACCTGGGAGCTCGCCGGCCGCTTCCCCGCGATTCTCGACGATGTCAAGGTCGGCGAAGTCGCCCGCTCGCTCTATGACGACGCGCGAAAAATGCTCGACCTCATCGTCAAGGAAAAATGGTTCCGGGCGCGCGCCACCGTCGGCTTCTGGCCGGCGAATGCGCAGGGCGACGACATTGTGCTCTATGCCGACGAGAGCCGTACCAAGAGCATCGCGACACTGCACACGCTGCGCCAGCAGCTCGAGAAGCGCGAGGGCCGCTTCAACGCGGCGCTCGCCGACTTCATCGCGCCGGCCGGCGTGCCCGACTATGTCGGCGGCTTTGTCGTTACCGCCGGCATCGGCGAGGACGCGGTCGCCGACCGCTTCAAGATGGCGAACGACGATTACTCCTCGATCCTGTGCAAGGCCCTGGCTGACCGCCTTGCCGAAGCCTTTGCCGAGCGCATGCATGCGCGCGTGCGCCGCGAGTTCTGGGCCTATGCGCCGGACGAGGCACTGTCGACCGACGATCTGATCCTGGAGAAGTACCAGGGCATCCGCCCCGCCCCCGGCTATCCCGCACAGCCCGATCACACCGAGAAGGCGACGCTGTTCGAGCTGCTCGATGCGGAAGCCACCGCCGGCGTAAAGCTGACCGAGAGCTTTGCGATGTGGCCGGGCTCATCCGTGTCCGGGCTCTATTTCGCGAACCCCGAGAGCTATTATTTCGGCGTCGGCAAGATCGAGCGCGACCAGGTCGAGGACTACGCCGCGCGCAAGGGCATGACGGTGGCGGAGACCGAGCGCTGGCTCGCGCCGGTGCTGAACTACATCCCGTCGCGAGAGGACGCCGACAAGGCTTTTGCGGCAACGCCAGCAAATGACGAGACGTCAAAGGACCTCGCCTCGCATCCGCCCGGCTGCAATTGCGCGGTGCATCTGGTCTGGCAGAAGAAGCGCGCAGGGGTGGGGTAACTTCCGCTCCGTCATCCTGAGGTGCGAGCCATGCGACGTAGCGCGTCGCATGGAGAGCCTCGAAGGATGAACGGCCGAGCGGGTGCAGCGGGGCCGTCGCCCTTCGAGGCTCGCCGAAGAGGCGAGCACCTCAGGGTGACGGAAAGCAAAAAGCCGAAACAACCCCATGCACAGTAGAGATGCGGTTGACGCGCTTGAACAATTTCGGTCTTACCGAAAATCGCTTGCTCCGTCGGGCAAAACAGCTGTATCAAGGCAGGATCGGCCACCGCGCCTATCGTCATTCCGCGGCGCGCGTCGCATCCTCGACTGTCGTCCTGGCGAAAGCCAGGACCCATACCGCGTGATCTATCGGTGAGGATTGCTAGCAGTCCCGAACAACCAGTCTTCGCCAAACCGGTCCCTGGGGTAATGGGTCCTGGCTTTCGCCAGGACGACATTGAGGAGACAGTGCACCCCTACCCCTTCGGCGGCGCCAGCGGCTGCACGATCTCCTTGAACGGGGCGAGCGCTTCGCAATGTTCGGCGTGGGCCGCGAGCGCCGGATAGCGCGCCGCGTCGAACAGCTGCGGATGTGCCTCGCGGGTGAAGCGGGTGACGCAGGCGACCGCGATGTCGGCGTGGCCGATGCGCTTCTCGAGCCAGTACGGCGTCGTCACCTTCGCGCGCTCGGCTTCCAGCACGGCGAGCACGTCGCCGATTTGCGCCTGGCAACGCTCGACCCATAGCGCCAGCTGCTCCTTCCGCAGCACGCGTTCGTAGAGCAGGCTGACCGCCTTGTCGCCGAGGCCGGAGGCGAGCGCGCAGATGCGCAAGTGTCTCCGCCTATCAACGCCGCTTCGTGGCAGCATCGTCTTTTCTGGCCCGACGAGCTCGTCGAGATAGTCCAGAATGATCGTGCTCTCGATCAGCGCCTCGCCGTCGTCGAGCACCAGGGTCGGCACGCGGCGCAAGGGATTATACGGCGCGATCCTGTCGGCATCGCCGAACGTCGACCACGGCTTGTGCTCGAAAGCGAGCCCGTAGAGCCGCAGCGCGATCGCGACGCGGCGGACGAAGGGGGAATCATATTGGCCGATCAGGAACATGGTTCTCGCTCTTCTCTGGCGTTGAACAAGGCAGGGCCGGTCAGTTTCCACGATGAGATCGCAGCGGCGCAAGGAAAATCCTGGACATGGAGCATTGCGCCGAATGCAACGGCGCCGGGACAATGTCTTCGGAATGCGCTATCAAGGACGGCATCATGACAGCGACATCAGACATCAATCGGGAGCGGATCGCGGCGACCGAGGCCGTCATCCGTCCGCACATCAGGCGCACGCCGCTCATCCAGGCCGATCTCGCCGATTTCGGACTGCCGGCGGCGCCTGTCATTTTCAAGCTCGAGATGCTGCAGCATTCCGGATCGTTCAAGGCGCGGGGCGCCTTTGCCAATCTGCTGCTGCGGCAGGTGCCGCAAGCCGGCGTGGTCGCCGCATCCGGCGGCAATCACGGCGCGGCGGTCGCCTATGCCGCGCAACGCCTCGGCATTCCCGCGACGATCTTCGTGCCCGACATCACCTCGCCGGCCAAGGCCGAGCGGATCAGGGGCTATGGCGCAAAACTCGTGATCGCGGGCAGCCGCTACGCCGATGCGCTTGCTGCGAGCGAAGCGCACCTCGCGCAGACCGGGGCGCTTGCCGTTCATGCCTACGACCAGGCCGAGACCCTGCTCGGCCAGGGCAGCGTCGGCCTGGAGCTGGAGCAGGACGCGCCCGGCATCGATACGCTGCTCGTGGCGGTCGGCGGCGGCGGACTGATCGGCGGCATCGCCGCGTGGTACGCTGGCAGGACGCGCATCGTTGCGATCGAGCCGGAGCAGTCGCCGACCCTGCACAGCGCTTTTGCGGCGGGAGCGCCGGTCGATGCGCCCGCCGGCGGCGTCGCCGCCGACAGCCTCGCCCCGCGGCGCGTCGGTGAATTGATGTTCCCGATCGCGCGCGCCCATGTCGAGCGGGTCATCCTGGTCAGCGACGACGCGATCCGGCAGGCGCAGGCCGCGCTATGGTCGAGCCTGCGCCTCGTCGCCGAACCCGGCGGTGCAGCTGCATTTGCCGCGCTGCTGTCGGGCCGTTATCGTCCGTCTGCAGGCGAACGCATCGCGGTGCTGGTCTGCGGGGCCAACACCACGGCGGTGAACTTCGACGGCTAGCGGCCCACTCTCCATCATTGCGAGCGTAGCGAAGCAATCCAGAGTCTTTCCGCCGAGGCAGCCTGGATTGCTTCGCTGCGCTCGCAATGACGGTGCGGAGGCAGTGTCGCTCATATTCGAGAACGAGGCTTTACGGCAACAGCCGGACGTTTTCGCTTCTCCCCTGCCTCTACTCCACCTTGCCGAACAAATTGTCGCATGGTTCAGTCCGCAGGACCTTGGGGAAGGCAGATGAATCGGCGGTTGAGGGCGGCAGCGGTCGGCGTGGCGCTTGCGGCGATCGCGCTCAGCAGCAGCGCACTTGCCGCCGATCTGCCGCTGAAGGCGCCGCCAAAGCCAGTTGATTTCAATCCGTTCTGGGCCGAGGCGGATTATCTCGCCTGGAGCGTGACCGGCGACAAGCTGCCGGCGCTGGTGACGACGAGCCCGGTCGGCACGCCGCTGGGCGTTGCCGGGGTGCTCGGGCAGCCCACCACCACCGTGCTGTTCGGCAATTCCAGCGTCAACGAAGACTGGCGTTCGGGCGGGCGGATCACTGCCGGCTACTGGTTCGATCCGCAGCGCAGAAGCGGCGTCGAGGCGTCGTTCTTCGGGCTGGAGAACGCCTCGACCGGCTTTGCCGCCAATTCCAACGCCTACCCAATCCTGGCGCGGCCCTTCACCAATGTGCTGACCGGATTGCCCGATGCGATCCTCTCGGGCTACCCGGGCTTCATCACCGGCAACATCGCCATCAACGAGACCTCGCGCCTCCTCGGCGCCGGCGCGCTCTACCGGCAGGATATTGGCGCATTGGGGGCAAGCCGCGTCAGCGCGCTCATCGGCTATCGCTATTTGCAATCCTCCGACAAGTTGTCGATGATGCAGACCTCGGTGCTCGATGCTACGACCGGCAACTTCACCGACAATTTCAACGCCGCGAGCAATTTCCACGGCGTCGATCTCGGGCTCGCCGGGGACTGGCGCAACGGTCCATGGTCGCTGGAATGGCGTGGCAAGGTCGCGCTCGGCGCCAACATCAATGAAAGCGACGTCTCCGGCTTCACGAGCCTCACGACGGCGGGTGTGACGACGACCTTCCCTGCCGGCGTGTTCGCCGTCGCCAGCAACAGCGGCCATTTCTCGCAAACCAAATTCGCCGCGGTGCCGGAGATCTCGCTGAAGGCGGGCTATCAGGTCGCGCCGGGATGGCGGCTCACGATCGGCTATGACGCGCTGTACTGGACCGGCGTGCAGCGCGCGGGCGGGCTGATCGACACCACGATCAATCCGACCCTGTTGCCGCCGGGACCGCCTGCCGGCCCGACCCGGCCTTTGCCGGTGATGAACACGACGAACCTGCTCGCGCAGGGGTTCAGTTTTGGGGTGCGGTATAGTTACTGAGCGTGGGGCAGCAGCGCTTGCTGCTACGTCATTGCGAGCGGAGCGAAGCAATCCAGAATCTTTCCGCGGAGACAGCCTGGATTGCTTCGTCGCAAGGGCTCCTCGCAATGACGATGGGGAGGCAGCCGCGAACTACTCGATCATCGGCACATGCTTCGCCGCCGTTCGCGACAGCGTGCCATCAAGCCGCGGATCATCGGCGATCTCGATCTGGCGGCGGAACGGGATGAAGCCGGAGCGCTGATAGAACGCGACGGCCGATGGGTGATCGAAGGTGCAGGTGTGCACCCAGACGCGGCGCACGTCGCCGCGCCACGCACGCTCCTGCGCGCGGTTCATCAGGAAGCGGGCGGCGCCGGTGCCGATCAGGCTGGCGGTGACGCCGAAATAGACCAGCTCGCACTGGCCGGGTTCGCGGAAATCCAGCTCCAGCAGGCCTTCGTCGCGGCCGTTGACGGCGAGCGCGTAGATTTCGATGCCTGTGGCGTGGATGATCGCGGCGAGCTCAGTGTCGGTCATGCGCAGCCGCGAGGACCACAGCCAGTCCTCGCCGACGCGGCGGTGGAGATCGCGGTACCAATCGAGCGCGGGCGCGTCGGCCTTGCGCAGGGTCCATGTGCCGGGCGGATCGGCGCGGGTAGTGGGGCGCGCGGTCATCTCCAGATGGGTGACGATTGCGGCGATCTTGCCGGCGGGGATGTCGGAATAGCCGTCGGAGAGGATCATGGGGCTGGCTCGTTCAGACTAGGCCGAAACAGGTCCGTTCCCTCCCCCCTTGCGGGGGAGGGCTAGGGAGGGGGGTAGCCCAGCAAAAGGTGCCGGTTGTTGATGATGCATCGAGCGTGGGTGCGCAATCGATAGAATCCCCGTGTGGCCCCCCCCTCCCTGCCCCTCCCCCACAAGGCAGGGGAATCGCATGTGAGCGTTCTCTGTAAGGCATTGCGATTTGGACAGAAATCGATTCTGAAGGAGGCTCCTGAATTGGCAGGAGCGGCCGATGGATCGATTCTCGGAGTGCTTCGAAGACCTGCCTGACCCGCGGGCGGACAATGCGCTGCATGATCTGACAGAGCTTTTGTTCATTGCGCTGATGGCGACGTTGTGCGGAGCGACGAGTTGCACCGACATGGCGTTGTTTGCACGGCTGAAGGCCTATCTTTGGCAGGACGTGCTGGTGCTCAAGCATGGGCTGCCAAGTCATGACACGTTCAGTCGCGTGTTCCGTATGCTCGATCCAAAGGCGTTCGAGACAGCGTTCCGGCGCTTTATGGAAGCCTTCGCCGAGGGCGCGAAGATCGCACGGCCGCAGGGCGTGATCGCACTGGATGGCAAGGCGCTGCGGCGGGGCTACGAGCGCGGCAAAAGCCACATGCCGCCGATCATGGTGACGGCGTGGGCGGCGCAGACGCGCATGGCGCTGGCCAATGTTCTGGCGCCGAACAACAACGAAGCCGCCGGCGCCTTGCAATTGCTCGAACTGCTGCAACTCAAGGGGTGCATCGTGACAGCCGATGCGCTGCACTGTCATCGCGAGATGGCCAAGCAGATCGTGGCACGGGGCGGCGATTACGTGCTGGCAGTGAAGGAGAACCAGCCCGCTCTGCTGGCCGACGCCAAGGCGGCGATTGCCGCAGCGGCCCGCAAGGGCAAGAAGCCGGTTGCCACCACCGATGCAGATCATGGGCGCAAGGAAAAGCGCAGCGCGCTTGTCGTGCCGGTCAAGGACATGGAGAAGACGCACAACTTCCCTGGCCTCAAAGCCGTCGCGCAGATCAGCAGCAAGCGCGGCAAGGACAAAGCCGTCGAGCGCTACTTCCTGATGAGCCAAAACTACAGTCGCACGGAGGTTCTGCGCATTGTTCGCACCCATTGGACCATCGAAAACGGCCTGCACTGGCCGCTCGATGTCATCCTCGACGAGGATCTGGCCCGCAACCGCAAGGACAACGGTCCGGCCAACCTTGCCGTACTCAGAAGACTTGCCCTCAATGTGGCCAGGGCTCACCCCGACACCACCACCTCCTTGCGCCTCAAGCTCAAGCGCGCCGGCTGGAACGATGCCTTTCTTTTTGAGCTCCTCGGCCACATGCGATAGCCCTGCCCCACAAGGGGGGAGGGAACGGAGAGAGTGGTGCTCACCTTGGCGTCAGCGTGATCGCCTCCGCGGTCGCCGCCTCTACCGCGGAGAGGCTGTAGAGCAGCGGCACATACTGGCCCGTTGCCCAGAGCGGGGCGAGGTCACGGTAGTGGCCGCTGAAGGGATCGCCGGACTGGCCGGGCGTGTTGATGGTGCGGCTTGCATCCCAATTGCCGACGTCGAGCACCATGCGGAACGAGGCGCCGGCGGTGAGCTGGTAATCCGAGCGGCGATAGGTGGCGGCGCGCGGCACGTTGGCGGCGCCGCCATAGGCGAGCGGGCCGACCGACAATTGCGCCGCCGTCGCCTTGTCGGCGAGCGGCATCAGCGCGTGATCGAACTTCGCGACATGCAACCGGCCCCAGCGCCAGGTGGAGGGATCAGGGCCAAGCTTGCTGGCGACATCGGCCACGGCCGCACCGAGGCTGTCGCGCAAAATCCGGTCACGCCCGGCTGCGGGATCGGCGCCGAACGACGCATCCGGAGCTTCCAGCGCGGCGACGAGCGCCGAAATGCTGGATGCTTCCGGCGCGATCAGATCGGCGGCCTTCGGCGCCGTGGTCTTCAGCAGCACCGGCCCAAGATGATTGGCGATCCAGACCTCGAACACAGCGGCCGCGGCGCTGTCCGCGCTATCACGCGCGTCCCACGGCTTGAGCAGATCGAGGCCCTGCTTCACGTTGGCATCGTCCGACGACAACGGCTGCAACAGCTTGACCAGCCGGCGCCCCATCATGGCGGTGTCGTCGTTCTGCAGATCCATGGCGTCGGCGAGCGTGACCTTGGTGTTGGCCACGAGCACGTCGGTGATGCGCTGCCAGCGCGCGCTGTCCGACCATTCGAAGCCGACCCTGCGCTCGTTGACGGGATAATCGGGCGGCAGGTTCATGTGGTTCGCCGTGGCGAAAAAGCCCTGCTTCGGCTGATAGGTTTTCGGCAGCTCGTCGAGCGACAAAAATCCCTGCCATTCATAGCGGCCATCGCCGGGCACCGGCATCAGGCCGTCGAAGTTGAGGCGGCGCGGCGTCTTGCCGGCGGCGACCCAGCCGATATTGCCCTTGGTGTCGGCATAGACCTGGTTCTCCGACGGCGCACCCCAGCGCCGCATGGCGCCGAGGAAACCGTTCCAGTCCTTCGCAGTCATATAGTCCGACGAGCCGAAATAGGCCGAGGTGCCGGGCTCGAACCAGATCGAGCGCACCGCGAAGGCGCGGTTATTCTTGTCGTCGACGAAGATGACGGGGCCGTGGCGGGTGAACTTCAGCTCGAGGTCACGATCGGCCTCGCCCTTCACCTGGTCGGTCTCGTGCACGATGCGCATGTCCTCCCAGCCATTGCCATAGCGATACTGGTTGGGATTTTGCGGATTGAGCTCGTAGACGTAGAGATCTTCCTGGTCGACGTTGAAGATGGTGAGGCCGAAGGCGATGGTGCCGTTGTGGCCGATCGAGATGCCCGGCAGCGCCGGCTCGCCGGCGCCGATCACGGAGAGGCCTGGCGCATTCAGCCCGACGATATAGCGCAGCGAGGGCACGCTGTGCTCGCGATGCGGATCGTTGGCAAGGATGGGGCGGCCGGTCGCGGTGCGCGAGGCCGCGATCACCCAATTGTTGGAGCCGATGGTGTCGCGCTGCTGGTCGGCCTCTGTGAGATATTTATCGGGATCGTGCGCGAGCGCGGCCTTCTGGTCTTTCGGGGCGGCAAAGGCCACTGGGCGCGTCGCGAGATCATAGGCCGCGAGCACCGCCTTCGGCACGCTGCAGGGATCGAGCCCTTCGGGAATTTTCGTGGTCCAGGCCGGCTCGAGCTTGACGCGAAACCGATCGGCATCGAGGCCGGCGGCGCAGGCAACCAGCGAGCGCTTCACTTCAGAAGAGACGTTGCGGGTCAGGCCGTGGCTGCGGATGCGGACGACGTCGTCAGCGGTCCACGCATCAGGCATGGTGCCGGCGATCCTGAACTCGATCGGCAGCGGACGCTTGCCTGCGCGCACGTCGGCGACATAGGCGTTCACCCCGGCAACGAAGGCCTCCGCATAGGTCTTGGCCTTGGGGCCGTAGGCCGCCCACTCCGCATTCATGTCGCCGCGATACAAGAACAGCCGCAGCGCCTTGTCCTGCTCGGCATAGGCCGGGCCGAAATCCTTCGCTAGCAGGCCGAGGCCGCGCTTGCGCCAGAGATCGATCTGCCAGAGCCGGTCGCGCGCGGCGTTGAAGCCTTGCAGGAAGAACAGGTCGTGCTCGTTGCCGGCATAGATGTGCGGGATGCCCCAGACATCGACCAGGATCCGGGCAGAGGCGTTGAGGCCGGCGACATCAGTCTTGACCTGCCGCGCGCTGGCGAGTGGGTTCGGTTTTTCGCGCGCGGTGGCTGGTGAGGCGAGCAGCGCGGCAGAGATCGCGGCGCCGCAGAGTTTTTGGATGACGCGGTTGAAATCCGTGTTCATTGTCGTTCTCCCGTTGTTGTTTTTTTGCGCACAGCTAAATCAAGTCCCCCGCATTGTCGTCCCGGCGAAGGCCGGGACCCATAGCGCGAGGTCTATCGATGACAGAAAGCGGGCGTAGCGAACGACGAGCTTTCGCAAAACTGCATCCTGTGGTTATGGGTCCCGGCCCCCGTGCGCAATTGCGCACTAGGCCGGGACGACCCGAGGAAAGAGTGCCCTACTCTTCCCCTTCGTCGCTTGCCAGCACGCCTTTCACGGCGCGCGCCCAGCCCGCGAGCTTTCGATCGCGCGTCGCCTGGCTCATGTTCGGCTTGAAGCGGTGCTCGAGCCGCCAATTGTCGGCGAATTTCGTCGGTTCGGGATAGACGCCGGCGTTGAGGCCGGCGAGATAGGCCGCACCCAGCGCGGTGGTTTCCTGGATCACGGGACGGTCGACCGGCGCGTCGAGGAGATCGGCGAGACGCTGCATGGTCCAGTCCGACGCGGTCATACCGCCGTCGACCCGCAGCACGATGCTCGCGGCTTCCGAGCTCGGCCAGTCCGCGCGCATCGCGGCCCAGAGATCGAAGGTCTGGTAGCAGACGCTCTCCAGCGCGGCGTGCGCAAGCTCGGCCGGGCCGGTGTTGCGGGTGAGACCGAACAGCGCGCCGCGCACGCGGGGATTCCAGTAGGGCGCGCCCATGCCGACGAAGGCCGGGACCAGATAGACGCTCTGCATGGAGTCGGATTGATCGGCGAGCGGTCCGGTTTCGGCCGCGTGCTTGATGATGCCAAGGCCGTCGCGCAGCCACTGCACCGCTGAGCCCGCAACGAAGATCGAGCCTTCGAGCGCGTAGGTGCGTTTGCCGTCGAGCTGATAGGCGATGGTGGTGAGCAGCTTGTTCTTCGAGACGACCGGCGTGGCGCCGGTGTTGAGCAGGGCGAAACAGCCGGTGCCGTAGGTCGACTTCATCATGCCCGGGCGGAAGCAGGCCTGACCGATGGTTGCGGCCTGCTGGTCGCCGGCGATGCCTGAGATCGCGATCGGGCCGCCGAACAGGTCCGGCGTGCTCTCGCCGAAGCGGGCCGAGGAATCCTTCACCTCGGGCAGCATGGACCGCGGCACGCCGATGATCTCCAGCAGCTCGTCGTCCCACTGGCCGGTGTGGATGTTGAACAGCAGCGTGCGCGAGGCGTTGGTGGCGTCGGTGGCGTGCACCTTGCCGCCGGTGAGGCGCCAGAGCAGGTAGCAATCGACGGTGCCGAACATCAGCTCGCCACGCGCGGCACGTCCCCGCGCGCCGGGGACGTGGTCGAGGATCCATGCGACCTTGGTGCCGGAGAAATAGGGATCGATGATCAGGCCGGTCTTCTGCGAGATCAACGGCTCGCGGCCTTCCGCCTTCAATTTGGCGCAGACGCTCGCGGTGCGGCGGTCCTGCCAGACGATGGCGCGGTGCACGGCCTGGCCCGTGGTGCGGTCCCACACCACGGTGGTCTCGCGCTGGTTGGTGATGCCGATCGCGGCGATATCCTTGGCCGTGATGCCGGCCTGCTCGATCGCCTCGCGGCAGACCATCATGGTCGAGGTCCAGATGTCCTCCGGCTCGTGCTCGACCCAGCCCGAGGCCGGAAAATGCTGCGGAAACTCAGCTTGCGCGCGGGCGGCAATCGAGATGTCGCTGCGAAACACGATCGCGCGCGAGGAGGTGGTGCCCTGGTCGATGGCGAGGACGAAAGACATGGAAGCTTACCCTGGTGTTCTCTTGGCGTTTTCTTGGCGTTTCCCCGGGAGGGGTCATTGTGTCGCGCCAAAAGGAGCGGATTAGGGCAGGAAGGTCAAGGTGGCTTGCGCGGTGGCGGTGCATCCAACTCGGGCCGGAAGACTAGGATGGCGGGAGCGAAGATGGTACATGCCAGACCGGGCATTTCGGGGCGGCATGAGTTTCACTTCGTTTCAGTTCGGCATCTTCGTTGCGGTGGTGTTTGGCGCTTATTATTTGCCGCCGTTGCGCCGCTTCCAGGTTCAGCTGCTGGTGCTCGCGAGCCTGGTGTTCTATGGCTCCGGCCAGCCCGAGCTGCTGCCGCTGCTGCTGCTCGCCGTGCTCGGGACCTATCTCTGCCTGGTGCTGGCGTTCGACAACCGCGCGGTCTGGATGCCGGTCGGCATCATCTTCAATCTCGCGCTGCTGGCGTTCTTCAAATACAAGCTGCTGTTCATCGACTTAAGCGCGGTTCACCCGACCGGCGTCGCGCCGCTGGATGTGCTGCTGCGGCTGCCATTGCCGATCGGCATCTCGTTCTTCGTGTTCCACAATATCAGTCTGCTGGTCGACCTGACGCGGGAGAAGCGGCCGCCGCCGCTGCGGGATGTGTTTCTCTACATCATCTTCTTCCCGCAGCTCGTGTCCGGGCCGATCACCCGCGCGGGGCAGTTCATGCCGCAGATCGCGCCCAAGCAAATCGGCGACGTCGACTTCGTCGCGGCCGCCAAATGGATCCTGACCGGCTTCTTCTTCAAGCTCTACGTCGCGAACAATCTCAACGAGATGACGTCCTATATGGATTATCCGCTCTACGAGACCGTGGCGACGGCGGACCGCTGGCTGCTCGTGTTCCTGTACAGCTACCAGATCTATGCCGATTTCTTCGGCTATTCGGCGATCGCGCTCGGCCTGGCGCTGCTGTTCGGCTACCGCCTGCCCGTCAACTTTGACCTGCCCTACATCTCGGTCTCGTTCTCCGAGTTCTGGACCCGCTGGCACATCTCGCTGTCCACCTGGCTCAGGACCTATCTCTACATCCCGCTCGGCGGCAACAGAAAGGGGCCGGCCCGGACCTGCCTCAATTTGATGATCGTGATGACGCTCGGCGGGCTCTGGCACGGCGCGAGCCTGAGCTATGCGCTGTGGGGCATGCTGCACGGCCTGCTGCTGGTCGCTGAGTGGCCGTTTCTGACATTGCTCGGCGAAGCCGGGCCCGTGGTGCGGGTCGTCCGCATGGGCGTGGTGTTTTTCTGCGTGACGATGCTGTGGATCTTCTTCAAGCTGCCGAACTTCGATCACGCGCTCGGCTATCTCTCAGGCATGTTCTCGCCGACGGACAATCCCAATCCGACAAAGCTGTTCCGCAACATGGCGCTGCTCTACGCCCTGCCCGTGCTGATCCAGCACCTCGGCATCGGTGCGCTCCTCGCCGGCAAATTGCGGCGATGGGAGCCGTATCTCTATGGCGCGCTCGCGGCGATGGCCTGGCTCGAGGCTGGCCCGGAGGCCGCCTTCATCTATTTCCAGTTCTGACCATGCCGCAATCATTCAGGCTTTGGTGGCTGATCAAATGCGCGGGCGTCGCCGCAGTGCTGCTGCTCGCCTGCGGCCTTGCCGCCGCGCGTTTCGGCTCCGCGCTGCAGCAGCCGACCGTCACGACCCGCGACGGCACCATCATCACCCTCAACCGCTATGTCGGGAAGCGCGTGCCTGACCTCGTGCTGGTCGGCAGCTCGGTCGCGTGGCGTCTCAAGGAGGAATATTTCTCGTACCCCCGCGTCCGCAATCTCGCGCTGGCCGGCGGCTCCCCGGTGACCAGCCTGGACATCGTCGCGAGGCAGAAGAGCCTGCCGAAGATCGTCCTGATCGAGACCAACGTTCTCACGCGCCTGCCCGACGACGCGCTGATCGCCAAATTCTCGGGCGGTGCGCGCACCGACGCGCTGTTCCTGCGTCCGGTGCGAACGGCGGTTGCGGCCTATGAGACGTGGAATCACACGCCGCCGGACGCTGCGGACGCGCGCGCGGAGCGGGATCGCCTGCTCAGGGAGCCGCCGAGCACATTCGACAACAAGGTCTATCTCGACCGTGCCGTGCAACAGATGAATGATGACGACCCCACCGTTCCGGCGCGGGTGAATGTGGCGCGCATCAGGGAGCTCATCGACGACATCGAGCGGCGGGGATCACGCGCCTTCCTGCTCGAGATTCCCTTCGCGGCGGAGATCGAGGAGTCGCGCATGGTCAGCATGAGCAAAGCGATCGTCCACGCAGCCTTCCCGGATCGCGAGCGTTGGCTGCCGATCAACCCGCCGTTGGACGAACTGCGCTGGGCCGACGGCGTGCATCTCGACGAGAGATCGGCCCTGCTCGTCGTGCGCGCGATCGAAAGCGCTCTGGCCGAGCGCGACGGAACGCGCGGCCGGTAGCGGCGGCTACACCGAAGCCGTGGTCACGCCGCCGTCGATGACGATGGTCTGCCCGGTCATGAAGCTCGACGCATCCGAGGCGAGGTAGGCGACCGCGCCGGCGATCTCGTCGGGTTCGCCGATACGTCGCAGCGGCGTGGTCGCGGTGCGGCGCTTGAGGTTGGCTTCGTCTTCCCACAATGCGCGGGCGAAATCGGTCTTGACCAGGCCCGGCGCAATGCAATTGACGCGGACGCCCTTCGGGCCCCATTCGCCGGCGAGCGAGCGGCACAGCGCGAAGTCGGCGGCTTTGGAGATGCCGTAGGCGCCGATCACGGTCGAGCCGCGCAGGCCTCCGATCGAGGAGATGATGACGACGGAGCCGCCTCCGCGCTCCGCCATCTGCGGGATCGCGAGCGCGGAGAGCCAGATGTTGCTCTTGACGTTCGAGCCCATGATTTTGTCGAAGGCCTCGTCCGTGATGTCGAGCAGCGGGCCGTAATACGGGTTCACCGCGGCGTTGCAGACGAGGATGTCGATCTTGCCGTAATGTTTCGTGGCGCCCGAGATCAGCGCCTCGACTTCGGCCTTGCGCGCGATGTTGCAGGGGATGACGGTGGCGTCACCGCCGGACGCCTTGATGCCGTCGGCGACTTCCTGGCAGGCATCCGCTTTCCGCGATGACACCACGACCTTGGCGCCGAGTTTTGCCAGCAGCTCGGCGGAAGAGCGGCCGATGCCGCGGCTGGAGCCGGTGACCACGGCGACCTTGCCGGTGAGATCGAACGGGGTGTTTTTCATTGTTGTTGCCTCTCGTCGTCATTCCGGGGCGCGCGTAGCGCGAACCCGCAATCCATTTCACCGCGCGTTATGTTGCACGATGGATCCCGGGCTCATCGCTTCGCGATGCCCCGGGATGACAGTTCAGACCAGCCCACCCGCATCCGCGACGCGGCGCTGGTGGTAGTCGGTGTCGCCGAAGGTGTTCTCGATCATGGTGAGGCGCTTGAAGTAGTGGCCGATCTTCGCCTCCATGGTCATGCCGATCCCGCCGTGGAGCTGGATCGACTGCTGGCCGACGAATTTCAGCGACTTGCCGATCTGCACCTTGGCGGCGGCGATGGCGTTGGAGCGCTCCTTGGCGTCCTCGAAATCACCCGCCATGGTCGCGAACATCGACATCGAGCGCGCCTGCTCGGCCGCGACGAACATGTCGGAGGCGCGGTGCTGGAGCGACTGGAACGAGCCGATCGCGACGCCAAATTGCTTGCGCGTCTTGATGTACTCGACCGTGGTCTTGAGCGACTCGTCCATCAGACCGACCGCTTCGGCGCAGAGCGCGACGCGGGCTTCGTCCACCACGCGCTCGATCAGCGCGAGCGAGTCATCGGGGTTGCCGATCGCAGCGTCCGCGCCGACCTCGACACCCGTGAAGGTGATGTCGGCGGCGTGCAGGCCGTCCTGCGTCGGGTACGACTTCTTCGTCACGCCCTTGGCATTCGCCGGCACCAGGAACACGCCGATCCCGCTGGTGTCGCGGCGGTCGCCCTTGGTGCGCGCGGTGACGATGAGCGTGTCGGCGTTCTCACCGTTGAGCACGACGAATTTTTCGCCGTCGATGACCCAGCCGTCGCCCTTCTTCTTCGCCGTCGTGGCGACGTCGAACAGGTCGTAGCGCGAGTTCTTTTCGAGCTGGGCGAACGCCAGCGTCTTGCTGCCGTCGACGATCCCTGGCACATGCGCGGCCTTCTGCGCGTCGGTGCCGGCATGGCGCAGGAAGCCGCCGCCGATCACGACGGTCGCCAGATACGGCTCGAGCACCAGCGCCTTGCCGAGCGCTTCCATCACGATCATGGTCTCGACGCCGCCGCCGCCGAAGCCGCCATCGGCCTCGCTGAAAGGCAGACCAAGCAGACCCTGCTCGGCGAGCTTGCCCCAGACGACTTTGCTCCAGCCGCCCTTCTCCTTCATGTACTTCTTGCGGCTCTCGAAATCGTAGGAATCGGTCAGCAGGCCGTCGATGCTGTCCTTCAGGAGCCGCTGCTCCTCGGTCAAATCAAAATCCATCTCTGTTTCCTCAAGTCACAAATGTCGCGCGGAGAGAGGCCCCTCACCCCAACCCTCTCCCCGCAGGAGCGGGGCGAGGGAGAAGAAAGACTCACAGCCCCAGCACTGCCTTGGCGATGATGTTGCGCTGGATCTCGTTGGAGCCGCCGTAGATCGAGACCTTGCGGTTGTTGAAGTAGCTCGGCGCGATCTGGGCGGTCCATTCCATGGCTTCGTTGGAGCCGTCGTCGCCATGCACATCGTAAGGAGCCGCGAACGGGCCGATCACTTCCATGAGCAGCTCGGTGGTGGTCTGCTGGATCTCGGAGCCCTTGATCTTCAGCACCGAGGAGGCCGGATTGGGCTTGCCCTTGCCGTGCTTGCCTTCGTCGGCGACGACGCGCAGCTGCGTGAGCTCGAGCGCCTTCAGCTCGATCTCGCAGGCCGCAAGCTTCTCGCGGAAGGCTGCGTCCTGGATGATCGGCTTGCCGCCGGATTCAACCTTGCCGGCCAAATCGCGGATGCGGCGCAGCCGCTCCTTGGACACGCCGACCCGGGCGATGCCGGTACGCTCATTGCCGAGCAGGAATTTGGCGTAATCCCAGCCCTTGTTCTCCTCGCCGATCAGGTTCTCGTAGGGCACCTCGACGTCGTCGAAGAACACCTCGTTGACCTCGACGCCGCCGTCGATGGTCTGGATCGGGCGTACGGTGACGCCCTTCGACTTCATCGAGAACACGATGAAGGAGATGCCCATCTGCTTCTTGGCGCTGGCGTCGGTGCGGCAGAGGCAGAAGATCATGTCGGCGTGCTGGGCCAGCGTCGTCCAGGTCTTCTGGCCGTTGATGATCCACTTGTCGCCCTTGCGCTCGGCCTTGGTCTTGAGCGAGGCGAGGTCGGAGCCGGAGCCGGGTTCAGAGAAGCCCTGGCACCACCAATCGTCGACATTGGCGATGCGCGGCAGATACTTCTTCTTCTGCTCTTCATTGCCGAAGGTGTAGATGACGGGGCCGACCATGCTGACGCCGAAGGCGAGCGGCTGCGGCGCCGGATAGGACTGCAGCTCCTCGTTGAAAATGTAGTGCTGCACCGAGGTCCAGCCCGTGCCGCCATATTGCGTCGGCCAGTGGCTGGTGCCCCAGCCCTTCTTGTTGAGGATGCGCCACCACGTCACCATCTCGTCCTTCGAGAGGTGGCGGCCCTCGACCAGCTTGCGCCGCGTATCCGGCGGCACGTTGTCGCGGAAGAATGATCGCACTTCCTCGCGAAACGCCTGCTCTTCTTTCGTAAATGCGAGATCCATCGGATCCTCCTGTGAATTACTGCAAAACCTCGAACAGGCCGGCCGCGCCCATGCCGCCGCCGACGCACATGGTGACGACCGCATACTTGGCCTTGCGGCGGCGACCTTCGATCAGGGCGTGGCCGGTCAGGCGCGCGCCCGACATGCCGTAGGGATGACCGACCGCAATCGCGCCGCCGTCGACGTTGATCTTCTCGGGGTCGATGCCGAGCTTGTCGCGGCAATAGAGCACCTGCACCGCGAAGGCTTCGTTGAGCTCCCAGAGGTCGATGTCGTCGACCTTGAGGCCGTGGCGCTTGAGCAGGCGCGGCACGGCGAACACCGGGCCGATGCCCATCTCGTCCGGCTCGCAGCCGGCGGAGACGAAGCCGCGGAAGATGCCGAGCGGCTTGAGGCCGCGCTTGGCCGCTTCCTTGTCGCTCATGATCACGGAGGCGCTGGCGCCGTCCGAAAGCTGGCTGGCGTTGCCGGCAGTGATCGAAAACCCTTCGCCGCGAACGGCTTTCAGGCCGGCGAGGCCTTCAGCGGTGGTCTCGGGGCGCGGACCTTCGTCCTGCGACAGCGTCACTTCCTTCATCGATACAGCGCCAGTAGCCTTGTCGGTAATCGCCATCTGCGTGGTGATCGGCGCGAGCTCGTCCTTGAACTTGCCGCCCTGTTGCGCTGCGGCGGTGCGGCGCTGGCTTTCCAGCGAATATTCGTCCTGCTTCTCGCGCGAGATGCCGTAGCGCTTGGCAACGATTTCGGCGGTGTCGATCATGGGCATGTAGACTTCGCCCTTGATCTTGAGCAGCGCGGGATCCTGCGCGTGGAAGCCGTTCATCTTGTCGTTCTGCACGAGGCTGATCGACTCGCCGCCGCCGCCGACCGCGACCTCGACACCGTCGAAGATCACCGAGCGTGCGGCAAGCGCGATCGCCTGCAGGCCCGAGGCGCATTGACGGTCGATCGTGGTGCCGGCGACGGTGACGGGCAGGCCGGCACGAAGCAGCGCCTTGCGCGCGATGTTGCCGCCGGTCGCGCCCTGCTGGAGCGCTGCGCCCATCACGACATCCTCGATCTCCTTCGGATCGACTTTTGCGCGCGCGACGGCTTCGCCGATGGCATGGCCGAGCAGCGTCGCGCCCTCGGTGGCGTTGAGCATGCCGCGATAGGCCTTGCCAATCGGGGTGCGGGCGGTGGAAACGATGACGGCGTCGGTCAAGAGCGACCTCCTGATGCGTGTGGAGTGGATTGTGATGGTTTCTGCTGCTGGCGCAATTCGTGGCGCGACAGCTTTCCGACCGGCGTGCGCGGCAGATCGTCGACGAACTCGACCGCCGCCGGCAATTCGTGCTTGCCGACCTTGCCGGTGAGCTGCGCGCGCAGCTCGTCGAGCGAGAACGGCTTTGCGTCTGGCTTCAGCTTGATGAAGGCCTTTGCGGCCTCGCCGCGATACTGATCGGGAATGCCGAGCACGATCACCTCGTGCACGCCGGGTACGGTGTAGATCGCCTGCTCGATCATCTGCGGATAGACGTTGAAGCCGCCGGAGATGATCATGTCCTTCTTGCGGTCGACCAGGAAGAAATAGCCGTCGGTGTCGACATAGCCGATGTCGCCGGTGAGGAAGCGGCCGTCGGAGAAATACTCCGCGGCGTCCTTCTGCTTGTTCCAATAGCCCTTGGTGACGTTCGGGCCCTTGATGCGGATCTCGCCGACTTCGCCCGGCGGCAGCACTTTTGCGGGATCTTCCAGCGAGACGACGTCGAGCTCGATGCCGGGCAGCATCAGCCCAATCGAGCCCGGCTTGTCCGGGCCAACCGGCGGATGACCGGTGCCGGGCGAGCAGGTCTCGGTCATGCCCCAGCCGCTCTTGAGCTTCTTGCCGACCTTGCGCTCGAAGAAGCTCGCAACCTCGACCGGCAGCGGCGCACCGCCGGAGCCGATGGCGGTGAGCGAGGAGAAGTCGCGCTTGTCGAGATTGGGGAGCGCGGCGATCGCGATCCACATCGTCGGCACGCCCGGGAAATAGGTCGCGCGCTTGACCTCGATATCGCGCATCACGGCTTCGACGTCGAAGCGCTGGTGCAGCGAGATCAGATTGCCTCGGCTGAGCGAGGACAGCAGCACGACGGTGAGCGCATAGATGTGGAACAGCGGCAGCACGCAGATCACGCGCTCGATGGCGTCACCGCGCGCGGCACGTCCCGGTTTGCCCCAGACGTCGTAGATCGATACGGCGGAGGTAAGATTGCCGTGCGTCAGCATCGCGCCCTTCGGCAGGCCGGTGGTGCCGCCGGTATATTGCAGCAGCGCGACGTCATCGACCGCCACAGTGGGCCATTGCGCCGGCAGCGGCGCGCCTTCGACGAAGGCCTTGAAGGTGACGATGCGGGGATCATCAGGGATCGCCGCCTGCGGCGTGCCGACCTTGCCCCAATTATCGTCCTCGCAGACGACGAGGCGATCGATCAGCCCCTTCTCCAGAAACTTCAGCGCAGTCGGCAGCAGGGCCTGGAGGTTCGACGTGACCAGCAGGCGCGAGCCGGAATCGGAGACCTTGTGCGTCAGCGCGATCTCGCCGTCGAGCGGCGAGAGGTGCGCAACCCGGCTGCCTGCCTTCAGCGCGCCGAAGAAATTGACGGGGTGATCGGGCGTGTTGCCGAGGAACAGCGCAACAGAGGTGTTCTTGCCGCAGCCGGCGCGCAGGAACGCAGCCGCCGCGCGCTCCGCCATGGCCGCGAGCTCGGTATAGGTGATCGGACGATCGCGAAATTCCAGCGCGGTCCGCGGGCCGTAATTGGCGGCGGCCGTCGAGAGCAGGTCAGGCAGCGTGCCCTGGACGATGGTGTCGTCCCAATGCACGCCCTCGGGGTAAAACTGTTCGCCGGGATGGGTCATTGACGGTCGATACTCTGCAAAGAGGTCGTGACGGTGTCGTGTGAAGCGGGCACCGGCGGATGGGCTCCCCTCCCCCTTGCGGGGAGGGGTTGGGGAAGGGGGTAGCCACAAACTCCGACCTCGCCCGGGGCTACCCCCCTCCCTGACCCTCCCCCGCAAGGGGGGAGGGAACGGAGAAAGTGTGCCTCGGAGGAAGAGGTCGCGGCCACCGCCAATCAGATCAAGCCGCCTTCGACGCCGCAGCGAGTGACGCGAACGTCTTGCCCTCCGCCGCGAGCTTCTTCAGCAGCGGGGCGGGCTCGAGGCTCGGGTCGTTGGTCTCCTTGGCGTAGAAGGCGAGACGGTCGGCGATGTGCTTCAGACCGACGGTGTCGGCCCAGAACATCGGGCCACCGCGATAGATCGGCCAGCCATAGCCGTAGAGCCAGACCACGTCGATGTCGGAGGGACGCGCCGCGATACCCTCTTCGAGGATCTTCGCGCCCTCGTTGATCATCGGGTACATCATGCGCTCGAGGATCTCGTCGTCGCTGACGATTCGCTTCTTGCGGCCGAGACGCAGCAGCGTCTCGTCGATCAGCTTCTCGACCTCCGGATCGGGCATCGGCGCGCGGGAGCCCGCTTCATACTTGTAGTAGCCCTTGCCGGTCTTCTGGCCGAAGCGGCCGGCTTCGCAGAGCGCATCCGCGATCTCCGACTTGATGCCGCGGTCCTTGCGCGAGCGCCAGCCGATGTCGAGGCCGGCGAGATCGCCCATCGCGAACGGTCCCATCGGCATGCCGAATTTTGTCACCACGGCGTCGACCTGCTGCGGCAGTGCGCCTTCGAACAAGAGCTTTTCCGACTGCTTGCCGCGCTGGGCCAGCATGCGGTTGCCGACAAAGCCGTCGCAGACACCGACCACGGCCGGCACCTTCGCAATCTTGCGGGCGATGCTCACGGCGGTGACAAGCGCATCCGGCGCGGTCTTGTCCGCGCGCACGATCTCGCACAACTTCATGACGTTGGCCGGCGAGAAGAAGTGCATGCCGAGCACGTCCTGCGGACGCTTGGTCGCCTTCGCGATCTCGTCGATGTTCAGGTACGAGGTGTTGGAGGCGAGCACGGCACCAGGCTTGACGTATTGGTCGAGCTTGCCGAACACTTCCTGCTTTACCGCCATGGTCTCGAACACGGCCTCGATCACGAGGTCGGCGTCGCCGACGTTCTCGATGCCGACCACGCCGTTGATCAGCGCCATGCGCTTGGCGGGCGCGTCCGCCGGGATGCCGCCGCGCGCGGCGGTTGCTTCCCAGTTCTTCTGCATGACGCCCATGCCGCGCTTGAGCTGCTCCTCGCCGGTCTCGATCAGGGTGACGGGGATGCCGGCATTGGCAAAGGACATCGCGATGCCGCCGCCCATGGTGCCGGCGCCAAGAATGGCAACACGGTTGACGGGACGCGACTTGGTGCCTTCGGGGACGCCCGCGATCTTGTTGGCCTCGCGCTCGGCGAAGAAGGCATAACGCTGCGCCTTGGACTGGTCGCTGGCCATGAGCTTGAGGAAGCCCTCGCGCTCCTTTTTCAGACCTTCGTCGAACGGCAGGTCGATCGCCGCACCGACGGCGTCGGCCGCCGCGAACGGCGCTTCCAGGCCGCGCGACTTCTTGGTCATGGCGGCAACCGCATTGGTGAAGATCGAACGGTCGGCCTTGGCCGCCGCGATCTTGGAATCGTCGTCGCGCAGGCGGCGCAGCGGGCGCTTCTCGGCCAGCAGCTTGCGGACGAAGGCCTCGCCGCCGGAGGCCGGGCCCTCGACGATCTCCTCGATCAGGCCATTCTTCAGCGCTTCGGCGGCGCCAATCGGATCGCCGCCGACGATCATCTTGACGGCGAGCTCGGGACCGACCGCGCGCGGCAGGCGCTGGGTGCCGCCGGCGCCCGGCAGCAGGCCGAGCTTCACCTCGGGCAGGCCGAGCTTTGCCTCTTTGACAGCCACGCGGAAATGACAGGCCAACGCGACCTCGAGGCCGCCGCCGAGCGCGGTGCCGTGGATCGCCGCCACGATCGGCTTCGGCGAGTTCTCCATCTCGACCAGCACTTCGGCGAGGCCGGGCGGCTTCGGCGGCTTGCCGAATTCGGTGATGTCGGCGCCAGCAATGAAGGTGCGCCCGGCGCAGGTCAGCACGATGCCCTTGATCGCGGGATCGGCGATGGCGGCCTTGATGCACTCCAGGATACCGCCGCGGACTGCGGCACTCAGCGCATTGACCGGAGGGCTATTGACCGTGACGATCCCGACTTCGTCATGACGCTCAAGCTTGACCACTTCGCTCACGGTTTCCCTCCTTGGTGGGGATTTACTTTTGTTCGATTTCGCGGTGCGGAATTTAATTCCGCATCTTGACGGCAGGGTTATTTTGAAGCACGTGGCTTGTCAACGACTCCGCGCAAGAGCAGATCAGGGATGAAGCGTACAGGAAAGAAGACCGCGACCGATCGGAATTTCGTCGTCGCGCTTTCCCGCGGGCTTGACGTATTGCGAGCATTCCAACCCAGTGACGGACTTCTCGGCAATCAGGAGATTGCCTCCCGCACCAACCTGCCGAAGCCGACGGTTTCGCGGCTGACCTACACGCTGACGAAGCTCGGCTATCTGACACCGGTTCCCCGTTTCGAGAAGTACCAGCTGGCGCCGGCCGCGATGGCACTCGGTTACGCGGCGCTGGCCAATCTCGGCGTTCGGCATTTGTCCGAGCCGTTTCGCGAGGAAATGATGCGCGCCACCGGCGGCGCCGTCGCAATCGGCGGCCGCGACCGCCATAGCATGATCTATTTCGGGCAAAGCCGTGGCAGCGAGACGGTCGGCGTTCAACTCGACGTCGGCTCCCGCGTCCCGATTGCAACCAGTGCGATGGGCCGCGCCTACTTCTGGGCGCTCGGCGACGAGGACCGCGCCGAAGTGACGCGCATCCTGCGCGAACATTACGGCAGCCGCTGGCCCAAGATGCGCGACGGGCTGGAGCGTTCCGGCGAGACGGTTGCGAAATACGGTTTCGCGCTGTCCGTTGGCGACTGGCACGACGACATCGGCGCCGCCGGCGTCGCGCTCAAGCTCAACGACGGAACCGGTCCCTACGCATTCAATTGCGGCGCACCGGCATTCCGCTTCACGGAAGAGCGCTTGATCAACGACATTGGACCGCGACTGCTGGCGATGGTAAGGAACATCGAAGCGGCACTTGGGGGTCTGATGCCGCAATCCAAAAAAGAAGTCAGCAAAAAGCTGAAATCAGGAGGAAAAGTTGCGCGTGTGGCCGAGGGATTCAGATAGCCTTAGTCATCATCGGGAGCGGTTCGCATCGCACCATCGCCCACTGACGTCCGTGGGCGAGACGACATGACGCAGGCACAGCTCGCGCAGGGGACATCGCCCCTGCTCGCCGTTCGCGACGTCAGCGTCGTGTTCGGTGGCATCGTCGCGCTCAACGGCGTGTCCTTTGACATGCACCAGGGCCAGATCCTCGGACTGATCGGCCCCAACGGCGCCGGCAAGACCACGCTCTTCAACTGTCTCTCGCGCCTGTACCAGCCCTCGTCCGGCGACATCCTGATGGAAGGCGCGAGCATTTTGACGCGGCCGCCGCACCGGATCGCAGAGATCGGCATCGGCCGCACCTTCCAGAACGTGGCGCTGTTTCCGAACCTCTCGGTGATGGACAATGTCCGCGTCGGCACCCATGCCCGCACCTCCTCCGACATCATCAGCGACTCGCTGCGGCTCGCCTGGATTCGCCGCAGCGAAACCAGCGTGAACAAGAAGGTGCACGAGATCCTCGCCTATCTCGACCTCGAGGACGTCGCTCATACCATCGTCTCCGGCCTGCCCTTCGGCACGCAGAAGCGCGTCGAACTGGCGCGGGCGCTGGCAGCGGACCCGAAGATCCTGCTGCTCGACGAACCCGCCGGCGGCCTCAACCACGAAGAGGTCTACGTCCTCGGCGACCTCATCCGCAAAATCCGGGATGAGCGCCACATGACGGTGCTGCTGGTCGAGCACCACATGGGCCTCGTGATGTCGATCGCCGATCACGTCGTCGCGCTCAATTTCGGCAAAAAGCTCGCGGAAGGCACGCCGGCCCAGGTGCAGGCGGATCCCGACGTCATCAAGGCCTATCTCGGGAGCAAGGACCAATGACGACGCTGCTCAACGTCAAGGACCTGCGCGCCTATTACGGCCAGGTCCAGGCGCTCCACGGCCTCTCCTTCTCGCTCAACGAGGGCTCGCTGACGACGCTGCTCGGTGCCAACGGCGCCGGCAAGACCACGACCTTGCGCGCGATCTGCAACATGGTGCGCTCCACCGGCGGCATCGAGTTCGACGGCAAGCCGCTGAACAACAAATCGACCGAAAGCATCGTGCGCTTCGGCATTGCCCATGTGCCGCAGGGCCGCGGCACCTTCACCACCATGACGGTGGAGGAGAACCTCCAGCTCGGTGCCATCACCCGCAAGGACAATGCCGGCATCGTCTCCGACATCGAGCGCATGTATGCGCATTTCCCGGTGCTGAAGCAGCGACACACCCAGCAGGCCGGCACGCTGTCCGGCGGCGAGCAGCAGATGCTCGCGGTTGCGCGTGCGCTGATGCTGCGGCCGCGGCTGATGCTGCTCGACGAGCCGTCCTTTGGCCTGGCGCCGCTGGTGGTGCGCGACCTGTTCGGCATCCTCGGCAAGATCAACCGCGAGGACAAGGTGTCGATCCTGGTGGTCGAGCAGAACGCCCAGCTCGCGCTCGAGCTCGCCGACCAGGCCTATGTGATCGAGACCGGCCGTATCGTGATGTCGGGCAATGCCAAGGACATCGCGAACAACGAAGAAATCCGCAAATCCTATCTGGGTTACTGAGGAGCCGGGACAATGGAACTGTTTACCAACCAGGTCCTGGCCGGGATTGCCACGGGCGCCATCTACGCCTGCATGGCGCTCGCGGTGGTGATGATCTACCAGGCGATCGACCATCTCAACTTCGCGCAGGGCGAGATGGCGATGTTCTCGACCTTCATCTCCTGGCAGCTGATGCAATGGGGCGTGCCCTATTGGGGCGCCTTCGTGATCACGCTGGCGCTCTCCTTCGTCGCCGGCATCGCGATCGAGCGCATCCTGTTCAAGCCGCTTGCAAAGGCGCCGGTGCTGACCAACGTCGCCGGCTTCATCGCGCTGTTTGCGATCATCAACTCGTCGGCCGGCCTGATCTGGGACTTCACCATCAAGCAATATCCGACCCCGTTCGGCTCCTCGCCGTTCCTCGGCAGCCAGCTGATCTCGACCCACCAGGCCGGCATGATCGGCGTCACCGTGCTGCTGCTGCTCGGCCTCTATTTCTTCTTCCAGTACACAAGGATCGGCCTTGCCATGCGCGCGGCCGCCTCGGTGCCTGAATCGGCACGCCTGGTCGGCATCAACACCTCCTGGATGATCGCGCTCGGCTGGGGCATGGCGACCGCGATTGGCGCGATCGCCGGCATGCTGATTGCTCCCGTCGTGTTCCTCGAGCCCAACATGATGGGCGGCGTGCTGATCTACGGCTTTGCCGCAGCCGTGCTTGGCGGATTGACGAGCCCGCTCGGCGCCGTGGTCGGCGGCTTCCTGGTCGGCATCTTCGAGAACCTCGCCGGCACCTACATCCCCGGCGTCGGCAACGAACTGAAACTCCCGATCGCGCTCGCGCTGATCATCTCCGTCCTGGTCGTCAAACCCGCTGGTCTGTTCGGCCGGCACATCGTCAAGCGAGTTTGATCATGAGCGCAGCAGAAGAAGTCGTCGCCGAAGGCCACGAGGCGGTCGAAGCCGTTCCGAAGCGCGCCATGACGCTGGGCACCGGCACCTCGGTGGTGGTGCTGTTGCTGCTCATCGCCGTTCCGCTGTTTGCGAAGAACTTCGTGATCTTCCAGCTGACCCAGCTGTTGTATCTGGGCCTGGCCGTGCTGGCGCTGAATATCCTGACCGGCGGCTCGGGCCAGTTCTCGCTCGGCCAGAGCGCGTTCTACGGCATCGGCGCCTACATCACCGCGGTGATGATGGAGCAGTTCAACATCCCCTACTTCCTCTGCCTGCCGGTCGCGGGCGTGCTCTGCTTCGGCGTGGGCTTCCTGTTCGGCCAGCCGGCGCTGCGGCTCTCCGGCGTGTACCTTGCGCTTGCGACCTTTGCGCTCGCAACCGCGATGCCCCAGCTGCTCAAGCTGAACTTCCTCGAGCCGTGGACAGGCGGCGTGCAGGGCCTCGTCGTCACCAAGCCCGATGCGCCGTTCGGACTGAAGATGTCGCAGGACATGTGGCTGTATTATTTCACGCTCGTCGTTGTGCTCGCGATCTACGTCTTCTCGGTGAACCTCTTGCGCTCCCGGTCGGGCCGCGCCTTCATGGCGATCCGCGACAACGAGATCGCGGCCTCCGCCATGGGCGTCAATGTCGCGCTGTACAAGACGCTGGCCTTCGGCGTCTCCGCCGGCATCACCGGCGTCGCGGGGGGCCTGAGCGCCATCGCGGTGCAGTTCGTCGCGCCCGACAGCTTCACCATCACGCTCGCGATCCAGCTGTTCCTCGGCATGGTCGTCGGCGGTGTCGGCTGGTTGCCCGGCTCGATTGTCGGTGCCGCCTTCATCATCTTCGTGCCGAACATCGCGGAGGGCATCTCCAAGGGCCTCTCCGGCGCCGTGTTCGGCGTGCTCCTGTTCCTCGTCATCTACCTCGTGCCGCATGGCGCAAGGCAAGTCGCGATCCTGGGCCAGCAACTCGCCGGACGGCTCAGAAAAAACTGAAACCATTCAATTAAGGAAGGAGACCAAATTGTCTTTCGGAAGAACACTGCGAACCACCGCGCTGTTAACGGCGGTCGCGACCCTCACCTCCGGCGCAGCACTCGCTCAGAAGAAATACGACACCGGCGCGTCCGATACCGAGATCAAGATCGGCAACATCATGCCGTACAGCGGTCCGGCGTCGGCCTATGGCATCATCGGCAAGACCGAAGAAGCCTATTTCAAGATGATCAACGACAAGGGCGGCATCAACGGCCGCAAGATCGTCTACGTCACCTATGACGACGGCTATTCGCCGCCCAAGGCAGTCGAGCAGGTCCGCAAGCTGGTCGAAAGCGACGAGGTGCTCGCCGTGTTCAATCCGCTCGGCACGCCCTCGAACACCGCGATCCAGAAATACCTCAACGCCAAGAAGATCCCGCAGCTGTTCGTCGCCACCGGCGCCACCAAGTGGAACGACCCGAAGAACTTCCCCTGGACCATGGGCTGGCAGCCCTCCTATCAGAGCGAAGCGCAGATCTACGCGAAGTGGCTGCTCAAGGAGAAGCCCGACGCCAAGGTCGCGATCCTCTATCAGAACGACGATTTCGGCAAAGACTACCTCAAGGGCACCAAGGACGGCTTTGGCGCCAAGGCTGCGTCGGCCATCATCCTGGAAGAGAGCTATGAGGTCTCCGAGCCGTCGATCGACGGTCACATCGTCAAGATCAAGGCCGCCAATCCCGACGTGCTCTTGATCTACACGACGCCGAAGTTCGGCGCCCAGACCATCAAGAAGACCGCCGAGCTCGGCTGGAAACCGCTGCAGATCATCACCAACGTGTCGGCCTCGGTCGGCAGCGTGATGAAGCCGGCGGGCTTCGAGGCCGCGCAGGGCGTGCTGTCGGCGGCCTATGCCAAGGACGGCGCTGATCCGCGCTGGGCTGACGATGCCGCCATGAAGAAGTGGGTGGAGTTCCTCGACAAGTATATGCCCGGCGCAGACAAGACCGACTCCAGCGTCGTCTACGGCTACGGCGCCGCGCAGACCCTGGTCAAGGCGCTGGAACAGTGCGGCGACGATCTCACCCGCGCCAATCTGATGAAGCAGGCGGCGAGCCTGAAGGATTTTACGCCGGACACCCTGCTGCCCGGCGTCAAGATCAACACCGGACCGAACGACTTCGCCCCGATCAGCCAGCTGCAGATGCAGCGGTTCAAGGGCGAGAAGTGGGAACAGTTCGGCGACATCCTGAACGGCGACGTCGCCCCCGAATGACGCGCTGACGCACCAGTCCAAGATTGAAAAGCCCCCGCGGCTCCCGCGGGGGCTTTTTGTTGACGTCGTGCATCAATCTTGTTCAATGCGACGCCGATCCAGGTGGGGTAGGAGAGCAATGACTGTCGTTCGATTTCAGGTTGCGGCGCTTTCGGCCGCATTCGCATTGTGCACTGCGATGAGCAATCCCGCGCTGGCACAGAAGTCCTACGACCGCGGCGCTTCCGATACCGAGATCAAGATCGGCAACATCATGCCCTATAGCGGCCCAGCCTCCGCCTTTGCCGTGATCGGCAAGACCGAGGAGGCCTATTTCAACAAGGTCAATGCCGAGGGCGGCATCAGCGGCCGCAAGATCACGTTCATCTCCTATGATGATGCCTATTCGCCGCCGAAGACGGTGGAACAGGCGCGCAAGCTGGTCGAGAGCGACAACGTCCTGCTGATCTTCGGCTCGGTCGGAACCTCAACCAACGGCGCCATCCGCAAATACATGAACGAGAAGAAGGTGCCGCAATTGTTCGTGGCGAGCGGCGCCTCGAAATGGAACGATCCGCAGAACTTCCCGTGGACCATGGGCTGGCAGCCGAGCTACGCCAGCGAAGCCAAGATCTACGCCAAGTACATCCTGAAGGAAAAGCCGGACGGCAAGATCGGCGTGCTCTACCAGAACGACGATTTCGGCAAGGACTATCTGAAGGGGCTGAAGGACGGGCTCGGCGCCAAGGCCTCGATGATCGTGATGGAGGAGCCGTACGACACCTCGGAGCCTGCGATCGACGAGCACGTCGTGAAGCTGAAGGCCGCGGGCGCGGACGTCTTCATCAGCATCACCACGCCGAAATTCGCGGCGCAAGCGATCAAGAAGGTGGCCGAGATCAACTGGCACCCGATGCACATCGTCTCCAACGTCTCGGCGTCCGTTGGCGGCGTGATCGAGCCGGCGGGCTTCGAGATCTCGCAAGGCATTTTGTCGGCGAGCTACACCAAGGACGGTTCCGACCCGCAATGGAACGCCGATGACCGCATGAAGCGGTTCTACAACTTCGTCGCGCAGTTCGATCCGAAGGCCAACAAGCTCGATGCCGGCGTGGTGTTCGGCTATGCCGCAGCGCAGACCATGGTGAAGGTGCTGCAGATGTGCGGCGACAACCTCACCCGCGACAACATCATGAAGCAGGCGGCGAGCCTGAAAGACTTCGAGCCGGACACGCTGCTGCCCGGCATCAAGATCAACACCGCGCCCGACAATTTCGCGCCGATCGAGCAGCTGCAGATGATGCGATTCAAGGGCAAGACGTGGGAATTGTTCGGCGAAATCATCTCGAGTGACCTCGGTCATTAAGGCGATCAACTCAAAATAGCATATAACATTTAAAGCAACTCCAGGCAGTCCCTCCTTCTCGCAGCCGCACATGACGAATTGCGGTGGCCCTGACTACTAAAGGAGCAGCCCCGGCGAGGCCATCGCGGGGGCTTTCTGTTGAAGCCATCAGGCAAATCGTATTGAATTGCGGCCGCGTCGCCAAAAACAATCAAGGCAAAAAAAGGAGCGCACACACACCAAGAAAATAGGGAGATTGGAATGCCCGCTGTCACCGGCAAGCTTGCGGCCGCGTCACTGGCGCTCGCGCTCATTGCAGCCGCGACCTCCACCGCATCGGCCCAGAAGAAATACGATACCGGCGCGACCGATACCGAGATCAAGGTCGGCAACATCATGCCCTACAGCGGACCGGCCTCCGCCTACGGCATCATCGGGCGGACCGAAGCCGCCTATTTCAAGAAGATCAACGAGGAAGGCGGCATCAACGGCCGCAAGATCAACTTCGTCTCCTATGACGACGCCTATTCGCCGCCGAAGGCGGTCGAGCAGGCGCGCAAGCTGGTCGAGAGCGACGAGGTGCTGTTCATCTTCAACTCGCTCGGCACGCCGTCGAACTCGGCGATCCAGAAATACATGAACTCGAAGAAGGTGCCGCAGATCCTGGTCGCCACCGGCGCCACCAAATGGAACGATCCGCAGAACTTCCCGTGGACGATGGGCTGGCAGCCGTCCTACCAGAGCGAGACGCAGATCTATGCGAAATGGCTGCTCAAGAACAAGCCGGACGCCAAGATCGCGGTGCTGTTCCAGAACGACGACTACGGCAAGGACTATCTCAAGGGCCTGAAGGACGGCTTAGGTGCCAAGGCCGCGTCGATGATCGTTGCCGAGGAAAGCTACGAGACCTCGGAGCCGACCATCGACAACCATATCGTCAGGCTGAAATCGACCGGCGCCGACGTGTTCATGAACATCACGACGCCGAAATTCGCAGCGCAAGCGATCAAGAAGGTCGCCGAGGTCGGCTGGAAGCCGCTGCACTTCCTCAATAACGTCTCGGGTTCGGTCGGCAGCGTGCTCAAGCCCGCGGGCTTCGAGAATGCACAGGACATCATCTCCGCCGACTATCTCAAGGACGTTTCGGATCCGCAGTGGAACAACGATCCCGGCATGAAGGACTTCCTCGCCTTCATGACCAAATACTTCCCTGAAGGCGACAAGCTCGATCACGGCACCATCGTCGGCTACGGCGTGGCTCAGACGCTGGTCCAGATCCTGAAGCAGTGCGGCGACGATCTCACGCGCGAGAACGTCATGAAGCAGGCGGCGAGCCTGAAGAACTTCCGCACCGAGGTGCTGCTGCCGGGTATCCAGATCAACACCTCCGCGACCGACTTTGCGCCGATCAGCCAGCTCCAGCTCGAGCGGTTCAAGGGCGAGAAGTGGGATCTGTTCGGCGACGTGATCAGCGCCGACGTCGGCGGCTAGTCGCATCCAATACGACGATAGCAAGCCCCCTGCGAGATGATCGCAGGGGGCTTTTGCTGTCCGCTGATTATCATCACGCGATTGCACAATCGAATGATGGTAAAGCCTGCTTACCCTTTCGCGCCCGATGCGCTAGGCAGGGGCATGGCGACGTTCTCGCCACAGCTCTAGTCTGCCCACGAGTTTGCTGAAGGCCTTCGTCATGACCGACCGACGCCCCCTGCTCCGCGCTCTCTACGACGCCGCCGTTGCCGCTGCCCATCCGAACACGATCCTGGCGCCGCATCTGCGCCCCGCGCCGAAGGGCCGCGTGATCTGCCTCGCCGCCGGCAAGGGCGCGGCCGCGATGGCTGCGGCTGCGGAGCGGCATTATCTCGACACGCTCAAGCTCGCGCCGGAGCGGCTCCTCGGCATCGCCACCACGCGCCACGGCTATGGCGTGCCGACACGCCGCATCCGCGTGGTCGAGGCCGGCCATCCCGTGCCGGATGAGGCTGGCCTCAAGGGCGCCGCCGACACGCTCGCGCTCGCGGGCGAAGCCGGACCTGACGATCTGCTGCTGGTGCTGCTCACCGGCGGCGGCTCGGCGAACTGGATCGCGCCGGTGGACGGCATCAGCTTTGCGCAGAAGCAGGCGGTCAACAAGGCGCTGCTGCGCTCGGGCGCGCCGATCGGCGAGATGAACATCGTCCGAAAACATCTCTCGCGCATCAAGGGCGGACGGCTGGCGCGCGCAGGCCAGAACGCCGCCGAGATCGTGACGCTCGCGATCTCCGACGTGCCGCATGACGATCCTTCCGCGATCGCCTCGGGCCCGACCGTACCCGATCCGACCACGCTCGCGGACGCACGCGCCATCGTCGCAAAATACAGGCTCGCCATCGACGATGCCGTGCGCCGTGCGCTCGACGATCCCGCCAACGAAAGCGCCAAGCCGGGCGATGCCGCCTTTGCGCGCGCGCATTTCGAATTGATCGCGCGGCCGAAGCAATCGCTCGACGCTGCGGTGAAGCTCGCGAAGGACGCCGGCTACGAGACCATCGATCTCGGCGCCGATCTCGAAGGCGAGGCCCGCGATGTCGCCGCCGAACACGCCAGGCTCGCGCTGCAGGCCCGCGCGCAAGGCAAGCGCGTCGCGATCCTCTCCGGCGGCGAGCTCACGGTGACCGTGCGTGGCAATGGCCGCGGCGGCCCGAACCAGGAATATGCGCTGGCGCTCGCCGGGCTGCTTAAGGACACGCCAAACGTCTCCGCACTCGCCGGTGACACCGACGGCGCGGACGGCGGCGCCGGCCATCCCACCGACCCCGCCGGCGCGCTGATCGATGCGGCGACGTTTGCGAAGATGACAGCGCTGGGGCTCGCACCGCAGGCGTATCTGGACAACAACGACGCGACGACGTTCTTCGAGGCGACGGGGGATCTTCTCTTGCCTGGGCCGACGCTGACGAATGTGAACGATATCAGGGTGATTTTGGTGGATTGAGGCGCGCCAGCCTCAATGACGGTGTCATTCCCCGCGAAGGCGGGGAATCCAGTACGCCGCGGCTTCTCCGTATCCCACTACGGCCTCTGGATTACTGGATCGCCTGCCTTCGCGGGCGATGACAGCGGAGAATGTGGATCGGCCGCCCGACAGCCGGGCCTCAGAACTCGTTCGCGATCTTCGACAGCATCGCGATCAGGGCTTCGCGGTTCGCCTGTCCCAGCAGCTCGTTCAGCCGCGACTCGTGCTTGGTGGCGACGAGTTTCTTCGCCCGCGTCAGCACGGCCTTGCCCTTGTCGGTCAAGACCAGGATGTGCGAGCGGCGGTCGTTGGTGGAGCGGATCCGGGCGCAGAGGTCGCGGCTCTCGAGATTGTCGAGCAGGGCGACGAAATTCGGCCGGAGGATGCCGAGGGTGGAGGCGATCTCGGTCTGGTTACGGCCCGGGTTCTTCTCCACCAGCAGCAGCACCGAGAACTGCGCCGGCGTCAGCTGGAGCGAGGCCATGCAGCGCAGGAAGTTCTCGAACACCTTGAGCTGGGCGCGCTTGAGCACGTAGCCGAGCTGTTCCGAGAGCTCGCCGAGCTGGAGGGCTTCGGGCAGGCCCTCGGCGGCATCCTTGCGGCCCTTGGTCGCGTCACCGGGCTTTTCGGAGGACTTTTCAGCGGTTTTGGAAACGGTCATCGCCTCATGCTCGCAATCCCGCTAAATTCGGGACGGGTCGTTTGCTACCCTTGAGATTATATTTGATAATTGTTATGGACCATATCAAATATCGTCAGCGTATTTCAATGGCTGTGAACGGACCATCCGCCGCGATCGCGGAGACCGGTCCGGATCGTTGAGGGGGAGCGTCCGGTCTTGAACACCACCATCATGCTGTTCCTGCTGCAGGACGGCATTACCAATGGCGCGATCTATGCGCTGCTCGGCCTGGCGCTGGTGCTGGTGTTCGCCGTCACCCGCGTCATCCTCATCCCCCAGGGCGAATTCGTCACCTATGGCGCGCTGACCTATGCCTCGCTGGCCTCGGGCCAGATGCCGGGCACGGCCAAGCTTGCGCTGGCCATGGGCATCGGCGCCTGCGCCTTCGACCTGTTCGTGGCGCGCAAGGCGCTGCATGGCCGGCTGATCGTCCGCAGCGTCCTCGCCAACATCGTGCTGCCGGCCATCGTGCTGGCGGTGACGATCACCTTCGCCGGCCAGAAGCCGCCGGTGGCGGTCTGCATCGCGCTGTCGCTGGTGATCGTGGCCATGATCGGCCTCTATCTCTACCGCATCGCGTTCCAGCCGCTGGCCCACACCTCGGTGCTGGTGCTGCTGATCGCCTCCGTCGGCGTCCACCTCGCGCTGCAGGGACTAGGCCTCCTATTCTTCGGCGCCGAAGGCCAGCGCGGACCGCCGGTGTTATCCGGCGCCTTCACCGCGGGCTCGCTGCGCTTCACTGGCCAGAGCCTCACGGTCTACGGCATCACCATCGCCTTCATCGTCGGGCTCTGGCTGTTCTTCGGGCTCACGCTTTACGGCAAGGCACTGCGCGCCACCGCGGTCAACCGGCTAGGGGCGCGGCTCGCCGGCATCCGCACTACGCTGTCGGGCCAGATCGCCTTCCTGCTGGCCTCCATCATCGGCGCGTTGTCGGGCATCATGATCGTACCGATCACGACGCTCTACTATGACTCGGGCTTCCTGATCGGCCTGAAGGGCTTTGTCGCCGCGATCATCGGCGGCCTCGTCAGCTATCCCCTCACTGCGGTCGCAGCCGTCTTCGTCGGCATCGTCGAGGCGTTCTCGTCCTTCTATGCCTCCAACTACAAGGAGGTGATCGTGTTCATGCTCCTGATCCCCGTGCTGCTGTTGCGCTCGCTCGCCGCGCCCGCCGTCGAAGAAGAGAAGGACTGAGGCTGAGATGCAGAGTCGGCTTCCCATCCTCGTCTTCGCAGTCTTGATGGCGGCGATCCCGTTCGTCCCGGGCATGCCGCCGTTCTGGATCGTGCTGCTCGACAATATCGGCCTCACCGCGCTGGTCGCGATGGGCCTCGTGCTGCTCACCGGTGTCGGAGGCCTGACCTCGTTCGGACAAGCGGCTTTCGTCGGCTTCGGCGCCTACACCACGGCGCTGCTGACGACGGCTTACGGCCTGTCGCCCTGGCTGACCTTGCCGCTGTCGCTCGTGGTCAGTGGATTGCTCGCGGTGCTGCTCGGCCTGGTTACGGTCCGCCTCTCAGGCCATTACCTGCCGCTCGGCACGCTGGCCTGGGGCCTCGGCCTGTTCTACCTCTTCAGCAAGCTCGAATTCCTCGGGCGTAACGACGGCATCTCGGCGATCCCGCCGCTGTCGATCGGCTCGTTCAGGATGCTCGATCCCGGCTCGATCTACTTTGCGATCTGGGTCGCGGTGATCCTCTCGGCCCTGCTCACGATGAACCTGCTGGATTCCCGCACCGGCCGCGCCATCCGCGCGCTGCGGCGCGGCCATGTCGCGGCCGAAGCGTTCGGCGTGCACACGCCGCGCGCAAAGCTCCTGGTGTTCATCCACGCCGCCGTGCTGGCCGGCCTCTCCGGCTGGCTCTACGCGCATCTCCAGCGCGCGGTGAACCCGACGCCGTTCGGCGCGCAGGCCGGCATCGAATATCTCTTCATCGCGGTGGTCGGCGGCGCCGGCTATGTCTGGGGCGGTGTGCTGGGCGCCGCCATCGTCGTGATCCTGAAGGAAGTGCTGCAGAGCTATCTGCCGCTGATCGTGCCCGGCTCCGGCCAGGTCGAGACCATCGTGTTCGGCATCATGCTGGTGGCCCTGCTCCAGCTCGCGCCGGGCGGCGTCTGGCCCTGGCTGATGTCGTTCCTGCCCGAGGCTACCCGTGGCAGGAAACCGGACACCTCGCTGAAGCTCGAGGCGCGCCCCCGCTCGCCCGACCAGTCCAGCGTGCTGCTTCAGGTCGAGAAGGCCCGCAAACAATTCGGCGGCGTGGTCGCGGTCAACAACGTCTCCTTCGACGTCCAGGCCCGCGAGATCGTCGCGCTGATCGGCCCCAACGGCGCCGGCAAGAGCACCACCTTCAACCTGATCACCGGCGTGCTGTCGGCGACCTCGGGCTCGATCTCGGTGCTCGGCAAGAAAGTGGATCGCGCGCCGCCGCAGGAGATCGTCAAGCTCGGCATCAGCAGAACCTTCCAGCACGTCAAGCTCGTCCCCGACATGACCGTGCTGGAGAATGTCGCGATCGGCGCGCATCTGCGCGGCCATTCCGGGCCGCTCGCCTCGATGCTGCGTCTCGACCGCGCCGATGAGGCAAAACTGCTTGCGGAAGCCGCCCGCCAGATCGAGCGCGTCGGCCTCGCCGACCAGATGCATCAACTCGCAGGATCATTGTCGCTCGGCCAGCAGCGCATCGTCGAGATCGCGCGCGCCCTGTGCGTCGATCCGATGCTGCTGCTGCTCGACGAGCCCGCCGCCGGCCTGCGCCACATGGAAAAGCAGCAGCTTGCGAAACTGCTGCGCGACCTGCGCGACGGCGGCATGAGCGTGCTGCTGGTCGAGCACGACATGGGCTTTGTGATGAATCTCGCCGACCGCATCGTCGTACTGGATTTCGGCACCAAGATCGCGGAAGGCTCGCCCGCCACGATCAAGACCAATCCCGAAGTGATCAAGGCCTATCTCGGAGTGGCGGCATGAGCGCGCTGTTGTCCGTCACCGACGCGCATGTCGCCTATGGCAAGGTCGAGGCCGTGCGCTCGGTCGCGCTCGAAGTCGGCGAGAACCAGATCGTCACCATCGTCGGCGCCAACGGCGCCGGCAAGACCACGCTGCTGTCGGCCATCATGGGCATCCTGCCGTTGAAGGGCCGTGTCGCCTTTGCCGGCCAGGACCTGGCCCGGCTCGACATCGAGGACCGCGTCGCGATGGGGCTTGGCCTCGTGCCCGAGCACCGCGAATTGTTCGTGACCATGAATGTCGAGGACAATCTTGAGCTGGGTGCTTTCCGCATCGAGAGAAGCAAGGCAAAGGCCTCGATGGAGCAGGTCTATGCGCTGTTTCCGCGGCTGAAGGAGCGGCGCAAGCAGTTCGCCGGCACGCTCTCCGGCGGCGAGCAGCAGATGCTCGCCATGGGCCGCGCGCTGATGGGCGCGCCCAAACTCTTGATGCTGGACGAGCCGAGCCTGGGCCTTGCGCCGATCATCGTCGCCGATATTTTCCGCATCATCACCGAGCTGCGCGCCAGCGGCGTCTCCGTGCTGCTGGTCGAGCAGAATGCGCAGGCCGCGCTGAAGATCGCCGACCAGGCCTATGTGATGGAGCTCGGCGAGTTCGTGCTCAGCGGCAAGGCCAGCGATATCGCGGCGAACGAGCGGGTGGCGGCCAGCTATCTCGGCTTCCAACACGAAGGTGAGAGCGCAATCTAACTACGCGCGCTGCGCCGTCCGCACAAAGCCCCAGGCGGCGATCGCGGCCATCAGCAGCGAGATCAGCACGTTGTAGCCGGCGAGCGAGAGGCCGAGGAAACGCCACTGCACCTCGTCGCAGCGCACCACCTTGACGGTGTCGAGCCGCGACAGCAGATCGCCTGCGCTGCCGAGATTGACGACCGGCCCGCTACAATCGGTCGGGCCCTTCCAGAACCCCCATTCGACGCCCGAGTGATAGGTGCCGAGGCCGGCATTGGCGAGCGCCGCCAGCGCGAGGATCGCGAGCCCGGCCAGCAGCAGCGGCCGCGGCGCGCCGCTCCGGGCCGCAAGCATGGTGAGCGCACCGAGCGGGATCGCGAGATAATAGGCATAGCGCTGCTCGAGGCAGAGCGGACAGGGCAGGATCTCCAGCACGAGCTGGAAGAACCAAGCCCCCGCGATCGTCGCCGCCGCGATCAGGGTGACGGCCAGCGAGGCGGTCAGCGCAGGGCTACTTGCGGCCGGTCGAAATGCGGGTATTGCGGCACTCTGGGTCGTCACGGCGGCCTCTCCGGATCAGGCTTGGCTTTAAGGCTCTAACCCCGGCCCACGCCCCTGTCGAGAACGCCCGGGATCACTTTGGCGCGGGTTGACCCCGGTTTCTCCATGGCTATAGTCCGCCGGCTTCGCGAGGCTCCTTCCCGGGTCCGACCGAGGGCCCCTGTGGCGGAACTGGTAGACGCGCTCGACTCAAAATCGAGTTCCGCAAGGAGTGCTGGTTCGATTCCGGCCAGGGGCACCACGGAAGAAATCATAATAATAACAATAACTTAAGCTGCTGGTTCGATTCCGGATTTCTCCGGAAAACTTTCGCGATGCATTGAAAATACAAGCAAAAGCCCACTGCAGCCGTCCGCTTTGCTGGTATTTTTGCTGGTATCGCCAAGCCAAACGCGCCGCGGCGGATTTCGATACTCCCGACGAGGGAATTAAGCGCCGGCATGCCCCGTTCACCGCTTTACGCGTGACGTTCGGACGTCAATCTCAAATGACTAACCCCGAGTTGGCTGGCCATAGAGGAACGCGAACGCGTTCACGATTGCTTCGATGCTGATCAGGCTCGGCCGAGCATCGCGCGGCGGCGTGAGCGAAGGTTTTGGAATCGCGCATTTGCCCCTAAGCCCGCATTGCCGTCCGCCCGCGCTGATCCAGGAAAATCCGTGTTGTAAGAATTAACGGACTGTTTCCATGACCGACATCGCACAGTTGAACCAAGGCCGCTTCTATTGGGTACTGGTCCGCTCGAGCACGAAAGACCCGGAGTGGCAACCGGCGCGCTTCACCGGCGTAGCTGGCCACGGCGCCGGCGCGACGTGGGACTTCATCGGCTTCAACAGCGACGTCGGTCACTACTTCGTCGAGGTTATCGAGATCGGCCCGGAGCTCACCGACGGTCCCTGATTGAAGTGAATGCCCCGAACCCCCTCACGCTGAAATTCCACCGCCAAACACTTCGCGACGCCATCGAAGATCAGGTCCATCGGCCAAGGTCTCAGCGAAGCGGCACGACCCGTGACTTGAAAGCTAACGGACCAGCTCCGCCCCCGTCGTGTCGAATGGTCCGACACGCGGCTCGCGCACGCATTCCCAGACTGGGTCGGGATCAAGGTCGATCCCGGCCGCTTTTCTCCTGCGCGCCGCTGCTCGATGAGCAAATAAGATCAGCACTCAAAAAAAGCGCGACCTGCACCGCTTGTCAGCTAACGCAGCTCGTAAGCTATGCTGTCGTGATCGCGATGGGGCCTTGGTCGCTGCTGCCCGCCGCGTGGTTGGATCTGCCAGCTGTCTTGGCCAGCGCGCGACAACGAGAAATGCTAGAGATCAGAATCAGTCGTCACGTCTATCGGTAGACCGTTGGTCTCGACCCGCAAGCAGTCGCCGAATGTGATCAAGCACCGATCGATAGTCTAGGCCACCTTCGGGCGCCTCATTACACAGGTCGCCTGCCAGTTGCAGGACTTTAGCAATAGTGCCGCCGAGCAGAACCTTGATAGTCGGATGGTTGGTCCTCAACCAGGACGCCAGGGTAAATCCGCCCTCACTCGCCACGCCTTTCACGTCCATGAGCACAACGTCTATGCTCTCTCTTCCAGTGGAAACTGCTCTACTCGCCTCGGTGGCATTGACCGCCTCCAAGACGCGATAACCGCAATCGCGAAGATATTGGGCAAGGGGCTGCCGCACGAGAATGTCGCGCTCCACCACCAAAATCGTTGCAGGTTCCATTGATTTTCACCGTATCGAGCTTGTGATGAGCCGCACGACTCCGGTCGGCTCGTATGGCTTAGGTACGAACTTTCCTAACCGGCTCGCCGCGCCCTCCAACTCCAGGTTTCCAGAGCAGATAAGCACCGGCATCAGCGGGTACTTGGCCCGAACCCGTTCGGCCAGCGCGAGCCCATCGAGAATGCCCGGTGTCTGGATGTCAGTGAACACCAGATCGATTGGCTCGCCGGATTCGATGAACTCCATCGCAGCATCGGCGCACGCGGCCTCGATTACCTGAAAGCCGGCGTGTCGAAGCGTCGCGGCAATGTCTATGCGGACGAAAAGCTCATCTTCGACGAGCAAGACTCGGACCGGCCCCGCATCGAGCTCTTGCAAGGGAACCACTCCCATGGCTGGCCTCCGTTATTGAACTTTCAATGGGGTCCCGGGCCCTTTGTTCCTGACCAGCCAACTGGGACACGGTGTCCTTCATGTGCACTCACAGACGACCGTCAACAGGCCGCGCGAAAGTTGGCACCCGTCGAGAGCTTTCGGCGGTCGATCGCGCGGTCCTGTTGCGAGTTCGTCAAACCAGACACGCGCTCGAGTCCTGAACGTCGGCATTCCCTTGATCTTCACTTTCCGTCACGGCGCGGCCTCGACGGCATGCACCGCGACAAATCCGGTAAGGTCTTGTCGCTGATCAATGCCGCGCGACATTGGCGCCTCGATCGGCATATCGGTCGCGAATAATGTGCCGGCGCGGGACCATCTTTGGCGCACGACGTTTCGGATTCCCGCTCCCCGCAATGGAGGCATTCCGGGCTGAAGCAAGCGCGAGCCTCGCGGTTGCGATCTTTGCGGGCACTTATCTGGTCATCGCTATCGGCACGTTGCCGCGAGGGGCAATTGCGTCAGCCACATCATCTACTTCTGCTCAACACTTGAGCTTGCCGGAACCAAAGGATGACGCTTCGATGAAGTGGCGGTCCTTGGCGTGACACCTAGTCTCCTCTAAGACTAGCCTCAAGCCATCCACCGCAACGGCGCCCCCGTCGGACGTATCACCCGGCGGGGGTTTCGCCTTTGTCGTTTGTCCGGCGTCGCTAGACCGATCTCATGGCAACGGAGACAGATTATTACATCATGACCTTCGAATCCGGCGACAGTCTCGGTCGTTGGGGCTGGGAACTGAGGCGGCGCAGCAGGCCCATGGGAGTGAAAATCGGCGATCGCGGTTACCAGTCCCAAACAGCGGCAGAATACGCTGGCAAAATAGCCCTCGCGAGATTTTTGGATGAGCTTGCAAAGGAAGAAAGACGGAGCCGTTAGCTGGCGTCGCTTATCCGGGGTGGAGCCGTTCGCATTGCCTGCCCGCGTTGCTATGATAACCGCTGGGTCTGCGAGGCCCATCCCGCCTCGGGAGTGAGGCCCGCGCGCATGCTGTTGCGGAGCGGCTGGCGCGCTCTGCCCGTATGCATCGCACTGACCAGGGCCCCCCAAATTTGCATAAAGCTCTGATGTTTAATCGGAGACTGGGGTGCATCTTTTTTGCTGAAGCGGAATCAAACGAGAACCCAAATCCGAAAGAAGTACGTCAAGGGACCGTCAATATCGCCACTTTCGTTTTTGCACAAACCTTCGAAATGCAGACGGAGCCGGATCCGGCGAAGCTGACGCCCCTGATTGCCATCAATTGTAACATTGGCGCGGGACTGGCCGGTCGGTTCTAGAGAAGAGAATGCAGCAGAGTCCCGAAGGGGGAGGTACTCAGCCCAGGTAAGGTATATGCGATGCCTGACGTCGTGGTCGTGTCGTATTCCTGAGCGAGGGGCCTAGTGCAAGGTGCAATCAGACGTTGAGCATCTTCGGCCACGACCTGACGTCACCTCCGATTGGCATCTTGATCCACATTGCGATGGTCGAGCTGCGCGCCCCGTCGGATTCGGCGGCTAACTGGCACCGGTGTTCGGTTAGGCCGCAATCAGTGCGGCTTTGCCTCCGTCTCCCGCGCCAACTTCCTCCACTCATCAGCGAGCTCGAGCCAACCCTCTTTGAAGGGGCTCACGGTGGCTCGAGCCATTTGATTGCACAGCTCGGCTTGCACGCGGTAGTGCTCCGCTAGAACGGCGGAAGGGGCTACGTCGGACAAGCGCAGTCTCATTGCTTGATGTCCTTTTTCCGAGCCAGCGCGTTATCGCGCAAAGCTTGCTGGAATATAGACCCCGTGGCACGCATGCCGTGCCTGACCCAGGCTGTGCCGCAAGAGTGCCGCCGCATGGACGTGCCGGTTCGGCGTTTGGTCGGGTGGCGGGTTGGACGATCCAATCTACGCTCCGATATTGCTGACAATTGCTATCGGAAAAACCCCAAACTGGCCGACGCCGGGGAGCCGAGGCCAGCCCGCGGCGAATTTGAGCCTCAGACCTGCTTTCGCTTCTTCGGCTTGTCCTCAAACCACTCCACGTGCCGGACTTTGAAGGCCTTAGTGCCGCCCGGCGCGTCGACCAGCACGGTTGTTCCCTTGGTCTTACCGATCAATGCCCTGGCGATGGGAGAAGTCACTGAAATTCTTCCTCTGCTCGCATCAGCTTCCGGCTCGCCGACGATCTGCCAAGTCCGTTTCTCACCGGTATCATCGTCGATTAGCGTCACGGTAGCACCAAATTTGATCGTATTGCCGGAAAGCTTGGATACGTCGACGATTTCTGCCAGCGCGAGCTTGTCTTCTAGCTCGGCGATCCGGGCCTCATTGACGTTTTGCTCCGCCTGCGCAGCCTGATATTCGGAGTTCTCCACCAAGTTGGCATCATCGGCGATCGCCTGTTGAATTCGCTGAACCAAACGAGGTCGCTCGATCCTGATGCGGCCCCTTAGTTCATCTTCAAGAGCGGCGTGACCCGCGGCCGTCATCGGAAGCCTTATCATCGCGCACCAACCCATTCCCCGAGTTTGCTTCAAAGCTTCAAGGCCAAGGGGAATGCAGACGCTAACAGCCCTTCAAAGGTTGACAGCCGTTCGCGAAGGCGTTTCTCCACAATTTCTCGTTCAGCATCGACGAGCTCAGTCTGGAGCAGCCTACGACAGCGCCAGATGTCGTTCCGTACGGATCTGATCTCACTGAAGCTGTCATCAATCGTAGACATCACCGAACCCACTGACCCTTAAGCCCTGTCAGCTCTGCAGTTCTTCAGCGAGTCGCCGCTCTATGAAGGTGCGTTCAACGTCAGTCAATTGTGTGTTCAGGAGCTTTCGATATCGCCGCACATTTGCTTCGCGAGTCCATCGCAAATGATTTGCTGTGCGCGGCGCCGGCATCGACCGATGCCGCCTGGTGGCTGCGTGCCTTCCGAACATACGCTGCGGTCTGTCCGACGCAGTGCAATCAAGCTTGCTGAGACGAGGAAGCCGCATGGCCAATCCCCCGCGTGGCGGTGGATCGTCCTCGTCCTCAAGCTGCTTCAGCGCCGCCAGGATGCTGTCCAAACGGAGTCTGTGCGGGAGACCCGGGACCTCACGAAGGGCGGGCTGGGATTCGACGGTGTACATATCCGATGCCCAGGACGACAAGATTACTCGCTTTTCGTCGGTGGACAGCTTGAAATCACCCAAGACATCGTCGGGTGAATTGTAATGAGATGCCGGGTGGAAAACGGGCCCAACATTGTTGGCGGTGCGATTGGCTTGGCTCATGTCGTGTCTCCTTTTGCTCCTTTCGTGGAGAGACAGGTTGATCTGAGAGGAGGTTGAAGGCGGCGGCCACGCCGCCGCCTTCTTGCTTTCAGTTGGTATTGATCGCGATACGCTTGACGTTGCGGTTTGACTGCTCAGACTTCGGAAGCGTTACAGTGAGGACGCCGTTCTTGAAGTCGGCTTGCGCCTTGTCTTCTTCGACGCCCTCCAGCGAAATCTGGCGTTCGAACGATCCGTAGTAGCGTTCGCTGACGAACTTCGAGTCGTCGCTGCGGTCGGCCTTCTTCTCGCCGCGGATCGAAAGAACGCCGTTGGCGATCTCGACCTGAACGTCCCTTTCGTTGAGACCTGGAAGTTCGGCCGTAACCGTGACCGACTTGTCGGTTTCGCTGAGTTCGAGCCGAGGCCAGGTGAATTGGCCCTCCATCAAAGGATTGCCGAAGCGACCGAGCGGGCCGAACCCGCGAAAGACGTCGTCGAAAAGCCGGTTCATCTCGCGGTGAAGCGTGAGAAACGGATCGAAAGGCTCCTGACGGGTTGGGAGCTGCTGACCTTTCGTCCACGGAACAAGATCACGAATACCCATGATATCCTCCTTGACATGAAGCTGGTCGACGCCCGGACAAATTGCGGCCCGTGCGACGAGATCAAGCGAAAGGCGGGCTAAGCTGCCTTCTGCGTGATTTGCCCGGCCGGGGCGCCACCGCCGATGGCGATGCGCCGGGGCTTCATGGCCTCGGGGATTTCGCGGACGAGCTCGATCCGGAGCAGGCCGTTGTCGAACGCGGCAGTTTTCACCTGGACGTAGTCAGCAAGGTTGTATTGCCGCTTGAACGGCCGAGCCGAAATGCCCTGGTAGAGATATTCGTGCTGGTCCCTATCGCCCTTGCGGCCTTCCACGGTGAGCACGTTCTGCTCGGCCGTCACCGCGATCTCATCGGGGCCGAATCCGGCCAGCGCCAGCGAGATCTGATAGCGATCTTCGCCGAGCCGTTCGATGTTATAGGGCGGGTAACTGTCCTCGGTCCTGTGCTGGGTTTCGTCGAGGAGATCGAAAAGGCGGTCGAAGCCGATGCTCGAACGCCACAGGGGAGCGAAATCATAAGTCCTCATAGCCAAGTCCTCCTGAGAGCAAGATGGATACGAAGGAGCGCAAGACACCCGTGTCTGACGCCCTGTTCAGTTCACCGGACCCAAAGCTGGCGCCCGGCACCGCTGCAAGCGGCAAAAAACGACTTAGAAGAAGGGTAATCAATTTCAAGGGCGTCCCGAAAAATTTTTGCGGCGATTTTCCTTCGGTTAATTTTGCGTTGCAGCTTGCGCAGCGAGACCTTTCAGCCAAGTTTCGGCCTCGCTGACCAAGCGCATCAGCTGGCGGCGTTCTTCGGTCGAGGGATCGTCGCGCAGTTTTTTGCAATGCAGAATGACCCGCCGCTCGTTCGCGATCAGGAAACTGTGTGGAGCAGCGCAATATGTCGCGAGAGCAGCGAAGCCAAGCTCGATTGGATTTTACGTCGGAACGGCGATTTCGCAAACCAGCCCTTCCGCGCGCCAGTCAAAGAGCACCTTGCCGCCAAGTGGCCTGATGGTTCCTTCGATGAGGCGACTACCGAAGCCCTTGCGTTCGGGCGCATTTACTTTCGGACCGCCCAATTCGGTCCAGCGGAGTATTACCTGTCCATCCTGGGTGCGCGACCACGTCAATGCAATCCGGCCTTTCGCGTTCGATAGCGCTCCATACTTGGCAGCGTTGGTTGCCAATTCATGCAGAACCACAGCAATCGCCTGCGCAGCGGTGGGTTCTAATACGGTTTGCAGACCGTCCATCAGAATCCGCTTGTCGTGACCCTCCTGGAGATAAGGGGCAAGCTCCTGCTTGGCGATCGCCGAGACTTCCGCTCCTATCCACCGCGCTTCAACGAACAGCGAGTGAACATTTGCCATCGCTTGGATGCGCCCGCTGATCACTTCCTTGAGGCGCTCGCAGGTGTCGGACTGAGAAAGATTGATGATTGCCTGTACGTTCGCGAGGATGTTCTTGCTTCGGTGCTCCGCCTCGCGCGCCAGAACGCCAATCTGTTCCTGAGCTCGCTTGTGCTCGGTAATATCCCTCGCAATCTTTGATGCGCCAATGATGTTGCCGCGGGCATCTTTGACAGGAGAAATGGTCAGCGAAACGACGATTGAGCTACCATCTTTACGTCGCCGAACGGTCTCAAAATGGTCGATGCGCTCACCTCGTCGGATGCGGGTTAAAATCTCGCGTTCTTCGCTTTGTCGGTCCTCCGGAATCACAAGTGTAATGGGCTGGCCGATCGCCTCGGCGGCCGAATAGCCGAAGATGCGCTCAGCCCCCCTGTTCCAGCTTGTAATAATGCCGTCCAGATTTTTGCTAACGATCACATCGTCGCTATTCTCAACTATGGAGGCCAGCAGATTGGCCAAGCGCTCGGCACGTTCCAGGGCCGGCTCGCTGACGAGAGGTTCGCGTTGAAGCCCCGACTGTTCTTTAGGCGCCAATGGGGACCCCCAAAACTCGGATATGCACTGCAGTAGGTGCGCCAATCATAGCACTGAACGCAAAGGCAAGAGGTCTCCATTGGCACGGTTTCAGCGGAAATTGTCGGTGCCTTCGTCCAACTCGCATCCATCCGGCTATGGCTGGCTGCGCGTTTCGAGTCCGCGCCCTTAGGTCGTCCGGCCGGGCCGACCACCTAGATGGGGAAGATGATCCGTTACGGTTTTCAATGGCCAACATGAGCAAGAAAGCTTTCCAGCGCAACGCGGACTGTACTTTGGCGTCATCTAACCCGCTCGGCCAACGTCGCAGGTGAACGCCGGTCTCGTCCGCGTTCTATCCCAGGGTTCTCTGCTGCAGCCCGGGCGTGGCGCCAGTCTCAGCGCCAACGCCGAAGATCATCGAGCCGAAATTCCGAAGCCAGCAGCCTCACGATGGCAGGCGCGCTAACTCACCTGAATCTTGCGCGGCTTGGCCTGCTCCGCTTTGGGCAGCACGATCGTGACCACGCCATCTTTCATTTGGGCGCTGATTTTGCTCTGGTCGACCTTGTTGGAAATCTGAAAGCTGCGCGCGTAGTGACCTACGTTGTATTCGGTGTAGACGGGCTGCATCCCTTCATACTTCGAGAAATCAATCCGACCTTCAATAGTGACGACGTCATCCTCGACGCTCGCCTCGATGCTATTGCGATCGACGCCCGGCATCTCCAGCACGACCGTCAGCGCCTCGGGAGTCTCGAAAATGTCCGTCACTGGCACGAATGCCCGTCCCGGCGTCGTGCCTTCGGTTTTCTTCTCGACCTCGCGCTTCTGCTGGACCTGCAGTTCCTGGGACTCTGCCATGGTAGCCTCCCTAGCTTACCTTGATGGAACGCGGCTTGTCGGCCTCTGCCCGTGGTATGAACAGCGCGAGCATGCCATCGCGATACTCGGCCTTGATTCGATCAGGTTCGATCCGAATCGGCACCGATAACGTCCGGTCAAACACGCCACTGATACGCTCGCGGCGATGGACGCTTGCCTGCTCCCCATAGGCGATCGTCTTTTTGCCCCGGATGCGAATGGTATTTTCCTTCGCTTCGATCTCCAGATCGTTTTTGTCGACACCTGGTAGTTCGACGACAGCAACAAGGTCGCCATCCTTCTGAAACATATTGATTGGCGGGAAACTGCCGATCGCAGCCGTTCCGCGTCCCATCCAATCGCTCGCGACGCGCGCGTCGAGTGCGCGCTGCAGTGTCAGCAGCGCTTCAAACGGGTCACTAAAGCCAGCAAACATCTATTCCCTCCATTGACCGCCTTAAAAGGCAAGCAAAAGACACTCTTCGAACCACCATCAACGCCATGCGGGCCGCGAGTCGCTGCCCGCATGGCTGATGTAAGCAGCAATCAACTCAATGTCGGCGAGATCAGATCCTGAGGCGATTTCAGGATACCCCAGGGCGTGATGCTCGGGGACATGAGCGTATCGATCCTCAGTGTCGGCGCCGATGCCTTCCAGTTCATCCAAGGCATCGAGTCGAGATGCCGGATTGGCGGCAAAGGCAGGTTGTCGCCGGCTCTCGCCGCTGGCTGCTCTGGCGAACGCTCCGTTCCCCAAGCGGCCGGCGAGGGCAGCGTCAAGGCCGATGTCAGCAATGCTGTCATCAGGCTTTGACTGATGCGGCTGACGACGCGACTTTTCTCCGCACGAGCGGAGCCAATGGTTTGATCTCTGATCATCTCATCCTCCTATCGTTCGAAAAATTACCCATGCGATGGTTGCAAAGCTTGAGGCCAGCATGAGCCAATTCAAGGCAGCCTCACTCTTTCGCAACAGAGCTTCGATCCGGGTGCTCATTTTGGATCCCCATTTCTCTTTGTGTTAGTGATCTCCTTGCTTAGAGGTGAAGCGAGCGCCCGGCCGTCGGCCAGCCGGGCGCAAATCTTGTCAGAAGTCCATCGGCGGCGCGGCCGGCGTATGAGGCTCCGCCTTCTTGGGCTTGTCGGCCACGAGCGCTTCCGTGGTGATTAACAGCGAAGCCACTGAGGCTGCGTCTTGCAAGGCCGTGCGAACGACCTTGGCAGGATCGATCACGCCGGCCTTGACCAGATCCTGGTATTCGCCGGTCGCAGCATTGAAGCCCCAGTTGTAGCTCGCGTTCTCAAGCAGCTTGCCGACCACCAGCGAGCCGTCCTCGCCGGCGTTCTGGACAATCTGCCGCGCCGGTACCTGGATCGCCCGGCGCACGATGTCGACGCCGGCCTTCTGGTCTGCGTTCGCTGTCTTGATGCTGTCCAGCGCCTTGAGCGCGCGAAGCAGCGCGACACCACCGCCAGGAAGGATGCCTTCCTCGACTGCCGCACGCGTGGCATGGAGCGCGTCGTCGACGCGGTCCTTCTTCTCCTTGACCTCGACTTCCGTGGCACCACCGACGCGAAGCACAGCAACGCCGCCCGCGAGCTTCGCGAGCCGCTCCTGCAACTTCTCGCGATCATAGTCCGAGGTGGTTTCGTCGATCTGCGCCTTGATCTGTGCAGCGCGGGCTTCGATGTCCTTCTTGGCACCAGCCCCGTCGACAATGGTGGTGTTCTCCTTGTCGATCACCACCTTCTTGGCGCGCCCGAGCATGTTGAGCGTGACATTCTCGAGCTTGATGCCGAGATCCTCGGATATCGTGGTACCGCCGGTAAGTGTGGCGATGTCCTCGAGCATGGCCTTGCGGCGATCGCCGAAGCCCGGCGCCTTCACGGCAGCGATCTTCAGGCCGCCGCGCAGCTTGTTGACGACAAGCGTTGCCAGCGCTTCGCCCTCGACGTCCTCGGCGACGATCAAAAGCGGCTTGCCGGTTTGCACGACAGCCTCCAGCAGGGGAAGCATGGTTTGCAGCCCGGACAATTTCTTCTCGTGGATCAGAATGTAGGGGTCTTCGAGCTCGACCTTCATCTTTTCGGCGTTGGTGACGAAATAGGGTGAGACGTAGCCGCGGTCGAACTGCATACCTTCGACCACCTCAAGCTCGGTATTGAGGCTCTTGGCCTCCTCGACCGTGATGACGCCCTCGTTGCCAACCTTCTGCATGGCATCGGCGAGGAAACGGCCGATCTCCGTGTCGCCATTGGCCGAGATCGTTCCGATCTGCGCGATCTCGTCATTGGACGTGACCTTCTTGGCATGCGCCTTCAAGTCGCTGACAATTGCTTCCACCGCGAGATCGATGCCGCGCTTGAGGTCCATCGGGTTCATGCCGGCCGCGACCGATTTCGTACCTTCCTTGACGATGGCCTGCGCCAGCACCGTCGCCGTGGTGGTGCCGTCGCCGGCCAGATCGTTGGTCTTGGACGCCACCTCGCGCACCATCTGGGCGCCCATATTCTCGAACTTGTCTTCCAGCTCGATTTCCTTGGCGACGGTGACGCCGTCCTTGGTGATGCGCGGCGCTCCGAATGATTTCTCGATCACCACGTTGCGTCCCTTGGGACCGAGTGTGACCTTCACCGCATTCGCCAGTGTGTCCACTCCTCGCAGCATGCGCTCGCGGGCCTCGGTCGAAAATTTCACGTCCTTGGCAGCCATGTTCAAATCTCCTTTCTTTTATGACTGTCAGTTTTTCAGCGGCGTCAGGCCGCTTTCTTCAACTTGCCGCTATGCTCGACGATACCCAGGAGATCGCTCTCCTTCATGATCAGGAGATCCTGGCCATCGATCTTCACCTCGGTCCCCGACCATTTGCCGAACAAGACGCGGTCTCCCGTTTTCACGTCGAGCGGTACCAATTGGCCCTGCTCATTCCGCGCGCCGGGACCAGCAGCGATGATCTCGCCTTCCTGCGGCTTCTCCTTTGCGGTGTCGGGAATGATGATGCCCCCGGCGGTCTTCTCCTCGGCATCAATGCGGCGCACGAGCACACGGTCGTGCAACGGACGGAAATGCATGCACATCCTCCTTAACAGTCTAGCGAGTCATTTAACCGGAGCCGGTAACCAGCCCCCGGCGGAAAAACCACCTAGGGGCAGAAAAAATCCGATTCAAGGGGAACGACGAAATTTTTTGGCGCTCCCACTAAGCGACTGTCAACGTGCGGCTTGCAGCGGCGACCCAGGCGATGCACGAAAACACTGCATAAGATTGGTTTGGTTGACGGTCCGAACCGGTGCGGGGCTATCTCTGCTGTCCGCATGGTCCCGGATCATGCTAGCCCCGGGGGTGCTGTTGCTGGCAGCGCATCGCGCATTGCCGCTGCATGCGACGAGACTTGGCCGGCATCAAGACGTACGCGTCGTTGGTGGTGATCGAGTTTGGTGCCTGGTAACTTGGAAACAGATCGCCGCGTGACTACGTACTAAAACCGAAAGTGCGAACCCTACGGTTAGGACCCGTAAGCACGAGGTTGTGTCATGAAGATTCGCCGCCGTTTTAGACAAACCATTACCCTCGAAGAACGGCTCGCCGACGAAGCCAAACGCCTTAGAGACGAAGCAAAAAAGCTTCCTCCAGGGCCGGAGCAGGCAGAGCTTCTACGAAAGGCTCGCGAAAACGAAATGGTAGCCGAAGTAGCTAGCTGGATCACGTCTCCCGGACTCCAGCCGCCGAAGTGAGGCGACCTCAGTTGACTGATCATCCGCATCGGACCGGCCTTACGTGCGAGGCCCGCTAGCCTACGCTTCGCCTTGCGCAAAAAAGGCAGAGATAGTCAGCGAAGTCCTGAAATGAACTCTGATCCGGCACAACTTCGTTCAGCCAGATCGGCGCCTCGGGTATCTCTAATCGAATGATTTTCTTGTCGTTCGATCAGGAGTAGAGAGATAGAGAAGGAAGCTGGTCGCGGAAGGGCGCTTCCTCAACCTCAATGCGCTCCGAAATCCTTATGAATTCCTAGCGCACCGACTCAAGCTGGCAAGCAAGCCTTTGCTTCGGCGAGACAGGCATCCAATTGCGCCTTTATCTCACGCACCTGCGCCTCCAATGCAGCGAACGAGGCTTCACGGGTCGTGAGCACCGTCCTACCATCCTGGTCAAGAGAGCCGGCAGGCATTCCAACATACGCCCTTGGCGGCACCTTCCCTTGACCACATTCAATGACAATCTCTATGCGAACTGCCATGGTCACACCTCGCCGGGAGCGCAGCAGTCGGACCTTATCTCCCGCCCCTCATGCCGCTGACGAGCCCATCTTGCTGAAGTTGTCTAAACGGCGCCCCGAATCTGATCCGCGGCCATTCGTCCTTAGCGGTAAGCGATCTAGAGCAGCGTGGCCAATCTTCAAGAGCAGCTGCTCGGCCGAACTTCCGGAATAGCTTCGTCGGGCTTCATTGCGTTGTGTTGACAGGTGAGCGTGTGATTAGCGGCCCTCCTCGACACTCGCAGGTCCTGAACTGTTGGCCAAGTTTGAAATCCCTGCTTCGGGCAGGGCTCGCGGCAGGTCACTCGGCATCGCAAAGAGCCGAGGAGAACTCGGGATTCGTAACACCCAAACCCACCTACTCTCTCTCAATGGTAACCTGCGACTCGGTTGCGAGGCCGGCAAGAGATTCCGCAAGAGAGTGGCGCAGCGCTTCATCTGAAGCATCGGTCGCTTTCCAGACGGTGATGTGCGGCACCTCGCTCCGTCCACTCCAGACAAGGCTGTACTTGCGGATAAGCCCACTTGCCTTCACGCAATCAAGGGCCTCCGTCAACGCATCATGAACCTTCGTCGTCATCACAACCTCATCGCGAGATACCCGACAATGTTGCTCCCCCTCATTCAAGTCCAGTCCGTAACATGGCTCGCGCCACCTCGAGCTCGCTAATCGCCTGGCGCAGCGCTGCTCGTGCCGCACCCTTGTCGCCGTTCGTGCAAGCTGCGCACAGGTCTTCAAAGATGGCGGGCCGCCACCTTAGCGTGCGCGACGAGGTCTGCGGCACCCGCAAAGGTGGGGCGGCGCTTTTTGTCAATCATCAAACCCTCTCCCACCTTTCCTTGCTCGAGTGCGACGGCATTTCACGAACACGCGGCACGGGAATCTCGACTGTCTGCGGCTGGTCGATGGAATGCAGGGCGTCGATCCATGTTCGCAGATAGACAAAGGCCTCACGCTCCTCATGCGAGACCAATCCATCTCTTTGGCTCTGCAAAAACGCCGTGGTCGTGCATAAGTCACGCACCAAGGTATGCGTGTCTCTGGGAAAAGAGCGTGGCGACCGCGGAGGACTATGCCGCGCGCCGTAGCGGAGGCGATCGCCCTTCGACAAACTTCCGCAAAGCTTCCTCTTCTTCCTCCATACACCGCTGGAAACGTTCGCGCTCGGCGCGGGAAGGAGCGGAATCGCGCAGTCGCCGATAGTGATCGATGATTTTCTCGTGTCCCCGGATAATGAAAGCTTCGAGTCCAGACATGACGCGCCTCTAAGCTGCTGCTTCCGCCGGTTGCCCAAGCGCCGGCAGACTGAAGGGAAATGTCGTTTTGACGAGAGCTTCGGCTTCCGCCTGTTCTTCCTCCAGTCGCTTTACGATGAAGGCCCGCTCCATCCGAGAGTTGCGTCGCGAGCAACCGCTCGTAGCGGCGAATGTTGTTGCGGTACGCCCGCAGGCGGGCAAGATTCTCCTCGATCATCGTCGTCTCCTGACGGCCGTCATGCTTTCCTTGTGCAAGAGGAAAAGCCCCCTTGCGCCGAAAAAATTAGGCGCGGGAAGCCCACTGTCAAGACACCGCGGGCACTCAACGGTGGGTTAACCACGCCGTTGCCGGAAGCAAAAAAATTTTCCCCACCCTCTTGAACTTTTTCCAAGCTTGAAGATTCTTTTGGGTACGCAGAGATGCGGCCGGGGCGCCACATGGGCCCCGGACTGAAAGGCGGGCACCGGCAGGTGTCCGGTGCCGGCTCGTACCCAACTTGCTCTCAGGAGGATTTGGCTATGAGGTATGATTGGACTCCCCTCTGGAGGTCGACCATCGGCTTCGACCGCCTTTTTGACGTTCTCGACGAGGTCCAGCGGACTGCCGAAGAGAGCTATCCCCCCTACAACATCGAGCGTCTCGACGAAAACCGCTTCCGAATTTCGGTGGCTCTGGCGGGATTCACGCAGGACGAGATCGCGCTCACCGTCGAGCAAAATGTGCTGACGCTCGAAGGCCGCAAGGGTGAGAAGGAAGAGAAGACCTTTCTGCATCGCGGCATTTCGGCGCGTTCCTTCCGGCGCCAATTCACACTGGCCGACCATGTCGAGGTCAGGGGTGCTCGCTTCGAGCACGGCCTGCTTATCATCGACTTTCTGCGCGAAATTCCGGAAGCGATGAAGCCGCGCCGCATCCCGATCGGCGAAGTGAGCACAGGCAATGTCAGGCAAATCGAGGCGAAGGCCGCCTGATCGATCTTTCCACTCGGCGCCAACCCAGCCGCGCGGATCACCGCGCGGCTACCTCAAACTCGTCTTTGGAATTGGAGGCAACCATGCGGCCGACGACCGCTCGTCATGACAACGTATTCGAATTTGAAGCGTTTCTTCATCCCGGCAAAGTCTATGCGCATCCGCGCGACGTGGTCGGTGACCCGACGTTAAGCCTCGGTGAGAAGCGCGCCATCCTCGCCTCGTGGGCGTCCGATGCCTCGGCGATCGCGTCCTCTCCCGCCCTTCGCGCGCCGGAGGGCCTTAAGGCGCCCATCCGCGTCGACGAAATTCTCGAGGCCTTGTGCGCCCTTGACGGTGGTCCGCGCAATCCGCCAGGCGGGAGGCCTATGCGCCTGCACTCGACCGAGCGGCGGGCGGCAGCCTAGCTAGGAGGAGGCCATGCAACTCAATCTGCCGCGTCACATTGTAGAAAAAAGCTGGGCGAAAAAGCTCGAGCGGCTGGTTTCCGCCTGGACAGCGACCAGGCCGCCGGTGGCGCGAAACAGGACGGAGTTCGGCGTTTCCGTCAAGCGCCGGACTCAGCGCAACTTGCTCTCGGAGGACTTGGATATGAGGCACCTTAGCGCTTGGTTTCGAGAGATCACCCGAACTTACGATCGTCTCCTGGAATGGCTCGAACGACGGTCCGTTGTTCTCTCCTCCAGGGGACGCCGCGGCATCGCCGGCCGCCATAGCGCCAAAGCTTATGTGAGGAAGCGCGCTCGCCGGTTGCACCGAAGAGTGTCTTCTCTCGCGAGCAAAGTGGCCGCCAAGACGACGGCAACCACCTCCCGATGATACGCATGCAAATGGGGAAGAAAGGAGCGAACATCATGGTGGGCATGGCAGCACTTCCCTCAGTCTCCTCGGATGGAGGGCTCTCCCGATACCTGACGGAGATTCGAAAATTTCCGTTCTTGGAAGCGTCCGAGGAGGCCAGCTACGCCAGGCGCTGGCGAGATCATGGCGATCGCGAGGCCGCTTATCACCTGGTGACGAGTCATCTCTGGCTGGCGGCAAAGATCGCGATGAAATATCGCCGCTACGGCCTGCCGATTGCTGATCTCGTTTCGGAAGCAAATCTCGGATTGATGCAGGCCGTCAAACGCTTTGAACCTGAGAGGGGCTTTCGTCTGGCCACCTATGCGATGTGGTGGATTAGGGCGTCTGTCCAGGAATACATCCTGAGGTCCTGGTCACTCGTCAAGTTGGGCACCACTGCTGCCCAAAAGAAACTTTTCTTCAATCTCAGAAAGCTCAAGAACAGGTTGTCCGCTCTTGAGGATGGCGATCTGCATCCGGACCAGGTGAGTTACATCTCGGAACACCTAAAGGTAAGTCCGTCGGAGGTGATCGAGATGAATGGGCGACTGCGTGGTGACGCCTCCCTCAATGTCTCGATAAGCGACGAAGACACTTCCCAGGAATGGCAGGATCGTTTGGCCGATCCTTCGCCCGATTCTGAAACCCTGCTGGCGGACGCTGATGACTACGAACGACGAAAGACTGCTCTCTCGGAGGCACTCAAGATGCTGTCGGCACGTGAACGCGCAATTCTGGAAGCGCGGATGCTCACAGACGAACCAAAGACGCTGGATGACTTGGCGAGAGAGTACCGCGTTTCACGCGAGCGAATCCGGCAGATCGAGCAGCGCGCTTTTGAGCGCCTTAAGGCCGCAGTCTGTGCCAGGGTTGACAATTCGTTGGTGTATGCCACCCGGGAGCGGGACCAACAGAAGGCAAAGCCCGGCTTGGCTGGCCAAAGGGCTCTTGAAACTTTCTCCGATTGACCTAGGTCGTCCAGCGGACCGCTATCACGGCAGGGGATTAGATGCAGGCAAGCATCCTTCGGGGAGGAACGATCATGAGCGCGAAGGAGGTTCTATTTTCAACTGGTGCACGGGAGAAGATGCTTCGGGGCGTCGACGTACTTGCTAATGCGGTGAAGGTGACGCTGGGACCGAAGGGCCGTAACGTCGTGCTCGAAAAGAGCTTTGGCGCCCCCCGGATCACAAAGGACGGGGTCACCGTCGCCAAAGAGATCGAGCTTGAAGACAAGTTCGAGAACATGGGAGCACAGATGGTGCGGGAGGTTGCTTCGAAGACCTCCGACCAAGCAGGCGATGGGACCACGACTGCGACCGTGCTCGCGCACGCAATCGTGCGGGAAGGCACCAAGGCTGTTGCGGCCGTGAGCGGCTTGCAAAGCTAGCCGGCGGAGTTGCCGTGATCCGAGTGGGCGGCTCGACCGAAATCGAAGTCAAGGAGCGTAAGGATCGGGTCGACGATGCCATGCACGCGACGCGTGCCGCTGTCGAGGAAGGTATACTCCCGGGCGGCGGGGTGGCGCTACTGCGTGCCGCAGCGGTGCTAGCGAAACTCAAGCCGGCAAACGACGATCAGCGCCATGGGCTGGAGACCGTCAAGCGGGCTCTCAGCTGGCCGGCACGGCAGATTGCAGAGAATGCCGGCGAAGACGGATCGCTCATTGTCGTAAAGATACTTGAAAACAAGGAGTACGCCTGGGACTTCGATGCCCAGACGGGAGAGTACGGCAATCTTTTCGCGAGAGGCATCATCGATCCAACCAAAGTCGTGAGGTCCGCGCTGCAGGATGCAGCTTCAATCGCAGCGCTGTTGATCACGACGGAAGCGATGGTTGCTGAGGCGCCGAAAAAGCAGAACGGAGCTAGCCGAGGCGTCCCTGCCGGCGGGGGCGAAATGGATCTTTGAGCCTGAGAGGACCATCCGCTGGCGAGGAATTTCGTCATCTGCCCGCGAGAGGAATGAGCATGCTTACGGAAATGGTCATGGCAACGCTTCTCGTTAACGTTTTTGGCGCGGCGGCGACCTTGCCGTTTATTGCCGCGCACAATTTACTCTCGCGGTCTTTGCAAACCGAACCGCGCGATGCGATGGGCGTGGCCCGCCCCTCCAGGCAAAGTAACGGATTGTCATCGTCTAAGGCGGCGAACCGACGGCAATCCTCGCGATCTCGTCGAATGCGCGCTAGACAACGCACGGCCGCTCCTTCCTCGCGGTCGAGGAAACCAAATTGCGGCAGCCTATCGCGGAGCGAATGCATGAGCGACACACTATGACAGCGTCGCGCAAGCAGTGCGAGCCTGCTCTCTCTACTGGATTTTGATGTGCGCTCGAGATCTATTGGAGGCTGACTCGGGTTACAGCGAAAGCGCCAAAGTGTTATCCGCAGTGCCGTTCCCGATCGCTTGCAATTGACAGCAGAACTGAACAGTCGCTTTTGCCGTTGTGCCGGGCATCGGGCATCGGGCATCGTCAAGTCGTGAACCATGCCAACCGACTATCGTCACCACCTGGACATAGCGAGCGAAGAAGAGCGGAGTTACCTGGAGTCCTTGATCCGGGAGGACTACGAGCGATGCCATCCCGGTGAGACACTGGAGGATCTCAAGCGCCGGGCGTCGTTTTCAAAGGAGGACAGAGGACTGCTGCGGGACTGGATGGCCCTGGCGGCGGCTCGCGCCGCGACTGATCGAGCTAAGACTCGACGCGACTGAGGATTGCGATACCCTTCTTCAGTCCTCCGCTTTTTTCGCGTCGCTGACGCTTAGCGGAGGGCGGGCTTTAAGCAGCCACCCTATGCTCCTCTTCGCCTTCCTCCCGGCTCACCGCCTGAAGCCTTCTTCAGGAAGCGGGCGAGAGCAGCTTTTCGCGAATCGCGATCCAGTGCATAGGCGGTCTGCTTGAACTCAATGCCGTCAAGCAGCCCTTGAATGTAGCCAACTGGCCGCATCACGCTAGTCATTGTTTTGCTATCGCTTCGAACAATGCGAAGCAGAGGAGAAAAGTGTAGAGGCGGAAGAACCATCCTCCGAACCCACGTCGAAAAACCACGGCTTGGCGCGAATAACTGCGCAACATGGCGGAGATTTTCGCCGAATCTGCGGTGGATTCGAAGGATCGGACACTGTGGAGAGCCGTAGCGTAGCGTGACGGAGAGAGTGGGAGTCAAACCCACGATTTTTGATCATTCCGCTCGAACAGCTGAGACTAACCTCGCAATTGATCCCTCCGGGAGTTCAGGTCAGAGCCGGGTTCGATTCCGGTCGAAGGAGAAATTGGGAGGTCCGGAACGGCATAGGCGTGCCCGCTGCCGGAAGCCTGCTTTTTTATTTTTGTCGGCGAAAACCGCGCGTCATCCTGCTGGTATTTGTGCTGGTATCGGCAGCAATCGACGACAAAAGTGGTTTCAAATTCAAACGGTTATGGCTCTAGGCAATTATCGGCCAGGGGCACCACAATGAAAAGCTTAGTAATAACAACAAGTTGCGATCATAGTTCGATTCCTGATTTTTCCAGGATGCATTGAAAATGAACGTCAAAATTCGCGGCGCTCACCCGTATTGCTGGTATTTTTGCTGGTATCGGGAAACAATGAATTTCGCCATTCCCGAACGGTGGAATTGAGCAGATGGCTCGCGAGGATTGATGGCGCGAGCCCCACCCCGAACACGTCGCTTGCCAGTGCTCCCGTGATGGGGGTTACTCCTTTAGACCTCGACGCCTATCAATACTTGAACCCCCTTGGAAATGTATCGGACGGATCAAGGGTGAATTCGGCGCCACCGACGATCCACGCACGACCAGTTATCTGTGGCACAACCGCGGGAATACCATCGACATCAGTGCGGCTGACCAACCGCCCTTCAAAGCGCGTGCCGAACATCGACTCGCATACGAGCGGCTGATTCAGTCCGAGTTCGCCACGGGAGTAAGCCAGGGCCATTCGCACTGAGGTCCCCGTACCGCAAGGCGAGCGGTCAAAATAGCGTGGCTCCTTGACCATGAAGTTGCGCGCCGCAGCGCCTTGCTCTGGCGCTTCGGTAAAGAGCGACGAGCTGAGCCGACCGAGATCAACTCCTGCCGGCTGCGTGTATTGAACTTGCTCGCGCGTTGCTTTGACGACTTCCAGTCCTAGGTCAACAAGCGTGTGAAGATCCTCCTGCCGGACCCGCAATCCGAGTTGCTTGACGTCAATCATCGCGTAGACGTTGCCGCCGTAGGCCACATTGACCACAATCTTGTCGAAACCTGGCACCTCGATACGAGCATTTTGCGCAAGAACGTAGGAGGGCACGTTTGTGAAGGTCACGTTGACGGCCTTTCGAGACTCCACGCGAACGCTTGTGACAATCAAGCCAGCGGCCGTGTCCAATCGGACTTCGGTAACCGGCTCTTTGACTGGAACCAGTCCACGCTCGACAAGCATCGTGACAAGGCCGATCGTTCCGTGCCCACACATCGGCCAGAAGCCGCCGCCACTCATGTAGATCACCCCCCAATCGGAGTCAGGGAGCACGGGTGGCGTGAGGATAGCGAACATCATGGGCCCGTGGCCCCTGGGCTCGTTGACGAGTAGATCTCGTACCCACTCCAGATTCGCCCTAGCCCACGCCAACCGTTCGAGCATGGAGTTGCCGCGAATGGGCGGCAACCCCTCGACGATGACGCGCAATGGCATGCCTTCTGCGTGCGTATCCACGGTCCGAATGAGCACCGGTGCATCCATTGCGACTTCTCCAAGGTGTGTTGACATGCGCTCAGCGTGCGACCGCGTTAGACTTTAGAAACCACGCCGAATTTGCACAAGAGAACGCTTTTTGAGAGTGATTCAACCAAAAGGCATGTATCGGAATTTTCGCGAAACTCGCACGCCCTTATCTTCGCTTCGGCGATGGAGTGCTTTCAACGGCCGGCCCGTACTGTGAGATCGGCCGCAGAGCCACACTATCGACCCACTCCGCCACCGCAGATCTATCTGGCCAGTTCGTCGATGACTTGCTTAGTCGCCGCGTATGCAATTTCCACGATCTCATCAATCTCAGCTTCGGAAACGACGAGAGGAGGCGCGAATCCCAGAATGTCACCATGTGGCATTCCTCTCGCAATAAGACCCCGATCACGAGCAGCTTTGACGATCCTGGCGCTGACCTTAAGATTGGGGTCAAATCGACGCTTAGTCGCGCGATCGGCCACAAACTCAACTGCGCCAAGCAGACCTACACCTCGAACATCGCCAACCACGTCCATTTGAGCGAACCGCTCTTTGAGCTGCCTCTGAAAATGCACGCCCACGATGCGAGCTCTATCGCTAAGCCTCTCATTTTCGAAGATATCGAGAACGGCGTTAGCTGCAGCAACCGAAATGGGATGACCGGAGTAAGTGTATCCGTGCGAAAATACACCGACCCGATCTGATGCTTCCGCCATAACATCGAAGATCTTCTTGCTGATGATGGCGCCTGAAAGAGGAGCATATCCGGATGTCAGCCCCTTTGCGATCGTCGTGAGATCAGGTTCTATGTCGTACTGAAAGCTGCCGAAGTTTGCGCCGGTTCGTCCAAACCCGCAGATCACTTCGTCGGCGATCAGGAGGACGTCGTATCGCCGAAGCACGGCCTGCACTTCGCGCCAATAGCCCCGAGGGGGTGGCACAATGCCTCCTGTTCCCAGAACTGGCTCAGCAATAAAGGCACCGACCGTTTCCGCCCCCTCCCTTACGATCAGCTCCTCGAGTTCGGCGGCGCGACGACGGGAAAATGCCTCCTCCGTCTCGCCTGGTTCGGCATCCAAGTAGAAATGGGGCGCTCCGGTGTGCAGTACACCGGGGACTGGAAGGTCCATGTTATCGTGGAAAAACGATAGTCCCGTCATGGAGCTCGCGAATACCGAACAGCCATGATAGCCAAGTCTGCGAGAGATGATTTTCCTCTTCCGAGGCTGCCCACGCAGATAATTGTAGTACCAAACGAGCTTCACCTGTGTCTCGTTCGCATCTGATCCGGACAATCCAAAGAAGACCTTGCTAGGGTCACCTGGCGCCATTCGGATCACGCGGTCGGACAGGATCGCCAGCTGTTCGGTCGTGTGAGCCGCGTAGTCGTGGTAGTATGCGAGATTGTAGGCTTGCCGCGCGATTGCTGCGGCAACATCGGTTCGGCCATATCCCACGTTTACGCAGTAGAGGCCGGCAAACCCATCGATGTAGCTACGACCTTCTGCATCTTCGATACGAATTCCTTTGCCGCCGGTAACGATCGTCGGTCCATGGCGACCGAGGGAGTATCCCTTGAGATCCGTCAGTGGATGGAGCGTACTCGCCCGGTCGAGCTCCGCGACAGCCTCTATATCGATCATCCCTGCTTCTCCTAGGTTCTCATGCTCGACGTATCCACCAAAGACGCGACATTCCGTACCCGGCGTCACTCCCCCGCTTCTCTTCCCGGCGAAAATGGCGGGGTCTCTTAAGAGACCCCGCCGAGTCATGGGAGGAAACGCCCTAGAGAGGCGCATCGCCGTCTTTTGTCGCCTAACGGCGGCTCCGCAAACGGCAGCGGATCAACAGCAACCCATCGACTCAAGTGCGATTAGCGCCGCAGCCAGTCGGAGTTGCCTTCGAGCTCATAACAGGGGACTGAATTCGAACGTGGCGCCACCGCCAGACACGATCCCGATGCCGGGAAAATCCAGATGGGCGCCCGCGACAGCCACGTTTGCTTGTGCGGCACGAAGAAGCATTTTCCGCCGCGTAGCACGGGCCTCATTCTGATCCGCATCGAACTCCCAGCTCAACTCGGGCCTCGCAAATTGGATCGAGGGCACGTGGACGATATCTCCCCAAACCAGCAGTTTTTCGCCACCGCTTGAAACCTCGAACCCTGTGTGACCGACCTCGTGCCCATGAGCTTGCACGGATGTGATGCGATCGCTCAGCCTGCACCCTTCATCCAACGGTAACCGGCGCGACCGGAACCGAGCCAACCGTTCATTTCCGTCGAACATCGAAAGTTCCTCACGGGGGACAAACAGTCGACGAAGACCGGGAAATGCGTCCGCCCCGTCGGCGGCCACGAGCCCATTCACGTGATCGGAATGCGTATGCGTCAAGGCGACTGTGTCAATTACCTCGCGAACCACGCCAGCTTCGTTCAGAGCACTCAGCAGCAGGCCCATCGTTGGCTCCCAGGAGTTTGCTGCTCCCGTGTCGATGAGCGTGTGCTGGTCACCGTCAATGATGAGAAAGGCATTGACCGACAAACGAAGTCGACCTTCGACCAAGTTGACCTGCTGCGGAAGCTCGGCCCCAAATGACCGCCCATCTGTCTGACGCAATCTGCTGGGCGGCATGTCAACGTAACCATCACGCAGAGCAACGACGCGCAACTCGCCCATCGTGTACTCGACGTGATTGATCCCGGAACCAACCTTTTTCATGATAGCGCGCTCCAATCGACAGCTTGCAAGTTGTAACGATGACCTTGTCTTGGGCTGTGACCGGCTGATCTCGAGGATGACGCTTTCTGATGCGCCTCAACTGCCTGCTCATCCGAGCAATCGTTGTGGAGTATGACAGCGGCTACTCCGGCCCGATAGTACGCGTGTGCGCTCACGGCGTTCTCTTAATCAGAACACCCGCGTCGCACGCCTTATGCGGCGATGTGCACGATCGCCTCGATCTCGACGGTCATACCGTTTGGAAGCGAAGATACCCCGACTGCCGCGCGAGCATGGCGACCTGCGTCACCTAGGACATCAACCAACAAATCCGAGCAACCGTCGATTATTTTCGGGTGCTGCGTGAACGTAGGTTCGGCGTTTACCATGCCGATCACTCTTGCGACCGCTACGATCCGGCTAAGCTCACCGACCGCGCTCTTCAAGGTGGCGAGCATGTTCAAGCCGGTCAGCTGTGCGTCGGCATAGGCACGCGGAATATCCGCCTCGGAGGTGATCTTCCCCAGGCGATAGGTGTTATCTGCCAGCCGAGGTCCATGACCGGCCAAGAACAGGACTTCCCCAACTCGACGATAGGAAACGTAGTTGCCTCTTGGCGGCAGCGCCGCCGGCAACGACAATCCCATCGCTACGATCTTCTCTTCCGGTGACATCGTTCAACCTCACTTACTTAGCTGACAGCACGGCCGCGCCTGGACGGCCGACAGCACGCGCGGCCGTCGGCCATGACGCGGATCCAAAACACAATGTCCGCGCTACTGAAATGCCTTATCGTTCGGCTTGGCGAACGCCTCCCGAAGTTGGTCAGACATCGGGAAGTTCAGATTGATCCCATTTGGTGGAATCGGGGACATGAACCATTTTTTGTAAAGCTCGCTCGCCTTTCCGGACTTCATGACCCCCACAAGCGTCTCGTCGACGAGCGCCTTGAAGTCCGGATCGTCCTTACGCATAACGAGCGCATAGGCCTCGAAAGACTGGGGCTGCCCCACAATCTCGTAGTCTTTGGCATCCGGCGATTTTGCCATCTGCCCGTAGAGAAGCGCATCATCCATGAAGAGAGCGGCCGCGCGCCCGGTTTGCAGCGTCAGGAACGACTCGGCATGATCCTTCGCGCTGATGATATTCATCTTCAAATTGTTCTTGTTGTTGACCTCGCGAATGATCTGCTCGGGCGTCGTACCCGCGATCGTAACGACGTTCTTCCCGGCGACATCGGGAAAATCCTTGATCCCAGCGCTTTTCTTCACAAGCATCCTCGTGCCGATGACGAACGTCGTATCGGAGAAGGCGACTTGCTTCTGCCGCGTCAGATTGTTTGTCGTTGAGCCGCACTCCAGGTCGATCGTGCCGTTGATGATGAGCGGTATTCGGCTCAGCGGCGTGGTCGTGATTTCCTTGATTGCCAAATCGGGCCGATTCAACTTCTTCTGCAGCGATGTGACAACCAGGCCGCACAGTTCCCTTGAATATCCGATGACCTTCTGGTCATTGTCGAGATACGAGAACGGGACGGCCGAGTCTCGAACTCCAAGCGTGATAACGCCGTTTGCCTTGACCTTTGCCAGAGTGCCACCCTCCTGTCCAAACGCAGGCGAGCCAAAGATCAAGGCACCAAGCATCAGAGAATTAGCCCACTTTGACATATTTGCCTCCCCTTTGAAGAGCCCGCACGCTGGCGGACGCGATTAGCGAAATGACGAGGTACACGCTACCTGCAAAGAGGATCATTTCGATCGTGTTGCCGTCGCGATCGGCGATGTTCTTTGCAGACTTGAAGAAATCGGCGAGGCCGATGACGTAAACGAGCGAGGTGTCTTGAAACAGGACGATCCCTTGCGTCAGGAGCGCAGGTATCGTGGCGCGCAGGGCCTGAGGAAGCACGATCAGGCGCATGGCCATCAGATAGGGCATACCCAATGCATTCGCGGCACTGAGCTGCCCACGCGACACGGCTTGGATACCTGCGCGAATGATCTCCGAGTAGTAGGCGGCCTCGAACAGCGAAAATGCCACCATCGCCGAAACCAGCCGGATGTCCGTACGCGGCGATACACCGAACAGGCTCTGGATGAGCTGCGGCACCATCAGGAAGAACCACAGCAACACCATAATCAGGGGAATCGATCGCAGCAGCATCACGTAGCCCTGCGCGAACCAGGCAAGCGCCTTGACAGACGACAAGCGCATGATCGCAAGAATGGCCCCCCAGATGATGCCGAAAACCACCGCTATGGCAGTGATCTTCAGGCTTGTGAGCATGCCGGCCGCAAGAGAAGGAAGCGACCTTGCGAGATCGGAGAACAGATCAATGACGGTCATCACCTGCCCCCGATATAACCAGGCAAGCGTAGGGACGCTTCAACCTGACGCATAATCAAGACGACGGTCAGGTTGATCAGAACGTAGACGCCCGTGGCGACGGCGAATGATTCGTAGGGATGAGCCGTGTAATCAACAAGCTGCTGCGCTTGGGCCGAGAGTTCCAAAAGGCCGATTGTCGAAGCTACGGCCGAGTTCTTGAACACGTTGATCAATTCGGACGTCAGCGGAGGAATCGCGACGCGGAACGCGACGGGAAGCAGAACGTACCGATAGGCTTGGGGCAGCGTCAGTCCCACGGCGAGAGCCGCTGATCGTTGGCCTTTGGGCAATGTCTCGATGCCCGAGCGGATCAGTTCACACACGCGCGCGCCCATATAGAGACCCAGGCACAGGATCGCTGATGTCATCATCTGGGTCGCCGCCGGGAGCTGCTTGAACCACGTTCCGACGTCGGACGGCAGAAGCTCGGGGAGTACGAAGTACCAGGCGAACAGCTGAACGATCACGGGGATGTTTCGGAAGATGCCGACATAGGTGGTCCCGAGCGCCGCAAGCCGCCGGTTCGGGAGCGTGCGGAGTACCCCCATCACCACGCCGACCAAGAGCGCGATCACACTCGCTGAAAGCGCGAGGACGACTGTGTTGTACAGTCCGGCAAGGAGCCATCCGAGATAGGTCGCAGGCTCTCCGGTCGACACAGGTTGGAGAAAGACGCCCCAATCCCAAGAATAGTTCTTGAACATATGTCGCCTGTCCCTTCAGCCCTGGCGAGCGACCACGCTCAATGTTGGAGAATTCGCGAGAGAAACTGCTTCGCACGATCAGTTCGTGCATCGATGTTTCCGAAGAACTCGTCTTTCGACGAGTCCTCGATGATCTTTCCTCCGTCCATGAAGATCACGCGACCCGCCACCTTTCGCGCGAAGCCCATCTCGTGAGTGACACACATCATCGTGGTCCCCTCGCGCGCGAGTTGGACCATGACGTCCAGAACCTCGTTGACCATCTCCGGGTCGAGAGCCGAGGTCGGCTCGTCGAACAGCATGCAGATTGGATCCATTGAAAGAGCGCGGGCGATCGCGGCACGCTGCTGTTGTCCGCCCGACAATTGCGCCGGATACTTCGCGGCCTGATCTTTCAAACCAACGCGCTCAAGGTACATTCGGCCCTTATCTTCGGCCTCTTTCCGCGTTCGGCCCAGAACCTTGATTTGGGCGATCGTCAGGTTGTCGATGATCGATAGGTGCGGGAAGAGTTCGAAATTCTGAAAGACCATGCCAACTTTCGAGCGAAGCTGCGACAGATTGGTCTTGGGCGAGCAGACCGATGTTCCGTTTATCCGGATGTCGCCTTTGTTGATCGGCTCAAGACCATTGATCGTCTTGATCAGGGTGGACTTGCCCGACCCGGATGGCCCGCACACGACCACGACCTCGCCTTTGGCGACCTCGGTGCTGCAATCCGTCAGAACCTGGAACGTTCCGTACTGCTTGGAGACGTTGCTAACCTCGATCATGAGAAAGCCCTTTCGAAAGGCTCGGCGTAATCTGCCGAACGGGTAGCACCTGGCACGCGTTCGGCCCGACCATGCATCAGTTGCGCCCCGTTTCGCGGTGATATCTCGCTTCATTCTCTGAGTTCAGAGGATAGAGCCCGCTCAGCGGATGACCGTTGCGCACTTCCCGAAGAATCCACGTCTCGAGATCCTCCTGCTCGGTCGCGATAGAAGCTACGTCTTCGGCCATAGCGGCAGGGACGACGATTGCGCCATCGTCATCCGCCACGATGATGTCTCCCGGAAAGACGGCGACTCCGCCGCACGAGATGGGTTGCTCCCAGCCAACGAAGGCCAGTTGCGCCACAGCGGGTGGCGCGGCAATTCCGTTACACCAGGTCGGCAATTCGCTCGCTATGACGCCGGCGCGATCTCGGACAACGCCATCGCTGATGAGACCGTTGACGCCACGCGCGCGCATACGCGCGCACAAAATGTCCCCGAATATCCCCGCGTCAGTCGTCCCCAAGGCATCGGCGATCGCGACGCAGCCCGATGGCATCGCCTCGACGGCAGCACGCGTGGAAATCGGTGAGGACCACGCTGCTGGCGTGTTAATGTCCTCGCGGCCAGCGATGAACCGTAGCGTGAATGCCGGCCCCACGATCCTGGGTTGGCCAGGCAGTAGCGGCGCAGTGCCTCGTATCCAGACGTTTCGTACGCCCTTCTTGAAGAGAACGGTCGTCAAGGTTGCCGTGGTCGCGCGTGCGAGGTCGGCCATTACCTTGTCATTGCTCGTCATCTCGCCACGTCCTTTAAAAACAATGCCGTTCAAGCATCGGAATCGAGCACCATCGATGCGAACAATCGAGCTTGTGGCACCGGAGCCTGTGTGCTGGCGCAGACAGCGGCGACATTGGACTCGGGTCTGAAAATCTCGCCGGTGGCGCCTTAGCGCTCAATTTACTCTAGCAACGGAATTAAATTCCTCAATGGAATTAAATTCGACCAAATAACGAACAAATGGAATGTATCGCGTGATGTTCATCCGAACCGTTGCCGCTATTTGTGCTCTCCTCAGCACGAGGCTCGCGCGCTATCGAGCGCCCGCGAACCGCGGTGATCATCTTCGCGAGCTAGTTGATGCGATAGGACTGGATCACGTTAGTTTCGCCTGCCTCTTCCAGGCGACGCTGAAGACGTGCCAACAGCCCCGATAGCTCCGCGTGATCGTCCCGGTCGAACGACGGTCCCGGCGCTCGCGTCGCCGCCGTCGCGATCAGGCCACGGCGGCGGAAGATTTCCTTACGGATTGCGAGCCCAAATCCGACCTGCCACTCATGACGGATCAGCGGCAGGAAGATATCGTAGAGATCCTCCGCTCCTTCCGCATTTCCGGCGAAGAACCGGTTACATATTTCGACAAGGACCTCCGGAAAGGCCACGCCGGTGTTGGCCCCATCCGCGCCTCGCGCGAGTTCCTGAAGCAGATGCAAGCCGCTGTTGCCGACGAGGATCGACACGCGACGACGTCCGCCGCCCTCCTCCTGCGCACGCATTCTCGTGATCTTGCGGAGCGCTGCCCCCTCTTCGTGCTTCAAGATCTGAATGTTGGGTACGCGCTCTATGATGAGGCCGAGCGTTTCCGCGGAGATGTATACGCCCGTGCTCTGGGGATAGTCTTGCAGCGCGATTGGCACGTGCTCACCAATCCGCGCAGCAATCGCTTCGAAGAATGCAAGCACCTGGTCTTCGGACTTCAGCGAGGAGGCTGGCGCGACCATGATTCCTGAGGCACCTTCGTCCATCAGCGCTGCGGTGAACGAAGCGAACTCGTTAAATCCTGCCTGCGAGACGCCGGTAATCACCTGGGCTCGACCGTCGAGACGGCGAACCACGCGTCGTACCAGGCTTATGGACTCCTCTTTCGATAGCTTGTTGGCTTCCCCCATGAGCCCCAGCAGAGTAATGCCGGGCACGCCAATCTCCAGGAAGAAGTCGACGAGTCGGTCCATGCTCGAGAGATCGATCGAGCCGTTGTCGTGAAATGGCGTGACCGAGATCGGGTAAAGCCCGCGTGCCGTCGAATTAACAAGGTCCGTCATATGGTCTTCCTCGTGTAAGGAGCATCGAATGACATTGGCAAACGATCAGCAGGCGTGATCGGCACAGTAATCGAGCCGTTGAGATAGAATCTGCATGCACCCGAGAGCCGAACGCGATCTTCGCGGATTGAGCACTCGATCAATCCCTCTCGGCTCGAAAGCTGGCGGGCTTGCAGCGTGGTCTTGCCGAGACGCTGAGTCCAGAAAGGTGCCAGAGTGCAATGCGAGGTACCCGTAACGGGATCTTCAGGAACGCCCTTGGCCGGCGCAAAATATCTGGACACGAAGTCGCAGGTATCGCCAGACGCGGTGACGATGACTCCCGGCAGTCTCAGATTCGAGATTGCGCCCATATCCGGAGCCACCGAGCGTATAGCCGCTTCGTCGTCGAGCACGCATACATATCGATCCGCACTTTCGTAGACTTCGTTGATCCGAACCCCTAATGCAGCCTCCAGCTCGGATCTTGGCGTGGAGGTCGCAACGGTCGGCCGCGATGGAAAGTCCAGAAGGTAATCGCTTTCGCGTATGAGAACGTAGAGCAGTCCGCTGGCTGTCGCCAACTCCACGACAGATCCCTCACGGGCAAGCCCTAGAACCCTGTGAATCACTGCCACAGCGGCCAAGGTTGCATGGCCGCAAAGCGGAACTTCCTGGGTCGGTGTAAACCAACGCAGAGGGATCGGATGCTCGTTTGGTCGTATGAATGCGGTTTCGGAAAGATTGTTTTCCGCCGCAATGGCTTGAAGGGTCTCACCCGGGAGCCAGGAATCGGGAATGGCAACGACCGCAGCAGGATTTCCTCCGAAGACGACCGAAGAGAAGGCATCGACCTGCCAAATAGGAAGAGTGATTTCGTAACTCATGGGCTGCCGCTCGTTCTCATGCATCTCGGACTTCGGGGAACGGGGCCGATACCTATTCGTGGAGCGCCGCCTCGAAACGCCGTGCGCTCGGGATGCCGTCGTTGACTACGGCGGTGATGGCAGCAAGCGACCCGTCCGGAACTTTCCCGCGCCCCAGAGTTTCCATCTTTTTCAGCAGTTGTGCGTCCGTAAACGGCCGACTAGGGTCTCCGTCGGCAGTGTCCCTCCGCTCCTCGTATCGGCTACCGCCTCGCGTGTCGATTTGCACCGCTGTCGGCGTCGTCGATGGATAGAGCGCATCGAGCTTCGGGTCGTGCTCAAGAACCACCCGCTTGGCGAGAGCAATCACGTCTGCGCTTTCGAGAGCTTGGATCGACAGCGGCAGCAACGCGTCACCGCCTTTGACAAGCGCGGCTGCGATGGCAAATGGCAGGCTGAACTGCGCCGACTCGAACGAAGTTGGCTGCACTTCATTCGGCAACTCAATGGTCGTGCGAAACGTGCGTACCGTGATGCGGTCTATGTCTTCGACGGCTAGGCGCTCGCGCATCACAATCGCCACTGCGGCGTCAATTGGCGCATGCGCCAGCCGGCAACACGTGTAGCGCTTGAAGTAGGTCCTCTGGAAACCGAAAGCCTCCGGCGAAAGGACAGAAATCCGGTCAATATCGAAGATACCGGCACTTTCGACGGCGTCCGGATCGCCGCGGTAACCCTGTTCGGCCAGAAGCGCCGAAGTGACCCCGGACAGTAAGCTAAAGGGGACACCTTCCTTGATATGGCCGGTCATTTGTTTCCGAACGCCGGCCGCTGCCAGCAATGGCGCGGCGTGGACTGCCAGCGAAATGGCGTGCGTCAATGTCTCCTTGCCGAAGCCGAGACAAATGCCGGTGGCGACTGCAGCGCCGACCCCTGCCCACCGTCCCGACGCAAAGAACGGCGGCGACTCCGCAGCCCCCAACCGACCGCCGATCTCGCAGCCGGCGAGGATGGCGTGGGCAAACACCTCGGAGGGCACGTCATTCAGCGCCCCGAAGACCGACGCCGCGGGCACGACGGCGGCTCCGAGATGGCCGCGAGCCGCGCGGTTTCCATCATCGATATCCAGGGACGACATCGCAGATGAGTTGACGAATGCGGCACCGATCGGGGTCATATTTGCGGACTTGGAGAACCACGGAGCCAGGCTTCCGGTTCCGAGGCCACGTACGGAAAATCTCGCAGCTATGTCCGCCGCGGACGTATCGTACCCTCCCACGGCAGCCGCAGCAGCGTCGATGAGACACTGCTTGAGTAGCGCGCGGTTGGCGTCGACTTCCGACCGTAGCTCCATTGCAAGACCGGCCAAGTCATGGGAAAGCTCGTTCGTCATGTCCTAGCTCTATGGTCGGATCGAACCAAACGCTGTCCAAGGTATCCGGCGTCAATGAGCGCGGATGTCTGCAACGAATTTTTGGGCGCGGGGATGACGGGGTGCGGCGAAGAACTCGGAAGGCGTGGTGCTCTCCAGAACTTCTCCGTCCGCGATGAACCAGACGCGATTCGCCACGTCGCGCGCAAAGCCCATTTCGTGCGTTACGCAGATCATGGTCATGCCATCGCTCGCAAGTTGCTTCATGACCTGAAGCACCTCGCCGACCATCTCCGGATCAAGCGCGCTCGTCGGCTCGTCGAACAGCATGACGGGAGGATTCATGGCCAATGCGCGCGCAATCGCCACGCGCTGCTGCTGGCCGCCCGAAAGCTGACCGGGAAACGCGTCGGCCTTGCTTTTCAAACCGACCTTGTCGAGCAACTCGAGCGCCCGATCGTAAGCCTCACCCTTCTTGAGGCCGCGGACGGTTATCGGCGCCAGGGCGACGTTGTCCTTGGCACTAAGATGCGGGAAAAGATTGAACTGCTGGAAGACGAAACCTATCCCGCTGCGCAATCGATTGACGGACTTCTTGCGATCGTTCACGTCGGTTTCGCCGACGATGATCTGTCCGTTATTGATTGATTCGAGCCGATTAACGGTACGAATGAGGGTTGATTTCCCTGACCCCGAAGGCCCGCAGATCACGACAACTTCGCCACGTTCAACCCGCCCGTTGACATCGTGGAGGACGCGATGTGATCCATACCATTTGCTGACGTTGATGAACTCGATCATGACGGCACCCGCGCAAGGGAGGGAGTTTCGGTGATTGGCTGATTTGTCACTCGCGACCGTTTCCGGAGCACGCGATTTTCAACCACGCGCGAAAGACGGCTCAACGAATAGCAGAGGATGAAATAGATCGCGGCCAGAATGAAATAGACTTCGAAGGGACGCGTCAGCAGTTGAGCATTGATGCTGTTTGCGGAGAACGTGACTTCTTGAGCGCCGATGATGTAAGCCAATGACGTGTTCTTCACGATCAGGACAAACTGGTTCATCATGCTCGGCAGGCAATTGAACAGAGCTTGGGGCAGGATAACCTTGCGTAGCGTCGCTGTGTAGCTCATGCCCAGCGAGCGTGAGGCGTCCGTCTGCCCTTTCGGAAGAGCCTCGAGTGCCGCCCGAATTGCTTCGCCGAGATACGCCCCCTCGTAGACCACCAGCGCGCAGATGACGGTGATCTCCGGAGAACTGGTCACGCCGGTCACCAGCGGCAATACGAAGAATGCCCAGAAAATGATGAGCAGCAGCGGAATTCCGCGAACCGCAGTGACATAGAAGGCCGCTGCGCGACGAATTGCCGGGATGGGACTGGTGCGCGCAATCGCGACCGCGACGGCTACCGGAAATGCAAGCAGAAGCGCTGCGACGGACATCAGCAGCGTCAGGGCGAGCCCGCCTATCGGGCCATCCGGAAACTGGCCCACGAGCAGCAACAAACCGTATTGTGAGAGTATCTCTGTCATGGGCTCACAATCACCGTGTGAAGCGCGTCGACTGCTGGACTCGGCTTCCGATCGCCATCAGCGTCAGCGTGCACGCGAGATAGATCAGCGTCGGCGTTAGGTAGGAAGGAAATGTTGCGTATGTCTCCCCATCGAGTTGCCGGGCGACGTACATGAGTTCTTTGACCCCGATGGCCAGAGCAAGGCTCGTGGTCTTCAGCAAACCCAACGCCTGATTGACCAGCGCCGGAGCCGCCCCCCGTACGGCCTGGGACACCACCACCCAGCGCATCGCTTTGAGATAGCTCATGCCGAGCGCGCGTGCGGCCTCCATCTGACCGGTCGGAACGGCACGAATCCCGCTTCGCAGGTCTTCGGAAATGTATGCCGCAGCGTTCAGCGAAAGAGCCACAACGGCAAAGAAGAAGGCGCTCAGATGGGCGTTGGCATAGGTGTGCCATGATTGTGGAAGGATCTGAGGCACGCCGAAATACCAGACGAAGATCTGGACGATGCTCGGAACGTTCCGATGATACTCGACAAACGCCCCGACGGCCGCAGACGGAAGCCAACCGGACATCCGTATGACGACCAGGAGCGCGCCGAGCGCGTAGGCAGCAATCGCCGAGGCAAAGAACAGCTCAAGCGTTGTCAGGGTGCCGCGCAGAAACAGTAGCTGGACGTTGGGATCAGCGAGCACCGCAAGTGAATGCAAGTTCATGACCGTGGCCTCGTTGCTGCGCGGCTTGAGCGTCGATCTATTCGAACTCTGAGGCTGGCGTGACCTTCTTCTCCCGCGGGAGCTGGTATTCGTTTGACTGGCCATACCAGCGATCCCAGATCGTTTGCAGGCGGCCGGAGCTTTCGAGCTTGTCGAGAGAAGTATTGACAGCCGCCAGCAACGCAGGTTCTCCCTTCTTCACGCCGACGCAGTCGTGTTCCCAGAACAACGCTTCATCGAGAAACGCGGTCTGTCCGCTGGAACGATTGTGAAATCCAACCGCCGCACTCTTGACCATGGCCATGCCCTGCACCTTGTCTTGGGCAAGTGCCAGGTATGATGCCGGACCATTGTCGAAACTGACGACCTCGCTGTTTGTCAGCTTTTGCCGCGCAAACACTTCCGACGTCGATCCCCTGTTGGCGCTTACCTTCTTGCCGGCCAAATCGGCAAAGCTCTTGATGCCGGAGTCCTTCTTCACGAGCACGGAAACTGGAACGTTCATGTAGGCGGACGAAAAATCGATCTGCTTGGCTCGAACTGGCGTATAAGCCAAGGAGGCCGTCATGAGATCGATCCGCCCTGTTTCAAGGGAGGGAATGCGTGCATCGACGGACACTGTCTTGAGGTCGAGCTTCACACCGAGATCTTCCGCGATAGCCGCACAAACGTCGACATCCAATCCGACGATGCTGCGGGTCTTCGGATCCTGGTATCCTAGGGGAACCAGATCCCCAAAAACGCCGCACGTCAAAACGCCTCGAGATTTGATATCGGCAAGCTGATCAGACCATGCCGTTGAACAGCTAAACGAGAGTCCGAGAATTACGAGCGCCACTCTTTTCATACGTATGCCTTCCCCTGAACAACACGACAAAAGACGATTCCGAAAATTCCGCTTTAGCTCGCTTTCCGAGGCAAACAGCACGCACGCCGCCTCGTCCGCCGGAGGCACCGGCGGGACGTCGTCAAACCCGAAAGAGTGCAGCCGCGGCGTGGTTGGAGAGAACTCTGCGACACTCCCTACTCGTCGTGTCGCCGCCCTTCTTCAAACACTTGGGATCAAGCCGCCATCGACGCGAACAGTCGAGCCGGTGACATAAGAAGCTTGCGCGCTGGCGAGGAAAGCAATGACATCCGCATACTCTTCTGGCCTGCCATATCGGCCGAGTGGAATACTTGCGGTACTTTCGGCAGCGACCTGGTCGACCGGCGTTCCCTCACGCTTTGCCTTTTCCGCGTCCAGAAACTGGATACGATCGGTAGCGATGCGCCCGGGAACGACGACGTTCACAGTGATCCCATCCCGGGCAACTTCCCGCGCGAGGGTTTTCGACCATCCGACGAGCGCGCTACGCAGCGTGTTCGACACACCGAGGTTAGGGATGGGTGCAATTACGCCGGACGAAGCGCTCGTAATCACGCGCCCCCATTTTCTCGCTCTCATTCCTTCGAGCACATGATCCGTGATAGTGATCACGGGCTGAACCATCTTCTGAAAACTCGTGGCCCAAGCAGCGGCGTCGATGCCCGAGACAGGAGACGGTGGCGGCCCGCCAGTGTTGTTGACCAGGATGTCGACCGGTCCGAATGTCTTGGCGATCAATTCAAGATTCGCAGGTAGGACGGAGAGGTCGGCAAGATCCCAAACGATCGGTAGGGCTGATGCGTCCCTAGTAAGCAGGCGCTGTACCACAGCATCCAGGCCGTCGCTGTTGATATCGGCGATCGCCACCTGACATCCTTCACGCCCCAGCGCCAGCGCAATGGAGGAGCCGAGACCGCCGGCACCGCCGAACACCAATGCTGTCTTCCCTTTAATCTGAAAGTCCATCCAGTGGCCTCGCTACGCTTCATTTACTCTAGCGGTCGAATTAAATTCCTCAATGGAATTAATTTCGATCGATCAATGAGCGTTAGGAATACATCGATTCAGATGACAGCATTCGCCCCCCCATTGAGCTAATCAATGCCGCTGCGCGTCTTGTCGAAAGTTGAGGTCGTTGCGGATATTGATTCAGGTCTACTGGCTCAACGTCGTACGAACAACGCAAGCCTCACCGACATTTTCAATCGGCGTTGAACCGATCAGGTTCATTCGAAGACCTCGTCAGCGTAGAGCGGCGCAAGCAGCAAGCACGCGGCGGCACGCCTCTTCAATGACGTTCATCGAAGTCGCAAATGAGATCCGAAATGACGGCGACAAACCATAAGCGGCGCCCTGCACTGTCGCGACCTTGTATTCGTTCAGAAGGTAGAGAACGAAGTCGGTATCGGTCTCGATACGCTTGCCGCCCGGCGTGGTCTTTCCGATATGCGCCGCGCAAGATGGATAGACATAGAACGCGCCTGCAGGTTTCGCGCAGGACAGGCCTTCCCGACCATCCAGCTGGCCAACGATATAGTCGCGCCGGCGACGAAACTCGTCACGCCACTCACCAAAGAAATTCATCGAGCCCTTGAGCGCAGCCAACGCCGCGGCCTGGCTGACAGACGCCGGATTGCCGCTCGTTTGCGACTGCAGCTTCTCCATGGCCTTGATCAGGACTTGCGGACCCGCCCCATAGCCGAGCCGCCAGCCCGTCATCGAGAACGACTTCGAGACGCCGTTGATCGTCAACGTTCGTTCTGAAAGACCCGGGTTGACCGCGGCGAACGACGCGTAGGGCTTGTCGTCGTAGATCAAATGTTCATAGATTTCGTCAGTCAGAACATGAAGCTCGGGATGCCGGGCGACGACCTCTCCGATCTGCGCGAGTTCAGCGCGAGAGAGCGTAGCTCCGCTCGGATTGTTCGGTGAGTTCAGAACCAGCCACTTTGAGCGAGGCGTAATCGCAGATTGCAGCTGCTCGGCGGTGATCTTGAACCCTTGTGACGCCGGAGCTGCAACGAAGACCGGCTTGCCACCGTTGAATTGAACGATGTCCGGATAGGAAACCCAGTAGGGGGCTGGGATGATCACCTCGTCCCCCTCGTCTACTGAGCAGGCGAACGCGTTGAAGATTACCTGTTTTGCGCCTGCACCGACGGAAATCTGATCAGGCCGATAGATCAGTCCGTTCTCGCCTCTAAATTTCTCGCAGATAGCGTCCTTGAGAGCGCGCGTACCATCGACGGCTGTATATTTTGTTTCGCCGGCAAGAAGCGCCTGATAGGCGGCATCGATGATTGGACGCGGCGTCGCGAAGTCGGGTTCGCCTGCGGCCATATTGCAGATGTCGTGGCCCGCGGCGATCAGCTCCTTTGCTCGACTCATCGCCATCACACTCGGTGAAGGCTGTATCAAATCGACTCGCCTGGCCAGCAATTGCATCTGAACACCCATCTGGTTCACGATGGGCTTCGCGCTGTGCGGCTGCGGCGTTTCCCATCTTCTTGCCAGAAGTGCCGATCGCACCGATTGCGGTCAATGGAATAGTTTTCGCCTTACAGTGTCGCAACCTTCATGAAAATCGTGAGCCAATTCCGGACTACGTTATCGTGTCGTGTAGTACATCGGTACGGAGCGAGAGAACTCACAACAGTCCGACGCAAGCGAAGCCAAGAATCTCAAGAATTCGTCGCTCTTCGCCTTCTTGTACATCATCACATAGGGAATTCGCGGAAGCGCGGGCCGCGTCCGCAAAATCCTCAGCTGACCTGAGGCAATCAGATAGTCGAACACCTTCCGCGGCAAGTAGCTGATTCCAAGGCCCGACAAGGTTAGGGATGATAGGGCTGTCAGGCTGCTGCTAGACAGCGTGTTGTCGAAAGTAATGTGTTTGTCCGACAGCCATTTCGATATGAGATCGCCGAGCCCTGAGGATACCTGTTGTTGAACGATGATGGTGTGGCTGGACAATTTCGCCAGCGGCAACTCAGCAGCGTCATCGAGATAGGCTGGACTGCACATCCAAGCATATTCCACGGAATCAAGAGGCACGACCTCAAACAGCGGCCCCCGAAATGCGTCTGGCACGACGACAGCATCAAGTTCATCGGCCTTGAGTTTCTCGATGAGCTCTACACTCGCGTCGACGACGGGCTCTAACGCCAGTGTGGGATAACTTCCGCGAAGGCGATGGATCAAATTCGGAAGCCAGGTCATCGCGGTGAGCTCGGTCACACCGAACCGAAGATTTCGCGGCGATTGCCCTAGCGACGACCTGAAATCCATCATTCGATCCCGCAGCGCGAGCATATCGCGGGTCAGTTCAATGAGCTTTTCGCCTTGCGGCGTAATCTGCACCCGCCGTTTCGATCGGTCGAACAAGGCGACATTCAAGATCGCCTCAAGCTCTTGCACACGCTTGGAAATCGCTGATTGCGTCGCATTCAGCCGTTGCGCCGCTTCATCGAGCCCGCCAAGTTCTGCAACCCAGTAGAACCCCTCGAGCTGCTTCAACGTAACCATCGTCGGCCCTCTCAAAATTGAGACCCCGATGATAGATCGATTTTACTCTCGAATGCGAATAGTTTCAGTCGCTCAGGGAATGATGCCGCCCGACCGAGAGCCCATCGGCCGGGCGCACCGGCTCATTCGAACTCCAGGATCGTTTCAATCTCCACGCAGTTGCCGCGCGGCAAGGAGTGCATGCCGACGGCCGACCGCGCGTGCAGCGCCACCTCCTTGCCGAACACCTCGTCAAGAAGGTCCGATGCGCCGTTGATCACCTCAGGCTGCTGAACGAAATCGGCGACGCAGTTCACCATCCCCAGCAACTTGATGATGCGCTTGACGCGCTTGAGATCGCCGATATTGGCCTTGATCGTTCCAAGGCTATTGATCATCGCGACCCGCGCGGCGCGATACCCCTCCTCGACGGTCACCTCGCGACCGAGCTTACCCATATACTGCGGCACACCGGCCGAATCCGGAAGATGCCCGGCAAGATACAGGACGTTTCCAGAAGAACGCGCACGAGCGTAATTGCCGGCAGGCGGAACAGACGCCGGCAGTTCGATCTTGAGCTTGGCAAGGACAAGCCCTGGATCGAACGTCTTAGTATTAGTCGATAGCGCGTTCATTTGCACAATGCCTCACTTTTCGCCGTCAGTGCCGGCGTAATTTCTTCTTTTCCAAGTCCGTACTTCGCGACGATCGCGCGATGCTCTTCGGACCCAAGGAACTTCGCCAACTCCTCGTTGAATCGGGTCACAAAGGCTCCGTTGGCCTGATTGAACGAGAATGCGCCGAAGCCAGCTTTCGGACGCCCGTTGTCCACCGGCAGCTCGAATGGCTGAGCAAGCGCCAGATCGGCGTCTTTCAACGATGCAAGTAGTGCACGGTGACCGAGCGCAGAGTTCGGATAAGCGTCGACGCGCCCGGCCTTGATCGCGGCAACGATCTCTTCTTGAGCACCGAACTCCACGATCCGCTCAGCAGGCACGCCAGCCGCCTTCGCGGTTCCGACTTGCACGGTACCCTTGACCACACCGAGCCTGGCATCCGACGCCGCCGCCGATGCATAGCTGGAGATGTGCTTTGGATTACCCGCACGCACGATCATGCCGTCGACGAGCGCCCAGATCGGATTCGAGTACGCGACCGTCTTGCAGCGTTCAGGCGTGACGAACAGCGCAGTATTCATCGTCCAGCGCCCGGTGGCCACGCCGGGAAGAAGCTCGGCAAATTCCACTTTCTTCAGCTCGACGTCTGTGACGCCCATCTTTGCCAACACGGCCTTGGCGACATCAACGTCCGAGCCCGCCGCTTGACCGTTGATCGTCGCGGCGAACGGAGGCTCCTCGATATAAGCCAGGACGACCTTATCCTGTGCCTTCGACGGCTCCGCGAAAAGCAGCGCCATCGTAGCAACAGCAAAGACTGAGTATGTCGTTTTCATCGCATGTCCCTCCCTCGAGGACCTGATGTCCTCGAGGCAAATATGACGGCGAGCGCAACGTTTAGAACAGATGACTCTCGCGCTCGCAGCGTTCTGCATTTCAGAACACGCCGCGGTCATGCGTAGTTAATGACGAGGTGCTTGATGTCGGTCATTTCGTCCATCGCAAAGACGGTTCCTTCGCGACCGATTCCCGACTCCTTCCAGCCGCCGAACGGCATGTTGTCGAGCCGATAGATCGGCACGTCGTTGATCATCAGGCCACCGACGTCCCACTCTTCGATCGCCGAGAAGGCACGCTTTAGATCGCGTGTGAACATGCCCCCTTGCAGGCCATAACGCGTTGCGTTGGCACGACGGACCGCATCCTCGAAGTCATTGAACGGATTAACGGTGAGAACGGGCCCGAAGACCTCTTCGTCCTCAATCTTCATTCCGCTCTTGGTTCCAGCCATGACCGTCGGCTCCACCACTGCTCGTTCGCGCTTTCCGCCGACCAGGATCTTGGCTCCGGCCGCGCTCGCTTCGTCGATCCAGCTCGCGATGCGCTTGGCCGATCCCTCGTCGATGACCGGACCAACGTCTACACCTTCCTGCATGGGATCGCCGACCTTGCAGGCGCTCACCTTGCTCGTCAGCTTTTGGACGAATTCGTCGTGGATCTTTCGCTCGACGAGGATGCGCTGGACGCCAATGCAATACTGGCCGCCATAAACGACGCCGCCACGAACGCATCTTGCTGCTGCGAGGTCCAGATCTGCGTCCGCGCAGACAACGACCGCAGCGTTTCCGCCGAGTTCGAGCGCGACCTTCTTCTTGCCCGCGATCGACTTGATGTGCCAGCCGACCTTGGCTGACCCCGTGAAGGTAACCATCGCGAAGCGATCATCCTTGACCATGTGCTCCGCCAGGGGGACGCTGCAATGAACGACCGACAGCGCTCCCTTCGGAAGGCCGGCCTCGGTCAACACCTCGGCAAGCAGCAACGACGTCAACGGGGTCTGCGGCGCCGGCTTCAGCACGACCGAGTTTCCGACCGCGAGCGCCGGTGCGACCTTGTGGAGGACGAGGTTGAGCGGAAAATTGAATGGTGCGATCGCAAGGATCGGTCCGATCGGGAAGCGCCGCGCAATACCGATGCGACGGCGAATTGAGGCGAGTTGCTCGAAATCCGCGTTGGCCAGATCGAGCGGAGCACCATCGGTCGTCGTAGTCTGGTACTCGTAGACCCCGGCATCCATGTCGAGCGGGATTTCGTGGCCGCCATATCGGCGCGCCTCGGCGGCCGCATTCGTCAGGTTGAAGATCGAGCGCGCTACCTCTCCCCGCGCGTCATAGAGAGGCTTGCCGGCTTCGGCGGCGATGGTGCTGACGAATTCGTTGCGTCTTGCCTTCATGATCTCCGCCGCCCGCGCGAGTATATCGGCGCGCGCGAAGCGAGGCAGCTTTCGCGTGACCTGAAAGGCGCTTTCGGCGGCATTGATCGCCGCCTCGACCGCAGTAGCGTCGGAAACCGGCATTTGGCCCACGGGAGAGCCGTCAAACGGGGAGCGAACAATGTCGAATTGCGTGGCATTCATGGCAGATTGATCCCGGTTTTTGGTGAGAGAAGCCTAATCGACGCCGAGATAAGCGGCGCGAATTGCACGATCTTCGGCAATTTCACTGCTGGATCCGGCCTTTGAGACCCGACCGCGATCCATCACGACCACATGCTGAGCGAGATCGAGCGCCACCGCGACGTCCTGCTCTACGACGATGATGCCGACACCGTCGTTGCTGATCGTCTTCAGTGCTTCGACGAGGAAGTCGACGGCGACGGGCGACAGGCCAAGCGATAGCTCGTCAATCATCAGAATCCGGGGCTGCGACATCAGTCCGCGGCCGATCGCGCACATCTGCTGCTCGCCGCCAGACATCGATACGGCGTCCTGCCGACGTCGCTCCGCGAGCTTCGGGAACGTAGCGTAGATCCGATCGAGATCCTGCCGAAGCTCCGCCGGCTTAGCGGCACGCGCAAACGCGCCCATCAGCAGATTGTCCTCCACGGTCATGCCAGCGAACAGGCGCCGGCCTTCCGGCACATGCGCGATGCCGGCGCTGACGAAATCGAGCGCCTTGGTTCCTGAGAGTTCGGCTTCGCCGATCCGAATGCTACCCTGGCGGGGCTTCAGCAACCCTGAGAGGCTGCGCAGCAAAGTCGTTTTCCCGGCACCGTTCGAGCCGATGACCGCGGTGATCGCCCCGACTTCGGCCGACAGGGAGATGTCGGCGAGGACGGAGACATCGCCGTAGCCCGCGGACAGCTTTGAGACGACGAGACCCGAGGTCATGGCTTTTCTCCGAGCATCGCAGCCGCGCCTCGCGTTCCGAGATAGGCCTCGATGACTGACGGATTGCGAGCGACCTCCTCCGTCGGACCGCTCGCCAGCAGCTGGCCACGATGCAACACGATCAATTGCGGACAGAGGCCTTTCACAACCTTCATCAAGTGCTCGATGATCACGATCGCCACGCCTTCGGCGGCAATCTTCCGGATCATGCCGAGAACGCCTTCGATTTCACCCGTATTGAGGCCGGCGTTGACTTCGTCCAGAAACAGTAGCTTTGGCCTGGCGACCCAGGCGCGCGCCAGTTCCAGTCGCTTGCGCTCCGCCAGCGTCATGCGGATCGGAAAATGATCGCGGCAATGACTGATCCCGAGATTGCTCAGCGCAGCGTCGGCCTGTTCCCGCGCGCTGGACATCGATCGAGAGCGCCCTGCGAACATGGCGGCGGCAGCGACGTTGTCGAGCGCGGTGAGCGCGTTGAAAGGCTGGACGATCTGAAACGTTCGCATCAGCCCTCTCGATGCGAGTTCGTGAGGTTTCCGGCCGGTGATCTTCTGACCACGAAACGAGATTTCCCCCTGCGACGGTTTGAGGTGACCCGTTACGAGATTGACGAGCGTCGTCTTGCCGGCGCCATTCGAGCCAATCAGGCCAACGATTTCACCTTCGCTCAGCCGGAAGGACACGTCGTCGATGGCCTTCAGCCCACCGAAACGACGGCTGATATTTCTGACGTCGAGCAATGCAGCCGTCATGAGCGGGCCTTCCTGGAAACAAGCGAGGGCAACACGCCGCCCGGCAATATCAGGAGCAACAGGACGATCAGGACACCCAGGCCGCCTGCACTGAAGCTCAGAACGTTGCGCCAAACGATCTCCTCGAGCGCGACGAAGATGGCAGCCCCGACAACCGGCCCGAGGATCGTGCCCACCCCTCCGAGCAACACCGCAACGATAGGCTTCACTGACCACATCACGTCGTACACATCCGTCGGGTCGATGTAGCCGATCCATCCGGCATAGACCGCGCCGGCAACCGCCGCAGGAATTGACGAGAGGATGAAGGCGTATGTCTTGAGCTTCTGGGCGTCGACGCCGATGCCGGCTGCGGCAGTCTCGTTCATGCGGATGCAATCCAGCCCAAATCCGAGACGACTCCATTTTATGGCGGCGCCGACGAGAACGGTGATCACAGCCAGAGCCAGTGAAATTCGCAACGCGAAGGCCGCCAGAATTTCTGGGTCTCCTCCGGCGCCGGCAATGGTCAACCCTATGCCCCCGCCAGTCAGGTCTGACCAACCGGTCGTCAGTTCCTTGAGGATCGTACCCAGCATGAGGCTCGCGACCGCGAAGTAGTGGCCGCGCAGCCTGAGAACGCCGTAGCCGACCGGTGCGGCGAGCACGCCGCCAGCGATTCCCGCGGCAACCAGGGCCAGCCGCCAGTCCACTCCCTTGCCTTGGAGGATCGCGGCGACATAGGCGCCGAGGCCGAAGAACGCGCCCGTTGCAAACGACGGATAGCCGGTAAAGCCGCCGACAATGTTCCACGATGCAGCCAGCACCAGCAGAAGGTTGAACATCGTAACGAGGCGCATGAGATACGGCTCGCCGGCAAGGATCAGCGGAAGCCCCGCGCAGGCGAGCGCGCCGACGATGGCGATTGTAATCGCTAGCTGATTACGAGACATCATTCGTAGCCTGCCCGGCCTAGGAGGCCCTGTGGTCGCGTGAACAGCATCAAAAGGAGAACGATGGCGGCGACCGTCGTGCCGTACTCGGCGCCGACCAGGAGAGCACCCAAGCTCTCAACAACCCCAAGCAACAGTCCACCGGCGACGGCACCCAACACGCTTCCAAGCCCGCCAAGGACGCAGGCGACGAACGCGATGTGGAGATAGTAGGCGCTGTTCAGCGGCGAGGTCGGGAAGATCGCCGCGAGCAGGCAACCTGCGACCCCCGCCATGGCCAATCCAAGTCCGAACGTCGTCGCGTAGATGATCTCGACACGGACGCCCATCAACTCGGCTGTCTGCCGGTCCATCCTCACTGCGACGATGGCGCGGCCGAGACGGGATTTGTGGAGATAGAAATGCAAGGCGAAGGCCGCGCTGATAGCCGCAATCGCAGCGAAAAGGCGATCGACAGGGAGCGTCAGTGCGCCGAGAGTGAGCGGCGTCGTCGGGAAAGCCCCCTCGATCTTCCGATAGTCCGCCGTAAACAGGCTGATCATCGTATTGTTCAGAATCAGGTCCATGCCGAAGGTGAACACCAGAGTGATCAGCACGGGGGCCGCGATCACACGCTGAATCAGATAGCGCTGGAGCAGCCAGCCGGCGGCGAACAACAGAGGACCTGCAAGGGCGATAGCTGCCAACGGATTGAGGCCGGCATATCTCCAGGTAAAGTACGCAACATAAGAGCCGAGGACGACCGCGGATCCCTGCGCGATGTTGATGATGTTCAGTACGCCCCAGACCAACGAGAATCCTGCCGCCATCGCAGCATAGAGGCCGCCGAGCAGGAGGCCGTTGAGAATGACCTGAGCAATTTGCACGATCGCACCCGCTCGATCAGGTAATGCCAAGGCGAAAATCGCCTTGCGCGATCGACGAAGGCGCCAGAACGATCGGCCGGCCGTTCTGGATCTGGAACACGGGCGGCACCAGCTTTTCGATCTGCCCGGTCGGGCCAAACGAGATAGGGCCATAGAATGTCACGGCATCCAGACCAGCCAGCGCGTCGCGTAGCGCTGGTCCTTCGAGCGCCCCGGATTTGCGCGCAGCGAGCTGTAGGATCGCGCCCGCTGCGGCGGCCGACGCCTCGATGTAGTCCGGCAAGGTCGAATAGGTGGCGAGGAACTTCTGGACGAAATTCTCGGTCTTCCCGAAAATATCGATCCCCTCGTAGCGTACGGCCGGGTGCCACCAGGCCGCGCTCGATATGTTCTCCGCTGCGCGGTGCAGGGCTTGCGTGAACTCCTCATAGGCAGGCCCGGCAATCATCGTGAGTACTTGCGGCTTCAAGCCGAGATCGCGCATCTGGGTACGGACTTGCACGAGGTCGTTGACATATCCGCCGACGAAGACCCATTCCGGATTGGCGCTGCGCATCTGGGTGAGCGCGGAGGCGAAGTCGAGGCTGCCGATGGCGAATTTTTCGTCGAACACCAGCTCGAGGCCGCGCTTGATGGCCGACTTCTTCATTTCGGTACTCAAGGCCAGCGGCAGAAGATCATTGCGCGAGAAGATCGCCACGCGCTTGATCGCCGGCGCGGCCGCCAGGACCATATCCGCGAGCGGCTCCGTCAGCGTCTCGTTCGGCGTAAAAGTACCGAACAGATATTTGAAACCCTGATCGTAGACTTCGCGCGAGGACGCCGTCGGGGCGATCATCGGTACCCGGTAGCGCTCGGCAATGGCACTGGATGCTTTGGCCGCGCCGGAGCCGAACGGGCTGAACAGCGCATGCACGCGCTGTTGTGTGACGAGCTGTTCGCAGGCCTGAACGGCACGCGGTGTGGAGGATTGATAATCGCTATAGGTGATCCGCACGGGGATACGGCGGCCGCCAATCTCAAATCCTCCGGCGCTCTCGACCTCCTTGACCCAGAGGTCGTAGCCGCGCTTCTGCTTCTGGCCCTCCGGAGCCAAAGGTCCGGTCAACGGCAGCGGCGCCCCAATCCGCAATTCGTCGCTGCCCTGCGCCCGAACGATTGCGGGCGCCACGACGGCGGCCGCCATTCCAATCAATACCGTCCTGCGCTGCATCAGATCCTCCCCAGAACCTATCTTGCTCTGGGAACAGTGATGACAAACGACAAGGCGATGACGATAGAGCCGACACGCGTAGGCAGCGTACTCGGATTTAGAACACCCGTTGGCCGGCACTAAGCCTTGTGATCGGCAATGCTCTGACGAACGAAGCGCAGGAGAGTTTCGGCAGCCTTGGACAGCGGTTTGGTCCGTAGTGTCATGACGTCGATGGTAGCCTTGACCAGCAGCGCGTCGTCAATTTTGCGCGTCACCAGAGAACCTGCCCCAAGCTCGCGAAACAACGCCTCAGGAGGCAGAACCGTGAGAGCATTGGTCGACGCGGCGATCGTCTTGGCGACGTCCAGAGAGTTCGTCTCCAGGAAAGGTCTCGTCACCGCGCCCACCTTGTTGGCAGCACGTTCGATCAAGGAGCGGATACCGAAACTGCGATCAGGCAGGATGTGGGGACACTCCAGGACATCCCTCAAACGCAGGCTTCCGGACCGCGTTGCCAGCTCATGGCTGGGTTTCATGACCGCCTGAAGCGGCTGTGGCCAGCGCATTCTGAGAAGGAGTTCGTTCCGTAGCGGAGGGTCAAGGGCAATCCCGATATCTGCCTCCTCCTTGAGGATGGCTTCAGCGACCTGGTGGGTCCCCAGGATACGGACCTCGAGATCCACACCGGGAAATTTGGCGCGAAATGCCGAAATGCACTCCGGCAGAACACGCCCCTGCGTCGCCTCGACCGTTGCAAGGACCACACGGCCACGGCGCAGTCCGCTAAGATCATCGATGGCCGATTTGAGCCGATCGAGATCGCGCTTGGCGGACTGAATATAACCGGCAACGAGCTTGCCCTGCTCGGTTGCCTCGATCCCTGTTCGGCTCCGCAAAAGAAGCGGCGCGCCAAACCGATGCTCAAGCAACTGGATCTGGCGGCTGATCGCACTCGGTGCAATCTGGAGACGATCGGCCGCCAGCCGTATGGATCCGCAATCGACCACTTCCATGAAGTATCGGAGCGCCGGATCCAGCATGCGCTAATGCACGACCTGAGTGTGTTGCTCGCCTAAGCCCTCAATCCCGCAGTGAAGCTGGTCGCCCGGGCGAAGATAATCCGGGTCGGACTTGTTGTAGGCCACGCCGCGCGGTGTACCGGTGAGGATCACATCACCGGGCACGAGCCGCATGAACTCGCTGAGATGGGCGATAATGCGCGGCACCGAGAAGATCATGCGCGACAGCAACGAGTCCTGCCGGATCACGTCGTTCTTCTGAAGCCAGATACGCCGAGGTCCCAAATCCGCGACTTCGTCGGGGGTCACCAGCCAGGGCCCGAGAGGTGCGAAGGTGTCGGCGCTCTTGGCCTTGCTCCACTGCCCGCCACGCTGAAACTGCCAGTTTCGTTCGGTCACGTCATTGGCAACACTGAACCCCGCGACGGCAGCCATCGCATCCTTCTCGCTGGATCCAATCGTCGATCGACCGATCACGCAGGCAAGCTCGACTTCCCAATCGACGGCTTCTGCGGTCTTAGGAAGAACGATCGGATCGGTCGGGCCGCAGATCGCGGTCGGCGATTTGAAAAACACAAGTGGCTCGGGTGGCAATTCGAAGCCGGTCTCCTCGGCATGATCAGCGTAGTTGAGCCCGACGCAGACAACCTTGCCCGGTGTTGCCACCGGCGCGCCGAGCCGTACGTCGGCCGGCACGATCGGACAGGACGCGAAGTCCGTTGCCGCGAACGCAGCGAGAGAAGCTGGATCGAGGGCATCTCCAGCCCAGTCTGCAACATGGCTTGAGACGTCCCTGATGCGGCCCTGTTGATCAACGATACCCGGTCGCTCTCGTCCCGCGTCACCAAATCGCACGAGTTTCATGATGGCCCCGCTGCCTCAGGATCGCCGCGCGACCAGATCGATTTCGACACGCGCATTCAGCGCCAGCTTCACAACCTGCACCGTCGTCCGAGCGGGGAACGGCGCGGTGAAAATGGTGCCGTAGATTGCGTTCATCGCCGCGAAATCGTTGATGTCCACCAGGAATACGTGTGCCTTGATGACGTCCTCGAATCCGAGCCCGGCGGCAGCGAGAACGCGACGAAGGTTCTCGAAGGCCTGACGCGTTTCTGCCTCGATGCCGCCCGCTACCATCGCGCCAGAGACCGGATCCTGCCCAACCTGGCCCGAGACATAGAGCAGATCACCTGCCCAGACGCCCTGCGCAAATGGCCCCACAGGCGGTGTGAGATCCGGGGCAGTTACTATCTTCCTGGTCATTCTAGGGTTCCTTGGTCCAATTGGGAACGGCGCCGCGATCCACGACGGTGGTCGGCGCCGGTTTACAGAAAGCAGGAACCGATCTATCGTTCTTGTCGGATATTGACCTCAGCGCCATGGCTACTTTTCAATTCGAGAGCCCTCTCGACAGAGCGACCTTTCGTAGCTCGCCGATGTTTGGCGGCATCGATTTGATGTCAGCGCGATTTGTACGGCACAGCTTCGCACCACATTCGCACGATGAACTGATGATCGGCGTCATGCATGCGGGCGTGAAATCGTTCCGATGCGGGAGTGCTCGCGCGCATGCGGCACCGGGCAACCTGGTGGTGGTAAATCCTGGCGAAATGCATACCGGAGAGCGCGAGCACGGCCGGGAGTTGGCCTATGCCGCGCTTTACGTGCCGGCCCCCGCCCTCGCCTCGATCCTCGCGAGACCGTGCGGCGATGGGCCAATCGTCGGAAAGACGGTCATAGACGATCCGGAGCTCTGGCATTGGTTTGACCAAGCCCAAGGACTCGCCTCAGCCGGCCTCGACATGGCGGGCGCCGAAGAGGCAATGGTCTGTGCCATCTCGCTGTTGTTCGAGCGCTACGGGTCTGACAGGCTCACGCAGACCGATGCGGGTTGCCCGAGAGCGGTCGATCTTGCCATCGCGTTCCTGCAGGCGCGCGCGTGCGACGACATAGGTCTTGAGGAAGCGTCCAGGGCCTCTGGCGTCGGCCCCTTTCACCTCATCAGACTTTTTCAGAAACACCTTGGCCTGACACCGTACTCATATCTAACCCAGGTGCGAATTGCGAAATCGCGACAACTCCTGAGGCTTGGCGAGCCTGTGGCACAAGTCGCGCTGGATGTCGGTTTTGCCGATCAAGCGCACTTCACAAAGCGCTTCAAGCAATTCACCGGCACGACGCCAGCGCTGTACGCAAGGTCGATGCAATAAGGCGCAGGTTCAAAGTCCCGGCTCGACTGGCACCCTAGAATCGTCCGGCCGCAGCAACTTTCGACAAGATTTCTCATGGTCACGGCCCTCAATAGCCGCGAACCCACTGACCTTGAGGATAATGTGACACACAAGCCAGACTGGCCGGGCCGATTTCCTCGAAACGAGATCATCTCGTTGCTCGATATCAATCGGCGTTACAATCTGGCCGAAAGCACGGCCCAGGACCTGACATTCGGCGAGATTGTGAGCATGGCCGGCGGCATCGCCGCGCTTGACGGCCTCAAGATGGGCTATGGTTCGTCGGCGGGTCTGCCGCGCCTCCGGGCCACGATTGCCGCGCTTGCGGGAGTTCAGGCGGAAGACGTCATTACCACGCAAGGAACTGCCCTTGGACTGTTTCTGCTGGCGTTCGAACTCTGCCGTCTGGGCGACGAGGCCGTTATTGCAACACCATGCTTTCCGCCCTCGCGCGACTCGCTCGTCGGCACCGGCGTGACGTTGCGAGAATGTCATCTGACATTCGATCGCGGCTATCGGCTGACACCCGAAGCACTCGAACCGCTCCTCAACGAAAAGACGAAGCTCGTCAGCATCGCCAGCCCGCAGAACCCGAGCGGCGTGCGAACAGATCTCGCGGAAATACGAGAAATCCTGAACCTGATGCGCACGAAAGCACCGGCTGCGCGCCTATTCGTCGATGAGACGTATCGTGAGGCCACCTACGGGGATGAGCTTCCTCCTCAGAGTGCCGTAGCGCTTGATGAAGCGATCATAACCGGCGGATCCGTTTCTAAGGCCCACGGCGCGCCTGGGCTCCGCGTTGGATGGCTCACCGTCCGCGATCCCAAGCTTCGCGAGCGACTGACGATCGCAAAAATGAACCTCGTGATCTCCGGCTCCCCGCTCGATGAGACTTTGGCAGCGACCGTCCTTGATCACCGAGAGGCAATCCTGCGCCAGCGCCGCACTCTGCTTGCAACAGGCCTCTCGACAGTGGCGGCCTGGGTTGGCAGCCAAGCGGGCATGGTCCAATGGGTCAAACCTGACGGCGGAGCTCTCTGCTGCCTTCGATTGAACCCGACGGCATTTGACGCAGCCGCTGTTGACCGCTTCTGGTCCGCCCTTCCGAAGTCCGATCTTCAGATCGGAGACGGGTCGTGGTTCGGCGAGTCATCCGCTGTCTTGCGACTCGGCTTTGGCTATCTTCCAATTGACGTTCTTCCGGCCGCCCTCGATGCGCTTTCTGCGACAATGAAGGCAACTGCGCAGAAGGCCCAATAGCCTGACCCTTGTCCTTGAAACACCAAGGCGATGCGCCTTGGTGTTTCAATAGGCGATCGTCGCCAGTCCCAATGAGACGCGATTTAGGCGCGATCCTTCTTATAGGCGACCATTTCGATCTTCATGTTCTCGTTTTTCGTCGGCAGCGCGGGCACCCCAACGCAACAACGCGCCGGCTTGTGGCCACCCATCGCCTTCACATAAACCTCATTCACAGCGTCGTAGTCGCCTATATTTACAAGATAGACGTTGACCTTGACGACATCGGCAAAGGTCGCATCGCATTCCTTGAGAATGTTCGCGAGGTTCTTCATGCATTGGGCGGTCTGTTCCCGAATGTCCAATGGGAATTGACCCGTCTCCGCGTTGTAACCGGCAGTTCCTTTTGTAAAGATCCAGGGCCCGACGATCGATGCGTGCGAGAACGGACGAGTGTTAGCGTGAGAGTCCACAAAGCGTACATCGTCTGTCATGAGAGACCTCCATTCTGTTGTCGTAGGTTATTTTCTGAGACGCATGGTTCGGCGCTCGATCCACCTGATCGTTAGCGTGAGGGGCCAGCAAATGATGAAGTAGACCAGCGCGACGGCCGTAAATATCTCCAGCGGCCTGAACGTCGCCGATGAGAGCTCTGTTGCCTTTCGCGTGATCTCGGGCACCGAGAGGACGGAAGCGAGCGACGAGTACTTGATGAGCATAACGAAGTTCGATGCTAACGGCGGCAGGCTCGCCCAAAACGCTTGGGGCAATACAATTCGAGTGAACGTCTGTAGCCTGCTCAGGCCAAGCACCTTGGCTGCTTCCACGTGCCCCTTTGGGACGCCTTGAATTCCCGCCCGATACACTTCGCCTATGAACGCCGACGAGTAAATCGAGAGCCCAAGGATTGCAGCAAACATCGCGGGAATGTCGATTCCGAACGATATCGGCAGCACATAATAGTACCACAGCAGCTGGATGAGGATTGGTGTATTGCGCACCAACTCACCGAACGTAATACTGATGGATCTCACCACTTTCCATCTGGAAAGATCGAGAGAAACCAGCACCAAGCCGCCGAGCATCGCCATCACAAGCGTGATAGCGGATATCATCAGGGTACCCTTGAGACCCGAGAGCAAGAAGGGCAAGTTGTCTCGAACAACGTCCCACCTGAACGTGTACGTGCTCATGGCTCGACTCGCGCCGCGTTGACAGGCTACTTGGCGACCATCGGACCCAGATTATGCTTGTCCGCATACTTCTTGAGCCGGCCGTCATTGTGAATCGTTCGGACGAACAGGTTGATGAAGTTCAGCCAAACCTGATCTCCCGGGGCGACGACGTATGAATAAGGCGTCACGGCGAGCGGCTCGGACGGAGCAATCAGTTTTGCCCAGTCGAATTCCTTCTTGATCCGCACGCTGGCCGGGTAGTCGCTGATGTAGACATCAGCCTTATTGGCAGCGAGCTCGCTCAGCATATCGGCGGGAGGCACCACGCTGCGCTGGGTCGCCTTTTTCAGATACCCCTTCATGATGTCATCCATGAAGCTTCCGAGACCGGTAACGACGCGCACGCCGGGCTGATCGACGTCGTCCCATTTCTCGATCTTGCTGCCCTCCTTCACGATGGCATACAGGCCGGACTCGAGATACGGATTGGAAAATTCGACCGCTTGAGCCCGCTTCAAGGTCGCCGCAACGGCAAACATTCCGATGTCGCACTTGTCGGCCTGGAGGTCGGCAATGAAAGTCGAGAACTGCGTCTCGACGATCTCGAGCTGAACGTTTAGCTCCTTCGCAAGCTCCTTGGAGAGATCCACGTCGATCCCTTCGAGTTCTCCGGTCTTCGGGTTCCGAAACGAGATGGCGTAATAGTTCGGAACCTGACAAACTCGAAGTTTCCCCTTCTGGGGGATCAGCGTTAACTTTGAGACCTTTTGTTGTGCGTAGACAGCTGCCGATCCAAAGATCGCGCAGAACCCGATCACAGCAGCGGCAAGAATCGACAGCTTTTTCATTTGGTCCCCTCGTTCATCGCTCAGAACATCATTTCCAGGAATTGCTTGGCTCTCTCGGTCTTGGGCGACCTGAAGAACTCGTCAGATCCACCCTCTTCGACCAGCTTTCCGCCATCGAGAAATGCGATGCGCGTGCTGACGCTTCTCGCGAACCCCATCTCATGGGTGACCACGATCATGGTCTGACCATCGTCGGCCAGCTTTTTGAGCACAGCCAGCACTTCGTGACGGAGCTCCGGATCGAGCGCAGACGTCGGTTCATCGAAGAGGATGACTTTCGGACTCATCGCGAGCGCACGCGAGATGGCCACTCGCTGCTGCTGACCACCCGAGAGTTGCGCCGGATAAGCGTCGCGCTTCTCCGCAATGCCGACCTTCGCGAGGATCTCGATGGCCGATGCGATGGCGACGTTTCTCGAAATCCCACGAACGCGCATGGGCGCTTCGATGACGTTCTGGAGCACGGTCATGTGCGGCCACAGATTGAACTGTTGGAACACCATCCCGATGTCCCGCCTCATGAGCCGTGCGGCCTGCTGTGACTGACGATCGGAGGCTGTTCCGGCAACCGTGGTTCCGTTGATACGAACCTCCCCGGACGAGATCTCCTCAAGCAGTGCCAGGCATCTCAGGAACGTAGTCTTGCCGGAACCGGAAGGACCGATAAGGCTGACGATCTCGCCTTCCGCAACGTTCAGCGACACGCCATTGAGCACCGTAAGGGCGCCAAAGCTCTTCTTGATCTCGCGAGCCTCTAGAATGGTTTTTCTGGATGCCAACACTATGGGGTTCCGCGCCTTCTGCCGGTAGCCTCGATCCGCCAGATTAGACGTGCCCCTTGGCAGAGCAGATAGCGGTAACTTGCGAGCGCGGTGTTGCCTGAATTAGACCACCCCGATCTGAGACCAGAAAACCAATGCCTCTTATTCGTCGGTTCCTGCGACAGAGAATAATCGACCGAATCCGCCGAGGTTGAGGTCAATCCCATTTGAACGCATCAATTGCCACACCATGGACTGGTTGCTGGTCAACACGGGAATGCCCCAGCGTTGCTCGAGCCGGGAAATGATTGGAGCTGACCTGATGGCGGTACAGCTGAGGAAGCACGCATCCGTTCGTGGGTTGATGTTGTCGTCGGCCCAATCGGCAATCGCGTTTGGCACAATCCTGGCCATCTCAGTGTTTGTGCTGATGCCGAGATAAGCGTTCGCTTCTACGACAAATCCTTTTCCTTCGAGATATGCTATTTCTCGTTCATGAACCGCGCTGATGTACGGAGTTAGCAGCGTAATGCGCTTGGCGCGGAGCCGCCGCAACGCCTTGATGACCGCGTCCGCCGTGGTGAAGCATCTTATGTTTGTTGCTGCCTCAACGCGTTGGCGGATTCCGGCCGCCAAATCGGGGGCGAATGTCGAAACTGCCGTGCAGTGGAAGACGATCACATCCACACCTGCATCAGCAAGGAGACTGGATGCCGGCTCAAGCTGATCGAGCATCCCGAGGAGCTCCGGCTTGGAACTGCCACGCAAAGCAAGCCTAGTCACCAGCGGAGAAATACCCGCTGGCAACATGGCGCGGATTTCGGGCTCAGCGATCGGATTACCCGACGGCATCAAGATGCCGACACGAAGGCGGCTACCATAATCGACGTCTGCCATGACTTTCAGACCTCTTTAGCAACGACACGAATCTGCCCGGCTCCGGACTCCGCCTCGTTCACCACGGAGATCGGCTTTCGGGCGCCCAACATGATCACGACCGACCCGCCCGCCCGCAATAACGAATGCTCCGGAGAAGCCCCCGGTCGCTGCGACGACGTAACCGGTGACGATTGGAGCTGCCGTCCCGAACGTATTTCCGCCAATGATGAGAAGACTGGTGGCGACACCGTTGTACCGGCCGTCGGACATCAAATCGGCGATCAGCGCAATGTTCATGGCCATTGCGGTGGCAACGCATGCGAGCGATACGCTGATCAGGGCCTCGATCAGCCAGATTGAATCAACGAACGGAGCGGCGAGGATCACTGACGACAGAAGCAGCATCGTCGCGATCAACTTCCGCCTATCGCTGTTGCTCGCCCCGGCTCCCTTCAAAAGCCGATCGCTCAACCAACCGAGGCCAAGCCCAAGCAGTGCGGCCGTCCCGTAGGGGATGGCCGAGAACAAGCTCGACTTCAGGACATCCATGCCGCGAGACGCCACCAGGTAACTGGGCAGCCAGGTCATGAACAAATAGAGTGTGTAGCCAGCGCACCCCTGCGTCAGGGCCAGGGACCACATGGTGGGACTACGTAGCAACCCTTTCAGGGCAGCGGCTTGGTTGAAGTTTGTGGTCTCATCCGATGCGATTTGGCCGCGATTATCGCGAATGAAGTTGCGTTCTGCAGCGCCAAGCCAAGCCGCCTCTTCTGGCCGGCGATATAGCAGATACCACAGAACGGCGAGGACAAGGCCAGCGACGCCGGTAATGTAGAAGGACTCGCGCCATCCGAATTCGACGATCAGCGAGCCGACCACGACCGAGCCGAAGCAAAGGCCGGCGTGCGCCCCGCAATTGAGAAACGCCGCAGCGATTCCGCGTTCGCTGGCAGGCGCCCATTCCCGGATGATTTTGCCGCCGGCGGGATAGCTTGCGGACCCGCCGATTCCGAGAACCAGGCGGGATGCAACGAGTGAGGAGTAGGTTGACGCCAGGCCGGTCCAAATTCCGGCGAGCGACCAGATACCTAGCGTTGTGTAGGTGACTGCTCGTCCGCCAAATCGATCGGCCAGCATACCCATGGGAATCAGGCAGATCAGATAGGTCCATAGGAAGGCCGAGAAGATGTAGCCCATATCGATGGGAGAGAGACCGTAGCTCTCCGCCAACGGCTTTGCGGCAACGGACAGATTGACCCGATCCAGGTAGTTGATGAACATCAACACGAACAGCCCGGCATACACGCAATATCGCTTTTTGAAACCCATCCTCGCCCCCTCAACTATTGAACTTTGAAGATCCAAACGGTGAGATCGTCAGTAGTCGATCAGGAGGGATCCAAATCCCGGAACCCGATCCTCGATGCCGCTCTGTCGCAGCGCATGCCAGTAAATGGCGGTGTTGATGGCGATGACGGGCTTGTCGAGCCAGAACTCGGCAATGCCCGCCAGACGAGCCATCGCGAGGTTGGTGCCGACCTGGATGATGGCCTCCACCGACGGATCATTTATCTCGTTGATGGCATCGCGAAGCTGCTTCTCCGACACGTGGGCATACTGCACGGGAGAAGGTCCCCTTAGTCCCTTCAAAGCGACGATCTCGAAGCCACATTCTGTGAAGAATCGACGGACCTGTTCATCGCCCGGCGGCATGTACGGCGTTATCACGCCGATCCTGCGGATGTTTCCGTATTTGGGCAACGCAGCGCGAACAGCTTCCGCCCCCATGGTGACGGGAACACCACCGGAGATCTGGTGCATGCGTTCGAGCAACCTTTTGCTGCCTTCGAGCCCATCCCAGAACGTCTCGGACGACATACCGAGCACCAGACGATCGGGCTGGCAGGTCATTACCACTCGCGCGGCCTCGTCCATCGTGGCACGGATGTTGTCCATCACGCGATTGAAGTCAGCATCGTTCCTGATCGTGTCGTTCGGAATATGCAGCCGCCCGTGGTGATTGGTCACACCGTAAGGACGCATCGCGTCCATCTCCGGCTGCACCGCGGTGTTGGTCGACGGCGCAATGATGCCAAGCTTGAGGCGAAATCCCAGGGAATCGGTCACTTTACGCCTCCGGCGCTGTACTTCTCGACGAATGATTTGCGGATATCCTGCGCGGTCATGAGGTCCGCGTATTTCTGAGCCATGTCGAACAGGCTGGCGCGATGAGGGCCCTCAGCGTGGTCTCCCACGCAATCAGCTGCAACAACGACGAGAAATCCGCTTCCCATTGCATCAACAACCGTGGCTCTGACGCACCCGGACGTCGTTGCTCCTGCCACAACCAGCGTGTCGACGTTGTGCTTCGTTAGCCAAGCCGCTAGGTCCGTGCCGGCGAAGGCCGATGGCAATCGCTTCCGCAGAACCAGTTCACCCGGCCGAGGCGCTAACTCCCGCACGACAGCTGATTGCGGATTCTCTTCCGTAAGAGAAAGGAGCGACGGGACTTTGCGCGTGAAAACGTTGGCATCACTCGCATCGTCAGCGAACACAACCCTAGTGAAGGCGACCGGCCAATTTGCCGACCTTGCGAACCCGAGGAGGCCTTGCGTCTCGACGATTGCATCGCGGATATTTCCACCACCGAACGCAGTGGGATCGGCGAAACCATTGACGAAGTCGACGATGACAAGTGCGGGGCGATCGCCGACGCCCGACGGATTGCCAAAACCCTGGCGGTGATAGATCTCTCCCTCCCCGTGGGAGAGCGAGGCTTCGTCGGCCATTCCGGTTTTCCTCCGCTTGCAAACGTTGACGTTGTCAGCGGCGGTACCACTGGCCAGAAGCCAATGAAAATTAAGAGTTCTTGCAACATGATAGGATCGCCCTATCATCTTGCGCGATGCGCTATACACTCGGCCAAGCGGAAGCGTTTTATTGGGTCGCGAAGCTCGGCAGCTTCAGGGCGGCCGCAGCGCGGCTCAATCTGACGCAACCTACAGTCAGCCTGCGTGTCCGCGAGCTAGAGCGAAATCTCGGTGCGGAGCTTTTGGATCGCTCGCTGTACCGCCCCGTTATGACACCGGCCGGCGTCGCTATCTACGCCGACACCGAACGGATGCTTGCGATTGCCGAGCAGATCGAACGGCGCTCGCGCAACAGTCCCTCGGTAGAACGACTGTTCCGAATCGGCGCCGCCGAGTCGTTCGCCGCACTGATCTTGCCCGATCTATTGGCGGCACTGGAGGCGCGACACCCCGCCTGGCAGATCAACGTCGAAGTCGACGTCAGCACCCGGCTCGAGACCGCGCTGCACGAACGGACCATCGACATCGCATTTCTCGCGCAACCACGCGTTCGGGATGGTATCTCGATTGTCCCGCTATGGTCGGTCGACAGCGTTTGGGCGATAGGAAGGGATTGTCAGTTCAAGGGCGCAATAGCAACGCCCGACGTGCTGGTCGATGTTCCCATCTACACGACGGCACCACCGTCCGGGCTCTTCACGAACATGATGGCTTGGTTTGGCGCTCGCGCTGTGAAACCTAGCAGGGTCGTCACATGCGATACGATCGCGATTATTGCGCGCCTTGCTAGCGCGCGAGGTGGAGCAGCGCTGGTGCCGCAAGCCATGGTCTCCGCTTTCGGCGGCGAACTTGGACTACGCATTCCGGACGCTGATCCACCGCTGCTCCCGCTCAATATCTGCGCGATGTGGTGGGACGACGCTGGCGCCATTGAATGCGCCTACATGGCCAATCTGGCGCGACAGCTTGGCGCAGCACTGTCCGGCAGCAAGCTTGGGATGCCGATTGAGACCGACGCCTGACGAGCGATCGACCGCCCCGGCCTGACCGGAAGCATGCTCGCGGTGCACAAGCTGCCTTCTAAGCGATTGAACAACTTGAACTCTTGCTCCAGTCCATCATGGGCAAGCATTCTTGCGTATCTATTTCCTCGAACGAGCCTGCACTGTGCAGATAAGGACGCGCGCGAACGGCGGCACGGAGTCCGACTACCATCCGCCGGAGCTGGCGATCGAGAAAAACGCGGCGCTGGCGAAATCGGGCGGCATGTCGCAACTGGCGGACAGGCTGGTCTGGCGGGCCTTGCTGCGGAAGCTGGATCGCATGTCTCCCGATTTCCGCGAATAAGTTACCCACCGAAACGTATCCGCGGCGCGTCGAGGCGTACGAGTTTGCTGTCCCTCAGGTTTACTCGCGACAGCACACTCCTGCTTGAGTGGGAACACGTTACCTTATGATGCCGACCTTGCGGATCTAGAATCCGGCCCTGCGTTTAGCAGGCCATCACTACGGATCGCGCTCTCCGAAAATGGAGAGATAGCCTCGCGCAAGAATAGTTCTCGTAGTTTCGGGTGAGATCCTCAACAGAAGTGGTCGCAAAGCCGGCTGTAGTAATTCATGCCCGATTACGTGGGGAGCGATTGTGTCGATCGGAACGGCATACGCCGCGCCTCCTACAGAGGGGCCTGCCGTTCTCTTTTTTACGACCGAATACCCTGCGACACGCTGCTGGTATTCCTGCTGGTATCAGCAACAATCCGCCATGAAAACTACTGCAAATTCAGATGGTTATATGATTAGATGATTGCCGGCCAGGGGCACTATGGAAAAAATTACAACAATAACAATAGCTTAAGTCGCTGGTTCGATTCCGGATTTCTCCGGAAAACTGTCGCGACGTATTGAAAATACAAGCACAAGCCCACTGCAACCATCCGCTTTGCTGGTATTTGTGCTGGTATCGCCAAGCCAAACACGCCGCGGCGAATTTCGATATTCCCGACGAGGGAATTAAGCGCCGGCATGCCCCGTTCACCACTTTTCGCGTGACGTTCGGACGTCAACCTCAATTGACCAACCCCGGCTGGCTGGCGATAGAGGAACGTGAACGCGTTCACGATTGCTTCGATGCTGATCAGGCTTTCTCGCTGCGCCGGGGAAGCGATTGAAAAATTCTGTCCTCGGCGATTGCGCTGTCGACGATGACGTGACCGACATGGATTTCCATCCTCGGCTATTCCTTCGCCGTGGCCTGCGCGAGCGCTCGAAGCCCAGCGGTCGCTGAGTTGAACGCGCCATAGTTCGGCCTGCCGCGAAGCGATGCGCTGGCGTGGCTCGTCCAAGTACTGACCCAACCTTTCGATTTCCGTCGGTGCTGGACAGCGGGGTTGTTGGCGTTTGCCCTCCGAAGGCAAAGGTCACACGTTCGAATCGTGTCGGGCGTGCCAAATTCTCTCTCTTTTGCAGACCCATATGCGCGCCCCAGACGAACCTAGAGGCTTAGTTGCATTCGCACGAGTAAGCAATCCGAACGAAACTCGTGGCCAAGGGCAGATAGCTTGGCGAGCGAGCGACGTTGGTCGTTAGCTCGCTAATCTGAGAACCCGATTGCCGCCAGAACAGCGGAAGAGATTTGAACTGACGCGCCGACGGCTAGCGCCAATGCGAGTTAGATGCGCGGCGCCACAACAGTTGGTCACGCAATGGTACTGCCTCCATCTACCACGACTGTTGAACCGGTCGCGAACGGCGTGCATGCCAGAAACAATACTGCGCTTGCGATATCCGAAGGCGCGCCAATAGACCGGACAGGCAACCGTTCCGCGGTACTCGCAAACATCGCTTCGCGTTCGGCTTTCGCCAATCCGGACCACAGTGGCGTCGCAATCAAACCGGGTGATACGGCGTTCACCCTGATCGGAGCGAGTTCAAGAGCCAGACCGCGCGCGAGCGCCTCAAGTGCCGCGTTCACTGCACCTTGCAGTACAGTATTCGCCGACGGGCGAACGCTCCTGAAGCCGGAGACCAGGCAAAGCGATCCGCGCTCGCTGATCCTGGCCGACCGTGCCACGTGGTAGGCACCCCAGAACTTGCTATCCATGGTCGCGCGTGCCCCGGATAGGTCAAGCCTTCGGACCGGTCCGCTCGTTGTCTCCGCGGCCGATACGACAATGTGATCCCAAGCGGCGTCGGCACCGAAGAAGGAATCAACTGCCTCATGATCGGTCGCATCGAGCTGCCGCCCTCTGGCGCTCGATCCCAACTCTACAAGTGCCGATTCAAGCTTGACTTGCGAGCGAGAAGCTATGGTGACAGCGGCGCCGGCTTCGACGGCCGCCATTGCGACAGCCAAGCCGATGCCAGAGCTGCCTCCTACGACAAGAAATCGCGAATCTTTCAGACCGCCATGCATGCAAGAGCTTCCTTCCGGTATCGTTGCCGTCGCTCGGTTGATTGCAGCTAACGCTAGGCAGCATTGGTCAGGCCACCGGGCGAGCTTTCGTTGAATTGCACGCGCAATGCTTCGACATGGGCTTGCGCTCGCTTGACCGTTTCATCCTTCACCGGGCCGTAGCCTCGGATCTCGTCGGGATAAGACGCCAGAGCCACGGCCGCTTCGAGGTTCTTGCCGTCAAGGTCGGCCACGATTTCATCGACCTGCGCGAAGTACTGATCACGCAACCTTCGTTCCATGCGGCGTTCGTGCATCCAACCGAAAGGATCCAGCGGCGAACCGCGCAGCACCTTGCCTCGCGCCAGCATACGCAGCGCGGGCAACAGAGACCGTGCCGAAAACGCTCTCTTGCGCGGGCGACCGGTCGCCGGATCACCACCAAACAGAATGGGCGGAGCCAAATGCAGTGTGAGCATGCCACCGTCGAACCGGCGCCGCACGCTGTCCAAGAAGGACGGTTCAGTCAGCAGCCGAGCGACTTCGTACTCGTCCTTGTAGGCCATGAGTTTGAAGGCGTTTCTAGCGACCGCTTCGGTCAGTCGGGTCGAGCCCGCCGCCACATTGTCCTCCGCGCTCCGCACGCGCTCGACGAGGGCGCGGAAGCGTTCGGCATAGGCGGCATCCTGGTAGAACCGCAACGCGTCGATCCGGACGGCGATGCGCTCCTGCAACGTGTCGACGGGCTTCGGTGCCATCGTCATCTCCGGCTCATCCGTAGCCAGTAAGCTCTGCGCCGTCCCTGGATCTGCGAAATACAGCCTTCCGAGACGGAATGCGCGCAGCGTTCCGTCCACGTCTGCGCCGTTCAGTCGGATCGCCTGCTCCATCGCGTCCGGCGATAATGGTAGTGCTCCCATTTGTAGGGCATATCCCAGCATGATCATGTTGGCAGAGATCGGATCGCCGAACGCACGCCTTGCAAGGTCATTCGCGGGCACGCAAAGAGGCTGTCTTTCGGCTCGCCGTTCGATGCGGCGAACGAGTCGTTCGGCGTCGAGATCGATGTTGCCGTTTTCATGAAACGTCTGCGTCGCGACCACCTCATGGTCGACGAGGACTGTCGTCGAGCACCCCACCGTCTTCAAGGCTTCGAGCTGGGTTGCCGCGACGACGTCGGATGCGATGAGAAGGCCTGCATCCTCCAGACCAAGGCGCAGCGGCGCCACGCTTTGTGGCGTGGGCAAGATCCGCAAATGGCTGTAAACCGCCCCGCCCTTCTGGGCGAGGCCGGTCATGTCGTAAATGCCGACGCCACGTCCCTCGAGATGAGCCGCCATGCCGACGATCGCAGAGGCCGTCACCACGCCGGTTCCGCCGATACCCGCGAGCAGAATGCCGAATGCTTCGCGGTCGGCGCCCCTGGTTTCCGGCCTCGGCAATCGGGAAACTGCCGCGTCGAGATCGATTGGCTCCGGTTTCTTGAGCTCAGCGCCTTCGATCGTCACGAACGAAGGACAGAAGCCTTCGAGGCAGGACATGTCGCTGTTGCAGCTCGCTTGGTCGATGCGGCGCTTGCGGCCGAACTCGGTCTCAAACGGTTGTACGGACATACAGTTCGATGCCTTGGAGCAGTCCCCGCAACCCTCGCAAACCGCCGGATTGATCACGACACGCTTCGAAGCAGCAGGGAGCTTGCCGCGCTTACGTCTCTTGCGCTTCTCGGTGGCGCACATCTGGACGTAGACGATGACGGTCGTTCCCGGAACCTCGCGCAATTCCCGCTGCACGCTCTCCATGTGAGTACGGGCAAGGACTGCAACGTCAGCCGGCAATGCGTGTCCGGAGCGGACGTCATCCGGATCCTCGGCTACGACCACGACGCGCTTGGCGCCTTCCAGCAAGACTTGCCGGACCATGGCCTCGACCGACAGACCGCTTTCGACGGTCTGGCCACCCGTCATTGCGACCACGTCGTTGACGAGGATCTTGAACGTCACGTTCGCGGCTGACGCGGCTGCCGCACGAATGGCCAGCGAGCCTGAATGGGAGAAGGTGCCGTCACCAAGATTGACGAACACATGCTTTGTGTCCGTGAAATGCGACAGCCCGATCCAGTTCACCCCTTCCGCCCCCATGTGGGTGCATGGCAAAGGGTTGCGGTCCATGAACTGCACGAGGCCGTGGCAACCGATTCCGGCCACACCGAACGAACCCTCCGGTAGCTTCGTCGACCGGTTGTGGGGGCAGCCCGAGCAGAAAACGGGACGGCGCGCGAGCGAACCGATCTCGATTTGCTTGACCGACGCGAGGCGTCCGGAGAGCCGATCAAGCGCCCCCTCCAGCGCTGCGGCGTCTGTGAGATCGGCCGGAACGACAGCCAGGATACGACGGCCGATCGCGAGCCCGGCGCTGGCGGCATCCAACGGCTCGTCCGCTGGAAGCAACGGTTCTCCATCCGGGGTGCGCTTCCCCGAAATGTTCGGTCGCCGGGCCCAATGGTACATCAGCGCGGCCGCCTGGAGCTCCATGTGAGGCCGCTTCTCCTCAACGAAGAGCAGCTCGGCAGCGTCCTGCGCGAATGCATTCAGGGGCTCCGGGTCGACCGGATAGATCAGGCCCACTTTCAGGACGCCAATGCCCAGCCGGCACGCGAGGGCGTCGTCGATGCCGAGGAGCCGCAGCCCATCAATAACGTCCTGGAAAGCCTTGCCGGCGGTCACGATGCCCAGGCAGGAAGGCCGCTCCGCTCCGAACGCGACACGGTCGATCCCGTTTCGCCTCGCGAACGCGTGCACGCGCGGCAGTTTGTTTCGGACCATCCTCTGGTCCTGCGCCGTGACCGCGAGCATTTCCACGCGAATGCTGACGTCGCGGCGCCCAGTCGGCGTCTCTTCGAGAACGGGCATCACTTCGTCGAGTGAAAACTCAACGGCCTGGGTGCAATCCGCCGTCTCGTTGACGAGCTTCAGTCCCGCGAGCAGTCCGCATTCGCGCGACATCGCAAAGCCGGCCAGGCCGAACTTGAAGATGTCATGTACGTCCGACGGATAAAGGATCGGCACTTCATGTGCCGCAAGCGCAACATCGCTCTGATGCGCCAGGGACGACGACTTGCCGGCATGGTCGTCACCAAACGCAAGCAGCACACCCCCGTTAGGATGGGTTCCCGACATGTTGGCGTGCTTGATCGCATCGCCGGACCGATCGACGCCGGGACCTTTGCCATACCACATGCCGAATACGCCATCGACGCGGCGTCCCGGCACGAAGTCGAGCTGCTGACTGCCCCACACGGCGGTCATCGCGAGATCTTCGTTCAGCCCGGGCTCGAAGACGATGTCGGCGGCCTTCAGGCGGTCGACGATCTTCAGGAGCTCATTGTCGATCGTGCCGAGGGGAGACCCCCGATAGCCGGAAATGTAGCCCGCAGTGCGTAAGCCACGCCGCCGGTCGAGCTCCCGCTGCAGCAGCGGCACTCTCGACAGGGCCTGCTTTCCGGTGATGAAGATCGTGCCGCTGATGAGGTCGAATTTGTCCGAAAGCGACACTTCGCGCATGGCTGGAGGGTTCTTTATCTTATCGTTCATTTTTTTCAGGAATCGCCGCGATGCATTCGATCTCCACCCGGACGTCCGGGCGCACGAATTTGGAGACTTCGACGAGCGTGCTTGCCGGCGGATCGATCCCGGCAAAAAACTCCTCGCGGATCTTGTTGGTCGCCGGGTAGTCGCGGATATCGAGCACGAACACGTTCATCTTCAGGACGTGCTGAAATCCCCCGCCTTCCTCATCGAGGACCGACCGGATACGCTCATAGATCACGCGCGTCTGCGCTTCCGCATCCTGCGCACCTGACTCCCGAGCCGTGACGCCCGACACGAACACCAGCTTCGTTCCCGCGAGCGGCAGCACTGTCGCATGAGCGAACTTTCCGAACGGCGCAGGCAGCGCGTCGTAGGTCCGCGATCTCGTCGTCGTCATGATCAGTTACTCCGAGTTGGTGATCGCCGCGGCGTCGCGGATGATGTGGGCCAGTGCACGCTCGCGGAAGGTCCGGTCGGCAAGCGCCGAAGCGTGATTGACTCCAGGCACGGTCTGTCCCTCGCCCCTGGCAAAGAACGCCACCACCGGATATGGGGCGCCCGCCAACTTGTCCTGGTCGCCGACCATAACGAGCGTGGGCGCGGTCACCGTCGCGAGGCGATCGAGGTCAAAAGTCCCGGACTGCCCACGCAGGCATGCCGCGAGAACGCTGAGATCGTTGAACGGCCGCGAAGCAGCGTGCTGCCTGAACCGAACGGCGTAGGACGGGAGCTGCGACCGGTCGCCAGACGAAACCTCCTCATCCTCTCCGAGCGCGTCGGCGAATTCAGGCGCAAGCCCCACGGTTGCGGCGATTCGATCGCCCATACCGCCCAGCACGAGGCTAACGATGCGGCTTGCCGACGCCGATGCAACTGACATCGCAACGTGTGCCCCCATCGAGTAGCCGACGATGCTGAACGAACGCGTTCCCCAGCAATGGCGTCCGAGCGCGATGACGTCACTGGTGAATGCATCCAGCCGATAGTCCGCAGGATCGCGGGATTTGATGCTGCGGCCATGTCCGCGCAGATCGGGAGCGACCACGTCCAATCCTGCGGCGACCAGTGCGTCGAACCAGCCGGTCTCGACCCAGTCGTCATTCGCGTCGGAAGCGAAACCATGTAGGAGAAAAACGGGGGCACCTTGCCCCGCCCTCAGGAATGAGACGTGCGCCGGTCCGCCCGCGGCGAGAGGACCGACCTCCAGGACATGACGCGTTGCGCAATCAACCGACATGACCGGACATCCGCGAGCCTGCCGCACATCTGCGCGCGTCGAGCGCCTCAATCATCGCAGCGGCAGCAAGGACGTTGCGGTCCCTTCCTGGCGCGGCACCGACCTGGAGCCCAATTGGAAGCGCGGCGCACGCGCTGTGCCAAGGCACCGAGACGGCCGGACCATGTGAAAGATTGAACAGCGGCGTAAACGGACACCATTTTAGCCAATCGACCGCTGCGGCGGCCGGCGCGTCCGCGCGAAGCGGCAAGCATGGCATGGTCGGTGTCAGCAGGACGTCGATGTCGTCGACCAGGATCGCGGACAACCGGCTCGCAATCTCTTCTCTGCGCCGTTGCAGTCCGAGCAGATCCTCGGCTGTCAGCCGTTTGACGGGTTCGATGAACTCGAGAAGATCGTGATGCAGGCGGCCGCGCTTGTCCTCAGAGACCTGAGAGACGGCATAGGCGCAGCCGAGACGATAGAGCATGCCGACGATGTCCCTCGACTCCTCGATCGGGATCTCGACGGTTTCGATAGGTGCGTCGGCCGCGATGACCGAGAGCGCGTCCTCCCAGGCACTCCTGATATCGCGGTCGAGATGGCGGTCCAGTCCGGCCGGCACCCCGATCCGGATCTTCGACGGCCGCCCTTGGCCCGACAAATGCTCGCCAGGCGCCGACCGAGCCAGCGACGTCCAATCCGATCCCGCCGCACCGCTCATCACGAAGGCGGCAAGCGCCGCATCCGCCACGCTCCGCGTGATCGGCCCGATATGCGGAAGCTGCCAGAACGCAGCCGGATAGGGATCGAGCGGTATCGCTCCGAACGTCGGCTTGTATCCGACGACACCACAGAACGCAGCCGGAATACGGACCGATCCCGCAGCGTCGGTGCCAATTCCTGCGACGCCGAGCCCCAAGGCGGTTGCCGCCGCTGCCCCGCCGCTGCTGCCACCCGCATGACGAGCGGGATCCAGAGGACTCATCGTGACGCCGCTGAGCGGGCTTTCGGTCAGCCCCTTCCAGGCGAACTCCGGGGTCGTCGTCTTGCCGAGGAAGATCGCGCCAGCCGACCGAAGGCGTCCAATCGAAACCGCGTCGCTCGGCGCGGGCGCATCCGATGTCGTCTGTGATCCTCGCCGCGTCGGCCAGCCGGCGACGTTGAGCGTATCCTTAACCGTGATCGGGACGCCATCCAGCGGGCTGAGCGCCTCGCCCCGGCGATACCGCATTTCCGACGCCCGCGCCATTTTCAGAGCGAGGACCTCATCGACCAGGACGAAGGCGTTCACGGCTCGGTTCAGGCGACCAATCGCATCGAGCTGCGCCCGCACGACATCTACCGGCGATACTCCGCCTCGCTTGTAGCGTTCGTGCAGCCCTGCGGCTTCGCCTTCAGTCGACATAGACTTGGTCCCGCGCAGCGGCGTAGTCGGCGGCGCCTCCGAGGTAGGCCTGGCTTAGCCGAGGATCGGCCGAAAGCTCGGCACTTGAGCCTTCAAGCACGATGCGGCCGAGCTCCAGCACATAGCCTCGGTCCGCCACGGACAGGGCTAATCGTGCATTCTGCTCGACCAGGATGATGGTCAGTCCTTCGGATTTGAGCTGGCCGATGACACGCAAGATCTCCTGGACGATCAGCGGGGCCAGGCCGATCGACGGCTCATCGAGCATCAAGAGGCGCGGTTCGGCCATCAATGCCCTGCCGACCGCCAGCATCTGCTGCTCGCCTCCGGAGAGCGTCGCAGCCTTCTGGCGACGCCGCTCGGCCAGGATCGGAAACAGGCCGTAGATCCGGTCCAGCGATTTGGTCGGCGCGCCGGACCGATAGCCGCCGAGCCGCAGATTGATTTCCACGCTGAGATTCCCGAACAGCTCTCGCCGCTCAGACACAAGAACCACGCCACGACCGACCAGTTGCTCCGGGCGAAGGCCCGCGAGCTCGACGCCGTCGAGCATGACGGCTCCCGCACGCGGCGGACAAAGGCCCATGATCCCGTTGAGCAAGGTCGTCTTGCCCGCACCATTGGCACCGAGCACAGTGACCAACTCTCCGGGCTTCACATCGAGGTCGAGGGATTCGATCACCGTCGCTCGACCATAGCCCACGTTCAATCCGCTAACGTGCAGATGCGGCATGATCACGCTCCCAGATAAGCGGCGATGACGCGCTCGTCGCGACGGACCTCATCCGGAGAGCCAGTCACCAGGCCCTGCCCGCGATCCAGAACGACGACCCGATCGACACAGTTCATGACCAGATCCATGTCGTGTTCGACGAGAAGAACCGACATGCCTGCCCGCTTCAGACGGTGCAGCAACGTGACGAGCTTGAGCTTCTCGCCGCTGCGTAGGCCAGCGGCCGGCTCGTCCAGCAACAGAAGCCTCGGTCGACTGATCAGCGCGCGGGCAATCTCAACCAGCCTGGCCTGCCCCATCGCCAGACGTGACGCCGGCTCATGGGCCAACCCATCCAGCTCCACGATCTCCAGCGCACGCCACGCTTTGGCAAAGGTCGCCGCCTCTTCGCTGCGGTCGAAAGCAAACATCCCGGCGATGATTCCCGAACGGCCCTGGGCGTAGGCGCCGAAGGCCACGTTCTCGAGCACGGTCCGCTCCGGCACGATCCGCACATGCTGGAACGTGCGGGACACTCCGCGGTGCACCAGGTCCGACACCCGCGCAGGCGGCGCTGCCCCCATGAGGACAACATTCCCTTCGGAGGGCTCAAGCAGCCCGGTTGCAATATTGAACGTCGTGGATTTGCCTGCGCCGTTGGGGCCGATCAAACCCACGATCTGGTCCGGCCCGACCGAGAAGGAAACGTCCTGCAGCGCTTTCAAGCCGCCGAAGTTCTTGGCGATGGCCGTGACCGTCAGAAGATCCTCGCCCTCGGCGCCGCGCTTCGACGGGCTCAATTCTATATTCCGGCCGGGCCGCGCCGCCGAGAACGTAGGCCAGACGCGCTGCAACGCGGACCAGATACCGCCAGGCCACCGCAGCAGCACACCGACCAACACGATTCCGAACACGATCATCTCGACATGTCCGGACAATCCGAGCATGCGCGCCACGGTATTCTGCAACACCATTTCGAGCGCAGTGATCGCCATCGCGCCGAGCACGGCGCCGAGCGGATGGGCCATGCCGCCAAAGATGCATGCGATCAGAAGATTGATGCTCGAGGTCAGTCCAAACGGCGCCGGACTCAGGAATTTGAAGTAGAAGGCATAGAGGCCGCCGGACAGACCCGCCAACGTCGCGGCGACAACGAATACCAGCAACCGCAGGCGCGTAGCATTCACGCCGAACACTTCCGCCATTTCGACATTGGTCTTCAGCGCAACGACGGCTCGCCCGGTCCGACTGTGCAGCAATCGCGACAATCCGCCGCCCAACACCGCGACAATCGACCAGACCAAAATCGCAAAGGCGCGCTCGTCCATCAGTTCGAGCCGGCCGATCGCAAGCGGAGGAATCTGACCAAGGCCCGAGGCGCCGCCTGTCAACGAGCCGGCGGCCACGATGCCCGCGCTCGTAGCGATGCCGACGGCAAGCGTCGCAAGCGGCAGGAAATGGCCTTTGAGCCGCAGCGTGATCGCGCCCACGACAATTCCAGCGACCGCGGACGCGGCGACACCTATCAGAAGGGCGAGGATCGAGGGAACATCATGGTCACGGGCGAGGATTGCGGAGACATAGGCACCGATGGCCATGAAAGCGGCTTGCCCCAGCGAAACCTGGCCGGCGATCAGCAGGAGGGTGAGGCCCATCGCCGCAAGAGCGGTGAGGCCCACCGTGACGAGAAGCGTGACGTCGTACTGCGGACCGAGACCAGCGACGATACAGGCGAACACGAACAGACCAATCGCGGCGGCGAGCGAGGCGACGCCGGGCGTGCGCCAGGACGGTCGGATGTCCGGTTGCGGAGGGCTCATGATCAATGCTCGTGTGCGTCGGGTGGACGGACCGCGTTCCGCCACAGCAAAATGGGAATCACCATCAGGAAGACGACGACGTCGCGGAAGGCGCTCACCTGGAACGCGGAGAACGATTCGGTCAGTCCGACCAGCAGGACACCGACCAGCGCCGTGGGATACTCCACGATCCCGCCGAGCGCCGCTGCGACGAAGCCCTTGAGGCCGATCGGGAAGCCCATGTCATAGTTCGCCGTCACCAGCGGAGCGAGCAGCAGGCCGGAGAGCGCGCTGAAGCCCGCGCCGATCGCAAAGCTGAGCTGGCCGGCCACGCTGACGGGAATGCCGCAGAGCTGCGCCCCCGTCCTGTTGACGGCCGTGGCCTGCAAGGCCTGCCCGATCAACGTTCTCTCCGAGAACAGATAGAGCGCGATCATCGCGAACACCGAAAAAGCACAGATCCAGAGGCTCTGATAGGTGACGAAGATGGGTCCCAGCGTGAGACCTCCGTCGACGACCGGCGGAACGGAGCGCGGTTCCGCGCCCCAGATCATCACGGCAGCACCATGGAAGACCATGTAGACGCCGACGCTGACGATCAGGAGCACGATCGGAGACGCGCCGGACACGGGCTCGACGGTCAGACGATAGACCAACGTTCCAAGCGAGGCGGTCGCCACCAGCGAGGCGAGAACGGCGAGCCAATAGGACCCCGGCAGAACACTGGCGGCCCAAGCGGTGGCAAGTACGACCAATATCCAGAATGCCCGCGAGAGGATGATGCGAACTCTGACCGCGACCGACAGCCGCCGATCGGCGAGGTCCTTCAGTGCGAATACACCGAGCCCGCCGGCGACGATTGCGCTCAACACGTTGAACGACCCGGACAGCGCGCCGGCGAACGAGAGCGCTCCCAGCGTCACATACTCTCCCTGCGCGATATTCACCACGCGCGTCACCGTGTAGATCACGATGAGGCTGAGGGCGACCAGCCCGTAGACGGCACCGTTGGTTACGCCGTCAGCAAGCAGGAACAGGAGCGTATCGAGCAAGGCTCACTCCTCGACGAGGACGAACTTGCCGCCCTTGATCTGCGACAGGAAGGTCGAACGCCTGTCGAGACCGAGATGATCGGCCGGAGTGATGTTGAAGACGCCATTCACGCCCGGCCATTCCTTGGTCCGCTCCATCGCATCCTTGATCGCGACGCGGGCGGCGGTCAGATCATCTGACTTCGCCCCGGCAGCCGTTGCATTCTGGTAGGCGTTTACGGCCAGCATCATCGCGTCCCAGGACTGGCCGGCGAAAAGGTCCACTTTCCCTTTGCCGTACGCCCCGTCGTACAGCTCGGCGAACTTGGCAAGCACCGGGCGAAGCGGATTGTCCTTCTTGATCTGATCGTAGACGTTCAATGCGCCGACGCCGACGACGGCGCCCTCGACATTTGCCTTGCCGATATCGACGAACGCGTTGATCGACGAACCGGCACCATGATAGATCGGTCCGGTATAACCGACCCGCTTCAAGGCCTCATGAGCAAGATCGGCCGACGGCGGGATGGCATGGACGTACACCGCATCCAGCCCGGCCTGCTTCAGACGCAACGCCTGCGGCGTGAAGTTGGTATCCTGACGCGCAAAGCGCTCGGTCGCTGCGAGTTCGATGCCGACGTCCTTGGCTACATTCTGGAGCTCCTTGAGGCCCCCTTCGCCGTAAGCGTCTTCGAGACCGAAGAACCCGATCTTCTTGATGCCCTGGCGCTTCATGTAGTTGAGCGTGCGCTGGAGCATCAGCTTGTCGGATGTCGGCGTCTTGAAGGTGAAAAGACGCGCACTTGCCGGCTCGACGATCGTCGCCGACGAGGCCATGGAGATCATCGTGATCTTGGCGGCGTTGACGGTGTCGATGATGGCCATCGAGCTCGGCGTGGTGGTGCAACAGACCACGACATGGGCCTTGTCCTCCTCGATCGCCTTGCGCGTAAGGCTGACGGACTTGGTCGGGTCCGAGCCGTCATCGTAGGAAATGACCTTGATCCTGAACGGGAGATCCTCGCGGTTCGACCAGGTCTTATCAAACAGGTCGACTGCATTCCGCTCCGGCGCCCCCAGGGCTGACGCCGGCCCTGTCACCGCGATGATTGCGGCGATGCGCAACTCCGGCTTCTCCTGTGCTGTTGCCGGATGATGATCGGAGATTGCGATGGCTCCGGCGGTAAGCAGTGTGGACAGGCCAAATGCAATGGAGGTGCGCTTCGCGGTCGTGGTCATGTTCCCCTCACGGTTGCCGTTATGGATGCAACGTGGCACCGCCGCGCACCGCTCCGCTGTATCTGCGGATACATCTGCGACTTTGTGCTGCTGGATACAGCGGACGACCGTTCGCCGACGGTAGAACCGGACATCTTGACCGGCCCAGCCAACGGAGATCGACAGCATGAACGGGGATACCGCCCAGGACTTTCGAACGCTGTTCCGGAGGCTGACGACCGGCGTGACGTTGATCGCGGTCGCAGGGGAATCAGGTCCGACCGGCATGACGGTCAACTCCCTCACACCTGTGAGCCTCGATCCGCCGCTGTTGCTATTTTGTGCTTCGCTGACCAGCGTTACGGCAAAGCGGATCGCCGCCGTCGGTGCTTTTTCTGTCAACCTGCTCGCTGGTGATCAGCAGGACGTATCGATGCATCATGCCGGCAAGCCCCTCGCCGCGCCGACGTGGCGCTGGCAGGAGATCGAGCACGTACCCTGGATCGAGGGAGCCAACGCCACCTTCCGCTGCCGGCTCGTTGCGGAGCACCCGGGTGGCGACCACCGCATCCTCATCGGCCAGATCGAGGACATGTTCGGGCCAGTGACCGCAGCAACCCCGCTGCTCTATCACGGAGGCAGGTATGCGCGCCTTCCCTACGATGAACCGAACCAAGCCACGGAACAACGCGTCGAAGAACTGTGGTGGACGGGTTGAGTCCAGGCTTAGACGTCGAGGTTCTTGGCGAGGATGGTGAAGCCGTCCTCGACGGACAGCATCCCCTTGTCGCGCAGCCGCCCAAGGGTCCGGGTGACGGTTACGCGAGAAGTGCCCGTCATAGACGCGATCTGCTCGTGCGTCAGATGCGTCAAGATCTTCCGGCCTCGCTCGTGATCGACGGCAAACATCCGGCTCAGCCGATTGAGCAGTTCGAGGATGCGCTCTTCCGGATCATTGGAGACGAGATGCTCCAGTCGAAGCGCAAGTATCCGCTGTTTGAGACTGGTCAGCCGGAGCATGGCGAGGGCAAATTCCGGGTCCTCTCGCATCAGGGATTCTAGCCTGGCCACGTCGAACTCGAGTGCTTCGGTCGGTTCAACCGCCACAGCCGTCGAGAACCTCGGCAATCCATCGAACGCGGCGCCTTCACCGCACAGGGCGTTCGGCCCCATGTTTTCCAGCACGACTTCGGTCCCGTCCCGCCGGAAGATCGATACCTGGACGAGCCCCGATTTCACGAAATAGAAGCAGCTATTGACCTCGTCCTGCCGGTAAAGCTGCTCGCCTTCCGCGAAGCGGCGCAGCCTGACCTTACCCTCGAACGAGCGCAGCTTGGCCGCAAGCGCATCCGTCATGCGCCAGGTCGCGGCGGGCTTTTTCGTCATTCATGCCCTCCGCAGATTTCCCCAAAGAACAACATGCACGTATCCGGCGATACAGCGCGCAAACATCACCCCGCGGTATCCGACGTGAATGATAGCGCGAGAGGAGGCAATCGCAATGGGTCTAGCTCAACGAACCGCCGAAGAGGTCGATTCGGATCTGCGCGGGGCCGAGCAGGTTGTCGAAAAGACAGCCGCCCTGGTGCCGTGGCTTAGCGAACAGGCAGCTCGGATCGAAGAGGCCCGGCGCATACCGGACGACGTTGCCGAGCGCCTGTTTGAAACGAGACTCTTCGATCTCATGCGCCCCTCGCGCTTCGGTGGATTTGGCGTTTCGCCGCGCTTTGCCTGGGAAGCGACCTTCCACGTTGCCCGGGGCTGCTCCTCGAGCGCCTGGCTCGCCGGATTGACCAGCGCCAACATCCTCATGCTCGGCAAATTCTCGGCCGAAGCGCAGAAGGACGTGTTCGCGCCCGGCGTGTCGCCGATCGTTCCCATGCTGACGGGCGGCGTCGGGCAAGACATAGAGATCGAACCAGCCGATGGAGGTATCGTTCTCAGTGGGCGCTGGCGATATGCTTCCGGCGTGGACGTTTCTGACTGGCTTGGAATTCTTATCAACATTCCCGCCAAGGACGGTGCCGCAGCACCGCACGTTGTGCTCGTTCCTCAATCCGCGTTTACCATTGATCACCAGAGCTGGCGCGTGATGGGTATGCGCGGAACCGGCAGCAAGAACATAACTCTTGGCAAAGCGTTCGTTCCTGCCCATCGCTTCATGAGTTGGGCTGAGTTGCAAGCAGGAAAGAAGCATCCGACCTGTCCGAATACAGAACCGGTCTACGATTTCCCATTAAACACAGCGAACGCGATGTCGGTCTTGGCCCCAACCTTGGGTGTGGCAAGCGCTTGCAGTGAGGAGAGCATCAAGATCATTCGCGCGCGCGTCAGTTCCGGCAACCAGCAGGCCCAGATCAACGACAAGATTGCTCAAGTTGAAGCCGGAACCAGCGCCGCCACCATGAGCTTTCTGCGGAATTTCCTATTATCCGAGACGGTTGCGATTGAAGACCAGATCCTTCAATGCGGCACACTCTCGCTCGAAGAGCGCGGCTTGAGCCGCACGAAAGTCGCGGTTGCCTCGCGCCAGGCATTGGCCTCTGCACAGCGCCTGTTCGCTTCGCTTGGCGGATCAATGCTCCCCGAAGGGACTCGGATCGAGCGGCTGTTTCGCGATATCCACGCCATGAGTTCGCACTTCCTGCTCCAGCCTGAACCGATCGCGGAGGCCTATGGACGGCTGCTGCTCGGCCTCGACCTGTCCCCGGGGACACGCCTCTGATTGACGACAACGAAGAAAGGATACCCCATGACCAAGACCACCTATGTCTCCAAGAACCCGATATTCGCGACCGCAGGCGGAGGCACGATCTTCGATAGATTTCAGTATTCATCGGCCGTGAAAGCGGGTGGCCTGGTTTTCGTCGCGGGACAGATCGGACTCAATCCGGACGGATCGATGCCGGACAAACCGGAACAGCAATTCGTCAATGCCTTCGAGCGTCTCAAGCTGGTTCTCGAGGAAGCGGGTTGCCAGATGAGCGATCTCGTCGAACTCGTTTCGTATCATGTCGGTTTGCATAGTCACCTGGCCGATTTCATGAAGGTCAAGGAGCGATACGTGCCAGCCCCGTTTCCGACGTGGACCATCCTCGATATCGCCGGTCTGGCCCGTCCGGGCCTGATCATCGAGATCAAGGCAGTTGCCGCCGCCAGGAACTGAGCGCAGTCCGTTTCCTCCCAGACTGGGTCGGGATCGATCGCGATCCCGACCATTTTTCTCGTAGCTCCGTGGAAGCGTGGTCTTCTCTCAAACAGAGGCGCGACACTCACCACTCGTCAGGGAGCGCAACTCGCGCCCGCCTACGGGGCAGACTCAAGCGCTCGATGATCGCGCAAAGGCGCTCGCAGGATCTCGCGAGATGCTTGTTTGGCGCCGTCGCGATGCCCAGAAGCAGGCCCGATCGTCCGGAAGCCGGCCGTGCATACCAAGTTGACAGAGGGACCGGTGCCATTCCGAGCGCGAGGGCTTCCCTCGCAATGGATGTATCTGGCACACCGTTGGGCAATCTCAGTAGGACGGCCAACCCTGCCGTTGCGATGCTGCCGGCAGCCTTGACCTGCGGCTGCAGGCACTCCAGCAAGGCGTCACGTTTAACGGAGTAGGCACGCTTGGTACGCCTAAGATGGCGCAGGTAGTGGCCTCCGCGCATGAACTCGGCGATCGCAAGCTGCACGGACGGACCCGGCGGCGGCGCCAGGCATGCAGCAACCTCCGAGAAGCGGGATACAAGCGAAATGGGCGCGACGAGGAAACCAAGCCGCAAGGTGGGGCTGATGGTCTTGCTGAAGGAGCCAATGTGGATAACGCGCCCTCCGCGATCAAGTGAGGCGAGCGCCGGCGCAGCTCGTCCCTTCATCTGCAGTTCGCTCAAATAGTCGTCTTCAATCACCCACACGCTGTCCTGGGCGGCCCAATCAAGCAGACGCAATCGACGTTCCAGCGACAAGACAACTCCGAGCGGGGCCTGCTGCCCTGGGGTCACGACAACCAGCCGCGCATCGGGGGCATGGCGCAGCCCATGATCAACATTGATGCCGCTGGCGTCGACCGGTATGGCCGCAAGCGACAGTCTCCCGAGCTCCAAGCCTCGACGGGTGAACGGAAATCCGGGCTCCTCGATCCAGGCTCTCTGTCCCTCGAGGCCAAGCACGCGGAGCGCCAGCCCCAGGCCGCTGCTGTATCCGCCGGTAATAATGACCTGCGAGGGCGAACACTCGATACCACGGGCGACAGCGAGATAAGCCGCAATTTCCCTGCGTAGTTCAAATTCACCGCGTGGGTCCGGGTAGATCGGTGATGCGCGCGCTTCCGCGCGAACAGCATGGGACCGGATCCGTGCGAGCAGCGTGGCCGGAAACGTCTCCTCGGCAGGTACCCCCATCTGGAAGATGGCTGGCCCCTGGGTCATCTCCTGGTACATCCCCATAAACGAGCCCGGATCCGGCGGCTGTTCGGATCGGACAACTGCGCGAGGCCGCTCAGCGACATGCGTTCCCGCGGCTCGGGACGCGACGATGAGTTGCGCCGCTGACAGCTTTTCGTAGGCCGAACGCACCGTGCCACGGGCCACGCCGAGTTGCGCCGCAAGATCTTGCCAGGACGGCAGGCGCGCGCCGGGCGTGAGCACGCCGCGCTCGATCGCAACGCCAATACCCATTCGGATCTGCTCTGCCAGCGGCATCTTTGCAGAGCGGTCGAGCTTCAATTGAAATCGCTTGGTCACGGCGCTCTGTAGTACACGATTTTTGTGCATTCTTGGTGCTTTTCTCGGACCTAAGAAGCGACAATTACTGTTGCGGAAGGAGAACAACCATGAAGCTGAAAGCTCTCGTCGGCGCAGCATCTGCCGCCATTGTCATTGCAACTGCCGCGCCCGCTACCGCGGACAATGTCGGCGACAAGGTCACGCCGAATTTCCAGCACGCGATACCGAACATTCCGGGCAAGTCTCTGATCGCGGTCGTTGTCGACTATCCGCCCGGCGGAGCCTCCGTTCCTCATACCCACGCGAAATCGTCCTTCATCTACGCCTATGTCCTGGCGGGAAACATCGAGTCGAAGGTCAATGACGAGCCAACGCGGGTCTACAAGGCAGGCGAAAGCTTTTTCGAAGCTCCCGGTGCCACCCATACCATTAGCCGCAATGCAAGCAAGACCGAGCCAGCGAAGCTGCTCGCGGTCTTCGTCGTCGATACCGACGACAAGGCGCTGACGACACCCGTCAAGTAGAACGCAAGGACCACGAAGCAATGACCAGGCGTCTCGACTACAACCAGCTCGCTCCGAACGGCGTCAAGGCTCTTGGCGGCGTCTACGGCTATGTCATGCAGAGCGGACTTTCCGCCGATCTGATTGAACTCGTCTATTTGCGTGTCTCGCAGATCAACAACTGTGCCTATTGCCTCGACATGCACACCCGCGACCTCATCAAGATGGGTGTGAAGATCGAGAAGCTCGCGCTCGTTCAGGCTTGGGTCGAAGCCGGCCATCTGTTCAATGAGCATGAGCGCGCCGCGCTCGCCTGGGCCGAAACGGTGACCCGCGTGTCGGAGACCGGCGTGCCGGATGAAGCGTTCCAGACCGCACGCGCAGTCTTCGAGGAAAAGGAGCTGGTCGACCTCACGATCGCGATCGGTCTGATGAATGCGTACAACCGGATGGCCATCAGCTTCCGGAACACGCCGCAGGCAGCGCTCGGAAACTAAGGGCGTGCGCCTGCCTCCAAACGCAGGCCAACAAGAGAGATCGTCATGAAGATATTCGTTGCCGGCGCGACCGGCGCCGTGGGCCTGCCACTTGTGCGCGCGCTGTGCACGCTCGGGCATCGGGTGGTCGGTATGACACGCGCGGGTCCGGGCGTCGATCGTCTCCGCGAACTTGGCGCCGCCGCCTCCACCGCCGACGCATTCGATCCGAAGGCGGTGCGCGTTGCGATCGAGACAGCGGCTCCGGACGTGGTGATCGACCAGCTGACCTGGCTTCCGGCTAATCCGGCCGACATCATCAAGTCGATGCCCAACGATACCCGCCTTCATCGTGAGGGCGGCAACAATCTGCTCGTCGCGGCTAGGGAGCTCAGCGTCAAGCGCTACGTCCTGCAGTCACGCGGCTTCTACCTCGATGCTGCGGCGGGAGAGCTCGCCGACGAGAGCGCCAAGCTCCGCTACGACGCGCCCGGCGAAATCGGCGAGAGCGCGCGCGTCATCGGAGCGTATGAGGATCAGGCCCTCGCTTCGCCAGCCCTGGACGGCGTGGTCCTGCGTTACGGCTTCTTCTACGGGCCCGGCACGTGGTATCGCCCGGACGGAGCCGTCGCCGAGCAAGTCCGCAAGCGTGAGGCGGCGATCATCGGCGAAGGCAATGCGGTTTGGTCCTTCGTCCATATCGACGATGCCATCGCGGCAACGATCGCCTCGCTGACGGCTGAGCCGGGAATCTACAACGTCGTCGACGACGATCCGCTGCCCGTTTCCGAATGGCTGCCGGCCTTCGCCCGCTGGGGCGATGCGCCGGAGCCGCCGCGCGTGAGCCTAGAACAGGCACTCGAGACCGCCAGCGAAGAAGCGGTCTACTACCACACGAAGCTGACGGGTGCCTCCAATAGCCGCGCCAAGGCAAAGCTGGGGTTCGTACCACGGCCGCTACTGTGGAAATGACGTTATGACGCCGAAACGATCTCCGAGTACCGCGAACGAATGACGGGATCGCGGTGCTCGCGGCGCCGAGCACCCTGGGCGGAATTGAAGAATTGCGCCTGAGTGCTCGATCGTCTTGTTGTGGACCTGCTGCTGCCTTGTCACCTGAGTCAAGTCCGGTTCAGGCAGCAGCCGGATTGGTGCCAGGCACGACACCACGATCGCGCCGCTCAGAACTTGACAGTAATGCCGGAATAGAGCGACGATTCCGTGCAGCTTCGATTGGTCGCTGGCGCGACGCACGCGGGATGGACGTTGTGGTCGAGGCCGAACTTGTTCTGCCAATAGCGATAGGCGACCCACAGATCCACGAAGTGGGAGTATTTCGGACCCCAGGCGGCCTTACTGGCATCGAAGGTCAGGCGGATCGGTTCGCTATTGAGCTCAATTGCGGTCGGCGGCTGCGCCGCCAGTGGCGCCTGAGCGGTGGTCGTGCCCGTGCCCTTCGGACCATACCAGCCCGCGCGGCCGCTGATCGCGAAGTATTGCAGTTGCGGCGGCAGAAAGCCGAGATCCATGTAGTAGTTGACCTCGACGGCCCATGTCGGACGATAGTCGAGGACTCCGTCGACGATACCGGCGCCGGCGATGAAGGCCGGCGTCAGAAACGCGTTGTGGTTCGTCTCCTTGTAGAGCAGTGGGGCCACGTTGAAGAATCCCTTGTAGGGCAGGTCGAAGGCAAACTGCAGGCCTGCTACCACGGCCTTCTTGTTCGGCGCGAGCAAGGTATTCATCGCCTCGCCATCGACGCCGACCTCGAACGACACGTTATGTAACGGACCGATCGAAAATGCCTGCGTGTTGAAGATCTGGTTGAAGCCGAACGTGCTTCGTATCAAGCCATAGAATTCCGTTGCACCCGAGCAGCCCGTCCGCTGCAGAACCGGGCATGGGGATACCGGGGTCGCGTGATCGTACTCGATCAGCTGGAGATTGATCAGATTGGTGCCATACGCCCACGCATCGAAATGGGTAAATGCGGCGACCTGCGACGCGGTCTGGTTCGCAAGTCCGGGATAACTGCCCGTGAACGCGTATGCGTAGGTCAATCTGTTGTCGTTGACGAAGAAGAACGGAGCCTCGGCAGCCGCTGCGGGTGCTTTCACCGGCAGGTCCGCTGCGAACGCATCGCCGGACGACATGAGCACGAGCGACGCGAATGCGGCCGCTAACGATCTTGCACTATGAACCATTAAGCTGTCCCCCCTTGGACGATTGAAACGATCCGGAGCGCGACCGCTGTTCGATGGACGTCGGCTCAACGTTGACCGTTCCGCCCGCGCTTCCAACTGGCGCCGTCACTCCCCACTTCGCCGCTTCGCCTCAGGCAAAGACATTCGAAGTCCAGCCACTTCATCGCGGGACGGGGCGCGATGTGGGTCGTCAGACCCAAACTGGGTCCATGAGAGGAAAATTCGCTCGCTGTGTTGGACTTGCGACACCTGACCGGATGCGTCGCAAAACGCAGGAAGGCCGGGAGGCGGTCGCGATCCGTCTCCCGGCCTTCGTCTCTCCGACAAGTGTCGCGGATCAGCGCCCTCTGGCAAATTGCGGGAGCGATGCGACGGCCGCCGCTCCGAACACAAGGCACGAAGCCATTACCCAGAGCGCGATGCGATAGCTTCCGTAGGAATCGAAGAGATGGCCGACGATCGCAGGTCCGGCAGCCGCACCTATGCTGAACATCGAGTAGATCGAGCCGTAGAGAAAACCGTAATTCTTCATGCCGAAGTAGCGTGCCGTCAGGTATGCGATGAGATCGATCTCGGCGCCGAGAGCAAAGCCCAGCAGGAAAGCGGCAAAAGGCGCGGTCGAGGCCCCGCCGAGATTGAGCAGCACGCAGCCGCTTGCCGTCAGCAGGAAGACCACCGCTGCGACATGCGGCGCGAAGAGCCGGTCAAGCGTCCAGCCCACGAGCACACGTCCAACGATGACGCCGATGCCGATGAACGATGCAATCGCGGCGGCCTCGGGCAGCGACATTCCGGTGTCGCGCAAGAGGGGCACCATGTGCACCACAAGACCCGAGATCGCCGCGGCGACGGCGATGAAGCCGATTGCGATCGTCCAGAACACGCGGGATTTCAGCGCTTCCGTGCGATCGACGCCATCGGCATTGTCCTTCCGCGGGACACCAGCGCCTTCAACTCCGCGAAATCCCACCAGCACCAGCGGCCAGGCCAACGCGGCCGCGATGGCGAGAAGCATGAAGCCTGTGCGCCAACCCGACGCCCCGATGGTCGCGGCCAGAGCCGGCGGCAGAACGAGCGCCGCGATGCCGGTACCTGCGAGCACGATGCCGAGCGCAAGTCCCCGCGACGACGAGAAGCTGCCATTCACGACCCGGGTGTAGACGATCGGGGTCGTACCCCCGCCGGCACTGCCCGCAGCGAAGAACAGCGCGTAGAAGGCGGTCAATGAATTGCCGAGCTGGTGCAGTCCGGCCATGATCAGGGCCAGCATCGGGATAGAAACGAGCGCGACGATGCGGGCGCCATGTCGATCGATGAGCCACCCTGCGATCGGCCCGGAGATCACGAAGCCCAGCGTCAGATAGATCAGCGCTCCCGATATCTGGCCGCGATTCCAGCCGAACTCGTGCTGGAACGGTTCGAAGAACACGCCGATGCTGTAGAACAGCAGCGACGCGGCGCCCACGGCGATGCCGAACAACGACGTCACCAGCACGAGCCAGCCTTCGGCGATCTCCTGCTTCCTGACCTTGGTCGAGTCTCCCATGATGCTCAAATTTCCCTCCCTTGTTTTGACGACGGCTGAACGCACCGGCTTGTCGCCAGCGAAGCCGCCGCGCGTTTCGATGCAGCTTTCCGGGCCCTAGGCGGGTAATGTCCCGTAGATGTCCAAATAGGTCCGCTCGAGATGAGCGGAGAGCTTGGCGGCGGCCGCGCTCTGAGACCGCGAGAGCACGGTATCGGCCAGACTCTCGTGCTCGGCGACGAAATCGTCCGCGCTGATCGCCGTCCCGATCATGATCCTGCGATACCGAAAGGCCTGGTCGTAAAGCTGGCTGGCGAGATCCATCATGCGCGGCGACCCGCACCCCGCGATCAGGCTCGCATGAAAGCCCTTGTGGACGAGATTCAGTTCCGGCGAGTCCTTCAATACCTTGTTTCGCCCGGCGATCCGCTTGAGCTGGTGCAGCGACGAGACGATCTCCCCTTCCCATCGTCCATCGCCGAAGCGCATGGAACGCCGTAATGCGGCGCTCTCGATCGCCACACGCGTCATCGTAATATCGGCGAGATCTTCCGCGCTCGTGGGAGCCACGCGGAAACCGCGCTGCCCCACCGCCACAACGAGCCCGCGCGACACGAGCCGTGAGAGCGCCTCGCGCATCGGCGTCTGGCTGACGCCGAACTCCTTTGCGATGTCGGCGATCCTGAGCTTCATCCCGGGCGACAGGCGTCCCTTCACGATCGCCTCTTCCAGGAATAACTCGGCACGCTCCGTCAGCGTCGCGGCCTCGTCGTGCGGCGGCATCAATCGGCTCCCGACGGACATATATGCTTCCTCATTATCTCTTGATCTTTCATTTCATGTATATTATTAAGAAAAATATAGTTTTTGCAAGAGGTGAAAATGAAACTCGTCACCTTCTCGCGGGCTGGCTCGTGCCCGCGGCCTGGCGTGTTGATTGAAGCCAGCTCAACGCCGAGGGTTCTGGACTGGGGGTTGGCGGAAGCGCGAACCGCGACGCCATCGCAGCTTCCGGCGAGCGTTCTCGAACTCATCGCAGCAGGCGAGCTCGCGCTCGACGCCCTTCGACGCCTGGTCGAAGAGGCCGGTCGAGACGAGAGCTTGTCGTATCCGTTGCCCGCGGTGAGCCTGCATGCTCCAGTCCCCGAACCACCTCAGATGCGCGATTTCTCTGTGTTTCCAGGCCACATTCGCCGAGCGCCCGCCGGCATGCAGCGCATCGCCGCAAGAAAACGGGGTAACGAGGCGGCTGCCGCGGCGGTCAAGGCGCTCGATGACGTACCACAGGTCTATCGTGACCGGCCGATCTACTACATCACCAATCGATTCAGCGTGAGCGGTCCCGACGCGGACGTGCTCTGGCCCGACTACAGCCGGCTCATGGATTTCGAGCTCGAGCTCGGCATCTTCCTGTCCAGGGGCGGCCGCAACATCACCGCTTCCAGCGCTCGCTCACACATCTTCGGGTACACGATCTACAACGATTTCTCGGCGAGGGACGCACAGTTCGAGGAGATGCAGGGCATGCTGGGTCCCGCGAAAGGAAAGAGTTTTGACGCCGGCAATGTTCTCGGCCCGTGGATCGTGACCTCGGACGAAATTCCCGATCCCTACAATCTGGCCATGCGGGCCAGAGTCAATGGCGAGACCTGGACGGATGCCGACAGCAGCGGAATGCTGCACTCCTTCGAGGAGATGATCGCCTATGTGTCGCGGAGCGAGACGCTCCACGCCGGAGAGTTCTTCGGCTCCGGTACGGTTGGCGGGGGCTGCGGCCTGGAGCTCGACCGCTGGCTGAAGCACGGTGACGTCGTCGAGCTTGAGGTTGAGCGCATCGGCGTCCTGCGCAATCGCGTGCTGCGGGCGGACAAATGATGCTGCCCGAGGCGGAAGCACGCGATGCCATGAAACGACAGTCGTACCGCCTGCAGGCGAATGCCGATCGGCCGGACATCTTGTCGCCTATCAAGCACCCGTCGTTCGATGTCTTTCGGCAGCAGGCTCACGTGCTGCAGAATCGGGAGAAGATCGCCCGGCTGTTGCGGCTCTTCTCGTCCCCGAGGAAGCGGCTCGGGCTGACTCCGGACGAACTCTTGATCTTCTTCGCAATCGGGTATCTCGGCACCAGGATCACAGGCAGCACGATCCAGGTGATACCGATCGGGATCATCGATGTGTCGGCTCTTCTGGGCATTCCAAAGGAGACCGTCCGCAGGAAGACCATAAGGCTGGTGGATCTCGATTACGTCCAGACCACGCCGAAGGGCGTTTTGGTCAAGGAAATCAAGGTCTGGTGCCAGATGCTGGAGCGCGCTGTCGCGTGAACAGGCTCCCCCCGAGTAGTCCCGCACGCAGTTGAAGGTCTCACTCTCACCGAAGAGGCGTTTAAGAGGCAAGGAATAGGGACATGACGAGATGGCCGTACACCAAAGGTCTCCACGATCTGGGCAACGGGTGTTTCGCCTGGTTGGTACCGGACGGCTCATGGGGCTACAGCAATGCCGGCCTCATCGTCGACGGAGACGAGGCGCTGCTCGTCGATACGTTGTTCGACCTCAGATCGACGCGGGAGATGCTCGACCGAATGCGCCGGCAAGTCCTCGCCTCGCGAAGGATCGGCACGCTTATCAACACCCATGCCAACGGCGACCATACCTTCGGCAATCAGCTCGTCAATGGTGCGCGGATCGTGGCCACCACCAAATGCCGCGACGAGATGCACGAACGGCCTCCGGAATTCTTCCGAAACCTGTTCGGCGCCTGGCGAGCGCTCGGCGATGCCGGAGCCTTCATGCACGAGGTGATGGGCAGCCGATTCGACTTCGCCGACATCGTGGCCACACCTCCGACAACCACGTTCGATGGGTCGCTCACGCTCAAAGTGGGAAGCAAGACGGTACAGCTGATTGAAGTCGGTCCCGCCCATACGCCCGGAGACCTGCTGGTCCACGTCCCGCAGGACAGGACCGCGTTCACTGGCGACATCATGTTCGTCAAGGGACACCCGATTGTCTGGGCAGGCCCGATCTCGAACTGGATCGCCGCTTGCGACCGGATCTTGTCCTGGGATGTCGAGACGATCGTGCCCGGACACGGAGCCATTACGGACAAGAACGGCGTGCAGGACCTGAAACACTATCTCGAATACGTCCTCGTCGAGGCCAGAAAGCGATACGACGCCGGCATGAGCTACGAGGAGGCGGCAAACGACATTTCGATGGATTCCTTCAGGGACTGGAGCGAACCGGAGCGGCTCGTCGTCAATGTCGATGCCGCCTATCGCGAGTTCGAGGGACAAGGCCGAACGGCCGATCCCATGCGCCTGTTCGCCCTCATGGCCAAGGCCCATTTCGGCCACAAGGGTTGCCCCGCCTGCAAGGGCGATGGCGGGATGCACGCGCACTAGGGAATAGGCCGACGGAGGAGATCCGATGAAGCCGAACGATGAATGCGATGGTGCGCGGGCCGTCTCCCGGCGAACCAGCCCTGGCCGTCGGCGCCGCAATCGCCGCGACGCCCCTGCTTCCGCCCTTGGCCGCGGCCGCCCAAGCCAAGGCGAACCATTCCACTCAAGAACGAGGAGAAGAGATCATGGCGTTCGTAGCGACGAAGGATGGGACACGGATATTCTTCAAGGATTGGGGACCGAAGAGCGCCCAGCCCATCGTCTTTCATCATGGATGAGCTCAGATGCGCGAACGACTCTCGATGACGAAGCTTAACGGGACGACCTAAGATGGCCTCGTCGCTTGCAACTCATGTTGCCCAGATTGATCAGCGAGCTGACAGCATCGCAGACGGTAAGCTGGCTGAAAATTCTCATGATGAAAAGAGCTCTTCAGATGCATATTCGAATTCTCATGTCGGGATTGCCCGGAAGCGCCACCGCCTTCCGCAACGCCGGTCAGAGCTCCGAAATCTGCTCCAATTATCCGCATGAGACAGTACAACTACGGTTCGGCAGATCGGATTTTTCGCACACTATGGAAGCGTTGTAGGGCCGCTGCGACATCGGCGCACGAAGCACGACGCCCCCTCTGCACCGTTGTCCGCTGCGAGCCCCAGTGATACGTAATCCTAGCCGTTCTCAGCGAGAGCTTCCAGCTGCACACCTCAGGTTCAAATAAGAAATGGGTCCATCGAAACCACGCGAGGCAACGACGTCTAGCGCCACCATAGCCGTCGATGAGATCATCGCCGGCCGCGAACCGGGAGGTCACGAGCAGGCAGCGCACCACCGCTACGTTGTGACCGTATTCGGCCTGTACGGTCGGCCGGCCGGCAAGATCATTCCGGTTGCCGCAGTGGTTCGACTTCTTTCCGAACTGGGCTATGAACCTGCCAGTGTTCGTTCGTCAATCTCGCGACTGAAGCAAAAGGGCGTTCTTGTCAGCAAGAAATCGGGCAGCGCGAGCGGTTACGCGATGGCAGCCGATCTCGAGCCGCATATGTTGGCCGGCGACGAGCGGATCTTCTCTCCGCGAACGGCAAGCATCGGTGATCCCTGGCTGCTGGCCTCATTCTCCGTTCCAGAGAGCGAGCGGCAGAACCGCCACAAGATTCGCGCCGGGCTCGCGCGTATGGGCTTCGGCACCGTCGCGCCCGGTCTTTGTATCGCCCCAGCTCGACTACAGATCGAAGCGCTCAACTATATGCGCGAGCACAAGCTATCAGAGTACGTGGAATTCTTCACCTCCCAGCCGGTTGGGCCGGGAGACTTGCGGCGCAAGGTCGCCCAATGGTGGGACCTCAACGCAGTGGAAGGCGAGTACCGCGCGTTCGTCGAGGCTTACGGACGGGAGGCCGACCGCTGGCTCTCCTATGGTCGTGAAGGGAAAGACATCCACCGCGAAGCGTTCCGCATATACATTCCGATGGTCACCCAATGGCGCCGCTTGCCTTTCATGGACCCAGGACTGCCGCCCGAGTTGTTGCCCGCCAAGTGGATGGGCATCACCGCACGCAGAGTGTTCGGAGAGCTGAATCGGGTTTTGCGCCCGATGTCGGCCCGCTATGTGGATGAAGTCCTCCGCGGCTAACCGCGATCGTTTCCATTCGCGAAAGCGACCAGATCGCCGATCAGCCGCTGCGAAATCGTTTCGAACCGCTCATCGTCGAATCCGCGCAACATCGGAGCGTCCATCCAAGACCGCCGCGTGCCGAACTGAAATGGAAGATCCAGACAGTGTCCGCTATGCAAGCCGGGCAATTCGCCCTCTTCCGAGAATATCTCGAGTCGAGCATCGATGCCTTTTGCAATCAAGGCGTTCGCGTACTCGGTCGGAAACCGCTGAAACTGGCGCCATGATGAGGCAGCGACGAGCTGACGGTACGGAGAGAAACCACTTGAGCTGCCGGCATATGCGCCGCCGCGACGAAGCGACTGCGGGATATCAGAGACCTCCCAGAAGGAGAGCACGTTGTCGACTTGCGATTGCGTTGCGCCTGTCTGTTGGGGCGAGGCGAACAGGAATGCGGCGGACTCGTCCGCGGTACAACGCAAGTTGACCGCCTGTGCATGGCAAGCCTGCGCCGCCCACTGCGGGTCAAGCAGCAACGCGGGCAAGGCGGCACTCGCGACCGGCAGAAATGCGGACGGAGCGTGACCAAGCACGGACGGCGGTTGCCCGAGCGCCCTGACGCCAGCGTCCATTAATTCGCTCACGGACACCTTATCAAGGTCCGCACCGCCAAGTTGTTCACTCGTACGGCGGGTAACTTCGTCCTGCCGGTGGGACGTCCACGGCTCTCGCGTGCCCATGCTTAGGAGGGATAGGCGATGAACAAGCCCACGACTCCGCGGCAGCACAGACAAAAGGTGAGCGTACCAGCCGCCCGCAGATTGTCCGACGACGGTGATCCGGCTCGGATCTCCTCCAAACATCTGGATATGATCGCCGATCCATCGCAGCGCCTCGACCAGATCCGCGGCCGGCAGAGGAAGGTCGCAGTCCCCGGCTCGGCCAAGATGACCCAGCACTCCCAGTCGATAGTTGACGGTAGCCACGACGATCCCGCGGGACGCCAGGATTCCGCCGTCGTACCATTCCAACGATCCGCCGCCGGTCATCCAGGCTCCGCCATGGATGAACAGGAGGACCGGTAGGCTCTCCGCGCCCGAAGGAGCCCACACATTGGCGAAGAACGCGTCCTCCGATTGTGGGTTCTGCGTCCCATTTCCCATCGCCGCGGCCAATCGGCTAGGACGCTGCGGAAATATTGGCACTCCAAGGAGGCTCCCCGCATCAAGCCGGCCCTGGGCAGGCAAAGGCGGCCCGAACCGAACAGGTGCCGTCGCATATCTGAGCCCATACCACGCATCCACCATCACTCCGTCATGGCGCTGGCTCCCGGACGGACGCATGTCGTGAGTTAACTTCGGCATGTCGGCTAGAGTTTGCTCGAGATGTATTCGGTGCCCGTGACGCCGTTCCCATGCAACTCGTAGCCCATCGGCGCCGTAATCGATGCATGGCGCGTTCCGGTGTTGATATCGCGCCACATCCGGCCAAGCAGGCTGCCTTCGGCGAAAGCCGCCGTACCGTGAAGCCAGCACAAATCGTTCACGGCATCGACCAACTCGTGGCCAGCATGGCCAATGCCGGCGCGATGCCGCGCGCGGTCTGCAAGGATCATCGGAATGATACCGGAAGCCACCGCATCGATATGAGCCGCAGCCCGTTCGAGCAAAAGCCGAGCACCATCGATCTTGATGCTTGCCGCTCCCAGGTTCTGCACAAACGCTCCGGAGTCGGTCTGCTTGCGATAGTTCGTGTACGTAATGCTCCGTTTGGGCGCCACCTCCGTCACGTAGTCGAGCGCCGCGTAGGCCGCGCCCAGCGAGGGCGCCTGGATCGTCGTCGACATCGTCAAATGCGGCGTCAGCCTCCTTCCGAAGGTTGCCTTCGGATCACGCTCTAATCCAGTGCCCATGAGGTCCTCGAACGTGATGATGCGGCCCTTCGCGAGCCGAAGGTCCTGCGCCACCATGGTGTTCGAGCCCGATCCGCGCATGCCGATCGTGAACCACGTATCCTGTACCTCGTACTCGCTGCGATGCATCAGCGCGAAGCCGACGCGGGGCTCAGCCGCCGGATTCTCCTTGATGAAGAGGATGCCGAGAGCCCATTCCGAGTGCGCGCTGTTCGACGCAAACGGCCACTTTCCGCTGACTCTCCAGCAATCCCCGTCGGGGGTGGCCGTGCCTTGAGGTTGGGCGAAGATCGATGCCGCGCGAATCGGCCCCTTGGCGAAAACCTCGTCTAGCACCTCGTCGCCATAACGGTTTGCCAGCATGACCGATCCATTGGAGATCACGACGCACCACGCCGCGGCCGGATCGTAGTAGCCCACGGTCCTCGCGACATCGAGCAGCATCGAGGCGCCGCCCTCGTAGCCGCCATAGCGCTTCAGCGTCGAGACTGACCAGGCGCCAGTTGACCCGAGGGCATCGACCGTCTCTTGGGGAAGAACACGATTTCGATCGGCGGCGGCGGCGTTCTGACGCAGCAACGGACCGATCCCATGAATTCGTTCGACGATCTCGGCCGTCTCTGAGGGTGACGGCGCGTTCGCCATTGTCGGCCCGCACACTTCTGACGAAAAGGCTTTGAGCACTTTAATCCTCCATAGGCCGGTGGCAAGTTGCGCACCGCCTCATATCCATGACTGGGCTCATGTTGATCCTGAGGAACTCCGTCGGAGTTCAGTTCTCCGTAGGTCGGGTCCCGGGTGGCGCCAGGATTGTGATGCCGAAGCGCTTGCAGGCATCTTCCAGACGCTTCTCAGTCGCATGGTCCATGACCCAGCCTTTTTTGGGAGCCGCATACTCGGCAGGCACGGCAACGGAGCGGAAGAAATCGTCCAGACCACCGGGCGCGGACATCACGAGCCACTTTGCACCCGTGTCACGGTCGGCCTGGAAGATGTGCGGCACGTCCTTTGGCATCAGGATGCAGTCGCCAACTCCAAGAGTGACGGCCTGATCCGCGGCCCAGAACGAGATGCGGCCTTCCAGAACATAGAAGATTTCGTCCTCGCCATTGTGCTCGTGCAACGGAGGTTCCGACCCGGCCTTCGAGTGGGTCAACGCAATCTGGAAGCGCCCCTGCGTCATTTGCGTAGTGATGATCGGCTGAATCAGATCCCCGAGAAACCAGAGGCTCTCGCGCTCCGATTCACGCACGATGAACACGCGACTGTTTGGATCGGCGGCTTGAGCGGTCATGGCTCCTCCTAGGTTTCATCGACCTATTTTCCTCGACGGCTAATACATACCCATTTCGTGACGATCGTCAACAGTTGGCAATTTTTCATTGTCGTCGCTACACGGGACGGACCATTGATAAGGTGGAAAGGACGCTCGGTCTCACACTCATAACTCGCACCTTACTTTCTTAAATTTGCTTCGAAATTCGCTGCGGTCCGAGCCGACGCGCGTGAGACATATTGCTCTTATTTTGCGACCGTCATATTTTTGCTATTCACCAAGGGAAGTTTCTGCTATACTGCCCCCCCAAGAACGACATTCAAGGACATCAGCACGAACGAGGAGGACATCTCCGTGTCAGTCATTTCGCATGCCGCGATCGATCCAAAGCGCCTGCGAGAGGCGTTCGGCCATTTCCCATCGGGCGTGGCGGCTCTCGCCGCCGTGGTCGACGGACAACGGCACGTTATTGTCGCCTCCTCCTTCACAGTCGGAGTTTCGCTGGATCCACCGCTCGTGGCGGTCTTCGTCCAGAAGTCCTCCTCAACGTGGACTTCGCTGTCCGCGGCAAGGCGCATCGGCATTTCAGTTCTCAGCGTCGACCATGCTCAGAAATGCCGACAACTCTCAGGCCGAGACAAATCCACAAGATTCAACGACATCGAAGCAATCTCGACCCCAAAAGACGCGGTGCGGATAGAAGGAGCTGCGGCCTGGTTCGAGTGCAGCATCTTCGACATCCACGCCGCCGGCGACCATGATGTCGTGCTGCTGCTCATTCATGAGTTTGAGGTCGAAAAAGACACGCCTCCGCTGGTCTTCCATGGCTCGCGCTTTACCCAACTTGCGGCGGAGCCCGCTGCAGAACTCATAAACGCCTGATGCCTTGGCGGTGCCCTCGGCTGGCCCTTTTCAGGAGCAGGCGAGGTTGGGCGTACCAAATCGTTTACGCGCCGCTGACAATTGCGCCGGTCAAATCGTCGATAAAAAAGTCATTGCGCACAGCGTTGCCGAGCGAACGAAGCTCGATGATGGAGCCGGGTTCGTCGACAAGGAGTTCCTGTGCCGAGGTTCTGCGCGCAACTGCCCGAGTCCCGCGCACTCGTCTCGCTACATCCGTACTTCAGCCAAAAGGAGATAAGCATGGACCAAGCCACATTGCAGACGACCTCTTCACTTGAAGGCGTTCGGGTGCGCTCCGAGAGGCGCAAGATCGTCATTGGCGTCGGTGTGGGAAATGCCCTCGAATGGTACGACTGGATGGCATATTCGATCTTCGCCGCATACTTTGCACGACAGTTTTTCCGCAGTGACGATCCGTTAGCGGACCTGCTCGGAGTCCTCGCGATCTTCGCGGCCGGCTTTTTCATGCGGCCGCTGGGCGGCGTGTTTTTCGGCTGGTTCGCTGATCGTCGCGGTCGTCGCCCGGCGATGACCTTATCCATGCTGGTGACGGCCGGCGGAAGTCTGCTCATAGGCATCACGCCAACTTACGACAACATTGGAGCCGCAGCCGCCGTAGTGCTCCTGTTGGGCAGACTTCTTCAGGGGTTTGGCCACGGCGGCGAGGTTGTCTCGTCCTTCACCTACGTCACTGAAATGGCACCGGCGCATAAACGAGGAGCGTGGGCATCATCCGTTTTTGTTTTCGTGACGATCGGCGTCATGTTCGCAACCCTGCTCGGCGCGGGACTGACAAGCGTTTTCGGGACGAGTGTGATCAAGGAATGGGCTTGGCGCATCCCATTCATCATCGGAGGTATGCTCGGCGTCTATGCACTGGTTCTGCGCCGGCGCCTCGATGAGACGCCGATGTTTCGAGCGAAGGCTGCGGCGCGTGACGCAGGTGTGCAGGAGGATCGGGCGGCTCGCTCCGCTTGGCGGGATGTGTGGAAGTACCGTCGGGCTTGCATGCGCGTCTTCGTGCTTTCCGGCGCCGGCGCAGTTCTCTACTACGTCTGGGCTATCATGGCTACGACGTTCGCTATCGGCCCTCTGCGAATGGCTCCCGGTCCTGTGATGTGGGTCGGTGTGGCAGCCAACGCCTTCTTCATCGTCTGTCTCATTGTCTGGGGTCGCATTTCCGATCGGTACGGTCGAAAGCTGAATTGGTATTTCTTCTCGATAGGATCCATGTTCGCCATCGTTCCATTGTCCCTCGTCTTTACCGGCGGCAACGGAGAAATCTGGCGCCTTGCGGTCTATATGGGGGTGGGGATGCTGCTGATCTCGGCACCCACCGCGATCATGCCGGCATTCTTCCCGGAACAGTTTCCGACGAAGATCCGCGCCGTAGCCATGGGGCTGCCTTACTCGGCGGGAGCATTGGCCGCGGGGACTGCTCCATATCTTCAGACGTGGCTGTATTCCTTGAAGCAACCGCGGCTGTTTGATGGTTGTCTCATTCTGCTTTGCGCATTGGTGTTCTTTGCGACCGCGGCATCGCCTGAGACCAACGGCAAGGCCCTGGATAACGAGACGGCCGGCGATCGGTAGCAGACCGACCCGATCAGCACGGCCGACCTCGACGCGCACCATCCTGGCTTTGCACTGGAGACCAATGATGATTCAGCTGAGACCACTGTTCAATCTTTCCGCCCGGGTCGATACACCCATCGAACTTGGATCTGACCTGTTCGGTCGCCATCGCAGGATCGTGAAGATACTTGGAGGATCGTTCGCTGGCGCTCGATTGCGGGGCTCTATCCAAGAAGTCGGCGCCGACTGGCAGTCTATCCGGCCCGACGGCACAGCGGAGCTCGACATTCGTTGCGTCCTCGAAACGAACGACGGCGCCCTCATCGACTTTCGCGGAATCGGGCTTCGTCATGGACCGCCGGAGGTGTTCAAGCGAATTTCCGAAGGGGAAACGGTCGATCCTTCGTCCTACTATTTCAGAGAGATCATACGGTTCGAGACGAGCGCGCCCGCCTACGACTGGATGACAAGGATATTCAGCGTCGCTGCCGGGACCAGGCTGAAAAACGACGTCCATCTGGACGTGTTCGAAGTCTTGTGACTCGAAAGGCAACGAGTGATTGACCTCAAGGAGCATCCAATGAGCACAGAGAACGCGCTTGCCATTGTCTTGGTTTTCGATGATTGTGTCCGCATGACCAGTCCTCTGACCACGTCCGTTTCTATGTGGTGGCGCTCCAATTAGGAGCGGCACGGCCCTGTCATTTCGCAACCGTCGCCGCCGTTCAACGGCTCGCACGGTTTGTCAGAGATCGACGGTCGATTGTACGGCGGCTCGCATTCTGGAGAACCGTCATGCAACAGAAAGATCCCAACTTTCCTACCATCCTAACCGGAGACAGGACGACTGGCGCTCTGCATTTGGGCCACTATGTCGGCTCACTGCGGAACCGTCTTGCGCTTCAATCGACCCATCAACAGTATCTGCTCTTGGCAGATAACCAGGCCCTCACGGACAACGCGCACGATCCCGCTCGCATCCGGAATTATGTTCTGGAAATCGCAACGGACTATCTCGCGGTCGGAATTGATCCTGGTCTGACGACCATCTGCGTGCAATCGCACTTACGCGCTCTTGCTGATCTGACCGTTCTCTACATGAACTTTGTCACCGTCGCACGGCTAGAACGCAATCCGACAATCAAGGATGAGATCCAGACACGGGGATTCGGGCGCGATCTTCCAGCCGGCTTTCTGTGCTACCCGGTCGCTCAGGCTGCCGACATCACTGCTTTCAAGGCGACCGTCGTCCCTGTGGGGGACGATCAGCTTCCATTGATCGAACAAACCAACGAACTCGTGCGACGGATCAACCGGCAAGTCGGATACGAAGTCTTGTCGGAAGCGCACGCGATGATCCCGCCTATCGGGAGACTTCCTGGTGTTGATGGAAGGTCCAAGATGAGCAAGTCCCAAGGCAACGCCATACCGCTGTCTGCCACGCCTGACCAGATCCACGCTGCCGTCCAGCGGATGTTCACCGATCCAGGTCACTTAAAGGCGTCTGATCCTGGTCGCGTCGAAGGCAATGTCGTTTTCACATACCTCGACGCGTTCGACGACGATACGGCCGGGGTTGCGGACCTCAAGGAACGCTATAGGCGTGGAGGTCTCGGAGACAGCGCGGTCAAGAAGCGGCTGAACGAAGTGCTCCAGGCCGTTTTCGCGCCGGTCCGAGACCGTCGGTATGCGCTGGCGAATGACCAAGGCTACCTATTGAAAGTGATCAAGGAGGGAACGGACCGAGCACGCGAAGTAACGGAAAACACGCTACGCGAAGTTCGCGAAGCGCTGGGACTATTCTCGATGGAGGACGTCGCGCCGTAAGCGATCACACACCTCGACGTTGGGCATTGGCCAGAAAACCCGTCGAATGCCCCACACCGCCCTCGCGCCTCCGGTGTCCCGTTCCAAGAGCAGCGTCGCTTTGCGTGGCCCTATCGCCGCGCCAATGAAGCACCTAGCCACAATGCAAAGCTACGCGGCCAACCGGTACTCCTGTTCGGGCTCGTCAAGTTCGCCGCTGGAAGCCCTTTTTAGGAAGCGAGCCAGCGCAGCTTTGCGTGAACCACGGTCCAACGCGTAGGCGGCCTGCTTGAACTCGATGACCCCGACCCGCTTGCCGGCCAAGTCCAAACCTTGCTGTGGCCAGAGTGCAGTGTGATGTCGTTGTCCGGCAAAGTCGCTTAGGCCCGGCAGATTCGGTGTATAGGGCTTCGAACCTAAACCGACGCAGACCACGAAGTAACGCGGCCTGATTACAGAGCCATCGCTCGAATGGACCGTCCAACGATTGCTCGCCGCATCAAACTCGGCCTTCTCGACGCGCGTGTTGAAACGAATGTCGCGGCTTAGGTCGAGCTTCTCGTCCAGATAGCGGAAGTAATCACGGATTTCAGGCCACGCGGGATACAGCTTTCAGTGAACTTCCAATCTCGCCACAGGTCTTCGCGCGAAAACTGATACATCGGCCCGGGAGAATCGACGCGCGCCCCCGGATAACAATTCCAATACCAGACACCTCCAAGACCGCTCCCGGCCTCAACCACGTGGACCGACATGCCCATGTTGCGCAAGCGGTCAAGCTGATAAACGCCGGCAAATCCCGCGCCCACAACAAGAACGTCGATTTCTTCAGTCCCGCCGTTATCCGTTCACTTTGGTTCAGTCTTGCTCATGTGGTCTACTCTTCGGAGGTCCGTTGGTCTGGCGTAGGTGGACCCGCCTGTAGTCATGCAGTAGACCTTGGTCTGGCACATCCTTTGTGAAATGAAATCACAATGGCCCGTTTGGACGTAAATCGTTCCGCCGAGATGGAGACTCTTGCGCGAGTCTTCGAGCTCGGTGGGTTTTCCGCCGCGGCGCGCGAGCTCCGTATGACCCTGTCGGCGATCAGCAAGCTCGTTGGGCCGTCTCGAGACCAGGCGCAGGTTTGGGATATTGACCCTCTCGAAGATGAGGGGCGCTCTTGCGCGGCATTGCCGTCATTCTACCGACCCGGTTGATAGCCACCTCAGACTCAAAGAGCGCTGAGGCCGCCATCGACGACGAGATCGGCTCCGGCCACGTAGCTGCTTTCGTCAGAAGCCAGGAACAGCGCTGCGGCAGCGATCTCCTCGGGGCGACCAAGTCGGTCGAGCGGAGTGGCAGCCCTGAAGCTCGCCCGGATAGCGTCGGCGCCCTCCTTGGTTGCCGCCTGCGCGTCGATGATCGGCGTGTCGATCGCGCCCGGGCTGATCGCATTGACACGAATGCCGCGGTCCTTGAGTTCGGCAGTCCACGTTCGCACGAACGAGCGAACGCTTGCCTTGGTCGCGCTGTAGGCGGTGTAGCGCGGAATGCCCTTGAACGCGGCGATCGACGAAATCAGGACGATGGCGCCACCATCACGGAAGAGAGGCAGCGCCTTCTGAACCGTGAAGAGAAGCCCGCGTACGTTGATGCCGAAGGTCTGGTCAAAATTTTTCTCCGTGACCTCGACGAGCGACTCCGGATCGATGAAACCCGCGTTCGCGACAAGGATATCGATCTTCCCCTTCTCGCTGTTGATCCGGTCGTACAGCCGGTCGAGGTCCTGCAAATTCTTCACGTCCCCTCGAACGGCGGCCGGTGATGTAGACGAATGCCCCCTCCTTCGCAAAATGCTGCGCCGTCGCAAGCCCCAGGCCACTGCTGCCGCCTGTCACCACCGCCACTTTCCCTTGTAGCCTGAGCATCCTTGTCGTCCTTCTAGATTGCTGATTTTCGCGATCGGCGCGCCGCGCACAAACTCCGCATCATTTGCGCGCAGGAGGCAGGAATTTGCGATCGATCAGAGACTGCAACGCGTTACGGAACGAGATCTCGGTATCGACCGTTTTCGAGAACCCGGCCTGACGCAGCTTGATGGTGCTCACGAAGGCTCGCGGTCCCGCCGGGGCGCCATAGGCGAACGCGAAGTCAGCATGCTGGTCTCCTTGACCGACCAGCTCCCGCAGGCTCCGCGAGCGAAGACCATACTTCGCGACGATCTTGTCCCAGACCGCGGCGTTTTCGGCGAGGTAGGCCGTCACGCTCAGCGGCGTGTCCGGTCCTGCCTCTGCGCCGAGGGTCTCGGCGAGACCCGGCCACACGTTACGCCACTCGAACACGTCGCCGTTGGTGATGTTGAAAGCCTCGTCCGCTGCCTGAGGCGATTGCGCCGCCCAGACCGCCACGTCTGCAACGAGATCCGCATCGGCGGCTTCCCAAACGAACGACGGACCGCCAGGGAAGCCGAACGGCGCCCCCTTCTCGCGGCGGATCGCCGCGTAGACTCCGATGGCCGGGAGAACGTTCAGAGCCCCGGGGGTGGGACCGGTGACGAGCTGCGGACGCAGAGCCGTGTAGTTGAAACCGTGCTTCGTACCCATCTCGCCGACATAGGCTTCCTGGTCGAAAAAGAAGTTCGGGTGATCCTTGCGGGCATCATTTTCGCGAGCCGGGATCGGAATGGGATGCAGGTGGACGCCGTAGACTTTCGTCCCCTGCAGGATGCTGATGTGCTGGAAATTGCTCGCGCCGCGGACGATCGGCTCGACCACGTTGCGCAGCATCGCATTGTTGGTCTCGATCTGATCCTTGCTCGACCAGCCGGCGACCAGCTCGGGCTTTTCGTGGAGAGCCGTATAGGCGATGTGCGTGACGTCGGTCAGCGGTTCGAATGCGGCGCGGGTCTTTTCCTGGTCGCGCAAATCGACCGACAGAAAGTCGACGTTGCGGCCGCTGGGCAACTCGGGCTTGCGGCGCGAGACGCCAACCACGCCCCAGCCCGCGTCGAGAAACCTCTCGATGGCCGCGACACCCAGCAGGCCGCTTGCGCCCGTGATCAAGACCTTCTTGGGAATATCTTTGCTCGGATTGGTCGTGTTCATGATTTCAATCCTCGTTGTCTAGGAAGTATTCGTCGCGCTTGAGGACGGTTACGTAGCCGCGGCGTTGGCCTCGAGCCACTTCGTGATGTTGGCCGCGGCGTCGCCGTAGAAGGTCCGATAGAGATCCTCGGTCACATAGCCGATGTGAGGCGTCGCCAGGACGTTCTCCAGCTTCCGGAAGGGATGATCGAGAGGCAACGGCTCCAGATCGAACACGTCGACCGCGGCACCGGCGATCCGGCGCGCCTGGAGCGCTTCGATCAGAGCCGCTTCGTCGACGATCGGACCGCGCGACGTGTTGACGAGCCTCGCCGTCGGCTTCATCAGGGCGAGCTCGGACCGCCCGATCAGGCCTCGAGTGCGCCCGCTGAGGACGAGATGCACCGTGACGACGTCCGCCTCGCGGAAAAGCGTCTGCTTGTCAACGAAAACGGCGCCGGCGGCACCGGCCGTCTCCTCGGTCAGGTTCTGGCTCCAGGCGATCACCTTCATGCCGAAGGCAAGACCGATCCGCGCAACTTCTTTTCCGATGTTTCCCAAACCGACGACCGCGAGCGTCTTGCCCCGCAGATTCGAGCCGAGCCCGATCTGCCACCCGCCCGCCTTGAGCGACGCTGCCTCCCGGTCGATGCCCCGCATGTTCGCCAGGATCAGCGACCAGGTGAACTCGATGGTCGGAGTGGAATCGTAGCCCGTCGCGGTGACCGCGATGCCGAGATCGGTCGCGGCCTGGCTGTCGATGGATGCGTTTCGCGGTCCCGTCGAGGCTATCAGCTTGAGGTTCGGGAGCTGCTGCAGGATCTCCCTTGGAAGCGGCGTCCGCTCACGCATGATGCAAACCACATCAAACGGCTGCAACCGTCCGATGACAGCCGAGGGGGCGACCAAGTGGTCATTGAAAACGGTGATCTCGGCGTGCTGACGAACGTTAGACCAGTCCGCGAGCCGCAGCGCCACGTTCTGGTAGTCGTCGAGGATGGCAACCTTCATCGCAGCTCTCCCTCAGCGTTCGGCGGCGAAGAACTCGGCTAGAGCTCCTGCGACCGCCTTGGGATCGTTCTCCATCGGGATGTGGCCGGCCGACTTGATTCGGACGAGCCGCGTTTCCGGGATTTCCCGCGCGTAGCGTTCGGCGTAGTCGATGGTCTGAAACGGGTCATCCTCGCCCCACACCAAGAGCTTTGGCGTCCTGGACTGCAGCAATGCCGGCAGCATCTCCATGGTGTAGCGATGGTCGGCGGCGCCCGCGAGCGCCAGCCAGGATCGAGCGACCCGTGGATCCGTCCAGGGATCGAGATATTCCGCGATCTCGGCTTCGCTGGCCGGTCGTCCGAGCGCCTTCACGACCGATACGCGACGCGCAGTCAAAATGTCGTCGCGCGTCGTTGCCGCAGCGACCGCCGGATCCCGGAAGCGGGCGACGCCAGGCACCGGCCATGAATCGTACATGATCCCGTTCACGACGGCCACGCGCGGCACCTCAACCTCCTTTGCGAACATCAGGTGCTGCGCGACGCCTCCACCGATGTCGTGGCCGGCAACCATGACCGGGCCCCTATGCCGGAGCGCCTGGAGGAAACGCACGAGCCACGCCGAAAGTCGTGGTACCGAAGCCTCGCCCACGTCGAGTTCGCCTCCGGAGCGGCCGAAGCCCGGGAAATCGACCGCCACCGGTCGGAGGCCAGCGGCAGCAATGCCCTCGAGCACCGGCTGCCAGACGCGGCTCCAATAAGTGCCGTGAAGCAGGAGAACCAAGGGGCCACCTTTGCCGGCGGTCAAATAGCTGATCGGCACGCCACCTACATCGACAGTTTCTCTTCTCGTCATCGCACGATCCTCTTCACATGGTCCTTGCCAAGCCCGACGGCTTCGTAGTGCTGCATGGCGTGCTCGAGCTTGGTGAAGACATCTTCGTATCCGAGCGCCTCACCGTAGGGATCGACGTAGGTGTACCCGCCCGTCACGTGGAACAGCGTGGCCATCTCCTTGACGTCATCCGGAACGACAAGCGTGTGTGTCTCGCCGGGCGGCTCGAACGCATAGTCCCCAGGGGACGCGACCCAGTGGTGCTCGAGATACCGCCAGCTTCCGCGCAGGGTAAAGGCATGCACCGGCCCGGAATGCCGATGGCGCGACAACACACCCGAGGAGCGGACCCGAAGGATGTTGATATAATAACCTTGGCTCACATTGAGCACGAGCGGCCGGAAGGCCACCGTCGGCGATTGCGGGACCCATTCCCGCTCATCGCCGTCAAGCTCCAGCGCAGAGCCGATGAATACATCCGGCACCATGCCGAGGGGCTGAGGTTTCTGGTAAGCGATCTTCCTTTGATCGATGGGCCTGCTTTCAGACGCCTGCATGTTTTCCGACGAGGACTTCATCGCAGTTCTCCTTCCATCGTCATCTTCGATCTCCCGCTGCGCCAGAAGCAAAGGCTGCCCCGCACAATGGCGAGGGCAGCCTCACTCGCGCATCAGGCGGCAGGCTTCAACTTGCCCGGCGCATTCCACTCCGCACCCTTCATGAACGAATCGTTCGGGGTCTCGGCGAGATGATTGGTGTAGTTGGAGATGAGCTTGGTCGCGGCGAGGACGAGCACGTCCAGCACCGACTGATTGTCGTAGCCCGCGGCCTTGAAGGCGGCGACGTCGGCCTGGCTCACGACGCCGCGCTGCCGGGTGACCTTAGCGGCGAACTGGCGCAATGCCTCGAGCTTCGCGTCGGCGATGGGGCGGCCTTCGCGGACGGCGGAGATCGCCTCCGGCTCCACCTTGGCCATGCGCGACAGATTGGTGTGCCCGGCCATGCAATAGGTGCACTCGTTCTCGTAGATGATGGCGAGATAGACGATATTGCGTTCTTGCGGGGTGAAACTCGTCTTTTCGGCGACCCCCCAAAGGGTGCTGTAAGCCTCAAGTGCTGCCGGACTCTGTGCGAGGACGCGGTGCAGGTTGGGCACGAAGCCCCAGGACTTCTGAACGGCGTTGAGGATTTCGGCGGAAGCCGCGGGCGCGGTTTTCGTGTCGTGAAGCGTAAATCCGTTGATCATTTCTCTCTCCCTTCTCGTGGTGAAAACGTAGGACCTCACCCTCGCCCATTCCCCGGCGCTGCGGCAGCCGCGACCCGGCAATATCATTCATTCCGGCGGGGAATGGGTCCTCGCGCGGCGTTCCTGCTCGGGAATTCGGATCGATGTGTACGATACGGGCATTGGAATCCCGTTGGCTCGGCATCGTGGATCTATGCGGGAAGCCGCCCGCGCAGAACCCGCTTCATTCGACTGACCGATGGCCGACCTGGGCCAGCCAGGCTGGCTGCATCTCCAAGAGATCCGAGCACACTCCACAAAGGCCGAAAGCGCAATAGGAACCAAAGAGCGGATGGACGATGATCAGAAGGTCGACGGTGGATGGCCTCTCTCGAGCCCATTCGCATATTCCGCACCGGAATAAGCATTATTACGAAGACCGCTCTGCCGGAATCCTCCCATCCACGACAGCTAGGTTCCCGCTTGCTGCGCGTGTTCTCGGCGGAGGTGTTTCCATGACATCGAAGTACTCGGTAGTGATAGTTGAGCATCGCTTGAAGTAACCGCAGGAGCCTTCCATGGTTCTTCTTGTGACGAGCGCCTCGGGCACGAATGGCTTGGGCTACGGCAAGCTCTTGGCGTTCGATGCGGACGGCAAAGTGCTGGGTCCGTTCAGTGAGGACGCCCGGATCGTCGACCCGCGCGGCGTTGGCGTCGACGGTTCATCGCTCTTCCTCAACTGCGGCTCGGACCGCATTCTGGCGCTCGATGGAAAGGGTCGTGTCGTGCGCGAGACCGGCGTGATACCTGGGTTGAACCCAGGCGGCGGCAACTTCGGACCGGATGGCCGGTATTATGTCGGATTGCGCACTGCGCGGACGATCATGGCGTTTGCGCCAACGCTCGATGGATCTGGGGAAGCCATGCTTCCGGGCGCAGTGGTTCCGTTCCCCCGCGGTTTCGCCTTCGGACAGGACGGCACTCTCTTTCTCGCATCCGGCATCGGCCCGGGCGGCGAAGGCGACAACACCATTCTGGCGTTCGGTCCGGAGTGGACGGTCAATCCTTCCTGGAAAGTCCGAGATCCGGACCTCAGTCCGCTCGATCTCACGATCGCGCCAAACGGACGCGTGGTCGTCAGCAGTGAACATCCCTTCGGTGCTCCGGACGCGGTGACGACCATCCGCGAATATGATCGATCCAACGGCCGTCTCGTTCGCGTCCTGACTCCGGATCGTGGTGTCGGATTCAGGAAGCCGCGCGGACTACGTTTCGGGCCCGATGGGAAGCTGTATTGCGTAGCTCAGGACGAAGTCGTCGCGTTCGATTTTGCAACGGGCAAATCTCTGGGCCCGGTGGTCAGGCTGCCTGGCCTCAACGGCCAGGCCATCATCTTCTTTGGATAGGAGGAAAACGATGGAGGCATCGGAAACAGCGCAGCGGTTCGTGCATGAGCAATGGCCGTACGAGCCGAAATTCAAGCGCGTCAATGGCTGGCGCATGCACTACGTCGACGAGGGTGCCGGCGATCCAGTGGTTCTCCTGCATGGGAATCCTGCCTGGGGATTCCTGTACCGGAAATTCATCAGGCCGCTGACCGCAGCGGGCAGGCGCGTGATTGTGCCGGACATGGTCGGCTTCGGGCTCTCCGAGAAGCCCGTCCACGAACAGGCCCACACGCTGGACGGTCACATCGCCAATCTGACAGGCCTCCTGCGACAGCTCGATGTGCGCAACGCAACCATGGTCTGCCACGATTGGGGCGGACCGACCGGCCTCGGGTTCGCCCTGTCCAATCCGGACCGCGTCCGCGCGCTGGTCATCATGAGCACCTGGGCATGGCCGCTGCCTCCGGCTGAATTTCACAAGCGGATTTTCCCATGGCGCATGATGCATGCGCCCCTCGTCGGGCCCTATCTGCTCGGGCGCCACAACGCGCTTGCAGGTCGGGGGATGTACCTCTCCGTTGTCGACCGCGGGAAGTTCCGGGCGGAAGCCCAGAGCGTCTATGAAAGCATCCTGCCAGATCCCGCATCGCGCCTGCTCACATGGACTTGGCCGCGCTGGATCCCGCTCGACGAGAGCGCCCGCGGCCTGGCCCGCTTCGAATGGCTCGAACGCGAGCTGAAGATGTCGAGATTTCCGACGCTGCTGGTCTGGGGCCGGGAAGATGAGGTCTTCGACCACAAGACATTCGCAACCCGCTTCAAAGAGCTGTTGCCGCACGCCGAAGGGCCGGAGCTGGTGACGGGCCGGCATTTCCTCCAGGAGGACTCCGGCGAAGAGATCGCCGGCAAGATCAACCATTTCCTGGACCGCATCGGGGAAAGGCAGCCATGACACCTATTCAACTCATCGAAAATCCGACGCTGGAAGGCAAGAGGAGAGCGTTCGTGCTCGCGGAAGACCGCGTCGGGCACTACCCGGAATTCCGCGAATTCTTCGTCAAACAGTTTGCTCTGGAGACGAACGCCCTATCGCGCCCCGGCTACGTGCGGGCGCCCTCGGGAATGGTCTACGCTTTCGTCTTCATCGGCCGCAGTGGGGAACCATTTCCCGACAGGATCGAGATCTACGCCCTGCCCGACGCGCTCGAGCCGCTGAACGATCCGGAGATCGACGCCGATCTTTGGGCGCTGCTCAGGTGGATGATCGCCGGCGTCGGCGGCGACTGGCGCGTGGAGGACCTGGATGCGACGGGCCGGCTGTACCAATTGAGCGTCGCCGCAAGTGCGTGATGGCCCGTGGCCACTCATTCGGCGGCGAGCGCCGTCAAATCCTTGGCTTGGTGAAGGCCGGAACGACATTCTGTCGATTGGGCCGCCGGCCGCCACGTTGGTCGATAGCGGTACGAACCTAGCCGCGTCCCTGCGCGGCGCAGCGAAGCAGCATCTCGAGATGCGGCGCGACGAGGATGGCCAGGCTCGCCACGGCACTGCCCGTCATCGCATAGGCGAACAAGGCATCTCCTGCCATCGCGCGCAGGGTCTGAACCGCTTCGCTTGCGACCGCCTTCGCGCGGATCGAGCGGATCCAGTCCGTGCCCGCGGCCAGTACGGGGCTCGCGATCAGGTGATCATTGATGGTCATTGCGTCTCTCCTTTGCGTGGAGAGTGGCCAATTCTCGTCAGGCATGGCAGACAGGGCGGAGCGATATCGCTCATTCCTGCGGAGAATAGGATGGATCGTCTGGCTTCGATGGAGACGTTCGTGCGGGTCGTTGAAACGGGCTCCTTCTCCGGAGCAGCCCGACAGCTTCGGGTGGGGCAGCCGGCCGTCTCCAAATCGGTCGCCCAACTGGAGGAATATCTCGGGGTCAAGCTACTGACGCGCTCGACGCGAGGACTGACACCCACCGAAGCCGGACTTGGCTATCTCGAGCGCGCCAGGCGGGCACTTGAAGAGGCCGCCGAGGCCGAGCTCGCCGCGCGCGGAGCGGGAGCGGGCCTCAAAGGACGACTGCGCGTCTGCGCCGCCGTCACGTTCGCACGCATTCATCTCATTCCGCTGTTGCCGCAATTCATGGCGCAGCATCCGGAACTGGATCTCGAGGTGGTCCTGGACGACCGTCAAATCGACCTCGTCCAGGAGGGTATCGATGTGGCGCTCCGGATGGGGAAGATGATGGATTCGACGCTGACCGCTCGCCGCGTCGCAAGATGCAAGCGGCACGTGCTCGGAACGCCCACCTACTTCGATCGGGCGGGCACGCCGTCGACGCCGAGCGAACTGAGCAAGCATCAGGCCGTCGTTTATCTTCAGGAAGGCAGCGTGTGGTCGTTCATGCGCGAAAGTACGGAACTGGCCGTCAGCATTCAAAGCAGACTTCGGGTGAGTGCTGCGGAAGGCGTAAGAGCGGCAGTGCTCGCCCATGCAGGACTGACCATCGCGTCGGAGTGGATGTTCAGCCCCGAACTGCGAGCGGGCGCCGTGCGCACGGTGCTGTCGGATTGGAGTCTGCCGCCGCTCGACCTGTGGGCGGTGCTTCCGACCGGCCGCGCGGCGACGGCCAAGGCGCGAGCGTTCGTGGATTTCTTCGAACGTACGTTCAATGCGTAGGCGATGTAGTCGCGGGCGGATTTCGGCCAGCTCATGAGACGAACGAGCACGTCTTCGATCCCAGCCGGCATTCAGGGTTTCGATTGAATGAGTACGGTGACACCCAACGGAGCTGCTCGTCGCGAGCCTCCTACAAAGGAGTGTCATCATGTCCCGCACCTCGATTCCGCAGCGTTTGCTCGGCGCAGCCGCTGCGGTTGCCATCTTCTCCGCTCTGCTTTCACCGGCGAGCGCAACCGACCGGCAACAGACTGCTGCCGTTTTCCCTGACGTTTCAACCGGCGCCGCCATGGATCGTGCGCCGATCGTGTTGACGTCGCGATTGCCTTGGCTTGCCCCAGTCGGCCATCGCCAGCCCCGCCTCGCAGACGTCCCCCGTCATGAAGCCGTCTCGGCATGGGAACGCCAACAGCAGCAGGTGGATCAGGACTTGGACCGCAAGCTGATCATCTGCAGGGGATGCTGACCGGGCGCGACGGTCATTCCAGGCGGGAATAAGCTCTAGTCCGACGTGCCCGCTACCTCGCGCGGCGGTCTCCTTTAGCTTTCTGCATGTGACTTCCAGGAAACGGGCGGCGCCGCCGTCCTCCACGCAGACGCCAACGGAGAACCGTCATGTCGCTTCAAGCCAAGCTCGACGCCTTCAAAGCCGATTTCGAGGCGGGAAAGCCGCCCTACAACGTTCCCTCCTCCGTCATCGAGACGATGCACCGCGCCACGGCCGAGCTGATCGAATCGGGCGCCGCCAAGCGCGCCAGGAAGGCCGGTGGTCTCGCTCCGTCCTTCTCGCTCAGGGATCCGGAGGGCAACATCGTGAGCTCGGCCGATCTGCTGAAGCGCGGCCCGCTGGTGCTCAGCTTCTACCGCGGTGTCTGGTGCCCCTACTGCAACATGGAGCTGCAAGCGCTCGAAGCCACCAAGCCGGAGTTCGACAAGTACGGCGCATCGCTCGTTGCGATCTCGCCGCAGACCGCTCCGAACAGCCGCAAGTCGGTGCGCCAGAACAAGCTGTCCTTTCCGATCCTCTCGGACGTGAAGGGCAAGGTCGGCGCCGCGTTCGGCCTGCGCTTCGACCTGCCTGACTATCTGGTCGCGCTCTACAAGCAGCTGAAGAACGATCTGCCGACGTTCAACGATGACCCCGCTTGGACCCTGCCGATGCCGGCCCGCTACGTCATCGGACAAGACGGCGTGATCCTCTATTCCGAAGTGAACCCCGACTACACCCGCCGGCCGGAGCCCGAAGACATGATCCCGGTCCTCCAGCGGGCGGCGGCCGTCAAGGTGTGACGGCACATGAGACGGCCGGTGGGGCGCAATGACCACCGGCCGCTGTCCTTCAATTCATGCACCCGAAAGGAATATACCCATGTCCAATCTGTTCACACCGACCCAGGTCGGCCCCTATCGTTTGTCCCATCGCGTCGCCATGGCGCCCTTGACACGGATGCGCTCCGACCCCGGCGACATCCCGAGCGAGCTAATGGTCGAATACTACAAGCAGCGCACGACCAAGGGCGGCCTGATCATCTCCGAAGCATCGCCAGTCTCGATCCGCGGCAACGGTTATGCCGGTGCTCCCGGCATCTACTCGGACACTCAGATTGCGGGATGGCAGCGCGTCACCGGGGTGGTCCACGCCAAGGGCGGCCGTATCTTCCAGCAATTGTGGCACGTCGGCCGGCAGTCGCATGTCGACCTGCAGCCGAACGGGGACGCGCCGGTCGCGCCCTCCGCTATCGCGGCCGAGGGCTACGCGTACTCCAAGCAGGGCGAGGTTCCGTTCTCGATGCCGCGCGCGCTCGCGCTGCATGAGATCCCCGCCATCATCGAAGAGTTTCGGTCGGGCGCCGAGCGGGCGCTGCGAGCGGGTTTCGACGGCGTCGAAATCCATGGCGCGAACGGCTACCTGCCCGACCAGTTCCTGCAGGACGGAACGAACAAGAGGACGGACGAATACGGCGGCCCCATCGAAAACCGCGCCCGCTTCATGCTGGAAGTGACGCAGGCCGCGATTTCGGTCTGGGGAGCCGATCGCGTCGGCGTGCGCATCGCACCGAGCGGCACCTACGGATCCATGTCCGACAGCGATCCGGCAGCGACGTTCGGCTACGTCACGACGCAGCTTGACCGCCTGGGCATCGCCTACCTCCACGTCGTCGAGCCGCGCATCAAGGGCACCGAGGAGATCTCGCATGGCCGGGCGCCGATCGCCGCTCAGCATCTGAGGCCGAAGTTCTCGCGGACTCTGATCGCGGCCGGCGGCTTCACCCCGGCCTCCGCGGAAGCCATCGTCACCTTCGGCGAAGCCGACCTCGTCGCCTTCGGTCGTCACTTCATCTCGAACCCGGATCTGCCGGAGCGGATCCGGCAGGGCTTGCCGCTCACCCGTTACGACCGGTCGACCTTCTATGGCGGCGACGCGCGCGGCTACACGGACTACCCGCGGGCGGCGGCGGCGGCCTGAACGCAGATCGCTCCGCTCATCACCGGGCCAGCGAGGGCGCATCGCCGCCCCTCGCTGGCCTATGTTTGTCGACCGTTCAGCCTTCAGCGATCTTCGCAGCGCCCGCATCCACAGGTGCTGCCAACCTTGCGAATATGTCCCGATCCGACGGCTCCTGCATCCTGCGCCACTGCGCCGGAGTGACGCCCATGTGGCTCTTGAAGGCGCGCTGGAAGGCCGCTTCGGATTGGTAGCCCACCGCCTCCGCCACGGCGCCAGTCGAAAGAGACGACTTCCTCAACTCGTTCGCCGCGCGCGTCATCCGGATGTCGGTCAATAGATCGGAGGCCGACCGCCCGAGCTTCTCCTGGAATTGCCGGGCGAGCGTGGCGCGCGACATGTTGCACAGGCGCGCGAGGTCGGGCAGCGACCACGCGCGCGCAGGCTCGTTGAAGAGAGCGGCGACAGCCGGCGCCAGCCGCGGGTGACCGGCAAGCGCGAGGAGACCACGCGGTGCATCTTCGGCCTCGCTTGCGCGCCGAAGCACCAGCGCGAACATTGCGGTCGACAGCGCATTCAGCATCGCGCGACCGCCCAGATGATCGTCCGCCGACTCGCCGCGCATCAGGGCGACCAAGCCAGCGAGCTGTGCGGCGCTCTCTCCTCCGTCCTGACCGCGGGTATGCACGACCAGACGAGGCGGCAGATAGCTACGCAGCAGTCGGTCGTGCGGAGGCGCGATCGCAAAATGCCCGCAGAGCAAGTCGAGCCGCTCTCCATTGCCGGCGTTTTCGCTGATGATGAGATTGAGTTCCTGGCGATTTCGCAAAGGCTTCGGCCGCGCGCCGCCGCCATCATGCATGACATGGCGTGGATTGCCTGGCAGCAGCAGGATATCGCCGGTCTCCAGCCGCAGCGGCTTGCCGCCGGAAGGATCTTCCAGCACTGCCGAGCCGCCGACGACCGCGTGGTAGGGAATCTCGTTCGCTTTCCCCGGCCCCTGATCGATCCGCCACGGCGCGCCGTAGGAGCAGCGCAGATCGAGCCGCCCGCGCACCGGCATCACCTCGAACAGCCTGCTGAGCCAATCCATGGCCATCTCCCTAACGGACCGATTTTGAGACGACAGAGCATATAGTCGAGCTTTCTCGACATTCAACGTCTCGCCTGACACTCGTACAGTCAGTCCGCAATCGTTCACCACCTCAACAAAGGAGTGCCATCATGTCCCGTCTTTCCGTCCCCAATCTCGAATCCGATGCCGGTCCGTCCGGCCAGGTCTACGCGCAGATCAAGAAGGCGATCGGCAGTGTGCCGAACACATTCGCGGTCATCGCTGCCCACGGCCCGGCCGCGCTCAAGTCGGTCCTCGCCGCGGATGCCGTGCTTGCGTCCGGGGCTCGCTCAGCAAGCGCGACCAGGAAACCATCAAGCTGATCGTCAGCGGTGTCGCTGGCTGCGATTACTGCGAGGCTGCGCATAGCCTGCTCGGCAAGCTCGCAGGATTGAAGCCTGACGAACTGAAGAATATCCGCGAAGCCAAGCCCACAGGCGATGCCAAGCGCGATGCGCTGGCCCGCTTCGTCCGTAAGCTCGCGGAGACCAGCGGCACCGTCAGCGACGAGGAGTTCGCGGCGATCAAGGCCGCCGGCTACAGCGACACCCAGCTCGTCGAGATCAGCCTGGCTTTCGCGACCACCGTATTCACCAACGTGTTCAACCGCATCAACGACACCGAGATCGACTTCCCCGCCGTCGCGTGAGGCAACGGTGCAATCGTCAGATCTCAAACGTGAAAGGATCACGACCATGACTACGCTGTCCAACACCGTTCGCAGTCCGCTCGTCCGCGCGCTGCACAGCTCCGGCCTGCTGGCCGAGGACCTCGACTACCACCTGCTCCGCGCCGCAATGGTGATCATCTTCGCGTGGTTCGGGTACGACAAATGGTTCGAAGCGGAGATCAGAGGACTGCTGCCTATAATTACCCACGGCCCGTTTATCTTCTGGACGATTCCGGTTTTGGGCATTCGCGGCACCGCCATTTTTCTCGGCACCTCAGAATGGACCTTTGGCACGTTGCTGCTTCTGGGTTTCTGGAACAAGAAAGCCGGCATGCTCGGCGCCCTCGGTTCGACCTTTACCTTCATCGCTACCTTCACGGTCCTGCCGTTCGTTCCTGACGCGTGGGATGCTGGCGCCGGCGGCTTTCCAGCGATGACGATTAATTCGGCCTTCCTTCTGAAGGATCTCGTGCTGCTCGCCGTCTCGCTCTACCTGCTGAGGCAGGACGTGGTTCGCCTGACGCGGCAATAGGGTGGCACCCTGCTGATGGCGAGGCGTCGCCGGCGAGAGTCCCTCCTCGCCGGCGGTTGCGCGTCTCAAAATGCTAAACGTCAGCTTCTGAATAGAAGGTCGATGGGCCAAAGAGATCAGCCAATTCCATAGTGCCCCCGTTCAGAGGTGCCGATCCGACCGGATGGAAGTTTTTGCGCCAAGAGCTGCTGATCCGCACGGCAGTATTCGCGTGAGAACCGAAACTCCAGCTCCGGTTCATTCGCGCGAGTAAGCAATCTGGACAAACTCGTCGCCGACAGGGTTCATCGAAACCGCCCAGCTCGATATTGCCCCTGCGTTGCAGCGTTCGACCAGGCATCGTGGTCGACGACGCGACAATGGGATGCAGAGGAAAACAGTGTCGTGCCGGAAGGCTCGTCCTTCGAACCCGCGGTCAAAAACCGCGGTTTGTGATCTCGGTAACATCGCAGAACCGGCGGCAACAGCGTTTGTCGCGCCGCTCGTTGTTTCTGCTGTCGAGTCGAACAATCGGATACGGAGGAGTCCTGCGGCGTGGCGGAGAGAGTGGGCGTCAAACCCACGATTTTCGATCATTCCGCATCGAACAGCTGAGACTAATCTCGCGATCGATCCCTCCGGGAGTTCGGTCAGAGCCGGGTTCGATTCCGGTCGGGCGAATTGTTGAGTCCGGAACGGCATAGGCGTGCCCGCTGCCGGAAGCCCGCTATTTTATTTTGTCGGCGAATACCGCTCGTCGTCCTGCTGGTATTTGTGCTGGTATCAGCAGCAATCGGCGGATAAAATCAATGTAAGATCAGATAGTTACGGGAATAAGCGATTGCCGGCCAGGGGCACCACGCTAAAAATACCAGCAATAACAACAACTTATGCGTCTGGTTCGATTCCGGAGTTTTCCGCGATGCGTTGAAGACGCACGTGAAAATTCGCTGCAGCCGACTGCTTTGTTGGTATTTTTGTTGGTATCGGGGGAACGAACGCTCACAACGAATTTCGCTATTCCCGAACGTGAGAATTGAGCGGATCGCCGCAAGAACGATGGCGAGCGCCAACCCGAAACACAGTCGACTGCCGCGCCGCCCCCGACCAAAATTCGACAAGGATGCGTGGGCCCCCGCCAACTGATTGCTCGCTCACCGACGGGATCGCCGAGCCGAAATAAGACCATCTGCGACGCTATATGCGCCGCTTGGGGTTCCACGCCTTACGCACGAACTCTAGGCGGTTTCCATCGAAGTCGGCGACATTGGCGGCGTAGTAGCCGGGGGCGAAGTAGGTGCGATCCGCTGGTTTGCCCTCGTCGGTGCCCCCAGCTCTGATTGCAGCTGCGTAAGCTGCATCGACCAGTTCATTCGTGTCGCAGACAATCCCGAGATACAGCCCGGTCTCGCCGGGCTTCCGTTGACGTAGCCAGATGCTTGATCCGGCCGCCTTTCCGCTACCGTACACGTCGTCTCCGATGCCATAGAGATCAGGAACACCCCCGGGGCCCGAAGAGGAGTCGTAATTACCAAAGATTTTCCAGCCGAGCGGCTTCAGGGCCTCAGAGTAGAAGGCCAGTGACTTGTCGATGTTGGTGACGGATATGTAGACGTGGTCAATCATTCGGTCCTCTCAGCCTTTGTTATTGGCCAGCTGCAGCATATCTAGCGTGGCGCTGCGATGATGTGATCTCATGCTCAACTCAACGAGCAACGTCCTGTCAATCATCTCGATCGATATGAGATCCTTCAATCAAAACTGCTGGTTCGTCATATCCTTTGCGGCTGCTGTAAAAGACAAGCGTCATCAGTCCGATGCCGACCACCAGAGAGAAAATGACGCCTATCCCCATCGCGATATAGCCCGACGCAGGCACGTCGGCATCTCCGAGGGTCCAACCGAGGTAGGCGATGACGCCAGTCGCAGCCAGCAGCAACAACAACACTGCAAGTACAATCCTTGTACCAATGCCATTTCGACGCGAGGACTGATGTTCGCTTGATAGCTCGTTGGAGGTCTCATCTATCATGGGACGTGCTCCTCAATAAGAGCTTAGCAGTGCTCATGTGACTTCTCCGATGCGCTTGTCAGATTTCGATCAGGATACGACCTGCCGGAGCTGCAGGTTTTCTCGTCCTTGGGGGCCGCGAGGCCCATAATCGAGCTCGGCGCCCTTGTTGCTGCTGGCGATGACCGGCGCCGGCGCATCACAGGAGTCCATGATCGATTCGACGAAAATCATCGTATCGTTGGGCTGATCGAGCACGCCTTGCAGGTCCTCACTCGTCTTGACGACAAATGAGCGAGCCGACGTATCAGGACACAATACTTTCGGCAGATGGGCATAAGACCAGTTGGCGATGTCGTTGTAGGACTCGGTCTTGCCGATATACCCGCGCTCGATGGTGTATCCGCCGTTATTGATCAGGAAGATCACCGGCTTATGGTCGTGTCGCAGAATGGTCGACAGCTCCTGCGCCGTAACTTGGAACGAACCGTCGCCGATGAATAACAGGTGACGACGGTGTGGCGCCGCCGTGAGTGCACCGAGCAAAGCTCCAACCGAGTAGCCGATCGATCCCCAGTTGATCGAACCGATGAAAGTGCAATTCGGCGGAAGCTTCAGACCCAAGAGGACGAACGACGTGCCATTATCGACATAAAGGACGTCTCCTGGTCGCAGATAGCTCTTGATGGCCCGCCAGTAAGCAGCCTGGGTGAGCTTAGCGGAACCGCCGATGTGCGGGCGTGCTACAGCAGTGGCCGCATCGCGCGGAGTGCGGCTCCTGGCCGGAGCGACGGCGTCGATGACGCCGCGAAGGACCTCCTTGAGCGTCACTGCCTGATAGTTGTCGTCACCTACATCCACCGAATGGCCGCGCAGGTGGATCGCGTTGGCCGGCAGCGAGGCCGTAAAGTCGCCGGTGGTCACCTCGATTGGTCGGTAGCCGATCGAAAGCAGGCAGTCGCTGCTCTCGATCGCCTCGCGTACTTGCGGCTCGCTTGCCTTGCCACCGTAGATACCGAGATAGTGAGAGAACGTCTCGTCAATGACGGCTTTAGCTGCGTTAATCACGGCCACAGGAGCCTGCACTTTCGAGGCCAGCTCCATGAGCTCCTGCACGACACCGAACCGGTCCGCGTCGGCATCCACGAGGATCGCTGGTGACGTAGCCGCGGCCAGTCGCGCCGCGACCGCGACGATGCACGAATGCAGCCGCTCCGGATCGCTCGGCGGGTCGGCGAGCACAAGAGCAGCCGCCGGCACCTCGATGTCGAGATAAGCAACGTCGGACGGCAGCTCCATGTATACCGGAAGCTTTTCGCGCCATGCCGTGAGGATCATACGATCGATCTCGGTGGCCGCGTTGCGGGGGGTGATTCTCGTCTGCGCGACGGTCACCGGAGCATAGGCGTCAAGAAAATGATCAAATGTCCCATCGGCCATCGTGTGGTGCATTCCCAGCCCTCGGTCGATGGACCTGAGCGGTATCGATCCGCAAATACAGATGACGGGAACGTGCTCGCTGTAGGAGCCGCCGACACCATTGATCGCGCTGAGCGCACCCACGCCGTTTGTCACGAGTAGCGCGCCCAGGCCGTTCAGCCGCGCATAACCGTCCGCGGCATAGGACGCAGTCAGCTCGCCGGTCGTGCCGATCCATTTCAGCGTGCCCGTATCCTGAAGCTGCTGCAACAGCGTTAGATTGTAGTCGCCGGGAACGCCGAACAAATGTCGGATTCCGGCCTCCTGGAGACGGCGAAGCAAGAAGTCGCCGATCGTCATCCGTTCGGTGGGGCTGTTTAACATGATTTGTCTCCTCAGATCGTTGGATTAGTGGAAGTCAGGATGGGTTAGGAATGCAGCCAGGGCGCGCCGGATCTCCGCCGAATAATCCGGCAAAGCTCTGCTCCAGGTCGGCGCTCACCTTCTGAAGCAGCGTTTTGTTCTCTTCATCCTTGCTGTTGCGGATCGTGACAGTCGCAGTCAGGCCGGACACCAGCGGAATCCCCGACGGCACCTTGTCGATCGCAATGCGGACCGGCACGCGCTGCGCCAAACGTACCCAGGTGTAAACTGGATCTACGTTAGGCAAACCCTGCGTGGCGGTCACCGCATTCGATACGCTGACTCCACGCGTCACCGTTGCGACGTGGCCAATGATCGGCGCTCGGTAGCCCATCAGCTTGGCCTCGGCGCGATCGCCCACGCACAGTCGGGCCAGCTTGGTCTCCTCAAAATAGCCGTCGATCCAAAAACTGTCCGTGTCGACGATCGAGATATTGCTGGTCCCCTGTGCCGCGTAGCTTCCCACTCGGAGCAGGAGATTGGTGACGTATCCGTTCACCGGACTGCGCACCTCGGTGCGCCGCAGGTTAATCTCCGCCTGCTTCACCTGTTCTTGAGTCGCATCGACGACAGCCGCCGCCTGAACAGCATTTCCCTGGTAGGTCTGCTTCTCTTCGGTGCTCACCGCAAGATCAGACAAGCGCTGCCGTCGTTCGGCCTGCAAATCCTTGACCTCCCTATCAGCGATTTTTTGCTGTAGCGATGCCTTGTATGCGCGCAGTGCGACCTCAAAATCGAAGGGCTCGATGACATACAAGATGTCGCCCTTGTGAACGAATTGATTGTCGACGACCCGCAGCTCCTTGATCTGACCGGAAATCTGCGGCGCCACGTTGGCAACTTGAACTCGCACGCTGCCATCGCGCGTCCAGGGGGCGGCGTTGTACTGGTCCCAAGCCACGAAGGCGCCCAAGACCGCAACGACCACGATGCCGGCTGTAGCCAATTTGCGAAGCAGACGCTGCGCCGCGGCGCCTCGTCGCCGTGACATAGACCGTTCCGAAGGCGAGGTAATCTGTTCGTCGTTTGCATAATCCTCCGAGATCCGTCGTGCGATCTCGTCGAACGCGCCTGTCTCACGAGCCGATACGGGCGAAAACTGCGTCACCCTTGCCTGCGTCGGGTTCTGCTGAACGACCTCATCATCAACAATCGCATCCATAGCTCTCTCCTCTAGAAAAACAGCATCAACAAGCACAGAATCGTCACAAAGAGACTGAGCTGTGCGACTGCGGCGTGACTGAACAGCTTCGCAAACCCTGCAACACGCAGGAGCGGCCGAAGGACGATGACGACAACAAGCGCTGCCATCAGGTAGGTCACGAAAGGCGCGACCAGAACGCCTCCGACGACCAATTCTCCAAATGTATGTGCCATCAGATTGCCTCCCGAGATAAATTCAGTCTGTTGGCCCGGTCGATCGTGTCGCTGATCAGCACAAGGCACGCGGCAGTTTCTGCCTCGATCGCATCTTTGTGGGAGGCGTTCTCGCGAAGCGCTCGGGCGATGGCGCGGAGAGCGGCCGTGTCTCGCGTGCCGATAGCTTCGCGCGCTTGACGTGCGAGTGGAGCGAGCGGCCCATCAGCGAACTGCGTCAGTTTCGTGCTGCAGAGCCGGATCATTGCCGACCGATCGAACAAGGCGAGCATTTCCGCGATAGCGCGATTGTCCTGCGTTCCCTCGGCGGAAAGAAACTGTCCGATGCGCGAGGCGTCGCGGAACGCTGCTTCTTCCCGAGTTTCGCCATTCCTGTTGTCCGGTTCCAGCTCGCCGCGAGCCTCCGCGAGCAACCGATTCCTCTGCTTTTCACAGGAGACCGGCGGAATGAGCATTTGTGCAGCCAGCAAGACCGCCGGAGCCGCGACAATGAAAAGGGACGTGAAGAGGAATGCCTGAGGATCGTAGGCCTGGGGATTGCTCGGCGCCAGGATAGTTGGGATGGCGATAAGATTGATCCGGCCAAGTCCTGACCACACAGGACTTTGCGATGGGACGAGAAATGCTGCACCGATCGTAAATGGAGCCAGGGCGATCGCCAGTGCAGGAAAGGCGTCAGCGCCATCGAGCACGATGAACTCGAGTATGCCCGCCACTACAACCGCGACCGGCCCGCCAACAAGTGCTATCGCGGTAAACCCTCGCGAGTTGGGTGTGATGACTCCCAATGCAGCAACCGTCGCGACAAGGTACAGTGAAGCGCTTGCCGCAGACCACCCGGCCCAGACGAATAGCGTCGATGCAATTGCAAACCAGAGAGCGGCGCGTACAGCGGTGTCGGCCGCAATGCGAAAAGAGCAGTATACGGGGGCTCGCTGCAATCGTGACGGCCATTTAACCGACCTAAGAGCCAACAAATCCTGGCAGACGTGGTCGTCCCGCTGCAGCAACTCCCGCATTTTCCATGCGGAAGCTTCCGGCTCAGGATCGGCATGACCTGCATTAAAGACCCGCGCCGCCTGCAATTCAGCGACGAGGCTGACGGCAGCGCTGCGGGCGGCCGCGCTTACGACGGTACCGCTGCTCGACTCGAGAGCGACGCTTGCTACATCAGGGCGGAGTCCAACGATATCCCGCACCAGCGCCAAGAACACCCAATCGCCTTCGCCACAGAAGGCGGCGCTTGCGTAGTTGCGCACGCGGCGATGGATTGCCGCGAGTTGGACGGCAAGGCTCGACTGACGGTCCGGAGCGGACATCAATACGTTTACGACCGCTACGGAGACGATGCCGACCGCGATTGCGGCGCCACGCTCCACGCTCGCTCCGAACACGTGCTGCGGACTGTCGATCTGCTGTATCGCGATGTTTGCAACGGTGTAGCCGGACAGGACGGCCGCATAGGCGCGATTGCCATCCAACAGCTTTGCAGAAAAGACGCAGAGACCAAGCCACACCGCAGATGCCAGCAGAATCAAATCTCTGGCCTGAGAGAACAACCCGGTGATTGCGATCGAGGCTGCGACCCCCACAATGGTGCCAGTCAATCTGAAGGCAGCCTTCTCCAGCGCCTGACCGCGGGTCGGCTCCGCAAGAATAGCGACGGTTACCGCCGCCGTGAACGGCGCCTCGAGCTGAAGCCAAAAGCTTACAAACAATGCCAGGATGGTGGCCAGCCAAACGCGGATGGCGAATATCCACGAGCCGGCTGGAATCCTGGCTGTCGTGAACGGCTGCTGAGCTGTCGTTGCGACCACGGCAAGTTCCTCATCAATTTTGTCAGTGCTTCGGCATTCACGCTCAGTTATCGGCCACCAGAGGCGGGCACCATCTGTCAGATGACCAGTCCGGTGACAGAGCAGAGCGAGCCGCCGGGTTGTTGGCTGTGGAGAGGGGCGCTCTCAATTCGGCTTGCCGAGGACGAAAGCAAACGGAACGACGAAGACCTCTGCGCCAACGTCGTCCTCGACGTGCAAGATCCAGCCCCGCCAATCGTCGAGAGTTCGTGCCGTCGTGAGGGAGCGCACGACGGAGGTGGCGCGATCACGGGCTTCCGTGAGATCGTCTACCAAGGCGCCGCAGCGATCGATCAAGACTTCATTTGCGTTGGAGCAGTGGAAGTAGACCTGTGTCACCTCAGCCTCCTTCAAAGAGACGATTAGCTACGAGGCGGCAGCGTCGCAGGTGTCTTCGGGCGGCGGCCAGGACCCGCGGCGCTGGGAAGATCCGCAACCAGGTCCAAGCTGCTATGAGAAGGAAGACGATCATCTGCGTGCCTATAGTCCCTCGTGGATTTACACACAGAGAATGCAGGCGACCGGCGAGATGCGCATCTGTCGGATGACCAGTCCGATGACAGACGGGATTCAGGTTGCCGGGTTGTTTGCTTTGGAGAGGACGGCTCCCAGGCCGGATCGGGAGGTGACCCCGGTTTTCGAAAAGACGTGGTGGAGGTGGTAGCCGACCGTTCGGTGCGACAGGTACAGTCTGGCTCCGATCACTTTGTTCGAAAGCCCTTGAGCGGCGAGTTGCGCGATGTGCAACTCTTGCGGAGTGAGCTTCTCCCAAATTTGCTCAGTTCGGCGGAGGCTGGCTTCGCCGGCTGCCCGCAACTCCTCTCGCGCGCGATTGCTCCAGGGCGAAGCGCCAAGCGCGTCGAACAGGTCCCGGGCCTCACGCAGTGGCGCCCGCGCATCTGCAGGTCTGCGCTGGCGTCGCAGCCACGCACCATAACCGAGCAGAAGGCGCCCCCGTAAGAACGGCCAATTCTTTGCAGCTAACCCAAGCCCCCGCAGGAAGAAGCGTTCGGCATCTTCATTGGTCGCGAGCAGCGCTTTTCCGTAGGACAACATTGTCTCGACCCAAGGCACGGGCTTGGGCGCTGAGGCGCGCTCTATCTCTTCGATCATGCTGCGTGCGGCTTGCGAGCGATCGGAGTAGACCGCCGCCTCGACGAAATCGGCAAGCGCAAAATATTGCAGACCGTAGCTAAAGGCGGAATCGGCTGGGGCAAAGAGGCGCTGCAAGTGCTCAAAGGCCTCCAAATGCCGACCGGCGCCGATGGCACCTATCCCTCGCGCCAACTGCGGAAGCGCCGGCAGGAAACTGACGCCAGTAGATAAAAAGCGGCGCTCCACTTTAGCAGCGTGCGCTTCACACTGCTCCAGATCGCCTTGCATGGCCGCGAGGTTCGCCTTCACGGTCATGGCCGCGCCGGCCCATAAGGCGGCTCCGGTCTCCTCGCCCAAACGGACCGCTTCTTCGGCTTCTCTGGCTGCCCCCACCCAATCGCCGACCTCCATCTCGGACCAGGCTTGAACGAAAAGCACACGCGGGAGGTTGCCTATCAAGGCTTGTTTGCGCAGCTCTGCATTGGATTCGGCCAGAAATCTGACGCCAAGATCGAACGCGCCGATGATGTTCGCAGCGCTTCCCAGCAGGCGCCCGATATTTGCGTTGCCGATGCTTCTTGCAGAGAGCGCCTTTAGCTTCGTGTACACTTCGCCGCCTTGTCGTAGCGGTTCGACATAGGCCAAAATCGCGATCAAGCGTGCGTCGAGTTCCGGAAAGTCCAGTCGGCTTGCTGCGTCGAGAACGCTTGCGCGGACGTCACTGCTCGCGTTGCTCCACAAGCAGCGTTGCGCCGCGCGCACGAGAAGGTTGCTTGCGAGATCCTTCGCGCCAACTGCATGGGCCTGATCGACAAAGTCCATCAGAGCAAAGATCTTCCCGGGATCATGGACTGCTACATGCTGGCTTATCTCGCGACACCACGCGACCCGAGCGGCGTTCAGTCTATCCGATCCATCCACCTCGGCTCCCCGCAACAGATCCTCGAGTAGCTCGGGGCGCCCAAGATCAACTGCTGCAAATTCGGCGGCCTGTAAAAGCCGCTCCCTTCTCGCCTTTATCGTGCTGCTCAGCTTTGCTGCGACCTGCAGAATCTGGACGACCATGGCGATAGAACCGCGCCGACGCGCACGAGTAGCCATCAGATCGTGTTCGGCAGCCAGTTCATCGTCCGGGCCCACCGTCGCTGCCGCACGATGCCAAAGCCGACGATCCTGATCCTCGATAATCGTCGCCAGCGCGGTATGTGCCCTTTGGCGTGCCACGACGTCCGCTGCCTGATAGATCGCGGATCGTACAAGCGGATGCCGAAACCGTACCTCGGTTGTATCGAACTCGATCAGCTTGGCCGAGACGGCGGGCGCGAAGGCATCAACTCCCACGCTCCCATCTAGCACCACTTCGCAGGCGCGCATGATTTCGTGAGGCGCGGTCCCATCGTTCGCCGCGGCCACGGACATGAGCGTCCGCGTTGCATTGGGAAGTTCAGACACACGGCTGTAAAAGGCGCGTTCAAGTCGTTCGGTCAATGGGAGCCATCGGACCTCACCATCATATGCCGCTTGAATTGCACGCGGCAGCTCCAGCAGGGCCAATGGATTGCCGGCGGCTTCCTTCAAAAATCGGCTTCGCAAGTCGCTGGAAAGCTCGGGCGCTTGGACGTCGAGCAAACGGGCTGCATCCGCATCGCCGAGAGCCGGAACGACGTGCCGCAAGGTTTCGGCGTCTCCAAACGGGAAATCGAAACCCTCGCGTACAGCTAACAGCAAAACGATGGGATCCGAACGCAATCTCCTGGACACAAAGGACAACACGTCGCGTGTTGCTTCATCGAACCACTGAGCGTCGTCAGCGATGAGCAAAATTGGCTTATGATCCGCACCTCCCGTCAGAAGGGTAAGGGTCGCCAGAGCGACCAGCCGGATGTCTTGAGTCGCAGCGGCATCATCGCTCATGCCAAACGCACTCAGCAGAGCAGACCGCTGGCGTGGAGCCAAACACATTGCCTGCTTCATGAGCGGACGTAGTGCCTGCTCAAGTCCAGCAAACGCGATATGCACTTCGGCCTGGACACCCGTCATGCTGAGGACAGTGATGCCGCTTGCGCGTGCGCGGCTTTTGGCCTCTTCGAGCAGCGTCGATTTTCCGATCCCAGGTGCCCCGCTGATCACGAGTGTCGAGCCACCCAAATCAATCCGGCTGAGCAACTGATCGATCAGAGCAATTTCCGTCTCTCGTCCCTGCAACGATGTCGATCGCGGGACGCCTTCGCGCTGCTTAGGCAGCTGGGGAGCAGTCCTTTTCAGCCGTTTCGCCACCTCCGGCCCTCAGCACTTCGCTGCGAAAATATTTCCAGGCACATCCTATCATGCACGGACCACGCGGGCGGACCCGCTCGGCGCCCTATCATACACTGTTAGTTCCATTGGAATTTCATTTTCGACGGATTTTCGCTGGTTGCAATGCGGCAGCGAAGCACGATTGTCCGATCTGCACGCCCCAATATCGTGCACGTCGTCGACCTGCACCGATGGATCCGCGCGCGGTAGCCTAAAGGGGGCTAAAACAAAATCATGGCGGGAAGTCGCATCTTCACTTAGGTAGCCCGACCTTCCGTAGCGCCTCGTGGTATTTCTGGCGAAATGCCGGATCGCGATAGTTCGGGACCCTGGTCGAGATGGTGAAGCCGGGATCGAGTCTTACATATTCAGCAGTCGCAGCCTTGGCCTCGTCCAGCCGACCTGAATGCGCCAGCGCCACAATTCTGATGCAAAGAGCCGGAGCAAATCGAGGATTTTCGTCAATTGCTCTTTGCGCGGCAGACAGCGCCGCTTCGTCGCGATCGGCAATTAGGTTTGCGTTCGCCATGCCGCTCAACATGAGGGCAACTTCGTGATCGCGCGGGCTCAGTCGCATCGCGCGCTCAAAACTCAAAATTGCCCGATCCGGATCGACACAGGCATAGTTCATGACCCAGCCAAGGCTGCTCAGCACTTGCGAATTGTTCACGTTTAGCCGCGCGGCTCTTTCCAGTACCGCAAGCGCTCGGTCATATTCTCCCCAGAAGCCGAGTGCATGCCCGGCGTAGCAAAGCACCGCAGCATCGTTGGAATCGTCCGCAATCGCCTCACGAGCCAGCCACAAGCTCTTTTCGCGGTCACCCATTTCACCCCATCCTTGATTCCAGCGGGTGACATGATTAAACGAGAGAAATGCCTTGGCGAGCGTGTATGTTGAATCGAGTTCGGTCGCCGCACTCAAATGGCAAACGGCCATGTCGTTGTCCGGCTTCGTGAATTGATAGTATCTCGAAATCGCGCGGAGAAAGAGGTCGTACGCATCGAGGTTATAGGTGGGTTTAGTGTTCGCGCGACCAATCTCGGCGAACCTGATCGACGGCTCGATGGCCCCAGCCACACGCGAAGTGACCTCATCCTGCAGATCGAAAACGTCTTCCATGGCACCGTCGATCTTTTCAGCCCAGATGTGAGCGCCGGTCGCGGCTTCGATCAACTGCCCTGTAATGCGAACTCGGTTGCCGGATCTGCGCACACTGCCCTCGAGCACATAGCGCACGCCAAGTTCGCGTCCGACCCGCTTGATGTCGACGGGCTTGCCCTTGTAAGTGAAGCTCGAGTTGCGTGCGATCACGAACAGCGACTTGAATTGCGACAGCGCGGTGATGATGTCTTCGACGATACCATCTGCGAAATATTCCTGCTCGGGATCACCGCTCATATTAGTGAATGGCAGCACGGCGATCGACGGCCTGTCGGGAAGTGCCAGCGACCTGGCGGCCTGGACCTGAGGTTTGCCACCTAGTATTGACGGTGGCCGGACCGCGAACAATCGGACCGGCCGGTCGATGTTCTTTAGGGACCTCTCGCCGAGGTCGTCGAAGTCAAACTCCGTTTTACCCCTGACCTGCTCGAAAGCATTGCTGGACAGATAGACCCCACCCGGTGCGCATTCGTTCTCGACCCGCGCCGCCAAGTTGACGCCATCGCCAAAAATGTCATCGTTGTCAATGATGATGTCGCCGACGTTAATGCCAATCCGGAAAGCGATTTTCGGGGTATTACCGCCGTTCCGTTCCGCCATCTGGCCCTGTATCGCCATGGCGCAAGTCACTGCACCGACAGCGCTGGCAAATTCCACCAGCATTCCGTCGCCAGTAGTCTTGACGATGCGTCCGTTGTGGCCAGCAATGGCGGGATCAATAACCTCGCGGCGGTAGGCTTTCAGCGCTTCCAACGTGCCGCGTTCATCGGTACCCATAAGCTGCGAGTAGCCTGCGACATCAGCGGCCAAAACGGCCGCCAATCTTCGTTCGAGATGTCCTCCCACAATAATTCTCACGGATCGCGACCTCAAACGAAGCTATTCGAACACGTCATTTCGCCGCGAGCACGCAGCGGCAAGCCAAGACGGCTCCAGACATCGAGCAGCGCTTCGGCGAGCGCGTCAACCAGCTTGTCATCGTGATAGGGCGTCGGCGTGATGCGCAGTCGTTCGGTTCCGCGCCGGACGGTCGGATAGTTGATCGGCTGGACATAGATGCCGTGTTTGGCGAGCAGGAGATCGCTCGCCTGCTTGCACTTCTCCGGATCACCCACCATCACGGGTACAATGTGTGTTTCACTGGGCATGACCGGCAGGCCTGCCGCATTGAGCACGGCCTTGACCCGCGCGGCGCGTTCCTGATGGCGGTCGCGCTCCCACTGTGAAGCCTTGAGATGCCGGATCGCCGCGGTCGCGGCGGCGCAGACTGCCGGCGGCAGCGCGGTGGTAAAGATAAATCCCGGCGCGTAGGAGCGCACCGCGTCGATGATATCGGCATTCGCCGCGATATAGCCGCCGAGACAACCGAAGGCCTTCGCCAACGTGCCCTCGACCACGTCAATGCGGTGCAATATCCCTTCCCGCGCAGAAATGCCGGCACCGGCCGGGCCATACATGCCTGCCGAATGGACCTCATCGATATAGGTCAGGGCGCCGTAGCGCTCCGCGAGATCGCAGATTTTCCTCACTGGCGCGACGTCGCCATCCATCGAATAGAGGGCCTCAAAAGCGATCAGCTTCGGCCGCTCCAGGACTTCTGCCGCCAACAATTCTTCGAGATGGCCAACATCGTTGTGACGCCATATCTTCTTTTCCACGCCGGCACGCCGCACCCCTTCGATCATCGAATTGTGGTTCCAGGCGTCCGACAGGATCACGCAATCTGGAAGCAGACCGGCGATGGTCGGGATGCCGGTTTCGTTGGATACATATCCCGACGTGAAAACCAGTGCCGCTTCCTTGCCGTGCAGCTCGGCGAGCTCGCGCTCCAACTCGACCAGTGGATGGTTCGTGCCGGAAATGTTGCGAGTGCCGCCGGCGCCAGCGCCCATACGGGTCGCGGTTTCAATCATGGCGCTGATCACCTTCGGGTGCTGGCCCATGCCAAGGTAATCGTTCGAGCACCAGATCACGACCGGACGCGGACCGTCAGGGGAATGCCATCTGGCGTACGGAAAACGACCGGCGATGCGCTCGAGATCAGCAAACACCCGGTAGCGCCGTTCCCGGTGCAAGCGGGCAAGCGCGACGGAAAAGAAATGATCGTAGGTCATGGAGCCAAATCTCCTCCAGTTGGCGCTCAACGATCGCCGTGCCCATCCGATCCGATGCTCATCAGCCATGAAACGGGCGGCCGGTCCTCGGGAGGGAAAAGGACCGGCCGCGGGTGCCTGCGCGAACAAGGGTCAGGAACGCGCTGGGCGCCGAGCACTTGCAAAGCCGCTTCCTTCCATGAAGCAGATTGGTATTGGAGGAGAAGCGTCCGTGCGAGTGAAGCCGTGCAAATCTCGGCAAATCGCGGCGAGTGCGAATGCATCGATCATGTCGCTAGTTTCGCTCGGCAGTCCAATAGCCCGAGCAACGCGAACTGCCCGAATAGCCGCTCCACATCCCGCGACCTGAGCTGCCCGAGAGCCGGCCTGAGCCAGATGCGTATTTGTCCTGAACAGTCACCGAGGCGCGAACGGCACCTGAGCGCGCTACATAGCCTCCGAACCTCACCAGATTCGGGTGCGTGACGATACCGTTGTTGACGTTGACCGAGAAGTTGTAGCTCGGATCGCACGCGCCCCTTTGCGTCACGAAGCGAAGATTCCAAGCTCCATCATACGCGGAGCGCGCCTGCGCCACGGAGAATGATGCGATCAGGCAGCTCGCCGCTGCAGCATAAACGAGAAGGTTTTTCATTGTCTGCTCCAAGATTGTGCTTGTTGATTTCCTCGACCCAACGGGCATCCGCGTACTTTGCGATCCAACACATCAGTCGTACGTAGGAGCTGCCGGTCCGCGTCCGGCATGTACCTAAGCTCCCCTGCCATCCTGTTTGCCGATCACGCAGCGCCATGCCGCGAGACGTTCGGCCGGATGCTGCGTCATCCAGTCAGCAAGTTGCGGCGCACCCATCAGGCACGATTGCAACGAGACGTCGGCGAAATCCGACGTGGTGACGAGCTGCTCGTGGCAATTCGCCGGAGAAGCCAGGCTGCAGAGCACGGCAATGATCTTGATCATGGGACAACTCCCGCATTGTTGTTGCCGATTGCTTGATCCGTCGGGGGCTTATCGCCCTGCTTGCTGTCAGGAACCGGCGCGTCGACGCTGTCGCGGATCGCACACTCTTCGTGAATCAGGCGGCTTCGTTCGCGCCCAGACTCTTGGATAAATCGAAAGAACTCTTCCATCTTCAACCTCTTCTAAGTTGCGCGCCGCCTTCCGCCGCGCGATCGGGCCGATCGGCGTAGATGTAGAGCGGGCGCGCGGTTCCCTCGACGACCTCACGCGAGATGACGACTTCTTGCACACCTTCGAGTCCGGGAAGATCGAACATGGTCTCGAGCAGGGTGTCTTCCAGGATCGACCGCAGACCGCGAGCGCCGGTCTTGCGCTCAATTGCCTTGCGGGAAACCGCGCCAAGCGCTTCGTCGGCAAAGGTCAGCTCGATGTTCTCCGTCTCGAACAGGCGCTGATATTGTTTGGCCAGTGCGTTCTTCGGCTCGGTGAGGATCTTCTTCAGCGAGGTCTCGTCGAGGTCATCGAGCGTGGCGACCACCGGCAGGCGGCCGACGAATTCGGGAATCAGGCCGTACTTCAATAGGTCTTCCGGTTCGACGTGACGGAATATCTCGCCGGTGCGGCGGTCTTCCGGCATCAGCAACTGGGCGGCAAAACCGATCGATGTCGAGCGGCTGCGCGCGGAAACGATCTTCTCGAGACCCGAGAACGCACCGCCGCAGATGAAGAGGATGTTGGTGGTGTCGACTTGCAAGAACTCCTGCTGCGGATGCTTCCGTCCGCCCTTCGGCGGCACCGAAGCGACCGTTCCTTCCATGATCTTGAGCAGCGCTTGCTGCACGCCCTCGCCCGACACGTCGCGGGTTATCGAGGGATTTTCAGACTTGCGGCTGATCTTGTCGATCTCGTCAATATAGACGATGCCGCGCTGTGCGCGCTCCACGTCGAAGTCGGCAGCCTGCAAGAGCTTCAGGATAATGTTCTCGACGTCCTCGCCGACGTAGCCGGCTTCGGTCAGTGTCGTCGCGTCGGCCATGGTGAAGGGCACGTCGAGGATGCGCGCCAGCGTCTGAACGAGCAGTGTCTTGCCGGAACCGGTCGGACCGATCAGCAGGATGTTCGACTTGGCCAGCTCAACGTCGTTGTGCTTGGTCTGATGATTGAGGCGCTTATAGTGATTGTGCAGAGCGACCGAGAGCACTTTTTTGGCGCTGCTCTGGCCAATGACGTAGTCGTCGAGAACCTTGCATATCTGCTTCGGAGTCGGAATGCCGTCGCGTGACTTGACCAGCGAGGCTTTGTTCTCCTCCCGGATGATAGCCAGGCAGAGTTCGACGCATTCGTCGCATACGAAGGCGGCCGGACCCGCAATCAGCTTGCGGACATCGTGTTGGCTCCTGCCGCAGAATGAGCAATACAGCGTGTCGTTTGAGAGTGACTGGACTGACATGGCGACCTCAATGCGGCTTTCCCAGCACGAAAGAGAACGGGACAATGAAGAGCTCGTCACCCTGATCGTCGCTGACATGCAGGATCCAGTCGCGCCAATCCTCCAGGCTGCGCTCATTGGTGAAGGAATGCACGATGCGAGCCGCGTGATCGCGCGCCTCTGCAAGATCATCCACCACGGCGCCGCGGCGGTCGACGAAGACCTTCTTCGTGTTGGAGCAGTGGAAGTAGACCTGGGTCATGTTCGACCTCCTTTGGATCGAGTGGGGAGCAGCGAGAGACACACCTCGCTGGTGTCCTCAACGAGGCGGCGCGAGGCAGACAGTGGCGAGGCTACGAAGATTTGGAGCCATATCCATGTGGTCATGAGTGGAAACAGGATCATCTGCGCACCTCTTGAATTGCCAGTGGCGGCGAATAATGAAGCTCAGCTTCCGCACTTCGTCGCCAACAGGTCGTTGAAGGCGTTGATCACGGAATCGATCGCAGCCAAAACCCGTGCTCCATCGACGCGGTTGGCCGCCATTTGCCGCAGCATCACCGACTCGTAGAATGATGCGGCGTAGGCGCGACAGCTCGCCTCCTTGTCCTCGGTATTGAGCCGCCCGGCTTGCACCATTGGCCAGCGCTTGCAAAAGCTGTCCACGTCCTTGCTTGACGTGCATTCGGCCGCGAGCGATGGCACTGTAGCTGCGATGATCGCGGCAGAAGCGATGAGAACGGCTGATCTCCTCATGATCGAACTCCGCAATGGGATTTGTTTCGAGGAGAGTTACAGTTCTCTGGGCCGTCTTCCATTGTACGCGGGTCGTTCCGGATACCGCTGTGGTTGCACCAAATGAACCTTGGCTTACCGAGCGGCTCCGTATCGTTCCGACGCCCCACCTTCGTTCCAGGTGACACGAGTTGACGCCATCGATCCGCGCGCCAGCGAATGGCTGACCGCGTTCGACCTATCGTGCAAACTCACAGCGCGCTGGGAATACAACCGGCCCGCTCCGAGGCTCTGCCGATCAATCCGGAAAAGCTCGTTTCCAGTTCGCTACGGGCTCTTTGCAGGAGCGTTGCGCTCTCGCCATCATTACGGTCCCGGATCGTCACGGTTGCCGTCAAACCCGACACCAGGGGCACGCCGGCCGGAACCTGATCGATCGCGATCCGAACCGGCACTCGCTGCGCCAGACGTACCCAGGTGTAGACTGGATCGACGTTGGGCAAGCCCTGGGTGGCGGCTGCGGCGTTCGAGACACTGACGCCACGCGTCACCGTTGCGATATGGCCCAAAATCGGCGCCGAATAGCCCATCAGCTTCGCCTCGGCGCGGTCTCCCACGCACAGCCGGGCCAGCTTGGTTTCTTCGAAATAGCCGTCGACCCAATAGCTATCCGTGTCGATGATGGAGACGTTAGCGGCACCAAGATGCGCGTAGTCCCCCTCTCGGAGCAGGAGATTGGTGACGATTCCGTTCACCGGACTGCGCACTTCGGTGCGCTTCAGGTTGATCTCCGCCTGCGCAACCTGCTGCTCGGCCGACTCGACCGCCGCTTTCGCCTGAAGCGCGTTTCCCTCATAGACCTGCTTCTGTTCAGTGGAAGCAGCCAAATCAGACAGGCGGCTCCGCCGATCGGACTGCGATGCCTTCACGTTTAGATCCGCCATTTTCTGCTGGAGGGCCGCCTTGTTCGTGCGCAGCGCCACCTCGAAATCAAAGGGATCGATGACGTACAAGACGTCGCCCTTGTGAACGAACTGGTTGTCAACAATTCGCAATTCGGTGATTTTTCCGGAAATTTCCGGCGCAACGCTCGCAACCTGCACTCGCACGCGCCCATCCCGTGTCCAGGGCCCGGCGTTATACTGGTCCCAGGTCACGAGAGCGACGAGCACCGCAGCGATTGCAATGACTGCTGTAGCTAGCTTGCGCAGCAGAAACTGCGCGGTTCGCAACGCACCACCCCGCCGCGGTGCGGCGGACCTGCCGGAGGGCAGGACGATAGGTTTGTCGTGTGGATCGGCTTCCGAAAACGCTCGCGCGACATCGTCGAGTTCAGCATCGTGGCGAGGCGCTGCGTCACCGGCAGCCAGCAACGCCTGCGGTCCGGATGCTCGCACCTGTTCTTGCTGAAAGACTTCACTGTCAATGGTCCCGCTCATCGCCATCTCTCCTAAAATAGCAGCATTACTAAGCCGAGAATTACGACATACAGGCTGAGCTCTGCGACTGAGGCGTGACTGAACATCTTTGCGAAGCCAATGACATGCAGAATCGGCCTCAGGACCACGACGACAATGAGAGCCGCCGCCAAATAGGTTACAAAGGGCGCCAACAGAACGCCTCCGATGACGAGGTCCAGAAAGGTGTGTTCCATCAGCTTGCCCTAGCCGATTTGACGCCACGGCCGGCATCGCAAAGCCGGATGATCGCCGATTGGTCGAAGCAAGAAAGCATCTCGGCAAGGGCGCGGCCGTCCTGCGCTCCTCCAGCGGAAAGAAATTGTCCGATCCGCGAAGCGTCACGGAAGGTTGCCTCCTCGGGAGTTTCGTCATTCGAGTGAGCCAGCCGCCGAAGCTCGCTGCGAGCCTCCGCAAGCAGCCACATCCTGTGTTGGTCATCGGAGACCGGCGGAATCAGGATCTGTGCCGCAAGCAGGAGCGCTGCGGCTGCGCCGATGAATACGCACGTAAAAAGGAAAGCCTGGGGATTGTAGGTTTGCGGATTACTGGGCGCCAGCATGAGCACAAGGTAAGGTAGACCGATGCGACCGAGCGATGACCAGAGAAGATTTTTAGAGGTCATAAGGAGTGCCGCCCCGACCGTAAACGGCGCAAGGGCGATGGCCAGCAGAGGAAAGGCGTCGGCTCCGTTGAGGATGATGAACTCGAGCACCCCGGCCAACGAAGCAGCGATTGGCGTACCGATCAGCGCGATCGCGGTGAACGCGCGCGGCTTCGGTGTTGTCGCGCCCAGTCCGATGATCAACACGACAAAAGACAGCGAAACGCTGGCCACAGGCCAGCCCGCCCAGACGTAGATAATCGAGGCAATGGCACACCATAAAGCGGCCCGCGCTCCGCTTTCCGCAGCAATTCGATAGGATCGGTACAAGGGTGCCCGCCACAATCGCGACGGCCAACGGACCGATTTCAGGGCGAACAAATCCTGTCGAACCTGCTGGTCCCGTCGAAGCAGATTGCTCCGTGCCGAGGCGTGCGTTTCGGCGTCGCTGCTTTTGGCACGGCGGCTGCTCAAGGTCCGGGCTGCCTGCAATTCTGCGATCAGACCAACTGTCAGGTTACGCGCAGCTGCGCTTCTGATGGGTCCGCTGTCCGATTCCAGAGCCACACTCGCGGTTTGGGGACGGAGCGTTACGATGTCCCGTAGCAGGTCCAGGAAAGTCGTCGAGTTGTCCGGCTCGTCGCGGAAGGCTGCGCTTGCATAGTTGCGAACGCTGCGATGGATTGCCGTGAGCTGCGCAACCAACCGCGATTGCTGGTTGGGAGCAAACAATAGCGCATTGACCACTGCGATCGACAGAATGCCGACCACGATCGCGGCGCCACGCGCCACGCCGGATTCGAACACGTGCTGCGGCGTATCGATCTGCTGTACCGCGATAAAACCGACAGTGTAGCCGGACAGTACAGCCGCATATGCCCGATAGCCGTCCAGGAGCTTTGCCACAAAGACGCAAGCGCCAAGCCATACCGCAAACGCGACGAGGAATAGATCCCTCACCTGGGAGAAGAGGCCCGTGATTGCGATCGACGCTGTCACGCCCACGATGGTTGCGAGCAACCGGAAGCATGCCTTATCCAGCGCCTGACCCCGGGTCGGCTCGGCAAGAACTGCGATCGTGAGCGCCGCCGTCGTGGGCGCCTCAAGTTGCAGCCAAAAGCTTACGAATAAGGCCAACGCCGTGGCCAGCCAAACGCGGACCGCAAAGCTCCAGGAGCTGACTGGAATCTTTGCTATGGTAGACGGCCGATGTGCTGTTGTCGCGTCCACGGTCATACCTCTGCAAGTGCCTCGCCCGTCGCTCTCAGTTCCCCTGCCCCGACCTATCGACGGAGGCGACGAAGCGGTAGCCTCGTCCAGGAATGTTGACGATGAACCGATGTCCATCCCGGCCGTCACGCAACGCGCGACGCAACGCAGACATATGGACCGTGAGATTCGCGGGCTCGACAAAGACATTCGGCCAAACCCGAGCCATCAAGTCCTGCTTGCTGACCAACTCGCCGTGGCGTTCAAGCAAAGCAATCAGGATTTCCAGAGCCCGACTTCCTAAAGGCACGGGTGTGTCGCCTTCCAACAGAAGCAACTGTGTTGGAAGCAGTCGAAACGGTCCAAACGAAACGTCGGGTGAGACTGAGCCAGCCGAGCCGGCTCGCTTTTCGAAGAATGGTTTTGCCGCATCCGGACTCTGAACGACGCTCTGGACGTCAAGCGCCGGTTCGAGATGAAATTGCTCCAGGAAAGCTGAAGTCGATCGCATCGTGGCCTCGCGTGCTTTGGCAGGGCTATTCCCGGCAAAGATGCCAGTGGCACATATTGCGAGCTATTCCACGCAGGTGGCGCGCAATGACAGATTTGGCTGGATTGCCTAAACCTAGATTTACAAGCCGGGAGGCGGCTCCGGTCGAGGCGATGGATCGCGGGCGCTATCCAGAACAACAAACCCGTAGAGCAGATCATTCATGAGAAAACTTTTTATACCAGCGCGTGTCTGCTCGGCACGTCGCGGGCAATAAATCGATGTATTATTCGCTGTATCCGGATTCGGTAGAGCGGACCTCCCTGAGTACGCTTGGGTCATACCGGCGCACGATAGAGTCGGCGGTGCTTCCGCGGTAGTGTTTCAATTCAGACGGACCGTCACGTGCACCAGCAGTCCGCTCTTCGTCTGCTCAGGCACGTCGTGCCGAGCATTGCAACGGAACCGGACCTGCGAGCCGGCAGTTGCAAGAAACGGTCGGCGGCGTAGCGCCCGCCGGCCTTTTCTCTCGATCTGCTTGGAGATTCCGTGAGCACGTGACTGATCTGACCACGCGAACGCGCCACGCAGTTGGGCAGCTCAGGAGCGTTGCGGTAGATTGGGCACCAGCTTGAGCTTGTCAGCCATCCGACCGAGCTCGGGAAGCGAGCCAGCCTGCATCTTCTGCATCGCCCTGCTGCGATGCACCTTCACGGTGGCTTCGGCGATACCGATATCGTGGGCAATTTGTTTGCTCAGGCGGCCGCGAGCGACCTGAATGACGATCTCGCGCTCCCTTGGACTCAGAGACCCGAAACGCTCCCTGAGTACGGCCAGGTCCTTGTCATTTTCGCGCCGCGCCCGGTCGCGAGCCAAGCCAAGCTGAATGGCATCGAGCAGGTCCTGATCGCGGAACGGCTTGGTCAGGAACTCGATTGCGCCCCTTTTCATAGCCTGTACGGACATCGGGATGTCAGCATGTCCCGTGACGAAAATGATCGGGATGTCGCGGTTGGCTGCAGCGAGCTCGCGCTGGAGATCTAGGCCACTTTGGCCGGGCATTCTGATGTCGAGCACCAGGCAGGTGGGACCGTCCGGCAGGTTGGACTTCATGAAATCCGGAATGGAGGCAAATAGCTCAACATTGATGCTGAGCGATCGTAGCAGACGCCCGACTGACGTGCGCAGGTCGGGATCGTCGTCGACGACCAACACGGTCGAGTTTGCGTCATCCATTGCGGCCACTCGGATCAGATCACAATCAGCCATAGCTGCCATGGTCGATCTAATTACAGACTTCTAGTCCCAATAGCGGAACCTGAACAGCCCATTTCTCCCAAGGAAACGCAGGGATAAACCAAAGTTTACGGTATGCTGGCATGACCTGCCTCACCCGATGCTGGTCTACTTGGCCGCTCGACCTAAGGTCTGTCCTGGGAGCGCTTACCTGCCCTCACCTCATGCAAGCCACTCGGGTTCCGTTCCGACAGCGGATCGCGCCAATGCTCTGGCTGCATCATCGTGCGACGCCTTCTCCGCTCGCCGCTGGTAATCGTCGGCGAGGGCCCTGAGCTGACCTGCGATCACGTCGTCCGTCATCGTTTTGGCGGCGCGGAGCAACGTGCGAGCTGTCTTCAGGTATTGCTTGCCCCTTTGTGACATCTGAAGCGTCATGATGCCCTCGCGCGGTTTTCGGATGCCGGGTCGAAAACGAACTGAAACCAGCCAATCCAGCTGCTGTCGCCTGCTCGGCGCTCCCTCAGACGATCGACGCATTTTGTGGAGCAAAGTGGAGTTCGCCACGAATAATGCCGGACGAGACCGAACTTGCGATCACAGACTGCGCATCGGTTTGCCATGTCAGGCTTGCGACATTCCGGTCGGTACGCCATTGTTTCCTCCTTCTTGCCTTATGCGGCCAGAGTAAGGGGGCCGTCACCAGCACCACAATTCAGCGCACGTCGACGTCCACTATCCAAAGGACGCGGGACAACGATACAAAGGCTTATGACCAGTCGTTATCCTCTCGCGAAAGCGACTTCGACGATGATTTTCATTGAGCAAAACTTTCGACCGTCAGCCGGCGACGTCTCGATGTCCATGTAAGCCAAAGTTTAGGGGCATCGGCACCGCCGAGGTGGCATTCTCGCACATGTCGAACGATCCCTTGTCGAGCGCCGCCCGCACAACAAGTCCAGAGTTTAGAGGATGGCCATTGGCAGCATGATCAAGAAGGTACTGGTATCGGTCGTCGAGGATGATCGGTTCTTTCGTGAGTCCATGCGAAGGCTCATGCGGTCGCTGGGGTATGCCGTCGAGGTCTTTTCATCGGCAGCCGACTTCCTGGCGTCCCCTCATCTCCCTGAAACGGCGTGCTTGATCGCCGACGTACACATGCCCGCCATGACCGGAATCGAGCTCCACCGGCACCTCATCAAAGTCGGTCACTCGATTCCGACGATTCTGATGACCGCTAACCCGAACGAGGGGGATCGATCGCGTGCCCTGAACCAAGGAGTGCTCTGTTACTTGCGCAAGCCTGTAGATGAACAGGATCTTCTACGGTGTCTTGACAGCGCGCTCACGTCCGATCGGCACTCTTAACCTTTCGGCCCGCCGTTTTGGCCAAATATCGCGACACACCTTATCTACCCGACGCCGCTTTCGTCGATCATCGGCGGCGCCATTTGCGGCCGCACAATGCCCGGGCGCACAGGGGAGACGTTCGCCTACGAATATGGCGCTATCGCTGACCCATAGGAAAGCCCCTAACGCCATCTAACAGCCATCTAACAATAACGAACATGCAATCCGGCGATTTATGCGCGAATGTCCTGTCGGGCCAGCGACCGAGCCGATGCGCGGCGAGGCCGATGTTCTTACGGAGGCGACGATGGCTGATCAGACGTTTGTAAACGCGCCGGTGCAATTGCGGAAACGGCCCCTCATTACGCACGAAATGAGTTCCACATCTACGGGGCTAGTGTGCACCCCCGATGGTGAAGTTCGCAAAATCGTCGACGCCATCGCAGCCACGGTCGCGAATGCCCAGGCCGGATTGAACTGGCTGCGCGCCCGGCCGCTGGATTTGGACGAGGTCCAACAAGCGCTCTTGAGCATTGCCAACGATGGTAGCCGAGCCTGCGAAATGGTTATTCGACTTCGCAATCATATGAATGAAGATACGCTCAGAGGATGTGAGCCTGCCGGTTTCGAGGCGTCACGCGATGCATCCTCTGCCCAAGTGATCGAATGACCTCGTTCGACTCGTTGAGGGGACCGCAGATTGCAACTGCCGATCTCCCGTTTGTCTTCCTGCGGGCCACTCGGCGGTTCAGCCCACGTTACAACATGCTCGGCACTAGCCTAGGGGAAGCGTGAATTGAAATGCGGCACCGCGCGGGTTGTTCGCTTCCGCCCACAGCTTACCGCCATGAGCATGGATGATGGTTCGGCAGATCGACAGGCCCATGCCCGTTCCACTGGGCTTAGTGGTGTAGAAAGTCGAAAAGACGCGATCGAAACATAGCGGATCAATGCCAGGCCCGGAATCGCGCACCGCCACGAGGGCGCCTGCCAGGTCCTGCTCCGTGTTGATCAACAGTTCTCTTGCTCCCTCTTCGACCGAGCTCATTGCTTCAGCTGCATTGAGAATCAGATTCAGCAAGACTTGCTGTACCTGAACGCGATCCCCCAGAACGGGACGCAATCCATCTGCAAGCCGGGTCTGGACTGAAACGCCATTCCGGCCGGTCACGCTTTGCGCCAATACGATCACTTCGTTGATCGCAGCGTTGAGATCAAAACGCTCTTTTCGCGGCGGCGCCTTCTTGATTTGCTCCCGGATGCGACCAATGATTTCTCCGGATCGATCTGCGTCTGCAACGACACAGGCGAGCGCCTCTCCGACCTCGCTCAGGTCCGGCGGCTGCATCTTCAGAAAGTTCTGAGCTGCCCGGGCGTTGTTACGCGCGCTGGCGATCGGTTGCGCGATTTCGTGAGAGAGCGAGGCCGCCAGCTCTCCCATCATGCTCACGCGATTGATGTGCGCGAAATCTGATTGCATTTGCTGCAATCGTGCCAGCGCCTGAGTGCGATCCTCGATGTCGGTCAGTAGTGCGTACCAGCGAGAAATCCGGTCTGCGGAGTCACGAACTGGAATGCCGCGGATATCAAACCATCGATATTCGCCATCAAAGCGACGTATGCGCGCTTCGGTCTCATATGGAACACCGGCGGCTATCGATTTTTTGAAGACTTCGGCGAGATGAGGAAGGTCTTCGTGATAAATCGTTCCGTTCGCGCCCCAGTTCTTCATTTCTTGGAGCGGGGCGCCGCAATACTCAAGAATTTGGCGATTGACGGATTCCACCTCGCCATCCGGGGCCAGGATCGCAACGAGACCGGGTATCCCGTCAATTGCCGAACGCAAATTTCGCTCGCTTTCGCGCAAAGCTTCTTCAGCCCGCTTGCGCTCGGTTAGGTCGAGCACGAACGCCAGCCCTTCGTTGCCTCCATCCTTGAACATCGTGGCGGCACCAATAAGCACGGGAACGCGGCTTCCGTCTTTCCGAAAGTATTCTTTCTCGAAGGGCTGAGCGATTCCGGTCGAGATCATTTCTGCCCAAATACGCTCGTCGGCTTCGCGCCATTCCGGCGGTGTCAGGTCGGTCAAGCTGCGACCCAAGACGAGGTCCTCACGGCTGTATCCCAGCATACGTAGAAACGCGTCATTAGCTTCGACAATTCGACGTTCGCGGTCAGCAATGATTATTCCGATGATGTTGGCCTCAACCAAATGCCGAATCTTCCGTTCGCGATCTGCGAGGTCATGATAGAGCCTCGAATTTTCAATCGAGATTGCCGCCTGCGACGCAAGGACCTTCAACAGAACGACGCGGTCGGGCGTGAAAACGTTCGGCGTCAGATTGTTCTCAAGATAGAGGATCGCCGTGAGCTTTCCCTGATTGATCAATGGCAAGCTGAGAATAGAGCGGACACGACCCTGAAGCAGATAGGGATCGGAAAATGCCTGCTGAGATGAAGCGTCGTCGAGAATCACCATTTCATGCGTGCGCATTCCATAACGAACCAACGACTCCGGCAACGCGGCTGTGCTGTAGAAGCCGTCGCGCAGATGCACGGTGACATTCTCTCCGCTAGCGATCGCATCCGCCTGTATCTGCAGCTCATCACCTCGCGGGACAATCAGAAGGCCTCGTTCGGCGCCGGCGTGCTTAAGGGCTGCGCGCATGAGTTTGTCGATGAGCTTTTCCAGCACCATCTCGCCAGAGAGCGCCTGCGAGACTTCGATCATCGTTGCGAGATCGAGATGTTCGACCGGAGCCTCGATCGTACCCATTGGACCCCGCGTGCGCTCGTCCTGCCTCAGCCGCGGATGGAACTCGTCGAGTTGCCGCACCTTTCCGTCGGCGCCCCATCGCAGATAGCCCCGCCGCGCGTTTCCCAGGTAGTGATGCCCGATCTCCTCGAGGCCGCGCGCTGCGTAAAAGCGGCCGGCCAGCTCGCAGGCGAGCGCCTCATTGTGGACAAAGCCGTTAGTGCGTGCCGATGCGATGGCGCGCTCGTAAAGGTCCATGGCGTCGAGCGGACGCCCCTCGATCCGGGCAATCTCGGCAGCGAGCAGCGTTGCACGATCCTCGAAATTCTCTGGGCAATTCACCGCCAACGCCCGAAGCTCTCGCTCGTGCGCGCCAAGTGCTTCTCGATGCCTGGCGTAGGGGTCGGGACCCACAGGTTCGCACTGTGCGGCGCGGCACAGGCCAGCATAGAAATGGCATTCCGCCTTCTCAGCTGGGAAGAGCGCCAGCCCCGGCGAGGTCGCGTACCATTGCTCTGCCTTTTCGGCGGCCTCGATCGCCGAGACGTAGTCGCCGGCGAAGAGGCGCGCCTGGAGCTTGCGGATCCAGTAAAAGCATTCCAGAAAGACGCGAGCGGGTTGACCCGTGCAGCGCTCTTCGAAAGAGCGCTCCGTGAATTCACCGTTATCGAGGGCGCCAAACTTCGTGGTTCTACCGCGCAGGGTTCGGGCGAGCCCGATCGGCGCGGAAAGTCTGTCGAGGAAAAATCCGTACCTCTGCACGAACTCTAATGCGTCCTGGCCTTCGCGCTCGAATTGGTCGAGGGGATGGCCCAGGGCAAGAAGAATGCTGCTGAGACCGCGGGACGCGAATGCGGCATAGGCAGGGTCGCCGTTCTCCTTCGCCATCTGGAAGGCGCGACGTGAGGGTTCGATGCCCTCCCTGAGTGGTCGTGTCCACGGAACCACGATCGCAAAGGCCGTATAGGTCCGAGCCCCAAAGTACGTCAATCCGCGGCGTTCGAGCAGATCGCAAGCCACTCTTCCAAATCGATAGGCTTCATCATAGTGGCCAAAGCGGGGACCGGCGATCATCGCCGTTACTGCGTAGTTCAACAGTGATCCTTCACCGTTGCCGTGCTCCAGGCTGAGATTGACGGCCATGCAGGCGCTGAGTGCGAACAAGTTCGGGTCGGTGTATAGTGCCGGGAGAACCAGGCTGGTGAGCAGATCGAGCGTCGCGCGGGCCTGCGGATCCCGGATTAGCGGCAGGTCAAAAAGGTCCTCGATGGTGCGATCTCCGAGCAGGACCCAGATGCGCTCGTACTCGCGGCGCGCTTCCGCCTCGGTCGGATGCGCCGACCAATCGATGCCTACATGCCGCAAGCATTCCAGGGCAACCGCGACCACCCTCTCGGCCGCCCCAAGGATTACGTACAGATCCACGCGCCGCTGCGCCACGATGCATCGTTGAACGTTGTCGACAGTGCGCGTTGCCAACGCCGCCAGCCGCTGCTCGGCGGCTTGCAGTGCCCCGGTACAGACTTCGCAGTCGGCGGCGTGCAGCTCCGACTCAAAGGCCAGTTCCTGCCGGCGCTGCCATGCGTCCTGGGGCAACAGCGTCGCACTGGCGGTGAGATAGGCCAGCGCGGAGGCATACGCCGACGACGCCTTGGCGCGCTTGCCGGCGGCCAGGTTCAGCTCGGCGAGTTGCTCACGTTCCTCTGGTGACGTGATCAGCGGCGAGCCACGGTTGAGCTGGTTGACGATCTCGAAGATCGTCTCGTCGCGCCTTTCCGGCGGCGTCTGCGCCAAAAGCAGCCGGCCGATTGCCAAATGCCCCTCGGCGCGCGCGTTTTCCGGGATCAGGGCATAGGCGGCTTCCTGCACGCGGTCGTGAATGAATTTGTAGGAGCGATCAACGCCGTCGATCAATTGTTGACGCCGGGCCTCCCCGAGAGCCGCGTGCACCCCTTCCTCGGACGTTCCCACAATGATCGAAAGCATCGTAACGTCGGCGACATGACCAAGGCAAGCGAGATGCTGCAACGCTCCCTGCGTGCCGAGCGGAAGCCGCGTCAGCTTCCCGGCCAGTAGCTCCACGACGTTGTCGGTATATTGCTTGGCGTGGATGCCTTCGAGGTCCCAGGACCATCGCTCCCCCTCGTGATCGAATGCCAGGAGACCTTCGCCGGCGAGCGCGTGAAGAAATTGGATCACAAAGAAAGGATTCCCATCGGTCTTCGCGTGTACCAACCCCGCGAGCTGGGCGGCCAGCTCTGCGTCGCAGCGGAGCGAGTCCGCGACAAGTTCCTCCAGGTGTTCGGTTCTCAGCGAAGCAAGTTTGATATCCTGCACTCTTCCGGTTGCCCGAATCGTCTCCAGCTTACGCATGAGCGGATGTGCTGCGGTGACCTCGTTATCGCGGAAGGCGCCGACGAGGAGAAGATTGCGGAGATCGGACCGGTTCAACAGGTCTTCCACGAGGTCCAGCGTCGCCGCGTCGAGCCATTGCAAGTCATCGAGGAAGAGCGCCAGGGGATGTTCAGGTCGGGCGAAGACGCCGATGAACTGTCGAAACACGAGTTGGAAGCGCCGTTGCGCGTCTTGTGGCGGAAGCTCCGGGACCGGCGGTGGCTCTCCAACGATTAGCCTGACGTCAGGAACGAGATCCACAATCAGTCCTGCGTTCGGTCCCAACGCTTCCCGCAATGCGTCGCGCCAAGGCGCAAGGTCGGCTTCGCTCTTGCCGAGCAGCGGCCGGACCAGGCTCTGAAAGGCTTGTGCCAGCGTCGCGTAGGGAATGTCGCGTTTGTACTGGTCGAACTTGCCGGAAGCGAAAAGGCCTCGCGGCGGTACCAGCACCGGCTGCAGCTCGTTGACGACCGAGGATTTGCCCACGCCGGAATAGCCCGAGACCAGAACCAATTCGGGGGCGCCACCGTTGACGACACGATCGAAGGAGGCGAGCAGGGTCTCAACCTCGCGCCGCCGCCCGTAGAGTTTCTCGGCGATCAGCAGCCGGTCGGGCGTATCGTGTTCGCCCAATGGAAAGTTTTGGATCCGGCCCTGTGCCTGCCATTCGACCAGGCAGCTGCGAAGATCGCTTTCGAGGCCGGCCGCAGTTTGATAGCGGTCTTCGGCCCTCTTCGCGAGCAGCTTCATGACGATCGCCGAGACGGTGCCGGGGATTTCTTTCAGCCGCTCGACCGGCGGCACCGGCTGCCTAGCGAGATGGCAATGTACCCATTCCATCGGCTCAGCAGCCGTGAACGGCAAAGCACCGGTGAGCATCTGGTAGAAGGTGACGCCGAGCGCGTACAGATCGCTCCGGGAATCGATTGACCGATTCATCCGCCCGGTCTGCTCGGGCGCCATGTAGGCGAGCGTGCCGGCGATCGTCTCGGGAGGGTGAGGCGACTGACGTTCGCGCGCGAAGCGCGAGGCGATACCGAACCCGGTCAGCCGCACTTCGCCGGTTGCCTCGTTGAACAGGATGTTGGCTGGCTTGATATCTTTGTGAACGAGCCCGCGCTGGTGAAGCTTGCCTAGAGCCGAGGCAATCGTGCAGCCGAGGCGCAACAAGCGCCCCATACCCATAGGCACGCCGAGCAACCGCTCGAGCGGCTCGCCACCCGCATCATCGAGCACCAGCATGGTTCGACCGCCGTCGCGCACGAGGTCCAGCGGTCGCACTGCCCACGCCCTGTCGAGTTCGTCCTTCAGTTCGTATTCGTGCGTGAGGCGATCGAGGCATGATCGCGACGGGTGGTCTGCAGCAGGAGCAACAAGCAGCACGGCGCGCCGCTTGCCCTCATCGTCCAGTCGCCAGCCGCGGTGAAAGACGCGTTCGCTGTCTCTCCACAGGACCTGAGGGTCATCGTCTGAGTACGCCAGGTTCAGCGAATGCGGCACCATCATCAGCCTCCGGCATCCGTGCTCCGAGTTAAGGTCGGCCAACCAAGTTTTATGTGCGCCATGGGCCCGGCCTCTCTCTCGGACCCGCAGAAATCGTACCGCATTGCCTGAGAAATTCCAGCCGCCCGTTCGTTTTGTCTGATCCGAAATGCGTGGAACCCGCCGCCCCCTTAGCAGCGATTTGGTACGATTTGCCGGGCTTTACTCGCGATGGCGGCCGATGTGGGTCAGATAGGGACGAGCGAAGGCCACGTGAGAGAAGACAACTGCGACAGCCGAAGGAAAGACAATGACGACAATCGAAGCCACCAAATCGAAGACCTCATCCAGCACCACCCGTTCCGGCCGACTGTTCGTTCTCGAACTGAGCGGAGACCGCATTCACTCGATGAATCCCGATGGTTCCGACCGCAAGATCATCGTCAAGGATGGCCGCCTCCCGGATGGCATCGTCGTGGATGTCGAGGCTGGTCACATCTATTGGACCAACATGGGCGTCCCCCCTCTCAACGACGGCTCCATCGAGCGCGCCGACCTCGACGGTGGGAACCGCAAGGTCATCGTCCCTCAGGGCGTCATCCACACGCCGAAGCAGATGCATCTCGATAAGGAGAACGGCAAACTCTATTGGTGCGACCGCGAGGGTATGCGCGTGATGCGCGCCAACCTCGACGGCTCGCAGGTCGAGACGCTGGTCCAAACCGGCCACGGCGACAACGATGCGCGCGATCAAAACCTGTGGTGCGTCGGGATCACCATCGATCCGAAGTTCAAGAAAATCTACTGGACGCAGAAGGGCCCCGACAATGGTGAGCAGGGCCGCATCTTCCGCGCCAACATCGAGATCCCGAAGGGCGAGACCCCGACGAACCGTTCCGACATCGAGGTGCTGTTCGATCGTCTGCCGGAGCCGATCGACCTCGAACTCGATGTGGCGAACCGTGTCCTCTACTGGACCGATCGTGGCGATCCGCCGCGCGGCAACACCGTCAATCGCGCGCCGGTCGACACAAAGGCCGATCCGGAGATTGTGGTCACGCATTTGATGGAAGGCATCGGCATCGCCCTCGACGTGCCCGGCAACCGGATGTTCGTCACCGACTTCGCCGGCTCGGTCTATTCCGCCGACCTCGATGGCAAGAACGTGCGCAACTTCCTCTACGCCCAGGGCAACCTCACCGGTATCGCCTACGCCGAAGTCTGAAAAACGCCGAACAGGAGAATCAAACCATGTCGAACACCAAACCCATTCGCCGCATCGCCATCATCGGCACCGGCGTGATCGGCGCGAGCTGGGCCTCGCTGTTTCTCGCCAAAGGATTGCAGGTTGTCGCAACCGACCCCGCGCCGAACGCGGAGGCCTCGCTCCGCAAGTTCGTGGACACGGCCTGGCCAGCTCTCAAGCGCTTGGGCCTGTCGGCGGGAGCATCGCAGTCGAACCTCAAGTTCACGGCAGATCTCACGCAGGCAGTCGCCGGCGTCGACCTCGTCCAGGAGAACGGCCCCGAGCGGATCGATTTCAAGCAGAAGCTCTATGGGCAGCTCGACGAGCTGCTGGCTCCCGAGGTGATCATTGCATCGAGCTCGTCGGGGCTCACCATGAGCGAGATCCAGAAAGGCGCCGCGGCGCACCCCGAGCGCTGCGTCATCGGTCATCCGTTCAATCCGCCGCACCTGATCCCGCTGACCGAGATCGTCGGCGGAGCCAAGACCTCGGAAGCGACAATCCAGCGCGTGGAGGAATTCTACACGTCGATCGGGCAAAAGACGGTGCGCGTCAAGAAGGAGCTGCCCGGCCACGTCGCCAACCGGCTGCAGTCCGCAGTGGCTCGCGAGGTCTACTATCTTGTCGCCGAGGGCGTGGTGAGCGCCGCCGACGTCGACACCGCCCTCTCCTGGGGCCCGGGCCTGCGCTGGGGAATCATGGGCAACTTGATGCTCAATCACCTCGGCGGCGGCCCGGGTGGCATCGAGCACTTCTTCCATCAGTTCTCGGGGCCGATGACGGCCTGGTGGAAGACGCTCGGCTCGCCGGTGCTGACGCCGGACGTGCAGCAGAAGCTGATCGACAGCGTCCACGCGGAAGTCGGATCGCGCACCATTGCGGAGCTGGAGGCGGAGCGCGACGAAGTCCTGCTCGGCCTGCTCGAACTGCGCAAGAAGGCCGCCAAGTCGACCCAGACGAAATCGATCGAGCCAGTTGCGTAAGCCCAAGCGGGTTCTGCGCATTCATCTGAGAACCGAAAAGCGCGCCGGTGCGCATTGCGCCGGCTCGCAACCTGAAAAGAGAGATCAACATGTCATCGACAACAACGACGCTCGACTCTCCGCCCGCAGCAGTGCCTGCCGATCCTTCGGCGGCGGCACTGACGCTCGCAAACGTCCTGTACGAAAAGCGCGGCGCGGTCGCCTATGTGACCATCAACCGGCCCAAGGTGCTCAACGCCCTGAACACGCCGACGTGGAAGGATCTGCGCACGGCCTTCGAGCATGCACGGGACGACGACGCCGTGCGCGGCGTCATCCTCACCGGCGCAGGTGACAAGGCATTCGTCGCCGGCGCCGACATCAGCGAGCTCGCGCATGCGAGTGCGATCGATGCCGAACGGTCCAGCAGCTCCGGGCAGGAGGTGCTCGATCTCGTCGAGAATCTCGGCAAGCCGGTGATCGCGGCGATCAATGGCTTTGCACTCGGCGGCGGCTGCGAGACGGCAATGGCCTGCTCCATCCGCATCGCGGTCGAGCACGCGAAGTTTGGCCAGCCCGAGGTCAAGCTGGGATTGCTTCCCGGGGGCGGCGGCACGCAGCGCTTGCCGCGCCTGGTCGGAAAGGGCCGCGCGCTCCAGCTCATTCTGTCCGGCGAGATCATCAGCGCGCAGGAGGCCTGGCGCATCGGGCTCGTCAACGAAGTCGTCCAGGCAACCGATCTCATCCCACGTGCGGAAGCCATCCTGAAGATGATCGCTTCGAACGCTCCCATCGCTGTCAAGCTTTCGCTCGAGGCCGTGAACAAGGGATTGGACACGAGCCAGAGCGAGGGCTTCGCACTGGAAGCCTCCTACTTCGGGCTGTGCGCCGGGACGGAAGACAAGAAGGAAGGCACGTCTGCCTTCCTCGAGAAGCGCGCCCCCCAGTTCCTGGGGCGGTGAAGCCAACGCGACGATTTAGGAGAGACCCAATGGCAAACGACAACGTTTTTTCTGGACTGAAGGTGGTTGACTTCGCGAGCTTCGTCGCGGCGCCCGGCGCCGCCGTCATCCTGTCGGATTTCGGCGCCGACGTCATCAAGGTCGAACCGCCGAGCGGTGACCCCTGGCGACATGCGCATAAGATCCCGCCGCAGCCTGCTTCAGATGATCCCTATCAGTGGCATCTGGCCAACCGCAACAAGCGCAGCATCACGCTCGACCTGAAGTCGCCAAGCGCGCAACAGGTCGTCGAGCAGTTGGTCAGGTGGGCCGACGTATTCATCGTCAATACGCCGCATCCCGCGCGCAAGAAATTGAAGCTCGAATACGCCGACGTCATGCAATGGAATCCGCGCCTGATCTACGCGGATCTCACAGGCTTTGGCGAAAAAGGACCGGATGCCAGTCTTCCCGGCTTCGACATCACCTCCTATTGGGCGCGCAGCGGCCTGCTGTCGATGACGCGCGATGCCGGCGCGCCGCCGACCTGGCCGGTGGCCGGCAGCGGCGATAACGCGACGGCTGTGGGAATCTTTTCGGCGATCGTCACGGCACTCTACCGCCGCGAGCGCACCGGCAAGGGCGCGTATGTCACGACCTCGCTGCTCGCGGAGGGTGTCTGGTCGGCGAGCGTTTCGATTCAGGCTGCGCTTGCCGGCGCGAAGTTCTACGGGCTGCATGATCGCAAGCATCCGGCAAGTGCTGCGCTCAACGTGTATCGCGCCTCCGACGGCACCTGGTTCGTTCTCATCGTCATGCCCGACAAGTTGGCGGCGGTGGCGAACGCGATCGGCCGGTCGGATCTCCTGACCGATCCGCGGTTCTCGGATCCCGCGAAGCTGATGGCGAACATGCCGCAGCTCACGGCCATCTTCGACGATCTTTTCTCCGCGCAGCCGATGGCGCACTGGGAGGAGGTTTTCAACGGCGTGCACGTCACGTTCGGCGCCGTACGCGGACCGGAAGAGGTAATCAACGATCCGCAGCTGGTGGCAAACGACATCGTCGTTCCGCTCGAAGGTGCCGGCGGCAAGCTGACTTCGACGATCAGCAGCCCGATTCAGCTTCACGGTGTCGCCAAGGTTCCGGCCCGGCGTGCTCCAAACCTCGGCGAGCACACCGAAGAGATCCTGCGTGACCTCGGATTTGACGCCGATGGTATCGAGGACCTGCGCGCCCACGGCGCGGTGCCGAAAGTCAAGGAACACGCCTGACACAGGACGGACAGAGAGAAAGGAACAAGCCCATGAGCGACATCCTCACCGAGCGTACCGACGGTATCCTGCGGGTCCAGCTTAATCGCCCAGCCCAGAAAAACGCGATGACGTCCGCCATGTATACGAACCTGGCTGACATCCTCAACGAAGCTGACAACGACGATGCGATCCGAGTCGTGCTCTGGCACAGCACCGGAAATGTGTTCTGCGCCGGCAACGATGTCGTGGATTTCCTCAAGAATCCGCCGAGGCCGGGTGCATTTCCGCAAGGGCTCCTGATGGACGCATTCGTCAAGTTCGAAAAGCCAATCGTCGCAGCCGTGCAAGGCGCAGCGATCGGCGGCGGAACCACGATGCTGACGCACTGCGATTTGATCTACGCTGTGGAGAGCGCGAAATTCCAGCTACCGTTCATCAACCTGGCGCTGGTGCCGGAATTCGGATCGAGCTTCTCGATACCGGCGCGTGTGGGCCATCTCCGGGCGGCGGAATTGTACTTGCTGGGAGAGCCGTTCACGGCCGCGCGTGCAGCGGAGCTGGGCCTCGTAACCCGCGTGGTGCCCGACGCCGACCTGCTCACGACAGCCACCGCAACGGCGCAGAAGCTGGCGGCAAAACCGAGCAGCGCGTTGCTGGCGAGCAAGCGGCTCCTCAAGCAGCCTTCGATTGACCAGCTCAATGCGGCGATCAAGGATGAAAACCAGGAGTTCATGGAGCGAGTAACCTCGGCAGACGCCAAGGAAGCGCTGTCGGCCTTCCTCGAGAAGCGGCCGCCCAACTTCAACAAGACGAAGGCGCCCGTCGCGGCCAAATAGTCCGCGCCCGCAGCAATCGATGAGCGTCGCGTCGAGTATGGCGCGACGCAAGCCGGGATTAAGAGCGGCGCCAGGCAAAGGCGTGACTGATATGAAACACGTCTTGAGCTTCGCCACGTTTGCCATGGTAGCGCTGTGCTTCGCAGTGTTCCTGGCCATGATGAAGCCAACTGTTCTCAGCGCCGTCGAGGCATCGAGCAAGCCCGCGCATTGCAAAATGGCCCGCTTCTTGTGCGCCAGGATGCCATAGCGGGGCCCTACGGCTGGAGCGTTGACAGCATCGTGGACTAGCGCGACGGAGACCTTCGGATTCTCTTCCATGATCCGGATTCCGGAGCCTGGGACTTTTTCTGTTCGTCGCGACGACGAGAACCGCGATGTTTAACTTGCCCCCGAGCCTTTCTTGTTTGCAGCGTCTTATCGAGATTTGCGTAACTTTGGCAGCATTAACTCGCGCATTTGGGTCACGCGGCGTAGCTATCGAGAAGCCGCAAGACAACGCATCACACGGAGGAGCGTCGTGCTCTCAGACAAGTCTCGACCCATCATCCAAGCGACACTACCGGTCGTCGGCGCGCACATCGAGGAAATCGCCAAGTGCTTTTATGGGCTTCTGTTTGCAGCACATCCGGAGCTGATGGATGGGCTCTTCAACCGCAGCCACCAGGCCGACGCCACCCAGCAGCAAGCCTTGGCTGGATCGGTGGCCGCATTCGCCACCGCACTGGTGAACTCGCCTGATCGGTTGCCCGAGAATCTTCTGTCCCGCATTGCGCACAAGCACACGTCGCTGGGCATCCAGCCGGAGCAGTACCAGATCGTCCATGACCACCTGATGTCGGCCATTGCAGAGGTGTTGGGTGACGCGGTGACGCCGGACGTCGCGGCGGCGTGGGATGAGGTGTACTGGCTGATGGCCTACACCCTGACCCACGTGGAGCGCGGCCTCTACGGCGCGCGCGGCGTGAGTCCGCAGACGATCTGGCGGCAATGGGAGGTCGAGAAGAAGATCCAGGAAACCGATGATGTGGTGACGTTTGTCGTCAAGCGTATCGAGGATCACCTGGTGAAGCCGTCGCTTCCCGGCCAATATATATCGGTGCAGGTGCCGCTGCCCGACGGCACGCGACAATCGCGCCAGTACAGTCTGAGCCGGGCCGACCAGGGAGACTCCCGCCAGTTTTCGGTCAAAAGAGTGCACGGCGCAGCAAGAAAGCCCGACGGAGAGGCGTCGACGCTGTTGCACACCAGCGTCAGGGTGGGCGACGTGCTGAGCTTGTCCGTTCCTTTCGGTCCCCTGGTGCTGGACGACTACTCTGGGCGCCCGATGGTGTTCATCAGTGCTGGTATCGGCATTACTCCGATGGCCGGGATGCTCTCGCACCTTGCCACCACTGGGTCCGCTTTGCCGATCATGCTGCTGCATGCCGACCACAACGAGAATGCCTTCGCTCTCCGCGACCAGATCCGCGATGACATCGTCGCGCTGCGCCATGCTTCTATCTATGTCTGGTACGAGCAGGGAGCCGACAGCAAATTGCCGGTGCAAGGCGTCTTCGCCGGCAAGATGGACCTGTCACACGTCCGTCTGCCCGACAATGCGGTGTATCACATGTGCGGACCGGTCCCGTTCATGCATGGGATCCGCAGCGCTCTTATCGCGATTGGTATTCCACCCCGGGATATCCAGTACGAAATGTTCGGCCCAGACCTGTGGCAGGCAGATTACGAATAGGCCGATAGCTTGCTGAAACTAGTGACAAAGAGCACGAACGAGGTGAACCCATGAGCGTGATGTTGGCTGAGACCCGGGCTGACGAGGCGATTGCCGTTGCCGAGGCCCCCCGCCGAGAGCGCAAGCGCGTCGTCATCATTGGCGGCGGCTTTGCAGGGATCGCAGCGGCGCGTGCGCTCCGGCGCGCCGATGTCGATGTCATCCTGATCGACCGCCGCAATCATCATATCTTTCAGCCGCTGCTCTACCAGGTGGCGACGGCGGTTCTCTCGCCTGCGGAGATCGCCGCGCCGATCCGTCAGCTCGAAGTGAAGCAGAAAAACCTCAGCGTGCTCCTGGCGGAGGTCACCGGCATCGACGTGGCTTCCCGCACGATCGAGGCATCTTCGCCTGGCGCGGGCGCGCTCAAGATCGCCTACGACTACCTGGTGGTCGCGACCGGCATGCATCCGAGCTACTTCGGGCACGACGAGTTCGCGCAATATGCGCCGGGCCTCAAGAACCTCAGTGACGCCGAGACGATCCGAGCCAAAATCCTCGGCGCGTTTGAACTGGCCGCGACGACCGAGGACGAGGCCGAACGCGCGCGTCAGATGACGTTCGTGCTGGTCGGCGCTGGTCCCTCCGGCGTGGAGCTCGCCGCGTCTCTCGCGCAGATGGTGAAGGGGACGCTGCGCGGCAACTTCCGCCATATCGATCCGGCACAGGCGAACATCATTCTGCTCGACGCAGGCAAGCGGGTTCTGCCGACCTTTGCCGAGGCGCTGTCCCGCAGGGCGACCCGACGCCTCGAAAAGCTCGGCGTGAAGGTCTTGACCGGAGTGAAGGTCGAGACCGTCGACGCGCAGGGCGTGGTCGCCGGCGGAAACCGGATCCCCAGCGCCACGGTGCTCTGGACCGCAGGGGTTGCGGCGTCGCCGATCCCAAAGATGCTCGGCACCAAGACCGACCGCGCAGGGCGCGCGCTCGTTGATCCCTTCCTGAAGGTCGCGGAGGCGCCCTGCGTCTTCGTCGTGGGCGATGCGGCGTCGGTCATGCAAAAAAACGAACACCCGGTGCCAGGCGTGGCGCAGGCGGCGATCCAGGAAGGACACTTTGTCGGGCGGCTGATCGCTAAGGAGCTGAAGGGACGGCAGGTCAAGCGTCCGTTCAGCTATTTCGACAAGGGCAATATGGCGGTCGTCGGCAAGAATTACGCGGTGTTGGAGCGCGGCTGGCTGCGCACGAGCGGCGCCCTGACGTGGCTGGTGTGGGCGTTCGTTCACATCCTCGCCCTGCCGCAGTTGCAGAACCGTTGGCGGGTGCAGCACCAGTGGCTCTGGTCGTATTTCACCGGTCAGCGCAGCTCGCGATTGATCCCGGAGCCGCCGAGCGTCGGTACTCCCGCACGGGACTCGCGTGAGGGCCACCAGCCGACATCGTAAGCGGCGCCACGCTTGCGGTCGATGATTAGGATCCCCCAGTTGATGGACAATGCAGGTGCTCGATCACATTTTGAGATTTATGACGCTTGGCACCGTCATAGTTGGCAGTATTGCCATCTACGCCGCGCTGCACACCAACAACAGGCGCGTGGGAGCTGACATTTTCCTCAAATATTCCGACCGGATCTCCGACTTGAGGCGCAACCTCCCGATAGCCGCTTTCGTTGAAAGCGACGCACCTTGCGACTTGGACATGACACCAGAAGAGCGTCGAGCAGCGCATGAAATCATCTACTCAATCTACGAGCTTTATGAGCTTAAGGTGCATGGCTTCCTTCCATCGGCGATCTGGAAGATAAGAGAGCCCGATATTGAAAGAACTCTCTCTCTTCCGTCCTTTCGTCAAGAATTAGCTGCTTTAGACGGTAGATTTATTAGGCACCCACGCTTTGCGAGCTGGCTCGAAGAGCTCCGGCGAGGATAGGCCGGCTTACGAGCACGGAATCAAGTCGGCTCGCTGAGAATTCCGCAAGCGTGCACATTCTCCTTACGAGCGCATCCCAAAGCGAGAAGTACAGGCGTTGATGGTTCGGAATTGCGCGAGCTGATGAACAGCCACATAGCTTCCGCTGCTTTTGAAGAATTTGCGGGGATTTGGCAGCGTTTACTCAGGCATCCGAGCTGCGCGGTCTATTTTCAACGAGCCTGCATGCTTTGCAGACGGCCTTGAGAGCCCCTTCGACTGCTCTCTTCACATGACCGAAACACGAGAGGTTCAGCGATGCACTTCGATCCAGTCCTATTGTCTCGCATCCAGTTCGCCTGGGTCATCGCCTGGCACATCCTGCTGCCTGCGTTCACCGTCGGAGCGGCGTCCTTTATCGCCGTCCTCGAGGGCTTGGCTCTCGCGACCGGACGCGAAGTCTATGTCCGCACCTCGACATTCTGGATCAAGATCTTCGCGATCGCATTCGGTATGGGCGTCGTGACCGGCATCATCATGCCATTTCAGTTCGGCACCAACTGGAGCCGCTACGCGTCCGCAGCCGGCCAGGTCCTCTCGCCGCTGTTTGCATATGAGGGCCTGACCGCTTTCTTCCTGGAGGCCGGCTTCCTCGGTGTCCTGCTGTTCGGCCGCAAGCTGGTGCCGTCGTGGGCGCACTTCTTCGCGGCACTCATGGTGGCGATCGGCACGCTGTTTTCCACGTTCTGGATCTTGTCCGCCAACAGCTGGATGCAAACGCCGGCCGGCTACGAGATCGTCAATGGCCAGTTTATTCCGACAGACTGGATCAAGGTGATTTTCAATCCGTCATTTCCTTATCGGCTGGCGCATACGGCGTTCGCATTCTTCACGACAACGGGCTTTGTCGTCCTCGGCGTGGGCGCTTACCTGCTCAGGCGCAATCGATCCGTCCAGGAAGCGCGCATCATGTTTTCGATGGCGCTATGGGCGTTGACCGTGTTGGTGCCGCTGCAGATGGTGATTGGCGATATGCACGGCCTCAACACCCGCAAATATCAGCCCGCGAAACTCGCGGCCATTGAAGCCAAGTGGGATACCGGCAAGGGCGTGCCGCTGACGCTCTTTGCGATCCCCGATGACAAGGCCGAGCACAACAAGTTCGCCATCGAGATTCCTTATCTCGGAAGCCTTATCCTGACGCACGATCTCCATGGCGAGGTGAAGGGTTTGAAGGACTTCCCCGCCGATCAACGTCCGCCGGTTGCTATCCCCTTCTTTGCCTTCCGCGCGATGGTTGGATGCGCGGGGTTGATGCTGGCGCTCGTGCTTCTGGGCGGCTGGCTGCGGTGGCGTGGGCAGCTCTACGACACTCGGCTGTACCTGCTGGCATGCCAGTGTGCGATTCCGCTCGGCTTTATTGCGGTCATCGCCGGATGGTTCGTGACCGAGGTCGGCCGGCAGCCGTGGACGATCTATGGGCTCTTGCACACGGCAGCCTCGGTGTCGCCGTCTCTCACAAGCCATGACGTGACGCTGTCGCTGTTTGCTTACATGGCTGTCTATCTACTGATTTACCCCACGGGCCTCATCATGCTGCTTCGGCTCGTTCGCAACGGCCCGGTTGAGACCAGCGAATCGGCTCCCGCAATCGAGGCTGGTCTGCCTGGGGCGCCAGTCCTGGCCCCCGCAATCAACGTCGTGAAAGGAAACGTGTGATGACCCAGGTGCTCGATTTGGTTCCGATCTGGACGGTGATCCTGGCGGCGGCCATATTCTTCTATGTGCTGCTCGATGGCTTCGATCTCGGCGTGGGGATGCTCTTTGGCCTGGCGCCCGACAAGCGTTCCCGCAACACCATCATGAACTCGATTGCGCCGATCTGGGACGGCAACGAGACTTGGCTAGTGTTTGGTGGCCTTGGTCTTCTCGCGGCCTTCCCGACCGCCTTCGCGGTGATTATTCCGGCGGTGTATTTCCCCATCCTGGTGATGCTGCTTGCGCTGGTATTCCGGGGCGTTGCGTTCGAATTCCGGTTTCGCGACACTGAAAACAAGACGTTCTGGGACCGTGCATTCTGCTACGGATCCGCCATCGCCACGTTCGCGCAAGGCGTCGTGCTTGGCGCATTCGTCCAGGGTTTTCCGGTGCGCGATGGGCAATTCGCGGGAACGTCGTTTGCGTTTCTCACGCCATTCTCCGTTCTGACCGGCGTCGCCCTGATGTTCGGATACGGCCTTCTCGGCGCGGGTTGGCTTATCCTGAAAACCGAAGGTGACATTCAGGCCGCGGCGCGTCGCCAAGGCCGCATCTGCCTCATCGGTGTCGTGACCGCGATCGCCATCGTCAGCATCTGGACACCAATCATGGTCCCCGCAGTGGCAGCGCGCTGGTTTAGCTGGCCCAACATCGCGCTGTTCGCGCCAGTGCCCGTACTGTCCGGCGTGATTGCGCTCGGAACTTGGCGATCACTCGGCGGCAAAGCCGAGACGGCACCATTTTTCGGTGCCATCGGCCTCTTTGTCCTCTCTTACGTTGGCATGGCGATCAGCCTATATCCGATGATTGTGCCCTACCAGCTGACGCTGTGGGAGGCTGCCTCGTCGCCGCGCACCCAGGCCTTCCTTCTAGTCGGAACGCTGTTCCTCGTTCCCGTCATCCTGACCTATTCGAGCTGGTCGTATTGGGTCTTCCGCGGAAAGGTGCGGGCCGAGGTGGGGTATGAGTAATCGCCTCACGCCAACCTTCTAGATCAAGCGGGAGCGCCTATCACAGGGAAGGGTGCAGCGACGTGGATCCGAGCTTTCCTATTGAAAGGCGCCCAATGCAAGATCGATCCAAGTTGGCTGAATCGGTTCTCGAACAGCTCGTTGATGCTGTCATTTGCGCAGACCGCTCGGGAGCGATCATTCGGTGGAATCGAGCTTCGGTGGCCCTATTTGGCTATTCGTCGGACGAGGCGCTAGGCCGGAGTCTCGATCTGATTGTTCCCGAGCACCTGCGAGTCCGTCACTGGAGCGGCTTCGACACCGCCGTATCAACGGGCGGCACGAAGCTTCAAGGCCGCCCTACTCTGACGCGCGCGGTACACAAAAGCGGGCGTAAACTGTACGTCGAGATGAGCTTTGCGATCATCCGAGACGATGCCGATGGCAAGTTGCTGGGCGCGGTTGCGATGGCGCGGGACGTAACAGAGCGCGTTGAGCTAGAACGCTCTGAGCGGTTTCGATGACGACGAGGCGGCCGTCATCCTGTCCGCCGCCTTGGGTCCGATGAACGAGACCATGGCCGACGAGAAAGCCGCTGCGCGCAAGTGGTGCCGTGGCTCTGCGACTACAGCCGACCACTCACAAGGTCCTGGTTGCAGGTCAGAACCCTGGCGGGCTCACCAGAGCACCCAATTAGTGATTATCCCTGACTTGGTCCGCCGCTTCACTGTCAGGCCCGTCCACGCTTCTCTGGACATCAATCCAAGGACGCCCCCCGCCTGCCTTCGATAGATTTTTCTTGATCTCCCGGTGCGCACGTCGTGCACACGCCACCGTCTAAGAGATTGATAAACCTGAACTCGCTCCAATCCATCATTGGAGACGTTGAGCTAACCCAGCCCAACAAGAGTGACCAAGCAGTCTCCGCATTGCGCGAAGAGTGAGCTGCCAATCCCTCAAACCCGACCTTTCTGCACGCCGTAGTACACCACAATGCGCTGTTCGCGGAAGCGCGATAGTTTTCAGACCTCAATCAGGCTTAAGTGACGACGCGACCGGGAAGAAATGAAATAGACGCTCCAAACCAAGCCAAACCGCGCGATGACAACCGGCTCCCCTACTCCCACTCTATCATTTCGAACGACGTTTCGTCGTTGATTTTGCAACACAAATCTTCAAATCTGACGGGACAAATTCCGACGGTATAGCTTCAGCAACCGAGCTCCAACTCGGTCCCACTACCGAACGAGCATTTTCTTGATGCCGGTCAGTCCGACGCGAAGGAACGGATCTGAGTGGATGTAGAAATACCGCACACCCTGTTCGAGCCAGGACGGCAATTCGTCTGAGGTCACGAGAGTACCGGCGACCCTGCCGGAGGCGCGGATCTTCTTCACTGCAAACGCTCATCTGGACGATCTTAGGCTTCGGCTAGATCAAAGAAGCGAAAAGCGAATTCAGAACAGGTCGGAAATATTTGGCTTCCATATTTGCCTGTCCGGCCTGCGACGGGTGCGTCCCGTCGGGATATAGCGTCTGATTCGATGCAGCGGAGTCCGGCCCCCAAGTCTGATCAATCGCCCAATCAACGATGAAATCGCACTTGCCTTCGCTAGGAAAGAGTCGCAACGCTTGATCTGCAATCGCTCTATGAGCGTTGAACTGAGCGTCGTTGCGCGGGTTGTGAGTCGAGATACCCATTTTGACTAGCTTTTGCGAGGATGCGATCGCGGCTCGGAAGTCGGCTAGATAGTCTGAATAGCTCGAAAGCCAGACGATAGGATCGACGGTGAGCAGGTCATTCTGCCCACCCTGTATGAAAAGGATGTTTGGCCCGTCCGTCAGCGCAGCTATCACCGCGGCCTGTCGCGCAATCATGTCCCGCAGAGTGGCCCCATCAGTCGCGAAGGATTGCTGAACGGTTTGCTCGCTGGCGTGGGGCAGATAGAGCGTATGATACGAAATCGTTCCCGCTCCGCCATTGTCGACGCTGGAGCTCGAACCATCCACGATGAGATGCCTAACGGAGGCCATGATTGAGTTTCTCTCGATTTCGGTACCGGGTGCACATTTTGCTCTGTCGATGGGTCGCGGTCCGCACATCAAACAGACTTCTGTTCCGGTTTTTCTGTTTGGTTAGGCAGTACACATGACAAGACCCAACCTTCGCCTCGCGATATTACGTTAGATCAACCCTACCGCCAGTATTTCGAGTCAGAGCCGAATTCGATTCCGGTAGGGGCGATTGTGAAGGCCAGAACGCCATGGGCATGTCCGCTCACGGGAGCTCGCCATTTTATTTTTGCGAGCTAATCCCGCGCGTCATCTTGCTGGTATTTGTGCTGGTATCGGCAGCGGCTGACGGAAAAAATAACTTTAAATTCATATGGTTAAGGGAATAGGCGACAGCCGGCCAGGGGCACCAAGCTGAAAATGCAAGTAATAACAATAACTTACGGCGCTGGTTCGATTCCTGATTTTTTCGCGTCGCATTGAAAGCACACGTAGAAATTCGCGGCAGGCGTCCGTTTTGTTGGTATTTTTGCTGGTATCGGGGGAACAACGTTCAGGACGAATTTCGCTATTCCCGAACGATGGAATTGAGCAGATGGCCCGCAAGAACGATGGCGCGAGCGCCAATCCGATCACGTCGACTGCCACAACTCCTGTGATGGGGCTAAGAGCCTGAGCTGGCTGTTGCGGATCTTGCATGCGAGTTTTCCGGCGCATGATCTACGCTTCCCGAGCGGCCCGTGAACGAAAAACAAGTTTCGTCGACATATCCTGCTCAAGGGCGTAACCCCGACTTTTCGCCATCTCGCATATGTTGCTGAATTAGATAGTGCTTCCTGGTACTGGCGCAAAACCCAGAATTAATCGAGCTCATCGAGCAGCATTTTCGCCTGTCGCAGATCAAGCGTCTCCAAGCCCTCCTGAAACCAATCATACACGCCGACGAGTAGTTCACGGGCTCTGGCGCGCTCGCCTCGACCGCGCCAGAGCCGCGCCAGACTCATGGCTGCCCGAAGCTCCCAGGACTTTGCCCGCTGCTTCCGTGCCACCTCGAGTGCGCGCTCGAAATGCGTTTCCGCTCTGTTGATATCCCGCTCGGGCGCAAGCAATGCCATTTCCCCGGCGATACGTCGAACATCAGATTCGCACCACGTTTCGCCGGTTCGTTCAATCGCCGTCAAAGCTTCAGCCATCCGTCGCTCCGCCTCGTCGAACCGGCCCAGTTCCGCCAGTGATTTTGCCATATGCGCTACATACCAGGGCACAAAGACGATCGAGCCACTCGATTGCCAGGCCGCTATGCCCGACGGGATCGCATTGATCGCATCCGAGGCATCGCCGGTCAGTGCCTGTATAGCCCCACGGTGCATCATGCCTCCTCCTCTCCATTGCGCGGCGTTCTTCTCTGTCGCCATCGGTACAAGCTCGTCGAGCTGTGCATCGGCGGCTCGGTAGTCCCCGCAGTGGATAAAGGCATAAGATGTGAAATAGAGCGAATACATCAGTGGCACACCCTGCCCCACTTCGCGCGCTTCTGCGACTGCACGTTTCGCATCCGATAGTGCAGCTTCGGGATATCCAAGCATCCAGCGGATCCACGAGCGATAGCAGAGCGCGGCAACCCGGATGTCCTGACCGAATCGAGCCGAAAGCTGACGATGTTCAGCAGGCTTGTAAGACGCGATAGCGCGATTGAATTGCGTGAGCGCCTCTCCAAGATTTCCAATCGTCGCCTGAGACACGCCAACGAGGCGTTGTCCCAGCATCTGCAGGGTCGCTTCATTCTGCGCTTCGGCACGCTCGAGGAATTGTGCCGCGAGCTCTGTAACGGTGCTCGCGTGAAAACCGTTGAAGTTCGCCACCCAGAAGCTGTAGAGCACAGAAAACAGCAGAAATGGATCTTCAGGAGCCTCGCCACGCGCTGCAGCTTGCTCGATAAGCGTCCGAGCGCGCAGCGCGGCTGCCTTCGTTTCTGGCGCGCCGTAGCCCCGGAAGTGCATCAGCGGGGTGACCAGTGCAGTCTGCAGCCTGATTTCCTCTCGTCTGAGGTCTGGCGTCGACGGCAACGATGCGATCAAAGTCAGGGCTCGATCAAGTTGCTCTGCAGCTTCAGGCAAAGCCGCGCGTTCCAACGATCGTTGTCCGGCCCTCGCCCACAGTTTGGCGGCCTTCTCGATCAGTCCTGCGTCGGTGCAGTGGCGCGCCAATAGCTCAGGCTGGCGCTCCACGATGTCGGCAAATCGGCCCTCGAGCGCTTTGACAATCTTTTTGTGCAACGCGCGGCGGTGTTCGCGCAACAAGGTGCTGTAAGCCGCGTCCTGCACCAGCGCGTGCTTGAAGAGGTAGTGTGCGTGTGGGGGGACACCCTGACGGAACAACAAACCGGCACTAATGAGCCGCTGCAGAGCGCTATCAAGGTCTGCCGGCGGCTTGCGGGCCACCGCCTCGATCAGCGTATGCGAGAATTCGCGGCCAATCGCCGATCCAATTTGCGCAAGCTCCTTTGCGGAACCAAGTCGGTCGAGACGCGCCATCAACGAGGCGTGAAGCGTTGCGGGAATTTCGAGTTTCGGTGACGGGATCGCAGCCGTTGTTCGTCGCGCGTCTTCCTCGTTCTCCGCCTCCAGTATCGCCTTGGTTATCTCCTCGATGAACAATGGAATGCCATCGGTCCGATCGATCAGGTCTTCGCGGATATCCGGTGAAAGAAATTTGTTGCCGACAATTCGGTCAATGATGGCATCGATGTCGCGCCGACCGAGCCGATTGATGGTAACGGCGGTCATATGCGGATGACCTATCCAGGGCGGTTCGAATTCCGGCCGGAAGGTTATGACGAGCAGAACACGAAGTGCCTCGATTCGATCTACGATGCGGCCAACCAGCTCGAGACTGGTCGGATCAGTCCAATGAGCATCTTCGAAGATCATCAACACAGGCGTGGACCGCGAGAGCGCCTCGATTTGATTGAGAAGCGCCTCGAGGGTCTTTTGTCGACGCTGCTGCGGGTCAAAGGTCAGCGCCGGGTAGCGACCGTCGTTCGAAAGAGACAGCATTTCGGCCAGCAATGCTGAATCAATTGGCGAAGTCGCGCTGCGCAAAAGCAGCGCATCAAACCTGTCGAGCTTTGTCTTTATGGTGTCGTCATGTTTTAATCCAGCCGCGCGCTCAAAGTGACCGATAACTGGTGACAGCGCACTGTTGGTGCGCTGCGGCGAACAGAAGCAGCGTAGCCGTGCATGCGGTTCCTTGCTGACTTCTTCCAGCAACGCTGCGGTCAGACGGGATTTGCCGATGCCGGGCTCACCGCAGACCAACACGATCTGACCTTCTCCATCCTTTGCTCTCGACCAGCGCCGCAACAATAATTGCGATTCCTCGTCCCTTCCGACAAGCGAGGTGAGGTCGCTGCGGTGAAATGCTTCGAACCGACCTTCCACGGACGTTGGTCGAAGCGCAGCCCAAACCTGGACCGCACCACCAATGCCCTTCAATTCCTGAAGTCCGAGATCTCTTAGTTCGAACAGATTGCCGAGAAGCTGTCTCGTGGCGTCCGCGATCACGACCATGTCCGGCTCGGCGAGTCCTTGCAGCCGAGCAGCAAGGTTCGGTGTCTCGCCCACAATGCCGCGTTCCTGCGCCTGCCCCGATCCAACCAGATCACCGACCACAACCAGACCCGTGGCAATGCCTACGCGGGTCTGCAGCGGCGTGTCGGTCTTCAATTTCTTGACTTCTGAGACCAGCTCCAATCCGGATTGTACGGCCCTTTCGGCATCATCCTCGTGAGCTTGGGGATAACCAAAATAGACCAGCACGCCGTCGCCCATATATTTTGCGACGAAGCCCCCGAAGCGCTGAACGGCTTCGGTCACGCATTTCTGGTACGCCGTAATCAGCTGGCGCAGGTCTTCCGGGTCCATTCGGGTCGATAATGCAGTTGAGCCCACCAAGTCACTAAAGAGCACCGTGATTTGCCGTCGCTCGCCATCGTCCACAGCCGTCGCTGCGGACGCGTAGCTCTCCGATTCCTTTGGAAGCGCGGCGATGGCAGCGAGCAGCTTGATCCGCGCTCCAAGCGGAAGACCGAGTTCGCGGAGATGATCTTGTGTCAGATGCGGCAGTACCGTCTCGTCGATCCCATTGTCGCGAAACGCAGCCTCAAAACGTTCCAGATTCTGGCTGCGTAGCAAGGTCCCGAGGTCCATAACAGGATCCCAACTGCTTACACTTGTGAGGGTATGCTGAGTCCAAATTGCTGCTGGATCACCGATCTTGGCTATGCAGAATCGGCAAATTCCTGGTCGTCACGCTTTTCATCTTGCCGGATTTGCATAGGCGGATATCAATCCATGGTGCTTCTAACTCCCGATCAAGACTGGCTCTTTCAAGGCTAACGGCGATAGACCGCCACCGTCCAAGCGCAAATTGGAGGCCTTTTCCGGTGAAAAACGTGACTCTCGCTCTCCAGGGAGGTGGGGCGCATGGCGCCTTTGTCTGGGGCGTGGTCGACCGCCTGCTCGAGGATAGCCGCCTTGGAATTGAGGCGATCAGCGCCACGAGCGCCGGTGCGATGAATGCGGTTACCCTTGCGTCGGGAATGGCAGCGGGCGGCCCCGAGGCGGCACGGAAGAAGCTGCATGACTTCTGGCGGGAAGTCTCACAAATGGATTTGATTTACGATCTGTACTCCCCCTTGAACCAATGGATTCAGGCGTTGAAATTGCCGCCGGAGTACCATCCGTTTCACGCCGCTCTCCACTTCCTGACCCATACCCTTCCGCCGACGCTGTTGAATCCACTCAACGTCAATCCCCTCAAAGACCTGCTTTTGACAGCGGTCGATTTTGAACAGCTCAATCAGTCGCCTCGGGCACCACAGCTCTTTCTCAATGCAACGAATGTCCGCACTGGAAAACTCAAGGTTTTCCAGACGCCGCACATCACCGTCGACGCCGTGCTCGCGTCGGCGTGCCTCCCGCCTTATTTCCAGGCGGTCGAAATCGACGGAGAGCACTATTGGGACGGCGGTTACCTCGGAAACCCCGCGATCTATCCGCTGATCTATCGAAAAGGCGCCAAGGACATCATCATCGCTCAGGTGACGGCCATCAGGCGCGACGAACTGCCGACAAGTGCTGCGGATGTCCTGCACCGGATTACCGAGATCAGCTTCAACTCATCGCTGATGCGGGAAATGCGCGCAATCGCATTCGCGACAAGATTGATCGACAGTGGCGAACTGGACGCGACCAAACACCGTCGCATGTTCATGCACTGGATCGGCAATGACCGCCTCATGTCCGAGCTTGGTACTGCGACGCAGTTTCATCCGGAGTGGGGCCTGCTATGTCAATTGCGAGATGCAGGCCGGGAGACCGCCGGCGGCTGGCTCGATCAAAACTTCGAACATCTCGGCTCACGCTCGACGGTCGATCTCGCAGAGATGTTTCTGTGATGTTGCGGACCGACAGCGACGAGCCGCCGTGTCTGCATCGTCGCGTCCGTGCGACGGATCTGGGGACACAAGATTGCCAGCACACCAGCTCAGTCGACTATGCAGATCCGCAAACCTCGATGTTCGTCGCGCCCGTTTTGGGAGCGCTCGGACTAAGGCACTAAGCCCGCTACCGGGTATCAAACAACTTGCGATGCCGGACCCTTGACACAGATCAAGACACGCGATTCTACGATAGTAGAAATCGAACGTGTTGATGAGAGGTAGCATCGGGCGTATGCTGCTATCTAGATGCCGATGTTAGCTGCGGCGCGTCGGCGGGCGATCGTTTCCTGCAAAGTCGCAGGTGCAACATCAAAAAGAAGCAGCGCGCACTCTCTGCCTCGGGGGAGACAGAATGCCCTGGAATCAGGTCCTCAACTTTAGTGACCCGTCGGAATGTGGTATTCAGAGTGGTCACGTTGAAGTATTTCCGACAGCAAGAGGAGCATTTCGCGCCGAAGTCGGTCAAATTGGGATGAATCGGCTTTGGATGTCGACGTACCACGTGACACTGCCAGTTATTTCCACGTTCGCTATCAGGCCCGATCGCCGAGCGATCACTTTTCTCACGGAATCAAACTCGGCAGCGATGCAGCTCTGCGGCGTCGAACTATCGCCGCGTGATATTGTTATCCAATACCCCGGTGTCGCTCACTTTCGATGCGGGGCTGACGTTCGGAGTGGAGGAATGTCTCTTCCGGCGAACGAGCTTAACGCCATAACGGAAGCGATTGTCGGCCGCGAACTGCCAGAGAATCTTTCGACGCGCATCGCGCGACCAAACCCGGCTTTGATGTCTCGCCTGCTGAAGCTGCACAAGACCGTCGCGCAACTTGCCTATGATACACCGGACATCCTTGAACAGGCGGAAGTGCGCCGTGCGCTCGAAGAGCAGACGATTCATGTGATGGTGAGATGCCTTGTTGAAGGTGCCGGTATCGGGACCACGACGGGCGCCCGCCGCCACAGCGCGATCATGGTCCGGTTCGAGGCGCTCCTGGACGCGAATCCCGACCGTCCCCTTTATCTCACCGAGATCTGCTCTGCCATAGGAGCCGCAGAACGCACCCTTCGCGCCGCTTGCGAGGAGCACCTGGGCATGGGACCGGTTCGTTATCTGACGTTGCGCCGGATGCACCTGGTGCGCCGCGCATTGTTGCGCGCTGATCCTTTGCATTCGACCGTCACTCGCATTGTAACGGACCATGGCTTTTGGGAGCTTGGACGGTTTTCAGTTGCCTACCGCACGCTGTTTGGGGAGGCGCCGTCAGAGACATTGAGGCGTGCTGAGCCGGCCGCAATCAACCTCAATCGTCCATCATCGCTGCCCGTCGCTCGAACTCGCGCTTTCCACTGAGGCCGAAACCACCCTGCCCGAACAGCACAGTCCAGCCTGGCGCATTACGCCATCCAACGAATTCAAGGCTCGTTTGCGCGGGTGATCGGGTCAACCGAGAACAAATTTTCAGCGTGCACGCCCTGCACAACATCTTCGCAGCGAAATTTGCCGAAGCTGCATAGCGCGTCAAAATAAATCCCGCTCAATTTATGGCTGAACATCCGGGAGGACCGCCTATGAAACCCACGGCGCTTGCACGTATCGCGCTTACGTCAACAACACTCACCCTGATTTCTGCGGCAGTTCACGTCCCCACAACCGCCTTTGCTCAAAGCGAGCCGGTCATCTACCTAAACCAGGCTTGGTCGCAGGACGATCGGGATTGGTACTATCATTTCTCGCAAGGGTCGGCCGTCCTCTCCTACGACATTTTTCTGAACCTGGAGGTCGCCGGCGGCCAGGAGCTATTCCGGTCCGATGCGAACAGCACGCGCTATGGCCTACTTCCCGCGCCCGCGAGCAAGTACAATCCGGATGCGTTGCCAATTGGCGTCAGCAAGACCACGGTTGCGACCCAGGTGGGAGCCTGGCCGGCCGGAGAATACGCCGGGCTAACCTGCGCGGCTTGCCACGAAGATGAGCTGCATTACAAGGGTAAGCGCATTCGGATCGAGGGCGGGATCAACCACGCGTTCGATTTTCAGGCCTACAACAGAGCGCTGGACGATGCGCTTCAGTCGACCTTGACCGACGCGGCCAAAATCGACCGTCTTGCCGGCCGGGTTGGAGCGACGAGCGCCGAGGCCAAGGACCGACTTCGCCAGCGAGCCCAGACCGAAGCCGCGCGCGTGCATGAATACCTCACTCGGTCCGCGGCCACGCCTTACCCTTGGGGGCCTGGGCGGATGGATGCTCTCACATTGATCGTGAACCGTGTGACGGCAATTCTACCCGGCATTCCCCAGAATTCATCGATAGGGATCGCGCCGGTCAAGCCGCCTTTCCTCTGGAATACGCCGCAAGGCGAGTGGGCGCAGTGGGCCGCCTTTGCCCAAGATCCATTTGGTCGCAACTTCGGCGAGTCGGTAGGCGTGTACTTGCCCATTGACCTGAGTTCCGGAACGCCCGCCGAAGGGTTGTTTCAATCGAGCGCGGCGATTTCCGAACTCGCGCGAGCGGAGAATCAACTGGAGCGGCTGGCACCGCCAAGCTGGCCGGAGGAAGTGTTCGGCAGGATCGATCGCGAAAAGGCCAAGGCAGGCAAGGCGCTATTCACGGAACATTGCTCGAGCTGCCACAACGCCTGGCCTTACCGATGGACCGAACCGAACAAGTACGGGAAGCGCTTTATCTTGGTGGGACTGGTCCCACAGACCTACGTCGGCACCGATACCGCGCAGCCCGAAGCGCTCAGGCCGCTTGCCCTTACGGGCGAGCTAAGCAAATTCTTTCCGCCAGAGTTCCGAGGCAAAGAATTCTTGCCCCCGATGGTCTTCTGGGGCTTGCTTCAAGGGGCGGTTGTGGAAACCGCGATTTCAAAACTCAATCTTAGCGAAGAGCAGAAGCTCAACCTGCATGGTTATCGCGAGTTGCCGCCTCCGCCGTTCCCGGACCACGTCTGGAAGGCAGCGCCGCGCGACGGCGTGTGGGCCACAGCCCCATTCCTGCACAACGGGTCTGTGCCAAACCTCTACGAAATGCTGATGCCGGCTGCCGAGCGGACGAAGAAGTTTTGGCTTGGCGGCGACTTTAACCCTGTAAAGGTTGGGCTTGATACCACGGCTACATCGGGGATCTTTCTGATGGATACCACGTTGCTTGGTAACTCGAATCAGGGTCATTCCTTTCAGAATGGACCGCGCGGCAACGGGGTTGTTGGTCCGCTCCTGACCGACGATCAGCGATGGGCGCTCGTCGAATATCTGAAGTCCATCCCGGAGGAACCTGGTCGCGTCGCGCCGTTCGGCGGTCCGCCGGAAAAGCCTTGATCCCTACGTCATGATCGAGGGCATGGCCGGCTCGGCAATGTCCCCGATCTGAGACTTGAGCGCGGCGACAAGGGATCATGCCATGTCCGACCACATCGATGGGCCAAGACAGATCGGCGACCCTTCTGCCGACCTCACCGATCTGTTCGCTTTCACCTCCCCGGAAAATCCGGCGCGCATGGTGTTAGCGGCGTGTGTTTTTCCCTCCGCCGGCACAACTGCGATGTTCTCCAACGCTGTCGACTACACGTTCGCGATACGTCGGGTGACCGTGGCCGGCCTGGGAGATGCCGCGAAGTTTGAGCCTGGCGAAGAGGAAATTCGGTTCAGCTGCCGTTTCGACAATATCAAGCGCGGCACTGCCGCGGCCAACCCGGTTCAGGGCGGAACGTGCACTCTTCCCGACGGTCGAACCCTCCCCGTTGTCGTGAATGACGAAAAAGGCACGTCAACGTCGGACGGTGTCTTCCGCGTATTCGCAGCATTGCGTTCAGACCCGTTTTACCTGGCGTGGCTTATTCCGGGCGTAAGGAAGGGACCCAACCTGCTCTTGCACGACAACGTGCTTAGCATCGTCATCGAGTTCGATGCCGCCCGCGTGCTTGATCCGGGCAGAGGCTCGCTATTCGGCGTGATCGCCGAAACGGTCCCCCTAAGACCAGATGTTATCGGGCAGAAGCCACCTCGGATCGATTGGGTCGGCAGGCCGGAACAGACCAACATCCGTCTCGGCAACAGTGAGGCCGGACCGGTTGATCTGCGCGACCTCTGGAATCAACAGACACCGTTTGCAATTGCTGCCGACCTCGAACCTGTGTTCCGTGAGCGCCTGAAGGCGAGTTTAGCGAATTGGGACATGCGCGACGGCGTGGCGGACTGGACCCCCGCCGCTCTGGCCGCCAACGTGAATGTCTTTCTCGACGATTTCCTTTTGTTCGATGTTGCCAAGCCGATGACAGATACCAGTCATCTCGAGATCGAAAAGAGCGCCATTAGCGGACGAACTCATCAGACCGGAGGCGGACGCACGGTCAATGCAAACGTCATCGACATTCTGATGACGTGGCTGATCAACCGAGACCGGGAGTTCATCCAAGGTGGGGCGACCGCGGCGACGAAACCGGGCACCAATGCCTTTCCCTATCTGGCGGCACCAAATACCGAGTCGCAGATGGTCGCCGTCAGCGTCGATCTTGCCGCGCCGCCGGATGCAATCTGGGCACTGATTGGAGGGTTCGATCCGAGCTGGCATCCGCTGGTCGCGACGGTTGAGATGACCGGATCGGGCGTCGGACAATTGCGCACGATCGAGACGATCGATGGCAAGCGGATCATCGAGCGCCTGGATGAGATTGATCCATCCGGCCGGTTCTATCATTATACCAGCCTCAGCGGCATTCCGGCTTCGAACTATACCGGCTCGCTCCAGGTCAAGCCCAAAGGCGACGGCAGCGTTGTCGAATGGCGTTCGCAATTTTTGCCGGATAACCAACCGGATATCGTCGTGAAGGCGATCGTTTCCGCGCTGCTCAAGACGGGGCTTGACAGCCTGAAGCAGCGATTTGGAGCCTCAAAGTGAGGATCATTGCGGAACTCGATTGCGTTATCCCGCCGATGACCGACGGCGAGATCGCTATCATAAATCTGGAAAGCGCGCGTAGGCGATCCTGGAGCAAGTTCTTCGAGAATCCGACGCGGGATAACGTTGCCGAGACAGTTGTCGAACACGAGCAACTTACGTTGCGGTTCGTCGGCGATCTCCTCGCCCTTGATCGGGTCGATCTGTTGGCTGCCCAGCTCGTTCAAGTGGACGCGGCCTCAGCGCGAGCGATGTTGATCCGGGCCCAGGTAGCATCGATGGCGCATCGCTTTTCCGAAGCCAGAGAATATCTTGCGCAAGCCGAAATCGGCCGCACGCCGACAGCGGACGTTGATCGCCTGCGATTGAGCATCGATCAGGCGTGCGGCTCGAATCTCGACAATTTGCTGGATGCTAGGCGCAGGATTGCGCACGAGAGCCACGCGCTGGAGGATCTTGTTGCCCTTGGGTCTCTGTTAGCCGATCTTCGCGACTTCACCGCCGCTGACCGGGCTTACAAAGAGGCATTGCGGGCCTACCAGGACGTGTCGCCATTTCCCGTTGCCGGAGTTTGTTTTCAACTCGGCGTGCTTTGGGGCGAACTGGCGCCGGAGCCTGATTATTGCACAGCGGCCCAATGGTATCGGCGGGCGATCGCGGTCCTGCCGATGTACACAAAGGCCCGTGTGCATTTGGCCGAGATTTATTCCTCAGACGGCAGTCTGGACGACGCAGAAGCATTACTTCGACCGATTGTTACGGTTGGCGATCCGGAGGTCGATTGGCGCCTTGCCGACATCCTGGCCGCTCAAGGCAAGATTGAAGAATCCGAAGCGCGCATGGAAGCGGCCCGCTTCGGCTTTGACTCGCTTCTCGAACGACATCCGCTCGCGTTCGCGGACCACGGCGCCGAGTTTTATGCCGGGCGCGGAGACGATCGTCGCAGGGCTCTTCAGCTGGCGCGGATCAATGCCGAAAATCGGCCTACGCTGCGTGCGCTTGAACAAGTCCGCAACATTGCTACCTCTGCCGACGATACGGGATCCGCCTTCGAACTTCCGTCCGTGGCCACCAAGCGGTAAGCCCTTTTTCCGCATTTCCATTATCGATCCTGCAAAGACATTGATTGAAAGCTCTTGAAGGGGAAGCGCATGATAATAGATCGCAGGACTTTTGTCGCGGGCGCGACGTCTATCGCTCTTGCGCCGGCGCTTGATCTGCTGCCAGTGCCACTTGCAACTCCTGAAGCACCCGCAGGCCCGCTCGTTTTGATGATCGACGGATGGAATGTACCGAACGAAATCAGCGCCGCCGACGCAGTATGGATCAGCATCGGCCGCTCATGGCGAACGGCTTGGCGATGATTTTTACTGGAGTGCTGTGACCTGATCCTGCCGAATTTGCATAGCGTGTCACCGGTAGTGGTGATGCAGTCTGCGCCGGACTGTCTCAGCCGTAGGAGGACACTATGGGATGGTTTGATCGCCTGTTCGGAAGAACCCCGGAACCGGCCAACATATTTGCCAGATTCAAAAGGAAAGTCACGCGGGCACCCACTGACCCTGATCTTCTGAAGATTGCCAAGGATCGAAAGGGGCGCATTTCACGGAGGGCCGTGCGCGATGAGTATAATCGGCTGCTCCTCGAGAAGTATGCCCACGATAAGGCGTGATTTCTAACCCCACCTGGTGGGCTACAGCCAACGCGCCCAAACGGACTACACCGTGAAGGCTGCCGGAAGTGCATAGCGAGGCGGGTCGACTTCGATCAAACTCTCCCGACGAGCCCCTCGATACATTCTGGGGAGCAAAGCTATGAAGACCGCCGTCCTGGCAAGCATTCTGCTTTATCCGGGTCGTCTATGTGCGACAATCTTTAAAGCTATCGGCCTCGTGCTGGCCTTGATGCTCGGCTTCGCCCAAGGAGCCGTCGCACAACAAGATCCGGTGACAGCGATCGACATCGCTCTCGAACCCGGCGTGACGATGATTCTGTACGCGAAGGACGCCAACGCTCGTCTGCTCAAGTCTTTCCCGAAAGGCTTTACTCTGGATGAGACGCACCATCCACACGTCACAATGTTGCAGCAGTTCGTCCGCACAGACGACCTCGACAAGGTATTTGCGGCGGCGAACGCGGTTCTGGCCAAAGCGAAGCCGGCGGCATGGACGCTGAAGGCTTTCAAGTATTACTACATCCCCTCTCCGCCAATCGGCCTCGCGGGGATCTTAGTCGAACCGACTGAAGACTTGCATCGGCTGCAGGATGAACTCATCAAGGCCGTTGAGCCCTATACGGTCGAGACCGGAACCCCGGCGGCGTTCTTCAGCGACGAGGACGGACGCGACATTCAAAAATTCCTAATCGAGTACGTCGCCAATTTCGTCGCAAACGCGGCGGGAAACCAGTTCAATCCGCAAGTGACGATCGGCGTCGGGACGGAAACCTTTTTGAACGAGATGTTGGCCGAGCCGTTCGAGACGTTCACATTTTCGGCGACTGGCGCATCGGTCTATCAGCTTGGCAGCTTTGGCATAGCTCGGAAGGAACTCAAGGCGTTACCGCTGACGCCCTAGAGCCGGCCCTTCACTGCGATACTCGACGACGAGGCGAAGAAGGACGATTGGACAGTCATCAGCATGAAGAACGACTGGAAGCGCGCCCCGGTGCCTTCCGTTGGCACAATTGGAAGTTCGCCTAGTCAACAGCCATCTTCCATCCAACATCGAAGTTCCGAAACCGCATAGTCGAAAGTTGCCAATTGCACAATGCTGTCTCCATCGGTGAGGCCTTCAACCGGTCGCAAGAACTGTCCGTCGGCGCGACAGGGCGGGAAAATGGCGGATGGCAGTACGCAAACCTTTACGGATCCGGACGGCTACGCGGCCGCCATCGGCGACGCCAGCCTCAACCTGACTTTGACAGGTGCAGGAGCTTTCAGAGCTGAGCTCACCTCGCTGCAACTGCAACATCTGAAAATCTATCGATGTTGCGAAAGTCTTCCGCGCATTGGCTATATCTCCCTCTCCCCCAAACTGACTTTCCTGTCGTTTCCCATCAACGCGATGTCCGCTACATTCAATGGATCGTCGGTTCAAATCGGCGACATCATTTTTCACGGCCCGGGCGAGCATGTGCATCAACGGTTCAACGGTGGATGCCAATGGGGTCTGATCGCGCTGTCGGCAAAACACTTCGCTGACTGCAGCGAAGCATTGCTCGGAAGATCGTTCGTGTCATCCGGGATCAGCAAGGTCGTTCGCCCTCCTCGAAGGGAAAAAGTCAGATTTCAGCATCTGTTCAGGCAAGCCTGTCATCTCGCAGAAGCCCGAAGGAAAATAGCCGAATTGCCTGAGGTTGCGAGAGCGCTGGAACAAGACATGCTTCACGCGATCGTTCATTGCCTCGCAGGAGGCATCGCGGGCGAGGCACTTAAGGCCAGAAACCATCACGCCGCTGTCATGGTGCGTTTCGAGGAAGCGCTGAGCAAACTTGCTGATGGCCGGCCCAACATGTCCAGGCTTTGCGCGGAGATCGGCGTGGCCGAGCGAACTCTACGGATGTGTTGCGCCGAATTTCTTGGCATGAGCCCTACGCGCTACGTTCTGCTGCAACGCCTGAACAAAGCCCGTGCCGCGCTACAGCGAGCTAGCCCCTCGACAGCGAGCGTCGCGGAGATCGCCCGGGACCATCAATTTCTAGAGCTCGGCCGCTTTGCGGTAACCTATCGTATCACCTTTGGTGAATCGCCTTCCGTCACGCTGCAGCGGGATACTCGAACCTGAGCAGAATTTGCCGAAAGTGCATAGTACCCGACCTGCCATTCGGCCAATTTACCGCCCGACTTTGAAGAGGGCCGGTCGATGAAAACCGCTGTGCTAGAAGCGAAGGCGCCACCGATTCCAAGGAATGTGCTTTCGCCCGACGCAGCGATGGCCGGAAATGCAATTTACGTCGCCCGATTGTCCGGGTGTGATACGGGAATTGCGGTTCGCGTCGCGGTTTGCGCCCTATTGGTGACGGGAGCCTTTGTCCCGTCTTCCCGTGCACAGCAAACATCCACTCCTGTTCCAGTCGGGGTCGTCAAGGCCGAACGCAAGCCGGTAACCCCTTCGCTCGATTTCGTTGGGCGCGTCGATGCGATCAATCGGGTCGAGATCAAGGCGCGGGTAACCGGCTTCCTTGAAGCGGTCTTGTTCAAGGAAGGCGATGCGGTCAACGAAGGCGCCCCGCTCTACCGCATCGAAAAGGGGCTGTTCCAGGACGCGGTCCAGCAGGCAGAAGGTGCGCTCGAGCGCAGCAAGGCTGCAAAAGAGCTGAGTGCGGTGCAACTGCAGCGCGCCCAGGAGCTGCTCGACAAGAACGCCGGCACAGTGGTGGCACGCGATCAACAGAAGGCCGCTGACGACCAGGCGGCGGGTCAAATCACCTCGGACGAAGCCAGCCTCTCAACCGCCAAGATCAATCTCGGTTACACCGATATCGTGTCGCCGATCGCCGGCAAGGCCAGCAAAACGAACATAACCAAAGGAAACCTCGTCGGTCCAGACACGGGCACGCTGACCACGATCGTCAGCCAGGATCCGATGTATGTGACTTTCCCCGTCAGCCAGCGCGATTTTCTGAGAGCGCGCGAGACCGGGACCAAGCTCGACGTCGGCGCTATCAAGGCAAGTCTTCGTTTCGCCGATGGGACGATCTACGACCAAACGGGACGGATCAACTTCGTCGATGTGACGGTCGATCGCACGACAGATACGGTGCTGGTGCGCGCCACTTTCCCGAATCCCGCCTCCGGCCTCATCGACGGTCAGTTCGTCCGGGTGCGGGTGGATCTGGAAGGCGGCAGCGTCAAGGAGCAAATCGTGGTGCCGCAGGCAGCCCTCATTGCCGATCAGGAGGGTGTCTACGTGTTCGTCGTGGAGGGCGGCAAGGCGATCGTGAAACGGGTCAAGCCTCTGAGGGAAGTTGGCGCCGGCGTCGCTGTCGAGTCCGCGCTCAACGGCGATGAGGAGGTCATCGTGCAGGGGCTCCAGGCCGTGCACCCCGGTGGGCCAGTGCGCGCCACCCCGCTTCAGCCGGTCCTCAACCAAGGGGGATGAGACCATGCTGTCTGCCATCTTCGTCGATCGGCCGCGGCTTGCGATCGTCATCGCTATCGTCACGACGATCGCAGGTGCGCTCGCGCTCTATTCCATCCCTATCGCGCAGTATCCCGACATCGTGCCGCCGCAGGTATCGGTGACGACCTTTTATCCCGGCGCCAACAGCGCTGTCGTCGACCAGACGGTCGCCCAACCCATTGAGGCACAGGTCGTCGGCGTCGACAAGATGATCTACATGAAGAGCGTCAGCGGCGACGATGGCAGCTACACGCTCATCGTCTCCTTTGAGCTTGGCACCAATCCCGACATCAACACCGTCAACGTGAACAACCGGGTGCAGATCGCACTCTCCGGCTTGCCGCAAACTGTGCAGCAGCAGGGCGTCACGGTGAAGAAGAAGTCGTCCGCCCTGCTCGGCGTGATCGCGCTGTACTCGCCAAAACACACGCACGATTCGTTGTTTCTGTCCAACTACGTCACCATCAATATGCTCGACCCGATCAGGAGCACGCCGGGTGTCGGGGACGCGGGCCTGTGGGGTCCGCAGGACTACTCCATGCGCGCCTGGGTACGAACCGATCGGCTGACCGGCCTTAACCTGACGACCGGGGACATCATCAGTGCGATCAAGGCGCAGAACATCCAGGCGGCCGTCGGGCGGATCGGCGCACGACCCATCTCAGACGATCAGCAGCTCCAGCTTAACATTCAGACTCAAGGTCGGCTGGCGTCACCGAAGGAATTCGAGAACATCGTCGTGCGCACCAATCCGGACGGATCGGTACTGCGCCTGGGCGACGTGGCACGAGTCGAGTTGGGCGCAGCAAATCTCGACCGCAGTACCCGCTTCAACGGCGGGCCAGCAGCAGCCATTGCGATGTACCAGAGCCCCGGCGCAAATGCGATCGCCACGTTGGCGGCCGTGCGCGCCAAGATCGAGGAATTGCAGAAGCGTTTTCCCGAGGATCTGGACTGGAAAGTCACCTATGACCCGACCGTTTTTGTGACCGACACCATCCACGAGGTGCTGAAGACACTGTTCGAGGCCTTCATCCTCGTGGTGATCGTGGTCTACCTTTTTCTCGGCAGCGTGCGCGCAACTCTCATTCCGACCATCGCTGTACCGGTCAGCCTGATCGGCGCATTCATCGTGTTGCTCGCCGTCGGCTATTCCGCAAATTCCGTCTCGCTGCTTGCGGTCGTGCTCGCGATCGGCATTGTGGTCGACGACGCCATCGTCGTGGTCGAAAATGTCGAGCGGGTGATGGAGGAGCATCCCGAGCTGTCGCCCGCCGAGGCGACCAAGCGCGCGATGGCTGATATCACCGCTCCGATCATCGCCATCACCATGGTGCTGCTCTCGGTGTTCGTGCCGGTGGCTTTTATTCCGGGCATCTCCGGCGAATTGTTCCGACAGTTTGCCGTCACTGTCGCGGTGTCGATGTTCCTCTCGGCGATCAACGCGCTCACCCTCTCCCCGGCGCTGGCGGGCGTGCTGCTGCGGCCGTATCATGGGCCGCGCCGTGGTCCGATCGGCTATGTGATGCGCGGGATTGACCGCGTGCGTGATCTCTACGGCGCAGCCGTAGCCCGCCTCGTACGCCTGTCGATCATCGGACTCATTATGGTCGCGGTTGCCGGTGCTGGTGTGGTCGGTTTGGAAAGAATCACGCCCACCGGTTTCCTGCCGGAGGATGACCAGGGGGCGCTGTTCGTGGTCGTCCAGTTGCCGGGCGGTTCGTCCGTCGCGCGGACAGCTGGCGTGATCCAGCAAGCCGAGGCGATCCTCAAGGAGGACGCAGCTGTCGCTGACTACACCTCGGTGATCGGTTTGAACTTCATCGACAACTATTCTGCATCCAACGCTGCGTTCATTGTCGTGACGCTGAAGCCGTTCGATGTGCGCAAGAAGGACCGGTCGCTGGGCGTGGCGGCGCTGATTCCGCGCTTGGGCTCGCAATTCCGTCAGATCAGCGAGGGAGTGGTCGTACCTCTGGCGCCGCCCCCGATCATCGGGCTCGGTACCGGAGGCGGCTTCGCCTACGTTCTGGAAGACCTGCGCGGTGGTACCCCGACGGCGATGGCGCAGGTTCTGCGCGGCCTCGTCGTAGCGGCGAACCAGGATCCGCAACTGAACCGCGTCTTCAGCACGTTTTCGGCCACCAATCCGTCGGTCTACCTCGATATCGACCGCGACAAGGTCGAGATCCTTGGAGTGCAGTTGAGCGATGTCTTCCAGGCTCTGCAGGCGTCACTGGGCGGCATCTACGTGAACGATTTCAATCTGTTCGGGCGGCGATGGCAGGTCAATGTCCAGGCCGAGGCATCTGACCGGGCCAGCATTGACGATATTTATCGCATCAACGTCAGGAACGCCGAAGGCAAGATGATTCCGCTTCGAAGCCTGGCGGAAGCGCGTGTCGCGGTCGGACCACCGGCGCTGATCCGTTACAACAATCTTCGCGCCGTGACCGTTCAAGGAGGGCCCGCTACCGGCATCTCGTCCGGACAGGCGCTGAAGGCTATGGAAGCCGTGGCCGCCAAAACATTACCTCCCGGCTACGCCGGAGAATGGACCGACACGGCATTTCAGGAGAAACGCGCCGAGGGTAAGACAGGGATTATCCTCGGATTTGCGGTGCTGTTTGCCTATCTGTTCCTGGTCGGTTTGTACGAAAGCTGGACGATTCCAGTACCCGTGCTGCTATCGGTTTCGATCGGCGTTCTCGGCTCTTTCATTGCCATGGCCTGGAGTGGCCTCACCCTCGATCTCTACGCGCAAATCGGCATGGTGGTGCTGATCGGCCTTGCCGCCAAGAACGGCATTCTGATTGTCGAATTTGCGAAGGAGCAGCGTGAAAAGGGGGTCCCGTTGCTCGAGGCTGCCACTGAGGGCTCGCGGCTGCGATTCCGCCCAGTGATGATGACGTCGTTTGCCTTCATCCTCGGACTGTTGCCGTTGGTCGTGGCGACAGGCGCTTCCGAGCTTGCGCGTCGTGATGTCGGCACCCCGGTGTTCGGCGGGATGATTCTTGCGTCTTTCATCGGCATCTTCGCAATCCCGCCACTCTACGTGACGTTCCAAGCGGCACGCGAACGGCTACGGCCAGGATCCCGACCGCCCGCAGGCAAGCCAGCGCCCGGACAAGCGGACGGTGATCCGGCTGGTCGCGAAGCAGCCGTCGGATCCGACAGGCACTGACCCCTTAGCCTCGCCGGTATTTCGAGTTGGAGCCGGGTTCGATGCCGATCGGCGCGATCGTCGAGACCGGAATGTCGTGGGGCGTGTGCTGGCGGGGAGCCTCTGCTTTTTTTGCCAGCCAATACCAAGCGTCAACCTGTTGGTATTTCTGTTGGTATCGGCAGCAGCCCGCAACGAAAAACATCTAAAATTCAAATTGTTATGACAATAATCGATTGTCGGCCAGGGGCACCACGCAAAATACACGCGCAATATCAATAACTTAGATCGCCGGTTCGATTCCTGATTTCTCAAAGAATTTGGGCGCTGCATTTGAAACCATTAGTAAAAGTTCGCGAAAGCGTCCGCCGCAGCTGATCGATTTGCTCGTATTTTTGCTGGTATCTAAGAGGCAAACGTTGACGGCGAATTTCACGATTCCCGAACGAGGGAATTGAGTAGATGGCTCGCAAGAACGATGGCGCGAGCGCCAAGACCATCATCAATCTCATCCGGCAACAGCGTAAGAAACTTGAGGTGGCGTGCTCGAATCAGTTGAAGGTCGCAAGCCGTTCACGGGCAAGATCGACAAGGCGATCCTCGAACAGCTTTAGTTTTCGCGCTGCTGAAGCCTCGCCGCCTGTCCATGTCTTGAGTCTGTCTTGATCGATTCCCGATCCGCAGCAACGCCGTCATTTTTGAATGAGCTAGTCTGCAGCGGTGGTGCGAGGAATAAGGCGCCGTTTGTGCGCGCGATCAAGGACGCGTTCGGAGCGAGGCTGCGGGAGCGGGTGAAGCGCGCGCGAAGCTAAAGCTTGTGCTTGCCGAGCCATGACCTGATCGAACGCCCGATCTCCGCGCCGGAATCCTCCTGGAGGAAATGCCGCCCCTTCACGGTAACCTCATCCTGATTTTTCCATCCGCGGCAAAACTCGCGGCGTGCGCCATGCAGGATCGCACCGGGATCGCCGTTGATGAACAATTTTGGAATCTCGTTCTCGGCCATCCATGCCGAATAGACGTCGACCATATCTACGATATGCAGCGGCTCGCCTTCGATCGGCAATTGTCGCGGCCATGACAATGTCGGCCAGCGATCCTCGCGCTTCAGGAACGGCTTGCGATATTCGGTCTTTTCCGGCTCCGACAGCCCGCGCAGAATCGAGCCAAACAACACGCGCTCGACAAACATGTTCTGATCCAGGATCATGTCTTCGCCCTTGTCCGAGCGGAAGCCCTGGAACAGCGGAATGGCGGTCGGGCTCCAGTCGTCCCACTTGGGGTACCGGCTGACGATCGCCTCCATATAGGCGATCCCCGCGACCCTGTTGGGATGGCTATAGGCCCAGTTGAATCCCAGCGCCGAACCCCAGTCGTGAATGACCAGCACGACCTTCTCGCGTGGTCCGACAAGCTCGTTGATCAGCGTCCAAAGATAGGTCCGGTGCGTCTCGAACGTGTAGGTCTTTGGGCCGGGATCAGGCAGTTTCTCGGACTCACCCATTCCGATCAGATCGGGCGCGATGAGGCGGCCACAGCCGCGAAGCTCGGCGATGACGTCTCGCCAGAGATAGGACGACGTGGGATTTCCGTGAAGGAAGACGATCGGAACGACCTGACCCTCATCATAATAGGCCATCCTCTTGCCGAGAATGTTGGCGGTCTTCTTGGGTAGCGCTGCATCACTCATGTGCTCACCTGTCGGATTCTAGTGCTTCGATGCCGTGCCCTTGCGGCGCGCCGCGGCGTTGTCCAAAACGGCCGACGCCATGTCCTTTGCCAGCATGAAAGGTGAAGTGTCCCCCAATGTGTGAGAAAGCGACAGCGCGCCTTGAAAAATCAGGTTGAGCTGTTTCGCGACACGTGCGGGCTCGGCGAAGCCTGCCTGCTTGCAAAGCTCGAGGAATTTCGCCTCCCCAAGCGACGCTGCGCATCGCCCGAGCGCGACGATATCCGCATCTTTTCCCGCATATTCCTGCGCGGCCTTCACGCCGAGGCAGCCGCGTGTCAGCATCCTGCCGGCGACCTTGCGCACATCGAAGAACGCGACGATCTGCTCCCGGGGGTCGCTGATATGTGCGACCGGACCGAAGAGCTGCTGCACGACGGCCTCGCCATAGAGCGTCAGCACGGCCTCGATCAGGTCTTCCTTCGACGGGAAATATTTGTAGAGCGTCCGCTTGGATATGCCGCTTCCGGCGAGTGCTGCTTCCATGCTCGTCGCGTGAAAGCCGCTCTCGTAGAACCGGCCGAACGCATATTTCACGATTTCGAGCTTCTTGCCTTCGAGCTCGACGTCTTCGCTCATCGCATCATCCTCACGAACCTGTGCGCCGCTGTCCCGGCGAATTCAATTGCCAATGTAAACGACATCGTTTACCTGTCAAGCCATGGTAAACGATATCGTTTACTCTTGCGACAACGACCGTGCCACCGCGGACCTCGGGAGACCACGCTCAAATGACTGATCTTTTAGAAAAGGTGCTCGATGTACATGGCGGCCTGGACAATTGGCGCCACGTGCGCACCGTCGATTTTCGACTGACGTTCCGCGGTGCTGCGCTTGCGATCAAAGGGCGGCCCGAGGGCCTGCGCGATGTTCTCGTCAAGGTCGACACGCGTCGTCAACGCACGTTGATCACGCCTTATCCCGTGCCTGGCAGCCGCGGCATCTTCGACGATGGTCGCGTGACGATCCAGACCGATGCCGGCGTGAAGACGTCAGGCCTCGACAACGCACGCGAGTCCTTTGAGGGCCATCAGCGCGAAACGCCATGGACGGAGCAGCAATTCCTCTATTTCGTCGGCTACGCTTTGAACAACTACATGACGATGCCGTTCCTGCTCGTGGCGGACGGCGTGCAACGTGAGGAGATCGCGCCACACGAAGAGCATGGCGAGACCTGGCGCGTGCTTCACGTGAGCTTTCCGCCCACCATCCGGGTGCACTGCACGGAGCAGAAGTTCTATTTCAACGATGCCGGCTATCTCGTGCGCAACGATTATGCGCCCGACGTCTCCCGCGGTATAGCCGCGCACTACACGTTCGATCACAAGAATTTCGACGGCTTCATCTTTCCGACCCATCGGCGCGTGGTCATGCGCGATGCGAACAATCGCACATTCCTGACGGCGCCATCGATCTTCAGGCTCGACATCGAGTCGTTGGTCGTTTCGCGAGACTAGGCATCCCCCCACCCACTCTTCAATCTGTGCAGGACACTCCTATCATGTTCACGCGTCGCGCCCTTACGACGGGTTTTCTCGCCGGCTCTGCAGCCACGTTCATATCCAGGACCACTCCGGCTCAGGCCGAGACCGTCATTCCCGCTAAAAAGCCGTCTCGCGCCGGAAGCTCGGCGCCTCAGATTCGTTACCAAACCATCGATATCGACGACATGGCCATCTTCTACCGCGAGGCCGGAACGCCGGGTGCGCCGGTTATATTGATGCTGCACGGGTGGCCGTCATCCTCGGCGATGTTCCGCGACCTGATGCGCGACATGTCGGTGAACTATCACGTCTTCGCGCCGGATTATCCCGGCTTCGGCAACAGTGACGCGCCCGATCGCGCGCGCTTCCACTATAGTTTCGATACCCTGGGAGACGTCATCAGCAAGTTCGTCGAGAAGGTCGGCATCAAGGAGTTCGTTTTGTACGAGACGGATTTCGGCGGCGTTGTCGGCCACCGTGTCATGCTGAAAATGCCGCATCGGATGAAGGCACTGGTGGCGCAGAACAACCCGCTGATCCCCGGCGAGAGTCCCTGGTTCGGACCGCTCGTGCCATATTGGAAGGACGGCACCGCCGAGAGCCGTGCCAAGGCCGGGCAGCACTACCTTACACTCGACGTGGTTCGCGACCTCTACCTCACCGGCGTCCGCGATCCATCGCTGATCGATCCGGAGCAATGGCAGGTGGACTATTCCTGGGTCCAGCGTCCCGGCGCCGGAGATGTCTCGCTCGATCTGCTCTACGACATCAGAACCAACGGCCCCACATTCAAAGCCGCGCAGGAATACTTGCGTTCACAGAAGCCGCCGACGCTGGTTGTCAGCGGCAAGAATGACGTTCTGTTCCCCGGCGACAATCAGCAGCGCTATCGCGAGATCGTGCCCAACGCCGAGATCCACTTGACCGACAGTGGCCATTGCGCGCTAGCCGACATGAGCGAAGAGATCGCCGCCCGGATGCACGACTTCCTCGGGCGGGTGCTGTAGTCGCGACTCGGCGGCGGTCAGGTCCGATACCTTCCGCCGCCTTCGAACGCGACTGAGGCGCTGGCCGGTGCCGGCGACCTCGCTAAAGAGGTCGACCTGCCGGTCCTGAACGTTCATGGCCTCTCCTCGATCTTCTTCAAGAACGTCATTCCGAATTTGCGTGGCAAGCAGCTGGCCATCGTCGCCGGGGCCGGAAACACGATTTTTCAAGGGCAGCCCCGCAGAGAATTGCAACCACGGGTCGCGCGTGGCACACTTCGGAAAGCATTCGATCCCGTCTGAATTTATTGAACGCCTTTTCCGAAGAGGGCTTACAATGTTTGCGCTTCGATTTGCCGCTGCGTTTCGGATATTCGTTCCTGCGCCAGGTCCGGCTCTTGTGTTGCTCGGTCGTCAAGACATTCGCCGACGAGAACATTCACGATCAGACGCGCTTATCGACCAACCGTCATGACGCGTACCCTTTACGCCATGTTGGTGGGTATCGACACCTACCAGTATCCCGTTCCCGCACTTGGCGGATGCGTCAATGATATTGATGCTGTCGGATCACTGCTGCAGGAATTCGGCAGGGCGGGTGGATTCAACATCGATCTACACGTGTTGAAAAATGACCAGGCGACACGTTCGAACGTGATTGCCGGTTTCCGCGAGCATCTGTGTAAGGCCGGCACAAACGATGCCGCACTATTCTACTATAGCGGTCATGGTTCGCAGGAGAACGCGCCACCGGAGTTCTGGGACATCGAGCCCGACCGTTTGAACGAAACCCTTGTCTGCTACGATAGCCGAACCGACGACAGCTGGGATCTGGCCGACAAGGAGCTCGCGGTCCTGATCGCGGAAGTCGCAGCTGGAAAGCCACATATACTTTGCGTGCTCGACTGCTGTCATTCGGGAAACGGTACCCGCGCCACGCTGGAAGATGGGCTCGCGATCCGCCGGGCGCCGACCGATCGTCGCCTTCGGCCGCTGGAAAGTTTCCTGAACCGGTCGCTTTCAGCTAAGCGTGACAACAACACCGCTTCCGCCGATGCCAGCTGGCTCGACGTGCCCCAAGGTCGACATGTCCTGTTGGCCGCATGCCGCTCCAGCGAGACCGCCAAGGAGGTCAATGAGGACGGCAAGCCCCACGGCGCCTTCACCGCATCGTTGCTCGCGACGTTGCGACAGACGCGCGGTGCGATCAGCTATCGCGACCTCGTGAAGCGGGCAGGAGCCCAGGTTCGCCTGCGCGTGGCCGAGCAGGTACCTCAGATCGAGGTGAGTGAGCAAGTCGATCTGCTGAAGCTCTTCCTGGGCGGCGCCGTTCAGTTGCCGCGAACAACGCCTACTTTGAGCTTCGATGGCCAGCTTGGCTGGACTGTCGACAGCGGCGCAATTCACGGCATCCCGCAGCCAGAGGGGACAGAGACAACGAGCTTTGCAATCTTCCCGCTGCTCACGAAACCCGATGACTGCGTGTCGCTGGCAGCTGCGGTGGCGCTCGCCAACGTGCGACAGGTGCGGCCCGAGCTGAGCTGCGTTGATGTGAAGCCGTTAGGCAATGGGCTTGATCGCAACCTCACATACCAGGCAATCCTGATTGCAACACCGTTGCCTCCAAAGCGAGTTCATATCGTCGCCGACGCGGCTGCATCGGAGTTGATCCGGCAAGCCCTGGCAAGCGCTGGTGGACCCGGCAACGCCTCACTGTTGGTCAAGGAGACGACCGCTGGCGAAGCCGCCGATCTGAGGATCGTCGCCTCCGCCACGAGCTATTGCATCGGCCGAGGGACCGCCGAACGTCCGCTGGTCGCGGAAATCGAGGGCATCAACGAAGCCGGTGCAAGGCTCGTCGTATCCCGACTCGAACAAGTGGCGCGGTGGCAGGCGGTGGCCACCCTTAAGAACAGCTACAGTCGCCTCGGCGATACGCCAATCACGATAACCATGCGCCACCCTGTCTCAATCGACCACGGTACGAGCTGGGTCGACGCCGACCCGCATGGCGAGGACCGACTTTATTATACGCGACTTGCCGATGGCCAGTGGCGAGCCCCGAGGTTCAGGCTAACCCTGACGAACACCACCGAAGACCCGCTCTATTGTGCGCTGTTATGGCTCGGTGAGAACTTCTCGGTGAAATCGCTGTTTTCCGCCGGAGCCAAGCTCATTCCCGGCAAAGGCACTTTTGACGCTGGCGGCGGTCAAAGCCTCGTTGCAACGATCCCTGACGACAAATGGAAGGCGGGCCGCACCGAAATCACTGATCATCTCAAGTTGATTGTGAGCCGCGATCAATTCGATCCCACACTCTTCAATCAGGAGGCGATCGAGGTTTACAGCCGACTGCGCAGCTCGCGCGGCCCAGTACGCCTGCATTCTGTTCTCGAGCGTCTGGCCGAGCGCGTTCACACGCGCGACCTGAGCTTCGAGCCGAACGATGACGAACTCGTCAGCGACTGGACCACCGGCGACTTGACGATCACCGTTGTACGTCCCCGGGATGCCGTCGAAGTGCCGCCAGCCGGCGCGCAGTCGGCGCTTGGCGCTGGCGTGACCTTGATGGGACATGCGAACTTCAGGGCGCAGGCGAGCCTCGTCTCGACAGTCGAAGTCGGCCGCGCCCTCGGCGCGTTCGGCACTCCCGCCATCTTTCGCGATGACCCTGATCTTTCGCAACCCTTCCTGTTCGAGACGGCGCGCGGGACCGATCCCGGGCTTGGCGCGTTGCGACTGACAGAAATTGAGAACGCCGATGCGGTGACGACCGCAACGCCCCTGCGATTACGCGTGGCGACGAGCCTCGCTCCCGGTGATCGCGTGATACCGTACGCTTGGGACGGCGAGTTTTATCTGCCGCTCGGAATCGGACGGTCCGTCGATGGAGCCGTTGAGATCGAATTGCGGCAGATTCCCGTTTTCAACACGGCTGGAGACGTCGAGCGCGGGATTGTCAGTTCGATCCGCATTCTGTTCCAAAAGATCGCAAGTCCCTATCTCGGCATCGCGTTCGATTACCCTCAGCTTTCCGCCGTCGCGTTCGATGCCGACGGACGCCCGGTATACGAGAAGACAGCGGCGCTCGTGAGAACCAAGGTTGCAGCTGCCAGGACAATTCTGCTCTATGTTCACGGCATTCTTGGCGACACCATGGGCATGACCGCCGCGGCGGCGACTACCATTTCAATCGCGGGCGCGGTCCCGGAGAGCATTGCCAGCCGATACGATCTTATACTCGCTTTCGACTACGAGAACATCAACACGAGCATCAAGGACACCGCTCGCGCGGTGAAAGAGCGCCTCGCAGCGGTCGGTATCAGCGCCAGTGACGGCAAGACAGTGCATGTCGTCGCCCATTCCATGGGCGGACTTGTCATGCGATGGTTTATCGAACACGAGGGCGGGAACGAAATCGTCCAGCATCTGGTGACGCTCGGCACCCCGCATGCAGGCTCGCCATGGCCGACGATCGAAAACTGGGCGACGGCCGCACTTGCCATCGGGCTCAACGGTCTCAGCCAGGTCGCGTGGCCTTTGAAACTGCTCGGCGATCTCGCAGGCGCAGTCGAAACGATCGACGTCGCACTTGACGAGATGGCACCGAACTCACCGTTTCTGAAAGATCTCGAACGGGGCAGCGATCCGAAGGTACCCTACACGCTGTTGATTGGAAATACCTCGATAATTCCGATTACGATCGCCAACGGGACAATGCAGGCGCTGCTCGCAAGACTCTCTGCGCAACGCGTGCTGCATGATGTGACCGCAATCGCTTTCCTCAACAAGGCAAACGATATCGCGGTCTCGGTGTGGAGTGCACAGTCGATCGCGGAGCCACGGTCTCCCGCACCCGTAAAGTCCGAGGTCGCCTGCGACCACATCACCTTCTTCACCACGGAGGCGGGCCGCCGCGCATTGCTGGAGGCCTTGCGGCGTGCATGAGACGTCGCGCGGCCTCCGTCTCCCCTTAATTTAGGGCCGCACCCGCCGTTTACAATTTCAGACGATCTCCATCGCCATAGAGTGAGAAGCCGGCCCAGAATGCCGGCGCACTGGTATCGATGGGCCGGTTACCGAGACCACGTTTGCAATCGAGCTCGCACTTGATGCTGGCGAGCTGCACTTCGCGTAACGCCTGCTCGCGGGAGACGCGCTCCAATCCACGATAGAATCGGGATGTGAACTCCACCGCGACGTCGTCATCGACAGCCCAAAGCGAGCCCAGGACACTGTCGGCGCCACTTCGCCACAGGGTCTCCGGCAGGCTGATGATCCAGCGCCCCGGGATGATGAAATTGTCAGCAGACCAACATGACGAGAGCGTCACGTGACGACACGCCGCGAGGTCCAATCCAGCCAAAACTCGCACCGCCAATCTTTCCCTTCGCCCGACTGCAGGGATGAGCTCAAGACCCGACTCTTCCGGCTGCGACGGCTCAAATGTCCCATGGCAAGCGATATGAGCGATTGACGCATCACCGAATCCACTGACTACAGCCTCAAGGCTTGCGCTGTCATTGACGAGCGTTTCGACCTTCAGGCCTCGCTTCGCAAACCAATCGCTCACCTTGGCTGTTTCTGCGAGAACCTGAGGGAGTTCCTCGAGCCTATCTGAACCGCGTGAAACGCCAACAACGAAACCCTTTCTCGTGTCGGGAGCCCGCTTTGTCTTGGTTCGTCTCGTGGTGAACCCAACGGATATCGCGTATCTTTCGACGAGGTACCGATCGCGGTATTTAAGCGCGGCGAAGGGCACGCCATGGAGCACATCATCTGGCACGATCGCCAGCCTTCTGACCCGATCTGGCAGTTCATTGAGCGCACTATCGATCCGAAGGACGTCGGCCAAACCATCAATGATGGCTCCGCTCTCCAAGTCGGCGGTCTGGCTGTCCGAGGTTTCGTCTAACAGCTCGATGTCGCGCTTTCGTCGCTGGTGGCTCCGCTGCATCAATTCGTGCCATGTGCGGACGCGCTCACGCAAATCGAGACGCGTAATCGGGCTGACGGCGAATCCCATCGTCAGGAAGCCCGACCACATGACAAACAATCTATCGGGCAGGACGAGAAACGAGAGCTGACCGCGATCGCGCGGCATTGCGAGCATGCGGCGCAACAGAGAAACCCGGCGCAAGAGGCGACCCTCCGTCGGAGTGCGCTCGCCCGCAGCGCGTTTCTCCGCGCGTCCCGCCTTGTAGACATCGACGTGTTCCATGATGGCGTGCAGCCGGCGCGCGATCCGCATTCGGGCGAACCAGCGAGAAAAGAAAGATGCCCGCTTCGATTCGAGTTGCTCGCGCAACAAGGTGTCGAGCTGGGTCCCGATATACTCTTCTTCTATCGTCGCCTTGTTCAGGAGAAAGATGGTCCTGTCGTCTCCGTCAAGCGACCCGGCCAAGTTCAGAAGAATAGCTTCGGCGCTCTCGGCGATCCTTGCGGCCTCTGTATCCCGTCCGAGCCGCGCCAAACAGCGCGCCTGTAGATACAAAGCCTGCCAAAGCTCGGGCTGGAGCGAGAGGACGCCAAATCGCTCCGCAGCCAGCTTGAAACAGCCCAAAGCAGCATCACACTCGTCGCGAACGAACGCTAAAAAACCTTGGAGCGCATGGAGCCGGGCTTCGATCAACCGAGAATCACCATTGCGGAAGGTCTGCTGCATTTCATCAAGGCGCTTCTCGGCGTCATCCGGATCGACCCCGAGCATCCATTGGAACTCGAGCGCGCGGTCCTCGAAAAAGGCGAGAAAGTTGTCACTTTGCGGAGCCGGCGGAAACACCGCCGACGCCGAAGATGACTGCGTTGGATCTTGCCTCACACGACGATTACGAACCATCTCCTTGACGGAGAGCGCGACCGAAACCGCGGAGGCCGGGGAACGACGACGAGCCAAGGCGACGTTGATGAGGGCTGCCGCACGCAGGGCCAGGCTCTGGTCGCCAGCCTCTTCCGCATAGGCGTGCACCCTGGCAGCCAAACTCAGGGCTTCGCCGACGCGATTGAGCGGAACGAGCGCATGGGCGAGGTTTAGCCGGGCGGTCGCGCTGGCACGCTGAAAGCTTCGACGCTCGCAGAAGTCGATGATGCTCTCGAAATTTCGAACGGCAGAACCGAAGCGCCCCCGCAGCAGATCGAGCTTCCCCGCCAATTCCATGTGGCGGGTGTGGCCGGCCGGCGCCAGATTGTCCTCCGTTCGTCTGACGAGACCTTTAAGACTCGTCTCGGCTGCATCGAGGTCGCCGTACTCTAGAAGTGCCGCGGCCCGCCTGAGGCCGAGCGGTTCGATCGATTGCCGTGCCAGATCTGGCGCCTCCGCGTGCTCGGCATGGAAGCCTCCACGCTCCAGGACGCCGATGGCTTCCGCATAGTGACCGAGGGATGCGAGCACCTCGCCCATCACGAGATATGCACGCGTCAGGAGGACGGTGCGGTCTGCAGCCGGGTAATGCTGCCACCCGATTTCGCGTTCCCAGCGAGCCAGGCCTGCACGCGTGAGATCGATCTCTTCGAGCTCCCCAAGGCGCGGCTTCAACGCGCGTAGCAGTAGATACGCATCATGCGGCCGGCCTCGCGCAAGGGCCAGTTCGGTTCGCTTCAATCGCGCGTAGTCCGACCCGAGATAATTTCCTGCACGCTCGCAGAGCTCGACCATCCCGTCGAGCAGGTCATGTGCCGCGGCGAAGAGCCCGAACAAAGTCGACAGTTCCGCCAGACGTTCGACCACCAATAAATCCGGGACCGTGAACTCCTCGCCACGGTCGTCGATGGTCGAAAGCCTGGTCCGCAGCAAGTTGGCGTAAGCGTCCAGCGCCCGGCGATAGCGACCCGCTGCAAGCTCCGCCTCTGCTGCTTCAATACCGGCGAGCATTTGCCACCTCCCGCCGCGCTTCGCGCTCCTTATTTCGCGGCGACCAGGTAGACGTTATCCTTTCGCTTATTTGAATCGTTGTCGTTGGCGCAGGTTCCGACGAGGCTGTTGCAGGCTTGATAACCGTTGACCGAGAAGTCAAACGAATGGGTCTGGGTGGCCTTGAAGGCCACCGCATGGTCAGGCGACCAGACGACCGATGGTCTGAAGTGCGCGATATCCTGTTGCTCCAAGCGAGAAACCGTCCCCAACTTGCCACTGACGATCGTGCGAAGACTCTCATCCACTGACGTTGTCCAGTCGAGCTTATTCAGGCTCGCGCCGTCCTGACTGTAGACGATGAAATCCTTGCCGCGCAGTCCGGCTCCCTCAGCTGCGGAGACCTGCTTTACCGCCGACAGATCGTTAAGGCGATACTGAAAGTCGAAGCGACCGTCAGCCGCAATGGTCGGCTCTATCAAGCCTCCGGCGCGCGTTCGCGCAATCCTGTCTTGCCAGTCGGCGAACTCGGCATAGCGATAGATATCCGCCTTCGCTTGCGTCGAGCCCTTAACATATCGAGCATTGACTTCATCGAAGAACGCCTGGCGGTTGTTCAAGGGACGGGGCGCCCTCAACTGGACGCTTTCGACAGCAGCCTTTACATTGCCGCGCTCGATCTCAACCAGGCCGCGCCGCAACGTAAGTTCCGGCTGGTGTCCGTAGATCTCGATCAGCCGATCCAGATCCCGCAATGCCTCGTTGGCTCCCTTGTTCCGCAATAGCTCAAAGTCATGCCGAAGGTCATTCTGCATCTGAACGTCGAGCGCCACGCGCGACGTCTTGGGATCGGTCGCAATCGCGCCAGCGATTTTCTCAAAATCGCGATCTTGAAACGCCGCGGCGAAGTCTGAGCTGAGACGGCTTTTATCGGCCAGACGAAGCACCGGCGTATTGTCGTTGCTTGCTGCGGCCCGAATGGCCTTGATATCATCAGGGCTCAATCGGCGCGCGAAAAGCGCAGGATCGACGCTGCTTCCTCCTTTTGCACCGAGATGGACCGCCTCAGACGGCGGCTCGGTCCACGCCGACAAACGTGTCCCGCCACCGAAGTCGACCTCGATCGTCCGGGCGGGACCGGTCGCGGCATCGCCGCCGGCGCGCAGAAGCGGCTTTCCGCCGTCTGACGTCTCGATCACAACATGGCGACCAATTAGGGTCGAGAGGTCGGAGTCGTTAATGAGCGATGCTTGCATCGTCCGTACGGCTTGGTTCTCGTCGACTGCTGCTCGCAGCTGCCAACCACCGGCTATGTCGACGCTAGGTCGCTGTTCCGGCGCGAACCTTACCCATTGTTGCGAATCGCTGAGCTTGACCGCATAGGACGCATCGCCTGGCAACTTAACGACCGTCTCAACCGCGGGATCTTGTAGCAATAACGCGTCGGGTTGGCGCGAAGCGCTCAATGCGCGCGCCAACCCGTGAGCCCGATCAATTTCACGGGCGCGCCAGCCAACCCTGAAGCCATTGGACGAGCGGCCGATTTCGAGATCACCTATTGGCCTCTCAGCCAGGCGCGTTTCAACCCGGACCGCATTCGACTGAGTTACGACCGTTCGTTCGACTTCGCTGCGGGCGAATTGGACCGTGGCTCCCCTGAATTTTGCGGCCGGCTTGGCTTGCGCCAGCACCGACACACGATTGACATCGGTCTTGCTGAACTTGAAACCCACGCCTTCCAGGGTGGTCAGCGAATCCTTCGCTCCAGTGGCCGCGTAATCGAGATTCGAACGCAGAATGGTCTTTTCCAAGTCGGAGGCGATTGGTGCGCGTCTGAGCGCGCCTTTGCTGGCAAGGCTGACGCCGCCCTCAGTTACCGGCCCGTTGAGCAGAGGCAGCGCCTCGGTCGTCGTCCCCTTGTAGCCGGCCGGGAAGAAATGGATATCGCTCCAGCGATTAAACTTCAGCTCCGGGTGGTGCAGAACCCAGTCCGGGAAAACTTTCGAATGATCGACTTGAACATTGGCGAGAAATCCGAGCCTCGCGCCCTCGTTCGATTCATTCAGCCACCCGATCACGATGCTCCATTTCATGATCTCGTTAAGGCGCTCGTATTCCTGCTCGTATCGGGCGACCTCCTCGTAATGGTCGTTCCACCAATCGGTCGAGGCCGCTAGGAAAGCTGACGTTTCGACCTCCTCGCCAGGCTTGAGCGGATCTGAGCCAGCCGAATAAATGCGGGTGACTCCGCGGGCAAGGAACACCGCGCTTTTTTGCTCGGCAACCTGAAAGCCGAGATTGGAGTGGCCAAACCAAAGTCTGGCGTACGGCAAGGCACGCTTCTCTGCCTCATAAATCGCTGAAGTTGGCACGGACGGATCATCGAGAAATTCAGAAATGATGCCGTGCCTGGGAGATGTCTTGACAAAATCGATGGTCCAGAGTTTCGCGAGCAGATCGGTGTAGAAGAGGACCATGCCGACTTCCGTACCTTGCAACGCTCCGTCGTATCGCGCAGCCTGATACGAATTTTCTCGTTCCACGGCGTGGATCAGTTCCCCTAAGATCGGGGTGGTTTCGCTCACTTTTACCTGCAACCGCCGCAGCGGCAGAACATCGCGATCTGACAAGGAGAGCGAGACAGCGCTGGCATCTTCGCGAGACACAAGATCGGGCGCGATTTTCTCGAGCGAAGGCGCGAAGCGATCGAACGCCTGCTTCAAGCCCGGGTAGTCGATTCCAGGGTCGAGTGAGAAGCCGCTGCCATTGACCAATTTGACGTTCTTAAATTCGCGATCCAGTTGCTCCTTGGTCTTACGCAAGTCATCCTGGTATTCGCGGTCGAGCTCGTCCTTTTCATACGCGGTCTTGTAGGTGCGATAGCTCCATCGCGCGTCGAAAGCCTCCGTGATCGCGCTTTTTCGTGCGAGCATGACCTGAATCTTCTGCTCGGCCTGCCAAACCGTGGCGATCTCCTCCGCGCCTATCGATCGGTATTTGCGACTGAGAAGACGACGTCCTCCAAGCAGCAAACCATTCGCGGTCTTTCGTACGAGTGTGAGATCGGCGGCGTTCATCATGAATTCGTCGAGATCGGAAAGCTTGGTCACCGCCTTTTCGCTATACCCGTACTCGGCAGAAAATAGCGTCGCGTAATCGATGTCCTCACGCTTTGTCAGCGCACCGCTCGCATGGGCTGCATCGAGTTCGTATTCGACGACAGTCAGTCGATCAAAGGACGTTCCGAGGTTCTTCCGCTGTTCGTCCGCGATCTGCGCCAACAGGTCCTTGCGCTCGGCTGGGGGACGGCCGGCCGGCACCAGAGCCAGGACACGACCTCCACCGACAAACCGCGACCGCGTCTCACCGAATTCGAAATTGCCGACGGGCCGCATGTAACCTTGACGCGACGCCGGAAGATCATAGAGCACGTTGCTGTAGTCTTCAGCCGAGCTTTGCAGCGCCGCAACCGCGGCAAAGAGGAGCCAATCTCGATATTGGTCCTCCCGCTCGCGCACAGATAGATCGGCGAAGCTGGTCTCGTCGATCGAGAAATCCACCCGCTGAGGTTTGTTAAGGGGAAGCTCGAGCCGCTGACTGGATGCAGGTTCAAGCGAAACCGCCGCCGCTTCCTTCGTTCCGGTTGGGCTGACGATATGGACGTTGCGTCCCCCATACAAGAACAGGAGCGTTACTGCGGAAGCAGCAAAGATCAGCATCGATAGGACGAGGGCTACCCTTTTCATGGCCGTGTGCCTCCGTTCGCAGCAGCGGTTGCGAACTTCCGGTAATTGCTAATCCGGGCCTGTGGCGCCTCGCCGACCGGCTCTGGAAGATCGGCGAACCAGGCTGTAAATACGCGCGCATAGGCCCTCAACACAGCCTGCCGGCGCGGATCGGCGATCTGCAACGGCGGCGCGCCCAGGAAATGCTCGGCTGCGTCGAGCGCCGTCTCGTTGTCCTCGCGCTGAAGGGCAAGCCGCAGCTGTTCAAACGCATTGTCGCGGATGCGTCGGTTGGGCGCCTCTTGCGCCTCGCGCAAGAGCGTCTTCACTTGCGCATCCCGTGCGTCGTTGGCTTGAAGAGTCCAGGCGCTGAAGAATCGCTGCGCCTCCGGAATCACGATCTTCTCGGGCTCCGCCCCCTGAGCGGTGACGATGGCTTGGTACGCTTGCGCACGCGTGGTGGAGCCCCGCCAATCCTCACCTGCAACAATCAACACCGCTATCGCTGCAAATGCCGCAACTGCCGCCAGCGCCCGATAGCCACGATCTTGAGTTCCGAACAGCCAGTAACGCAGCGGTTCGAGCCTCGGCCGCGCCACGGCAGGCGTGGTCGGAAGCGCCGACGCCGGCGCTGCGTCGGCCGGCACGGCGCCGCCAGAGGCTCCCTCCTGCTCCGACTTCGCTTCCCCGGCATTTTCCAGGCGCCGTCGCACGACAAAGGCACCGACACGATCTGCAAATTCGGCAAGATGGGCAATCGCCGGAGTCGATGACGCCGCGTCGCGAAATGAGGTCGCGATCTGCTCAACATCCATTGCTTGCGACGCGTAGACGCCACCAACGACGTCAAGCAACTTGGCCAGCGTTTCCTCCGACGGCTGCGGGGTCTGCGGGAGACCTATGTCCGCCCACAGCTTGCGAGCGCTCGCGCGATACCGTGCGGCAGTGACCTGCTCCAGCTCCCCCGACTTGACGTAAAGCTCGAGCGGCCCAAAGCCTCGCTCGGCCTCCGACTTCATGCGAAGCCCTTTTTCGTTGAGCCTCATATTGCCGGATCGGCGTAGCTGCTCGTTGACGTCTCGCACCTGGGCCTGAAGCTGGTTCATGGCCTCGAAAAGTTGGGACATCGTCTGTTCGACGTCGTGAATACCCGGACCGAAGAGCTGCGCCTTGCGCCCCGCCACCAGCGCGTCCGCCAATCGTCCCCCGTTGGCTAACCGAATGCTCTGCAGGTGATATAGCTGCCCGAGAAGCTCATATGCGATCGTCTTATCGGGATGTTCCAGTCGAAACCGATCAAGAACGTCGATTTTGCGTCCGAGCCAGGAGGCTTTCGCGAGCTCGTCCGTCTCGCCAGACATGCCATCGATGGCATGGCCGAAATGGAGCAACGCAACGCGGTCCTGCAAGTCGGCATCTTCTGCGTTGCTCGTCGAGAGCAAGCTCGCGCGGTCGATGGCGGCGTCCCATTTCTTTCCGGCCCGAAATGCTGTGATCTCCGCCTCGATCCCCGGTGCGAGCAACCGGGTCTGCTCCGAAGCCGGCATTCCCTTGATGTCCAGCAAGGCGCGAAGAAAAGCGAGGTGGGCAAAAGCGCGATCGTCAGTCCCCGGCGACGTCTCACTTCCGAACCGGCCATTGGCAAAGGCCATGTGCGTATCAATGAACAGCTCGTCGACGACATGGTTACGCAGCGCCTCCGGGCTTGCCGGCGCCTGATCTTCGAGCAGCGCGCAACCTTCCTGCCAGGTGTCAAGGTGAGGCCAAGCCGATCTCAATCCGTGTGCAGCTTCCCGCCAAAAGAAATCGGCCCGCACGAATTCACCGCTCAACTCGGCTTCAAATCCGAGCCGATGAAGCATGAACAGCCGAGCCAGTCGCGTTTTTGGAGAAAGCAAAAAGCCGGCGTACCTCTGGAGCCAAGACATCTCCGACTTGGCTAACGCCAGAAGCTTCTGCCCGGAAATCTCGGTCGGCGCATCGCGATAGAGAGCCGGGTCGATATTTGGAAAAATGCGCTGACTACTGGATTCTCTAGAAAGCGATTTTTGCATAACAAACCCCAACTAAACCAGAGTTCGCGCAAGAATAGTACGTCAAGTTGCATGCAGCCGCAACGATCTGCTCGCTGAACGGCGCAATCCCTGACTTGCGCTCCTCGCTGTCATGCAGGAGCACAAGCATCGCGTGTTCGCGGACGAAAAAAGTCCCACAAGCACCTCAGTGCAGGGCCTGCCCTGACGTGCGTCGCTCGAAGAAGTTTCTATCCTAAGCCGATGGTTGCTCGCACGCGTCCGCCTCAGGTTTGAGCTTGACCACGCCCGGCCTCGACCGCGCCTTCCTTATTCTTGAAATCGTTTGAGTGACCAGCGTCCCAAATATCCCGAAGTGCAGTTCGCGCGTCACTCAACCTCGATATGATCGTTCCGAAATTCCGTGAGCCTGTATGAGGTGGATCACAATCACCCTGACTTTTGCGAATTCAGGCCGGATGACACTCCATTTCCGATGCACGCACGGCAGTCGCGTATGAGGCGTTGCGGAACAAATCGCCGATAGCCGGCGTCGGTGATAGCGGAGGCGCATTAGCGCTGGCCGTCTAGCTCACACACGGAGAGCGGGTTGGTTGAGGACTGGGATCCAAACCACTTCCCCAATGAACGCTCTGTTTGCTGCCAAATGTCGCCCTGGGCCGACTCCTGGGGTCCAAGGATCTGGGGTCCAAGGATTCGGAGATAATTCCGTTCTCCCCGGAGGCTATCGAACGCCTGGTTGGACCGCTGGCCGAACTTCTCTGGCGAGCAGAAATGCAGAAAGACTGCCGATTTTCGACTGGTCTCTATGTCGAAGTACGAAATCGTTTGGGCTGGCTGGCGGAGAGAGTGGGAGCCAAACCCACGATCTTCGATCATTCCGCTCGAACAGCTGAGACTAACCTTCCGATCGACCCCTCCGGGAGTTCGGTCAGAGCCGGGTTCGATTCCGATCAGGGCAATTGCGGAGGCCAGAACGGCGTAGGCGTGCGTGCCCTCTACTGAAAGCCTGCTGGTTAATTTAGTCGGCAAGTACTGGCTTCATCTTGCTGGTATTTGTGCTGGTATCGGCAGCAATCGACGACGAAAGTGACTTCAAATTCAAATAGTTATGGGAATAGGCGACTGCCGGCCAGGGGCACCAATCGGGCTGTTCAAGCCCGTTCCAAAGCGTCCGCAACCGTCCGCGCAGTGCTCGGAAACCCTTGAAAAATAGGCACTTCAGCGTACTTTGCTGTTCGTCACCGTTTGTTCTCGTCCGAGCCCAGCCATCCGATTTGTTGGTATTTTTGTTGGTATCGGGAGAACAAACGTTCACGGCGACTTTCGCTATTCCGAACGAAGGAATTGAGCAGAACGTCGGCGCGTGCGCCGACCCCAAGCAGATCAGGACTGACATCGACTGCCGCGCCGCCCGACCGAAATTCGGCAACGGCGCGCGGAGTCCCGCCAAGATTTCCGACGTGACCGGCGGCGGTCTATCTCTTCGCCACGCCGGACGAGGGCAGGCCCGGCAACGCTGCCTCCACGCTCTGGCGGATGCCGCACTATCGAGCAACACGCTCAACAAGGGCTTGCGGCTGCCGCCACCAGTGAAAGCCGGAGTTTACCCGCGGCGCGTCCAAATCTCGTGCCCCCACCGAACGCCGGCGAGGATGCCGGCTGGCATGTTTTCAACATCCCTTTGACTGCGCGACAAGAGGTATCTTCCGGCACGTCTCACGAAGGTTTGGTGCAACCCGCCGATCTTGCCGCCGGACCTCAACAGGTCGGGGCATTCCAGAAGCGAATAGTCGAGATGGATGGCGTCCGCGTGGGGATCGTAGGTGGCGAAGTAGTGACCGGCCCTCGCATGCGGTCCGCACACGGACAGGACACGTTCGCTCACCTCGCGTGGCAGCCGGGCGATCCGATCTGTGCTCCACACCGGGTCGAAAGGCGGGACCGGCGAGGCTTGGGCCGCACACGCGTATCCGAAAACCAGGAGCCAGGTGAAGCAGGTTACAATTCGTATCATCGCGTATCTCCCGCTCGGTGAGGTCAGAGAATTTTCATGGCATGTCTCGCTATGATTGGTTGCAAGTTCACTCTGCAGGCTGGAGTCCATAGGGCGCTTCGCTTGCAGCCGGGCGAACGGTAGGCAGTGCCGGACAGAACCAGGAATAGAGGGCGGGGAGCACCAGCAAGGTGAGCAACGTCGCGCTGATCAGGCCTCCGATGACCACGGTCGCGAGCGGGCGCTGCACTTCGGCGCCGGAGTTCGTCGAAAGTGCCATTGGCAGGAAGCCGAGACTGGCAACGGTCGCCGTCATCAGCACCGGGCGCAGCCGCGTCATGGCCGCCTGCCAGGCCGCCGCAGCAGCCGCAAGACCCTCCTTGCGCCGCTCCTCCATGTAACTCACCATCACGACGCCGTTCAAAATCGCGATGCCGAACAAGGCGATGAAGCCGATCGCGGCCGAGATGCTGAACGGCATGCCGCGCAGCGCGAGCGCGAAGATTCCGCCCACGGCCGCAAACGGCACGTTGAAGAAAATGAGCGTGGCCAGCCGCGCGCTGCCGAACATCAGATAGAGCAGCAGGAAGATGACGGCGAGCGCCACGGGCACGACGGTCGACAACCGCGCCATGCCCTGCTGCAGATCCTGGAAGCTGCCACCCCACGAGATCGTATAGCCCGGCGGCAGGCGGACTTGGGCCGCGACCGCCTGCTGCGCGTCGGTCACGAAGCCGGCGAGCGGTCGCGCGCGTACATTGGCCTGCACCTTGATGATGCGCCGACCTTCCTCACGCTCGATCTGGGCTGGGCCGGGCTCCCAGCGGATATCAGCCAGACTGCCGAGAGCAACCGAAATGCCGGCGCCGTTGTTCACGCGCAGCGCCCGGATATGGTCGATGCTGTCACGGTTCTGCGGAGCGAGCCGGACGCGGATATTGTACCGCTCGTCGCCGTCCTTCATGGTCCCGACGGTGCGTCCGCCCAGCGATTCGACGAGGTCGAGCACCTGGGTCGCGTTGAATCCGCGTCGCGCGATCTCGCCGCGATCGACGATGACGCGGAGATATGGCTGACCAACCGTCTGCTTTGCCTGCACGTCGGCCGCGCCGGGAACGGCCGAGACCACGCGCGCCACCTGGTCGGCGAGGTCGCGGAGTGTCGCCGTGTCGGTCCCGTGGATGACGATGGCGAGGTCAGCCATCACACCCTGCAAGAGATCGTCCATGCGCATCTCGATCGGTTGCGCCCAGCTTTGCGTAATGCCGGGCACGCTCTGATCCAGTGCCTCCTTGTACGCTTCAATCAACCCGGCCTCGGTCTGCGCGGTGCGCCATTCCGATTTTGGCTTGAGAATGATGAAGGTGTCGCTTTGCTCGACCCCCATCGGGTCGGTCGGGATCTCCGAACTGCCACCGAGCGTGGTGACGCTCTGCACCTCGGGGAATTTATTCAGCGTCTTCTCCACCATGGTCTGGGTGGCGATGGCAGATTCGAGCGAGATGCCGGGCAGCTTGGTGGTGGTAACAGTGAGGGCGCCTTCCTCCAGGCGCGGCAGGAACTCCGCGCCAAGACGGGAGCCAATCACGAGCGCTCCGCCCAGCATCGCGGCCGCCACGAGAATGGTGATTCCAGGATGGCGCATCGTCCTCGCGAGCACTGGCGCGTAACCGCTCCGAGCCACGCCGATGATGCGGCTGTCCCGCTCGGCGACCGGCTTGCGCAGGAAGAACGAGGCGAGCACCGGCATCAGCGTGAGCGTCAGCGCCAGCGACGCGGCCAGCGCGAACATCACGGTGAGCGCCATCGGGCGGAACATCTTGCCCTCGACGCCCTGCAGGCTGAGGATCGGCAGATAGATCAAGGTGATGATCGCGACCGCAAAGGCGACCGGGCGCGCCACGTCGTGCGCGGCCTCCCGCACCACCTGCTCGGCCGGGAGAGATGGCGCCTCAGCACGACGGCGCACGATGTTTTCGATCATCACCACCGCGCCGTCGACCAGGAGGCCGAAATCGATGGCGCCGAGGCTCATCAGGTTGCCCGACAGCCCAGTGAAGTACATCGCAGTGACGGCGGCCAGCATCGAGAGCGGGATGGCCAGTGCCACAATGACGGCGGCGCGAAAATTGCCCAGCAGCAACAACAGGACGGCGATGACCAGGAAGGCGCCTTCGGCCAGGTTGTGGGCCACCGTCTGCAGGACGCGGTCGATGAGATCGGCGCGATTGTAATAGGGAACGATGCTGACACCAGGCGGCAATGTCTTGTTGATCTGTTCAACAGCGGCGCCAAGCCGCTGCGCGACCACGCGCGTGTTCTCGCCCAGCGTCATCAGAGCGACGCCCACCACGGCCTGGCCGTCGCCTTGGCTCGTCACCGCGCCGAGCCGCGGCATCGGCGCCTCGACAACTTCTGCGACGTCCTTGACGTAGAGCGGCGCCCCGCCTGCTGCGGTGCGCAGCACGATGTTGCCGATGTCGCCGATCGATTGCAGCAACCCTTCGCCGCGGACGACCGCCTGCTCACCGTTGCGGGCGAGCGTCGCGCCGCCGATGGCACGGTTATTCTGCGACACCGCGTTGTAGATGTCCTCAATGGAGAAGCCAAAGTGCGTCAACGCGTTGTCGGAAACCCGGACCTCGTAGGTCTTGAGTTCGCCGCCGTTGACGTTGACCTCGGTGATGCCGGGGACCAGCTTGAGCTGCGGCGCGACCTGCCAATCCAGGATCGAACGCAACTGCATGAGCGAGTAGTTCTTGCCCTCGACCCGGAACTGGTAGATCTCGGAGAGTCCGTCGGAGAGTGGCCCGAGCCGCGGTGTCCCGGCTTCTGGCGGCAGCGCTGTCTGGCTCAGCCTCTGCGCAACCAGCGTGCGGTCGGTCAGGATGTCGCCGCCGTCAGCGAATTTCACATAGATGACGGACAACCCATAGCGCGAGATCGAGCGGTAGCTCATCATACCCGGGAGGCCCTGCAAGGCGAGTTCGATCGGCGTGGTGATCGAACGCTCCACGTCAGGCGGGGCCAAACCCGGTGCCTGGGTCGTCACGAGCACCTGCAGCGGCGAGATGTCCGGGTCGGCGTCAAACGGCAGGCGTTGCATGCTTAAGAGGCCGGCAGCGACAAGCCCGGCGATGAGGATGAGGACGAGCATACGGTTGCCGAGGGCGGCATCGACGATCCTGTTGATCACGGTGATGTCTCCCTAGCCCTGGTCCGGAATGGTGGACTGCATCAGAGCCGCCTTGAGCCAATAGCTGCCCTCGCCGACGACCGGGGTGCCAGCCGTGAGTCCGCTCGCGATCTGGGTCTTTCCGTTTGTGGCCGGGCCGGTGCGAACCGCACGCCAGGCAAACTGGCGATCACCTGTCGGAATGAACACGACGCTCTGCCCGTTGACTTCCTGCAGGCTTTCGCTCGGCACCGAGACAGCGTCGCCGCCCTGCGGTGAGAGGATGGTGACGGTGGCGAACATGTTGACGCGCAGCGCGCCGTCCGGGTTAGGGATCTCGCAGCGCACCTTGGCCATCCCCGTCGTCGTCTCGATCTGGTCGGGGATGTAGGTGACACGGCCGGTAAAAACACGACCTGGAAAGGCACCCACTCTCACCTCGACTGCATCGCCAACCTTGACTGCGCCGAGATCCCTCTCCGCTACGTCGGCCTGGACCCAGACGGTCGAGAGGTCCGACACGGTCAATATCGACGCCGCCGGATCGATGATCTCCCCTTTCGCCACAGAGACCGAATCAACCACGCCGGCGAATGGCGCGACAATGGCGCCTCGCGAGCCGAGCTTCGGCTGATCGCTGGAAGGGTTTGCGTCTGCGGTGGCGGCCCGCATCGGCAAGAGCCGCGCCTCTTCCTCCTGGTACTGCTGCAACACGGCTTGCTTGGTGCGGAGATCGGCTTCCATGGTGGCAACGGTGGCGCGCCGAGCCTCGACCTCGGCCTGCGTCACGAGGTCGTTGCGAATAAGGTTTGTCGCGCGGTCGTAAGCAGCATTTGCTGCCCTGAGCTGCGCTTGTGCCTGACCGAGCGCCGCCTCGGCGCTCAGAACCCTGCTGTGGGCGGCACTGAGGTCGAAATTGTCGAGGACCGCCAACCGCTGACCTGCGACGACCCGATCGCCGGCGTTTACGTCGAGCGCTTCGATCCGGCCGCGCGCAACGGGCCTGATGCGGGCAAGATGGAGCTGATCGTAGCCGACGCTACCCGTCGCCGACACGGCGCGAACCAGCGGACCGGACTTCGCCTGCTCGATCTGCAATTGCAGGTTCGCGAGCTTCGGTTCGGAGAGAGTAATTGTGGCTGGCAGCTCCGGATCGGCGGCGACCGCCGCCGGGACGCTCACGGGCGCCGCGGTCGAGGCGGACGGCACCGAACGGCCCACCGCAAATCCTGCGGTCAAGGCGATCGCGACCGTCGCGACGCTGAGGAGCAATCGGCGCTTCGCAAGCGGCAATATCCGACGAAGAGGCAACGGGCCATGACCGGCCTCCGACCCATTGATCGCGAAAGCGTGAGCTGTGCGTGATAGGCTTGTATGCATCATTTTCCGCTCCGAACAAAACCGTTGGCCGGGATCGTTAGCGGGCTTTTCTGACGCCGGCCTGAAGACTATCTCCATGACGTTCAGGTTGGCTTCAGCTTTCTCCTTCAACTACCTTTCATGAGCATCGTGAGCGAACCATGCGAGTCTTGCTGATTGAGGACGAGCCGCATCTCGGATCGGCTGTGCAGGAGCATGTTCGTGCGGCGGGACATGCCGTCGACTGGTTCGAGCGGCTGGAGCCGGCGGAGCACGCGGTGCGTACAGTCTCCTATGACGCGCTGCTGCTTGATCTGCACCTGCCCGACGGGCGCGGCCTGGATTTCCTGCGCAAGCTTCGCCGCCGCGGTGATGCGCTGCCGGTCGTCATCCTCACCGCGCGCGATTTGGTCAGTGACCGGATCGAGGGGCTTAAAGCGGGCGCCGACGATTACATCGTCAAGCCTTTCGATCTCGACGAAGTGAATGCACGTCTGGAGGCCGTCGGCCGCCGCTATTTCGGCAAGTCGGTGCCGGTCGTTCAGGTCGGTCCGGTGGAGCTCGAGTGGGAATCGAAGGTGGCGCGGTTGGACGGGCGACCTGTCGAATTGAGCGCGCGGGAATGGGCCGTCATCGAAGTGCTGGGCCGACGGCGGCAATCAACGATCTCGAAAGAGCAAATCGAGGATGCGCTGTACGCATTCGGCGAGGAAATCGAAAGCAACACCATCGAGGTCTATGTCAGCCGCATTCGCCGCAAGCTCGGGCGGGATTTCATCCGCACGATACGCGGTCTCGGTTATCGCTTGGGAGACTAAGACGTGGCAGGCAGGAGTCTGGTAACACGCCTGATTTGGCTGTTGTGCTCGTCGATGGCGGGACTGTGGCTGCTCGGCAGCGTCACCGCAGGCATGCTCACGGTATTCGAGATCAATGAGAGGCTCGACAATGCGATCGAGGAAGTGGCGCAGCGGCTGCTCCCGGCCACCTTCGATGCCGTGCAGCAGCCGCAGGCCATGCAGCAGATGGCTCGGCAGCTCGTCGCGACGTTGGATTCCAAGGCTCTGGCGTATCAGATCATCGGTCCGACCGGCGAAATCGTCATGCGCTCCGACAATGCGCCAGAGGCGCCGTTTCAAGTCCCGCGCCAGGCCGGCTTTCATGACACCCCGCGCTACCGGGTCTATGCTCAGCCCGCAGCTGCGGACGGCTACTTCATCGAGGTCGCCGAGCCTGCGATGCACCGCTCTGAAGCCCTATGGCGAGCCGTCGGGCTCACGGTCGGACCGCTGCTGCTGTTCCTGCCGTTGTCCTGGTTTTTGATCCGCTGGGCGGTGTTTCGGAGTATGAGCTCCCTGGACCGGTTGCGCTGGGAGATCGGCCATCGCGACGGCTCCAATCTGTCGCTGATCCCCGATATGGGCCTGCCGACCGAACTCGCCCCAATCCTTGCCGCCGTGAATCGGCTGCTGGAGCGGCTGGGGCGTGCGCTGGCGGCGGAACGCCAGTTCGCTGCGAACAGCGCCCACGAGCTGCGAACGCCAATCGCTGCCGTGCTGGCGCAGATGCAGTTGCTCTCGGCGCAGCTCGCCGGCACCCAGCACGCAGAACGTGCGGCGCGTATCGTCAATCAAATAAAAGGGCTAAGCAGTCTTGCCGAGAAGCTGCTGCAACTATCGCGGACCGGCGCAGGAGTCGGGATGCAGCAGGATCCCGTCGATATATTGACTGTGCTACAAGTGCTGGTCGATGAGTTTCGCCGACACGAGGGCGTGGCAGACAGACTGATCGTCACCGCGGAATGCCAGGACGAATTCATCGTGCAGGGGGAATTGGACATTCTCGGCATCACGCTCCGCAACCTGATCGAAAATGCCATCCGTTACGGCGCGTCCGACGAGCCGATCGAGATCGTTATCGAGCGCGGCCGACAAATTCGGTTGCTCAATGGCGGCGCCGTGATTTCCTCCGAGGCTCTCGAAGCTCTGAAGAAACCTTTCGTTCGCGGATCAACGGTCGGCGCCGGCGGCGGTCTCGGGCTCGCCATTGTTGATAGCGTCATGAAGCAGATTGGTGGCAGCCTGACGCTGATTTCCCCCGTCATGGGCCGTGGCAGCGGCTTCGAGGCTCGCCTCGTTTTCCCCCCTGAACCAGCCTGAAGCCTCTCCGGGCCTCATATGACGCCGCTTCCTCGAGCACATCGAGGGAGGCGTTTCGCAACGACCTCGCGGCTTGGCAATCCCCTTTACCGAGGATTGGTGTTTCTCCAGGTCGGCACAGCGTTTGTTACGCCAACCGAAGGCCAGGAATACGAGCCCACCGACGGAGCGGTGACAGTTCCGACGGATGTTCCGGTTGTCCCGTAGGTGCCGGGCTGCGTTGTCGATAGTCCCGGCGTCGAGTCGGGCTGCATATTCGAGACGTAGTGCCGAATGTCGTTATATTCTTTCGCTTCCGCGGCAAACGGTGCGCTCGCGAGCGCTGCGGTCACGAACGTGGCAATCAACAATCTTGCGGTCATCATGGCGTGTCCTTTCTCACAGAAGGTAGGAGACGACACGCGCTCTGCACGACTTGATTTTCTAAATTCTTGTTGAGTTCGCGTGAACTGTTGCGATTGGGGAAGCGGCCGCCGCCGAATGAAGCCACGCAGGCGCCTGGCATCGCTCGGCTTCGGCCTGAAACCCTGTTGCTGACGAATGATCGATATCGTCGATCATAATATGCAAATCAATCTGTTGGATCAATTCATCATCGCAGGTCACATTTGGCGCAGCACCGGAGTGACGCCAATGACCTCTGCCATCGACTTCCGCAATTCTCCAATCAAACTCATCACACGCGAGGCCGTCGTCGCGCGTGTGGAATCCGCCCGCGCGAGCATCCCAGGAGTCGCGCTGGCCGGAGCAGTCGCAGTCATCGCCAAATTGCTTCACGGCGTTCCAGGGATTGCCACGTTCAGCCCCATGATCCTCGCCATCACGATCGGGATCTCCATGCGCAATCTGGTCGGCACGCCGTCTTTCGCCGCGCCAGGGATCGCTTTCAGCATGCGCCGTCTGCTTCGGGTCGCGATCGTTCTGCTCGGCTTTCAGATCACGCTGACCCAGCTCGCAGCCGTGGGTGAAAAGGGCCTCTTCATCGTCGTCGGCACGCTCGTTGCAACCTTCGGCTTTACCCTCGCAACCGGCCGAGCGTTGGGCGTCGACCGAAAGCTCACCGAACTGATTGCCGCAGGCACCTCGATCTGCGGTGCTTCGGCAGTTGTCGCGACCAACAGCGTCACCGGGGCGTCCGACGAGGACGTCGCCTATGCGATTGCCTGCGTCACGATCTTCGGTTCGATCGCGATGTTCGTCTATCCTGTGTTGCCGCATCTTCTGCATCTCGACGACGGGGCTTACGGCCTCTGGAGTGGGGCTTCCATCCATGAGATTGCGCAGGTGGCCGCCGCTTCCTTTCAGAACAGCCAGCGCGCCGGCGAAGTCGCAACGGTCGCCAAGCTTGCCCGAGTCATGTTGCTTGCGCCCGTGGTGCTGGCCCTGAGCGTCGGGCCCCGGCTTGCGGCCCGAGGCGCTCCCGGCCGGCCGGCAACGCCACCCCTGCCCTGGTTCGCAATCGGCTTTGTTGCGGTGACCGCCCTCAACAGTGTCGTGACGATTCCGGCAGGGGTACGGGACGCGACGATCACCCTGTCCACCTTCCTGCTCACGATGGCACTCGCCGCCATGGGCCTCGAGACTGACATCTCGAAACTCTACGCGCGAGGCGTGCGTCCAGCTATATTGGGCGCACTTGCTTTCCTGTTCATTGCAACCTTCAGCCTGGCTCTCATTAAATTCATGGGGTGACCATGACGCTCGAACAGCTCCGAATCTTCGCCGCGGTCGCCGACAAGCAGCACGTGACGCAGGCCGCCCGCGAACTGAATCTGACCCAATCGGCCACAAGCGCGGCGATCGCCGCGCTTGAAGGCCGTTATGGCGTCAAGCTGTTCGATCGGGTGGGTCGCGGCATCGTTCTCACGCATATGGGCCGCTCGTTTCTCGGAGAAGCCCGTGCCGTGCTCGCGCGCGCCCATGCGGCCGAGCAGGTTCTGCAGGATTTCGCCGGGCTCAAGGCCGGAAGGCTAGTGATCGCCGCCAGCCAGACGGTCGGCAGCTATTGGCTGCCCGCGAGGCTGCTGGCTTTCCAGGCGCGCTATCCCGGCATCGAACTTGACGTGAAGATCGCCAACACCGAACACGTCGCGACCGACGTTCGCGAGGGCATGGCGGATCTTGGCTTCATCGAAGGCGATATCGACGACGCCGCATTGTCGACCCGACGCGTCGACGGCGATGCGCTGGTCGCCGTCGTGGGCCCACAACACCCTCTGGCGAACCAGAGAAAGCTGCCTCCAGACTGGATTGCCACGACGCCCTGGATCCTTCGCGAGCCGGGGTCCGGAACGCGTGCCATGTTCGAACGGGCCCTGAAGAAGCGCGGAGTGCGCCTTTCCGATCTCACGGTGCAGCTCGAGCTCGCCTCGAACGAGGCAATTCGAACTGCGGTCGAGACCGGCCGCTGCGCCGCGGCCATCTCCGATCTGGTGGTCGAAACGGCGATCGCGGCAAAGCGACTGTTCCAGCTGGAAGGCGAAATGGCGAAGCGTTCGTTCTACGCCTTGCGTCACAAGGAGCGGCATGTGAGCAAGGCCGAGGCCGCGCTGATGTCCAGCATCGCTGCGCACGCCGCCGCGTAGGAAGAACGGCGCCCGCGCGCACGACTCTATCGCAACGCTTGAACTGATGTCTCGCCAGCGATGCCGGGGGCGTTGTCGGCGCGCGCCTGCATCCTTGCGCATTCAATCGAGGCCGGCGATCAGAACGATCTGATCATCTCGTTGGATTGCCGCCGCACCGCAGCCTACTGTTTTGAGAAGCGGCAAGCACATCGAACACTTAGCTTGCCATAACATCGAGATGGAGATTCACAATGACCTCTTCGTACCGCACTTGCCTCGCGATTCTCTTCCTGGCCGCCACCGCTTCGGTACTCGGCGCGCCGCTCGCGCATGCCGACAGCCCGATGCATTTATCGGGCAAAAGGAGTACCATTCACCCGCAAGAGCGGTTCCGCCTCGCCAACGGGCATCATCAGGCGCCGCCGCAGCAGGTCGCAGATCCCTTCGCGGATATGATCCTCGGATGAGCCAACCTGCCTAACAGCGCACGCGTCATCTCGACAGGAGCTCTCGATGCAGCAACATCGCAACCATGCACGCTCTCAAGCTCTAACTCGCCGCACCCTGCTCCGCACGATCGGAGTCGCGGGCATGGCGCTCGCGACCTCATCGGCCTGGGCCGATCAATCGGTGGAGCTGCCGATTGCCGGCGATCCGCGACAGCGGCCAGTGACGCATGACTTCCCGCAGAAGGGACCCATGATCCTGCAGCGCACCAGACCGCCGCTGTTGGAAACTCCAATGGAGGTGTTCGATCGCGGCGTTTTCACGCCGAACGACCAGTTCTATGTGCGCTGGCACTGGGCTGTGATCCCGACGTCGGTGGATGCGGACGCCTTCAGGCTCGCCGTGCGCGGCCACGTCAATCAAGTGTTGTCGTTGTCCATCGGCGATCTGCTCAAGATGCCGCGCGTGGAGCTTGCCGCCGTCAATCAGTGCTCGGGCAATTCCCGAGGCTTCTTTTCGCCTCGTGTCCCCGGCGCACAGTGGGCGCATGGCGCGATGGGCAATGCGCGATGGACGGGAGTCCTGCTCAAGGATGTGCTCGACCGCGCGGGCGTCAAATCAGGCGCGATGCATGTCCGCTTCAACGGACTCGACGAGCCCGTGGTACCCGAAGCACCCGATTTCCAAAAGTCGATCGACATTGATCATGCTCGCGACGGCGAAGTCATGATCGCCTTCGCGATGAACGGCGAGCAGCTGCCGCTTCTGAACGGCTTTCCGCTGCGCCTGATCGTGCCGGGATGGTATTCGACCTATTGGGTCAAGATGCTCAGCGATATCGAGGTTCTTGATCGCGCGGACGACAATTACTGGATGGCGACGGCGTACACGATTCCGGATACGCCGCACGCCAACATCGCGCCGGGCCAGGCCGGGGTCAAGATGGTTCCGATCAGCCGGATGGTGCCGCGGTCCTTCTTCACCAATATTGCGGAAGGTGCGTCACTTCCGGCAGGCGCCGGCGCGACGATCGGCGGGATTGCCTTCGGAGGCGACACCGGCGTCGCCAGGGTCGAGCTTTCGATGGATGACGGCCGGACCTGGCAACTCGCGACACTGGGTGATGACTTTGGCAAATACAGCTTTCGCCGTTGGCAGGTGAACATCCCCCAGCTGATGAAGGGCCATCATTCACTCATGGTCCGCTGCACGAATCTGAGCGGCGATGTTCAGCCCGCAATGCCCAACTGGAACAATAGCGGGTTCATGCTCAACGCCGTCGAGACGGCTCACATCACGGCCATCTAGGAGCCATTTCATGCGACACGCCATCATTGCTATGGGCGCCTCGTTCGCCACCCTGCTGACGCCCACCCCCGCCCGGGTCCAGCCCGCTCCGGCGATCACATCGACGACCGTGGAGCTTCCAGCGGGCGATGCTCTCTTCCCCGGTGGGTCCGGCGCGGACGCCATCAACAACAACTGTCTGGCCTGTCACTCCGCGGACATGGTGCTGAACCAGCCTGCTCTCGCCAAGTCCGTCTGGGAGTCCGAAGTCGGCAAGATGATCAAGGTCTACAAAGCACCTATCGACGAAAGCGACGTACCCGCAATCGTCGACTATCTCGCCAAGACGAAGGGCACGGACTGACGTCAGGCCTGCGACCAGGCCGAGCTGGGGTTGTCGAGCCAGCGCTCGGTGTCTTCATCCGTCCAACCGGGAACGGCGATGCGAGGACGCAACGCTGCACCCGGATTTGCCGATTAATGGCTGTACGCGTGCAGACGTGCCGCTGGGCGAGCCGGATCACGCATTGCCGCAGAATCTGTCGCACACGAAGCCGCCGCGACGTGCGCGAGTTCAACATCCGCGACAGATCGACCCTTCCAACATCTTTTCAACCCGCGCATCCTCCTTGTCGATGGCGGAGTTCGTGCCGAGCAGCGGACCTTTCATTGCGTGACCGCCTGTGCCGGATGATGGCAGCGCAGTGCCCAGGGAGTTCGTTCCCGGCGCGGCAGCACTCGTACCGAGCGCGCCACCCATCGACATGTGCGAGCCCATCGATCCCATGCCGCCACGGGCAAATGCCGCGGTGGCGGAGAGGACGAAGCAAATTGCGAAGCAAAGCAGGGATAACGGCCTCATGATTCATGCTCCAAGCTTTGAGGTGATCTTGACCAGAATCTAGGTGCCGGGCGCGCGCCGGCCGAGCACGATCGCGAGAGCAATCGTGACAACGAATTGACCATCACGGCAACCAAGAGCGTGGCCGCGTGGGGCGATCAAGCTCCACTCTCGAAAGTGAATTGGACGTGCTGGCCCCACTGCTTACGTTCCACCTCGACAATCGAACGTCGGGGATTTGCATGCGTAGATACGTCTGTGCGGCGGCGGCGCTCCTGCTGAGCAGTGGCGCCTGTCTGGCGCAAGTCTCGACCATGGGCACGACCGCCATGGCGATACCGACAACACCGGGCGCAGTTGTCTCGTCTCCGCTGGCCGGACCGAGCCCGTTTACGAGCCTTTTCTCGGCCACGACCGTTGCCGGTGCGCCGGCGACCACTCTGGCTTCACCTCCGCTGGCGCAAGACCCGACACTTCCAGGAACGAGCGTGAATTGCGCACCGACTGAGGTGGAGCTTTCGCCATCCGTGGAGAGCGTCACCTCCTCAAACACCAGTGTTTCTGCGAGTCCAACTTCGGCGACGAGCGCCTTGGGCGCCATTCCCGGCATGTCAGGGCCGACCGCGATGTCGACGAGCACAAGCCTGTCGCCAACCTTGCCGGCGGCCATGCCCGTGACCATCGTGAGCACGGTCACCGGGAGCACGACAGGCACCATCGCACCGGCGCCGGTGCTCGGCAGCTCGACAACGGGAAGCTCGTGCACGTCGGCACCTGGGAGCACGCTGACCAATGCTGCGACCTTGCCGGTCTCCACGCCCGATGTCCCACAGGGTCCTCCACCCGGAACCATTCAGTCGCCGACCGCTGACGCCGATACGGCCGAGACCAGCATTAGCCCCGCGCCGAGCGTGATGCCGACTCCGAACACGGCTGCATGCAGCGAAAGCATTTCGATGGACCTCGCCAGCCCGGTCTCGACGAATTCCGCCATCACGAGCGGTAGTGCCGCCATGCAGGTCGCATCGCCGCCTGCGGGCTGCTGAGACCGTTTTCGCTCGAACAAACGTTTTGGGACAACTCGTCCAGCCGTCTCCTGCTGATTATCGACACGTCCGCCAACCGGGACGGGCCTTCAGGTTCGCCGACGCGGTTCTGAAGGCCACGCAGGTCGATCGCGCATCGTGCGACAAGCGGCTCAGCATATCTCCGGATCGTCGCCATGGTCACAGACGCCGGCCGGCTGCACCGACGGCGCCGCGGAATAGGCGCCGACGGCAGGTCCGGACATCCAGGGATGGCCGTCGCTTCCATCAGCGAAGGGAAAGCTGCTCCCAGGATAGGCGTGCTCTACGGCGTGCCGTCCATTCATCGGGTTCTCACGTCCACTTGCTACTGTCGTCAACATCGTGGTGGCGATCAGTCCCGCCGACAAGACCTTCAACATTGTCATCAACCTTCTCCATTCAAACTCAAAGAGCATTTGCTCTGTGAGTGAGGTACGGATTGATGCGGGAGATCCGAATGCAAGACTTGCTCACAGTCCGTCAATCCGGGGTGAACCGTCTACGGAATGATCTGATCCGCAGCCGCGTGCTCGCGAGGTCAAACCGGAGACGGCCATTCATCAATCCGCGCCGCTGAGTCGCCTCTCCTCGCGCTCGCAGCGGCCAGGGCCGACCGCAGCAATCAGCTCGTCTGCGGCCCGCGCACGGAGACCTTGCTTCCCTCCGCCAGATTCAGCATCGGGTTGAGGATCACCTGATCGCCCGGCTTGACGCCAGCGTGCACCTCGACCTCCGTGCCAAAATCCCGCGCGATCGAGATCTTGCGCATATGAACCACGCCGTTATCCACGACGGCGACATGCAGGCCATTCTCGTCGAAAACGACGGCGTCAGCCGGTATCATCATCGACGGTGTCCTGCGTGGAATGAACAGCTCCACAGTGCAATAGATGCCCGGCTGAAGCGCACCATCCGGATTGGGCACGTCGATCTCGGTCAGCAGCGTGCGACTGCCGGGTTGCAGCGCGGTGGCGATCCGCGTGACCTTTCCCGCAAACGCGCGCCCGGGAAGCTCCGGCACCCGGATGACCGCATCGACACCCGGCTGAACACCGAACGCCTCGTCCTGAGGCACGAACACCTGCGTGCGGATGACATCCGCATGCATCAGCGTGAACATGAATGTCGAGCCCGCCGACACGAGGCTGCCGTTGTCGATGTTGCGCTGGGTGATTACGCCGTCGAATGGAGCCACCACACGCTGATAGGCCTTGTCCTGTTCCAGGACCTTGATCTGAGCTTGCTGGGCCGCGATGTTCGACTTCGCCACTGCCTCCGCCGCCTGCTGCGCGCGCAGTGTCAGACGGTCATTGTCGCCCTGCTGGGCGGTCAGCCATCCCTGCTTGACGAGATTGCTGTCGCGCGCATTGGTGACCTCGGCGAGCTCGCGGCTCGCCTGTGTCTGCTGCAGGGTTCCCTGAGTCTGGGCCAATGTGGCCTGGGCCTGTGCGACCTGATGGTCGAGCTCGGGCGCGACGATCTCTGCCAGCAGCGCCCCGACTTTCACCCGGTCACCGATATCGACGTAGCGTTTCTCAACGTAGCCGCTGGTCCGGGCAAAGATGTTCGCAGCCTCGAAGGCTGTTGTTGTCGCAGGCAACGTGACGTCGATCTTGCTGTCGCTGGCGCGGACAGTCGCAACGCGGACGTCCGGCACGAACGTTCGCGCCTGTACGGCAGTCGCGGCCAGATCGCGCTCCGCCTGATAGTGACGCCAACCGCCGACAGCGAGCCCGCCGACAAGCAGCAGCAGCGCAGCTGAGCCAAACACGGCTGCTCCCGAACGCCGGCTGGGTTGGGCCTCGCCCCTCAGGAGAGGCCCACTCGCATCGCCCGGATGGTCGAGGTCATGGAGCGCCTGGTCCGGCCGCACGTCGATCTCTGTCATGCCTGAAATTCCTCGAAGACGCCATGCTGCGGCTTTCCGTCATTGCCCTTGCGCAGCATGGCAAACAGGTAGGGGACGATGAGGAGGGTCGTCGGCGTCGCAAACAGCAGTCCGCCGATCACGGCACGCGCGAGGGCCGCGTTCTGCTCCTCGCCGGCGCCGCCAATCGCCATCGGGATCATGCCGACGATCATCGCGGCGGCCGTCATCAGCACCGGCCGGATGCGGGTACGACCGGCGCTCAATGCCGCCTCAAAGGCGGAATGTCCCTTCAGCTGCTGCTCGCGCGCAAAGGTCACGAGCAGGATGGAGTTCGCGGATGCTACGCCGACGGACATGATTGCGCCCATCAACGACGGGACGTTCAGCGTGGTCCCGGTGATGAACAGCATGGTCACGATGCCGCAGAGCGTCGCGGGCAACGCCAGGATGACGACCAGGGGGTCGCCAAAGCTCTGATAGTTCACGACCATCAGCAGATAGACGAACACTGCCGCGAACACGAGGCCGAGGCCGAGATCGCGGAACGAGTCGTTCATGCTCTGGATCTGGCCGAGGACCTGGATGGAATTGCCAGGCTTCAATTCCTTCTGTAGCCCGGCGGTGACTTTGCCGATGTCGGCTGCGACGCCGCCGAGATCGCGGCCCTGCACGCTGGCATAGACCTCGTAAACCGGCTGGACGTTGCTCTGATTGGCATTGGTCGGCACCGTGTCACGCTTGAAGGTCGCGATGTTGCTGAGCATGCCCGGAACCGTCTGGCCGCTCGCGGCGAGCGATGTGGACACGGGCGTATTGGCCAGTGCATTGAGCGAATCGATCTTGTATTCCGGCGTCTGCACGGCGAGATAGTATGGAATGCCGGAGCTCAGATCCGTCCAAAAATTCGGGGAGACCTGCACTGACGAGCTGAGGCTGACATTGATGTTGGTCGCGACCGTGCTCGCATTCAGGCCGAGCTGGGCGGCCCGGGTCCTGTCGATATCCGCATAGAATGCCGGACCGTCGATCTCCTGCTGGAGATGCGCATCGACGATACCCGGAACAGCGACCAGTCGCTTCTGTAGTTCCTTGGCGACTGCCAGATTGTTGGCTCCATAACCGACAGTCCGAACGTCGATTTGCGCCGGCAGTCCGAAGTTCAGGATCTGCGTGACGATGTCCGCGGCCTGGAAGTAGAAGGTGTCGTCGGGAAACGCCGCCGGCAGAACCTGACGCAACTTCTTGATGTAATCCGCGGTCGGCCTATGGCCGTCCCGGAGCGAAACCAGGATCACGCCGTCGTTGATGCCGATGGTCGAGCCGTCGGCAAAGGCCAGGTTATAGGCCCGCGCGGGCAGCCCGATGTTGTCGACAATGAGCGTGCGCTCCTTCTCGGGAATGACTTCGCGGATCTTATCCTCGATCTTCTGGAATATGGCTTCGGTACTCTCGATACGCGTTCCTGCCGGCGCGCGGACATGGAGCTGGATCTGGCCTCCGTCGATCAACGGAAAGAAATCCCTGCCCACGAGGCTCAGCATCACCGCTCCAAGGCCGAGCATCAGGATCGCAACAATGGGCACGACAGCGCGGCGTCGCAGCAGCAATCCCAGGACCCGTGAATAGCCCTCACGCAGCCGTTCGAAGCCGCGCTCGAAGGCAGCAGACAACTGCGCGAACAGGCCGGCCGGGACCTCGCCATGGACGTGCCGCCGCTCACCCTTCAGCAGGAGCCCGATCGTGATCGGCGTCAGCGTCCGGGACAATCCGTAGGACGCAAGCATCGCAAACACGACGGCGAGCCCCAGCGGGGTAAACAGGTATTTGGCTGGACCCTCGAGGAACACAACCGACGTGAACACGCAGCTGATGGCAAGTGTGGACACCAACGTGGGCACCGCTATCTCGGCCGCTCCATGCAAGGTGGCGTCCGCAAGCGGCATGCCCTCCTCCGTCCACAGCCGATGAGTATTCTCGATCGTGACGGTCGAATCGTCGACCAGAATGCCGACCGCAAGGGCGAGGCCGCCCAGCGTCATCGTATTCAGCGTTTCGCCAAGGAAATAGAGCACGACCAGCGACGACAGGATCGCCAGCGGAATCGATATCATGACCACCAGGGTCGAGCGCCAGGAGCCGAGGAACAGCAGGATCATCATGGCGGTCAATCCCGCCGCGATGGCCCCCTCCCGAAGCACGCCGTTCACCGAGTTCGTCACGAAAACCGACTGATCGAACAGCTCCGTGATCTTGAGTCCGGGAGGAGCGGCCGCGCGAACCGCCGACAGCGCCCTCTTTACGCCGTTGACGACTGCGAGCGTCGAGGCATTGCCATTCTTGATGATGCTGAGCAGAACCGAGCGGCGGCCGTCCTCGCGGACGATGTTCTGCTGCACCATCGATCCATCACGCACCTCTGCCACGTCTTTCAGCAGGATGGTCGCGCCGTTCGAGAACTTGACCGGGATCTTGTTGAGATCGCCGATGGTCGCCGGCGTCGCATTGGTACGCACCGTGTATTGAATGTCCCCCATCTTCGCGGTGCCGGATGGAAGCGTGAGATTTTGAGTGTTCACCGCGTTGACAATGTCGAGCGGCGTCAACCCTCGAGACAGCAGCTTGCCAGGATCGATGTCCACCATGATCTGGCGGTACTTTCCGCCGGCCGGCGTGGGCAGCGTGACGCCCGGTACGGGTGCAAGCTGCTGCCGCACGCGATAGATGCCAAAGTCATAAAGTTGCTGCTCGTTGAGATTATCCGAATTCAGGGCGAGCTGTAGCACCGGAACACTCGACGCATTGAACTGCACGACAATCGGCGGCTGGATGCCCGGCGGCATCAACGAACGAATCGAGTTGGTGGCCGAAACGATCTGCGCAATCGCCAGGTCGAGATTGACGTCTGGCTGGAAATAGATCTTCTGCACCGACAGACCATTGAGGGTCTGAGACTCCATGTTCTTGATGCCATTGACGTTGGCACTGATGGAATACTGGCTGTAGGTGCTGACACGCTGCTCCATTTCCGGGGTGGACAGACCAGTGTACTGCCAGATGACCGTCACCACGGGGATGCGAATCTCCGGGAAGATGTCTGTCGGCATCGACCACAGCGCCGCACCGCCCAAAAACAGGATCAGTGCCGCAACCACGTAGAAGGTGTGCGGGAACCTCAGCGCAAATCGAACAATTCCCATTCTATATCCCTGCGCCGCTGTCGGTTGAGAAAACGCGGCGAGATATGCAGTCGCCGGTCGGTCCGCTCATCCAAATTGGGAACGAGCGCCGTCGTATGAAATGACGAAGCTATCGCGCGCCTTCACCTTTTAGTCAGGCTTCGCGCAGCCGTGATCGGCTGCGGTTTCCTGTTCACTTCGAGATGAGCATTGCGCGCACCAGAGTGCAGCACCCGATGTCCGTGCGCCTCACGCAGCCGTTGCTTCGCTGCCCGCCCTGGCCGCCAGGATCGTCGCGCGCCTGACCTTGGCAAACGCGCTTGCCTCGATCTGCCGCACCCGCTCGCTCGAGATCGATAGCTCGCAGCTGAGCTGCTCGAGCGTCAGCGGCTGCTCTGCAAGCCGTCTCGCCTCGAACACCCGTCGCTCGCGGTCCGTCAAGACCTCCAGCGCGGCGCGCAGGGCCTTCGACCGAAGTGTTACTTCGTCGTGGTCCGCGACGATCTCCTCCGGGTCCGGAGACTCATCAACCAGCGTCGCTTCCCATTCCGTCGACCGATCGCCGTCGCCGACCCGGGTATGCAGCGAGAGATCACCACAGAGCCGGCTATCCATTTCGACCACGTCGCGAACGGTCACTTCGAGTTTTTCTGCAATGACCTGCGCCATCTCGGGCGTCAGTGCCGCCGTCTCCCCCGCGAGCTTCCTTATTTCGCCGCGCAACCGGAAGAACAGTTTCTTTTGCGCGGCCGTCGTGCCGATCTTGACCAGTGACCATGAGCGCAAGATGTATTCGTGGACGGTCGCCTTGATCCACCACAGGGCGTAGCTCGAAAATCGCGCACCGTGTCCCGGTTCAAAGCGTGAGGCAGCGATCACCAGCCCGAGATTGGCTTCCGCAATTAGGTCGGCGATCGGAAGACCGTACCCCTTGTAGCCTCGTGCCACCTTCGCGGCGAGGCGGAGATGGCTCGTAACCAGCTCGTCCGTCGCGCTCCTGTCGCGCCGCTCCTGCCAACGACGCGCGAGCTGCTGCTCCCGGCCGCGCTCGAGCAGATCGAACCGCTTGATGGCGGCGGAATAAGCGAGAATGCCAGCAGATTGCGGGGCTAACACTCCAGCGACGACGGCGGTCTGAGCTTGCATTGGCTGCTCCTGCGTTTGGGTCCGGCAGCTCAACTGTAGGAAGGCCACTGCGGGAGAGGCCACTAAATTGGATTTAAGAAATCTGAATTCCGTTTTAAGCGGTGCCGACGTGCTTCGCCTGCGAACCTTAAATCCGTATTTAATTGAGCTCATGGAGCGCCATCGTCATCTTCAAGACAGTCGTCGCGTACCGGCCTGCGTGACACCAAACACACTCTGGAGTTTGACGTGCCCCTGTTTTCCCGCAGATTCGTACGCAGACGCGCCATCTCGTTGGCAACCAGCCTGTCGGTCATGGCGACATCATTCGCCCTCGCACAGGGTCCCAAGCACAATCCTGACGCCCGCAGGGCGAGGGATACGGACAAACATCACGTTCTGTTCGACGGCGATCTTGCGACGAACAACATGAGCCGCACCATGCTGACGGCGCCGACCGGCGACATCGATCGCGATCCCATTGATGTGATGGCACCTCACTATCAGGGCGCGATCGACATGGCGCGCGCGGAAATCAGGTACGGCCGCAACGACGACATTCGGCAGGAAATCTTTTCGCCGCGTCACGCACTGTCGGTCGCCAATTTGATGCCGTCGACCGGCGTCGAGATCGGCCTGCACGCGCCGAATTGACGGTATCTCACCGCATCGTGAAGACCTGACAGCATTCTTCATCCCGGAGCAACTCAAGATGTCCGTCCAGACCCACGATCCCCTTCGGCAATTGTTCGCGCCTCCCGCCCCAATCGGGAACGAGGCTGGAAGTTCAGCTTCCATGGCAAATGGTCACCTGTCGACCCCGCCATCGGCCCCAGAGACAGAGTCCAGAGATGAGGTCGTTCAGTCGCTGTTTGAGGCCCTGAAGGTCGCGACACACAACAATGATCGTCGATGCATGGAAGCGCTTCGGCTCGCGATCGCAGTCAGGCGGTTTGGTCTACGGCCTGCCGTCCGATCGGCCGGGACCGATCAGGCCCCTGTTCGCGGCCGCCATGCCCAGGGGCTGCAGAAATGGCGGCTCAAACGCGTCGTCGACTACATCGACGCCAGCATGTCGTCGAAGATGACCTCGCGCGATCTGGCTGCGGTCGCAGGACTTAGCCGCATGCACTTCGCGTCTCAATTCCGCGCGGCTACGGGCCTGTGCCCGCACGAATTCCTGCTGCAGCGGCGGATTCGGCGGGCCGCGGAGTTGATGAGGGACACCACGATGCCGATCATGGAGATCGCGCTCGCGGTCGGATTCCAGACCCAAGCCCACTTTACGACCGTCTTCAAACGGTTCACGGGATGCACTCCCCGGAACTGGCGCGTCGGCGATCACATGCCCCCACGGTCCGAGTTCGAGCAGGCAGCCGCAGAGCCGGTGTGACGGCACCGCCCGATCTGCCGGACCGACGCCTTGTGTGGCTCACACTGCATTGCCCTCTCTAATCCTGATGCGAGGTATCGTCGGTGACGCCGACGCCGGTGCGCTCGATCCGGACCGGGATGCCCTTGGAGGACGGCGTGAAGCTGATGGGATCGTGCGCATAGAGCGGCACCAGCGGATTGGTCTCCGGGTAGTAGGCCGCGCAGCAACCGTTCGGGAACGAGTATCCGACCACGCGGAAGTTGCGCACCCGCCGCTCCAGTCCGTCCGTCGACACGGTCACCAGATCGACGCGATCGCCGTCCGCGAGCCCGCGCTTGTCCATCTCGAACCGGTTCAGGAACACGATGTCGCGCTGGCCATAGACGCCCCGGTAACGATCGGACAGGGAATAGAGCGTCGTATTGTACTGGTCATGGCTGCGAATCGTGCTGAGCCAGAGCGTCTCCGGATGATCGTCATTCGGATCTTCGCCAAGGCCGTCAAAGACCAGGAAATTGGCCTTGCCGCTCGGCGTCGCCCAGATGCGCTCGCGCGCCGTCGAGACAAGATGGAAGCCGCCGGGCACGCGAACTCGCGCGTTGTAGGCCTGGAACATCGGCAGTACGATCTCGATGGCCTCGCGAATGCGATCGTAATCTGCGACGAAACTGTCCCAATCGACGACGGAGGACTGCCCCAGAGTCGCCCGGGCCATACCGGCTACAATCGCGGGCTCACTCAACAAATGCTCGGACGCGGGCTGATTGCGGCCGGCCGACGCATGAACCATCGACATGGAGTCTTCCACGGTGATGGACTGCGGCCCGGTCGCCTGGATGTCGATCTCCGTGCGGCCAAGGCAGGGGAGGATCAGGGCGTCGCGCCCATGGATCAGGTGACTGCGGTTGAGTTTGGTCGAGACGTGGACCGTCAGATCGAGCCTCCTCAGGGCATCCTGCGTAAGCTGCCAATCGGGAATTGCCGCGGCAAAGTTGCCGCCCATCGCGATGAACACCTTGGCGTCACCGCGAATCATCGCTTCGAGCGCCGTGACGACATTATGGCCGTGGGCACGAGGTGGCTTGAAACCGAAGCGAAATTCGAGCCGATCGAGAAAGTCTTCGGACGGCGTCTCGGTGACGCCGACTGTACGATCTCCCTGCACGTTCGAATGGCCGCGGACCGGGCAGATGCCGGCGCCCTCACGGCCGATATGGCCGCGAAGCAGGGCGAGATTGGCCAATTGCTGAACATTCTGCGCGCCGCGCCGATGCTGGGTGATGCCCATGCCATAGACGATGATCGCGCGCTCGGCTTTCATGTAGGCTTGCGCTGCATATTCGATCTCTTCGCGACTGAGCCCCGAGTAACGCTCGATATCCGTCCAGGGCGTGGCCCTCAGGTCACTGACCAGTTCATCAAGGCCTTGCGTATGGCCACGAATGAAGTCCCAGTCCAGAACGGCCTGCTCGCCTCTCGCCTGCGCCGCTCTATCTTGATCAACCAGAACCTTCATGATGCCCTTGATCACGGCGACGTCACCACCGACCCGCACCTGGTAGAGGCGCGAGCTGATCTGCGTCGAGCTCAACGTCGCCATCTCGATCGGGCTCTGCGGCGCCTGAAACCGCTCCAGCGCGCGCTCACGGAACGGATTGAACGAGATGATCGAAGCACCACGGCGGGCGGCATCGCGCAAGTTGGTCATCATGCGCGGGCTGTTGGTACCGGGGTTCTGGCCAAAGATGAAGATGCAGTCTGCCTTGTCGAAATCCTCCAGCAGGACCGTCCCCTTGCCCACGCCGATCGACTTGGGCAATCCGACGCTCGTCGCCTCGTGACACATGTTGGAGCAATCGGGGAAATTGTTGGTGCCGTATTCCCGCACGAAGAGCTGATAGAGAAAGGCGGCTTCGTTCGAGGTGCGGCCGGACGTATAGAACTCCGCCATGTTCGGGTCGGGAAGCGCTCTCAGATGGCGCCCGATGATCGAGAACGCCTCGCTCCAGCTCACCGGGAGGTAGCGGTCCGTTGCGCCATCATAGGCCATCGGATGCGTGAGACGACCGGCCCTCTCAAGATCATAGTCACCCCAGGTGGCGAGGTCGGCCACCGAGTGTTCCGCGAAGAACTCCGGCGTGCAACGCTTGGCGGTCGCTTCCCACGCCACGGCCTTCGCACCATTCTCGCAGAACTCGAATGACGAGGTGTGTTTCGGATCTGGCCAGGCACACCCGGGACAGTCGAACCCTTCGGGCTGGTTCATGCACCGGAGCGTGGTCGCCCCCTTGATCGGAATCCGCTGCTCGATCAGGTGCTCACCGAGGGCCTTGAGCGCACCCCATCCACCCGCCGGATGATGATAGGGATGAATTGCCTTGCGTTCCGACATCGCGAGAACCTCTGCGGGGTACCGATGCAGAAACAGTTGCGACGTCGATCGCGGACTTTCTTTCGAGAATGCCGGATCGTGCCAGCGCGACAGTCGGGCAACGCCGTAGTGCATTCCGGAAAAGCCGAGGCCCACTCTGGATTGGCCCAAGTCGACGGCTTTCCTAACTCCATGAGGGAGACCGCCGATGACGGCTCTGCAGAACAATCCCTTTGGAGGTACGATTATGATTTCGAGACGAAACCTGCTGGCAGCCTCGGCCATGGGCGCGGCCATGGTGTCCTCCGCGAAGGCTGCATCTTTTGGCAATCCGGACGAGCCGCCCCAGGGCGCCATCAACGCAAAAGGCCCGGGAAATCTCAGCGATCCCGGCCCGCAAAGTCAGGTTCTGGGCGGTCAATTTCCCTCGGCGCAATCTCCACCGGCGACGGATGTCGGCGGCATGCCGACGCCGTGGGCATCGTTCAACAACGCATCGAAGCGTATCCAGAACGGCGGATGGGCGCGGCAGGTTACCGTTGCCGATTTTGCTATTTCCAAGGAGATATCGGGCGTCAACATGCGCCTGACGGCCGGCGGCATTCGCGAGCTGCACTGGCACCAGGCTGCCGAGTGGGCGATCATGACCTATGGCACGTGCCGCGTGACGGTTCTCGATGCGCAGGGCCGTCCCTTTGTTGCGGATGTCAAGGAGGGCGATCTCTGGTATTTCCCGCCAGGAGCGCCGCATTCGCTGCAGGGCCTGGGTCCGGATGGATGCGAATTCGTCATCTGCTTCGATGACGGACATGCCGACGAATTCAACACCTTGCTGGTCTCTGACTGGTTCGCCCACACGCCGCCCGAGGTCCTCGCCAAGAACTTCGGCGTTCCGGCGGACGCATTTGCCAGGATTCCGCTGCACGATCTCTGGATCTTCCAGGGCACCGTGCCCGGCGACATCGCCACCGATCGCGCCGCGATGCAAAAGGATGCACCCGTCGCAACGCATCCCTTCATCTTCCCGCTCGGCTCCTCCCGTCCGCTCAAATCTTCCGAGACAGGGAGCATCCAGGTGGCCGACAGCAGCAATTTCAAGGTTTCAACCACAGTGTCGGCCGCACTGGTCACGGTTCGTCCCGGCGGCATCAGGGAGATGCACTGGCACCCGAACGCGGACGAGTGGCAGTACTATATCAAGGGCAAGGCGCGCATGACGGTGTTTGATACCGGTCCGAACGCACTGACGATGGACTTCAATGCCGGCGACATCGGCTATGTCAGGCGCAACCTCGGTCACTATGTCGAGAACGTCGGCGATACTGATCTACGGTTCATCGGCGTGTTCCGCTCCTCGCGCTACGAGGAGGTCTCGCTCTCCAACTGGCTCACGCATACGCCGCCGAAACTCGTGGCGCAGCATCTCAATGTCGACGAAGCCACGATCGCGAGCTGGCCCGACAATGCGCCGGGCGTCATGCCGAAACGGTAGGTCAGGTATCGTTCGGCCGAACGTGCTGGAAGCCGTCGATCAGTGGATCCCGATCGATGGCTTCACCGGACAGCGTCCGAAACGCAAAGAGTTATGGCGGAGCGCCGACGATACAATCGTCGTCAAGCCGCCTTCACGTCGTCGAACGATTTGGCGATCTGTCTCAGCGTTTCAGAGAGTGCGGAAAATTCCATTGCGCGTGGATCGCTCTTGCGCCAGGCAAGCCCCACCTTTCGCGAAAAGGTGGCGCCCGGCGGCCGCGAATAGGCAACCGCATCCCGCTCGGATACCGCAAGGGCGGGCACCAGCGTGCAGCCCTCTCCCGCGGCGACCATGTATTTCAGCGTCTCCAGACTGGTGGCGAGGCGATTGGTCCGGCCCGGAGCAGAGCAGCCGGCGAGCGCCTGCTCGCGCAGGCAATGCCCCTCCTCCAGCAGCAGCCGTTGCTCGGCATCGAGCGCGTCCCAGGTCGGACCGCCCTTGCGGGACGCGGGATGCCCCTTCGGGCACGCCAGCAGGAACGGTTCCGAAAATATCCCGACGCTCGCCAATGCGGCGTCCGTTTGCGGCAACGACAGAAGCACGGCATCGACCTGGCCATCGATCAGCTTCGGCACAAGCTCGCCGGTGAGGCCCTCGCTCAGAACGAGGGTGAGTTCGGAATATTTCTTGCGAAGCGCCGGCAATATCCTTGGAAAAAGATAGGGCCCGAGCGTCGAAATTGCGGCGAGCCGCAGAACGCCACCGAACGGCTTGTCCGACCGCTGGACGATGGTGAAGAGAAGCCGCGCCTCCGCCAGAACGCGGCGGGCCTGTTCGACAAAGGACTTGCCTTCAACCGTCACGATGACGCGCCGCGTGGTGCGCTCGAAGATCACCATGCCGAGCAAGGCTTCGAGCTTGCGGACCTGCGCGGACAATGACGGTTGCGCAACGCGACAATGCTCGGCGGCGCGAATGAAGCTGCCGTGGTCCGCAATAGCCACGACATATTCGAGATCGCGCAACGACAGGCCGCTCAGATTCATCGTACGGAGCTCCAGGGCATAGGTCACGACTATCGAACCAGATAGTCGCAGGGCGGGCCGCTATCAATCCGTGCGCACGTCCCTGCTGAAACGCCGTCCCTAGATCAGACGCAATGGCCAGGATCGACGGACCTTTGGCCGAGATCGACGGGCATCTGTCGTTGCGGCCAACCGCCCCGATTTCTAGTTTTCCGTACGTGAGCAGACACAAGTGCGGAGAGAACAACGATGTATCAACTTCACTACTTCCCCAGCAATGCCAACGCAGCGCCCCACATGGTGCTCGAAGAGCTCGGTCAGGCGTACGAGCTTGTCCTCGTCGATCGCGCCAGGAATGCCCAGAAATCGGAAGAATACCTGGCGATCAACCCGAACGGTCGCATTCCGACCTTGGTCGACAGCGGACTCGTGCTGTCCGAGGCGGCGGCGATTATTCTCCACCTGGTCGACCGGCATCCGGAAGCCAACCTTGCACCCAGGATCGGTAGCCCGGAGCGTGCCAAGTTCTATCAGTGGCTGATCTTCCTGACGAACTCGCTGCAGGAGGAGCTGATGATCTGGCAGTACCCCGATCGCCTGACCAGCACGGAGGCTGCTGCGACGGAGATCGTCAGGCATGGCGCGGAGCGGCGGGCCGGCGCCTATCTGGACGTCATCGAGCAGCACCTCGAAACGAACGGTCCCCTCTTCCTCGGGGACAAGTTGAGCGCGGCCGATTTTTACGTCGTCATGCTCGCACGCTGGGCGCGCCCGATGTCCAATCCGCCCCGTTCGCGGCAGCACATCGCGCGGCTGCTCGACATGGTGACGGCACTGCCCTCAGTCCGCCGTGCCTATGAGCGTGAAGGTGTGACTGGCGAAATTTGCTGAACGCAACAACGCGGCGTGCTGATCACGCCGCACCCGGACAGCTTTTAGAAGGATCCTTGCAATGACGATGCAGACCAAGAGCCGCAACATGCCGGAGCGGATGAACCTGCCTTTCGTAGGCCTTGCCACCTTTGCCGGCCAGCCGGCCTGCACTAACTGGGACAAACTCGACGGCACCGATGTCGCCGTGCTTGGGATTCCGATCGATACTGCCTCGAGCTATCGCGTCGGAACGCGGTTCGGGCCGCGCGCGATCCGCGAAGCATCCATGTTCCATGGCTTCGGTCCGGAAGGCGTGTTCGATTTCGAGGACGAGGTCACCTACCTCACTGCCGAGGAGGTCAAGATCGTCGACGCCGGCGACAGTGACGTGATCTACGCCGACACCAAGCGCAGCCTGGCGAACGCCGAGCTAGCAGTTCGGGCACTGCTCGATGCCAAGACGATGCCGTATATTCTTGGCGGCGATCACGCCATCACCATGGCAACCGTCGCGGCGTATTCGGACGAGAAGCCGATCCACATCATCCATCTCGACGCGCATTTCGACTTCATCGATGAGCGCAACGGCATCAGCTGGGGTCACGGCAGCCCGATGCGCCGTGCCTCGGAGATGGCACATGTGAAGGGCATCACGACGCTCGGCCCGCACAACATGGCCTCCGTAAGCAAAAAGGACTACGAGGCGGCGAAGGCCTACGGCACGCACGTCGTCTCGTTGCGCAAGTTCCGCTCGATCGGCGCGGCCGCGGCTCTCTCGCACATTCCGGATGGCGAGCGGGTCTACGTCTCGATCGATATCGACAGCTTCGATCCGTCGATCGCGCCGGGGACCGCAACGATCAGCCATGGCGGTTTCAGCTATTACGAAGCCAAGGATCTTCTCCAGGAGATCGCATGGCGCTTCGAGGTGGTCGGCGCCGACTTTGTCGAGGTCTCGCCGCCCTACGACCCGTCGGGAATCACGTCGCTGCTCGCGGCGCGGATCAGTCTCGATTTCATCGGCTCGATCTTCCACGAGCGTGCCAAGCGGCGCGGCTGACGATCTGAACGCGTCGTCGTGCGCACAAGGAATCCAGGCCGGCCAGCTAGGCTACTTGGGTGCGGCCGCCCGGACCGAACGTCATCGATCCACGAATCCTGGATTGAGAGGCACAGCCTCTCAATCCGATAGCACTCTTGTCATTCTCCTATTGATCCGAGGATGACAAGGTTCACCACACCAATGCAGGAGAACCCCCATGAACGACAAGTCTCAAAGACCGTTTCTGACGCACGCATCGGGCGCGCCCGTCACGGACAACGTCAATATACAAACTGCCGGGCCGCGCGGACCGGCATTGCTGCAAGACGTCTGGCTGATCGAGAAGCTCGCGCATTTCGACCGGGAAGTCATTCCTGAACGGCGAATGCACGCCAAGGGTTCGGGCGCTCACGGCACGTTCACGGTCACCCACGACATCACCCGCTATACCAAGGCGAGGATCTTTTCCGAGATCGGCAAGCAGACGCCGATGTTCGCGCGGTTCTCGACGGTCGCCGGCGAGCGCGGTGCGGCGGACGCCGAGCGCGACATCCGCGGGTTCTCGCTCAAATTCTATACCGATGAAGGCAATTGGGACATGGTCGGCAACAACACGCCGGTCTTCTTCTTCCGCGATCCGTTGCGCTTTCCCGATCTGAACCACGCGATCAAGCGCGATCCCTATACGGGCATGCGGAGCGCCGACAACAACTGGGATTTCTGGACGCTGCTTCCCGAAGCGTTGCACCAGGTCACCGTCGTCATGAGCGAGCGCGGCATCCCCAGAAGCTACCGCCACATGCACGGCTTCGGCAGTCACACATACAGCCTGCTCAACGCGAACAATGAGCGCGTCTGGGTGAAGTTTCATTTCCGCACCCAGCAGGGCATCCAGAACCTGACTGACGCGGAGGCAGAGGCCCTGGTCGGAAAGGATCGCGAAAGCCATCAGCGCGACCTAATCGGCAGCATCGAGCGACGCGAGTTTCCGCGCTGGACGCTGTGCATCCAGGTGATGACGGACGAGCAGGCGACGAAGTTTGCCTTCAATCCGTTCGATCTCACCAAGGTCTGGCCGAAGGCCGATTATCCGCTGATCGAGGTCGGCTATTTCGAGCTCAACCGGAATCCGGAAAACGTCTTTGCCGAAGTCGAGCAGGCCGCGTTCTCGCCCGCCAATATCGTGCCGGGTATCGGCTATTCGCCGGACAAGATGCTCCAGGCGCGCCTGTTCTCCTATGGCGACGCGCAGCGCTACCGGCTTGGCGTCAACCACCACCACATCCCGGTCAACGCACCGAAATGCCCGTTCCATAGCTATCACCGCGACGGCGCGATGCGGACCGACGGCAATCTTGGCCGCACGCCGACCTACTGGCCGAACAGCCGCGGCGAATGGATCGACCGGCCCCAGTTGAACGAGCCACCGCTCGAGATCACGGGGGCGGCCGCGCATTGGGATCACCGTGTGGACGACGACCACTGGCAGCAGCCCGGCAATTTGTTCCGGAAGATGACCGCGGCACAGAAGCAGACGCTGTTCGAGAATACCGCGCGCCAGGTGGGTCAGGCCGCAAGGCATATCCAGGAGCGACACGTGGCCAACTGCGCCAAGGCGGACCCGGCCTATGGCAAGGGCGTTGCCGACGCGCTGGCCAGGTTCGCTGAGGGCAAACTGTAACCGTCGTCAGATGAGGTTGAAACGCGGCCCGCGCCGATCGGCGCGGCCCAAAGAAGCGACACGCCGGGACCCGCCGAGGCTGACGGTCGCCGCGGGCTGACAATGCCGCCAGATATCGCAGCGCCCGAATTGGCTTTTGCCGCAGATCCCCTGCAGCTCGAGCGTTGTGAGGAGACGGACAAGATGACTCCGCTGTTCGACATCGGAAGGCCGCCGGACTCTCCGAAAATCGGCGTGCTCCTGAGCAATCTCGGCACTCCGGACGGCACGGACTATTGGTCCGTCAGGCGATACCTCGCCGAGTTCTTGTCTGATCGAAGGGTGGTTGAAGCGCCCAGGCTACTCTGGCTCTTCATCTTGAATGCGCTGATTCTGACGACCCGACCACGACGAAAGGGACAGGATTACGCAACGATCTGGAACCGCGACCGGAACGAGAGCCCGCTCAAGACCATCACGCGGTCGCAGGCAGAGAAGCTGCAACAGTCTATCCGTGACGGTCTTCTTGGCGATTCGACATCCAACGTCATCGTCGACTGGGGGATGCGTTACGGAAACCCGTCCCTGAAAGCCGCCACCGAGAGGCTCGTGGCCAGCGGATGCGAGCGCATCCTCTTCGTCCCGCTCTATCCGCAGTATTCGGCCGCCACGAGCGCGACGGCTTGCGACAAGCTCTTCGCGGTGCTCGCATCCATGCGAAATCAGCCGGCACTGCGGGTCGCAGCGCCATACTACGATCAGGATACCTATGTCGATGCGCTTGCGGGCTCACTGACCGAGCGCCTCCTTGGCGCCGGTTTCGAACCGGACGTCATCGTCGCATCCTTTCACGGCATGCCGCTCACCACTCACGTCGCGCGCGATCCATACTATGCCCATTGTCACAGGACTGCGGAGCTCATTCGGACACGCTTGGGGTTATCGCAAGACCGCCTCATCGTCTCGTTCCAGTCACGCTTTGGCCGGGCAGAATGGTTGAAACCGTATACGGACGAGACCATAAAGGCGCTTGCGGCGAGGGGCGTCAGGCGGATCGCAGTCATAACCCCCGGTTTCTCGACCGATTGTCTGGAAACAATTGAGGAAATCGGACAGGAAAACGCGAAATACTTCTTCGACGAAGGCGGCGACGCATTCGCTCGCATCGATTGTCTGAACGACAGCAGCCGCGGAATGCGCGTGATCGAGGCGGTTGTGCGCCGTGAATTGAGCGGCTGGGTCTGACGCCACCGGCCAGGGACGCCCGCGCCGTGTGATGGGGGGAACGAGATGACTGGCACGCCGATCGCGATTATTGTGCCGCCGAACGCGCAATCATTGGACATTTCCGGTCCTCTGGATGCCTTTCTGGAGGCCAATCGGCAGGCTCCCGGCAGGTGCAACTACGATGTGCGTCTGTTGTCGACCAGTCCGGATCGAGCTGTGACGGCAGGAGCAATGTCGATCTTGACCCATGGCTCGATCTTTGAAGACGAGCAGCCGATCGATACGATGCTGGTCGCGGGCACCCCCGACTACGCTCGCGCTTACACGGACTCGCCTCTCCATGCCTGGCTGCGACGGCACGCGCCGCGCAGCCGCCGTCACGGCTCCGTCTGCACCGGCGCCTTCTTTCTCGGCGCCGCCGGATTGCTGGATGGATTCAGCGTGACGACACATTGGCAGCACGCCAGTGAATTGGCGGAGCGATTTCCGGCCGCAAAAGTGGTATCCGATCAGATCTTCGTCGAGGATGGTCCGCTTTGGACATCGGCCGGCGTCACGGCCGGAATCGACCTCGCACTGAAGCTGATCGAGAACGATCACGGGCGCGATGTCGCGCTCTCCGTCGCCCGCCGCCTGGTCGTCTTCCTGAAGCGACCGGGCGGCCAGTCGCAGTTCAGTGCTCATCTCGCCGCGCAGGTCGCGACCGAAGGGCGCATTCAGACGATCCAGCATTGGATCCTCGATCATTTGCCCCTTGACCTGACGGTGAAGACGCTTGCCGCGCGGGCCGCGATGAGCGTGCGCAATTTCACCCGCGTCTTCCAGGAGGAGGCCGGAATGACGCCGGGCGACTTCGTCGAGATGGCGCGCGTCGACTCGGCCCGGCGGTTGCTCGAGGACACCGACAAACCGTTGCAGCGCGTCGCATCCAGCTGCGGCTTTGCAAATCCCGACGTGATGCGGCGCGCCTTTTTGAGACGCATTGGCACTGGCCCCAGCGAGTATCGCGAACGTTTCCGCGGATAAGGCCTCAGGATCAGTAGTGACCGGGCGTCGTCTCCACCTTGCCTCTGAACACCCGATACCCGATCGCGACATACAGCACCATCAAGGGGAAGACGAAGAGGCCCTCGCCCCAGAACATGAAGGCGAGACTGGCGTGAGGCGCCGCCGCCTCGTCGATCGTGATGGCAAATGGGATCATGTAAGGCCAGAACGACAGTGCCAGCGTTCCAAACGCCGCGACGAAGATGACGGCAACGGCAGCGAACGGCCAGCGATCGTTGTGACGCAGGATGCTGCTGGCCAGCACCACCGCAGCCATAGCTCCGATGGCAGGAAACACAAACAGGTAGGGTCGATCGAGCCAGCGATGCATGATCGGCAAGTTCGTGATCAACGCATGCGCAAACACCGCGATCAGGAACGCCAGCACGGCAAGTGCCAGCGCGGGTATCTGGCGGCGAGCCCTGTCACGGACGTCCGATTGGCACTTCTGCACCAGCCAACTCGCGCCTAGAAGGGCGTAAGCCAGACACAGTCCGGTACCGCACAACAGGGAAAACGGGCTCAGCCAGCCGAAGATGCCGCCGACATAGACCCCGTCGGTGAACTTCAGGTCCTGCACCAGGGCGCCGACCGTCACCCCCTGCATGAAGCTCGCAGCGAACGATCCGCTCACGAAGCTCACGTCCCAGATCCAGCGAAGTTGCGGCGTCGCCCTGTGACGAAATTCGAAGGCAACGCCACGCAGGATCAAGCCGAGCAGCATGATGATGACCGGCAGATAGAAGGCTGACAGCAGTGTCGCATAGACGACCGGAAATGCGCCCCACAGGATCACGCCGGCCACGACAAGCCAGGTCTCGTTGCCATCCCAGACCGGCGCGACGGTGTTGAGCATCGTGTCGCGGTTCGCCTCGCCGCCGGCGAAACCAAACAGCATGCCGACCCCGAGATCGAATCCGTCGAGCAGCAGGTAGATCACGATGCTGATGGCAAGAAGTGCAACCCAGAACAAGACCATCTCTATTCTCCTGCGCGCGTGTAGCCCGACCGAATGAGATCCGGATCGGCGAGCGACATCGGACGATTTGGCGAGGCGTCGTGCGGCGGATCGACGACGAGGCGCGCCGGACCGATGCGCAAAAGCCGATAGATGTAGAATGTGCCGAACGAGAAGATGAAGAGATAAACAGCGCCGAATAGCACGAGCGAGGTCATCGCCGCCGGCGCCGTCAGGAACGGCGTCACGGCGTCGGCCGTCCGCAGCAATCCGTAGATCGCCCAGGGCTGTCGTCCCACCTCGGCAACATACCAGCCGGTGAGAATGGCGATGAACGGAAGCGGAAAACCAAGGAAGATTGCCCAAAGCATGGCGCGGTTTCGGCGCAGGCGCCGCTTGATGCTCAGATAGGACCCGAGCCACGCGATCGCGAGCATGACCAGCCCGCAGCCGACCATGATGCGGAACGTTACGAACGGTATCAGCACCGGCGGGCGATCCTGCGGCGCGAAATCTGCCAGCCCCACCTCCTTCGAGGTCAGGCTCGAACTCGCGATAATGCTTCCGAGAATCGGCACCTTGATCTCGAATTTGTTGCTTTCAGTCGCCGGATCCGGCAGTCCGATCAGCACTTCGCTCGCGGGCTGCTCGTCGTGCCAGCGGCCCTCGATCGCTGCGAACTTCACCGGTTGATAGTCGTGAACGTAGTCGCCGACCAGATGACCGAATAAGAGCTGGACAGGGATCAGGATTGCCGCGAGGAACAGCCCCATTCGCAGCATCACCCGGGATTCGGCGTAGTAATCGCCGCGCAACACGTACCATGCGCCGGTCGCGGCAACGCAAAATGCGCCCGTGAGATAAGCCGCCAGCAGCATGTGCGGAAAGCGCGACCATACGACCGAATTGAAAATGATCTTCGTCCAATCGTCCGGCACGAAGTAGCCGTTCTGGACGACGTAGCCGACCGGCACCTGCATCCAGCTGTTGTTGGTCATGATCCAGAAGGCGGACAACGTGGTTCCGAGCGACACCATCGCGGTGGAGACCAGATAGAACCATGGCGGCACCCGCTTGCGTCCGAACACGAGGACTCCGAAGAAGCTGGCTTCCAACATGAATGCCGTGAATGTCTCGTAGGAGAGAAGCGGCCCCTGGATCGGTCCGGACATCTTCGACAAGACGCTCCAGTTCGTTCCGAACTGGAATCCCATGACAACGCCCGAGACGACGCCCATGCCGAAAGCAACGCCGAATATCTTGAGCCAGAATTCGAACAGCGCCTGATAGACGGGACGGCCCGTTCGCATGTGCATTGCTTCGAGGACGGTCAACCAGGCCGCAAGACCGATCGTGAAGGCCGGGAAGATGATGTGAAATGAGATGGTGAAGCCGAACTGTATCCGCGACAGCAGAAGTGCCGTTGCATCCATGTGAGCCATCCTTTCCCCTCACGGGTCTCGCCTTGATCCCGCCCTGGTGCAGGTAGGATTCGCTTCGCGAGGGCCTTTTCCGGAGCGAGTGTATTTTGCGCATTTGCACGCCGGATCCTGCCGAAGCGACGGAGGGATCTAGCGTGCGCGAGGAGCGTTCACGCGGCGATGGTCGGACAGTCGGAAAAGATGAGGCGATCGGGATGGGTAAAGATCTCATATCCATCCGCACGGGCGACCGCGATCAGCGTGATGCCTGCCTGATCGGCTGTCTCAACTGCGAGCGAGGTCGGTGCCGAGACCGCGACGAGGACAGGAGCGCCGATCCGGGCGGTTTTCTGCACCATCTCAACCGAAACGCGGCTTGTCAGAAGGATCGCACCGCCTGCTCGCGCCATGTCCTGTCGCATGAGTGCACCGGCGAGTTTGTCGAGCGCGTTGTGACGCCCGACATCCTCCCGCACCAGATTTATGCCGCTGCGCGGCTGCCAGAACGCGGCGGCGTGCACGCTCCGTGTCTTCTGATTGAGTTCCTGCAAGGGCGCCAGCGCGCTCATGGCGTTCAACAAGTCGCGTGCGCGAAAGGTCGCAGTGCTTGATACATGCGGTGGCGCCGGACAGGCCTGCTCCAGGCTTTCGATTTCGCACAATCCGCAGCCGACCGGACCGACCATGGCCCGGCGACGCGCCGAGAGTTCGTCCGCCCGGTATCGGCCCAACCACATTTGGACCTCGATCCCGAGGTTGCTCCTCACGATCTCGATGCTGGCAATCTCGTCGGCCTGCTCGATGATCCCTTCCGTCAGGGCAAAGCCAACTCCGAAATCCTCCAGATCGGCTGGCGTGGCCATCATCACCGCGTTGGTGGATCCGCCAAAGGTGAGCGCAATCGCGCTCTCCTCGGCCACATATCTCGATGCAAGCGCAGGGTTTCCACCGCACCAGAGGAGCTTCGCTCGCTGCTGAAACGGACTACCGGTGATCATTGCTGCTCTCCCCAGCTACGTTGCTCATCAAGAGAGATATCTTCGCCTGACGATCGGATTTTCCTGATCGCACGACAGTGCAACTGGCCGACCGGCTTGTCCCGCTGCGTGCGAATTCGAAAGATTTGCTGGGGGTCGATAGCGATATCGAAGACAGGCGCCCAGTCAGGTCAATGGATCCGCGTAGAGCGCCATTCTTTCGTGGGCGCAAGGACACCTAGAAATCGATGCACGGAGCGCGCAAGCATGACCAAGTCGGAAAGTACCACCCTCACCAGTCGGCCACAGGCCAGGAGACGCAGAGTTCCCATTCACCAGATGCTGGTACCGTTTCCAGTCGCCTATTTCGCGGCGGCATTCGCCACCGACCTGGCCTATAGCCGGACCGCCGAGGTGATGTGGTACCGGTTTTCCGTCTGGCTGATTGCGGGGGGACTGGTCATGGCTGCGCTTGTCGCGCTGGCCGCCTTGATCGACCTCTTTCGCGGCCAGAGACCGGCGTGGATCCGCACATCGGCCTACGCGTCCGCGGTCGTGCTATCCATTTTCAATGTCCTCGTTCACAGCCGCGACGGCTATACCGCGATCGTCCCCACGGGCCTCACTCTCTCGGGAGTCGCGCTCGTCCTCCTGCTTCTCGCGATGTCCCCAGGCTGGACGTTGACCCATCGCTATCGCATCGGAGCAAGGGCATGACCGAAGTCAAGGCGAGCTTGTCGCGGGTTGCTGCCATCATGGCCGCTGTCGCCGGATTGGGTCTGGCCGGCTGCAACGATACCGGAGGCGACCCAAAGCTGCAGATCGGCGCAAATCCCGCGCTGCCCCCACTGCATCAATATCTGCTGCCACCGATCCGGATCGCGACGCCGGTGGGATGGGGATCCGAGGCACCCAAGGTACCGCAGGGGCTGCAGGTCCATGCGCTTGCCACGGCGCTTCAGCACCCCAGATCGGTCTACGTCCTGCCGAACGGCGACGTGCTGATCGTCGAGAGCAACGGCCCAAAGGCGCCGGTATTCCGTCCCAAGGATCTGATCACCGGCGTGGTGCAGCTGTTCGCCGGCGCCAAGGCGAAGGACGCTAACCGAATTACGTTGCTCCGCGATACCAATGGCGATGGCGTTCCCGACACGCGAACGGTGTTTCTGGATCACCTCAATTCGCCGTTTGGCGTAGCGCTGGTTGGTCACGATCTCTACGTCGCAAATACGGACGCGATAATGCGCTATCCGTATCAGGACGGGCAGACCAGCATCACCGCCAAGGGCACCAAGCTGACTGATCTGCCGGGCGGCCCGATCGATCATCACTGGACGAAGAGCCTGCTGGCCAGCCCCGACGGATCCAAGCTCTACGTCGGCGTCGGGTCGAACAGCAACGTCGGAGAGAACGGCCTGCAGGCCGAGTATGAGCGTGCCGCCATCTGGGAGGTCGACCGCGCGACCGGTGCGCATCGCGTTTTCGCCAGCGGCGTGCGCAACCCGACAGGCCTGCAATGGGAACCGACGACCGGCAAGCTTTGGGCGATTGCCAACGAACGCGACGAGATCGGGCCCGATTTGGTGCCGGATTATCTCACCTCAGTGCAGGACGGGGGCTTTTACGGCTGGCCGTACAGCTATTATGGCCGGCATCTCGATCCGCGCGTTCAACCGCAACGGCCAGATCTGGTGGCCAGAGCGATCGTGCCGGACTACGCGCTCAGCTCCCACGTGGCTCCGCTCGGATTTGCCATGTCCGCCGGCCATGGTTTGCCTGCAAACTATGAAAGCGGCGCCTTCGTCGGAGAGCATGGCAGCTGGGATCGAACACCACTCAACGGTTACAAGGTGGTCTTCGTACCCTTCAAGGATGGCAGCCCCTCGGGCCCCGCGCAGGACGTCGTCACCGGCTTTCTGGATGCAGACAACCACACTCACGGCAGACCGGTCGGTCTTGCCGTCGATCGGACCGGTGCGCTGCTGATCGCCGACGATGTCGGCAATACCGTGTGGCGCGTCTCGTCGGCCAACGCCCCTGCTCCGAAGCCGGCCTCGTAGCAAACGAGCGAGCTTGGGTGGGCCCGTGCAGCACGGGGCCCACCTACGTTTCTTCCACCCCGTTCGGAATAGCCACCATGAACCCTGGTCCCTTCTCTGCCGTATCGAAGAGCTCGCTGGCGTTTGGCCTGCTGTCAGCTTCCATCGTGATCCTGCTGACAACCGCCTTTGTGCACCTGCCCGGAGCTCACGCGGGCGCACCAAGCGCCTCCTCCACTCAACCGCCAGCGTACCTGCCAAGCATCAGCGACATGATGATTGAAACGATTCAACCCAGGCACGAGCGAATATGGAGCGCCGAGCAAGCCGGCGATTGGGAGTTCGCCGCCTACGAGCTAGGCAATCTCCGCGGCGCATTCGGCCGACTTGGACGGGCGCATCCGATGGAGCAGAATACCCCGCTTCCCGACATGATCGAGTCCGTTACCAAGCACCCCTTCGAGGATCTGAAGGTTGCGATCGATCGGAAAGATGACGCGGCGTTTGGCAGAGCCTATGACACGCTCAGCGAGGCCTGCAACTCCTGTCACCAGGCGTTAAACCACGGCACGGTTGTGATTGGCCGCCCGGCGGGAACTTCCCAATCAGACTTGATCTTCGGCAAGGCTGGGCGGTAGTGCCGCATCTGGCCATCGCATCGATCATTTCTGCGGCTGGTTCGCTCCATTGGACTTGTCAGGACAGACGATCTCGACGCGCCCCCCGGGACCGGGGCGGATGACCAGCCTGAAGCCATGCAGCTTGACGATGGCCGCCACCAGGCTCAGTCCGAGCCCGACACCCGGCGTGTTGCGCATCTTGTCGGAGCGGTAAAATCGCCGCAACACGGCTTCACGCTCCTGTTCACTGATACCCGAACCGGTATCGGTCACGCGCACGATCGTTTCGTTGTCACCACGCAAGAGGTCCAGGCTGACCTTCCCGCCAGCCGGCGTGAACTTGATGGCGTTGTCGACGAGGTTTGCCACGGCCTCGAAGAGCAGATCCCGGTCACCCCAGACATGCAGCTTGCGGTCGATATCAACACCAAGCCCGATGCTCTTGTCCTCCGCGATCGGCTCGTAAACGTCGCATACTTCCCGCAGGATTTCATGAAGCGCAACATTGCCGAACCCGGCCGAACGCCGGCCGTTCTCGATCTCCGTCAGTCGCAGCAGCGCGGTGATGATCGCGAGCGACTGATCAATGCCCCCGATTGCCTTGTCCGCGACGGCCTGAAGTTGCTCAAGGGTGGTTGCGTGCGTGCGCCCGCGCTCCAGGGACAGCCGGGCGCGCGTCAGCGGGGTCCGCAGATCGTGCGCAATATCGTTACCGACGCCGGCGAGCGCATTGATCATTGCCTCCATTTCATCAAGCATGCCGTTCACGATCACAGCCAATCTGGAGAACGGATCGTTGACATCTCGATGCGGAAGGCGTTCGCGCAGGTCACCGGCGATGATGCGCTGGACCCGTTGATTGACCTCCTCGACCCGCCTTTGGGAACGTACGCTCAACCAGGCTCCGGCCAACAAGCACAGACAGAGCGCCGGCAGCAGCCCCAGCATGAGGGCTTGCCCCACGACACTCGATATCTCGCGTGTCTCGTCGACGTTCCGTCCCAGGACGAGGACGCTGCCGTTTTCCAGACGCCTGCCTACCGCGCGAATCAGCGGATCACCACCCTGCGATTGACCAACCCGCGCCACCTTCGCAGCTTGCGCCGCTCCGTCGACCCTGAAGTCCTGCGGCATCCGTGCGAGATTGCCAGCAAGCCGATTGCCGGCAGGATCAAACAATCCAGCATACTGGACGCCTCGGGAATCCTGGGCGAGATGATCCGAGATTGCATCAACGCGGCGGTCGCGCGGCAGGACCGCAATGAAATTGAGCTGTTGGGCGATCATGCGATCGGATCGCGTGATCAGATAGCCGTCAATCTTCCAGTAGATGAAGCCGAATATCGCGATCATGAATACGGCGAATACGGCGGCCACCGCCGAGGCCCAGCGGAAGGTGTTCGAGCGTATCAATTGGAGCTGGCGCATCGATCCCGCCGGTTGGAGTTCGGACCTCATTCGATCGCCAGACGACGGCGCTGGCGTCTATTGCTGCGCTCGCAGAATGAACCCGGAGCCCCTGACATTGTGAATCAACTGGGGTTCGCCAGCGCCGTCGACCTTGTGCCGCAGCCGGCCCATATGCACGTCGACGAGATTGGTTGTGGACGGGACGAACTTGTAGTTCCAGACCTCTTCGAGCAACATCGCGCGGGTCAGCAATTGATCACTTCGCCGCATCATGTATTCGAGGAGGCGGAATTCGCGCGGCAATAGATCGATCTCCCGTTCGCCGCGCCTAGCGGTACGCTCGATCAGATCGAGCTCGAGAGGACCGACCCGCAACGTCGTCCCACGGCTGTCTGTGGGACGACGGAGCAGGGCTTCAATTCTTGCTATGAGCTCCACGACTGCAAAGGGCTTCGTCAGGTAATCGTCTCCGCCGCTTCGCAAGCCTCGCACCCGATCGTCGACGGCCCCGAGCGCGCTCAGCACCAAAACGGGGGTACTGACCTGGTCTCTCCGTAACGCCTCAATGATCGTGAGCCCGTCCATACCGGGCAGCATGCGATCGACAATCAGGACATCGGGATGCAGCGCGCGAGCCTTGTCGAGGCCGTCGATTCCGTTTGACGCCCACTCGACCTCAAACCCAAGCTCGCTCAGCTCGGCCACGATCTCCTCGGCCGTTCCCGCGTCGTCCTCGATCAGAAGTACCTTCATCATCAGCTCGATCTCAGGTGTGCCAAAGTGCCCGGCCGGCCGGCTGGAAATCATATGCTCGCTCGTTGGCAAAGTCATAGGCACCGTCCAAATAGCCGACTTGGAAATGAGCCGGACCGCGCTACCCAACTCCTTGGCTTAGCGCCGCCCGCTTCGGACTAGCACGCCGCCTTGCCAAAGCGCGGCAGGGCCCTCGCGGAAAGACATAAACTCTCCGTCGCGGCGGCGCCATTAAATAGCAATTTAAAGACTTTAATCGGGGACCGCCCAGCGCATGATCGCTTCGCCGCGCGGCTCCGCCACCCGTTTCCCGCAACATTGAAATCGATTTTAGACGACATCCTTCAGTCGGCCGCTTACGTTCCCGGGTACGCCATCAAGAGGACGAGCCGCCATGCTGGACGATGTCGACGAACGGAACACGAACGGCAATCCGCAGGCTGATCTACCGATGTCCTCCAAAATCGGATTTGTCGGGCTCGGCCTGATGGGTACAGCCATGGCGGCCAATCTCGTGGCCGACGGTCGCAACGTATGCGCCTATGTGCGTCGGCCGGAGCGCATCAACGACCTCCACGCGCTCGGCGTCCCGGCCACAACGCGTCGCTCGGACTTGTTCGACAGCGACATCATCATCACCATGCTGCCGGATGACGCTGCCGTGCGGAATGTCTTCTTTGGACCCTTCGGGATATCGGAGTCATTACAGCCAGGCGCGATCCATCTGTCGATGAGCACTATCAGCACCGACACCTCGGCCGCGCTCCTGCTCGAGCACGAGCGACGCGGTCAAGGCTACGTTGCAGCCCCCGTGTTCGGCAACCCCGACGCAGCCAGAGCCCGACAGCTGGCCGTCATCCTGGCAGGCAGCCCAGCTTCGTTGGGACGTTGCCGTCCGGTGACGGATTCACTGGGGCAGACGTTTGTCGTCGGGACCGATCCCGCGCAAGCCAATCTCATCAAGCTGCTCGGCAACATGATGACGGCGACAGCTCTCGAGGTCCTCGGAGAAATCGTGACCGTTCTGCGCAAACGTGGGCAGGACCCGCGGCAGTTCGTGGATATCATGACCGGCACGATGTTTGACGGCCGCGTTCACAAGAACTACGGCAGCCGGCTCCTCGCCGGCAGTTTCAAACCTGGGTTGACGATGCCGCTGGCGCTCAAGGACGTACGCCTGGCACTCGCCGAGGCGGAGCTGGCGGGCGCGCCCATGCCATCGGTCGGCGTCGTCCGCGACCGGTTGATCACGGGAATCGCGCGTGGGCACGGCGGACTCGACTGGACGGCACTCGGAATCGTGGCCTCGGAGGAAGCGGGACTGTAGGCCCGTCGGCCCGCGCAGCTCGGTAAAACCGCCTCAACGCGCCGCTCGACGTGAGGACTCACCACAGCGCCGCAGCGTGGCCGATCTTCGTCCATTCAATCCTCCTTCGAGCTGCGCTCTCGAAAAGGTCTGCGCGACTACCCGCGTTTCTCGCAAAAGCGCGTATCGATACCAATTGACGCCACTTCTCGCCCTTCCGAGTCACGCTCCATTGAAGCCACGTGAGTGCTTCGTGCGTTTGGCTGATCCGTGATCCATCCCATCTGCTCGGACGGGCCGCTCCTTGACTCGGCCCGCTCTTTTTCAACGGAGAAGCTCAATGACGAATCTCAAACTGCTGTCGACTGGACTGATTGCGGTGGCCATGCTTGCTACGCCCGCCATGGCGCGTGAAAGCGGCAGCCATGCTCGGCGCACTGCTATGGAAGCCAATGCCGCCGCGCCGGAGGCGCCGTTCTATTCCGGTGACCGTGCCTGCGTTCAGCCGCCGCGCGTCGGCGCATATGCAACGGCGCCGTGGACCGGCAACAACATTCCCTGCGAACCGGGCACGGGCCCGTTCTAACCTGCGTACTGCGGTTCGGCCTATTCGACTGTTCTTTTTGCGCCTTGGCGCTCGTGACTCTTGGTCGAACAGCGCACTGACAAGGAGCGGGCTGGACTCTCTTCCAGCCCGCTCTTTTTGATCGTTCTCTCCGGCGGCAAGCGTCAATCGCGTCCCTCTTTGGTCTCGCAATTTCTCGACTTGCCGCGACTAGACAGTACTCCGCTCTTTGTGAAGGCAATTTGAATAGCGCGGCTGCCACGCGTCCCTACTCTTTCAAGCATCGCAAAAGCCTGGCGACGCAGGAGCGTACGGATGCTGCGCTGACCGGTGAACATTCAAATACACGGAGTATCCTGATGAAACGAGTGATGATGATCCTGGCTACGGCCGCGCTTGCCTCCGCACTGGCTGTCGGTGCGGCGGATGCACGGGGCGGCGGCGGAGGTGGTGGCGGTCACGGCGGAGGTTTCGGCGGTGGCGGACACATGGGCGGTTTCGGAGGAGGCGCGCACATCGGCAGTATCGGCGGCGGTACGCACGTGGGCGGCTTCGGTGGAGGCGTTCATCTCGGCGGCATGGCAATGCGTGGCGACATGGGTCGGATCGGTGGCGATCATCTCGGCCTTGGCGATCATCCCCATCCGTATGGCACGGGTATCCATGACCACGCCATGAACCACTACGGCAGATACCGGCCGGGTTACGCGTATTACGGCGACCCCGACTGCTACGATTGGTACGCCCTGCATCCGGATCAGCCATTGCCGCTCAGCTGCAGCTAGTGCAGCCGGAGCTACCTGCCTTCGGTCTGGGTCTGCTTGCACCATCCGGTGCCGATGACAGTCGCAATCGGGGGCGTCAATTCGAAGTGACGACTCTGAAGTCCAATTTAATGGCGACACATCGCCAGCGGCAATATCTCGGACCTATCGAGCTCGCCCATTCGACGCCGCCAACGGAGAGCGCCAAGCCGCGATTCCGTGAGACATCAGATCAGAGCATCGAGATTGGTTCGCGGCATCATCCCCGGCGTCGTCTCATGCAATCAGATGGGCGCAGGCCAAAACAGGAGTAAGCAATGAACGTCACCCCGAAAAGAAACATGGAATATATCGACATTCCCGGCACATCCATTCACGCATCTCGCATTGCGCTTGGGACGTGGGCGATCGGCGGCTGGATGTGGGGTGGAACCGACGAAGGCGATGCGATCAGGACGATCCAGGAAGCGATCGATTGCGGAATCAATCTCATCGATACAGCGCCCGTCTACGGCTTCGGCCGCTCGGAAGAAATCGTCGGAAAGGCCCTTGCCGACGGCCGCCGTCGGAACGCCGTCATCGCCACAAAGGTCGGGCTCGATTGGAGGAACGGCCAACCGTTCCGCAACGCGCGCAAGGCGCGAATCATCGCGGAAGCCGAGAGTTCTCTGCGCCGGCTCCGGACGGATGTCATCGACCTCTATCAGGTGCACTGGCCCGATCCCCTGACACCGATTGCCGAAACTGCCGAGGCGGTCGGCGCGCTGCACCGCGACGGCAAGATTCGCGCGGTCGGCGTCAGCAATTTCAGCCCGGCGCAGATGGATGAATTCCGCAAGGTCGCGCCGCTTCATTCGGCTCAGCCGCCCTACAATCTGTTCGAACGCGCCATCGAACAGGACGTGCTCCCTTATTGCCAGGAGAAGAAGATCGCGCTGCTCGCTTACGGCTCGCTGTGCCGAGGCCTGCTATCCGGCAGCATGTCGGCATCGAGCCGTTTCACCGGCGACGACCTGCGGAAGAGCGACCCCAAATTTCGATCGCCACGCTTTCAGCAATATCTCGATGCCGTGGCGCAGCTCGACCAGTTCGCACAGGAGCACTTCAGCAGACGAGTGATCCATCTGGCGGCACGCTGGGTGCTCGATCGCGGCGAGTTGAACATTGCGTTGTGGGGTGCTCGACGCGCGGAGCAACTCTCGCCAATCGCCGACGTACTCGGCTGGCAAATCGATGATGCGGCCATGGCCGAAATCGACCGGATTCTCCGGGAGACAATCAAGGATCCCGTCGGCCCCGAGTTCATGGCGCCTCCGGATCGGGAGGCCGCATGATGGACATACGATCAGAAATCCAAATCGTGAGTCGCGATCGATTCGACGCGACGACGGCCCAGACATCGGGATCCCATCGCTTTGCCGCGATCGGACCGTCGCTGGGCATCACGTCGACAATCTGGGGGGGCCTCTTCGAAGTGGAGCCGGGCGCACGAACCGGAATCCACCATCACGGCGAACAGGACACGATCGCGTTCGTCCTGTCGGGCCGTTGCGAAGTTCAGTGGGGCGACAGGGGTGAGTTCTCTGCACGCGCGAAGGCCGGCGACTTCATTCATGTTCCCGCGTTCCTTCCGCATATGGAGATCAATCCATCTCGCGTCCTGCCTTTCCGATGGGTCGTGGTGCGGAGCACGCCTGTACCCATCGTTGTCAACCTGCCGGACAGGTTCTGGTCGTGAGCGATGTGACCTTGCCTCGACATCTTTGATCTGCCCCGCAAATACCGCGACCGCGCCGGTATCCGGAAGAGACAAATGGACCCGCCTCGGCGGGTCCTTCCGCTTGTTCCTATTGAGATTGCCGCCGTCGCAGACCGAGCCCACGCGATTTTCGTGCGAAACCGCAAGAGCATGCGTCATCCGACAACAGTTTCAGTTCACCAGCTTCGACTGCAATGGAGGACGCCGTGAGATATTGCCTCGTCGCCGCTTGTCTTGCCTTCTTCGCGAGTGGCGGAGCGTTCGCACAGGTGACAGGGATGGCCCTCCCAACTCCCACAATGGGAGTGACCTCCCCGCTCGGTAGCACCGCAGGGGCATCGATTTCGCCGGCGGGTATTGGTCTAGGCGCGACTGAACTTCCTTCACCGGGCATCAGCCCGGCCCCTCTTGTCACCGGCAGCATCGCCACACCGTCCACCGGCACCGCATGCTCAACTGTCGGCCTCTCGCCAAGCGGAATGTACGGCTCGACGTCGACCTATGACGGCGGCGGAATGGCGATGGCGGGTTCGGCACCAGCCTCGGGCGCAACTGGGAGCACAGCGGCATCGATGGACACGTCGTCGGGGATAGCGGCGACCTCATCCATGTCGATGATGTCGGGAACGACGCAAAGTGCCACCACGGGCACGCTCGATACCGCTGGCATGTCGGGCATGTGCGGCTCGGGCTCGAGCAGCATCGCCGCGTCTTCGAGCCCGGCGTCGACCGCGCCGACGACATCCGGCGGCAGTCCCAGGACGGGCATTCCGCTCGACTCAACGGAGATCGGCAATCAGGGTATCAGCTCTGCGGCGCTGATTCCTACGCCGGCAGCCCCGCTCCTGACCGGCAGCGTCGCGCCGACGGTACCGACAATGCCGACTGTAATCGCTCCGTCTGCGACATCCGCTTCGACCACCACACCCGGATGTTCGTCCTTCGGCTCATCGACATCCACTGCCCTGCCGGGCGGCTGCTGAGCTTCTGCTTTTTTCGGAGCAACATCCATGAAAACGAAGATCGTCATCTCCGTCGCCGTATTGGCTGCGATCGCAGCGAGTGCCGGCCTGCTGCGCTTTACGCATCTCTACCCCGCGCCGAGGGCAGCGGCAGCATCGGCCCCGTCGCCAGCTGTTCCGATCGTCGCCGGCACCGTCACCCAACGTGACGTCCCGACCTATCTGACCGGCGTCGGCACGGTGATCGCCTACAACACGGATATCGTGCGGGCCCAGATCCAGGGGCAGATCACCAGCATCAACTTTACCGAGGGGCAGCAGGTCCATGCTGGCGATCTGCTCGCACAGATCGATCCGCGGCCCTACCAGGCCCTGATCGATCAATATGTCGCCAATCTCGAACGCGACCAGGCGCAGCTCGCAAACGCGCGAGCCAATCAGACCCGTTACAACCAGCTCGGCGACAAGGGTTGGGCCACGCCTCAATTGATTGAAACGCAAAATGCACAAGTCAGTCAGGTACAGGCGGCGGTCAAGGCAGACCAGGCGCTGATCGATGCTGCAAAAGTGCAGCTCAGTTTTACGCGGCTTACATCTCCAATAGACGGCGTGGTCGGCATCCGCCAGATCGACGTTGGCAACATCATCAGCCCGTCAAATACGAACGGCCTCTGTGTCGTGACACAACTGGACCCGATCTCCCTGATCTTTACCCTGCCCGAGACCGTTCTTCCGCAGATCCAGCAACAGCAGCTGAAGACGAAGGCGCCTCTTTCTGTTCTGGCCTACAATCAGGACAACACGATCCGGCTTGGCGAGGGACAGCTCGGACTCGTCAATAACGAGATCCTGCAGACCACCGGCTCGATCCAGCTCAAGGCGAACTTCGCCAACAAGGCAAGGAGCCTCTGGCCGGGTGAACTCGTCAATGCACGACTGCTGCTCGATACGCGGCACAACGGCCTGACGGTTCCCGCCTCTGTCGTCCAGCAAGGACCGAACGGACCATATGCCTACGTCGTCAATTCAGACAATACGGTCTCTCTCCGACGGATCAAGGTTGCCGAGGTCAGTGACGGTCAGGCGCTGATTGATTCCGGCCTGAAGGCCGATGAGCAGGTTGTGGTCGACGGGCAATATAAGCTGCGGCCGGGAACGCACGTCGTCCCCTTGCACGGCAAGGCCGCAGAGGAAGCCGCCGCTCAAGACGCATTACAGGCACCGATCCCATGAACATCTCCGCACCCTTCATCCGACGACCGATCGCGACCGCACTGCTGATGATCGGATTGCTGGCTGCCGGCCTTGTCGCGTATCCGTTGCTGCCGGTGGCCGCCCTGCCGAACGTCAACTATCCGACGCTGACGGTCACCGCCCAGATGCCCGGCGCGGACCCGCAGACGATGGCCTCTTCGGTCGCTTCCCCGCTCGAGCTCCAGTTTGGGGAAATTCCCGGACTGACGCAAATGACGTCGGCGAGCGCGCTCGGCTACACCCAGGTCACGCTGCAATTCGACTTGAACCGCCAGATTGACGGTGCGGTCAGCGATACGCTTTCGGCCATCAACGCGGCAAGCCCGTATCTGCCCACCGGCATGCCCTATCCGCCGACGATCCGGAAGGTCAACCCGGCCGACACGCCGATCCTCGTGCTTGGCCTCACTTCGGACAGCCTGCCGCTCACCACAGTCGATGCATATGCCGAGAACATCCTGCTGCAGAAGATCTCGCAGATCCAGGGCGTGGGTCTCGTCGGAATTGGCGGCCAGCAGAAGGCTGCGGTTCGTGTGCAGGTCGATCCACAGGCGCTTGCCGCGCGCGGAATCAATCTGGAGGATTTACGAACCGTCCTTGGCCAGGCGAATGTGGATCTGGCCAAGGGTACGCTCAACAGCCCCCGTCAGACCTATACTCTCAACACCAATGACCAGCTGTTTCACCCGGAACAATATGCCGATCTGGTCATCGCCTACCGCAACGGATCGCCGGTCCGTGTTCGCGACATCGGTCGCGCGGTCAGCGCGGGCGAAAACGACCTGATCGCGGGCTGGTACAACAACAACCGGGCCATCATTCTTGCCGTTCAGCGTCAGCCCGGGGCCAACGTCATCGAGACGGTGCAGCGCATCAAGGCGATGATGCCGACGCTCCAGGCGTCTATTCCCGCCGATATCAAGATCAACGTCATTTCGGACCGCACCCAGACGATCCGGGCTTCGGTTGCGGACGTGCAGTTCACGTTGCTCCTGACCGTTGCCCTCGTCGTGATGGTGATCTTCATCTTTCTTCGCAGCTTCTGGGCAACCATCATCCCGGCCGTCACCGTGCCGCTCTCGCTGATTGGTACTTTCGCGATCCTCTACGAAATGGGCTATAGCCTCGACAATCTGTCGCTGATGGCGCTTTCAATCGCGGTCGGATTCGTGGTCGACGACGCCGTCGTCGAGATCGAGAACATCACGCGGCACATCGAGGAAGGCCTGTCTCCGCACGACGCCGCGATGAAGGGATCCGGCGAGATCGGCTTCACCGTCATGGCGATCACGTTCTCGTTGATCGCCGTCTTCATTCCGCTCTTCCTGATGAGCGGCTATGTCGGACTGCTGTTCCGCGAGTTTGCAGTCACGGTGAGTGTCGCACTGGTCCTTTCCCTCGTGATCTCCCGCACCCTGACACCGATGATGTGCGCCTACCTGCTCAAACCCGAGAGCCAGGAGCACGGCCGCCTCTACCGCTGGTCCGAGCGCGGCTTCGACCTGCTGCTCAATGCCTACGAAGCGGGCCTGAAGATTGTGCTGCGGCATCGCTTCATCACCTTGATGGTGATGATCGGCACGATCGCGGTCACCGGATATCTCTACGCCATCATTCCCAAGGGATTCTTCCCTCAGCAGGACACCGGCCTGATCCTGGGTCAATCGGAAGCCGCCCAGGACATCTCATTCCAGGCAATGGCCGAGCGCCAGCAAGCCATGCTCAATGCGGTCGTGCGGGACCCCGCCGTCGCATCGGTGGGCTCGGCGGTCGGCGCCGGCGGCGGCACCTACACGGTGAACGATGGTCGCGTGTTCATCCAGCTCAGGCCGGCCGACAAGCGCGATCCGATCGACAAGGTGATCGCACGACTTCGCACCAATCTGGCCAAGATCCAGGGCATCACCCTTTACATGCAACCCGCGCAGGACATCACCATCGGCGCGCGACTGAACAAGACCCAGTTCCAATACACCATGAACGACGCCGATCCGGGCGAACTGAGCCACTGGGCCGGTCTGTTTCTCGACAAGATCAAGACGCTGCCCACGGTTGCTGACGTGACCACCGACCAGCTCAACGCCGGCCCGCTGCTCGACATCACGATCAAGCGCGAAGTCGCCTCGTCCTACGGCATCCTGCCGTACACGATCGACAACACGCTCGACGACGCATTCGGACAGCGGATCGTCTCGACGATGTACACCCCCTTGCAACAGTATCACGTGATCATGGAGGTCAACCCGAAATTCCAGTATGGGCCCGAGGCGCTCAACAGTATCTACGTCAAATCGTCCAGCGGCCAGCAGGTGCCGCTATCGACGCTGGTCGATTCGGTGGTGAAGGTCTCGCCGCTCGTCGTGAACCACCAGGGGCAATTCCCCTCCGTGACGATCTCGTTCAATCTGGCGCCCGGAGCTGCAATCGGTAACGCGGTGAGCGGTATTCAATCGATCGAGAAGGAGCTGCATCCGCCGCTGTCGCTGCAAACCAGCTTCCAGGGCAATGCCCAGGCTTTCGGTGCCTCCCTGAACAGCACGCCGATCCTGATCGCGGCGTCGCTGTTCGTGATCTACCTTATCCTCGGCGTGCTCTATGAAAGCATCATTCATCCGATCACGATCATCTCCACGCTGCCTTCGGCAGGCGTCGGTGCGCTGCTGCTGCTGATGGCCGCTCATTACGACCTGAGCGTGATCGCAGTGGTTGGAATCATTCTGCTCATCGGTATCGTCAAGAAGAACGGGATCATGCTGGTCGACTTCGCCATTCAGGCCGAACAAGCCGACGGCCTTACACCGGAGCAATCGATCTACCAGGCTTGTATCAAGCGCTTCCGTCCCATCCTCATGACGACGATGGCGGCGCTTCTTGGCGCCGTACCGATGATGGTCGGCACCGGCGTGGGATCGGAGATCCGCCAACCCTTGGGTTACGCGATCGTCGGCGGTCTTGCTCTCTCGCAGGTGCTCACGCTCTACACGACTCCTGTCGTCTACCTCTACCTCGATCGGTTACAGAATTGGCTATTCGGTGCGCGACGGCATCAGACTGCGGCACGCGAGGTCCATCCGGCGCCTGCCGAATGAGCGAGGACAACGCCAATCGCGCTGCATCAACAGGTCTCGTGATCGCAACGACCTGAAATTGCGTTGATGTGCCATCGTGACGCTCCTATTTGAGAGCATCGGACGCTCTTCCAACCGCGCCTCCACGCCAAGCTATTCCCGTTCGAGATTTGGCTGCCGCTTATCCATCGGTGAAGTCGGCCACCGGCGAAACCAACCCCGCACTGGAGCGCGCACCTGAGCGGCTGGCCGACGCGATCATCTGTTCGAACGCGGGCCATTCTGCGCTTTTCCGACATCGGTCATCCCGCCCAAAGCGGCGCATGACCAGACCGTGAAGATTCGCCGATAGACCATTGCAAGCCGAATAGGCTCATCTACAGTATTTGGTGGTCCCCCTGCCTCTCGCAAATGCCGGAGATGTCATGAGCTTCGTATCCCGTCGTGGAATGTTGGCTGGTAGCGCGGCACTGGCTGCTGCAACGAGCTTGCCTATTGCCGAGTCGTCCCGAGCTGCTGCCCCGCTCGCCGGGAAGCAGGCTCCGGGTTTCTATCGCTACCAATTGGGAGATTTCGAGGTCAGCGTCATTTCGGATGGCGCGCTCAAGTTTCCCGTTGAAGGCTTCGTGACGAATGCCAGCACCGATCAGGTCAAGGCCGCTCTCACAGCGGCGTTTCGTAACACGGATGGGTTGACTGTCCCGTTCACGCCGATCGTCGTCAACACCGGCCTGAAGCTGATCCTGATCGACACCGGCCTTGGCGATGCCGCAGTTGAGCGCACGAAGGGGACCGCGGGCCAGTTCGCGGCCAATTTGAAGGCTGCGGGCCTCGATCGCGGGGATATCGATGCCGTCGTCATATCGCACTTCCACGTCGACCATGTGGACGGCTTGCTGACCGCGGACAACAAGCCGGCGTTTCCGAACGCCGAGATCTTCGTGCCGGCCGCCGAGCTCAAGTTCTGGATGGACGACGGCGAGATGAGCCGTGCTCCGAAGGGACGGATCGAAGGGTTGTTCAAGAACACCCGGCGGATCATTGCAGCGCTCGGCGGCAAGGTGACGCCATTCGAGGCCGGCAAGGAGGTTGTGCCGGGGCTCACCGCTGTTGCAACACCGGGGCACTCCGTCGGCCACACGTCGTTCGTTCTGTCCTCTGGCGGCAAGAGCGTGTTCGTTCAGGGTGACGTCGCCCATATCCCGGTGCTGTTTGTCGAAAATCCGAGCTGGCACGCCGCGATCGATCAAGATCCGGTCATGGCCGAAGCCACTCGTCGCAAAATCTACGATATGCTGGTGGCGGAGAAGATGCTGGTTCAGGGCTTCCATTACCCATTTCCGGCTCTTGCTCATGTCGAGCGGATCGCGAATGGTTATCGCGAAGTTCTGGTGCCGTGGAGTACCAGCATCTAGACAGTTTCGTCTCGCCCGAGTTATCCCCCGCGGGTACGTCTCTTGGATTGCGAACCGATGGTGTCAATCACGAGCGCTGAGAGTGAATACGATGGCAAAAATTCTACAGCCATTTCAATGACAAACGGGTTCGCAATTTTGCTCTGACTGGCGCGACGGCGCACAATTCCCCTCGCCATCGTCGCATCCCCACTGTATAAACCGGTAGCTTCTTCCTCTTCCTCGAAGGAGCTCATATGAACGACCTGCACGCGTGGCTTTCCGAACAGCACCACGGTTTGCGGACCTTCCGGATTTTTCAGCAGAAGCTCGACACGCTCGGTCGCGACGATCCCACCCAGCGCGGCCTGTGCCGCCTGCTGAGCAGTCTCGTCGGCAGCTATGTCGAGGCGTTTGATGAGGCGCCGCTGCCGGTTGAGATCGCCGACATCACCTATCATCGCCTGCTGATGCTGTTGGCAAGCCTCGACCTCCGCGGCGACGCTGAGCGGCGGCTCGCTGACATCAACCGGGTGGCGACCTGCGAGCTCTGGCTGTGACGTCGCGAGATCGGCGCGCGTCTCACGCCACCGACGTATAGGTCGTGATCATCATGTAGTCCTTGCGCGGACCTGACACGACGTGACGAATGACAAAGCCGCCATCGGGGTGGAAGGTGTAGGTCGATTGATAATGATCGGGACTGCACAGATGGTCGGCGCTTCCATTCAAGGCCCGATCATCCGATGCAGAGAGTGAGATCGCGTGGAATAGCCGTGGCGGAGTCTCCTTGAAGAAGACCTCGAAGCCGCGGTCGCGCTTGCGGAAAACGTACTCTCGCTCTGCGTCAAGCTCGGTGCCGTTTTGAAGCTTCAGTCGTCCCTGCTCGCGATAGGCCAGGCGCTCCGCATCCAATGGCGTGAAGGTCGCAAGGCCCTTCATGCTTCCTTGACCTGCGATGACCCGGTCGAACGACCAGGCGCCGGCCAGTCGCGTCATCACCTGCGACGCATCAACCCAAGCATCGAATATGGTTTCGTTCATCCGCACTAGACCCAAGCGCCAGGCCGCTCCGTGGTTTCGCAAAATCCGCGGGCCACACGTTCGACTTTGCCGCGCCGCTACCTATATCCAGGCGATAATGCGTGTCGAGGCAGTGAGCAAGTGATGGCCAGGAGACCCACGACGAACACCGACGCCGACGACCAGCCTCGCTACTTCGTCTGGGTCCGCGGCCTCGACGGGCCCGAGCCGCAGAAATGGGCTGACATGGGGTTCGGCGTCGGCGACTGGAAGCGGCCGCTGGTGCTGGCCTGGCTGGAGCTGCCGGTGGACGAACGGCGCCTGCCGCTGTCGGTGCTGGCGCGGCGATACCCGCCGCCCAAGGCAGAGCCGCTTTAGGCGCCTCATCTGCCCCGCGCCGCGGTCGGCGTCAGACCGAACCTGCGGCGAAAGCAGCGGTTGAAATAAGAGAGATCGTTGAAACCGCAGGCAAACGCAATGTCGCTGATGCGGCCTTGGCGATGAGCGAGCAGGTCGGCCGCCTTGCGCAGGCGCAGTTCGGTCAGGCGGGTGGTGAAGCTCGCGCCCGCCTCGAACAGCAGCTCGTTGACATAGCGTTCGGAGAGACCGGCGGCAGTGGCAAGCTTTTGCGCGGAAAAATCCGGCTCGTGGAAGCGCGCCTCGAGGATCGATAGCACGGCTTTCAGCCGCACCGCGCGCAGGCCCCGCCGCCGTACCGCGGCAGCAACGTCGCTGCGGGCCCCCAGGCCGATCGCGGCGAGATCGAGCAAATGGGACGCGATCGCCATGCCGGCCTCGTCGGCGGCGGTGGGATGACGAAGCAGCAGATCGCTATAGTCCATCACCAGCGACAGCGCGCCGCCGGGTTCGAGCTCGCAGCCGACGAGGCCGTCGACGTCGGCGACCATCGCACGCAGTGACTCGACCGGCAGATGCACGTTGGTGAAGCGCTTCTGGCTCGCCCCGTCGGCAGCGAAGAAGGGCTCGTCGAGCTTGAGCAGCACCATCGATCCCGGCCGCATGGTGAATTCGCGGCCGCGATGAACCACCTGCGAGGAACGATCGCCGGTGTTGCGTACGAGGCAAAAGCGATCATCGCCGGTCTCGACCACCTGGCGCTTTTCCCGCCGCACCGTGACGAAGCTGCCGTCGCAGCGCCCGAGCATGGTGGTGCCGATATGGATCGAGTTCATCGTCGCGCGAAACGGCACGTCGGACGCCGGGTCGAGCTCGCCGGTGTTGGAAAAATGCTCGAACAGCTCGGCGAAACGGATGAAGCGCTGCCGGTCGGACAGATCCTGCGGCAGCATCTCGGTCGAGAGCGATTTCCTGATGACGGACATCGGCAAGGACTTCCGGGAAAGGCTTTCTCGGAAAAAAATCGCGCAGAAAACAATTGAGCCTCGCAAGCCGGGGATGAACCCGCGCTGAAGGCTAGCGGTCGCAGGCTACCAGTACGGCCACCTGATTCAAGCTGCGCTGGTCAGTCCAAGCTGCGTCGCTTCTGGCGCCGGACAGTCCAAGACGGCCCGCACACCCCATCCTATTCAGGCTGCGGATGCGACATCCCGCCACACGCGGATCGCGTCCGGGCAACCGGGCGGCCCCTGCCTGACGCCCGCTGGAGGAGACAACGATATGCGAACCTCTCTACCCCGCAGCCTCGCGCTCGGCGGCGCCATCGCAACCAGCCTCTGCATCGGCTACGCGCTCGGCGCGCAACCGCACATGGACGAAGCGGTAGCGATCCTGCAATCAGGCCGCGCCGAGCTCGCCAAGGCCGAGCCCAATAAGGGTGGACATCGCGAACTCGCGCTGGGGCTGATCGACCAGGCGATCACCGAAGTGCGCGCCGGCATCGCTTTCGCAGCCACCCACTGAGCGACGCAAGTCCAGGAGAACACAGCATGATACGAACCGTGTTTGCCGCGGCGCTCGCGCTCGGCGCAATCGTCAGTTCGGCCCAGGCCATGCCGCTGATGCCGTTCGGCGCGCAGGGCAATGGCGATGTCATCGCGGTGGCCGGCGGCTGCGGCGCCGGCTGGCACCGTGGGCCCTATGGCGGCTGCCTGAAGAACTTCGAAAACCCCGCCGCGCATGCCTGCCCGCGCGGCTACCACTTCGGCCCCGGCGGCGCCTGCCGCGGCAACGGCAAATAAGAGCCGATTGCACGGGCGCTTCGCAATAGCGGTCGCTTCGCAAACAGGAGAAATGCCCGGGCTTGCCTGGGCATTTCTTTTTGCCGATTGTGGCGGAGATCATAGACAGCCCGAGCAAGACGAAGCAATCCTTTGCTACCTCAGCGCGATTGCGGGCAAAATACATCCGTTATTTCATAACAAAACCCCTGATTGAATTTGAAGGATGCCGCCCGAGCGAGGCTTAGGCATCCCAACTGAATTTTCGGAGGAGTCCATGACGCACCGGGACGGGGCGCTGCATGGCGGTCCTGCAAGGCCGAACCATGCGCACGATGATCCAGATGCCGCGGCGAATGCACCCGACGCACGTCCACCGCGCAAGCTGGTGCTGTTCGCCGACGGCACCGGCAATGCCTTCACCGCCCAGGAATCCAGCGTCTGGCGTCTCTACGAGGCGCTCGACCATACCAAGCCCGATCAGATCGCCTACTACATCAAGGGCGTCGGCACCGCCGGCTGGGCGCCCCTCGCCGCTCTCGACGGCGCCACCGGCATCGGCGTGCCCGCCAACGTCCGCAAGCTCTATCGCTTCCTGTGCTGGAACTGGCGCGAGGGCGACGAGATCTACATCTTCGGCTTCAGCCGCGGCGCCTTCACCGCGCGGACGTTGGCAGCGCTGATCGCGAGCCAGGGCCTCGTGCCCGCGGTGATCGACAAGGTGGCCGTGTCGCATGCGGAGATGCAGCGCAACACGATGGCCGCATGGCGGGAGTATCGCAAGCAGTCGATCGGCTATCGCAGCCTGCCGACGATCTGGGTCGTGCGCTGGATCCGCGACGTGCTGATCTATCTCTATCAACTCGTTTTCCGGCGACGCTCCTACGCGACGGTCCGCGAGGCCATGGATGGCCGCAAGGAGGTCAAGATCGAATTCCTCGGACTGTTCGACACGGTCGAGGCGTTCGGCGTGCCGATCGAGGAGCTCCGTGTCGCGATCGACTGGGCGATCTGGCCGATCTCGTTCCGAAACTACCGGCTCTCCGACAAGGTGAAGCACGCCTGCCATGCGCTCGCGCTCGACGACGAACGCACCACCTTCCATCCGCTGCGCATCGACCAGGCCGACCTTGCCGAGGGGCAGATCGTCAAGGAGGTGTGGTTCGCAGGCGTCCATTCCGACATCGGCGGCGGCTATCCGGAATCCACCCTGTCCTTCGTGCCGTTGGTGTGGATGGCCGAGCAGCTCGGCAGCCAGCTCCGCTTCCAGGACGGCACGATCGCGCATTTCCGCCAGTACCAGTCGGCGATCGGGCCGATGCACGATTCGCGCAACGGCGCCGGCGTGCTGTACCGCTACGGCCCGCGGCCGATTCACGACCGTGCAGAGGATGGCGGACCGCCGGTGGTGCACTTCGGCGTGGTCGAGCGCATGCTGCACGGATGCGACAATTACGCGCCGCTGATGCTTCCGGCCAATGCCAACGTGCTGCTGCCGGATGGACAGGTGCTGCCGCTGACGCGGGACGAAACGCGCAAGGCCATGAGGTCCGCCTACGCGAAGCGAGAAGGCGATGGCCACAAGGCGGCCGAAGCCGACGCCTTCATGGCGATGAGCCCGCCGAATCCCGAGATGGCGCGGCAGGTTCTCGACACCGTGTGGTGGCGCCGCTTCGCCTATTTCTCGCTGCTGATCGCGCTCGGCATCCTGGCCGCATGGCCATGGATCGCGCGCTCCGTGGTGGGCTCGTCCAAGGAGCACGGGCTTGAGGATACCACCCTGCTCAAATGGATCACGGCGATCGACAACGGCACCAGCACCGTCGTCAAGCCGTTTGCCGATCTGCTCGCGAGCGTGCTGCCGTCCTACGCGGCACCATGGCTTGCCATCGCGCTGTATTATCCCTTCGTCACCGCGGTCCTCGTCATCATCATCCTGATCGCGTGGAACAGGAACACGGCGCTGCGCGACAGCATTCAGGAACGCGCCCGGCTGGCCTGGTACAGGCCCGACCGGATGGCATCGCGAAAGCGCGTGAGCAGATCCGGCTGGTTGCTCGCGATCGGCCGCTGGATGCGGCTGCATGCCTGGCCGGTGCGCATGGCCTTCACCAACGTCCTGATGCCAGGTGTCTTCCTCATCGCCATTTTCGGCTCGGGTCTGCTGCTCCTGTCGCGCGGCTATTTCGACTGGCGCGCGGGCGTCGGCGACTTCTGCAAGAGCAGCGCATCGACGCGTGCCGTCGGCGACACGCCGGTCACGGCCCGCGACGGCGAATTGTTCGACGTCAGCGATTTCTGCTGGCCAAGCCGCCTCGCGGTCGAGAAGGGCCGCAAGTACCGCGTCTGGATCCAGATGGCCGATCCGTGGTTCGACCACACCATCATGACCGGCCTGAACGGATTCAAGACGCCGCCGGATCCGACCCATCGCCTCGCCGTCCCGATCCTTCGGCTCCAGGGCGCCGACTGGTTCCAGCCGGTCGTGCGGGTGGGCGCGCGCGGATCGTACGATCTGCCGCTGCAGGCCATCAACGGACTGCCGGCGAACGAGCTGCCGCGGCGGGTCCATGCGACGGTGCCGGCCTATGACGACGAGAGTAAGGACAACTACCCGATCCATGTCGAGGACTCCGCCGAGTTCAAGACACCGGGCAGCGAATTGAATCGTGCCTGGAAGCCGTTCGGGGATTTCGAGCCGATCCCGGCCGCGGCGCTGCCAGCGGCACGCGCGCTGTGGCGCAAGCAGGGACTGTCCGAGCTGTTCGTCGCGGAATTCGAGGCGCCCGAGGCCGGCGAGCTGTTCTTCTACGTCAACGACGCCGTCCAGCTCTTCCCGCGATTCATCTCCACGCGGCTCGCGCCGCGCTGGCTCCTGCCGGTCCAGGGCCGGCGCGCCCAGTTCTACAAAAACAATAACGGAACGGCGACGATCCGGGTTCAGAGGCTTCCCTCACCGTCGCCCCCATGATTGATGCATCGTGCCGTAAATATCGGACGAGAACGGTAGCAGTTAGTCGTTATCCGGACCGAACAACGAGAAGCCGCCGCGCGGACGGCGGACAACGACACTACGTGTACCGGAATCCGCGCGAACGTTGCGCGCGACATCATCCCAGTCGGTCTGATCGTGCCAGCCACGTGCATCGCGCGTGTCATAGTGGCGGCGCGCCCAGCGCTCGTGCCGCTCCGCCCGCCGCCGCTCCGACGCGGCATGCTTCACGTCAGAATCCCTGGCCTTGGCATAGGCGTTGTCAGGTGAGGATGCGGGTTCGGTCGACGCCTGCTGTTCGGCTGGTTTTGTCGCTTGCGGAGGCGACGCAGGCACGGGCTGGGGCGGCTCGACCGAGGCCGTTGTCTGCAGAGGCGGCGGTGCGGCGGGTTCAGCGCTCGCCTGAGTGGCCTGCACATCGGGCTTGGTTTCAGGCTTGGCTTCGCCCTGCGTCTGCTCGGCCGATGCGATGATCGCGCCAAAACTTTGCGATCCCGTGAGATATTGCACGCGTTCCGATGGCGCGCTTGTCGTGACCGGCGCGGCGGCTTCGGCGCGTTGCGCCATCCTGGCTGCATCGGGCCCCTGCTTGGGCGCGATCGGATGCATGATATCGCCGGCGACGATGCCGCCGCCGAGACCGATGGCGATGGCGGCGACGATCGATCCGGCACCGACGAAATAGGCTGTCGAGGCGCGCATTGGTCCACTCCCCTGTTTGGAGCAGGCAACGCCTGGCGATTGCCGGATGTTCCCGACGACGGCGCAGTTTCCCGGAGGACCTATGCCTCAGATCTGCTGCGCGACCTTCTCGAGCCCGATGATGCGGGCGAGCTTGCGCACTTCTTCCTTCTGGTCGTCACGCAGCTGGAACAGCAGCGGCATCGCGGCCGACTTCAACTGCTGGACCTCGTCGCAGTTCGGATCGATCTGCACGTTCGGACCGTTGGGATTGGAGAGCTTGTTCGCCGAGATCTTGCGGACGACGTTGCGCAGCGCCGACTCGACCGAGGGCCAGTAATATTCCTGCGACGACGACAGCTTCAGGCGATCCCTGATGCCGGCGATCTGCACCTCGGAGAGCAGCGAATAGGTCTTTTGCGGCTGCGGCTTCGCGGCGGCCTTCGGCTTCGGCGCAACCTCGATGGCGGCGGTGGTTTCCGCCGCGGCGGGCGCCTCGTTCACGCTCGTTTTGGGCATCGGGAAATCAGCCGGCGTCGCCGCGGCGAAAGCCTGGCGCAGCGGCTCGGTCAGCACGGGGGCCTGGGACAGCCTGTCGGCGGGAACCTGCACCGGATCGATCGCGGCCGAGGCCAGCGCCAGCGTCGGAACCAGCCGGTCGGCCTTGGCAGCACGGTTGGCGGCGACGAGCGGCTTGGGCGGGGCCTGAGTGATCATCTCGGCACTGACGCTGGGCACGCTGTCGCGGCCGAGAATGGCAGTGGTGGCGGCGCCGAGGACGAGGAAACAGGTCAGCACAATGATGGTGATGGCTCTGGACAAACGTCTCTCCGGGAAGAACCGCTTCACGAGGTTGTTAGAGGTGCCCGGGAAAAGGGCACGAATTAAGGCTTGAGTGTGCCTTTGCGGCGACAATCACCATGCCGGCAACGACAAGGCCGAAAAGCCAAATGAAATCAGGCAGCTGCGGCCAGGTCGTAGGCGTCCTGGATGTCGGCGACGATCTCCGAGGCCTCCCAGACGGCGCGCGGCTCGACCGATTGCAGCGTCACTGTCCAATTGCCGCCCCGGCGGGTGCGGGGGACGCTGACGATGTCGAAGCGGACAGTGCGGCAGAGCGGGTGACGGGCCAGCGCATGGGCGACGCGGACACGGATCTCGTCCAGCGTTGCGGCTGTCTTGCTGTTGAGAAAATCGAAATCCATCGCCTGTCCCTCTCGTCCTGATTGGCGGCCGTGAGGGGGATTCTTGGCTGGCGATGGTTAATCCGCCGTTAAGTGCGGGCTTGCGGAGCCATGCGGGATTAACCGTGCTGGGGGGCGCGGAACGCTATCGCGCCCCCGCCTCGCGGTATTCAGCGGCCGTCCGGGCCACGAGATCGTCGACCGCCATCACGTCGGTAACGCCCGACGTCGAGTGCCCCCCGCTCCAGATATCGCGCCAGCGTTTAGGCCGGTTCTCGCGCGCGGCGACGTCGATGTCCTTGCCGATGTCGATGGCGCCGCGCGCCGGCAAATCGTCGGGGTTGAGCCCAGCGGCGACGATCGACGGCTTCAACATGCTGGTCTGCAGGCCCGTGAAGGCGGTGGTGAGCAGGATGTCGTCGGCGCTGCTCTCGACCAGCATCTGCTTGTAGCGATCATCCGCCATGCTCTCGCGCGTCGCGATGAACTTTGTGCCCATGTAGCCGAGATCGCAGCCAAGCACTTCGGCCGCATGCAGCGCACGACCGTCGCTGATGCCGCCGGCGAGCACGATGATGCCGTCATAGAACGCGCGCACCGCACGGACGAAGGCGAACGGATTGAGCCAGCCGGTCTGTCCGCCCGCGCCCGCGGTGAGCAGCACCAGTCCGTCGGCTCCTGCCGCTACCGCACGCTCGGCGTGGCGAATGGAGGCGACATCCGCCAGCACCAATGCGCCGGCATCGTGCAGCGGCTTCAACACCAGCGCCGGCGAGCCGACCGACGTGATGACGATCTCAGGCTTATGCTTGAGCAGCACGGCGAGATCCTGCGCCAGCCGCGCGTTGGAGCGATGCACGATCAAATTCGGACAGAGCGGCGCGGCCTTCCGTCCAGTCTGATCCCCGTGCTGACGCAACCGCGTTGCGATCTCGGTCAGCCAGTCATCGAGCTGTTCCGCGCTGCGGCAATTCACTGTGGGGAAGCTGCCGATCACGCCGTTGCGGCAAGCCGCGACCATCAGCTCGACACCCGACACCAGAAACATCGGCGCCGCGATCAAAGGCAGGCTGAGACGGTCGCGAAAACGTTGCAGTCGATCGGATGTCACGCAAATCTCCGCATCGCGCTTGCTTCCCTTGGCGGGCTTTGTCGTTCCATCCCGCATTCCCTGTGCTAGCCTTGCGCACAAACATTGGCACGACACAAGCCGATGACAAAGCAACGAGGAAACATATGTCCGATCCGCTCCACGCATCGTCCCCGACTTGTGCGCAGACGCTACGGGCGTTGGCGCGCTATCCCGGCCGCACGGCTTTCGCGTGGCCCGGCGGATCGCTGAGCTATCAGGGCACACTCGATCTGATCGGGCGCATCCAGGGCGTGTTCATGCGGCTCGGCTTGCAGCCCGGCGCGCGCGTCGCTTTCCTCACCGCGAACCGCGCCGACACCTGGTGCGCCGGCGTCGCCGCGCAATTGTCGCGATGCTGCGTCACCTGGCTGCATCCGCTGGGATCGGAGACGGACCAGCTTTTTCAGCTCGAGGATTCGGACGCCGAAGTGCTGGTGGTCGACGTCGCCGCCTTCCGCGATCGCGGGGGAGAGCTCGCCGCAAAGGCAAGGCGGCTCAAGGCGGTCTTCACCATGGGGCCGGCCGACTATGGCGTCGACCTCTTGCAGGCGATCGAAGACGCGGGACATGCCAGCGCCCAGTGCCTCGCTGGTCTCGACGATCTCTCCACGCTGAACTACACCGGCGGCACGACAGGGAAGTCCAAGGGCGCGCTGCGCTATCATCGCGAGAATGCCGGCGCTGCCGGCGCGATCCTCGCCGATTTCGAGATTCCCGACGCCGCGCGCTATCTCACAGTCGCCCCGATCAGCCACGTCGCGGGCACAAAGGTGCTGCCGACGCTGATGCGCGGCGGCACCGTGCACATGCTGAAAGGTTTCGATCCCGAGGCCGTGCTCGCGACGATTGCGCGCGAGCGCATCAATTTCACGCTGTTCGTGCCGACCATGATCTACGTGTTGCTCGATCATCCCGCGCTTGATAAGACCGATCTCTCCTCGCTCGAGCTTGTGCTCTACGGGGCGTCGGCGATGTCGCCGAGCCGGCTGGTCGAGGGCATCGAGCGCATCGGCCCGGTATTCTCGCAGCTCTATGGCCAGACCGAATGCTATCCGGTCTCGGTGCTGCGCAAGAGGGATCACGATCCCAGGACGCCGGAACTGTTCTTGTCCTGCGGCTTCCCGATTGCCGCTTGCGAGGTCAGGATTCTCGACGACAACGATCAGGAGGTGAAGACCGGTGATGCCGGCGAGATCTGCGTGCGCGCGCCGCATGTGATGGCGGAATACTGGAAGCGGCCTGATATCACCGCGGAGACGTTGAAGAACGGCTGGGTCCACACCGGCGACATCGCCCGCCAGGACGAGCGCGGCTACATGTTCATCCTCGATCGCAAGAAGGACATGATCGTCACCGGCGGCTTCAACATTTTTCCGCGCGAGGTCGAGGACGTGCTGTCGCAGCATGCCGATGTGGCGATGGTCGCGGTCGTCGGCGTCCCCGACGAGAAATGGGGCGAGGCCGTCACGGCCATCGTCGTGCCGCGCGAGGGCGCAAAGCCGGATCCGGACGAGCTGATCAATCTGGTGCGGACGCGTAAGGGTTCCGCGCATGCGCCGAAACAGATCCAGTTCGTCAAGCAGCTGCCGATGACCGGCGTCGGCAAGGTCGACAAGAAGGTGCTGCGCGCGGGCTTCTGGAGCGGACGCGACCGGATGGTGGGTTAATTCTCCCTGATTGCAGCGGCGGGTTCGGAATACACGTATCGCGCGAAATGACGGGAATGATCAGCGTTCTCACCCGGGATTTTACGGAGTCGCTGTGGCGCCGGCACCACAATGCGTGACGGAGTGCGCGTCGGCGGCGGCCACCCGATTGCCGACGAATCAGGGAATCAATTAGACCGCTGATGGGGCTGGGAAGCGGAGTAAGACATGCGAGTCGCTTCCCTGGAAAGTGCAGTCGCCGCGGTCACGTTGATCACGGCTATCATCGTGGTGCTGTGGGAGATCAAGATCTTCTACGGAGTATGAACAGGCAGGATGCCCTGGTCGAGCACGGCCAAGCATCCCTTCCGCGGCGGCGGAAGCCTGCCGTTCATTCGGCCCACGCAGCAACCGCGGCGCATGCCGCAACGCTCAGCGCTTCTCGATCACCAAACTCTGCACCGCGCGACCAAAGTAGCCCTGGCGGTCTGCGAGCCGCGACATCGCAAGCCCGGCGCCATCCGGGCCGATCCAGGACTCACCATCCAGCAGAATCCAGTCGCCGACCGGCTGGCGCGCCAGGCTCACCGAGAGATCGGCGTTGATGTAGGTCCAGGTGCGGAAGTCGAGCGTCGAGGCGGTGCCGTTGGAGAAATCGGCGGCGACCACGGCGCGCATCGCCTGCGAGACCGCCTCGCCTTCGACCAGCGGATGGTCGAGGCGAAACCAGATCGCGCCGGCACCGGCCTGGCCGAAGCGGCCGCGCGCGGCGCGCATCGAGACCATGCCCGCGAACGGACTGGTCGCGCCATGGCCGTCCTCGACCAGCGAGGCCTCGGGCGACGGCAGCGTGACCGGCAGCTCCTTGACGTCATCGGGCAGCGGCTGTGACTGCTGCTTGATCTTGAGCACGGTGGCGCCGACGACCTGTATGCCGTCGGCGAGCAGCTTGACCTCGCAGAGCTGGATCTTGCGGCCCTCACGCAACACGTTGCTCTCGATCGTGAGCGGCGCCACCGGCACCGGCCGCATCAGATCGATGGTGACGCGCGCGATGTTCATCGGCACAGGCGTCGGAATCCGCTCCGCCGCCCACGTCACCAGCGCCGATGGCGCCGAACCGTGCTGCATACGCCGGTCCCATGGCCCCGCGGCATTGGGGCTGGTGACAACGCTGTTGCCGTCCACGCGGTAAATGGCGGTCATTGTTTCACCGTGGCGCACATTCGGAGTTCAGCAAAAGGTGTCGTCCCCGCCTAGTGCGCAATTGCGCACGGGGGGCGGGGACCCATACTCCCAGGGAGAAGTTGTGGCGCGAGACTGACAACCACGAGCCTTCGCCAAACACCTCCCTGTGGTTGGGTCCCGGATCTGCGCTCGCTTTGCTCGCTTGTCCGGGACGACGGATGAGAGAGATGCGGGACGCCAGCCATCACAACGGCGGATCGATCGCTTCCTCGTATTCCTTCTTGAAGCGCGCGATCATCTCGGCGGCGGGTACGATGCCTTCAACGCTGCCGATGCCCTGGCCCGAGCCCCAGATCTCCTTCCAGGCCTTCGGCTTGGCGCGTTCGCCGGAAGCGTCGGTGCCGAAGTTCATCTTGGTGGGATCGGAGGTCGGCAGGTTTTCCGGATCCATGCCCGCGGCGAGGATCGAGGGCTTCAGATAATTGCCGTGCACGCCGGTGAAGAGGTTGGAATAGACGATGTCGTCGGCCGTCGAGCCCGCGATCATCTCCTTGTACTTCTCGACCGCGTTGGCTTCCTTGGTCGCGATGAAGGCCGAGCCGATATAGGCGAAATCGGCACCGAGGATGCGCGCGGCGCGGATCGCCTTGCCGTTGCCGATGGCGCCCGACAGCGCGATCGGACCATCAAACCATTTGCGCGTTTCGGCAACGAAGGCGAGCGGCGAGATGGTGCCGGCATGGCCGCCGGCGCCGGCCGCGACCAGGATCAGGCCGTCGGCGCCCTTCTCGATCGCCTTGTGGGCGAATTTCTGATTGATCACGTCGTGGAAAACGATGCCGCCCCAGCCGTGAACGGCCTGATTGAGCTCCTCGCGCGCGCCGAGCGAGGAGATGATCATCGGCACCTTGTACTTGGCGCAGAGCTGCATGTCGTGGTCGAGCCGGTTGTTCGACTTGTGCACGATCTGGTTGACCGCAAACGGCGCCGACGGCTTGTCGGGATGGGCGCGGTCGTAGGCCGCGAGCTCTTCGGTGATCCGCGCCAGCCACTCGTCGAGCAATTCCGGCGGCCGCGCGTTCAGCGACGGGAACGAGCCGACCACGCCCGCCTTGCATTGCGCGATCACGAGGTCGGGCACCGAGATGATGAAGAGCGGCGAACCGATCACGGGGATCGACAGGCGCCCCTTGAACAGAGCAGGCATGGACATTGCGCAACGATCCTTTGTTGGCAGACGCATTGAAGGTTGGGAGCCATACCAACAAGGCAATCTTTCCACTGTCAAGTATTGCGTTTTGACGCCGTGGCGGATGCCGTTTCCGCAATTCCAACAGGCGGAATTCCCATCGCGCCCCGTCATTGCAATGACGAGAAAAGAGCTGCGGATGACGACGGCTACCCAATCATATCCGGGTTGATCAGCCGCTCGAACGAGAACATCTCGTCCCATTTCTCCTGCGTCAGCAGCTTGCGTTCGGTCACCACGATCTGGTGCAGCGACTTGCCGCTCTTGTAGCCCTCGCGCGCGATCTCGGCGCATTGCTTGTAGCCGAGCAGCGGCTTCAGCACGGTGACGATGCCGAGCGAGTTCAGCACCATGTTGCGGGTGTGCTCCTCGTTGGCGGTGATGCCGACGACGCAGTTCTCGCGCAGGCTGTTGACCGCGCGCTCCATGGTGCGGATCGAGAAGAACAGCGCAAACGAGATCACCGGTTCCATCACGTTGAGCTGGAGCTGGCCGGCGCTGGCCGCGAGCGTCACCGTGGTGTCGAGGCCGATCACGAGAAAGCTGGTCTGGTTGACTACCTCGGGGATCACGGGATTGACCTTGCCCGGCATGATCGAGGAGCCCGGCTGCAATTGCGGCAGGTTGATCTCGTTGAAGCCGGCGCGCGGGCCCGAGGCCAGCAGGCGGATGTCGTTGCAGATTTTCGTCAGCTTGCTCGCGGTGCGCTTGAGCACGCCGGAAAGCTGCACATAGGCGCCGGTGTCGGAGGTCGCCTCGACGAGATCGCCGGCGAGAATGAAGTCGACGCCGGTCAGCGCGCTGAGATGCCGGACCGCGAGCTTGGGATAGCCAACCGCCGCGGTGACGGAGGTGCCGATCGCGGTGGCGCCGAGATTGATCTCGCGCAGCAGCGCGCGCGCTTCCGAGATGCGGTCGACCTCTTCGCCAATCGTGGTGCCCCATCCGCGGAATTCGGCGCCAAGCGACATCGGCACTGCGTCCTGCAGATGCGTGCGCCCCATCTTCAGCACGCGTTCGAACTCGCGGCCCTTGGCGAAGAAGGCCTCCTGGAGCTGGCGCAGCGCCGTCATGTAGCTCTCGAGGCGCAGGATCAGCGCCAGCCGAAACGCGGTCGGATAGGTGTCGTTGGTGGACTGGCCGTAATTGACGTGGTCGTTCGGGCTGACGTGCTGGTAGTCGCCCTTGTTGAAGCCGAGCGATTCCAGCGCGAGGTTGGCGATCACCTCGTTGGCATTCATGTTGGTCGAGGTGCCAGCGCCGCCCTGGATGAAGTCGGTGACGAACTGGTCCATCATGTCGCCGGCGATGACGCGGTCGCAGCCGAGGATGATCGCATCCGCGACCCTTGTGTCGATCGCACCGAGATCGCGGTTGGCCATCGCGGCGGCCTTTTTCACGTAACCAAGAGCCTTCACGAAGTAAGGCTCCTGGTTCATGGGAATGCCGGTGATGTGGAAGTTTTCCTTACCCCGGATGGTCTGGACGCCGTAGTAGATGTCGTCGGCGATCTCACGCTGTCCGAGGAAGTCCTGCTCCGTGCGGCTCATGGGCGCTCCTTGCTGCTCGCGCGGCGTCAGTTCTGGCACAGCGCGCTGGTGACGACGGTATCGGTGCGGCAATCATCCGGCTTGCGTTGCCTGCCCGGAATGAGAACCTTGGCCGAGCACTTCTCGGCGGAATCGGTATTGAGGCTCTTGCCTTCCTTGTAGCCCTTGCTCTGACAGAGCTGGTTGGCGGCGGGCTTGCAGTCGGGCGCACCGTTCGACGAGACCGGACAGGCCGTGCGCCCGGAGACCATGGTCGACGGCGTCGCCAGCCGCGACAGGTCATTCATGGTCTCGCTGGGGCTTTTGATCGGCGGCAGGATCGAGGGCAGCTTGTCGAACAGCTTGCCCATTTCGTGGATCAGCCCGGGATTGTCCTCAGCCGCCGGCGGCGCGGGCGTCGAAGGCGGCGGCGCAGCCTGCGGCCCCTGCTCCTGCAAGCCGAGCGACGGCGGCGCCGATTGCGCCCACCCGGTCCCGCCGGCACCGGAAAGGAGCAGCAGCACCGCTGAGATCAGCGTCCCGTGCCGTACTGCCGGATTTCCGGATCGAACCATCATAGGGGCAACCGTAACCGAAGCCGGCGCGGCGTGAAAGCGTTGGGTATCTCAGTCCTAGATCAGCTTGATCGCCACCACGAAGCCGAGCACCAGCACCGCGGCGCCGATCGCCACCCACAATCCGAGATGCTCCTCGAGCTTGTGCCGGATCCAGTCGCCATAGCGGTTGAGCAGGATCGCCACGATGAAGAAGCGCCCGCCGCGCGCGACGATCGAGCACAGGATGAAAAGAACGAGATTGTAGCCGGCAAAACCCGAGGTGATGGTGACGAGCTTGTAAGGGATCGGCGTCAAGCCCTTGAGCAGGATGATCACCGCGCCCCACTCCGCGTAGGAGGCGCGGAAAGCATCGACCTTGTCGCCGAGGCCATAGACCTGGATCAGCCAGTGGCCGACCGAGTCGAACAGCAGTGCACCGATGGCGTAGCCGAGCAGACCGCCGACCACCGAGGTGACCGTGCAGATCGCGGCATAGAGCCAGGCGCGCTGCGGGCGCGCCAGCGACATCGGGATCAGCATCACGTCCGGGGGAACCGGAAAGAAGGAGCTTTCGGCGAAAGCCACCGCACCCATGATCCAGAGCGCGTAAGGCTTGTGGGCGGAGTCGATGCACCAGTCGTAGATACGTTTCAGCATGGCGCCGCGATGAAGCACCATGGGACGGATTTGTCCATCGTGAGTTTTGTGACCGTTTTAGTGCCGCTTGCGCGCCGCGCGGCTCTCGAGCGCGACAATTGGCCGCCGGGCGGAGATGCGCGGTGACGCGACTTTGGGCAGTTTCATCGGCGACTTCGGCAGCTTTTCGGCAATGCCCAGCATATCCTCACGCCGCGACATTTCACGCCAGACGTCTTCGGGGCGCACGCCGGCGGAAGCCCAGAGCACGGTGAGATTATAGAGCAGATCGGCACTTTCCCGGACCACGGCCTCGCTGTCGCCGTTGACCGCATCGATCACGACCTCGATCGCCTCTTCGGCCAGCTTCTTCGCCATTTTGGAGGGCCCACGCTGAAACAGCCGGGCAGTACGCGATATTGCCGGATCAAGGTCCCTGGCCGCGAGCACAGCCACATATAGCCGCTCAAGCGAATCACTCATGTACGCAAAACTACTCTAAACAAATGGTCCACGCGTTAACGATTGACATTAAAGGGCAAAAAAGGCCGGCGCGGCAAGCGCGCCGGCCTTTCGTGGTCAACGACTTACCAACAACCCGCGCCGCCTCGGCTGCAGGTCGCAAAGGGGTCGCGGCCGACACTGCCGTTACCCGGGAATTCGCGACTGTTGCTGTAGGAATAGCTCGGGCCACCGTAGCCACCGTAATAGGCCGGGCCGTTATCGTAATAGACCGGACCGCCGCCGTAATAGGCCGGGGCATCATAGGCGTACGCATCGCGGGTCGCGGCGATCGCAAGGCCGGCGCCGATGGCGCCAGCGATGGCTGCGCCGGCGAAGGCCGCGCCACCGCCACCATGCCAGTGGCGGCCGCCTGCGAACGATGCGGTCGGGGCAACGGTGGTCAGCGCCAGCACCGCGGCAGTGGCGAGAACGGCCTTGCGGCCAGCAAATTTCGAAAATCGGTCAAACATGGCTTGGACCCTCCTTGGGACCTTCAACGGTGCCTCGAGACAGGCGCATGTCTTCCAAACACCCGCAGCCCATGTTGGGTTCCCCAACCCCAACAGAAGATGAACGGGGCTGCGTGATCGTGACGCAACCACCGCTCATCTGCTGTTCAGGTTGACGCGATCAGAGTTGCCCGCAGCCGGCGCTGCGAGCGTCACGAAACCACAACAATGCGGAACCGGCGCGACCGATGGTTGGATTCAGGACGATCACCTCTCACTGCCTTCTGGTCCTCTCGATCGTGCTTGCCGCACGCGACGTCCATGCGACCGAGGCGGCCGTGCCGTCCGTGGCGATTCACTTCACTTTCGACCGTCCGGTCGATGCGAGCATGGCGCCGTTCTTCATGGCCGCAAAGGACGGCAAGTTCGGCGCCGAGCACCTCAACGTGTCCTTCAACAGCGCGGCCGGCTCGCCGGAAGCACTTGCGCGCGTTGCGAAAGGCGATAGCGAGCTCGCGCTCGTCGACATCAACGAGCTCATTCGTTTTCGCGACAAGGCCGATGCACCGCCCATCAAGGCGGTGTTCGTGCTGTTCAACCGTGCGCCTTACGCGATCGTCGCCCGCAAAAGCCGCGGCACCCATCTGCTCTCCGATCTCGACGGCAAGACCATCGGCGTCGCCGACAGCGATCTGTCGATCCGGCTGTGGCCGGCGCTGGCACGGCAGAACGGCATCGACGTCGCGCATGTCAAATTCTTCAAGATGAGCGCCGCGGTGCGCGAGCCGGTACTGTCGGCAGGACAGGTCGACGCCGTCGCCGGCTTCTCCTATCTGTCGGCCGTGAATTTGCGCGACCGCGGCGTGCCGGCTGACGATCTCGCCGTGCTGCGTTATGCCGACTATGGCTGCGAGGCCTACGGCTTTGCGATCGTCGCCAATCCCGCCTTCGCCGCGGCGAAGCCGGACGCGCTGAAGGGTTTTGTCCGCGCGCTGATAGCGGGCATCAACGCAACTGCGAAGGAGCCGGCGCGCGCGGCGGACGAGGCCGCCGGCCGCATCGACGACGGCGACCGCGACCTCGAGCTCGCGCGCCTGCGCACGGTGCTCGCCGACAATATCCTGACCGACGAAGTCCGACGTAACGGCCTCGGAGGCATTGACCCTGCGCGCCTGGAGCGCTCGATCGATGAGATCGCGGAGGACTTCAGATTTCGCAAGCGTCCTGCAGCGGGCGACATCTTCGACGGCCGGTTCCTGCCGCCAGTCGAAAGCCGGCTCATCAATTGAGCAAAACCGGCAGCTTCCGCTGTATCTCGCGGGCAATCCCTGCTTAGAATATCGGCTCCGTCACACGCCCGAGTTCTTTGCCCGAATGCCCATCCTCCGCCTCTACACCCGCGTTATCGAGCTGCTCGGCAAGGAGGCACGCCTCGGCTGGCTGCTGGCGTTCGCCAATCTCCTGCTGGCGGGTTCACAATTCGCAGAACCCGTGCTGTTCGGCCGGATCGTCGATGTGCTCTCCGGCAAGACCGTGGCAGGCTCGAACTCGGCCTGGCCATTCCTGATGGCATGGGTCGCGTTCGGATTGTTCACCATCGGCTGCAGCGCGATCGTGGCGTTGCAGGCCGACCGGCTCTCCCACCGCCAGCGCCAGGCGGTGCTGACCAGCTATTTCGAGCACATCCTGCAACTGCCGCTGACCTTCCATTCCGGCACCCATTCGGGCCGGCTGATGAAGGTGATGCTCAACGGCACGGACGCGCTGTGGCGGCTCTGGCTCGGCTTCTTTCGCGAGCACTTTGCGGCGATCCTGTCGGTGGTGGTGCTGCTGCCGCTGTCGCTGTACCTGAACTGGCGGCTCGCGATCCTGCTGTTCGTGCTCTGCGTCGTCTTCACCGCGCTGACGACCTTCGTCGTGCGCAAGACTTTTGGCATGCAGATGGCGGTCGAAGAGCAGTACAGCGAGCTCTCCGCGCGCGCCTCCGACGCACTCGGCAATGTCGCACTGGTGCAGAGCTTTGTGCGCGTCGAGTCCGAGGTGCAGGGCTTGCGCTCCGTCGCCGACCAGCTGCTCGCGGCCCAAATGCCGGTGCTGTCATGGTGGGCGCTCGTCACCGTGATCACACGCGCCTCGACCACCATCACCGTACTCGCGATCTTCACCCTCGGCATCGCGCTGCACGACCAGGGCCTGACCTCGGTCGGCGAGATCGTGATGTTCGTGAGCTTCGCGACGCTGCTGATCCAGAAGCTCGAGCAAGTCGTGAGCTTCATCAACAACGTGTTCATGGAAGCCCCGCGCCTGCGCGAATTCTTCAACGTGCTCGATGCTGTGCCTGCGGTGCACGACCGGCCCGATGCGATCGATGCCGGCCGGCTCGCCGGCCTTGTCGAGTTCAACGACGTCACCTTCTCCTATGACGGCAAGCGGCCGGCGATCGAGGATCTCTCCTTCACCGCGCTGCCCGGCCAGACCATCGCACTGGTCGGCCCTACCGGCGCCGGCAAGTCGACCGCGATTGCGCTGCTGCATCGCGCCTTCGATCCGCAATCCGGCTTCATCAGGATCGACGGCATGGACGTGCGCGGCGTCACGCTGACATCGCTGCGGCGAAACATCGGCGTGGTGTTCCAGGAAGCGCTGCTGTTCAACCGCTCGATTGCGGAAAATTTGCGCGTCGGCAAGCCGGACGCGACCGAGGCCGAGATGCGCAAGGCCGCCGAGCGCGCGCAGGCACTCGAATTCATCGATCGCAGCGGCGGCTTCGAGACCAATGCCGGCGAGCGCGGCCGCATGCTCTCCGGCGGCGAGCGGCAGCGGCTGTCGATCGCGCGGGCGCTCTTGAAGGACCCGCCGATCCTGATCCTGGACGAGGCGACCAGCGCGCTCGATGCCGTCACCGAGGCCAAGGTGAACGCTGCTCTCGATGAAGTGATGAAGGGCCGCACCACTTTCGTGATCGCCCACCGTCTCTCCACCATCCGCAATGCCACGCGGATCCTGGTGTTCGAGAACGGACGGGTGATCGAAAGCGGAACTTTCGATGAACTCGTGGCTAAAGGCGGCCATTTTGCCGAGCTCGCCAAGGCCCAGTTCATGGTGCAGGCAAGCGCTCAAGCGAATGGCCGGCCCAGCGCGAGTGCCGCCGAGGCGGCGGCCTCTGCGGCCAAGTCCCCTTAACAAGTCCCCGCAGCACCGTCGAAATTCGGCCTATTTCATTGCGGAATACGCAGCGGAGACCCCTATTCTCGACGCACGAGCCGGTATAGGTTTGCGCTGCCGCGAGCGGCGGCGCTGGATTTCAGAACCGAACAGAGATCACGAGATCCGACCGGAACCGGCGGATCTCCAAGGACCGGAATCGGATAGTGCACGCACTTCGCCCGCTGCTTCGCAAACCCCTGTTCAACCTGTTCGCTGCGGCTCTCGCAGTCGGTGCGCTGCTCGCACCGCGCATCGCAAACGCAGAAGCACTGCTTCTGATCGAAGCCGACAGCGGCAAGGTGCTTCAGGCCGACAACGCGACCATCCCCTGGTACCCGGCCTCCGTCACCAAGATCATGACCGCCTATGTGACGCTCAAGGCGGTGAAGGACGGCAAGATCACGCTCGACTCGATGCTGACGGTGTCGCCGACGGCCGCCTCGCAATCGCCCTCGAAGATGGGCCTTCGTCCGGGAACGCAGCTCACCGTCGACAACGCGCTGAAGATGATGATGGTCAAGTCGGCGAACGACATGGCCGTGGTGCTGGCCGAAGGCATCGGCGGCTCGATCGACGGCTTCTCCGTGATGATGAACGACACCGCGAAGAAGCTCGGCATGACGCAGACGAACTACGTCAATCCGAATGGCCTGCCGGCGGACGGACACGTCACCTCGGCGCGCGATCTCGGCATTCTCGCACGCTCATTTTTGCGCGATCTGCCCGAATATGAGTACTACGTGCACATCCCGGCGATCCGCTTCGGCAAGCGCGTCACCGGCAATTTCAACAAGCTGATCGGCCGCTATCCCGGCGCCGACGGTTTCAAGACCGGCTTCATCTGCGCCTCCGGCTACAACCTCGTGGCCTCAGCCACGCGCAACGGCCGCCGCCTGATCGCGGTGGTGCTCGGCGCCAATTCCGGCACCGCGCGCGCGGTGAAGGCGGCGCAGCTCTTGGAGCGCGGCTTCAGCCAGGACAATCTGTCGTGGCTGCGCCCCTCGCTCGGCACGGTCGAGAACCTGGTGCCGGTCGACGCCTCGCCGCCGAACCTGCGCGAGGAGATGTGCGGCGGTCACCACAAGCGGCCGGCCAGCGACGACGACGATGCGCTGATCGCGACCAACACCGGCGGCACGAGCGGTTCTGACACCGGCGGCGCAGCCCAGGTGACGTTCTTTACCGCAGGCCTCCAGCCGCCGCTGATGAAGGCCTCCGAGCTGATGGCCTCGGCGCCCGCAGCCGCAGAGCCCGTGGTGGTCTATACTGGCCCGACCCGCACCGGCGCAGCCCTGGTCGCGGCGGTCGCCGCCGATGCCGACCAGCAGACCCCGCCGAAGGCGCGTGGCAAGAAGTCGCGCGTCGCCAAGAAGCCCGACGCCGGCAGCGACGCCAAAACGGCCGCAGCGAAACCGGCGGCCTCCAAGCCTGACGCTGCGCCCAAGGCTGAGGCAAAGGCTGACGCAAAGACCGCGGCCAAGCCGGCTGGGACCAAGCATGCCGCGGCCAAGCCCGATGCGACGGCCAAGCCTGCGGACAAGCCGGCAGCGAGCGGCGATCAGGCTGCCAAGCCGGCCAAGCCCAAGGCAGCGACAAAACCTGCGCCGAAGCCCGCGCCCAACAACAGCTAGGTTCACGCTCCAGTCCCGTTAGGCTGCGGGTCGCACTTCGCACCTGCGGCAGCGATTTCCGACGATTCCAGTAGCCAACTCCCCGACCTTTGCACTAAGCCTCGACCGCTTGCCAGCCGTTCCGGCAGGCTCGATACTGGCGGCAATGAGGCAAGCCCGAGACACAACGGGCTCTGTGTAAGAGAGGGGAGTTTCCATGGAGCGCATCTGGCTCAAGCAATATCCGCCCGGCGTGCCCGCTGATATCGAGCCGACGCAATACGCATCGCTGGTCGACCTCCTTGAGGAGAGTTTTGCGAAGTTCGCCGACCGCAAGGCGTTCGTCTGCATGGACAAGGCGATCAGCTATCGCGACCTCGACCAGATGTCGCTGGCGCTCGCTGCTTACCTGCAGGGACGCGGTCTGCAGCGCGGCGCGCGGGTCGCGATCATGATGCCGAACGTGCTGCAATATCCGATCGCAACCGCCGCGGTGCTGCGCGCCGGCTTTGCCGTGGTCAACGTCAACCCGCTCTACACCCCGCGCGAGCTCGAGCATCAGCTCAAGGATTCCGGCGCCGAAGCCGTCATCGTGCTGGAGAACTTTGCCCACACCGTCGAGCAGGTGATCGCGAAGACGCCGGTCAAGCACGTCATCGTCGCCAGCATGGGCGATCTGCTCGGCTTCAAGGGCGTGATCGTGAATCTCGTCGTCCGCCGCGTCAAGAAGATGGTGCCGGCCTGGTCGCTACCGGGCTCAGTGTCGTTCAACGACGCGCTCGCGGCCGGCCGCGGCCAGACCTTCAACAAGCCAAAGCTGTCGCCCGGCGACGTCGCCTTCCTGCAATATACCGGCGGCACCACCGGCGTCTCCAAGGGCGCCACGCTGCTCCACCGCAACATCGTTGCCAACGTGCTGCAGAACGACGCATGGCTGCAGCCGGCGATGGCTGCGCCGCCGCATGTCGATCAGCTCATGATCGTCTGCGCGCTGCCGCTCTATCACATCTTCGCACTGACGGCCTGCTACCTGCTCGCGGTGCGCGCCGGTGGCTGCAATCTCCTGATCCCCAACCCGCGCGACATCGCGGGCTTCGTCAAGGAGCTCGCAAAATACCAGGTCAACAGCTTCCCGGCCGTGAACACGCTCTACAACGGCTTGATGCACCATCCTGACTTCAAGAAGCTCGACTTCTCCAAGCTGAAGATCTCCAACGGCGGCGGCATGGCGGTGCAGCGCCCGGTGGCCGAGCAGTGGAAGGCGATCACGGGATGCTCGATCGCGGAAGGTTACGGCCTGTCGGAGACGGCGCCGACGCTGACCTGCAACACCGCGACCAATTCCGAGTTCAATGGCACCATTGGCATCCCGGTGCCCTCGACCTGGATCTCGATCCGCGACGACGACGGCAACGAAGTCCCGCTCGGCCAGGCCGGCGAGATCTGCGCCAAGGGCCCGCAGGTGATGTCCGGCTACTGGAACAGGCCGGAAGAGACGGCGAAGGTGATGACGGCGGACGGCTATTTCCGCACCGGCGACATCGGCATCATGGACGAGAAGGGCTACACCAAGATCGTCGACCGCAAGAAGGACATGATTCTGGTCTCGGGCTTCAATGTCTATCCGAACGAGATCGAGGAAGTTATCGCGAGCCATCCGGGCGTGCTGGAATGCGCGGTGATCGGCGTTCCCGACAGCGGGTCCGGCGAAGCGGTGAAGGCCTTCGTGGTGAAGAAGGACCCGAACCTCACGGCGGAGGACGTCATCAAGTTCTGCCGCGAGCAGCTCACCGGCTACAAGGTGCCCAAGCAGATCGAATTCCGCGCCGACCTGCCCAAGACCAATGTCGGCAAGATCCTGCGCCGCGAGCTGCGCGACGAGAAGAAGGCCCAAGCGGCGTAAGCCGTCTTTTGCTGATGTCAGAGACCTCTGATGTGACGCCGGCCGGCATTCTCGCCTTCTGGCGCGAGGCTGGTCGCGACGCCTGGTACAAGCGCAACGATGCTTTCGACGCCGAGGTCCGGCGTCGTTTTCTTCCGCTATGGCAGAAGGCGGCCGCCGGCGCTCTGGACTCGTGGGAAGGCAGCGACGACGGCGCGCTCGCGCTCGTCATCGTGCTCGACCAGTTTCCCCGCAACATCTTTCGCGGTACACCGGAAGCCTTCGCCAGTGATGCGCAGGCGCGCGATGTCGCCCGCCGCGCCATCGCGCGGGGCACCGATCGCAGGATCGATCCCATCCTGCTCGAATTCCTCTATCTGCCCTTCATGCATTCCGAACATCTGCCCGATCAGCTGCATTGCGTCGCGCTATTCGAAGGCACCGGCAATGCCGAAAACCTGAAATACGCCCGGGAGCACGCCGACATCATCCAGCGGTTCGGCCGCTTCCCTCACCGCAACGGCCTGCTCGGCCGGGACACCACCACGGAGGAGCAGGCTTTCCTCGACGGCGGCGGTTTTCCCGGCTGATGACACAACGGTGAAAGGCCGCAGGCCCCTCAGCTTCCCTCGCACGCAATATTGTGCAGTCTCGCCGCACGGTCTAAAAAGCCCTACCGATTTTCAGGGAGACTGACGATGGCGATCCAGACTGGCGACAAGCTGCCCGAGGCGAAATTCCGCGTGATGACGGCGGAAGGCCCGCAGGTGAAGACCACCGACGATATCTTCAAGGGCAAGAAAGTGGCGCTGTTCGCGGTGCCCGGCGCCTACACCGGCACCTGCCACAAGATGCATCTGCCGAGCATCTTCCTCAACGCCTATGCCATGAAGGACAAGGGTGTCGACACCATCGCGATCGTTTCCGTCAACGACGCCTTCGTCATGAACGCCTGGAAGCGCGACACCGACCAGCGCGACGAAGCGATCTTCCTCGCCGACGGCAATGCCGACTTCGCCAAGGCGATCGGCATGGAGCTCGACGCCTCCGGCAACGGCCTCGGCATCCGCTCCAAGCGCTATTCGATGCTGGTCGAGGACGGCGTGGTCAAGAAGCTGAATCTCGAAGCGATGCCCGGCAAGGTCGAGGTATCCGGCGGCGATACGCTGCTGGGGCAGCTGTAAGGCAAGACGGCTTCGCGCCACTTCCACAACTGTCATCGCCCGCGAAGGCGGGCGATCCAGTACGCCGAGGCTTCTCGGCTCAATCGCAAGCGTCTCTGGAATACTGGATCGCCCGGTTCAAGCCGGGCGATGACAGTTGAGAATGAGGCGCGATGACGACGAAGGATAGAGCGCCGACCGCGCCTCTACTCCGCCACCCGCTGCTGCGTCCTTGCCTTCACGATCCCATCACGCGCCAATTGATCGGCCCGCTCATTCTCCGGATGCCCGGCGTGGCCCTTGACCCAGTGCCAGCGCACCTCATGCGCTTTCAGCGCGGCATCGAGGCGCTGCCATAGCTCGACATTCTTGACCGGCTTCTTGTCGGCGGTGCGCCAGCCGTTGCGTTTCCAGCCATGGATCCAGCCGGTGATGCCCTGCCGCACGTACTGGCTGTCGGTGTAGAGATCGACGGTGCATGGCTTCTTCAGCGCTTCGAGCGCCGAGATCGCCGCCATCAATTCCATCTGGTTGTTGGTGGTGTGGCGCTCGCCGCCGTTCAGCTCTTTTTCCTTGTCGCCAAACTTCAGGATCGCGCCCCAGCCGCCCGGCCCGGGATTTCCCGAGCAGGCGCCGTCGGTATAGATCGTGACATTGGGGAGCTCGCTCACGCGACCAATCCTGACGGCATCAGCCCATAGTCGCGCGCGCTGGAGACACTCTGGTGGAAGCGCAGCTTGCGAAAATATTCCAGCGGATCCTTCGGCTTGACCAGCGCGCCGGGCGGCACGTTGAGCCAGTCGACCAGCCGCGTCAGCAGGAAGCGGATCGCGGCACCTCGCGCCAGCAGCGGCAGCGCAGCCTCTTCCGCCTCGGAGAGCTTTCGCACACGCCCATAGGCGTTGAGGAAGGCGCGCGCCTTGGTGACGTTGAAGGAATGATCCGGCTCGAAGCACCAGGCGTTCAGGCAGATCGCAACGTCATAGGCCAGCATATCGTTGCAGGCGAAGGTGAAGTCGATAATCCCCGAGAGCTTGTCGCCGAGGAAGAAGACGTTGTCGTTGAAGAGGTCGGCGTGGATCACGCCCTCGGGCAGATTGGTCGGCCAGACGCCGCTCGAGAGATAGTCGAGCTCGGTGGCGAGGAACGCATGCAGGCCCGGCTGTACCTCGTCGGCACGGTGTGCTGCCGCATCGAACAACGGCCGCCAGCCTGCGACGGACAGCGCGTTGGCACGCTTGATCGCAAAATTGGCGCCAGCCAGATGCATCCGGGCGAGGCCCTCGCCGACGCCAGCGCAATGCGTCGCGTTCGGCTTGCGCGGCCAGATGCCTTCGAGAAAGGTGATGATCGCAGCGGGGCGTCCCGACAGCTCGTGCAGCGCCTCGCCGTCTATCGCCTTCACCGGCAGTGGGCAGCTGACGCCGTGCTCGGCGAGATGCGTCATCAGCGCGAGGAAGAACGGCAGATCGTTCTTCGCCACGCGCTTCTCATAGAGCGTGAGGATGAACGAGCCTTTGCTGGTGTGCAGCAGGAAGTTGGTGTTCTCGACGCCCTCGGCGATGCCCTTGTAGGAGAGCAATTCGCCGAGATCGTATTGCCTCAGGAAATCCGCAAGCTCGTCGGCGGCAACGTCGGTGTAGACCGCCATAAAGGTCTACTCGGCGGCGGCTTCGGGGCGCACCTGGCGCGGCAGCGGGAAGAACTCGTTCTCTTCCGCGGCCGAGACCGTCTCCACATGCAGCGTATAGCGCTCGGCGAACGCGTCCATGATCTCCTCGACGATCACTTCCGGCGCCGACGCGCCCGCGGTGATGCCGAGGCTGGTGATGTTTTCGAACCGCGTCCAGTCGAGGTCGGCAGCGCGCTGTGCCAGCACCGCAACCTTGCAGCCTTCGCGCTCGGCGACCTCGCGCAGGCGCTGCGAGTTCGACGAATTGGGGGCACCGACAACGATGAGCGCGTCGACCACCGGCGCCACCTTCTTCACCGCGAGCTGGCGGTTGGTGGTGGCGTAGCAGATGTCTTCCTTGTGCGGGCCGTTGATGTTCGGGAACCGCTCCTTGAGCAGCGCCACGATCTCGGCGGTGTCGTCGATCGACAGCGTGGTCTGGGTCACGAAGGCGAGGTTGTTGGGGTCCTTCGGCGCGATGGTCTTGGCGTCCTCGGCGGTCTCGATCAGGGTGACGGCGCCGACCGGCAGTTGGCCGAGCGTACCGACCACTTCGGGATGATGCGAATGGCCGATCAGGAAGATCTCGCGGCCGCGCTTGAAGTGGATCGCGGCTTCGCGGTGGACCTTGGTCACCAGCGGGCAGGTCGCATCGAGCGAGAACAAATTGCGGGACGTGGCGTCGGCCGGAACCGACTTCGGCACGCCATGGGCCGAGAACACGACCGGGGCGGTGGTATTTTCCGGGATCTCGGCGAGCTCCTCGACGAAGATGGCGCCCTTTTTCTTCAACCCATCGACGACGTACTTGTTGTGCACAATCTCGTGGCGAACATAGACGGGGGCGCCGTATTTATCGAGCGCCCGTTCCACGGTGTCGATCGCCCGGACCACTCCGGCGCAGAAGCCGCGAGGAGAACAAAGCACTAACTTGAGGTCTGGTTTGGCTGACATTGAGCGATCTCGGGACCGAATCACCCATTCGCCTTCTGGCGGGGGACGGTCGATGGATGGAAAAGGGCCTGAAACGGTCTGCTTGGACTTTATAGCGACTTGAGAGGGAATTGGGCCCCCTTTCAGGCGCTGTCAAGGCACTATCTATAGCAGAACCATTGCGTGGCTACCCCCTCCGGGCTTATATAGCGCGAATTCCCTGTCATCGCTGATGACCACCGGTTTCGCCTCCAAAGGGGTGGGCGAAGCACAAAGGAGATTTGCCATGAGCAACGCACCTCTGATGCCCAAGGCGACCGCCGTCTGGCTGCTCGACAACACCGCGCTGACCTTCGACCAGGTCGCCGATTTCACCAAGATGCACCCCCTCGAGGTGCGCGCGATCGCCGATGGTGACGCTGCCCAAGGCATCAAGGGCATGGACCCGATTTCCAACGGCCAGCTGACCCGCGAGGAGATCGAGAAGGGCGAGAAGAACCCGGACTTCCGGCTCCGTCTCCAGGAGAGCAAGGTCGTGCTGCCGCCCCAGCCCAAGCGCAAGGGCCCGCGCTACACCCCGGTGTCGCGCCGCCACGAGCGCCCCAGCGCCATCCTCTGGCTGCTGCGCAGCCATCCGGAGCTCAAGGACGCCCAGGTCATGCGCCTGGTCGGCACCACCAAGAGCACGATTGCCAGCGTCCGCGACCGCACCCACTGGAACACCTCACAGCTGACCCCGATCGACCCGGTCACGCTCGGCCTCTGCTCCCAGATCGAGCTCGATTTCGAGGTGGCACGCGCGGCCAAGGAGAAGCCGATCGACGCAGCCTATGGCGGCGCCACCCTGCTGCCGGCCTCCGAGACCACCAAGAAGGACGAGTACGAGCCGTCGGAGAAGTCGAGCGACGACCTCAACGTCGACGCCGTGTTCGCCAAGCTCAAGACCCTCGGCGGCAAGAAGCACGAGGAAGAGGAGAAGTAGTCCTCGCTCTCATTCGTCATCGAAACGCAAAACGCGGCGGGAAACCCGCCGCGTTTTTGTTTGGGACGAGCTCTATCTCGTCATTGCGAGCGCAGCGAAGCAATCCAGTCTGTCTCCGCGGAAGGATGCTGGATTGCTTCGCTCCGCTCGCAATGACGGAAGAAGTATCGCCTACGGCCGGTCCGGATGGTTCAGCATGTACTCGCCGAGATCGCGCTGACGGCGGTCGGAACGGGCGAGCGCCGCATTGCGCTGGACGTCGCGATCCTTGCGGCAGGCCACATATTCCGGCGAGCCGACCGCGAGGCCGCGGCTCTGGCACACCGCATCATCATCGTCACTCCCCATTGCTGTGGGCGTCTGGTAACGCCCCGCACAGGCGGAGAGAGCGATGGCGAGACCCACGGCAATGAGCAGCCGCGGCGCGGTGGCGAGTGACATAGGAGGTCCCCTGTTGGCCGGCCCTGTTTAGCGCGGAATGAGGAGATTGTAAGTCGGTACGCCGTCATTCCGGGGCGCCCGCAGGGCGAACCCGGAATCTCGAGATTCCGGGTTCGCCCTGCGGGCGCCCCGGAATGACGGGCCAAATCTTACACCCGTCCCTTCAGCGCCTCCCCGATCTCGTCGAGCACCTTGGGGTCCTCGATCGTCGCCGGCATGGTCCAGGCCTCGCCGTCGGCGATCTTCTTGATGGTGCCGCGCAGGATCTTGCCCGAGCGCGTCTTGGGCAGCCGCCCGACGGTGATGGCGAGCTTGAACGCGGCGACGGGGCCGAGCCGTTCGCGCACAAGTGCTACGATCTCTTTCTCGATCTCGGCGGGCTGCCGCTTCACGCCAGCTTTCAGCACCAGGAAGCCGCAGGGCACCTCGCCCTTGATCGCGTCCTTGACGCCGAGCACGGCGCATTCGGCGACGTCCGGATGCGAAGCCAGAATCTCCTCCATGCCGCCGGTGGAGAGCCTGTGGCCGGCGACATTGATGATGTCGTCGGTGCGGCCCATCACGAAGACATAGCCGTCCTCGTCCTTGTAGCCGGCATCCGACGTCTTGTAGTAGCCGGGGAATTCACTGAGGTAGGCCTCCTTGAAGCGAGCATCCTGATTCCACAGCGTCGGCAAACAGCCCGGCGGCATCGGCAGCTTGATGACGATCGAGCCCATGGTGTTGGGGCCGACGGGCTTTGCCGCTTCATCGACGACATCGACCTGGTAGCCCGGCATCGGCACCGTCGGCGAGCCGTGCTTCACCGGTAGCTGGCCAAGGCCGACCGGATTGCCGGCGATGCACCAGCCGGTCTCGGTCTGCCACCAATGATCGATCACCGGCACCTTCAGCTGCTGCTCCGCCCATTCCACCGTCGGCGGATCGGCACGTTCGCCCGCGAGGAACAGCGTCCGGAATGTCGACAGATCGTATTGCCTTATGAACTTGCCTTCCGGATCCTCTTTCCGGATCGCGCGAAACGCGGTCGGCGCGGTGAAGAAGGCGACCGCCTTGTGCTGGCTGATCACGCGCCAGAACGCCCCGGCGTCGGGCGTGCCGACCGGCTTGCCCTCATACATGATCGAGGTCGCGCCGTGCAGCAGCGGGCCGTAGATGATGTAGCTGTGGCCAACCACCCAGCCGATATCGGAACCGCACCACCAGACCTCGCCCGGCTTGACGCCATAGAGGTTGAACATCGACCATTTCACCGCGACCAGATGACCGCCATTGTCGCGCACGACGCCCTTGGGAATGCCGGTCGTGCCTGACGTGTAGAGGATGTAGAGCGGATCGGTCGCGGCAACGGGCACGCAAGCGGCCTTCTTGCCGTCGTTCATCGCCTTGCGGCGCAGGCTCGCCCAATCATAATCGCGCTTTGGCGTGAGGTCGCAGATCAGCTGCGGACGCTGCAGCACGATGCAGGCCTTGGGCTTGGCGGACGCGAGTTTGATCGCCTCGTCGAGCAGCGGCTTGTACTGCACGATGCGGCCGGGCTCGATGCCGCAGCTTGCGGAGAGAATGAGCTTTGGCTGCGCATCGTCGATGCGGGTCGCAAGCTCTTTTGCGGCAAAGCCGCCGAACACCACGGAATGCACCGCACCGATGCGCGCGCAGGCGAGCATCGCAACCACGGCCTCCGGCACCATCGGCATATAGAGGATGACGCGGTCGCCCTTGACGACGCCGAAATCCTGCATGATGGCGGCGAGCGCCTGCACCTCGGCCAGCAGCTCGGCATAGGTGAATTTGGTCACCGAATTGGTCAGCGGCGAATCGTGGATCAGCGCGACCTGGTCGGCGCGGCCGCGTTCGACATGGCGGTCGAGCGCGTTGTAGCAGGTGTTGACGACGCCGCCGCTGAACCAGCGGCCGTAGACGCCTTGCAAGGGATCGAAGATGGTCTTCGGCGGCTCGATCCAGTCGATCTCCTTCGCTGCCTCGGCCCAAAAGCCCGCGGGATCGGCCAGCGAGCGCGCATGGACCTCGTGATAAAGGCTTTTGCCCTGGACGTTCATTCCCGCGCTCCCGTTCCCTTTATTGGCCTCGCCTTGACCTGACGGCAGGTTAGAAGTCCTGCCATGACGGGGATCAAGTGCCGGCCTTGTTTGAGGGGTATTTTCCCGGGAACTGGCCGCGGTTCAAGCTGAAAAGGGTGGTGTATGGCCTCCCTCTCCTCGTTCTTACGGCGGAGACGCGAACCTAACCCTCCATCGCATTCAACCGCTGCAACCGGTCCTGCATGACCTTCTTCAGATCGTAGCCGGGGCGGCGGAAGCTGGCGTCGCGGGTGGCGAGGAAATCGTGCTGGGATTTACGCAGATCGGCGGCCGAGCGCCGGCTCATCGATTTGAGCGCGCGCTCATAGGCCTCGGCGAGCTGGCGGTCGAGCATGCCAAGCTGCGGATCGGCGCAGATCACCTTCTCGACCTCGCGCTTCGCAGAGGCGCAATCGAATGACGGGCCGTTGCCGGAATTCGCAGCCAACGGCTGTGCCGGCTCGGCGCCGAACTTTGCGATCTCCGCCATCATGGTACGGCGGCCGTCCGCGGCGTTGGTGTTGCCGGGGTCGAGCCGCAGCGCCGTCTCGTAGTCGGCCAGCGCCTTCTTGCGGTCGCCCATTTTCGTGTAGAGCACGGCGCGGTTGTTATAGGTCTTCGCGAAATTCGGATCGAGCTTCAGCGCGTCATTGTAGTCGCTGAGCGCTGCGCCAAACTCGCCCTTGAACTGGTAGGAATCGCCGCGGTTGGTGAAGAAGTTCGGCCGCGGCGCCAGCCGCAGCGCCTGGTCGTAATCGGCGATCGCCTTGTCATAGTCCTTCATCGCAGCATAGGAGAGCCCGCGATTGTCGTAATATTCCGGCGCTTTCGGATCGAGCCTGATCGCCTCGCTGTCGTCGGCAATCGACTTGTCGAGCTGGCCGAGCTTCTTGTAGGCCGCGCCGCGATTGGTGTAGCTGCGCGCCCGGTTCGGATCGAGCAGCAATGCCTGGCTGAGATCGCTCACCGCCTTGTCGTTGTCGCCGTTGAGATAATAGGTCGCGCCGCGGTCGGACCAGGCCTGCGCATAATCCGGCTTCAGCTTGATCGCCTTGTCGTAGTCGGCAAGCGCCCGGTCGAGACGGCGCTGGTTGGTATAGGCGACGCCGCGCAGCTCATAGGCCTCCGCATCCTGCGGATCGAGCTCGATCGCCTTGCTGAGATCGGCCGTGGCGCGGTTGAGATCACCGCCCGCCTCGCGCAACAGATCGCCGCGCAGGCGCCAGGCGCGCGCATTCTTGCCGTCGAGCGCGATGGCGCGGTCGATATCCCGCAGCGCCAGCGTGAGACCACCGGAGGTCCGCGCATTGGCATCGGCCCGAACCAGCAGCGCCGCGACGCGATCGGAACTCGGGTTCGAAGCCTGGTCGATGATGGCGCTGCACGCCGGGATGATTTCCGCTGGCGCCGCCTTGCTGCCCAGCACGCAATCGGCGGCGGCCGAGGCAGGCGCAGCGAGGACGAAGCTCATCGCCGCGCCAAGCAGGAAGGCGCTCAACGAGATTTTGGATATTTGCGCGGAAGAACGCGTGCGCATGCCGAAGCACTCCGTGACATCAGGTTTTCACCATTGTCGCGGGGGGCGAGGTATGGGTTCAAAATAGCGCTGTTAGGAGCGCAAGATGCCTGCTCTCCCTCTCCCCGCACGCGGGGAGAGGCGAAGACCTCAATACCCATCCACCCCGTTCAGCCGCTGCAGCCGATCCTGCATGGCCTTCTTCAAATCATATCCCGGCCGGCCAAATCCGGCATTGCGGCGCGCAACAAAATCATCCTGCTCGCGCTGGTATTTCCTGGCCTCGCTCTCGTTGCGCGCCTCGCGCAGCACGCGCGCATTGGCGGCATAGACCTCGCGGTCAAGGTCGGCGAGCTCGCGGTTTCCACAGATCGCCTTCTCGACCGGGCGGCGCGCGCCAGCGCAATTGAAGCTGGGCTTGCCGGCCACCGCCATCTGCGCGCCGATCCGCTCGAGCTCGCGCGCCATCGCCTTGTGATTGGCCTTGGCTTTCTCGTGGTTCGGATCGATCCGGAGCGCCGCGCCGAAATCCTGCACCGCCTTGGGCTTGTCGCCCTTCTTCAGCCAGAGCTCACCGCGCGCATTGAAGACGTCGGCCAGCGTGGGATCGAGCAACAACGCGCGGCTGTCGTCGGCGATGGCCCGGTCGATCTGGTCCTGCCGCGCCAGCAGCGCGCCGCGCGCGATCAGCGCCTTGATCAGATCGGACTTTGCCGTCTTCTCGTTGTCGATGACGGCGGCGCAGGCCGGGCCTGCCCTGTCCATGTCGTCGGCCGCGGTTGCGGCCAGGCATGCCGCGACGTCGATCTGCGCAGCGGCGGGCGGCTCGCCCCCGGTCGCGGCCCGAGCGGCACCGATCGAAAGCGTTGCGAGCACCACGGCTCCGGACAATTGAAGAAGTTTTTGAAAACGCATGCTCGCTGCAGCCGGAAATTCTTGCCTTGAGGCCGTACTATCCATCATACGGCTGGATTGGTGCTACCTTGTGGTGCCGCTGACATCGGTTTCGGGGATCGTCGTGTCGACATTCGAATGGATCATCGGGCTTCTGCTCGGCGCCGTTGCATTATCGGCGCTGGCGCGGCGGATCAAGGTCCCCTACCCGACCTTTCTCGCCATTGGCGGCGCGCTGATCGCCTTCGTGCCGAACAGCCCTTCCTGGACGCTCGATCCAGGCCTGGCATTGGCGCTTTTTGTCGCACCGGTGCTGATGGATGCCGCCTTCGACACATCGCTGCGCGATCTCCGCAACAACTGGGTTCCGGTCACGACCCTGGTTGTGGCCGCAGTCGGCCTGACCACGGTCGGCGTCGCCTACGTCGCGCACCGGCTGTTCCCTGACATGCCCTGGGCCGCTGCGGTCGCGCTCGGCGCCATCGTGGCGCCGCCGGATGCCGCGGCCGCGGTCGCGATCCTGAGCCAGGTCAAGCTGCCCTACCGCATGGTCAAGGTGCTCGAGGGCGAGAGCCTGCTCAATGACGCCAGCTCGCTCCTGATCTATCGCGTCGCCGTCGGCGCGGTCGTCATGGAGCACCTGAAATGGAGCGAGGTCGCGCCGACGATCGCCCTGGGACTGGTCGGCAGCGTGCTGGCCGGCCTTGTTGCGGGACGCATCATCCCGCCCATCATGGAGCGCGTCAGGGAGGTGCCGAGCGCGATCATCGTGCAGTTCGCCACCACCTTCATGATCTGGATCGCCGCCGAGCATCTCGGCCTCTCCGGCATCCTCACCATCGTCGTCTACGCCATCACGATCGCGCAGACCGCGCCGGCGCGCATGCCGGCGCGGCTGCGCGTGCCGTCCTACGCAGTGTGGGAGACCACGGTATTCGTGCTCAACGTGCTCGCCTTCATGCTGATCGGCATGCAGATGCGGCCGATCTGGACGAAATTGGACGCGGACGTCCGCTGGGAATATTGCGCAGCGGCCGCCTGGATCCTGCTCACGGTTGTCCTGGTGCGGCTGCTCTGGATCACATTCTACCGCACGACGCTGCGTGTGCTGATCGCACACGACATCTATCACCCCAAGGATCCGAAGCAGGTCGCGTCGCCGAAGGGCGGCCTCATCATCTCCTGGTGCGGCATGCGCGGCCTCGTCACGCTCGCCACCGCCTTCGCGCTGCCGGAGAATTTCCCCTATCGCGACCTCATCGTCTTCATCGCCTTCGCGGTGGTGCTGGGCTCGCTGGTGATCCAGGGCCTGACATTGCGGCCGTTGATCCTGGCCTTCGGTCTCAGGGACGACGATCCCGTCGGTATCGAGGTCGCGCGCGCACGCGCCATCGCCTATCGCGCCGCGCTCGACGCGATCGAGGACGATCCGTCGGAGGAGGCCGAGATCCTCAGGCTCGAATATCGCGCCCTGCTGATGCAGGCCGACGACGATCCGCACGGTGGCATCGCCAACGGCGAGCTGCCCGCCGATCCCCTGCGCCGCCGCGCCATCGAAGCCGCACGCAAATCGATCTTCAGCCTGCGCGCGACCGAAGTGATCGGCGACGACGCGTTTCACAGGCTGGAGCAGGAGCTGGATCGGGCGGAGTTGAGCGCGGGGGGATAGATCCGCAAACGCCGCTGTCGTGCGGCAAACTCTACTGTCGTCCCGGACAAGCGTAGCGAAGCGGAGCGCCGATCCGGGACCCATACGCCGCAGCAATAGTTTTGCGAGGACTCGGAGTTATCTCTAAGCGAAACAACCACTCCCTGTGGTTATGGGTCCCGGGTTCGCGCTGCGCGCGCCCCGGGACGACAGCGGAGTGTGAGGCGGCGCTTACGCCCCCGCCTTGCACGTGATCCCGCCATCCACCACGAGCTCGATTCCCGTCACATATTTCGACTCGTCCGACGCCAGGAACAGCGCGGCGTTGGCGACGTCGAAGGCGTCGCCCATGTGGCCCATCGGCACCTGCGCATCGCGGGCGCGCCACATCGCTTCGACGTCGCCCTTGGCGTAGCTATTCGCCAACCCAGCCGAATGCTCCACCATCGGCGTTTTCATCAGGCCGGGCAGGATCGCGTTCACGCGCACATGATACCTCGCGAACTCGATCGCTGTGGTGCGCGTCATCTGGTTCATCGCGGCCTTGGAGGTGCCGTAGGTGACGTAGGAGATGCCCATGTGGCGGATCGAGGCGATCGAGGAGATGTTGATGATCGAGCCGCCACCCTGCTTCACCATGACAGGAATGACGTGCTTCATGGCAAAGTAGGCGCTCTTGAGGTTGACGGAGAAGACGCGGTCCCAGCTCTCCTCGGTCACCTCGACCACGCTACCCATCTCGGCAATGCCGACATTGTTGTCGAGCACATCGATGCGGCCATAGGCCTTCAGACACGCCGCGACCATCGCCTCGATCTCGGCAGGCCGCGAGACGTCGGCGGTGAACGCGGTCGCCTTGCCGCCCTCGCCGGTGATGATCTTCGCGGTCTCCTCGGCGGCCGCTCCGTTGCGATCGACACAAAATACCTGGGCGCCCTCGCGCGCAAAGGTCACCGCGGTCGCCTTGCCGTTGCCCCAGCCGGGGCCGATCGAGCCGGCGCCCACCACCATCGCAACCTTGCCCTTGAGCCGGTCCATCGCGTGTCTCCCTTATTTCTGCTGTTCGTCGCAGATGCTCATCTTGGTGACGTTAGCACCGATTGCGTGGCCGACAATCTCAGACAATGTCTGGCACGTCCCGTCATGGCATAGCCGCCATTCCCCGGCCGCGCCGGAATTGCCGAGCACGACCTCCGGCATCGGCGCGCGCGCCGGCTTCCATTGAAACCAGCCGTCGACGAGCCGCGCCTCGGGCGGCGGCTCCATGCCGGGGCCGGTGCCCTTGACGCGGGCCTGCATCAGTTCGAGGCCCGCCGGCGTTACGCGCCAGTCTTCCTGCCAGTCGACCTTCGCGATCGAATGCGTCCACACCAGCGTGAATGCCGACAGCGCCAGCGCCTTCACACCGCCGGCTGTTGCGAAGCAAAGGCTCACACCGCCTCGACCACGGCGGGCGGGCGCTGCCGCCATTGCCAGAGCACGAGCGCAGCCGAGAGCACGAAGCCCGCGGTATCGCTGAACGGGAAGTCCCCGAGCAGGCAGAGTGCGGCGCCGAGCGCAACCGCGCGTTCAAGCAGCGTCATCCGCGTGAACAGGAAGCCGATCGCCACCATGCCGAACAGGGCGATCGCCACCAACGCCTTGAAGGTCGCGAGTGCTACCGCGCCATAGAAGCCGAGCTTCGCCGCCATGGGATCGCCTGCCTGCAGCATCAGCGCCGGCGAATAGACGAAGATGAAGGGGATGACGTAGCCGGCGAGCGCGATGCGCATCGCCTCCCAGCCGATCTTGTCCGGATTCTCCTTCGCAATCGGCGCGGCGGCGAGCGCGGCGAGCGCGACCGGTGGCGAGAGGTCGGCCATGATGCCGTAATAGAACGCGAACATGTGGCTCGCGATCAGGGGCACGCCGAGTTTCGCCAGCGCGGGCGCTGCGAGCGCGGCGGTGATGATGTAGGTCGGGATCGTCGGAATGCCGGTGCCGAGCAGGATCGACAGCAGCATGGTCATGATCAGCGCCAGGAACAGGCTCTTCTCGCCGAGCCCGATCACCCAGCTGCCGAAAATGGTGCCGACGCCGGTCTGCGACATCATGCCGATGATGACACCGACGATGGCGCAGGCCATGCCGACCGTGATCGCGGATTTCGCGCTTTCGGCCAAGGCATCGCGGCATTCACGCAACGCTTTGAGACCGCCACGGATGAACGCGGTGATCACGATCAGCGCGACGACGAGGCCGGACACCGGCACGATCTGAAGGCCGTCATGCGACAGCGCGGCGACGATCAGCGCCAGGCCAATCCAGAAGATATAGCGGATCAGCATCGAGGAGGCTCCGGCCGTGATGCTGGCGCCGAGGATCAGCGTCACGGTGAGCGCAAGGCCCATGCTGCCGGCATACAGCGGCGTAAAACCCTCGAACAGCATGTAGACGAGAGCCGCGAGCGGCAGCACGAGGTACCAGCGCGTCACCAGCGCCTTCCAGGCGCTCGGGATTTCCGAGCGCTTCATGCCGGTGAGGCCGTGCTTGCCGGCTTCGAGGTGCACCATCCAGAACGCGGAGGCGAAATAGAGTACCGCGGGAATCGCGGCCGCCTTGACGATCTCCGAATATTGGACGCCCAGCGTCTCCGCCATGATGAAGGCGACCGCACCCATCACCGGCGGCATGATCTGCCCACCCATCGACGCCGTCGCCTCGACGCCGGCCGCAAACGCGCGGCGATAACCGAACCTGATCATCAGCGGGATCGTGAACTGGCCGACGGTGACGACGTTGGCAACGCCGGAGCCGGAGATCGTGCCCATCATGCCCGAGGCGAACACCGCGACCTTGGCCGGACCGCCGCGGGTGCGGCCGAACAGGCCGAGCGAGACGTCGGTGAAGAGCTGGATCATACCGGCGCGCTCCAGGAACGAGCCGAACAGGATGAACAGGAAGATGTAGGTCGCCGAGACGTAGATCGGCACGCCGTAAAAGCCTTCGGTGCCGTAGGACAAATGCGTGACGATCTGGTCGAAATCATAGCCGCGATGGTTGAGCGGGGAAGGCAGATATTGCCCGAAGAACCAGTAGACGAGACAGGCGCCGCACATCAGCGGCAGCGCCGCGCCCATCAGCCGCCGCGTGCCCTCGAAGATCAGCACCGCGAGCAGCGTGCCGACCGCAAGATCGAGTTTCGTCGGATCGCCGTCGCGGGCGATCAGGTCCGCGTAGAAGATCCATTGATAGATGCCGCAGAAAAAGCCTGCGCCTCCGATCACCCAGCCGAGCGCGCGGCCAAGATTGCTCTTCGCGGTGAAGTTGGCGATCAGGCCGAACGTGAGCAGGACCAGAAAGCCGACATGCACGCCGCGCACCACCTGGCTCGGCAGATAGTTGAAGGCGGCGACATAGAGCTGGAAGGTCGCAAAGGCGATGCCGATCCAGTAGGCGAGCGTGCCCCACCAGCCCGGGCCAAAGCCTTCCGGAAAACCGTGCTCGAAATTGTCGAATTCAACCTTGATGGGCGCCGCGTCGGTGCCCTCTGCCTTTTCCAGCATCTCTCGATCGCCCCCTGCTCTGCCCATGCCATTCATAGCATTGGCCAGCATTCTAAAAACATCATGCCCGGGCGCTTTATCCCGGGCATCCACGACTACTCTCTCCGTCATTCCGGGGCGATGCGAAGCATCGAGCCCGGAATGACGATGCAAGACGCATGAGGCTGACTACTTGATCAGCCCTTTTTCCTTGTAGTAGCGGATCGCACCGGGATGCAGCGGGATCGGGCTGCCGGTGGCGGCCGTCTCGAGCTTGATCTCCTTGCCGGCCGCATGCGCGTTGGCAAGCTCGGGCAGCGACTCGTAGACCAGTTTTGTCATCTGATAGGCAAGGTCGTCGGACACGGCCGAACTGGTGACGAGATAATTGACCACGGCCGCGGTCGGCACGTCCTTGTCCTGGCCGGTATAGGTGTTGGCCGGAATGATCGCCGCGATGAAAGGCGGGCCGATCTTGTCGACGGTCTCCTTCGGCACGGACACGACGTTGATCGAGGCCGAGGTCGAGAGATCCTTCAGCGAGGCAACGCCGAGGCCGGCCGACTGCAAGGTCGCCCCTAGCTGGCGGTTCTTCATCAGATCGACGGATTCGGCGAACGGCAGATATTCGACCTTGCCGAGATCCTTGTAGGTCATGCCGGCGGCGACCAGGATCGCGCGCGAGTTCAGCTCGGTGCCTGATTTGGGCGCGCCGACCGAGAGGCTCTTGCCCTTGAGGTCGGCGAGCGTCTTGATGCCGCTCTCGGCGGTCGCGACGATCTGGATGTAGTTCGGATAGATCGCGCCGATCGTTCTGAGCTTGTCGAGCTTGGTCTTGAAGCCGGCCTCCTCGTCGCCTTCCCAGGCAGCCTTCAGCGAGTCACCCAGCGTGAACGCGAGTTCACCGCGGCCCTGCTGCAGCAGAATGAGGTTCTCGACCGACGCCTTGGTGGCCTGCACCTGCGTCTTCACGTTCGGAATCTTGTCGCCGTAGATCTTTCCGATCGCGACGCCGAGCGGATAGTAGACGCCGGAGGTGCCGCCGGTCAGAACGTTGATGAAGGATTGCGCATGCGCGCAAGGTGCCGACGCCGCCAGAGCAAAAGCCGCGGCTGCGCCGATAAACGTACGTTTCATGGTTGTTATTCTCCCCAAACCGGCGGCGAAATTGACCGGATGAGGGGACCGGGTCAACCCATCCAAAGGGCACAACAGGGCTGTCGAAGCGCCTGATTTAGCTGGGTTTTGAGGGGATCCGGCGGGTGCGGCGACGTGGCGCAGGCAGATATGAGCGAGGTCATGCAGGAGAGTGCCGCATTGCGGTGACACCCTCTCCCCAACCCTCCCCCGCAAGCGAGGGAGGGAGCGCACCGTCATCGCAGCGACAGCGTGTCAGCCGCGGCGCACCGTCACTGGAAGGTCATATCCAGGCACTTGGAGATGTCGGAGCCGAGACCGGAGGAGATGGTGATGCAGCCGCGCACCTTCTGCGCGGCCATGTCGGCGGCCCAGATCGAGTAACCGCCGGGGCCGAAGAACGAGTTGGTGTTCGGCGGCTCGGTCTCGGTCACGTCGAAATCATATTTGCCGTCGGTCTCGAAGATGCGCGGCTTCTTGGTGCAGCCGCCGTCGGTCTGGACGTTGATGACTTCCTTGTTGTCGCGGGTCAGCGCCAGCGAGACCTGGCAGCGGAAATATTCCGAGGTCTTGGTATTGAAGAGATAGGTGTAGGACTTGCAGGTCGCGGTGTTGAGCTTGCCCGGGGCAAGGCCGCGGCTGCACGAAATCCGCTGGTTGTGGCTAAGCTGGAAGTCATCGGCCCGGGCGGCCGGCGCGAGCGCCGTCAGCGACATCAAGGCAATCCAGCAAAATTTCATGACGTGGCGCATTCGAATCATCCCCACCAATATCTTTGTCGTGTTGCGTTCTAGACTGAAAGCGGAACATAGTCGCGAGGGGACGAAGGGAAAATCACAAACTGCTGGGCAAGACGTGATGCGCTGCGGCGCCATCGCGGATTGACCCGGAAACGCCGTTCGTGATTTGTTCAAGCAGGGTGCCCCAACGACGGGGAGGATGGATGATGGCATTTTCAATCAAGACATTTGCAATTGCAGCCGTGCTGGGCGCGCTCGCCGCTCCCGCATGCGCACAAAACGCGGCGACGCCGTGGGAGCTCAAGCCGGACACCGGCTATGCCTATGACAAGGAAGGCAAGACGTTTTCCTACAAGATGGGCACCAACAATGCCGGCGACCTGCTGAAGGGCGCCAAGAAGGTGCCCAAAGGCACGCTGTTCTTCATTGGCCAGAACGGCCAGCTCTACATGCGCAGCGGGCAGTATCTGGAAGGCGACGGCAGGTTCAAATTTGGGTCGGATCAGTAGGAACGGAGGGGACTAAATATTCGGCGTCGTCCCGGCGAAGGCCGGGACCCATACCGCGTGATCCATCGGGTCGCGAAAGGTAGGAGTACCGAACGACGATCCTCCGCCAAACCTCTCCCTGTGGTTATGGGTCCCGGCCTTCGCCGGGACGACACATATTAAAACGCCGCAGCCAGCTCCCTCGCGCCGGCATTGTTGCTGTTACTGTCCATCCGCGCATCCGTCACCGCGAGCAGCTTCGCCACCGTGTTGTGGCGGATTGCGACCGGGTTGCGCTCGTAGCCGCCGCGCTGGAAGAAGTTCGAGGTCGGCACCTGCTCGCGCATTGCCTGCGGCATCGTCACCATGTCGAGGCCGGTGCCGTCGCCGGTGAGGTTCATCATCTCGAGCTCGGCGGCGGTGAGCGGACGGCTGTAACCCTTGGCGCGGGCGAACAGCACCGAGGTCAAGAGCTTGTGGGTCTGCAGCATCGGCCCGATGTCGATGTCGAGCACCATCGCATGCATGGCCCAGCCCTGCGCGGTGTCGCCGATCTTCTCGTGCTCCGACCAGGTGTCCGGCACCGACTTCGCATGCGCCACCATTTTCTTCAGAACGCTGAGCTTGCGCTCGAGCGACTGACGCGCCGGCCCTGAGGTGCGCGCCACCTTGTCGGAGAGCGCACGAATGAACTCATGCCCCTGCTCGGCCAGCAGCTCGACGCTGTTGGTGGTGAGCAGCTGGTTGTAGCCCATTGCGGTCGAGATCGCGCGCTTGCCGCCATGCTCGATGCCGGCCTGCACATCATAATTGCCAGTGCCGCCGGTCTCGAACGAATAGACCCGCACCGCCTGCTCGCGCGTGAGCCCGGAGGCGAGCGCGTAGCGCGCATAGGCGCGCTTGAACTCGACCTCGTTGGCCGGACGCTGCGGCGTGAACTGATAGAGATCCTGTGCGGCGCGCAGCAGATCGGAGGCCACCGGAAGCGGCTTGCGCGTGGGGCGCTCCGGCGTTTCCTCGGGCTCGGGGTTCACCGGCCGCTTCGGCCCGGTATAGACCGGCGGCTGGTCGAGCACGTAATCGTCGAGCGTGATCTGTTGCCCGCTGCGCCGCTTGGCGTTGCGGCCTTTGCGCTTCTCCGAGACCTGGCTCCAATAGGCGCCGGCCTCGGCATCGAAGGCGCCGCGAATCTGCTGATACTCGGCCAGCTTGCGGCGATATTCGAGCACGGCCGGCGATGCGCCGCCGCCTTGCGCAAAAAACTGCGACAACAGCTGGGCGTTGGCATTGCGGACGGCTGATGGCAGCGCGTCGGACTCGCCGCCACGCGCGGCGGGGACGAGCAGGACGAGCGCGAGTGGAACCAGCGCCAGATGTGTTCGAATCGAATGATGCATGGTGCCCTCTTAGCAAGCATCCGGTAACCGTCACGTTAACGCGCCGTTTACCAAGTCACTTCCAGGCGAACACCGGCTGTTCCAGGTCGGTGACGCGGGTCTGCCGCCCCGCCAGCACCTCGCGGAACTGGTAGATCAGCGCCGCCGTCGGCGCGTGGATCAGGCTCATCTGGTGATGAAAGCGGATCACGCGACGGCTGCTTTCGGGAATCGCAGTGAAATCGAAGGCGTCATCGCGCTCGATCGTGTCGAGCGCGATACGATGGACGGAGGCAACCTCGTCCGGGTTCGGCGTGATCGCGGCGCTCTCCGCAGCCCACACCACGACCGGCGTGATCAGATAGCCGGAGCGCGTCGGATAGTCGTCGAGCAGACCGAGCACGGCGTCGGCTGGAAGCTTGAGCGCAAGTTCTTCCTCGAGCTCGCGCAGCGCGGCCTCGACAGGCGTCTCGCCGGCGTCGCAGCGTCCACCCGGTAATGCCCACTGGCCACGATGCGAACGCAAGCTCGACGCGCGCCTGGTGAGCAGGAAGGCCGTGTCGCCACCGTCATTGGATGCGGTCAGCGCCAGCACCACCGCGGCGCGCTTCAGCGTCGAGGTCTCGACCGCATCAGGCAGCCGCGCGAATGAAGCGCAGGCCTCTGCGATATTCCGTCTGGTGGCATCGCCGAAAGCTCTCATGATGCTTGACTACACCAGGACCGCGCTCGATGAAACGAGGAGAGATCAAGCGTTGCAAGGATGGACGGAGCGATGACCAGCAAGACCGCCGCAAAGCTCAAATCAGACGGCTGGACCATCCTGGAGACCACGGGCTTCATGCACCTCGTCGGCCCGTTGTGGGAGCGCAAGGTCGACGGCCGCTATGAATTCGCACTCGCCACCGAAGACAAGCACCACAACCGCCGCGGCATGGTCCAGGGCGGCGTGATGATGACGTTCGCGGACCGCACCTGCGGCATGACCGCCCGCTACGCCTCCGGCAAGGAGTATATGGCGACGGTGCAGCTCGACACGCATTTCGTGGAAGCGGGCAAGATCGGCGACATCCTGATCTCCCGCCCCCGCGTGGTGCGCGCGACCCGCAACCTGATCTTCATGAGCACCGAAGTGACGGTCGACGACCGCTGCGTCGTGATGGCGAACGGTGTGTTCAAGATTTTGAAGGGGCCGGCGTAAACTCGGTCAGATTGCTGCCGCTACCGACCACACACTCCGTAGTCGTCCCGGCCTAGCGCGCAATTGCGCGCGGGGGGCCGGGACCCATAACCACAGGGAGTAATGTGGCGAAGACTGCCAACTCCGATCTCGCGCAACAAATTCTGCTGCGGAGTATGGGTCCCGGCCTTCGCCGGGACGACGAGAGGCGGACGCATCTCTGGATTGCTTCGCTGCGCTCGCCATGACGGCATGAGGCGGATATGCTGGCGCCAACAAAAGCATCGAGGACAGCCCATGCAATACCGCCAACTCGGCCGCTCCGGCCTGAAAGTCTCGCCGATTTGTCTCGGCACCATGATGTTCGGCGGGCCGACGGATGAAGCCGCATCAACGCGGATCATCGCCAAGGCGCATGACGTCGGCATCAACTTCATCGACACCGCGGACGCCTATTCGAAGGGCGGCTCCGAGGATGTCGTGGGCCGCGCGATCGGCAACAACCGTCATGCCTGGGTGCTCGCGACAAAACTCGCGAATCCCATGAACAGCGATACGCGCAACGATCCCAATCGCGTCGGGCTGTCGCGGCGCTGGGTGTTGCAGGCGGCGGACGAAAGCCTGAAGCGGCTCGGCACCGACCACATCGACATCTACTATCTGCACAAGGAAGACCACGCGACGCCGCTGGAGGAGACGGTGCGCGCGATGGGCGATCTGATCCGCGCCGGCAAGATCCGCTATTTCGGCGTCTCCAACTACCGCGCCTGGCGCGTCGCCGAGATCTGCAACATCTGCGACCGGCTCGGCATCGACCGTCCCGTGGCGAGCCAGCCCTATTACAACGCAATGAACCGCATGCCCGAGGTCGAGCACTTTCCGGCCTGCGCCTATTACGGCCTCGGCATCGTGCCCTATAGCCCGCTGGCGCGCGGCGTGCTCACCGGCAAGTACAAGCCGGACGCAGCCCCCGACAAGGATACGCGCGCTGGCCGCAACGACACCCGCATGATGCAGACGGAATGGCGGCCGGAATCGCTCCAGCTCGCGCAGGAGATCAAGAGCCACGCCGAGAAGAACGGCATCACCGCCGGCCAATTCGCGGTCGCCTGGGTGCTCAACTCGGCCTTCGTCTCGTCGATCGTCGCAGGCCCGCGCACCGAGGAGCAGTGGGACGGCTATGTAAGCGCGCTCGACTACCGCTTCACCGCGGATGACGAGGCGCTGATCGACCGGCTGGTCGTGCCGGGCCATCCGTCGACGCCGGGCTACAATGACCCGGCCTATCCGATCGAAGGACGCCGCGCGCGGACGGCGTGAACTTTCGGAGACAACTTATGGCGCTTGAAGATCGCTACGGACTGCCGCTCTCCACCAACTCCGATCAGGCGGCGTCAGCCTATCGCGAAGGCGTTGATCTCATGCTGGCCGGCTGGACCGGCACGGCGGAGACGCTGGAACGCGCGATCGCGGCCGATCCGGATTTCGCGCTGGCCCACATCGCCCGCGCCCGCGTGCATGCGTTCTACCAGCAGGGCGACCTCGCGCGGAGCAAGGCCACCTTGGCGCGCGAGCTCGTCGCGAAGCGCGGCACGGAGCGCGAGCGCTCGCATGTCGAGACGCTGGCGCTGGCGATCGAGGGACGTGGGCCTGACGCGATCGCGGCGATGTCGGGGCATGTCGACGCGTGGCCGCGCGATGCCGTCGTGCTGTCGCTGCCGCTCGGCGCGTTCGGCCTGTTCGCCTTCTCCGGCATGGCCGATCACGACCGCGCGCGGCATGAGCTCTGCGAGCGCGTCGCGCATCACTATGGCGAGGACTGGTGGTTTCTCACCATGTCCGGCTGGGCGATGACGGAGAATGGCGACGTTGCCCGCGGCCGCGCCGTTACCGAGCGCGGCTTCAATCTGCGCCGGGCCAATGCGCACGCCGCACACGCCGTGCTGCATGCGATGTTCGAGGATGGCTCGATCGAGGCGGCCGACCGTCTCGTCGACGAGTGGATTCCGACTTATGACCGCGCCGGCATCCTGCACGGCCATATCCTCTGGCACCAGGCGCTCGGCGCGCTGGAGCATGGCGATGCGGCCCGCGCGCTCAAGATCTATGACGATGTGCTGCAGCCCTCCGCCACGCAGGCGCCGCCGCTCAACGTCATCACCGACAGCGCCTCGCTGCTCTGGCGCCTGTCGGCTTATGGCCATGCCGTGCCGAAAGCGCTCTGGATCGAGGCCGACGCCGCCGCGCAAAAGCTGTTCCCGAAATCAAGCCTGCCCTTCGCTGACGTCCACATGGCGCTGTTCGCGGCCGCGACGCAAAATCGCGAGGCGCTGGCCGCGCGGCTTGCCGTGATCGAGCAGCGCCTCGCGGACGGCAAACTACCGGCCGGCCCCGTGGTGCCGGCGATCTGCCGCGCGCTTGTCGCCTTCGCGGACGAGGATCACGCCACTTGCGTGCGCGAGCTCGCGCCTGTCCTCACTGAGGTCGTGCGCATCGGCGGCAGCCATGCCCAGCGCGAGCTGATCGAGGACACTTTCCTCGTGGCCCTAATGCGCAGCGGCGAGCTGCCGCGCGCCCGCAGCCTGCTCGACGCCCGCCTGCACCGCCGCCCGTCCTTGCGCGATACGCGCTGGCAGGCGGTAACGGGTTAGTCCTCTTGGCAGCCTTTGCCACGAAAAAAACACCGGTCTGGCGGCAAGTGCGTGCCGGGACGGGTCGAGGCGATCGTGACGAATCGCCGATGGGTGGTGCGGTGGTATTCCAGACTGACTTGACCGAACAAACGAGATCGCAACCAATTCGTGGTTCGATGGTTGTCGGACGGAACTTGTCCATGACTGATTCCATGGCCCCCTGGCATATGAGCCTGACGATGCGCCTCCGCCGACCGGTCCTGGCTGCAATCCTCGTCTCTCTCGCAAGCCCTTGTTTTGCCGAGTCTTCCAGCCCGATCCCGGTGAACAATCCGCCGGCCGGGCAGCATTCCTTCATCGACTTGCTGGCGATGATGTCGGGCCATTGCAAGACGCTGAAAGTTGCCGGGCGTACCTTCGCCTGCAAGACGGTGGCCTACGCCCATGCCGACAAGGGCCGGGTCAATTTCGCAGTTGCCATCGACGACCCCGGTGACGAGAACCATGTCGTGTCGTTCTCCGGCGAGAACGGCAAGCGGGCCGACGACAATTCCTACGAGCTGCCGATCGACCGCATGCTGCTCAATTCCAAGCACCGGCCCAAGGTCGACGGCCTGCCGGTGCCGGCGGAGCAGACCTCCACAGGCGTCTGCCGCCAGACCGGCAATTTCGCCGCCAAGAAGGTGAACGACGTCACCTGCTCCGCGACCGACAATGAAGGCCGGAAGTATGAACTGCTGTTCGTCTCCGACGGCACGCCGGTGAGCGTGCGCCGTATCCGGCAGTCATCGCCGTCGATCCAGGATCCGTTCAAGTAGGCGATTGATCGCGGCGTAGCGCTTCACGCACGCTTGGCGTCGTCCTGGCCTTCGCCATGGCGACCGTGAGACTTGATGACATGATCGCATCGCCGCGAAAGATGCACGGCGCTCATAAATCCCGCCAAACAATTCATTTGCTTTGTCGGCCGCCAAACCCGACTTTCGTATGAAATAACACGACACAATCCGGGGGGATGCTGCGCCCGACTCTTCCGCGCAACATTTCATCGATCTCGCTCTCCGATCAGACGTCCGACGCTGACAGTCCGGCAATGCGATTGCCGGATCGATGCGTCATGGCGGAGTGCGAGTGCGCCATCTGTCGTCCGAAGTATTGAACCAAGAGAGGGGACCGTTCATGCCAGTCAAGCGTGCCAGTATTCAATCGACATCCACCAGACGTATCGCGCTCGCTCTTGCAGCGGCCGCGATGCTGCTTGCGCCCGAGACGCGCGTCAGCGCCGCGGGCCTGAAGGATTTGCCGTCGATCGCCCCGGTGATGACGTGCAGCTCGCTGGTCGGCGTCGATCTGAGCGACGTCAGCAAGAAGGTTGGCGGCACCGTCACCATCACCTCGGCCGCCATCGTGCCGGCGTCGGCGACGAATCCGGCCGACTATTGCGGCGTGCGCGGCAACATCGGGCCCGGGACCAACTCCATCGTGATGCGCCTGCCGACCAACGCCTGGACGCAGCGCTATCTCCAGACCGGCTGCGGCGGCGAGTGCGGCAACGACAACATCGGCTACACGCAATCGACCGGCTGTGTGCCGATCACCAACGGCACGATCGCGAGCGCGACGACCAATATGGGCCACACCGGTTCGCAAGGGCCCACTTGGGCGGTCAACAATCCGCAGGCGCAGATCGACTTCGCCTATCGCGGCGTTCACGTCGCCTCCGAGGTCGCCAAGGCCGTCATCGCGAAATTCTACGGCAAGAGGCCGGCCTACTCCTATTTCAGCGGCTGTTCGGACGGCGGCCGAGAAGCACTGATGGCGGCGCAGCGCTATCCGCACGATTTCGACGGCATTGCAGCCGGCGCGCCGGCAAGCGACATGGACGTGCAAAACACCTATCACCACGGCTGGCGCGTCCTCACCAACCAGACCACGCCCGGCACGATTCCGATTCCGGCCAGGAACACCTATGTCCTGCTGGCCGCCAAGCTCGCCTATGTCCACGCCAAGACGGTGGCCGCCTGTGATGCGATCGACGGCGTCGTCGACGGCGTGATCGATGATCCCAGGGCCTGCAACTTCGACACCAAAACACTGGTATGCAGCAACAATGGCAACGAGACCGGCTGCCTGACGCAGGCGGAAGCCGACGTCGTCCGCCGCATCCACGATGGCGCGGTGACTGCCGACGGCCAGCGGCTCGAGCCCACCGCCAATTCCGAATGGGGCGGCGAGCTCGACTGGAGCCTGTTCGTGCCGGCCGCGCAAGGGGCCTCCGTCGGCAGCGAGAATTTCGTGAACTCGTGGGCCGCCTACAAGACCTTCTTCAACACCTACAATGCGAGCTGGACGCTGAACGATCTCCAGCTCACCGTATCAGGCTTCAACAACACGGTGGCGACCTCGACCGTCTATGCCGCGAACAATCCGGACCTCGGGCGGTTCGCGCGTCACGGCGGCAAGCTGCTGCTGTGGCACGGCTGGGCGGATCAGCACATCCCGCCGCGCGGCACCATCAAGTACTGGCATGCGGTGAACGATTTGCTAGGCGACGATCAGGTCAACCGGTTCGCCAGGTTCTATCTGTTCCCCGGCATGGCACATTGCGGCAGCGGGCTCGGGCCGAACACCTTCGACATCGTCACGCCCTTGATGTCCTGGGTCGAGACCAACTCCGCGCCGAACGCGATCGTCGCCGCCAACGCGTCGACCGCGACCTCGCGCCCGGTCTATCCCTATCCGGCGGTGGCGCGGCTGAAGGCACCCGGGTTGGACCCGAAAGTGGCCGCCAACTTCGTCGCCTACACGCCGAAGAAGGAGCCGCCGGTCGGCGAGTTCGTCGGGAATTATCTGTTCTCGCCCGACTACCCGCAGGCGAAGTGTCATGCCGAGGGGACCACGCTCGTCTGCACCAACGACAAGCGTCACGATGACGGGCATGGCGACGATGGGCGCCGCGACGAGGCCCAGCGGTGACGCGATAGCGCTGCGCGCCATGCCCGGGCGGGCTGGCGCGCGGCGTCTTTTCGCACTCTCGTATGGCACGGAAAGTGACGATGCGTTTCCCGGTGCTCGTGCTGACCGCCCTGCTCGTGATTGGCCAGGCAAATCTGGTGTACGCATCGCCTGGCAGCGAGACCGGTCAGGACCAGGCGCCAGTGCGGGCACGACACGACGGCAATCCTCTGTGGGCGGTGCCGCTCACTGAACTCAGCGCAACCGGCGAACGCCCGATCTTCACGCCCGCGCGCCGCCCTTCCCGGCCGGTGGCGGCCGAAGCGCCGGCAACGTCAACGCCGCAGCAGGCGCAGGCGACGCCGGACAGGCCGGCTCTCTCGCTGCTCGGAACGGTGACGAACGCCGATGGAGCGGGCGGGATCGGCATCTTCATCGACGATATCGCCAAACGCGCGATGCGTCTCAAGACCGGCGAGCAGCATGATGGCTGGGTGGTCCGGCGGGTGCAGCGCGGCCGCGTCGTGCTGGAAAAGAACGGCACGCGCGTGACGTTGGTGCTGGCGCCACGGGACAGCGCGCCGCCCGCGGCCCCCGCTCTCCCCGCGTCCGTCCCTGAACCCGCCGTGGAGCCGGCAGCGGGGCGGCCGAGGACGCCCGCACCCACACCCGTCGCCGCCTTCGACTGGACCTCGATCCTGCGGCAAGGCGAAGCCGGACCGCATTAGTTGCAGCGCGCGCCCGGCCTTCGCGCCGTCCTCCCGCACGAGTTGAATGTTCGGCCCGCCCCGTGCAGTGTGGCCAACGCAAACGCCGGCCCAGTAAAGTCCGGCGACCGACGTGCCGGGGACGGGAATGCGGATTGATTTTCTGGGCCTGCAGGCCTTCGTCAGCGTGGCCGAGCGCGGCAGCTTTCTGCGCGCCGCGGCTCATCTCAATCTGTCGCAGACGGCGCTGAGCCACCGGATGAAGAAGTTCGAGGAGGATCTCGGCGTTGCGCTGTTCGTGCGCACGACGCGGCAGGTCTCGCTCACGCCGGCCGGCCTCGAATTGCTGCCGAAAGCCTGCGCTTTGCTCGACGAATTGTCCGACACGCTCGAAGGCGTGCGCGGGCAAGGCGCCAAGAAGGTCGAGCGCGTCACCATCGGATGCCTGCCGACGATCGCGGCCTATCAGCTGCCGCGGGTGCTGCGCGACTTCAGCGCGGCCTACCCGAACGTATCGGTGAAGATCCACGACAATTCGGCGCGCGAGATCGCGCAACTCGTGCAATCCGGCACCGCCGAGTTCGGCCTGACCATCGTGTCGCCGAACGTCGCCGACGTCGAGGTCAAGGTTTTGGCCAAGGAGCCCTTCGTGCTGCTGTGCGCCAAGGATGACCCGCTGGCCAAGCGCCGCTTCATCAACTGGTCGCAGCTCGGCAACGCGCCGCTGATCCGGATCAGTCCGCAGGCGGGCAATCGCGTGCTGATCGACGATGCGCTTGGGCACCGCCGCGAAAAGCTGAACTGGCGCTACGAGGTCCAGCATCTCCAGACCGCAGTCGGGATGGTGCTGTCGCATGTCGGCATCGCCATCGTGCCCAAGATCGCCGGCAGCATGCCCGGCGTGACGGGCCTTGCCGCCGTGCCGCTGCGCAACCCCAGCATTCACCGCAGCCTCGGCGTCATCACCCGGCGCGACCGGCCGCTGTCGCGCACCGCCCAGGCGCTGCTGCACATGGTGCGCCAGCATTTTGTCTCATTGTTGAGGTGAGAAATGGCAGCCCTGAGGATCCCATGACGCGCGACCGCCTGTTTCTGCTGCGTCCCGGTTTCGAGGATCCGGCCTATCCGGGCCAACGCTTCTATTGCTGGCATTGCGCGCTGATCGAGGGCGTGATCGCCTCGTTTCCGGCGCTGGCCGCAAAGCTCGACGTCGAACGCATCGCCTGGCCGAAGCCGCGGCAGGAGGTGATCGCGCTGGTCGGCGAGGAGAACCAGTCGCTGCCGCTGCTCGTGCTCGCGGACGGGGCCACCTCGCCGCACCAGACAGGCAGCCATCACGGGCGCGCCTTCATCGATGACAAGGACGCCATCCTCGCCGCGCTGTCCGAGCGGCATGGATTCCCCGCTCCGCATCCGTAAGGGGGCGCTGCCCGCGCAATCCACTCTCGTGTCCCGGACGCGGTGCAGCGCGCAGCGCTGCTCCGCAGAGCCGGGACCCAAGCTGCAAAGAGCACTCGTGGAAACATGGGCCCCGGCTCTGCAGCGCACCGTCGAAGAGACGCTGCGCTGCGTCCGGGGCACGAGAAGCGTCCCGAAAGGAGGGAAGATCGGCATTGCGCGCTCTCCTCATCAGTCCGCATATTGACGCAGCAAGCAAGCTCGAAAGCCGACGCCATGCCCCATTCCCTCCCCGCCCTCATCGTCGTCGACGTCCAGCGCGCATTCGACGAATGGGAGGCGGCGGGCAAGCGGCGCAACAATCCGGATGCGGTGGCGCGCATCGTTGACCTGCTCGCGGCGTTCAGGGCGAGCAGCGCGCCGATCTTCCACATCCGCCACGAAGGCACCAAGCCGAACTCGACGTTTTTGCCCTCGCGCACCGGCTATGCCGTCAAGGACGAGGCGCGCGAACTGGCTGGCGAGGTCATGATCGTCAAGCGCGTCAACAGCGCCTTCATCGGCACCGATCTTGAGACACGCCTGCGCGCAAGTAACATCGCGACGCTTGTGATCTGCGGCGCCACCACCAATCATTGCGTGGAGACGACGACGCGAATGGCCGGCAATCTCGGCTTCGACGCGGCCCTCGTACGTGACGCGACCTGGACGTTCGATCGCGTCGGCCCCGACGGCGAAACGCATTCCGCCGAATCAATTCACGCGATGACGCTGTCGAATCTAAATGGTGAATTTGCCCGCATCGTGACCACGAACGACGTCGTCACCTTGCTCGCAGAAATGCGACAATAAATCTCAGCGCGCTTTCCGCGTTGATCGTCTGCGGCGTTTCGACGCCCACTCTCGCCGGAACGCAGCCAACGCCCATCTGTTGTCACTCGACATCTCAACTGGAGTGATGACATGAAATATCTCTTTGTCGCGATGGCCATCGGTGCGGCTGCGCTCACCGCGTCCACGGCCAACGCGGCCGGTGGCGGCAAGACCAGGCCGAACGCGCAGACGCGCCAATCAACCGACATCAGCGCGCAGCACAGGCAGCATCATCATGGCCATCGCCACCACCACTGGCGGCCTCATCATCGCGGCTACTATCGGCCGCACTATCGCAGCTACGGCTATTATCCGAGGCACCAGGGCTATTACGGCGGCGGACCCTATGGCTATTATGGCGGCGGAAATCGCTGGTAAGACCAAAGGCCCGCTGAGATGCGGGCCTACTTTCTCAACGCTGCAAGATGAGGCCAGCCGTCTCCAGCCCGCTCGCGAGCGCCGCCTCGACCGTGCCCATGTCGCGGCCGCGATAGAGCGCCTCGCCGGAGAACAGCACGGGGCCATCGGCGCGCGCGAGAATTTCCTGCGCCGCACGCGTCCGCGGCGTTGCCCAGGAATAGGCGCCGCGGGCAAAAAGATCGTGCGCCCAGTTGGCCGCTTCTGACGCCACGAGGTCGCGTACGAGATCATCGCGTGTCAGGCCGAAGATGGTGGCGAGCGAATTGATGCCGGCGTCGATCAGGCCCTACGGATCGAGTTGCGACAACTCTGCCGTTCGCGGACCGCCGAACCACCCCGTGAGCACGGGATGCTGATCCGGATATCGCGTCCACCACACCGGAATCGTCTGATCCGACAGCAGGAAGATCATGTCCGCGAGCTCTTCCCGCCGCTCGCGCCACCAAGGCCGCGTGAACCGAAGCAGGATTTTGATGACACTGCCGAAGCCGATATCGGCGGCGGCGGCCGTCTTCGTGCGCGCGGCCGCAGGCAGCGCGATCTCGCGCAGCAACGGTAGCGGCACTGTGAGGATCACGAGATCGCAAATCTGCACCGAGCCACCGGCACAGCGGACGATGACCTTACCATCGCTCTCCTCGATCGCCGAGACCACGGCGCTGAGATGAATTGCAGCGCCGGACTTGCGGCATTCGACCGCGAGATAATCGATCAGGCCGCCATAGCCGCCGTCGATGCGAGCCTGTGTGGAATGTCCGTCATTCATCCATTCGTCGCGCAGTGCCAGCGTCGAGGCGCGCTTGGGGTCGGCCGCATCATAGCCCTCGACCATACGTTCGACGCTATGCCGCAGGCGCGCGTAGTCCGGCCCGGCAAAATGACGGCGCAAGAAATCGGCGACGGTGAGATCCTCAGTCAGATCTCTCAGCGCGGCATGAAGCCTTTCGTCATAGGGATCGCGCGGGCTCGCCCGCGTAAATTCGGTGCCGTCAAAGCTCCATTGCGCGCCGCCGATCGCCCGCAACGACAGCCCCGCCTCGCGCGCGAGAGCGCGCGTGAGCGGCGCTTCGCCATGGACGAACTCGGCACCACCATCGGCGGCATAGCCGAATGCCGATGCGGGCAGCGGATGGATGCGTCCGCCGCAGCGGTTGCGTGCCTCCAGGATCGTGACCCGCTTGCCGGCGCGCGCGAGCTCGCGGGCCGCCATCAAGCCGGCTGCGCCCGCGCCGACGATGACGATATGCTCTGACGTATCAGACATCGCCGTTGCTTATTGGCCCGCGGCGTCGTTCTGGATCAGGTAGCGCAGCAACAGCACGCCGCCGCCGAGCTGCCGCGTGCTCTCCAGCGTCATCGCGGTGAGCGGCGCGCGTTTGTCGCTGTCGGCGTCCGTCGAATCGAATACGAAAGGTGCACCCTTGGCGCCGTCGATGGCGGGGCTGAGGATCAGGTTGAATTCGTCGATCAGGCCGGCACGCAGGAACGCGCCATTGGCGACGCCGCCGCCCTCCACCAGCAGGCGCTTGACGCCAAGCTCGCGATTGAGGATCTCGACCGCCAATGCGAGATCGATCTCGGACTTGCCGGCGAAGATATAGGACACGCCCTCGCCGCGCAGGCCGGCGAGATGCGAATCCGGCACGCTCTCGGTAAGCACCACGACGATCGGATCGCCGCCGATGTCCGAGCGGCCCCAGCCGATCTTGCCGTGTGCGTCGAGCACCACGCCATAGGTTTTCGCATCGCGCCGTGCGAACCAGTTTTCGCGTGGAAATTTTTCGCTCGGCGTCTCGGGATAGGGCTTGCCCTTGGCGAACTCCAAGCCGGTGACGCGGCCGATCACCCAGGCATCGCCGCCCAGCTCGTCATGGATCTTCTCGAACCAGTCGGTGCCGGCGCCCTTCGGACGCCAGCGGCTGGGATGGGTGCGGCCGTCGAGGCTCGAATGCATCAGGCAGATGACATAAGGTTTCATGCAAATTCTCCGAACCGGCTTCTCAGGCCGGCTTATCGTTCTCGGCGCGATCGTTCTTGGCGCGATCGTTCACGATCACCGCGAGCGGATTGAGTTTCGGCGGCGCGACCAGCCGGAGCGTATTGCTATCATGATGATTGAACGGAGCCCCGCGGACGAACAACTCGGTCTGGATCTCATAGCTCCAGCTGCCATCGTCATTGAAGGTGATGTCGCAACGGTAACTGTCGGTTCGGAAGGCTTGTTCCAGGAAGTCGGTCGAGCAGATCCCGTACGCGGTGTCGCCGCGCTTCGCCGTGACGGAGATCTTTTTGTCATCCGGCTTGGCCTTCCCGGAGGCCAGCAGCACCTGCCCGCGCGGAATGGCCAGCGTCTGCATGATCAGCCCGGTCGCGGCCTCCCACAGCCAGTAGCCGACCTGATCGTGAAAGGTGATGTCTTCCTCGGGCGTGTTGATGTGGATGTGATAGCGCAGTCCGTAGAACAGCTGCGGCCCGTTGGCTTGCGGATCGATCGGGTCCATCCGGATGTGCTCGATGAAGGTCCGCCGTTCCGGCCCCTCCGCCTTCGGATTGATATCGATGCCCTTGTTCGCCTGCCAGGTGCCGGCGAGCCGGCGGAGCGGCCCGAGATTGGCAAGACTGTCGGGCGAGACGTCCTCGGGCTCGGTGAAGATGTCGGCGGGAATGGGGAGCATGGAGACCTCGCATCGTTGCGCGGGGCAGCATAAGCACAAGGGCGGCACGAATCGAGCGGAATGGAACCGAAAGTCTGCCCACGCGGTATGGGCCGATGGCGGCGAGTTGGGTGCCACGATGCGCGCGCTCGACGGGTCGGACTCGCCGCTCGGCCCTCCCCGCCAATGGTCGCAGGCCCTGGCTCGCACCGCAATTTACAACTCGATGCCGCCTGCATGCACCGCATAGCGTCTGCCGCAGTTTTAGTCAGCCAGAGCACGGGTCGCGCGCCGGACTCGCGGTCGCACAGGCGCGCCCCGCCATTCCTGTAAAATTATCGCGGCCACCAAAATGTCTGTGTTCGGCCGCTCCCATTGCGTCGCGGCCTCACGGTGCTAAGACCTTGAGGAATGAGATTTGCCTCATGGGCTGTGACGTCCGCCGGCGGCGGGTGACGCGGTTCCCAAAGTGACTTTCAAGCGACGATTTTCAGTGAGTGGTTGGAATGCAGCAGGCTTCGGTCGAGAAGTTCTCGGATCTCGTCGGCGGAATCTATGATTGTGTGATCGCACCTGAACGCTGGGCCGGAATTCTGGACGCGATATGCACCGAGTTCGGCTTTGCCACCGGCGCGCTTTCGGTGGCCAGCCTCACCAACATGAAGGCCGCGGTCAATGCGGTCTCCGGATCTGACCTGGCCCAGATGTCTCAGAACGCGATCGGCTACGGGCCCGACATCATCGAGCTCTGGGGCGGCGCCGAGCGCATTCAGCAATACCCGCTCGGCGAACCCATCGTTCAATCCCTGGCCGTCCGGCAGGAGATCATTTCCGGCAATCGCTATTATCGTGAATGGGCCATGCCCAAGGGCCTGTTCGACGCCGTCGCCGTCGGCCTCGTGCGCGACCGGACGATGGTCGGCAACGCGATCTTCAGCCAGCACGAGTCCGCCGGACCCATCGGCGATACGCAGCTCCATGGATTGCGCTTGCTGGCGCCGCACATCCGCCGCGCCGTGACCATCAGCAACCTGTTCGACATGAAGACCGTCGAAGCCGCGACATTCTCCGCGACCGTGGAGACCCTGACGGTCGGTGTCGTCCTGGTCGACGAGGAGTCGAAGATCGTTCACACCAACGCAGCCGCCACCGCGATGCTCGAAGCCGGCGATCCGATTTTGACGCGACATGGCCGCATCGCGGTTCAGTCGGCGGCGACGACCACCTCATTGCAATCGGCCATCGCACAGGCCGCGAAGAACGAGGCGGCACTCGGCCAGAAAGGCATCGGCATCCCGATCCTTCGCCCGAGCGGCGGCCCGCTCGTCATCCATGTTCTGCCGCTGCGACGCGGCCACATGCGCGCCGGCCTGATCCAACGCGCAACGGCCGCCCTGTTCGTGGCGTCAGCCTCCGGGCCTGCGCAGATGTCTCACGTTGCCCTCAACCAGCTCTACGATTTGACGCCGGCCGAGATTCGAATCTTCGAACTCATCTGCGAGGGCCATACACGCGACGCGATCTCGGGACTGCTCGGCGTGTCCGTCGCCACCGTGAAGAGCCATTTGCTGCATGTGTTCGAGAAGACAGGCTGTCGCCGTCAGGTCGATTTGGTCCGGCTCGCGAAGTCGCTGACGTTTCCGGTGTGAGGCGGGCTCTCAAGCCGCTTCGGACGTCGATCCCGCACGCTTCTCGAGCACGCCGATCGTCGCGACCAGATTGTCGCGTCGCGCGCGAAGGTTCGCTGCGAGCACCGGATAGGCCGGCTGTTGCGCGTCGAACACCCCGGCCCGGGCCTCCTCCTCGAGAATGTCGGTGTTGAGCAGCCGGACGCGCCACCACAAATCGGCGATCAACGCGTCGAGCCGGAGTTCTCCATCAGCACCAGAACGGGACACTTCCTGCATCACTTGCCTCAACCTGAAACGGCCTCCCAGCTGAGGCCCTGGCTTTGGCGCTGACTGAGCAAGTGGAGTGCCAGAAGGGCTGCGTGCGATCCGGTTCCGGATCAGCAACACGCCGCACCGTACGCGGCTGAGCTGAAAAGCAGGGTTCCCCGCTCGCAAATAGGCCTGAAATAATCAGGTCGATGACCCACGGAACGTCTCGTCCTAGCGCTTCGTCTTGTGAACCACCATCCTGCCCTTTGAAGCAATGTCACCCCATTTGGCGGACCAGGTGACCTCCTCACCGGCGATGCCCTTCTGATCCCACGCCCCCTGCAGCGCAAACAGGGCGCCTTGGGGATCGACACATCGCACGATCCAGCAACCATCGGGCAACTCGATCGGCTCCTGAAGAACCCGGCCCCCGCCATCATTGACCCGCCGGGCCGCCGCGCCGACGTCGTCGACATTGAAGTAGTGGAGCCAACACGCCTGCAATACGCTCGGAAGCTTGGTGAGCATGCCGCCGATCGTCTGCCCGGCCACCGAAAACAATTCATACACGCTTGCCGGGTCGACCTCAGTGGAGGCCTGTTGCCAGCCGAGAAGCTTGCCGTAAAACGGAAAGACCTTGCTTCGGTCTTCAGCCAGCAACTCGTGCCAGCCCACGCGCCCGGGCTGGTCCAACCCGCTCTGTTGCGATTGGCAATATGTTAGCCCCGTGACCAGCGCAAACGTCGCCCCTTGCGGATCGGCGACCACCGCAATGCGGCCGATGTTGCTGTCGGTCGGCGAGACCAGGATCGCGCCCCCAAGCCGGCGGATCTGCGCGACGCGCGCATCCATGTCATCGACGGCGACGTAGCCGAGCCATCTCGGCGTTGCTCCCATTCGCACCCCTTCTTCCGGGAGATCCATGAGCCCGACGACTGGAGAGTCGCCTGAAGTCAGCAGCGTGTAGGCCAGTTCCCGGCTCGACGCATCTTTCACAGCCCAGCCGACCACCCCGGCGTAAAAAGCAGCCGCCGACGGCATATCCGTCGTCAGAAGCTCATACCAAACGAAGCACCCGAGTTGATCGGCCAAGCTAGTGTCCCCGTTCGGACGGACAGACGGTTGCGCACTGCATCATGCGCGGCAGCCCGGTGACATCGACAGGAATCTGGAATTTGCGGCAATGCCATTCATGAAGATGAATGCAATCTGAACGAGCGCCATTACATTTCGTGTTCACGTGAATCTTGCCCGCTTCGATTGCTCGGCGTACGATGATGTAGAAGATCGTTCTTCCGACCATGGAGGATGCGGCCATGCAGCGAACGAAGCAAGCTTCGAAAAAGAAGCGAATGACCAAAGCTGCAGTACCGGCGCTCGGATTCGCCGGACTGACTTTTTCGATGGCGGGAAGCGCGATGGCGTCCGCGGTGCCGGCAGACGAGCCTCAACAACGATTGAACTACACGCCCGGCCAGTTCAGTACGCTCAGCGAGGAAGAACTCGCCGACGTCAACCTCGCGACCTTCCATCTTGCCGGTGACGGAAAAACCCTCAGCGGCGTGCTGCTTGCGCGCGGATGCGGTGGCTGCGGAGGCTGCAGAGGTTGCGGTGGCTGCAGAGGTTGCGGTGGCTGCCGCGGCTGCGCAGGCTGCAGGGCCTGCCGTTGCGGCGTCGGTTGTGGCGTTGGCATTGGCTGCGCCATTGTTGCGCCGGTGGCATGCGCAGGGTGCTGCGCATCGTGGGGCCGCTGTCGCTGGTGCTAGGCGCTGGCGCTTCTTGACCGGACATCCACAGGTCGCGATTTCATTGGCCGGGTTCGCTAACGACCCGGCCAATTTGCTGTTGTCGCCACGGGATTCGTTTCGCCCGGCTCCTCAGCTTGCCGATAGCGAGCGAGTGTGTTCCAACTTGTTCGAAGAAGGCAAGTTTTTGAAGAAGGCAAATCGCGCTCGACGCACAAGTCGGGCCGTGCCAAGTGTCCGTCGTGCGCCGGCAATCGGACATGACGGCAACAGGATCCGCGTGCTGACCCGATGACAGTCAAGCGAAAGAGCAGCACTGCGAAGCAGACCCGCAAGGACATTTTGCGATTCGCACCAAACTTCACCGCCTATCTGCTTCCTCCCAATGCGGTCTGTCTCTATTCCGAGAACCGCAAGTTCTTCCTGCACGGCGATCTCTATTGCGCCGTGGCACGCGCAATCGGAAAGGACGGCAAGACCGCACCGGAGATCATCCGCCAGCTCTCGAAGAATTTTCCCGTCACCGAGATCGAGGAAGCAATCAGGCGGCTGCTGGAGCGCCGCTACATCGTCAGCGGAGTATCGCAGGCATACGCGAGCGCCGTTGATGGATATTGGGCAAGCCTCGGCCTGCCTCCGGAGGTCGCGGAGGAGAACCTTCGCAATTGGCCTGTGCGGGTCGAATCGATCGATGTCAAAGGCGCCAGCGAACTGAGCGCGGCCTTGGGCAAGCTCGGGGTTCACATCACCAAGCGATCGCCCAGGCTCATCATCACCCTCGTGAACGACTACCTCGAACGGCAGCTCACCGAGGTGAACGGGGAACGCGTCGCCGACGGGACGCCCTGGCTGCTGGTCCAGCCGTCCGGCGTGTTTCCGCTGGTGGGACCTGTGTTCGCGCCGGGCGAGAGCGCCTGCTGGACTTGCCTGCACGATCGCATGATCCGCAATCGCGAGATCAAGGGATTTCTCGACCGCGGCGCGGCGCAAGCGGTCGCCATATCGCCGCTGGTCAGCGATAGCATAGGCGAGACCGCGATCCACTTCGCTGCTGTTGAAATCGCAAAGGCGATCGCCTCCGGATTCCGCACCGATCTCAGCGATCACATCGCAAGCTTCGACTTGACCGGAGCCGCCATCGCCAAGCACTACGTCGCCAAGCGCCCGCAATGTGCGACCTGCGGCAGCAAGAAGCTCAGGAATCCGCGACGGGCAGCGGTGCCGATCGAGCTTGCCGAGGGCAGAAAGCTCGTCATGACCAGCGGCGGATACCGCACCATGACGTCGCGAGCGACCGTGGCGCGGTTCCGCAAACACGTCAGCCCGCTGACCGGCGTGGTGTCGCGGCTCGAGCGGATCGAGGCCGACCTGCCGATGAACACCAATTTTTTCGCGCACCACAATTTCTCTGCGCCGGCCTGGAACGTCGACCAGCTCAGGTCCGGTCTGAGCGGCGGCAGCTTCGGCAAGGGCTCCACGGCCGAGCAGGGCGAGGCCAGTGCGCTGATGGAGTCGATCGAGCGCTACTCCGGCATTTTCCAGGGTGACGAGATCAGGACGACGCGCCGCTTTGCCGATTTTGCTCCCGGTGACGCGCTCCTCCCCAACGACGTCCAGTTCTTCAGCGATGCGCAGTTTCAAAACAGGCATGTCCCGCTGCCTGACGATTCACATCCGGTTCCCGAGCCGTTCGATCCCGCGACCAGGACCGAATGGTCGCCGGTCTGGTCGTTGCGCGACAAGCGTTTCAAATATCTTCCGACCGGCCTTTTGTATTTCTTCTATGGCGGCTTCCACACGGATTCGAACGGATGCGCAGCCGGCAACACTCGCGAGGAGGCCATCGTTCAAGGCTTCCTCGAGCTGGTCGAACGCGATGCCTACGCGATCTGGTGGTACAACCGCGTGCGGCGTGCCGAACTCGACCTCACCCAATTCGAGGATTCCTATGTGCGGGATCTCCAGAGCCAGTTTGCCGATGCGGGGCGCCGGCTCTGGGTGCTCGACATCACCAGCGATCTCGGCATTCCCTCCTACGTTGCGATCATGCACTGGATGCAGAACGGACACGAGAACATCGAGTTCGGCTCCGGTTCGCATTTCGATCGCCGCATCGCACTTTTGCGTTCGCTCACCGAACTGACCCAGTTCATGTCGATCGGGATGATGGGCGGCGGCAGCGGCGAGAAGTCATCGCTTGACGGTGTCACGCCGCTGCGGCTGGACGATTATCCGTTCCTGATCCCCAGCGACAATCCGCTTCTCCCGCCAGCGCCTGGTCTCAACGTTGCGGACAACACGCGCGACCAGGTCAATGCCTGCGTGGAGATCGCGGTCCGCGCAGGCTACGACTTCCTCGTGCTCGACCAGACGCGCCCCGATGTCGAGGTGCCCGTGGTCAGGGTGCTCGTCCCGGGCTTGCGGCATTTTTATCGCCGCTTCGGGCCGGGCCGGCTTTACGATGTCCCGGTGAAGCTTGGGCTGCTGGATCGCCCGCGACTGGAGAGCGAACTCACTCCGTTCCTGCCACACACCTGAAGGCTGGTCTCGTTGCGCGCTCCCCGGAAAAAACCGAGCAGGACAATCGCGCCAATCATCGCCGCCCGACTGAACGGCCGCTTCTCCCTTCACATGCAGCCCGACGGAAGCATTGCCGCGGTCTCGAACGACTATTCGGTCAGCCTGGGACAATTCAGCGCCGCAGCAATCGCGCGCGCAGCGCATCTCGCCACCGGCTTGCCGCTCGCCTCCCTGGCCGGCAAGAGCGCCCTCGCGCGGCAGCTTCATGCTCTGGTGCGGCGACTGGCGCAGCATGGGCTGCTCGACTATCGGCTGTTCTCTTCCCGTGACGCGCAGGATCTGGTGGTGATCGAGCCCCAGATTGCCGACTACTGGCCGCAACGCGCAAAGCTGTCGAGCAGCGATACGATCGTGTTGTCGCGCTTCGCTTATCTGCACCGGCGCGGCAACGAGATGGTGCTGGAATCACCTCGCGCCGGCGCGCTGTTCCGGATTTGCGATCCCGCCATCGCCGCCACGCTGGCTGCCCTGTCGCAGCCGCAACAGATCAGCAAGCTTCGCAAGCAAGCGACCTCCCCGAACCTCCACGTGCTCGGGTTGCTGCTCGACGGCGAGATGCTGATCAAGCTCGATGGCAAAGACAGAGACGGCCTTGGGACGAACGAACGCGACCGCAATCTCGCTCTCTGGGATTTCCACGATCTCGTGTTTCACGCGCGGAGCACGGAGGGCCGGCATGCCAATCCGGTCGGCGGCACCTACGCGCATGCGGGCGTTATTCCGCCGCTGCCCGCCGTGCGCCCACTCTGGCCCGGCAAGACGATCTCCCTGCGCAAATTCGCCACGCCGGAGCCGGCGTCACCCTTCGCGAAGCTGTTACGCGAGCGCCATTCGACACGGGATTTCGACGACCAGCATCCGGTCACGCTCGCCGAGCTCGCGCGGTTTCTCGACACCACCGCCCGCGTGCTGTCGGAATGGAAGAGCGGCGCAGATGTCGATGGTGGCCCGGAGGTCACCTACAGCTCAAGACCGTATCCGGCCGCAGGCAGCGCGTATGAACTGGAATTGTACCTGACGGTCTCGAACTGCGAGGGGCTTGCGCGTGGACTTTATCACTACGACGCCGGCAACCACGCCCTGGTCGCGATCGACGCCTCAGCCAGGCAACTCCAGGCGCTGTCGATGGCCGCCGAGTTTGCCATGGACGCATCCGGCCCGCCGCAAATCCTGATCACGATCGCCGCGCGCTTCGGGCGGATCTCCTGGAAATACTCTTCGATCGCCTATTCGCTGATCCTGAAAGACGTCGGCTGCCTGATCCAGACGTTCTACCTGGCCGTCGCCGACATGGGCCTCGATGGCTGCGCCATCGGCACCGGCAATATCGATCTGTTCGCAAAAATGACGGGGCTGGATTTTTGGGTCGAAGGGCCGGTGGGGCAGTTTGCGCTGGGGCGGGGGAGGAAGGTGGCTCCCCGCCCAGAAACTTGAAGCGCGTAACGCCACCGCGACCTCGTCAGCTATGAGCAAGACGAGCGCGCATGAATGTGTAGGCGTCATGGGCTTGCACGCGGGTCAGAACGTGAAGTGAATATAGGGTGATTCCTCTGCCCCGCCAATCCCCGGTTTCCACAGAACCACCACCGGGCGAATCGGGTACTCTCCGTTCGGGGCTGATGTGACGGAGGATTGGTATGGTCCGTCTGTTGAATCCGAAAGCTGCGAAGGCGTTTTACGATTGGATGATAGGGATTTGGGCGTTTGCCTCGGTGTTCATAGGCGACGTTAATCTCGACCGATTTCAACGATGGCTCTGGGGTTCGCCCCAAGAGCAACAGCAAATTCAACAAGAGGCACCGTATCTCGATCAGACGATCGAAGCGCTTTTTGCTGTCTACCAAAAGCAGCTCGACGCGCAGCATGCCGTCATGGCGTTAAAACAGGAGATAGGGAAGCTGCCAGCGCTCCCGGAGGAAGGGTATTGAACGGCTCACAGGTTGGGAGCGGACCAAGCTCCGCTTCCGGCCCTCTGTTAAGTCCGTTTGCGCAGCCGTCCTAGGCGATCTACTCGCACTACGGTTGAAAGTGCACTTAATTGATATTGCCTACAGTGAAGCGAGTAAATTGCACGCAACTGCGAACGAACTCCGCGATCAACGTGGTAAGCTCGGGCGGAGATTTCAATGGTCGGAGGGCCGAAGTGACCAACGGTAGGAAGCTGGCACCGGAGAGCGATTACGAACTAACCGTAGAACAGCTGCTCGACCTGCGCATGGGCGACACCAACAAGGCATTCCTCGCCTTTGGGAAGGCTATGGCTGCTTGGGCTCGGATCGAGGTTGGCTTTTACATTTGGTTTGAGCACATCACTGCGTTCGATCTCCGGCAAGCCAAGCCGATCTACTATTCGGCAACAAGCTTTTCGGCACGATTGAGTCTAATTCGAGCCGCAATCACGGGCGTACAGCTCGAGGCAGACGAAATGGCCTTCATCGATGAGGCGATGAAGCTGGCCAATCCATACAGCTCGTTTCGCAACAAGCTTGCTCATGGAGAGTTTACCCTCGATGGCCTCGTCATCGAGGGCAAGCACGTCGACCGGAAGCTCGCTCGGGCTGAGGCGATCTCAGCAGACAAGCTAAAGAAATACACCCATCGGTTCAACGATTTTGCAGAATTACTTCTACAGGCCCGGGATCTTGCCCTTGGCTTTAATGACGAAGATCACGAGCCGGGACTTACTCTCTCACACTGCACACAGCGTGTCGCCGCACTCCGCAAAGAGCTAACCGGCTAGACAATCCGATTGTCCACGTTCGTGGTATCCCTCATTCACTTGGAGCGCTGTCAATTGAGGATTGCGCGCATTTTCCCAAGGTTTTGCCCTCCACTACCATCGCGAGGGCTTTTCATGACCCGCACCGTCACCTTTAGAATCACGGCGAACCGATCGAGCTAGTTGATGGGCTGCTCTTCGAGAGTACCCTCGGCGCGATTGACGACTAACCTGTAGAACCGCGGACGAGCGCCCGTTGCCATCATCGAGGCCATATCTGCGACCAGTTCGATCTCGTTGTACTTATAACCAAAATGAACGCTGCTGATCATGTCCGGCGCGATGTTCCAAAGGTGGACCTCTGGCGTCATGGTAAGTATCGCCTCATCGCTGTCCTTGAGTTTTTTTAACATCCGCCATTCTTTCTCGTAGGCCCAGCCGGGGGATTTGACCAAGAAAAGATAGTAGGGATTTCTCCAGAAATTCTGTGTGTGCTCGTCAGTGTAGATTACCTTCTTGAGCAGATGCCTCTGGGCCGTTCCATCACGGTGACTAAAAAAAGGGTGTCGTGCGTCAAACCCAATGACAAAGCCTCTGCCCTGATCAGCGTAGTGAGCCCACATTTGTTGATTTAGAGCATCCTCAGTAACGCAGAAGACCCCCATCGGCGAGATGACGTCGTTCACCACGGTGTTAAAATTCGCTTCGAGCTGGGTAAAGATGAAGTCCACGATGGGCAGCAATGCCTGCTGCGCAGCGACGAGCTGGTTTTGCATGAAGACCTTCCCCTGTTCGCTCGCGAGGATTGCTTTGGCCTGTTGTTTTTGCTCCGGCGTCAACACTTGACCCTTTTCCTGCAGATTTTCAGCCAGCATCGACACCATAAGGTCGTTGCTTGCGAACGCCGCGGGCAATGAAACGCTCAGCTTGTCTTTAATGTAATCCCGGATACCATCAGCACTGATTTCCCGCCATCGGCGGCTCATTTCAAATTCATCATTCAGAGCTTCGCGCGGGCTAAAGCGAACCTGTGGTTTCACCAAAAAGGACCTGCGCGAGAATGGGAAATATTTATATGTCGTCGATCCGTCGTAGACCGTGTTCTCGATCACCTCGACATCTGGATCGAGAAGCTTTGCGACGTCAAAGGTTTCCGGGAGTGTTTCGTAGAACCTATCAAGCGCGCCCATTTGGTACTTCCGATCCTTTTAGCGGGAAGTTGCAAATCCTCGCATCGAACGGGGATGCGGAATGTCCGCCTGGAAAAAGCCCCCGGCGAAAGCCGGGGGCCAGGGCCTCATGCAAAGCGGCTGGGCAACTTCACCTGCCAGCGAATCATGTCCGCCAGGAGCGGAAAGATGTCGTTGTGCTTGGCTCCGAACCGCATGAAGCCGCCCTGCTCGCTGCCGACGTCACGATTGGCGCCATCGTCCGGCGGTAGATAGTCCGACAGACCCGCGAATTCGGGCTTTGCACGATCGTCGATGCTCAAGCCGTAGAAATTCCAGACCGGATTGCGATGCGAGAAATCGATGGCGTGAATGCCATCGAGGAACTTCTCGTAGAGCGCATCGGCCTCTTCGGGTTTACGATTACTGAAATTGAGATCGTACGCGATCTTGGCCAACGCCTTCAGCATCACCGGTTGGGCGGCGACGGTCTGCTCCTTGGCGCGGTCGGCCCCGAAGTGCGGAATCTCGATGATGCGTTCCCAGAGACGAAGAACCACGGGCTCGCGCGGTTCGACGATCGCCGGTGTGGCGCCAGAAATATTACCCTTGTTCAGAAACGCGATCGCATTGATCGCGACGACGTCCTTCAGCATCAAGCCGCCAGTGTCCTCCGACCAGTCCTTGGAGTCCTTGTCGGAGATCTGAATGGCGAGATCGCCGGCGAGGCGGTTCTTGATGAACGCCGTCACGGGATTGGAGCTGTCGAACTGCAACGCCAGAGACGGATCGACCTTCTTACCCAGGCGATTCAGGTCATGAAACAGCTGGCGCTCCTGCATCACGTCGAGCCCAAGATGAACCTCGACCGAAAGCGTGGCGTATGACCGAGCCGCGTCGTGCGCCTCGTTCCACACCACCATCTCGTCCTCGGTGACATCCTGACCCTTCGCGGGGTATAGGACCGCCGACTTGGCGGGATAGCGACCTGTCGCCCGCACGGCCTCCAGGAATTCCATGGTCAGGTCGGCGCCACGCCGGCGATGTTGACCGTCAACAACCCAAAGCGTGTGCCGCTCCGCGAGATAGACCTTGAAGCCCGCCGTGTCACCGTTCAACGTTTCGAGCCGAACGCCGCGGATTCCGCCGGCGCCATTGCCGCCCAAGGGAATATTGCGGATGTTGCAGACCAACGGCTGGATCGAGAAATAGGGCTGCTCGCCAAGAGCACGCAGCACCTGATCGAAGGCATCGTGCGGGGGCTTGCCGGTGACTTCGCGCTTGAGCTTGGCCGCCGAGATCAGGCCCTTCAACATGTACCCCGCCAACTTCTTCGCGTGGGTGGGATCGAGGGAACGCTGCGCGACCGGTCCGGCCTCACGGTCGTTGGCAACGTCAGAGATGTCCTTGAACTTCCGGAACGGGATCGACATCGTAAAAACGCGATGGCCGAGATTGTGGCCTATGAACACGTTGAAAGGCGTCTCGTTGACATCGCCGGTTTCCACGAGGCTGTCGAGCGTGTCGAGTTCTTGTTGGGTTTGCAGGGGGTTGGGCAAATTACCGGTCTTGGCGTACATAATTTTGGTCCTTCAGGGTTCGGCCGTACTATGAGGATCCAAGGCTCCATCCTCGGAGAACAGCCAATAAATATCCCATGGTACATTTATTGTAAACACCAGGATTAAAATAAAAAATACGCCTGGGATATAACGATAGATACCCAGGCCATTTTTTGATTCCAAACGCTTTTTGGGATTTGAAGTTGGAGCGTGGACTGCATCACTGAGTTTGCCATGGGCGCATCCGGCCCACCGCAAATCCTGATCACGATCGCCGCGCGCTTCGGGCGGATCTCCTGGAAATACTCTTCGATCGCCTATTCGCTGATCCTGAAAGACGCCGGCTGCCTGATCCAGACGTTCTACCTGGCCGCGGCCGACATGGGCCTCGATGGCTGCGCCATCGGCACTGGCAATATCGATCTGTTCGCAAAAATGACGGGGCTGGAATTCCACGTCGAGGGGCCGGTCGCGCAGTTTGCGCTGGGGCGTGGGAGGAAGGTAGGGCCTGGTCTTGGGGACGGTATTTTTTAGACGTCGCCCGCCTAGACCGTGCGCAAAAATGGTGCCCAGGAGCGGCAGACGAATCGGCCCATAACATTCTGATGCCGCTATAGATCTTTGCTGGGCTATCCGCGCGGGAAGTCGGACCACTGAGCGATTCCAGCGATTTTGCCGCCGATCAAACTCGCGCCGATCGGTTCAAGTGAGCATCGAGTGCGCTGTCATCAAAATGCGACCTGTTCGCAACAATGACGGGGCTCGAATTCCATATCGAGGACCCGGTGCAGCTTGCGCTAGGACGCGGGGAGATACGCGAGGGCCCCGAACAGCACGATATACCTTCCCACCACATCGACGATCGCTCCGACGATGACGCCCTTGAACGAGACGGAGCCGATCGCATTCAATTGTCAGATGGATGATCGGCCGGACCCGATCGTTCGCCGTGGTCAGCCGCAATCGGTGTCGCGCGAAAATAGCTTGGCGGCGCGCCGATGATGCGCTTGAAGGCACGACTGAACGCTGCTTCCGATTCATATCCAAGCCGGCGTGCGACGACCGCGATCTTCAAGCGGTCGCGAAGCAGCCACTGCTTTGCTTCCTGCATCCGCAACTGCGCCACGTAACGGGCAGGTGTTTGGCCGACCACATTGGCGAAGCGCAACGCAAATGCCGAGCGAGACGCATGCATGACATCCGCCAGCGCCTCGACCGTCCAGTCCCCGGTCGGATCGCGATGGATCGCGGCGAGAACGCGTCCGATACCCGGGTCGCGCGCCGCCGCGACCCAACCTTCGGAGCCGCAGCCTTTCTCGACCCAGTTGCGAATCAGCGCCGCGGCAACGACATCGGCCAGCCGCGTCAGCATTCCACCCGCACCGACGCGATCCAGCGCGAGTTCGGCGGTCATTGCCTCAAGCAAATGCGGGATGGCGGGCTCGTCGGTGGCGAGTTCGTGCATCTGCATCAGCTCGGGCATCATCAGAAGCAGGGGATGCTGGCTGTCGAGGTTGAAGGTCATACCGGCACCGAACAGCACGGTCTCTTCGCCAGCGCTATTGCCGTCGCTGCAGGTGTCGAGGATGCCGCAGCAAACCGGCTCGAAGTGGCAATCCTCCACGGGTGCGGGGAAGGCATCGGGCGAACTCGCCAATGCGTGTTCCGCGCCGCGCGGCAGCAAGACCGCATCACCTTCTTCAAGGGGGACCCACGTGCCGTCGGGAGTTCGCAGCCAGCAGCCTCGTCCCGCGACGAAGTGGAATTGGGCCTTTGACTGCGCCGGAAATAATAGACCCCACGGAGCCGTCATGCGGCAGCGCGCGTAATCGACGCCCTCGAGCTTCAGCCCCCGGAGCATCTCAGCGAGGGGATGAGTTGAGGTATCTTTGGACGAATTATCAAGCATTGCGGGTTTTCTAGCATGGAAACTCCAGACGGTCACGTCCATCTGTGGCGTTCCCTCTGGAGACGATCATGCCCGATTCCGCCAATGCCGCACTTGCTGCCGATGTTTCTCCAATAACCGATGCGCCGACCGCATCGGCGTGGGCTGCTGTCGTCTCCTTGATGCTGGGTGCGTTCAGCCAGGTCACGGCCGAGTTCCTGCCTGCGAGCCTGCTCACGCCGATCGCCGCCGATCTCGGTGTCTCGGTCGGCGCTGCCGGGCAGGTGGTGACGGCGACGTCCCTTGTCGGGATCGTCGCCGGGCTTGCAACAGCCATCGTGACACGCGCCATGGATCGCCGCGTCGTCCTGTGGTCGCTGACGGTGCTGTTGATCGTATCCAATCTGCTGTCGGCGACAGCAAGCAATCTGACGATACTTTTGTTCGCCCGCACGTTGCTCGGCATCAGTCTCAGCGGCTTTTGGGCGATGGCAACCGCCACCGCGATGCGGCTTGTCCCGGCGGACGCGCTGCCGCGCGCGATCTCACTGATCTTCAGCGGAGTATCGATTGCCACAGTCAGCGCTGCGCCCATCGGAGCATATCTTGGCGATCTCTGGGGGTGGCGGAACGTGTTTTTGCTTGCGGCTGTGGTCGGCGCTGTCGTGCTGGTCTTTCAGGTGCTGACGCTGCCGCGCTTGCCGCCGCTCACCTCACCGGATGTGCGCACGCTTTTTGTGTTGATGCGTCGGCCAAGTGTCCGGCTCGTGATGATCGCAGTCGCCATCAGTATCTCGGGCCATTTCGCCGGTTTCACTTACGTCCGCCATTTCCTTGAGCAAGTGCCAAAGCTTCCGGTCACGACGATTTCACTCGTCCTGCTGGCTTATGGCGTGGGCGGCTTCCTCGGTAATTTCGCGGGCGGCACGCTTGTCGTGCGCAGCGCGAAGGTCGCGATCGTCACTGGATCTGCAGCGATCGCCGTGCTCGCGCTGGTGCTTCTTGCTTTTGGCAGCTCGGGCCTTGTCTCGGGTATCGCGGTTGGCCTCTGGGGCTTTGCCTTCGGCGTGCTCCCGGTTGGCTTCCAGACATGGATGGTGCGGGTAGCATCGGACGAAGCCGAATCTGCCGGTGGCCTGCTTGTATCGGCCTTCCAGGTCGCGATCACGGTCGGCGCAGTCGTTGGCGGCATTCTGGTCGACGGCTTCGGCCCGTTCGGCGCCGTTGGTTATCTCGCAGCGGCGACAGCGGCGGGCGCCCTGCTTGTGTCGCTGTCGCGCAGCGGCGAGGTGCGACCCTGAAGTGCGGCCTCTGCATCGCCGCCGCCCGGTCGCGTTTACGCATCTGTCTGGGGAAATGGTGCACCGAGCTCGTATCTCGTTGAAATATCGTTGTAATTTTCTCCTCGCTTCTGCAGCGCGGGTCCTGTCCGCTCCGGATGGCTTGCTGGCCGGCGCAAGTCGGCCGGACCAGCAGACGGCCAGGCTGCACCCCTCCCAAAGTTAAGATTCGAATACCAAACACCGCCAAGTTGCACGCGAACTTCGGCGCTTTTTTCAAGACGGTATCGCTAGGAAGAAGCAGGGGGAAGGAGCGGACCGTGGGAGGACCGCTGGGACACGGCATGACGAACCGCATCACACGATCGAACGGGGTTTCGACCAGGCTGCTGCTGGTGCTCGGCCTCGCGGCGACATTGAGCTTCTCCAGCATTTGCGGCCTCGAATTGTGGAGAATGGGCGACGCCGACTACCGGCATCACCACAACGCGGCCACCAATCTCATCGCCAGTATCGCCAGCGAGATCGACCGGAACATTGAACTCTACGATCTATCGCTTCAGGCGGTGGTCGACGGAATCAAGATTCCCGATATCGATACGATCAGGCCGGAGCTACGGCAGGTCGTGCTGTTCGACCGCGCCGCGTCGGCCAGAGACCTGGGATCAATCCTGGTTCTGGATGCTGCCGGCGACGTCAGGCTGGATTCCCGGTCGCTGACACCGGCCCGAGCCAATTTCGCCGATCGCGATTTCTTCAAAGTCCATCTCGCCAATGCGAATGCCGGGCTCTTCATCAGCCGCCCCTGGGTGGCAAAGGGTGGAGAATATCTGATCAGTCTCAGCCGGCGCATCGACCGGGCCGACGGGTCGTTCGGCGGAGTCGTCGCGGGCAGCATGCGCCTCAGCTACTTCCACAACCTGTTCAGGAAGCTCCAGTTCGGCAGCAAGGACTCCATGACGCTCCTGCACACGGATGGCACAATCCTGATGCGGGCGCCGTTCAACATCGACACAATCGGACAGAGCCTCAAGGGCTCCGATGTCTTCAGGCAATTTCCGCCCGTAGCGGCGGGAACGTACACCAAGGCCTCGATGCTGGACCAGGTCAAGCGCCTGTTTGTGTTTCAGCAGGTCGGCAATCGTCCGCTGCTGATCATCGACGGTGTCTCGTTCAACACAATCTATGCCGACTGGTGGCAGGAGGTCTGGCTCATCGGATCGTTCCTGCTGGCACTCTGCGTCGCGACCACGGTGCTGAGCGTCCTGCTGGCGAACGCGCTCAAGCGTCGCTCCGCGGCCGAACGACAACTGGCCAAGCTCGCCGCCACCGACGGCCTGACCGGGGTGAGTAACCGCCGCCACTTCGATGAGACGCTCGACAACGAGTGGCGCCGCGCCCTGCGCTCGCGCAGTCCGATCTCGTTGCTGATGATCGATGTCGACCATTTCAAGGCTTTCAATGACACCCATGGGCATCAGGCCGGCGATGCCGCGCTCGCGTCCGTCGCCGAATGCATCGCCGGCGGAGCGAAGCGCGCCTCCGACCTCGTCGCACGCTACGGCGGCGAGGAGTTCGCGGTGCTGCTGGCCGGCGAGACCGTTGAAGGCGCGGTGCAGATCGCGGAATTGATCCGAGCCAGCGTCGCGTCCCTGCGCGAGCAGCAGCAGGGCCGACCCGACATGGCGCCGACCGTCAGCATCGGCGTTGCCTGCGTCGTTCCAGGCGCAGATCTCGCGCCGGAGGATCTCATCAAGTCAGCTGACGTCGCCCTCTACGAAGCCAAGCGCCAGGGGCGCGACCGAACCGTCGTCGCGCCGAGCGCGAAGAACGTTCGGGCCAGACTGGTCGCCTGAGCCTTGCACACACCGCGATAGGTCGCCGTCACGGGTTCGGCGCGCGCCTTCATGGGCAGCGAACCTCCGTTTGGACGATCCTTCTATCGTGCCGGCAAACGCTGCGATCGATTGGACGCAAGCCGCGGAGACGCTGGGTTCAGGGTACGCGGCAGCGCCTGCACCGTTGCCGACATGGAAGCCGCTTCATTTCGGGATCGGCGCCTGATAACCCGGAGACGGCGCAACAATTGACGTCGCGACCAATCTTCGGGGCCGGGTTGCGGCGCAAACAAGTCGCGCTCGATCGCGTCGATCTGGCGATCGAGGATTGAATCGCTGGCAGCCGTCTTGAGCGCCTCGATCGAGTAATCCGGTCCTGCGACGCCAAGATGCGGCAGCCAGTCGAGCAGCGCGAAATAGACCGCCCTTGCATCGCCACGCCGAACCGCGCGGCGAAACTGGCTGAAGCTGAACGCTTCGGATCGACGATAGGCTTCACGACGCCGCCGATGAGCGGCCGCGATCGTTCGCACGGCATGTGGCGCGATCCATCCGAGCAAAGCGAGCGCTACTGCTGCAAGCACAGCGAGAAACCAGTGATCGGCCAGGAGGTCGATCGCGGAGTCCCAGGAGAAGCTGGCTCGCCCTGCGCCGGCACCGGCAACGCCCTCGGCCGCCGGATTGGCCGCAACTGTCAGTGGCACGGCGTCGAGGTGGGCGAGATCAAGCTTGCCGCTGCCGACATTCCACCACCTGATATCGATTGCCGGCAGCTCGTATTCGCCGGATCGTTCCAGCATGTAGGTTGCCGAATCGACGCGTGTCGATGTCATCACGTCGGTCCGTCCATCGGTCCTGTCCTCGAGCGCCGGCTGCGCCGGGTAGAGCGCGAGGCCATCGATGACGGCGAATTGCTGCGGCGGCAGCAGCATCGCCGGAGTGCCTTCGGCCTTGATGGTCACGGTTCGCGTGACGGAGTCGCCAGCCTTGAGTTGATCCGACGAACGCTTGATCGCCTGCTCTACGGTCAACCCGCTCGCTGACAGGAATGGCCGGAGCCCGGCGGCGGCATCCGGGATGTAAGCATCAACGGAAACGCGCGGCAGCGCGATCTCGGCCTTGCGCGTGGTGGGCGGCTCGGCGGCATACTTCACGACGACCTTCTGGTCCGCGATGGCGTAGGAGCCGGGCTCCTGCGGGTAGATCGCGTATTCGAAGCGCACGCCGGCGTAGGTCATGCCGTCGCGCTGTTCGTTGGTGTTGACGCTCTGCAATTGCCGGGTCATCGCGTTGCGGACCTGGAAGCCGGGCAACTCGGGAGGCGCCGTCATGTAGTTTGGCGCCAGGACGACGATGCGCAGCGTCGCCTGCTGCCCGACCACGACGCGCGGCGGATCGACGGTCACCTGCACGATTGGCTCGGGCGTGCCGGCCTGCTGCGCGCGCGCGCCTTGCGACGGCAGCACGGCCGCGAGCAGCAGGGCGACGGCGATGATCCGGTGTCTCATTGCGACGGCCCCGCCTTGGCTGGCGCCGCCGCCTGGATCGCAAATTTCAGCTTGAGGAAATCGGCCGGCGAGGTCTGGACCTGCCGCATCCAGGCTTCCGCCGCGCCCGCGGTGGTGACGTCCTCGGGCGTGACCTTGATCGTCTTGCCACCCTTCTGGTTGGGATCGATGCGGGTCTCGTCGGCCTTTTCATCGGGCGGAGCGTTGTCGTCCTGCTCCTGCTTGCGGCGCTTTTCCTCCCGCGCATCCAGCGCGGCCTGCACAATCGCACGGTTGGTCTTGGCCGCAAAATTGCCCGGCTGCGCTTTCAGCACGTCGTCGTAGGCCTTGATCGCCTTCTCGTAGGCGTGGTTCTGCGCCTCGGCGTTGCCGAGCGCGAATTGTCCTTCCAGGGTCTTGACGCGGGCGAATTCCTGCGCGGCGGTGAGAAAATCATAGGCACGGTAGGCGGCGATGCCCCGCCACATCGGATCGGCAAACAGCGTTGCGGCGCCGGCATAGTCGCCGCGGTCGAACGCAATCCGCCCCTGTTGATCCGGCGTCAGCCACAAATCGACAAAGCGAAATGCCTCCTCCGCCTTCGCAGGTCCCGCCTGCGTCGCGATGGCGAAAGCGACGATCCACGCCACCGTCGTGCCGCGCCGGAACCAGAGCAGGCTGAGCAGCGCGAGCGGCAACAGCAGCCAGAAGCCTTCGTCCCGCCATTGCGTGCCGAACGCATCGCCTTGCGCGGCCTGGAAACGGGTTTCGATCCGGCGCTCCAGCCGAACAATGTCCGAGCCGTCGATACTGACCTGCACGGCATCGGCGCCGAGCGATGCCGACGTCGCGCCGGCATTCACGGCGAGCATCACGAGACTATTGCGACCCGCCGCCTGCCGGATCGCGGCGACATCGCTGCTGCCGAGATCATCGGCGACCAGCAGAATGGTGCCGGCGACCGGCTCGGTCGCGAGCGCCTGTGCGGCCAGTGCGATTGCGCCGGCGGCATTCTTTCCATCAGCGGGCATCAGCCCCGGCGCGAGCGCCGCCAGGAACGGCTCGATGACGGAGCGGTCGTCGGTCAGCGGCATCACCAGATGCGCCGTGCCGGCATAGGCGACGAGCCCAGTCCGGGCACCGGCACGCGCGGCCAGCAGATCCCTGATCTTCTGCTTCGCGCGTTCGAGGCGCGAGGGCGCCACATCGGTCTTGCTCATCGACGATCCGACCGCGAGCGCGATCATCAGCGGCGCCTTGTCCTCGACAAAGGGCGGTAATTCACGCCGCCATGTCGGCCCCGACAGCGCGATGATGCCCAGCATCATGCCGGCCGCCACGAGATAGAGCGGGTTCATGTTGCGGCCGCGCCCGGGCTGAACGATCAGGTGATCGAGAAGATGCGGCGCAATCACGCCGCCCCATTGCGCCCGCGCGCTCTGCCGCCAGAGCAACAACGCAAGGATTGCGACGACCGGAATGAGCGCGATCAGCCACAACGGGCGCAGCAGGTGAAACGATATGCTAGCCGCGTCATGCATGGCTGGCGGCCCTTGCATGACGCCATTCGCTGCCCAGCAGGAGCACAAGCCACAGCAGCAGGCCGAGGACGACGGCCGCACCGAGCGGCCATTGAAACAGCGGCAGCTTGGGTCGCCATGACAGCGTCTCGAGTTTCGCCGGAGCGAGCCGGTCGATATCGGCATAGATCGCCTGCAACTGCGCGCCATCCTCGGCGCGGAAGAAGTGGCCGCCGGTTGTGCTCGCAACCGATTGCAGGACGGCGAGATCGACGCGGTTTTCGCCGCTGGCTGAGGGGTCACCGACGCCGATCGTGTAGACGGCGACGTCGTTCTGGCGGGCGATGTCGGCGGCGTGTTCCGGCGGCACCCGGCTGGCCGTGTCGTTGCCGTCGGTCAGGAGGATCAGCAGCTTCTGCTTCGCCGTACTGGTCGCAAAAGTCTTGATGGCGAGCCCGATCGTATCGCCGATCGCGGTCTGCTGGCCGGCCATGCCGACTTCGGTCTGGTCGAGCAATTGCTGCGCCGTCTGCAGATCCTGGGTGAACGGCACCTGCACATAGGCTTTCGTTCCGAACAGGATCAGCGCAATACGGTCGCCCTTGCGGCGCGCGATGAAATCCCTGATGACGCGCTTGACGCCATCGAGCCGTGTCAGCATCGCTCCGTCGGGCGTCTTGAAATCACGCTGGTCCATCGATCCCGATAGGTCGATCGCCAGGATCAGGTCGCGCGCGGAAACCTCGCGCGTCACGGGATCGCCGACCCATTGCGGCCGTGCCAGCGCGGCGACCAGGAGGGCCCAGATCGCGATCGCGGCAACCATCTGCACGGCGCGGCGCTCCAGCACCACCGCGCCTCGTTGCGGCGTCTGTCCGGTTGCAGCCGCGAGCCGCTCGAAGAACGGCACCTGTATGGAAGCCTGCCGCGCGCGATAGGGCGGCAGCCACCACCACGCCAGGAGCGGCACGGGCAGCAGGAGGAACACCCATGGCCAGGCGAACTCAAGCATGGTGCACCTCGATCCAGCGGCGGACGAGAACGACGAGGGATTTCAGCTCGGCGTCATTAGGTGGAATTTGCTGATAGGGCCCACTGGCGAGCAGGCGACCGACGCCTTGCGAAAACTCGCGCCCGCCGCAGCTTCGATCGAGGAAGGAGAGCCACGCCGATCCGACCAGGGACGCCACCTGCTCCCGTGGAAAAGCGGCGAGTGCGGTTCGTCTGACGAGCAAGGTCAGCCTTGTCAGGAACTCGGCTCGCTCGGAGGATTCGGCCTGTCCGATCCGGTTCAATTCTGCGAGTGCTTCGCGTCGATACCGGTTGACGTGCCGATGATGCACAAAGCGCCACACCGTGGCGACCAGGACCGCCAACAGCAGGACGATCGCAATCCGGGCTTCCCAGGTTTGCGGCCAGAGGCTCACCTCGCGCGGCAGCGGGATGTCGATGAGACCTGCGACCGGATCGGTGCTGGCGGATGGTGTCTCAGCCAAGGGTCGCCTCCGTCTGGCTATGGCCGCCGCGCCCATGACGCGCCGGCAAGGCGCCGAGAAGGCGACGGAGCTGCGCGGTGGTATCCTCCGCGGCGCTCAGCGGCAGCACGGGAATGCCGAGCTCGTGCGTCCAGGCGAACACGCCTTTCAGGCGCTCCTCCGTGGCCTGCGATATGCTCTTGCGGACACTGTCGCGCCCGACATCGAGCCTGATCTGCAGCTCGCCGTCCGTCACCGTCATGCGGGCCGAAGGCGGCAGGTCGCTTTGCAGGGGATCGTGCACGAGTAAGGCGACGACGTCGTTGTGGCGGCTCATTGCGCCGATCATCTTGCGCGTCGCGTCGTCGGCGCCGTCGAAATCGCTGATGACGATCACGACGGCATCATGCAGCGCATGTCGCTGGGCATGCTCCAGTGCGGTGTTGAGCATGGCGGGCGCCGAGACCAGACCGCGCCCGACGCCGAGCGCCTGGTTCTGTGTCACGATCGTCGAGAGAATCTGCAGCACCGTCGTCCGGCTGCGCCGCGCCTTCACCTCGACGAGCTCGCGGTCGCCGAACACGATGGCTCCGACCCGGTCGCCGACGCCGAGCACCCGCCATGCGCCGATCGCCGCGGCTTGTGCGGCCGTCACCGATTTCATCGCGAGCCGGCTGCCGAAGAACATCGAGAGACGCTGATCCACGACCAGCAGCGCCTGCCGGTCGCGCTCCTCGTTGAAGACGCGGATATGCGGCTTGCGCAGCCGTGCCGTCACCTTCCAGTCGATCGAGCGGACGTCGTCGCCCGGTCGATAGTCCCTGATCTCCTCGAAATTCAACCCGCGACCCCGCATGCGCGAGGCGAAGCGGCCGGACAACAGGCTGTGCACGGGCTGGCGCGGCAGGAAAGAGACCTTGCGTCCGCGATATTCGAGCGCGATCAGTTCCTCCAGATCGACATAGACGCCGGGCGTCTTGTGGGTGACGTCTGCCATGGTGGCCTCACGCCGACGCGACCAGCGCCGCGATCTTGTCGATGACCTGGTCGGGCGTCACGCCTTGCGACACCGCCTCGTAGCTCAGGATCAGCCGGTGGCGCAGACAGTCGTGCATGACCGCACGCACGTGATCGGGCGTCACGAACTTGTACCGATCGAGCCAGGCGCGGGCGCGCGCACAGCGGTCGAGCGCAAGGCTGCCGCGCGGGCTGGCGCCGACCTGGATCCATTTGGCGAGTGGCTCGCCATAGCGGTCCGGAAAGCGCGTCGCATAGATCAGGTCGACCATGTATTTCTGGGCGAGGTCGGAGACGAAAATGCCGTCGATCTCGCCGCGTGCGTCGAAGATCGCCTGCTGTGGCACGGGCGGCGGCTCGGCAGCGCGGTCTTTCGGTTTCTGCGCGTTCTCGGCGCGGTTGAGCTTGATGATCTCGCCTTCCGTTGCTTCGTCCGGGTAGGTAATGACGACATGCATCAGGAAGCGATCGAGCTGCGCCTCCGGCAAGGGATAGGTGCCCTCCTGCTCGATCGGGTTCTCGGTCGCCAGCACCATGAACAGGTCGGGCATCTTGTAGGTCTTGCCGGCGACGGTGACCTGACGCTCCTCCATGGCCTCGAGCAGCGCGGACTGCACCTTGGCCGGCGCGCGGTTGATTTCGTCCGCAAGCACGAGGTTGGCGAAGATCGGCCCCTTCTGGAACTGGAATTGCCCGCCCTTGTCGGTCTGCACATAGATCTCGGCGCCGGTCACGTCCGACGGCAGCAGGTCCGGCGTGAACTGCACGCGCGAGAGGTCTGCCGCGAGATGCTTCGCCAGCGTCTTGACAGCACGGGTCTTGGCGAGGCCCGGCAGGCTCTCGATCAAGAGGTTGCCATTGGCGAGCAACCCGATCAGCATGCTCTCGACGAGACGCTCCTGGCCGAGGACGGACTTGCCGATACGCGTCTTGAGCTCGAGTATCGCGTCGCGGGCCGCCGAACGACCGGGCTCAGCCATCACGGCAGGATCACCGGGATTCGTTGTACTCATCTGCGACATCACAGCCTCTCAGCGTCCGGACGCGGTCAGGTCGGTTGGACCAGGAATGGACATCGGACTATGGTTCCTTCGGCCCTGCAAACCAGCGGTAGTAGGGATTACGCTTGGCCGCCTGGGCCAGGCTCGCTATCTCGCGGGCGTAGGCTTGCCTGTCGCCGGCATAGACGCTGAGACCGGCGCGATAAAACGCATCGAGGTCCCGCCTTTCGTCGGCCAGCAACGCGGTGAACTGCTGGTTGGCCCCCTTGAGCTGTGGCTCGCTGCGAATCTGCCAGATGTGCGAGATCGTCCGGCTGAATTCATTCGGACGAACCCAGGTCGCATATTCGATCCGCGGCCGGTCGTCCGTCACGGCCGGCGCGTCTCCCGCATAGCGCACGAGCCCATCGCGGTCGGTGATCCAGGTCGCGATCAGTGCCGCAGCAGAGCTCACTCCAACCGCGGAGAGCGCAGCGGACGTCTCGGCCTGGTTGAACCTCGCGCTGATACGCTCGACGTCGAGCTGGATCGGCCGATGTGAGCCGACGAGCAGCATCTCGTGCAGCTCCGATGTCCACAAGGACGCGTACGGAAAGACGTCGATGAAGCTGCGGACCAGCGAGCGCGTGTCTTCATCGTTCTGGGTCGGCAGCGGCAACCATTGCGCAAGAATTCCATCATCGCTCAGGCGCGACGATGCCAACCGATAGAAATCGCTGGAATAGAGATTGACGACACCTGCCGCCGATGGCGGCGGCGGCTCCAGCGTAATCAGGTCATAGGTCTGGCTCTGGCGTTGCAGCAGGCGACGGCCGTCACCCAGGCGCTTCTCCAGTCCCGGGTCGGACGCCGCATTGAACGTCCCATCGAACATCGGCGCCGCACGAAGCACCGCCGGAAGCAGCTCGCCAACGACCCTGCTCTCGAGGGCGGGGTATTGAGAGAGAGCTCCGGCCGTGATGCCGGTTCCGTAGCCGATCACAAGCGCCGATTTCGGCTCGCCATTGTGGATGATCAGCGGCAGGAGCGCTTGCAGCCGCATGTATCGCAGCGACGGCATCGCGTCGCCGGAATTGGATACGCCCTGTATGTAGAGCCGATGGAAGCGGCCGGTATTGACGACCGCAACCGTCCCGCTCGGGCTCTCCTCGTAGAAGGCAATCTTTCCCGCTCGCGCCGCCGGCAACAACTGGGCAAGCCGGTCGGTCGGCGTGGCAATCGCGGCGACGATGCTGGCCGCGCCGACGGCGAATGCGAGCCCAAGGCCCGTCCGGCTCGCGCGACCGGCCCAAGTGGCAACGATGCCCAGGAGTCCGGCGGCGATTGCGAGAGCTGCGAGCGTATGGACGAGCCCAAGCCAGGGCAGAAGGACGAAGCCGGTGAGGAGTGCACCACCCACACCGCCGAGCGTGTTGACCGCCATGACGGCGCCAATGTCCTGCCCGATGCGCATTTCCCGCACCACCAGACGCAGCGCCACCGGGAAGGCTGCTCCGAGCAGCAAGGTGGGCAAGAACACGATGCAGAAGGCCGCGACGGCGAAGCGGGCGCACATGCCGGCGAACTGGCTGTCGGTAAGCCGGAGCACGAATGCCTCGGTTACGGTTTGCGCGACCACGAGCCAATGACCCAGTGCCGCGATCTCGATCAAGGCGAGGAACCCGGCAGCGGCGATCAGAAGGCCGAAGACACTCCAGGGATCTCGGATACGGTCAACCACGCGCGTGACGATTGCGGCGCCTGCCGCAAGGCCCGCCAGATACGTCGCGAGCACAACGGAAAACGCAAAGCTGCGCGTGCTCATGAACTGAACGATGGACTGGGACCAGACCACCTCGTAGCCGAGGGCAATTCCACCGGCGATGGCGTAGAGAGTGATGGCCAATCCAACTCGAAGAGGTTGATGAACCGCGCGCCTGGCGGCTTGGCTCCTGTCCGAAATCAGGGGAATGCGGCCGAGCACCGTCGCTCCGACCGCGGCGAGAACATTGAGGCTTGCCGCCGCAATCGAGGTCCCTTGCACCCCAAGCAACGGGATGAGAACAAACATCGGCAACAGCGCGCCAAGAATGGCGCCGGCTGTATTGTACGCGTACAGCCGGCCGCCGACGCGGCCTGCATCGCCGGAATTCTGCATCACGGCACGCGCAAGGACCGGCAGCGTCCCGCCCATCAGAAGCGGGGCGATTCCGACGAGAACGAACACCATGAGCCACGCGAGCAAGCTGCTCGCACTTTCGACGGCCACGAAGGCCGGAGCGATATTTGCCAGGATCAAGGTGGTGGCAACGCCTGTTGCCGCGATGCCGATCTCGATCGCAATGTAAAGGCTCACGGGCCGGCTGGCACGATCGGCCTGCCCGCCAATCACCAGGCTGCCCAACGCAAGGCCGGCAAAGAAGGCGCTCACGGCGGTCGTGATGGCGTAGACGTCAGCTCCAACGACGAGCGAGAGCTGCTTGATCCAGATCACCTGGTAGATCAACCCGGCAACGCCGGAGGCGAATGTGAGCGCCGCCGCGACAAGCACCCTGCTCGCACCCACTGCCAGGTCCCGTCGTTGCGCGCGGGTCGTCGGCGATGCAGACCTTGCGCTCGATCGAGCATCCATCCGTAAGTCCTCAAATGTAGCGAGACGGGCCGATGCGATCGCGTTGCCTTGCGGAAACTGAAACTTTCCCGGCCGCCATGATCGGCGGCCGGGAAGCTGGTGTGGGCCGCGGCGCTACTTGGCACCCGTCTTGTCGAGCGATCTCATCAGCGCGTCGATCATCTGGTCAACGCTGAAGCTCGCCGGACGCTGGCTCGGCGGATAGTCCTTGAAGGTGCCGAGGAAGGGCGCGACTTTATAAACGCCATACTGAATGAGGTAGGCGTTTTTGCCTACCCAGTCGTAATACTGGTCCGACACGACATCCGCGCGCTCCTGCGGATCCATACGAAGATTGAAGACCTTCGGCGCACGCAGGCACGTGAACGGGTTAGACCATACCTCGAAGCCTCCGGGCTTGCGTTGCTCGCAGAAGACGATTTTCCAGTTGCCGTAACGATAGCCAACAAGATTTCCATCGTCGTTGAAATAGTAGAACTCGTCGCGCGCCGATTTCTGCGCCTGCCCGGTGAGGTATGGCAACTGGTTGTAGCCATCCAGGTGCACCTTGAAGGTCTTGCCGCCAAGGTCGGCGCCGTTCAGCAGCCGCTCCTTGATGCTGGTGTCGCCGGCAGCCGCAAGCAACGTCGGGAACCAGTCGAGGCCCGAGACGATCTCGTTCGAAACCTCACCGGCCTTGATCTTGCCCGGCCAGCGGATCATCGCAGGCACGCGGAAGGCGCCTTCCCAATTGGAGTCCTTCTCGCTGCGGAACTGCGTCGTCGCCGCATCCGGCCACGACCACTGATTGGGCCCGTTGTCGGTGGTGTAGACGACGATGGTGTTGTTGGCGATGCCGAGATCGTCGATCGCCTTCAGCAGCTTGCCGACATCCTCGTCATGCTCGAGCATTCCGTCGGCGTATTCGTTGCCCGGCATGCCGCTTCGTCCGCGCATCGATTCACGCACATGCGTGAAAGCGTGCATGCGCGTGGTGTTCATCCAGGTGAAGAACGGCTTGTTGGCTTTCACCTGCCGCTGCATGAAGTCGATTGCCCCGGCGGTGGTCTCGTCGTCGATCGTCTCCATCCGTTTCGTGGTGAGCGGACCGGTATCTTCGATCTTGCCATCGGCCGACGCCTTGAGGACGCCGCGGGGCGAACTGCTCTTGACGAAGGCCGCGTCGTTCTTGGGGTAATAGGGCCGCTCCGGCTCCTCTTCAGCGTTGAGGTGATAGAGATTGCCGAAGAACTCGTCGAAGCCATGCTTGACGGGCAAATATTCATCCCGATCACCGAGATGGTTCTTGCCGAACTGGCCGGTGGCGTAGCCAAGCGGCTTGAGCGCCTGGGCGATGGTGACGTCGCGGTCCTGCAGACCGACCGTCGCGCCGGGGATACCGACCTTGCAGAGACCGGTACGCAGACACGTCTGCCCGGTGATGAAGGTCGAACGTCCGGCCGTGCACGAGTTCTCCGCGTAATAGTCGGTGAACATCATGCCTTCCGCCGCGATGCGGTCGATGTTCGGCGTCTTGTAGCCGACAAGGCCGCGCGTGTAGGCGCTGATGTTGGACTGGCCAATGTCGTCGCCGAAGATAACGAGAATGTTCGGACGGCTCGTTTGCTGCGCCGACGCACTTCGCTGCGCGAAGGGGAGGACAGCCGACGCAACCAGGACTGCAGCAAGCATCGTGCCGCCCAGCAGCCTGCTGCGCATGCTTCCTCTCCGGGCCTTTTCGCCAAGAGGATGGTCGTTACTCATTCAACGCTCCTTCCACGGAATTGAAGATCTGCAAAACTCGGTAGTCCAGGACTCCAGAGGGCCCGACGCTTGAGGACGCTGACGCGGTGACGCCACCTCCAGATCCCGGTTCGTTGTGCTGACTTTGGTTTGGTACTCCCTGAGGTTTGAGATACTTGCCGCTTGCTTGACGGGTGACCGTCCTGATCACCATCCAGGCCCGCGACAACGACAAGCAACGCGGTGCGGAGAGCCACGCGATGCGATCGTGCAAAAGATGTTTGCCATCAAATGTCCGCCCCATGCACGAATGCGGGCCGCAAATCGGTTGGCTTGCGCAGAACGCATCTGAAGCCGACATGGCTGGTCGACGTGTCGACCGGCTCGGCGTGGCGCGCGGCCGGGCGATAGCGGCGGCAATAGTTCGGCGCGCAGAGATGCGAGCCGCCCTTCAGCACCTTGCGGGGAATCTTGATTTGCGGCTGGTGGAGGTCGTAGCTCGCAGCCTCGGGGCCGCCACGCGGATTTTGCGGAATGCAGCAAGCTTTCGCGGCATCCGCCTGGTGCTTTGCCGACCACCAGTCGGACGTCCACTCCCAGACGTTGCCGATCATGTCGTACAGGCCGTAACCGTTCGGCGGGAACGCCATCACGGGCGAGGTCCGCTCAAAACCGTCCTCGACCAGATTCTGGACCGGGAAGCTTCCCTGCCAGATGTTGGCCATGTGCTTGCCACTTGGCGTCAGCGCATCGCCCCAGGCGAACTCTTCGCGGTCAAGGCCGCCGCGCGCGGCGAATTCCCATTCCGCTTCCGTCGGCAAATCCTTGCCGGCCCACCGCGCATAGGCGAGCGCGTCGCTGTGGGACACATGCACGACCGGATGATCGTCGAGCCCCTTGATGTTGCTCCTGGGCCCGTAGGGGTGGCGCCAGTTGGCACCCTGCATGAAGTTCCACCACTGGCTCCAATCCTTGAGATCGGTGATGCGCGGCAGCGGAGAGAACACCAGCGAGCCGGCAAACAGCATCTCTTTCAGCGCGCCCGGATAGTTCTTGGGGTCCGGGACGATCTGCGCCTCGGTGACGTGGCCGGTCGCGTTGACGAATTCCTTGAATTGCCGGTTGGTCACCGGCGTGCGGTCGATCCAGAATCCGTCGACGGACACGCGATGGCTGGGCGCTTCCTCGGGATAATGATGGTCTGAGCCCATCCGGAAGGTACCGCCGGGAATGAAGACCATCTCGCCAGTCTTGGCGTCATCCGGCAACCACTCGCAATGACCCGCATCCGCCCGCAACATGGTGGAACTCCGCTCTACAGCCGTCATCCTCCTAGATATGTGGGAGCTTGCGCCAAATTCCGGTCAGAGTCGGCCGCAGGTCTTTTGCTCGGTACATTGTCGTCACTCTTCTTCTCGAGCGCGGGAAGCGGAAACGATCAGGACGTCAGCTCTCACCCTCGCGCAATTCGTGGCAAATGCGCGCGAGCGAATATCGTTTGGGTTGCAAAGGCTAACCGAAGTTCGAATGACTGTGATGTGCAGTTTGTGCCAGAAGTCGCGGCTGGGCTTCGATCCTTAATGATCGATGTCCGGGCGCGCGCAACACCGCCGCCTAACACCTGATGTCGTCGAACGAAAACTCATCGACGATTCTCCTCAATATCGATCGGGGCGTATTGTCGCGCCCGTCGTTCGTGACACGGACGTCAGTCCGCGAAACCGCGGCGCGTTGCGGCGGCTACAGACCAAGGAAACACCATTTCTCAGAAATCGGCTGCAACCTCGCCGAGACCCGCCAAGCGCGCACGGACGCTGGTCCCTTCTTCTGCGAAGACCATGCCAGTGCACGAGCCGGTTGTGACGATGTGGCCCGGCAAAAGAGGCACGCCTCGGTCGGCACAATGGCGAATGAGCCAGCGCAGCAGACGCCAGATGTCACCTGCCGAATTGCCTCCCGTCGTTCGCCGGCTGATCTCTTCGCCGACGGACAGATGCGCCTCGAGGCCCCTCAAATCGACGGAAGGAAGGCTGACTGTCGAGGCTGGTCCGATCAGTAACGCGCCGTGGCTCTGCAAATCCGCAAGCTGGGCTAAGGCAGCGCTATTCTTCCAATTCTCAAGACGCGTCTCGACCACTTCCATCACGGGATATGCAGCGTCGAAGGCGCGCGCCAGTTCGCGATCGGGCAACGCGGCATCTTCAGCCGTAAGCGCTCGCCCGACTCGGAGCGCGACCTCCACTTCCACACCGCGCAAGCGGAATTCTGGACCGAGTCGCGCGCCCGTGGTGAGCAGACCCGACGCAGGCAGCGGCGCGCAGATGGGCTCGGCCTCGGGGCCCGACGCTCCTACCTTCCAGCCGCCAAGCGGGCCGATCCGGGCAAGTGTGGCATCCTGGATCGCGTAAGCGCCGGCACGATCCGAAGGCAGAATATCACGCCACGAGACCGGCCGTCCGCTGCTTCGGGCTGCGACCAGCCGGTCCGCTGCTTCACGCGCATTGCTCAAGATGTTCTCCCGTAGAGTGTTCCGGCCTTGGCGACCGGCGCTTCAAGAGGAAAGTTCTGCTCGAATTCGCGCCCCAATGCCAGCACGGCGGCGTCGGCCCCCTTCGTGCCGAGCAACTGGAGTTCGTTGGAGAAGTTCTGCGCGTCGTCGAAAGTCTCGCCGAGGATGGCATGACGCTGATGATGGTTACCCATGAGATCGGCTTTGCACGCAAGGTCGCCGATCGCATGATCTTCATGCATCAGGGTAAGGTGCATGAGATGGGGCCGCCCGATGAGCTCTTTGCGGATCCTAAAACGCCCGAGCTCCAGCAATTCCTATCATCGCTCCACAATTGATGCGTGGAAACGCGTAGTTTTGGTGCGCCATTCAGAATAAAATTGCGAACTCGTATGTCATTGACATATCGCCATGATTCTTCGAGTGATCGGCCGTTACCATTGATACCTCGCCACACCCTTGCCGGCGTAGCTGCGGGTGACGTTCGAGAACTCGCCTTCGAACGTCGCGGCGGCGGACCAGCCGTTCAGCCAGGCCTTCTCCGCTGACGCCGTGACGAGCGCCGAGTCGGCGGCCTGCGCGGCGCCGTTGACGACGAAGCTCGCGCCGGGCAGCGCCTGGAAGGTCGCTCCGACCGCGCGATCGGGATTGAAGTCGTGGGCCCAGGCGAGGCGACCACGCAGCGTTGTGACCCCATCGGCCATGGCAAACGACTTGTCGGTGCGCAAGCCAAGCTCGCTGCGGGTGTCGGTGACAGTCTTAGCGCTGTATGCGAGCGCGAAGGTGCCGACGCCAGTGACGGTGCTCTCCGTGTATGCCGGCAGATCGAGTGTGGTGAACTGGGCTGCGGCATAGGGCGTGAGGCCAACGCCACCGATCACTGGCACAACAAGACGGTAACCGCCTTCGAGCCGACCGGAATACGCATTCGCGTTGAAGCGCGCCTGAAGATGATCGGCGCCGGCGATGGTGACGGTGCGATCGGTGGTGACGTCCTGCCAGCCATAGGCGAGCGCACCCGTGACATAGGCCGGGCCCGCATCGTGCCGCACGAAGGCGCCGGCCTGGAACAGGTCGGAGCGGCCGGTGCCGCCATTCGCCACCGAGAAATTGGTGCCGCCACCGGCGAGCGCGAAGCCGGCCACGGTGTTCGGCGAGAACCAGTAGTCGGCGCCGGCCACGCCACCTGCGATGCGGCTGGTGGCGGCGTTGGAGCCGAGCGCGCCGTTGCCGTCGGTGGTCTGCGAACCGCCGAAGCCGGCTGCCCACACGCTCCAGCGCGCCTCGAAGGGCTGCGGCGCCTTGCGATAGATCGCGGCATAGGCGTCGCGCTCGGCGCCCGTGCGCTTGCGGCCGCCGCCATAAGCGAGCGCGTCGCTGTCATCGGCCGCATATCCGGTCGCGCCGCCGGACGAACGCGGATCGCCGCGACCGGCCACGAACGGATCGGTCAGCACGCCCATGAACAGGTTCATCGCATTGAACGTGGTCTGCTGCGCGCCGGTCGCGGTCTCGCCCGAGGCTTGCGTCAGCGCATTGAGCAGAGGAGTGCCCGACAGCGCGAACAGCGCATTGAGGCCGGCCGGCAGCGCGCCGCCGCCAACGAGCCCGTTGTCGATACCCGCCGCGACATTTCGCTGATTGATGTTGGCGTTGCCCGGCAGCGACGGCGACAGCAGGCCGGGATCGAGCGTCAGCAGCACGTCGTTGCCGACATAGGCGAGCCGCGCATTGCGGGCGAAGCTGGTGGCGGTGAGGAATTCGGCGCCGGAGAAGGTGCCGCTCAACGTACCCGCGGTCATGATCGTATAGGTCGTCGTCGCAGACAGGCGCGTCAGCGGATCCACCACCACCTTGCCGCCGATCGAGGCGATGCCCGTGACGACGGTCTTGTCGGACGCGGCGCCGGACACCTGCAACAGATAGGTCGATGCCGCGGTCATGGTCAGGCTGGCCGTCGTCAGCGTGCCGATCGAATTGCCCGGCGCCAGCGTGCCGCCGTTGATGGCGACGGCGCCGGCGATGCCGTTGCCCCCGAGCGTGCCGCCGGCATTCACCGTGAAGCTGCTCGCGGAGGAGAGATCGCCGTTCACCGCCAGCGTACCGCCATTGACCGTGACAGGTCCGGCATAGGTCGACGTGCCCGTGAGCGACCAGACGGACGAGCCGGTCTTGTCGAGCAGCGTCCAGCCCGCGCCGATCTGGCTGGCGTCGAAGCTGTTGCTGCCCGTGCCTGCGAAGCGGAACGTGTCCGTGCCACTGCCGACCGCCTGGCCGGTCAGCGCCGCGGCCGGTCCGCTCATGATGAAGAGGTTGTTGGCGCCGGCGAACGTCACGGCGGTGCCACCGGTGCCGGTGATGCTGCCCGCGTTCGTCACGGTGGTGCTGCCGGTCTTTGTCACGAGACCGGTCGCGCCGCTGATCGCGCCGTTGTTCGTGACCGTGTTGGCGGCACCACCAAACAGGAATATGCCGTCGTCGCTCGGGGACTGCACGGTGGCGCCGGCACCGACCGAGACATGCAGGTTGCCGGTTCCTGTCGTCTCGGCGGCGATACCGGCTTTGGTGGCGGCGTTGACGTTGCCGTTGGCAACGACGGTGATGTCGTTGGTGTTTGCCCCGTTGATGATGAACGCGCTAATGCCGGCTGTCCCGGCGAGGATCGTGCCACCAGTCTGGAACACGCTGACACTTCCGGTACCGGTTCCGATCGCCCCTATGCCGTTCCCAATCATGGCGCCGGCGCTGCCGATATTGGCGTCCGATGTGACGTTGACGGTACCGCCTCCCACCGCGAAGACGCCGATCGAGGTGCCCGCGACGCCGCTGGTATTCGCGATCGTGGTGTTGCCGGTCAGCGTGACGGAGGCGTTTCCGCCGGCAGACACGGCCAAGCCCTGGCCACTGCCGTTTGTCAACGTGAGGCTGCCGCCATTCAGGAAGACACTGACCGCGCCCGTACCTGATGAAGCGTTCAGGGCGGCTGGGCCGGAAAAGTTTGCCGTGACCGGCGCGCCACTCGCGCCGACCGTGATCGAGCCGCCGCCGGTCTCAAGGAACAGGCCAGGAAGACCTGAGCTCGCGCTGACACTGCCATTGCCCGAATAGGTGATGTTTCCGCCGGTGGCCGTGAGATGGAGGCTGTCTCCCGTCATCGCGCCATTGTTGGTGAAAATGATGGGAGCACCGGGTTCGGCGGTGTTGATCCAAAGGCCGCTGCCGCTGACGGTCTGGCCGGCATTGATCCCGGCAGTCACGGCGCCGCCGCCCGTGAACTGTTGCTTGTAGTCGCTCGACGTCGTCAATGTCCCGTCAAAGTTCGTCGAGGCTGATGTCACGGTCGTATCGCAGCTGACGCTGTTGGTCGCACCTCCGCCGGCCAGTCCCGATACCGTACACGAAGCCAGCGCGCCGCTGGAATGGCCGACGATGCCGGCAAACAAGACACCGAAGGCCGCGCCCGCAAGCCGGGGCCGACTGGCCACCGGCCGCGATCGTTGAGACTGTTGCTGCATTTGCGCGCCGGAGATCCCTGGGCGACTTCGCCAGCTGCCAGCACGAGGCTGGGATGACGCGGCGCACCTGCTTGATTTTGCGACCGGATTCCGGTCAGATGGTTGCCCTGCAATCAGGGCGTTCATCATTGGGCCCGGCCCCACCGAAAGTCATGGGTGCCGTTCTGAAAAAGTTCTTAAGCATCGCGCCGTGGCCACGGGTTACATCATCGGTCCATTCCGGCTTGATGCGGATGCCGCGCTCCTGTTTCGCGGAAGCGCGCCCATCGCGCTCGGGCAGCGCGCGATCGCCGGGCTGCGCGGCGAGGAGCCGGCGGCGAGCGCTGGATCGAGACCATGCCGAAATACGGCCTGGCGGGTACGGAGAAGGGCTGCGGCGCGCTGGATTGCCGGAATGATCGCAGGAAGATTATCCGACTGAATTTTCTAGAGCACGATCCGGAAAAGTGTGCAGCGGTTTAGATCGTGCTCAAACAAGGAACTAAAGCGCGATGACGATTCAACCTGAATTGATCGCGCTTTAGTCTTACCGCGTTCTGTCCAAGCGATTCCGACAGGCAGGGCTTAGGATTCGCCGCGCCACACCCGCCGCCGCACAGAGATGCAGCGCTGAACGTTCATACCTTTGACGGAAATGGTGCCCAGGGGCGGAATCGAACCACCGACACTGCGATTTTCAGTCGCATGCTCTACCAACTGAGCTACCTGGGCGTGCTGAGGGAAGGACCCAAAGAGAAGGTCAAGGCCCATCGAGCGGGCGGTTTATAGTGGGCTCGCAGCCGCCTGTCCACCCACGCTTCGTCTTCGGCTTCGCTGGGAGCGCCCCGGCTGTGTAAAAGATGGAGTGGGCTCGCCGCGGCTGGCGCGCAGCAAGGCTGTCGCCTCGTTAAATAACTGATATTACTTGATTATTCGACGTCATCCACGTCGTCGTCCCGACCGGGGATGACATAGGAGCCTTTCAGCCATCGGTTCAAATCGACGTCGCGGCAGCGCGAGGAGCAGAACGGACGGGTGGCCGGCTCCTGCGGGTTGCCGCAGATCGGGCAGGTTTTGAGGGGCCCGGCGGGCTTTTTGACGTGGTCGTCCATGATGGTGGCAGTCTACACGAGGTGAGAGGGTTCAAGAGCCTCTTGGACAACAGGTTCCTGCAGCGGAGGCGCATCCTCTCCCCCATCCGATTCTACTGTGTATGGGGTTGTTTTCGAGATTTTTGTCGGACCGCGATCAGATCGCAGTGGCGTTGAGCCAGCCGAAGCGAATCGGAAAGCCTTCGCCGCCGAGCAGCGTGGTGGTCTCGTAGAGCGGCAGGCCGACCACGTTGCTGTAGGACCCGACCATTTTCACCACGAACGAACCGGCGATGCCCTGCACGGCGTAGCCGCCGGCTTTGCCGCGCCATTCGCCCGAGCCGATATAGGCTTGGATGTCGTCTTCCGACAGGCGCTTGAAGCGTACGCGGGTCTCGACCAGGCGCTGGCGAAAAGCCTCGCGCGGCGTCACCAGGCAGATCGCGGTGTAGACACGGTGGTTGCGGCCCGACAGCAGCCGCAGGCACTGCGCGGCCTCGTCGACGAGGTTGGCCTTGGGCAGGATGCGGCGGCCGACCGCCACCACCGTATCGGCGGACAGGATGAAGGCGCCGCGCAGCTCGTCGTCCAGCTGCACCGATTTGAGCGCCGCATCGGCCTTGGCCCTTGCGAGGCGATTGGCGCAGGCGCGCGGCAGCTCGCCCCGCTTCGGCGTCTCGTCGACGTCGGCCGGCCGGAGCGCGTCCGGGTCGATGCCGGCCTGGTTGAGCAGCGACAGGCGCCGCGGCGAACCGGAGGCAAGAACGAATTTGGGGCGGCCGAGCATCAGGTGATTTGGGGGATCAGGCAGGGGGTGAATTGCGCGCGGAACCTATCGGAAGGGGGCTGATTTCACAACCCGGGAACCCGGACTTAAGCGATTCGAGGGTCCCCACATGCCTGTGCCCTTAGTCTGTGACGCCGGTGTTACGGGCGCCGCATGCTACTCGCTCGCCGCCCCCACCTTCGCAAATCGCCGGCGGATGCGCATCAAGAGCTGGTCGCAGACCTCGCGATAGGCGGACAGCTTCTGATCGCGACTGCCCTCGATGGTGGTGGGGTCATGCGTCGGCCAGTACTCGACGTCGGCGGCGAGCGTCCGGGTCAGCTCCAGCGCCTTGTGGTGAGCCTCCGGCGAGAGCGTGATGATGAGGTCGAAATTCAGCCCCTCCCAGTCCTCCAGCTCCTCGAAGGTCTGCGGCTTGTGGGTGGAGATGTCCTGGCCGAGCTCGGCCATCACGGCAACGGCGAAGGGATCGAGCTCGCCCTTCCTGGCGCCGGCCGATTTCACGTAGAGCCCCTGCGGAAACATGTGCTGCAGCAGGCTCGCGGCCATCGGCGAGCGCACGCTGTTCATCGCGCAGGCGAACAGCACCGATTGCGGATCGCGTGCGCGTGGCGGACCCGCCATCGCCGCCTAGCCTTCTTTGATAGAGGGCATGGCCTTGTCGGAAAACCGCTCCACACTTTTCCGGGCCATGCCCTAGCCCTTCCAATGAAGAACGGTAATGAGCGTGAACAGCCGGCGCGAGGTTTCGAAGTCGACCCGCACCTTGCCCTTCAGCCGCTCCTGCAGCGTGCGCGATCCCTCGTCATGAATGCCGCGACGGCCCATGTCGATGGCCTCGATCTTGTCGGGGGTCGCGGTGCGGATCGCCTGGTAGTAGCTGTCGCAGATCATGAAATAGTCCTTCACGATCCGCCGGAACGGCGTCAGCGACAACAGATGAGCGACCACGGGCGTGCCGTCCTCGCGGCGGATGTCGAACATCAGCCGGCTACCGGTGATACCGATATGCAGCGTAAACGGCCCCTTACCGTCCGCACTGTCGGGCGCGAACAAATTCTGCTCGATCAGATCGTAGATCGCGATCGCGCGCTCATGCTCGATGTCGGGCCCGGAACGGCCGATCGAGTCCTCGTCGAGGGTGACCGCGACGATGCGATTGGTCGAGTCGTCCTGTTCGGGCGGCTGGGTCATGACAGATTGAGGCGCAATCCAATCGAGCGCGAGTGGGCATCCAGCCCCTCGGCTTGTCCGAGCGTCATTGCGGCCGGTCCCAGCGCACGCAGCTGGTCCGGGCCGCATTTCAGGATCGAGGTGCGCTTCATGAAATCGGCGACCCCGAGGCCTGAGGAGAATCGCGCCGAGCGCGCCGTCGGCAGCACGTGGTTGGAGCCGCCGACATAATCGCCGATCGCCTCCGGCGTATGCGCCCCGAGGAAGACAGCGCCGGCGTTGCGGATCTTTGCGGCGAGCGCGTCAGGATCATCCGTCATGATCTCGAGATGCTCGGCAGCGATCGCGTCCGCGAGCGGGATCGCATCGGCAAGGTTCTTCACCATGATGATGGCGCCGAAATCGGCCCAGGACTTGCCGGCAATTGCGGCGCGCGGCAACGTCTTCAGCTGCGCTTCGACCGCGCTCTCGACATCGGCGGCGAGCCGCGCCGAGTCGGTGATCAGGATCGATTGCGCGCTGGCATCGTGCTCGGCCTGCGCCAACAGATCAGCGGCGATCCAGTCGGCATTGCCGGTGTCGTCGGCGATCACCAGCACCTCGGAGGGACCGGCGATCATGTCGATGCCGACCTTGCCGAACACCAGCCGTTTTGCGGCGGCGACATAGGCATTGCCGGGGCCGACGATCTTGACGACCGGCGCAATCGTCGCGGTGCCATAGGCGAGCGCGGCGACGGCCTGCGCGCCGCCGACGCGGTAGATCTCGGTGACGCCGCCGAGATGGGCTGCCGCCAGCACCAGCGGATTGAGCTTGCCGTCGGGCGACGGCACCACCATCACCAGGCGCGAGACACCGGCGACCTTGGCTGGCACCGCATTCATCAGTACCGACGACGGATAGGCCGCGGTGCCGCCGGGCACGTAGAGGCCTGCGGATTCGATCGCGGTGTAGCGCCAGCCGAGCTCGACGCCGAGCGGATCCGTGAAGCGCTCGTCCTTCGGCAACTGGCGGCGATGGTAAGTCTCGATACGGTCGCGCGCGAGCTTGAGCGCATCCAGCGTCGCGGCATCGCAGGCCTTGTTCGCGGCCTCGATCTCGGCGGCCGAGACGCGAAGGCCGGAGGCATCCAGCGTCAGCCGGTCAAACTTGGCCGTGGCCTCGAGCAGGGCTGCATCGCCGCGCCTGGCGACGTCGTCGACGATAGTGCGCGCGGCGGCCTCGACATCGGCCGAGACCTCGCGCTTGGCGGCCAGGAAGGCCGCGAATCGCTGGTCAAAATCGGCGCGGCTGCGGTCGAGACGAACGGGCATTTTGGGCTTGGCTTCTGCTGGTTGAGGGGGCGCAGTCTGGCTCACCGGCCCCCTGCTCAATGGCGCGGCGGGGAAGCTGCGTCAACCCTTGGCAGCCGCTTTGGGAGCTACCGTTCCGGTGACAGCCTGAACCGGTTCGGCTGGTATACAGGCAACCTCACCCCTCGCCCTCGACCCCCAGCCCCGTTCCCAATTCGTCCGCCGCCAGATCGGTCAGCTCGCATTCCAGGCATTCGACGTCGAGGCGGATGGCGCCGCCCTGGGCGAACAGCAACAGCGCGCTGCCGCCGGGCTCCTCATCGCGGCCGTCCCGGGGGTGAAACTCGATGCCGACGAGGTCCAGGACCGCCTCAGGCGTCGCGAGATCGATATTGCGCGACTTGCAGGCAAGCACGCGGTCAAAGCGGAGCGCTGACACCAGCCGGCGCGGCTCGGCCTCGCCCGCCAGCGTCTGCTCCCAGTCCAGCCGGCTCATCCCGACCACCAGGCGCTTCTCGCCCTGCCGCCAGATGATGTCGGAAGGCTGCACGCGGGCATCCTGCACATGGGTCGAGATCACGGCGAGATCGTCGGCATCGAGCGCGATCAGTTTGAGCTGGGGAGACATCACCGACACTTCTCCTCGAGGGCTGAGACGGCTCGACGCGCAGGGCTGCCGAAATTTCTGCGCAAACTACCGGCAGCGCAGGTTAGAGGCTATTGATATCCTTCATCTCCAGCACCCTCTTCGGATAGCTGACCCGGGCGACATGGATCATGGCGCGGCCGATCTGTTCGGTCGAGGTGACGAGCCCGGGCGAGATCCGGCGCAGAACCGACCACAGCGGCCAGGTCACGTCGTAGACGGCCTGCACCCAGGCCGTCTTCGAGCGGACCCCGTGCAGAGGCTGGATCGCGCCGGGCCGGAACATGTAGGCGGCCTTGAACGGCAGCTTGAGCAGATCGTTCTCGGTCTTGCCCTTGACGCGCGCCCACATCCGCGAGCCCTGTTCGGTGGAATCGGTACCGGCGCCGGTGACATAGGTGAAGGTCATCTGCGAATTGAGCCGCACCAGCGTCGTCGCCGCCGCCAGCGTGATGTCGTAGGTGAGATGGCGGTAGCGCTCTTCGCTCATGCCGATCGAGGAAACGCCGAGACAGAAGAAGCAGGCGTCAAAGCCTGTGAGCTGCGCCGCGATCTTCGAATAGTCGGTGAAATCGTCGTGGATGATCTCGGTCAGCTTGGCATTGCGCACGCCGGTCGAGCTGCGCCCAACCACGAGCACACCTGCGACACCGGCATCAACCAGGCACTCGCGCAACACTCCCTGCCCGACCATGCCGGTCGCGCCGAAAATAATGACACGCATCGGGACGTCCCCGCCGAGATCGCGGCTCATGCGGCGGCCGCGATCGCGTCGAAGGATACACTGGTCAGCGTCGCCGAGACATCCCACAGCATCGCAGAAGAAGCGAAATCCTTTGCCTGCGGCATGATCCTCGCCGCAACAGGCGGCCCCTTCAATTCGTAGAACCAGTTGGGACCGTAATAACCGCCGGGCTCCGCGGCCGGCGAGGTCGCCGCGAACAGGGTCGGCAGCGCGCCTTCGGCCGCGGATTGGCTAATCAACGGCTGGAGCAACCGACCAACGCGCCATTGCAGGGTGTTGGTACCAGGCCCGTTCGGAATGAGATCGGTGCGCGCGTAGCCGGGATGCGCGGCAACACTCCGCAAGCCCCAGCCCGCCGCATCGCTGCGCCGCTGCAACTCGAGTGAGAACATCAGCATTGCGAGCTTGGACTGGCAATAGGCCCGCCAGGGGCGATAGGACCGCTGGCTCTGCAGATCGTCGAAATTGATTGCGCCGGAGCGATGCGCAAGGCTTGAGAGGTTGACGATCCGGGGCGCCTTGGCGCGACGAAGCTGCGGCAGGAGGCGGGCCGTCAGGGCGTAATGGCCGAGATAATTGGTGCCGAGCTGCATCTCGAAACCGTCCTCGGTCTGCTGCCGCTTCGGCAGCGCCATCACGCCGGCATTGTTGATCAGGAGGTCGAGCTGCTCGTTGCTGGCGGCAAAGCGCTTGGCGAAGTCGGCGACAGAGGCAAGGCTTGCGAGATCGAGATGCTCACAGGCGATCAGGGCGTTGGGAAACTGCGCGCAAATGCCCTCGATCGCCCGCAGGCCCTTTGCGTTGTTGCGTCCCGTGAGTATGACGAAGGCGCCGGCGCCCGCCAGCGCCAGCGCCGTCTCGTAGCCGAGCCCGCCGGTGGCCCCGGTGACGACGACGGTCTTGCCGCTGAGCGAGGGGATGTCTGCCGTGGTCCAGTCGGTCATGCCATATCTCCGTTCAGGGCTGGAACGAGGCCCGCGACGGGTCTAAATGTGCACTGAGTGCAAGTTTGCAAGAGGTGAAATAATTTGAAGGCTTCGAAGCCCGCCGCGAACTCGGCCAGGACAGGCGCCAAGCCATTGCCGGCAGGGGCAAAATCCGCCGCCAGCCCCGGCCTGCGCCAGCGCAAGCAGCAGGAAACCCGCGAGCGGTTGAAGCGCGCGGCGATGGCGCTGTTCCTGGAGCGCGGCTTCGAGGCCACAACCATCGACGATATCGCCGCCGCGGCCGACATGTCGCGGCGGAGCTTCTTCCATTATTTCGCGTCGAAAGAGGACGTCGTCGCCGCCTGGCAGGAGGATGCGGCGGCCGCATTGGTCGCCGGGATCCTGGCACGGCCTGCGGACGAGTCCATGCTGACCGCGGCGGAGAACGCCATCGCTGCGGCGGTCAAGCGGATCGACCCGACCGAGGCGGCCGCGATGTCGCGGCTCAAGCGCGACAATCCAGCGCTTCAGGCCCGCGACCAGCTCAAATACGAAAAGCTCGAGCGCGCGCTCGCGGACGGGCTTGCGCAACGTTCGGGGCGCAAAGCGGACCGGCTGAAGGCCCGGCTCGTCGCCATGATCGCCACCGGCGCGATGCGCGTCGGCGGCGAGAGCTGGCTCAGCGAAGGCACGCGCGACAAGCCGGAGGCTTTTGTGAAGCGGACGTTCGACGCGATCAGAGAGATATTAAAGTGATCCGCTTCAGCCTTACTCTTTGAAAAACGCCAGCAGATCCGCGTTGATGGTTTCGGCGTGCGTGGTCGGCATGCCGTGCGGAAAACCCTTGTAGGTCTTCAGCGTGCCGTTCTTGAGAAGCTTGGCCGACAGCGGCGCGGAATCGGCGTAAGGCACGATCTGGTCGTCGTCGCCATGCATCACCAGCACCGGCACGTTGATCTTCTTCAGATCCTCGGTGAAATCGGTCTGCGAGAACGCGACGATGCCGTCGTAATGCGCTTTCGCGCCGCCCATCATGCCCTGACGCCACCAGTTCTGGATCACCGCTTCCGACGGTTTTGCGCCGGGGCGGTTGTAGCCATAGAAGGGCCCGGCGGCGACATCGCGATAGAAGTCCGAGCGGCCGGCGGCGAGGGCTGTCTGAAAGCCGTCGAACACATCCTTGGGCAGACCGCCGGGATTGGCCTCGGTCTTCACCATCAGCGGCGGCACCGCGGAGAGGATCGCGGCCTTCGCCACCCGGCTCTCGCCGTGGCGCGCGATGTAATGCACGACCTCGCCGCCGCCGGTGGAATGACCGACATGGATGGCGTTCTTGAGGTCGAGATGCGCGGTCACCGCCGCAAGATCGTCGGCGTAATGATCCATGTCGTGGCCGTCGGCGACCTGCGCCGAGCGGCCATGGCCGCGGCGGTCATGGGCGACGACGCGATAGCCGCGGGTCACGAAGAACATCATCTGCGCGTCCCAATCGTCGGCCGACAGCGGCCAGCCATGGCTGAACACGATCGGCTGGCCCGAACCCCAATCCTTGAAGAAAATCTCGACGCCATCTTTGGTTGTGATCGTGGGCATGTGGGAACTCCCTTTGTCGGAAACGATCAGGCGAACGCCATCGGCCTGTAGCGGCGCCAGGCGCCGATAGTCACGAGCACGAAGAACACCAGCACGATGCCCTGCACCACGGCGAACACGGGACCTCCCGGTGGATTCGGCGGCACGGCAGGCGCGAGCGCGGCGAGCGCCGGCACCTTCAGGAACGACTGGATGATCAGCACGAAGACGTTGAAGTAGAGCGAGATGATCGCGGTCACGATGTAGACCGGACGCCAGACGCCCTGGAGCTTCATGCCGTAGAGCGCGATGCAGGCGATCGCGAGCAGCACCAGCGAGATGCCGGCGATGATGTATGAGGGCAGCAGCTCCTTGAACGGAAACAGAAAGCCGGTCGCATTGGTCAGGATGGTGAAGATCAAGAAGATCGCGGTGAGGCCCGGCATCGGATTCGAGCTGAGCAGCCCGAACATCACGATCAGGCCGACCACGATGGCGATCAGGCTGATGATGACATGGACCAGTGTGAAGGCTTGCAGGCTCATCCCGAGAACCATGACATCTCTCCTATTCTCTGCATTGAGATCGGAAGATTGATATTACGGTCCTCATCGGATTGCCACATGCGGGACGGTCACACATGTGCGTGCAGCCATGCGTCATCGTGCGAATCGACAAACGCATGGCTGATTTTTTTTGCAGCGCTGTCACAAACGACAGCAGTGTGTAGCCCGGATGGAGCGCAGCGTAATCCGGGGGTCTTGCGCCTCAATGACACCGTCCCGGATTACGCGGAGCCTGTCATCGGGCGACGCTTCGCGCCGACCCGTTGGCTCCATCCGGGCTACGAGCTTTCGCCGATCAAACTTCCTTGGTGTCGAAGATCAAGAGGTCGGCACCGCCGCTGGCGAATTTCGGCACGTCGCCTGCGGCGGCCTTGCCCGCGTCGCTACCGAACGCCTTCTGGATGTCACCCACGCTGTCGAAGGAGAGAATGGCAACGAGATGGATTCCGGACGGTCCGGCGGGCGAGCCGACGGCTCCCGTGCTGACGGCGTATTTCTTCAGGCCGGGAAGTTTCTTGGCGAGCGGGATGTGGGTCTCGGCATAATGCTTGTCGAAGGCGGCAGCGTCTTTGGGCGTCTTGTAGAGCACGACGAGTTCGGCCATTTAGTCCTCCCGTTGAATCCTTCCACGCGATTGGTCGCGCGACGCGGCGATAGTCCGTGGGACACGGCAAGATGGCAAGTCACAATCGACTTGCCGTTTGCTTGTCTTGTCCTTGACTAAAGCGCCGGTTTTGCGGCGTCGCCGAGATAGCCGTGGAGCGAGGCCACGACCTGCGCGCCTTCGCCGATGGCGCCGCCGACGCGCTTGACCGAGCCGGAGCGGACGTCGCCCACGGCGTAGACGCCGGGCACGGAAGTCTCGAGCGGCGCCACCAGCCGGCCCTGGTTCTGCTCGGACTGCGCACCTGTCACCACGAAGCCGCCGCGATCGAGCGTCACGCCACAGCCGTCGAGCCAGCCGGTGGCGGGATCGGCGCCGACGAACAGAAAGAGATTGCGGATGTCGGCGGTCTCCTCGTCGCTCGACAGCCGGCTCCGCAAGCGGATGCGCCGCAGCAGCGAGGCTTCGTCGCCTTCGAGCGCGCTGATCTCGGTGTTGAACATCAATTCGATGTTCGGAGTCGCCTCGATGCGCTCGATGAGATAGCGCGACATGCTGGCACCTAAGCCGCCGCCGCGGATGATCATCAGCACGCGTCTGGCGTGTCCCGACAGGAACACGGCCGCCTGCCCCGCCGAATTGCCGGCGCCGACCAAGGCCACCTCCTCGCCGGCACACAGCCTCGCCTCGACCGGAGAGGCCCAGTACCAGACGCCGCGGCCCTCGAACTTGTCGAGGTTCCCGATGTCAGGCCGGCGATAGCGCGCACCGCTCGCGACCACGATCGCGCGCGAGCGCAGGGGATCGTTGCCGTCGAGCGCGATCGAAAACGCTCCGTCCTTGCGCGTGCAGTCGAGCGACTGCGCCGTCACGGGAATCATGATGTCGGCGCCGAACTTTTGCGCCTGGTTGAAGGCGCGCGCGGTGAGCGCCTGGCCGGAAATGCCGGTCGGGAAACCCAGATAGTTTTCGATGCGCGCGCTGGCGCCGGCCTGTCCGCCGAAGGCGCGGGTATCGAGCACGGCGACCGACAGCCCTTCGGAGGCTGCATACACCGCGGTCGCGAGCCCCGCCGGCCCGCAGCCGACGATCGCGACATCGTAGATGCGGTCATTGCGCGGGCCGCCGATCATGCCGATGGCGCGCGCAAGCTCGGTCTCGCCGGGATTGCGCAGCACCGCGCCATCGGCGGTGACGACCAGCGGCCAATCCTCAGGTTTCGGCGAATAGCGCGCGATCAATTCGGCGGCGTCACGATCGCGCTCGGGACTGAGCAGATGATGCGGCTGGCCATTGCGGGTGAGAAAGCCCTGCAGGCGCACGACGCCGGCCGAATGCGAGGGACCGATCAGCACGATGCCGCCGACGCCGGCCTGCAGCAGATTGACCCGGCGCAGGATCAGCGCGCGCATGATGCGCTCGCCGAGCTCGGCCTCGGCGACCAGCAGCGCACGCAGCCGCTCCGGCGGCAAGAGCAGCGTCTCGACATCGCCCTCAGCGCGGCCATCGACCAGCGCCGGACGGCCGGAGAGCTGACCGAGCTCCGCCAAAAATTGCCCCGGCCCCTGGTCGATCAAGGGGGTGATATTGCCGAGCCCATCGCGCTGGGTCATGGCGACATGGCCCTTCAGCACGACGAACATGCCCGGTCCCGGTTTGCCGGTCTCGAACAGCAGCTCGCCATGCTTGTAGGTGCGGACCTCGCCGAAATGCCGCATGCGCTCGATCTCGGCGGATGTCAGCGTCGGGAAGGTCTGCTCGGGGCGGGTGAACCGCGACATCTTCGCGTCGCGATCGGTTCGTTGTGAGTTGTCCTGCCCGATTGTCACTGCATGCACTCCAAAAATTCTAGCCGCGAGTCTCTGACTTCAGGTCTTCTTCGCGGTCCCCTCATCTAGGGAACCATCGTCGGGTTGCGAGGGGTCGGCGCTTGCGGCGCGTTCGCGCGCCTGCACCTTCCGCCGCTTCAGGTTCTCTCGCAGCGCCGATTTCAGCCGGTCGTCCCGCGAGGTCCTTGCCTGTTTCGCGCTTCTGTCGTTCTCGTCAGCCATTCCGGGTCCATACAGCGGTTGGCGATAACATGCCCAGAGAATGCGGCAGCTCAAGAGGCCCGTGCGGTCCCGATCGTGCGAAACTCAAAATGGGTCGAATCCGCCGCGCGGGCCAACTGGCCAGTCGGCCGGGGCAAGCGGAACCCAAATCGAGGGAAAGCAGGTCGTTTCCGGGCAAAACAGCCGTATTGCCCCCGATATCGCCCTGATTTTCTCGTTTTGGCCGTCCTTGCAAGCTTGCACAGCGGGGAGGCCTGTGGCAGATATCGGCCCGCTTGGTAGGCCCCGCGGGCGGCCGATTCTTATCCCAGCACATGCTGCCGTAGCTCAGTGGTAGAGCACTCCATTGGTAATGGAGAGGTCGACAGTTCAATCCTGTCTGGCAGCACCATTTTATCTCTTGAAAAGCACATGGATTGGCATTCTCGCGGCACCAGACGCCCGAGTTTTGTTCGTTTCCGTCACCCTCCTCCTTGAAGAGGGCGCAGGGAAGACCGGGTGCCGACGGGCACCCGCGGTCCGCTGCGCGAAAGTGTAGCGCAAGGAAACCGCACAGCAGCATACAGGCGACGCCGAACACTCGGCCTTCCCTGCGCGATGGGTTGACGGCGTATGCCGTGCTCTCCCCGGCGACGAGTTCTTGTTGTCACCGTCACTTCGCGACCAGGTGACACACCGCGCCCGGTCGGGGCGATGCATCGTCGCAAAAGCTTGGCTGTAGCAACGACAGCCAGGACCACACGGTTTAGCCGTACGCAGCAATCCCGCTTCGCCAAGGGGCTCCGCGGGACATGTCCCGCTCAGACCCAAGGCTACACTGGATACAGGCGCCGTTCGTACGACACGGCTTGCGCCGGGCTCACGGGGTTCGGCTCAATCCTCCGCCCGCCCTGCCCTCACATCCGCGCCGGCGCTGCCACGTCCACCGCACCCCAGCCCACGTTCGTGACGACGTACGATCGCCCCTCTCCTTGGGTCGGGATGGCGAGAGTTTGCCGCAATTCCGAATTTCGGTAAAGTGGAATATTTTTACGGAGAAGGATTGACGGGGTTTTGGCGGGAGCTGGGTGTTTTGCCCGACGGGTTGGAGCGGCTACGTTTCGTTAGATACATCGAGTGCCGCGACAGGTATCAATTCGACCCAGATAGCAAATCGGAAGCGTCTGCTTTCGCGGCCAAAGGAGAGTTGTACTAGTCACACGAATTTCGCCTTTGACCCATTAGCAGACCCTCACCGCCATCGTTAAATCTAGCGCAATTTGTAATGCGATTGGTTGATACACTGGATCTATGCAACCAGTTTCGCGCACGGGACCTTAGGGCCGCTGATCGTGTTTGCGTCGTCGATCCGATGGAGTGTTGTTTGGCATCGATTATCCGAAGAACGAATTTCGATGATTCGGTCGCCGCAGCCGCCAAATTCTGCTGGAGGGCGGTCGTAATCGTTCTGCTCTCGACGATGATGTGTGCTGCCGGCGACCAAAACAAGTCACGCTGGAATAAGAGTGCAGAACTGAAGAAGGCCGGATACGTTGAGCTATCTTCTGACGACGCTGTACGCTTCTTGGTCGGCAATTCCGTGCTGGTCAAAAAATCTTCACCCGTGGGCGGCCAAGAGGACATTCTTCGGATAGGCAGGGCGGAAACTTACTACTTTCTAAACGATCACACGATGTACGACTGCCACATGTGGAAGGCGTTGGAGTGCTACGTTGAACCATGGCACCTCGAAGACAACGAGATATGCCCCAGAGTTGGGGCGTGCGGTACATCATCGAAAATTATGAAAGCGCCGTACCCCGAGGAGCGCGCAAAAAGAGGTAACAAAATCGGCGTCTATGTTCGGTCCGACCGTTTTGTCTATGACATCGTAAAGGGCAAACTTAGCGATGGGCCATTGTTCGACACTCGTATTTCAGGTCGCCCGATCGAACTCGACCGTGCTGAGATGGACAAGGAAATCAGGGACGCAACTGAACATGGTGGAGAGGGCAATCAAATTTCGATCTCCGTTCCACGGGCGGGCGCTCTGCTGATTGGAAACACGTTTCTATCCGATGATGCTGCAAAGCTATCCAAAGATCAGGCGACGAATGCCTGCCCCAAGCAGGGAGCGTACTATTCCCCTGACGGCAGAGTCATACGCTTCACCTGCGCCTACGGTGGTGCGCCGGAGCCAATTTGGACAATATACGTTGAACACTGGGCGATCGACGCCCGCTTGTTCTACGTGCCACTGGGCGGCCCTTGGTGGGCGCCAATCCGTGCGATTCCCGCCCCACCGACATCCGGCGCGACAGATAAAATGCTGGTTCAGGATCTTACGAATGGAGATCCGTTAACGGGCTATGCTGGCAACGTCCTTAATTTCAGGTTTGAGAGACATCCCGAAGCCCAGAAATCCGAAAAACAATGAAGCTCGAAGTGCCAAGCGGGTTCCGGCAGCTCGTAGGATGGGTAGAGCGAAGCGAAACCCATCGCCATCAGGTTCGGTGCTAGCCGCGATGGATTTCGCAAGTACTCGACGCATCCTACGCAATGACGCGGGGTTTCGCCCCGTTGAGCCGCGCAGGTAAGGTTAATTCTTCCTTTCGATTGTCGGTAAAATTTTATCTATTATCGTCTTTGTCAGACATGACGAACCAGAGGCTTCAATTGTGCTTGCGTTTTGCCTGATCGCGACTGGAACTGCGCTGCTTCTCTCCGGCTTGGTTGCCTTCGGCTTTCACAGAAACTCACTGCACTCATTGGCGTTGCTGTAGCTGGACCAGCTCGTAGCTCGTGGGATGGGTAGAGCGAAGCGAAATCCATCGAGGGCTTATTCCGTGAGGCATGATGGGTTTCGCAAGTGCTCTACCCATCCTACGCATGGTCAATTGTGGTCCTCACCTTGATGCCCGGTGAGGCGCTCATCAGCGCGGCGCAGCCGCCGGCACAGCTCGCGATTGATGTTCTGAAGGACGATCACATAGGCGTGGATGTCGGCCTTGTAGCAGGCGTAGAGCTTTTGCGCGGTCAGCTCGTAGAGCACCGTCGGACTGTCCGCGACCACCGTCGCGGATCGGTTCTGCATTTCGATCAGCGTCATTTCCCCGAAGAAATCGCCGGGCTCCAGAACGGAAATCGGGACGACGCTTCCTGAAGTCGCCCGCTTGCTCACCGCCAGTCGACCGGACCTGACGATGAACATCGAGCGTCCCGGCTCGCCTTCCGCCACGACGGTCGCGCCAACATCAAAGTGGCACTCGACCAGCATCGAGATCAGGAGGTCGAGGCTCGCGTCCGTGAGGCCGCCGAAGAACGGCGTCGCGAGCAGGAATGCTTTCAGATCGGGAGAGCTGGCAGTCATCGCGCGAGGATACCTCCCGTCGATATCAGCGGCAATCAGCCCGCAGGATGAGGTCAACCCGGGATCCTCTCACCCCGCACCATCCGCTTTCGCCAAAGATCCACCAAGACCTTGATGGTCGCGGCGATGACGAGCGCGCAGAGCACCGCCTTCGAGATTGTCTCCATCGTCCCCTCGATCAAGAGGCAATGGACCACGCCGCACACGACGATGACGATCGCGAGTGGAATATGGACGATGCGCCAGGTGCGTAGCCGCAGTCCCAATCGCCGGCGTAGTAGCGCCAGAAGCGCAACGGCGAAGATGGCCCACATGGCGATCACGCCAAAGGGGGAGAACGGCGTCGGCGACGAGAAGGTCAGGGCGTCGATCATGTCAGGCGGACTGGTGATCCAGAGGCCGGCGACGTGGATCACCACCGCCAGGGCCAGCGCGCTGCCGATCCAGTGATGGGCGCGCCGTGCACGATAGGCCGACAGGCCCGGCAAATATCCGCCGATCAGCAGGGGCTGAATCAGCACGAGACCGAGGGCAACAATGCCTGAGAAGCCGGCGAGGATGTAAACCGGGCCGCGCCATGCGAGCTGCTCGCTCCCTGCTGCGAACGCGATCGGCACGCCAATGGCCAAAGCAAGGGCGGCCCAGATCAGGGGGCCCCGGGCCGATCTCCACCCTTTCATCTGCAATACGGTCAGGCCGGCTGAAGCACGAAGTGCGCCTCGAGGCTGGTTTCCTTCGCGCTCCGCATGATCGGCCGCAGAAAGACGGTTTTGAATTCACCGCTGTCATAAGCGAGGTGGCCGTGCGGCTGGCCGAAGATCGGAATGATCTGCGGCATCTCGAGCCGGAACGCGCCGTCCTTGTCGGTGAGCGTGGCGCCATGGCTCTGCGGCTCGTGCTCCTGGCCTTCGACCGTGTGCGCCCAGATCTGGATGCGCTGACCGGCAAGCGGCGCCCCGTCGCCGGCGCGGCGAACAGTGCCGCTCATCCAGAAGCCGCCCTTGCCGATCCGGTCCACGATCGGCGCGCCCTTGCGATAGTTGTTCGCCCCGCCCGTCATCGATTCCGTCGGCGCGAGGCCATCCGCACGCGCAGGCAGCAGGAGGCCGGAAACCCCGGCTGTCAAAACCCCTGATACAAGGACGGCACCGCCGGCGACGAGGAGGTTGCGGCGGCTGAATACGACGATGGTCATGTCGGTTCCTCCTGCGACGGTGCGGTTGTTTCGCCGAGGGTACAACAACAGGCGCGAAACGCCCAGTTGCGACGAAGGGCGCGATGGGGCGCAATAACAGGCTTGTGAACGGAGGCGCGGGCCGCTCTACCCATCCTCCGCGATGACATTACATGTGATCCTTCCGTCATTGCCCCTCCACTCCGGTACCCTCCCATGATCCCCTTCTCCGTGCTCGACCTCGCTCCCATCAGGCAGGGCTCCGACGCCGCGCAGGCCTTTCGCAATTCAGTTGATCTCGCCCAGCATGCGGAGACATGGGGCTTCAAGCGGTTCTGGCTGGCCGAGCATCACAACATGACGGGGATCGCGAGTGCGGCGACATCCGTGGTGATCGGGCATGTCGCGGGCGGGACCAAAACGATCCGCGTCGGCTCGGGCGGCGTGATGCTGCCGAACCATTCGCCGCTGGTGATCGCCGAGCAATTCGGCACGCTGGAATCGCTCTATCCCGGGCGGATCGACCTCGGGCTCGGACGTGCGCCCGGCACCGACCAGTTCACCGCGCGGGCGATGCGGCGCGATCTTGCGACCGCCGCCGAAAACTTTCCGCATGACGTGCTGGAACTGCAGGCGCTGCTCGGCGACGTACAGCCGAACCAGGCCATTCGCGCCGTGCCCGGCATGGGGACGAAGGTGCCGCTGTGGATCCTCGGCTCCAGCATGTTCGGCGCGCAGCTCGCGGCCATGCTCGGGCTGCCCTTCGCCTTCGCCTCGCATTTCGCGCCGCAGATGATGATGCCGGCGCTGCGCGAATATCGCGCGCGGTTCGAGCCTTCGGCGCAGCTGGACAAACCCTATGCGATGGTCGGGGTCAACGTGTTCGCCGCCGACAGCGACATCGAGGCGCAGCGCATGTTCACCTCGCTGCAGCAGCAGTTCATCAATCTGCGCCGCGGCACGCCCGGCCAGCTGCCGCCGCCGGCCGACGACATGGATGCACTGTGGTCGCCGGCCGAGAAGGCAGGCGTCGCGCAATCGCTGGCGATCTCCGCGGTCGGCACGCCCGACGTCGTCGAAGAGAAGCTGAGGGAGCTGATCGCCGACACCGCGGCCGACGAGCTGATGACCACGGGCCAGATCTACGACCACGCCGCGCGGCTGCGCTCGTTCGAGATCGCGGCCGAGGTGCGGGATCGGTTGGCGGGACCGAGGGCAATATGAGCTGGATCGCGCCCCGACGGAGATGCGTTCCCTCCCCCCTTGTGGGGGAGGGCTAGGGAGGGGGGTAGCCCAGGAAAAGGTCTTGGTTGCTGATGGTGCACCGCGGGTGGGCGATCGATGGAATCCCCGTGTGGTACCCCCTCCCTGCCCCTCCCCCGCAAGGGGGGAGGGAACGGAGAGTGCGCGCTCGCCGCCGAACTCCATCCCGCTCCAGAGCGGACCTTACGCCGCCCTGATCGAGTTCATGAAGCTGGCGACGCCGCGCTTCAGGCGGGTGCTTTCATTGGCGAGCGATTGCGCGGCCGACTGCACCAGGGCGGAGGCGCTGCCGGTCTCTGAGGCGCCGCGCTGCACGTCGGCGATGCTGGTCCCGACCTGCGAGGTGCCTTCGGCGGCGCGCTGCACGTTGCGAGAGATCTCCTGCGTCGCGGAGCCCTGCTGCTCGACCGAGGCCGAGATCGCCGACGAAATCTCCGAGATCCTGCCGATCGTCGCACCGATCTCCTTGATCGCCGCGACCGAATCCCGCGTCGCCGACTGGATGTCGTTGATCTGCTGGCTGATCTCGTCGGTCGCCTTTGCGGTCTGCTCGGCCAGCGACTTGACCTCGGACGCCACCACGGCAAAGCCGCGGCCGGCTTCGCCTGCACGCGCGGCCTCGATGGTCGCGTTCAGCGCCAGCAGATTGGTCTGGCCGGCGATGGTCTGGATGAGATCGACGACGTCGCCGATCCGGCTTGCGGCCTGCGACAGCTCGCTGATGCGGCTATCGGTCTTCTGTGCCTGGCTGACCGCTTCGCCCGCGATCTTGGCCGAGGTCTCGACCTGGCGGCTGATCTCGCCGATCGACGAAGCGAGTTCCTCGCTCGCGGCGGCCACCGAATGCACGTTCGCTGATGCCTCGCCCGACGCCGTGGAGGCGCGGTTGGAAACCTGCGAGACGGTGTCGGCCGTCTTCGACAGCGTCGTCGACGACGTCTCGAGCTGGCTGGCGGCCACCGAGACCAGCTCGATGATCTCGCCGACCTCGCGCTCGAACTGATCGGCCAGCCGGTTCATGTCGACCTTGCGGGTTTCGCCCTGGCGCTTCTCGGCCATCACCTGCTCTTCGCGGAGGCGATTGGTCTCGATCATGGCGTCGCGGAATACCTGCACCGTGCGCGCCATCTCGCCGATCTCGTCACGGCGATCGGCATGCGCGACCGGCGCATCGAGCTGGCCTTGGCTGAGCGAAGCCATGCGCTCCTTCAGGCTGGTCAGCGGCTTGACCACGCTGCGGCCGACAGCCCAGGCGATCATGATCGAGATCAGCATCAGCACGGCGATGACGACGGACGCCGTCTGCACCATCGACCAGAATGAATTGTCGACCTCGGACATGTATTCGGCCGAGCCGATCATCAGATTCCACGGCGCGAAACCGCGGGTGAAGGCGACCTTGTCGAGCGGGGTGGGATCGCTGCCACTGCGGCGGAAGGAATAGCGCAACGAGCCCTGGCCCTTCTTCGCGATGTCCATCAGCGCCACCGCGAACAGCATGCCATTGGCGTCCTTGTTCGGACGCATGTCCTTGCCGACGAATTGCGGAATGCCGGGATTGGAGACGCACAGCCCGGTCTCGTAGTCGTAGATGTAAGCGTAGTTGCTGTGGTCTTCGTACCAGACGTAACTATTGGCTTCGAGGAAGCGCTTCTTGGCCTCCTCCTCGGTCATCTGGCCGGCCTTGTAGGCCTTGTAATAGCCGTCGGCCAGGTTCCAGACGATGTCGACGGCGGCATGCGCCTTCTCGACCCGCTCGGTGACGAGCTGATTGCGCGCGATCCACAGCACGGTGGAGGCGACCAGCGCCATGCAGATCGCACCGACCACGGTCATGAGGGCGAGCTTGGCGCCGATCGAGCGCAGCGAAAACAGATCCTTGAGAGCCGGCATTCTGCCTCTTCGATGTTGCTGGGCACCGCGCCGTCGGGAATCAGGCAGCAGGCCATCACGAGGTGGGAATGCGCAAACTAGAGGCAATTCGTTAAGAACTCAGTTACGCCACGAAGGCGCCACACGGCGCCGCGGGCGTTACCAAAGGATTAAAGCGCGTGCGTCGTCATTGTGATGCGGAGCGACGAGCCCCGCTCCATCACCGTCACCCTGAGGTGGCCGCTTCTGCAGCGGCCCTCGAAGGGCGACGGCCCGGCTGCATCGGGGCCATCCATCCTTCGAGGCTCGCAAGAGCTCGCACCTCCTGCGACAACCGCTTCGCGGTTGCGCGGGGATGACGGAGATGGATCAGTCCGTATACCCGAACAGCTTCGCCGGATTGTGCACGAGGATCTTCTCCAACTCGGCCTGGTCGGGCGCGTAGCGGAACATCAGTTCGAGCAGATCGGCGTCGTTCGGCGGCTGCTTCACCGAGACCGGATGCGGCCAGTCGCTGGCCCAGACGCAACGGTCGATGGCGGCTTCGATATAGGTGCGCGCGATCGGGATCACGTCGTCATAGGGCGGGCCCGCCTGCGAGGTCTTCTCGCCGAGCGAGAGCATGACCCAGAAATTGCCCTTCTTGAGTAGCTCCAGCATCTTGCGCAAGTTCGGATCGTCCTTGCCGCGCGAAGGCTCGGGCCGTGCCATGTGGTCGATCAGCACGGGGACGTCGAGATTCTCGTATTTCGCCACGCTGGAGACGATGCCGTCCTTCTCCGGCTGGATTTTGACGTACCAGCCGAGCTCGCGAATCCTTGCGATCGCGCGGGCAAAGTCCTGATCGGACAACACTGCACCTAGCTCCTGTCGAAAACTGAAGCGTGCGCCGCGCACGCCGGCATCATGCAGCTTGGCGAGATAGGCGTCGTTCGCTTCCGCAAACACCAAGGCATTCGCGCAGCCGCGATAGTTTGGGCCCATCGCGGCGAGGCCGTCGAGCACGACGGAATGATCTGCGCCGTAGGTCGTGGTCTGCACGATGACGCCGCGTTCGATGCCGAGCGTCTTGTGGACGCGTAGCGCCGCTTCCCAGGTCGCGGTCGGCATCCGATAGGCAGCGCCGGGGCGTTCCGGGTATTTGTCCACGGGACCGAGCACGTGAAACTGGCTGTCGACGGTCTTCGGCGGCGGCGCCTTGACCGGACGGCGCGGGTTCGGGTCGAACGGCAGATAGGTCGGCATGCAAAATGCTCCTTCAGTCGATCACGGCGGTGAAGTCGCACTGCACCAGCGCGCCGCCATCCATGTTGTCCATCGGCAGCGCGTGACGCGCCGGGCGCGAATGCTCATCCGGAAACATTTTCAGCCATTCGACATTCACCGGGCCGCGCTGCGTACGGTCCTTCAGCCACACCGTCATCTTGATGATGTCGTCGGTGGTGCCGCCGGCAGCTTCCACCGTGGCCTTCATATGCGCGAACATGTTGGCGCATTGTGCGTCCAGGCCCTCCGGCATCGCGCCGGCGGCATCGCGACCGAGGATGACGCCGGACATCACGAGATTGCCGATGCGGCAGGCGTTCGGGATCGGATTGGCGTGCTTGAAGCCGCCGATATGGATGCTCTTGCGCCGCGTCATGGTACGCTTCCTCTTTATTGTTGATTCAGACGAACTGGCACGACACGGAGCCGAAGGCGCCATAGTCGGCATGAAACGTGTCGCCGCGGCGGATATCGACCGGACGCGTGAACGAGCCCGCTAGCACCACCTCGCCGGCGGCGAGATGCTCGTCATGCGGCGCCAGTCGGTTGGCGAGCCAGGCGATGCCGTTGGCGGGATGGTTGAGCACGCCGGCGGCGAGCCCGGTCTCCTCGACCTCGCCGTTGCGGAACAGCAGCGCGCCGATCCAGCGCAAATCCGCATCAAGCGGGCGGAACGGACGTCCGCCGAGCACCAGCGCGGCATTGGCGGCGTTGTCCGAGATCGTGTCGACGACCTTGCGCGCCTTGCCGGTCTCGGGATCGACGCGATGCATGCGCGTCTCCAGAATCTCCAGCGCGGGCGTGACATAATCGGTCGCGTTGAGCACGTCGAAGATGGTGCAATCCGGCCCGCGCAGCGGCGCCTTCAGCACGAAGGCGAGCTCGACCTCGATGCGAGGCGCGTGAAAGCGATCGAACGGAATGGGCGTCGCATCGGCATAGAACATGTCGGCGAACAGCACGCCGTAATCGGGCTCGGAGATACCGACCGCGTTCTGCATCGCCTTCGAGGTCAGGCCGATCTTGTGGCCCTTGATGACGCGGCCGCGGCCTAGCTGGAGTTTTGTCCAGGCGCGCTGGACGGCGTAGGCATCCTCGATGCTGAAACCGGGATAGTCTTTCGAGAACATCGGGATCAGTGCCTTGCTGCGCTCGGCTTCATCGAGGCGTGCGGCAAGGCGTTCGATCGTGGCAGCGTCGAGCATGATCTATTGCTCCGCCGCGACGACGTTGCGCAGCATGCCGATGCGGCTGGACTCGACCTCGACGACGTCGCCAACCTTCAGCCAGCGCGGCGGGTCGAAGCGCGCGCCCGCCCCGGTCGGCGTGCCCGTCACGATCATGTCTCCGGGCTTCAGCGTGGCGAAGGTCGAGAGATACGAGATCAGGAAGTCGAACGGGAACATCAGCCGCTCGGTCGTGTCCTGCTGCCGCACCTCGCCGTTGACGCGGGTAACGATGTCATGCGGCCCGCGCGGATCGAGCTCGTCCGCCGTGACAATCCACGGGCCGATGCTGCCGGAGCGATCAAAGTTCTTGCCCTGCGTGACGTTGAACTTGCCGTGACGCAGCCAGTCGCGGATCGTGCCCTCGTTGCACAGCGTCATGCCGAAAATATGCGACCAGGCCTTTTCACGTGGGATGTGGCGGCCGCCCTGGCCGATCACGATGACGAGCTCGCCTTCATAGTCGAGCTGATCCGAGACGTGCGGCTTCTCCAGCGGCTGGCCGGAGCCCGTCATCGACGACATGCTGCGGACGAACAGGCTCGGATATTTTGGCAGGTCCGAATGGTCCTTATATTCGGCGTTTCGCTCGGCGTAATTGACGCCGATGCACCAGAGCTTTTCCGGCGCCAGCACCGGCGGCAGCAGCGTGAGCTTGTCCAGCGCATAGTCCGGCTTTTGTCCGGCCACCGCCTCCAGCGCCTCAGCCAGCGCGTTGGCCGCGATCAGCGCCTTCACGTCGGAGAAGTCTCGACCGATCCGCTTGGTCAGATCGACGACACCGCCATCAACGGCCGCGCCGTAGCGCGGCTCTCCGTCTACCAGATAGCTCACGAGTCGCATCGTCGTTCTCCAATGGTCTTCAGGCGGCGTACGCCAGGCGTCCGCACGCTCAGTCCTTCGATTTGGGAGTCTGGAACACCGTGTTCAGCGTCACGATCTCGCCAAGAGTGGCGTAACGCGGACCGCCGATGCGAGCGATCGGGTCGAGCGCTTTGGTTTCGACCTTGCCGTCATTCACGAGGCCGTCGCGGATGTGGAACATCACGACCTCGCCGACGATCAGCCGGCTGCGCGCCTCGCCGAACTCGAGGCATTGACGGAACACACACTCCATCGCGACAGGTGCTGCCGCAAGCCGCGGCACCTTGATGCGCTCGCAAGGCAGCGTCTCCAGCCCGAGATGCTCGACCTCGCTGATCTCTGGCGGATGCTCGACGGAGCTGTCGTGCACCGCAGACATCAGCGGCGTGTCGGCGATGTGGATGACGTATTCCTCGATGTCGAGGATGTTGTGCGCGGTGTCCTTGTAGTCGGCGCCCTTGCGGCCGACGCTGATGGCGAGCATCGGCGGCTTCTGCGAGACAAAAGTGAAGGCGCTGAACGGCGCGAGGTTGAGCACGCCGCTCCGCGACAGGCTGGTCACCCAGGCGATCGGGCGCGGCACCACGATGCCGGTCATCAGCCGGTAGATGCGCTCCGCGCCGAGCTCGGTGGGGTCGATCCGCATCGCTTAGTCAGCCTTGATGTTGGCCTTGCGCACGATCGGGATCCATTTGGCATCCTCGCGCTCGAGATAGGCCTTGAATTCGTCCGGCGTCATCGCGACGGCTTCGCCGCCGAGCTTGTCGAACTTGTCGATTACGCTCGGGTCTTTCAGGATCGCGACCAGCGTTTCGTGCAGCTTATCCACGATCGGCGCCGGCGTGCCCGCGGGGGCGAACATGCCGGTAAAAGTCTGGCCGTCAAAGTCCTTGTAGCCGAGCTCGGCGAAGGTCGGCACGTCAGGCAGCGACTTCAGGCGATGCGGGCTCGTGACCGCGAGCGCGCGGAACAGGCCGGCCTTGATGTGCTGGAGACTGACGGTGAGCTGGTCGAATGCGAACTGCACCTGCCCGCCGAGCAGATCGTTGATAGCAGGCGCGTTGCCGCGGTAATGCGCGGTGACCCATTGCAGATCGAGGCTCGACTGCATCAGCTCGCTGAGCAGATGGTTGGTGGTGCCGGGGCCGGGCGAGGCCATGGTCAGCTTGCCGGGCTCACGCTTGGCAAGCTCGATGAATTCCTTGAAGGTCGTCGCCTGCACCGACGGATGGACCTCGAGCACCAGCGGCGTCATCGAGATGGTCGAGATCGGCAGGAAGTCCTTCTTCCAATTATAGGCGTCGCGCTTGTTGATTTCGGTCGCGAACAGCACCGGGCCGTTGGCCCCGACGAACAGCGTGTAGCCGTCGGGCGCAGACTTCGCGAAAGCCTCGCCCGCGATCATGCCGCCGGCGCCGGCCTTGTTCTCGATGATGAAGGGCTGTCCGAGCTTTTCCTGAAGCTTGTCGGCGATGATGCGCGCGGCGCTGTCGACGTTGCCGCCGGCAGGATAGGGCACCAGAAGCTTGACGCTGCGGGCCGGCCACTGCTGGGCCGACGCGGGCCCCGCCAGCATCGCGGCGACAGCAGCGATGGCGATCCCGATTAATCTCATGTTAACCTCCCGACGGCGCTTCCAATTTCACGTCGATTGCCCTGACGTCGCGCAAGACATCCCGATCGGAGCGCAATCTCCAGATGCGGGCTTTACCTGTCGAGTGAATTGTGGCGTTCTTGTCCATATTATGGACAAGAGAACTTTCTCAAGTGCGACAGAACCGCGACAAGGCGCGCAGGCGATCCGCCGCGCATTGTCGGTGCTGCGTATTCTTGCCGCAGGTCGCGAAGACGGCGTGCCATTGGCCGAGGTGGTGCAGGCCACCGGCCTGACGCGCCCGACCGTGCACCGCATCGTTCACGTGCTGATCGAGGAAGGCATCGTCGAGCGGCACGGCAGGACCGGCCGCTACGCGATCGGCAACCAGGTGCCGGAGCTGGCGCTCGCGCGCCCCCGGCCCTCGCCGCTGCAGGTCGCCGCAGGTCCTTCGCTGCGGCGCGCCTCCGCCGAGATCGGCGACACGCTGTTCCTGACGGTGCGAACCGGCAACGACACGCTGTGCGTCGATCGCAGGATCGGCGCCTATCCGATCCAGGTGCTGTCGATCGAGGTCGGCGCGCGCCGACCGCTCGGCGTCTCCAGCGCTGGCGTCGCCATCCTCGCCGCACTGCCGGCGCCGGACGCGCGAAAAATCGTTACAGCGAATGAGAAGCGGTTCGAGGCCTATCGGACCGACGCCGCGACGGTGCTCGGCCAGGTCACTGCGGCGCGGCGGCGCGGATATGGCATGCGGGAGATCGGTCTCGTCCAGGGCACGAAATCGATCTCAACCTGGATCAAGACCCCGGACGGTCGGCCTGCGGCGGCGATGACCGTCTCCGCCGTTCGGACGAGGCTCGGCCCGCGCCGCGAGCAGGAAGTCGCGGAGATTTTGTTGCGCGAGACCCGCGCGATCGAACAGACCATCCGCGGCTAGCTTCGCCTCTCCCCGTAAGAACGGGGCGAGGGAGCACACCTTCGGCGCTGTCAATGGGCTGACGTGGTGCACGTTTTTGTGGCACAAGGACCGCCATCGCCGATCGACCAACGAGGCCACGCATGCCCGCGCCAAAACCGCCCGCCTTCGAGACCCTGAGCCTGCATGCGGGCCAGCATCCGGATCCCGCGACCGGCGCCCGCGCGGTGCCGATCTACCAGACCACATCTTATGTGTTCCAGGATTCCGACCACGCGGCGGCACTGTTCAATCTCGAACGCGCCGGCCACATCTATACGCGCATCTCCAATCCCACCACCGGCGTGCTGGAAGAGCGGCTCGCGGCGCTGGAAGGCGGCGTCGGCGCGATCTGCACTGCCAGCGGCATGGCCGCGCTGCATCTCGCCATCGCGACGCTCTTGAATGCCGGCGACCACATCGTGGCGTCGAGCTCGCTCTATGGCGGCACCATCAATCTGCTGGCGCACACGCTGCCGCGCTTCGGCATCACCACGACGTTCGTGAAGCCGCGCGATCATGATGCGTTCCGGAAGGCGATCAAGCCGAACACAAAGCTCGTGATCGGCGAGACGATCGGCAATCCCGGGCTCGAGGTGCTGGACATCCCGAAAGTCGCGGCGATCGCGCATGACGCAAGAATTCCGCTGCTGATCGACAACACCTTTGCCACGCCCTATCTCAGCCGGCCGATCGAGCTTGGCGCCGACATCGTGATGCATTCGGCGACCAAATGGATCGGCGGCCACGGCATCGCGATCGGGGGCGCCATCGTCGACGGCGGCCGCTTTGATTGGCGCGCGTCGGGCAAGTTCGGCGTGCTGACCGAACCCTATGGCGGCTATCACGGCATCGTCTTCGACGAGCAGTTCGGCACCGCCGCCTTCATCATGCGCGCGCGCACCGAAGGCCTGCGCGATTTCGGCGCCTGCCTGTCCCCGACCAACGCATTCCAGCTGTTGCAGGGCGTCGAGACGCTTGGCGTGCGCATGGACCGCCACATGCAGAACACGCATCTGGTGCTTGAGGCGCTGAAGTCCAACAAGGCTGTCGACTGGGTGCTGCATCCCTCGCTTGAGGACCACACGGACTATCAGCTCGCAAAGCATCTGCTGCCGCGCGGCGCGGGCTCGATCGTCTCCTTCGGCATCAGGGGCGGCCGGCCCGCGGGCCGCAAGTTCATCGAGTCGCTACGCATGATCAGCCATCTCGCCAATGTCGGCGACGCCAAGACGCTGGTAATTCACCCGGCCTCGACCACGCATCAGCAGATGGATGCCGAGCAGCTCAAGGCCGCCGGCATCGGCGAGGAGCTGGTGCGGCTGTCGGTCGGCATCGAGACCGCCTCCGACATCATCGACGATCTCGCGCAGGCGCTGCGCATCTCGCAGAAGGTTTGACACGATGAAGCTCTCCGTCAACGGCGCTGAGGTGTTTGCCGCAACCGGCGGCCGCGAATTCGACAAGTCCCTGCCCACGGTGGTCTTCATCCATGGCGCCGGCTTCGATCATTCGACATGGGCACTGCATACGCGCTGGTTTGCCCATCACGGTTTTGGCGTTCTGGCGCCCGACCTGCCCGGTCACGGCCGCTCCGCCGGGCCTTCACTCGCGAGCATCGCGGACATGGCCGACTGGACGGCCGCGCTGCTCGATGCGGCAGGCTCAGCGAAGGCGCATCTGATCGGCCATTCCATGGGATCGCTGATCTCGCTGGAGACCGCAGGGCGCCATCCCGACAAGGTCTCGGCGCTGAGCCTGATCGGCACCGCCGCGACCATGACGGTCGGTCCGGATCTGCTTAAAGCGGCCGAAGCCAACGAGCAGGACGCGCTCGACATGGTCTCGATCTGGGGTCTCGGCTTCAAGGCCGAGATTGGCGGCAGCCTCGCACCGGGCCTATGGATGCATGGCGGCGCGCAAGCGGTATTGAAGTCTTGCGAGCCGGGCGTGCTGTTCAGGGATCTGTCGGCCTGCAATGCCTACGCGAATGCGCTTCAAGCCGCCGCGACCGTCAAAGTGCCTGCTACCCTCATTCTCGGCGAGCGGGACATGATGACGCCGGCGAAGGCGGGCAAGGCGCTTGCGGCGGCGATCCCGCACGCGAAGACCGTCGTCGTGCCGGGTGCGGGCCATATGATCATGGCCGAGCGCCCGGATGAATTGCTGGCGGCGCTGAAAGGCTGAGTCCTGGCGATCAGTTGGCGAAGAGTGAGGAACTTGCGCGCCGGCTCCGTTCGGAGAACACGGCGCGCGCGGCGCGCTCGGCCTCGCGCGCCGAGCGGAACTGGCGACCTTCGAGGCTGTCGAACAGTCGCTCAGAGGAGAAGAAGCGGAAGCCGCGCGCGTCTCGGGTGATGATGCCGGCGGCACGGTCGTGGATTTCGATGATGTAGGCGTTGGACTGGGCCTGAAACTGGGCTTGAAAGTGGGCTTGAAAGTGGGCTTGGGACATGACTGCTCGCTCGCCGAAGCTCGGCGTTCCTGTCTTGGGAATTGCGGTATGAGGCGTTGTGAGGTGCCCGTCAGCAACAACAACAACAAGCGCCGGTAGCCGCGGAGAAACAGCGCCGCGTCATGCACGCATGCATGTCGTCAGGGTTACGCTGGTGATCGATTCTCATATCGCGGCATCAAGCTCGGGGAGCAGTTTTGATGCTTTGAATATTGAGCGATTGGCGCGATCGGTCAATGAAATGGCTATCCATATTTGCGGCGGGCGCGCTTGCGCGCTTCTCCCGCCGCAAACACTGACAGGCGGATTCATCTCGCGATGAGTGCGGGATGGCGATTAATTGGAGGGGGCGCCTCACCTCGCCCCGCTTGCGGGGAGAGGTCGGATCGCCTCGGCAATGCGAAGCATCGTCCGGTGCGATCCGGGAGAGAGGGGGACAGGTCTCGCGCCGGTCTCGCGAGCGGAGAGAGGCCCCTCACCCCGCCCTCTCCCCGCCAGAGCGGGGCGAGGGAGACGAGAGAGCGCGTACGCTCACCACATCGTTGCGGCAGCTCGCTCTGGCCAGATGCGGTCATACTCCGCGCCGCCGACCTTGTTCTGGCTCATCTCGGCGAGGATCTGGCCCGGTGTTGGCAGCATCTTCGGGTCGATGCGCTTGTCGGGATTCCAGAGGTCGGAACGGACGATGGCGCGAGCGCACTGGAAGTAGATCTCGTCCACATTCATCACCATGACGCTGCGCGGCGCCTTGCCCTCGACCTTGAACGAGGCGAGCAGCTCGGGATCGATCGACAGGTGCGCGCGGCCGTTGGCGCGGACCGCGTTGCCGGAGCCGGGGATCAGGAACATCAACGACACCCTCGGATCGCGCACGATGTTGCGCAAGGAGTCGACCCGGTTGTTGCCGCGCCGATCCGGCAGCATCAGCGTCTTGGGATCATGGATGCGGACGAAGCCGGGGAGATCGCCGCGCGGCGAGCAGTCGATGCCCTCGGGCCCGATCGTGGCGAGTGCGGCGAACGGCGCATTTTCGATGAAGATGCGGTAGAGCGGGGTGACGTGGTCGGCGACTTTTACGGTCGAGGCGTCATTGGTGGCGCCGTAGATGGCCTCTAGCTGCTCGACCGTTTCGATCACCGACATTCCAGTCTCCTTGTTGCGCCAGCCGCTACTCGTGCCAGCTTTCGTTCCTGATCACACGCAGGAGGTGGCGGCTGTGATAGTCAGCGCTCCCAGCGTTGAGGATGGTGACGTCAGCTTGCGCCGATGCGTCTTTGACGCTGCGCGCGAGCCGGTCGGCGATATTACCGTCGCTGTGACGCGCGCGGGCGGCAAGGCGCTGCGCCAGCACGTCCGGCGGCGCGGTGATCGCGACCACGACGACATTGGCATAGGCCTGACGTAGCGCAGCGATCACCGTGCGCGAGACGTTGGCGACGACGGCCCGCCCCGCGCGGATGTCGTCATTGATCTCCAGCGGCAGCGCATAGGAATGCCCATGCGCATCCCAATGCACGGCGAAATCGCCATGATCGCGCGCGCGGGCGAATTCGTCGGGGCTCAACGCAATATTGTCCTCGTCGGCAGAGGACGCGCGCGTCACGACGCGACGCGGGAAGACGATTTGGTGATCGTCGACACAGGCCGCCTGCGCCAGCCGCAGCAGCGTGTCCTTGCCGGCACCGCTCGGACCGACCACGAGAACCAGTCGCCCTGGCCCGATCGCGCCCGCCTGCGCCGTGGCCGTCGTGACGGTCTCGCTCATGCGACACGGCCCCCTTCGCGCCAGACGCTGCGCACCACGGGAACGCTGCCGGCGACGTGAACGCGGATCAGATCGGCGCGCTTGCCGATTGCGATCTCGCCGCGATCGGTGAGACCGACGGCGTCGGCGGGTGCTTTCGTTACGGTCCGAACGGCCGCCGGCAGGCTGATCGAGGGCGCATGCTCGGGCAGTTGCAGCGCGCCCATCAGCAGGCTGGACGGGATGTAGTCCGACGACAGGATGTCGAGCAGCCCCTCGCGGGCGAGATCGACCGCGGCGATGTTGCCCGAATGCGAGCCGCCGCGCACGACGTTCGGCGCGCCCATCAGGATGTCGATGCCGGCCTGATGCAGGCCACGCGCGGCCTCCAACGTGGTCGGGAACTCTGCCACCGCGACGCCGTCACGCACGGCGTCGGCGACGTTCTCGTCGGTGGTGTCGTCATGGCTCGCGAGCGGAATCTTGTACTCGTGCGCCAGCGACACGATCTCGCGCATATTGGCCGCGGCGTATTTCTTCTGGTACTCGAAGCGCTTTGCGAACAGCTCGTCGAGCTCGGCATCGGTCTTGCCGCCGCCCTTGCCGCGATAATAGTCGCGCAGCTTGACCTCGTCGCGGAACTGGCGCTGGCCGGGCGTATGGTCCATCAGCGACATCAGCTTGACGTCGGGACGGTCGATCAGCTCCTTGGCTTCCTCGACCACGCTCGGCATCGGGATTTCGCAGCGCAGGTGCAGGAAGTGGTCGGCGCGCAGCAGATTGCCATCGCGCGCGCTCGTGATCGCGGCGGCAAGCACGCCCGCACGGCCATCGACCTCCTCGGCGCCGTCCTCGCGCCAGACCCGGAGCGAATCAAACACGGTCGTGATGCCCGAGGTCGCGAGCTGGCCGTCATAGGAGATCACGGCCGCGACCGGATTCCAGAACACTTTTGGGCGCGGCACGTAATGCGCTTCGAGATGGTCGGTGTGGAGCTCGATCAGGCCGGGCATGATGAGATCGCCGCCAGCGTCCTCTGCGCCCGCGGGCGCCCTGCCCTCGCCGATCTCGGCGATACGTCCATCGGCAAGAGCAAGCCAGCCCTGCTCGATCACCCGGTCAGCCAGCACGATCCTGGCGTTGGCGATCACAATGTCCTTCGGCTTGGCGTTCATGTCCCTCTTCCTTCAGGCCGCAGCGGCAAAGCTGGTGACATCGACGATGCGGTCGGCAATCAAATGGCGGATTTCGTCGTCATGCACAATCGCGACCATGGCGACGCCCTGACGCTTCTTCTCGGCGACCAGTGCAACCACGACGGCGCGGTTGGCGGCATCGAGCGAGGCGGTCGGCTCGTCCAGCAGCAGGATCGGCAGGTCCGAGATGAAGCCGCGCGCGATATTGACGCGCTGCTGCTCGCCGCCGGAGAAGGTCGCGGGCGGAAGCTGCCAGAGCCGCTCGGGGATGTTGAGACGATGCAGCAACTCGCCGGCGCGCGCTTGCGCATCAGCGCGCGTCATGCCGTTGACGATCGGCGGCTCGGCGACGACGTCGATGGTAGCAACCCGCGGCACCGCGCGCAGGAACTGGCTGACATAACCGATGGTCGCGCGGCGAACATTGAGGACCTGCCGCGGCTCGGCGGTGGCGAGGTCGATCAGCGCGCCGCGATGGCGGATGCCGATCCGGCCGGAATCGCAGCGGTAATTGCCGAAGATCATCTTCAGGATAGACGATTTGCCGGCACCTGATGGCCCGGACAGCACGACGCACTCGCCGGGTTCGACGTGGAAGGTCACGCCGCGCACGACAGGCAATTCGATGCCGCCCTGCAGGTGCATCGTGAAGGTCTTGTTGGCGTCGGCTATGTCGATCATGGCGGTCATAGGAAGGCTCATGTGAGAAGGCTTATGGCGGCAGAATCGAGGAGACGAGGAGCTGGGTATAGGGCTCGCGCGGATCGTCCAGCACCTGATCGGTGAGCCCGGTTTCGATGACGCGGCCGCCCTTCATCACCATCACGCGATGCGACAACAGGCGCGCAACCGCGAGATCGTGGGTGACGATGACGACGGCGAGATGCAGCTCGGCGACAAGATTGCGCAGGAGATCGAGCAGGCGGGCCTGAACTGACACATCAAGGCCGCCGGTCGGCTCGTCCATGAACACGAGCCGCGGACCCGTGACGAGGTTACGCGCGATCTGGAGGCGCTGGCGCATGCCGCCCGAATAGGTGCGCGGCGCATCGTCGATGCGCGCGACGTCGATCTCGACCCGCGTCAGCCAGTCGGAGGCGGACTCGCGAATGCGGCCGTAGTGATTCCAGCCCACCGCCATCAGCCGCTCGCCGACATTGGCGCCCGCCGAAACGGCCATGCGCAGGCCCTGCGCCGGATCCTGATGCACAAAGCCCCAATCGGTGCGGAACAGCAGGCGCCGCTCGGCCTCGCCGAGCGCGGCGAGATCGCGGGTGATGCCGTCGCGCATCCGATAGGACACATGCCCGCCGCTGGCGGCAAGCTGACCGGACAAGAGCTGGAGCAGCGTCGACTTGCCCGAGCCGGATTCGCCGACGATCGCCAGCACCTCGCCGGGATAGAGCGAGAACGACACGTCACGGCACGCAGCAATGCGGCCATAGGACTTGCTGAGGGTATCAGCAACCAGCAGCGGCTGATCGGTTTCGAGCAGATCCTGATCAGCCATTTGCACCTCCCTGCGCCTTGTCCTTGTAGGGCGCGGCACTTAGGGCACCGTGATGGCCGGCGGCCTGACGTCCTTCGCAATAGTCGGTGTCGGAGCAGACGAACATGCGGCTGCCCTTGTCGTCGGTGACGATCTCGTCGAGGTAGGAATTCTCCGCCGCGCACAACGCGCAAGGCGCGTTGAAACGATACGGCTCGAACGGGTGATCCTCGAAGTCGAGCGACACCACCTGGGTATAGGGTGGGATCGCATAGATGCGCTTCTCGCGGCCGGCGCCGAACAGTTGCAACGCCGGGCAATTGTCCATCTTGGGATTGTCGAATTTCGGCGTCGGAGATGGATCCATCACGTAGCGCGCATTCACCTTGACCGGATAGGCGTAAGCCGTCGCGATATGACCGAAGCGCGCGATATCCTCGTAGAGCTTCACATGCATCAGGCCGTATTCGGCGAGCGCGTGCATGCGCCGTGTCTCGGTCTCGCGCGGCTCGAGGAAGCGCAGGGGTTCCGGGATCGGCACCTGATAGACCAGCACCTGGTTCGCGTGCAGCGACGTCTCGGGAATACGATGGCGGGTCTGAATCACGGTCGCCTCGTCCGTCGACGTCGTCGTGGCGACGCCGGCGGTCTTGGCGAAGAATTTGCGGATCGAAATCGCATTGGTGGTGTCGTCGGAGCCCTGGTCGATCACCTTCAGCACGTCCTGCGGCCCCAGGATCGCGGCGGTCACCTGCACGCCGCCGGTGCCCCAGCCATAAGGCATCGGCATTTCGCGGCTGGCGAACGGCACCTGATAGCCGGGGATCGCGATCGCCTTCAGGATCGCGCGGCGGATCATCCGCTTGGTCTGCTCGTCGAGATAGGCGAAATTGTAGGCGGGCGCGTTCATTCCGCGGCCTCCTTCATGGCATCAGGCGCATTGGCTTCAGTAGATGCTTCGGCAAATTCCTTGCGCAGCTTGCGCAACAGGCCGAGCTCGGACTGGAAGTCGACATAATGCGGCAGCTTCAGATGCTCGACGAAGCCGGTCGACTGGACGTTGTCCGAATGCGACAACACGAATTCTTCATCTTGCGCCGGGGCTTCGACCTCTTCACCGAGCTCGCGGGCGCGCAGCGCCCGGTCGACCAGCGCCATCGACATGGTCTTGCGCTCGCTCTGGCCGAAGGCGAGGCCATAACCGCGGGTGAAGCACGGCGCTTCCGTCGCCGAGCCCTTGAACTGGTTGACCATCTGACACTCCGTCAGCTCGATCGAGCCCAGCGGCACGGCAAAGCCGACGTCTTCGGCAGCGAACTCCACCTCGACCTCGCCGAAGCGGATCTCGCCGGCGAAGGGATGGTTGCGGCCATAGCCACGCTGGGTGGAGTAGCCCATCGCCAGCAGAAAGCCTTCGTCGCCGCGGGCGAGATTTTGCAGGCGCAAATCGCGGTCCGCAGGAAAGTTCAGCGGCTCGCGGGTGAGATCGCCGACGCTGGCGCCGTCCTCGGCCTGCGGCGAGGTCTCGATCAGTCCGTCGCGGCCGAGAATGTCGGTCACGCGCGGTGTCGGCGCCGTCGAGGCTTCGGCCACAGAAGGTGCTTCCGGCACGAAGCCTTGGCTAAGCGACGGATCGAGCAGGCGATGGGTGTAGTCGAAGGTGGGCCCGAGGATCTGGCCGCCGGGAATGTCCTTGAAGGTCGAGGACACCCGCCGCTGCACCCGCATGGCGCCGGTGTCGACCGGCTCGCTGACGCCGAAGCGCGGCAAGGTGGCGCGGAAGGCGCGAACCAGGAAGATCGCCTCGATCAGATCGCCGCGGGCCTGCTTGATCGCGAGCGCAGCAAGCTCGCGGTCATAGAGCGAACCTTCGCTCATGACGCGGTCGACGGCGAGCCCGAGCTGTTCCGAGATCTGGTCAAGCGAGACTTCCGCAACGCTCTGGTCGCCGCGCCGCGCATTGGCGAGCAGGCGATGGGCGTTCTCGATGGCGCGTTCGCCGCCTTTGACTGCGACATACATGCGTCAGCCTCCCTTGCTCATGACACGCGTGGTGCGCGGAATCGCCACCACGGCATCATCAGCGACCAGAACCACGTCGATGCCACGCGGAAACAGCGTCTCGTTGAAACGCAGGCGTTCAAACAGGTCGAACGGTTTGATCGACGCCTGGAGCGTTGCGACACCGTCGATGCCGGGGCCGCGCAGCTCGAAGCTGCGGCCGGCGTCCAGGCTGTCGACCTGAATGATCACCGTGGTCGAACGATCCGGATATTCGTTGGTGCCGAGCGCAAACCGCTCGAGCGAGGGCAGCGCCCCGCCGTCGCTGATCAGCGCGAAGGCCGCGATCGACGAATCCTGGATCACCGGCGCGCCGGTATGGAACTTGAGCCATTTCAGGACGTCGGAGCTTTCCGACATCCGCGCATCGAGCCAGAGCGGCGTGTCGTGGTCGAACAGCGTCAGCGCGATCGCGGCGGTGCCGCGCATCATCGGGCCGGCCGCTCCCGCCATCGGCACGATGCGCTGGACCGCGCCCGGCCGCGCCATCGCGTCCATCACCGAACGAAAGGTCGATTGCGCCGACAACACCTTGTCGACGAAACCGGGCGGCAGTTCCGCAATCGTGGTCATGGCATCAACCCTCACCGCGCACCATGGTGTAGAAATCAACCTTCGTCGCAGCGGCCTCTTCCGCCGCCTGCTTGCGCCGAATCATAAGCTGCTCGCGCAACGGCGCGATAACGTCGCGCTCCACCAGTCCGCCAAAATCGCGCGACTGCACCAGCGCGTCGCACAGCGCGATCAGCCGCGCCTTCTCGCCGTCGCGCCCGAGCGTGTAGCCGAAGCCGACCTCGCCGCTCGCAAGCCGTACCGCGGCGCGCGACACCGTGGCCTCGCCGAGATTGAACGGCGCGCCGTCGCCGCCGACCCGGCCACGCAGCATCACCAGACCGCTTTCTGGCTCGCGCAGATCCTGATGGCCGGGCAAGGAGATCGCGCGGAGGCGGGCGGCGATCTCGCCCGCCTCCGCGTGCGCCAGCACGGCCATGGCGGCCTGGCGCTGGGCTTGCTGGGTGTTGTGCTGGGTCACCGACTCCACCGAACTTTTGACAGAACTTGCCGAATTGAAGTTGTCTATGATAATAGACAACTTGATACGGAAGCGCCATGACTGTTTCGTGACAAACGTGTGATTTTCGGGCTAGGCTGGTCGGCGACATGAGCATGCAGGACACCGCCTCCTCAGGCGTCGCGCTGTGGCGCCTCGTTGCCGATGGCATCGAGCGCGGCATCGCCGACGGCCGCTTTGCCGCAGGCGACAAGTTGCCGGGCGAGATGGAGATCGCCGAAACCTATCGCGTCAATCGCCACACCGTGCGGCGCGCGCTGGCGGCGCTTGCCGAGCGCGGCATCGTGCGCGCCGAGCGCGGCAGCGGAACCTATGTCGAAGCGCAGAAGCTTGCCTATCCGCTGCGCTCGCGGACGCGGTTCTCCGAGATCGTCGGCGCAGACGGCCGCGAGCCGCATGGCCGAATGATCGAGGCGTCAGACGATGTCGCGACCCGCGAGCTCGCGCGGGAACTCGGATTGAAGACCGGCGCACCGCTGGTGCGGATCGAGGCGATTCGGCTGGCCGACCGCACGCCGATCTGCGTCTCCACCACCTGGTTGTCGGCGGACCTGTTTCCGGGCGCGGGCATGGTGTTTGCCGCGACGCGCTCGATGACGAAGATGCTCGAGCACTACGGGATCGGCGATTATCGGCGCGGCGCCACCCGGATTACCGCCGGCATTGTCGACGCCACCGACGCCGCGCGGCTCGATCTGCCGCTGGGGCGGCCGATCCTGGTGGTCGACGCGACGGACCTGGATCTCGAGGGCAAGCCGCTGGTGACGAAGCACTCTCGGTTCGCGGCGGAGCGGGTGGAGTTTTTGGTCGAGCCGTAGGGGCGCGCTCTCCACGAATCCGGAGCCGCAGGGTGGCAAAGGCGCGACAGCGCCGTGCCCACCCTACGGCACCTTTGATCAGGCCGCCGCCCTTCGCCCAATAATCGCAAACCGCAGCTTGCCCGAGATGAAATCGATCGCGGCGACCGCGACCAGGATCATCAGGATCAGGAACGACACCTTCTGCCATTCCAGCACGCGGATCTGCTCCGCCAGCTGAAGCCCGATGCCGCCGGCGCCGACGATGCCGATGATGGTGGCCGATCGCGTGTTCGATTCGATGAAATACAGCACCTGCCCCGCGATCACAGGCAGCACCTGCGGCATCAGGCCGAAACGGATCTCGTGCAGCGCGCTGCCGCCGGAAGCACGGATGCCCTCGACCTGCTTCTGGTCGGCGCCTTCGATCGCCTCCGAGAACAGCTTGCCGAACGCGCCGAAATCCGACACGGCGATGGCGAGCACGCCGGCAAACGGGCCGAGGCCGACCACGTTGATCCACACCAGCGCCCAGATCAGCGTGTCGACGCCGCGGATCGAATCGAGGAACCGACGGATGGGAAAGCGGACGATGTTCGGCACCACATTGCGCGCCGCAAGCAGGCTGACCGGCAGCGCGAACAGTGCGGCCAGCGTGGTGCCGAGCAGCGCGATCGACAGCGTCTCGCCCAGCGCCTTGAGATAAAGCGGTAGCGACGAACCGGGATCGGGCGGGATCATCATCATGCTGATCCAGCCGAGCTGGCTCAGCCCCGCGACGAAGCGCGACGGCGAGAAGTCGAGATCGACCAGACCGAACACGAAGATCGCAAATGCGGCGACGAGCATCAATGGCGTCGCCAGGCGCGCCGACGCCGGCCGGTTGAACACATCGGGATAACGCGCGCGGATCTGCGCGGTGTCGACGTCTTGCGGCCTGCTCATGACCGCGCCTCCTTGCCGAACAGGCGGCCGCGCACCCAGCCAGTCGTGATGTCGATCAGGAAGACGGTGATGATGATGGTCACGAGGATCGCGCTGACGTCGGAATAGTAGAACTTGCGGATGGCGACGATCAGCTCCTGCCCGATGCCGCCGGCGCCGACGAAGCCCATCACCGAGGCTTCGCGCACATTGATCTCGAAGCGCAGCAGCGCGTAGCTGGCATAGCCGGCCGAGACCTGCGGCAGGATCGCAAAGCGCATGCAGGAGATCCAGCTCGCGCCGGTGGAGCGGATGCCCTCGACCGGCTTCATGTCGGCATTCTCGACGATCTCCGAGAACAGTTTGCCGAGCGCGCCGGTGGAGTGGATCGCGATCGCAAGCACGCCCGCCATCGGCCCGAGGCCGAACGCAATGACGAAGATCAGAGCAAAGACGATGCCGGGCACCGTGCGGGCGAATTCCAGCAGGCGCCGCACCGTGAAGCGCAGCCAGGGAGCAGGCGAGGTGTTTTCAGCCGCGAAGAAATTGAGCAGGAACGCAAGGACGGCCCCGGTCAGCGTGCCGACATAGCTGATCAGCAGCGTCTCGCCGAGCAGCTTGAGCCATTTGTGCCAGCCCCAGAACCATTCGCCAAAATCGGTCCACACCCGCTGGCCGTTGTCGAGGGTGAGGATGCGGTTGAAATAGCTGACGAAGTTGCCGAAATAGGTGAAGAAGGTGCGTAAGTTCACCTCGGCGCCGATCGAGGCCACGATCAGCGCGGCCGCGAATAGAGTCAGCCCTGCCAGCACGCGCAGACGCTTGCGCGCAACCGCCTTGCGATAGGCGGCGTTCAGGACGGCGAGCTGCTGCTCGGGAAGGATCGAAACCGCAATCGTCATCGAAGGCAGAGATCCATCAAAACTGATCCATCAAGAAAAGAGCCGGGTCCGTCGACCCGGCTCCAGTACGTCGTCCCGACGAGATCAGGACGCCTTCTTACGCAGATTGTCGACGAACTTAATCAGCTCGATGGTCTTGTTGTAATCGTCATTGCCGATCGCCTCCCAGGGCTTGTTCTTGCCGTCGGAGAGCTTCTTGAACGCCTCGGGGTCCTTCTGCGCCGCGTCAAGGAAGGCCTTCTTGATGGCGGCCTTCATGTCGTCAGGCAGATCGCTGAGATAGGCGTAGGGCGAGTTGATGATGAGGTCGGACTTCACGATGATGCGGAAGTCTTCCTTCTTCATCACGGTGCCGTCGGTCGACTTCACCATGCCCTTGTTGAGCATGCGGGTCAGGTTGGAATCGTCGTCGGCGTTCCACCAGTTGGCGGCAACGTCGACGGTGCCCTGGGCCAGCGCCAGCACGGCATTCTCGTGGCTGCCGGTGAAGACGACCTTGGAGAAGTAGGCGTCGGGATCGATGCCCATCGCGTTCAGCTTGAAGCGGGGCATGTTGTTGCCGGAGGTCGAGTTCGGATCGACCAGCCCGAGATTCTTGCCCTTGAGGTCTTCGATCTTCTGGTACGGCGACTTCGCCAGCACGTAGAACACCGAGTAATAGCCCTTCGATCCGTCGGCATTGACGTCGATCACGAAGGCGTCGGTCTTGACGCCGGTCAAGCGGGCGCGGGCGAACGAGGCCGGGCCGTAGTAGCCGATATGGATGTTGCCGGCGCGCTGACCTTCGATGACCGCGGCGTAGTCGTTGGCGACGCGGAGCGTCACCTTGATGCCAAGCTCCTTCGACAGGTAGTTGACGAAAGGACCGTAGCGCTCGGTGACGCCCGAGCCGTTCTCGGCCGGGATCACGGCGAAGGTGATCTCCGGATATTTCGTCTTCCAGTCTTCGGCGGAAGCGGATCCGGCAAAGGTGAGCGCGGCGGCGCCGGCGAGAACTAATCTGCGAGTGATCATGATACCCTCTTCATCGGTTGGGTTCGGTTGACGCAAAAACTGGCCAAAGACTGGCAATGACAGATGCGGCGCGGATCAAGCCGCCGCGGCCGTACCGAGTGCCGGAACACCCTCGGGTGCCGGAGCAGGCGTACCGCCCATGACGTCGGCGGCTTCGAGATCGTAGAGCTCACGCGCGACGAGGTCGGTCAGTGCGGACGGCGCGCCGTCGAACACCACGCGGCCCTGCGCCATGCCGATCAGGCGATCACAATAGCTGCGCGCCAGATCGAGCGAATGCAGATTGCAGAGCACGGTGATGCCAAAATGCTTGTTGATGCGCAGAAGCGCATCCATGACGATTTTAGTGTTGCGCGGATCGAGCGAGGCGATCGGCTCGTCGGCGAGGATGATGTCGGGCTGCTGCACCAGCGCCCGGGCGATCGCGACGCGCTGCTGCTGGCCGCCGGAGAGCTGGTCGGCGCGCTGGGCGGCGAGCGAAGCGATGTCGAACTGTTCCAGCGCCGACATCGCCAGCGCCTTGTCCTGCTCGGGCCAGGTCTGCGACAGCGAGCGCCAGGCCGGCATCTTTGCAAGGCGTCCCATCAGCACGTTGGTCAGCACGTCGAGCCGGCCGACCAGGTTGAACTGCTGGAAGATCATCGCCGATCGCGCCCGCCACTGCCGCAGCTCCTTGCCGCGCAGCGCGGTGACGTCGAGGCCGTCGAACAGGATGCGGCCCTGCGTCGGCGTCGCAAGACGATTGATCATGCGCAGCATGGTCGACTTGCCGGCACCGGAGCGCCCGATCACACCGACGAAGCCGCCGGGGGAGATTTGAAACGAAGCGTCGTCCACCGCGGCTTTTGCGCCGAAGCGGCACGTCAGACCTTCAACCACCAGCATGCAGGGCTCCAGAGTAGCTGGGACCCACCGCTAACGCCGGCGTTTGACACTTGTGTGACACACGCGGTGCAGTGCGGCGATGCAACACACCTCGTCCCCTGTCGTCGCAGCGTCATGATATCGTCATCTGACCGCTCGAAGAGGTACGCCCGCCCTCGAACGATCGGATCAAACATGGCTGCCAAGGTGCTTTCGGTCGAACCGACCATCGATCCCTCGGCGAAGCTGCACGAAGTGGCGCTCGGCGCCTATACCGAGGTCGGCGCGCGTACGATTCTCCATGACGTGAGGATGGGTGATTACTCCTACGTCGTGAACGACGCGCAGATCACCTACACGACCATCGGAAAGTTCTGCTCGATCGCGGCGATGACGCGGATCAATCCCGGCAACCATCCGATGCACCGCGCGACGCAGGCGCATTTCACCTATCGCTCCAGCGCCTACTTCCCCGGCGAGAGTGACGACACCGATTTCTTCGACTGGCGGCGCCAACATCACGTCCATATCGGCCATGACGTCTGGATCGGCCATGGCGCGGTCGTGCTGCCGGGCCGCAATATCGGCACCGGCGCGGTGATTGCGGCCGGCGCCATCGTCACCAAGGACGTGCCGGCCTACACCATCGTCGCCGGCAATCCGGCGCGCATCGTGCGGCGCCGGTTCTCGGAAGAGGTTGCCGGACGGCTTGCCAGGCTGGCATGGTGGGACTGGGATCACGACAAATTGCGTGAAGCACTGCCCAATTTCCGCAAGCTCGCGATTGAAGATTTCCTGACGACATACGAAGCAGGGGCAAATTCCTTCTCCAGCAAACGAAGCGCGGTCGCGTGACAGACATTTTCATCGAGGGTGGCCGGGCCCTGATCGGCTCCGAGTTCGCCGAAACCTCCCTTGCAGTATCGGGAACCGACATCGCGCAGATCGACGCATCTCGCGGCCGCGCGCGGCTGGCGATCGATGCGCGCAACCTGCTGGTGCTGCCCGGCATCGTCGATCTGCACGGCGATGCCTTCGAGCGGCAGATGATGCCGCGCGCCGGCGTCGATTTCCCGATCGACGTCGCGCTGGCCGACACCGATCGCCAGGTCATCAGCAACGGCATCACCACGGTGTTCCACGCCACGACCTGGTCGTGGGAGCCAGGCCTGCGCAGCGGCGACAATGCAAGGCGTCTGCTCGAGGCGATCGAGCGGCAGCGTCCGCAATTCGCCGCCGACACCCGCTTCCACCTGCGACACGAGACCTACAATCTTGATGCCGAGGCGGAGATCGGCCAGTGGCTCGCCGAGGGCCGCGTCGACCTGATCGCCTTCAACGACCACATGGACGGGGTCGTTGCCGACATCTCCAATCCGCGGAAGCGTAACCGCATGGTGGAACGCACCGGCCTGTCGAGCGAGGAGTTCGACAGGCTCGTCGCACACATCGTGTCGCGCGCCGCCGACGTTCCGGCTTCGATCACCCGGCTTGCTGCAGCGGCTCGCGCGGCCGCGGTGCGGATGCTCTCGCATGACGATGCGACCCCGGCGATGCGCCGGGACTTTCGCAGCCTTGGCGTGACGCTCGCCGAATTTCCGGTCAACGAGGAGACGGCGCGCGAAGCCGCAGATCATGGCGACGCCATCGTCTACGGCGCGCCGAACGTCCTGCGCGGCGGCAGCCACACCGGCTGGACCAAGGCCTCCGACATGATCGCGAAGGGGCTCTGCTCGGTGCTGGCATCCGACTATTACTATCCGGCGCCGCTGCTCGCGGCCTTCCGCCTTGCCGCAGACGGCGTGCTGCCGCTTAACGAGGCCTGGAAGCTGATCTCTTCGGCACCGGCGCAAGCCACAGGCCTGACCGATCGCGGCATGCTCGCCGCTAGCCGTCGCGCCGACATCCTGCTGGTCGACGACAGCGCGCCGCAGCGTCCGCGACTGGTCGCGGTGATCGCTGCCGGCAAGCTCGTGCATCTCACCGATGCGACGCGGCTGCTCGTCGCTGCGGCGACACCGCGCAAGACTGTCGTCGCGGCATAAATTGGTTATGCTCAGGCGATGACAGGCTTTCCCCGCTACGCGATCTATTTTGCCGCCGGCGCCGACAACGCGCTGTCGCGCTTCGGCGCGGAGTTGCTCGGCTATGATGCCTATGCGGGCGACGAGGTTTCGTTTCCGCAAGGCGCTCTGCATATCGCGCCGGACTGGCGCGACATCACCGCCGATCCCCGCAAATACGGCTTTCACGGCACGCTGAAGGCGCCGATGGCGCTGGTATCAGGCAAGACCGAGGCCCAGCTCGTGACGGCTTGCGCGACATTCGCCGCGAAGGCGCGGCCGATGCCGGTGATCCGGCCGGTGGTCGATACCATCAGCGGCTTCATTGCCGTCATTCCGGCTGAGCCGGTCGACGCGCTCGGGCAGTTGGCGGCCGACTGCGTCCGCGATTTCGATTCCTTCCGTCCAGCTCTGACCGCGGAAGAGCGCGCGCGGCGAAGGCCCGAAAAGCTCGGCGAGCGGCAGCGCGAGTATCTCGACCGCTGGGGCTATCCTTACGTGATGCAAGAATTCCGCTTCCACATGACGCTAACGGGGCGGCTGGATACGGAGCGACGTGGGCCGATTCTGGAGATGCTGCGCGAGCGGTTTGCGACGCTGAAGCTCAATGCGTTGGCGATCGATCGTATCGCGCTGTTTAAGCAGGATGATGCCAAGGCGAGATTCCGCATCATCGGCGAGTGGACGCTAGCGAGATAGCTTCGACAAACTCCGTCATTGCGAGCGGAGCGAAGCAATCCAGAGTCTTTCCGCGGAGGCAGTCTGGATTGCTTCGCTTCGCTCGCAATGACGACGGTTGAGTGTGTGACCCTACTTCCCCCAGCGCAACGCCAGCGCGTCACGCTCCTTGGCCAATTCTAGTAATCCCGCGCGCGTCGCCGGATGCAGGGGCTGGAGCGGATGCCGCACCGCATCCGACTTGATCACACCGCCGGCCTGCATCATCGCCTTGCAGGCGATCAGGCCGCATTGGCGGTTCTCGTAGTTGATCAGCGGCAGCCAGCGTTCATAGGCAGCCTTCGCCTCCTCGCGCTTGCCGGCAAAATAGGGATCGATGATCTGGCGAATACCGTCAGGATAGCCGCCGCCCGTCATCGCACCGGTGGCGCCGGCATCGAGATCGGCCATCAGGGTGATCGCCTCTTCACCATCCCAGGGGCCTTCGATGTCCTTGCCGCCGGCCTCGATCAGGCTGCGGAGCTTTGAGGCCGCGCCTGCGACCTCGATCTTGAAATAGCGAATGTTGGCGAAGTCGCGCGCCAGCCGCGCCAGCAGCTCGACCGACAGCGGCGTGCCCGCCACCGGCGCATCCTGGATCATGATCGGGATGTTGATCCCGCCCGACAGCACCTTGAAGAACTCGACGATGCCCTTCTCGGGCACGCGGAAGGTCGCACCGTGATAGGGCGGCATCACCATCACCATGGCGGCGCCGGCGGCCTCGGCCTGCTGGCTCCGCGCCGCACACACGGCCGAGCTGAAATGCGTGGTGGTGACGATCACGGGCACGCGGCCCGCGACATGCTCCAGCACCGCATGCATGACGGTCTCGCGCTCGGCGTCGGTCAGCACGAACTGCTCGGAGAAATTGGCAAGGATGCAGATGCCGTGCGAGCCGGCATCGATCATGAAATCGATGCAGCGGCGCTGGCCCTCGAGATCGAGCTCGCCGCGCTCGTCGAAGATGGTAGGTGCGACCGGGAACACGCCGCGATAGGGGCGTTGGGCGTTGTGGGGGGTGACCGGCATCGAAATTATCTCCCTGTATTCCCGTCGTTAGTTTTGATGCGCGCGCGCAGCTGTTGGAGCATGGTACCGCTACCATTTACAGCGCTCACGCACACACGGCAATGCCGATCCACTTGTCGTTGGAATTAGGAATGAAAGCTTAAGCGGTCTTCACCGCGCCAAGGAAGCCCTCGACCGCGACGCGGAGACGGTCGGCATCGGCCGACATCTTGGTCACGGACTGGGACAGCACCGTGCCGGCGTTGCCGGTCTCCTGGTTGAGCTTGGCGACGCTGCCGATGGTATCGGTGACCTCGCGGGTGCCCTGGGCGGCATGCTGGAAGTTGCGCGAGATTTCGGTGGTGGCCGCACGCTGCTGTTCGACGGCGGCGGCAATCGCGGTCATCTTCTCGTCGATGCCGCTGATGGCACCGCCGATCGAGCGGATGGCGGCGACCGCCTGCCCGGTCGCCCCCTGAATTTCCTCGACCTGACGCGAGATTTCCTCGGTCGCGGTCGCGGTTTGCGCCGCGAGGCTCTTGACCTCGCCGGCGACCACCGCAAAGCCGCGGCCGGCTTCGCCGGCGCGGGCCGCCTCGATGGTGGCGTTCAGGGCGAGCAGATTGGTCTGGCCGGCGATGGCATGGATCATCTTCACGACTTCGCTGATGCGGCCCGCGGTCTGGTCGAGGATCTCGACGGTGGTGTTGGTCTGCTCCACCTGCGACACCGCTTCGCGCGCATCGCGCGCGCTGGACTGCACCTGCGCGGAGATTTCGCCGACAGAAGCCGAGAGCTCCTCGGTCGCTGCCGCAATGCTTTCGAGATTATTGGTGGCCTGCTCGGCGGCGGAGGAGACCGCAGCCGTCTGGTTGCTCGATTCCGACACCAGCGTGCGCACATCGGTTGCGGTGGCATCGAGCTCCTTGGCCGACGCAGCCACGCTGTGGATCACCGCCTGCACGGTGTCGTCGAAACTGCGGCACGCGTCGTCGACGGTACCGGAGCGGGCGAGCTGCAGCGCCTGCTGCGATTCGCGTTCCTGGCCCAGACGTTCCGCGGTCGCTGCGCTCTCGCGCAGGCTTTCGAGCGCGGCTGCCATGGTGCCGAACTCGTCGGGATAACGCGATTGCGGGACGTGCGTCGCGTAATCGCGGGCACTGATCCGGGCGATGGCGTCGAGAATGGCGCGCACCGGACGCATCAGGCGATTGCGCACGACGTAAACGCCGGTGAGCGTCACGGCGAGCGCGATCAGAAACGCAAGCGACTGGATCACAAGGTTGGTCAGCGCCTTGGTCTGAACGGTCTCGGCACGCGCGATCGACTGATCCAACGCCTTGGTCGCGACCCCGACAATGAGCGGGAACGGCGACTGGCACAGCGTGTTCCATTCCGAAGCGGGCATCGCCGGCTTGCCGCTGCCGTCAAAGTTCTTGGTGAGATCGCCGATCTGCTTGAGAACGCTGCCGGTCTTGGCCTGCGCCTCCTTGGCCGCGGTGACCAGCTCCGCCGTCACATCGGGCGCGGCCAGTAACTCGGCCATGCCGGACCAACCGGAGGCGATGGTACCGTCCCATTGCGCCAGTGACCGCTTCTGGGTGTCGTCGAGCGGCTTGCTGCTGTTGACGTTCGAGCGCAGCACCGAGCAATGAATTCCGTAGCGGTCGCGCACCTGCCAGGCGAGGCGGCGGACCTGGATCATGCGGGCAATGAAGGGATCGTTCATCCAGGCGCGGTTCGACACCGCGGTGGACGCGAGGTTCGCCGTGTCGATGACCTTGGTGACGGCGTCGTACCACGAATTGGTGCGCTCGATCTTGCGCTCGGCGCGCGGGCGCTTGGCCTCGTCGTAGAACAGCTGGAATTGCGGTGCGGCCTCACCCCAGCGCTGCTTCAGCGTGCTGGCGAGCTCGTCGCGGCGGGCGAAATCGACAGTAGCAAGTGCTGCGCCGATGCCGTCGTAGCCGCCCTGCTCCGCCTTCTCGGCTTCACCGAGCTTGCTGCGTGGATCGTCGTCGCCGAGCAGCGCGCTCTGGGCGTCGCCGCGATTGTTGCGCAGGGACAATACGCCTTGGAAGATCGCCTTGTCTGCGGCGGCAAGTCGCGCGGTCTCGAGACTGTCGCTGTAGCGGCCGAAGGCCCCGACCATCTGGATCGCCGTGCTGGCGAGCGCTCCGGCCGCCAGCAAGGCCATCAAAACCAGAAGAAGCGAACTTACCGATTTCCTAAACATTGCCATGAGTGAGGAGGCCTACTCTTCCAAGAGAGGCCACCTTGCGCCGCGACATGCCAATGTTCCGTTAAGGTTTTAGTCAATGCCGGGAGTTCCCGATCTGCCAAACCTTTAATAAGCAGGCCGGCGTCACGAAACCTTCGTGAAGTCAGGCGGACGGCGCTCGGCAAAGGCGGTAAATGCCTCGCGCGCCTCCGCCGTGCGCAGGCGCTGCGCGAACTGCTCGCCCTCCGCCAGCATCTGCGCGACCAGCGTCTCGCCGTTGCGCATCAGCTTCTTGGTCGCGGTGAGCGCGCCGGCTGGCTGTCTGGCAAGACGCTGGGCGAGCGCAAGCGCCTCGGCGTCGAGCTTGTCGAGCGGCACCACGCGATTGGCCAGCCCCCATTCCAGCGCGGCCTTGGCCGGCACGGTCTCGCCGAGCGCAAACATCTCATAGGCGCGGGCATAACCGATGCGCGCCGGCATCAGCAGGCTCGACGCGGCCTCCGGCACCAGCGCTAGGCTGACGAAGGGCGTCGACAATTGGGTGTTTTCGGCGAGCACCACGAGATCGCAATGCAGGAGCATCGTGGTGCCGACGCCGACGGCGCGGCCCTGAACTGCTGCGACCAGCGGACGGGTGCAGCGCGCCAGCGACTGGATGAAGCGGCCGACATTGCGGCTGCCTTCGGACTTGCCTGACGCGACGGCCGCAAACTCGCCGACATCATTGCCGGCGGTGAACATGTCGCCCTCGCCGCGGATCAGCAGCACGCGCGCGGACGGATCGAACTCGGCGGACTCGATGGTGTCGGCGAGCTTGCCGTACATCGCGTCCGTCAGCGCGTTCTTCTTGTCGGGGCGCGCCAGCGTGATCGTGAGAATTCCGTTGTTGGTCTCAACTCGCACATGCTCGGTCATGGGTCTCTCCTCTTATTCCTCTGGATCTCTTGCCAGGTCTCTTGTCGGGTCTCTTGGAAACTTGTCCTGAATGCTCGCCAGCCAGCGCGCGACGACGTCGATCTCCGCGCCGGTAAATCCTTCCGTCAGCGCCGCATTGACCGTGGCCGCGTCGGTCTTCGCCTGCGCCAGCACGGTGCGGCCCTTCGGCGTCAGCCACACGCGCCAGGCGCGGCCATCCTCGCGATCGGCCCGCCGCTCGACCAACCTCGCCGCAGCACTGCGATCGACCAGACCGGAAATGCCGGCCGGCCCCAGATCGAGCGCCGCGCCCGCCTCGCCCATCAGGACGCCATCCTGCTTGCCGAGGATGAACAGCAACCCCGCCTGCGCGGGCGTCACTTCGCTCGAAGGCTGCGCCGCCATCCAGCGCTGCAAGCGCCGTTGCGCGACGTTCAGCAGATAGATCAGCCGGTGATGCCTCGCCTCTGGCGATTTACTTCGCATACGAAATACATAGATGCACCCCGGCTGATTGTCAAAGCCTGCGGTTGCTAACCGCTCGACGGCCGGCGACAGCCGTCGAGCAGAATTGCGGCGCAGACCTCTGCCCGCCTCTCGATCTCCTCCCGCGAGGGCAGTGTCAGGCTTGCGTAGAGCGCCGCACGCTGCGGCGCTGACACCATCATGCCAATCATCATTCCGGCGGCTTCATCGGCGTTATCGATTGCAATGCGCTTTTTCTTGACCTGATCGCGGAGCCAGCCCGCGAGCGCCGCCGCGCTACGGGCGATGCCATCCCTGTAAAAATTTGCCGCAAGGTCGGGGAACGTGGCCGATTGCTGCAGCACCATGCGCTGCAACGCCACGACCTCGGGATCGAGCGCGAGGTCGGCGCAGGCGACCAGCACGGCAGCCAGACTCGTTTCGATGTCGGCCTGATTGTTAGCCTGCAGATTGACGTCGGAGAGCAACCGCTCGAGCCGGTCTGCGCACATCGCCTCGAACAGCGCCGCCTTGCCCGGAAACAACCGATAGAGCGTCTTGGTGGAAATGCCGGCGCCGCGCGCCAGCTCCTCGGTGCTGGTTGCGGCATAGCCGTCGACGGCGAAGGCGTGCCGTGCCGCCTCGATGACGATTCGCTTCGTCTCCTCGTCACTGCGTACCGGCGGCCGTCCGCGCGGACGGCATTCTGATGACGGTTTTGCCCGAGCCATGTTTTTAGATGATGCCTGTCATTCCATTGACTATCCCAAAGCTAGTCCTATTTTGGAAATCGTCAAGTTTCCTAATTCAGGGAGGCGGCTATGACCGTCCACACCAACCCAACCAAGTCCGAAGCCGCGGTGGTTCCAACCACCGCGCCCGAGGGCATCTTGCCCGCCGCGCCAGCCCCCGCTCCGCGCCTAAAGCTGAACCTTCGCAAGCTGTTGCTGGCGGGAGTGGCAGCCGCAGCCCTCGCCGGTGCCGGCTGGTATGGCTACGATTACTGGACCGTCGGCCGCTTCCTCGTCTCCACCGATGACGCCTATGTGAAGGCCGACAACACCACCATCGCGCCGAAGGTCACTGGCTATCTCGACCGGGTCGTGGTCGGCGATAACGAGCATGTGAAGGCAGGCCAGGTTCTGGCCCGGATCGACGACCGCGACTTCCGCGTCGCGCTCGACCAGGCCAAAGCCGATGTCGCCGCCGCGAACGCGACGATCACAAGCAAGCAGGCGCAGCTCGATGTTCAGGATGCGGTGATCGCCGCAGCCAAGGCGACCATCGATGTCGACACTGCCGCAAAGACCTTCGCGCAGCAGGAGAACAAGCGTTACACCGATCTCGCCGCGACGGGCTATGGCAGCGTGCAGAACGCGCAGCAGGCGCAATCGCGCAACGCCGGAGCCGAGGCCGCGATCCAGCGCGACACCGCCAATCTTGCCTCCGCCCTCAAGCAGGTCGAGTTGCTCAAGGCTGAGATCGTGCAAGCCAACGCAGCGGCCGCCCGTGCCGCTGCGCTTCAGCATCAGGCCGAGCTCAATCTCGGCTACACCACGATCGTCGCGCCGATCGACGGCGTCATCGGCAATCGCACGCTCCGCGTCGGCCAGTTCGTGCAGGCCGGCACGCAGCTGATGTCGATCGTGCCCGCCGAAGGCGCCTATGTGGTGGCCAATTTCAAGGAGACCCAGCTCACCCACGTCCGTGCGGGACAAGAGGTCGAGATCGAGGTCGATACGTTCCCGGGCCAGGTGGTGCATGGCCACGTCGATTCCATCGCACCGGCCAGCGGCCAGGAGTTCGCCCTGCTGCCGCCTGATAACGCCACCGGCAATTTCACCAAGATCGTGCAGCGCATCCCCGTGAAGATCGCGCTGGATGCCGAGACCGCGCCTGCGATCGAGCTGCGGCCCGGAATGTCCGTAATCCCGACGATCGCAACCCGTTCAGCGCCGACCGCGCAAGCGGCAACGACGCCTAAAGCGAAGCTTGTTTCCGGAGGGTCGTGCCATGTCAAACAGCCTCTCAATCTCGACGCCCGCAACATCGGCCGCGACGCCTGAGCGCGTCGCAGCCGATCCCAATCGGGCCAGCGCCACGGTCTGGATCGCCGTCTTCGCGGCGATGATCGGCGCCTTCATGGCGATCCTGAACATCCAGATCACCAACGCCTCGCTGCTCAACATCGAGGGCGGCATCGGCACCGGTGTCGACAACGGATCCTGGATCTCGACGTCATATCTGATCGGCGAGATCATCGTGATTCCGCTGACCGACTATCTGTCGCGGGTGTTCTCGTTCCGGAACATCATGCTGAGCTTCGCGACGCTGTTTGCAGCGTTCTCGGTTGCCTGCGCCTTCACCCACGATCTGCCGTCGATGATTGCCATGCGCGGCTTCCAGGGCTTCTTCGGCGGCGTGCTGATCCCGATGGCCTTCACGCTGGTCTTCACCAAGCTGCCGAAGGGCCAGCAGCCGATCGGGCTGGCGATGTTCTCGCTCGCGGTGACCTTTGCGCCCGCGATCGGGCCGACCATCGGCGGCTATCTCACCGAGAACTACGGCTGGCAGACCATCTTCTTCGTCAACGTGCTGCCCACTGCGGTCATGGTGACCACGCTGTTCTTCACGCTGGAGCGCCAGCCGCTGAATCTGGGATTGTTGCGCGAAGGCGACTGGTTCGGCATCGCGACCATGGCAGTCGGCCTGGCATCGCTGCAGGCCGTGCTGGAAGAAGGCAACAAGGACGACTGGTTCGGCTCGCCCTTCATCGTGCGGCTTGCGATCATCTCTGCGATCAGCCTGTCGCTGTTCATCTATAATGAGCTGGTAGTCGACAAGCCGCTGCTGCGTCTGCGCCTGCTGACGCAGTGGAATTTCGGCATCGGCACTTTCGCCTCGATCTTCCTTGGTTTCGCGCTGTTTGGCTCGGTGTATCTTCTGCCCGCCTATCTTGGCCAGGTGCAGGGCTACAATGCCGAGCAGATCGGCAACGTGCTGGCCTGGACCGGCCTGCCGCAGCTGCTGCTGATTCCGCTGGTGCCGAAACTGATGCAGCGGTTCGATATTCGCTATATCGCCGCCGTCGGCCTGCTGCTGTTCGCCGCGAGCTCGTTCATGAACATCCAGATGTCGCTCGACTATTCAGGCGATCAGTTGCTGGTGCCCAACATCGTGCGCGCCGTCGGCCAGGCGCTGACGCTGGCGCCGATCTCCGCGCTCAGCCTCGGCAGCGTCGCGCCGCAGGACGCGCCCGCCGCCTCCGGCATCTCCAACATGATGCGCAACCTCGGCGGCGCCATCGGCACCGCGGTGCTGGCGACCATCGTCACCAAACGCGAGCAGTTCCACTCGAACATCATCGGCCACTCCGTCACGCTCGGCCGCGAGGAAGTCCGCACCCGCATCGCACAGACGACAGATTACTTCATCGCCCATGGCGTGCCCGACCCCAACGCCGCGCGCGAGCAGGCCATCATCGCACTCGGCAAGACGGTGAAACGCCAGGCGCTGGTGATGGGCTTCTCCGACACGTTTGCGGTGATCGGCGTGGTGCTGGTCCTCGCCGCGATCGCGGTGCTGCTGACGCGCCGGGTGAAGGCAGCCGGCGGGGGCGGCGCGCATTGAGTATTCGCAGAGGTCGTCATGCCCGGGCCTCGTCCCGGGCATCCACGTTCTTGGTACTCTGGGGAAATGCGTGGATGGCCGGGACAAGCCCGGCCATGACGCTGGAATGTCACGGCGCGCAGGTGAAGCTCGACGCCTCCGTCACCGCACCGCTCTTGTAATGCGGCCAGCCCGGCCAGCGACACAGCGGCATCGCGCGGAGCGTCGCGAATGACGGCGCCTCGACCTTCTGCTCGGTGACTTCGAGATCGCCGGGCGCCGTGCCCTTCTCGACCCAGTCAACCAGCGCGGTCAGCATATCGACATTGGCGGGCGCACCGGAGCCGACATGATCGACGCCGGGCGCGGTGTAGAGCCGCGCGAATTCCGCGGTCTCGGCGTTGCCGAGCTTGCGCTCCACGCTCTCGAAATAGCGGATGCCGGCATAGGGGCTCTGCGCGTAGTCCGCCATGTGCTCGAGCATGATCAGCCGGCCGCCGCGGGCGCGGAAGCGGCTGAGATCGGGATCGGTCGAATCCATCAGGCTCGAGACCTCGAGCAGCCGCGCCTTGTGGTCCTCCACCTTGTAGGTGGTGACGTCGAGCTTCGGATCCCGCGCGAACACGAATTGAATGCCGCCGGCACCATAGATCCAGGCGATACCGTTATTGGGCGCGGGCGGCTGCGCCGGCGGCGCGGCGCCGAGCCACCACGCCATCCAGCCGCCAGTCGGCCCGATCGCCGGCGTGTCCTCACCCGACACGCCCCAGCCTGGATAGTCGTCGAGACCATTGGCGAGCGTGAACGGGAATTTGTAGGTGGCATGCAGCGTGTCGACCGCCTTGATCTGCGCGTCGGTGAGGCATTGATCGCCGCTCTTGCCATCAGTGCAACGCAAGCTCTCGACCTTGAACGCCGCCTTGCAACCCACGGGGTCCTGCACCAGCGCATCGTCGGATCCGTCCGCCTTGTCGCAGGCCGCTCGCACGGCATCGCCTACGAGCTTGACCTGCGCCGGATTGATCCAGCCCTCGCCCATGGTGACGAGGCCGGAGCGGGTGCCCGCATGCTGCAAGCCGACCCAGTTGATGACGGGCACGCGCGCAAAGATCCCGTCGAAATCGTCGGGATAGCGCTGCGCCATGGTCAGGGCTTCGCGGCCGCCTTCGGACGAACCCATGAAGTACATCTTGTCCGGCTTCTTGCCGTACGCGCGCTGCATCAGCGCGACCGCGGCGTCGCGCACCTTCTTGTAGGCGCGGTGGGCAAAATTCTCGAATGCTTCGTCGTTCAGCGCGAACAGCTGCGGCGGCTCGCCCGGCTTGGACTCATGGCCGGAATCGGTGCCGTAGGTGACGAAGCCGCGCGCAAGTGGCGACGGCTTGTCGAAGGGATAGGCCGGCGGCAGGCCGAGGCCGGTGATCAGCACGCCGTTGAAACCGCCGCCGCCATATTGCACCGAGCGCCCGTTCCATTCGACCGGCAGATTGACCTGGAATTTGACCGGCGGCGCCTTGGGGTCCACGGGCTCGATATGACCGAGCACCTTGCAGAAGACAGGATTGGCCGGCGTGATGCGTCCCGACGGCGTCGGTCCGCGTTCGGCGACGGCGAGCTGAGACGCTGTCTGCAACGTCGCGGTGTCGATCTTGACGGCATCGGTGCCGCCGGCGAGGCCCTTGCAGACGGTATCCGCATCCTCGGCCAGTGTCGCCGCCAACGCGCCGGTCGCGCCCAGCGCTGCCGCCGTCCCCACCAGCCATGCGCACAGTCTTGCCCTTGTAAACCTCATTGTTTCCACCCGGCTTTCTCGGTTTTTGCGTTCTGCGGTTGGCCGCATTGAATGCAACCTTCGTCGCTGCGTCAATCGCTTCAGAACGATCCAAAGGCGCTACCGAGCGCAATCACGGCCACCAGCGCGAGCAGCGACGTCACGATGCCCACCATCACGATATCAAGATAGCTGTCGCGATGGGTCAGGCCGCAGATCGCGAGCAGGCTGACCACCGCGCCATTATGCGGCAGGATATCCAGCGTCCCCGAACCGATCACCGCCACGCGGTGCATCAACGCAAGGTCGATGCCGGTGCGCGCGGCGAGCTCGACATAGGTCTGGCCGAGCGCATCGAGCGCGATCGTCAGGCCGCCCGATGCCGAGCCGGTCAGCGCCGCGAGGATGTTGGTCGCGACCGCCAACGACACCAGCGGCCCACCTTCGATCGCGAGCACCCATTCGCGCACCAGCGCGAAAGCCGGCAGCGAAGCGACGACCGCACCGAATCCGACGAGGCTGGCGACGCTGAACGCCGGCAGCACCGACGCATTGGCCCCGGCATCCATGGTCTGCCGCAATGCCGGCAGGCGCGTCCAGTTCAGCGCGATGGTTGTGACGATCGCGGCAGTCAAGGCGACCACGACCGACCACACACCCGCGACGGCAGCAAGCGACGTGCTGCCGAAGCGCTCCTCAGCCAGATAGGCGACATCGAGCCGCGGCAGCACCACGAGGGACATCACGAGATTGACGGCCACGACGACGATCAACGGCAGGACGGCGCTCAGGACCGGTGACGGTTGATCGGTGCGACGGCCATGCTGCAATTCCGCCGGATCGAACTCGCGTGCCGTCGTCGCGCGTTCGCGCACGAGCTCGTCGGATGCCGCGCGCTCGGTCGCATCCTCGACGTCGTCACCATAGCCCTCCCCGGCGCGCCGGGCCTTGGCCTCGGCGCGATGCAGCCACCACAATCCCGTACCGAGCATGACGAGCGATGCGATGATCCCGAGGCCCGGAGCGGCAAAGGGCGTCGTGCCAAAGAACGGCATCGGGATCGCATTCTGGATCGACGGCGTACCCGGCAGGGCCGACATGGTGAAGGTCGATGTGCCCAGCACGATCGCGGCCGGAATCAGCCGGCGCGGAATTGCAGCGGCTCGAAACAGCGAACGGGCCATCGGCACGATGACGAAGAACGCGACGAACAGGCTGACGCCGCCATAGGTGACCAGCGCACCGGCCAGCACCACCGCGAGGATCACACGCCGCTCGCCGAGACGCTGCGCCATGAAGGCAGCCACCGACGTGACCGCCCCACTGTCGTCCATCAGCTTGCCGAAGACGGCGCCGAGCAGGAAGATCGGGAAGAACTGCGCCAGAAATCCCGCGGCATTCACCATGAAAACCTGAGTCAGATTCGCCAGCAGCGGCTCGCCGCCAAACAGCGCGGCAACGAGCGCGGCGAGCGGCGCGAGCAGCAGCACGCTCCAGCCGCGAAAGGCAAACAGGACGAGCAGGCCGAGCCCGACGAAGAGGCCAAGAAGCCCCATGCCTCAGCACTCCGCCAGGAGGACATCGAGATCGGCGGTCGATTGCCGGCCGATATCGGAGCCGTGTTGGGCGAGGAACGCCTCCGCGGCAATGCGCCCTTCGGCGCGCAGCATCGAGATGAACTCCCATTCCGCATTGAGCTTTGACGAGGCGCCGAACTTCGCCAGCATGTCGCTCTTGATCCGATGCGTCCGCATTTTCGCCCAGCGCGCGCCCTCGCCGCTGCCGGGATCAGCCGCCTGCCGCAGCAGCGCGATCATCCGTAGCTCCTTCATCAGCGGCGAGTTGAAGGAGATTTCGTTGAGACGGTTGAGGATCTCCGCGGCGGTCCGCGGCTCCTCCAATCGCTCGGTCGGATTGATCTGGACGAGGATGGTGTCGTGCGCGTCGCTCTCGCGGACCAGCGGCGTGATGGTCGGGTTGCCGGCATAGCCGCCGTCCCAATACGGCTCGCCGTCGATCTCGATCGCACGGAACATGGTCGGCAGACAGGCCGACGCCAGCAGCACGTCGGCTGTGATCTCGGCGTTGCGAAAGATCCGTCCACGGCCGGTGCGCACGCGCGTCGCGGTGATGAAGAGCTGGATCGGCGAGCGCGCGAGCCGCTCGAAATCGATGCTCTCGGCCAGCACCGCGCGCAGCGGATTGTAGCCGGTCGGATTGAGATCGTAGGGCGACAGCACCCGCGACATCAGGTCGGTCAGGATGTAGAAGGGCGACGTATCGAGCGTCCAGCGCCCCATCAGCCGATCGAGCGGCGAGCGCTGCAGCGGGCTGAAGGCCGCCGCCTTCGAGACACGGCGCCAATATCGTTCCAGCGCATCACGCGCGCCTTCGGCGCCGCCGGCCGTCCAGCCATCCGCGAGCACCGCCGCATTCATCGCGCCCGCGGAGGTTCCGGAGATCGCGGCGATCGTGAGCCACTTTTCCTCCAGCAGACGGTCAAGCACACCCCAGGAGAAGGCGCCATGCGAACCGCCGCCCTGAAGCGCGAGATCAATCAGTACGGCGTCCCGTTCCATGCGGATACTCACACAACTGAAGCTCAAATTCGACGCGATTTACCGTACGCCGAAGACGACAGCAGTCTAGAGAGCTTAGGCCGCGCAATGCAACCGGAACGTGACGGCCGCCTAGTGCTCGAATATCAGCCTTGCGCCGACCGTGCCTTCGAGCGCACGGATCTGCGCCAGCAGCGCGCCTGAATCCTCGCCGCCGAGATCGGCGTCCAGCACGACGTAGCCGAGGTCGCCCGCGGTCTCCAGATATTGTGCGGCTATGTTGATGTCGCGCTGGAGGAAGACCTCGTTCAGCCGGCGCAGCATGCCCGGCACGTTGCGATGGACGTGGCTGAAGCGCACGCCGGAGGGACGCAAATGCAGCTGCACCTCCGGGAAATTCACCGCGCCCATGGTCGATCCCGTGATGAAATAATCGACCAGCTTGCGCGCGACCTCGCCGCCGATGCGCTCCTGCGCCTCCTCGGTCGAGCCACCGACATGCGGCGTGAGGATGACGTTGCCGAGGCCCTGCATCGGGCTCTTGAAGCGCTCCGAATTCGAGGACGGCTCGACCGGGAATACGTCGATGGCGGCGCCCGCAATGTGTCCGTCACGCAGCGCGCCCGCGAGCGCATCGAGATCGACCACGGTGCCGCGGCTGTTGTTGATCAGGAACGAGCCCGGCTTCATTGCCCGCAGCTCCCTCTCGCCGATCATGCCTGATGTCTCGGGCGTCTCCGGCACGTGCAGGCTGACGACGTCGCTCTGCGCCAGCAGCTCTTCCAGCTTCTCGACCGGCTCGGTGTTGCCATGGCGGAGCTTGTCGGTCCGGTCATAGTAGATCACCCGCATGCCCATCGCTTCCGCGAGCGTCGAGAGCTGCGAGCCGATATTGCCGTAGCCGATGATGCCGAGCGTGCGGCCGCGCACCTCGCGGCTGCCGGTCGCGGATTTGTCCCAGCCGCCCTCATGGGCCGACACCGAGCGCGGAAAGATCTGCCGCAGCAGCATCACGATCTCGCCGATCACAAGCTCGGCGACGCTGCGCGTGTTGGAGAACGGCGCGTTGAACACCGGGATGCCGCGCTTGCGGGCTGCCATGAGATCGACCTGGTTGGTGCCGACGCTGAAGCAGCCGACCGCGAGCAGGCCATCGGCGGCCTCCAGCACCTCGTCGGTGATCTGGGTGCGGGAGCGGATGCCGAGCAGCGACACGCCCTTGAGCGCCTGTCGCAGCGCCTCACCGTCCAGCGCCTTGGTCAAGCGCTCGACATTGGTGAAGCCCGCGCTCTTGAACAGATCCACGGCACTGTCGTTGACACCTTCAAGCAGCAGCGCCTTCGCGCTCCGCTCAGGGCTTTGGCCTGGGGATGGCATAGAATCTCCATGAATGGCGGCTTTGCCTGAGCACATAGACCGCGGACGACGCACAGCACAATAGGGTTTGGATATGGGGAGAAGATGGCGTGGCGGTAGATGCCGTGGCCCCACCGGCCCCGATGCATCCGGACCGTCGCCCTTCGAGGCTCGCCGAAGCGGCCACCTCAAGGTGACGGAGACAGATCGATTGCACGGCAAGTAGCAGCGCCGCTTGGCTTCAGATCACATAAAACCCGTGCGTGCCGTCGCGGCGGAGTTGGTCGACCAGGCCGTATTCCCAGTCGAGATAGGCCTGCATCGCGCGCTCGGCGATGTCAGTGCCCTCATAGGGGCGGCGGTAGCGATGCGCGGGATCGGGCTTCGGCAGCACGAGCGGCGGGCTGACCTCGAGCGTGCCGGCATAGCCGCCTTCCAGCACATAGACCTCCCAGCCCATCTGCGCGAGCCACGAGGCCGTCATGTCGGCGCGCACGCCCTTGTCGTCGCTCAGGAGGATGCGCGCGCCGCGCACCGGCGCGGCCATGTCGGTCTCCTGCACGAGCTGGCCGCCGGGATAGTGGCGGAAGCCCGGGAGATGACCGGCCGCATATTCCTCAGCGTCGCGCACGTCGAAGCGATAGAGCGTGCGGCCGGTCTCAGCGACCAGCGCTGCCATCTCGTTCACGCCGACATGGCGGACGCCGGCGCGATAGGCGACGTCGCGGGCATTCGCCGGACCGCCCTCGAACGACCCGATCGCACCGCGCCGGTCAGCGCCGTGGTTGAGCGTTTGCCGCGCCAATGTCCAGCCGATCGTACCATTGCGCAGCGCCCGCACCTTGTTGGGCACGCCGGCGTTGATCAGCGATTGGGTGCCGATGATCGAGCGGGTGCGGCCGGCGCAATTGACGATGATGGTGGTGTCGGGATCGGGCGCGGCCTGCCCGGCCCGCAGCACCAGTTCCGCGCCGGGCACGCTGACCGAGCCTGGAATGTTCATGGTGGCATATTCGTCGAAGCGGCGGACGTCGAGGATGGCGATATTGGCCTTGTCCGCGATCAGTTTTGCCACTTCGTCGGCGCTGAACGAAGGTGTGTGGCGGCGCGCCTCGACCAGCTCGCCGAACGCCTTTGAATAGGAATTGACGTCTTCGAACACCTCATAGCCCGCCGCGCGCCAGGCCTTCAGCCCGCCATCGAGCGCACGGACATTGCGGTAGCCAAGCGCCGCGAGGCGTTCCGCGCCTGCCGCGACCAGCCCCTCGCCGTCGTCGAAGAGCACGACCGGCACATCCTTGCGCGGCAGCCGCACCGCGGCCTCGATCGCGATCCGGTCCACGGCCATATTGGCCGCGAACAGCGGATGGCCGGTGGCGAAGGCGGCCTCGTGCCTGAGATCGAGCAGCGCGATCTCCTCGCGCAACAGCAGCGCGCGGCGGATATCGGCGGGGGTGACGGTCGAAAGCTTCATGGCGTGAACCTACAGCAGAGGACAGGCCATGGGCTTTTGAACGATTGCGGCGGGCTTGGCTAGCCTTCGCGTCCGTTCACTCGCCGGGAACGAGCTGCCCGAGCGGTGGCTGCGCCGGACGCCGCAGCTTGCGGCGCGACAGGTACAAGAGCACGCCGGTGATCGCAAACAGCGGCATCAAGGCCGCGGCGATCATGAACGCAAGCTTGCCCGGCCAGCCCAGGACCGCGCCGCGGTGAATGTCGAGCACGCCCGCGATAGCCTTCTCGCCAAGCGTCTTGTCGGCATAGCGCTCCGCGGAGACGACCTGACCGGTAACTGCATCGATGCGAAACTCATCGCGCATGGACTCGAGCGTGGAGTCCTTCGGCCACGACCGGATCCGCATCACCGTACCCGGGCCGGCAGGAAGCGTCAGCTGAGCCCTGGCGAAACCGCCGCTCTCCTCATGCTGGAGGGTGGTCCATGCGCGATCGAACCCGAGCGGCTGAGCCGGCTCGGGACGGCCGGTTGGACGCGATTGCTTCGGCTGCATCTTCGCCGCCGCCACATGCGGGCGCGACAGCAGCCAGACCACGCCGTCCTTGTACCAATCGAACGAGTACCAGAGCCCGGTCAGGGTCATTACGAGATAGACCGGCAGAACCCAGGTGCCGATGACGGCGTGCAACGAACGATGCAGGCCGCGGCCACTCAGCCCGAGATTAGGCTTCAGCCACATCTTCACGCTGCTTGTCCGGCGCGGCCAGCGCAGTACGAGGCCCGAGATCAGCATCACGATCAGGCCCAGCGCGGCAACGCCGGTGATCTGGCGCCCCCAGCCTTTGGAGTCGCCGGGAATAAGCAACCAGCGATGCAGGCTGCGCACCGTTGCGAAGAACTCCTCGCCGCGCGGAACACCGAGCACGTGGCCGTCATAGGGATCGACATAGAGCGAGGACGGCCGCGCGCCCTGCTCGTCACGAGCAAAGCGGACATGTACGGCCGCCGACGGATCGCTCGACAGCATGATGGCCGCAACCTTGCCGGCATCCGGCACCGCCTTCAGCCGCGCCACCAGCTCATCCGGCAGCAGCGCCGGCGTCGTCCGTGGCAGGACCTGCATGATACCGGCATTCAGATGGTCGACGATCTCGTCCTCAAAGCTCATGATCACGCCAGTCAGCGCGATCAGGGAGAGCAGCAGCGCGAGCACGAGGCCGGCAATGGAATGGACCTGGAGCAGCGACACCTTGATCTTGTGCCCGAGCCTACTCATCGAAGCCCGCCTTCCTGATGAGCGCGATGGCGGCTTGCTGGGCCCGGCCGATCTCGTCGATCGGCAGCGCATCGGCGGTGAAAGCGCCCATTTCGGCAACGATCGCCGCGCGCTCTGCCGTGGCCAGCGCGGGGTATTCGAGCTCGGCGGCTGCAAACATCCGCTGTGCCGGCGGCGTGACCAGAAACTCCAGGAATTTCTGCGCGCCGGCGAAGTGCGGCGCATGTTTCGCGATGGCCGCACTGGTAAGGTTCACATGCGTACCGCCGCCCTTGAAGACGGTCGGAACCGCCTTGACCGCCATCGCCCAGGCGCGCCAGTCGGCCCCTTCCCGTCCGTCACGCAATTGCGCCAATGCCACGGTGTTGCCGATACCGATCTCGCACGTCCCTTGTGCGATTTCGCGGATCACATCGTTGTCCTTGCCATCAGGCTTGTGGGCGAGATTGGCCTTCAGACCGGCGAGCCAGGCCTCGGTCGCCGCTTCGCCATGATGAACGAGATAGGCGGCGACAAGCGCGACATTGTTCTGATGCAGCGGTGAACGCATGCAGAGCTTTCCGCGCCATTGCGAACCCGCGAGGTCTTCATAGTCGATCGCCGTGATTGCACTGTCGTTGCGCGCCATCACGACGCGCGGGCGGATCGCAAGGGCGATCCACTGCGAATTGCCTCCGCGAAGATTGGCCGGAACGGCCTGTTCGAGACGCGGCGACGTGAAAGCCTGTGTCCGGCCGCCCGTGGCAAGCTGGGTGGTCTTATCCAGTCCGATCGTCAGCAGGACGTCGGCGGGCGATGCCTCGCCTTCCGACGCCAGGCGCTTGACGAGACTGTCCTCGACGAAGACGATTTTCACCCTGATGCCGCTCGCTTCCGTGAAGGCCGCGGCGACGGGCGCAACCAGGGCAGCCTCCCTGGTCGAATACAGCGTGATCTCCTCGGCGCGACTCGCACCGGTGGCCGCAAGGCAGGCAGACGCCAGGGCGATCAGGACCGCGATGGCTTTGCGCCGCGCGTCCATCGCTAGAACTTCACCGTGGCCGACAGCGAAATGCGTCGGCCATCACCCATCGCAACGGCCAGGGCGTTCCCGGTGGTGGAGGTGTAGTAGACCTTGTCGAACAGGTTCTTGACGTTGAACTGATAGGTCACAGGCACTTTGTCGATTTTGGTGTCGTAGGTCGCAAAGATGTCCGCGACGGTATAGGCCGGCATGAAGAACGTGTTGGCGGAATCGCCCGGCCGGTCGCCGACATAATGCGCGCCGCCGCCGAGCCGCAGACGACCGGGCAGCCGGTCGCCGAAATCGTAGACAAGATAGAGCGACGCCGTGTTCATCGCAGCGTTCAGCAGCTTGGCGTTGCCGACGGTGGGGTCGTTGATCAGCCGGGCGTCGGTATAGCCATAGCTTCCGATCATGCTCCATTCGTCGGTCAGCCTGCCGGTGACGTCCAATTCGACACCGCGCGACCGGGCTGCGCCGGAGGCGCGCGCCGCCGACTTGCCGCCGCCGATATCATCCAGCACCAGCACGTTCTTCTTCTGGATGTCGTAGACCGCCAGGGTGCCCGACAGCCGCTTGTTGACGTCGAACTTCAGGCCAGTCTCCCACTGCGTTCCCTCTTCAGGCGCAATGGTCGAGTCGACGACGAAACCCGAGGTGAATGCCGCGATGACCGATGTCGGCTTTAGCGACTGCGTATAGCTGACGTAATAGGAGAGCTCGTCGCTCAGCTTGACGATGACGCCGCCGAGCGGGAGCACCTTGTCGCCCGCCAGATTGGTGTTGGTCACGAACAGAGGCCGGCCTTTGCCGGCGAGCTGCTCGTATTGCATCCAGCGCACGCCGCCGACCACGGACAGCCAGTTCGTCAGATGGAACGTGTCCTGGGCGAAGAACCCGCGGGTGCCGAGCTTGTCGGTCTGCTCGCTGTCGGTTGCCGAGACGGTCGTGCCCGGTATGACCAGTCCGTAGACCGGATTGTAGAAATTGAAGCTCGGGGTCGCCTGGCGAATCAGGTCGCGACGATCGATGGTGCGATACAGCGCCTCGCCGCCGAACAGGATCTCGTTGCGGAAACCGCCGACCCAGACGTCACCCTGCATATAGGAGGTGCCGTAGCTGGCGTTGCTCAGCGAGTTCTGGGTGCCGTCGTTGCTGCGGGTCTCCACGCCGGTGGTGGCGTTGACGCCGGTGATGCGAAGCTGGTTGGCGCTGTAGGTCTCGGTGTTGTAGCTGTACGCTGCCGTGACCTTCCAATTGTCGCTGAGCTTCTGCTCGATCGAGCCCTGCACCAGATCCGACCTGCCCCACATGTTGTTGAAGGGCTCGTCGAGCCGGCGCGTCGCAGGGATCGCCAACGGCGCACCGTTGACGAAGGCGGTGCCGCGGTCGAACGGATAGATGAATTCCCGATGCTCATAGGTGAGCTGAACCGTCGTGGTCTCGCCGTACCAGGCGAGCGACGGGTTGACGAGCATTTCCCGGTGCCGGCCGAAATTGCGCCAATAGTCCTCGCCGACACCATAGCCGATGAAGCGATAGGCCAGACCGCCGTCGCCGATCGGACCGGTGACGTCGAGCGTGCCGTCGGCGCCGTTGCGGTTGTTCGCGTAGGTCGAGCCGAGCAGCGTGACCGAGCCATGCTGATAGAGCTCCGGGCGCTTGCTGATCGTGTTGACGATGCCGCCGGGATCCATGATGCCGTAGAGCAGCGAGGCCGGCCCCTTCAGCACTTCCACGCTGTCGACTGCGGCGTTCAGGCTGCGGCCCTGCACCAGCGGCATGCCGTTGCGCATGATCGAACCGTCGCGATTGTCGCCGAAACCGCGGCGGATCACGGCGTCCTGGGTGCCGGCGAGCGTGTTGGTTTGGGTGATGCCGCTGATGTTGACCAGCGCATCGTCGATGTTGCGCGGCAGCTGGTCCTTCAGAACCTGCGCGGGCACGACGTTGACGGATTGTGAGGTGTCGAGCGGCGACGCGCCCGAGCGCAGCGTGCTCGCGCTCGGCATCGCGCGATAGCCGAGTTTTGCGGCTTGTTGTGCGGCGGCTTCGTTCGCCGCGCGTTCGGACGGCGTCGGCGCTGCGGGCGGACCGGCGGTCGGGCTGCGGCGTGCGACTGCCTGTGTCCGCCGTTGCGACTGCTCCGAAGCGCGCGCCGGCTTTGGCCGCTGCGTCGGCGCATCCACATTCACCGGCGGCAGCGCCGTTTGCGCCTGCGCATTGGTGGTGTCGAAGGGATATCCGGCGAGCAGCGCGGCCGCTCCGATGAGAAGGCTAGCGCGGCTCTTGCCGGCGCGATTTCGATGACCACTGACGCGGGGGCCATCCACAGGAGCATGCACTTTCGATTCACTTCCAAGTCACAGCATTGAAGTTGGCGCATCTATCAGCCGCGGCGAATGAAGAGAACATGGCGACGACTTGAATCGCTCTAGTGTTGAATCGTTCTAAGAGCGGCAGCGATCACATGGCGATGCGATGACGCAGCTTGCGATGCTTTCATGAGCAGGAATCGCCGCGCTGGATTTGGAAGACACGCGAAATGGGTACGTCTGCACATTGTCCATGCCGACCACGCGTCATCGATGACGCGATATCCTCAGCATGACCGCAGCAGCGCGACGCCTTGTCGCACAATCATCCCGCTACGCGCGCTGTCACGCACAACCTCTCCATGCGGGCATCGGGGCCATCGGACTCCGTTCTCACGTCTTTTTGTTCAGATGCCCTGCTCAGCTAATCTTTACAGATAAACTGTATATCTATACTTGATTTATCATGATCAATTCCTCGGACCAACGACCGTCCGCGCGCGCCGGCGCGCTTGCAGAAGACCTCCGTTCGCTGGTCGGAAAGCTGAAGCGGCGGCTTCGGGAGCAGACCGGCCCGGAGGAGCTGACGCCGTCCCAGGTGTCCGTCCTGCTGCGCCTGGAAAAAGACGGCCCTGCCACGGTGTCGGGCCTGGCGCGATCGGAAAAGATGCGACCGCAGTCGATGAGCACCGCGGTCGCCGCTCTGCTGGACGCGGGCCTGGTCAGCGGCGCCCCCGATCCGGAAGACGGCCGTCAAACCATTCTGTCGCTGACCAAGGCGTGCCGCGACCGGATCCGGGTCGGTCGTGCAGCCCGGCAGGATTGGCTCTCGCGTACCATTTCGACACGGCTTTCATTGCGGGAGCAGGACGAGCTCGCCGCCGCCGTCACTCTGCTCAAACGGCTCGTCGACGATTGACGCGGCCCCGCCACACTGCCGGAAGGACATGATCATGGCTCTCACGCTGCTCGACCCGATCACCGCGCTCATCATCGTCGACCTGCAACGCGGCATCGTCGACCTCCCCTCCGTTCACCCCATCGGCGACGTCGTGGCGCGCGCCAGCGCGCTTGCCGCGGCGTTCCGGCGGCATCGCCTGCCGGTCGTGCTGGTCAATGTCGCCGGCGGCGCGCCGGGCCGCACCGAGCGGCCGCGCCCTGGCGGTCCGTTCCCCGACGGATGGACCGATCTCATTCCCGAGCTGGATCGACAGCCCGGCGATATCGCCGTGACCAAGCGGACATGGGGCGCATTTGCCAGCACCGATCTCGAGAGCCAGTTGCGGCAGCGCGGTGTTACGCAAGTCGTCATCGCCGGCGTTGCCACCGGCACCGGCGTCGAGTCCACCGCGCGCCAGGCTTACGAGGCGGGCTTCAACGTCACCCTTGCCACCGACGCCATGACCGATCCGCGCGCCGAGGCTCACGACTACAGCATCGCAAGCGTCTTTCCGCGGCTCGGCGAGAGCGGCTCGACACAGGCGATCATCGACCTATTGGCAACACGGAGCGCGCAGGCATGAACTGGCTTCATTTGGTTTCCTATTTCTTCGGCGGCGCTTTTCTGGCGAACGCCATTCCACATCTCGTCAGTGGCTTGCGCGGAGAGCCGTTCCAGAGCCCATTCGCAAAACCGCGAGGAGAAGGGCTGTCCTCGTCAACGGTCAACGTGCTCTGGGGCTTCTTCAACGTGATCGTCGGATATCTGCTTGTCTGCCGTGTAGGCGAGTTCGCCCCATTGGACCCACGCGATATCGCCGCGCTCGGGCTTGGCGCCCTGCTGCTGAGCCTGTTTTGCGCGCGACACTTCGGCCGATTCCACGGTGGCAACCGGCCAACAGGTTCGTGAGCGTGGCGGGCGCGGGCACGTTTCGCTCACTGCGGAACTACAATTACCGCGTCTGGGCAGCGGGCGCGCTGGTGTCCAATACCGGAACCTGGATGCAGCGCGCCGCGCAGGACTGGCTCGTGCTCACCGAGCTCACACGACACAATGCGTCGGCCGTGGGTGTGGTGATGGCGCTCCAGTTCGGGCCACAGCTTTTGCTGATGCCGTGGACGGGTTTTGCGGCCGATCATTTCAACCAGCGACGGCTTCTGGTCGCGACCCAGGCGACAATGGGCGTGCTGGCGCTCGTTCTCGGCCTTCTCACGGTCACCGGGAAGGTAGCGCTCTGGCATGTTTACGTGTTTGCCTTCCTGTTCGGCTGCGCCGCGGCCTTCGACGCCCCGGTGCGCCAGACATTCGTGGCCGAGCTCGTCGGCGACGGCGAACTCTCCAATGCGATCGCGCTGAACTCGACGTCCTTCAATGCCGCGCGGATGGTCGGGCCCGCGGTCGCAGGAATCGTCATCGCTTCGATCGGCACCGGATGGGCCTTCCTGCTCAACGCCGCATCCTTCATGGCGGTGCTCGGCTCGCTCGCCTTGCTGCGCACCTCGGAGCTTCGGCCTAATGCGCGCGCCCATCGGACCAAGGGCGGCATGACCGAGGGCTTTCGCTACGTCTGGTCGCGCGGCGACCTCAGGGCGATCATGATCATGCTGTTCCTGATCGGCACGTTCGGGCTGAATTTTCCGATCTTCATCTCGACCATGGCAGTCAGCGTCTTCCACACCGATGCACGCGGCTTCGGCCTTCTGTCATCGACGATGGCGGTCGGCACGATCTCGGGCGCGCTGCTGGCTGCTGGGCGCGCCCAGCCGCGGTTCGTCTCGCTGCTGCTGGGGTCCGTGACGTTTGGCGCAGGATGCACGCTGGCCGCGCTTGCACCCAGCTACTGGCTGTTTGCAGGCAGCCTTGTCCTGATCGGCGTCGCGGCGCTAACGGTCACGAATACCTCGAACGCCATGATGCAGCTCTCCACCGAACCGCGGATGCGGGGACGCGTGATGGCGCTGCGCCTCGGCGTCGCGCTGGGCGGCACACCGATCGGCGCACCGATCGTCGGATGGGTGGCGGACAATCTGGGTCCGCGCTGGGCGCTCGGCGTGGGCGCGGCGGCCGGTTTTGCCGCAGCGCTGGTCGCGGTCCGTGCCATGTCGGCGCGCACCGCGGACGACCACAGCGATGAAGCGCGCGCTTAGGCGATCGCTGGGCTGGTCAGTTCGTCCAGCTTCGCCTTCAGCGCGGTGCCATCCGACAACGCACGCAGCGGCGGACGCACGCGCAACCAGCCTGCGTCGCCGGTCTGTGCGGCAAGAATGGCCTTCAGCGTCGTCAGGAAGGATGGCGACTTCACCACGATATCAACCGCGGCCTGCATGCGCGCTTCGACATCCTTGCCGTCGATCATCGCCTTGACCAGCTCAGGCGCGATGTTGGCCATGCCGCAGATGGTGCCGGCGCCGCCGCCGGCGATCGCACGCGCGATGTCGGTTTCGTTGCCGACGGTGATGGCGAGTTCCGGCGCAGCAGCACGGAAGGCCTGGAATTGCTTGAAGTCGCCGCTGGAGTCCTTCAGGCCGGCGACCACCTTGCCGTAACGCTTGCGCAAATTCGCCGCTGAAGTCGTCGGGATCGCGACGCCCGAGACCTGCGGAATATGATAGAGATAGGCGCGCAGGCGATCGTCGGCGACACCGTCGAAGATCGCAGCGAACGCATCCTCGATGCCTTCAGGGGTGACGCTGCGGTCGAAGTAAGGCGGCAGATACAGCACGTGGCGCAGACCGAGGCCGAGCACGGCGCGCGTCAGCGCGATGCTGTCGCTAATGGCGGGGAAGCCGCCGCCGACGCCGATGCGCTCCGCCGGCACGCCGGCTTTGAGCACGGCTTCGATGGTTGCGACGCGTTCGGCGACATTGAACGAGGTGCCCTCGCCGGTGGTGCCGAACAGCACGACGCCGTCGACGCCCTTGCCGAAGAGTTTTTTGGCATGCGCGGCAAGCTTGGCGGAGTCTACCCTGCCGTCCGTCGCCAGCGGCGTCGCCGACGCTACCCAGAACCCGCGAATTGCCTCCGTCATAGCACCACCCATTGTTGCAGCTCCCGAGCAAGCCCCTGATCTCCAATGATCTTTAGGGGTTCATCGAGCCTTGTTTTTGCTTTACTTTTCATCTTGTACCTTACATACAAGACGGACGCAAATCCTTTCCGCCGTCAGGGCGCGCATGAGGCGCAGCCAAATCTAGGAGGTCTCGCATGAACATGGTGACCCCCGTCGGACATCCCGAGCCATTGCTCGCCGCCTTGCGCGACAAGCTCGGTGCCGCAGCGGTGCTGACCGGCAGCGACGTGCCCGCGCGCAATCGCAACGACTGGAGCGCGAGCCTGCCGCAGACACCGCTCGCGGTGATCCGGCCGCTCGATGCGCAGGGCGTTGCCGATGCGATCATGACCTGCCGGCAGGCACGCCTGCCTTTCGTGCCGCAGGGCGGCTTGACCGGGCTCTGCCGCGGCGCCGCGCCCGAAGCCGGCTGGGTCGCGATCTCGCTGGAGCGCATGACCGGCATCGAGGAGATCGATCGCGCCGCGATGACGATGACGGTGAAATCGGGCACGCCTCTGGAGACGATCCAGAAGGCCGCCGATGAGGCTGGATTCTTCTTTCCGCTCGATCTCGGCTCGCGCGGCTCCTGCGCGATCGGCGGCAATCTCTCGACCAATGCCGGCGGCAACCGCGTGATCCGCTACGGCATGACGCGCGAGCTGGTGCTCGGTCTCGAAGTCGTGCTGCCCGACGGTACCATCATCACCAGCCTCAACAAGCTGATGAAGAACAATGCCGGCTACGATTTGAAGCATCTCTTCATCGGCTCGGAAGGTACGCTTGGGATCATCACCCGCGTGGTGCTGAAACTGTTTCCGAAACCGCGCTCGACCATGGCCGCGCTCTGCGCATTGAAGGACTATGCCGCGGTGATCGCGCTGCTCGATGCCGCACGCAGCGGGCTCGGCCCGCTGCTGTCGGCGTTCGAGGTGATGTGGCCGGACTATTGGGACGTGATCACCACACGCGCCGGCGTCAAGCCGCCGGTCGCCGCCGGCCAGGGTCTCTATGTGCTGGTCGAGGCGCAGGGCACCGACGAGAGCGTCGATGCGCCGCGATTCCAGGCCTGGCTCGAAGAGCTGATGGAGCGCGGGCTGCTCGCGGATGCCGCCGTGGCGCAATCGCTGGCGCAGACGCAGGCGTTCTGGCGCGTGCGCGACATCTGCGCCGAATTCGGCCAGGTGCTGGGTCCGCACATCTCCTACGATATCGGACTTGCGGTGGCGCGGATGGACGAGTTCGCAACGCGCTGCAAGGCGGCCCTCGCTTCCGGCATCGAGGGCTGCGAGAGCGTCTATTACGGCCATATCGGCGACGGCAATCTGCACCTCGTCTCCTGGGTCACGGGCCTTCCCGTCGAGCAGCAGCCCAAGGAGCAGATGGACACGATCATCTATGGTCTCGTGCGCGACATGGGCGGCAGCGTCTCCGCCGAGCACGGCATCGGCACGCTGAAGAAGAAATGGCTGGGACACGCCCGCAGCGAGCCCGAGATTGCCTTGATGCGGACGTTGAAGGCCGCGCTCGATCCCGACCATCTGCTCAACCCCGGCAAGGTGATCTGAGAGCAACCATGCGCACGCTGAAGCTCGATGCGCCGAAATCGCTGTCGCAGCGGGTGATGCTGCGGCTGCGGCAGGCGATCATCGACGGCGAATTTGCGCTCGGTGCCGCCATCTCCGAAGAGATGGTGGCAAATTCCTTCGGCGTCAGCCGCACGCCGGTGCGCGAGGCGATGGGCCAGTTGCAGGCGCAAGGGCTCGTGGTGATCCGACCTCAAGTCGGCAGTTTCGTGTTCACGCCAAGCGCGGAGGACATCACCGCGCTCTGCACGTTCCGGATCGCGCTAGAACCCAAGGCCGCCGAGCTCGCCTTTCGCCACGACCGCGATGGCGCGATCGCGACCATGAACGATGCGATCGCGGCGATGGAGCCGGCCGTCGAGGCCAGGGACAACATCGCCTATGGCCGCGCCGATGCCGTCTTTCACGAGGGGCTGTTCGCGCATTGCGGCAACCGCTACCTCGCCGAATCCTACCAGCTCGTCTCGGGCCGCGTCGCCGCGCTCCGCACCAATCTGACCTCGCCGATCGACGTGCGCACCCGCTCTTCTTTTGAAGAGCATCGCAAGCTGCTCGATCTGTTCGCGCGCGGCGAGCACGCGGCGTTCGAGGCGGCGATGACGACGCACATCACCAATTCGGGCGTGGTCTACGCAAAAGCGCTGAAGGTTGATTGAGCCCTACCGTCCGTCCTTCGATCCCGGCCTGTCCAGAAAGTCCAGCGCGGTGTTGATCTGTTCGAGCTGGTGCTCGATCTTGTCGCGGTCCTCGACCGACTGCGCCTTCTCGAGCTGTTCCACAAGCTGCTGCTTCCGCGACAGCAAATTCTCAATGACTGTACTCACAGCTCCCCCATCGCCCGAGGCGAATATCGAGGTCATCCGGATCCTGGACACGAGCGCGCGCGAGCGGGGCTCGCCGCAAACCCTCCCATCAGAATGTGCGCGAAGGCAGATGGTTCCTGCGTGTGAACCATCAGCGTCGCGATGGAACTACCGGCGCAGGCTTGCCCAGACGCCGCCGAGGATCATCAGGCCGCCAAAGAGATGGATCAGCTTCGGCGGCTCGCCGAGGATCGCAAAGGACAGAAGCGCACTGGCGACCGGTCCGAGATAAAGGACAAGCGAGGTCCGCACCGATCCGAATTTGCCGCCGAGCCAGGCAAAGCCGGCATACGCGAGCAGGCCCGGAACGATGCCGGCGAAAAGATAGGCCGCGAGCGCCTTCGCACTGAAGACCTGGGCGGGCATGGCCCGCATCTCCCAGACCGCAAGCGGCAGCGAGAACAGCGCGCCGGCGGCCGAGAACAGGCTGATGCGCGCGAGCAAGGACGCGCGCGGCGCAGCGCGCGATTGCAGCAAGGTGTAGCCCGACCAGCCGAGCATCGCGAGCACGACAAGGCCGTCGCCCGATGCCGTCTCCAGCGCAAACAACGTTGCCGGATGGCCGCCGGAGATGATGAGCAGCGCACCTGACAGCGCGAGTGCCGTGCCGAGCCATTGCAGCGGGCCGACATGCTCGATACCGAGCACCGCGGAAATCATCAGCACCGTGATCGGCGACAGCGCCATGATCAGCGCAATGTGGATCGCTGTCGTCGAGACGCCCGCGACATAGACCGGGCCGCCGCACAGGAACATACCCATGAAGCCGGCGGCAAGGACCGGCCAGATATTTTGGCGAAGCGGCACGCGCCCGGCGCGGATCTCCGCGAGCGCGATCGGCGCGAGCCCGATGGCCACGATGCTCCAGCGGAAGAAGGCCAGCGCGAAGGGAGGGACAGAGCCCGCCAGTCCGCGCGCAAGAATCTGATTGGAGGCCTGCGCAGTCGCGACCAGGATGAAGCCGACCAGCGCAATGGTGCCGAGCCAGGCCTCCGTGGATGGCGCCGCGCCGGCTTCATCGTCGCCGTCAGAAATTCCCTTGCCCATGGAGCAATCGCATATCCGATGTCGGCCGCGGTGAGAACCCGGAAGACGGATCGCTGGTGTGCATAGGCGGCACGCGCACCGTGCCGGGCGGCGAGGCGATGCTCGCCAGCGATACCGGCACGACGGGTGGGCGGGTGATCGAGACCCAGAACACCGCAAGCAATGCGCACAGCATGCAGAGCCTCATCCGCACCGTCCTGCGATCGGAGATCGGCAGGAACAGGAAAAACAGCATCGCCAGGATCAAAAGCGCGTTGACCAGGAACATGGTTTCTCTCCCTCGAAACGGAGGTGAGGATAGCGCGGCGTCGGCGGTCCGTATGTGGACCCCGTCACAGTCCGGCCGGGGGCCCCGAGCCGCGCCCGGAACCTTCATCTTTCACGCGTCCGTCGGTTGTATTCGCGAGCCCGGAGCCCTATGCCTGTGCGCCATGGACACCCAGATCATGACCGCCGAAAAGCCCCTGATGGCGCAGGCGCTCCCGCGCAAGCCGGCGCCGTTCCTCCCGATGAGCCGCGCCGAGATGGAGGCGCTCGGCTGGGATGCCTGCGACATCGTGCTGGTGACGGGCGATGCCTATGTCGACCATCCGAGCTTTGGCATGGCCATCATCGGCCGGCTGCTCGAGGCGCAAGGTTTCCGCGTCGGCATCATCGCGCAGCCGGACTGGCATTCGGCGGAGCCGTTTAGGGCATTGGGCAAGCCAAAAGTGTTCTTCGGCGTCACCGGCGGCAACATGGATTCCATGGTGAACCGCTACACCGCGGACCGCCGCCTGCGCAGCGACGATGCCTATACGGCCGGCGGCGAAGGCGGCAAGCGGCCGGACCGCTGCACCATCGTCTACGCCCAGCGCTGCCGCGAGGCGTTCAAGGACGTGCCTATCGTGCTCGGCGGCATCGAGGCCTCGCTGCGCCGGATCGCGCATTACGATTACTGGTCCGACAAGGTGCGCCGCTCGGTGCTGGCCGACGCCAAGGCCGACCTGCTGCTCTACGGCAATGCCGAGCGCGCCGTCGTCGAAGTCGCACAACGCCTCGCCGCCGGCGAAGCACCGCGCGAGCTCGACGACATCAGGGGCGTCGCGCTGTTCCGCCGCGTGCCGGAGGACTATGCCGAGCTGCACGCCGACGATCTCGATTCCGCCGACGAGGGCGCGACGCGCCAGAAGGGCGCGACCGTGATCCGGCTCCCGGCGCTGGAGCAGGTCGAGCAGGACAAGGAAGCCTATGCGCGCGCCTCACGCGTGCTGCATCGTGAGAGCAATCCCGGCAACGCGCGTCCGCTGGTGCAGCGCCACGGCGATCGCGACCTCTGGCTCAACCCGCCGCCGATCCCGCTGACCAGCGAGGAGATGGACGCGGTCTATGATCTGCCTTATGCGCGCGCGCCGCATCCGTCCTATGGCGACGCAAAAATCCCCGCCTGGGACATGATCAAGTTCTCGGTCACGATCATGCGCGGCTGCTTTGGCGGCTGCACCTTCTGCTCGATCACCGAGCACGAAGGCCGCATCATCCAGAACCGCTCCGAGGGTTCTATTTTGCGCGAGATCGAGAAGATCCGCGACAAGACGCCGGGCTTCACCGGCGTGATCTCCGACATCGGCGGCCCCACCGCCAACATGTACCGGATGGCGTGCAAGGATCCGAAGGTTGAGGCCGCGTGCCGCCGGCCGTCCTGCGTCTTCCCCGAGATCTGTCCGAACCTCAACACCTCGCATGACGATCTGATCCGGCTCTATCGCAAGGTGCGCGAGACCAAGGGCATCAAGAAGGTGATGGTCGCCTCGGGCGTGCGCTACGACCTCGCGGTCGAGAGCCCCGAATACATCAAGGAGCTCGTCACCCATCACGTCGGCGGTTACCTCAAGATCGCGCCCGAACACACCGAGCGCGGCCCGCTCGACAAGATGATGAAGCCGGGCATCGGCGCCTACAACAAGTTCAAGCGGATGTTCGATGAAGCGGCCGAGCAGGCCGGCAAGAAATATTACCTGATCCCTTACTTCATCGCGGCGCATCCGGGCACGACCGACGAGGACATGATGAACCTCGCGCTGTGGCTCAAAAAGAACCGCTATCGCGCAGACCAAGTGCAGACCTTCCTGCCCTCGCCGATGGCGACCGCAACGGCGATGTACCACACCGGCGTCAACCCGCTGCGCGGCGTGCGCCGCGGCGGCAGCGACAAGGTCGAAGCGATCAAGGGCCTGCGCCAGCGCCGCCTGCACAAGGCCTTCCTGCGCTACCACGACCCCGACAATTGGCCGGTGCTGCGCGAAGCGTTGATCGAGATGGGCCGCCGCGACCTGATCGGCTCGCAGCCCCACCAGCTCGTGCCTGCGCACCAGCCGCCCGGCACCGGCAAGGCCGCCGGCACCAAGCGCCCCCTTCGCCCCGGCGGCAAGACGCAGAAGTTCACGACCAAGGGCCTGCGGGTGATGAAGTAGCGGGCGATCGCTCGCCTGCTAGAGATCGAGCACCACCGCCCCTGATACGGCATCGGTGACGCCGCGTCCGTTGCCCTGGTCCTCGAGCACGGACCTGAAGCTGTCGAGGGTCTTGATCATCGCGGGTCGTGCCGCGACCATCGCATCCTGGCTGGACCATGTGCCGATGAAGCAGAAGGTCTGCTCGCCGGTCTTGATGATGACGCCATGTTCGAGGCCCGGCCATTTCGCCTTGCCGTTCCGGTGCGCGTCGAGGAAGGCGGCTTCCTCACCTTGCTTCACCCTGAACCTCACCACGTTATAAACTTGCATGATGCGCCTCCCGAAAATGGATTGATGAAAAGGCGAGCGCCGGACCAGGTCGGGTTCGGCGCTAATATTTTTGCACCCCTCAAACGAAAAGTCGAAAACAACCCCATGCACAGTAGCCGGGGGCAGCGAAATCAAGGGCTTAAAGCGCAATGAGATCGGGATGAATCGTCATCGCGCCTGAGCTCGTTGTTCGAGCGCGACATTTCCGAAAAACCGTAAAAAACTTGACCCGTCGGGCAAAACAGGCGCACGATGGCATTATCGGGGGCACGTAGGCGAGCCCCTGCTCCGTCTCTGTTTCGACGTTCCCGAGCTCCGCGTCCTCTCGCGCAGAGGCCGCGGTTGACTTCTCCGCCTTCATGTAACATACGAAGTTACATGAAACGCGATAGCCGATTGTCCGGCGTTCTCCACGTCCTCCTCCACATGGCACAGCAGCCTGGTTCCTTCACGTCCGAAACCCTGGCGAAGGCCATGGACACCAATCCGGTGGTGATCCGCCGCATCATGGCTGGCTTACGGGATCTCAGTTACGTCCGCTCCGAGAAAGGGCATGGCGGCGGCTGGACGCTCGCCTGCGACCTTACCAGGGTGACGCTGCGCGACGTCTACACCGCGCTCGGCAGTCCCTCGCTTCTGGCCATGGGCAACCGGACGGAGGCGCCCGGTTGTCTCGTCGAGCAGGCCGTCAATGCCGCTCTCGACCAAGCCTTCGGCGATGCAGAGGCGCTGCTGCTGTCACGTTTCGGCGAGGTGACGCTGGCGATGCTGAGCGACGATCTGCGCAAGCGCCTCGGGTCTCGAAAACATCAAGGCATGAGCGCGCACCATGCGTGATGAACTTCATTCAGCAGGATGACACCGTGACCGACATTCAAAACGCGTTCTCCGATCCGCAAATGGTGGCGAAATACACCGAGGGACCGCCGCGCTTCGTTCCCGGCTACAATTCCATGCTGTCGATGGCAGCGATCCTTCTGGCCGAGCGCGCGCGTGACGATGCGCGAATACTTGCCCTCGGCGCCGGCGGCGGCCTTGAGTTGAAAGCCTTTGCGCAGGCAGAGCCGCGCTGGACCTTCGATGGCGTGGACCCGTCGGCGGCCATGCTCGATCTCGCAAAGCAAACATTGGGACCGCTCGCTTCGCGCGCGCATCTCCACCAAGGCTACATCGACGATGCACCGGAGGGGCCGTTCGACGGGGCCACGTGCCTGCTGACCCTGCACTTCGTCGATATCGAGGAGCGGCGTCGCATCGCCGCGGAAATCCACCGCCGGCTCAAGCCGGGCGCGCCGTTCGTGACGGCCCATTTCAGCATTCCCGGTGGCGCCGATGCGCGGCCGCTCTGGCTCTCGCGCTATTCCGCGTTCCTGGCTGCATCCGGCGTCGAGCCCGACAAGGCGGCGGCCGCCCGGAACGCGATCGACGGTCAATTGAGCATTCTGGCGCCCGAACAGGATGAAGTGATTTTGCGTCAGGCCGGCTTCTCGGACGCAACCCTGTTCTACACCGGCTTCACGTTCCGCGGCTGGGTCGCCTACGCCTGACACGTCACGGCTTCATCGACATATCGCCATGAGGCAAGCCAGGCAGGGCTTGCCTCCCCGCCTACTCCGCAAGCCGCGCGAGTGGGTTCGGGTCCACCTTCTGTTCACCCAGCGCCTGGCCCTGGGCCATGCGTTGGCGGATCATTGCGACGACCGGCCCGACCTGCTCGAACGCGCGATCATGGGCATCATCGCCGGCGACCGCGAGTTTCGTCAGGTCGTAGACGTCGATCCGGTCGCGCGCGAGCTCGGTTCGGTAAGGCTCCTGGGTCGGGTCGATATCGCCGAGGCGAGCGACGTCGCCCCATATCGTCTTCGATAGCGAGAGCGCGCCGTCGTCGCGCGAGACGAACAGCGAGATGGGAGGCCGCGCGCCGCCCATCCGGTTCAGTTGCGAGCGGAAGACATCGACGTCCACGTCGGGAGCCACCAGCATCACATTCTTCAGCTTGCTGCGCCTCGCCGCGACAACCGGGCCACGGATTGCGCGCGTCCGCAGCGCTTCCAGCGCGATCCAATTGCCCATCGAATGAGCCAGAAGATAGACTTCGCCGACAGCAGGGGAAGCGTCGAGCGTGGTCAAGAGATTGTCGAGCGCGTCGCGCGAAAAATTCGCGCTCTCCCGGTCGTACGTATAGGCGCGCAGCCTCAGCTCGCCGCGCGATGGCCAGGTGAAAAGCACAGGCACGACCGGCACCTTGGAATCGTGCACGATCTGCGCGAAGCGATAGACCGCATCATCGAAGCGGTTGTTGAAGCCGTGGACGAAGACAAGCACCTTGTTGCGACCGGACTGCTTCATGGCCGCGGTGACAGACGCAGCGAAGCGCGTCTTGTCGAGATAGTCCGCCGACACGGTCGTGAAATCCCGCTGGGGGTCGCCGGGCAGGCTCGCTGGCCACTGCACGTCTCCGACCTTGCGCGAAGCATCGGGCGGGATTGAGACGGTCACCTCGGCAAAGGACAGCTCGTCCGATCGCTCACCGCTGAACATCTCGCCGGGATCGACGTCCGATCGCTTGCGATTGGTTACGACATAGATCGGGACATTGGTGTTTCCAGCGGCAACCTGCGCCGTTGGAATCAAAACGCCCTGCGACGGACGCCCAGCGCAACCGCCGAGCACCATTGCGATCGACAAGGCCAGCAAAACTGCTGGAGCAATGATGCGACTTGTACCGACCACCAACTACACTCACCACTCGACGCAATAGCGCGACAATTCACCATCCGACGCCACTCAGACGGCGCCGGATATCAACCAGCCTACACCGGCCGGGCGTGCGCGGATGTCGCAGTCGGGCAACACTCGACGGGCGAGAATGGTGGAACCTGGCCTTGCAGATCAAAGTAGAGCGAAATGGTTAAGAGGGAAGATAGAGATGCCAAGATCTCGCGTGGCACAAAATGCATATGCTGGCGCGGCCTTGCCAGCTTCTCTTTCAGTCGACCGCGCAGAGCGGCGACGCTTCAGTCAAGCGGTTAGCCCGCGAAGCAAAATCCTCGAACGCGGCCACGGCATCGCTCATGGTGTGACAACCGCGACTGTCCAGCGACGCATCAACGCGAAGATCGAACAGCTCCATCCAGAACAGGGGGCTGTCAGGCAAGCCTGCTCCCAGTGCCTCGAACATGCTGATCTCGCAATCGCCGATCCGCTCCAGGGCAACCGTCCGGGAGCCGTGGGCGATATCAGGAATTCCAAGCAACTTGCCGTAGCCTCGTAATATCTTCACGTTTATGGGCGGCGCAGCGTCGTCACTGCTGGACATCAGGACCTTCGGAGCTTCAGGGAAAAAATGGGCTGCCCCGAGAACGCAAGACCAGTCTGAGGACAGGCGACCGATTTAAGTCACACACGCCCCGGTTTCTTGTTATCGTGAGCCAATAACTTGATTTTTCATGCCGTGCTCGGCGAGCCGCGGGGAGTCAGGCCGCAGCGGCAACGACCAAAGGGTTCGGTGTGCCGGCTGCTCGTTCGCCCCATGTGCAGGCCATGCCCAGTGCAACTGGCGGGATCGCCCGTTTGGTATGGGCGCGCCTGCAGGAAGCCGGCATCAAGGCCGATGGCTTGTTGTCGAAGGCCGGATTGACGCTCAAGCAGATCGAAGACCGCAAAGCGCGCCTGAGCGCCGAAAGCCAGATCAAGTTTCTGGAGCTTGGTGCCGAGGCGCTGCAGGACGATAGCCTCGGCTTCCACCTGGCACGGGACTTCGACCTTCGTGAGATTGGCCTGCTCTACTACGTGGCGGCCTCCTCCGGGACAATCGCCGAAGCCATCTCAAAGGCCGAGCGCTATTGCCGTCTCGCCAATGAGGGGATTTCGCTACGGTTCATCCCGAAGGACATGACGATTACGCTGAAATATGTCGGTGTGGAACGGCGATCGGATCGGCAACAGATCGAATTCTGGCTGACCTCGATCATTCGCATGAACCGCGCCCTGACCAATCGCCGTCTGGTCCCAAGCCGGCTTAGAGCGGTGCATCGCCGCCGAGCGACGCCCGCAGAGATCAGGTCGTTCCTGGGTTGCGAGATCGAGTTCGGGTCCGATGTCGATGAGATCGCTTTCCCGCAATCCGTGGGGCCGATGCCGATCGAAAGCGCGGACCACCATTTGAACGATCTGCTGGTGACCTATTGCGAAGAGGCGCTGGCGCACCGGAAGTCCGGCGGGGTCCCGCTCAGGTCGAGCGTCGAGAATGCAATCGTTCCATTGCTCCCGCATCGCGAGGCACGGGTCGACGAAGTTGCCCGCCATCTGGGCATGAGCCATCGCACCCTGGCGCGGCGTCTCGCCTCGGAAGGATTGACCTTCACCGGCATCCTCGACGAGCTGAAGATCGACCTCGCCAAGAGCTATATGCAGAAGGACGAACTGTCGATTTCGCAGACCGCCTGGCTCCTCGGCTATGGAGAAGTCAGCGCATTCACCCACGCCTTCAGGCGCTGGACTGGAATGACACCAAGGCAATGGCGCGTCGCAAGCGATCCCAAACGCGCCGGCGACGCCAGGAACCGGCCGCCTCGATCAAAGCGCGCACGGACGAGCCCCTCCGAGCAGTAGCCCACGGGCCAGCGTCCTCGCGCATGACCAAATTTCCCTCAACATGGCCCATCGCAAACGGACCGGATCATCCCTAGATTGGCCCCATGAAGAAGATCGGATTTTTGTCCTTCGGACATTGGACGCCCTCGCCGCAGTCGCAGACCCGCTCGGCCGGGGACACGCTGCTGCAATCGATCGAGCTGGCCGTCGCGGCCGAGCAGCTCGGCCTGGACGGCGCTTATTTCCGCGTGCACCATTTCGCGCGGCAGCTGGCTTCGCCCTTCCCGCTGCTCGCGGCCGTCGGCGCCAGGACCAGCACGATCGAGATCGGCACGGCCGTGATCGACATGCGCTACGAGAATCCGCTCTACATGGTGGAGGACGCGGGCTCCGCCGATCTCATCGCCGGTGGACGGCTGCAGCTCGGCATCAGCCGCGGCTCGCCCGAGCAGGTGATCGACGGCTGGCGCTATTTTGGTTATCGCCCGGCCGAGGGCCAGAGCGATGCCGATATGGGCCGCCGTCACACCGAAGTCTTCCTGGACATTTTGCGCGGCCAGGGTTTTGCAGAGCCCAATCCGCAGCCGATGTTTCCGAACCCGCCGGGGCTGCTGCGCCTCGAGCCGCATTCCGAGGGCTTGCGCGAACGCATCTGGTGGGGCGCCGGTTCGAACGCGACCGCGGTGTGGGCCGCAAAGCTCGGCATGAATCTGCAGAGCTCGACGCTGAAGAACGACGAGACCGGCGAATCTTTTCATGTGCAACAGGCCGCCCAGATCCGCGCCTATCGCGCGGCGTGGAAGGAAGCCGGCCACGGCCGCGAGCCGCGCGTGTCAGTCAGCCGCAGCATCTTTGCACTGATGGACGATCGCGACCGCGCCTATTTCGGCAGAGAGCGTGGCGGCGAGGACCAGATCGGCTTCATCGACCCGCAAACCCGCGCGATCTTCGGCCGCTCCTATGCCGCCGAGCCGGATGTGCTGATCGAGCAACTCAAGCAGGACGAAGCGATCGCCGAGGCCGACACGCTGCTGCTGACGATCCCGAACCAGCTCGGCGTGGACTATTGCGCGCATGCGATCGAGGCGATCTTGAAGCATGTGGCGCCGGCGCTGGGGTGGCGGTGAGGCCGACGGCCTGCTTCGCTGTGCAAGTCAGGCCGTCGCTTGCTTACCCCTGAACTTCTCGATCCAGGCTATCAAACGCGGATGCCTGGCATATCGGCCTTCCAGGCTTACCAGCTCCTGCTGAAAGACCGGCAGCGAGAGCAGCCTTTCGATATCGGGCTCCCTGATCTTCCAGATCGCCGGCGGAAAGTAGCCATGAACCTTGAGCTCGTAGAGCTCGAAGATCGAATGGATGATCTCGTGCACGGCCCGGCGCTCTTCGGGTGTCAGCTCAATGTCGCCGGCAGCCGCTCGCTCGAGGAATGCCGCGACCGGAAGGCGGCGCCGCAGGTCGGAGACCCGGTCGGAATATCGCAGGAAGATGTCCGCGCCCAGACGCCGATTGTTGGTGTGGAGCGCCGCATAGATCGCGGCCATGCCAACGATGATCGATCCGAGCGTCACGAATCTGAGAATATGGTCGAGCACGCGTCTGCCTCCTTGCGCAGGGCACCGGAGTGACAGAGATAAACCAGACCGCGGGCTGATAAAATGGGGCGGCCGGGGCGCTTACGCCCACCTTACGCTAGCGTCGATCATCACCCTCGATCCGGGTCGAGCCGTAAGGGCAATACGTACAATGATCCGCTCGACCGCGGCGCGAGGAGCGCCTCGCGTTAGAGGCCGTCTGCGCGCGCTACGACCGGCCAGCTTAGAGAGGCGGAGGCCCGTAGGCCGCCGCCCAGTCGCTTCACATCATCGCCTTAATTATCGCAGCGATGCCGAAGAGGCAGGCTGCGATATTCACGCGAATGATGATCGTGATTGTCCGTTTGGATTTCATCGATCATTCCGGCACCCCGCGGCCAGTTGTGAGCAAGGGCATCCTGAACTGATTCCACGCGGCAACAATATCCGGAGAATCACGGTCCTTGGGACGCCCTAATGATGTTGAAAGTCCTCGTCCTTTTGCGGAGTGGCTCGGCGGAATCGGGATTACCGTGATCCAGCGTTCGCACATATCGATACGCGCCAATGTGGGATCACCGCTGCGCTCGGATCACTCAACGATTGGTAGTTTAGTCGATCGGATGCTATCGTCCTCTTGAGGCCGCCATGTTGAAGCATCTTTTGGGAATAATCTTTCTTATGACGCAAGCTGTCCCATCGGCTTCTTGTGCTGAAGAGCCAAAAAGCGAAATTTACGAGATCAATACTCAGTTGATGGAAACGACCTTTCAGGTGCTCGGCCCGAGCGCAAAGGTGAAGGGGGAAACCGTTGGCGGCACCGTGTTTTTCATGGGAAAGCCGACGGGAGATGGCAAAGCGTCCTTTGTGCTGATTACCGCGGCTCACGTGCTGGATGACATCGATGGCGATCTAGCAACACTGATGTTTAGGTGGAAGAACGCGGCCGGAGCGTACGAGCGGCAACCTTACCAGTTCTCCATTCGAGAGCAGGGCAAACCGCTTTATGTCACGCATCCTACGGTCGACGTCGCTGCTCTCTACATGAGGATGCCGACTGTTTTTGCTAACATTCGAATGCTAGATATCGCTCTTATCGGCACAGACGAATGGCTAAAGCAGTTCGAAATTCATCCAGGTGATGAGTTGCTTTGCTTAGGTTACCCTTTGTTTATCGAGGGGCCCAATGGTTATCCAATATTGCGCAGCGGCAAGATCGCCTCGTACCCGCTGGTCCCCTCCAAAGAGCAGAAGAACTGGCTGTTCGACTTCCGGGTGTTTCCTGGAAACAGCGGAGGCCCGGTCTACTTTGTGGATAGAAACCGTACCTACGGCGGGCAGACCAAGATAGGCGAAACGATCCAGTTTCTCGCTGGCCTAGTGACCGCGCAGATCAACTCGAACATCTTCAAAGACAAAGATCTAGGTCTCGGCGTCGTCATCCCAGCAGCCTTTATTCGAGAAACATTGGATCTGCTGCCCGCCAAGTCTCCTTATCCGTAGGCCTCTACCGAATGGGTTTGTAAGCTAGGCGCTTTTTTGCGACGAGGCTCAATCATCCCGGCTTCCCGTGACTCAGCACATGCATCATACCGATTCGGCCATCATCATTGTACTCTTCACCGACCTGACGTGTGGGATTTTCCCACGACAGATATTCCACCGCGGCGGTGCTTAGACCGCGCTATGCACGCGCCACCGCTCCCGCCCCGAGCTCACCCCGTCTTCGTCCCCGTGACCACCGCCAGCGCCTCGACGAGGCGGTCGAGATCGGCCTCGTCGCTAAAGAGGGCCGGGGTCACACGGATGCATTGCCCCTTGGCGACGCCGGCCCGGCGCACCGTCATGACCTTGTGATTGTCCCGGAGCTTCACCACGGTCGCCTCGTTGTCGGCCTTGCTGGTCTTGCCGGCGAGACGGAAGGACGTGATCGCGCCATATGAGCCGGCCTCATCCGGCGTCAGGATCTCGATGTCCTTGAAACCGCGGGCGCGGCTCACCCAATAGTCGCGCAAATAGCGCAGGCGCGCCTGCTTTGCCGGGGCGCCGATCTGCTGATGCAGGGCGATGGCGGTGGGTACCGTCAGGACCGTGGCGAAATTGACCGTGCCGGTATGAACCCGCGAGCGAATATCGGTTTCCGCAAAATCCTCGTCGCCCATGTCGCGGTCGATGTCGGCGAGACGGTCCTTCTTGATGTAGAGGAAGCCGACCCCGAGCGGCGCGCCGATCCATTTGTGCAGGTTGAAACCGACGAAATCGGATTCGAGATCATTGACGTGAAAGTCGATCTGTCCCCAGGAGTGCGCGGCGTCGACAATGGTGTCGATGCCCTTGGCCTTCGCCATGCGTGCGATCTCGGCGACCGGCATGACGAAGCCGGTGCGGTGGCTGACATGGGTCAGCAGGAGAAGTCTGGTCTTCGGGTTCGCCTCGATGGCGCGGGCGTAGGCATCTAACACCGCCTGGCGGGTGGCGGGCTCCGGTATGTCGAACTTGACCACGTCGACGCCGCGCCGGGCCTTGAGCGCATTCATCGCATATTGCATCGAATCATAGTCGAGGTCGGCATAGAGCACGCTGTCGCCGGGCTTCAGCTTATTGTAGCCACTGATGAGGAGCTGCAGCGCTTCGGTCGCGCCGCGGGTGAGCGCGATCTCGTCGGGCGCAGCACCGACCGCCTCAGCCACCTTGGCGCGCACCGCCTCGAAATCCGCGCCAGCGCGCTGCCGCGCGTAAAACGTGTTCTGATAATTGATCATGTCGGACTGGCGGATGAACTCGCGCCGCACGGGTTCGGGCATGATGCCCCAATAGCCGTTCTCGAAATTGACGACGTCGGGCGTCACGGCATAAAGACCCTTCACGGCGGCCCAATAGGCCTTGTCGGTGGCGATTGCCCCCGCCGCTCCGATCGGCGGCGGTGGCAAGACTTCGGCTGCCATGGCCGGTGCCGCCAGCGACGTAATAGCCGCGGCCGCGAGGCCCTTCAGGATCGACCGGCGGTCGGACGAAATGGTCTCAGTCGGATGCATGTCAGCCTCTTCGATGCGCGGCGAAAAGAGCCGCAATCAACAGAGCGGGAATGACAAGACAATGACAATCGACGATGTGGTCTTGCACCAAAACTGAACCGCTACGTCCAGCGCTGACGCGCGGGATCACTGGCTCACCCCAGGGCTATTGCAGATGCAGTTGGAGATTGCCGGAAGAGCTGAGCCTTCATGGTTCGAGACGCCCGCTTTGCGGGCTCCTCACCATGAGGGTCTGATATCTCGCCGCAAAACGTGACCTCATCCAGAGGGCCCGCCGGAGGCGAGCGTCTCGAAGGATGGCCGCCGGCGAGCTTCACGCCACGATTCTCTCGTATGAGATGGCCAAGCCTCTCACCCCGCCTTCACACTCGCATCGATCAGCAGCTTCGCCGCCGCGAGTGCCGACTGCGCCGGGCCGTCTTCGGACTGCTGGCCGGTGACATAGATGCCCTCGATCAGGAGCAGCAGCGCGTCGCCGAGCACGTTCGGCTGACGCGCGCCCATGTGGGCTGCAAGCTCGCGCAGGCGCTTGCGAAAGACCTTCTTGTGCGCTTCGGCGACCTGACGGGCGGGATTGTCGCGCGAGGGATATTCCACCGCGGCGTTGCTCAGCCCGCAGCCGCGATAGCCCTTGGCCACGGCGCGCGAGGCGAGCTGGCCGATATAGGCGAGCACGTGATCGCGCGCGTTGCTGTAGGCCTTGCCGCCGGGGCGTTCGAAATTTTCCCAGAAGCTCAGATCGTAGTCGCGCAGATAGGCGGCGGCGAGATCGTCCTTGGAGGCAAAGCTGCGATAGAGGCTCGGCTTGGTGACACCCGCCCGGTCCACCACCTCGTCGACGCCGACCGCGCGGATGCCCTCGCGGTAGAACAGCTCGCTTGCGGAGGCGCGAATCCGGTCGGCGGCCCGGAGCGGCGCACTTACGGCTTTCTCGGCTTTTTTCGGCATCTGGCTTCGTCCGATCTCAGGCACGGGCCCTTGACAATGTTACTGACCGGTACGTATTAGTACCGCATCGCAATACGTACCGGTAAGTAACATGCCCCCAGCTTCCGTTCAATCCTCCCCCGTCTCCCGGCGGCCGTTCGGCCCAAACTACGCTTTTGTGGTCGTTGCCGTGATCTTCCTGGCGCTACTCGCCTCCGCCGGCCTGCGCGCGACGCCGGGCGTGCTGATGCTGCCGCTGCAGAAGGCCTTTGGCTGGGACGTCAGCGTGATCTCGTCGTCGGCCGCGGTCGGCATCTTCCTCTACGGCCTCGCAGGTCCATTCGCCGCGGCCGTGATGCAGCGCTTCGGCATCCGCCGCACGGTGCTGGGCGCGCTCGCGCTGATGTCGGCCTCGACGGCTCTGAGCTATTTCATGACTGCACCATGGCAATTGTTCATGAGCTGGGGGCTGCTCTCCGGCATCGGCTCCGGCGCGGTCGCCAACGTGCTCGGCGCCACCATCGTCAATCGCTGGTTCACCACAAATCGCGGCCTGGTCATGGGATTGCTGACGGCGAGCACCGCCACCGGCACGCTCATCTTCATGCCGGGCCTCGCATCGCTGGTCGAATGGGGCGGCTGGAAGCCGGTGGTGCTGACGGTCGCCGCATGCTGCGCGGCGCTGATCCCGCTGGTGTATTTTCTGGTGCCGGAGCGGCCCGCGTCGATCGGCCTGCGCTCCTATGGCAGCCCGCATGAGGATCAGCCCGCAAGCCCGGCGCAGGGCAATCCGTTCACAGCTGCGATCGGCAACCTCGTGCGCGCCGCGAAGACACAGACCTTCTGGTTCCTGTTCGCGACCTTCTTCATCTGCGGCTTCACCACCAACGGCCTCGTCGGCACCCATCTGATCGCGTTCTGCGGCGACCACGGCATCTTCGAAGTGCAGGCCGCCAGCCTGCTGGCGCTGATGGGCTTCTTCGACCTGTTCGGCACCACGCTGTCGGGCTGGCTCACCGATCGCTTCGATCCGCGCAAGCTCCTGTTCTTCTATTACGGCCTGCGCGGGCTGTCGCTGATCTACCTGCCCTACTCGGATTTCTCGTTGGTCAGCCTGTCGGTGTTCGCCGTGTTCTACGGCCTCGACTGGATCGCAACCGTGCCGCCGACCGTGCGCATCGCCAACGAAGCGTTCGGCGACAAGAATGCGCCGCTGGTCTTCGGCTGGGTGGTTGCCGGCCATCAGTTGGGGGCCGCCTGCGCCGCCTTCTTCGCCGGCTTCATGCGCTCGTCGCAGGGCGATTACCTGCAAGCCTTCATGATCGCTGGCGCGACCGGCATCGTCGCGGCCGTGCTGTCGCTGATGATTGGACGGCGGCCGAAGGAACCGGTGCTCGCCGCGGCGTGAGCGCGCGCAAATCCTCGCAAGGCATCGCCGCGGCCTCCCGTCATTCGACCGGAGGTCGCGGTTGACTTCAGTCACTACCCTGACAATGATGCCGCGGGGACATCGGAATGATCAGGGGCTGGAATGCGTGGTGGGGTTCTGGGGATTTTTGTCGTCGCTGCTTTACTTTCGGGGTGTGCATCGGGTCCGACGGGCAACGTAGCCTTGATGGACAACGTCAAGCCAGGCGGCTCACGGCTCATCATCTATCGTTCGTCGTCCCTGGGATTTGCGGTCATGCCTAACTATGCCGTCGACGGGCGCGTGATTGGCGGCAGTCAGGCAGCCGGGTTCTTGGCGTGCGATCTGCCTCCGGGCCGTCACGAGGTCGCCGTCAACAATATGCCGCTGAGCACCAATCTGTTCGGGCAGGGAAGCGAGAAGGTGAGCCTCGATCTGCGCGCCGGCAGTACCACCTACCTCGCCGCCTCGCCGCAGATGGGAATCATAACGCCCGGTGCGATCACGCTGATCCAGGTCACGGAAAGCCAGGGCCGCTCCGACGTCGCCGGCCTGCATCAGAGCGCAGGATCATGCGGCGGGGCGTGATTCAGGCGCCACCTCCGGCTTGCGCCGCGCCGTTGACAACAAAGCTCGCGCTCGGCTGCGCTGGAGGACGATTTGAATATTGATTCCGTTGAGGAAATTTGAAATATTGAGATGACGAAGCGAGCGGTTCAAAGGCTCGCGCAGGGGCTGACTGTTCGCGTTGCGTCCAGCTCCATCCCAATCAACCGAAACGATTTGTGGCGGTCCCGGCGGATGAGCGATTCCCTCCTTTCAACGGTCGGTGACCATTTCTTCCTTGGCCTGCGGCCGACCAGCGTCCTCGATGACCGCGACCGCGCGCTGCTGCGGGATCTCCGGCCCGCCGGAATCATCCTCTACAAGAGCAATTTCCGCCACGATTTGCCTTACCGTGACTGGCTGTCGATCCACCGCGACCTGATCGCCGCGATCCGCGATGCCTCGCAGCGCGACAAGCAGTTCATCGCCATCGATCACGAAGGCGGACGCGTGTGCCGCACGCCGGCGCCGATCACGCGCTTTTCCTATGCGGCGCGATGGGCCGGGACCGCGGAGCAGGTCGGCGACGCCATGGGCGTCGAGCTCGCATCGCTCGGCTGCAATCTGAATTTTGCGCCGGTGCTCGACATTCACAGCAATCCCGCCAATCCCGTGATCGGGGAGCGTGCCTTCGGCCGCTCGGCTGACGACGTCATCAAGTCGATGCTGCCGTTTACCAGGGCGATGGAGCGCCAGGGCGTGCGAGCTTGCGGCAAGCATTTCCCCGGGCATGGCGACACGCAGGTGGACTCGCATCACGAATTGCCGGTGCTGGATCTCGACCTCGATCAGATCAAGGCGCGCGAGCTAAAGCCCTTTGCCGCCGCGATCGACGGCGGCATCGAGATGATGATGACGTCGCATATCCTGTACCGGAAGCTCGATGCCAATGATCCCGTGACGCTGTCGCGCGCGATCACGCACGGGCTGTTGCGCGAGGCGATGAATTTCCGCGGCGTGATCGTGTCAGACGACGTCGGGATGCGCGCGATGGCGGGTCGGCTCGACGCGCCGGATTCCGGCGCACGCTTCATGGCGGCCGGCAACGACATGCTGATGATCTGCTCGCATCTGACCGACACCGAACGCGCCCGCGGCCTTGCCCAGTCGATCATCAATGGCGTCGATGCTGGCAAGCTCGATCCGTCGGTGCTGAAGGCATCAAGCCAGCGCGTCCGCGCGATGCTTGACAGCACCGCGCAAAACGCGGTGTCGGAGCTCTCAGGCGAGGTGCTCGCACGCCATCGTGCCGCCGGCACCCAGTTCGACGCGGCGACCGTCGAAGTCGTCTAGGCCGACCAGGGTTCGGCTCCGGCAAAATCCATCGCAATCCAGGCGTTCATCAACGCAGGCGCCGTTGATCTCGATGTGCTACGCGTGTTAGTGTTACTACTGGTAGCATATCGGCCGGCTCCGGGTGATGGGTTTGAACGTGAGACGCTCAGTAAAACTCTTCATCGCCGCGCTGGTCGTGTTGCCCGCGGGCTCTGCGGCCTATTATTTCAGGCATGACATCAAGCTTCCTTTCGCGCTGCCCTTCATGCAGGCGGTGGAAGCTGAGCAAGCCGCCACGCCTGCGGCACGGCCGCCGGTCGCCGTCAAAGTCGCCGCCGCGAAGGCGGAGGACGTCCCGATCTATTTGACCGGCATCGGCACGATCCAGGCCTACAACACCGTCAACGTGCAGAGCCGGGTCGACGGCGAGATCGTCCAGATCCTTTTCCAGGAAGGACAGGACGTCAAACAGGGCGACATCCTCGCGGTGATCGACCCGCGCCCGTTCCAAGCCCAGCTCGATCAGCAGATCGCGGTGAGGCAGAAGGATCAGGCATTGCTGGACGGTGCGCAGATCGACATGGAGCGCTACGACGCGCTGATCCAGAAGGCCGCCGCGATCTCGCGGCAGGTCGTGGACCAGCAGCATGCGCTGGTCGAGCAGTACAAGGCGCAGGTCAGGAACGACGAGGCCCAGATCGAATATGCGCGCACGCAGCTCGGCTTCACCAACGTCCGTGCGCCGATCAGCGGACGGCTCGGCATCCGCCAGGTCGACCAGGGCAACTACGTCCGCGCGGTGTCGCCCACGACCATCGTGACAGTCACGCAATTGCAGCCGATCTCGGTGATCTACACGCTTGCCGCCGTCGCCGTCGGCCAGACCCGGCTCAGCCTCGGTCAGGCCGAGGCGCCGGTGGTCGCGCTCACGGCCGACAGCACGACCGAGCTAGACAAGGGCATGATCACGCTGGTCGACAACCAGGTCGACCAGGCCAGCGGCACGATCAAGCTGAAGGCGACCTTTCCCAACAAGGCGCTGAAACTCTGGCCGGGTAATTTTGCCAATGGCCGGATCACCGTGGACACGCGCAAGAACGCAATCACCGCGCCCGCGATCGCCGTGCGGCACGGGCCGCGCGGCGATTTCGTCTGGGTCGCAAAGGCTGACGATACCGCAGCTTTCCGCCCCGTCACGGTCGGGCAGATTTTTGACGGACGCGCGCTGATCGATCGCGGCCTCGCCAAAGGCGAGCGCGTCGTCACCGACGGCTATTATCGACTCGAGAACGGCGCGCGCATCACGATCGAGGGCGCGACGCCGACCGCGAAGGCGCAGCCGACCACTCAGCCGCGCTCCGAGCCGCGCGTTGACTGAGGTCCACCATGTCCGCGCCCTTCATCCTCCGGCCGATCGCAACGACGCTGATGATCGTCGCGGTCGTGCTGCTCGGCATGCTCGGCTATCGTGAGCTGCCGATCGCGCCGCTGCCGAATGTCGACTTCCCCACCATCCAGGTGGTGACGCGCTATCCCGGCGCCTCCGCCACCGTCGTCGCAACCTCGATCACCGCGCCGCTGGAGCATTATTTCGGCACGATCTCGGGGCTGACCGACATGAGCTCGACCAGCTCGTACGGCTACAGCCAGATCACGCTGCAATTCGATCTGTCACGCAAGATCGACGCCTCCGCGCAGGACGTGCAGGCGCGGATCAATGCGGCCGCCGGCTGGATTCCGGTCGAGCAGCTGCCGAGCCCGCCGACCTATCGCATGGTCAATCCGGCCGACACGCCGGTGCTGATCCTCGCGCTGACCTCCAAGACGATGGCGCTGCACGAGGCCAATGATCACGCCGCGACTATTCTGGTGCCAAAACTGTCGCAGATCCCGGGCGTGGGCGCCGTCAGCATCGAAGGCGGGCAGACCCGAGCCGTGCGCCTGCAGATGAACCCGACCCGGCTTGCCGGGCTCGGCATGTCGCTCGACGACGTTCGCCGCGGCATCGCCGCCACCACCGCAGACAATCCGAAGGGGTCGCTCGACGGTCCCAGGCAGGCGTTCCACGTCGACACCAACGACCAGCTCTTCACAGCGGAGGCCTATCAGGATGCGGTGATCGCCTATCGCAACGGCGCGCCGGTGCTGCTGCGTGATGTCGGCACCGCCATCGACGGCGTCGAGGATTCCGAGCAGGCGGCCTGGTTCCAGGGCGAGCGCGCCGTGCTGCTGGACATCCAGCGCCAGCCCGGCGCCAACACCATCGAGGTCGTGAACGCCATCAAGAGCATCCTGCCGAAGCTGCAGGATTCGCTTCCCGCGGCGCTGAAGATCTCTGTCGTCAGCGACCGTACCACGACGATCCGGGCCGCGATCCACGACGTGCAGTTCACGCTGGTGCTGACGGTCGCGCTGGTCGTGCTGGTGATCTTCATCTTCCTGCGCAAGCTGTGGGCGACCGTGATTCCGAGCGTCACGTTGCCGGTGTCGCTGGTCGCAACCTTCGGCGCCATGGCACTGTGCGGCTTCAGCCTCGACAACCTCTCACTGATGGCGCTGACGATTGCTTCAGGTTTCGTCGTCGACGACGCCATCGTGATGATCGAGAACATCGCGCGCTATGTCGAGGACGGCGAGGATCCGCTTCAAGCGGCCTTGAAGGGCGCGCGGCAAATCGGCTTCACCATCGTCTCGCTGACGATTTCGCTCATCGCCGTGTTCATCCCGCTGCTGCTGATGGGCGGCGTGGTCGGCCGGCTGTTCCGGGAATTTGCGATCACGCTGTCCTTTGCCGTCGTCATATCAGGTCTGGTTTCGCTGACACTGACCCCGATGATGTGCGCGCAGCTGCTGCGACACGAGGACCCGAACGCTCAGCACGGCTTTCTGTACCGCATCAGCGAGCGCGGCTTCGATGCGTCCGCCAGCTTTTACCTGTGGGGGCTCGACTGGGTGCTGAGGCACCGCAATCTCACGCTGGTCTTCACCGTGCTCACCCTGGTCGCCACCGGCATGCTGTACGTCGCGATCCCCAAGGGATTCCTGCCCTTGCAGGACACTGGCCTGTTGATCGGCACCACTGATGCGGCCCAGGACATCTCATTCGCGGCGATGGCCGAGCGGCAGCAGCAGCTTGCCGCGGTGATCGGGCGCGACCCTGATGTCGTCACCGTCGGCAGCTTCGTCGGTATCGGATCCGTCAACACCACGCTGAACAGCGGCCGCCTCTATATCGACATCGGCAGCCCCGATGCGCGAAAGTCGTCCGCGGCGGCCGTGATGGCGCGACTGCAGCATGCGGTCGAGGGCGTTCACGGCATCACGCTGCATCTGCAGCCGGCGCAGGATCTGCAGATCGAATCGCGGGTCGCGCGCACGCAATACCAGTACGCACTGCAGGATCTCGACGAGGACGAGCTTCGGCTCTGGAGCCGGCGGCTGGTCGAGGCACTGCGCAAGCGCTCCGAGCTCGCCGACGTCGCCGACGACCGCCAGGACGAAGGCCTGCAGATGTCCGTCACCATCGACCGCCAGCTCGCGGCGAGCTACGGCGTCAGTCTGAACACGATCGACCAGACGCTCTATGACGCGTTCGGGCAACGCCAGATCGCAACCGTCTTCGGTCCGCTCACCCAGTATCACGTGATCCTCGAGGTCGATCCTGCGTTACGCAATGATCCCGACATCCTCGGCAAGATCTACCTGACCGCCGCCGCGGCCCAGGCCAGCACGATCGACCAGCAGACCAGCGGCTTCAGCGGCGCCTTCAGCAAGGCCTCCGCGCCGGTGCCGCTGTCGGCCTTCGCACGGATCGAGCGGCAGCACGCCCCGCTCTTGATTGCGCACCAAGGCCTGTTTCCCGCCACGACGATCTCGTTCAACCTGGCCGACGGCGTTTCGCTGAGCCAGGCGACGGAGGCGCTGCGCCAGACCGAGCGCGAGATCGGACTGCCGGATGCAGTCACGACCAAGCTGATCGGCACCGCCGCCGAGTTCGCCAATTCGCTCTCCGACGAGAAATGGCTGCTACTGGCCGCGATCGTGACGGTCTACCTGATCCTCGGCATGCTCTATGAGAGCTACATCCACCCGATCACGATCCTGTCGACCTTGCCGTCGGCGGGCATCGGCGCGCTGCTGGCGCTGATGCTGTACCGGCTGGATCTCAATCTGATCTCGCTGATCGGCATCATCCTCCTGATCGGCATCGTCAAGAAGAACGCCATCATGATGGTGGACTTCGCGCTCGCCGCCGAACGCGAGGACGGCGCATCCTCGTTCGACGCGATCAGGCAGGCCTGCAACCTGCGCTTCCGGCCGATCATGATGACGACGATGGCGGCGCTGTTCGGCGCGCTGCCGCTTGCGATCGGCTCAGGCACCGGCTCCGAGCTGCGCCAGCCGCTCGGCATCGCCATTGTCGGCGGACTGATCGTCTCGCAAATCCTCACGCTCTATACGACCCCCGTCGTCTACCTGGCATTCGCCTCGCTGCGCACCCGGTTCGGATGGCAGTCCACCGATGCTCCGGCAGCGCTGCCGCAGGCGGAGCGGCCCGCGCCGTGAGCATCACCGCACAATTCGTGCTGCGGCCGGTGGCGACGACGCTGCTGATGATCGGCGTGTTCCTGCTCGGCTGTGTCGCCTATTTCCGATTGCCGATCGCTTCGGTTCCGGCGGTGGAGCGCCCCACGATCGGGATCTATGCGCCATTCCCGGGCGCAAGCCCGGCAACGGTTGCGAACGCGCTGTCGCAGCCTCTCGAGACGACGCTCGCGCTGATCCCGGGCGTAACCGAAATCACCTCGTTCAGCGCCATGGGCGGCACCAGCATCACGGTGCAGTTCGAGCTTTCGGTCGATCTCGACGCCGCCGCCGGCGCGGTCCAGGCCGCAATCAACTCGGCGGGCCCGAACCTGCCGAAGGGTCCGTGGCCGCCGACCTATTGGAAGGCGAACCCCGCGGGCGCCGCGGTCGTGGCACTCGCGTTGACAAGCGACGTGTTCACGCCAGGCGAGGTCTACAGTCTTGCCGACGGCGTGATCTCGCCAAAGCTGTCGCAACTGCCGGGCGTCGCGCGGATCATCGTCAGCGGCGCCGAGCGAAGCGCGGTGCGCATCCAGGTGTCGCCGGCCCGGCTCGCCGCCATGAACCTGTCGCTGGAAGCGGCGCGCGTCGCCGTCCTCAACGCGTCGCAGAACCTGCCGAAGGGCGCGGTCTCGGTCGACGGCCAGCGGCTGACGATCGAGGCCAACGACCAGTTGCTGCAGGCCTCCGACTATCGGGACGTCGTGCTGGCCTGGCGCAACGGCGCCCCGGTCCGCCTTGGCGACGTCGCATCCGTGACCGACAGCGTCATCAACAACCGCCTCGCCGGCTGGTACGGCACCGAGCGCGGCATCGTCCTGTTCGTCTACAAGCAGTCGGATGCCAACATCGTCGAAACTGTCGATGCCATCAAAGCCGAGCTGCCGGAGATTCAGCGCTGGCTGCCGCCCGGCATCAAGCTGCATACGATCTACGACCGCACCACACTGATCCGGGCCGCCGTGAACGACGTCAAGCTCACGCTCGTGGTCGCCTCAGTGCTTGTCGTGCTGGTCATCGCCCTGTTCCTCCGGCGGTTCTGGGCGACCGTGATCCCGAGTGTCACGATTCCCGTCTCACTGGCCGCGACCCTGTTCGTGATGAGCCTGTGCGGGTTTAGCCTCGACAATCTGTCGCTGATGGCGCTGACCATCTCCGCCGGCTTCGTCGTCGACGACGCCATCGTCATGATCGAGAACATCATCCGCCGCATGTCCGAGGGCGAGCCGGCGCTGCAGGCTGCCATCAACGGCGCCCGGCAGATGGCATTCACGGTCGTCGCCATCACCGTCGCCCTGATCGCGGCGCTGATCCCGATCCTGTTCATGCCCGATGTGGTCGGGCGTTATTTCCGCGAGTTCGGCGTGACGCTAGTGGTCGCGATCGTGTCATCAGCGGTGATCTCGCTGACGCTGACGCCGATGATGTGCGGACATCTGCTGGATCGCGGCCGGCAGCGGCTGCACAATCCCGATGCGGACCCGGGACACCGCACTTTCTATGCCCGCAGCCTCGACTGGACGCTGCGTCACCGTTTTCTCACCGTCCTCACGATCGCCGCGCTGACCGGGGCCAGCGTCTGGCTCTATCTGCAGCTGCCGAAAGGCTTCATGCCGACCCAGGACACCGGCGTGATGTTCGTCCGGACTGTGGCTCCTTCGAACATCTCGTTCCTGTCCATGGAGGACCGGCAGCGCGCCGTCGGCGCAGCGATCCTCGAGGACCCCGCGATCTCGGGTCTGACGTCCTACATCGGCGAAGGCAATGGCAACGCGCTCAGCGTCGGGCAGATGCTGGTCGCGCTCAAGCCGCCTGACATCCGCAAGCTGTCGATCCAGCAGGTCATCGCGCGATTGCGCGAACGCATGAACCGCATCGACGGCGTCCGTGTGTTCTTCGTGCCGCTTCAGGATCTCAATCTCGGCGTTCAGTCCGGCGGCTCGCGTTATCAATATACGATGTGGGGCATTGACGAGGAGCAGGTGCTGCGCGCTGCGGAGAACATGATCCGGCGCGTCCGCGGCATTCCTGATATCATCGATGTGATCGCGAGCTGGGAGACCGGCGGCTTGCAAGCCGGCCTGACCATCGACCGCCTGCGCGCCGCGATGCTCGGCGTCACGCCGGTTGCGGTCGACAACACGCTCAACGACGCCTTCGGCCAGCGCCAGGTCAATCTGCTGTTCCTTCCGACCAATTATGCGCGGGTGATCTTCGAGGTCGAGCCAGAGGCTGCGAGCGGCCCCGACTCCATGAGCCAGATCTACGTGCCGAGCGCCAACGGCAAAGCGGTGCCGCTGACGGCATTGACCCGGCCGCAGCGCGCGCATGCGGCGATGTGGGTCCGCCACAGCGCGCAGTTTCCGGCGGCGACGATCTCGTTCGACATCAAGCCCGGCACGTCGATCGGCGACGCCATCGCGTCGATCCGCAAGGAAGAGGCCGCGGCAAAGCTGCCTGACGACATCAAGGCGGAATTCCGCGGCGAGGCCAAGGAGGCCGACAAGTCGATCGTCAAGCAGGCGGCGCTGTTCGCGGCCGCCCTGATCGCGATCTACATCGCGCTCGGCATGCTCTACGAGAGCTACGTCCATCCGCTGACCATTCTCTCGACCCTGCCGCCGACCGCCTTCGGCGCGCTGGTCGCGCTCTGGGCAACAGGGACGCAGTTTACGTTGGTAACCACCATCGCCTGCATCCTGCTGGTCGGCATGGTGATGAAGAACGCCATCATGATGGTCGACTATGCCCTCGATGCGGAGCGGCATCGCGGCCTCAACGCCCACGACGCCATCCTGCTCGCGGCACGCCTGCGGGCGCGGCCGATCACCATGACGATGCTGGCCGCATTCCTCAGCGCCGTCCCGATCGCCTTCGGCACCGGCCCGGGTTTCGAGATCCGCCAGCCGCTCGGCATCACCATCATGGGCGGCCTGGTCGTCGCCCAGCTCTTCACACTCTACTCGACGCCCGCGATGTACCTGATCCTGGACAAGCTGCGGCGCCGGAAGAAGACGCCCGCACGTCAGGCACCTGCGGCCGGCAGTGCGCCGGCTCTGCCCGATCTCAGCGGCTAAGGCCTGATGGGATAAGACTCGCCTGGCGCCCCGACGTAGGTGTGTTCCCTCCCCCCTTGCGGGGGAGGGCTAGGGAGAGGGGTAGCCCAGGAAAAGGTGCTGGTGGTTGACGATGTATCGCGTGTGGGGCGTCTCTCGAAAGATTCCCCGTGTGGCACCCCTCTCCCTGCCCCTCCCCCCGCAAGGGGGGAGGGAACGGAGAGAGCACCGCTGTCGGCCGAAATTGATTCGAGCTCAACCCATCACGCTCTAGGACAGCCGGGGACTTCGAACCTCGCCGCAACCTTCGCGCAAGCTCCCCCTGCTGAAGTCGAATCAACCGCGACGCCAGAGAGGCGGGGTTGCGCCCGTCGGAAGCCGTTGCCGCCATCGAGGTGGACGTTCGCCATGAACGGGACTTGAGCAGCGATGAGCACAGCAGCCGCCTTCTGTGAAGCGGGCCTTGCGCATTTCAGGGACGGACGGCATCTCGACGCGCGCGCCTGCTACCAGCAGGCCCTCGGAATAGATGCGGAGCACACCGACGCCCAGCATCTGATGGGGCTGCTGTCTCTTCGGGACAGGCAATACAACGATGCCCTGCAATGGATCGTCCGCGCGATCCAGCGCGCACCGAAGCCCGAATATCTGGCGAGCTTCGCAACGGTGCTGCAGCAATATGGGCGTTGCGAGGAAGCCCTCAACGTGCTCGACCAGGCGATACAGCTTCGACCTGACGACGCCGAGCTATGGCGGCAGCGTGGCGACGTCCTCATTCAGCTTGCGCGCCTGGATCAGGCCTTGCCGAGCTTTCAACACGCGGTCAGGCTCAATCCACATGATCACGACGCGCTTTATAAGAGCGGGATTGTCCTCCACAAGCTCGGGCGGAACGAGGAGGCTATTGCCTGCCTCAATCTCAGCGACAGCCTGCTCCCGAACCGTGCCCCGACGCTGCGGACGCGCGCATGGGTTCTCTATTGCCTGAAACGGTTCGAGGACTCCGCGACCGACGGCAGGCGCGCGCACCAGCTCGACCCCCAAAATGCCGAGATCTGCAACAATCTCGGTCTTTCGCTGCGGCGGCTCGGCCGGAACGAAGAGGCGCTGGCATGGTTCGACAAGGCCATCGAGATCGAGCCGCGCTTCGTCGATGCCTTCGACAACAAGCTGGTCGCGCTTTTTCACCTTCATCGCTTCGACGAGGTCTTCGCGCTGTCCGATCGCATGAAATCGCTCGGGCTGAATAGCACTGTGACAGAGTGGAATGTATCTCTGGCCCATCTCCTGACAGGCAATCTCGAAGCCGGCTGGCTCGGACACCAGACCCGCCTGAAACTGCCTTCGGCAAGACATCCTCAGTTTCAGCGACCGATGTGGCTCGGGGAAGAAAGCATCGCGGGAAAGACGATCCTGGTGGCGGCCGACGAGGGATTGGGCGACACCATTCACTTCGTCCGCTACGTCCCCATGCTGGCGGAGCGCGGTGCACGCGTTATTCTCGCCGTGCAGGACCCGCTGCATCGGTTGATGTCAGCGCTGAGCGGTGCATCCCTTTGCGTTCCGAGGTCGGCCATGGGCACGCTGCCGGCTTTCGATTTGCACTGCCCGATATCCAGCCTGCCGCTCGCCTTCAACACCCGCCTCGATACGATCCCGTCTGGATCGTATCTGCCCTCCCCTCCGGACAGCCTTGTTCAGGCCTGGGAGGATCGTCTTGGTCCTCGAAGTCTTGGCCCTCGAACCAAGCTCCGGGTCGGCCTGGTCTGGTCCGGCGATCCATACCACGTGAACGATGAGACCCGCTCGATTCCGCTGCGAACGCTGTCGCGTATCCTCGACGTCGATGCCAGCTTCATCAGCCTGCAGAAGGCCCCGCGCCCGAACGATGCGGCGGTCCTGCGGGAGAGAAGCGATATTGTCGACCTGACCGCCGATCTCACCGACTTCGCCGAGACCGCCGCGTTGATCGCTTGTCTTGATCTGGTGATCAGTGTCGATACCAGCGTCGCCCATCTCGCCGCCGCCCTTGGCCGTCCGACCTGGATCCTGCTGCCTTGGACGCCCGACTACCGCTGGCTGCTCGATCGCGCCGACAGCCCCTGGTATCCGAGCGTGCAGCTGTTCCGGCAGACCGAAACGCGTGACTATGAGAGTGTGCTTGATCGCGTGCGGGACGAATTGCGAGCGCGGGCCGCCGCGTTCGGATCAGGCTCGCGTTGAGATCGTCATGCGCGGCTAGGGTGACGACTGCCGCTGACAAAGGTATTATCTTCCTCGCCACGAACGGACTTCAACCCGGCGGCAGATGCGACCGCCGTCCGTTAAGCTTCCGTCTGCACCGCCATATAGGCTTCGTTAACGCAGCAGCCCTAGCTTTTAAGGACTTGGGCAAAATCGCGACATGCTGCCGGATCGTCGATGAGAGAAGACCATGCTGCCTCGACTTTGCCGGACGAGGTTCGCGTACGACTCTATGATCAGGCTCTGAATGTCGCTCGCATCGGCGCCTGGGAATGCGAACTCGCGACGGAGCGCCTGAGCTGGACCCAGGGCGTCTACGACATCTTCGGCTACCCCGTGAACAACCCGCTGCGGCGCGCAAGCATCGTTGATCTCTACATCGACGAATCCCGGCGCCACATGGAGCTCGCGCGTGCCGAGGTGATCGGGAGCGGTTGCCCGATCACGCTCGATACCGAGATCAGGACCTGGCGCGGTGAAAAACGCTGGATGCGGCTCTCGATCAACGCGGTGCGAGAGGGCGGAAGGCCGGTGCGGATCTTCGGCTCCAAGCAGGACGTCACCTCCGACCGACAGGCTCTGGAGAGCCTGCGGCAGCAGGCCGAAACCGATCCGCTCACCGGGCTCGCCAATCGTGCGGTGTTTCAGGCCCGTTATCGCGAGGTCGTCAACGACAGCCTGAATCACGGTTTTGCGTCGGCGCTCGTTTTGATCGACCTCGACGGCTTCAAGAAGCTCAACGATACATTCGGCCATCTGGCCGGAGACGCATGCCTGTGCGAGGTCGCGCAACGTCTGCGGCGGGCCTTCCACAATGCCGGCCTGGTCGGCCGGCTCGGCGGCGACGAATTCGCGATCATCCTGCGCGCTCCGAAAGATCCTGCGCGGATCGCGCGCGTGCTGCAACAGACCGTGATGATGTTGAGCCGCCCGCTGTTCTGGAACGGTCTTCGCCTCCAGGTCGGCGCTTCGATCGGAGCCGCTCTGGTTGGCCACCCGCATCGTCGGCCGATCGTCGAATTGTTCGCCGAAGCCGACATCGCGCTCTATGACGCGAAGGCCGCCGGCCGCAACCGGGTCCGTCTGATCGGCGACGAAAAGCATCACCTGGTGGCCTAAGGCAGATTGCACGGACCGCTGGCGGAGCATCGTTGCGGCTCGTTGAGTTTCCGTTTGATCAACGCCTTTCGCGGATCAGGTCAATGAGAGCGCGCAAGCCGGCGGGTACGTGCCGACGCCCGGGGTAATAGAGAGACAGGCCTGGGAAGGGCGGCGTCCATTCATCCAGCACGCGAACCAGCGAGCCGGCCGCGAGGTCGGCGGCGACATTCCACTCGGTGAGATAGGCAAGCCCAAACCCGGCCCGGGCCGCCGCCAGCATCAAATTGGGCTCGTCGAGGATCAGCGGACCTTCACCATCGATCGCCACCGCTTCGCCGTGGCGCTCGAACTCCCAACGATAGATGCCTCCGCTCGGCAGTCGACTGCGGATGCAGCGATGCCGGGAGATATCGGCTGGAGTGCGCGGCTTGGGACGGTGTTCGAAATAGGCGGGCGATCCCACGACGGCGAAACGCTGGTCGGGCCCCAACGGCACGGAGATCATGTCCTGCGGCACCAGTTCAGCCAGCCGCACGCCGGCGTCGAACCCATCGACAACAATGTCGACCAGTCGTCCTTCGGTAACGATGTCGACCGTCATGTCGGGATATCGGCGCAGATACTCGAACACGATCGATTCCATCTGTCGCGCCGCACCTGCGGATGCGTTGATGCGCAGCGTGCCGGCTGGCGTCGCGCGATGACTTCCCGCCCGCGCCATCGCTTCCCTGATTTGGCCCAGCGCTGGAGCAACCCCGGAAACGAACTGCTCCCCGGTCTCGGTCAGCGAGACACTTCGCGTCGTTCGGTGGAACAGGCGCACGCCGAGCTTCGCCTCCAGCGCGGCCATGGCATGGCTCAATGCCGAGCGCGACATGCCGAGCTCGGTTGCAGCCGCGCGAAAACTGCGGTGGCGCGCCACCGCCAGCACCGCATCAAGTTCGACCAATCCCGATGACCGCATTATCCCGATTCCTGCACCAGCTCATGCAGGATTATACACCTTATCGCGCCAACGACAGGGCCCTATCTCCCGGCTCATCCACTGCTCTCTGGGAGAAGGTGATATGCGCCTCATCGACAAGATCTACATCAACGCCAGCTTTGTCGCGCCGCACGGGACCGAGCTGTTTGACCTGCACAACCCTGCAACGGCGCAGGTCATCGGCCGGGTGCGCCTCGCTGACGCGGAGGACGCACGCACCGCCATCGCTGCCGCCAAGCGCGCCTTCCCCGCCTTCGCACGCACGAGCAAGGCCGAACGCATCGCCATGCTGCGGCGGATGCACGCCGCCATCAAGGCGCGTCGGGAGCAACTGCTGGAAGCCATCGTCGAAGAGTATGGCGCACCCGTCTCGCGTGCGGGGTTCATGGCCGACCATCCGGCGGACACCCTGCTCGATATGGCCCGGGTTCTGGAGGATTATCGCTTTACCCGGCGCGTCGGCACGGCCGAGGTGAGGATGGAGCCCTTGGGTGTCGCTGGCCTCATCACGCCCTGGAATAGCGACGCCGGCTTCATTTGCGGCAAGCTCGCTTCCGCTGTCGCGGCCGGCTGTACGGCAGTCATCAAGCCGAGCGAGATGAGCGCGATCCAGACGCAGGTGGTCACCGAAGCGCTGCATGAGGCGGGATTGCCACCCGGCGTATTCAACATCATCACCGGTCGGGGCGACGTGGTCGGCACCGAGATCACAAGCCATCCCGACGTCGCGAAGATCTCCTTCACCGGCTCGACAGCGGTCGGCAAGGCGATCCTGCGCGCCGGAGCGGAGACGATGAAAAGGATCACGCTCGAACTTGGCGGAAAGTCTCCTACCGTCATTCTTGACGATGCCAATCTGGCGAAGGCGCTTCCGCTGGCCCTCGGTGCGGGCTTCATGAACAGCGGACAGGCTTGTATCGCCGGCACACGCGTCCTCGTGCCACGAAGCCGGCTCAGCGAGGTGGAAGAGCTCGCGAAGGCGGCGGTCGGGCAGATCAGAACGGGTGATCCGCGCGATCCGGAAACGACAGTCGGCCCGATGGTCAGCCAGAAGCAGTGGGATCGCGTTCAACGATATATTCGCATGGGTATCGACGAGGGCACGCTGCTTGCTGGCGGCGAAGGCAGGCCGGACGGCCTCGACGGTTGGTTCGTACGGCCGACGCTGTTTACCAACGTCCGCAACGACATGACCATTGCGCGCGAGGAGATCTTCGGGCCGGTGCTGTCAATCATTCCCTATGCGGACGAGGAAGAGGCGATCGCCATCGCCAACGACACGGTCTACGGCCTGCAAGCGTACGTCCTGTCGAGCGACATGGACCGTGCGAGACGGGTGGCCGACCGGATTGTTGCGGGTCGCGTGCTGATCAACACTCTGGCCCACGAGCCGATGGCACCCTTTGGCGGTTTCAAGCAATCCGGCATCGGCCGCGAATACGGTGATTTCGGGCTCGAAGCGTTTCTTGAGCCGAAATCCCTACTCGGCCTGCACACCGCCTCCGCCTGAAGCATGATTCAGAAAAGTGCGCAGCGGTCTTCCGAAAAGATCATGCTCAACCAACAACTTGAAGCGCGATGACGATTCGTCCAAATCGCATCGCGCTTTGGTCGCAACGTTCCGCATGGTAGGTTTCGGCCACCGCAAACTTATGTCGAGGGCATTGCGTCATGATCAGCAAGGCCGATGCCATTGTTATCGGTTCCGGCGGCTTGGGCGCGGCAACCGCATTCTACTTGAGCAGACACAAAGGACTCACCGTCGCCCTCGTGGATAAGCATGATGTCGGGTCGCAAACCTCGCCCCGCGCTGCAGGCATGGTGAGTTGCGTTCGCAAGAGCGACTTGATGATCAGACTCATCAAAGACGCATGTCGCAAGATTGAAACGTTCACGGAAGAAACCGGGCAACCTCTGGATTGGGTGCATTCGGGCAGCCTGAAGATCGCGCGTCGGCCGCAAGACGCGGAGGTTATCAAGGGCGACTTTGAGCGCGGGCGCCGTATGGGCCTTGATGTCGAGCTGATCTCTCCGGAGCAGGCGAGTCGCCTCAATCCATTCTTGAAACCGACTGGCATCGTGGCGGCGATGAGGATCGGTGACGACAGGTATTTCGACCCGGCGCAGGTTGCTGTCGGCTTCGCGAGAGCTGCGGCGACTCAGGGCGCAACCGTGCTGCCGAAGACGGACGTGCTCACCGTGAACATCAGCGCCGGTAAAGTAACCGGCGTAACCACCGCGAACGGCACAATCGAGAGCAAGGTCGTTGTCGATGCGGCTGGTGCATGGACGCGACAGGTAGCGGACGCAAGTGGGATCCGCTTGCCGTTGATACCGACCCGGCAGCAACTCATCGTCACGGAGCCCTTGGATGGCACGCGTGCCGACCTACCGATGGTCCGGATCATGGATGCCGCCGTGTACGCGCGTCCCTGTCAAGGCGGTTTTCTTTGGGGTGTCTACGAGGAAACGCCGCGATTTTTCGACATGAAATCGCTCGGGGCGCGTTTCGACATCAAGGACATGCCACTGGACATCGAGGTTCTTCGTTCGGCTGCGGCCGAGGTCAAGGATCAACTCCCGATCCTGCAAACGGCTCAGGTGCGAGAGTTTCGTGGCGGCATACCGACGATGACGGCGGACGGCCACCACATTCTCGGTCCTGCCCCGGGGGCCGAAGGTTTCTACTTCGCGAGCGGCTGCAACGTTGCGGGCCTTTCAATCTCGCCGACAGTCGGAGAGGCTCTTGCAGCTTGGATTGTCGATGGCAGGCCGCCAGTCGATCTCTCACCCATGTCCGCCATGCGCTTCACGGACCAGCCGTGGACTGAAGCTCAATTGCAGAGCGAAGCCGCCTGGCAATATCGGCACTTTTACGGCGCGGTTTGACCGCTCGACTTTGCCCACACAGCGCATTGGCGAGCAGGATCGGGAAGAATGGGGTCGAAGGTGGTTCCCACGTGCTTCAGCGAAAATGGTGCGCTACCACGCGTCAAATGATCGATCGATAAATAATATTTGACTCTCGGATCGAGTTGCGACAGATTATTTATCACTAGATAAATAGCGGTGACGGACGGTGATTGTCTCCGCCGTAATGAAGCGGGGGCGAGGGTGAATTCACGCAGACACTTCCTGAAATCTGCGACCGCGGCGGCCGGCATGGTCTTTTGCGGCTGCGGCCTGACAAGGGCGGCCCATGCGGAGCCTGGCCGCGCCGCACGCCTTCCGGTCATGCTCAACGGAAAACGCGTCAAGACAATCGACGTCCATTCGCATTGTCTGTTCCACAAGGCGACCGCTCTGATCGGCGAGGAGGCCGCCGGCCTCACACCGCCGCTCAACAATGCTCAGGAGGTGTATCTCAATATCGAGCAACGCCTCAAGGCGATGGATGCCCAGGCGATTGACATGGAAGTCTTGTCGATCAACCCGTTTTGGTACGGCAAGGATCGGGATCTGGCTGAGAAAATCGTCACTATCCAAAACGAGCAACTGGCGGAGCTCGTCGCATCGCACCGGGACCGCTTCGCCGCCTTCGCGTCACTCACGCTACAGGACCCGGCGCTTGCCGTCCGCCAGTTGGAAACCGCGGTCAAGAAACAGGGGCTCAAAGGGGCTGCCATCGGCGATCAGGTGGACGGCGACGAGTTTTCCAATCCCAAATTCGATCCAGTCTGGGCCAAGGCGGAAGAACTCGGTGCTGTCCTCTTCATCCATCCGCAGGGCGTGCCGGAGTTGGACAAGCGTTGGAAGGGCAATGGATGGCTGGCCAACACTGTGGCCTATCCGTTGGGCACGACGATCGCGCTACAGCACCTGATTTTCGACGGGACGCTCGACAAGTTTGCGGGTCTGAAGGTCCTTGCGGCGCACGGCGGTGGCTATTTGCCGTCCTACGCGGCCCGGAACGATCACGCCTGCACAGTCGCCCCGACCTTTTGCAATCCGAACATCAAGTTGAAGAAAAAGCCGACGGAATACCTGAACCAGCTTTATTTCGACGCGCTGGTCTTCACCCCGGAAGCGCTGCGCCATCTCGTGGCACAGGTAGGCGTCAATCAGATCATGCTCGGCAGCGACTATCCCTATGTATGGGAGCTGGCGCCGGTTGACCATGTCTCCGCGACGCACACCCTTAGTGACCGCGAGAAATACGCGATCCTCGGCGGCAATGCCGCGAAGCTATTCGGCTTCAGCTGAGGCGCCATTCAGAATAAAACCACGAACTCTTATATTGTTGAATTCGTAATATGATTTCAGCCCTCGCGAGACACCTGATCCACGGACCGTGAACGACGAAAGCGGGTAATACTCTCACGCGAGGCCGACGGCCACGTGCCGCACCCGCGCCGTCGCAGGCTGCACCTCCGGGATGGCCTGATGGCAAACTTCGAGCACATCCGGAGATCCGAAGCTTCGAATACGGACTGCGCGATTGCCGGCCATCAGACGTCCCTCGGTGATTAGATCGGATAGTGTCGAGACTGCGTCTGGATGGTGATCCACCGCAGCTCGGTGAATTCCTCGATCCCTGCGCGCCCTCCGAACCGACCCCAGCCGCTGTCTTTGACGCCACCGAACGGCACCTGTGGCTCGTCGTGCACGGTGGCGCTATTGATGTGGCACATGCCCGTTTCGAGTTGCTGGGCGACGCGGAACGCCCGCCCCGCATCGCGACCGAACACAGCGGCCGATAGGCCGTAGCTCGTGTCGTTAGCCACCGAAATCGCTTCTGCTTCGCCATTCACCTCGACGACCGCAACGAGAGGGCCGAAGATTTCCTCCTGATAGATCCTCATCTTCGGAGTTACGCCGCTCACTACAGTTGGCTTGAAGACAGCGCCGTCGGACTGACCGCCGGCGACGACGGTCGCGCCGTTAGCGACTGCGTCTGCCACCAATTCGCTCATCCTGCGGACCGCGTCCTTGCTGATAAGGGCGCCGATTTGCGTATCCGGTGTCTTTGGATCTCCGGCGCGAAGCTTGCGCGCCCGATCTGCAAGCTTTTCCACGAAAGCTTTGGACACCGCGCGGTCAACCACGATTCTATCGGTCGACATGCAGATCTGACCTTGATTCATGAACGACCCGAAACTGGCCGCGTTCGCTGCTTCTTCTAGATCTGCGTCGTCCAGCACTACGAAGGGGGCCTTGCCGCCCAACTCGAGGAGAACTGGCTTGAGATGTCGTCCGGCTGCCTCGGCGATCGCTCGCCCGACATGGCTCGATCCCGTAAAATTGAGGCGCCTTGTGGCCGGGTGGGCAATGAGCGCCTCGGTCACGGCGGCGGCGTTCTCTCGACCGGTGGAGACGATATTGAGGACCCCGGGTGGCAAGCCGGCCTGTTCGAAAATCTCACCGAGAAGATATTGAGCCTGAGGAGCGGTTTCAGATGCCTTCAGGACGACCGTGTTTCCGCACACCAACGGCACCGCGATCGACCTGACCGCAAGAATGACCGGCGCGTTCCAGGGCGCGATAGCAAGAATGACGCCAGCGGGTTGACGTACCGCAACGGATACACAGCCAGGCACGTCGGACGGGATGGTTTCTCCCGTCGTGGCGTAGGCGACGGCCGCCGCTTCGGAGATCATATTGGCGGCCAGCATGCAATTGAAATCGCCCCATGGTTTGGGGGAGCCGATCTCGGTAGCGACCATTCCGGAGAGCTCTTTCGCGCGGGCGGCTAACAACTCCGATGCCTTCGCTAGAACTGCCCGGCGGCGCGACGGAGGGAGAGCGGACCAGGCGGGAAAGGCAGCGGCGGCCGCGTCAACGGCGGCTCGCGCATCCGCAACGCTCGCGTCCGGGACGTCGCACAAATGCGCTTCCGTAAACGGATCCAGCTTCTTGAACGATCGATTTCCTTCGGCTGGCCGCCGTTCTCCGCCGATAAAAAGTTCAAGCTTCTTCATGTTCTCTTCCTCCTTAAATCGAATGGTCTGACCGTGTTCGGTCGCTATTGCGTCACGTCGGCACCGCTCAACTTGCCTCTTCCGGATTGTCAAAGAAGCCAACCGATCGCAGCCGGTTGACGGCTATTTCAAGCTGACCTTGAGGCGAAGGAAGCCAAATGCCCGGCCACCCTGTTCTTGCGTGCAAGCCTCGCACCTGGAGAGCCGGCGATGTCCACCTCGACCAATAATCCGAGAGCCATCTCGGAGGTCCTTTCGTTAATCAGCGTGATCCGGCGCGATTTCACTGGGAGAACCGCACGACCGGCTTCACCGTCTTGCCGCTCTCGGAATCGCGAATGGCGTCGTTGATCCTCTCAAACGGGTAGAAGCTGATCAGCTTGTCGAAGGGAAAACGTCCCTGCTTGTAGAATTCGATCATTCGAGGGATGAACAGATCCGGATTGCTGTCGCCTTCGACGATCCCCTGGATCCTGCGCCCCGCAGTCATGATGTCGGTGACGTTCACGGCGACCTCGGATCCGGCAGGTGAAGCACCGACGAAACCACAGGTCCCCCGCGGGGCAAGGGCATCGATAGCCTGACGCAACACGGAAATGACCCCCGTGGATTCGAACGTGAAGTCGGTGCCGGCGCCGCCCGTTATCCTCCGGATCTCCTCCACCGCGTCCGCGCTGCCGCCATTAACGATGTGGGTCGCGCCGAGTTCGGTGGCGAGTTGCAAGCGCGCGTCGATGAGATCCACCGCGATGATCGTGGCGGCTCCGACCAGACGCGCGGCCATGATAGCGCTGAGCCCAACCGAGCCGGCGCCGAACACGGCCAATGTCTGCCCCATACCGATCTTGAGGGAATTTATGACACCGCCGGCGCCGGTCTGGATGCCGCACGCAAGGGGCCCGAGCAATTCGAGCGGCACGTCATCCGGCACCTTGACCACATTGCGTTCGTGACAAAGCGCGTGGCTGGCGAACGAAGACTGACCGAAGAAGTTACCATGGATAGGCTGGCCGTCCTTCGACAAAGGGCTGGAGCCGTCTGGCCGGCTACCAGCAAAATTGTAACCGAAGAATTCGTAGCAATATGTCGGCGCATGATCGGTACAGCTCGAACAGCGACCGCACGAGTTGAACGTCATGACGACACGATCGCCGGGCTTGACCTTGGTGACGGCATTTCCAATCGCCGCGACGATACCAGCGCCCTCGTGACCGAGAACGATGGGCTGCGGCACCGGGTACGCCTGGTCGCGCATAGCGATGTCGGTGTGGCAAATGCCCGTGGCCTCCAACTTTACGAGTATCTCATCCATGCGCGGAGCTTCTAGTTCGATCGTCTCGAGCGACAAAGGCGCAGACTTCGCACGCGTAACGGCAGCCTCGATCTTCATGAGATTTCTTCCTTATATTGCGTCGGAACTATTTCCGAGCCGCCATCGGAGGGGCGGACCCAGTAACCGGTCGGCAACAACCGCATTCCGGTCCTGTGACTGATCGTTCCGAAAAGCCCGCGTGGCATCGCCAGCGACATCACCAGCGCCGCGGCCCCCAAACCGATTAGATACCAGACACCCGCAGCGCCGAACAAAGCTTCGACAACGAAGAAAATCACTGCGCCCAGGATAGCTCCCTCGAAGGTGCCGAGCCCGCCCACCAGCACCATGAAGATCATGTAGGACGTCCATTGGACGCTGAAGTAGGTCTTTGGCTGAAACGAGATCGCGGTTGCAAGCCACAGTGCCCCTGCGATTGCAGCGCCTGCTGCTGCGAACACGAAGATCATCCTTTTCGTGCCAGCAACACGTACGCCTACCGACTCAGCCGCGTCTTCATTATCGCGGATCGCCTGTAACGCCGAACCAATCGGAGAACGCAGCAACACAAATAGTACGATCAGCACTGCCGCGACCGCACCGAGCGCGAACCAAAAGGTCAGAGCCGTCCTTGTCGCCGCATCATAGGCGTTGAGCGCGATCAGTGATGTGCCAGTTTCTCCTTGAACGAGCGGATCGAGGTTGACCAGCAAGTGGAAGATCTCGGCGAGCACCCACATCCCGATGGCGAATTCACCCGCACGCAACCGCAGCATCGGCCACGCCAAGGGCACGGAGATCAGACTTACGATAACTGGAGCGGCCAGCAGCGAAACATATGGATTCAAGCCATAGTCCGATAGGCGGATGGTTACATATGCCCCCAGTCCGAAAAAGGCCTGCTGCCCGATGGAGACGAGTCCGCCATAACCCGCCAGCGCGTTCCACGTCGCCGCGAGGATGACGTAGATGAACAGGGTTGTAATCTTGTCGAGCGTCGCACCGCTCGCCACGAATGGAAGCATCGCGAGTCCGACAAGAAGAATTGCAGCGGCTGTCGTTGCGGTAGCCGAGATTGCAGTCCAGCGTTCGACCCTGGCTGAGACCGTCATCACGTGGTCGCCTTCGCTGCGGTTAGCGCTCGCCAAAGATCGATGGGGCTACCGATGATGCTGCGGGCAATGAGGACGAAGAGGAACACTGCGTGGCCAGCGATGAGAAACCCTTGCGGATTGAGATGGGCTCCGACCGTCTGCGCTACGCCAAGGGCGATACCTCCAAGCAGCGTTCCCCATAGCGATCCGGTGCCACCGATCACAGCGGCTTCGAAAGCGAAGATCAGTTGCGGAGCTCCCGCATACGGGTTGAACGTTGCGCGCATGCCCAGGGCCGCACCGGCAATGCCAGCGGTCATTAAAGCGATAGCGGTCGCATAAGCGTTGACCTTTCGAGCATCCACGCCGATCAGTCCAACCGTATCGCGATCAATCGCGGTAGCTCGGATGGCCCGCCCGATCTGGGTCTTTGACAGCAACAGTTGCAGCCCGCCAAGAAGCAGAACCGCGACCAGCAAAGTGCATGCCCCGAGTTTGCCGATGAAAACGCCCTCCAACGGCTCCCAGGAAGCGTAAGCCAGATCGTCAATGAGAGGGGCGAGAGAGCGCGTATCGGCCCCGAATTGCTCAAACAGGACGTTGTCCAGAACAATAGACAGGCCAAATGTCGCAAGTACGGGAATGAGAAAGCCCGAGCGCGTGGCGCGGTCGAGCACGAGACGCTGTAAGAGGATCCCGAGGAGACCCATCACAGGCAGGATCAGGGCTGTGCCACCGAGTGGTCCGATCCCCGCGTATTCCCCAAGAGCCCATAGGCCGAAAGCTGCAAGTACAACGAAGCTTCCATGGGCGAGATTGATAACGCCCATGACGCTAAACATGAACGAGAGGCCACATGCGATGAGAGCATAATAGCCGCCGAGGAGTACGCCTTGCAGCAACTGTACGATCCAGGTCACGGGTGGCCTCCGGCGACGCGCGAGGAGTTCAGCCCGAAATAGGCATCGGTTATCCGGCTCCGTTCGAGAGACCCGGCGTTTCCTTCAAGCACCACGCTTCCCTCCAACATGCAGACAAGACGGTTTGCGACCGAAACCGCTCGATCCAAATTCTGCTCGACAAGGATGATCGTCGTTCCGGCCTCGATGAGTTTTTCGATCGTCGCGTAAACGAGATCGACTGCGGCGGGTGACAGCCCAAGCGAAATCTCGTCGAGTAGCAGAAGCGTTGGATTCGCCATCAATGCACGGGCGATCGCAACGGCTTGCTGTTGTCCTCCTGACAGATTCTTCGCAAGAGAATGTCGTATCGGCTTCAACTGAGGAAGCGCCTCCATCACGCTGTCGGGCGTCCAACCGCCCGGTCTGCCTACGGCGCGGCCCAACAAGAGATTGTCCATGACGGAAAGATCGCCGAAGAGCCGTCGTCCCTCGGGGACCAACGAAATGCCCGACCGCACCCTGAGATGAGAGGGCAGCATCGTGACGTCGACCTGCGAGAACGATATCTTGCCGGACAGTGGAAGGTGCGCGCCGGCGAGTGCTCGCAATAGCGTGGTTTTGCCTGCGCCGTTGGCACCTATGAGTGCCACTGTTTCGCCTTTCGCGATATCAAACGATACCCCGCGCACGGCCCTGAGCAGGCCGTGACGCACTTCGAGATCACGTACCGAGAGCAAATTCATCCCGGCGCACTCCCGAGATAGGCGCGAACGACTTCGGGGTGCTTCATCACCGCGTCCGGAGCGCCGTCGGCAATGACGCGGCCGTTGTCCATGCAGACAAGGCGCTCGGTAACCTGTACCAGGACGTGTACGATGTGCTCGATCCAGACCAGCGCAATCCCGCGCGCTCGCAGCTTTTTGACGGTCATAACCAGCTCGCTAGCCTCGGCATCCGTTAGCCCGCCGCCGATCTCATCGAGCAACAGTATCGAGGGATTGGTCGCTACCGCGCGCGCGAGCTCGAGCCGCTTGCGATCGAGAAGTCCGAGCGTCTCTGCCGGACGATTGGTCAGGCGCGACATTCCACACAATTCGAGCGTATCGATAGAATGGTCGTAGGCATCGTGACCGCGAAGACCGGCACCATGGTTTGCGGCAACCAGTACGTTCTCGAAAACTGTCATGCCGCTGAACGATTTCGGCACCTGGTGGGTCCGTGCGATGCCCATGCGACATCGTTCGGCCGACGACATTTTGGTAACGTCGGTTCCTTTGTAGATCACGGAGCCGGCGGTCGGCTCGAGCGCCCCCATCAGGACACTGAGCAGCGTCGTCTTTCCCGCGCCATTGGGGCCAACGATGCCGACCGCTTCGTTTGCGGAAACCTCGAAGTCAATGCCATTCAGTACCGCAAGCGCACCGAAGAGCTTGCGGACGTTTCGAGCTGAAATCGTCGTTTCGCGCGGACCCACGCCCGTCACAGCAGCCAAGGCCCCGATCCTAGCTGCTGTAGGGAAGCAGTTTGGCGCCGACCGGGACATTCGGATCGGTCGCATTCTCCGTGACCACGTAGTCGAGCTTGAACTTGCTACCGGCGGCCGCCTTGATCCATTGCGTACCGATGATCGGCCCCGGCGACACGTTGGGTACAGGACCTGACGTGAAATCGACCTTGCCCCCGATCGTTGTGGTGCTCAGGCGAGATAACGCTTGGACGACCGTATCCTTCTTCTTCGGATCGGACGCACGCTTGAGGGTTTCGAATCCGGCATCGAGCAACGACAGTGTGGCGCCAAGCTGCTGGGTCCACTGCTTGCCCGAGGCCTTTTCATAGCCGTCAGCCAGCTCCGAACCCGACACTGCCGTCAACGAAGACTTGTATGGGAACGACTTATGCCAGTAGCAGGCACTGCCCACATTTACCCCAAGGTTTCCAAGCGCCTCAACGTCGCTGGGAAAGAGACCGGTTTTAGCCACCTGGCAGATCTTCACTATTTTCGTGTAGCCTTGCTGAGCCGCTTGGCGCCAGAACGCTGCGAAGTCGGGTGGGATCGGAAACGAGTTGAAGATTTCGCACTGCTCCTTCTTGAAGAGCGAGATCTGCGCCGAATAGTCCGTCGTACCATCCTCATACGGGCCGGGATCGATGATGGTGAAGCCTTGCTTGGCAAGTAACGGCGCTAGATTGGCGCGGATGGCATTGCCGTCCGCGTCATTGGGATACAGCACCCCAACTTTCTTGTTGGTCTTCACCGCACCGTTCCACTGCGAGATGTAGGTGCGGTGGAATTCGTCCACGCCGAAGCCGAAATGATAGGTCCACTTGAATGGTGAAGGCTGACCGGGCTTGGCGCCGCGACCAAAATACCAAGCCTCCCATGGCATCACCGTCGAAAGACAAGGAACGCTTGCGGCCTCGCAGGCATCGGCGACAGGGTTGATCGTTTCCGGCGTCGAGACCGCGAGCATGAGGTCGACTTGATCGCTGGAGATCAAGTTCTTTGCTAGTTGGCTCGCACGCGAAGGATCTGACTGCGTATCGCGATCGAGGAGCTCGACCTTGTAGGTCTTGTCGCCGACCTTGAAGCCACCAGCCAGGGACTTCCGAACATGCTCGAGCACGTAGCCGTCGGTCTGGCCGAAGCCAGCCAAGGCTCCGGTTCGAGGACTAATGAAACCGACCTTGAGGACCGCCTCTGCGTCGGCCGCGAAGGCTCCATATGGCGCAGCAATCGCAACGCCTGCGGCACCGGCACTGCGCAAAACCTCGCGCCGCGTCATCTTGCTCGCGGCGAAGTCGCGCTTTTCCTTCACGTTATTCATAGTCCCCTCCTTTGAATTGGCTGGGCTCAGCTGAGCCGCCTGTGGTTTTTATTCTTGGAGAGGACAGCAACGGCCGTGCCAAGGTCAGCGAAGGACAGACTTCGCGAATGAAAACAACGCGTTACCGCAAACGCTAACGGTCAAGCGGCTCTGCCGAATTGACTATTTGATCAAATGGGATGTAGGAATTAATCATTCGATTGATCAAATGAGCAAGAATGGCTCCGCCCGATAGAATTTCCCTGGCCGAAATTCGCGAGAAGGCCAAACTGTTCGGCACGAGCGCCGATCTCGACGAGGGCTCCTCGCCGACGGTCCGGGAATTGTCCGAATGCCTCTCCTTCTCGCCGGGGGATGGTCGCATTTGGCTCGATGAGCAGCGCATGATGCTGGTGCATTGCGCGTCGATGGGCACGCTTCGGCATGAGATGATCGAAACCATCGGCACCGAGCGGACGCGCGCGATGCTGACCCGCGTTGGATTTGCCTCCGGCGTGCGCGATGCCGAACTGATTCAAAAGCGATGGCCGAACAGTCATCCGTCCATCGTATTCGCGGCCGGGCCACGGCTGCATTCGCTCGAAGGCGTGGTCAAGGTCGTCCCGGTGCGCTTTGACTTTGATATCGGTGCAGGTTCCTTCTACGGCGAATTCCTCTGGCACGATTCCAGCGAAGACGAGGAGCACATCCGCCGCTATGGCATCGGAAGCGAGCCTGTGTGCTGGATGCAACTCGGCTACGCCAGCGGATATGCGACCGCTTTCATGGGGAAGATGATCATCTATCGCGAGGTCGAATGCCGCGCGATGGGCGCGCCGCATTGCCGCAACGTGGGCAAACCGGCGGGCGAATGGGACAATAGCGAGGAAGACCTCAGGTACTTCAACGCCGATCTCTTCGCGCAGTCCCGCCTTGTAGGCAACACTGCAGCCGTAGCGCCCGCCAGACGCAATACTCACAAGTCCACTGAAGATCCCGTGCAATTGGTCGGCGCTTCCGGGTCATTCAACGTCGTTCGACATCTCGTCGATCGCGTTGCGTCTACAGACGCGACGGTCCTGTTCATCGGAGAGTCGGGCGTAGGAAAGGAAATTTTCGCACGCACCCTTCATCGCGTCAGCAAGCGATCGACACGCCCCTTCATTGCATTGAACTGCGCTGCCATCCCGGAGAATTTGATCGAGTCAGAATTGTTCGGCGTTGAGAAAGGCGCATTCACTGGTGCCACGGCGTCCAGACCTGGCCGTTTCGAGCGGGCCAATAGCGGCACGCTCTTTCTCGACGAGGTCGGTTCGCTAAGCATGGTTGCGCAAGGCAAGCTGTTGCGGGCCGTTCAGGAACGCGAAGTGGAGAGGGTCGGGGGCACCAAAACCATTCCTGTCAACGTCCGGATCGTTGCGGCCAGCAACAGGGACCTGCGGGAGGAAGTGAAAGCCGGGCGTTTTCGAGAGGATCTGTTCTTCCGGCTGAATGTCTTTCCGATCAACATTCCGCCGTTGCGCGAGCGGCGCGATGACATTCCGCTTCTTATGGAGGCTTTTGCAAACCGCTACTGCGAACTGCATGGCAAGCAGGTAACGGGATTTACACAGCGCGCCGTCGAGGCGTTGTTGCGCTACGATTTTCCGGGGAATATACGCGAACTCCAAAATATCCTGGAGCGGGCAGTCATCCTGACGCCTGACGGCTTCCCGGTAGATGTGTCTCACCTCTCCCTTGGGGAGACCAAGCCGCAGTTCGAAGGGCTGTCGCTAGGCGCTGCGGGCCGGCTGACGCTGGAGACGGCAATCGGTTCGGCTCGGGCTCCTGCCGAGAAACTCGCTGGGCCGGGCATCTCTTCAACGGGAACTTTCTCCTTTGCGGATCACGAGGCGCAGATCTATCTGGCCGCACTCGAAGCGACTCGAGGGAACGTTTCGGCCGCCGCAAAGTCGATAGGGCTGTCCAGGGCACAATTGGCGTACCGGCTAAAGAGGCAATCCGAAGCTCGACGACCGCGATAGCTGCTCTCCACAGCTCGTTCCGCTCAGAATCCTGCACTCCACTACGGTATTCACTGGCTTGCGAAGGACAATATGTGTTACTATTTTAGTTACATAGGCTCGATATGAACACGCGTTTTTCCGTTGCAACCCATGTTCTGGCTTTCCTGCAGACGCAGAAGGGACGACCGGTCTCGTCCGAGATGTTGGCCTCCAGCGTCAACACCAACGCCTCGTTGATCCGGCGGCTGCTGTTGCAGTTGGCAAAAGCTGGGCTAACAAAATCCCAGATGGGTACCGGCGGAGGGGCTTTGTTGGCCCGAGACGGTCGCTCGATTAGCCTCCTCGATGTGTTCAGGGCGGTCGAGGACCAGGAGCTTCTCGCGGTCCACAACACTTCCGCTCCGCAATGCCCAGTTGGTCGCCACATCGAGGGCGTTCTCAGGCGTCGCGTGAAAGTGGCCGAAAACGCGATGGCGGCCGAGCTCGCATCAGTGAGCATCGCCGAAATAGCCGACGAAGTCGGAGCAAAGCGAAGATAGCTGAACTACCTTTTCAACCGAACGCGGAGAATTCGCGTCAGCCCGCTTTACAACGATGTGTAACCAATGTAGATACATATATGTGTAACTAACATGGATACATATTATGCCCCGCTCTACCATTCTTTTTGCTTCCCTCTCCGCCGCGGCCGTTCTCGCCGGGATCGGCATGGCTTCGGCCGACGAAACAACCGTCTCGCGGCAGAAGCGCGAAGTCTTCGAACTTCTGAAATCAATCGAGACCGGAGCCTCCGGGCCCGCGGCGGTCATCAACCCGGCCCATTACACCCAGCACAATCTCTCCGTTGCCGACGGCAGTGCTGGCTTCGGCGCTTTGCTGGCCACTCTTCCGAAAGGCTCGGCCAAAGTGAATTCCGTGAGAGTTTTCGGTGACGGCGATTACGTGTTCGCTCACACCGACTACAACTTTTTCGGACCCAAGATCGGCTTCGACATCTTCCGTTTTGAGAACGGAAAGATCGTTGAACACTGGGACAACTTGCAGGAGACGGCCGGACCGAATCCCAGCAAGCACACGATGATCGACGGCGAAACCAAGGTCACCGACCTCGAAAAGACGGCGCAGAACAAGACTCTGGTCAAAAGCTTCGTCGAGGACATCCTTGTCAACGGGAAGATGGACAAACTAACGGGCTATATCGACGGCAACAACTATACCCAGCACAATCCGCAGATCGCCGACGGTCTTTCAGGGCTGGGAACGGCGCTTGAGGCGATGGCCAAGGCAGGCATCACGATGAAGTACGATCGGGTGCACAAAGTCCTCGGAGAAGGAAACTTCGTCCTGACGGTAAGCGAGGGTGCCTTTGGAGGCAAGCACACATCGTTCTACGATCTATTCCGGGTTAGCGACGGAAAGATCGTCGAGCACTGGGACACGATCGAGACCATTCCTTCGAAGAACCAATGGAAGAACGCCAACGGCAAATTCTGATCGTAGTGCTGGCCGCTGATCGCAGATTTTGAGTTGCGCCGCCGTTCGTCAGTTCGACTTTGATGCAGCGCAACCTCAATTGGAGGCCTAGGTAAGAACTATGACGGGTCCGGGCAACCGTCCAAAATCCCGCGTTAGCGTGCAAGCCAGGCCATGTTGCGAAAGTCTAGTTTGCGAGGGTTCCTCTAACTCGGGCAGTTCCAGAGACGCGCGCCCAGCCTACTCTGAAACTGCACCTATGCACGAGTCGGCAGCCACACGGCCGACTCGTGCACTTTTATAACCAGCTTCCAGCAATACTCGTGCGCCTCCCGTTGCGGTCGATCGGACCCTTTTGCAGCGAGCGCATGGTATCACGACTGGAGAGCGGTCGAATTTCGAACGATCAGGTCCGGCCGAAGCACGACGTGGCGTATCTCCGAAGAGCCGCTCTTGATAGTATCAACCAGCATCTTCGCAGCAATGTGTCCCATCTTCCGGTGCTCGATACGCACCGTCGTCAGCGGCGGCGAGATAACATCCATCAGCGGCATGTCGTTGTGTCCGACCACCGAAACGTCCTGGGGACAGCGCAAGCCATTTTCCTTCAGCGCGTCTAGCACGCCGAGTGCCAAGAGGTCGTTGGCGGCGACGATCGCCGTGATGCCGCCGTCATTGTCGAGCACCGCCGCCGCGCTCCGGGCGCCAGCCTCGCGTGTGTAGGCCACCGCCTCTCGCACGAGACCCACCAGACCATGATGCGACATCGCGCGCTCGAAGCCGTCCCGCCGCAGCATTCCCGTCGAGGTCGACAGCGGACCGGCTACGTGCGCGATCTGCCGGTGACCGAGACCCACCAGATGATCGACCGCAAGACGCATTCCCAGATTGTCGTCGGACACCACCGACGACACACGATCGCGCGCCTCGGATCGGTTGACGAGTATCACCGGAAGACCGCGACGGATGCAGAAGCCGACTAGTTCGTCATCCTGCGAAACTGTCGCCAGGATGAGGCCGTCGACCCGCTGGCTAAGGAGCCTCTCCACGAAGGATATCTGCTGCGAGGACGCATTGCCGGCATCCGCAACGATCGGCGCGTATCCTTCCGCCGAGAGGGTTTCGGTAATGCCGCCCAGGATCGGCGCGAACACCGGATTAGCAATGTCAGGCAGCAGGACGCCGATCATATCTGAGCGGCCTAGCCGCAGGTTCGCGGCCAAGCGGTTAGGCTGGTAACCGAGAGCCTCCGCCTGCAAAGCAATCCGCTTCGCCACGTCATCGGCGACGAGGTGCCGCTTCTTGGGATCGAGGGCGCGCGACACCGTGGACGGGTGCACCCCGGTCGCATCGGCGATTTGCTTGATGGTAGCGGCAGGTCGATTCACTGAGCGATTTTCAACATTTAGCCAATCCTTGAAAATGACGATATCGCACCTCTTGACAATTTGCAATCGATTGCAATATGAACTGCAATCGATTGCAAGAAATAAGATCGGGAGCTAGGCCATGGAGACAGGAATCATCGAGACGCTCGAGGACGTGACGCCCAACGTGCTCAAGGCGATGTCTGGTGCCGACAACGCCCGACTCCGCACGGTGATGGAGGCGTTCGTCCGGCACATGCACGCATTCGCCCGCGAGGTGAAGCTGACCGAGGCGGAATACGATCTCGGCGTCGATTTCCTCAACCGGATCGGACAGGCCACCCACGACAGCCACAACGAAGGCATCCTGTTTGCCGACGCGATCGGCTTTTCGACGCTCGTCTGCCTTCTCAACAACGGAAATGCCGGCGCCACCGAGACCGCCGCGGCGCTGCTCGGCCCGTTCTGGCGCGCCAACTCGCCGCGGACCGTGAACGGCGGATCGATCGTCCGCTCTACGACGCCCGGCCCCGAACTGTTCGTGAGCTGCGAGGTCGTGGATGTCGCAGGCAAGCCCGTCGCGGGCGCAGACATCGACGTCTGGCAATCCTCCCCGGTCGGCCTCTACGAGAACCAGGACGATACCCAGGCGGACATGAATCTGCGCGGCAAGTTCACGACCGATGAAGCAGGCCGCTTCTCGTTCCGCTCGGTGAAGCCCGCCGGCTATCCGGTGCCGACCGACGGTCCCGTCGGCGACCTCCTGCGCGCCCAGAATAGGCATCCCTATCGTCCGGCGCACATCCACTTCCTCGGCTTCAAGCCGGGCTACAAGACCCTCATCACGCAGGTCTTCGTCGATGACGACGACCATCTCGAAAGCGACGTCGTGTTCGGCGTGACGCGCGCGCTGGTCGGCGACTATCGCCGCCATGACTCGGGCGAGCGTCCCGCACCTCGCGTCGAAGCGCCCTGGTACACGCTGAACTACCGCTTCGTCATGGAAGCCGGCGAAGCGATCCTTCCCAAACCACCGATCAAGTGAGAGAAACCATGAACCAGTCCATGGACGGCAAGGTCGTCCTCGTCGTCGGCGGCGGCGGCAGCATCGGCGCCGTGTCCGCCCAGAAATTTGCCGAGCTTGGCGCCCGCATCGTGATCAGTCATCGCGATGTTCCGGAGGAAGCCGCAGCGGCCGCGAAGGTGGTGCAAACCCTGCCCGGAGAAGGCCACGCGGCGCTGATCGCCGACGTGTCGCGAACCGATACCTTGAAGCTACTGCGTGCCGAGATCGAGCGCCGTTTCGGCCGGCTCGACGTTCTCGTCAATGCCGCCGGCTTTACCAAGCCGGTGCCCCACGCCGATTTGGACGCGCTGGACGACGAGTTGATCGACCGGATGTTTGCGGTCAACTGGCGCGGACAGTTCGCAACCATCCGCACTTTCGCCCCGCTGCTCAAGGCCTCGGGAGACGGGTTGATCGTCTCGATCTCGTCCATCGCCGGCACCAACGGGATCGGCTCGTCGATCGCCTATTGCGCGGCCAAGGCCGGCATCGACGTCATGACCAAGTCGCTGGCCCGCGTGCTCGCACCAGAGGTGCGCGTGCTCGCCGTAGCTCCCGGCGTGGTCGACACCAGCTTCGTTCCGGGGCGCGGCGCCGACTTCAACGCGAAGACCGCGGCGACCACCCCGCTGAAGCGGATCGCCACGGCCGATGACATCGCCGCGGCGATCGTCGCCTGCGCCACGCAACTTGGTTTCGCCACCGGTACCACCTTCGTGGTGGACGGCGGCCGCTCGCTCTGAGGGACGATCCATGCGAACTCCACGCGACAAGGTCATCATCACCTGCGCGGTGACCGGCAATCTCACGACGCCCGAACAGACCCCGCATCTGCCGATCACACCGCAACAGATCGCCGATGCCTGCCTCGGCGCCGCAGACGCGGGCGCGGCCATCGTCCACATCCACGTGCGCGATCCCCTGACCGGGCGACCGTCGATGCTGCTCGACCACTATGTCGACGTCGTGCAGCGCATCCGCGCAGTCAATCCCGAGCTCATCCTCAATATCACGACCGGTCCGGGCGGCCGCTTCGTGCCGTCGCAGGACGATCCGAAGGTGGCGGCCGAGGGAACGACCTTGATGGTGCCGGAGAAGCGGGTCGAACACATCGTCGCATTGGGACCCGACATCTGCACTTTGGATCTCAACACCATGAATTCCGGCCGGGAGGTCGTGATCAATACGCCCGGCAACGTCCGTCGCATGGCGAAAGTGATCAGCGAGGCTGGCGTCAAGCCGGAGATCGAGCTGTTCGATTCCGGCGACATCGCGCTGATGAATGATCTCATCGCCGACGGCACGCTGAGTGGGCCGGTGCTGTGCTCCTTCGTCATGGGTGTGCGCTACGGCTTCCAGCCTTCCCCTGAAACCGTCCTCTACGCACGCAATCTGTTGCCTGAAGGTACCGAGTTCACCGCCATCGGCATCGGCAAGGCCGCGTTCACGACGGTGGCACAGTCCTATCTCGCCGGCGGTCATGTTCGGGTCGGCCTCGAGGACTCCGTCTATCTCTCGCGCGGCCGGCTTGCCGTTTCCAATGCCGAGATGGCGACCAAAGCGCGCCGCATCGTCGAGGACCTCGGCGGCACGATCGCGACCGTCGAGGAGGCACGCCGCATCGTGGGCCTGCCGCATTCAGCCAAAAGCGCAGCATAGGAACGGCCCGTGGACATCATGACCAAAGCGAAGGCGAACCTCGTCGTCGAAGCCACCAGCGTGCGGCTCAACGCCAAGGCCGCCGACACCTCATCGATCGAGCCCGTCGTCGAACAGCAATCACTGTCCCGGCGAGCGAACGAGGCCATCGTCGCCATCGACGCCGCGGGCGTCAATCCATCCGATGTGAAGGCCGCTACCGGCTTGATGCCCTACGCGGTGTTTCCGCGGACGCCGGGCCGCGACTTCGCCGGACGAGTGATCGACGGCCCGAGCGAATGGGTCGGCAAATCCGTGTTCGGCACGTCCGGCGATCTCGGCATCCGCCGCGACGGCACGCATGCATCGCATCTGGTCGTGGAAACGGCGGCGCTGGTCGAAAAGCCCGCCGGCATCTCGATGGATGAAGCTGCCGGACTGGGCGTACCGTTCGTGACGGCCATCGAAGGCTTCCGCCGATCCGGCCGACCGAAGCCCGGCGAGCATGTTCTCGTGATGGGCGTCAATGGCAAGGTCGGGCAGGCGGCGGTGCAGCTTGCGACCTGGCGAGGCGCCAAGGTGATCGGCGTGGTGCGCAAGGACGAAGCCTATGAAGGCCACACCAATGCTCCGGTCGAGATCGTCAACTCCGCCACGACCGACGTTGCAAAGCGGGTCCGCGAGCTGACCGACGGCAAGGGCGCCGATATCGTCTTCAATACGGTCGGCGACCCCTATTTCGACGATGCCCACCATTCCCTTGCAAAAGACGGGCGGCAGATCCTGATCGCGGCCATCCACAAGGTCGTGCAATTCAACATCCTGGAATTCTACCGGGGGCGGCACACCTATGTCGGGATCGACACCCTTGCCTTCTCCTCGATCGAGAGCGCCGACGTCTTGCGCAGTGTGCAGTCCGGCTTCGCCGACGGCTCCCTTCGACCCTTCCCGATCACGGGCAACGCCATCTATTCCCTGGCCGACGCGAAAGCGGCCTACACCGCGGTAATCGGATCGTCACGCGACCGCATCGTGCTTCGTCCGGGGACTTGATCATGCACGTCGTTCGCTTCGCCGACGCGCCGGAATACACCGCGCCGGGCCATCAGGATATGGCGATGGTCCGCCTGCAAGGCAGAGAGGCTGGTCCCTCCTCCGACCTCTGGATCGGCGTGTCGGTGATCGCCCCTGGCGGCGGGACGACACTGTCCTCATCGCCGCAGGAGAAGATGTATGTGGTGCTCGACGGCACCCTCCATGTCTCAAACAGCGAGACCGAAATAACGCTGGGCAAGTGGGATTCCTGCCGCATTGCCGGCGGCGAGGACCGCCGGCTGGCCAACAGGACGGAGGCACCGGTGACGGTGCTCCTGGTGATGCCGCTCACGGCCGACGAGCGCCAGCGGGGTCTGTAATCAATATTCAACATAACGACTGGGAGAAACCGATGAGCACGAGCTCGACCGGACGATCAAGGAAGCCGTTCTACACCATTCTGTACGTGCAGGTCCTGGCTGCGATCGCGCTCGCGATCGTTCTGGGGCACTACTGGCCCGGCATCGCGGTCGACATGAAGCCGTTCGGCGACGGCTTCATCAAGCTGATCAAGATGGTGATCGCGCTCGCGATATTCTGTACAGTCGTAACCGGCATCGCCGGCATGTCGGACATGAAGAAAGTGAGCCGCGTCGGCGGCAAGGCACTTCTCTATTTCGAGATCCTCTCGACACTGGCCCTGCTGATCGGATTCGTTGCCGCCCATGTGGCGGCCCCGGGCACCGGCTTCAACGTCGATCCGGCGACACTGGACGTGAAGGCGGTCGCGCAATACGCCGGCAAGGCGAAAGAGCAAACCATCGCCGAATTTCTACTCAACATCATCCCGAATACCGTCATCGACGCATTCGCGCGCGGCGACATTCTTCCGGTGGTCCTGGTCTCGATCCTGTTCGGATGCGTCCTGTCTCGACTCGGCGAGCGCGCCAAGCCTATTCGCGACACGATCGATGCCGGATCGCTGCTGATTTTCGGCGCGATCAACGTGATCATGCGTTTCGCGCCGATCGGCGCATTCGGGGCCATGGCGTTCACGGTCGGCCGTTACGGCATCGCCTCACTCGGACCGTTGGTCAAGCTCGTCGGGCTGTTTTACCTGTCCTCGGCGCTGTTTGTGTTCGGGGTTCTCGGACCGATCGCATGGTGGTCGGGTTTCAGCATCTGGAAGTTCCTGGTCTACATCAAGGAGGAGATCCTGATCGTGTTGGGAACGTCTTCCTCCGATCCGGTGCTACCGAGCCTCATGGAGAAGCTGGAGAAACTCGGCTGCTCCAAGCCCGTCGTCGGCTTGGTCGTTCCGACCGGTTATGTCTTCAATACGGACGGCTCGTCGATCTACATGACGCTTGCAGCACTCTTCGTCGCGCAGGCGACCAACACCGACCTCTCGATCTCGCAGCAGATCGCGATCTTCGCCGTCGCCATGCTCACGTCGAAGGGGGCAAGCGGAGTGACCGGGGCTTCCTTCATCGCGCTCGTCGGCACGTTGTCCGTCGTTCCGACCATTCCGGTGGCAGGCATGGCGCTCATTCTCGGTATCGACCGTTTCATGAGCGAAGCCAGAGCCCTGGTGAACGTCATCGGCAACGGCGTGGCGACACTCGTGATCGCGCGGACCGAAGGCGAGCTCGATTTGGCTCGCCTTAACGCCGTGCTCGACGGTAGGGTGGAGGAGAGCGAGATGGCGGGCACCTCGGCCGATCATATCGGCAACAAGCCAGTCCCCGTGCGCCATCAGGCGTAGATGCCTCGCCGGAGTCCGGAAGGAGACCTGCATTGGTTTCGGTTGTCTATCAATCGTTGCCGATGCAGGTTGTCTTCGGCGAGGGAACGTCGGAACGACTGGAGAACAACGTCCTTCACCCGACCGGTCGATGTCTAACCGCGAGGGGAAACCTTTCTCACCTTATCTAAATGACTTCGCATAGGTTGAGGGGGTCTTGCCAACATAGCTCAGAAATGCGCTGGAAAAGGCAGAACTGCTTGAAAAGCCGACCTCGAAAGCAATTTCGGTGACTGACTTGCGCTTCTTTCGCAACATGTCCATGGCTCGGTTCATGCGCAATTCGCAAATGAAATCCCTCCAGGTTTGGCCGAGTTCGGCCTGCATGTGCCGCCGCAGCGTGCGTTCCGACATGCCGGCATGCCGAGCCACCGTAGACAGCGCAACGCCCGGCCCCCGGGACCGCGCAAACTCGATCGCCCGCTGCATGGCAGTGGTGTGCGCGTAGGGTGTCCAGAGGATGCGCTCTTGCCGGAACCATTCGGGCAGCATGTCACCGATGGTGACAAAGTAGCTTTTTGCACGGCGATGCCCGGCCTGCGCTACCCCCCATTTCATTCCGTGCTCGATCACGGCATCGGCAAACATATTCACCGGTCCAACCCAGCAGCCTTCATGGTGCCAGGAAACTTCGGCGTGACAGAATTTTAGCACGCGTCCCGATGCCGGCCTCCGTGCTCGCACGGCGAACTGCCGCCCCTGGGGAATATAAACCATGTGGCTCTCCGGGATGACCCACTGACCGGCATGGCCGAAAAGCTCGATCTCTCCCGTCGTGCAAACCACGAGCTGCCCGCCGGCCTCCTCCCGGGTGTAATAGTCGAACCGAGTTCTCTCGAAGCTTAGTGCATGACTATTGCCGCCGGGCTGCACCGCAAAAAGTGCTCGGCCCCTGCTGTCCTGACCGTCGAATGCTTGCAGGTCTGTGCGCATCCATCGCTCTCTGTTCGTCTGCAGCCGCTTCAGGCCGGCAGAACGATATTGTCCGATATTCGACAAACAATGACCGATCATCGAATGTCGGACTTGTCCGATAATTGGTAGAACTTACACAAATCAAGATTACCGGACAAGCCGCCGGCCCGGGAGAATTCGCCTATGAGAGTGGAGGCCAGTGTGGCTCCTGCCACGCCGATTCTCAGCATCGAGAATTTGTCGAAGCGGTTCGGCGGCACGCAGGCCGTTGCAGATGTGAGCTTGAGCGTCTGCGCGGGAGAAATCGTCGCGCTGCTCGGTGAAAACGGCGCGGGCAAATCAACACTCATCAAGATGCTCGCCGGGGTTCACGCTCCCGATCAGGGGCGCTTCGCCTACTGCGGTGAAGACTTCGATCCGCGCCGTGCCCATGATGGCATCGCCTTCATCCATCAGGATCTCGGCCTGATTGGCTGGATGACGGTCGCAGAAAACATTTGCCTGATGCAGAACCGCTATCCACGCCGCTTCGGCATGATCGACTGGCGAGCCGCCAGGCGCAATGCTTTGGAAGCACTGGCGCTGGTATCGGACACCATCGATCCGGACGCGCGCGTGCAGGACCTGACTCGAACGGAAAAATCGCTCGTGGCCATCACCCGGGCATTGGCGCGGCGGGCACGCTTGCTGGTTCTCGACGAGCCAACCGCAAGCTTACCGCAATCCGATGTAGAGATGTTGCACGCAGTGCTCCGTCGCCTTCGCGATAACGGGGTGGCGATGATCTACGTCTCGCACCGGCTGGACGAGGTCTTTGCCATTGCCGACCGTGTCGTCGTGCTGCGCGACGGCTTTCTCGTGGGCAATGAACTCATCGACGACCTCTCGGGTGACCGGTTGATCCGCATGATCATCGGACGTGAGGTGGAGGAGATGTTCGTTCACGCCGAACCGGCAACCGATGCGCCCGTGGTACTGCGGCTGGAATCTCTCGAAACCGCAAATGTTGGTCCTGTTGATCTGGAACTTCGCCGTGGAGAGGTCATAGGCCTAGTAGGCCTGCGCGGCGCTGGGCAGGACGAGGTCGGTCGAGCCCTGTTCGGTACAGCGCCTATCACCAGTGGGCGAGTGATCCTGGCCAACGGCGAAAGGCTCGAAACAGCCCATCCATTCGATTCCATCAGGCAGGGGATCGGCTTGGTTGCCGGCGACCGCAACAAAGAGTCGGTGGCCGCGGGTCTATCGGTCAAGGAGAACCTGTTTCTCAATCCAGCACTGACCGGCCGTGGCCTCTTGAGCTTTCGAACGGATGCCGACGAGGCGGAAGAAGCACAACTGATCGGCCGGCGGTTTGACATCCGCCCCAACGACCCGTCTGCGCCCATCGAGACACTGTCCGGAGGTAACCAGCAAAAGGTCGTCATGGCGCGCTGGATGGAGGTGCGCGGATCGGTGCTGATCCTCGAGGACCCGACTGCTGGCGTCGACGTGGGTTCGAAGGCCGAGCTCTATGCACTGCTGGCGAAGGCTCTGCAGGATGGTCTCGCCATTCTCCTGATCTCTACCGATTTCGAGGAGGTCGCTGCCCTCAGCCATCGCGCGTGCGTGTTCCATGATGGCCAAATCGTTTCGCATCTACCGGGTCATGCACTGTCCGTCGAGGCGCTCCTCAATGCAGCGTCCCTTGAAAGCAACAGCCGGGAGAAAATGTGATGCAATCACTTGAATCGAACGCCATTGAACCCACCGCTGCGGAACTGCGCGGGCTTCCGCCCCTTGGCAAACTGGTGAAGCTGCTGCCGGTCTACGGCTTGCCGGTGCTCACGCTGTTGCTGATTGTCCTCTTCTCAGTTTTGTTGCCGGAGACCTTTCCCACTTGGGTGAACCTGCGCGCCATCCTCGGGGAAAAATCGGTGATCGCCCTGTTGTCGCTTGCCGCGATGATCCCCATGATGACCGGCCGGATCGATCTCACGGTCGGCTACGGCATCGTCATCTGGCACATCCTGGCGATCAGCCTCCAAACTACCTATGGTTTCAGCTGGCCGGCAGCAGTGGCTATCGTGGTGATCGGTGGCTGTCTTCTCGGCATCCTGAACGGGCTGCTGGTCGAGGTTGCGAAGATCGACAGCTTCATCGCGACGCTCGGTACTGGCACGATCATCTACGCGGTAGCGCTTTGGTACACCGGCGGACGCCAGGTTATCGGGTTGCTCCCCTCGGCATTTACCTCGATCTACACGGCCAATCTATTCGGCCTTCCGGTTGCTGCCTTCTACGTGCTGGCACTCGCGCTCGTGCTGTGGATCATCGCCGAACACCTGCCGATCGGACGCAATCTTTATGCAATCGGCGCAAACCAGCGCGCGGCGGAGCTGAACGGCATCCGCACTTGGCGCTTCGTTATGGGTGCCTTCATTGGCTCCGGCGTTATTGGCGCCTTCGCTGGGATCGTTCTGGCTGCAAAGCTCCGGATCGGCCAAGCCTCGGTGGGGCTGGAATTTCTGCTCCCCGCTCTTGTCGGTGCCTTCCTCGGTTCCACAACGATCAAGCCCGGACGCGTGAACGTGTGGGGCACCGTCATAGGCGTCATCATCCTTGCCGTCGGCATCTCGGGCATACAGCAGGTAGGCGGTGCCTTCTATGTAGAGCCGCTGTTCAACGGCGCGACCCTCTTGATCGCCATCGGCATCGCTGGATTTGCCCAGCGCCGCCGGGGATCGGTGCGCACTTCCCGTCGTCCCGGGAGCATAGCCGCCGCCAAGGCCAAACCTGACTAGCCGCAGCTCATCTACAACGCAATTCGAAGACCGTCTTTTGAGGAGGAGGAAGGAAATGAAGTCCCTGTTGCAAGGTACTGCTCTGGCTACCGTTGCTCTCGTCAGCACATTCGCAGGCGCGGCGACCGTCTTGGCCGACCCAATCAGCGACGCCAAGAACTATGTGGCAGAAATTACCAAGCCTAATCCGCCGTGGACTGGCCCAACAGCAGGCCCAACGGCCCGCAAGAACAAGTCCATTGTTTACGTTGCAGCCGATCTTCGCAATGGCGGTGTGCTCGGCGTATCGAAGGGAGTGGAGGAAGCCTCGAAGGCAATCGGCTGGAAGGTGCGGGTGATCGATGGCCAAGGTAGCGTATCGGGACGCTCGGCTGCGCTTCAGCAGGCAATCGCGCTGAAGCCCGACGGGATCGTTCTCGGTTCGGTCGACGCCAAGGAACAGGCCGAGCTCATCCGTCAGGCAGACGAAGCTGGGACTAAGATCGTGGGCTGGCATTCCACCGCCAGCACCGGGCCGGCACCAGGCCAGAAGATATTCACCAATATTACCACCAATCCCTTGGAGATCTCAAAAGCGGCCGCCTCATTCGTCGTAGCCGATAGTGACGGTAAGGCAGGCGTGGTCATCTTCACGGACTCGGTCTACGAGATCGCCATCGCCAAATCCGACGCGATGGCCGCGGTGATCAAGGGCTGCGGCGGCTGCAAGATCCTATCGGTGGAAGATACTCCTCTCGCCGAAGCCTCGACACGTATGCCACCGCTCACAAACTCGCTCATCCAACGGTTCGGCGACAAGTGGACTTACTCGCTCACCATCAACGACTTGCCGATCGATTTTATGACCGCGGCGCTCCAATCGGCAGGTAAGGCCGCCGACGGCTTTCCGCGTAACGTCTCGGCAGGCGACGGCTCGCAAGCTGCGTTCCAGCGCATACAGCAGAGCTATTATCAGTCGGGAACGGTCGCCGAGCCGTTGAGCCTACACGGCTGGCAAGCCGTCGACGAGCTGAACCGAGCTTTCGCCGGTGAGAAAGACTCCGGCTACGTCGTTCCGGTTCACCTATTCCTCCCGCAAAACGTGAAGAAGGATGGCGGGGATCGCTTCGCCTTCGATCCGGATAATGGCTATCGCGATGCCTATCGCAAAATCTGGGGCGTGAACTGACATCTCTTTCACGGCGGGAGGTCGCAATCCTGCGACGTCCCGCAATCAGATCTTCGAATCGACCCGTCCCCTATGCAGGTCCGGCATCGGAAGCGAGGGGCGGAACACTTCAGGAGGACATCATGACCAAAACGTTCTGGCCCGACGACATTCGCCTGGTCATCTCGATTTCAATGCAGTTTGAGGCTGGCGGTGAAGCCCCTTACGGTCCAGGCGGCCCGTTCTCGGGATTTATCGATATGGACCCCGCGTATCCCGACTTTCCGACGAAGAGCTGGTATCGCTACGGCTATGTCGAGGGTCTTCAGCGGATGATGGACCTTTGGGACAAGCACCGGATCAAGGTCACATCACACATGGTAGGAACAGCGGTCGATCGTAGTCCTGCCGTCGCAAAGGAAATCGTCGAGCGTGGTCACGAGGCGGCCGCCCACGGCCGCGACTGGATTCTTCAAGTCGACCTTCAGGAGGAGGACGAACGAAAATTCATTCACGACAATGTAGAGTCGATCCGCCGTGCGACCGGCATCGCTCCCAGCGGCTACAACGGCGCAGCGATGCGCGGCACGATCAATACCCTGAAAATTCTTCAGGATGAGGGCTTCAAATACCACATCGACGACGTCAGCCGAGACGAGCCTTTCCTGATCCCGGTGCGGGGTAAGGATTTCGCTGTGGTGCCCTATTCGCTGACCCTGAACGATATCGTCCAGTTCGAGGGCTACAAGTTCACCAACACCGAATATGAGCGCCAATTGAAGGACGAGTTCGATGTCCTCTACGAGGAAGCCGGGCGTCGCCGGCGCATGATGTCGATCTCCACCCACGACCGTGTCCAAGGACGCCCCTTCCGCGTCCGCTCGCTCGATCGCTTCCTTGACTATGCGTTGAAGCATCGGGGCGTCGTTTGCCTACGCAAAGACCAGATAGCCGACTTCGCACTCAGCGAACCGACGATCATCCGCGACCAGAACCCGCATGACGAATGGGCGGAGTGGGAGCGCATGCATGGCAAGCAGGTGATCCGGCCGATTGCGTGACCCGACCGCAATCAGGCGAGCCGGACACCCGAGCCCGTGCAAGCGGAATGGAATTCCATGATCGATATCACCCTTATCGGCGGCGGGATCGTCGGCATCGCGACGGCTCTAGAATTGCAGCGGCGCTGGCCTGGCCTGTCGATCCGCGTGTTGGAGAAGGAAAAGAGCCTTGGCCAGCATCAGACAGGGCGCAATAGCGGCGTGATCCATGCAGGCATCTACTATGCTCCCGGCAGCCTGAAGGCGCGCTTCTGCCGGGAGGGACTGGAAGCGACGGTCCGCTTCTGTGTCGAACACGGCCTGCCCTACGAGCAATGCGGCAAGCTACTGGTCGCCACCGATGCCCGGGAGGTCGAACGGCTGAATGCGTTGGCCGATCGCGCGCTCAGGAACGGCCTCGACGTGCGGCAAGTGACGACCGCCGAACTGCGAGAGATCGAGCCCAATGTCACCGGTCTTTTGGCGCTTCTCAGCCCCGCGACAGGCATTGCCAACTACCGCCGTATGGTCAACTGCATGGCCAGCATTTTCTCCAGCCATGGAGGTGAGATTTGCACCGGCGCCGAAGTCATCGACATACGCGAAGACCGCGATGCAGTGACGCTCGTGCTGGCGTCGGGCGAGACCGTGAAGACACGCCAGGTAATTGCCTGCGCCGGATTGCAGGCCGATCGGCTGGCACGGATGAGCGGGCTGAACGAGGACTTCGCCATAGTTCCGTTCAGGGGCGAATACTTCCGGCTGGCGACGAGGTGCGATCGAGTCGTGCGGCACTTGATCTATCCCGTGCCGGACCCCGCCCTGCCCTTCCTCGGCATTCATCTGACACGAATGATCGACGGCTACGTCACTGTCGGCCCCAATGCGGTGCTGTCACTGTCCCGCGAGGGATACGGCAAATTTGCCGCCAGCAGCCGCGACATGACAGATATGGCCCTGTTTCCTGGTTTCTGGCGCACGATCGCCGCCAACCTGAAGACCGGCTTGTCGGAAATGGGAAATTCGGTACTTCGCACGCGATATCTGCGCGCCTGCCAGCGCTATTGCCCCTCACTCGAATTGTCGGATCTCGAGCCACATCCGCCCGGCATCCGCGCTCAGGCCGTGATGCGAAACGGAACACTCGTGCATGATTTCCTTATCCGCCAGTCGGCGCGAACCATCCACATCTGCAACGCCCCTTCGCCAGCGGCGACCTCTGCCATCCCGATCGCTCGCCACATCTGTCAGCTCGCATCTGAAGCCTTTTCGTTAAAAGCTCCCGCGCGATCCATCTGACCTGCCCGCATCTGCCGAACCTTGTACCGCGGCTTTTGAGTCGGAAGCGGACTTTGAGGGTGACAGACGGCATCATGGAGAGCCGTGCCTCTGCCGGACTTGCGTCGAACACCCCGATAGCGACCGTCAGATCATGTCGTTTGTGGCAGCCGAACTCCTGGAGGGCGTTGTCGCGATCGACATCGGTGACAGGATCACCTGCCGCCCTCGCCGGCGGCTGCTCAATGCTGCATGTGCAGGTTCATGATCTCGGCGGTCGGCATCATGCCGTCATTCAGATCCGCCATGATCACGAGCGACCCGACGACGACCAGGGTCACGATCAGAACGCCGAACGCTAGCGCCATTACGTTGTTGGTGTTGTCCGGCCCGGTGGTGACGTGCAGAAAGAATACCAGATGGACGCCCATCTGTGCGATCGCAAGCACGGTCAGGCCGAGGGAAATACCACCAGCCCAGAGCAGCGTCGTGTTCGCGACCCAGAACGACATCGCGGTGAGCACCGCCGCAAGAGCCAATCCGATCGTGTAAACGAGCACGCCGGAGGTTGTTCCCTGTTCGATGTCGGGAAGCGCCGAGGCGTCGCCGGGCGCGCGATCATATCGCGTGTCGGTCATGGAGCAACTCCCATAAGATAGATAACCGTGAACAGCCAGACCCAGACGATGTCGAGGGCGTGCCAGAACAATGAGAAGCAGAGCAGTCGTCGCTCGACGGTCGGATGAAAGCCCTTGACCGCGACCTGAGCCATCATCACCACGAGCCATATCAGGCCGACGGTGACGTGCAGCCCGTGACAGCCAACGACCGTAAAGAAGGCTGAAAGGAAGGCGCTGCGCTGCGGTGCGGCTCCGATCGCGATCATGCCGGCAAACTCCCGCACTTCCAGCGCGAGGAAGCAGGCCCCGAGCACGAGGGTCGCGAGCGCAGCCAGATAGGTACGGCCATAATTGCGGGAACCGATGGCCATGGACATCAACCCGCAAGTGTAGCTCGAGGCAAGAAGACAGCCGGTCTCGAGAGCAACGCTGCGCTGGCTGAATAGCTGCGCGCCTCCGAGGCCGCCAGCGGTCGCGCGCGCAAGCACCGCGTAAGCGGCGAAGAGCGCGGCAAACATTATGATGTCGCTCAGGAGGAAGACCCAGAACCCGTAACCGACCACGATCCGACTTGCGGCCGGCCCGGCCTCGCTTGTGCTCATGCGCGGCTCGCGGCCAATATCATCGGAAACAGCAGCAATACTCACGCGGAAACCTCCGCCTGGTGCGCCTGCTCGAAGCGCGCAATCTGATCGGACGAAATCTTGACCTCCTCTTCGGTACGAAAAGCGAAGGCAAGCACAGTCAGGAACGCGCCTATCGCCCCCACGCATGCCATCCACCAGATGTGCCAGATCAGCGCAAAGCCGCCGACCACCGCAACGAATGCGATGACGAAGCCAGCGGCGCTGTTCTCCGGCAGCGCGATCGGCTCGAACCGGCGCGGTTTCGGCTCTGCCTGCTGCGCGCGCTGCCGCTTCTTCCTGCTCCAGAAGGCGTCGATATCCGTTACCTGCGGCAGCACGGCAAAGTTCCATGCCGGCGGCGGTGAGGCCGTCGCCCATTCCAGCGTGCGGCCGTTCCAGGGATCCCCGGTCACCTTGAGCTGTTCGCGGTTCCTGATCGACACTACGAGCTGTATGACTTGGCAGACAATGCCCGCGAGGATGATGGCGACACCGATCGCCGCGGCGACCAGCCAGGGTTGCCAGCTCGTATCGTCGTAGTGCTGTAAGCGGCGGGTCATACCCATCAGGCCGAGCACGTAGAGCGGCATGAAGGCGACGTAGAAGCCGACCAGCCAGCACCAAAACGATGCTTTGCCCCAGCGTTCATCAAGCCGGAAGCCGAACGCCTTGGGGAACCAGTAGTTGTAGCCCGCCATCAGGCCGAACACGACGCCGCCGATGATGACATTGTGGAAGTGCGCGATCAGGAACAGGCTGTTGTGGAGCTGGAAGTCGGCTGGTGGCACAGCCATCAACACGCCGGTCATGCCGCCGATAACGAAGGTCACCATGAAGCCGATCGACCACAGGATCGGTACGTTGAAGCGAACGCGGCCGCCATACATTGTGAACAGCCAGTTGAAGACCTTCACGCCCGTCGGCACGGCAATGATCATGGTCATCACGCCGAAGAAGCCGTTGACGTTGGCGCTGGCTCCCATGGTGAAGAAGTGGTGCAGCCAGACGATGAAGGACAGCACACAGATCGCCATGGTCGCGGCGACCATCGAGCGGTAGCCGAACAGCGGCTTGCCTGAGAATGTCGAGACGACTTCGGAGAAGATCCCGAACGCCGGCAGCACCAGGATGTAGACCTCGGGGTGTCCCCAGACCCAGAACAGGTTAACGTACATCATTGCGTTGCCGCCGGCGTCGGTGGTGAAGAAATGAAAGCCGAGGTAGCGATCGAGCAGCAGCATCGTGAAAGTCGCGGTGAGGACGGGGAATGCGGCGACGATCAGGAGGTTTGCGGCGAGCGACGTCCAGCAGAAGACCGGCATACGCATGTAGCTCATCCCCGGCGCCCGCGTCTTCAGGATCGTCGCGACGAAATTTATGCCCGTCATCAACGTGCCGACGCCGGAGATCTGGAGCGCCCAGAGATAGTAGTCGACGCCGACGCCGGGCGAGAATTGCAGCTCGCTCAGCGGCGGATAGGCGACCCAACCGGTCTTCGCGAATTCGCCAACCGCAAGCGAGACGTTGGTCAGGAGGATGCCCGCCGCGGTCAGCCCCAGCGCAATCGAGTTCATGGTCGGGAACGCCATGTCGCGGACGCCGAGCTGGAGCGGCACCACGAAGTTCATCATCCCGATCACGAACGGCATCGCCATGAAGAAGATCATGATGGTGCCGTGAGCCGAGAAGATCTGGTCGAAATGCTCCGGCGGCAGGTAGCCTTGCGCGCCGCCTGCGGCGACCGCCTGCTGCGCTCGCATCATGATGGCGTCGGAGAAGCCGCGCAGCAGCATGATCAGCGCCAGAATGATGTACATGATTCCAATGCGCTTGTGGTCCACGGAGGTAAGCCACTCGCGCCACAGATAAGGCACATATCCCTTGACGGTGATCCACGACAGGACCGATACGAGGATCACAGCAATGCCACCGACCGCGCCGATGACGATGGGCTGATCGAACGGAATTGCGCTCCAGCTCAGCTTGCCGAGGAGATTCATTTTTCTGCCCTCATTGACGTCGAATTCCAGCGGCACATGGCATCGTCGGACTGCATTTCGGAGACCGCAATTTTGCTGAACAGGCCAGGAGCGACTGCGCGATAGGTGAATGGCGCCACTGCAGAACTCGGCTTCGTCAGGTCCGCATATGTGTTGGTGTCGAGCTCCGGGCCGACGTTGCGCGCGACATCGATCCACTGCGTGAATCCGTCTTCCGGCACGGCATCGGCCTCGAAACGCATGTCGGAGAAGCCGTCGCCGCTGAACTGGGCGGAAAACCCGCGGTATGTTCCAGGATGATCGGCTTGCAGGTGAAGTCGGGTGATCATGCCCGACATCGTGTAGATCTGGCTGCCGAGCTGCGGCACGAAGAAGCTGTTCATCACGCCCGATGAGGTCAGCTCCAGGCTGATCGGCCTGCCGACAGGCATCATCAAACGGTTGACGCTCGCGATCCCCTGGTCGGGGTAGATGAACAGCCACTTCCAGTCGAGCGAGACGACCTGGACACGGACGGACTTTGCGGCGGATGCGATCGGCTTGCTCGGGCTGACATCATGCGAGCTGACCCATGCGACCCCGCCGACCAGGAAAACCGTCATGGCCGGGATCGACCAGACCAGCATCTCGAGCCGACCGGAATAGGCGAAGTCCGGCCTGTAGCGTGCCCGCGTATTCGATGCGCGAAACCAGAACGCAACGGCCAGCGTCGCCACGATCACCGGGATCACGATGGCGAGCATGATGCCGAGCGAGTTGAACAGAATCTGCCGTTCAGCAACTGCAATCGGCCCTTTCGGATCGAGCACACCTTGCGAACAACCTCCGAGGCCCACCGCTCCGATCAGGACGGCGGCCAGCACGCCCGATCGCATGGCGAACGGCCGCGCTCTCCACATGGGGGACGCCAAGGGTCCGGCACCGATCTTCCCGAAGTCCTGCTTCGCATCATTCCGTACAGCGACCGATCCGCGCCTCACCAGCGTTCACCCCTTGGATTTCGGACCGGGAAGCCGAGACGCTTCAGGTCGAGACTTGCTTCGGACAGAGGAGTGGTCGAACCCGCGACGAGACGATCCATCCTGGTTCGTCTCCCGCACCGCGTGACTTGCCGCGTCGGCGGGGATGCCCTCATCGCCGCAGTTGAGGCAACGTCGCGCGAACAATCTTGCATAGCGTCGGCGCGTTTTGTGAGATCTTGCCGCCGCGCGCTCGCGGCGATCCGGTTACTTCACCGATACCAGGTCACTTCCTCGCGATGGATCGCGCGCTACTGATTCCACGCCGCAGGCATCGCGAACGACCCTCATACTTCTGTTTGCGTGATGCATCCCAATGTCTGATCGACGTATGCCTGCCGCAGGCTATCGTCCCGCCATTCTTTCGTAACACTATTGGGACAGCAGAGGCTTGCTGGTTGCCACCGAGCTTCGTCCGAAGCCCGGTCTCAGAAAAAAGGGCAGTTACAAATGAATGCGCGAACGGCCGTCTTGGACGTCGGGATCATCGGCAAAACGATCACGCATTGTGAGGAGCAACGACTGGCCGCATGGCAGGAGCGGCGCGCGATGGAGATCATGCGCACCAGATTGGGAACGGATCTGCGCGTCAGCACAATGGCGTCGGAATGCCAGCTCAGCCCTGGCCGATTCGTGCGCATGTTCCGGACCAGTGCCGGCATGTCACCGCACGAATATCTCGCCAATCTTCGAATTGACGAGTCGAAGCGCCTGATGACCAACACCGGACTGCCCCTGGCCGACATTGCGATGATCGCCGGCTTTCCCAATGAGGGCCAATTCTCCCGGATCTTCTCTCGACGCGTCGGCATTGGCCCGGACGAGTGGCGCGGACGTCAATCGAACGGGAGCCTCGTCGAGGCGGTCGGCTCGTTCAGCCGGGAAACGAAGGCGTGCCGAGGCGAGGCAGCCGAAAGCTGAAAGTGCTGCCTTCACCCAGCCCGGTCACGACATCCAGCTCTCCATCGTGAGCTTCGATGATCGACCTACAGATGGCCAATCCCATTCCCATGCCGGTCTCCTTCGTGCTGAAAAGCGGATCAAAGATGCGGTCCATGAGTCCGGCGTCGATACCGGGTCCGAAATCCCTCACGCTGACGCGCACGCCGTCGTGCTCATCTCTGGATTGGACGATCACCTCGCGGCGGTCGATCGGCACCGCAGCGGCGGCATCGAGCGCGTTCGTCACGATATTGAGAATGACCTGCTGGATCTGCACGCCATCCGCGGCGATCCTGCTCCCGTCCCCTTGCAGGTCCATCGCGATGCGAACGCCGTGAGACTCGATTTCGGTTGCGATCAGACGGAGCACGCTCCGGACGAGTTCGTCCAGGTCGATCGGGCTGCGGGCTGGCGCCGCCTGCTTGGCGAGCGACCGCAGCGCCTTGACGATGCTCGCCGCACGCATGCCTTCGTCACGTATGGTCTGGAGGCCGGACAGCGCCTCCTCCACGTCTGGGCGGGCTCTTCGCAGCCATTTCGTGCTCGCCTGGGCCTGCGCGACGATGCTGGTCAGCGGCTGGTTGATTTCGTGCGTGATCGACGCAGCCAGTTCGCCCATGACGGTCAGATGCGTCCTGCGTGCGAGGTCAGCGCGTGCCTGCCGCAGCTCCGTCTCCGTCTGCGCCCGTCGCGCATTCTCCTCGGCCAGCTCCCTGTACAGCCGTGCGGCGTCGAGCGAGACGGCGATCTGGGGCGCGAGCACATCGAGCATGGCGGTTCGCTCCGCGGTGAATACGCCTGGAGCGAGATTGTTCTCGAGATACAGAATGCCGATGAGAGCGCCGCTCTTGACCAGCGGCTGACAGACAAGGGACCGCACGGTCCGGTCGGACGGCCACCCGGGGCCACCGGAGTCGCGCTCCGACTGCGCATCGCTCTTCACCACGGCTTTCTGAGTCCGCAGGACCGTATTCAGAACCGTCACCGGAACGTCGTCCCCGGTGGGCGCGCCTTGGTCGAGGACCACCTGGATTTCATCGCGAACAACCTGACCCCGAGCCTCAACGACCGGACAAGCGTCGTGCAGCAGAAGCAGCACACCGTAGCGTGCTCCGGCATGGACCATCATGTCCGTGACCAGCGTCTTGATGACCCGGTCCGGCAGCAGCTCCTGAGACATGGTTTGCGCGGCCTTGACGACCAGGGCGAGATTCAGCTCGTTTTGCCCGACCTCGGCCGGCTCGGACACCGACGTGCTCCGCTCCACGCTGGGAAAATGACCGCTGACCTTGAGCTGGCGGGCCTTGGCCTCGGCACCCCAGCGGCGATAGCAAGTTTGCGCCTCCCGGGAATGGCCGTCGGCGATTCGCTGCAAGCCCAGGAAGCGGCAGAACCTGCCGGCCAACTCGTGGACGAGCGCTTCACCCTGAATGAAGCCCGCACCCTTCTCCTCCGCCGCGGCCTGTTCGTACAGCGACAGAGCCTTGATCGGCTCGTCTCCAAGCCGTGCCAGCTCGGCATCGAGCAGCAGGAGCTTGCCCCGAAACGCGCCGGGATTCAGCTCCGCCCACACCGCGAACTTGGCCCGGCAATGCACCAGTCGCTCGATGGCTCGTCCCTGCGCGAAGTTCTGCTGTGCGGCAGTCAGCGCATAGAAGAGATGACAATACGCGCTGTCGATATGCGCGGGCGCGGCCCACGACAGCCGCAGAGCCTCCGCCAGCAGGCCATCGGCCTCGTGCAGGTCGCCGACCAGAAAGGCGGTCATTCCTCCGTAATGCGCAATGAAGAAGCGGGCTGGAAAGGAATACCCCTGGCGTGGCTCTATTCGCGGCGTAGCCGCCGATCGAACGCCGCGAAGACCTTGAACGAAAGCCAACTGGGCCTGCAAGATAGCTTCGATGTCCCGGTAGTCGAGCTTGCGTACTCGCGCCAGGCCGTCTTCGAGCTCCGCCTCGATCGCGGTCAGGGGTTCGCCCAGGGCGATCAGGTCCGACGCGATGTGATTTGTGGCATAGCACATCATCGCGATATCGCCTGCCGCCGCACCCGCGGCCAATGCGAGGCGCGCCTTCTGAAGCGCAAAGCGCAGAGATTCGGTCCACGGGCTCACCTGGTCAAACGCGATCAAGACCGCCGTCCATTGCGAGTCGTAATCTCCGCGTTCGGCGAGCTTCGCCGCGGTGCTGACATAGGCGAAGCCGTCCCGATAGACTCCGTAGCGACCGGCGCTGAGTACGCCGAACCAGGCGAGGCCGTAGGCCGATCCCCGAGCAATGCCGTGGTCCAGCGTCAGCTCGACGATCTTCATCGTATGAAGGATGCTCAGGCTTCCCTCAACGAACATCGACGAGATCAAGGTCGATAGCAGGGCAACCGCCGACTTGATGGCGCGATCCTCGAGCAGCGGCAGCGCGGCAAACCGATCGAGGGGAAGATCGATCAGCCGCTGCTTCAACCTGCGATACGCAGCATCGACCTGTTCCTCATCCGCATTCCGATCCAGCTCGATCTCGAGCATTCGCAAGCCCGCGAGTGCCGCGTCGATGGCTCCGTGATAGTCCGATTTCAGAGTCAGCGTGGTGGCCTTGAGTCGGAAGAGATCGGCGCGATCGACCCGATCGTTTGCCGTCTCGAGCAGGGATTCGATGGCATGTGAGGCCTCTTCCACGAATCCGGTCGCGACCAGGCATTCACAGTTCAAAAGCTCGACCTCGTATGCGATGGCCGGCTGGGGTATCGCGGCGCCCGCCAGGATCGCGCGCGCCACGTTCAGATATTCCAACGAGCGATCGGCGGCGGCGGCACCCTTCGCACGCCGCGCCGCGGCTAGAAGAGCCCGTACGAAGGGCGGACTGTCCGCCGGCGCCACCGGGCCAAGCGCGGCCTGCTCGATCTGACCCGCGACTTCGAAAATTACGTCGGCATTGGCTTCGCCGTAGGCCTCGATCATATGCCTCGCGATCCTGGCATGTTCGCAAGCACGGTGGCCGGCGTGGGTCAGGCCGTATGCAGCCTCGAGGATGCGATCGTGGGTTATCTCGTACGCGACGTCGCGTCTGCTCAGGAAACCCGTGTCCATCAGCAGCCGCGCCGTCCCTTCGAGTTCAGGCGGGGCTTTCCCCAGAAGGCGCGTCAACACCTCCTCATCACATCGGCCGCCGGCGCAGGCGATCAGACGAAGCATCTCGCGCGCGGCCGGCGCCAGTGCATCGAGCCGGTGCAACATCAGATCGAGGACACCTTCGCCGTAGACGGCCTGGCACAAATCGTATGTCCAGCGATGCTGGAGGACGTCGTATCTTACGGCGCCATCATCGATAAGCTGCTCCAGAACCTGGATGACATAGAATGGATTTCCCGCGGTCTTGCCGTGAACGGCCTCGACCAACGGATGGAGTTCCTCACCGATCCCCTGCAAAGCACCAGCGACGAGCTCCTTCGTCTCCGCAGCACCGAGCGGTTCGATGGCAACACGCATCACAGGAAGAGAAGCACCATCGATTGACGCCAGCAAATCCCGAAGCTCACCGGAATTTTCTGGCGCATCGCTGCGATACGCCAGGATGACGAGCGTGCTCGCCGGAGCCTGATGCATGAGGCCAGCGACAAGGGACAGCGTCTGCCGATCGACCCATTGCAGGTCATCCAGGAAAAGGACCAGCGGGCGGCTTATGGCCGCGAAGGCGGAAAGGCTTCCGAGAATCGCGCGCTGCAAGCCCGCTTGTGTCAGAGGCTCCGCCTCCCCCGCGGGAAAGACTGCGTCGCCGGCGATATATTCCAATTCCGGCACGAGATCGACGAGCGAGCGAGCATCATGTCCGACGCTCGCCAACAGCTGCTGCCGGATCCGCGCCAGGACTTCGCTGCTGTCACCCAACACCTGCGTCACGAGCGACCGCAGGACCTGCGTGATTGCCGCGTACGGAACCGCCCTCTGGAGCAGGTCGCCCTTGCCGGAGGCAAGCCGGGTTTCCGATTGCGCGAGCAATCGGTGCAATCCCGCGGCGAGGGCTGTTTTGCCGGCGCCGGGGGCTCCCGACAGGACGACGATCTCGGAACCGCCATTCTTAGCCACGCGCGCATGCGCATCGAGCAGCAGCGCCAGCTCAGGCCCACGACCAAAAAGCTTGTTGGAGACGGCGCGCCGAGGCGAGGAGTCCGCGTTGCCCAACTGAAAGCGCTCGATCGACCTCGCCGCCGACCACGCAAGCTGGCAGCGCACGAGGTCCGCATGGAGGCCCGTTGCGCTCTGATATCGATCCGACGGATCCTTAGCCAGCAGCTTGAGGAGGATGGCGTCGAGGATATCAGGGATGGCCGGGTTGGTGACGCTCGGGGGCACCGCTTGCACCGCGATCTGGGCATGAAGCCACTGAGGCGTCGAGAGGGCTTTCAGCGGGATGGTGCCGCTCGCAAGCTCATACAGGACGACGCCCAGGGAATAGAGATCGCTTCTGTAGTCACAATAGGCCTCGTTCCGGCGAACCTGTTCGGGCGCCGCGTAGAGATGGTCTCCGCTGACGCGCGGGGCTGTCAGCACCACTCCCTGTCCGGCCGCAAACTCGGCGGCGCCGAAGCAGGCGAGCCGCACCTTGCCGGTGGCCTCGAGAAAGAGAGCCGCCGGTCGAATGTCACGATGGACGATCTTCCGCGCGTGAAGACGTAGCAGAGCCAAGGAGGCTCCCACGGCGATTCTCAGAAATTCCTCGACCGCAGGACAATACCCCGGACGAACGAAGCTATCGATCGATTGGCCTTCCAGACCGGGGAAGACGAGAGCCTTACGGTCACCAAGGTCGATGAGCGCGCGAGGAATCCAAGCCGAATCCGGATCGAGCTGGCCCGCGAGCGAGAACTCTCGTTCCAGCCATCCGATCGCCGCGGCGCTCTTTCCCAGAGCGATCCGCCAGGATCGGCCGGATGTCCCGTCGAAGCCCTGGTAGACATCGATGTCACCGAGGATGCCGATCAGCTCGACTTCAAGGCGATCAAACCAAGAGGGATCGAACGAGGGATCCGCTTCGGATGGAGACATTGACCAATTCCGCAAGGCCGCTTCGCGATCGATGCGTCGGCGCATGCTCCGCGCTATCAACTCCGGCCATAGCTTTCGTGTGGATATTAAGTGCGGCCGATGCGGGCGCGTCTTGCACGCTCTCGCGCTCTTTTGTGCGCAATTGCCGCGTGCGCCGCACATTCACGGCCCATCAGCCAGGCCGAGCCGGGCGCGGACGACCTGCGGTGCTCCGGAATTCGCTGCGTACCGGCAGCGCCCGCCTATACCTCCGTTTACGGAGTTCATCTTCATGTTTGCACCGTCTTACCTCCTGTAGAATTCAGATTGAGCTGATTTTCGCATCAGAATCGAAGCACTGGACGATCGGCCGACCACAACTTGATCGAGCGGACGGACCACGGGCTTCGGACAAGAAGGATGGGCGATGATGAATGAGATGACCGCAACAATGGCGGGCCCGGCGGATATCGCCGAGAGCCTGCTGGTTCGCGAGCTACTGCACCGGGTGAACAACGACTTCACGGCACTCATTGGCGCGGCGTCGCGAGCCTCGGCTTCAGTCGACGATCCATGCGCCCAGGCGGCCATCGCGAGAATCGTCGAGGCGATCTATGCGCAGGCGGACGTGAATCGCGCGCTACAGATACCCGACGCAGAGATCGCGGTCGACCTCGGAGCCTATCTGGAGTCCCTGTGCAAGTCGATCAGCCGGTCGAAGCTGGCAACCAGAAACATAAATCTCGTTCTTGCCGTTCCGCAGGTTCGCGCCTCTTCCGTTCAATGCTGGAAGCTCGGCATGATCACGTCCGAGCTGATCACGAATTCGGTCCGGCATGCGTTCGACACCTGCGGCGGCGAGATAAGGGTAGAACTGTCGGATCTCGGCGACCTGTTGAAGTGCTGCATCTCCGACAACGGGCGGGGAACGGCAAGACCCGGCAGCCGCCGCAGCGGCCTCAGCATCATCACGGGCCTGGTATCGTCGATGCGGGGAACGCTCGAGCAACGATTCGGCGGCACGGGCAGCTCGACGACGGTTTGCTTTCCTGCGCTACAGATTGAATGTCCGTCGCCGGCAACACCATCTTGACCAAGCCATGCGATAAAATCGCGCGACCGACGCTGTAGTCGAGATGAGCCTCAGAAATAGGTGCGCGTTGTGCTCGCCAGACCAAAACGCAATTCGGTTCGCTGATGAACGGGAGATTCAACATGGGCTGCTCGCATAAGCATCAGATCAGGATTGTCACGCCGAGCGCGCTCGGATGTGAGGAATGTCTCCGGATCGGATCACGCTGGGTGCATCTGCGGCTTTGCCGGAGCTGCGGCCATGTCGGCTGTTGCGACCAGTCGCCCGGGCGTCATGCCCGTCGACACTTTGAAGCGACGGGCCACCCAATCATCGAAGGCTACGATCCTCCAGAGGGATGGGGCTGGTGCTATGTCGACGACACCGAGGTCGATTTGGGAAGCCAGACGCCGCACAGCGGGCCCATTCCCCGTTTCGTCTGAATTGGATTCAATCGGAAAATCAGGAGCGTACGATGAAGGCGCTGCGTATCAGGATCGTCGGCGGCTCTCTGGCAGGCCTCTTTGCCGGCGTTCTTCTCCAGCGTGACGGGCACGATGTCCGGCTCTACGAACGATCCTCCAGGGGTTTGGCCAACCGGGGCGCTGGCCTCGTGGTTCAGGCAGAAGTGTCGCAGATCCTCAAATTGATCGGCCGCGAGCACGTGGCGCGCCTCGGCGTTGTCGCACAGGAGAGGATATTTCTCGACAGGGCGGGCCGTGTGGCCGAGCGAATTTCGACCCAGCAGACGCAAGCATCATGGGACGCCATCTACAAGGCAGTCCTCAGTCAGTTTGGATCCGAACATTATGTGCTCGGAAAAGGCGTCGAGCATTTGCGCGATGCGGCCGGGGGAGCCTCGATCACCTTTCAGGATGGATCGACGGAGGACGCGGATCTCGTGATTGGCGCGGACGGGCTCGGATCGGTAGTGCGCAAGGAGATCAATCCGTCAGGGTCGACAAACAGCTTCGCGGGATATGCCGCCTGGCGCGGACTGATCGACGAAGCCGCGATCGCCGTAAAGGCCGAAATCCTCCTTGAGAGGTTCACGTTCCATCTGGCGCAGGGCATCCAGGTGCTCGGCTATCTCGTTCCAGGGGTCAACGGCGAACTGCTGCCCGGACAGCGTCGATACAACTGGGTGTGGTACCGCCGAATACCGGCGACCCGCCTTTCGGACGAGTTTACCGATCGGAGCGGACGGGTTCACCCGTTCTCGCTGCCACGGGGCGGCCTTTCTGACGACCGTCTCTCCCTGCTGCGGCAGGAGGCGCAAAATGTGCTGCCACCGCAGTTGGCGCTGGCCGTCGCCGCCGAGAACCAACCATCCATCCAGGGAATCTTCGACTATGAGGCGCCGCGGATGGCGGGCCAGTCGACCGCCCTGATTGGTGATGCGGCCTTCGTCGTGCGCCCGCACACGGCGATGGGTGTATCGAAGGCGGCCGGCGACGTCATGGCGCTGCGCCGACACCTCTCCGCGGAAGAGAACCTGCCGCGGGCGCTCCTCGCCTATGAGCAGGAACGCCGTCCGGTCGGCGCGGCGATTGCCGCCTATGGACGGCGTCTTGGCGAGACTGCTCTCTAAAGCCGGTCTGAGGCCGTCACGCCTTGCTGCTCAGCGCGGTCTTCAAGCAAGCCGAGATCGTGTCGGCGTCCGGAGGCTTCTCGAGATAGCCGAAGGCGCCGGCCTCCATGACACGCCGGCGCATGCTCTCGGTCGGAAACCCGGTCACGAAGATCATCGGGATCTGGCGACCCGCGGCGATGAGCTTTGCTTGCAGCTCGTCGCCCGCGATACCAGGCATCTGGATGTCGACGACCATGCAATCTGGCTCACGCTGGCCCATTTCCTGAAGAAACTGGAGGCCTGATCCAAACGTCTGCACGTTGTAGCCCATCGACCTGATCAGACTGGCCAACGACGCCCGGACGATCCTGTCGTCGTCCACGACCACGATCGATGGCGGATTTGTCATGGAGGCGCCCCCGCCCCCGCAACCCGGGATGTAAACTGGAGGGAATATCTCATTCGGCCATCGACCTTCGCAGTCCCGCACTGACCCGCCGCGTGTCAGCAACACCAAGCATTAGCTCAGCACCGAAGCTTGAGGGATCATACAGAGGTTTATCGACTTGAACCTATGTTCACCTAGGCGCGATCTTCGGTAGAATTCTACAACAACGACAATCTAACTTTTTGGGGCGCGCGATAATTGCGTCCAACTCGCCGCGAGATCGGACAAGAATGCGGAACCCACGCGATCTAGCCTGATCCGCAACAAGGCGGAATGGATATCGGGTCATACCGGCGTGACTATGTCCTTGTCGCGCCTGATGGGCTGCTATGACTGTGTGCGTTGGGGACTCTGCTGATGCTTCCTGGGGCGGATGTCGCGTCGTCGCGTCCGCGCTTCGCGCCGATGCGCGTCCGGCAGGCTCCTGCAAACGGTATCGCCTGGACGTTCGGCGGGCAGACTGGCGATGAGCGGCGATGGTGAGCGAGGTGGCCCGTCAGACGGTCTCCCGTCGAAGGCGATCGTCCTGATCGTCGATGACGATGCCATGGTCCGCCGGTCCCTCGACAGCCTCCTCAGATCCGTCGACCTCGAAACAATGCTGATAGGCTCTGCCGATCAACTGCTCAACGCGACTATCCCGAACAAGCCCGGATGCATCGTGCTGGACGTGCGGCTGCCGGGAACGAGCGGCCTCGACCTCCAGGATGAGCTGGTCAAGCGGGGGATCGAGCTTCCGATCATCTTCATGACCGGCTTCGGCGATATTCCGATGACCGTGAAGGCGATGAAGGCCGGAGCCGTCGACTTCCTGTCCAAGCCTTTTCGAGAACAGGATATGCTCGATGCGGTGGCTACCGCGCTGCGTCAGGATGCGCGGCGACTTTCGCTGGCGACGGCCAACGAACAGTTGAGGAAGCGCTATGAGACCCTCACGCCGCGGGAACGCGAGATCATGTCGAACGTCGTCGCGGGATTGATGAACAAGCAAATTGCCGGGAAGATGGGTCTGAGCGAGATCACGGTCAAGATTCATCGTGGTCATGTGATGCGCAAGATGGAAGTAAAGTCTCTCGCCGACCTCGTTCGTGTCGGCGAGCTCTTGGGCGTATCGCGCGGAAGCCAGCAACCATAGGCAGCCAAGGATCGCCGCCCGTCACAGCGCAAATGTGCAAGATTTAGAGGATTGGGGACAGGCCGTCGCGATGACGCGTCATCACGAGATCCACACCTGCACGCCCGCCGGAGACCACCTCGTGGGTGACCGTCGATAAGCTGATGCGATAGACAGGCGTCCCTTCCCGGTCCTCAGCTGGAGCGTGGTACGAAAGCTGCGAGGATCCAGCATATTGCTGCGACCGTGGCAGCCGCCAAGAATCCATCGATGTAAGCGAGCACAGACGCCTGTCTTGTAACCGCACCGGCCAGCAGCTTAATCGCCTGCGCAGCACTGCCTGAAGCATCCGAGAGGTGGGAATTCAAGACCCGGCTGTAGTCGAGCAGCCTTTCGACCGTGAAGGCGTCTTGAGCCTGCACATGCAACCCGAGCAAATTCGAATGGATCTGCTCTCGTATGCGTACAAACGTCTGCATGAATGCGACGCCGATTTCGCCGCCGAACAGCCGGCTCGTTTGCATGAAAGTGCCGATGGTGACGGCCTCCGCAGGAGTGATCGATCGTGCGATTAGAACGACCAGGCTGGTGAGCGCGAATGATTGACCCACCGCCTGGATTGCCTGCGGCACCAGAAAGTCGCCGGTCGCCCATTGATCGGTCAATCTCGTGGCAATGAGGCAGGCAATGCCGATCAGGGCGGCCCCTAATCCGAGCGTCCAGCGCGGTTCAATTCGCTGCAGCAACCACGCCAACGGCAGGACAAGCAGGAGCTGAGGCAGCGCGATCCAGATGAGGACCGAACCGACCTGAAGCCCGCGATAATTCTGAATGACCTGCAGATAGAGAGGGATGACGTAGCCGGTCGACAATATGATGAAGCGGAATCCGGCCAAGAGAACGAAGAACAGGAGCAGATAGCGACGAGAAAGAATTCGGATATCGATGGCAGGATGGGGCGTCTTAAACTCCCGAGCGACGAACGCGGCAACAGCGAGAAGTCCGCCCACGAGCAATCCAACCACCAAGCCACTGCCGGTCCAGTCAAGTCGATTACCCTGATCGACCCCGGCATATAGGAGGCCGAACCCAAGCCAAGCATACAAGAGTGCAGGCCAATCCAGGTTCCGCAACTTGGAGCAGTCGGCAGGGTCGTCCTTGGGCACGCCATAGCGAACGCATGCGAACATCACCGGTAGTGCGAGGCAATATTGCCAGTTGATCCAATGCCACGACCAGTGATCCGCGTAGAAGCCCTCGAGGGACGCGGCGACGTTCTGGGAGAACTCCGAATTCATTGCGAAGATCGCAAGTCCATAGATCTTCAGATGGCTGGGGACGTGACGGACGATGAAGATGATCGTCAGTGGAATGAAGGTGCCCGCGCCGAGGCTCGCGAGCACTTGCGCGACGAGATAGACCGGCAGGGTTGGCGAAAGCGGCGCCAGCAGGCTCGCAGTGAAGAAGGCAGCCGTGGCGGCCAGGAGCATCCGGCGTGGGCCAATCACGCTCGCCAGATAGGGGCAGGAAATACCCCCGATCATTTGACCGATTCCGATCGCGGTCGTGATCCAGGCGCCTTCATCGAAGCCGGCTCCAAGAGCGCCGCGAAGGTCGGCGAGCCCGAAAACAGCCACGCGGGTGCTGAGTGTGGACGCCATCGCGCCCAGCATCACGCCGACAAGACCGACATATGGCCTGAGTCTGTCGGTCTTGATGATCGCCGGTCTGTCGCTCAACGAGGCCGCGGCGGTCACGGCATCTGCCGATCTTTCGACGGGACCGCGGCGGCCTCAGCACCGGTGTCGATCGTCGCAACAACCGACATGCCGGGCCGGACCAGCGCACCAAGTGCTGGACTTGAGTCGAGCACGATCTTGACAGGAACGCGCTGCACCACCTTGGTGAAATTACCTGTCGCGTTGTCAGGCGGGAGCAAGGCAAAGATCGCGCCGGTGCCGGGCGACCAGTTTTCGACGCGCCCCGTCAGCACGAGCGTCGGAAAGGCATCCACCGTAACCTTTGCGGCGTTCCCCGCGCGTATCGCGGTCATCTGCGTCTCTTTCAGGTTTGCCGAGACCCACAAATTGGGCAGTGGAACGACGGTGATGACCTGACTGCCCACACCGACGAACTGACCGGGACGGACCTGTCGCGCAGCGACCATGCCATCCGCCGGCGATACGATCCGTGTATCGCGGAGGTTGTTGTGCGCAAGATCGGCCTGGGCCTGCGCGGCCCTCACTTGCGCGAGAAGCTGCTTTTCTTCGATATCGAGCTGCGCCAGCAAAACCTTCTGTTGCTCAAGTTGGGCGCGGTTCAACAGCACGGTTGCCGCCGCCTTGCGCGCGTCCGCGTCCGCTTGCTCGACGCGCTGTTCCGTTCCGGCGATCTGCGTCTGCAACAGATCATGCTGACGTCTGGCCTCGGCCGACGCCCGGGTAAGCTCGGCCTCGCCCGCCTGCACATTGGCATCGGCTTGCTGGATCAGGGTCGCCTGCACCGCACGGCGCGAACCGATCTGCGCTTCGGCTGAACGCGCCGCCGCGAGATTGGCTTCCGCAAGATCGAGCTGGGCCTGATAATCCGAAGGATCGATCTCAACGATGAGGTCGCCGCGACGTACATTCTGATAATCGTTGACCGCAACGCTCTTGATATATCCGGACACCTTGGCGGCAAGAGGCGTGACGTCACCAGCGATGTAAGCGTCATCCGTCCGCTGGTAACGGTAACCGCCGGTCCACCGCTCCCAATGCACGGCCACCAACCATACCGCCGCGACAATCGCGGCTGCAATCGAGGCATGAAGGATCGGCCCGCTCCGAATCCAGTCCAACATTCTCCGCGCGTTGGAGCCAGCTTCATCGTTCGTCGCGGCCCCCCCGTCGACAGATTCCGTTACCGCGCGCGAGACCGAGATCGCATTCTGTTCCAATCACACTCCTACCGCTTTTCGTATGCGAGCCGGCGAGAACGGAAGGTCGTGCAGCCGAACGCCGACCGCATCCTTGATGGCATTGGCAAGCGCAGCTCCCGTGGGTCCCTGAGCTGCCTCCGCCACGCCGTAAAAAACATCACCCGGACGATCGATCAGGTGGACTTCGACCGAGTCGGGGACGCTATCGAATCGGACGATAGGATAGGAGGACCAGTCGACCGAGGTCACGCGCGTGCGATCGAACGTCACTTGCTCAAACAGCGTCCAGCTCATCGATTGCAGGAGCCCGCCCTCGATCTGATTGCGAACGCCATCCGGATTGACGACCTGCCCGGTGTCCACGGCCGCCACGGCACGGCGGACCCGAACGACACCGGTTTGACGCTGCACTTCGATCTCGACCGCCACGGCGCACCAGGCCTCGAGATTCTTGTAGCGTGCAAAGCCAAATCCGAACCCCGTGCTGTCCGATCGCTTCACCCGTGCGGCCCAGCCGAAGCGCGACGCTGCCGTTTCGATCACCTCGCGCACACGGGGGTCCGTGGTGTGGCGAAGCCGGAACGCCACGGGATCCTGACCCGACCGGACCGCGAGATCGTCGAGGACGCTTTCGATCGAAACGACGTTGAGATAACCTCCCAGCGAACGCATCGAGGATCCGCGCAAGGGCATGTCAGGCAGGAAATGGCTGATCACCTTGCAGTTCGAAATCGCGTAAAGGGGAATTGCGTTCCTGTCGCCGCCCCCTTCGGGCTGCGCGAGGGCCACGGGCGGTGCCGGGGGAAAGGCATCCGCCTTCAGCCGAGCAGCGAGTAGCGTTCCCGGCGGGCCCGGCCGCATCATATGCGACTGGCTCCAAACTTCGTGGTGCCAATCCGCAATCGCGCCGTCGGCACCAACCGCCGCCCTCAGCTTGACCACCATGCCGGGTCCGAATGGATCCCAGGCGTGCTCTTGCTCGCGCATCAGTTGGACTCTGACCGGCCGTCCGGGCATCGCGAGCGCGAGCATCGCCGCATCGGCGGCCGCGTCATCGGCTCCGTTGTGGCCGTAACAGCCGGCCCCCTCCGCATGCACACAACGCACGTCCTCGACAGGCATCCGCAGCATGCCGGCGATCGCATCGCGGAGGAAGAACACGCCTTGCGTATGCGTCCAGACCGTCAGCTTTCCGTCCTGGAATTGCGCTATCGCACAAGATGGCCCGATCGAGCCGTGCGTCAGATAAGGTCTGCTGAAGACCCCCTCGACCACGGTCCCCGGCTTTCCCGGACTGCCGGCGTCGTGAATCGTTGTGTCGCGCGACGGCAACTTCATCAACGCTGCCGACAAGTCCGCGCTGTCCGGCAATGCCTGCTGTTCGGTCCAGTTCGTGGTGGCCGCGAGCGTCCGCATGCCCTGGATGGCCGTCCACTCATTGTCCGCAAGCACGCCGAGAAAGTTGCCATCGCGGACGACCTTGACGATTCCGGGCATGCCCTGGGCTTGAAGGAGATCGACGTCGCGCAGCGTCGCGCCATAGCTTGGGGGACGGACGACGCGACCGTGCAGCATGCCTTCGGGGCGCAAGTCCTGGACGTAGGCGCTTCGTCCCGTCACCTTGGCCGGAATATCGATCCGCGGCAGCGGCTGATTCATCACGGTAAAGTCCGCCGGCGGCGTCAAGGACGAATTCGGCTTCGCGTCAACCGCTAAGAGTTGATCACGAACCAGTTCACCGTATCCCAGGCGCGCCCCGCCCGGACCGAACACCTCGCCGCCGCGGACCTGTAGCGACGTGGCGGCCACGCCAAGCTGGCGCGCGGCCTCGTTGCGGAGGATTTCGCGCGCCTGGGCCGCGGCGTGCCGAATGGCCGTGCCGGAATCCTGCATCGAGTGGCTCGCGGCCGTGTAGCCTTCATTGGGCGTCCGCGCGGTGTCCGCAGTGACCAGCGACAGCCTGTCGAGCGGCATCTTGAGTTCCTCTGCCGCGACTTGCAGCAGCGCCGTCTTGAGACCCTGGCCGAGCTCGGCCTTTCCGGTCAGGATCGTCACGGCGCCCGAGGCGTCAACGCGAATCCACGCATCGATCCGTGGGGTATCGTCGAGACTGCCGGGAAGACCGTGCTTTGATGCGCCTCCGCCGGTACCGGTTTCGGTCTGCGCGTGTGCCGCCGAAAGTCGAAAGGCGACGATGAGGGCGCCGGCGCCGGCCAATACGCTGCGCCGCGAGACCGCATGTGTCATCTTTTCGCCCCCGCATCGGCCGTCTTCGGTGCCATCTCGTCTGCGGCACGCCGGATCGCGCGCAGGATGCGCATATGTGTTCCGCATCGGCAAAGATTCGGCTGGAGTTCTGCCCTGATGGTTTCATCGTCGGCGTGCGGATCGCGACTGAGGAGCGCCTGGGCACGCATCATCATGCCGGGAATGCAATAACCGCATTGCGCGGCCTGCTCCGCGATGAAGGCTCGTTGCATTGGACCGGGCGCGTCCGGGCTGCCAAGACCCTCAAGAGTCGTGATCTTCCGTCCTTCTAACACCATGACCGGCGTGACACAGGAGAAGACGGCCTTGCCGTCGACAATGACGGTGCAAGCTCCGCACTGACCGAGGCCACATCCATATTTTGCGGCGTTGAGCCCGAGCTCGTCCCTGAGGACGTAGAGCAGCGGAGTATCCGGACTTGCCTTGATAGATCGGCTCTCGCCGTTAACAGTCAGTATCGTCATGGCGTCCTACCAAAATCATCGGATCTTTGCTGTCCAGTCCGACTCACCGATTGGCCCTTGCTTCCGCCGTCGCCTTTGCGATCCCATCCCACGGCTTCTTTCCGCCAAGCTGGGTGCGGAGATAGTTGGCTAGACCGGCGATCTGCTCGTCACCAAGAACGTCGGCAAAGCCGGGCATGATGGGGCGCGTGGCAGCACCGCCGGCCGCCGGTATTCCCCGCAACACGAGATTGATCAGATTAGCGGGCGTCTCGTCCGCAACGGCGGTGGAGAAACCAAGTCGCGCCCCGCCCAGCGGCAGCGACCTGTCGCCTTCGTGGCACGACGCGCAAGCGGCGGTGTAGATCGCTCCGCCAGGGTCGGACGGCATCGACGGTGTCGCGGCGTGAGCTCCGGCCACCTGCGGCAGACGCCCAGGCCCTGAAGAGTTCGACGCCTTCACCTCGCCATGCGCTTTGCCGTTGCCGAGCGAGGCAAGATAATAGGCCATTGCGCTCACGTCCTCGGGGTCAACCATTGACAGATTGTCGACCACGTTCGCCATGGGCCCCTGAGCTGTCCCATGCTTGGCATGCGAGCCGCGCGAAAGATATTCCATCAGCGCCGCTTCGTCCCACGGCACCGGCGACGGCGAGCTCGGACCCAGCGCATAGGCGCGCCAGCCCTCGGCTTCACCCCCCTGGAAAGTGGCCGATGTCCGTTCCGCGCCCAACAGGTTGCGGGGCGAGTGGCAAGAGCCGCAATGCCCGAGCCCGTCGACCAAATACTTTCCTCTATTCCACTTCTCGTCCTTCGAAGCGTCCGGAACGAAACGCTCTCGCCGCAAGAACAGCAACTTCCAGCCGGCCAGCGTCATACGAACGTTGAGAGGGAACGGAAACTCATTGGGCGGCGTCGACGACTTGATCGGATCAAGCGACATGAAGAAGGCATAAAGCGCCTTCGCATCGTCGTCCGTGACGTGCGTAAAATGATCGTAGGGGAAGGCCGGGTAGAGATGGCGGCCCTCGCGATCCACGCCCGATCGAAGAGCGCGGACGAAGGCTTGCTCCGACCATCGGCCGATGCCCGTATCAGGGTCGGGCGTGATGTTGGTGGAGTAGATCGTCCCGAACGGCGTCGGCATCGCAAGACCGCCGGCGAATTGCGCTCCGCCAGGCGCGGAATGACAGGTGGTACAGTCTCCGAGCAGCGCGAGCGCGGCTCCGCGACGCACGAGCGCGGCGTCCTCGGTCTTCGCCGACGAGGGAACGATCGGAGCGATCGGAGATTCCCAGGCATATGAAAGCGCCAATGCGCCCCCGAATGCAACAACGGCTGCAAGCACGAGCACTACGGTTCTAGGCTTCACGACTTCGCCTCCTCGAAGGAAGCGCAATATCAGGGGATCGCCGGCGTGATCTTGTGCATTTTGTGCGGCGCTTGAACGATCTCACGATCCGAGACTATTACACCGAGCAATACTTTTCCTGAATGGCCTGGTCGGCCAACAAGCTGTCGGCGCGGCCTTCATGCACGATCCTGCCTTGATCGATGATGTAGGCGCGATCGGAAATTCTGAGCGCGAGTTCGACATTCTGCTCGACCAGGAGGATGGTCGTCCCCTGATCGCGAAGTTGTGCAAAGTAGTCGAACATCTCCTTCACGAGGACCGGCATGATCCCCTCGGAAGGCTCGTCGAGCATCACCAGTGACGGCCCGGACGCCATTGCGCGCGCGATCGCGAGCATCTGCTGCTCGCCGCCGGACAAGGTGACGGCCTCCTGGCTCAATCGCTGCTTGAGTCGCGGAAACGTCGCGGCGATGCGATCAATCACCTCGTGCTCGTCCAATTTCGGCCGAGCCGCAACCAGCCCCAGCCGAAGATTTTCGAGCACGGTCAGCCCCGGGACGATGCCACGCTGTTCGGGAACATAGGCCAACCCGTCGCTGAAGCGCCTCCACGTCGGCCGGGGAAGAATCTCGCTGCCCTTGAAGTGGACCGATCCGGTACGCTTGGCGATGAGCCCCATGATCGCGCGCAGGGTCGTCGTCTTGCCGGCGCCGTTGCGGCCGAGCAGCGTGACGATCTCGCCACGGTCGACCTCGAACGTCACGTCCTGGATCACATGGCTGCGTCCGTACCAGGCATTGAGACCGTTTACGGTCAGCATCAATGCGCCTCCTGCCCTAGATAGACCCGCTTCACTTCCTGGTCGTTGCGCACGTCGTCGGGCGAGCCGTCGGCAAGCAGCCTGCCATGATGGAGAACGATGATTCGCCGGCTGATGCCGAGCACCAGCTTCATCTTGTGCTCGACGAGGACAACCGTCTTGGTCTCTGCAAGGCGCTCGATCAGCGAGACCATGTCCCTGGTCTCCTCGGGGCTCATCCCGGCGGTCGGCTCGTCCATCAGAAGCAGGCGGGGAGAACAGGCAAGCGCCATCGCGATTTCCAACGCCCGCTGCTGGCCGTGGGCGAGTTCGGACGCGCGCCGACGTCCCTCGCCGGCGAGACCGACCTCCTTCAGCAGTTGTGCCGCCGTATCGTCGGTGGCCGTCAGAGCCGATCGCTTCGACCAGAAGTTCCTGCCCCCGACCATTGCCTGCGCCGCCAGCCTCACATTCTCATGTGCGGTCAGCGCCGGGAACACGTTGGTGATCTGGAACGACTTCGATATCCCGGCATGGACGTAGCGGTGCTGGGGTAACCCGGTGATGTCGCGCCCGTCATAGACGACGCGCCCGGTGCTCGGCGTTCGGGCACCCGAAATGACATTAAAGAAGCTGCTCTTGCCGGCGCCGTTCGGACCGATGATGGAGGTGAGCTCGCCCGCGCGGAAGGCGACCGAGACATCCTCCAGGGCCGTGAAGCTGCCATAGCGTAGCGTAACGTTTTCCGCGCTGAGGACGATACCGTCGTTCACTTCCGGATCCTTTCCAGAACCGTTCCCCAAACGCCGGCAGGGAAGAAACGCACGCATGCGATGAAGATGATTCCGGCGATCAATTGCCAATGCGACGTCCAGGCGGACGTCAGGTCTTCGAGCAGCAGGAACAGCGCGGCGCCGATGAACGGTCCGAAATACGTACCCATGCCGCCGAGCAGCGCCATCATCACGACCGTGCCCGAGGTTGTGTAGAACAGGGCATCGATTGAAACGATGCCGAGATGGATCGTATTGAGCGCACCCGCCAGGCCACAGAACGCCGCCGACAGCACGAAGCTCAACCATTTCGTCGACCGCAGGGCGTATCCGGATGCCCTCGCCCTGTTCTCGTTCTCTCGAATGCCTTCGATCACAGCGCCGAACGGCGATTCGAGGATGCGCGAGAAAACGGCGAGAGCGATGACGACGAAGAACAGGAGGAAGTAAAACTTCGAAAGGGGGTTCAGCAGGGATATCTGGAACGATCCGATATCGATCGTCGGAACCGACACGCCGCGCAGGCCGCTCTCGCCCCCGGTGACCGACGTCCATTGATAGAACAGGAAATACAGGCATTGCGCCAGCGCCAGCGTCACCATGCCGAAATAGACGCCGCTGGTGCGGATCGCGAGGCCGCCAATGATCGCACCCGCGATGACGGCAAGGATGATGCCGCCAAGTAGCGCCGCATACCAGGGCAGGTGAAGCGCAACGATGGCGAGGCCGCAGCCATAGGCGCCCGCGCCGAAGAACGCGGCGTGCCCCAGCGAGAGCAGCCCGGTATAGCCGAACAGCAAGTTGAAGCCGGTCGCGAACAGTCCGTAGATGAGGACGCTGATCGCGAGTGCCGGATGGGGAGCCACTGCCGGCAACACGGCGAGCACCGCCGCAGATGTCAGCACGCGATGGCGCTCCAACCATTTCAGGAACGACCACTGACGGCTGGCATCGGACGCTTCGTCGTTCCGGCTCTGCATGGCAATCGGCTTCACTTCACGACATCCAATCGGCCGAACAGCCCCTGCGGCCGCACCAGCAACACAACGGCCATGATCGCAAACATCACCACGCTGGAGAAATCCGCGGCAAAGAACGAGGTGACGCTGATGATGATCCCCATCGCAAGGCCCGCGATCACCGCTCCGGCCAGCGATCCCATTCCGCCGACGACCGTGACCACGAAGGCTTCGATCAGCACATTGACACCCATCTCGGGGATCACGCCGCGCATCGGGGCGGCAAGAAATCCGGCGAGACCGGCGACCGCTGTGCCGATCGCGAACACGATGAGCCAGACCTTGGACGTGTCGACCCCGAGCACTTCGACGATTTCGGGATTTTTCGCGCCGGCCCGCACAATCAGGCCATAGGAGGTCTTTTCGAGGAACAGCCACAGCACCGTCAGCAGCGTGGCGGTCGCAAGCATGACGAAGATCCGGTACCGCGGGAAGGATATGTCGCCGAGCAGGAGGCTTCCGCGCAGAGCGCTCGGCGCGCTAAACGGAACGCCGTCGGTGCCGAACAGGATGCGGATCAATTCCACCAGGACGTACCCGACGCCAAAGGTGGCAAGCAGCGGATAGCTGGGATCTCGCCCATACAATGGCCGCAGCAGGAACTTCTCAACGGCCATTCCAAGGACGGCCATTCCGAGCGGAACGGCCACGAGCGACAGCCAGAAATTCCCAGTCAAGCCGAAGGCGAACACGCCGAGATAGGCTCCCGCCGCGTAGAACGCGCCGTGTGCGAAATTGACGACGTTGAGAAGCCCGAAGATCAGCGTCAGCCCGGCCGCGACGAGCACGAAGATGCAGCCCAGCGCCAGGCCAGTCAGAATCTGAAGCTCCAGGAGCCCGAGGGAGACATCAGCCATCGACCACCCCCTTGCGGTTAGCTCTTGTGGCCGAGTTCGGCGCAGCTTCGCAGCATGCTCTCGTCCGCCTTGGAGACGGAGACGATCTCGAACGTGTCATTCTGGCTCTTCATCGCGGCCTCGGGCTTCGATTTCAGGATGAACACCGACTGCATCGACTGATGGTCGCAGCCCCTGATTCGCTGCGGACCTTTGTAGAGATCAAAGTCGAAGCCCGTGCCCACGGCGGCGGCAAGCGCGGCGGGTTCGACGGACCCCGCCTTTCGCGCCAATTCGAGCATCGAGCGGACGCCGCCGTAACCGTAGCTGCCGTAGTCGGACGGGACGCCGCCGTTATGCTTGGCGGCATAGGCCGCATTGAAGGCCTTCGAGGACGCAAACGTATCTTCGGCCGCCCAATAGTAGTTGGACGCGCCAACCACGTCGGCATAGGCCTCCGCGCCGCCGGCGATTCTCTGCGTGCTGGACAGCGCGCCGACGACGATCTTCATCCGGTCCTTGAGGCCGAACTCGTTGGCCTGCTTCAGCGCATTGAGCTGATCACGGCCGAAATTGAGCACACACAGGATGTCGGGTTTCGCGCTGAGGATCCGCGGGAACAGACTACTGAAGTCCTGGGTGCCGAGCGGATGCTTCACTTCGGCGACGACTTGCACCCCCATCCGGTCCCCGACCACCTGGAACGCGCGCCGCATCTCATAGCCAAATTCATAGTCAGCGATGAGATAGGCGACTTTCTTGCCCATGTTCGCGAAGACGTAGCTCCCCAGCGCGCCAACGGAGAAGTGGGGCGCCATTCCCTCATGATAGGTCGTCGGGCCGAAGTCCGACGCCTCGTTGATCCGATCCGAAAGGCTGAGCGCATTGTAGACCACGCCTCGCGCCTTGCACGCATCATTGACCGCGAGCTGCACTGCGCCCGAGAGCGACCCGACGATCATGTCGACCTTGTCCTTTTCGATCAGCTCGAGGGTTCGGCTGACCGCCTCGGCGGGATTGAGCTTGTCGTCCCTCACCAGGAGCTCGGCCAGACGACCGTTCAGGCCACCCGCCTTGTTGAAGTTCTCGATGGCGAGCTGGGCGCAGCGAACCTGATCGGCGGCCTCGGAGCCGTACGGACCGGTCAGCGGCACGGGAAAGCCCACTCGGATCGGCGCCGACTGGGCGGTCACCCGCCGCGGGAACGCGGAGATCAGCATCGCACCGGCGGCGAGCTTGAGAGCGGAACGGCGGCTCAGGCCGCCTGAACGGAAATGAGGTGTCACAGATGCCTCCTTGTGGACCCTGGTCGGTGTTTTATTTATCGATCGATCAATTATAAATTAGCAAACGATAAATTCGCGCAAGAGTCAACCGGATCGTTTTGTCTTTGATCCGGCGCAAGTTTTTTCGGATTATTTTCGGGGCGGGAGACCCGTTGCCCGACCGACCGTGCTATTGCACTGCCGATCGGATCGCGTCGCGCGATCGAGACCTGCCGCTGCGCGATGCTTCTCAGTGCGCGGCTAAACTGGCATTCTGGCGCCGACTCCAGCCGAGAGGAACAGTGCGTGACCAATCCCGAAAGCTCATCAGCTCGGGCCAAGGCCGGCAAAAGAACGAGGAAGGCGAAGCCGGCCCAGACGGCGCGTTCTGGCGCAAAGCCGGCGCGCGGCGCCAGGCTCTCGCCTGATGAGCGCAAGAGGCTGATCGTCGAGGAGGCGATCGAGTACTTCGCGGAGGTGGGCTTCGACGCGGGCACCCGGCCCCTCGCCGCCCGGCTCGGCGTCACACAACCGCTGATTTTCCGTTATTTTCCAAACAAGGACGATCTTCTTCAGGCCGTCTATGGCGAGGTCTTCCTGTCGCGATGGCGCATCGAGTGGGAGCATCTCCTCGAGGACCGCTCGCGCCCGCTCCGGGATCGGCTGATCGAATTCTACAACAGCTATACCGACGTGATCTTTCATCCGAAGTGGATGCGGATCTTCCTGTTCGCAGGACTGAAGGCGCTCGATCTCAACCGCTGGTACATCAAGTTCGTCGAGGAACGGGTCCACCGACGGGTGTGCGCCGAGATCCGTGCCGAGAACGGCCTCGCCAGGAGCGGCCCCATCAGCGGCCAGGAACTCGAGCTCTATTGGGAGTTTCACGGCGGCATTTTCTATTACGGTGTCCGCCGGTTCGCTTACGGCGTTCCGGTTCACCTCGACGTGCCCGCGTTCATCGAGGCAAGCGTGGACAGCCTCCTTAAGGGAATGCCGGCCGTCATTGCCAGGCGGCGCTAGGAATCGACGGCTTGACTCGGAGAGCTTCGGTCCGTTATTTATCGATCGATAACTAACGGGAGCAACGACCATGGGCATGAAGGCCAGCAAGAAAGCCGTTGTCGTCGGAGGTTCGATTTCCGGATTATTTGCCGCGGCCCTGCTGCGGAAGGCCGGCTGGACCGTCGATATATTCGAGCGTTCCGACGTAGAGCTGAAAGGGCGCGGCGCCGGTATCGTCAGCCACAAGGAATTGCAGGACATCCTCGTCGAGAGCGGTGCGGGCATCGCCGACCTCGGCGTCTACGTGGAAGACCGCGTGCTGTTTGACGACGACGGACGCGTGATCGAGCGGCACCGCCATCCGCAGATCGTAACCTCGTGGGATCGTTTGCAAAACCTTTGCCGCGAGGTGCAGCCGCAAGGATCCTATCACCTCAACCACAATCTGGCGGATTTTGCCCAGGACGACGACGGTGTCACCGTTCGCTTCCAAAATGGCCACGTCGAGCGCGCCGATCTGCTCATTGCCGCGGACGGCTTTCGCTCGACGGCACGCAATCACCTTGCGCCAGCCGTTCAGCCGATCTACGCGGGCTATGTGATATGGCGCGCGCTGGTCGATGAAGCCGATCTCGACCCGGAGACCCACAAGGCTGTTTTCGACAAGTTCACCTTCTTCGTTGCGCCCGGACACGAAGTGATCGGCTATCCGATCGCGGGCCCCGACAACGACCTGACGCCCGGCAAGCGCCGCTACAATTTCGTCTGGTATCGGAACACGGACCCATCGCGGCTCGGCCAAATGCTCACCGACGAGAGCGGCCGCGCGCACGACATCTCCATTCCGCCGCCGCTCGTCAGGGCCGAAGTGGTACGCGAGATGAGGGATGCCGCCGAGAATTTCATGTGCACGCCGATGTTGAACGTTTTGCGTGCCGTCAAATCCGCGTTCTTTACGCCGATCTACGACCTCGCCTCTCCGACCATGGTGTACGGCCGCATCGCCCTGATCGGAGATGCAGCCTTCGTCGGCCGTCCCCATGTCGGCTTGGGCGTCACCAAAGGCGCGGCGGATGCGAAATGCCTCGCGGACTCACTCGCCGCTGCGGGCGACGACATCCGAGCCGGGCTAAAGGCCTTCAATGACGTCCGAAAGCCGATCGGGGACCGCGTCGTCGCGCGAGGCCGCGAACTGGGCGCTGTCCTCACGCAAGTGCATAGCGTCGCCGCGCATGACCATCAGCAGTTGCTGCGCGATACCGCAGCCGACCATTTTCTAAGGTAGCAAAGGCAAGTCGACTACCGGGACATCCGGCCGGACCATGCGCGCAACACGCGTCCGGTCGGACGCCCCAATCGCCCCGGCGTGATCCAATCGAGCGACGTCTTTGTCGACGCCGCCAGGTTGATCTACGCGACCGATTACAATGCGGGCCTGTACATTCTCGAAAAGAACTGACGGAGCGCGACGCCACGGGCCCGACTCATGCCTGCTCCGCTCAGCCCTTCTTCTACTCGAGCGAAAGCGGCTTGTTCGAGCTTTCCAGGAATTCTACCGTGGCGAAAACCAGCGGTGTATCACCGATGTTCTCGAGATCATGGACCATGAATTCGCCCAGGCCATATGTATGGTGCTGGGTGTCGCCGGACTTGTAGCTGACTTCGCGGATCTCGCCGTCACCGTAATGCGAGCGCGCCTTGCCCGGTGTCATCGCCGTCCAGAAATAATCCAAAACATGCGTATGGAATCCAATACGCTCGCCCGGCTGGAGCGTAAGGTGCCAAACACGAACCCGCTCTGTCTGCGACACGAGAACGCTACCAACGCGACCATCTCCGCGCTTCGCAATGAATTCCTCTCGTAGAGCCTGCGGCCATTGCGCGGGCGCTTCCGGCCAGACAAAGGGGCTGCCCATATTCAACTTCCCATCCCTTGATATTTATCGAACGATAAATATCTTGGGTGACGCCTGTAGTCAAGCGTGGGTAAGCCGTGGCGCCTCCGCCCTCGATTTCGTGGCAATTCCAGCGCCTGTCGCCGCAGGCGGCGTCTCATGACGGATGCGCGATGCATGGGTTCACGCGCGGACCAACGAAAGGACCGGAGTGATGTCGACTTCAACATCCATGACGGGAGAGGCCGCGGGGCTCGGCCGGGGAAAAGTGTTCGCGATGGCCGCCTGCGCCGGCATCGCGGTTGCAAACATCTACTACAACCAGCCCCTCCTGGGACTCATCGAAGCGAGTTACCCGGGATCCTCGATGATCGGGCTGGTGCCGACGGCGACCCAGTTCGGCTATGCGATCGGACTGGTCCTCCTCGTTCCCCTCGGTGATCTCGCCGAGCGGCGAAGCATCATCGCGGCTCAGTTCGTCGTTCTGGCCGCAGCACTTGCCTTTGCCGCGATCGCTCCGACCACGACGGCGCTGATGGCCGCGTCCCTGATACTCGGCCTGTCGGCGACCGTAGCGCAGCAGATCGTCCCGTTCGCGGCAATCCTCGCCGACGCGCGATCGAGAGGCGCCGTAGTCGGCACGGTCGTCAGCGGCATCCTGTGCGGCATCCTTCTCAGCCGTACCGTCGCCGGCTTCGTCGGAGCCCATTTCGGATGGCGCGAGATGTTCTGGCTCGGCGTGCCGTTAGCACTCGTGGCGGCTGCCCTGATGCGCACCACCCTCCCACGTCACCATCCGACGCAGAGCATCCCATACATCGCCGCCCTGCGCTCGCTCGTTCATCTGCTCGTCGAGGAGCCGGCCCTGCGGTTGGCGGCTGCGACACAGGCCATGCTGTTCGCCTCGTTCATTGCGTTCTGGACCATGCTGTCGCTCCACTTGCAGGAGCCTCCGCTTCGGCTCGGTCCCGAGGTGGCCGGATTGTTCGGCGTGATCGGCGCGGCGGGCATATTTGCCGCGCCTCTTGCCGGCCGCATCGCCGATAAGCGAGGGCCGCATCTCGTCGTGGCGATCGGCGCCGCAATAACGCTCGCGTCCTGGTTCAGTTTTGCCATCTGGGACAAGATCGCTGGGCTGGTTGTCGGCGTGATCCTGCTCGACATCGGGGTGAACTGCGCGCTTGTGTCCAATCAGCACATCATCTTTGCACTACGCCCTGAGGCACGCAGCCGGCTCAACACCGTTTTCATGACAGTCATGTTCATCGGCGGGTCGCTCGGCTCGCTGGGCTCGAGCTGGGCCTATGGGCACTTTTCCTGGCCCGGCGTGTGCATCTATGGCGCCGTGCTCGCGGCCGGCGGCCTCCTGTTGCAACTGCCCAGCATCTGGTCGTGGCGAACTTTGCATGCAGCTCATGGCAAGGAGTGACGCCACGCATCGAGGCCCGACTGAGGACATCACACGGAGCATGGGATGCGAGTAGCAATCGTCGGCGGTTCGCTTGCAGGGCTGTTCGTAGCGACGCTGCTCGCGGAAGATGGGCACGACGTCTCGGTCTATGAAAGATCGCGCCACGGGCTCGAAGGGCGGGGAGCCGGGCTGCTCGGCAAGCGCGAGACGTTTGCCATTCTGCGCGCTGCCGGATGCGAACACGTGGCACGCGTCGGGGTCATTGCGCGGGAACGCATCGTGTTCAGCGATGAAGGCACTACCATCGATCAGAAGATGGCGCCTCAAATGCAGCTATCGTGGGATTCCATCTATCGGGTCTTTCGACAGCGGATGACCGGCGACCGATACGCGCTCGATCGGAAGGTCGCATCCATTGTCGAGGAGGCCGACCAGGTTGTTCTTCGGTTCGCCGATGGAAGTGAGGCGGCTGCGGACGTCGTCGTTGGCGCTGATGGAATAGCATCCGCCGTGCGCGCCGCGGTCGACGGCCCGGAAGCCACCAACGCGTACGCCGGATATGTCGGGTGGCGCGGCCTGCTTCCGGAGCTTGCTTTGCCGGGCTTTGCCGCCGATGCCCTGCTCGAGCGCTTCGCCTATTTCCGGATGCCGCGCTCCCATGTGATCGGATTCCTGGTGCCCGGTCCGAACGGCGAGACAGAGATCGGCCGCCGAAGATACAATTGGGTATGGTATCGCCCAGCTGTCGGATCGGCCGCGCGGGACGACGTGCTCACGGACCTCGACGGCAGCATCCACCCGTACTCGCTCCCGCCGGGCGCAGTTTCCGAACGAGCCCGCGAAACGCTCATCGACGAGGCGAGGCAACTCATGCCTCGCCCACTGGCGGCCGCCATAGAAGCGACGGTCAGCCCGTTCGTGCAGGGCATCTTCGACTACGAAACAAAGCGAATGACCTCGCGACGAATTGCCCTTGTCGGAGACGCGGCATTCGTGGTGCGACCGCACACCGGAATGGGAATAGCAAAGGCGGCGGGGGATGCGATTGCGCTGCGAAAGCACCTCTCATCGGCATCTCTCGGCGATGCACTTCAAAGCTACAGACAAGAGCGAATGCAGGCGGGAGCGATCATCGCCGCATCTGGCCGGGAGCTGGGCGCGCATTTCGTGTGAGGCCGTCCTCACCCCTCTGAACGCGCTCGCCGCCACGCGCCAGGGCTCGTTCCGATGCTGCGAGAGAATATCCTGGTGAAGTAACTCTGGTCACCAAACCCGCAGATCAGCGCGATATCCGCCAGCGGCAGCTTGGTGGTTGTCATCAGGCGCTTGGCCTCCTCGATCCGTCCCTTTCCGTCGAGCAAAGGCATTGCTTGACAGGCTGCGAGGGCAAGCAAGGACGTAGTTGGTCCTCCAAGACGCCAACTTCAATCGTCTTCGGCCGCCTCGATCACCCGAGCCGCAAACAGCTCCTCCTGGTCCAGCTCACTCTCCAACCTCTGCATCACGTTGTCGTGGATGCGGCCTGAATCGAAGAGCTCCAGAAGCTTCTCGCGGCCTGCCTTCACCGCGATCAATACGGCACCATAGTGCTGAAGTCTGCGCTCTCCATGGGCTCCCTTGGCAAGGGCGTGATCCTCGGCCACTGCGAGGCGATGGCCGTACTGCTCGACGAGCCGCGGGTGGTGATGCCTGCCTTCGGCTCCGAGAGAATGTGCGCTGACGGCGTCGAACTGGGCTCGCGCGATCTCGGCCCGCACCGTCGCTTCGGACAGCGTCTCCTCGCCATGGAGCAGGAATTCCTTCCCCGCCAGCGTCTTCGCCACCGGACCGAGCGTCAATCCAAGCGCAACGATGGTCGCGGCCACGACGCAAAAGGTCACGAAGAGGATGATATCCCGGCCAGGAAACTGCTCCGGCAACGACAGCGCGGCGGCCAGACTAACAACTCCGCGCATTCCGGCCCAGCTCATCACGAGCGGAACGGCAAACGGTGGATAGGGATCCCGCGCACGGAGCGAGGGGATCAACGCCCTCGGAATGTAGGCCGTCGGGAAAATCCAGGCGAACCGCGCGAGCACGAGCACTGCAAAGATCGTTGCGGCCGCGGGCACGAGCGCACTTACCGCTCCCCAATCCGAGCCGAACCGGTGCAGAACGCCGCGAAGCGCCAGCCCGACCAGGACGAAGACCAACGCCTCCATCACGAACGTCACGACGGACCAGACCGACAACGCCTGGACGCGGGAGGCCGCGCTCAAGGTCCCGTGCTGCAAACGCCCAAGGACGAGCCCACACGCGACCGTCGATAGCACACCCGAGACATGCAGGCTGTCCGCGAACAGATAGGCGGCCCAGGCCGACAGGAATGTCCAGACCACGGCGAGCCGGGCATCGGTCAGTCGGCCCGCGACGAACGCGCAGATCCAGCCGAGCGCAAGTCCGATCCCGGTGCCGACGGCTGAGACGTAGACAAAGCTTGCCACGGCGCCTCCCGCGCTGAAGGCGCCGGTCAGCGCCGCCGCGACGGCGAAGCGAAACAGAACGAGGCCCGAGGCGTCGTTGATCAGGCTTTCGCCCTCGAGGAGAACGGAAATGCGGGGTGGAACGTCAATGTGGTCCAGCACCGCCCGGGCAGCCACGGCGTCCGGCGGTGAAATGATCGCACCGAGTGCAAAGCACGCGGCCCAGGGCAATGCCGGGAAGAAGAAATGCGTGACGACCCCGACCAGCAGCGTCGTCACAACGACAGCCCCGACGGCCAACTGGAGGATGATCCTCAGATTCGCCCGGAAATCCGGCCATACCGTGAAGTAGGCGCCCGAAAGCAGAAGCGGCGGCAGAAACAGCACCATGACGAAGTCCGGATCGAACTCCACTTCGGGAAGTCCGGGTACCAGAGCTAGAGCGATGCCGGCCAGCACCAACACAGACGCGGACGGCAGACGCAGACGGCGGGCCACCGTGTCGAGCACGACGGCAATCATCAGAAGCAGCAGGATGGTCTGGAAGGTCTCGGCTGGACTCATCGTGCGCCTTAAGTCGTCTTCTGTGGGAGGGGATCGGACTCCGCGAGGAACACGGCCGGCAACGCGATGAACGGGGGCAGGACGAAGCACCAGGTACCAAGCTTGGCATAGAGGCAGGCACCCGCCGCGCACCCCAACGCGAACGCGATCACGCTTGCCGTCATCTTGCTCAGGCGGGGCCTGGCAGCGACCAGAACCGGAGCAGGTGCAGACCTGAGAACATCGGCGACATCGATCATGATCTGGGTGGTCGTTCCCGTCATCAGGGTGCTCGGCGGATCCGATCCCATATGGATACGATGCGCTGCATTCTGAATGGCCATTGCGGCAACGAGCAGCATCCCGGTGACAATCGCCTGCCAACTGTCCCCTTGCACGAACGGCCCGAAATAGACGGCTGCGGCACCGCCGACGGCGAGCAGCAGTACCTTGAGGGTCAGCATCGATCGGAAGATCGGCAGTCCCATGGCGGGGAGATAGAAGCTGAACATTCTCGTCACGATCACGACGACGCAGAAGACTGGAAGCGCGAGAAGCTTGGCCAGCGCACCGGACGTTCCGAGCACAATCGCGGCACCGAACGTAACGAAGTTGCCGGTCACGTGCGCCGTGAAGAGCCCCTGAAGCGCGAGAAAGCCGGCGGTATCGACGAAGCCGGCGTTGAGGCTCATCAGGAGAGCAAGAATGGAAATGGTCTTTGACATGTACAGCCTACCGGAAGCTCGACGCTCAGATGGTCACGGGACCCGTCCACCGGAGCCGGCGGATGGCAACGTCGACAGCGAAGTCTGCAGCTTCGGTCAACGCTCGACAAGGCGGGCCGCCTCTTGTTCCGGTCGGCGCCTCACCATCCCCGCTTTATCTCAACGCCGATGTAGTTGGAATCGTGTGCGCCGGCATGGCGCAGCGCATCGCCGATCGCAAAGTGCACGGCCTCGACTGCAAATGACGTTGAGCGGTCGATGGTCCAGTCGACGCGAGCCTGGCCATAGGCGCCGGTATAAGCACCGGGCCGCCCCGCCGTGTTGGGAATCGGTATGTCGGGCTGGGCGTAGACGGCGTCGGCCGTGTTCTGGCGCCACTGTGCAGCTGCCGCGAGGGTGATCTTCACGGACGACGACGGATGCAGCGTCAGCGAAGGCTTGACGTGAATGAAGTTGACGTATCCGGTGTAGCCCGCCAGCGTCACGTAGTAGCCGTTGGGAAAAAGCGGATTAAAGGTTCCGAACGCGCGCCCCGGTGCGTTGCCATCGCCCGACGAGGCGTCCACCTGGATGCCAAGCCTCGGAGTCCAGTTGATATCGGCCAGGGTGTAACCGGCGAGCGACCCGAAAGCCCAGGCCTCAATCGGCCTGCTGCCGATTTGTCCCGTCTGGTACATCGCTTCAACATCCCAATCGAAATGACCGGGCTTGCCGCTCAAATGGATATCGAAGACGTCTCGCCGCTCGTTGCCCGCGGCGTTCGGAAAGCGCACGTCGGCCTGTGTGAAGTGGGCATAGTAGCCGTTGATGCTCATGTCCGACAGCTGGCGCTCCAGCCTGACGCCGCCAAACGTCTGCTTGCTGCTGCTGTAGTCGTCGAAGACCTGGTTGTCCCGGGTCTGCACAGGGTGGCTGTAGAAGGTGATGAACCGCCAGGGTCCGTTCTCGTAGTCGAGCCACGCGGCATCGTAGGATTGCCGGACGTTGGGACCGTCACGCACCGAAACAAAGCGCGCGAGGTCGAGCGAAAACTGTTGACGGCCGAGACGCAGCTTCAACGTTCCACCGCCGACGGGCTCTGTCAGAGCAATGAACGCCTGCTCGAGATCGAGCTGGTTCCGGTCGACTGGCGACAGCATTGTCTTCCAGGGCGCGAAGTCGCTCTGAAACTGCACAAACGCCTGTACCTGATTGGCAATGCGCAGGTCGGCATGGAATTCGTTGCGGTTGATCACGTAGTCCTGGTTGCGGTTTGCACCCGTCCCGAAGCCGGCCGCATTGTTGCTTTCGAACCGCGCGCGCGTGTTCGCACCGAACGAGAGATAGGTGTACGGATCGACATCGGACAGCGGAATATACTTGAATTCGTCAAACGGCTGGCGCGGGACGCGTGGGTCGGCGAGCACCGACCAGTCCTCCTGCCATCGGTTGAACAAGATGGCAGGACGTTGCGGCACGGACGTCTGATCGTCCGCGAGCGCCAATCGCGGTGCCGCCATCAGCCAGAAGGCGGCCGCCACGCATCCTCGTTGTAAAAGCAATCGTGACGAGGCGGCCACCATCTCGGTTCCTACTTCGGTACAGCCGCGTGGATTTCGGCGACGTAGCCGCCCGGGAACTGCACGATCGCCGCGGACCTCCCGTCGGACGTGTACGGCTCGACGAGGACGGTCGCTCCCGCCGTCTTCGCCTTCGCAAGCGTCGCGCCGAGATCCGCCACTTCGTAGCCTGTCGTCTCGCGGCCGTAGGGATAGGGCAGCTGACCGTCGGTCACAAGAACGACCATCTTGCCGAATGCCGATTCGATGCGAATCCTCCTGTAAGTCTGTCCCGTCTTGCCGATCTCGATCCCGGGAGCCTTCGCGGTCTGCGACACGACCTTCCCGTGCGAGAAGGTAACGAAACTCCGCACAAAATCATTCGCCCTGTCGGCCGAAACATACACCCGGTTCTCCGGGATCTTCTCGAAGGCGGCATAATTCGGCTTGGCCGTGTGCCAGTAGATCTGCATGTTGACGCCGCCCGGCCACTGGATCACGGCGTCGCGCCCGATCGGATCCGGAAAGGTCGCGACGGTCAAATCGGCGCCCGCCGCACGGGCGGCCTTGATCGCAACGTCCATGTCGCTGACCAGATATCCGTTCCGTTCGGCGCCGAAGGGATACGGCACCGGCGTCTTGAAGCCGAACAGCGAGACCGTGCCGACCGGTGTCTGAAGCAGCTGCGAGGTCGTGCTGCTCGGCGTGGGCGTGACCGTTGCAACCACCTGCTTGGTGCTCTGGCCGCCGAAAGTCGCAAGGAAGCTCGACACGAACTTGTCCACGTCATCAGGTGCGACATAGACATGCGTCGTATCGTATTGCGGCGCCACCGCAACCATTTCCCTGCCGGCCTTTCCCGCATCCCTGGCGACCGCTGGCGCCGCTACGGCAAGAGCCGCAACCGACAAGAGCAGGATCGATGCCGATAGCCGTTTCATGGACAACTCCTTGAGCGAGATTGGACTAGAATTCGCTGATTCGACGAGGTTGCGTCTTTTCAGCGCAGATCGTCACGATGACAAGACCAGCGATCAGGCCGAGATGTTCGAAGAACGCATTGATCGCCATGAACCGTTCGTGGCCTGTGGACAGCCAAAATGCGTTCGCCGTCAGCATCGCCACGAAAGTCAACACGCCGAGTCCGCCGGCGCCAAGCCAGACGAGCCGGTTGGCGACGACCAGCAGGGAGCCGCCAAGCTCGACGACGATCGCTGCCGCGGCCCACAGCCATGCCGGCTGCAGACCGAAATGCGCCTGCTCTGCGACCGCCGCAGGAAAATCGGCGAGCTTCTGGATGCCACCGATCAGGTAAGGCGAGACCAGCGCGACCCTGGCCGTCGGCAGCAGCCACGGCCAGGACAGGATCGCTGCGATCCAGCGCGGCGTGCCGGTCCTCGCATCCATCTCACACCGCCCAGCAGGCGCAACCGAGCGCCCCCCAGAACGATTTGAGGTCGGCGATCGGCAGCTTGGCCGACCACGCGCTAGCATGATCATGGCCGTGCACGCCGCAGGCGCTGGAGCAGCCACACATCTGCATGGCTTGCGATCGGATCGCCTTGGCCTTGCCGTCCGATCCGACCCAATTGCCGTACCCGCCAAAACTGCGCACCGGCGACCAATCCGGCATGGCCGGCGGCGGCGCGTTGGTATCGAGCGTCTTGAAGTCTCCGGCGCCATAGACAATGCGGCCGCCGACCACCGTGAGGTCGCTCGCCGTATCGGCGATCTCGGCGTCACTGCACGAGAAATAGTCCCGATCCGGAACGATCAGATCGGCGAGCTGCCCGACCTGGATACGGCCCTTCTTGCCTTCTTCATTCGAGAACCAGGTGACATTCTCGGTCCACATCCGCAGCGCCGTCTCGCGATCCAGGCAATTGCGCTGCGGAGTAAGGCGCAATCCCCCCACCGTCATACCGGTCACGAGCCACGCGAGCGAGACCCAGGGATTGTAGGATGCGACCCGGGTCGCGTCGGTACCCGCGGACACCTTGACGCCCTTGTCGAGCATCTTCTTCACAGGTGGCGTCGCTTCGGCGGCACCGTAACCATAGCGCTCGACGAAATACTCACCCTGATAGGCCATGCGATGCTGCACGGCGATGCCGCCGCCGAGCGCGGCGATGCGATCGATCGACTGGTCGGAGATGGTCTCGGCGTGATCGAAGAACCAGTGCAGGCCGTCCAGCGGCATGTCCTGGTTGACCTTCTCGAACACGTCGAGCGCGCGCGAGATCGTCTCGTCATAGGTCGCGTGCAGCCGCCACGGCCATCTGTTCTGGGCGAGGATGCGCACGACGCCCTCGAGTTCGCCCTCCATCTCCGGCGGCATGTCCGGGCGCGCGACGCGGAAATCCTCGAAGTCAGCGGCCGAAAACACCAGCATCTCACCGGCACCGTTGTGGCGGAAATAGTCGGTGCCCTGCTGGTATTTGGAGGTCTTGGTCCAGTTCAGGAAATCGTCCTTTTCACCCTTCGGCTTCTGGGTAAAGAGGTTGTAGGCTAGGCGGATCGTGAGCTGCCCCTCGTCCGAGAGCTTCTGGATGACCGCATAGTCCTCCGGATAATTCTGGAAGCCGCCGCCCGCGTCGATGGCGCCGGTGACGCCGAGCCGATTCAGCTCGCGCATGAAGTGGCGGGTCGAATTGACCTGGTAATCGAACGGCAGCTTCGGCCCTTTTGCCAGCGTGGCATAGAGGATGTTGGCGTTCGGCTTGGCAAGCAGGAGCCCGGTCGGGTTGCCCTTTGCATCGCGCGTGATCTCACCGCCCGGAGGCTCGGGCGTATCCTTGGTGTAGCCGACGGCGCGCAGCGCCGCGGCATTGAGTATCGCGCGGTCGTAGAGATGGAGGATGAAGACCGGCGTATCGGGGGCTGCGGCATTGAGCTCGTCGATCGTCGGCAGGCGCCGCTCGGCGAACTGATGCTCGGTGAATCCGCCGACGACGCGCACCCATTGCGGCGGCGGCGTGATCGCCACCTGCTTCCGCAGCATGGCCATCGCGTCGGCGAGCGACCACACGCCGTCCCAGCGCAGCTCCATGTTGAAGTTGAGCCCGCCGCGAATGATGTGCAGATGATTGTCGATCAACCCGGGCAGGACGCGCCGTCCTTTCAGATCGATCACCTTGGTCGATGGTCCGGCCAGCTTCATCACGTCGTGGTCATGGCCGACCGCCGTGAAGCGTCCGTCCTTGATGGCGACGGCGCTCGCGACCGGATTGGAACGGTCGAGCGTGGTAAATAGGCCGCGATGAAGAATCGTATCAGGAGCGCTCATGACGCCTTCTCCGCAACATCTGTGGTTGTCTTGACTTCCTCGGCGTGCCGCCCCGGCAGCAGGCCGAACATGTGAGGCGCGCACTTCGCCTGCCGCCATGCGGCGGCAATGCCCTCGCCGACGACGATCTGCCTGGCGACCGGAACGATCTGCTCGCCGACGAGGATGCCGAGCAGACCGACCAGAGCCACCAGAGGAGGTGCGGGCGAACGAACATTCAGGAGGCTGTAGACGACGCCGACCAACAGGCCGGCGCCAAGGGACAGAATATAGATCTTCATCGCAGCCCTCCCGGAGGACGGAAAGAAACTAGCCGACCTAGCCGGCCTCCGACGCATGCTCGCCGAGCGCCCACTTCGAGAAGCGAATCTGGACACCGTAGGGTGAATGCGCGCGCTGGATGTCCATCATCCCTTCGTAGGTCTCACTGCGCGCCCAGTCCTGTTGAAGCTCGTAGGCGTATTGCGAAGAGGTTATTGGAACCGCACCAGCCTGGATGACGCGCTCCATTGCGCGATTATGGGCTTCAAGCGAAAGATCGCCGCAAGCATCGGCCGCTACGTAAATCTCGTAGCCCTCCTTGAGCATGTCTAACGTCGGGAAAAGCACGCACGCTTCCGTCCAAAGACCGGCCAACACGAATTTCTTGCGACCGGTGGCCGCCACCGCCTTTCGGAAATTCGCATCGAGCCAGGAATTCATCGAGGTGCGATCGATGATGTCGTGATTCGGAAACACGCTGGTCACCTCTGGTATGAAGGGACCGGAGAAGGATTCCGCCGCGACCGTACTCAACACCGTCGGAACTTTGAAAAGTTTGGCAGCCTTTGCGAGAATCTGAACGTTGTTGATCGTCACCAGGCGGTCATGCGATTGAACACCTTGAAACATGGCCGGTTGAAAGTCGATGAGTGCAATGGCGCTGTTTTGGGGCGTGAGCATATCGAGTTTGGACATCGAGATTTCTCCTTGAATTGACGATCTCCGGCCGGGGCGAATGACAGCCTACGTCGTACGCCCTCCTGTATGACCACTGCCCGCGTCACATGCTTGAACAACCTCGTCGCTACTTGGACGAACTCACGATCAAGCCCGGCGTGCGACAAACCATCCTCGGCGGTTCCGGCACGAGGCTGCAAACCTCTGCGTTCGCGAATCGCACTCCCGCAAGCGTGAAGACGTACAAAGGACATCGACAACGTCCAAGCCAGGCCACGTTCCATCCGCGAGCTTGACGGCAGACGGCCGAGCGCAGGAGTGGCATCGGCACCGTTCGTGCTCACAACAAGGAGTTATCAATGTCGCGGCTGATACTGCGGGATGGGACCGAGCTCTACTTCAAGGACTGGGGCAGCGGGAAGCCGATACTGTTCAGCCATGGCTGGCCGCTCAGCGCGGACATGTGGGACGCCCAGATGCTGTTCTTCGCCGCCCAGGGCTATCGGGCTGTTGCGTTCGATCGTCGTGGCTTCGGTCGATCGGGGCAGCCTTGGAGCGGCTACGACTACGACACATTCGCGGACGACATCGCCGAACTGATCAAGCATCTCGATCTGACGGACGTCACCCTCGTCGGCTTCTCGATGGGGGGCGGCGATATCGTACGCTACATCACCCGACACGGCTCCTCGCGAGTGTCGAAATTGGCACTGGTTAGCGCCGTGACTCCCTTGTTCGGCAAGACCGCGGATCACGATGGCGTCGACAGAGCCGTCTTCGACGGCATTAAGGCCGGACTCGTTAAGGATCGACCGCAATTCCTAGACGATTTCAACCCACTGTTCTACGGCACGAATCACGGCACTAAGGTCTCCCAGGGAGTGTTCAAGCAGACGCTACAAATCGGACTGCAAGCGTCCATCAAGGCGACGATCGACTGCGTGACAGCATTCTCCGAGACCGATTTTCGGCCTGACATGGCGAAGATCGACGTCCCCACACTCGTCGTTCACGGCGACGACGATCAGGTCGTTCCGATTCAATACACTGGAAAGCTTGCGGCCGAGCTGATTAAGTCAGCCAAGCTCAAGGTCTATTCGGGAGCACCACACGCTACCGCAACCACGCATGCGGATCAGCTCAATGCCGACCTTCTCGAACTGCTGAAATCCGGACGATAGGAGCGTAAGATGGCAGATAGCACCCTGCAGCTCCTTGAACCAAAGGATTGTGCGCTTCTCTTTGCCGATCAACAAGCCGGGCTTGCGTTCGGCGTGGAATCGAGCGGCCGACAAATCCTGCTAAACAATGTCGTCGCCCTAGCCAAGACTGCAATGGCATTCAACCTACCGGTCGTTGCCTCGACGTCCGCGACGAAAGTGTACAGCGGGCCTCTGATGCCGGCACTCAGCGCGGCCCTTCCAGGCGTGGTGGCCATCGACCGCCGCAGTATGAATGTCTGGGAGGACGACACCGCCCGAGGGGCAATCCTGGCTACGGGTCGTCGACGCCTCATTGTTTCAGGATTGCTGACGGAAGCATGCGTCAGCTTTACGGTGCTGTCCGCACTGGCACACGGGCTCGAGGTGTACGTCGTCGGCGACGCTTGCGGAGGCCTCACACCTGCGGGCCATGAGCTGGCGCTTCGCCGGATGGAAACGGCCGGTGCCCGACTGACGTCTTGGGTCCAGGTCTTATTGGAGCTACAGCGGGATTGGACTCGCCGAGAGACCTACGACCGCGCAAGAGCAATCGTGGAGCTACACGGCGGTGGATATGGTATCGGACTCGCCTACGCGCGCGACATGATCCATCCGACCTGAGCGAGTGACCTCAACCCTCGGAACGAGCTCGACGCCACGCGCCAGGGCTCGTTCCGACGCTACGGGAGAAGACCCTCGTAAAGTAGCTCTGGTCACTGAAGCCACAGATCAGCGCGACATCCGCCAACGGGAGCTCGGTAGTTGTCATTAGCCGCTTGGCTTCCTCGATCCGCAATCGAGAGAGGTACTCGTGAGGCGCAACACCGGTACTGCGCCGGAAAGAACGGGCGAAATGGCTCGGCGTCAACTTGCACTCGGCCGCGACGTCAGCAATCGTCAAGCTGCTGGCGAGGCGGACGCTCATGATCTCCTTGGCACGACGTTCTTGCCATGGCGCCAGGCCCCCGCCGTCCTGAATTCCCTCACTTGAACGAAGATTCCCATAAGCTTGGGCAAAGTGAGCGAGCAAGCTTAACCCAAGCTGATCGATAAAAAGGTGATTGTTCGCGCGTTCTTCCTCCAAGGAGTTCAAGAGCACACTTGAAAGCGCAGAGAGATAGGGATCGCGACGATCTCGGGGCCACCGCAATGCCGAGACCGGCTTCGCGCCATTCTCATAGGCAAAATCGTCAAGTGCACGGTGCGGCACGTAGTACTGGATGGCGTCGAAGGGTCCCCTAAACTCGCACACCGGATTGTCGCGGAGGTCGATAACGCTAACCGTTCCGGCGTGGAAAGATCCGGAATACCGCTGCTGACCACCGAGCCAGCACGAATGCCTGTCAAGATCCCCGAGCTGATGGAGAATGCTGTATGCTGGCTCGGAGGGAAACGGCGCAGTGCGCTCACGAACAAATCGGGCACAAGTTAGCCGCGTCACGGCGAGTGCAAGCCTTCCCTGCCGGTTAATCTCCAGGACGCAGCCCCCTTCCATTCCAAGGTGAATGGCAAGGCGACGGCCAAAAAAGCCATCGAAATTGGTGTCGGCATCTTCAATCATTGATGCTCGTCTGGATTTCGGCGGGCGTGTAACATGTTATCGAGTTCATCAAGCCAAGAGAACCGGCTCCGACGGACGTTTTTCACGGACATATTTTCCGCAATGGACAAAATCGCTGGTATTTCCGTTTTCGTTCAAGTGGCCGACTCCGGCAGCTATGTTGCGGCTGGGAGGGCGATGGGCCAAACCGCTTCATCGATCGGCAAGACGATCGTGCGCCTCGAAGAAAGGTTGGGAGTCCGCCTCTTTCACCGTAATACGCGAAGCATCAGCCTCACGGCCGAAGGAACACGCTTTCTCGAGCGCTGTCGCGCGATCATGAGCGAGATAGCGGCCGCAGAGGCCGACCTCGCCGCGGTCCGTGACGGCCCGAACGGACGGTTGCGAGTCAGCGTCCCGATGGTCAGTGACTCTTGGAACGCCGTTTTCGTGGAGTTCATGACGCGCTTCCCGGACGTCGATCTTGAGCTTAGCTACAGCAACCGCAATGTCGACCTGATCGAAGAAGGATTCGAGGCCACCCTGCGAATCGGACACCTTACGGATTCCAGGCTTCGATCCCGCAAGATTGGATCATTCCGGCTCGTCTTGGTAGCTTCCTCCGCATACCTTGCCACTCGACCGCAGCCGAGTTGCCTCGATGATCTCGCGGACCATTCGTGCCTTAGGACCCAGAATTCCTCGACAGGAAAACTGTATCCTTGGCCACTGGGGGAAGACTTCGTTCGGCGTAGCGAGCGCCTGCTAACGCGTCTTGTTGCCGATCACAACGCAATGCTGCTGTCGGCTTGCCTTCAGGGAGAAGGTATCGCCTGCATACCGGAGTTCTGGGCGCGTCGGTATGTCGCCTCCGGTGAATTGGTGACCTTGCTCGACGCCGAGACAGAGAACAGAAGAGTAGTATCGGCGCTCTGGCCCACCGGACCATCTTGTCCAACGACCGCCGCCTTCGTAGAGTTCATCGCGGAGAAGCTGCCCGTAATCTTGCAACCAGAAGGCAAGTAGCGGCAACAGGCTTAAGAGAGCGGAGGCAGAATACTCTGCAGTTCGGACCGACGCTTCTCGAGAAAGGCCGGCAACTTGAGCCTTTCCCCGAGGCGATCGCGCGACTCATCGACCTCGAAACCGGGCCCATCCGTTGCGATCTCAAAAAGAATGCCGCACGGAGCGCGAAAACCGATCGCGGTTAGGTAGGTTCGCTCGATCGGCTCGGTCACGACAATATCGTACATTCGTTGAAGCTTCTGAATCATTGCCGATTGATCGTCGACACCAGCGGCACGAAACGCTACGTGCCTGATCGTTCCTCCTCCTAGGCGCCCGCGCGACGACGCGCCGATGGCCCGTAAGGTCAACGCACCTCCGGGACCATCATGTGCGACAAATCGTGTGCAATCCCCTGCTTGGGAGACCCGCTTAAACCCAAGCACGTTTTCCAGAATGTCAATCGTGGCGTCCTCTGCCCGAACATTCAGAGTAACCTCGTTGAGTCCAAGCACCGATTGGACGGCTTGCGCGCTCACTGCCTCCCGCCCAGCCTGCTTTGACTCTACCAGGGCAAGGGCAGTTCCATCAGGATCAGCGAAGCAAAGTGTCGGCTCTCCGAACGGCGAATGGTCCAATCTGAACGCGATGTTCGCGGTCTTGAGCCGATCCGACCACCACCCAAAGGAACCTGCAGGCACACGAAGTGCTGTTTGCACGACCTCGCCGACTCCTACCATTCCTTTTGGAACACATCGCCACGCAAGAGTGCTTATCACCGTGCCTGGCTCACCCGAGCCATCCCCATAGTAAAGGTGATAGCTGCCTGGATCGTCATAACAGACCGTCTTTTTCACCCGCTTCAAGCCTAAGACTTGAGCATAGAAATCCGCGGCTTGCTGTACATCGCCGATGATCGTTGTGACGTGATGAAGTCCACGTGATGGCAGCCGCACCATACCTGCTCACCGCTGCTGAGGAGAATAATAAAAAAGGACGCCGCCCATGGCCGGTATGCCAACCCAAAATCCGCGATCCAGATCACGCGAACCAAAAATTATCTTGCTTGCTTCCACCGCTTCGACGGTCGCAGTCGGTATTGAGGGCCATGCCGGCCCTAATGTCTTGGATTTTCGCCCGATCACGTGGAGGACCAAGCAAGCGCGGAAGTCACAACTACAGTCGCTTCAATGTCGATTCCGGACGCAATCGTACAACTCGGCGCCAAATAGTGCAATCAGTGCGGCCGGCTTTGAAACAACATCCAGGCCACTTTGGATCCACCACGTGAAACCGGCGTGCGCGCCGAGCGGGGACAATGGTGCGGATGAATGAAGTGGGCCACGAGACGATTGTCGCCAACGGCATTCGCCAACACTACTGCTTCGCAGGCTCGGGCCCACCTGTCATCTTGCTACATGGATTCCCGGAAACGAGCTATGCTTGGCGTTTCCAGATTCCTGCCCTCGCCCAACGCTATCGAGTGATTGCGCCCGACTTACGCGGCTATGGCGAGACCGACAAGCCTCAATCCGGTTACGATAAGAGGACGATGGCTAACGACATCGTCAAGCTGGCCGAGGCTGTCGGAATCGGCCGGTTTGCGCTAGTTGGTCACGATCGCGGCGCACGTGTCGCCACACGCCTAGTAAAAGATCACCCCGAGTTGGTCGACAGACTTGTCGTGATGGACAATGTGCCGACGCGGATTGTCGCACGCGAGATGAACGCACGGATCGCCCGCCAATATTGGTTCTTCCTTTTTCATCAGGTCGCCGATCTACCCGAGGCCTTACTGGCCGGTCGAGAGGAGATCTGGCTGCGTCATTTCTTTTCCGATTGGTGTCACGATCCGAAAAGCATTTCGGACGAGGCCGTCGCAACGTATGTGAGGGCATATGCGGCGGAAGGAGGGGTCCGGGGCGCCCTGTCAGACTACAGGGCGGGGCCCGAGGACATCGCACAAGACCTTGCCGATGCCGATATCAAGATCGCCTGCCCCGTACTCTCCATCTGGGGAGCTGACTTCGATGCCGTCGGCAAGCTGTTCGACATGAAGGCGGTCTGGAGTGAGATTGCCGAAAACCTGCAAGTCGCGCCAATCGATCGCTGCGGCCATCTTCCACAGGAAGAGCAGCCCGAAACAGTGACTACGCTGCTGCTCGATTTTCTCGAGGGCTGGACGGAATAAGGCTCGGCGCACTCCGAGGCGCGGACACCATGCCATCCTTTAGCGCGGCGTACTCGGACGCGGAGATCGCTGCCGTCAGCAACTACGTTATCGCTCACTTCGGAGGCAAGTCGGGCACAGTCACACCGGAACAGGTAAAGGCAGCCCGCGACTGAGCCTTTGGTAACGCGGAATGAAATAGGAGATTTATCATGACCCGAGCCCGCACGTTTATTCTGGGTGCGCTCTCCTGCGTTCTACACGGAGGGACCGCCGATGCGGCGGCGCCCCAGCAACGCGTCCAGGCGCCCGGCTTCTACCGGATCATGCTCGGGAAATTCGAAATCACGGCTATTCTCGATGGCACGCACCCTTTCCCCGTTCACGAGGTGATGACACGAAACGAGACGATTGCCGGAGGCAGCCGCAAGGCTGTCAAGCTTTCGGATGAGCATCCCGGCGAAGCCGAGTCCCTCCTGGCCGCCGACCGACTTGCCGCGCCGGTTGAAGGTTCAATCAACGCCTTCCTGATCAACACCGGCGACAAGCTCGTTCTGATCGACAGCGGTGCAGGCAGCCTCTACGGTGATTGTTGCGGCCATCTTGTCGAAAATCTCGCCTCGGCCGGCTACCGGCCTGAACAGATCGACGAGATCTACCTTACTCACCTCCATGCCGATCACGTGGGAGGCATTGCTCCGCACGGCAAGGTCGCATTCCCGAACGCCATCGTCAGGGTCAACGAAAAGGACCTCGACTACTGGCTCGATGCAAAAAGCGAGAGTGAGGCGCCGGCATTCCTAAAGCCCATGTTCGAAGGCGATCGAACGTCGCTGAAGCCATACATCGATTCCAACCGACTGCGACCATTCAAGGACAATGAGCAGCTCTCGGATGGGATCCGCGCCGTCCCGACATCCGGCCATACGCCGGGCCACACCTCTTATGAGGTCACGAGCGGGACCGCTAAGCTGCTGGTGTGGGGAGACCTCGTCCATGTCGCTCCGATCCAATTTCCCGATCCCGCCGTGTCCGTGACCTATGACAGCGATCCGTTCGCGGCTGAGGCACAGCGCCTGACGGTATTCTCGGAGGCAGCACGGACCGACACCTGGATTGCGGCCGCCCACATCGCATTCCCTGGACTGGGGCACATTCGCCCCAAGGATGGCCGTTTCGAATGGATACCCACAAACTACACGACCGGCCTGCGACCCTAGGTTCTCGACCGTCGAAAGATCGACAGCCGGCACGGCTAGCCGGCGGCCCTCGTCGACTCGTAAAGAAACCACGACCGCCGCTCCATTGTCGATAATTGCATGAACTGGTTCTCACATCTCTGACGTCGGCAGCATTGCGGCTGTCAGTCGCGTAAGGGCGCCGGTCACTCTGAACCAGATAGTCCAATCCAGATGGAGGATATGCAAGCCGTTTGTCTTCTAGCGTGCTTATTTGACCGCTCGGTTGCACAACGCTTTTTGATAATGCGGGCAACGCGACATGCCCATACTGAAGAGGTGGCAAACATGAATGGTCTCTTCCGTCCAACGGCTCTGGGCGATCTCGATCTCACCAGCAGGATAGTCATGGCGCCGATGACACGTTCCCGTGCCGACGAGCACGGCGTCATCAACGCGTCCGCAGCCGAATACTATGCCGCACGCACGAGTGCCGGCTTAATCATCAGCGAGGGTATCAACGTTGGCCCGATGTCGAATGCCTTCGACCGCGCCCCCGGTTTATGGACCGACGATCAAACCGAGGCCTGGAAACCGATCGTCGATCGAGTTCACAAAAAGGGCGGCCGTATCGTAGCGCAGCTATGGCATGCAGGACGCGCAAGTGCGCGCGGCCTCCTGTCCGACAAGCAGCCACTATCGCCTTCAGGCGTAAATGACGATCTGGATCGGCTCCAAGTATGGGCACTTCTGGCGAACGGCGCTTATGTGCGCGTCACTGCAACGGCGTCGCGCGCCATGACTCTCGCGGATGTCCACGCCGTCCTCGGCGAATTCGAAGTGGCTGCCGCCAACGCAGTTCGTGCCGGATTTGACGGCGTCGAGATTCACGGCGCCAACGGGTACCTGATTCATCAATTTCTCTCTCCGACGATCAACTTGCGGCTTGATGAATATGGCGGAAGCGTCGACGGACGATTGCGATTGTTGACTGACATCGTTTCGGCGGTTGCGCTCTCGATCCCGCGCTCGCGGATCGGCCTCCGTCTATCACCCTTTGCGGACTACAACAGCCCACGGGATCCGAATCCGGCCGACACCTACGGACGGCTCGCTCAATGGCTTGCGACCGCAGGGCTGGCCTATTTGCATTTGGCGGACACGAATGCATGGACCGGAGCGCCGGACTACGAGAGAATGTTGCCGATTTTCCGCGAGTACTATAGCGGTCCCCTCATCGTAAATGCGGGCATTAGTCCCGAGCGCGCCGCCGAAATCGTCGATTCGGGCGAAGCGGATGCAGTCGCCTTTGGCCGGCTATTTCTCGCCAATGCGGACTTGCCAGCGCGCATCCTTGCCGGCGGACCATATAACGCGCCGAAGCCGTTCGGAATCTACGGTGGCTCGGATGCGGGCTATCTTGACTATCCGAGCCTCGAGAGCTTTGGGAAAGTTCAGGCATAAGCGAGGCATGTGCACCGTCTCTCCGACGCGTCTGCAGCGGGAAGAGACGGATCTTTAACGCACCGCTCGGAAATCCTACCTTGGAAGCTCGGTCGTCAGCCAGGAACCGATCGGTCCGAAGCGACTCACCGATTTCCAACAGGGGTAGGCCTTCGGTTTGCTCATCACGAACTTGATCTGGCTGTCCTCACCGGCCCCCGGCAGAATGATCATCTGGAGTTCGAGCTACTCGTCTCCGAGCAGGTATTTCTTTTTGGACAACCAAACGATCCGCTATTTCGGCGGCGCACCGTGACGCCCAAGGCGTTTGCTTCTCTACCGAGCGCAGTCGTGCCTCTCAGCCGGAATCAATTCCCCGCGTCGGTGCCCTACACGATCTGTGTTGAGAGCAGCATTCCCATGAAGCGCATCGTCGCGCAGGGCATCGGCTACGGCTTGATGCCATACTCCGGCATTCACGAGGAAGTCGAGGCAGGAACGCTTGCTGCGGCGAGCCTTCCTTGGATTCGCGCAGACCGTACTATGGCTCTGCCAAAGGGGCGGCCGGTAAGTCGCGCAACCAGGGAAGCCGTTGCGACGCTCAAGCGCATCACCGACGACCTGGTGCGCGAAGGAAAGATCCGGTTATCATTTCTCGGAAGAAAATTAACTCCCTCAAAGGGAAGGCAGCAGGAGCCCGTCGGTCTCCGTGACTAGATCAACTCATGCGCACACGACGACGCTCGAGCTCTCTGGCGAGATAGGACAGCGCATAGCAAAGTACAAAGTAGAGAATCGCGGTCGCGGTGAAGACCCGATGGGACGAGAACTTGCCGTTGATGGGTCGTTCGCCTGATAGGTGAGATCGGCCACCCCAAGCGCTGGCTCCGCGCCAGTACTACGCCAGACGAATCTGGCGCAATTTCCGATAGATTGGGCCTCTTACGCCAAGCACTTCGCCTTGGAACCTAGTGCTTTCCCCATCCCCAGGACGACAGAGGACAGCACGCCAGGACACGATTGTCGTACTTTTGGAAACTGTAGGTTCACATTGTTTCCATTTTAATCGATCAAGAACACGAGCATCCTAAGCAGGTCGAAGGCAATAGGAGGCTGTCGTGAAACAGATAAACTCTCTGACGCGCATCGCTGCAGTAGGCAGCCTCGCAATCGTGTTGTCGGCGGGATTCTCAAACGCGATGATGCGACTTGAGCCTCGCGACAAGTCCGTGCAGCAGACCCACAGCCTGATCGAGGACACGAACGCGGACCAGAGCGATCGCCTAGCTCTTATTGTTGGTGATTCAAATTATCCGGACGCCGAGGTCCCCCTGCACCAAACAGCGCATGACGCCACGGCCTTGGCAGTTGCCCTCCGCAGCAAGGGCTTCTCGGTCGACTTGCTTGCAAACGGCACGCGCGCGCAGATGCTTGCCGCCGCTGAACGGCTGAAGGCAAAAGTACGCCCTGGTTCAACCGTCCTAGTCTACTTCGGCGGATACGCCATCCAGTCCGGAGGTCAGAATTACATGATTCCTGTCGATGCGAAGATTTGGGACGAGATTGACGTTCGCCACGAAGGGCTGAGCATCGACGGCCTCCTGTCCACATTGAAAGCGCTCGGCGCCCACACGCGGCTCGCAGCCATCGATGCTTCGCGTCGCAACCCGTACGAACGACGTTTCAGGAGTTACTCGCACGGTCTCGCGCCGGTTCAACCGAGCGAAGGCGAAGTGATTCTGACTTCCGCCGCACCCGACATCGTAGTGGACGACTCCAACGAGCTGGCATCGCGATTCATGACTACGCTCGTACGGCAAATCAGCTCCTCAACTGGCCCTCTTGCTGAAACCTTCGATCGAACGCGCGTGGTACTGGCGACGGCGTCTCAGGACGGACAAATAGCCGCTCCGTCGTCAAGCCTAACAAACTAAGTTTCCGCTGCCCTAGCATGGCCGATCCGCGCCCTCCAAACTTGGGGAGTCTAAAATCCGGCTGCCACGTCCCGTCGAGTTTCTCCTAAGGCGGCAATCTGACAATCAGCGGCGAAAATGGACAAGTCAATTGGGCCGCCTAACCGTTATCGTAGGGACGACTTCGGCACCTTATCTGGGCAAGTAGTGCTTAGCTCCCGCGTCCCTTAAAGCGCGACATGTGAGGAATAACCCCATGAAAAAAACTGTAACGTGCTTGATCGCGGCAGTAAGTTTTTGCGCATTGCTCCCCGCTACGGCTGTTGCGCGAAGTTCCGCCTACGACGGTTCGTGGGAACTAGCTTTCGTAACCCAGCGCGGAGCATGCGATCCGACCTACAACTTCACCGTCAATATCAACCAAGGCATCGTAACCCACCCTAACCTTCTCAAGTTCAAAGGCAACGTAGCAAGATCGGGTGTGGTTCACGCCTCGGTCTCGGTCGGCGAGAAATTTGCATCCGGCTCTGGCAAGCTATCGGGCGGAACTGGCCGAGGGACATGGACCGGTTATGCTGGGCGTGAGCGGTGTTCAGGATACTGGAACGCTCAGAGGAATTGATCCTCTTGTCGGGTGAGCGTTGGTCAGGTGTTGGCAAGCTGGTCACCGCAGTGCTGCGGCCGGATCAACCTCCAGGATCCTCGCCACTGTGCATCTAGTGCGCGCCGACATGTCGGAAGAAGAGCGCAATTCCGAGATCTGCGACTTGAATACAGCGCTTCGCAAGTACGGCAAGCCAGCCGGGATGGTGTCATTCGATAACGCCGACAAGGTGATCTACTTCCCGGCGGCAAAAGGCGACGAGAACTCGAGTTCCTTTCGCGAATCAGTCGAGTCGCAACGTTGAAAAGGGCCCGGATTCCGTAGCCACCACTCGGTCGACATTCGTCAAGCAATCGGTCCGGCAGCGCATGAGCCTTAACGTTGGCCCACGTACGACGATTCGCCAGGAACGTCTCGAACCAGGACGCTCTCTGCGCACTTTTTCGAATCCCTACAATGCATGATAGCGGGGCCGTTGCTCACCGATGGGCAATTTCGCCCAAGCCCGTCAGATTTGACCCAGCCTCCGTTGAAGCGACCCCATGAGGACACGACATAACCTCTATCGTCGACCTGCGTCACTGCTGAGAACAACAATATGAACGCGCCATCCAACGTCGATCCCATTACCGCCAGTTCTATCGACGGCATCATATACTGGCTGACAAACGATACTCGCGATGAGCGCTTCATTGACAATATTTTCGCTGACCTCTGCATGCGCCTCCAGCAGGCGGGCATTCCCGTCAAGCGGGCGTCGCTCCATCTTCTGATACATCATCCGCAGTGGCTCGGCGCTCGGATCACCTGGGCGGATGGAATGCGTGCAGCAGAGATCGAGCGGCTTGACTACGATGTGAGCGAGCGATCCGAATACATAGGTAGTCCCGTAAAAGAAATTCATGACGGGGCGGCCGAGATACGCGAAAATCTCGAACTCGATCCTGCGCTGGGCCGTCGGCATGCCATCTTCGATGAGATGCGCGCGAAAGGCCTAACCGACTATGTAGCTTGGCCGCTGTACCATACTCTCGGAATGCGGCATGTCGTGGCTTTTTCAACCGACCGTCGCTCCGGTTTCAATAACAAGCAAATCGCCGACCTATTGACACTTTTGCCGATCCTGGCGCTGGTCAGCGAGATCCGGATGAAGAACCGGCTAGCACGAACGCTGCTCGAAACTTATGTCGGGTCGCATGCTAGCGAACTTATTCTGGAAGGTGCTACCAGACGCGGAAGCGGGACGACTGTGCGCGCCGCCATCATGATCGCCGACCTGCGTGACTTCACTCGGATCTCTGACAATTGGCCACGAGATGACGTGATAGATATCTTAAACGACTATTTCGAAGTGTTGTCGGAGCCGATCTTGCGACACGGTGGAGAAATACTCAAACTCATCGGCGACGGCCTGCTCGCAATTTTTCCGCTCAGCCAGCCTTCGGCTTGCGCTAATCTGTTGCATGCTGTGGACGAAGCCCACAAAGCCATGCTGGTTCTGAACGAGAACAACGGCAAAACTGGTCGTGTACCGCTGAACTACGGCATCGGCATCCACCTCGGGGACGTGATGTACGGCAACATCGGATCGCGCTCCCGGCTGGACTTCACTGTCATTGGTCCCGCGGTCAACATGGCTTCGCGTCTCGAAACCCTCACCAAACAATTGCGCAGGAGGGTGCTGGTATCCCGTGCGTTCGCTGAGCAAGTCGAAGGCGCTTTCAATCTCGAGCGCGTCGGCAAACATTCCGTGCGCGGCTTCAGCGATCCGATCGAAGTGTTTGCTTTTCACGGCTGAGCGCCAGGCTTGCTAGGCGATTAGCATCAATGATCGATCGGGCCACTGTCGGCGGATTGCAGGATTTGGCTTCGTTCCCACCGAACAGAAGCCGTTCCACCGCGGAACGATAAAAATTTCAGGAAGAGCGAACATTTCCGGCGTCGCTGATTTCGAGATCGACGGGTGTCGAAAAAATCCAGCGAAAACAGAGATAGATGGCGCGCCCGGAACGATTCGAACGTCCGACCCTCAGATTCGTAGTCTGATGAACACACCCGCCACGGGTACGCCCTCGCCGTCACAAGTACGATTTAGCAAATAAATTCAAATACATTTGGCGACACCAGCCGCTTCGCACCCGCTGCGATTTGCCTTATCGTGGTTGCTAAATGGTAGCTAGGAGCGGCGGACCAATGGCGTCGGGCAGTGTAACAATTCGCGCGGTACAGGCCTTAGAAGCCGGCGCAACCGTTTGGGATGCCGGGCACAAAGAAGCGGTGCGAGGCTTTGGCGTCCGGCGCCAGCGGGGCGGACCGGTCTACGTCCTCAAGTATCGCTTCGCTAAACGGCAGCGCTTCTACACCATCGGCCCGCACGGCTCACCTTGGACACCGGACCTCGCGCGCAAGGAAGCGAAGCGGTTGCTAGGCAAAGTAGCGGACGGCAAGGACCCTGCGGACGAAAAGGCCCTCGCTGCTTTGCAGGCCAGCGACACTCTTCACAGAGTTGCTGATGAATATCTGAAGCACGCCAAGGCGAAGCAAAAGCCGCGAAGCTACGTTGAAACAGAGAGGCACCTGCTAGTCGCTTGGAAGCCGTTGCATCCGATTTCGGTGTTCAACATTCGGCGTCGCCATATCGCAGCGCGGCTTGACGAGATTGCGATCGATAAAGGGCCAGTAGCAGCCGCTCATGCTCGCGCCGCTCTCTCGGCTATGTTCAATTGGGCTATTCGCGACGGCCTCGACATTCCGGCCAACCCGGTGATGGGGACTAATCGGCCAGCCGTGCCAAAGTCTCGCGAGCGTGTTCTTACCGATGCCGAGCTTGCAGAGATTTGGCGCGCATGCGGTGATGACGACTATGGGCGGATTATTCGGTTGCTGATGCTGACCGCTCAGCGTCGGGATGAAGTTGGTGGAATGTTGTGGCCGGAGATCGCTGGCGACGCGTGGACCCTGCCCGGCACCCGCACCAAGAACCATCGCGAGCATCTGCTGCCGCTGCCTTCCGCCGCCCTGGCCCTGCTCCCCGCCCGCCGCAACGATCGCGATCACGTCTTTGGCGATGGCCCGCGCCGAGAAGGCGACACGCCGCGCGGCTTCTCTGGTTGGTCGAAATCAAAGGCCGCGCTCGATGCGCGCATTCTCGCGGCACGGCGCAAGATTAATCCGAAGGCGGATGGACTCGACTGGCGCTTGCACGACCTGCGGCGTACTGCGGCCACTGTGATGGCCGACCGCCTTGGCGTGCTGCCGCATATCGTTGAGGCGATCTTAAACCACGTCAGCGGACACCGTGCAGGCGTGGCAGGCGTCTACAACCGCGCTCGCTACGTGGCCGAGATGCGCGACGCGCTGGAGCGCTGGAGCGAACATCTGGCGGCTGTTGTCACAGCCTTGTGATACAACCTAATCTCTAGATTATCCCAGATAGTGGGGTTGTAAGCTCCGCTTAGGTTGAATGACCTGCGACGGCGTTTGTCGTTAGATAGCGGCTATCGGCATCCCGGGGTGCTGTTAGGCGTGGTTCGAAAAGGAGGGCGTCAACTCCCTCCCTCGCCGCTTCCCTCAACATCGTTAGGAAACGATCATGTCTGCATTTCTTGTGCAGCACGAGGCGGCTGCGATTCTACGCCTCAGCGAGCGAACCCTTGAGAGAATGCGAGTGACTGGCGAAGGGCCTCCCTTCGCCAAACTTGGTCGCCGTGTGGTCTATCGCCAATCCGACCTTGACGCATGGACTGCCTCACGCGTCCGCACCAGCACCAGCGAACGGAGGGCCGCACAATGACGGATTGGAGACCAATCGAAACGGCGCCGAAGGATGGAAGTTCGGTTTGGCTGTTGGCCCGCCCCCATGCGCATCCGCCAGAACCAGACAGCTTTGCGCCTGTCGTGGGATTCTGGCAGTCGTACCCCGTCGAGCGATGGAAAGCGGCCGGCACGGATGATGATTTGCTTGCCACTCACTGGGCACCCATCCCGCCGACGGAGGGCCAGCCATGAGCGAAACCCTAAAGCGCTTCATCGGCTCCGCAATAACTACCGTTGCACCTCAACAACGCGACCTTGTTGTGGTGCCCCCGGCTCCGCCGACCCTCGCGGAGAGAGCCGCCACCATCCGAAACCAGCACGGCAGAGCAATGGCCGCACTCGGCGAAAGCCTCACCGCTGCGATCGATGCCGGCAAAGAACTGATAGCGGCCAAGGCTTCCGTCAAGCATGGTCTCTGGCAAGACTATGTCGGCATTGAATGCGGAATATCACTGAGCACAGCGAACAACTACATGCGGCTTGCGAAGCACGAAGCTCAACTGACGCCTTTGCTTTCTGCAAATCCACAGACCTCTGCGTTTTTGTCTCAGGCTCAGGCGCTGAAGTTTCTTGGCGAGGAACGGAAGAAGCGGAAGCGCAAGCCGGCGAAGTAGTTTCGCAATCAACGAACGATCTCAAGGGCGCTTGGAGCAATCGCTTCAGGCGCCCTTTTCGTGGCGCACCCTCCATCAATGGCAGCTAAGCCATTGAAATAACTAGAAATTCAAGTTGACATTTATTCGGAAAAGGCGCATTCTATAGGGATAGAATTAGGAGAATCCCCGCATGAAATGCACCAACTGCAATCGCGACTTCGTGCCCCGCGAGGCCAAGCAAAGATTTTGCAGCAAGCCGTGTAGCGTCGCGTGGTTTGCTGAGGAGCGGCGCTCTGCTCTGGCTGCGTATCGCGGCGACGGAGCGACCTATTACGACCGTGCAATGTCCGATGCCGACGGCGCGTCGGGCGCGTTCGTCACCGGCAGCGGCGGACCGCCCCCTTTCCCCGCGCCGCGATACTCCGCTGATCCGGGCCTAGAGCCACCGCTGGGCGAATGTGTGGACGCATTGCCAGACATGCGTTTCACCCCGCACGGGGGCAGACAATGAGCCGGCGCCGCGATCTTTGTCCCGACTGGCCGCACTGCCGTTGCGCTCGAAAGTTCAACAACACCGACTGGCTGCCGTTTGATCCGCAGGACGCGCTCACCGCTGACGAATTCGACGCAATGATGTTCGAAGTGGTGTTCTTGCTGAGTTGCCTTTCGCGTCATTGCCCGGACCACAAGCTTCGCGAGAACGCGCAAGTGCAGTTGTTGCATCCCGTCTTTCGCGACGAACTGCGGCGCGGCAGATGGCTGAATTAACCGGAGCACCAACTATGAAATATCAACTCACCAGCGACTGGCCTTGCGGGCAATGGCTTGTGCCCACCGGCACGATAATTGACGGCAACAATCCGCAGTGGAACGGCACCAAGCTTCCGCTGGCGATGCCCCTGACCTGCATCGCACTCGACGTTGAGGCGGCTAACGCGCTTGTCGAGTGGCATTCCCATTCGCAGCACCTGTTGCATTTCGCACCGGGCATCAAACCAACAGTGAGGATCAACGTATGAGCAAAGCAAAGAGTGGCGGCGGCTCCAACATGAACAAGGTCCGCAGCGTTGGCGTTCGCACTGGCGCTCCAACAACCCGCATTATCTCACCGGGCGCGGTATCGAACATCGGCGCGCCCAAGGCCAATCACGCAACCGATACCGGCACGTTCCGCGCCGCATCGCAGCCGCTTGTGACCGGCAACGCGCGAGACGTTCCACTTGGCAACGCCGTAGCCGGCAACGTTGGCAGGGGTGGCCCGGGGACGGGGCGCGTTGTTCACAGCACCGGCTCGCAGGGCCAGCACGGTCCCGCAGCCGGGAGTCCGCAGCCGCAGGGCCGTGACATCCTTGGCGACTTCGGCCCCAACCGGAAAGGATAAACGCAAATGGACAATCAAGATCGCGATCAGCGTATCGCGGAGCTAGAAGCTGCTGTAGCGAAGCTCACCGCTTCCCCACCGGCACCGTTTGTCCCGCAGCCAATCCCGCGCTTCGATCCCACCGAGCGAATGGGCATGCCGCGTGAAGTTGTCGCGGAGATGGTCGCTGCAGAAGGCGGCTCGATGGCGGAAGTGATCCGCGAGAACCGGGTGCCTTCCACAGCGCAGCTTGGCCGAGCACAAAAGGTCACGGTTGGCGGCGCACTGCCGATCTCCAACGGAGTCGCGCCGGGTCGCAACGGTTGGGTTGAGCCCAAGGGCGTCGGCGATTGGCGGCCACCCGGACAAGCCGTCGCTGATGCCTTGCTCGACGTTGAGGACGCAAGGTGGCGTGCCGCGCGCAAGCGGGAGCTTGGCGGATGAGCGCACGAATCTTCTCCTCAACGGACTTCCTATGGAAGCTTATCGAACGTGACATCGATGCGTTTCTAACCGGCCGCGAACGCGAGATGGAAGCGGCCAACATCGGCAGGGCTATCGGCTTCGAATTGTTCGATCAGATCGAAGCCATTCGCGGGGCTTGGGCTGAGGCTCGCAGGGTCAAAGAAAAGCAGCAACAAGCCGAGGGCGCGTGATGAGTGACGAAGTCTCAAAAGGCATTGTCGCGAGATTCCGCACGCAGACAGCCCAGCCCGTGCAAGCCGCTGCTGCCGCTCGTCGGGACGTAGTTGCGGCAAAGCCCCCGCCTGCGCCCGACGACCGGCCAAGCCTTGATGAGCTAATGTCCCGGGGCCAGCCCGCGCCAACGGTCGCGGCAAATCCATCCGCTGCCGATCAGTACCTAACGGTGATGAACAATCGGCATGCGATCATTGACAACGTCGGGGGCAAAACTGTCATCGCCAGTTGGGAGCCGTCGCAGCTAGACCCCACGAAAGAGGTTCTGGTCTATCACCTCAAAGACAGCTTCATGCTGCGGTACTCAAACCACACCGTTCCCGTTGACGTGCCGAACCGTGTCGGCGGGTTCAACACTGAAATGCAAGACCTTGGCAAATGGTGGCTGAAGCATCGGGGGCGTCGCCAGTATCGCAGCGTCGTGTTTCACCCTGGCGGCCCGCAAGTCGTCAACGATTGCCTCAACCTCTGGCGCTGCTGGGGCGTGGAAGGCACGGCCGGGGACTGGAGCTTGATCTATCGGCACATCGTTGACGTTGTCGCCAAGGGCAACGCGGAACATGCCGAGTACATCATCCGTTGGATCGCTTGGAGCATCCAAAATCCTGATCGGCAGGCCGAAGTTGCGTTGGTTCTTATCGGTGAAAAGGGCGCGGGCAAGGGGACGCTCGCCGAATGCCTGCGGCGCATATTCGGGGTTCATGCTTTCAAGGTCAGCAGCAGCGAGGAAGTGGTTGGCCGGTTCAACGGCCATCTGCAAGACTGCGTGTTGCTGATCGCTGATGAAGCGTTCTGGGGCGAGAAGCACAAGGCTTGCGCTGGCCGCTTGCAGGGCATGATAACCGAAGCAACGCTTGCGATTGAGCCGAAGGGCATCGGCATTTTTCAAATCCGCAACTGCCTTCACATCATCATGCTTGCTGAGCCCGGCTGGGTGATCCCCGCTGGCCGCAACGAGCGTCGCTACGCTGCCTTTGACGTAAGCACGCAGTACCGGGGTGATCGGAGCTACTTCAGAGCGCTGCATCAGCAAATCGAGGGGGACGGCCCCGCAGCGATGTTCCACGACCTCACGCAGTTAGACCTTGATAGCTGGCATCCGCGCGAGGTCCCCGAAAGCATCCTCAAAGGCGCGGCGCTGCAAAAGCAGCAAAGCCGTTCGCTGCCGGCAGAGGAGCAATGGTATCTGGGCCTGTTGCACGATGGCCGGTTGCCGGGGGCATTGGAGAAGCGACCCAACACCACCTACACCACAAACCTTCTCGCCGACGCGCAAGAGAAATCCCCTCGGCTGCGCTATCTCACCAGCGAAGCGCTGCGCAATTTCCTCACTGACGAAGAGCGCATCGGCATCGCCTGCGACAAGCACCACGATTCCAAACGCAACGGATGGGCATTCCCACCGCTTGCAGAATGCCGCGCCGCTTGGGTTCGCATCTATGGCCCGGTCAATTGGGACACCCCGGCAGGGGACTGGGGTGGCTCGCTTCCTCCGGTCGCAGTTTTGGACCTGATCCCCGCAGCGCTGCCAGCGCCTTACCGGAGATTCTAGCGATGCAGGGCCTTGGCTCAGTGGAGGGTGTGGAGGGGTGTGGAGGCCCGAAATTCCTTCTACCCTCTAGGGATTCTGTAACGGTAGTACCCCCTCCATACCCTCCACACTCTCCACAAAGAGATAATTAGAAAGGAAAGGGGATGAGTGAGTTTTACCAAGCGTTGCAGCAGATCGCGAAGCCGGATGCGGAAATAGAGCTACCGGCCGACGCAACGTCGCTGGACTTCCTCCAAGCGGTCTACCGCGATCCACAGCAAACGTTGCCGGTGCGGATGCGGGCGGCAATCGCGGCGCTGCCGTTTGAACGTCCCAAGCTCGCTGTGATCGCAAACGTCAACAGCTTCGCGGCGCAGATGGAAGCGATCGCTCGCCAGTCGGGACGCAGCAACGTGATCGATGCATCGCCCATACCGAAAACCTTGGCCGCCAAGCTCAGACAACGGGCAGTGATTTCGCTCGCGAATTTCTTTCGCCCCGACCCATACCGTAATCATTTATTTTCGGTATAGACTGCGCTATACTCTCGCCCTCAACACCGGAGGGCAGGATATGAAGCGCGTCGGCATCTATCTCCGCGTCAGCAAAGACACCCAAACCACCGCGAACCAGCGGCGAGAGCTTGAAGCCGTTGCCGCTCGCTCCGGGTGGCAAGTCGTCGGCATCTATGAGGATGAGGGCATTAGCGGCGCCAAGGGCCGTGACAAGCGCCCGGGCTTTGATCGCCTGCTTCGCGACGCCACGGCGCGCAAGATCAACCTAATCGCGGCGTGGTCCGTTGATCGCCTAGGCCGGAGCCTGCAGGACCTCGTCGGCTTCCTCAACGAACTACAGGCCCTCGGCTGCAATCTGTATCTGCATCAGCAAGCACTCGACACAACCACCCCATCCGGCCGGGCGATGTTTCAAATGTGCGGCGTGTTCGCGGAGTTCGAACGCTGCATGATCCGCGAGCGGGTGAACGCTGGCCTAGCCAGGGCGAAGGCCAGTGGCATCAAACTCGGCCGCCCCACCATCGCCCCGGCAATCGAAAAGCGCATCCGCAGCCTCCGGGCCGAAGGCATGGGCGTACTCCGCATCGGTCGCACACTCGGCATCGGCACCAGCGCCGTGCAGCGCGTGCTAGGGCCGGGGTGATTTTGGACCGGCCCCCGGGGGCCAAAATTCGTCGGCCCGAACGCGCGTCATAGTGGTCCCCGCAAAATATACAAAATTCCGAAAGCTTCGCTGCGTTATTGAAAGCTCTCAGGCTCGGGGAAGTTTTCGTAACCAGCGTACATGACATACCCAACGTAGCCGACGTATCGCACATGCCCCACGCGGCGGGCATAAGGTGCGAACGAACCCTGTCGCTGTGAACTCTTAGACCTGTGAGTAATCAGGCGATTGTCGTTCATAATCTCACCGAGATATTTGCCATCACGGCCATATACCTCGTCACCGTCAAACCGCCCGACGTGGCGTCCATCGAAAGTCCAAAGGTCGTCCCCATCCCTCACACCGAAATGGGAGCCACCCCAAGTCCAAAGTTCAGTGGTCATCCAACGCCTCCGGTTGTGCGGCCTGTAAATCGTGGGGAACTGACTCGCTATCCCTTGAATCCGGGACCCATCTACCGGACAGTCCATAGGCGAGTCGGCAACCCCGATTCGCTGTGTAAGGAGCAGGGCCGACCAACCGGGAAGTTCGTCCGGCCCCGCATCCTCACTGGCGCGCCCAAACTCGGGGGTTGCGCCCCGGGGGCAAACGGCTCGTTGGAGAAATCCGGCGGGCCGTTTGTTTTTGCGAAGGGCGTCGCAACCTTCACAAGCTGCGTACACTTCGCAATCTGCGTACACTAGGCGTGTACAGAAGATTCTGTAAAGCGGTCGTTGTAACCAATTCGGCAACATCCACTGTCGTTCACCGCAATCACGGCAATTCACCATCGCAACGGAACGCCGCAAGCTCATGGCGAACCCCACGACCATCGATTGCACCATCTGCGGACGCTGGCCCGAGGCCGACCGCTGGGCGCTGCGGGAGATGCTGGACACGCTGCCACTAGATCAGGAGCCGATTTGCGATGAATGCCTTACGGCATGGGCGCGCAACGTCGGCTTTCCGGTCGGGGACGCGACAGAGCCGCCGCGCGGTAGCTAGGTGGTAGCTAGACCGATCTTGGCGAAAGCGCCGTTCTGGTTAAGTCATTGAAAAGAATGGCGCGCCCGGAACGATTCGAACGTCCGACCCTCAGATTCGTAGTCTGATGCTCTATCCAGCTGAGCTACGGGCGCGTTTTTCGCAAGCAACTGTGCGGGCTGGGCCCGCACGCAGCCTCCGACGAGCGCCGGAGGGGTGCGAAAGAGCGCTCTGACTAACCGCTCTTGTCCCGATTGGCAAGGTCCGGGATGAGGAGATTTTGCAGAGAGATGACGGTTTTCGCGTCGGCCGCTGGCCGATTAGGCCAGCGCCCGCTCGTTGCGGATGGAGAGGAGTTCCACGGGCCGATCGGGGATGACGATCCGGAAGGTGGCGCCGATGGTGCCTTCGACCAGGTGGATGTCGCCGCCATGGGCACGGACGAGCTCGGCGGCGATGGCGAGGCCCAGCCCGCTGCCGCCGGGGCGGCCGGAGGTCTGGAACGCCTCGAACAGATGCTCCCGGGTCCGCTGGGGCACGCCCGGGCCGGTATCGGAGACCTCCAGGATGGCGACCGCGCCCTCGCGCTTTCCAGTGATCCGGATCTGCTGCGGACCGCCGTCGCCGGAGGCATGGCTCTCCAGCGCCTGGGCGGCGTTGCGGACGAGGTTGAGCAGCACGCGGAACAGCTGGTCGGGATCGGCGTCGACCGCTAGCCCGCGCTCGATGGCGGCGACCCAGGCAATCGAGACGTCGTTGGCAAGACCCGCGGTCTCGCGCACCTCCAGCACCACCGGCTCGATCAGCATCATGCGGCGGTCGGGCGCGGCCTCCTGGGCGCGCCCATAAGACAACGTCGACTGGCAAAACGCGATGGCGCGCTCGAGCGAGCGCACCAATTTTGGCGCAAAGCGCTGCACCCGCGGATCGGGCACGCTGGCAAGCTGGTCCGACAGCAGCTGTGCCGAGGCCAGCAGATTGCGCAGATCGTGGTTGATCTTGGAGACGGCAAGGCCCAGCGCTGCGAGCCGGCTCTTCTGATGCAGCATCGACATCAGGTCGCGCTGCATGTCCGACAATTCGCGCTCGGCGACGCCGATCTCGTCGCTGCGCTGGCTCGGCACGATGATCCGCGCCGAGCTTTCGGGATTTTCATGGAAGCCGATCAGGCTTGCCGTCAGCCGCCGCATCGGCCGCACGAAGAGATAATGGAGCGCTAGATAGACGAGGCCCGCGGTCAAAATGCCGATGATCAGCGCGACCACCACGACGTTGCGGGAAAAGCGGTACATCGACTGCCGCAGCGGCAGATCGTCGGTCACGATTTCGATGAACTGGGCGTTGCCGACGCCGGGGCCGACGATGCGGATCGGCTGGTTGCCGGTCTCCAGCATCATCTGGAACGAGCCGGTGATGGCCTGCCACACCGTCATGTCGCGCAGGTCGATGTCGTGCTCGATCGTGGCAGGCAGATTGTCGCTGGCGAGCAGGCGGCGCTGCTGGCCCATCTTGATCGCCACCGCGCGCGCATTGATGCTTTTGAGGATTTCCCGCGACAGCGAATCCGGCACCATGCCGAGCGGCGCCGCGTCGAGCACCAGTGCCGCCGTGTTGGCCGCGGCGACGCGGTCGTTGAGCCGGTTGACCCAGAAGTTTGCGATCGCAGGCACGTAGAGCAGGACGGCCGCGATCATCACCAGGGGGACGGTCAGCAGCAACAGCTTGCCGGACAGGCCGAGACCGCCCGGCCCGCGGGACCGCGTCACCGGCGGGTCCGGTTGGTCCATTGACCGATCCAGATCCTGATCCAGATCCAGATCTTGGGTCGGCTGGAGGTCTGTCGCCACGAAATTCGCCCCTGCTGGCCTTGGCTATCGGAGGATGCGACCCGCCCCGGGGGGCGGTCAAATTACGGATCGCTAATCTGCCAAGGTGGGATGTAGGCGCTGATACCGCGAGTTGCCACCTCAAGGGTTAAAAACCCCAAGGAAACAGCGATATTCACCGGAACTGTGCGGTCCTGCGGCGTTGACGAAAACAAGACGCTCCCTTATAAGCCGGCCAAATTGTCCGCGATGACCCGGTGCGACACCGGGAGCGGCTCTTCTGGGGCCGGAAATGGCTCATTTTGGGCCGCATCTTCCGGACTTTATCATCAATTCTACAGGCAAATTGCCCGGTCAGCGGAGAAAAACCCGTGAAGCGGACTTATCAACCCAGCAAACTGGTGCGCAAGCGCCGCCACGGCTTCCGGGCCCGTCTCGCGACCGCCGGCGGTCGCAAGGTTCTGGCTGCCCGCCGCGCCCGCGGCCGCAAGCGTCTGAGCGCCTGAGCCGGACCCCCTTTTTGGGATTTCATTATGGATCGGCTGAGGCAGCGAGCGGATTTCCTCGCCGTTGCCAATGGCGCGCGGGTGAATAGTCCCGCGTTCGTCCTGCAAAGCCGTGGGCGCGACGACAGCGGCCCGATCCGGATCGGCTTCACCGTTACCAAAAAGAACGGCAACGCCCCCGAGCGCAATCGCATCCGGCGCCGGCTTCGCGAACTGGTGAAGCGGCTCGATCCGGTGTCGATGCAACCCCATCATGATTACGTGCTGGTCGGCCGCAGGGACGCGCTCTCGCGCGACTTCACGACCATGCTCGACGATCTGCGCATAGCGTTCACGAAGCCCGTGCGGCATACGGCCAAGGGACCTAACAAGGGACGCGGGCCGAGGCCAGATTCAAGCCCCGGCCCAGCCGCCAGCCGCAAACCGGATTGATGACGAGACCATAGTGATGACTGACAATCGCAATACCATCCTCGCCGTCATTCTCTCCGGCCTGGTGCTGATCGCCTGGCAGTATTTCTACAATGTGCCGGCGATGGAGAAGCAGCGCGCCCAGCAGCAGGCGCAGGCCGAGCTCCAGAAGACCGCACCGCAGCCGACGGCGTCCGCGACGCCGGGTGCCACGCCGCAATCCGGCAGCGCGCCTGCGCCCACCACCGCGCCGGGCGCGAGCCAGCAGGCCCAGCCGACCGTCAGCCGCGACGCCGCGATTGCCGCCAGCCCGCGCGTCAAGATCGACACGCCGCGGCTCGCCGGCAGCATCTCGCTCAAGGGCGGCCGCATCGACGACCTCGCGCTGTTGCAATTCCGCGAGACCGTCGACCCGAAATCGCCGCCGATCATTCTCTATTCACCCTCCGGCACGGCTGAGCCCTATTACGCCGAGTTCGGCTGGGTGGCGGCAACAGGCGTGACGTCGAAGATGCCCGATGCCCAGACCGTCTGGCAGCAGGAGGGCAGCGGCAGCCTGACGCCCAATTCGCCTGCGGTGCTGAAGTGGGATAATGGCGAAGGCCTCACCTTCCGCCGCACCATCGCGGTCGACGACCACTATCTCTTCACCATCAAGGACGACGTGAGCAATGTCGGCAACGCGCCGGTGACGCTCTATCCGTTCGCGCTGATCTCACGCCACGGCACGCCGCAGGTGTCGGGCTATTACATCCTGCATGAAGGCCTGATCGGCTATCTCGATGGCCTGCAGGAATATGCCTACAAGAAGATAGACGAAGCCAAGTCGGTCAACTTCAAGGCCACCAATGGCTGGCTCGGCATGACCGACAAGTACTGGGCTTCGGCGCTGCTGCCCGACACCAGTGCGCAGCTTCAGGCGAAGTTCTCCTCGAACCTCGTCGGCAACGTCCACACCTACCAGACCGACTATCTGCTCGATCCCGTCACCGTCGCGATCGGCGGCACGGCGACCGCAAATGCGCGGCTGTTCGCCGGTGCCAAGGAAGCCGGCGTCGTCGGCGTGTTCCCGTTCGCAGGGCTCGGCGGCTACAACAAGGCGCTCGGGCTGAACCATTTCGATCTCTTGATCGACTGGGGCTGGTTCTACTTCATCACCAAGCCGATGTTCCTCGGCCTCGACTTCTTCTACCGCTTCTTCGGCAATTTCGGCATCTCGATCCTGCTCGTGACCGTGATCGTGAAGCTGCTGTTCTTCCCGCTTGCGAACAAGTCCTACGCCTCGATGGCGAAGATGAAGTCGGTCCAGCCGCAGCTTCAGGCGCTAAAGGAGCGCTATCCCGACGACAAGGTGAAGCAGCAGCAGGAGATGATGGAGATCTACCGCAAGGAGAAGATCAATCCGGTCGCCGGCTGTCTTCCCGTGGTGATCCAGATCCCGGTGTTCTTCTCGCTCTACAAGGTGCTGTTCGTCACCATCGAGATGCGGCACGCGCCGTTCTTCGGCTGGATCAAGGACCTCTCGGCGCCGGATCCGACCAATCTGTTCACGCTGTTCGGGCTGATCCCGTTCGATCCGACCACGCTCCCGCTGTTCGGCCATTATCTCGCGCTCGGCATCTGGCCGATCATCATGGGCATCACGATGTGGTTCCAGATGAAGCTGAACCCGACGCCGCCGGATCCGACGCAGCAGATCATCTTCAACTGGATGCCGCTGATCTTCACCTTCATGCTGGCCGGCTTCCCGGCGGGCCTCGTGATCTACTGGGCCTGGAACAACACGCTCTCTGTGCTCCAGCAGAGCTTCATCATGCGCCGCAACGGCGTGAAGGTGGAGCTGTTCGACAATCTCAAGGCGACGTTCGCGAGGAAGGCGACGTAGGCGCCGTTATTGCCGGGCGCAAATGCCTCCACATCGTCATGCCCGGGCTTGTCCCGGGCATCCACGTTTAGGAGGGTACCGTGCGGACAGACGTGGATGGCCGGGATAAGCCCGGCCATGACGAGAGGATGGACCGCTCGCATGAACGACAAGACTGACGAGCGGCTGATCGAAACCGGGCGAAAGCTGTTCGCCCGCGACTGGCAGTTCATCTGGGCTTCGCCCTCGATTCAAACGCTGCCGCCGATGGCGGGGCTGGAGATCGCCTTTGCGGGCCGCTCCAATGTCGGCAAGTCGAGCCTGATCAACGCGCTGACGGGGCGCAACGCGCTGGCGCGCACCTCGCATACGCCGGGCCGCACCCAGGAGCTGATCTTCTTCGAGGTCCCCGGGAAAACCGACCTGCGTCTCGTCGACATGCCCGGCTATGGCTATGCCAAGGCGCCGAAGAGCCAGGTCGCGTCCTGGACCGAGCTGATCCACACATTCCTGCTGGGGCGCGCCTCGCTCGCGCGCGTCTACGTGCTGATCGACGCGCGGCATGGGCTGAAGGACGTCGATCTCGAAGTGCTCAAGACGCTCGACCGCTCCGCCGTCAGCTACCAGATCGTGCTGACCAAGGCCGATCAGGTGAAGGCCTCCGAGCTTCAATCGCGCGTCGCCGAGACCGAGGCCGCGCTGGCCAAGCATCCAGCGGCGTTCCCGAACGTACTCGCGACCTCGTCACGCAGCGCGACCGGCATGGCCGAACTGCGCGCCGCGATGGCCAAGTTGCTGGAGGAGCGGACCAAGTAATGGCTCGCCTTCTGATCACCCTTGCCGGCTTGATGGGCGCTGCCGGCGTCGCGCTGGCCGCAGCCTCCGCCCATGGCGCCGATGCCAGCCGGCTTGCCTCCGCAAGCGCCATGCTGCTGTTTCATGCAACTGCCATATTGGCCTCCGTCGCCCTGCTCGCGCGCGGCCTTCTGCACGGCGGAATTGGCCTGATCGCCGCGTTCGGCTTCGTGATCGGCGCCGCGCTGTTCGCGGGCGACCTCACCTTGCGGCAATATGCAGGGCACTCGCTGTTTCCGTTCGCGGCACCGACCGGCGGAACGGTGATGATTTTGAGCTGGCTGGTGGTGACGCTGGCGGCGGTGGTGGCGCGGAAATAGGTCTCGTGCCCCGGACGCAGCGCAGCGCTTCAGCGGTGCGCTGCTGAGCCGGGGCCCATGCGGCTTTCTGGGTCCCGGCTCAGCGGCGCGGCACTACGCGCCGCACCGCGTCCGGGACACGAGACGGCATACCAGTCACACTTTGCGCCTCGCCCGCCAATCAGATAGAACGCTGGCCGCGTTAGTCCCGCCAGCGAGATCCGCCTCATGACCGAAATCTCCCCGCTCGACCAGGCCCGCATCCTGTCCGAAGCGCTGCCGCACATGCAGCAGTACGACGAAGAAACCATCGTCATCAAATATGGCGGCCATGCCATGGGCGACGAGGAGACCGCGAAGAATTTTGCCCGTGACATCGTGCTGCTCGAGCAGACCGCGATCAATCCGGTGGTGGTGCATGGCGGCGGGCCGCAGATCGCGACCATGCTCAAGCGCCTCGGCATCGTCTCGGAATTCGCCGCCGGTTTGCGCATCACCGATGCAGCGACCATCGAGATCGTCGAGATGGTGCTCGCCGGCTCCGTCAACAAGCAGATCGTCGGCTACATCAACGAGGCCGGCGGCAAGGCCGTGGGCCTGTCGGGCAAGGACGCCAACATGGTGAAGGCGTCGAAGACGACGCGCACCATCATCGATCCGGACTCGCACATCGAGAAAGCGGTCGATCTGGGCTTCGTCGGCGATCCCGAGAAGGTCGACCTCACCTTGCTCAACCAGCTGATCGGCTACGAGCTGATCCCGGTGCTGGCGCCGCTCGCAACGTCGAAAGAGGGCCTGACGCTGAACGTCAACGCCGACACTTTTGCGGGCGCAGTGGCCGGCGCGCTGAAGGCAAAGCGCCTCTTGCTGCTCACCGACGTGCCGGGCGTGCTCGACAAGTCGAAGAAGCTGATCCCGCAGCTTTCGATCAAGGACGCGCGCAAGCTGATTGCCGATGGCACCATTTCCGGCGGCATGATCCCGAAGGTCGAGACCTGCATCTATGCACTCGAGCAGGGCGTCGAAGGCGTCGTCATCATCGACGGCAAGATGCAGCACGCGGTGCTGCTCGAGCTCTTCACCAACACGGGCACGGGAACGCTGATACATAAGTGATGCGGGAGCGAACAAAGGGCGGCGTCATGGCCGGGCTTGTCCCGGCCATCCACGGTCTTTTGTCCGATACCAAGAACGTGGATGCCCGGCACAAGGCCGGGCATGACGAGCGCAGAGTAAGGCGCCCCCGCCGTTCCAATCTGACCCGCTTGCTGATGTCCCTTCCGGCGGCTGCCGTCTCGTTTGTCTTCTCCTCCGCGCCGGCCTTCGCCGACCTCAAGATCTGCAACCGCATGTCCTATGTCGTCGAGGCCGCGATCGGCATCGACGACAAGGCGGCGACCGCGACGCGAGGCTGGTTCAGGATCGATCCCGCCACCTGCCGCGTCGTGGTTCAGGGCACGCTGACCGCCGACCGCATCCTGCTCAATGCCCGCGCGCTTGGCGTCTATGGTGCGTCACCAATCCCGCAGAACGGCAGCGACATGCTATGCGTGGCGCAGGACAATTTCGTCATCGCGGCCGCACGGCAGTGCCGCAGCGGCCAGACCCAGGCCGCCTTCACCCAGATCACGCCGACGCAAGGCGACGACGGCAATCTCGTCGCCTACCTCGCCGAGGATTCCGAATATGACGACGAGCAGGCGCGGCTCGCCGGCATCCAAAGGCTGCTGGTGATCGCAGGCTACGACATCGGCGCGATCGACGGCGTCGACGGACCGAAGACGCAGGCCGCGCTCGCCGCGTTCCTGAAGAGCCGCGGGCTGCCCACCGACGTGGTTTCATCGCCGAATCTGTTCAAGACCATGGTCGACGCGGCGCAGGCGCCGTCCCCGAGCGGGCTCACCTGGTGCAACGACACGCCGCACAAGGTGATGGCGGCGGTCGCGACCGACGACGGCAAGTCGGTGACGAGCCGCGGCTGGTACCGCATCGATCCCAAGACCTGCCTGCATCCCGATGTCGCCGGCCAGCCCAAGCAGATCTTCAGCTTCGCGGAAGCGGTGGATAGCGACAACCGCGCCGTCAAGCTGAAGGACAAGCCGCTGAACTGGGGCGGCGACAAGCAGCTCTGCACCCGCGAAACCAAGTTCGAGACCAACGAGCAGACCGATTGCGGCGCGCGCGGATTTGCGCCGACCGGTTTTGGGGCGGTGGACATGTCGAGCGGCGGCAAGACGCTGCGATTTGCTGTGCCGTGATTGAGAGAATCTTGATGAAATCCCCCCGCGCCTTCGCCCATATCGACACCTGGGTGTTCGACCTCGACAACACGCTCTACCCGCATCACGTCAATCTGTGGCAGCAGGTCGATGCCAGAATCGGCGAGTTCGTGTGCAACTGGCTGCAGGTCGGCCCGGAGGAAGCGCGCAAGATCCAGAAGGACTATTACCAGCGCTTCGGCACCACGATGCGCGGCATGATGACCCTGCATGGCGTCCGCGCCGACGATTACCTCGCTTACGTGCACAAGATCGACCATTCGCCGCTGGAGCCGAACCCGGCGCTCGGCGAGGCCATCGCAGAATTGCCGGGGCGAAAGCTGATCCTGACCAACGGCTCGGTCGATCATGTCGATGCGGTGCTGGCGCGGCTCGGCCTCGGCTCACATTTCGACGGCGTGTTCGACATCATCGCCGCCGAGTTCGAACCCAAGCCGGCGGCGCAGACCTATCAGAAATTCCTGAGGCAACATGCGGTCGACCCGACACGCGCCGCCATGTTCGAAGACCTCGCCCGCAACCTCACCGTCCCGCACGATCTCGGAATGACCACCGTGCTGGTGGTGCCTGACGGCACCAAGGAAGTGGTGCGCGAGGATTGGGAACTTGAGGGCCGCGATGCGGCCCATGTCGACCACGTCACGGATGATCTGGCGGGGTTCTTGGCGAGATTGCCCCACCCGAAGTAGCCGTCATACCCCGCGAAGGCGGGGTATCCAGTACTCGCCAGCACCTCGATTCATCACGTCCGCCGCGGCGTACTGGATCACCCGCTTTCGCGGGTGATGACAGCGAACCAAGCTTGACTCCACCTCTCCAAATCCCGAAAAAGCGACCCAATCCGTTACAAATCCTGGCCTTCCCGAGAGGAAATCCCGATGTCCCTGTCCGCCCTGGAATCCACCATCAACAGTGCCTTCGACGCACGCGACGGCATCTCGACCTCGACCAAGGGCGAAGTGCGCGAGGCCGTGAACCAGTCGCTGGAGATTCTGGACAAGGGCGAGGCACGCGTTGCCGAGCGCGGGGCCGATGGCAAGTGGAAGGTCAATCAGTGGCTGAAGAAGGCCGTGCTGCTCTCCTTCCGCCTCAACGACATGGACGTCATTCCCGGCGGCCCGGGCCAGGCGAACTGGTGGGACAAGGTGCCCTCGAAGTTCGAAGGCTGGGGCCCGAACCGTTTTCGCGATGCCGGTTTTCGCGCGGTGCCGGGCGCTGTCGTCCGCCGCTCGGCCTTCATCGCCAGGAACGTCGTGCTGATGCCGTCCTTCGTCAATCTCGGCGCTTACGTCGATGAGAGCACCATGGTCGACACCTGGGCCACCGTCGGCTCCTGCGCGCAGATCGGCAAGCGCGTGCACATCTCCGGCGGCGCCGGCATCGGCGGCGTGCTCGAGCCGCTCCAGGCCGAGCCCGTCATCATCGAGGACGACTGCTTCATCGGCGCGCGCTCCGAGGTTGCCGAGGGCGTGATCGTGCGCAAGGGCGCGGTGCTGGCGATGGGCGTATTCCTGGGCGCCTCGACCAAGATCGTCGACCGCGAGACCGGCGAGATCTTCATGGGCGAAGTGCCCGAGTATTCGGTGGTGGTGCCCGGCGCGCTGCCCGGCAAGCCCATGAAGAACGGCCAGATCGGCCCGAGCACCGCCTGCGCCGTGATCGTCAAGCGCGTCGACGAGCGCACGCGGTCCAAGACCAGCATCAACGAACTGCTGCGGGACTGATCCCGACGCACACAGCCACAACATCGTCGTCCCGGCCTGGTGCGCAATTGCGCACGAAGGCCGGGACCAGCAGCGCGAGAGCGAATTTGTCCCGCCCGGCGCTAGCCCACCCGGCGGCATGCATGTTATGCGGGGCGCATGACCGATGCTCTGTCCATTGCCCGCGACCTCATCCGCTGCCCCTCGGTAACTCCGGCCGATGCCGGTGCGCTGGGGGTGCTTGAACAAGCCCTCAACGCTGCTGGCTTCACCTGTCACCGTGTGACCTTCAGCGAACCCGGCACCGCCGATGTCGATAATCTCTACGCGCGGATCGGCACTGAAGGGCCGCACATCACCTTCGCCGGCCACACCGACGTGGTCCCGCCCGGCGACGAGAGCGCCTGGAGCGTCGGTGCCTTCTCGGGCGAAGTGAAGGACGGTTTCCTGCACGGCCGCGGCGCGGTCGATATGAAGGGCGGTATCGCCTGCTCGGTCGCCGCAGTGCTGGAGCATCTCGCCGCCAACGGCGGCAAGCCGCGCGCCGACGGTACGGGATCGATCTCGTTCCTGATCACCGGCGACGAGGAAGACGTCTCCGTCAACGGCACCATCAAGCTGTTGCAGTGGGCCGCCGAGCGCGGCGAAAAGTTCGATCATTGCGTGCTCGGCGAGCCTTCCAATGTCGAGACGCTCGGCGACACCATCAAGGTCGGCCGCCGCGGCTCGCAGTCGGGCACGCTCTATGTCGACGGCGTGCAGGGCCATGTCGCCTATCCGCACCGCGCGGCCAATCCGGTGCCGGATATTTCGCGGCTGATCGTGGCGATCTCGGACGAGCCGCTCGACCATGGCAGCGCGCAGTTCCAAGCGTCCAATCTCGAATTCACCTCGGTCGACGTCGGCAACAAGGCCAATAACGTCATCCCCGGCGAGGCGCGGGCCAAATTCAACATCCGCTACAACGACAATCATACGCAGGCGAGCCTGCGCGAGCTGGTCGAGGCGCGGCTGACCAAAGCCTGCGGCAACCGCATCAAGGCCCGCATCGTCTGGGAGCCCTCGAACTCCAACGTGTTCGTGACCAAGCCCGGCCCGTTCACCGATCTCGCGGTCTCCGCGATCGAAGAGATCACGGGCCGCAAGCCGGAGCTATCGACGAGCGGTGGCACCTCCGATGCACGCTTCATCTCGAGCTATTGCCCGGTGATCGAGTTCGGCCTCGTCGGCCAGACCATGCACCAGGTCAACGAGCGCGTGCCGGTGGTTGATCTGGAGAAGCTGACGAAGGTGTATCGGGGGATACTCACGCGGTATTTTGCTTGAGGCTCTGCTCCCTCGCCCCGTTCTTACGGGGAGAGGGTTGGGGTGAGGGGCTGCCTCCGCGATCAAGGAGCGGACTCGTGGAGAGTCCCCCTCACCCGCCTCGCATCTTCGATGCGACGCGGCCTCTCCCCGCAAGCGGGGAGAGGCGAAGAAAGAATCAATAATCCACCTTCACCAGATACAGCCCCTCCGGCGGCGCGACGATGCCGCAGGCCGCACGATTGCGAGCTTCTAGCGCTGCAGAGAGATCATCCGCGGTCCAGCGGCCTTCGCCGACCCAGACCAGCGACCCCACCATTGAGCGCACCTGGCTGTGCAGGAACGAGCGCGCCGAGGTGACGATGGTGATCTCGCGGCCGTCGCGCAGCACGTCGAGCTGGTCGAGCGTCTTCTCCGGCGATTTGGCCTGGCACTCGGTATCGCGAAAGGTCGTGAAATCGTGCTTGCCGAGCAGGCGCTGTGCCGCGGCATGCATTGCGTCGGCATCGAGCCGTCGCGGCACGCGCCAGGCATGGCCGATGTCGAGCGCGAGATTGGCGCGGGTGTTGACGACACGGTAGCGGTAGTGGCGCTTGACGGCCGAGAAGCGCGCCTCGAAACTATCAGGCACGATGTCGGCTTCGAGCACCGCAACCGGATGCGGGCGCAGATGCGCGTTCAATCCATCGCGAAAGCGACCCGGCGGAAATGACTTCTCGATATCGACATGCGCGACCTGGCCGCGCGCGTGCACGCCGGCATCAGTGCGGCCCGCGCCATGCACCCGCACGTCCGCGCCGGTCATTGCCTTCACCGCCGCTTCCAACGCGCCCTGCACCGACGGCAGCGTGTCCTGAATCTGCCAGCCGAAGAACGGCGCGCCGTCATATTCGATGGTGAGCTTGTAGCGGGGCATCAGGCGAGCCGCATCGACGGCTCGACCTTCACGCCGCGCAGGAAGTCGGTGGCCTGCATCCGGGCCTTGCCCTCGCGTTGCAGCTCGAGGATGCGGATCGCGCCCTCGCCGCAGGCGATGGTGAGCTGGCCATCCAGCACCTCGCCCGGCGCACCGGAGCCTTTGGCGAGCTCGCAGCGCAGAATTTTTACGCGCGCATTTTCGCTGGCGCCGGCGAGTTCGGCCCAGGCGCCGGGAAACGGCGACAGGCCGTGCACGTGACGCAGCACCGCGTGCGCGGGCTTGCTCCAGTCGATCCGCGCCTCGGCCTTGTCGATCTTGGCGGCGTAGGTGACGCCGTCCTCGCTCTGCTTCTTGAGCTGAAGGCCGCCGCGGTCGAGCGCGGCCATGGCGCGCACCATCAGATCGGCACCAAGCCGGGACAGGCGATCGTGCAGATCGACCGCGGTCATGGTGTCGGTGATCGAAAGGCGCTCGGCCATGGCGACGTCGCCGGTGTCGAGACCGACATCCATCTTCATCACCATCACGCCGCTCTCGGCATCGCCGGCCATGATCGCGCGATTGATCGGCGCGGCACCGCGCCAGCGCGGCAGCAGCGAAGCATGTAGATTGTAACAGCCGAGCTTTGGCGCATCGAGGATCGCCTGCGGCAGGATCATGCCGTAGGCGACGACGACGGCGGCATCGGCACCAAACGCGCTGAACTCGTCGAGCGCTTCCTGCGTCTTCAGCGTCTTCGGCGTCAGCACGGGCACGCCGAGTTTTCGCGCGGCCTCCTCGACCGGCGTTGGCTGCAATTGCAGACCGCGCCGCCCGCCCGGCTTCTGCGCGCGGGTGTAGACAGCCACGATCTCGTGGCCGTGCGCGACGAGCTCGAGCAGCGTCGGCACGGAGAAATCGGGCGTGCCCATGAAGATCAGGCGGAGGGGCATCGACGGAGAACCTTACTCCGCGCGCTTGGCGGCTTTCTCGAATTTCTTGATCACGCGGTCGCGCTTGAGCTTCGAGAGATAGTCGACGAACAGCACGCCGTTGAGATGGTCGATCTCATGCTGGATGCAGGTGGCGTAGAGGCCTTCGGCGTCCTCCTCGTGCACCTTGCCGTCCAGATCAGTAAAGCGCACGCGCACCTTCGCCGGCCGCTCGACCTCCTCGTAATATTCGGGGATCGACAGGCAGCCTTCCTCATAGACCGACAGATCCTCGGAAGACGCGATGATCTCGGGATTGATGAAGACGCGCGGCTCCGGCTTGGTTTCGCCGTCCTGGCCGGGCTTGGCGAGGTCCATGGTGATCAGCCGCAGCGGCTGCGCGATCTGGATCGCCGCCAGGCCAATGCCGGGCGCGTCGTACATGGTCTCGAACATGTCGTCGGCAAGCTTGCGGATCTCCGGCGTGACCTTCTCGATCGGCTTGGAGACCAGACGCAGCTGCTTGTCGGGCAGGATGATGATTTCTCTGAGGGCCATGGCGGGCGATTTAAGCTGCGCGCGACAAGCGGTCAATGCGGCCGGGAACGCGTTAACGGTCCGCTAACCATAAAACTTCAGGTTTCGTTAACCATAAGGATTAGGGATCGATTAACCATAAATGTTCGCTATTCGTTCGTATGCCCCGGCGAATCGGGTAGAAGGACGGGCATGAACGAGATCATTTTCATGCTGGGCGACTGGCCGGTGCGCACGATCGATGCGCTGATCGGCTTCGGCGCCCTGGTCCTCATCCTCCTCGTGCTGATTACCGTCGTGATCGCGCGATCCGGGCGGCGCGGCGCGGAACTCGCCATGGCACACGCCATCCGCGCCGACGAGCTGGAGGAGCGCCTCAGCCAGGTGCTGCACGCCCAGAGCGAGGCCGCCGGCCGGGCCGACGCCATGACCCAGGCGCTGGCCGGCCGTCAGGCCGAGATGGCGCGCGCGGTCAACGAGCGGCTGGATTCGGTGACCCATCGGGTCGGCCAGTCCATGGAGCACTCGACCCGCAACACCATGGAGAGCCTGCGCGCGCTGCACGAGCGGCTCGGCATCATCGACAACGCGCACAAGAACCTCACCGACCTCACCACGCAGGTGACGACCTTGCGCGACGTGCTCGCCAACAAGCAGTCGCGCGGCGCCTTCGGCCAGGCGCGGATGGAGGCGATCGTCCAGGACGGCTTGCCGAAGGGCGCTTACGAATTCCAGTTCACGCTCTCGACCGGCAAGCGGCCGGATTGCGTGGTGTTCCTGCCCGACCAGCGCCCGCTCTGCATCGATGCGAAATTCCCGCTGGAAGCGATGACCGCGCTGCACGATGCGCGGTCCGACGAGGAAAAGCGCGCCGCCACGCAGCGGCTGCGCGGCGACGTGATGAAGCATGTCAGCGACATCGCCGAAAAATACCTCGTCACCGGCGAGACCCAGGAGATGGCGCTGATGTTCGTGCCGTCGGAATCGGTCTACGCCGAGATCCATGACGGTTTCGACGACGTGATCCAGAAGGCCTATCGCGCCAAGGTCGTGCTGGTGTCGCCCTCGCTGCTGATGCTCGCGATCCAGGTGATGCAGCAGATCATGAAGGACGCGCGCATGCGCGATGCCGCCGACCAGATCCAGACCGAGGTGATCAAGCTCGGCGACGATCTCGGCCGCCTGCGCGACCGCGTGCTGAAATTGCAGAAGCACTTTGCGGACGCGAACGAGGACGTCCACCAGATCCTGATCTCCGCCGACAAGATCGAAAAGCGCGCGGGGAGAATCGAGGAGCTCGATTTCAGCAAGACCGACACACCCACGGACGGCCCGCGGCTGGTGACGACGGGTGCGCCGGAGCTGTTTCCGAGGAAGCTCCAGGCGGGGGAGTGAGTTCCTTATCTCGCCCCGCTTGCGGGGAGAGGTCGAATTCGATCGCAGATCGAATTCGGGTGAGGGGGTACAGGTCTCACGGCCATCTCATCTGCGGATAGAGGCCCCTCACCCCGCCCTCTCCCCGTAAGAACGGGGCGAGGGAGACGAGGCAGCGCCGCCAGAATCTGCTAACAAGCCCGAATGACCGCACCTGACGCGACCTCAGAAGCTGCTCCGGCCACCGCTGATCCGCGTTCCTCATGGCGCGACAGCCTGGCTGTCTACCTGCAACCGCGGGTGCTGATCGTGCTGTTCCTTGGCTTCTCCTCGGGGCTACCGCTGGCGCTGTCGGGATCGACGCTGCTGGTGTGGATGCGCGAGGCCGGGGTTGATCTCAAGACCATCGGGCTGTTTGCGCTGGTCGGCACGCCCTACACGCTGAAGTTCCTGTGGGCGCCGCTGGTGGATGCGCTGCATGTGCCGCTGTTCACGCGTGCCTTCGGCCGCCGGCGCGGCTGGCTGCTGTTCTCGCAATTGCTGCTGATCGTCGCGATCCTGCTGCTGGCGATGACGGATCCGGCACGCTCGCCGTTCTATGTCGCGCTCGGCGCGCTGCTGGTGGCGACGACGTCGTCGACGCAGGACATCGTGGTCGACGCCTTTCGCGTCGAGAGCCTACCCGAGAGCGAGCAGGCGGCCGGCATGGCGGCCTATGTCGCGGCCTATCGCATCGGCATGCTGGTCTCGACCGCGGGGGCGCTGTTCATCGTCTCCGGTTTCGAGAGCACCGGCATCACGCGCACCTCGGCCTGGATGTGGGGCTATGTGGTGATGGCGGCGATGGTGCTGATCGGGACGATCACGGCGCTCGCCGCGACCGAGCCCGAGCAATCGGTGCGGGCGGAAGCTGCGACGCACGAAGAGACCGCGTTCACGCGCGTGCTGCATGCGGCGATCGGCGCGTTCTCGGAATTCCTGTCGCGAAAGGACGCGCTCGCCGCGCTCGCCTTCGTCGTGCTGTTCAAATTCACCGATGCCTTCTCCGGCACCATGACGGCGCCGTTCGTGATCGACCTCGGCTTCACCCGCAACGATTATGCGGCGATCGTGAAGGGCGTTGGCCTCGCAGCGACGCTGATCGGCGGCTTCGCGGGCGGTTTTGTCGCGCGGCGTTATTCGCTCGCAACCTCGCTCTGGATCGGCGGGGTGCTGCAGGCGCTGGCCAATCTGACCTTCTCCTGGCTCGCAGTGGTCGGCACCAATCAATGGGCGCTGGCGCTCGCGATCTGCGCCGAGAATTTCACCAGCGCCATCGGCACCGTGATCTTCGTCGCCTATCTCTCGGCGCTGTGCCAGAACCCGCTGCACACGGCGACGCAATATGCGCTGCTCACCGCGCTTGCAGCGGTGGGGCGAACCTATCTCTCGTCAGGCGCCGGCTTCGTGGCCGACACGACTGGCTGGCCACTGTTCTTCGTGATCTGCGTGCTGGTGGCGATCCCGAGCCTGGTGCTGCTGACATGGCTGCAGAAGCGCGGGCATTTTGAGGCGCTGGGACCGGTAAGGGTGTAGCGCCGCCTCCTACTTCCGCACCAAGCTCCACTTCGTCACCACGGCCTCGCTCATCTGGCCGGGATCGCTGGCGCAGGCGATTTCGTCGACCTTGACGGAAATCTCCTTGCCGACGAACGATTTCAGCTGCGTGGCCTGCGCGTCGCTGGAGGTGATGAGCTGGAACGTCTCAGGTCCGGTCTCGAGATCGCACAGCCCGTTCGGCGCCGGCAGGCGGCGCGGCTCGGAGGTGATCTGGTACATCGCAATCCGCTTGCCGGCGTTCTTGGCGTCGCGAATCTTCATGGCGTTCAGCTCGCCCGAGAGCACCTCGCCGGCGCTGATCGGCTTGCCGGGCTTCGAGGGCGGCGGCGCCTCGTCGTCCTGCTGCGCGGCGATGGCCGGTGTCACCAGCAAAAGCATCGTCGCGACCAAAGCCGATCGTGTGGCGAAAAGTTTCGTCATGTCGTCCGTTCCGTCAAGTCTGGATGGCTAGAACAGGGTCCGCTGCCGCATGGCGGCCGATAGCGTGCCCTCATCGAGATAATCAAGCTCGCCACCAACAGGCACACCATGGGCCAGCCGGGTTACTTTTACGTTGGCGTCCTGAAGCAGGTCGGTGATGTAATGCGCGGTGGTCTGTCCGTCGACTGTCGCATTCAGCGCAAGAATGATCTCGTGCACCTCGGTCGCGTGGGCACGCGCCACCAGCGCGTCGATGGTGAGATCCTGCGGGCCCACGCCATCGAGCGGCGACAGGGTGGCGCCCAGCACGTGGTAGCGCCCCTGGGTCGCATTGGCCCGCTCCAGCGCCCAGAGATCAGCGACGTCGGCGACGACCACGATGATGGCCGGATCACGCTTCGGGTCGATGCAGACGGTGCAGGGATTCTGCGTATCGATGTTGCCGCAGGTCTTGCAGACCTGAACCTTGTCCAGCGCAACTTGCAGGGCGGAGGACAGCGGCATCATCAGCGCTTCGCGCTTCTTGATCAGATGCAGCGCCGCGCGCCGTGCGGAGCGCGGGCCCAAGCCCGGCAGCCGCGCGAGAAGCTGGACCAGCCGCTCGATTTCGGGACCTGCAACCGCGCCCATATTACTGGCCGAACAGCCCCGGCGGCAGGCCGAGTCCGCCGGTCAGCGACTGCATCTTCTCCTGCATCGCGGTCTCCGCCTTGCGGCGAGCATCACTGAGCGCGGTGACGAGCAGATCTTCCAGCACCTCGCGCTCTTCGGCCTTCATCAGCGAGGGATCGATCTTGACGCCCTTGACGTCCATCTTCGCGGTCATGCGCACGGCGACGAGACCGCCGCCGGAGATGCCCTCGACCTCCACATTGGCGAGCTGCTCCTGCATCTCCTGCATCTTGGATTGCAGCTGCGCCGCCTGCTTCATCATGCCGAGAAAATCAGCCATGGGTGTTCGTCCTTGGAAAGCCTAAGTTGTTTTGAGCATGATCTTGTCGGAAAACCGCTTCACACTTTTCCGGATCATGCTCAGAGATCGTCGTCGGAACCGTCGGGCGGATCGTCGGAGCCATAGTCGGCGTTAATATTGGATTCCGGCGTCTCGGGGGCAAGCCTGCGGATCTCGACGACCTTCGCACCGGGGAAGCGCGATAGCACCTCCTGCACACGCGGATCGGCCTCGGCGGAGCGCGCATGTTCCTGCTTGGCCGCCTGGCTCACCGAGCGCAGCGTCGGCTGGCCCTGCTCGTTGGAGACGATCACGGTCCAGCGCCGGCCGGTCCACATCTCGAATTTTCGCGCGAGCTCGGTAATCATGGTCTTCGAGGCGTTCGGCTCGAGCGCGATTTCGAGCCGGCCCTCCTCGAAACGGACGAGGCGCATGTCGCCTTCGAGCGCGCCCTTGGTCATGACGTCGCGCTTCTGGCTGGCAAGCGCGACGAGCTGGGTGAAGCTCGTGATGCGCACCTGAGGAGCCGCAGCTTGCGGATCCGGCGCGGGTGCCGCCATCTGCGGCCTGGCGCCACCGCCGCTAAACGCGGACGGCGACGAGGTCGGCATGCGAACCGGCGCGGCTGACGCGACCGGCGCCGCGGAAGCCATCGGGGTAGCCGGCGCACCGCTGCGCGCAGCACTGCCGCCGCTCACGACCGGCGAACCGCCACCGTTCTGCTCCAGCATCCGGATCGCCTCGTCCGGCGTCGGCAGGTCGGCGACATAGGCGATGCGCACCAGCACCATCTCGGCGGCCGCAGCAGGGCGCGTCGCGGCCTGCACCTCGGTGATGCCCTTGAGCAGCATCTGCCACATCCGCGACAGCACGCGCATCGAGATCTTCGAGGCGAAATCCTTCGCGCGCACGCGTTCGGTCTCGCCATAGGCGACGTTGTCGGCGGTTGCCGGCACGATCTTCACGCGGGTGACGAAATTGACGAATTCCGCAAGGTCCGAGAGCACGACGATCGGATCGGCGCCGACATCGTACTGGTCGCGGAACTCCTTGAAGGCGCTCGCGATGTCACCGCGCGCCAGCGAATCGAAGAGGTCGATGACGCGGGTGCGGTCGGCAAGGCCCAGCATCTGCCTGACCGCATCGGCCTTCACCTGGCCCGCCGCATGCGCGATGGCCTGGTCGAGCAGCGACAGCGAATCGCGTACCGAGCCTTCGGCGGCGCGCGCGATGATGCCGAGCGCCTCCGGCTCGATCTCGACGCTCTCCTTCGCTGCGATGTTTGCGAGATGCGTCATCAGCACGTCGGCCTCGACGCGGCGCAAATCGAAGCGCTGGCAGCGCGACAACACCGTAACCGGAACCTTGCGGATCTCCGTCGTGGCGAACACGAATTTGGCGTGCTCTGGCGGTTCCTCCAGCGTCTTCAGGAAGGCGTTGAACGCCGCTGTCGACAGCATGTGGACTTCGTCGATGATGTAGACCTTGTAGCGGGCGCTGGCCGGCGCGTAGCGCACGCTGTCATTGATCTGGCGGACGTCGTCGACGCCGGTATGCGAGGCCGCGTCCATCTCCAGCACGTCCATGTGCCGGCTTTCCATGATCGCCTGGCAATGCACGCCGAGCGTCGGCATGTGGATGGTCGGGCCCGTCACCGAGCCGTCCGGCATCTCGTAGTTGAGCGCACGGGCCAGAATGCGCGCGGTGGTGGTCTTGCCGACACCGCGGACGCCGGTGAGGATCCAGGCCTGCGGAATGCGCCCGGTCTCGAACGCATTGGAGACGGTGCGGACCACGGCCTCCTGGCCGATCAGATCGTCGAACGAGGAGGGGCGGTATTTGCGCGCCAGCACCCGGTATGGGGCGTTGGCGGCTTTGCCGGCGCTGTCAGGATCAGGAGGGGCGCCAGCGTCGGTCATCGGTCAATCCGCAATGGAATGTCTCTCGGCTGGCTTTTGCGGACAGGAGCGCGCAGGCGGGAAGCCCGCCGGCGCAATTCGCTCGAAAAAACAGGTAGGAGACTGACGAGCGACCCGATCCGGACCTCGTTAGGGCTGCTTCCTTCCGGACCTGACCCGGTTGGCGAGTGGCTCGTCCACCGCCAATCTCCCGGTCCCTATTTGGGGCTAAAAGGTCGGGAAAGCAAGCGGGTATCACTTTGGCCAGCTTGATCTTGCCCAGCATCCGGGCAATTTCGGGTCTGCTCAGCCGATAGGCTGTGCTTTCGCAGCCTCCGCCACCTTGGTAAGAACGCTGCCGGAACTCCACCTAACCAGAAAAGCGATTGATCCCAATGGTTACACGTCGTGATGTTGCATCGATTGTCGGACTTGGCGCTATCGGCGCGGTGACAGCGGGCGCGCTAGCCTCTCCGGCCGTGGCCCAGGCGGCCGATCCCAACGAATCGACCTTTGCCCGCATCCGCCGCACCAAAAAGATGCGGATCGGCGCAGTCGGCGGTGGCGCCCCCTATTACATGAAGGACCTCGCCAGCGGCCAGTGGAAGGGTTTTTACATCGACATCGCCAAGGCGCTTGCCGACGACATGGAGGCCGAGCTCGAGATCACCGAAACCACCTGGGGCAATTCGGTGCTTGATCTCCAGTCCAACAAGATCGACATCTTCTTCGGCCTGAACCCGACGCCGAAGCGCGCGCTGGTGGTCGATTTCTCGGTGCCGGTGTTCAACAACGCCTTCGGCATCCTCTGCAAGAAGGACTTCAAGCCGAAGAGCTGGGCCGAGCTGAACTCGCCCGACATCAAGATCGCGGTCGACCAGGGCTCGTCGCACGACCAGGTCGTCAGCCGCCTGACGCCGAAGGCGCAGATCTCGCGGCTGAAGACCGCCGACGACGCCACTGCCGCGCTGCAGACCGGCCGCGTCGATGCGCAGTGTCTGATCACCATGCTGTCGCTGACCGTGCTGAAGAAGAATCCCTCACTCGGCCAGTTCGTGCTGCCGACGCCGATCTTCGCCACCACGTCGAACGCCGGCTTCCGCCGCGAGAACGACAAGACCTTCCGCGACTACGTCAACACCTGGATCGACTTCAACAAGGGCCTCGGCTTCATCCGCAACGCGATCATCACCAACATGGAGCTGGTGGGCGTGACCGAAGCGGACATTCCGCCGGGCGTTTCGCTGTAAGTGATAAGCGCCTGAAGTATCCGCATCGTCATGGCCGGGCTTGTCCCGGCCATCCACGTCTGACCCGCGGCACCAAGAACGTGGATGCCCGGGACAAGCCCGGGCATGACGACAAGTTTCTGAACTGACATCGGGTAAAAGTAACAACACGCATGTATCAGTGGGACTTCGGCATCCTCTGGAGCTATCGCTGGCTCTTTCTCAACGGGCTTGGCGTCACCGTCGGCTTCACCGTGGTGATCGTGCTGCTCGGCCTTGTGTTCGGCCTGTTCGGGGCGTTCGGCAGCCTGTCGCGGTTCAAGGCGGTGCGCCTGACCGCCCTCACCTTCATCGAGGCGTTCCGCTGCACGCCGATCCTGGTGCAGCTGATCTGGTTCTATTATGCGCTGCCGATCCTCGCCGGTGTCGAGATGACGCCGATCACGGCCTCAGCGATGGCGCTCTCGCTCTATGGCGGCTCTTTCTATTCAGAGATCATCCGCGGCGGCATCATCTCGATCGACAAGGGCCAGTCGGAAGCCGGCGCCGCGCTCGGCATGACACCTAGCCAGAGCATGCGGCGCATCGTGCTGCCGCAGGCGATCAAGCGCATGATCCCGGCGCTGATGAACCAGTCGATCATCCAGTTCAAGAACACCTCGCTGGTCTCGGTGCTCGCGGTGCCTGATCTGGTCTATCAAAGCCAGGTCGCCGCCCATGACAGCTACCGGCCGCTGGAAACCTACACCGCCGTCGCGGTCGCCTATGCGGCGATCCTGATCCCGCTCACCATCATCGTCCGCCGCGGCGAGAAGCGACTGGCGGTCAGCGAATGAGCGAGACTTCCCAGAACATTTCGAAAATCGAGATCCGCGGCTTGCGCAAAAGCTTCGGCAGCAACGAAGTCCTCAAGAACATCAGCCTCGACGTCGCCAAGGGCGGCGTCGTGGCGCTGATCGGCCCGTCGGGCTCCGGCAAGTCGACGCTGCTCCGCTGCATCAATCTCCTGGTCGTGCCCGACGGCGGCAGCGTCCGTGTCGGCGACACGCGCTTTTCATTCGGCGATGGTTCAAAGCTCCCCGACGTGAGGACGCTGGCCAAATTCCGCGCCACCACCGGCATGGTGTTCCAGCATTTCAACCTGTTCCCGCACATGACGACGCTCCAGAACGTGATGGAGGGACCGGTCACGGTACGGCGCATGGCGAAGGCGGACGCCGAGAAGCTCGCACGTGCCCAGCTCGCCAAAGTGGGCCTTGCCGAGAAGGCCGACCAATATCCGGCGACACTCTCCGGCGGCCAGAAGCAGCGCGTCGCGATCGCACGCGCGCTCGCGATGGAGCCGGATGTCATGCTGTTTGACGAGGCCACGTCCGCGCTCGATCCCGAGCTCGTCGGCGAGGTGCTGAACGTGATCCAGCAGCTGGCCTCCGAAGGCATGACCATGGTGATCGTGACCCACGAGATCGCCTTTGCCCGCGAGGTCGCCGATCGCCTCATCTTCATGCGCGATGGCGTCGTGGTCGAGGAAGGCCCGGCGCGGCAGGTGATCGACAATCCGCAGGAAGCCGCGACACGCGCCTTCCTCAGCCATTTCCACCGCACCGGCGCACTGCCGCCGGCCAACGCGACATCGTGATGCCCGATATCAACCGCGTCTATCTCGTCACCGGTGCCGCCAGCGGCATCGGTCGCGCCACCGCAAAATCGCTCGCTGCGCCTGGCGTCGCGCTTCTGTTGCACACACGCTCGAACGCAGAAGGTCTCGACGCCACTGCGGCGGAAGCCGAAGCGAAAGGCGCTGTCGTCGCCAAATGCCTCGGCGATCTCGTCGAGGAGACGGCGATCATCGATGCCGTCGCCGCCACGCAAAAGGCCTTCGGCCGGCTTGACGGATTGATCCTGGTCGGCGGCCACGCCCGCCGCGGCAGCGCCATCGGCACGCCGGCGGATCAGTTCCGCCAGGCGATGGACGAATCGGCACTCGCCTTCACGCGGATGGTCGAGGCGGCGCTTCCGCTGCTGCGTGCCGGACAAGACGCTCGAATCGTCGCGGTGTCCTCCTTCGTGGCGCACGCGATCCGGCCTGAATTCGCGCCGTTTGCAGCGACAGCCGCTAGCCGTGCCGCGCTGGAAGCGCTGGTACGCCTCACTGCGGTTGAACTTGCGAAAGACGGAATCACCGTCAACGCGGTTGCGCCGGGCCTCATCGTCAAGGACAAGCCCAGCGAAAGCAGGCTGTCGCCGGAGCAAATCGCAGCGACCGAGGCGCTGATCCCGATGCGCCGCCGCGGGCGGCCGGAAGAGGTCGCCGAAATCATCGCCTTCCTGGCATCCCCGAAGGCGTCCTACGTCACCGGCCAGGTCTGGCACGTCAATGGAGGCCTGACATGACCGAAGCGACCATCCAACGTCTCAGGCTCTTCCTGATCGAGAGCCCGATCAAGATGGCGCGCCTTCAGGGCGTCGGCAACGTCAAGGGCACGGTGAAACGCGTGCTGCTCGAACTGACGTCAAGCGACGGTGTGGTCGGCTGGGGCGAGGCCGCGCCGTGGGAGGTTTTTACGGGAACGCCGGAAGCGGCGTTCTCCGCTCTCGACATCTATTTGCGGCCAATCGTTCTCGGCAAGTCCGTGCGGCGCATTCGCGCACTGATGGCCGATCTCGATCGCGCGCTGGTCGGTCATGCCGAGGCCAAGGTGGCGATCGAGATGGCGCTGCTCGACATCGTCGGCAAATCGTCGGGGCTGTCGGTCGCCGATCTGCTCGGCGGCCGTGTCCGCGACACGATTCCTCTCTCTTTCTCGATTGCCGATCCGGATTTCGCCGCCGATCTCGAACGCATGCGAAAAATGGTTCCGGACGGCAATGTCATCTACAAGGTCAAGACCGGCGTGAAGCCGCACCGCGAGGATCTCGACCATCTTGAGGCGATCCGCAACGAGTTCGGCGACAAGGTCGACCTTCGCGTCGATTACAACCAGGCACTGGCGCCGTTCGGCGCCATCAAGATTTTGCGCGATGTCGAGCAGTTTGCGCCGACCTTCATCGAGCAGCCGGTGCCGCGCAAATTTCTCGACGTGATGGCGCAGCTGACCGCGGCGCTGGAAACGCCCGTGCTCGCCGACGAAAGCTGCTTTGACCGCCGCGACATGATGGAGGTGGTGCGCCGCGAGGCCGCCGACGCCGTCTCGATCAAGCTGATGAAGGCCGGCGGCCTGTTCGAGGCGCAGGCGATCATGGCAATCGCCGACATCGCCGGTCTGCCCGGCTATGGCGGCACGCTGTGGGAGGGCGGCATTGGGCTCGCCGCCGGCACACAGCTGATTGCGGCAACACCGGGCATCTCGCTTGGCTGCGAGTTCTACATGCCGCATCATGTTTTGACCGAGGACGTGCTGGAAGAGCGCGTCGCCAATCGCGCAGGTCACGTTGTCGTGCCTGACGGCCCCGGCCTCGGCATTCGCGTCAGCGAAGCCTCGGTTCGCGCCAATGCGCGGGTGCTGGCGGAGGCGTAAGGCAGCGCCGCAAATTCTCTGTCGTCCCGGCGAAGGCCGGGACCCATACCGCGGAATCTATCGATAGGCGCAGGTGGTCGTACCGCGGGAAGACTCTTCACCACCAGCTTTCGCCAAATTTCGTCATGTGGTTATGGGTCCCGGCCTTCGCCGGGACGACAATGGAGCATGCGGGACCTGCGGAGCCCCATCCTTCCCCTCGCCAACTCCGTATCGTATGGTCCGACCAAACGCGCCCGACCCGTCGGGCATTCTGGAAACGCATATGTCCGATCCCGCCTGGTCGCTGCACTCCCGCCTGAAAGAGGACACCATCGACATCGGCGATTTGCCGCTGTCGAAGGTGCTCGTCATCAAGGACGCGCATTACCCCTGGCTGCTGCTGGTGCCGCGGCGCGCCGATGCGGTCGAGATCATCGATCTCGACGAGGTGCAGCAGGCGCAATTGATGACCGAGATCTCCCGTGTCTCGCGCGCGCTGAAGGAGATCACCCAATGCGACAAGCTCAATGTCGCAGCGCTCGGCAATCTCGTGCCGCAGCTTCACGTTCACATCATCGCACGCCGGACGAGTGACGCAGCCTGGCCGCGGCCGGTCTGGGGCGTGATGAAGCCCTTGGCGCACGACGCCACTGAGGTGCAGAATTTCATCAGCGCGCTTCGCCGAAAAATCTGGTTGGGTTGAAAGAACAAGAAATGTCAGCATTCGACTCGTTTCCGCTGGGACAGCCGGCCTTCGTCACCAACATCCTCGATCGCGCCGCGCATCTGCGCCGCGACGACGAAAAACTGTTCGCGATGGAGCAGAAGCCATCGTCGCGCGCCTATGTCGTCTACCGCGACTCGCTGCTGGTCAAGCGCGAGGGCGACAAGGTGCGCGCGCTGCTGGGAATCGACGAGGCGCTGAAATGCGGCGCCAATCCCGGCACGATCTTCCTGGGGCTGCGCGACGGCGCCGCAACGTTCGGCATGGGCCTGTCGCAGGCCGCGGCCGAGAAGCTGATGGGCCGCGAGGACTATGCCGTCACCGAGCTGCGCGGCATGGCGATGCAGGGCGCGATCGCGCCCGAAGAACTCTCGGCGGTCGCGATGGCGAAGTCGATGGTGGGCTGGCATCAGCGCCACGGCTATTGCGCCAATTGCGGCACTCGCAGCGCGATGAAGGAAGGCGGCTGGAAGCGCGAATGCCCGGCTTGCAAGGCCGAGCACTTTCCGCGCACCGATCCGGTCGTGATCATGCACGTGTCATCCGGCGAAAAATGCCTGCTCGGCCGGCAGAAGCAATTTCCGCCGGGCATGTATTCGTGCCTCGCCGGCTTCGTCGAGGCCGCCGAGACCATCGAGGACGCAGTACGCCGCGAGATTCTCGAAGAGTCGGGCATCCGCTGCACCGACGTGCAATATTACATGACGCAGCCCTGGCCCTATCCGTCGTCGCTGATGATCGGTTGCAGCGCGCGGGCCTTGAACGAGGACATCGTCGTCGATCACTCCGAGCTCGAGGACGCACGCTGGTTCACGCGTGAGGATGCGGCCCTGATGCTGAAGCGGACGCATCCCGACGGGCTTGCCGGCCCGCATCCTTTCGCTATCGCGCATCACCTGCTCGGCCGCTGGGTGCACGGCAAGAGCTGACCGCCGATGGCTGCATCTGGGATCGCGCCGCGCATCACCTGCATCGGCATTCCTGTGCGCGACCTCACCTTTCGGGTCGAGGCCGTGCCTGCGCGCGGCACCAAAGCCAACGCGACGCATCTCGCGGAGATCTGCGGCGGCAACGCGCTTAATGCAGCGATTGCGATTGCCCGGCTCGGCGGCCGCGCTGCCTTTGCAGGACCGATGGGCGATGCGCGAGAGACGTCGAGCAACTTCATCCTCGACTTGATGGCCGCCGAAGGCATCGCGACTTCGCACATCGTTCGCATGCCGGGGCTGATGACGCCGGTCTCGGCGATCATGATCGAACCCTCCGGCGAGCGCACGCTCACGATCTATCGCGATCCCGGTCTGTGGAGCGTGAAGCTGCCGGATACCGACCAACTGCTGGCCGATTGTCAGGCTGTCCTCGTCGAGAGCCGTTGCGCCTCGTTCTGCATTGATCTCTGCACCGAGGCGCGCCGGCGTGGCATTGCCGTCATCGTCGGCGTCGACCGCGCGATGGCGCTGACCGACCGCCTGCTCACGGCCGCCTCGCATCTGTTGTTCTCGAGCGATCAGGTGCAGGAAACCGCAGGCATCGCCGACGATGGCGAGGCGCTGAAGCGGCTGGCCCAGCTCACGCCAGCCTTCCTCGCCGCGACCCGAGGCCCGCGCGGCACGATCTGGCTGAACGAGACGGGCGCGCTCGAGGAGACGCCGGCCTTTCCGGTCGAGGCGGTGGATACACTCGGCGCCGGGGACGCCTTCCAGGCCGCCTTCACGCTCCGCCTCGCCGAGGGCGGCAAGGTACGTGAGGCGCTGCGATTCGCCGCGGCTGCCGCAGCGCTGAAATGCACGCGCCATGGCGGCGGCCTCGCCGCCCCGCAACGCATTGAAGTTGAAGAGCTTTTGCGAAACAGGCTTTAGAGCCATTCTGCAGGGACGCCGAGATTATAGACTTGCGGGAGAAGATTTTTCTCTATATGACGGAAACTAGCCCTCATATTGGAACAAAGTTCTTCAAATGACCGATCTCGCTGTCCAACTCCCCGAGACCAGCCGCCGCCTCGACGCCATCGACCGCAAGATCCTGATGGTGCTCCAGGACGATGCCTCCCTGTCCGTTGCCGAAATCGGCGACCGTGTCGGACTGTCGTCGACCCCCTGCTGGAAGCGCATCCAGCGCCTTGAGGCCGACGGCGTGATCCTGAAGCGGGTGGCGCTGGTTGATCAGAACAAGATCGGGCTCGGCATCTCCGTGTTCGTGTCAGTGGAGAGCTCGGATCATTCCGACGCCTGGCTCAAGAAATTCGCCGAAGCGGTCAGCGCCATGCCCGAGGTGATGGAATTCTACCGGATGGCCGGCGACGTCGACTACATGCTCCGCGTCGTGGTCGCGGACATGCATGCCTATGACATCTTCTACAAGAAGCTGATCAGCGCCGTGCCGCTGAAGAACGTCACCTCGCGCTTCGCGATGGAGAAGATCAAGTCGGTCACGGCGCTGCCGATCCCGGCGGTGGTCGCGGCTTAGGAGCTGCCTACCTCTCCCCGCTTGCGGGGAGAGGTCGGATCGCCTCGGCGATGCGAAGCGTCGTCCGGTGCGATCCGGGTGAGGGGGTACAGGTCCCTCGACGATCTCACGTGTGGATAGAGGCCCCTCACCCCCACCCTCTCCCCGTAAGAACGGGGCGAGGGAGCAAACCTTCTTCGTGGCTTCCAATCAGATCGTCTGATTGTACTCGCCGACTTCGGGATGGGTGCGCAGCACGCTGTTCACCATCTCGAACATGTCGTGCATGCGCCGCTCGGAGACCGGGCTCTCGACCACGACCACGAGCTCAGGCTTGTTCGAAGAGGCGCGCACCAGGCCCCAGCTGCCGTCCTCGACCGTGACGCGCACGCCGTTGACGGTGACGAGGTCGCGGATCGACTGTCCGCCGATCTTGGCGCCCTTGGCCTGCAAGCCTTCGAAGTGCTTCACGACCTGGTCGATGACGCCGTACTTCACCTCGTCGGCGCAATGCGGCGACATGGTCGGCGACGACCACGTCTTCGGCAGCGCGTTCTTCAGATCGGCCATCGACTTGCCGGGCGCGCGGTCGAGCATGTCGCAGATCGCGATCGCTGAGACGAGACCGTCGTCATAGCCGCGTCCATACGGCTTGTTGAAGAAGAAGTGGCCGGACTTCTCGAAGCCCGCGAGCGCGCCGGTCTCGTTGGTGCGGCGTTTCATGTAGGAATGGCCGGTCTTCCAGTAAGCAGTCCTGGCGCCCTGCTTCTGCAGAATTGGATCGGTGATGAACAGGCCGGTCGACTTCACGTCGACGATGAACTGCGCGTCCTTGTGGATCGCCGACATGTCGCGCGCCAGCATCACGCCGACCTTGTCGGCAAAGATCTCCTCGCCGGTGTTGTCGACCACGCCGCAGCGGTCGCCGTCCCCGTCGAAGCCGAGGCCGACATCGGCCTTGTGATGCAGCACCGCGTCGCGGATCGCGTGCAGCATCTCCATGTCTTCCGGATTCGGATTGTATTTCGGGAAGGTGTGATCGAGCTCGGTGTCGAGCGGAATCACCTCGCAACCGATGGCTTCCAGCACCTGCGGCGCGAACGCGCCGGCCGTGCCATTGCCGCAGGCCGCGACGACCTTGAGCTTGCGCTTGAGCTTCGGACGGTTGGTGAGGTCGGCGATGTAGCGTGCCGGATAGTTCTCGTGGAACTGGTAGGAGCCGCCGGCCTTGTTCTTGAAATCGGCGTTGAGCACGATTTCCTTCAGGCGCGTCATCTCGTCGGGGCCGAAGGTCAGCGGGCGGTTGGCGCCCATCTTCACGCCGGTCCATCCGTTGTCGTTGTGCGAGGCCGTGACCATGGCGCAGCAGGGCACGTCGAGATCGAACTGCGCGAAATAGGCCATCGGCGTCACCGCAAGGCCGATGTCGTGCACCTTGCACCCGGCCGCCATCAGGCCGGAGATCAGCGCATATTTGATCGAGGCCGAATAACCGCGGAAATCATGCCCGGTAACGATCTCCTGGCTGACGCCGAGTTCCGCGATCAGCGCGCCCAGCCCCATGCCGAGCGCCTGCACGCCCATGAGGTTGATTTCCTTCTGGAACAGCCAGCGCGCGTCGTATTCGCGAAAACCGGTGGGCTTCACCATCGGCTCGGATTCGAAGGCGTAGGTGTTGGGCAAAAGCACGGATTTCGGCTTGGGAAACATTGAGACGGTCTCGTGAAATAGGCAGGAATTGGTGCAGCCTTAGCGAATGCCGGGCCGCAGCGGAAGGCGGGAATGGCAGCTTATGGCTGATAATTGCGGCAGTTTGGTAACGGGAAACGCGACCTGCCGCGGGCTCGCTCAGGACAATATCGAAACTATCTGGCCGCAATCCGCTCGGATTTACTGCTCCAGCACCATCAGGCCGTTGGCGTATTCAAAACGCTTCAGGCGGGACAGGAAGGAGAGGCCGAGCAGATTCTCCGACAGCGCCTCGTCCGGCAACACCATGGCGTCGACATCGCGCACGATGAGACCGCCGACATCAAGCATGGCGATGCGGGTGCGCGCGGCCTTGATGGTGCCGTTGGCGGTGGTGACGGTGGCGTTGTAGTCGCTACGCGAGGGACGCAGGCCGAAGCGGGCGGCCGAGGTCTCGTTCAGCGCTACTACGGAGGCGCCGGTGTCGACCATGAAGCCGATACGCTGGCCGTCGATGCGGCCTTCGGTCTGGAAGTGGCCACGGCCGTCGCGGGGAATGTTGAGGCTGCGGCCGCCGGCCGGCGCCGTGGCCGCAAGCGCGACCGTCGTATGCGGCGCTGACGTGGCCGACGCGGAGCTCATCTTGTCCGCCATCTGCGCCATGAAAGTGCCGAGGCCGATCATGACGGCCGCGATGATCATAATGTTACGCATCACACCACTTCCGGGCCGAAAGCTCGATTTCACCACGCGGCACGCCCGTCCGGGAGCGCCGCCACGGCAGAGCAGGTGTCATTTTGACGAAAAGGATGAGCGTACGGTTAATGGCGGGGCGTGATTTCTCACGTCCCGCGCGGCTTGACCCGCCGGGTGGGCAGTGCGTTTGCCGGATCTTCGGGCCAGGGATGGCGGGGATAGCGGCCGCGCATGTCGGAGCGGACCGCGGCGTAACTGCCGCGCCAAAAACCGGGGAGATCGCGCGTCACCTGCACCGGGCGCTGCGCCGGCGATAGCAGTTCCAGCACCAGCGGCACCTTGCCGGCGGCGATCGACGGATGGGTGTTGAGGCCGAACAATTCCTGGAGGCGCACCGCGATGGTCGGCCCCTGCTCCGCCTCGTAGTCGATCGCGAGCACGCTGCCCGTGGGCGCCTCGAAGTGCGTCGGCGCCTCGCGCTCCAGCCGCGCACGCATCTCCCACGGCAATAGCGCCATCAGCGCGTCGGAGAGATCACCGGCGGAGATGTCCTTGAGCGCGATCTTGTCGTAGAGCGCCGGCACCAGCCAATCGTCGCGCCGCGCGATCAGCCCGTCATCGGAGAGATCAGGCCAGCTATCGCCCTCGGCCTTGCGCAGGAACATGACGCGGTCGCGCCATTGCTTGGCGGCCTTCGACCAGGGCAGCCGGTCGAGGCCGGCAGCGATCAGCCCATCGGCGAAGATACGCGCAGTTTCCTCCGACGGCGACACCGCAAGCGTGGCCTCGGACAGCGTGATCGCATGCAGCACGCGCTTGCGCCGCGCGCGCAGCGCCATGGCGCCACGATCGAAGGAGATCTCGTCGGCGGTGTCGATATGCTCGGCGAAATGCCGCTCGATGTCGTCCTCGGCGATTTGCGCGGCGAGCAGGATGCGGCCGCTCGCAGCCGTCCCCGTCATCTCGCCGATCGCGATATAGGGCGCGCGGGCGAGCGAGGACGTCTGCTCCACCGCGGCGCCGCGGCCATTGGCGAGCACGAAACTGCCATTGCCGCGGTTGCGCGCGACGCGATCCGGGAAGGCATAGGCGAGCATCAGGCCGGTCGAGAGATCCTCCTGCTGTCCCGGCTTCTCGGACGCGGCGACCTGCGAGGCCCAGCGCCGCGCCAGATCGCGCGCACTTGCCGCCCGCGGCGAACGGTCGCGGCGGAACTGGTCGCGCCTGTGCTCGAGATCGGCGCCGTCGCCGCCGAGCCCACGCTCGGTGAGGATGGCCGCGATCTCGGCCGCTTCTTCGCCGCTACCTGCGCGATGCGAATCCACGATCATGCGCGCCAGCCGCGGCGGCAGCGCCAGCGCGCGCAGGCTTTTGCCTTCGGCTGTGATACGGCCGTCGCCATCGAGCGCGTTGAGCTCGGAGAGCAGGTTTTTTGCCTCCTTCCACGCAGGCTGCGGCGGGGGATCAAGGAACGACAACGCCGCCGGATCGGCCACGCCCCATTGCGCGAGATCGAGCACCAGCGAGGAGAGGTCGGCGCTCAAAATTTCCGGCTGGGTGTAGGGCGCAAGCGACGCCGTCTGCGGCTCGTCCCAGAGCCGGTAGCACACGCCGGGCTCGGTACGGCCGGCGCGGCCGCGGCGCTGGTCGACTGCGGCACGCGCGGCGCGCACAGTCTCGAGCCGGGTCAGGCCGATGTCCGGCTCGTAGCGCGGCACGCGGGCGAGGCCGGAATCGACGACGATGCGCACGCCTTCGATCGTGAGCGACGTCTCGGCGATCGAGGTCGCGAGCACGACCTTGCGCGTGCCCTTGGGCGCCGGCGCGATGGCGCGGTCCTGCACGGCGGCGTCGAGCGCGCCGAACAGCGGCACGATCTCGATGCTGGCGTCCTGCACGCGCTCACCGAGGAAATTCTGGGTGCGGCGGATTTCGGCGGCGCCCGGCAGGAAGGCGAGCACCGAGCCGCCGTCGGCACGCAGGGCCGACGCGATCGCGTCCGCCATCTGACGCTCGATCGGCGCATCCGCCTTGCGGCCGAGATAGCGGGTCTCGACCGGAAAGGCGCGGCCCTCGCTCTCGACGACGGGCGCATCGCCAAGCAGCTTTGCGACGCGGGCGCCGTCGAGCGTTGCCGACATCACCAGGATGCGCAGATCTTCCCGCAAGCCGAGTTGCGCATCGCGCGCCAGCGCCAGGCCCATGTCGGCGTCGAGCGAGCGCTCGTGGAATTCGTCGAACAGGATGGCGGCAACGCCCGAGAGCTCGGGATCGTCGAGGATCTGGCGCGTGAAAATGCCTTCGGTCACGACCTCGATGCGTGTGGCCCGCGAAATCTTCGAGCCGAAGCGGACGCGATAGCCGACCGTTTCGCCGGCACGCTCGCCGAGCGACTTGGCCATGCGATCGGCGCTGGCGCGGGCCGCAATGCGCCGCGGCTCCAGCACGATGATCTTCTTGCCCTTGGTCCAGGGCGCATCGAGCAGCGCCAGCGGCACTCGCGTGGTCTTGCCGGCGCCCGGAGGAGCGACCAGCACGGCGGCGTTGTGCGTCTCCAGCGTGCGCGAGAGATCGTCGAGCACGGCATCGATCGGAAGGGGCGTGTCGAAGTTGCGGGGCAAAAGTCTCGGTCCGTCATCGTCCGCCGTGTGCGCAATTGCGCGCCGGGGCGGACGATCCAGTCATCTCGGATCCCGGCCATTCCGAAGATCCTAGCGTACTGGATACCCCGCCTTCGCGGGGTATGACAATCATATGTAGCTATCAGCCCTGGACTGGAGGGCGGCCGATGCTCTCATAGGTGAAGCCGGCGGCAGCCATGTCTTCGGGGCTGAAGATGTTGCGGAGGTCGACGACGACGGGCTGCGCCATGACGCTCTTCAGCCGGTCGAGATCGAGACCACGGAATTGCACCCATTCGGTGACGACGACCAGCGCATCGGCGCCTTGCGCGCAGGAATAGGCGTCCTCGCAATAGGCGATGCTGGGCAGCTCGCCCTTCGCCTGCTCCATGCCGACCGGATCGAACGCCTTCACCTTCGCGCCCATGTCGAGGAGGCCTGTCACCAGCGGAATCGACGGCGCGTCGCGCATGTCGTCGGTGTCGGGCTTGAAGGTGAGACCGAGCACGGCGATGGTCTTGCCGCGCAAGCTACCGCCGAGCGCCTGGCTGACCTTGCGCGCCATCGCGCGCTTGCGGTTCTCGTTGACCGCGAGCACGGATTCGACGATGCGCAAGGAGACATCGTAGTCCTGCGCGATCTTGATCAGCGCCTTGGTGTCCTTCGGAAAGCAGGAGCCGCCGAAGCCCGGACCGGCGTGCAGGAATTTTGTGCCGATGCGGTTGTCCAGGCCAATGCCGCGCGCGACCTCCTGGACATTGGCGCCGACCTTTTCCGAGAGGTCCGCGATCTCGTTGATAAAGGTGATCTTGGTCGCGAGGAACGCGTTCGCGGCGTATTTGATCATCTCGGCGGTGCGGCGCGCGGTGAACATCAGCGGCGCCTGGTTCAGCGACAACGGACGGTAGATGTCGCCCATCACCTTGCGGCCGCGCTCGTCGGATGTGCCGACGACGACGCGATCGGGGAATTTAAAGTCGCGGATCGCCGCGCCCTCGCGCAGGAACTCGGGGTTGGAAGCGACCACGACGTCGGCCTTGGGATTGGCTTCGCGGATGATGCGCTCGACCTCGTCACCGGTGCCGACCGGCACGGTCGACTTCGTCACGACGACGGTGAAGCCGGACAGCGACTGCGCGATCTCCTTGGCGGCAGCGTAGACGTAGGAGAGATCGGCATGGCCATCGCCGCGACGCGAAGGTGTGCCGACCGCGATGAACACGGCATCGGCATCCGCGACCGGCTTCGACAGGTCAGTGGTGAAGCTCAGGCGCTTGGCCTTCACATTGGTCGCGACCAGCTCGTCGAGCCCTGGTTCGTAGATCGGGATCTCGCCGCGATGAAGCGCCGCGATCTTCTTCTCGTCCTTGTCGACGCAAATGACGTCGTGACCGAAATCAGCAAAGCAGGCTCCGGACACCAGTCCCACATAACCCGTGCCGATCATCGCGATGCGCATGAAAATCCCTGCTTTAGCTTGGTTAACGAAACCCCAACTTGGGGCGGTTTAGCATTTTCCCGTCGGGAAGGAAGAGCCCGCGCTCCAAAACCGGCACGCGATTTGTACCGGTAAAGAAGTCGGAAACCACAAAGCCCCACACTGCCCCACGCCCGCACAGGACCGGGCGGAACACGCCTCGAAACGAGACACCATGGCATCATCAGGCACAATCGCCGCGAGCGAGAGCACCAGGGGCCCGGCCGCCGCGCGTGTCGACTGGGTCGACTATGCCAAGGGCATCTGCATCGTCATGGTCGTGATGATGCATTCGGTGCTGGGGGTCGAGCTCGCCGCTGGCGAGACCGGTTTCATGCATGTCCTGGTGGCCTTCGCAAAGCCGTTCCGGATGCCGGACTTCTTCCTGATTTCGGGCCTGTTCCTGCCGCTGGTGATCGATCGGGACTGGCGAACCTATCTCGACCGCAAGGTGGTGCATTTCGCTTATTTTTATGTCGTCTGGGTGACAATCCAGTTCGGCTTCAAAGCACCTGCTTTCGCGGCCGAAACCAGCTGGCGCGACGCAGGCCTGCTGTATCTGGAATCCTTCATCGAGCCGTTCGGCACGCTGTGGTTCATCTATCTGCTGCCGATTTTCTTTGTCGTCACAAAACTGACACGACGAATCCCGGCACCCGCGATCTGGCTCGTGGCGGCCGCGCTGGAGACGGCGCGCATCGCGACCGGCTGGACCGCGATCGACGAGTTCTGTGCGCGCTTCGTCTACTTCTATTCGGGCTATCTGTTTGCGCCATACGTGTTCACGCTGTCGGATCGCGCGCGCAGCCATCCCGCGCTGGCGCTCGCAGTGCTCGCGAGCTGGGCGCTGGTCAATGCCGGCCTCGTCGCATTCGGTGCCAGCGAATGGAAGATCGTATCGCTCCTGCTCGGCTTTGCCGGTGCGTGTGCGATCATCACGATCGGCACGCTGCTTGCGCGCATGCATTGGTGCAATTTCCTGCGCTTCTGCGGCGAGCATTCGATCGTGATCTATCTCGCCTTCTTCCTGCCGATGGCAGCGACACGCACGCTGCTGCTGCACACCGGAATCATCTCTGACATCGGAACGGTGTCGTTGATCGTGACCATCGTCGGCGTGCTCGGATCGCTGGCGATCTGGCGGGCCGCGCTGCGGCTGCACGCCGACTTCCTGTTCGAACGGCCCGACGCATTCTGGATCGCGCCGAAGAAGGCCGGGCCGGTGTTGCAGGCGGCGGAGTAGCCACAGTGTCGTCCCGGCCGAGTGCGCAATTGCGCACGGGGGGCCGGGACCCATACCGCGTGATTTTTCGATGAAACGCGGTCTCGGTACCGCGGCACGATCGCTTAACTGCCGGTCTTCGCAAAATTGCACCCTGTGGTTATGGGTCCCGGGCCCCCGTGCGCAATTGCGCACTAGGCCGGGACGACGATGAGGTGTGGGCTGCGGGCAAAAATCCTCCTCCCACGGCTGTCAAAACTCGCAAAAATTCATACATTGCGGCCATGCCCAAAACCTCGCCCAAAACATCCCCGAAGACCTCCGCCAAAGCCGACACCAAATCCGCTGCTGCGACAGCTGCTGCCAAACCGGTCGCGGCGAAGGCGGCCGGCAAAGGCGACCACATCTTCCTGGTCGACGGTTCCGGCTACATCTTCCGCGCCTATCACGCGCTGCCGCCGCTGAACCGAAAGTCCGACGGCTTGCAGGTCAATGCGGTGCTCGGCTTCTGCAACATGCTGTGGAAGCTTTTGCGCGACATGCCCGAGGACAATCGGCCGACGCATCTGGCGATCGTGTTCGACAAGTCGGAAGTCACCTTCCGCAACAAGATCTATCCCGAGTACAAGGCGCACCGGCCGCCGGCGCCTGACGATCTGATCCCGCAATTCGCGCTGATCCGCGAGGCCGTGCGCGCCTTCGACCTGCCCTGCCTGGAGCAGGGCGGCTTCGAGGCCGACGACCTCATTGCGACCTATGCGCGGCAGGCCAGCGACCGCGGCGCCCACACGACCATCGTGTCCTCCGACAAGGATCTGATGCAGCTCGTGAACGACAAGATCACGATGTACGACACCATGAAGGATCGCCGCATCGGCATCCCCGAGGTGATCGAGAAGTTCGGTGTGCCGCCGGAGAAGGTGGTCGAGGTGCAGGCGCTGGCCGGCGATTCCACCGACAACGTGCCTGGCGTCCCCGGCATCGGCATCAAGACCGCGGCGCAGCTGATTGTGGAATATGGTGATCTTGAACAACTCCTGTTCCGGGCCACCGAGATCAAGCAGCCGAAGCGGCGCGAGGCCCTAATCGAGAATGCCGAGAAGGCGCGGGTCTCGCGGCAACTGGTGCTGCTCGACGACAAGGTCGATCTGGAGGTGCCGCTCGATGACCTCGCCGTCCACGAACCGGATGCGCGCAAGCTGATCGCCTTCCTGAAGGCGATGGAATTCACCACGCTGACGCGCCGCGTCGCCGACTATTCGCAGATCGATCCTGCCAATGTCGATGCCGATGCGAGCAACAGCAGCGGGGCGAGAGGCGGCGACAGCGCGAAGGCAAAATCGTCCGAGACATCAGGCGATCTCTTCGCGGCTCCTGCGGTCCCCGCAAAGGGCGGCGACAAGGGCGACAAATCGGTGAGCCTCAAGGGCGCGCCGATCTCGCTGGCCGCGGCGCGCGAGGAGGCGCTGCGCAACCTGCCGGTCGACCGTGCGAAGTACCAGACCATCAAGACGCTCGCCGAGCTCAACGCCTTCATCGCGCGCATCCATGACGCCGGCCATGTCGCGATCGAGATCAAGGCCAACTCCATCGATCCGATGCAGGCCGATCTCTGCGGCATCGCGCTGGCGCTGGCGCCGAACGAGGCCTGCTATGTGCCGCTGGCGCACAAGCAGTCCGGCGGTGGGGCGGGCCTGTTCGACGCAGGCCTCGCGCCAGATCAGGTCAAGCACGTTGAGGCGATCGACGCACTGCGCCCGGTGCTGGAATCGGCAGGCATTCTCAAGATCGGCTTCGACGTCAAGTTCGCCGCCGTGATGCTCGCACAGCACGGCATTACCTTGCGCAACGCTGACGATGCCAAGCTGATCTCCTACGTGCTCGACGCCGGCCGCGGCTCGCATGAGCTGGACTCGCTATCCGAGCGCTGGTTCGGCCACGCCATGCTGAAGGAGAGCGAGCTGCTCGGTAGCGGCAAGGGCAAGATCACCTACGACCAGGTGCCGATCGACAAGGCCGCGCCGCTGTCGGCGGAGAGCGCCGATGTCGCCTTGCGCGTCTGGCGCGTGTTGAAGCCTCGCCTCGTCGCCGAGCACATGACCGCCGTCTACGAGACGCTGGAGCGGCCGCTGGTTTCGGTGCTTGCGCGCATGGAGCGGCGCGGCATCTCGATCGACCGCCAGGTGCTGTCACGTCTCTCCGGCGACTTCGCCCAGACCGCCGCGCGGGTCGAGGCCGAGATCCAGGAGATCGCGGGCGAGCCGGTCAATGTCGGCAGCCCCAAGCAGATCGGCGACATCCTGTTCGGCAAGATGGGGCTATCAGGCGGCACCAAGACCAAGACCGGCGCGTGGTCGACCACCGCGCAGGTGCTGGACGAGCTCGCCGAGCAGGGCCACGATTTTCCACGAAAGATTCTGGAGTGGCGGCAGGTTTCAAAACTGAAATCGACCTACACCGACGCGCTGCCGACCTATGTCAATCCGCAGACCCATCGTGTGCACACGACCTACGCGCTGGCCGCGACCACGACAGGCCGGCTGTCCTCGAACGAGCCGAACCTGCAGAACATTCCGGTCCGCACCGAGGACGGCCGCAAGATTCGCCGTGCATTCATCGCGACGCCGGGCCACAAGCTCGTCTCCGCCGATTATTCGCAGATCGAGCTGCGGCTGCTGGCGGAGATCGCCGACATTCCCGTGCTAAAGCAGGCCTTCAAGGACGGGCTCGACATTCACGCGATGACGGCGTCGGAGATGTTCGGCGTGCCGATCGATGGCATGCCGAGCGAGATCCGCCGCCGCGCCAAGGCGATCAATTTCGGCATCATCTACGGCATCTCGGCGTTCGGCCTCGCCAACCAGCTCGGCATCGCGCGCGAGGAAGCATCCGCTTACATCAAGAAATACTTTGAGCGCTTCCCCGGCATCCGCGCCTATATGGACGAGACGCGGGATTTCTGCCGCAGCCACGGCTACGTCACCACGCTGTTCGGCCGCAAGTGCCACTACCCCGACATCAAGGCCTCCAACGCCTCGGTGCGCGCCTTCAACGAGCGTGCCGCGATCAACGCGCGCCTTCAAGGCACCGCCGCCGACATCATCCGCCGCGCCATGACGCGCGTGGAGGACGCGCTCGCCGAGAAGAAACTCTCGGCGCAGATGCTCTTGCAGGTGCACGACGAATTGATCTTCGAGGTGCCGGACGCGGAAGTCGAGAAGACGCTCCCGGTCGTGCAGCACGTGATGCAGGATGCGCCGTTCCCGGCCGTGCTGCTGTCGGTGCCGCTGCACGTCGATGCCCGCGCGGCGGCGAACTGGGACGAGGCGCATTGATGCCTCACGACCGGATCTGGCGCGAAGACGAGCCGCGTGAGTAACTTCAGTCCGATGCTCGCCTTCGTTCTGACCTCGCTGGTCATCGAGATCACTCCCGGCCCCAATATGACCTATCTGGCTGCGCTGTCGCTCTCGAGCGGGATGCGCACCGGCTTTGCGGCCGTTGCCGGCATTGCGCTCGGGCTGATGACCTACGGCCTGATCGCTGCGTTCGGCCTCGCGGCGGCGATCGACAGTTCGCCTCTGCTTTATGATGCGCTGCGGTGGGGCGGGGTCGCCTTTTTGCTGTGGCTCGCCTGGGAGGCATGGTCGGGCACGGAGAAAACGTCACCTGGCGCAACCGATAGCACCGACGAACGGCCATGGCCTGCCTTCCGGCGCGGCCTGATCACCAATCTGCTCAATCCGAAGGCCGCCGTGTTCTACGCGGCCGTGCTGCCGGAATTCGTTCGTGCCGACGGCGGCCCCGTGATCACGCAGACATTGGTGCTCAGCGTCATCTATGTCGCGATCGCCACCTTGATCCATGCGGTGATCGTCGCACTCGCAGGTTCCCTGCAATCGACCATCGATGTCGCCAACAATCGCAGGATCGTGGGGCGCATATTCGCCCTGGCTCTGGTCGCGATCGCACTCTGGTTCGCGTTCACGACCGGGCGGCCGCATTGAATTGTCCTCCGTGCAATTGCGCGATGGCTCCACAGCGCCACGCATATTAGAACCGGTGCATCCCCCGCATCGGTTCGCTCATGCCCCACACCTCCGCCGTGCTTGGCTTCGCCCTCGTCTGCCTTGGTCTCGTGCTCACGCCCGGGCCGAACATGATCTATCTGATCTCGCGCTCGATCACGCAGGGACCGGCGGCCGGCATCGTCTCGCTCGGCGGCGTCGCGCTCGGTTTCGTGTTCTACATGCTGTGCGCGGCGTTCGGCATCACGGCGCTGCTGCTCGCGATTCCCTTCGCCTATGACGCGCTTCGCTTCGCCGGCGCCGGCTACATGCTGTGGCTCGCCTGGCAGGCCGTGAAGCCGGGCGGGCGCTCGCCGTTCCAGGTGAAGAAGCTCGCGATCGACAGCCCGCGCAAATTGTTTGCGATGGGGCTCGTCACCAATCTGCTCAATCCGAAGATCGCGATGCTGTATCTGGCGCTGCTGCCGCAGTTCATCGATCCCACGGCCGGCAGCGTGCTGACGCAGTCGGTGGTGCTGGGCGTGATCCAGATTGCGCTCAGCGTCAGCGTCAATGCGATGATTGCGCTTGGGGCCGGATCGATCGCGTTGTTCCTGGCGAGCCGACCAAGCTGGATGCTGGTGCAGCGCTGGCTGATGGGCACGGTGCTCGCCGGGCTTGCGGTCAGGATGGCGGTGGAAGCGCGGAAGGTGTGAGGGTCTTTTCACCTCTCCCCGCTTGCGGGGAGAGGTCGGAATTCGCGCGTAGCGCGGATTCCGGGTGAGGGGGTACAGGTCTCGCATCGATCTCACGTGCGGAGAGATGCCCTCACCCCAACCCTCTCCCCGTAAGAACGGGGAGAGGGAGAAGATGAAACCTCAATCCAGCTTCGCCTCCATCCCCCGCTTCACCGCCGGGCGCGCCATCAGGGCGTCGTACCAGCGCTTGACGTTGGGGAAGTCGGCTAGCTCGACCTTGTGGCGCGGATGCCGCCAGGCCCAGCCCAGAATGGCAAAATCGGCGACCGAGAGATCGCCGGCGACGAAATCGCGGCCATCGAGGCGGCGGTCCAGCACGCCGTAGAGCCGGCGGGTCTCGGCCATGTAGCGCTTCAACCCGTAGGCGCGGTCCTGCTCGTTCTCGAGCGCGATGAAATGGTGCACCTGGCCCGGCATCGGCCCGAAACCGCCCATCTGCCACATCAGCCATTCGTAGACGGGGATGCGGCCCGCGAGCGATTTCGGCAGAAACTTTCCGGTCTTTTCGCCGAGATAGAGCAGGATCGCGCCAGACTCGAAGATGCCGACGGGCTTGCCGTCCGGCCCCTCGGGGTCGAGGATCGCCGGGATCTTGTTGTTCGGGGAGAGCTTGAGGAACTCCGGCGCCATCTGCTCGCCCTTGGTGATGTTCACCGGGACCACCTTGTAGGGCAGCCCCATTTCCTCCAGCGCGACCGAGATTTTGCGGCCGTTCGGCGTGTTCCAGGTGTGCAGCTCGATGATCATTTGCCTGTTTCCTTCCCCAGTTTCTCGCCCAGTTTCTTGCCCGAGATCTCGGGCATCCACCTACTCCAGAAAGTTGCACCCCCACAACCGGCGGACCGGGATGGCCGATCCCTGTTGACTGGGGGCGCCCCCTCTGGAATGTCACCGCCGTCGCGGATAAATTCCGCCACCTTCAAGAACGCCCCCGAGGGACCGCCGTGTCGAAATCAGCCTCCCGCGCCCGCCTGTTCGAAATCATCCGCCGCCGCTCCTTCGGCCGGGGCGAGGTGACGCTCGCGTCGGGCCGCAAGAGCGATTTCTATTTCAACCTCAAGCCGACCATGCTCGACCCCGAGGGCGCGACGCTGCTCGCCGAGCTGACCTATGAGACGCTGAAGGACGACAATCTCGATTTCATCGGCGGGCTCGAGATGGGCGCGGTGCCGCTGGCCGGCGCGCTGGCGCAGATCTCCTGGATCAAGGGCCATCCGATCGCGGCGTTCTTCGTGCGCAAGAAGCCGAAGGAGCACGGCGCAAAGCTGGCAATCGAGGGCTTGCCCAGAGGCGAAACGCTGGACGGCAAGCGCGTCGTGATCGTCGAGGACGTCACCACCACCGGCGGCTCGGCGATGAAGGCCGTGGAGTCCGTGCGCGAGACCGGCGCCGAAGTCGTGCTGGTGCTGACTATGGTCGACCGCGAGGAAGGCGCCACCGACACCTTTGGTGCGGCCGGCCTGCCGTTCCGCTCGCTCTACAAGGCGTCAGAATTTTTGAAGGCTTGAGGCCGCAAAATTTTCCGCGGTCATGCCCGGGCGTTACCCGGAAGCCACCATCCGTCAGAAGCTGTGCCCGGCCTTAAAGAGGTCACTGCCTCGACTTGAAACCGCCTCTGCTCAACGGCTCATTTACCATCCCGTTTTATGGTGAATCATGTGCTGAGACCCCTGCGGTCGAGGCCGGTTCAGTAGCGTCGGGTGGAGTAGCGTGTTGCCTACGATTGTGTCCCATGCGCGCCAGCGGCGTCGCGCGATACTTGTGGCCGCCGCTCTCGCAGCGCCGCTGCTCGCAGCCCCGGCCCCGGTTTCGGCCGAAGGCCTGTTCGACTTCTTCTTCGGCGGAATGCAGCAGCAGCGGCCTCGGCGCGACGTGCCGCAACAGGCGAATTCCTTCGTCGATCCCTTCGCCAGTCAGCAGAACCAGGCGGTGCAACCGCAAGAGATGCCGCCGACCCGCACGGCCGCGGCCGGCGGCTCGGGCCCAGCGTTCTGCGTGCGCAGCTGTGACGGCAAATATTTTCCGCTGATGCGCGGCCTCGCCTCGCCGGCGCAGATGTGTCAGGCCTTCTGTCCTGCCACAGCCACAAAAGTCTTCTTCGGCTCCAGCATCGACGGCGCCTATTCGCAGACCGGCGAGCGCTACGCCGACAGCGAGAACGCGTTCGCCTACCGCAAGGCGCTGCGCGCGGACTGCACCTGCAACGGCCGCGAGCCGGCCGGGCTCGCCCCGGTCGATTTGACGCTGGACTCGTCACTGAAAGCCGGTGACGTCATCGCCACCACCGACGGGCTGGTCGCCTATACCGGCGTTCGCCTCGGTATGGAGCAGACCGCGGAATTCACCCCGGTCGCCTCCTATCCCGGCCTCACTGCGCAGGTCCGCGCCCGGCTCGGCGAAATGAAGGTGGCCCCGGTGCGTGCGGACACGGTGGCGGCCGATGCGCCGGCAGCCGAGATCGTGCGTGAGACACTGCCGGATGTCACGGTGCCGAAGACACAAGCGAAATCGGAGAAGCGCGCGGGGTTGGATTAAGGCCAATCTCTCGTGTCCCGGACGCGGCGCGGCACGAAGTGACGCGATGCAGAGCCGGGACCCAAAGCGAGAATAGGCCCCGGTTCAGCAGCGCATCACTGACGTGCTGGGCTGCGCCCGGGGCACGAGACTGTCACCGCCCGATAATCACCCCGATCACATTCGGCGCCGCCAGATATTTCTCCTCGATCGCCGCGCGCGCGGCAGCGCGGTTTTCAGCCGTCAGCAGGCCGCGCTTCTCGGCCAGGATCATCCAGCAAAAGCCCCACCAGTCGGTCAGCATGCCCGTCTCGCTGACGAGGTCGTAGCCCTGCTCGGCCGCGAAGATGCGCGCATGCGCTTCGTCCAGCGTGTCGAGGAAATGATGGTCCTCGGGCGCGAACAGATCGTCGCTGATGTCGTCGATGGTATAGCCCCAGATCGACTGGCACACCGCGTTGAACTCGCGGTCGAACTGGTCGTCGTCGACGGCATAGCGCCGCGCCGCCTGGTGCAGCCGCGACAGCGACCGCGCGAAATCGGCGATCCGCGTGAGGGCAAATTGATCGAAGGCAATAGTGGACATGTAGTCCTCGCGACGGCTGTCAGACCCTAGATATTGTGTCGGCAATGCGCCGAATCACAATGATATATCAAAGACTTGCTAAAGCGTTCTTAATTTGTTCCGGAGAGCCAAAATACAAGCTCGAGAGTCTTCCCTCTTAGTAGAAGGGTTTGTTGGAGGACCTACACGTGAGACTGCAGGATGCAATCCGAAAGGCACTGGAGCTAGGCCGCCCGGCAGGTGTCGTCACATTCGATCAGCTCAACAACTTGTTGCCATCAACCACCATGACGCCCGAAGACATCGAAACGGTCATGATGGCGCTCAGCGACGAAGGAATAAATCTCGTCGAGAGTGACCCGCCATAAGTTTCGCCAGGACGACGATGTGGTGGCAGTCTCGCTTCGCCGCCCCCTCAATTCGCCGCCGACATCAACCGATCCCCGCACGCGCTCGCATAAAACTTGCCGCCGCATTGGCGCTTGATGGCGGCGCAGCGCGCGGCGGGAGACGCGTTCTGCGGGACCGAGAATCCGCAGCTGAGACCGTCGGCGCTGCGTTTTCCGGCGGCGAAAGCGGCGCTGGAGGTGGCGATGCAGATGACAAGAAGCGCTGCGGCGGCGATTTCGATCAGCAGTCTCATGGGACGTCTCCTCCACAGTGATGGCTGAATCTGCGCCCATTCTAGCACCACATCGGCGTTCCCTCGTGCTGCCGCGGGTTCCCAAACCGGCCCGTTCCTTGCATAATTTTACGCCAGCGCAGTGCACGGCCGCGCCAGGGATGGTTCCGGTGCAGGGGCAAGACGCGTAGGGTTTAGTGGTGTTCTCCCGACCAGGAAGTGACGGCCTTGCAAGATCAATCGTTCCAGCCAAATTTCCCCGCCCCCGGCCAGCCCATCGACGAACTCGCGCTGTCGGAGATCAAGGGCGCGATCCTGGCGAAGCTGCGCCTTGCCATCGGCAAGGATGCGGGCATGGCGACCAGGCACGATTGGTACCAGGCCGCGGCGCTGGCGCTGCGCGACCGCATCGTGCATCGCTGGCTCACGGCCGAGAAGCGCAGCTACGACGCGGGCCGCAAGCGCGTCTATTATCTCTCGCTCGAATTCCTGATCGGCCGCCTCTTCACCGATGCGCTCAACAACATGGGCCTCTTGAAGATCTTCGAGGTCGCGCTCGGCGATCTCGGCGTGTCGCTGCCTGAGCTGCGCAAATGCGAGCCGGACGCGGCGCTCGGCAATGGCGGCCTCGGCCGCCTCGCCGCATGCTTCATGGAGAGCATGGCGACGCTGTCGATCCCCGCGATCGGCTACGGCATCCGCTACGATTACGGCCTGTTCCGCCAGATCATCAATCAGGGCTGGCAGCAGGAATATCCCGACGAATGGCTCGGCTTCGGCAACCCCTGGGAATTGCAGCGGCCCGAAGTGATCTACGACATCAATTTCGGCGGCGGCGTCGAGCATGTCGACGACAAGGGCCGCGACCGCGCGATCTGGCATCCGGGCGAGACCGTGCAGGCGATTGCCTATGATACGCCGATCGTCGGCTGGCGCGGCCAGCACGTCAATGCGCTGCGGCTGTGGTCGGCGCGCTCGCCCGATCCGCTCAAGCTCGATGCCTTCAACAAGGGCGACTATGTCAGCGCCAGCGCCGAGCAGTCGCGCGCGGAAGCGATCTGCAAATTCCTCTATCCGAACGACGAGAGCCCGGCGGGCCGCGAGCTCCGCCTGCGTCAGGAATATTTCTTCGTCTCCGCCTCGCTGCAGGATCTCATCAAGCGGCATCTTGCCTCCGACGGCCAGCTGCGCAGCCTGTCGTCCAAGGTCGCGGTGCAGCTCAACGACACGCATCCGAGCCTCGCTGTGACCGAGCTGATGCGCATCCTCGTCGACCTCCACAATTTCCGCTGGGACGAGGCCTGGAAGATCACGGTCGCCACGCTCTCCTACACCAATCACACGCTGCTGCCGGAAGCGCTGGAGACCTGGCCGGTCGAGCTGTTCGAGCGGCTGCTGCCGCGGCATCTCGAGATCATCTACCGCATCAACGTCCAGCATCTCGCGCTGGCCGAAGCACGCGCCCCCGGCGACATCGACTTCCGCGCCTCGGTCTCGCTGATCGACGAGAAGAGCGGCCGCCGCGTCCGCATGGGCCAGCTCGCCTTTGTCGGCTCGCACCGCATCAACGGTGTCTCGGCGATGCATTCGGATCTGATGCGCGAAACCGTATTCCACGATCTCAACCATCTCTATCCCGGCCGCATCACCAACAAGACCAACGGCATCACCTTCCGCCGCTGGCTGATGCTGGCGAACCCGAAGCTCACCGACCTCCTGCGCGAGACCTGCGGCGAGGCCGTGCTCGACGATCCGACGCAGCTCTCGCTGATCGAGGCGCGCGCCAGCGACGTCGAATTCCAGAAGAAATTCCGCGCCGTCAAGCTTCACAACAAGACGGCGCTGGCGCGGCTGATCGGCGAGCGGCTCGGCATCAAGGTCGACCCGACCGCGTTGTTCGACGTGCAGATCAAGCGCATCCACGAATACAAGCGCCAGCTCCTCAATGTCATCGAGACGGTTGCGCTGTATCAGTCGATCAAGGACGATCCGAACGGCAATTGGGTTCCGCGGGTGAAGATCTTTGCCGGCAAGGCTGCCGCGAGCTACCGCTACGCCAAGCTGATCATCAAGCTGATCAACGACGTCGCCGAGGTCGTCAACAACGATCCCGCCATCGGCGGCAAGCTGAAGGTCGCCTTCCTGCCCGACTACAATGTCAGCCTCGCCGAGATCATCATCCCCGCTGCCGACCTGTCCGAGCAGATCTCCACCGCCGGCATGGAAGCCTCCGGCACCGGCAACATGAAGCTGGCGCTCAACGGCGCCATCACCATCGGTACGCTCGACGGCGCCAATATCGAGATCCGCGACCAGGTCGGCGTCGAGAACATCGCGATCTTCGGCATGGAGGCCGGCGACGTGATGATCAAGCGCAAGCAGGGGCTGGATGCCTCCGACGTGATCCGCAATTCGCCGAAGCTTCAGCGCGCCATCAATGCGATCGGCGCCGGCGAATTCTCGCCCGGCGATCCCGGCCGCTTCGAATCCATCGCGCATGCGCTGCGCTATCTCGACCATTACATGGTCAGCGCCGATTTCGATTCCTACTACGAGGCGCAGCGTGCGATCGACGCGCGCTGGCAGGTGGCGCCGGCCTGGACTCGCGCGTCCATCCTCAACGTCGCGCGCATGGCGTGGTTCTCGTCCGACCGCACCATCCGCGAATATGCCGAGGAAATCTGGAACGTGCCCGTCAATCCGATCACGCCGCCATTCCAGGCGGCAGAGACCCTACGCGACGCGGCGAGCTGATTTTTCCGCAGCGTGAAATCGGCTACGCCAGAGGTAATTGCACAAGCCGGCGTCGGACGTGATATGACGTCCATCATTGAAAGCCGGACATGACCATGCACGCCAAGCTTCCGCACCCCTTCGACGACGCCACCCGCATCACCGCGGGTGACTCGAGCTGGCAGGGGCACACCAGCGACGACTATTGGGCCTTTGTCGGCCCGTTCGGCGGCGCCACGGCCGCGACCATCCTGCGCGCGCTGATCGAGCATCCGCAACGCGCCGGCGACCCGCTCGCCCTCACCGTCAATTACTGCGCGCCGATCGCCAAGGGCCCGTTCGATCTCGACCTGCGGCTGGTGAAGGCCAACCGCTCCAGCCAGCACTGGAGCGTCGAACTGTCGCAGGGCGGCGGCGAGGTCGCGACGCTTGCCACGGCGGTGTTCGCCGAGCGCCGGCCGTCCTGGGAACACCGGGTAGCGCAGTATCCCGACGCCAAGCCATTCGAACAGACGCTACCGTTCCCCAATATCAAGGCATCTTGGGCCAACCAGTACGAATTCCGCTTCGTCGAGGGAGAAATGCGGCTCGGCCCGCCGCAGGCGGAGCTCGCCAGCACCTATTCAAAGATCTGGATCAGCGATCGCGAGCCGCGCAAGCTCGACATGCCGTCGCTGATGTCGATGTCGGACGCCTTCTTCGGCCGCATCTTCCACGCAAGGCGCGAGCTGGTGCCGTTCGGCACGGTGTCGCTGACGACGTATTTTCACACGGACGCGGAAGAGCTCGCGGCCGAGGACATCACGCGTGTGCTGGCGACGGCTGACTCGAAAATCATGCATAAGAGCTACGCCGATCAAAACGCGGAGCTGTGGTCGCCGAACGGCAGATTGCTCGCGACGACCACGCAGATCGCGTATTTCAAGGCCTGACTGTCGTCCCGGACAAGCGCAGCGAAGCGGAGCGCAGATCCGGGACCCATAACCACAGGAAGCGGTTTGGCGAAGATTCTCAGTGATCCCTTCTTCGCCGGTACGTGCACTGAATTCCCTCGATAGATCACGCGGTATGGGTCCCGGCCCCCCGTGCGCAATTGCGCACTAGGCCGGGACGACACTGAGCGTGTGGTTCGCGCGCGTGCCACAAAGCAAAAAGGGCGGCCTTTCGGCCGCCCTTTTGCATTTCAAACGATGCGAACTTACTCCGCCGCGAGCTTCACGTCCGGAGCCGCCGCACGCACCTCGGCGTCGACCTGGGCTTCAAACTTGGCAAAGTTCTTCTGGAACATGCCGACCAGCGCGCGGGCGGTCTTGTCGAACTCGTCCTTGTCCTTCCAGGTATTGACCGGGTTAAGGATTTCGCTCGGCACACCCGGCAGCGCGGTCGGGACTGCGAAGCCGAAATATTTGTCGGTGCGGAATTCGACGTTGCGAAGCGAGCCGTCGAGCGCTGCGGTCAGCAGTGCGCGCGTCACCTTGATCGGCATGCGCGAGCCCGTGCCGTACTTGCCGCCGGTCCAGCCGGTGTTGACCAGCCAGCAGTCGACATTGTGCTGGGCAATGAGGTCACGCAGCATGTTGCCGTAGACGCTGGGGTCGAGCGGCAGGAAGGGCGAGCCGAAGCAGGTCGAGAATTCCGGCTGCGGCTCGTTGCCGAGGCCGCGCTCGGTGCCCGCGACCTTGGCGGTGTAGCCCGAGAGGAAGTGATACATCGCCTGCGCCGGCGACAGCTTTGCGATCGGCGGCAGCACGCCGAAGGCGTCGGCGGCGAGCATCACCACGTTCTTCGGCTGCGGCGCACGGCCGGTGCGCGAGGCGTTCGGGATGAAGTCGAGCGGGTACGCAGAACGCGTGTTCTCGGTCTTGGAGCCGTCGTCGAAATCGACAATTCGGGTGTCCTCGTCGAGGACGCAGTTCTCGAGCACCGCACCGAAGCGGGTCGACGCCGCGTAGATCTGGGGCTCGGCTTCCTTCGACAGCTTGATGCACTTGGCGTAGCAGCCGCCTTCGAAATTGAAGACGCCGTTCGGGCCCCAGCCGTGCTCGTCGTCGCCGATAAGCGTGCGGTTCGGATCGGCCGACAACGTGGTCTTGCCGGTCCCGGACAGGCCGAAGAAGATCGCAGCGTCGTCGTTGGCGCCGACATTGGCCGAGCAGTGCATCGGCATCACGCCGCGCTCGGGCAGGTAATAGTTCAGCGTGGTGAAGACCGACTTCTTCATCTCGCCGGCATAGTAGGAGCCGCCGATCAGCACGATCTTGCGGGCGAAGTCGATCGCAACGACGTTCTCCGACTTGCAGCCATGGCGCTTCGGATCGGCGCGGAAGCTCGGCATGTCGATGATGGTGAGCTCCGGTGTGAAGCTCGACAGCTCGACCGCCTCAGGGCGGATCAAGAGCGTGCGGATAAATAGCGAGTGCCAGGCGAGCTCGGTGAAGACGCGGGTCTTGATCCGGTAGGCCGGGTCGGCGCCGCCATAGAGGTCCTGCGCGAACAGGCTCTTGCCTTCGGCGTGCTTGAGGAAGTCCTGATAGAGCGTCTCGAACTGCTCCGCGGTAATCGACTGGTTGCCGGCCCACCACATCTTCTTGTCGGTGGTAGCGTCGCGCACCGTGAACTTGTCCTTCGGGCTACGGCCCGTGAACTCGCCGGTGTCGGCGCAGAGCGAACCGTCGGCAGACAACACCGCCTCACCCGCGGAGAGCGAGTATTGATAGAGCTGCGGTGCGCCAAGGTTCCAGTGAACCTGCTTGAGATTCTTTAAGCCGAATTTGTCGGCGCCGAAGGCACCGTTGCGCACGCCCGTCTCTTGCACGAAAGATCCTCCTAGAACCCGCGACACTCAGCGCGACCTAACCTTGGCGCCATCGCGGTCACCGTGAATTGCAGGCCGTCCGGCCTCGGTTGGACGACCTAATACTGATGAACGCTGACGTTGCCAAGCTGATCCCGCAGGATTTGGTTTATTCAAGGACCGCGCCAAACGCCGCGCATGTCAGCCCTGAGCGACTGCATCAAAAAATTAGAAATGGTCGCGCAACCAAACGCACATTTCGGCGTTATTTGCGTTTTGCGACGCACAATCCTGCGCCGGCCTATCGTACCGCGCCTTCGCCAATGAGCGCGAACGGCCCCCACATCGCAGGATAGGCATTGCGGGGCGACGAGGCGTCATCAACGTACGTTAGCATCGCGCGCCGCAGAGCTTCGGCTCTGCCGATTTTTGGTTCGCTTTTGAGCAGATCGAAAGTCGAAGTGGTCAAGCGGGTAGCAGCCTCCGAATCCACTGCCCAATGCGAAACCAGCAGCGCACGTGCGCCTGCATAGAAGAAGGCACGCGCCAGTCCCGACAGGGCCTCGGCGCCCGGCTTGTCGCCGGCGATCGTATTGCAGGCCGACAGCACGACCCAATCTGCGTTGAGCTTGAGCTGGGCAACTTCGCTCGCCGTGAGCAGGCCATCGTCGAGCTCCGAGGGCCGATCGGGAATCGACAGCGCGAGCGACGGCTCGCCGACATCCTTGATGTCACCGGCGACGAGGCCGTGGGTCGCAAAGTAGATGATGCTGTATTGAGCAAGCGGTGCACGCTTGAGCGTCGTTTCGCTGGCGTCACGGCCGAGATGAATGTCGGCATCAGTCGCGCCGACATCTTTCGCCACGGCGTTCAGCTCGTCCGCTGTATCAGGGAGTTGCGGCAACGCTTGCGCAAGCCGTGCGCGATCGACGCCGGCGCCGCGCCAAAAATCGGTATAGGCTGATGTCACGATGCTGCGCGCGGCCACCCTGCCGCTCGCTGCGCGACGGTCGGCGGGACCGCCCTCGGCGGGATTGAACACGGGATCGCCAAAGCCGGTCATCGGCTTGATGCCCTGATCCTTGCGCGCAAAGGCGCGCAGCGATTTCAGGCTGACCACCGATGGCAGCACCGAGACAGCTTGACGCCGCAGCAGCCAGGCGGCGCTGCGATAGCCTTCGAGCGTCTCCGGGATCGGAGCTTGCGGTGGCGCCGTGACGAGCAGATGAAACGGCAGCGCAGTGAGCGCACCCGACGGCACCATGAGCAGGCTGCGCTTGTCCGTGGTCAGTGCCTCGACCGGGCCGAGCAGCGTGACATAAAGTTCGTTGGCGAGCGCGAGGTCGAACAGGCCCGATTTGCCGGAGCCATCGCGCGCCTTGCCGACATCGAGACCTCGGCGGAAAGACGTGACCTTCTGCGCCAGTGCGTCTGCGCCAAGCGGAATTTCCTTCCAATCTGCGCCCTCGCGCGTGATGGCGATGACGTAGCTGCGGTTGTCGACGACGGAATAGAGCACCATCGCCTCATCGGCCGACAGCAGTGGCTGGACGTCCTTGACGGTCAACGGCAGCGGGTTGGAGAGCGAGGCGTAATCAGGGAATTCAATGGCAAGCGTCTTCTGCAAACCCGTGCGCTCGCTTGCGATGGCTGCGATCCGTGCGCGGCTGCGCTGCTCGGAGGCGACGTCGCGCTGCGCCGGCGGCTTCGACACGGCCGCGATGATCGCTTTGTCCAGCGCGTCGGATTCGGCGCCGAGATCCTGGTCCTTGCGCACCAGCTCGGCGAGACGGTCGCTGCCGGCGGCGAGCCGCACCGCGAGCTTGTTCACTGCCGACGCGGCGGAGGATTGCGTGCCGCGCTCGATCGCGGCGAGCGCCTCGTCCAGCGCCTTGTCTGGCGGCAGCAGCGATTGCTGGCGCGCCGCAAACAGGATCGGCAGCACCACGCGCAGCTGCGCGCGATCGTTCGCAAGCGTTTTTTCCGCGAGCGGCAACGCGTCCGCAGTTCGCCCAGACACAAAGAGGAAATAAGCGAGATTGCCGGTGGACGTCGTGACGTCAGGATGATCCGGCCCAAGCGCACGCTCGCGGATGGCGAGCGCGCGGCGATACAGCGGTTCGGCCTCGGCATAGCGCTGCTGGTGCTCGTAAAGGCCGGCGAGATTGTTGAGCGAACGCGCGACGTCGGGATGATCGGGACCCAGCGCTTTTTCACGGATCGCAAGCGAGCGCTTGATCGGCGCTTCGGCATCGGCGTCGCGGCCGAGATCGCGATCGACCTGGCCAATGTTGTTCAGGACCGTGGCGACCGCGGGATGCTCGGGCCCGGCAGCCTTCTGGTAGATCGCGAGCGCGCGCTGAAACAGCGGCTCGGCTTCGGCCTGGCGCTGCTGCCTGACATAGAGCGTGGCCAGATTGTTGAGAGCCTGGCCGACATCGGGATGCTCGCGTGACAGGCTCTTTTCCCGGACGGAAAGCGCGCGCTTGAACAGCGGCTCGGCCTCGTCAAAGCGGCTCTGCCGCTGATAAAGCGCGGCGAGATTGGTCAGTTCGGCCGCGACCAGTGCGTTGTCCAGACCGAGCGACTTCTCCATCAATGCGATCGAACGCTTGTAGAGCGGCTCGGCGAGGTCGTCCCGGCCCTGACCGGCATAGACCTGACCGAGATTGTTCAAGGCGGCTGCAAGTTCACGACCGTTGTCGCTCTTCTCCAGGCTCGCAACCATCGCCTGCGCCAGGGGAAGCGCTTCCGAATATCTGCCGGCCTTGGTGAGCTCGTTGATCCCAGCGCTCTCGGTCGCGAGACCGCCTTTCTGGGCAAGGCCTTTCTGGGCAAGGCCTGGCGTGGCGAGCGATGCAGTGATCGCGAGCGCCAACCCCAGCGTCAAACGGCGGCGTGTCATGAACCCTCTCGCTGCGCGCCTTGCGACCATTACGGTCTTGGGTCGCAGCGATGGGCGGCAGCGTTCAAATTGTTGCGTTCAGCCTGCCTTCGCGCGCGCCTCGCCAGCAAGGCGCACCAGCATCTTGCGCAGCGCAGTGCCATCAGTGACACGCTCCGGAAAATCCAGCCGCAGCGCGGTCTGGCCGTCCTGCATGTCGAGGCCTTCGGGGTCGCAGCCGGTGCAGCGCCAGTCGCCCGCAGCCGCCCTGAGAAGTCTCGTCGCATAGAGGCCCAGGGCCTCGCGATGGTCGGCATTCATGTGCTCGACCGCCCCCTCCTCCGCCGCGAGCAGATCGTCGGCGCCGGTGAGGTCCGTGAGGAATTGCTCGGGCTTGAGGTCAACGATCCGGCCGAAGCCCGCGACCAGATGGGTTCCCGTGGGCCGGATCCGGAAGAACGCAAAATCCCTAAATGAGACAAAGGCTTCCGCCGAGGGATGGGCATTGAGATACCGCCGCTGGAGCAGCTCTCGCTCGGTGCCGGCCTGCTCAGCCCGGCCTGACAGCATGATCCGGGCGCCTTCCAGCGGATCGCCGGCGGCGCGCTCGTCCAGCATCAGGGAGACCCGGCTGTCTGCGAGGATGTTCCTGGTGTGCACGGCCAGTCCCGAGATCAGCAGGATCGGCGAGCCATCCGGATGGCTCGCCAGATTGACCAGGGAACAATAGGGATCGCCGCTGCCCGCCATCAGCGTTGCCAGCGCACCCTGCCGCGACCGCCGCAGCAGCGATTTGGCGAGCATTCCGGGGGCGAAATCGGGGGTCGGTTGCATCGGCTTTCTCGGCTCAGGTGGTTGCAAGGGAGGTCTTTTTTCGGGTAAACGGGGGTCAGGTTATGGGTCGAAACGCGGCGAATCTGCCGTGTTTCGTGGAACTTGGTCACACTTCAGCCCAGCTTGCATTGCTCGGTGACAAGGTTCGAATGCCAATTCGGCACCCATGTATGCGGCGCATCACTGGATTGCTCGCCGTTTAAGCCACGACCCAAACGGAAAGCAGAAAGCAGAGGCTCATGCCCACAATCGCTTTGGTCGACGACGACCGCAACATTCTCACATCCGTCTCGATCGCGCTGGAAGCCGAAGGCTATCGCATCATGACCTACACCGACGGCGCCTCCGCGCTCGACGGTTTCCGCACGACCCAGCCCGATCTTGCCATCCTCGACATCAAGATGCCGCGCATGGACGGCATGGAAACGCTGCGCCGGCTGCGGCAGAAGTCCGACCTGCCGGTGATCTTTCTGACCTCCAAGGACGAAGAGATCGACGAGTTGTTCGGCCTCAAGATGGGCGCCGACGATTTCATCCGCAAACCGTTCTCGCAGCGCCTGCTGGTCGAACGCGTCAAGGCGGTGCTGCGCCGCTCGGCGCCGAAGGATCCGACCGTCGCTCCGAAGGAGAACGACGCCAAGGCGCTCGACCGCGGCCTGCTGCGCATGGATCCGGAACGGCACACCTGCACCTGGAAGAACGAGCCGGTGACGCTGACCGTCACCGAATTCCTGATCCTGCAGGCACTGGCGACAAGGCCCGGCGTCGTCAAGAGCCGCAACGCGCTGATGGACGCCGCCTATGACGACCAGGTCTATGTCGACGACCGCACCATCGACAGCCACATCAAGCGGCTGCGCAAGAAGTTCAAGGTGACCGACAACGATTTCGAGATGATCGAGACGCTTTACGGCGTCGGCTACCGCTTCAAGGAAGCCTGAGGCGCACGCGCCTTCACGACAGATGAGGGCTGCACCGGTTCTGATTCCATCAGAACCGGGCATGCTCTAGGATGCGGGCCGTCGCACGAGCTGTCCTAACGCGGGCGTAAGCATTGCTTGACCGAACGCAGCCTGATCCGAGTTCGAACGCCGAGGACGTTACCGCCCACGGCGCCTCGGAGCATGAGGACAAGCCGGTCGCGCGAGGCTGGGGGCCGCTGAACTGGCTCAAGCGTGCTGGCCAGTTCTTCTTCGCCCTGTCCTTCTCGAGCCTCACCCGCCGCATCGTCTCGCTCAACCTCGCAGGCCTTGTCGCCCTGGTCGCGAGCATTCTCTATCTGTCGCAGTTTCGCGCCGGCCTGATCGACGCGCGCGCGCAGAGCCTGCTGGTGCAGGCCGAAATCATCGCCGGCGCCATCGGCGCCTCGGCGACGGTGCAGACCAATGCGATCACCGTCGACCCCGAGCGGCTGCTCGACTTGAAACTGGGTGAGAGCTATGGCGGGCCCGACGATTCGCTGGATTTTCCAATCAATCCCGAGCGCGTGGCGCCGGTGTTGCGCACGCTGATCTCGCCGACCAAGACCCGCGCGCGGATTTTCGATCCCAACGGTTCGGTACTGCTCGACAGCCGTGACCTCGACGTTCTCAGGGCGTTTCCGCTGCCGCCACCGTCCGAGAAACCCGGGCTGGTCGAGCGCGCCATGGTCGCGACCCGCACTTGGCTGAACCGCGGCGACCTGCCGCTCTATCGCGAGCTTGGGCGTGAGAACGGCAATGGCTATGTTGAAGTCGCCGATGCGCTCCAGGGTCAGAAGCGCTCGATGGTGCGGGTCAATGCGCGCGGCGAGGTGATTGTCTCGGTCGCGGTCCCCGTGCAGCGCTCGCGCGCCATCCATGGTGCGCTGATGCTGTCGACGCAGGGCGACGAAATCGATCAGATGGTCACGGCCGAGCGCCTGGCGATCCTGAAAGTCGGCGGCGTCGCTGCCGCGGTCATGATCATGCTGTCGCTGCTGCTCGCGAGCACGATCGCAGGCCCCGTGCGCCGGCTCGCCGACAGCGCCGAGCGGGTCCGCCGCCGCATCAAGACCCGCGTCGAGATCCCCGACTTCACCCGCCGCCGCGACGAGATCGGCCATCTCTCCGGCGCGCTGCGCGACATGACCAATGCGCTCTACAAGCGGATCGAGGCGATCGAGATGTTCGCCGCCGATGTCGCCCACGAGCTGAAGAACCCGCTGACCTCGCTACGCTCCGCAGTCGAGACGATGCCGCTGGCGCGCAACGAGACCAGCCGCGCCCGCCTGCTCGAGGTGATCGAGCATGACGTCAAGCGGCTCGACCGCCTGATCTCGGACATCTCCGATGCGAGCCGGCTCGATGCCGAACTGCAGCGGCAGGATGCGATCCCGGTCGATCTGCGCCGCCTGCTGACGACGCTCGTGTCGGTCGCCAACGAGACAAAACTCGGCCACGACGTCGCGGTCGAGGCGCGCTTCGAGGGCCGCAGCCCGACCGATACGTTCGCGGTCACCGGCCATGATTCGCGGCTCGGGCAGGTGGTCTCAAACCTGCTCTCCAACGCGCAGTCCTTCTCGGAAGCCGGAGCCAAGGTCCGCCTGACCTGCCGCCGTGTCCGCGGCGAGATCGAGATCGTGATCGACGACGACGGCCCCGGCATCCGCGACGACGCGCTGGAGCGAATCTTCGAGCGCTTCTACACCGACCGGCCGCATCAGGGCTTTGGCCAGAATTCCGGCCTCGGCCTGTCGATCTCCAAGCAGATCGTCGATGCCCATGGCGGGCGCATCTGGGCGGAGAATCGCGCCGGCCCCGCTGATGAAGACGGGGCGCCGACGGTTGCCGGCGCGCGCTTCGTGGTGAGGCTGCCGGCGCTATGAGCCAAGGCGGTCTAAACGAAGACGGGCCGAGCGTTCACGCCTCCGCGGTCAAGGTCGGCCCCCTGGCGGTGCTGATCCGCGGGCCCTCGGGCGCCGGCAAGTCGCGCCTTGCCTTCGATTTGATCATGGCGGGGCGCGCGGGCGTGGTCGACAGCGCTGTTCTGGTCGGCGACGACCGTGTCCATCTGGCGACACTCGGCCACGAAATTGCGGTTCGTCCCGCCCCCCTCCTGGCCGGCCTGATCGAGATCCGGGGACTGGGAATCCGAAGCTGCGACTTTGTGGAGCATGCGACGGTCGGTCTCGTGGTCGATCTGGATGCCGATGACGCCGAACGGCTGCCTTCGCCGGAATCGCTGAAAACCACCATTTTTGGTGTCGAAATACCGCGAATCCCGGTCGGGCGCGGCTATTCGCCCCTCCCCTTGGTTGTTGCGGCCTTGACCACTACCAAGAGTTAACCTCCACCTAACCCTTGAGGCGATTGTTTGAAGGGAAATTGTAACCATATGAACCCCACACTCGCGACCGAATAGACCGGCGCAGCTCCCCTTATCCATCCGTCTAGATTCAGGGAGATACGCAACATCCCCCCTTGCGCGGGGGCTCTGGATGGTCAAAGTGGCGCGTTCGTGCGGTGCACCAAAAGCGCCCGCGGGAGTTTTCCGATGATTGGTCTAGTACTTGTGACCCACGGGCGCCTTGCCGACGAATTCAAGGCAGCGCTTGAACATGTCATGGGCCCACAAAAGCAAATCGAAGCGATTACGATCGGTGCCGAAGATGATTCCGATCTCTGCCGAAGCGACATCATCGAGGCGGTTAACCGCGTCGATTCCGGCGACGGCGTTGCGATCCTCACCGACATGTTCGGCGGCACCCCGTCGAACCTCGCGATTTCCTGCATGAGCCGACCGAAGGTCGAAGTGCTCGCGGGCATCAACCTGCCCATGCTGGTGAAGCTCGCCAAGGTGCGCGAGGAGCGTCCGCTGCCCGACGCGATCGCGATGGCCCAGGAAGCCGGTCGCAAATACGTCACCATCGCCAGCCGGGTGCTCGCCGGCAAATGAGCGACGACGCGCCACAAGCCGGGACGGGCGTGCCCGCGGGCGCGATCTCCAAAGAGCTCCTGATCATCAACAAGCGCGGCCTGCATGCGCGCGCCTCGGCGAAATTCGTCCAGGCGGTCGAGCGCTTCAACGCGCAAGTGTGGGTGACGCGCGGCGGCGAGACCGTCGGCGGCACCTCGATCATGGGCCTGATGATGCTCGCGGCCGGACCGGGCACGACGATCACGGTCGCCGCCGCCGGCGCCGACGCTGAAGCCGCGCTCACGGCGATCGCCGAGCTCGTTGAAAGCAAATTCAACGAGGAAGGGGTTTAGACCCCTCGATCACTTCGCCGGCGGGGCGATGTAGACGTTCCACGTCATCGACGGGCCGGCCTTGCCGTGGGTGAAGCGGCGCGTCGTCATCACGATCCGCTCGGCATTCGGCGCAATCTCCGACACCCACTTCTCAAATGCCGGCAGGCGGCCATCGGTCGGATCGAACACGCCGATGAAACCGTCCTTGTTGACCTCATCGAGTGACGTCAGCCCGGAGCTCCAGGCTTCGTTCGGGATGAACGCAACCGGATGATCCGGGCTGTAGAACACCATCGGCTGGATCGATTCCATCGTGCCGGCGACGATCGCCCAGCGCGAGGCGAAGCGCGAGTGCCAGGCTTGCGTCAGTTCCCGCGCGAGCTCCGAGCGCGCGCCATAGGTCGCCGTGTTGTCCGAATTCGCCGCCATCTCGCGCGCGGCGATCCAGGGCGAGGCGACGAGCGTCGCGACGCTGAGCACCAGCCAGATCGCTACGATGTTGAACAGCACGGCACTCTGAACCCGCAGCGCCGGAATCGCGACCAGCGCGAGCGGCACCAGGAAGAACAGCGAGATGCCCCAATCGGTCTTCATGTAAATGCTGAAAGCGAGCGCGCCGAGCGGCGGCCCGGCCGCGACGATGATCTGGATGATCCAGATGTTCAGCGCCTGGGAAACATTGACGCCCGCGTTGGCGCCGCGCGCCCAGGCCCGCGTGACGATGCGCAAGGGCGCGCGCACGAGCAGCGACAGCCATGGCGGCACCAGTGCCATTGCGAGTGCGGCGAGCGCCACGGGAAGAGCCAGCAGCGCGGCATTGTGCAGGACATAACCGAACACGAGCTGACGTACCTGGCCGGCGTCCTCGATGCTGTAGGTGTCGCCGGCATAGGTCAGCGGCACGAAATGCGCATCCGCCAGCCAGACGATGTGCGGGATCATCGCCACCACCATCGTCGCGATCGCGACCCAGGGCGCCGGCGACAGCAGGAATTTTACGCGCTCTGGATGAATCAGCGCGGCAAGGCCGATCGCGCCGATCATGGTCAGCACCCAGTATTTGGTCATCAGCGCCAGCGCGCCGGCAAGCCCGAGCCAGATTCCGGACTGCCAGCTCCGCTTCTCGAACGCGTTGAGATAAGCGAGCACGACGAGCGGCAGGGTGACGAGCTGAAGCAGGTCGGGGTTGTACTTGAAGCCCTTGAAATTGAAGATCGGGTAGAGCGCGACCATCACCACGACCAGGAACGCGCGCCGCGGATCCACCACACGCAGCGCGACCAGCCAGCAGATCACCATGCCGACGCTGACCGTCGCCATCGCCAGCGCGTAGGTCGCCCAATCCGCCGCCGGGAACACCTTGAACCAGACGCCGGCGATCCAGCCCGACAGCGGCGGATGCTTGCCGTAGCCCCACAGGAATTTCTGGCCCCAGCCCCAGGCTTCTGCGACGTCCATGTGAACGTCCTGCGCCGCCTTGAGATTGATCAGGATGAAGGTCCAGATCACGGCATGCAGGATGGCGAGCTGGATCACCAGCCACAGCCGGGCTGAAGGGTGGGTCGCGCAGGCAACCAGCCAGGCCCGGAAACGGTCAAGGCTGAGGCGGGTCTTCGCGCGCGCCCGGGCGGAGGGGATCGAGGTCGTTGACATCGTCGTTGCGTAGCGCGTTTTGGCTCCGCGTGGAATCAGCTTGGCGTGAAGAAAGGCCCTGAAAATACAGCAATATGGTTGCCGCACGGGGATGTGAGTGGTATCCCGCGCCCATGACGACCGTCCCCATTTCCAACATCCGCAATTTCTCCATCGTCGCCCATATCGACCATGGCAAATCGACGCTGGCCGACCGTCTGATCCAGATGACCGGCGGCCTCTCCGACCGCGAAATGGCGGGCAAGGAGCAGGTGCTCGATTCCATGGACATCGAGCGCGAGCGCGGCATCACCATCAAGGCGCAGACGGTCCGCCTCGCCTACCGCGCCAAGGACGGCAAGGATTACATCTTCAACCTGATGGACACGCCCGGCCATGTCGACTTCGCCTACGAAGTCTCGCGGTCGCTGGCGGCCTGCGAAGGTTCCCTGCTGGTGGTCGACGCCAGCCAGGGCGTCGAAGCGCAGACGCTCGCCAACGTCTACCAGGCGCTCGACAACAATCACGAAATCGTTCCGGTCCTGAACAAGGTCGATCTTCCGGCTGCAGAGCCGGAGAAGGTCAAGCAGCAGATCGAGGACGTCATCGGCATCGATGCGTCTGATGCCGTGATGATCTCGGCAAAGACCGGGCTCGGCGTTCCCGATGTACTGGAAGCCATCGTCACCCGCCTGCCGCCGCCGAAGGGCGACCGCGACGCGACCTTGAAGGCGCTGCTGGTCGATAGCTGGTACGACGTCTATCTCGGCGTCGTCGTTCTGATCCGCGTCGTCGACGGCGTCATGAAGAAGGGCAGCCGCGTCCGCATGATGGGCACAGGCGCGGCCTACGACGTCGAGCGCGTCGGTTTCTTCACGCCGAAGATGACACAGGTCGACGAGCTCGGCCCCGGCGAGATCGGCTTCATCACCGCCGCGATCAAGGAAGTCGCCGACACCCGCGTCGGTGACACCATCACCGACGACAGGAAGCCGGTGACCGAGATGCTGCCGGGCTTCAAGCCGGCGATCCCGGTCGTGTTCTGCGGCCTGTTCCCGGTCGACGCCGACGACTTCGAGACGTTGCGCGCGGCGATGGGCAAGCTGCGCCTCAACGACGCCAGCTTCTCCTTCGAGATGGAAACCTCCGCGGCACTCGGCTTCGGCTTCCGCTGCGGCTTCCTCGGCCTCTTGCACCTCGAGATCATCCAGGAGCGGCTGTCGCGCGAATTCGACCTCAATTTGATCGCGACCGCGCCGAGCGTCATCTACAAGATGAAGCTGACCGATGGCACCGAGCTCGAGATTCACAATCCCGTCGACATGCCCGACGTGGTGAAGATCGAGGAGATCCAGGAGCCCTGGATCGAGGCGACAATCCTCACGCCCGACGAATATCTCGGCAGCGTGCTGAAGCTGTGCCAGGATCGCCGCGGCGCGCAGAAGGAGCTGACCTATGTCGGCGCCCGCGCGATGGTGAAATACGACCTGCCGCTCAACGAGGTCGTGTTCGACTTCTACGACCGGCTGAAATCGGTCTCCAAGGGCTACGCCTCGTTCGACTATCATCTCACCGACTACAAGCCGGCTGACCTCGTCAAGATGCAGATCCTGGTCAACGCCGAGCCGGTTGATGCGCTCTCGATGCTGGTCCACCGCACCCGCGCCGAAGGCCGTGGCCGCGCCATGGTCGAGAAGATGAAAGAGCTGATCCCGCCGCACATGTTCCAGATCCCGATCCAGGCGGCGATCGGCGGCAAGGTGATCGCGCGCGAGACCGTGCGCGCGCTGCGCAAGGACGTCACCGCAAAATGCTACGGCGGCGACATCACGCGTAAGCGCAAGCTTCTGGAGAAGCAGAAGGAAGGCAAGAAGAAGATGCGGCAGTTCGGCAAGGTCGACATCCCGCAGGAAGCCTTCATTGCCGCGCTGAAGGTGGATAGCTGAGACGGATCAACGTCCGGCCCGGGATGTTTCGGGCCGACCACCACAAATCTCGAAAACAACCCCATGCACAGTAGCCGACTCATTGTCGGCACTACGGTTTTTCGATTTTTAAGAAATTCTCTTGCTCCGTCGGGCAAAACACCGGCATGATGCCATCATGGCAGTGGTGCAGCCGGCAGGCGACGATGTCCCATCAAACCGTTCCCGTCACGTTTGCGCTCATCGCCCGAATACCTGCGGAGGGCGTCGCGGACTTCAGGGCTTATGAGGACGCGGTGCTGCCGCTCTTGCCCGAGCTCAACGGACGTCTGGAACGGCGGCTTCGGAACTCAGACGGCACGATAGAAATGCACATCGTCAGCTTCGCATCGGAAGCGGACTTCCATAGTTATCGGAATGACCCGCAGCGGACGGCCCAAGCCTGCCTGCTGGAAAAATCGTCCGCCACGCTGGAGTTGCTTCCGATGGAGAACGTCTGACGGGGCGTCGATCAGCGATCAAGTCCCTCGAGCTGATTCAGATGCTTGGCGTCGATTCCGTCGGCAGGGTACTGCCTGACCTCCAGGCTCAGCCTGTGTTTGTCTTGTTCAAATCAAGACTCCGTTAGCCGCGCCTAAATAATTGATATAACTTATATATTCTATTTTTAGGTCGCTACTTTGCCGACGAGTTAGTGTTGTGCCGGTTGCGCAGAATTCCTTTAGGTTTCCCGCTGCTCCCCGCAATTCGCGCGCGACACGAGGCGCAATATGACGCGTCGAAATAATGTTCTAGACAGGGTTGTACAGGCGTATAGCCTCCCACGAATTGGGTGGGGGAACATCCTTGAAACGACCGAAGCAGTTGCAGCAGGTATTTCGGGGCAAACCGAAACAGCTGAAAAAGAGCGTTACGGCTGAGGAAATTGAACGTGCAGTAAGCGGTGTTAAGTACACACCGAGCGACTATCACTGCAAATTAGACGGCAGGTTGGCCCGGAGATATAAACCTCATACCCCGTGCCCGCGGGACTTCACCATTCAGCAAGCGGGTGATGCGATTCGAGCGGCAATACGAGCGCGACATGTGTCCCCGCAGTGGGTCGACGACTTCCCTCGTTATTGTTGGAGAAAAATTGATGGGCGCTGGTACGAGGCGACCACGAAGTTTGCTGATCCGGGAAACTATCACGCGTACCCGATCGACGAGGAGGGTCTCCCTCCGGAGCTACGAAAATGAGCGGATTCGAAATTGCGCGGTCTTGGCTTCCACGTCCTGGCAAGACTGAAGCTGATGCGACGCTTGCCAGATTGCACATTCAAATCGAAGACAAGTCTGTTTCCGATTTTTTAGACAGCCGTGAGCAAAAGCATTCACTCGAAATTCCCGCCTATTATCTCGCGGAATGGGTGGCTGAAAACTGGTGGCCACTTCTGTGGGAGCCCAAGAAATCGGAAGACGCCGTCTTCGACGCGGCATTTGTTCGCCGACATTCTTTCCTAGCTGCTCAGCGCGGATTCGCATTACCCGACGTTCAAATTGTTTCAGTTGGCAAGTCAGTTGAAGTCTCGGCCGCTGCTCGAACCTCGGATTTGGCGAAGGTAAGATTCTTCAATCGCGCTTCGGCATCGCTCGATCGGAAGGAAGTTGAGAAGGTCTTACGTCAATTCATCGAAGGTGTGGTCGCTCGCCTCGAAGAGGCGCACATAGCCGACTCCTTCTTGCAGGCTGCCTGGGCGTTGATTTCGTCCACCGACGAAGAGGAAGCACTGTTTTGCAGACTCGCAGGTGCCCTTGGAATATCGCCGTACGAAATTTCCGAGCCGATTGCCGAGCTTTTTGAAAGGCTCGAAGTCACCTTGGGGGCGAAGGTGCTCCTCGATTTATGCCAAGTGGCGACCATTGAAGACTTTCCCGAAATGGCGAAGGTTACTGAACAAGCGGTAGCGCTCACGAAGAACGCACCGACGTCGACGCTATCGCCATTATCAACGTTCAAGATGCCATCGGACAACGTCAATGCTGTTGCTCACCGATATGGCGTGCGCACTGCGGACTATTTACGCCGGCAATTGGGCATTAAGGACACGGATCCGAATGGCGCGACCAAGATATTCGAGAAACTGCACGTCGATCCGAAAAACCGTGTGCTTCAAAAGCACACTGATTTTGATGAAGCTTCAGTAACAGGTGCGGTTGTTCGTCACGATGACGAGATGCAAATAGCATTGCTCCAAGAAACCGAAACGAAGCGCCGTTTCTCCGCAGCGAGAGCCATATTCTCCGCATGGTCGGCCGAAGACAACGAAAGCATGCTGCTCACCTCTGCAGTCACACGTGATCAACAAGCCAACAGAGCATTTGCGGCTGAGCTTACATGCCCATTAGCGATCGTGCGTTCCAAAGCTAAATCCGGAAGACTTACAAGTAGTGCCATATCAGACTTAGTTGCCGAGTTGCACATAGGCGCGGACGTTGTCAGGAAGCGGGCTACTGACAACGGTATCCACGTTTGATCGGAATGTACCGCGATCGTACTCCATCGAAGAAGTTGGCATGGCTATTTTCATTCACCTGACCCGCCGGGGACCTCCAGAACGTGAGGTGCTGGTGAACCTCGATCGAATACTGCTTATTCAGCCCGGCCAAAACGGCGGCTCCACGATCCTATTTGGGCACGAACATACAATCGCGTTTGTCGAAGAACCTGACGCTGTCCATGAAAGGATTGCGGCCGGCCCGTATGTGAGGACCCATTAGATCGGTGAGGCTCTGATGGCTTGCGGCACTCTAGACAGCGTTGGCCGATGCTGACAACGAGAGTGCGAGCGCAATCATTGACGCACTGGCCAAGGCCTACGGCGTTCCGGCGAACGACTTACCGTGCCTAGGGCAATCAACCGCAACGCTTGTGAGAGAAGTCGCCTCCGCACGGCCTTTGTCCTCTGGCTGCTAATTGCTCTGCTGGGGGATGCCCGCCAGATTTGGGCGCTAGACTGATCTGTTAGTTACCGAAAGATGGCAGTTGTCTTCGCACGCCCTGTCCGGTTGCATGCCCTCTTTGGTGTGATCTGTTTGCTATGGGGCTCAGATGGAATGGAGCAGCGCGCTAGGCTCTATCGCTTCCTTTGTTACCGAAACATGGAGCAAGACGCCTGCTCCAGTGCAGACCATCATGATAGCGGCTTTCGGCACCTTGGTCGGCGCATACGTTGCTAGTCGGGCACAGGAGAAGCGTCGGGTTATCGATGAATTGAAGGCTGTCCACGTCGCGTATGGTCTCTGCTTCACCATCGTCAACAAAGCGCTGGCGATAAAACGGCAGCATATTCGTCCCATGAAAACTACTTATGACGAGGCCGTCGAGCGCTACGATAATTTCGTCGTCAATCCGGTGGGCGTGTTTGAGCTCGATCTGGACCTCAAGACTCTCTCGCAACCGCGCTTCGGCGTATCTGCTCTCGAAAAGATTGTCTTTGAGAAGTTCGCACTGGGTCACCGCGGCATAGCCGCCGCGACCTCGCTCGCGGACGCAACGGAGGATCTCCGACTATCGATCGACTATCGAAACAATCTCATCTCGGAGTTCCAAAAAAGGCAACCTATGCCTCACCTTGAACGCATCGCGTTTTACGTGGGAGCTTACATGGAAGAGCAAGTTGACCAGCGTTTTGGTCACAACATAGATGCACTCAATCATCAAGCCGACGATTGCATCTTTTTCGGAATGACGCTTGCGGATGAATTGCTGCGTCTTGAGAGAAAGCTGCACGCGCGCAAGGGTTGGAAATATCGTTTGGGCGTACCGCGACAATATCCGGCGAACTGGTCAATCGCCCAAGAGCAGAATTTAATCCCGAGCGACGATCAATATGCCGATTGGCTAAGAGGGTTTGGAAGACCGCCCAGCGCGTGGCGTCGACTGCGGGATTTTGTCAAAGGCGCGAACGCGCATGCTTAGTTGTTCAAGCGCGGCGGACCTAGTACTAGCTATGCGGCTCATGCTCGGTGTAGCGGCCGGTTAAGTTCAATTGACGCGCGGAGCGACGTCTTCCAAGTCCGGAACTCCGATAGCATCTGCGGAGCAATTTGCTAAACGTTGATCCTACGGGCTGCCCCGACCCATCACACAAGGTGCCCATTTCTATGCTTCCATTCCCACCCGACGCGATCGTCTTCGACATGGACGGGCTGCTGTTCGACTCGGAGCGATTGTATCTGGAGGCATTCCTGGCGACAGCAAACGAGGGCAAGTACAACGCCAGCCGCGATACGTTCCTGCCGATGCTCGGCAGATCTTGGCAGGAGAATCGGACTCATCTCGCCGCGCAGCTCGGCCCAGGCGCCTCCGTCGACGATTTCAGGGTTCTCTGGCAACGGCAATTCGAGCAACGTCTCGCGGCTGATGCGGCGCTACCGGCGCTGAAGACGGGCGCTCGCGAGCTGGATCTCGGGCGTTAAGTGCACTGTCATCGTAAGCACCGGCAGCGCCGATTTCCTACTGCCAGAATCTGTCACTACCCCACGCTAGGTTTCCTTTCAGTTCACCAATCACTGAAAGGAAAACCATGAATAGCCAGAGCAGCGGCACAGCGTTGCAAGTCGCCAAGACCTATGTCGAGGCCATCGCCAGCAGAGATGTCGATACGATCGTCTCCGTTTCGGCGGACGACATTGTCTGCACGTCGCCGATCGGGCGGATCACCGGGACCCAGAGGTTTCGCGAGTTCCACGCCGGGTTCGCCCGCATGATCAAGACGGTGACGATACTCGCCACCTACGGCGACGATCAGCAGGCGGTTGTCGTTTACAGCGCGGACACCCATCCGGTCGCCAGCGCCATCGTCGCGGAACTGCTCAAGGTGAAGAATGGCAAGATCGCGTCGACCGATGTGATCTATGACGCGACACCCTTTGCAGCCTACATGGCGACCCGGACGCAGGCTCAGCGGTGAGGCGCTGGTCGCGATGTGACCCCGGTCCAGGCCATCGAAGCGGCGCGGCTACTCGAAGCCGCGCCGCCATTCTGCAGTAGCTAACTGCCAAGCTCGTAGGATGGGTTGAGCCCTTGCGAAACCCATCGCCTCGACGGGCGGACGCGGTATCTAGCAACTCTTGCTGGCTCGATCCGATCGTGAGGATGAAACTTGATGGGTTTCGCTTCGCTCTACCCATCCTACGAGCTGCGGCTGGCTGCTGCCAATTTTTGGCAGGATAAGTGTTAGACTTGCACCATGTCCAAGAGCCAGCGCCTGTTCGACCTCATGCAGATCTTGCGGCGGCACCGTCATCCGGTGTCGGGCAGCAATCTGGCGGCTGAGGCAGGCGTGTCGTTGCGGACGATTTATCGCGACATCGCCGACTTGCAGTCTTTGGGCGCGCAAATCGAGGGTGAGCCGGGCTTCGGTTATGTGCTGCAGCCCGGCTTTCTCCTTCCTCCACTGATGTTCTCCGAGCAGGAAATCCAGGCCCTGGCGCTCGGCGCACAATGGGTGTCCCGTCAGACCGATGATGAATTCGCACTGGCCGCGCGTAACGCGCTCGCAAAAATCGGTGCCGTACTCCCGTCCGAGCTGCAACACAAGATCGACGACAATGCCTTTCACGTGGGTCGCAGGCCGAAGCAGCCTGAGGCCGTCGATCTTCGCATCGTGCGCCAGGCCATGCGCGACCAACACAAGCTTTCCATTGTGTATCGCGATCCGAAAGGCGCGAAAACCACCCGGACGATCTGGCCGATTGGCGTCGCCTTTTTCGATTCCCGGCGCATCCTCGCCGGCTGGTGTGAAATGAGGAAAGACTTTCGCTCATTCCGGGCGGATCGGATCGAGAGGATCAAGCTTAAGGCGGAACGCTATCCCGGTCGCCGACGCGACCTCGTCAAGCAATGGCGGGCCCAGGTCGACGCGGATCGCCGCAAGGCTATGGATTGACTGGCCAAGCTGCAACGAGACCGCCCTCACCCGATCGCGAAATCCGCCGCGGCCTCCGCGTGGATGGCCGTCGTGTCGAACGTCTCGACCGATGTATCGGCGGCCCCACCAGCATCGTGATCTCGGTGCAGCCGAGGATGATAGAAAGATCGATCACACTACGAGAATTCCGACCGCCAAGATTGTCGACAAAACGCTGAACGCGGTGACATTCGCATCCCATAACCACGGTCCTACCGGCGATCGAAAGGGCAGGTAGCCATTTTGATCATAGAGTGCGCCGCCAAACAGCTTTCGCACGAGTAGCGCGGCGAAAAAGGCCCCGTAGACCGCAGCGCCAAGCGCCCCTGCAAGCAACAGCCTTTCTTTCGGAAGCGGCCCGTTCAGCCAAATTAGGCAGAGGGCGATGACCGCGATGCCAGTATAGCTAAGTACCTGCCACACGACGTGGAAGCGTGCGTGCGGCGTCCATAATGGATTGGTTGCATGGGTGCGGTTGAAATCGGCTTTGATCGTCACGAAACCATATCCGATGGCTGCGAGCGTCAAAAGAGCTCTTGATAGCAAGTGTCCGTCGCTAATGCTTTCCATTGGCAGCCCTCAAATCGAGAATTGTGATTTTCATGCCCGTCAATCATTCCGGCTGTATCCAATCACATCCAAGACCGGGATGGCTACTTCCGATGCTGGCCCATCGCCGACATACCACGGCCATGAGTCAACGACCGATTTTGCCCCAAAACAGACAACGGCTAAAATCTCGGCTTCAAATGGCGAGCATCTAGCGTCCCGTCAGGTCACAATCATCCGATCGCGAAATCCGCCGCCGTCTCGGCGTGAATGGCCGTCGTGTCGAACGTCTCGACCGATGTATCGGCGGCCCCCACCAGCATCGTGATCTCGGTGCAGCCGAGGATGATGCACTCTGCACCACGCGCCACGAGCGCAGCCATCACGTCCTGATAGCGGCGCCGCGAGGGCTCTGCGACGACGCCGAGACACAGCTCGTCGTAGATGATGCGATTCACGTCGGCGCGCTCGTCGGCAGACGGAATGAGGACATCGAGATCATGCGCGCGCAGTCGATCGATGTAGAAATCCTCCTCCATCGTGAACTTGGTGCCGAGCAGCCCGACTCGCCGGTATCCCTTGGCCCGGATGCGCTGCGCCGTCGCGTCGCCGATATGAATGAACGGAATGGTCAGCTTCGACACGATATCGGGCGCGAGCTTGTGCATCGTGTTCGTGCACAGCACGATGGCGCGGGCGCCCGCGCGTTCGAGGCGCTGCGCGACTTCCGCGAGGCTCGCCGCCGCCTCGGCCCAGCGGCCGGCATATTGCATCTCCTTGATGTCCTGGAAGTCGTAGGAATACATCAACAGCGGGGCCGAATGCAGCTTGCCCATGCGATCGCGGACGCGCTCGTTGATGAGCTTGTAATAGAGCGCGGTGCTCTCCCAGCTCATGCCTCCAATCAGGCCAATGGTTCGCATCCCGGTGCCTTTCGAAATCTGGCTCGCGCCGATCGTAGACGAGGGCGACGGGCTGCGCCATCACAGAAGCGGACATCAGCCAGCCGACAATCTCCGCTGAGACCGACGAAAATGACCCAAAGCCGGCATGAGCGGCGCAAGATTGCTGCTGCGCGACCTGATCCCGAATCCCATTTTCTTTAGCCGCTGTCTGTGGTGCGCGACGACAGCGTATGAGACGGCGCAGCGCGACTGACCGGTCACGCGAGAAAATAGCATTGTGTGGGCGTCAGAGTTCGGCAGTTCGGCGCCCATATGACGGTTGATTTGGAACGGACTACTTGTAGTAACCGACGCCGCATCCCAGGCCGGCGACCGCAGTAACTAAGCTCGCCTTCGGCACCCACGTCTTGTCAGCGCCGGGCTTGGGGGACATGTAGCTGACCTCATTGATCTGGCCCTCTTTTGCTTCGTCATAGAGCCTCGGGCCATACAGGTCGCCCGTAGGGTCCTTAAATGTCCTCACATCCTTGCCGAGCAACTGCTTTACGTTGAGATTGGCATTCGCGACGAGGAGTCCGTCGCTGAGATTGAAGCAGAACGGATAGATGTCGCCAGCAAGGAAGCCGTTTTCGTCCTTGTTGATCTGGTCGAGCGTCTTGGCCTTATCGGCTTTGATGGCCGCAACCGTCTTTTCAAGCATGGCCTTAGCGTCCGCCGCAGTACCTTGCGCGAATGCCGTAGTCGAAAACAAGACAGCCATGGCGCCTAGCGCGCCAATCGGGAGCTTACGAAACATGGATATTTCCTCCCCGCTCTTCGAGCAATTTGCAGTTGTCATGCACCGTGCGTAGGACGCAAGGATCATATCCAAACATTGCCCAATGACCAATCTGCCAGAGGAATTGGCGCGCGAATGTTAGTATTTTCGTACCGGAAACAGTGCTCGTCAGAGCAGATAACGTGATTGAATGGGGTTGCGGTTGCTGCGTCGCAATTCGTCTCCTTTTGGCGCATCGCGACACACTGCGCTGCCGGACGTTTTTGGTCGCGATAGGAGCAAAGCGGACTTCGTCACCAGCCACATGACGCCGCTGGGTTTATAGGTACACGGCCTAGCTGGATTGAACCCGAACCGGCCTCGACGACACTATCTCCTGCAGAAAGAACGACCTCACCCATCCATGGACGATACGGGGGAGCATCTCGCATGCGACAACGAAACTGGCGATTGATTGCGGTGGGCACGGTGCTGCTGGTACTGGCCGTGCTGTTCTTCCTGTCGATGCGCGACATGACGCTATGGTCGAATGATCCTGTCGCCCTGATGCGCACGGTCGGAGAGGTCTCCGGCGCCGTCGGCGGCATCAGCCTCGTCATGATCGTGTTCGGCCTGATCGGCCGCAAAGCGCCGGTCTGACAAGGCGTCCCTACATTCCCCCCCAGTAAGGATAACGATTGCCTCCATCCGACGGAGTTGGCCCGGGGATTGGAACCCGAGACGCATGCGGTCCGTCCGCAGAACCCCGAACCGGACCCGCGAGGACGCCTTGATTGGTGCGAACAACGGCATGTCGGTGATGTGAGTGAGACGCTGCGGAGACGGTCGCCGATGCACACAGAGCAATCAGAAGACACAGGACCGAAGAGAAACGCATCGCATCCTCCGATTCTCGCGGCTCGCGTTTTCCGGCTTCGCCGATCCGCCGACGGACTCAAATAATTCCCCGCGAGGCAGCAGTGGCATTTCGGCAGTTGATGTCGAGACGTGGGATTGCCATTGATCTGAATCAACATGCTGATCGCCGCAAAGCACCGACCTGGCGCGGCGTGTTTCCGGACTGCAGGTCACGGTGGCATCACGCCTCCGCGACGATGGGAATAGCCGGTCTTCGATGCCAATCTGAATGTCAGAACCGCGCGTCTCGCGTGGAAGCCATTCGGAGGCATTCATGATCACCTCGAAGCTGTTGGTTGCGCTCGCACTCGTCTCGACGATCGGCGCCGTATCGGCGCAATCCTTCCATCCGTCGGTGGCCGGGAAGGAAACGACCACAAAGCCCTGGACGGCGCCGATCGGCCATCGCCAGCCTCGCGTAGCCGACCTGCCCGCAACGATCACGGGACCGCTGGATTTCCTCGACCAGGAAGATGCCAGTGTCGACCGCAAGATCAGCGGAATTTGCCGGGGTTGCTGAGCCGGCCGAAATGTTCGGCAGGTCTGGGGTCGGCCCCAGAGCGCACGTTAACAGTCAGTCTTTCATGCCATCGAGACCGGGATGATCTTTGTAATGTCGTCCTGAAGCACAGTGTCTATCCGAGCGATGAAATCGCCGACCGATGTCCTCAATCTCAGAAGCTCATCTTCGCGTTTTGACCTGAAGCAGAAGTTTGCGGGCGGCTCCTTTATCGGCCGATCTTCTTGATGCAAGTGGGTTCGCTGCTGGGGTGAGGTATGCAATCCCAGTCGGGTCCAAAGCCCGCATTGGCGTTCCGCTGTGGCAGGAAAGGGTAATAAACCACAACGGCCGCGAAGATGGTGACAGCGATGATTGCCAGCACCAGCGTCCATGCAATACCCGCACGATCCGGACTCCAGTGGAGCAGTCGAATGGATCGATGCTTCCTTGGATTGGGATGCTTCACTGCCGCATCAGCGAGGTGGTCTGGCGATCATGCGCATTCAAGCGATTTCGCCGCCTCTATCGACCTGAGGGTCGTCCCTGCCAATCCCGAGCTCGAGAGCCGCAGCGATCCGCTCCAATCCGGCGTTCGTTCGGCGCGTTTCGGCAATCTGCTGCTCGTACAGATCGATCATCGTCGCGCCGGACGGGGTACGTTGGCGCATCACACGCATTGCCAAGATCGATCCACCCACCATCAGGATAAACGGCCACCACGAGTACATGGCAAGTAGTATATCGCGCACGGTCATCCACAACCTCCTAGGCCAGGCAACTTTGGTCAGTTCCGATGGTTTTTCTCGAGAGCAGCAGCGATCCTCTCTATCGTAGCGCTCATCCGATATGTCTCGGTGAGGTGTTGCTCCCGCAATTCAATCATCGGGACCCCAGAGGCTGTGCGTTCCCGGCAAAAATGCCCTAACACGAACCATCCCGCAGGTACCAAGATGATTGGCCATGCGTAGTACACGACAACAGCCCAATCGTAGGCTTCCATGCGATTTGCACCAAAACTCTCGACCACAGCGTCGATCACAACTTAAGCGCTAATCATTCAAAACGCACGTGAGGCACGCGCTCACGATTAATAGATCGTTGCCGGGGCCGCCGCGACCCGACTGAATCCAGCCTGCATCCTGAGGCATCTCCGCAAACGGCAGCCTGTCTGGGTCTGTCCATGGGCAGAGGAGGAGCCGTCGCGTCGACAGCGGCATACGGCCCCGCCTCCATCCGTTGCCCGGCGCGCCCTTACGACGTCTTCTGCTTCGCCTCGACGTATCGCGCAAAACTGTCGAGGATCGCCTGCCAGCCGCCTTTCTGCTGCTCGACCGAGTGCGTCTCCTCGCCATCGAAGACAACGCGAACGACGACGCCCTTCGGGCCGGGCACGAACTCGACCTCGGCCTTGCGATCGCCGAACGCATATTCGATCAGCTTGTGCTCGACGATCGTCGTGTAGGTGCCGGCGAAGTCAAAGCCCATGCTGCCGTCCTTGGCCTCCATGCGGGACGAGAACACGCCGCCCTCGCGCAAATCGACCGTCGCCTTGGTCGTATGCCAGTCGTCCGATGCGGCGTTCCACTTCACGATGTCGGCGGGGGTCGTATAGGCACGCCAGACCTGATCGATGGGGGCGGCGACGCTGGTTTCGACGGTGATTCTCATGGGTATTGCTCCAGTTCAATCTTGACGGCTCGGGATGACGACATCACGTCACGTGTGCGGGGTCCAGTCCAGCACGTCCGGGACGTGTCTGGCCAAGGACGGACGAGACAGGTCCATGCCGACACGCCCGGGCCGTCAATAGGCAAAAAAAATGTTGGAGAGAAGCCCTGGATGTTCGTATCATCCGCTCCAAAGGGCGCGCGCAGGCTTTAGCGCCAGCTGGGACCGCTTTTCCGGGAGCTTCAGATGGCCGCGGCAACATGCCTCAAGTGCGAAGGGCACGCTTTCGAGCGCGGTCGCATCATGCCGCTCGGCGAACAGCACGCTGTGTCCGTATTACAGTGCGCCGACTGCGGGGCAGTGGTCGGGATATTGGACACGCAATCGTCGATCGAGAGCCTGCACAAGCAGGTCGCAAGCATCGACGCCGGCATCATGCGCATCGTCAAGGCGATGCAGGATCTGACTTGAGCGCTGATCGACAAATACTGGTTCGGGTATGAAGCAGATTTGGCGCAAGCTGACGAGACGCTCGACGCCAGGCTCGCGGCCTTGGTCGAGTCATGGCGACGCAAGTAGATTGTCGGGCATGATCAACCGATCCGATCGCGACCCGCGATCAGGTGAAGAAGTCCCTGAGCTTATCGACCACGAGCTCCGGCGCCTCTTCGGGCAGATAATGTCCGCAAGGCAGGCTTTCGCCGCTGACATCCACGGCCTTTTCGCGCCACGTCGCACGCACGTCGTAGGTCGATCCAACGACGCCTTTTTCGCCCCAGAGCACGAGCAAGGGGCAACCGATCCGCTTGTCTGAATCCGCCGCGTCGTGGACCAGGTCGATGCCGGCGGCCGCCCGGTAATCCTCGCACACCGCGTGCAGCGTCTCACGCGTATAGCAGCGGCGGTACTCCTCGAAAGCGAGCGGGTCGATCGCGCCTGGCGTCTTGTTCTGCTTGTTGATGTGCGCCTGGAGATAGAAGTCGAGATTGTTGCCGATCAGGGTTTCCGGCAGCGGCGCCGGCTGGCTCAGGAAGAACCACCACATGTAGCGCATGGCGAAATCCTTGGTCACCTTCGCATACATCGTCGCTGTCGGCGCGATATCGAGCAGTGCGGCCCTGGTCACGGCGGCGGGATGATCCAGCAGCAAGCGGTGGAGGACGCGTCCGCCGCGGTCGTGACCGGCCGCAAGGAAGCGCTCGAAGCCGAGCGAACGCATCACCTCGACCTGGTCGCGTGCCATCTCGCGCTTGGAATAGTTGACGCTGTCCTTTCCGCCGTCGGGCTTGCTGGAATCGCCGTAGCCCCGCAGATCCGTCAGCACGACCGTGAACCGCTCGGCAAGCTTTGGCGCAACCTTGTGCCAGCACACCACCGTCTGCGGATGGCCATGGAGCAGCAGGAGCGGCGCGCCCTCGCCCTTCACGAACGTATTGATCTCCGCGCCATCAGTCTTGATGCGGCTGCGACGAAAGCCAGGCAACAATTTTTCGATCCGGTCGGCGTCCACGGTCATCTTCTCCTCCGCGAGAGCAGGCAAATTTATCATGGCCGAGCCGATCGCGCCTGTAGTGGTTGCCGCCAGCGACATCAGGCGGCGTCGCGACAGCGCTGGAGCTGCCGTGTCGGTTAGATGTTCTGCTTGGTCACTGCCGGGCATATCGCGTTCCAACGGAGGAATTGAGCCTTCCGGGAAGGTGCCGGCCCGACCGGCGAAAATCCAATGTCAGGTCAAAATATGATTATGCATGCTTTGCATAAGCGGGCGGGAGGCCTGACGCATTGCCGCCAATGCCTCGATCAGTCCCGCGACGTCGCCGGCAGGATATAGCGATCCAGCAGGTCGAGCTCGGGCGCGACCATGTTCTTGGATTCTCGCCCCGCGTTGAAGACGACGACCATGTCGAGCGCGGGGATGATGATGGTCTTCTGTGAATTGAAGCCGAGCGCGGCGGCCCATTGAACGGTGCTGTCCTTGTCCGGCGAATGCCCCACCCACCACTGATAGCCATAGGTGAGCGCTGGCTTGTCCGTCTTGATTTGCTCGGCCGTCGATTGATCCACCCAGGACGCCGGAATGATCTGCCTGCCGTCCCAGGCGCCATGGTTGAGGACGAGCTGGCCGATCTTCGCCCAATCGCGCGGGCGGAGGCTCAGGCCACTCGCCGACGTTGGGAGGCCGCTGACCGGAGTCCTGTACCAGGCAGCATCCTCGATGCCGAGCGGTGCAAAAATGTTCTCCTGAGCCAGCACATCGACGCCCTTTCCGGTGACCTTCTTCAAGATGGCGCCGATCAGCTCCGTTTCCGCATTGTTGTACTGGAAGGAAACGCCGGGTACCCTCTCGAAGCCCAATCCCGCCGACATCGTCAGGAGATGGCGCAGCGTGATCCGATCCTTGTCGGATGCACGCAACCCCGCATAATCGGGGAGATACGACACGATCGGCGCATCCAGATCCCTGATCAGGCCGCGATCCATGGCGATGCCGACCAGCAGCGAGACCACGCTCTTGGTCATGGAATAACCGTTGTGCCGCGTGCTCGCGTCGTAATTGAGCTGATGCGGATAATCGTAGTAGCTCTCGTAGACGAGCACGCCGTGCCTGATGACGACGATGTCGTCGACATTGGCGAGCTTGCCGCCGCGGATGCCCTCGTCCATCGCGCAGAGCAGCGCCGCGTTCAGCCCCTGCTTGTCCGGCGAGCTCATCGCCCATCCGTCATGGATCTCCTGAGGAATGCCGCAACCGGATGCAGGCTCGGCCCCGAACGCAAGGGGAGCTCCGATGGGACTTAAGGCGACGGCACACACGGCTGCAACGACGGCGATCCACGTCCGCATGTCAGGCTCTCCCCCACCATTGCCCGCGACGAGCAACCCAAGGATGCCGTTCAGTGTGTGACCGTTTTGCGGCGTTGCAGGTTTTGAAAGAGCCTTCATTTCAGGCACACGCCTGAATGCAACACAGTCCGGCCATGTTGCTCCACTAGGTCAACGCCAAATTTTTTTGGAGCGGCATCGATGCGCCGGCACTATTGGTTTTGCCTCGCCTTGCTCTTTTGCCTGACCTCGTCCGCGCAAGCGGCGGGCATTCAGCTTCTGGACACCGACCCGACTTTGGCGGGCGCGATCTGGTACCCTTGTGCGGGGGAGCCGCAAGCAGTGTCGCTCGGCAGGCTGACGTTGAATTTCATCGACACCTTGCAAGGCGTGAAAGATTGCCCCGTCTCCGGGAGCAAGCTGCCGCTCGTCATCGTCGCGCACGGCCGCGGCGGCTGGTTTGGCGGGCATGACGATACCGCGCAGGCTCTCGCCGATGCCGGCTTTGTCGTCGCCGCCATCAATTATCGCGGCGACAACGGCGCCGACCGTTCGCAGAGCGAAAGCCTGTTCACCATCACTGCACGCCCGACCGATACGATCCGGCTGCTGAACTTCGTGTTGAACGACTGGCGCGATCGCGCGGTGATCGACCCCGAAAAGATCGGCTTCTTTGGTTTTTCCGCCGGGGCCTATACGGGATTGATTTTGGCGGGCGCCAACCCGGACTTTCAGAAGATCGCGCCGTTCTGCACCGAGAGCAACAATTCGCTGGGGTGCGAACAGTTTCGCAACGGCAACATTCCGCCCGAGCCGCCGCACGACCCGCGCATTCGCGCCGCGGTTCTCGCCGACACGGCGCTGAACTTCATGTTCTCGCCGGAGCGACTGGCCGGCGTTCGAATTCCGCTGCTGATCTGGCGATCGCAATCGGGAGGCGGCGGTGTCGATCCCAAAGATGTGGTGCTGACGGCAAGCAGCCTGCCGGGCAAGCCGACGGTTCATGTCGTCCCAGCCGGTCACTTCGCGTTCCTGGCGCCCTGCACGCCGAAATTCTTGGCCGAGTTGCCGCGATTGTGTGCTGATCCGCCGGGCTTCGACAGAACCGCGTTTCATCTAGAGCTCAACGCGAGCATCGTGAGCTTTCTGCGCGATCAACTCGCGATCGAGCGCAAACCTTAAAAGCCCGCGGCCACGATGGCGCGCAGCAGTTTGGCGTTGCTGAAGCCGATATCCTCGCGCGTCAACCCCATCCGCAAAATCACCAGCTTGCGCGAGGGGATGATGGCGATCACCTGGCGGAGATGTCCTTGCATCATGAAGGTATCGGCGGGGAGATCGAAGCCCTGGCCCTTGGCCAGCCAAATCTGGCCGCGACCGTAGACGGGGCCGTGGCCCTCATCGGACACCGGCGATGGTGAGCGCATATAGTCGACGAAGCCCGGCGGCAGAAGCTGCTCGCCGTTCCATTTTCCGCCCAATCGCAGGAATTCACCGAACCGCGCCCAATCGTGCGCGGTGGCAAAAAGGAAGCCTTCGCCGCGAAACGTGCCGGCCTCGTCGGCCTCGAGAACGGCGCTGGTCATGCCCAACGGATTGAACAGCCGCTCACGCGGGTAAGACGGAGCCATCTCGCCAACCGCGTCCTGCCAAAGCCGCGTCAGCAAGACGGACTCAGCGCTGGAATAGTTGAATCGCGTACCCGGCGGAGCGTCCAGCGGGAGGTCCCGTGCGAAAGCTGCTGTATCCCTCACCAGATATTCCATGCGCCCGGGATCGGTGATGCGCCCCTGATCTTCGCTCCATTTCAGTCCGCCGGTCATGGCCATCAGATCGGCGATCGAAATCTCCGCGCGGGCATCCCCCGCCCATTGCGGAAACAGATGCTTTTGATCGAGCGAAATCTTGCCATCCTTGATCGCCATGCCGACCAGGGCCGCGGTGACGCTCTTGGTCATCGACCAGCCCTGCAGGGTCGTTGCAGCGCTAAAACCCCGGCCATAGGCTTCAGCGACGATACGCCCGTCGTGGACGACGACGATGGCGCGCATGCCCGGGCCTTGCAAAGCCGGATCGTTCACCGCCGCCTGCAAGCGTGTGTCCTCGGACAATTCCACCTTCTCGCCGGTTGGCCACAGCGCATCCGCATTTGCCCTGGGCGGGAGTTGCTGCGCGGCGGGGCGCTTCCAGGACTGGTCGTTCAGGACGTTGGTGCAGCCCCGGCCCTCGATATATCGCGCGTGACGTTCCGCAATGAATCCGAAAAGGCCTGCATCGACGCGGTGATCGGCGGCGTTGACGTCGATCTTCACCCAGCGGAAGATTGGATGCTCAACGGCCACCAAATCGGCCTGCACGATTGCGTCCGGGTCGCGCCCAGCCATGAAGACATTCCAGCAGACGGTCTTCGCCGCAGCGGCAGAGACGAGCTGCAATACATCCTGGCGGGCGATGACGATCCAACCGCCGAACCCCAATATCGCCAACGCTAGAATGCCGACGACAATGCCGAATATCCTGAGCGCCATACGCATAAATGTTTCACCCGAGCCCCGGGGCACCTTCTACTACAGCGGGAAGATGGTTCCAAGGGACCGGCCCATGGCGGTCACGCCAAGTCGTCGATAGAACAGCGTTTGCGAGACACTGGACACAAAACCCGTTGGAAACAAAACGATGGCTCTCTGGATTGCAGGCGCGGTTGGGTTGGTGATCGCCTATCTGCTCGGCTCGATTCCCTCGGGCTATCTGGCGGGGAAGCTGCTTCGCGGCATCGACATTCGCGAACACGGCTCCAGGTCCACCGGCGCCACGAATGTGTTGCGGACTCTCGGCAAATGGCCTGCGCTGGTGGTGCTCATCGCCGATGTGCTGAAGGGCGTGGCTGCGATCTTCGTTGCGCGCTGGTTTTGTCCCTGGCTTTACGCGGCGCTATCCTCATCGCCGCCGGCCGTGTCAGATCTGCAGATCTGGGTGCCATGGGCGGTGTGCCTCGCCGGCATTGCCGCGCTGCTGGGACACGGCCGCTCGATCTGGTTGAACTTTACGGGCGGCAAATCGGCTGCGACCGGGCTCGGCGTGCTGCTGGCGATGTCGTGGCCGGTGGGACTGGGCACGGCAGCGATGTTCGGCGCCGCGCTGGCGATCGGCCGGATCGTTTCGCTGAGCTCGATGCTCGCGGCAGTGACGGCCATCATCCTCGTCTGCGGCTTCGCGCATCCGTTGCCCTATCGGCTGCTGGTGGTCGCAGGCGGCCTCTACGTGATCATCCGCCACCGCGCCAACATTCAACGGCTGCTGGCGGGGACGGAGCCGAGGCTGGGTCAGAGCAGCCCGGAAGCGCAAGTCTGATGCGCGATCAATTCACCGCCTGAAGCGCGGCCGGCAGGCCGGGCGGGGCTTTGCGCATGTTCGAGGCCTGCTCATAGGCATAGGCGAGACGCAAGAGCTTGTGCTCGCTCCAGGCGCGGCCCGCGAAGGTGATACCGAGCGGATAGTCCGGCGTGTCCTTGTCGCCGGCCCCGGAGACGAAGCCTGCGGGCACCATGACGCTGGGATAGCCGGCCTTCGCCGAGATCACGCAGCCGCTGCTGCCGGGAAACAGCACCGCGTCGAGCTTGTGCTGGTTCATGTAGGCGTCCATGCCGCGCGTCCTGGCGGAGAGCAAATCCATGGCGCGCGCCGATTTGTACTCGCGCTCGCTTAAGTCGCCTTTGGTGAGGTCGGCGGCGAGAAACAGGTCCTGGCCAAAGCGCATCGCCTTCTCTGCGTTCGCCGCGTTGAAGGCGATGATATCGGCCATGGTCTTGATGTCGGTATTGGTAGCCCAATCCTTCAAATAGAGATTGAGACCGTATTTCAGCTCGTAGAGAAACACGATCGGCGACCCCGTTGGATTGCCCTTGTTCTCGCTCAGCGGATTGCGGTTGAGCACGGCCATGCCGGTGCCCGGCCCGCCGAGCCAGCCACGCGTCGGCATATTGGCGCGCACGATGACGGCGCCGAGATCCTCGAGCACCTTGATCGCCTCGCTCATCACCTTGGCCCATCCGGGTGGCAGCTTGCCGTAGTAGCGATCGTTCAGCGGATCAGTCGGGTCGCTCGGTACACCGATGCGCGCGCCCTTCATCGCATCGCGCGAGAGGCCCGCGGTGTAGTCGGCCGGCCGTCGCTGCCGCTTTGTCGCGGGATCGAGCGGATCCTGGGCCGCCAGCACGTTCAGAAGCATCGCCGCGTCGCGCACGGTGCGCGTCATCGGGCCTGCGGTGTCCTGGCTGTGCGCGATCGGCACGATGCCGGCGCGGCTGATCAAGCCGACGGTTGGCTTCACCGTAACGAGCCCGTTCTGGCTGGCGGGGTACAACAGCGAGCCGGACGTCTCGGTGCCGATCGACGCCGCGCACAGGCCGGCCGCCACAGCGACCGCCGACCCCGCGCTCGAGCCGCCTGGTGCCACGAGCGGGATGTCGTGATCGCCCATCAGCGCCGGCGCATAGGGATTTCTCACCTGACCGCCCAGCGAGGAATAGCCCGCGGGCATCTCGATCGCGAGGATGTTGGCGAACTCGGTCAAATTCGCCTTGCCGAGGATCACCGCGCCGGCCTTCCGCAGCAGCTTGACGACGGTGGCGTCACGCCTGGCGCGCGCACCTTCCAGCGCCAGCGAGCCCGCCGTCGTCGGCTGCTTGTCGGAGGTCGCGATGTTGTCCTTCAGCAGGATCGGCAGGCCGGCCAGCGGGCGCTTGGCCGACGGCTTGGTGCCGTCGAGCTTGCCAGCGATCGCCAGCGCGTCGGGATTGAGCGCGCGGACGGAGTTCAGCATCGGCCCGTCGCTGTCGTAAGCCGCAATGCGCGCGAGATAGGCTTTTGCGAGCGCCGTTGCGGTGACCTGCCCAGCCGCCAGGGCATCGATGATGTCGCTCATCGGCGCAACTTCGAGCCGCAGCCCGGGCGGCGCCGCAGCGCTGCGAATTTGCTTCTTCATCGCGTGCCTCTCAGGCAAATAAATGCTACACAACGTAGCATTTATTCCAATTGAGCGACAAGCCAACCCTCCACCTTGATCGTCCCCATCAAATAGACCACCATCGCAATTCACCGCTCACGCCAGAATGAGCGAGGAAACGCGGACATGGACGCAACTGTCGGAAACGATCTCGTCGAGCGGGCGCGGGCCATCGTGCCGCTGATTGCGGGTGAGGCAGGCGAGATCGAGCGGACGCGGCGGCTGACGCCTTCTGTCGTCGACGCGCTGATCGAGAACGGGCTCTATCGCGCGCTGCTGCCGCAGAGCCTCGGCGGGTCGGAAGCGCCGCCCGAGATCTTCATGCAGATGCTGGAGGAGATCGCGAAGGCCGATGCGTCCACGGCCTGGTGCCTCGGCCAATGCAGCGTCTGCGCGATGATCGCAGCCAGCCTCGACCACGACACTGCGCACGAGATCTTCAACACCGCGCCCGGCATTCTCGCCTGGGGCGCGGTGGCGCATGAGGCCCGCGCGGTCGAGGGCGGCTACCGCGTCACCGCGTGCTGGGATTTTGCCTCTGGCTCGCGGCAGGCGAGCTGGTTAGGGGCGCATGTCCGCATCGTCACTGCCGACGGCACGCCCCGGAAGACTGCCGATGGCGCGCCGGAGATGCGCACCATCCTGTTCCCGCTCGCAAGCGCCGTGATGCACGACGTCTGGCAGGCGATCGGGCTCGCCGGCACCGGCACCGATTCCTACGAGGTGAAAGACCTCTTCATTCCCGATCGCTTCGCCGCCTTCCGCGACGTGCCGAGCGCCTTGCGCGAGCCCGGCCCGCTCTACCGGCTTCCGACCGGCTCGACCTTCAGTCTCGGCTTTGCCGCAGTCTCCCTCGGCGTCGCGCGCGCAACGCTGGATGCGGGAATCGCACTGGCGCGCGCCAAGCACCAGTCATTGGCGGCAAGCGCAATGCGCGACAATCAGGCGGTCCAGGGCCTGATCGGCCGCACCGAGGCGGATTTGCGCGCCGCGCGCGCCTATCTCTATGCGACGGCCAATGCGATGTGGCGCGACCTCTCGGCGACCGGCACGTTCAGCCCGGCGCATCGCAGCGCCGTTCGCCTCGCAGCGACCTGGACCATTCAGCAGTCAGCAAAAGTGGTCGACACCGCCTATCACATGGCCGGCGCGACCGCCGTGTTCCGCAGCAATCCGTTCGAGCGACGGTTCCGTGACATGCATGCGATCACCCAGCAGATCCAGGCGCGCGACACGCATTACGAGGACGTCGGCAAGATGATCCTTGCCGAAAACCGCTAGTCTTGCACGCGAAGCTGCGGCGCTTTGTCTCTGCCCACGGCGAATGGCCAATCACTCCATGCGCTTACCGCATTGAGTCATGCAAAAGCGGGGGTGCGAATCCGTTGAAACACGGGGGCCATGCCGGCCTTGTTGTTAAGCAATTTCTGGGACCGTTCCGGGAAAACCAAGATCAATCTTTGGAATGCCCGGGAATTTCCGATGTTCATGCTCAAGTCGATTGCGGCCCGCCTGATTCTCACCATCGCGCTCACCGTTGCGGTGGCCTGCGCCATCCTCTCCGGTTTCTCGATCAGCCAGCAACGTGCGCTGACCCGGATGGCGCTCGATCAGCAGCTCAAGCTGCAATATGAGAGCGTCATTGCAGCGATCGACTATGAGGGACGTTCAGCCCTGGCGGTCTCCGCCGTGATCGCGGCTCTGCCGCCGGTCGGCGACGCCATCGTCAAGGGCGACCGCGACAGCCTGCTTGCGCTGCTTGGCGACGCCAACAAGGCGCTGAAGGCGCAGGGCATCCCGCTGATCACCTTCCAGCTGCCGCCGGCGATCTCGTTCTTCCGCGTCCACACGCCCAAGACTTTCGGCGACGATGTCTCCGGTCGCCGCGCCACCGTGGTCGAGGCGCTCAAGACCGGCCGGCAGATCGTCGGCGTCGAGCCGGGCCGCGAGGCGCTCGGCATCTTCGGCATGACGCCGATCGTGCGCGACGGCAAGAATATCGCCAACGTCGATATCGGCGCCGCCTTCGGCAAGGAATTCGTCGACCGCGCCAAGAAGCGTTTTGGCATCGACCTTGCGGTCTATTCCGTCGACGGCGCGTCGCTGAACAAGCTGTCGTCGACCTTCGGCGAGAACGCCGTCGCCAAGCCGGACGAGCTGAGAGCCGTGATCAACGGCGCGCCGCTGCTGCGCGAGGCCGAGCTCGACGGCCACCCGGCCGAGGTCTATGCCGGGCCGATCAAGAACTACGCAGGCCAGCCGGTCGGCGTGCTCGAAATCATCAAGGACACGACCGCATACGAGGCCGCTTTCGCCGCCTCCGAACGCAATCTGATCCTCGGCACAGTCGCGATCCTCGCAGCCGCTATCCTGCTGGCGTTCCTGCTCGGGCGCGGATTGTCGCGGCCGCTCACCGCGATCACTGGGGTCATGAACAAGCTGTCGAGCGGCGACACCAGCGTCACCATTCCCGGCAGCGAGCGGGCCGACGAGCTCGGTACCATGGCCAAGGCCGTCGATGTATTCCGCGGCAACATGCTGGAATCGGTCGCGATGCGCGAGGCGCAGGAGGCCGACAAGGCCAGGGCCGCGGTCGAGAAGCAGGCGCTGCAGCGCCAGATGGCCGATCGCTTCGAGGCCGACGTCAAGGGCGTGGTCGCAGCGGTCGCCAAGGCGACCGAGGGCATGCAGCATGTCGCCGGCGAAATCACCTCCAGCGTCAACGGCACCTCGCAACGCGCTTCTGCCGCAGCGACCGCGTCGGAAGAAGCCTCGACCAGCGTCAATGCGGTCGCGGCTGCGACCGAAGAGCTCGCCTCCTCCGTCACCGAGATCGGCCGCCAGGTCACCCATTCCAGCCAGGTCGCCAGCGGCGCGGTGGTCAAGGCCACCGAGACGACGGAGATGGTCACGAGCCTTGCGGCCTCCGCCGAGCGGATCGGCGATGTGCTGCGCCTGATCAGCGAGATCGCAAGCCAGACCAATCTGCTGGCGCTGAACGCCACCATCGAGGCGGCCCGCGCCGGCGAAGCCGGCCGCGGCTTTGCCGTGGTCGCCTCCGAGGTGAAGGAGCTGGCGAGCCAGACCGCGAAAGCGACCGACGAGATCGCGACCCAGGTCAATGCGATCCAGGCGGCGACCGGCAATTGCGTCACCGCGATCTCCGACATCAGCGGCACCATCCGCGAGATCAGCGGCATCGCCACCACGATCGCCGCCGCTGTCGAGGAACAGGGCTCGGCGACGCGGGAGATCGCCCGCAGCGTGCAGCAGGCGTCCACCGGCACCACCGACGTCTCGGCCAACGTCGCCGGCGCAAGCCAGGCCGCGGACCAGTCGCGCGCGCTGGCCGGCAATGTCATGGTTGCCTCAGGCGAGCTTGGGCAGCATGCGTCGGCGCTGATGAAGAGCGTGGATACGTTTTTGGCGGGGCTGCGGGCGGCGTAAACGCCGCATGACCAGCCGCGATCTGCTTGTCCTAAATCAAGTCTGGCGCAGCAAGCCTGCCTCCGAATAGGCTGTCGATGGCCGCGCCCAAGCGCCGCCTCACAGCACGGAGAAGGTCATGGGGTTCTCGAACTCTCTGCGTATTGCCGTTCTCGCCGCGGCCGGTGTCCTGCTCGCCACGGGCGCCCAGGCTGGCCCGATGCCGACATCTGTGGCGACGATCAAATCGATGGTCGATCCTGTGACCACCGAAGTGCGCTGGGGCTACGGCTATCGCGGCGGCTACGGCTATCGCGGCGGCGGATGGGGCTATCGTGGTGGCTATGGCTATCGTGGCGGCCTGGCCTATCGCGGCTACGGTTATCGCGGCTATGGCTATCGGGGCTACGGCTACCGGGGCCTTGGCTACGGGGTCGCCGGCGCCGTCGTCGGCGCCGGGATCGCGAGCGCGTATTACGGAGGCTATGGCGGTTATTACGGCGGCGGCTATGGCGGCGGCTACAGCTACGTCGACGACTCCTGCATGCCCTCCGGCCCCTACTCCGGCTACTAGAAGCCAATCTGCCGACCGCTAGGCCACCAGCGCGGCGTCCTCAGCCGGGGCATCGATGCCGCGCTGCGCGGCCAACAGGCTGATGATCTCGGCATTCGGCCGGGCCTTGCTGAACAGAAAGCCCTGGCCCTCGTCGCAGCCTTCAGTACGGAGGCAGCTCAGCTCGGCTTCGGTCTCGACGCCCTCGGCGGTGATGATGACGCCGAGGCCTTTGCCGAGGCTGACGATGGAGCGGATGATCGCCTGCGCCTCGCGATTGGCGCCGAGATCGCGCACGAAAGATTGGTCGATCTTGATCTTGTCGAACGGGAAGCTGCGCAAATAGCTGAGGCTGGAATAGCCGGTGCCGAAATCATCCATCGATATGCGCACGCCGAGTGCGCGCAGCGCATGCAGCGTCGCCAGCACCTGCGCGCTCTTCTCCAGCAGCAGCGTCTCGGTGATCTCGAGCTCGAGCCGCCGCGGCGGCAGGCCGGAATGCTTGAGCGCGTCCGTCACCATCGAGTGGAGATTGCCGCTGCGGAACTGGAGCGGTGACAAATTGACGGCGACGCGGACGTCGTCCGGCCAGGTCGCGGCGTCCATGCACGCCCGGCGCAGCATCAAGCCGCCGAGCGGATTGATCAGGCCGGTTTCTTCCGCAACCGGAATAAACTCGGCCGGCGAGACCATGCCGCGCTCGGCATGCGGCCAGCGCACCAGCGCCTCGAAGCCGGTGATGCGGCCGCTCTGGAGATCGATCAGCGGCTGGTAATAGGGGCGCAGCACATCGTTCTGGATCGCGTCGCGCAGCTCGACCTCGATCTTGCGGCGGCTCTGCGCCTTCGCGTCGAGCGCGGCCTCGAAGAAGGCGAAGGTGCCGCGCGCATCCAGCTTGGCGCGCGACAGCGCCATGTCGGCGCTCTTCAGCAGCTTTTCGGAATCATCGCCGTCGCCGGGCGCCATCGCGATGCCGATCGAGGCGCCAATCACCACGGATTGGCCGTCGAGCAGATAGGGATCGGCGATGGCCTCGAGCAGGCGCTTTGCGAGCAGCACGGCATCTTCGGGCCGTGCCAGGCCGCTCTGCACGATCGCGAATTCGTCGGAATTGAGCCGCGCCAGCGCGTCTTCGTCGCGCAAAGTCGAGCGCAGCCGCTTGGCGACACCGCGCAGCAGCTTGTCGCCGACCGCGTGCCCCAGCGTGTCGTTGACCGCCTTGAAATTGTCGAGCCCCAGCATCAGCACCGAGACCTTGTCGGTGCTGCGGCGCGTGTGCAGGAGCATCTCGTCCATCTGCTGGCGCAGCAGATTGCGGTTCGGCAGCCCCGTGAGCCCGTCATGCTGGGCCATGAAGGCAAGCCGCGCCTCGGCGCGCTTGCGTTCGGTGATGTCCATCAGCGCCAGCAGCACCGCGGGCCGCTCGGCATAGGTCAGTTCGCGGGAGTAGATTGCAAGGTCGATCAGCGCGCCATCGGCCTTGACATGCTTCCAGGTGCGCGCGGCCTGCTCCTCGCTGGATCTGCCGGTGGCCCAGGGCGGCTCGCTGTCAAAGGCCTGCATGGAGCGGATCTTCAGCTTCTCGAACTCGGCGCGGCTATAGCCGTAATGCGCAACCGCGGCATCGTTGACACCGAGGATGCGCTCGTCGTCCAGCGCGCAAACGATCATGGGGACGGGATTGCCGTCGAACAGCAGGCGGAACGAGGCTTCGCGCTGCTTCAATTCGGTGATGTCGACGCGCAGGCCGACGACGCCGCCGTCATCGGTGCGACGTTCCTCGATCAGGATGACGCGGCCGTCGGACAGCGTCTGTTCGTGACGCTTGCCGGGCTCGTAGAGCTTCTTCAGCCGCTCGGCGATCCAGTCGTCCTCGTTGCCAGCCGCTTCCGGATAGTCGCCGCGGGCAACGCCGACCCGCAGCGTGTCTTCGAGCCGCGCGCCTTCGGCAAACAGATCGGCGGTCTTGCTGTAGATCTCGGAATATTGCTTGTTCCAGAGGACGTAGCGGCCTTCGGGATCGAGGATCACGATGCCTTGCGGCAGCAGGTCGACGGCCTGGCGCAGCCGCTCATGCGATTTGCGCGCCTCGATGATGGCCGCTTCGGCTTCGGCACGGCTCTGCACGAGCAGGTCGCGTTCGCCGGGCGGACGAGGCGCGCGCGCAAATCGCGGCTTGCGCGGCTGTCGGCCGCCCCGGGCAACCGGCTTGCGCTTTCGCTTTCCTGTTTTTTTGGACCCCAAACTCAACTTCACATGCCCCAGCCGCGCCCAGCGGCCGCAAGTCTTGGGGCAAGTGTCTGAAAGAAAAGTAATCTTGGTCGGCGGCGTCACGGAGGCGCCCGCCGAACACCAGGCCGTTTTGCCTGTTTGCAAGGCGCGACTAGCGTCCACGGGCGCGTCGAACCTGCTCCCGCGTCGCGACCAGCGAGCGAGGAGCTGCAAAAACGCGCACTCTCCATGAATCAATTCCGGAACCAGGCTTGATTGCATGCGGGAGCCAAGCGCATCTCGTTCCGCGCACGAATTTTGGTCAATGCGGGATAGAGTTATCGGGTCGTTAAAAAACCGTCAGCTAGTATGCGACTTTGGGGTCGTCTCGTCGAAAACATCGATCGCGTCCGGGCGGGACATGTCGGTCGTGCCATGGATGGCAATGTCGTGATGGAAGAAGATCGCGTCCGGCGTCGATGCAACGTTGGGCTATAAGGACGTCAGCATGAGTCCCCGCCGCATTGCCCCTCTCCTGCTTATGATGACGCTCCTGGCCGCCGGCGGCGCGCTGGCCCAGGACAAGGGCAGCGTGAACCCAAAGCCGTTGCCGCCGCTCGCCAACCCGAACGATCCCAAGGTCGGCGCCAAGGAGCTGTTCGCGCGCAAGCTGCTGCCCTCGACGGGACCGGCGCATGTCATCGGCTCCTATGTGAAGGGCTGCATCGGCGGCGCCGAGCGGATGCCGCTCAACGGCGACAATTGGCAGGTGATGCGGCTGTCGCGTAACCGCAATTACGGCCACCCTGATATGATCGCGCTGATCAAGCGCTTGGCTGCCAAGGCGCACAAGGACGCGGGCTGGCCGGGTATTTTGGTCGGCGACATCGGCCAGCCGCGCGGCGGGCCCGCACTCTCCGGCCATGCCAGCCATCAGATTGGGTTAGACGCCGACATCTGGCTGACGCCAATGCCCGACCATCGCCTCTCGCGCGAGGAGCGCGAGGAGATGTCGGCGGTGATGATGGTGCGCGAGGACCGCCTCGACATCGACCCGAAGGTGTTCACACCTGCCCACGTGCTCGTGCTGCGCGATGCGGCACAGGAGCCGGCGGTGCAGCGCATCTTCGTCAATCCCGCGATCAAGAAGGCGCTGTGCCGCGAGGCCAAGGGCGACCGTTCGTGGCTGTCGAAGATCCGGCCGTGGTGGGGCCACGACTATCATTTTCACATCCGCATGCGCTGCCCGGCGGGCGCCGGCGAATGCCAGGGACAGCCGTCGCAATCCGAGGACGAAGGCTGCAAGCCGTCCGATTTCGCCTATTGGTTCAGCGAGGGCGTGCTGCACCCGAAACCACCGCCGGAGCCGCCGAAGCTGAAACCGCCGATGACGCTGGCCCAGATGCCGGCCGCCTGCAAAGCCGTGCTGCGCGCGGCCGATGCGAAGCCGTAGCCACTACTGTCGTCCCGGGGCGCGAAGCGAGCCCGGGACCCATAACCACAGAGAGTGGTTGTTGGGCGTAGTGATAACTTCGAATCTTCGCCAAATTCCTCCCTGGGGCCATGGATCCCGGATCTGCGCTCCGCTTCGCAGCGCTTGTCCGGGATGACGACGAGAGGAGCATGCGCTAGGATCGGCCCGCCGTTCGGCCGTAAGCCCGCGGCATTCCGGGATGCGCATCCCGTTCGCCAACGAAGCCTAGCTTCAAGCCCGCTTCCCTCGCGTGGCCAATGATGAGATTTGACATGCGCGTCCTTGCCCTCCTCACCGTGCTTTCGCTCAGCGCGACCTCCGCCCTCGCCGCGGAAGAACCCAGCGGCTGCGACAAGTTCAAATGGCCGATCGAGCGCGACCGCGCGGCGCTGACGGCACCGGACCGCGCCAAGCTCGCGTCGGGAGCCGAGCAGGCCGCAGTCCCGGCATCAGCGATCACGCTCGGGCTGGTCGCGCCGCAGGAGGCAAAACTGCCGACGCCGCCCGAGCGCGCGCCGAAGGACGGTACGTTTGCCGGCTTCACCAGCATCAAGGCGGCCAAGGCCGGGCTCTATACCATCAGCCTGTCCTCGGGTGCCTGGGTCGATCTGGTCCAGGACGGGCATTTCCTCAAGCCCGTGGCCTTCAGCGGCGCCACCGATTGCGACGGCATCCGCAAGACCATGAAATACGAGCTCTCGGACAAGCCCTTCGTGCTCCAGATCAGCGGCGCCAAGGACAATTCGCTGTCGATTTCGATCCTGCCAGCCCAATAGGTTAGACAAACGGTCGCCTTTGATCTGAGGGCTCAGCCTGCTATCTTCGTAACTGCGATATCCCCGCCGGCCGTAAGCCGTTGCGGGGACACGTGGAACAGCGCTTCCGCCGGTCGCGACTTAAATCCACCCAACGCCAGATTTGCGCGTGCGCTTTTGTGCGCGCGGGCTCGCACGGAGCGCCATCCATGTATCGACTTGCCGGACTTTTCACCGCCTTCGTCATGCTCGCGGGCGCGAGCCTCTCGCCGGCCGCCGCCGAGGACAAGACCATCACCGTATTCGCGGCAGCCTCGATGAAGAACGCGCTCGACGAGATCGACGCCGCCTACACCGCCAAGACCGGCGTGAAGATCACCGCGAGCTACGCGGCAAGCTCGGTTCTGGCAAAACAGATCGAGCAGGGCGCGCCGGCCGACGTGTTCGTTTCCGCCGACACCGACTGGATGGACTACGCGCTCTCAAAGAAGACCATCAACGAGCCTTCCAGAGTCAACCTGCTCGGCAACAGCATCGTGCTGATCGCGCCGAAGGATTCCAAAATCGACAACGTCACCATCGCGCAAGGTTTCGACCTCGCAAAGCTTGCCGGCGACGGCAAGATCGCGACCGGCGACGTGAAGTCCGTCCCGGTCGGCAAATACGCCAAGGCGGCGCTGGAGAAACTCGGCGCCTGGCAGGCCGCGGAGCCGAAATTCGCGATGGCCGAGAGCGTGCGCGCGGCGCTGACGCTGGTGGCGCGTGGCGAAGCCAATCTCGGCATCGTCTATTCCACCGACGCCAAGGTCGAGCCCGGCGTGAAGATCGTCGGCACCTTCCCGGCGGATTCGCATCCCGCGATCATCTATCCGGTTGCGGCGACCACGACTGCGAAGCCCGAGACCAACGACTATCTCGCCTTCCTGCGCACCTCGGCCGCCAAGATCATTCTGGAAAAATACGGCTTCAAGTTCCTGATCTCTCCCACAACTTAATTTTGCGACGTGATACCCTCGACTTGATGCTCGACATCTCTCCCGCCGAATGGACGGCGATCCTGCTCTCGCTCAGGGTCGCCGTCATCGCGACGCTGGTGGCAACGCCGTTCGGCATTGCGCTGGCGTGGCTGCTCGCCCGCAAGGATTTTTGGGGCAAATCGGTGCTCGACGCCCTCGTGCATCTGCCCCTGGTACTGCCGCCTGTCGTCACCGGCTATCTCCTGCTTCTCACCTTCGGCCGCCGCGGCCTCGTCGGCGCCTTCCTGGCCGATCATCTCGGCATCGTCTTCGCGTTCCGCTGGACCGGTGCGGCGCTCGCCTGCGGCGTGATGTCGTTTCCGCTGCTGGTGCGCCCCATGCGGCTGTCGATCGAGGCGATCGACCGCCGGCTCGAACAGGCCGCCGAGACGCTTGGTGCCGCGCCTTTCAAGGTGTTCTTCACGGTGACGCTGCCCTTGGCCCTGCCCGGCGTGCTCGCCGGCATGGTGCTGGGCTTTGCCAAGGCGATCGGCGAATTCGGCGCCACCATCACCTTTGTCTCCAACATTCCCGGCGAGACCCAGACGATTTCGTCCGCGATCTATTCGCTGATCCAGACGCCAGACGGCGACGCCGCTGCGGGCCGGCTCGTCATCATCTCGATCGCGCTCGCGCTTGGTGCGCTGATCGCGGCCGAGTGGTTCGCCCGCCGCGCGACACAGCGCCTGCACGGGAATTGACCATGCTGCGCGTCGATGTCGAAAAACAGCTTGGCGAATTCTGGCTCTCCGCGTCGTTCTCGAGCGAGGGCCGCGTCACCGGCCTGTTCGGCGCATCCGGCGCCGGCAAGAGCTCGCTGATCAACATGATCGCGGGGCTATTGCGTCCCGATCGCGGCACCATCGTCATCGACGGCGAGACCGTCGACGACACCGCCGCCGGCATTCATGTGCCGACCTATCGCCGCCGCATCGGCTACGTGTTCCAGGATGCGCGGCTGTTTCCGCACCTCAACGTGGCGCAGAATCTCGACTATGGCCGGCGGATGAACCGCCTCGCCGAGGATCCGGCGCAACACAAGCGCGTCGTCGAGCTGCTCGACATCGGTGCTTTGCTCGATCGCCGTCCCGGAAAGCTCTCCGGTGGCGAACGCCAGCGCGTCGCGCTCGGCCGCGCGCTGTTGTCAAAGCCGCGTTTGCTGCTGCTCGACGAGCCGCTCGGCGCGCTCGACGAGGCCCGCAAGCTCGAAATCCTGCCTTATCTGGTCCGCCTGCGCGACGAGGCCAATATTCCGATGGTCTATGTCAGCCACGACGTCGCCGAACTGCGCCAGCTCGCGACGCAGATCGTGATGCTCAGGCGGGGGCGGGTGACGTCGTTCGGCGGGGTGAAGGTACTGACGTGAGACGCGCTGACGCGACATGCTCCGCCGTCGTCCTGGCGAAAGCCAGGACCCATATGTGGACGGCCCCCTGCTAGCAAGAGACGAAGCGACGTTTTGATCGAAGCGATTGCGATCATATGTCCGGTCTGTTGATGCGGTCGCACATGACCGCTGCCAAGATGGGGTGCACAGCGCGAGTTCCAAACATACCGGCGGTGTGTTGCACCATCGGGTCCTACGGAGTTTTTTGCCTCGCGACTGTGATCGTTCGATCAGGTCCATCTTTCGTTATCGAGCAAGCTTCGGCCTGCGGCGCGAGGATGAGGTCTCGCGCCGAAGTTCATGATTTGCGGGGCAGGGATGTCATTTGATCACCTTGTCTGTGGTGTGGGCCGGGTCCGGAATGCTTCGTTTCACCGACGGCAGCCATTGAGCGCCGCGCGCAGGCTCGTCAAGGCTGGCCGGAGGCCACCGCCGCAGGCGGCGTGCAGCGGCCTTGACGAGGCGAGCACGGAGCTAGTCTTGCGGGCGGGGAGACGATGCCGGCGCGTGCCGCGTCGTAGCGTTCGCCGCTGACCATCAATCGCCAGGCGATGCGCGCGAGCTTGTTGGCGAGCGCCACGGCCGCGAGCTTCGGCGGCTTGCGCGCCACCAAGTCCCGCAGCCAGAGAGAGGGATTGCCCTTGCCCTGGCTCACCTGCTTGATCACCGAGGTGGCGCCCAGCACCAGGGTGCGGCGCAGGGCCTCGTCGCCGGCGCGGGTAATCACCCCGAGCCTCACTTTGCCCGCCGTGGAATGGTCCTTCGGGGTCAAGCCCATCCAGGCCGCGAAGTCGCGGCCGCAGCCGAAGGCATGCGGGTCGGGAGCCTTGATCGCCAGCAGACAGCCGCCAATCGGGCCGATGGCATCGACTTCGGCCAGGCGCCGGCTCATCTCGTTCTGCCGGTGCCAGGCCTTCAGCTTCGCCTCAACCTCGCGCAGCTCGCTCTTCAGCCGGAGGTACTCTTGGCCGTGGATGGCGAACAGCTCCCTGGCGAGCCCGGGCACCCTTCCATCCTCGGCAATGCGCGCCAGCAGCGGCTCGATATGGGCAGGTCCTTTGGCGGCCGTGAGGCCGAACTCTGCCGCATGGCCGCGGATGATGTTGATGAGTTGCGCGCGATAGGCGACCAGCCGCTCGCGCGTCGCCATCAACATCTGCGCGGCTTGGCTTTCCGCAGTCTTGATCGCCACGAAGCTCATGCGCGGCCGGCTCATCGCCTCGCAGATCGCGTCGGCATCGTTCCTGTCGTTCTTGTTGCGCCGAACGTATGGCTTCACATGCTGCGGCGGCAGCAGCTTCACCTCGTGCCCCAGTGCCGTCAGTTCGCGCGCCCAGTAATGCGACCCACCGCAGGCTTCCAAGCCGATCTTCGTCGCCGCTACCCGCTCAAAAAAGCTCAGCACGTCGCGTCGGCGCAGCTTCTTGCGCAGCACCGGCTGCTCGGCCGCATCCACCCCATGAAGCTGGAAAACGCTCTTGGACGTATCCACCCCAATTCTGATAATCTCACTCATGGACGGCTCCCTTGTCTGAGATCCACGCGACCTCATTCTGGCACACCGATGCCGTCGGGGGCCGTCCACCCCAACATACCGCGTGATCTATCGAGAAATTGCGGTGCGAGTACCGGCAAAGAATAACTAGTAGCCTTCGTCAAACTACTGACTGTGGTTATGGGTCCCGGCCTTCGCCGGGACGACAGCGGAGAGTTCAGCGCTTTCGCCGCTTCGGCTTCACCGCCGCGAACACCGTCGTCAAATCCTCACTTACCGGCGCGGCATCATCATCCAGATGAAGCCGGCTCTCCACATGCAGGAAATGCTCTCGCGACACGGCAATCGCCCGCGCGACATCACGGGCACGTAACGCTTCGACGATGGCGCCATGCTCGTCGACGGCGCAGATCGAATCGGTGGCCGGCTCATAGACCGACACCATCACCGAGGAGCGGCTGAGCAGATCGGCGAGAAAGCGCGTGAGCTCGGCGTTGCCGAGTGCCTCGACCAGATGGACGTGAAACGCACCTGACAATCGCACCGAAGCCGCGCGGTCGCCGCGCGTGGCGGCGGCACGTTCCTCGGCCAGATGGGCGTTCAGCTTTTCGATCAGGGCATCGTCAACCAGGCGCACAAGCTGCGACAGCACGCCGGCCTCGAGCACGCGATGCGCCTCGTAGACGCTGCGGACGTCGTCGAGCGTCGGACGCGGCACGCGGGCGCCGCGGTTGGGAATCATCTCCAGACGGCGTTCGGCACCCAACCGGTGCAGCACCTTGCGGATGCGCTCGCGCGACACGCCAAAGATGTCGGCCAGCGGCGGCTCGGCGAGCTTGACCCCCGCCTTCAACTTGCCTTCCAGCAGCGCATGCAGGATGGCCTGATAGACCGCCTCGTCCTCTGCCGGATTGGCCTTTCTGTTTCCCTTGCCGTTTCGCCTGCGCTGCGTCGCCATGGGGATAGCTAGGCCCAAAGGATGCGCAGCGTCACCTCCAAAAAATGTGCACATTTGCTGCGCGAGTGCGCAGCTACCCAACACGCCACTAAATCAAGGCATTGAAATTACTACAATTTATAAAAATGTGCACATTTGGCATGGCGCTTGCTGCATCCTCGTAGCAAGCTTTACGCACAACAAACGGGACATGCCCATGCACACCCCCTCCCGACGCAGCGTTTTGAAGTCCGGCGCGGCCCTGGCCACGCTTCTCGCCGCTCCGGCACGCCTGCGCGCCGCGACCAAGGAGATCGTCATCGGCGGCCCCGCGGGCGCCGCGAAATATTTCAACGCCGATCTGTTTCCGGTGCTGGAGAAGAAGCTCGACTGCAAGGTGCTCTATGAGGGCACCAACTCGCTGACCAACCTCCAGAAGATGCAGGCCGACAAGGCCACGCCAAAAATCTCCGTGGTCATCATGGACGATCCGGTGATGCTGCCGGCAGCCAGCGAAGGCCTGATCACCAAGATGTCGGCCTCGTCGATCGCCAATCTCGGCAAGCTCGTGGACGGCTCGGTGCACCAGGACGGCATGTGGGCGAATTATCAGCGGCCCTGGGCCGGCATCGCCTATTCAACCAAGCGCATGAAGACGGCGCCCGCCAAATGGGCCGATCTGTGGGACGCGAAATATGCCTCGCGCGTGATCGTGCCGTCGCTCTCGAACACCGAAGGCTTCTGGACGCTGCTCGCCGCCGCCCATCTGGAAACCGGCAAGCCTTACAAGGAAGCGCAGTACGAGATCGACGCCGCCTTCAAGAAGGTGAAGGAGCTGAAGCCGAACCTGCTCAACGTCTATACGAACGCGCCGCAGGCCATCAATCTGATGGAGCAGGGTGAGGCCTGGATGATTGGTGGGCAATTCTCGGCCTACACCCTGATCCGCAAAGCCGACGGTTCGCCGGTCGATCTCGCCGTGCCGCAGGACGGCGGCTTTGCGATGCCATCGGGCATCGCCAAGGTGACTGGCGCACCGGCAGGCGACCTCGCCGATGCCGTGATCGACTTCTTCCTCAGCCCGGAGGCGCAGACCATCCTTGCCGACAAGGCGTTTGTCGCGCCGACCAACAAGGCCACGCCGACACCCGCGGGCTTCCCCGATCCCGCCTCGCTATTCGCGCCGGACTGGGCGTTCGTTGCCAAGAACCGCGCGGGCTGGGTCGACCGCTGGAGCAAGGAGATGACATGAGCGAGGCCGCGCCGCATCTCGTCGTTCGCAGCGTCTCCAAGCGGTACGGGCCGACGACGGTCCTCGACCATATCGACCTGACCATCCGCCGCGGCGAGCTGGTGACACTGCTCGGCCCCTCCGGCTGCGGCAAGACCACGTTGCTCCGCGCCATCGCGGGGCTGGCGCAGCCTGACACCGGAAAGGTCGAACTCGCCGGACGCGACATCACCAACGTGCCGCCGCACAAGCGCAATGTCGGCGTCGTGTTCCAGAGCTACGCGCTGTTTCCGCATCTGACCGTCGCCGGTAATGTCGCATTCGGGCTGAAGGTGCGCGGCGCGGCGAAGCGCGAGATCGATGCCGCCGTCGAACGCGCGCTGTCGCTGGTCAAGCTAGGCCATCTGGCGGGACGACGCATCTCGGCGCTGTCGGGCGGCCAACAGCAACGCGTGGCGCTGGCGCGCGCCATCGCGGTCGAGCCCGACGTGCTGCTGTTCGACGAGGCGCTGTCCGCGCTCGATCGCAAGCTGCGCGAGGAGATGCAGGTCGAGTTGCGCCGCCTGCTCCAGGATTTGAAGGCGACCGCGATCTTCGTGACCCATGACCAGGACGAGGCGCTGACCATGTCCGACCGCGTTGCGGTCATGAACAGGGGCCGCATCGAGCAGCTGGCCGAACCGCGCGAATTGTATCTGCGCCCCGCGAGCCTGTTCGCGCTCAACTTCGTCGGGCTGTCGACGCGGATTTCCGGGACCGTGCTGGCCGCGGATAACGGCAAGGTCGATGTCGAGACCAAGCTCGGCCGCATGTCCGCGCTCGGCAATTTTCAAATGGGCTCGCCCGTTATCGTTGCGGCGCGTCCCGAGCAGCTTCGCCTTGGTGAGCAAGGCGAAGCGAATTCTGCCGCCGGCCGCGTCCGCTCCGTCGTGTTCCAGGGCTCGCGCACACTGGTGGAGGTCGATGCGGGCGCCGGCGAAAGCCTGCTCGCCGAGCTCTCCGGGCGAGATGGCGCAATCCCCCGCGTGCATGACGAGATCCGCCTGAGCTGGCCGGTGGCCGAGACCTTTGCGTTTCCGATGGAGGCGCAGGCATGACGGAAGCCGCGCTTCCCACGCCCGTGGCAGCGCCTGCGGTCGATCGCGAGCAACTGACCGCAGTCGGCTTCGTGCTGCCCTCCTTCGTCATCATCGCCGGCGTGTTTGCGCTGCCGCTGGTGCTGCTGCTCGGCGTCAGCATCGTTGATGCCAACGGGCTGACGTTGGCTCATTACAAGCGCCTGCTCGGCACGCCGTACTATCTCGGCGTGATCTGGAATTCGCTGCGGCTCGGATTGTTGACCACGCTGATCGCCTTCCTGATCAGCTATCCCGCCGCCTTCGCGCTGGCGCGCGCCCGTGGGCCCTTGCGCTCCGTGCTACTGGCCACGCTGTTCCTTCCGTTTGCCGCCAGCGTCATCGTCAAGGCCTTTGCCTGGACCATCCTGTTGCGCAGCGACGGCATCGTCAACGAAACGCTGATGGCACTCGGCATCATCGAGGACCCGATCCGGATGATCTTTACCGAGACCGCGCTGATCGTCGGCGCCGTCAACATCTTCCTGCCGTTCATGATCCTGCCGATCTACGCGATCGTCGCCCAGCTCGATCCGCGCTACGCTGAAGCCGCCGCAATGCTCGGCGCTTCGCCGGTCGTGACGTTCTTTCGCGTCATCCTGCCGCTGACCTTGCCCGGCATCATCGCGGGCGTCGCGCTGGTGTTCTCGCTCTCGGTCTCGGCCTATGTCGTGCCGACGCTGCTGATCGGCGAAAAATATCCGACGCTCGCGACCACGATCGCAAAGGCCTATCTGCTGGCGCGCGAGCCCGGGTTTGGTGCCGCCGCCGGCGTCGTGCTGCTCGCGATCGCCATTGCCGTCGTCGCGCTGAGCGCGCGGCTGTCGCGGGAGCCGAAGTGATGACGCGCGGCGCAATCATCGTCTGCTGGGTGATGGCGATCGGGCTGGCGCTGTTCCTGCTCGTGCCGCTGCTGGTGATCGCGGCCGCCAGCTTCTCGCCAACGCCGGTGTTCGATTTGCCGCTGACCGGCGCATCGACGCGCTGGTATGGCCGGATCGGCCGGCTCGACGGATTCTGGCCGTCGCTGCTGCTGTCGCTTCAGATCGCACTGCTCTCGACCGCGATCTCGCTGGTCTGCGGCACGCTCGCGGCCATCGCTATTGCACGCGGAAAGCTGCCGGGCGCAGGGATCTTCGCAACCGCTTTGGTCTCGCCGCTGATGATGCCGGGCCTCGTGCTCGGCATCGCGCTGCTACAGGGCTTTCGCGCCATCGGGTTCAATACGCCCTGGGGCACGCTGCTGGTCGCGCACCTCGTGATCACGCTGCCTTACGTCGCCCGCACGATGATCGCGGGACTTGCGCGGTTCGACTTCACGCTAATCGAGGCGGCGCGCACGCTCGGCTGCACCTATCCCGGCAGTGTGCTGCGGGTCATGGTGCCGGCGCTGGCGCCATCATTCCTGATCGCCGGCATCTTCTCGTTCCTGGCGTCGTTCGACAATTATCCGGTGTCGATCTTCCTCGCCGACGTCCGCACCAAAACGCTGCCGATCCGGATGCTGCAATACATCGAGGAGGCGCCCGACCCAACGCTCGCGGCGCTTTCTACCCTCATCCTGGCCGGCACGGTGATCCTGCTGTTCGCCAGCGACCGCATCGTTGGCCTGCACCGCATGGCCGGAACCTCGGACTGATCCATGAGCGACACAAAACACCCGATTTCACAACGCGACTTCGCCGGCTACCGCGGCAAGCCGCCAAACCCGCACTGGCCGAACGGCGCGCGCGTTGCGGTATCGCTGGTCGTGAATTTCGAGGAAGGCTCGGAGTTCTCCGTCAACGACGGCGATGCCGGCAACGAGGCGATCTACGAGGTCGTGCACCGGCTCGACGGCCCGGATCCCTGCATCGACAGCCACTTCGAGTACGGCACCCGCGCCGCATGGTGGCGCATCATGGATCTGTTCGACAGCTACGGCGTCAAGGTGACGGTGAGCTCGTGCGGCCGTGCGGTCGAGCGTTCGCCCGAGCTGGCGCGCGATGCAATCGCGCGCGGCCATGAGGTCTCCGCCCATGGCTGGCGCTGGCAGAGCCACGCCGACATGGACGAGGCGAGTGAGCGCGAGGTGATCGCCAGAACCGTCGCGACGATCGAACGCGTTACCGGGCAACGCCCGGTCGGCTGGCACACGCGCTCGGCGACCTCCCCGAACACGCGGCGGCTCTTGGTCGAGGACGGTGGCTTTCTCTACGACAGCGACGCCTATAATGACGACCTGCCCTATTACAAAGAGATCGCCGGCAGGCAGCATCTCGTGCTGCCCTATGCGTTCGATACCAACGACATGCAGTACTACAACGGTTCGCGCTTCAACGGTGCCGATTTCGCCGACTACGTCATCGGCGCCTTCGACTGGCTCAGGCGCGAGGGCGCGACGGCGCCGAAGATGATGTCGATCGGCCTGCACCTGCGCATGATCGGCCGCCCCGGCCGCATCGGCGCGCTGGAGCGGATTTTGGCGCATATCGCCGGCAGCGGTGCCGCGTGGATCGCGCCGCGCGCGGCGATTGCGCGGCATTGGATGAAGACGGTGCCGGCGGGGGAGTGATTGGCTCTGGCGTTTGCCACCATCTTGGCCAAATGGACAGTGTCATGCCCCGCGAAGGCGGGGGCATCCAGTACGCCGCGGCCTATCGGCTCAGTCGCAGCCGTCTCTGGAATACTGGATCGCCCGCCTTCGCGGGCGATGACACCGAAGCTGTGGAAACAGCTCCCCCTCTCACGCAGCTAAACCCCCGCCACCGAGGTCCACAGCTCCGCGAGCTTCTTCCGCAGTGCCTGCCTGCGCGTCAGCGGCGCCGGGGTTTCGTCGTCTTCCGGCAGGCGGAGGCCGACGACGTTGACGCGGCCACCGGAGATGCTGCGCGCGACGAGCACGATCTCACCCAGCGCAAGCTCGGCGCCTTCCTTCGGCGCACGGTCGAGATGGACGTCGAAATAGTCGGCCAGCGTCAGCTTGCTATCGTCGTCACTTGCCGTCACGCCGTAGATCTCGGCGAGCTCGGCGAGCGTATGCTCGCCGGAGACCATGAAGTCGCCGAGCAGATGCGGGTCGGGCGCCGAGCTTGGCTGCATGTCGACAAAGAAGCGATCGAGCGCCTCGGCCTTTTCCGGCGGCGCCAGCAGATAGATGTAATCGCCGGGTGCGATCGGATCGGCCTCCGTCGGAGTCAAAATGCTCTCTTTGCGGATCACAAGCGTCGGCTTGGACCAGGACGGGATCAGGCCACGGCGGAAATAGAGGCTCTTGGGCCGCACCGGATAGCCGACCAGCTGCTGCTCGAGCTGACCGGGCAGATCAAGCTCGACACGGCGCGGGCCGCGTTCGGCGCGCGGCAGCGCCACGTGCAGCTTGCGCGCGGCGGGCGCCAGCGTCCAGCCCTGCAGCAAGAGCGAAATGATCACGACGACGAAGGCGACGTCGAAATAGAGATAGGCTTTTGACAGACCCACCAGCATCGGGATCGACGCCAGGAAGATCGCGACCGCGCCGCGCAGGCCGGTCCAGGCGATGAAGATCTTTTCGCGCCAGTTGAAGCGGAACGGGGCGAGACACACGAACACTGCGATCGGCCGCGCCACCAGCATCAGAACGAAGGCGACGCCGATCGCCGGCAGCACGCTCGAGCCCAGCCGGCTCGGCGACACCAAGAGGCCCAGCAGCACGAACATCACGATCTGCGCCAGCCAGGTCGCGGCGTCGAGAAAGGCCACCACCGAATTATGCGCGCGCGTCGGCCTGTTGCCGATGATGATGCCGGCGAGATAGACGGCGAGGAAGCCCGAGGCGTGCATGATCTGCGAGCCGCCGAAGATCACGAGCGCGGCCGTGGTGACGAACGGCGCATGCAGGCCCTGCGGCAGCGCGACCTTGTTGAGCCCGATGACGACGAGACGTCCGCCGAAGAAGCCGACGACGGCACCCAGCACCGCCTCCTGCAGGAATTCCATCACCACATGGCCGGGCGAGCTCGAGCCCAGCGAAATGTATTCGACCAGCATCAGGGTGAGGAAGATCGCGAAAGGATCGTTGGTGCCGGACTCCGCTTCAAGCGTCGCGCCGACGCGCGGGCGCAGGCGCAGACCCTGGGTGTGCACCAGCAGGAACACCGCGGCCGCATCGGTCGAGGCGACCACGGCGCCGACCAGCAGCGACTCCGTCCAGTTCAGGTCGAGCGCGTATTTCGCAAACGGCGCCGTGATCAGCGCGGTCAGGAGCACGCCGACGGTCGCGAGCACCACGGACGGCGCGAGCACGGTGCGGATGCTGGCAAAGCGCGTCTTCAGGCCGCCGTCGAACAGGATCAGGGCCAGCGCCACCGAGCCGACCAGATAGGTCGTGCCAACGTCGCTGAACTGGAGCTGGCCGGGGCCTGAATCGCCCGCCAGCATGCCGATCGCGAGGAAGACGAGCAGCAGCGGCGCGCCGAAGCGCAGCGCGAGCAGGCTCGACAGGATACCTGCCATGACAAGGACGGCGCCGAGCAGAATGGCGATGCTGAAAGAGTCGAGGGAGGCCATCCACCTTCCGGGTACAAATCGCTGGAATTGCATCCTTATCGTCGCCACACCGGCGCGCCAACCCATTTTCTCCCGCTCGCGGCAATCTGCCCGTATTTTGCGGCCTTAACGCGCTTCACTTCACGGTGTATCGATGGCCCGGCCGCTTCCTTTGTGGAATTCTGCGGCACTTTCGAATCAAATCCTCCCGCCTGTTTCCCGACGAGACCCGATGGACATGGACCTCAAAGACCTCATGGAGTTCGTGCAGACCACCGCGCGCAGCGTCGGGGCGGAAATCGCCTCGCCCTGGTTCTACCTGCAATTTGGTCTCATTCTGGCCTCGGCCGGCATCGCCTATGCCGCGGAAACCGCCATTCGCAACCGGGTCGACATGAGCTCGCTCGCGATGCGCTGGCCACTGCCGCTTCGGCACTTCGCCCGCGTGATGGTCTCCAGCGCCTCGACGGCGGTGTTCACCCTGCTCGTGATCGTCTCCCGCGTGGTGATGTATCACGCAACCTGGCCGAGCCGCAGCTACCTCCTGATGGTCGCCGCCAAGCTGGGGCTCGCCTGGCTCGCGATCCGGCTCCTGACCTCGGTGCTGCGCAACGCCTTCTTCGTCAGGCTGGTGTCGGTTGCGGCGTGGTTCGTCGCCGCGCTGTCCATCCTCGGCCAGCTCGATACCACGGTCGACCTGCTCGACTCCTATGCGATCGTGCTCGGCGGATTGCGGCTGACGCCGCTCCTGGTGCTCAAGGCCGGCGCGCTGTTGATCCTTGCGCTCTGGCTCACCAACATCGCCAGCAATTTCGCCGAGAGCAAGATCAACTCGGCGACGGACCTGACACCGTCGGTCCAGGTGCTGCTGGTCAAGATCATCCGCATCGGGCTGCTCGCAATCGCGATTGTGCTCGCGCTCGGCACGGTCGGCATCGACCTCTCGGCGCTTGCGGTGTTCTCCGGCGCGGTCGGCGTCGGCATCGGTATCGGCCTGCAGAAGATCGTCGCCAATTTCATCTCCGGCATCATCCTGCTCGCGGACAAGTCGGTGAAGCCGGGCGACCTCGTCACCATCGGCGACAATACCGGGCGCATCAGCGCGATGAAGACGCGTTATATTTCTGTGGCCGCCGGCGACGGCCGCGAATTCCTGGTGCCGAACGAGGATCTGGTGACGCAGAAGGTCGTCAACTGGACCTACACCGACAAGAACACGCTGGTGAAGATCACCTTCGGCACCAACTACGACGCCGATCCCAGGCTGGTCTGCAAGCTCGCGATCGAGACCGCGGCCGCCCATCCGCGCGCGCAGAAGGCCAAGCCGCCGAACTGCCTGCTGACCGAGTTCGCGGAGGCCGGCATGAAGTTCTCGCTGACGCTCTGGCTCGCGGACCCCGACGGCATGGATGCCGTCAAGAGCGACGTGATGCTGGCGCTGTGGGACGCCTTCAAGCGCGAGGGCATCCGGGTTCCCTACCCCGTCCGCGAAATCCGTGTCCGCGGCGGCGCGCTGCCGGTCGAAACCACCGTAGAAGTCCCGAATTGAGCCGCCTTTCGGGCGCATGGCGGGTAGGCTGAGCTTGCGTGGCGGCCCGCAATCATTAAATTGGGCCTGAAATCAAGCCTTTCCGCCCAATCGGGCCCGAGCCAGAAGAACCAGACCCGCATGAGCTACGTCGAAGCCACCGATACCTCCCTGCGCAAGACCGGACAGATCAAGCTGCATGGGCCGGCCGCCTTTGCCGGCATGCGCAAGGCGGGTGCCCTGGTGGCGAAGTGCCTCGACGAGCTCACCGACATCGTCGGCCCCGGCGTTCCGACCGATCGCATCGACGAATTCGTCCGCGAGTTCGCCTTCAGCCATGGCGCCTATCCGGCGACGCTGATGTATCGCGGCTATCGCTACTCGACCTGCACATCGCTCAATCACGTGGTCTGCCACGGCATGCCCGGCGACCGTCCGCTCAAGGAAGGCGACATCGTCAATATCGACGTCACCTTCATCGTCGACGGCTGGTACGGCGATTCCAGCCGGATGTATGCGGTCGGCCCGATCGCGCGCAAGGCCGAGCGGCTGATCGAAGTGACCTATGAAGCCATGATGCGCGGCATCGCCGCCGTGAAGCCCGGCGCCACCACCGGCGACATCGGCCATGCCATCCAAAGTTTCGTCGAGCCGCAGGGCATGAGCGTGGTGCGCGATTTCTGCGGCCATGGCCTCGGGCGCATGTTCCACGACGAGCCGAACATCATCCATATCGGCCGGCCCGGTGAAGGCGTGCAGCTCAAGCCCGGCATGTTCTTCACCATCGAGCCGATGATCAATCTCGGCAAGCCGCACGTGAAGATTCTCTCCGACGGCTGGACCGCGGTCACCCGCGACCGTTCCCTCTCGGCGCAGTTCGAGCATTCGGTCGGCGTCACCGCCACCGGCGTCGAGATCTTTACGCTGTCGGAGCGGCACGGCGAGAAGCAGATCGGCTGACCTGCTGCCGCTTCGTCTCGTCAATCCAGCGTGAACAATTCCGCGCCTTCGATCGCGTAATGCGCGAACAGGAAATCCCTGATGTTGACGATGCTGCCGTTCTCCCAGTCGAGGAGGACGAAGTAGCGCGGCGGGCCTGACGGGTCCTGCGGATCGAACATGATGATCGCAGGGCGCCGGTCGACAAAACCGGGAACGCAATGCCAGGGGCTGGTCTGCGCATAGCGACCAAAATATTCGCTGACGTCGCGGCGGCCGGCCCTGCGCGTTCGGTTGACCATCTCCAGCCGCACGTCGTCGGCCAGCATGTCGCGCAGGGAATCGAAATCGCGTGCGTTGAAACGCTCGACATAGTGCAATAAGCGGGCGCGCTCGGCCGTCTCCAGTTCGGGAGGCCTGATGTCGTCGGATTCCTCCGCGAGCTCGCGGAGACGGACGCGGCCGCGTTGCAGGGCGCCCTTGGTGGCCGGAATGCTGCCGCCCATGATGGTGCAGACCTCGTCGACGGAGTAGCCGAGCACGTCGCGCAGGATCACCGCGCCTCGCTGCGCCGCCGGCAGGCGCATGAAGGTCCGCAAGCTCGCCGCCACGATCTGGCGGTCGGTCACGGGGCTGGTCGAGGCGGCGATCATGTCCAGATCTTCATCGGAGTGAGCAGCGTTGTAGCGCGCGCGCCGGCGCAAAAAATCCAGCGCGGCATTGTGGGCGATGCGAAACAGCCAGCCTTCCGGATTGTCGAGCGGCTCAGTCCGCGGCGCGGCCTCGATGGCCTTGAGCAGCGCCTCCTGAAGCACGTCCTCGCCGTCGATGACCGAGCCCGTCATGCGCGCGCAATAGCGGTGTAGCTGGGGCCGCAGCTCCACCGCCAGGCGATCGAGGGCCTGCTGGGCGGTCTCCCGGACCGCCCCCGCGCCGTTGCTCGTCACATCCTCTGCCAAGCCGGATCTCCCCGTCGCCAACAGGCGTGATACGTCAATCGGGGCCGAGGCACTACCCGCCGAAGCTCAGGCATGATTGACCTCGACGACCTCGCACAGGATCGTTTCGGCCTTCGCGATCGCGGCAAGGCGCTGGATGTACGGCGCGAATTTCGGATCCTTGCGGAAATTCTCGATATCCCCGGCGCTTCGCCATTGCGAGTAGTTGATCGCGCGCCCGCCCTCCTTGCTGGCGTGGACGCTGGAAGAGATGAAGCCGGGCTGCCTGCTGAAGAAGGAGTCGGTCCCCTCCTTCAGGAGCTGGACCAGCTTCTGCTGGTTGTCCGGTTCGACCGTGAAGACGTTGACGAGGGTGGTGATGTCGCTGCCGGTGCGGATGGTGGCTTCCATTTTCGAACTCCTGTTCTGGCTGTAGGACGGAACGCTTTGGGCGGCGAGCAGCACGCCGGCGCCAAGGCCGGTGGCAACGACCGCGCGACGCGACGGCGTGGCTTTGATCTCTGACATCGATGTTCTCCCTTGCGGAAACTCCGCCGGCCGCTCGATGAGGCCCACAGCGCAGAGACGAACGAGGCGATAAAAACGAAACGGTCGGTGCGGAATTTTTTTCGTCGGGCGCTGGCCCTATCGGCGCCGCCGGAAGGACGACGGCGGCCGCCTGTAGGTCGCGGCAAAGGCATCGTTGAAGCGGCGAACGCTGCCGAAGCCGGCGGCGAAGGCGATTTCCGCCAGGGTCATATTGGTCTGGTCGATCAGGCGCTTGGCCTCCTGCACACGCCGGGTCGCCGCGATGTCGCTGGGGCTCGCACCGGCATGGCGCAGGAACAGGCGCAGCAGGTGGCGCGGCCCGACGCCAAGCGCCTCGGCGAGCTCCGTCATGGTGGCGCGATCGAGAAAGCCGTCGTCGATCAGCCGCATCCCGCGCGCGACAGTGGTGGCCGTCCCCAGCCAGGCCGGCGAACCAGGCGCGGTTTCCGGCCGACAGCGCAGGCAGGGGCGGAAGCCGGCCCGCTCGGCCGCGGCCGCCGTGGCATAAAACGTGACGTTCTCCGAGCGTGCGGGGCGAACCGGACAGACCGGCCGGCAATAGATGCGCGTCGAGCGAACGCCGGAGAAAAACAGGCCGTCGAACGCACGGGCACGCGCCAGCCGCGCCCGGTCGCACGTCTCCCAGTCGAGATGCGGTGGCAGGGTTTGCCGTTGCGCCGAGCCCGTCGTCATGCCGCGACAATAGTTTCGATGCGGCCCGCCGAGTAGCTGAAATCGGACTCGATCGGACGATGAGGTCCGAATTCGGCCAGCCCGCGCCGCTGCTTCCTGATCATGCTGCCGGCAAGTCACGGAGCACACCGCATGAGCACGCAGGCCGAACCGGCAACATCGGAACAAGCCGCCCTTGCCTGCGAGATCGCCCTGTTGCTGCTGCTCTCGCTGATCTGGGGCAGCTCGTTCACGCTGATCAAGTTGGCGATCCCATCGATTCCGCCATTCACGATGGTCGCGGCACGCGTGACCCTCGCGGCAGGTCTTCTCCTTCTCATTGCGACGGCGCAGGGGCACGCACTTCCTCGCCAGGGATCGGTCTGGGCTGCCTTTCTCGTGCAAGGCGTGCTGCAAAGCGCGCTGCCATTCACCCTGATCAGCTGGGGCGAGGCGCATATCACCAGCGGCCTCGCCGGGGTACTCAACGCGACACCACCGATGTTCGTGCTCTCGATCGCCTTGATGACGGGGCGCGGGCGACAGGCGATCAGCGGCCGCAAGATCGCGGGCGTCGCTCTCGGCCTCGCCGGTGTCGCCGTGACCGTGGGGATCGACGCGCTGTCCGGGATCGGCACGTCCGCGCCGCTGGCGCAGACGGCCGTGCTCGGCGCGAGCCTTTGCTACGCGCTCGCGCCGCTATGGGGGCAGCGGTTCAAAAAACTTCCCCCGATCGTCACGGCGGCAGGCGCCATGAGCTGCGCCGCGATCCTGATGCTGCCCGCGGCCGCGATCCTCGAGCGGCCATGGATGCTGGCGCCGCCGCCGGCGCAGGCGATCGCGGCTGTCGTCGCACTCGCGATCGTCTGCACGGCGCTCGCGATGGTGATCTATTTCCGGCTGATCCGCACGATCGGCCCGCTCGGCACGACCAGCGGGAGTTATCTGCGCGCAGGTTTCGCGGTGATGCTCGGCACCACCCTGCTCGGCGAGAGTTTTACCTGGTCAATTCTGGCCGGAATGGCGTTCATTCTCACCGGGGTGGTCACCGTCACACTGCCCTCGCCGGCGCGACACGATCAGAAACCGTCAGGCTGATTGTCGCCATCTTCAAAGCCTGATCTTGCCAACCTCTTTCTCGATGACGATCTCTCGTCAACAGACAGGAGAGACGGAGTGAGTACGTCGACGCGCCGCGGCTTTCTCGGATTTGTGTCGGCCAGCGCCGCAGGCCTGTTGCCCGGCAACGCGGAGGCTGCCCCCATTGGGGCGGACGCCGAGCCCGCCTGCATCCTGACGCCGCAGGCGGAGGAAGGGCCGTTCTATTCCGACCCGAAACTCGTGCGATCCGACATCGCCGAGGGCAAGCCGGGCGTGCCGCTGACCTTGCGGCTGCGGGTGATCGATGCCGGATCGTGCACGGCGATTCATGACGCGCGGGTCGACATCTGGCATTGCGACGCGAAAGGGCTCTATTCGGCCTTTCCTGGCCAGAGCGACGACCACAATGTCGATGCGACCGGCAAGACGTTCCTGCGCGGCACGCAAACGACCGACGGCGCCGGCTGGGTGAATTTCAACACGATCTATCCCGGCTGGTATGACGGCCGCACCACCCACATCCATTTCAAAATTTTTCTCGGCGACCGCACCGTGCTGACCGGGCAGACCTTCCTGCCGGATGCGCTCAACGAGTTCATCTATACCAACGTGCCTGATTATGGCGACCGCGCACGGCAGCGCATGGTGATCAACGCCAACGATCACGTCATCGAACGTTCCGATCCGGAGCATCGCGCCTTCTGCGCGGTGAAGGAGGAGCGTGACCGCTACGTCGCGACGCTGACGCTCGGCGTCGACCGCCGGGCGGTCGTGACTGTCGGACGCGCAGGCCCACCGCCGCGGCCCGGCATGCGCGCCGGACTGCCGCCGGGTCCACCGCCCGGCGGCATGGGCGGGGCGATGTTCGGACGTCCGATCAGGGACCGGCTGGCTGCGCTGGTGCCGGGGTTGAAGCGCGACAAGTGAGGCCTGCGACGCTTTAGCCCCGACGACCAAGCTCTTCGCCGCTCACGGGATCAGAAGCAGCTTGCCGGTCGTCGCGCGGCTTTCCATGTCGGCATGGGCTTTCGCTGCATCAGCCAGGGGATATTGCCCGCCGATCCTGATCTTGAGCTTGCCCTCGACGATCCAGTCGAACAGCTGCGCCGAGCGCGCGCGGAGCTTTTGGGGCGTGTGAATATGATCGAAGAACGTGGCGTAACCGATCTTGATGCTCTTCGGCAGGCTCATGATGTCGAGCGGTCCAGGCCCGCCGAGCACGGGTCCATACCAGCAGAACGTGCCCGAGCGCCGGAGCGCATCGAGCGAGCCCTGGAAGGTCTTGGGGCCGGAGCCGTCATAGACGACGTGCACGCCCGCGCCGCCCGACAGCCGCACCGCTTCGCCGGCGAATTCGCCCTCGGCGTCCACGATCACATGATCGGCGCCCGCGTCCTTCGCGACCGCCACCTTGTCGGTCGACGAGACGCGGCCAATCACATGTCCACCTCGCAGCTTGATGATCTGGGTCAGGAGCAGGCCGACGCCACCTGCGGCGGCGTGAACGAGGGCGATATCACCTTGCTGCACCGGATAGAAATCCGTCGCGAAATGACTGGCGGTGAGCCCCTGCATCATCACCGACGCGGCAGTGCTGTCGTCGATCGCATCGGGCAGGGGCACGAGCGACGTCGCAGGGACCACAACCTTGTCGGCGTAGCTTCCGGGTGCATAGACCCAGGCAACGCGTTGGCCGATCCGGAAGCCATCGACGGCGTCGCCAACCCTGAGCACCCGGCCCGCGCCCTCGACGCCCAGGATCTTTGGATCGGACATGCTGGTCCAGGCCATTCCTTGCCTGACACCCACGTCCATGAAATTGACGCCTGCGACCGCGATCTCGACCAGCACGTCACCCGGGCCCGGTAACGGGTCCGGCCGCTCGACACAAGCGATGACGTCGGGACCGCCTCGACGATTCATGACCACAGCCTTCATGGTGTTGCTCCGTATTTGATTGATCGTTCCAGAATTATGCAAAAAAGAAGATCCGCCTTACGAGAGCGCGCGCAGCGCCATGTCGCCGAGCGCTCGCAAGTGCCGGGCCTTTGCGCCGCCTCGGGCTGCAATGCGGATGCCGGCGAAGCTTGCCAGCAGAAACTCCGCCGCTTCGTCGGCATCGATGTCGGCCGAAGCATCGCCGTCGGCCTGCGCTTCGCGCATTCGTTTCGAAACCGCCAGGCGGAGCGGCCGCCCGGCAGCGTGATGGATCTCGGTGAGATCGTCCCGCGTGCGGCCGAACTCGCACATCGAACCGACGCCGAGGCAGGCTTGATGCGCCTCACCGACGACGCGCTCGACCATGGCCCTGACGCCGTCCATCGCGCGTGGCTGCCCCCGCAGAGCGGACAGATGAGCCCCGGTCTCGGCGGCCGCATAGCGCTGCACAGATGCGCAATAGAGCTGCCACTTGTCGCCGAAGGTATCGTAGATGCTCTGGCGTCCAATACCCATCGCGTCCACGAGCATCGGGGTCGAAGTTCCCTCAAAACCATGTTCGCGGAAGACGGCGATCGCGGCAGCGAGCGCTTCTTCCCTGTCAAATTCCTTCGGTCTCGCCATGAGCCTGCAATAGCAGTTCTGGAATGAACAGTCAATTACATATTCCCCGACGTCCGGTTGGATCAGGGCCTCCGATCGAGCCGAGCTGGCCGGCAAAACGGGACTGTTGCTATTGGCTTCCAGAAAGGCCGGCCGCCAGAGCCCAAGACACTTCATGGTTGCAAAACGCCCCCGGAACGGCATGCTTGTATGCGATGCCCGCCAAAACCAAGGCCGACGACAGCAAGCCGGAGGACACGCCGCACTATCTCGGCCATCGCGAACGGCTGCGCGAGCGCTTCTATAGTGCGGGCGCGGACGCACTCAGCGATTACGAGCTGCTGGAGATGGCGCTGTTTCCGGCGCTGCCGCGGCGCGACACCAAGCCGCTGGCGAAGACGCTGATCAAGACCTTCGGCTCGTTCGCCGAAGTCGTCCACGCGCCGGTGGCACGCTTGCGCGAGATCGACGGCGTCGGCGAAGCCGCCATCAACCAGCTCAAGCTGATCGCCGCGGCGGCGCACCGCGTCGCCAAGGGCGAGGTCAACAACCGCAACGCGCTGTCGTCCTGGAACGAGGTGATCGCCTATTGCCGCACCAGCATGGCCTTCGCCGACAAGGAGCAGTTTCGCCTGCTCTTCCTCGACAAGCGCAACCAGCTCATCGCCGACGAGATACAGCAGACCGGCACCGTCGACCACACCCCGGTCTATCCGCGCGAGGTGATCAAGCGCGCGCTCGAGCTCTCGGCGACCGCGATCATCCTCGTGCACAACCACCCCTCCGGCGATCCCTCACCCTCGCAGGCCGACATCCAGATGACCAAGGCGATCATCGACATCGCCAAGCCGCTCGGGATTGCCGTGCATGATCACATCATCGTCGGCAAGAACGGGCATGCGAGTTTGCGGGGGATGAGGTTGATCTAAGGCCGCGCCAAGGTGCAGTTCAGCATCCATTGCACACCGAAGCGATCGGTGAGCTTGCCGTAATAATCGCCCCAGGGCTGGATCCCGAGCGGCGTGGTGATCGTGCCGCCTTCGGCGAGGCGCGCGAACAGACCCGTCGTCGCCTGCGCGTCGTCCATCATCAGGATATGCGCCGATCCACGCATCGGCTCGGCATCGTCATTGTCGGATGCGTAGAACTGGATGCCCGGTCCCTCGAATTTCGCATGCAGGATCTTGCCCTGCATCGGTCCGGCGGCGCCGTGGCGCTTGATCTCGGTCACCTCGCCGAGGCCGCAGGCGGTATAGAAGGCGAGCGCCGCCTCGCAATGCGTCGTGAAGAAGAGATAGTTCGACATCTGCATCTGCGGTTCTCCGCTTCCAGCCAGTCAAATCTCGGCACAGGCCTTGAGCGCAGCCGCGCGACACGCCGACGCGATCGCCGCGCTGACATCCTCGTCGGCGACGGCCCTTGCCATCGTGACACCGCCGGACAGGATCGAGAGCAGCGCCCAGGCGCGCGCACGTCTGTCTTTGGACGTTCGGCCTGGCAGGCCATCCGCGACCGCGTTCACGACGCCCTCGATCTCGGCCTCGAACACGGTCTTGATCCCGGCGTCCGCGCGCTGCACCTCCGAGGTCAGGCTCTGCAAGGCGCAGCTCGAACCGAGCTCGCAGACCCGCTTTTGTCCGAGATAGAAATCGACGAACGCCGCGACCCATTTGGCGCCATGCTCGGCCCGCAGGCCCTCGACACCCTGGCGCAGCTCTTCGAGGCCCGCCACCAGCGCGGCCTTGAACGCTTCACCCTTGGACGAGAAGTGCCCGTAGAACGCGCCGGAGGTGACTTCGGCCTCCTTGGCAAGGCCGTCGACGCCGATGCCGCCAAACCCCTGGCGGCGAAAGCCGCGGCCAGCCGCCGCCACCATGCGCGCGCGGGCCTCTTCCTTGTGTCCGGACTTGTATCGCACCACCGCACCTTTTTTAGATAACGATCGCTATTTTAATGTTGACGGCATCGCCCTGGTCGTGCGAATGCAATCACGATCGTTATATAACGATCGCAATATTATCGCAAGCCGCGATCGCAGCCGGCGTTCGCGACGCTCACATCACGAAGGGAGTTTTGGTCATGCCGATCACCGTCGTCGCCACGGATGGCATCTTCACTGCAACCGCCGAGAAAACCATGTTCGCCGAGCTGACCGCCGCGTTTCTCAGGCATCACGATCTCGCGGGCAATGCGTTCCTCACGCCGAACGTGATCGGCGAGATCAGCACCGTCCCGAAGGGCCGGTCCTTTGCCGGCGGGACGTCAAACGACATCGTCGTGGTCGAGTTGAAAGTCCCGTCCTTCGCGCTGGCGAGCCCAGAGCAAAAGGCGGGCTTCATCGCCGACGCCACCGAGATCGTGTTCAAGGCAGCGGAAGGCCGCCATCCGCGCGAGCGGATTTTCGTCAACATGGTCTATGCGGTGGACGGCTTGTGGGGCATCGGCGGCAAGGCCTACACCAATGGCGAGCTCGGCGATGCCGTCAGCCGGGCCAGCGCTGCCTGAGAACAGCGATCGGACATGGCAGCGCCGGCGCGTGCGAGACGCCGCCGGCGCAAAGTCCGTTCAGTAGCAATATCGCGGATCGACCGGGACGTAGCGGCCGTCCGGGCGCTGCATGTAGCAGCCGCGCTGATAGGCGTAATAGCCGGACCGGCGGCGCTCGCCTTCGGAGGCGATCGCTGCTCCCGTTCCGGCTCCGACGACGGCACCGATGGCGGCGCCGCGGCCACCGCCAAGCGCGCCGCCCAGGATCGCTCCGCCCACGCCGCCAATAATGGCGCCGCCGACGGCGTCCTGCGCTGTCGCTTCATGGACCGGTATGGCCATGGCCACCGTCAGGCACGCCGCAATTCCAAGACCTCGAAGCATTCCGAATCCTCCTGTTCAGGGCCGCCCGTCATAACGCCGGTAGAGGCTTGAGGCCAGCGCTATCCGGCGCCCTCGCCTCTTGCGCCAAATATCCAGCTTGTCGCGCCAACTTGCGCGCCTCAGGCCGAGGGCCCTTTGTCCAGGGCAAAGGACAGCACGATCGCGTCCGGCGTCTGCTTGAATTCCTTGGTCACCGCCGTGCGCACAAGGCCGGCGAGGTCATCCAGGGGCTTCTTTTGATAGAGGCCCGGGAATAGGACGGTCACCGATGTGAGGCGTCCATTGTGCCAGTTGAAGCCGACCCGTGGCTTGACGCCGGTCGACTGTTCGAGATCACCTTCGACCGCCTTGGCTTGCTGCAGTCCGTCCTTCAGCGTGGCCACGACATCGCAGGCGGACAGGGCAAAGGCGAGAACGACGAGGACGACGGCTCTGAACATCGCGTGGCTCGGACGAAGTTGCGCTCTCCGCATGGTTGCATAAACCGCATCGTGCAACAAGCCGGCCGCACGACAAGTAGAGGCGCGGCATCGACTGAGGTTGCGTCGTTTCACCGCAATCTTTCGCGCTGCACCTGTAAGCCATTTCACATGCACCCAAGCGGCGAGCTGCCACATTTGTGACGCCACGCCGAGAGCCCATGCCGCCGATGATGGCACGCGGCTCGCGCCTGACTTGCACGACGAAGCAATACTTCATCAATTTGCGGGAGCGGGAGATGGTGTCATTCGAGAGTCTGAAAAGCGAATATGAAAGAAACTGGGCCAATATCGAGATCCGGCCCGCACGCCTCGCCGAGGCAAACGCCGTCGCGCGCAAGGCGATCAACGGCAAGACGACCTATCAGCAGGTCGAGCGGCTGACCGGCGTGCCCTGGCACTTCGTCGCGCTGTGCCATTATCGCGAATCCAATTTCGATTTCGACACCTATCTCGGCAACGGCGAGTCGCTGAAGCGCGTGACGTGCCTCGTTCCGAAAGGGCGCGGCCCGTTCGCCTCGTTCGTCGATGGTGCCGTGGATGCGCTGAGGATCGAGAATTTCGTCGGAACGCAGGACTGGGGCATCGCACGCACCCTGTTCAGGCTCGAATGCTTCAACGGCCTCGGCTATCACGCCAAGGGCGTCAACTCGCCCTATCTCTACGGCGGCTCGACCCTCTACGGACCGACCGAGGCAAAGGCCGGCAAGTTCGTCGCGGACCACGTCTTCGACCCGAGCCATGTCGATTCCCAGCTCGGCACCGCGGTGATCCTGCATGCGATGATGTCGCAAGATTCCTCGATCACGCTCGACGGCAGCCCGCCCAACGCCGGCCGTTCCGAACCCGACGACGACGTGGCGTCATCGGTTCTTCTGATGCAGCAGACGCTCAACAAGCTCGGCGCCAATCCGCGGCTCGATGAAGACGGCATCAGCGGACCGAAGACCAAGGCGGCGGTGTCGCAGTTTCAGCAACAACACGCTCTCGAAGATACCGGCCTGCTCGACGGCACCACGATCGCCGCTATCACGCGCGCGGGCCTGCAACCGGTCCAGACGGCGAGTGTCGATCTGTCCCAGATCCTCAAGCGACTGGATAATATCTCACAGGTCGTGCAGCCAGGAGGCGGTACACCGGCAGGCGCGGTGTCGGGAGGACAGTCTGCCGATCTGTCTCAAATCCTCGGTCGACTGGAGAATCTCACACAGCTCATCCAGTCGGGAGGAACGACGCCAACGCCGATAGCGATCCCATCGACAGGGACGACGCCCGCAGGCCTGCCCATCCAGCTGTCCCAGATCCTGAACCAGCTGCAGGGCCTCACGCAGGCCTTGCAGCCGGGAGCGGCAAATCCGGTAAGCCCAACACCGGCGACCAACACACCAGTCGGCGTTCTCGGACAGCTCCTCTCTCTCATCACCAAGACAGTGCCGGGAACGCCGGCGGCGGCAAATCCCGCTCCGGCCGATCAGCTCAAACAGGTGGTCGACCTGCTGAGCACGCTGCTCAGCAACAAGCCCGTGCTCGGCCAAGTCAATGGCGCGCTCGGCGAAACCATCGGCAAGCTGCTGGACGGCAAGAAGACGGCGCTCGGCATCGGCGGCTCGCTGATCACCGCGCTGCTCTCCGCCGTGACGGCAAGCCCCAACGCCGGAGGTCTTGCCGGGCTGTTCGGGACGATCGCGTCAGCGGTGCCGGGCCTGAGCCAGTTCGCTCTCCCGATCTCGCTGGCGCTCACCGCCTGGGGCGTGCTCGGCAAGCTGGAGAAATGGGCCCAGGGCACCGCGCCGCCGCCCAAGCCGACGACCTAGAGAGGCTGATCGCTGAGCGCCGCGGCGCGGCGCTGCATCAGCACGCGCTCGCGTCCGTTGGTCGCAAGATGCGCGGCAGCCTCGAACGCCTGCCGCGCCTCTGCGAGACGTCCGAGCTTTTGCAGAAAATCACCACGAACCGCCGGCAGATGATGATAGGCGGACAGCGCCGGCGCGCTGGCGATCTCATCCAGCACGTCAAGTCCGGCCTGCGGTCCCCAGGCCATCCCAACCGCGACCGCACGATTAAGCTCGATGATCGGCGAGCGCACCAGCCGCGCCAGCTCGGCATAAAGCTGCGCGATGCGATGCCAGTTGGTCGCTCCAGCGGTCTCCGCTCTGGCGTGACACGCCGCAATCGCAGCCTGGAGCGCGTAAAATCCCCCCGAGCCGCCGAGCTCACCGGCACGTTCGAGCGAACGCAGGCCGCGGCGGATCTGCAACCAATCCCAGAGCGTGCGATCCTGGTCCATCAGCAGAATGGGATCACCATTCGTATCGGTGCGCGCGCGTGCCCGCGAGGCATTCAAATCCATCAGGGCGACGAGGCCGTGAACCTCCGGCTCGTCCGGGGCGAGGCCGGCGAGCACGCGGCCCATCCGCAGCGCCTCGTCGCAGAGCTGCGGCCGCAGCCATTCCTCGCCGCGCGCTGCAAGGTAGCCCTCGTTGAAGATCAGATAGACGACCTCCAGCACCGAGGCGAGACGCTCCGACAACGCTTCGCCGCCCGGCGTCTCATAGGCGAGGCCGGATCCCGACAATGTTCGCTTGGCGCGGACGATGCGCTGGGAAATGGTTGCTTCCGGCACGAGATAGGCGCGCGCGATCTCGGACGTGGTCAAGCCGCAGATCATGCGCAGCGCCAGCGCCGCGCGTGCCTCGCGCGACAGGATCGGATGACAGGCCGTGAAGACCAGCCGCAACAATTCATCGCCGATATCATCGTCGAGCGCGGCATCGAAATCGGGCACGATCTCCTGCTCCTGCAACATGTCGCGCGCCAGCATGTCGTGCTTCTCGCTAAGCATCTTGCCGCGGCGCAAGACATCGAGCGCGCGGCGCCTTGCGGTCGTCATGAGCCAGGCGCCGGGATTGTCGGGCACGCCGATGGTCGGCCAGGCTTCGAGCGCCGCGACCAGCGCGTCCTGGGTCAGCTCTTCCGCGAGCGGCACGTCGCGCAGCATCCGCGACAGCGTCGCGATCAGCCGTGGCTGCACGACGCGCCAAGTCGCGTGAATCGTGGCACGGATGACCTGATCGATGTCGGCGGCCGTCATCGCCGCCGACCGGAACAAGCTATGCTGGCCATCAGGCGTGGGCGGCTACACCGGAACGCGAATCGACCTCGCAGGCCCCGTCGACGCCCGGCGTTGCGAACGCCCGCAATTCGCAGGTGCCTTCCCAGCCCGGCATGTGATCGAGGTGCAGCTGCATGAACTCCTTGGCCATGGCCAGGGCTTCCGCCTTGTCGCGCAATTCGAAGATGGCATAGCCGCCGACTACTTCCTTGGCCTCGATGAAGGGGCCATCGATGACGCTAAGCTCGCCGTCGACGATCCGCACCCGTGCGCCGGTCGCAAGCGGCATCAGGCCGCCATTGTCGAGCATCCGGCCGGCCTTGATCTCCCGTTCGGAGATCCTTTGCATCGCCTCCGCCAGCGCCGGGGACGGCCCTGCCATGGGCTTTGGGGAGGTGACGATGTACATGAAGCGCATGCAAAACTCCTGTTGAGGCGAGACGCGGCCGGTTCGGCCGCGCGATCAGCTCGCTATTGGGATGACGATCAGGCCGGGGCCGGATCGACATCGCCACGATGAAAATTGGGCACGGGAACAATTGCAGGCAGAAATTGCAGGAACGGGCGGGCGCCTATTGGCGCAGCATGATCAGGGGATCGGCCGTATCGGGAACCCGCCGCCATTGCGCGTTGTCGTCGGCCTCGAACTGCCAGACATCACCCGATTTAGACATCAGGATGATCTGGCCGCGCTCGAGCCGCCATTGCGTCGGGTTGAACTGGACGATCGCCGCATCGCATTTCGGCTTGAGGAAGACCTGGAAATTGTCCTGATCGGCTTCCGTGTTGGTCAGCGTCAGCCCGCAGATCGGCTGGCCGTTTCCGCGCACCATCGCCCAGTCGCCGATCATCTGGTCCATCGACTTGGCCATCGAACGGGCGGCGGCGAGATCCTGCAGGATGTAGACGCCCTCGCCCTGCCGCAGGCCCTCGAAGATGCCGGTCTCGACCTCGGTGAAGTCGATCACGGATTCACCGGTCGCATCCTGCAAACGGACGATGTCGAGACCTTTCACACTCCAGGCGACGATATCCTTGGTGAAGGGCAGCGCGGTCTTGCAGGCCGGTTCGAGCTCGAGCTTGAAACCTTGCGCCACCGGGTCGCCCTTGATCGTGACGACGCAGGTCTTGCTGCGTTCGGTGGTCGAGAGCTCCCACTGCCCGACCATCTCCTTCTTCAGGCTCGTCGCATCCTGCGCGCGCGCAGCGCCGACCGCGGCGATAGAAGCCGCGATCAGCAAAGCAACGACCCGAACAACGGTCATCAGCGCCCCTTGAACGGCGTTTCCGCAACCGGCGACAGCGGCGCCTTGCCGGCGAACCAGGACTTGAGGTTGTCGACCACGAGCTGGTCCATGGCATTGCGCGTCACCACGGAGGCCGAGCCGATATGCGGCAGCAGCACCACATTCTGCATGGTCTTGAGCTCGTCCGGCACGTTGGGTTCGGCCGCGAACACGTCGAGACCGGCGGCGAGGATGGTGCCTGATTTCAACGCCTGGATCAGCGCCTGCTCGTCGACGACAGAGCCGCGCGCGACGTTGACAAGCACGCCGCGCGGGCCGAGCGCCTTGAGCACCTCGGCATTGATCATCTTGTTGGTCGAGGCGCCGCCCGGCACGATCACCATCAGCGTGTCGACCGCCTTCGCCATCTCGACCAGGTCGGGATAGTGCTTGTAGGAGACGTCCTTGGACGGATTGCGCGAGTGATAGACCACCGGCACCAGCGACGCATCGAGCCGGCGCGCGATCGCCTGGCCGATCCGGCCCATGCCGACGATGCCGACCTTGCGGTCACGCAGCGAGCCGACGCTGAGCGGATAATTCTGGGTCTGCCAGAGGCCGGAGCGGACGTAACGGTCGGCCTTGATGAATTCGCGCACGGTGGAGATCAGCAGGCCCATCGCGACGTCGGCGACCTCCTCGGTCAGCACATCAGGCGTGTTGGTGACGATGATGTTGTGCTCGGCCGCGTATTTGGCGTCGATGTGGTCGTAGCCGACGCCGAAGCTCGCCACCATCTCGATCTTGGGCAATTGCGACAGCGAATCCTTGTCGGCGCGGACGGTGTGATAGGTCACCGCGACGCCGCGGATCTTTTCGCGGATCGCCGGCGTCAGCCGCTCGAGGTCGCCTCGCGTCTCGGCCTTGTGCACGACGAAATGATCGGAAAACCCGTTCTCGAGGATCGGCCGCACCGGCCCATAGATCAGAAGGTCGATCTTGTCGGACGAAATCGAACCGGTAGACATCAGTTTTCCTTTCCAAGCGCGCTCTCGTGCCAGCGCCGTAAAACGAGGTGGGAAATTAGCGCCAGCACCCCATAGATGACAATCCCGGCCAGCGACAGCAAAAGCAGCGCTGCGAACATGCGGGGTATGTTCAATCGATAGCCGGATTCGGCGATCCTGTAGGCGAGGCCTGAGCCGGCACCCGCCGTTCCCGCCGCGATCTCGGCCACGACCGCGCCGATCAGCGACAGGCCGCCGGCAATGCGCAGGCCGCCCAAGATATAGGGCAGCGCCGCGGGCAGTTTCAGGAAGCGCAGGGTTTGCGGCGGCGAGGCACCATAGAGCTGGAACAGGCCCGCAAGGTTGCGGTCGACCGAATTCAGCCCGAGCGTGGTGTTCGACAGCACCGGGAAAAAGGCGACGATGAAGGCGCAGACGACGACCGCGGTCTGCTGTTCCAGGTAGATCAGCAACAGCGGCGCGATCGCGATCACCGGCGTCACCTGGAGGACGACGGCATAGGGGAACAGCGAATATTCCACCCATTTTGACTGGTTGAACAGCAGCGCCAGTGCGATGCCGCCGATGCTCGCGGCGACAAAACCTTCCAGCGTCGTCAGCAGCGTGGTGGCGAGCGATTGTGACAGCACCGTCCAGTCCTTGATCAGCGTCAGGAAAATCACCGACGGCGCCGGCAGCACATAGGGCGGGATCTCGCGGATGCGGACCACCAGCTCCCAGGCGGCAAGTCCGGCCGCGAACACGATGACGGGCAGCACGAAACGCACCGCGCTTTGCGCGGCGGACGGCTTTGTGGTGACGGCGGCTTGCGCGCTCATAGCATCGACTGTCCCGAATAGGACGGCGCCAACGCAGCCGAGACTCTCCGGCAATAGTCGGAATAAGCCGCCGAGGTGCGAAACTCCTCACCGCGCGGCTCGACGGTCTCGATACGGATGTCGGCCTGGATACGGCCGGGCCGCGCCGTCATGACCACGACGCGCTGCGACAGATAGACAGATTCGAACACCGAATGGGTGACGAAGATGACGGTCTTGCCAAGGCTGCGCCACAGCGCGAGCAGATCGTTGTTGAGGCGGAATCGCGTGATTTCGTCGAGCGCCGCAAACGGCTCATCCATCAGGAGGATGTCCGGATCGGTAACGAGCGCGCGCGCCAGCGACACCCGCATCTTCATGCCGCCGGACAATTCACGCGGAAAGGCATCGGCGAAATCGGCGAGACCGACGCTGGCGAGCGCTGCATCGGCCCGCGCCCGCCCTTCGGCCTTGGGGACGCCGCCGAGCTTCAAGGGGAGCCGCACATTCTCGCGCACGCTGGTCCAGGGCATCAGGGTCGGTTCCTGAAACACGAAGCCGATGCCATGGCCGATCTGCGCCGGGCCTTCATGACGCGACATCCGCACCATGCCTGATGACGCAGCGCTGAGCCCCGCAATCAGTCTCAGCGCCGTCGACTTGCCGCAGCCGGAGGGTCCGAGCAGCGAGATGAACTCGCCCTTGCGCACCGCGAGGTCAAAGGGACCGAGCGCCATGACGCCATTGTCATAGGCCTTCGTCACGCCGCGCAGGCTGACGGCAAGCGCCGTCAGGCTGGCCTCGACCGTGGGCGAAGTTTTGGCGTCCGACATCAACGCTTGCGCTACGGCTTGGCGGGGCGCAGCTCGACACCGACGCCCTTGTTGACGAAGCGCAGCGTGTAGGACTTGCGGAAGTCGAGATCGCCCTTCACGACGCCGGCCTTCACCATCTTGTTGAAGAAGGAGGTGTAGCGATCGTCGCTCATCGCGCCGATGCCGTTCTTCAGGGACTCACCGGAATCGACGATGCCGTATTCCTTCATCTTGGCGACGGAATAGGCGAGCAGCTCGTCGGTCATCTCCGGATTGAGCTTCTTGATCATGGCATTGCCGGCGGAATTGTCGCCGTAGATGTAATTGTACCAGCCGATCATGGAGGCATCGACGAAGCGCTGCACCAGGTCCGCCTTCTTCTCGACTAGGTCGCGACGGGTTTCGATCAGGGTCGAATAGGTGTTGAAGCCGGCATCGGCGAGCAGGATGACGTTGGGTTTGAAGCCCGCGGCTTTCTCGACGGCGAAGGGCTCGGAGGTGACGTAGCCCTGCATCGCGCTCTTGGGGTTGGCGATGAAGGGCTGCGGATTGAAATTATAGGGCCGGACGTTCTTCTCGCTGAAGCCGTATTCGGACTTGAGCCACTGGAAGTAGCTGCCCATGCCCTCCTTGGAGACGAACAGCGTCAGCGGCTTGAGCTCCTCGATCTTTGTGACCTTCGCATCCGGCTGTGTCAGCATCACCTGCGGGTCTTTCTGGAAGACCGCGGCGATGGTCACCACGGGGACGTTGTTCGCCACGGCATCGAACGACATCAGCGTGTTCGCGGCCATGAAGAAATCGATCTTGCCGGCAATCAGCAGCATCCGGTTGTTCTCGTTGGGCCCGCCCGGGATGATGGTGACGTCGAGCCCGTATTTCTTGTAGGTGCCGTCGGCGACCGCCTGGAAGAAGCCGCCATGCTCGGCCTCAGCGACCCAGTTGGTACCGAAGGTGACCTTGTCCAGGGTTTCCGCGCGCGCCGGCAGGATCGACACGACCGTGGCCAGCAAGCCTGCCGTTAACGCTCGCCGCAGATGGGAAGGGCTCATGATGGGACTCCGTCGATCGTGTCTGGCCGATGCCAAACCAACGCGATAAAACCGCAAGACATTCGGGGACGCGAACCGGCCAGGCCCGCGTCCCCTCCATAACACCAAACTACGTGACAAATTCGGGCAAAGAAACCTTGATGACGCCTCCGCGCGACTGGACCGAGATCCACTGGGCCGATGCGAACCCTGCGGACATATCGCGCTGGATCGCGGTGCTGCCGCTGGCGGCGACCGAGCAGCACGGCCCGCATCTGCCGCTCGAGACCGACGTGCTGATCGCAGACGCCTATCTCGCGCGCGTGCAGGAGGTGCTGCCCGCGACCATTCCGGCGACGTTCCTACCTGTTGAGCCGGTCGGCATTTCCACCGAGCATATCGACTATCCGGGCACGCAAACGCTGCCGACCGAAATGGCGCTGAAGCGGTGGACCGCAATCGGCGAGGAGGTCGCACGACGCGGCGTGAGAAAGCTCGTCATCATCACCAGCCATGGCGGCAACAGCGCGGCGATGATGCTGGTGGCGCAGGATCTTCGCGCGCATCAAAAACTATTCGCGGTGACGACATCATGGTCGCGGCTGTCGGGCGCGGAAAAACTGTTCCCGGCCGATGAAGTGCGCCACGGCATCCATGGCGGCGCGGTCGAGACCTCGATCATGCTGGCACGCTATCCCGACCAAGTGCGCGCCAATGCGATCGCGGATTTTCCCGCGAGCAGCATCGCGATGGAGAAGCAATATCGCTGGCTCTCGACGCAGCGGCCTGCGCCCTTTGCCTGGCAGGCGCAGGATCTCAACGCCAGCGGCGCCGTCGGCAACGCGACACTGGCCGCGATCGAGAAGGGCGAGCAGCTCGTCGACCAGGGCGCGCGCGCATTCTGCGAGCTGCTGACCGAGGTCGATAACTTCGACGTGAACAGGCTCGCCAAGGGCCCCCTCGGCTAACTCGCATCTTTTTGAAATCATTCACGAAAGATCCGGATTCCAGAGCCGCATGGAGCGTGTTCGAACCGGCTGCTGCAAGCCTCCGTCCAATTGGGCACGCGGACCACAACGGACCGCCTCAACCCGGATGGAGTTTCACATGTCGATCAAGACCAAGATTGCCGCCGTCGCTCTCGCCGCCCTCACCGTCACCGCTAGCGTCGCATCCACCACGTCGACCGCTCAAGCCAAGCCGCTCGGCTGGGGCTTCGGTGTCGGCGCCGGCATCGCCACCGCCGCCATCGTCGGCACCGCGATCGCCGCCAGCAACCAGCCCTATTACGGCTATCACCGCTGCGGCTGGGTCGCCCAGTACAACGCTTACGGCCAGTTCGTCGGCAACGTCCGTACTTGCTACTGATTTGAGGTTCTGAGGCCGATCTCACGTGGATCCTGCGTCCGACACGGGCGCCTCATCCACCCCGTGTCGTGCCCCCGACCCCTCCCGGCTGTCCCCCCCGGGCGGGGTCATCCGTTTTGGAGGCCAGGATTTTGTTGCAGTCCCGTCACATAACGGTGCGAACCATCTTCTGCGACATTCTAGACTAGTTGCTATTGCGAATTATTAGCAATAAGGTTCGCAACGAGCGCAGGGACTTGGCAAGATCTTGGGGTGAAACGCATCGAAACGAGCCCGTCTCGTCCCGCCGCGTGATTGGCCAAGACCCTGATGACAGGAGTACCGCGAATCGGCAGGGATGTCGGGCGCGGTTGGGGCATGGTCGCGTCTGGGGGCGTAGTTTTGACGTTGAGAGGTCACCGTTACAGGTATTTGCGGACGGCCGGAGCGCTTGCCTCGGGCGTGCTCGTGCTGCCGGGTGCCAGCGTCGCTGCCGACCTGCCACTGAAGGCGCGCGCCGCGAAAACTGTCTACGAGTGGACCGGCTTCTATGTCGGCGGGCACTTCGGCTATGGCGACGCGAGCTTCGGACCCGGCACCAATCCGTTGCCCGAGCAAGGCGTCGTCCTGCCCCACAGCGCAACCGGGCTCACCGGCGGCTATCAGCTCGGCTACAACCGCCAGCTCGCCAACCGCGTCGTGCTCGGCATCGAAGCCGATGCGACGTTCCCGGCGCCGGTTGACGGCCCGGCACTCGCGCGTTCACCGGCGCCCTTCAACACCACGATCGACTATGTCGGCACCGTGCGCGGCCGCGTCGGCTATGCCTTCGACAGATTTATGCCCTATGTCACCGGCGGCTTTGCCTGGGGCCATACCCATATCAACGTCAACGACGGCGACGGCGTCACCGAATTATTTCCGGTTGGCCATTATCAGACCGGATGGACTGCGGGCCTTGGTCTCGAATACGCCGTCAGCGGCAATTGGACCGCGAAGGCCGAATACGAATATGTCGACCTCTCCCGCAAGACTTACGATCTGAGCGGCTTTGGCCTCGGCAGCGTCAACGTCGATCCACGCATTCATCTGGTCAAGCTCGGCCTGAACTACCAGTTCGGCGACACGCCGTGGATGCCGGTGGTCGGTGGCAAGACCAAGCTGCCTGAATCCGACGACTGGAACGTCCACGCCCAGACCACCGTGCTGCCGCAAGGCTATGGGCCGATCCATTCGCCCTATGCGGGCCCGCAGAGCCTTCCCGGCGGCGGCCAGTTCCAGGCGACATGGACGACGACAGCCTTCCTGGGTGCAAAACTCTGGGACGGCGGCGAGTTCTATTTCAACCCTGAGCTCGCGCAGGGATTTGGCCTCGACGGCACGCTCGGACTTGCCGGCTTCTCCAACGGCGAAGCGCAGAAGGCCGGCTCGGCATTCCCGAAGATCCGCGCGCAGCGCTACTACCTCAAGCAGACCTTTGGCCTCGGCGGCGAACAGGAAGCGGTCGAAGACGCACCGAACCAGCTCGCCGGCAAGCGCGACGTCGACCGCGTCACGCTGATCGTCGGCCGCTTCGCCATCGGCGACTTTTTCGATGGCAATTCCTATGCAAAGGACCCGCGTGCCGATTTCATGAATTGGGCGATGTGGTCGTCGGGTGCCTACGACTTCCCCGCCGACCTGCCCGGCTATACCCGCGGCGCCGTGGTCGAGCTCAACCGCAAGGATTGGGCGATCCGCGCGGGCCTGTTCCAGGTGCCTTCCGCGCCGAACAGCGACGTGCTGACCTTCAAGACCGGTGGCACGGTGGTCGAGTTCGAGGAGCGGCATTCGATCTTCGAGCAGCCCGGCAAATTGCGCGTCGGCGTCTTCGCCAACAGCGGCAACACCGCCAACTATCGCGAGGCGATTGACTTGGCCGCTGCGAACCCGGCGCTCGACATCAACGCCATCGCCGATGCGACCCAGCGCACCCGGCTGAAATACGGCGTCTACGTCAATCTCGAGCAGCAGATCGTCAACGACGTCGGACTGTTCGCGCGGGCAAGCTGGAACGACGGCCAGAACCAGATCCTGTCCTTCACCGACATCGACCGCAGCCTGTCGGCCGGCCTGTCGATCAAGGGCAGCCACTGGGGGCGGCCGGATGACACGATCGGCATCGGTGGTGCCATCAACGGCCTGTCGGCCGCGCATCGCGACTTCCTCGCCGCCGGCGGCACGGGTCTCCTGATCGGCGACGGCCAGCTCAACTATCGCACCGAACGCATCCTCGAGGCCTACTACGCCTACTCGGTCATCAAGGGCGTGACGCTGACCGCCGACTATCAATTGATCGCAAACCCGGCCTATAACGCCGATCGTGGACCGGTCTCGATCTTCTCAGGCCGACTGCACGCCGAGTTCTAGCCGAAGATTAGTTCAAGATTCTTGCCCAAGGGCGGGCCCATGAAACCGAGAGATATCCGTACGGCCGCGATCGGCCGGGCGCTACGCCCCAATGTCTGGGATGTCGTGGCACTTGTCCTCGTGATCGGGGCCATGGTGCTGATCGTCTATGGCGGCGAGCAGACCGTCGCACCATTGTCCGAGCTGGAGCGTACGCCGGTCTCGCTCGATCCGGCGAACCTGCCGCTCTACGCGCTGCGCACCGTCTTGCGGATGCTGCTTGCGATTGTTTGCTCGACCGTTTTCACATTCATCTACGCGGCGATCGCCGCCAAGAGCCGGCGCGCGGAGATGGTCATGATTCCGGTGCTGGACATTCTCCAGTCGGTGCCGATCCTGGGCTTCCTGACGTTCACAGTCGTCTTCTTCATGAATTTGTTTCCGAGCCACGTGCTTGGCGCGGAGCTCGCCTCGGTGTTTGCGATCTTCACGAGCCAGGCCTGGAACATGACCTTCAGCATGTATCAGTCCATGCGCAACGTGCCGAAGGACCTGGAAGAGGCCACGGAGAGCTTTCATCTCTCCGGCTGGCAGCGCTTCTGGCGGCTCGACGTGCCTTTCGCGATGCCAGGATTGATCTGGAACGCGATGATGTCGATGTCGGGCGGCTGGTTTTTCGTGGTTGCCTCGGAAGCGATCACCGTCGGCAACACCACGGTGACCTTGCCGGGTATCGGCTCCTATGTCGCGCTGGCGATCCAGCAGCGGGATTTGCCGGCGATCTTCTACGCCATCCTGACGATGCTGCTCGTCATCATCGCCTATGATCAGTTGCTGTTCCGGCCCATCATTGCCTGGGCCGACAAATTCCGTTTCGAACAGACGGCATCCGGCGATCCACCCACGTCGTGGATGCTCGACCTGTTTCGCCGGACCCGCGCGCTGCGTGCCACCACGTTGCCATTCTCGGCTCTCAATCGTGCCGTCTCCAATCTGCGCATCTCGCTACCCAAGCTGGGGCCGTCGGCAAAGCCTCGGAGCGAACCGTCGCGACTGATCGACGGGCTTTGGGTTGCGGTTATCCTTGCCGGCACGGTCTATGCCGGCTGGCTGACCTATCACTATCTCTCGGCCACTCTGGGCGTGAGCGACGTTCTCATTGCGATCCGCGATGGGTTGATCACGCTTCTCCGCGTCATCGTCCTGATCACTTGCGCAACGCTGATCTGGGTTCCGGTCGGCGTCTGGATCGGGCTGCGTCCCAAACTTGCCGAACGCATCCAGCCACTTGCACAGTTTCTCGCAGCATTTCCCGCCAACCTGGCCTTCCCGGTCTTCGTCGTGGCCATCGTCAGCTTCAAGCTCAATCCAAATGTCTGGCTGAGTCCGCTGATGATCCTGGGCACGCAATGGTACATCCTGTTCAACGTCATCGCCGGCGCCAGCGCTTTTCCGACCGATTTGAGGGAGGCGGCGGGCAGCTTCCACCTCGAGGGATGGCGCTGGTGGACCAAGGTGATCCTGCCCGGCATCTTCCCCTACTACATCACCGGCGCGATCACGGCGTCCGGCGGCTCGTGGAACGCCTCGATCGTCGCGGAGGTGGCGAGCTGGGGCGACACGCATCTCAATGCCACCGGGCTCGGCGCCTATATCGCTGGTGCGACGGAGGCCGGCGATTTCCCGCGCGTCGTGCTCGGCATCGCCATCATGTGCATCCTGGTCACATTGTTCAATCGCCTGGTCTGGCGCCCACTCTATGCCTATGGCGAACGCCGTCTGCGTCTCGGTTGATGAGGAAACCATCATGCTTGACCAACCCTCTACTCTCATCGATATCCGCGGCGTCTGCCGGTCCTTTCCAAAAGGCAGCGGCGAACAGCTGTTGGTGCTCGAACAGGTCGACCTCACGATCCGCTCGGGCGAGATCGTTGGCCTGCTCGGCCGCTCCGGTTCCGGCAAATCCACGCTGCTGCGGATCATCGCCGGCCTCGTCAAGCCGTCCTCGGGCAGCGCGACGTGCCGCGGCGAGACCATCGTCGGTCCGCCGAACGGCGTCGCGATGGTGTTCCAGTCGTTTGCGCTGTTTCCCTGGCTGACGGTGCTCCAGAACGTCGAGCTCGGGCTGGAGGCGCTCGGCGTCGATTCCACCGAACGGCGCAAGCGTGCACTCGCCGCGATTGACCTGATCGGCCTCGACGGCTTCGAGTCGGCATTTCCCAAAGAGCTGTCGGGCGGCATGCGCCAGCGCGTCGGCTTTGCCCGTGCGCTGGTGGTGCATCCGGACTTGCTGCTGATGGACGAGCCGTTCTCCGCGCTCGACGTGCTCACCGCCGAAACATTGCGCACCGACTTGATCGATCTCTGGATCGAAGGCCGGCTGCCGATCAAGTCCATCTTGATGGTGACTCACAATATCGAGGAGGCGGTCCTGATGTGCGATCGCATCCTGGTGTTCTCGTCCAATCCGGGCCGCGTCGCCACCGAGATCAAGGTCGAGCTGCCGCATCCGCGCAACCGGCTCGATCCGTATTTCCGCCAGCTGGTCGACAGCATCTATGCCCGCATGACCCAGCGCGCCGAGCCGAAGGCACCCTCGATCGAGGGTATTCCCGGCACCGGGATCGGCATGACGTTGCATCACGTCTCGTCCAACGTGCTGTCCGGCCTGATCGAGACGCTGGCGGCACCGCCGTATCGCGGGCATGCCGACCTGCCGGTGCTGGCGAGCCAGCTCCAGTTCGAAGCCGATGAAATCCTTCATCTCGGCGAGTCTCTGCAATTGCTGCGCTTCGCCCAGCTCAGCGAGGGCGATCTGATGCTGACCGAAGCCGGAAAGCACTTCGCCAATCTCGCAACCGACGCGCGCAAGAAGCTCTTCGCCGAACATCTCGTCACCTACGTGCCGGTGATGGGATTGATTCGCCGCGTGCTGGATGAACGTCCTTCGCATACTGCGCCGGCGGCACGGTTCCGCAACGAGCTCGAAGACTATATGTCCGAAGAATATGCGGACGAGACTCTCAAGACCGTCGTGTCCTGGGGCCGTTATGCCGAGCTGTTCGCCTATGACGAGCAGTCCGAGACCTTCAGCCTCGAAAATCCCGGCGAAGGCGGTTGAACGCTCAGAACAACAGCGCAACGCCCGAGACGAACAGCAGCGCGAGCACGATTTTGCGGAACGTGGCCTCGTCGATCCGGCCGAACAGCTTGAGCCCCAGCCACGTCCCGGCAAACAGGAACGGAACGCCGAGCGCGAACAGCTTCATCGTCTCGACCGTGAGCGATCCCCTCGCGCCCAACATGAGCGCGGCGATGACAAACACAACGACCGCAACGGGCTGGAACGTCGCGCGTTGAAGGTCCTTCGGCAAGCCGCGCAAATTGCACCAGATGGTGATGACGATACCGGCAAGACCAGTCAGCCCGCCGAGCAGACCGTTGATGAACCCCACCGCGATATCGACGGCGGGCGGCACGGCGGCCACGACCTTAAGCTGCGGTCGGAGCAACGCATAGAGGCTGTAGGTGATCAGGATCGCCCCAACTGCGATGCGGACGCTCTTCGGATCGGCCCAGGTCAGAAGCGACACCCCGACCGGCACGCCCGCGACGGCCCCGATCAAGAAAGGCCATAGCCGGCGCCAATCGATTGCGGCGCGCAGCTTCCAGACCGAATAGCCCTGCACCAGAAGGCCGAACCCGACGATCAGGCTGGCGCTCTGGAGCGGCGTCAGGACATACAGCCACAACGAAGCCGCGACGAGGCCGAAGGCAAAGCCGGAGAGGCCGGCAACGAATGCGCCGGCGAAGGTGGCCAACAGAAAAAGCGGAAGCTCGATTGCGATCCCGTCCATTGCTCGCTCCATAAATCAGCGAGCAGCGCTTGCGTGGGATCGCCACTTTACGGGGAGGCTGCGACACCCCCGGACTGCAAGCTTAGGAGAAGTTGGTTCCCTCCACAACGGTCCCGCTTTGGCACGGTGCGACAATTTGGTCGGAACGGGCAATCTACGTAATGAGTTCCTATATAAGAGGTTCGCTCCGGCGACCGCCGGTCCGCATCCCCTCCCCCCAGCGCACAATGTTGTCTGTCGAACTCATCATCGTCGTCGTCCTGATCGTCATCAACGGCCTGCTGTCCATGTCCGAGCTTGCCGTGGTCTCATCGCGCCCGGCGCGGCTGTCGCTGCTGGCCGCCAAGGGCGTGCGTGGCGCCGAGCGCGCGCTGCGGCTTGCCGCCGATCCCGGAAAGTTCCTCTCGACGGTGCAGATCGGCATCACGCTGGTCGGCGTGCTCTCGGGCGCGTTCTCCGGCGCGACGCTCGGACAGCGGCTGACGCAATGGCTGCTCGAGCTCGGCCTGTCCCCAGGCATTGCCGACATCGTTGGCGTCGGTATCGTCGTCACCATCATCACCTATGCGACCCTGATCGTCGGGGAGCTGGTGCCCAAGCAGGTCGCGCTGCGCGACCCCGAGAGCATTGCGGTCAAGGTCGCGCCCGCAATGCACGTGCTGGCGCGAGTCTCGCTGCCGCTGGTGTTTCTGCTGGATCTCTCCGGCAAGCTGATCCTCACGCTGCTCGGCCGCGGCGGCAAGGCCGAGGAGAAGGTGTCGGAGGACGAGATCCATCATCTCGTCAGCGAGGCCGAGAGCGCCGGCGTGCTCGAGCCCGGCGAGAAGGAGATGATCGCCGGCGTGATGCGGCTCGGCGACCGGCCGGTCGGCGCCGTGATGACACCGCGCACGGAGGTCGACGAGATCGACCTGAATGATGCTCCGGAAGCAATTCAGGCGATCATCGCAAAGAGTCCGCATTCGCGCTTTCCCGTCTCCGACGGCGACCGCGACGCACCGATCGGCGTACTCCAGGCGAAGGATTTGCTGGTCGCGTACATGAACGAACGCACGCCGAATCTGCGGGCACTCGTCCGCGATGCGCCAAGCATTCCCGCGTCAGCCGATGCCCGCGATGTGCTGGCAATCCTGAGGGCTGCGCCGGTTCACGTCGGGTTCGTCTATGACGAGTACGGCGCGTTCGAGGGCGTGGTCACGGCCGCCGATATTCTGGAATCGATCGTCGGTGCCTTCCATTCCGAGGAAGGCCCGCCGGAGCCAGCTTATGTCCGACGCGCGGACTCGTCGCTCCTCGTCTCAGGCTGGATGCCGGTCGACGAGTTCGGCGAGCTCCTGAGCATCGAGCTGCCGCCGCATCATCGCTACAACACGGTGGCTGGACTGGTGCTGCAGCAATTCGCCGTGCTTCCCAATGTCGGCGATGCGTTTGACCTCGGCGGCTGGCATATCGAGGTGGTCGATCTCGATGGCAGGAGGATCGACAAGATTTTGGCGAGCCGGCTGGGTGAGGTCGAGACGGGGTGAGACCTCACTTGTCGTCCCGGCGAAGGCCGGGACCCATACCGCGTGATTTCTCGATAGTGCGCAGGTAGCAGTACCTGCGCAACTACCAGCCTTCGCCAAACTCGATCCTGTGGTTATGGGTCCCGGCCTTCGCTGGGACGACACCGGAATTTGTTGCACGAGCTGGCCTCAAACGCAGAGCCTCACCCGAACCGCACCCCGATCCGCTTTTCCTTGCGCCACACCACCGTGCAGGCGAGATGCGCGCCGTCGGCCTTGATAGACAGAGTAAAGTGCTCGGGAATTCCGACCGGGCTGGTAACGTCGAGGGCGGCGCCAGTGTCGGAGAAATTGCGGACGGTGCAGTCGATCGCCCCGCCGCCGAACTCGATGGTTCCGGCCTTCAATACGCGATGCCTGCTTTTATCACGCCGCTCGTCCATCCCGCCAATTTACTCCCGAAGCTGACACGGAGGTCAAGATACAACCGGCTTCCGATGAATTCACGCCACCTCACAGCGCCGGCTGGAACGTATCCGCGCGCGCCATCCGCCAGGCGTCGCGGAACCGCGGGTCTTCCGTGCTGCCTTCCAGCAGCTCGCCCGGGCGCAGCGCCGGATAAAGTTGCGCGAAGGATTGCACATGGGTCGTCGAGGTCCGCTGGCTGAAATGGACCGGGCGCAGCTCCTGCGGGTGGGTCAGGCCGGCCGCGGCGATCAGCTCGGTCAGCGAGTGCAGCGTCGCGTGGTGATAATTGTGCACGCGGTCGATCTTGAGCGGCACGTAGAGCGCGCGCGCCCGCGTCGGATCCTGCGTCGCGACCCCGGTCGGGCAACGATCGGTGTGGCAGCTCAGCGACTGGATGCAGCCGAGCGAGAACATGAAGCCGCGCGCCGAATTGCACCAGTCGGCGCCGATCGCCATCGCGCGCGCCATGTCGAAGGCGGTGGCGATCTTGCCGGACGCGCCGACCTTGATGCGGCCACGCGCGTTGATGCCAACCAGCGCGTTATGGACGAAATTGACGCCCTCGCGCATCGGCATGCCCAGATGATCCATGAACTCCAGCGGCGCGGCACCGGTACCGCCCTCGTTGCCGTCGACGACGATGAAATCGGGATAGATACCGGTCTCCAGCATCGCCTTGCAGATCGCCAGAAACTCCCAGGGGTGGCCGATGCAGAGCTTGAAGCCGGCTGGCTTGCCGCCGGACAGCTTTCTCATCTCGGCGATGAACTGCATCATGCCGACAGGCGTCGAGAAAGCACGATGCGAGGCCGGAGAGATGCAGTCCTCACCCATCGAGACGCCGCGGATTTTTGAGATTTCCTCGGAGACCTTCGCTGCCGGCAGTACGCCACCATGACCAGGCTTGGCGCCCTGGCTGATCTTGAGCTCGACCATCTTGATCTGGTCCTGGCTCGCGACCCGCGCAAACGCCTCCGGATCGAACGTGCCGTCGAGATGACGGCAGCCGAAATAGCCGGAGCCGATTTCCCAGATGATGTCGCCGCCCATCTCGGCGTGATAGGGGCTGAAGCCGCCCTCGCCGGTGTCATGGGCGAAGCCGCCCTTCTTCGCGCCGGCATTGAGCGCGCGAACGGCGTTGGGACTCAGCGCGCCAAAACTCATCGCCGAGATGTTGAACACCGAGGCCGAATAGGGCTTTGCGCAATCCGGCCCGCCGATGGTGACGCGAAATTTCTCCTCGGCATGCGCCTGCGGCGACACCGAGTGATGCATCCACTCATAGCCCTCGCGGTAGACGTCCTCCTGGGTGCCGAACGGACGCTTGTCGAGCTGCATCTTGGCGCGCTGATAGACCACCGCACGGATGTCGCGCGAGAACGGCATGCCGTCCTTCTCGCTCTCGAAGAAATACTGCCGCATCTCCGGCCTGATCTCTTCGAGCAGGAAGCGGATATGCGCCGAGATCGGGTAGTTGCGCAGAACCGCATGGCCCTTCTGCATGAGATCGCGGACGCCGAGCAGCGTCAGGGCACCGAAGATGCAGATCGGGATCAGCAGGATGTCGAAGATCTTGTGGTCGGCGATGCCGATGCCGATCAACAGCGCGGTGACGACCGCGCAGATCGTCAGGATGATGAAGCGCGGCGAAAATGGAAGCAGCAGGGTTTCCATCAGCCCTTCGGACGAAGCTTGCGTCTTGTTCTCGTTGGCCACGACCACGTCCCTCTCGTCAGCATAACGGGGTATGATACGCCCGCGCCGCGTCTATAGATATGACGCGGACCTGCCTTGAGGCTACCTAATCCGCACGCTTCAGATCAATCTATCCGGGTGCGGGCTTTTGCACTGCAATAGATTCAATGGCATGACAAATCAGTGACCAATTCAGTGGCTATGCAGCTGCGCCTCGTGCGGAATCACGCCGTGCCGCTCGAGGCCGCCCTGAGCCAGCCATTCGGCAGTGCTCTCGATCGCACGATCGATGTGTTCGCCGGTACGCGTGAAATCGTAAGGTGACCCGACCATCGGGCAGAGCGGCGGCACCACGACATATTCGATATCGGGGGCAAGCCCTTCAAGCTCGGCCACCAGTTGCCGCGCGGTCAGCAGCGTCAGCGCGTGCAGGGCATTGGCGACCGCCCCGACCGGCGGGCTTGCGACCGCACAGGCGTGCCCGGCCGGCAGCACGATCAACCGCTTGGCGCCCATCTTCACCGCGATCCGGACCGGCGTATTCGAGGAGATCGCGCCGTCGGCAAGAAAGAGGTTCCGGTAGTGGACCGGCGTAAAGGCGCCGGGGATCGCGGTCGACGCCAGGATCGCCTCGACCACCGGGCCGTCCGACAGCACCACGCTCTCTCCGGAGACGAAATCGGTGGTGACAATATGCAGGGGAAGCTGGGCCTCCTGCACGTTGCGATAGGGCAGATGATCCTCGATCAGCTTGCGGATGCCGTCATGGGGAATGAGAAAGTCGCGCCGCCACATGAAGCCGAGCAGCGTCCGCCATGAGACCGGGAAGACATCGTGGCGTTTCAGGCTGCGCCAGATCGCTTCAAGCCCGAGCACGCCCTTGAGCGAGGGATCGCCGGCATAATAGGCGCCGTTGATCGCACCGACGCTGGACCCGACCACGAGATCGGCGACGACCCCGTGCTTGGCCAGCGCATGCATCATGCCGACCTGGATCGCCCCGAAACTGCCGCCGCCCGCCAGCACATAGGCGGTCGGTCTTGGCGGACGACCATGGTCGATCGCGGACAAGGCGTGCGCAGCTCCCCCACTTCTCGCATCGCAACATCGCTGCGAGATTTTGCCGCGAGCTTATAACAGCGCGCGAGCGAGGGAGGCCAATAACAAAGTCGGGGGAGGATGGTGGGGGAAAACGAGCGGAAGCGAAATGCCAGCAACACCGCTGGTGTCGTCCCGGCGAAGGCCGGGACGACAGGAAAACTACCGCTCGACGAACGCCTTCTCGATCACGAAATGGCCGGGCCTGTTGCCGGAGCCCTCGACGAAGTCGCGGCTCTCGAACATCACCTTCAGCTCTTCGAGCATCGCCGGGCTGCCACACATCATGATGCGGTCGGTTGCGATGTCGAGCGGGCCCTGGCCGATGTCGTTGAAGATCTGCTCGGAGCTGATGAGATCGGTGATGCGGCCGCGGTTGCGGAACGGCTCGCGGGTCACGGTCGGATAGTAGATCAGCTTGTCCGCGAGCAGCTCACCGAACAGCTCGTCCTCGCGCAAACTCGCGACCAGCTTCTCGCCATAGGCGAGCTCGGAGACCTGGCGGCAGCCGTGGACCAGCACGATGCTCTCGAACTGGTCGTAGACCTCGGGGTCCTTGATCAGGCTGGCGAACGGCGCAAGTCCGGTGCCTGTCGAAAGCAGCATCAGCCGCTTGCCGGGGATGAGGTTGTCGGTGATCAGTGTGCCGGTCGCCTTGCGGCCGACCAGGATGGTGTCGCCTTCCTTGATCTTCTGGAGGCGCGAGGTCAGCGGACCGTCCTGCACCTTGATCGAAAAGAACTCGAGCTCTTCCTCGTGGTTGGCGCTGGCCATGCTGTAGGCGCGCAGCAGCGGACGGCCATCGACCTCGAGGCCGATCATCGCGAACTGGCCATTCTGGAAGCGGAAGCCGGTATCACGCGTGGCGCGGAAGCTGAACAGCGTGTCGGTCCAGTGCTGGACGGAAAGAACCTTCTCTCGGTAAAACGCGCTCATGATTTTCGATATTCCGAATAATTGCGGTTTTAGGGCAAAAGCGCTGCCCAGCCCTGAAAACGGGGCGGACACCATTGCCATGGCGGAGGATTTCGCGTGTGTGATCTACGCCATTACGACCAATAATCAACCTCGTTCCGGATACAATTGATGCCGGTCAAAGCGGCATTTGCGGCGGAAATGGCCCCATCATTAACGGTTCTGCTGTCCGGGGCCCGCAAAGGGCAATTTCTTTTCCCCTTCGGGCGCAATTGCAGCACTTAATTTCCATCCTGCTCGCGAGAATTTCATTAAGAATAGCTCTGACTTTCACCCCGGTTTGGCGTCGCTTCCCGCATTTTTGCGGCTTTTGGCGACAGGAACGATCAGGACAAGCGACTGAACACATGGCGGCGAGCGGCGAGCGGATCTTCGTCCAGGCGATCAGGAGCTATGGCGCGCGCCATGGCATCGACGTCGATGTCCGCGCCGGCGGCTGGCTGATCGCAATGCGTCGTGGCGAGATGCGCCGCTTCGCCTTCGGCTACGACGTCGGCCTCAACAGCGCGATCGCACATCGCCTCGCCAACGACAAATCGGCGACCGCCGAGGCGCTGTCGCTTGCAGGCGTGCCCTGCATTCCGCATCACCTCTTCCTCAACCCGAAGCTTGGCAGGAACGTTGTCGGCGCCGACTGGCGAGAGGCTATGCTTGGGCTGCTTCACGACAATCCGCAGGGCGTGGTGGTGAAGCCCAACGAGGGCACGTCAGGACGATCGGTCTTCAGGGTCGCGACAGAGACAGAGCTCGACCACGCGGCTGACGAAGTCTTTTCGATGAGCACAGGGCTCGTGATCTCGCCTTATGTCGAGATCGAGGACGAGGTCCGTGTGATCCTGCTCGATGATGTGCCCCGCGTCGTCTACAGCAAGCAGCGTGGCTCGGATTGGCGGCACAATCTCGACGCCGGCGCAAAGCCGGTGCTGCTGGAGGACGGCGAGACTCTTGCGGCCTGCGTGAGGCTCGCGATCGACGCCGCGAGCGCGATCAGCATCGCCTTTGCATCAATTGACGTGGTGCGCGTCGATGGCGCGTGGCGCGTGCTGGAAATCAATTCCGGCGTGATGATGGAAGCGCTGGCGAAGCTGCATCCGGAGCTCGTGCAGGCGACGTATGATGCGGCGCTGGATCGGGTGTTTGGGGAAGAACACTGAGTGCTGATCTATGACCGTCACCCTGAGGTGGCCGCTTCTTCAGCGGCCCTCGAAGGGCGACGGCCCCTGCTAGCTCGGCCGTTCATCCTTCGAGGCTTGCTCAGCGATGCACATGCACCGCCGAGCGCGCACCTCAGGATGACGGAGACAGACGACCGCCACTAATTATTCGCGCTGGCGGAATCGTCCATCGCCTTGAAGGCTTCTTCCAGCTGCAGCGAGAGCGGCACGTTCATTCGCTCGCCGGTCGGCATTCGTGCGATGAACCATTTGTTGTAGAGCGGCACGAGGTCGTGGTTGGAACCGAGCTTGCGGAAAGTACGATCGACCACGGCTGACAATTGCGGCTCACCCTTGCGGAACATGATGCCGTAGGGGTCGTAGGACAGATAGTCGCCGGTGACGCGAAACTTGTCCTGCGACTTGTGGCGGACGATCAGGCCCGAGAGCAGAATATCGTCGGTCGCGAACGCGTCGGCCTTGCCGTCGACAAGCATCTGGTACGACTGCTCGTGATCGGCGCCGACGAGAATCTTCAATCCCAGCGACGACTTCTTGTCGGCCGCCTGGATCGCCTGCTCGTTGGTGGTGCCTTTCGTCACCACGATGGTCTTGCCCTTCAGATCGGTCAGAGACTGGACGCTGGATGCCTTCGGCACCATCAGCTTGGTGCCGGCGACGAACATCAGCGGCGAGAAGGCGACACGCTTGCCGCGCTCCGAATTGGCCGTGGTCGAGCCGCATTCCAGATCAATCTTGTTCTGGAGCACGGCGTCGATGCGGTCGTCCGAGGTGACCTTGACGTAATCGATCTTCAGATCGGGGTCATCCACCTCGACGCCGATCTCCTCGACGATGGCCTCGCAGAGTTCGAGGCTGTAGCCGATTGGACGATTGGCCTGGTCGAGGAAGGAGAACGGCGGCGAGCTTTCGCGGTAGCCGAGCCGCACCGTGTGCGCATTCTTGATGGCGAGCAGCGTCGGGCTAAGCCCTTCGCTGCCGCCGGTCTGGGCGGAGGCGCCCGTTGCCAGCAGACATGCTGCCAGCAACAGCCCACCGGAAATCGCCGTCAAAGGGCGCATGCCGCACTCCCGTCAGTGGCCGGCCATCACGGGCACTTCGCCCGGCACCATGTCGCCGGGCACAGCGTCGTCCGGTCCCATCGCATGCTCGGGTCCGAGCTCGCCTTCCCACTTCGCCACGACAGAGGTTGCCAGCGTGTTGCCGATCACGTTGGTGGCGCTGCGGCCCATGTCGAGGAAGGTGTCGATGCCCATGATCATCAACAGACCCGCCTCGGGAATGTTGAACTGCGACAACGTCGAGGCAATCACGACGAGGGAGGCGCGCGGCACGCCGGCGACGCCCTTCGAGGTAATCATCAGCGTAGCCAGCATCGCGAGCTGCGTGCCGAGCGGCATGTCGATGTGATAGCTCTGCGCGATGAAGATGCTCGCGAAGGTGCAGTACATCATCGTGCCGTCGAGGTTGAAGGAATAGCCGAGCGGCAGCACGAAGCTCGAGATCCGCGACGAGGCGCCGAACTTGTTCAGTCCTTCCAGCGTCTTCGGATAGGCCGCTTCAGAGCTCGCGGTCGAGAACGCGATCATCAGGGGCTCGCGGATCAGCCTGAGCAGATGGCTGTAGCGCGGCCCGATCACGATGAAGCCGACAATCACCAGAATGCCCCAGAGGAGGAAGAGCGAGAGATAGAAGCCGCCCATGAACACGATGAGCTTCCAGAGCACCAGCAGGCCGTTCTTGGCGACGGTCGCGGTGATGGCGGCCCACACCGCGAACGGCGCGAACAGCATCACATAGCTCGTCACCTTCAGCATGATGTGGCCGAGATCATCGATCAGCGACAGGATCTGCTTCGAGCGTTCCGGCAGCGCACCCATCGCCACCGAGAAGAACACGGCGAAGATCACGATCTGAAGGATCTCGTTCTGCGCCATCGCGTCCGCGATCGAGGTCGGGATCAGATGGGTCAGGAATTTCTCGATCGAGAAGGCGGAGACCGGCAGGCCGGTCGACTGCGCCTTGTCGGGCAGTGTGCCCGGGAAGTTGGCGCCGGGCTGGAGCAGGTTGACCATGACGAGGCCCAGCATCAGCGAGACGAAGGAGGCGCTGACGAACCAGCCCATGGTCTTGGCGAAGATGCGGCCGAGCTTGGCGCCCGAGCCCATGTGGGCGATGCCGCCGACCAGGGTCGCAAACACCAGCGGCGCGATGATCATCTTGATCAGGCGCAGAAAGATCACGGCGATCAGGTTGATGGACGAGGCCCAGTCACCCCGCGTATCGGGCAGGAAATTGTAGATCGCCGAGCCCATGATGATGCCGAGCACCATCGCCGCCAGAATGTATTGCGTAAACCTGTTCGACATTGAATACCCCCAACGACACCGGCTGTTTCATGATGTCGCAGATATGACAGCGACGCAACACGCTTTGCGTGCGGTTGCCTGAGCCCGATGTTCCCGTTGCGAAACTGAACGCGACGATCTAGCCTTCATGCAGCGCACAACGAACGCGGCTTGCTCGTTTTGTTTGCGGCGACTGCATCAATAATCGTCAAACAATATGAGAGGAAACGCCATGACCGGAAGCGTCAATCGCCAGATTCTTCTGGTGGAAAAGCCCAGCGGCAAGCTCGGTCCCGAGCACTTCAAGATGGTCGAGAGCGCACTGCCGGAACCGAAGGATGGCGAGGCCTTGCTGCGCGTGCGTTACATCTCGCTCGACGCGGCCAACCGCGCCTGGATGCACGGCGCGACTTATCGTTCAGCCGTGGAGGCGAACAGCGTGATGGCCGGCGGCGCCATTGCCGAGGTCATCAGCTCGAAAGCGCCGGAGCTTGCTCCGGGCGACATCGTGTTCGGCGACACCGGCTGGCAGGAGTTTGCCGCAGTGCCCGCAAAGCATTTGACGAAAATGCCGAAGCTCGAGCCGATGACGCATCTGCTCAGTGTGTTCGGCATTGCTGGCCTCACCGCTTATTTCGGCCTGCTCGAGGTCGGCAAGCCCAAGGAAGGCGAGACGGTCGTGGTGTCGGCAGCCGCCGGCTCGGTCGGCTCGATCGTCGGACAGATCGCCAAGATCAAGGGATGCCGGGTGATCGGCATCGCCGGCGGCGCGGACAAATGCCACTGGCTGACCTCCGAGCTCGGCTTCGATGCCGCCGTCGACTACAAGGACGGCGCGACGTTCAAGGCGCTGCGCGCGGCAGCACCAAAGGGCATCGACGTCTACTTTGACAATGTCGGCGGCGACATCCTCGAAGCCTGCCTGCCGCAGATGAACAATTACGGCCGCATCGCCTGCTGCGGTGCGATCTCGCAATATGACGGAGCGCCGTCGGCGCACGGCCCGCGCGGCGTGCCCGGCCTGATCGTGGTGAAGCGGCTCGTGATGCAGGGCTTCATCGTGATGGACTACATGAAGGAGAGCCAGCGCGCGCTCGCCGAGCTCCAGGCCTGGGTGAGGTCCGGCAAGCTGAAGGTGCAGGAAGACATCATCGACGGATTGCAGAACACGCCGAAGGCGCTGATCGGACTGCTCGCCGGCGACAACCGCGGCAAGCGCATGGTCAAGCTGTGACGACGTATTGTTTGAGCATGATCTCCGCGCAAACGCGTTCCGCGTTTGTCGCGAGGGAAAACCGCTGCACACTTTTCCGGATCATGCTCTAAGTTACGTCGCAATTCCGAAGATACTATCTACTTGCGGTAGTGGCCAAAGCGGCCAAAGATACCGCGCGCGAGGCATTGCTCGCGACGATTGCGTTTGCATCACATTTAAAAAATCGTCGGCGTCGCCGACAGGGCAGGAATTCACCCAGATGTTCAACACGTTGAAACATGTTTCGACGCGAAAGGCGTTGCTCGCCGCAGCCCTCTTCGCAACTGCAACAAGCGCGTTCGCGCAAGCGCCGACCGAGGCTCAGAAGAGCGCCATCCGATCCGCATGCCGCTCGGACTTCATGGCGCACTGCGCGAGCGTCACGCCGGGCGGCGTGGAGGCCTATCAATGTCTCCAGAGCCACATGTCGAGCCTGTCGTCGGGATGCCAGACCGCGGTTCGGGCCGTTGAGCCGGCGGCCAAGACCGAACCAAAGACCGAAGCTGCACCGCCGAAATCCGAACCGGCCAAATCCGAACCGGCGAAGACGGAAGCTGCGCCCGCTGCCGAGCCTGCGGCGAAGCCGGCCGCCACCGCTGCTCCGAAGGCCGCCGCGCCAAAGCGGCCGAGCAGCGCGCAGGTTGCCGCGGTGAAGAGCGCCTGCCGCTCAGACTATCCGAAGGTCTGCGCCAGCGTTCCGCCCGGCGGCGCGCCCGCTCTCGAATGTCTGGAGAAGAACAAGGCGAAGGTGTCGGCGGCCTGCGCGAAGGCTGTGAGCGCAGCCTCGGCTGGTGGTGCGGCAGCTGCTGCGCCTGCAGGCGCTGCACCGGCTGCTGCGGAAGCGCCGGCCGCAGCACCCGCCGTGATCGCGCTGCGGCCGCTGCGCCCGCGCGAAGAACTGTTCATCGTCCGATCCGCCTGCGGCGCCGACATCCGCTCGCTGTGCGCCGGCGTAGCGCCGGGAGGCGGTCGCATCGTACAATGCATCGCGAGCAATGCCGCATCGCTCTCGCCCGCGTGCAAGGACGTGCTGGCGCCGTTCGCGGCACGATAGGACGAGGCGAGCAAGGGTGCGCATCGATAATATTTGGCGACGCGCGTAGATGAATTTTCGCGCGCCTGTGCCGACAAACCTTTGTTGATAGCCGTTTTCGATCACGACAAGACCGGGAGGACAATATGCGTTCATTGCTGCTCATCGCTTCTGCGCTTCTCGCCTTCGGCGCGACCATGACTTTCGAAACCACCGATGCCAATGCGGTGGTATGCGCCCGCGGTGTCTATCGCGCCGGCTGCGCCGGACCGAACGCGGCCGTCGTCGTCCGCAAGCCGGTTCCGGTGGTCCGCTGTACCAGGGTGCTGGTGAACGGGGTCTACGTGAAGCGCTGCGTCTGACGCCCGGGTGGCCAATCCGGCGCGCTTTGGCTATGGTCCGCACCTGACGGTTTCGGGTACACGCGAAACGAGTGCCCGCGGCCGAGCTGCGGCTGATCGCGCCTGCCGATAATTCCGCTGGCGTGGGAAGCTGCAGCCGATTAGTCTACCCTGAGATAGTAAGTATACTGTCAATTAGGGAGGCAGAATTTGCGAATCGCCGTGATTGGCGGGGGGCCCGGTGGGCTCTACTTCGCCTATCTCTGGAAAAAGCGTCACCCCGAGGATCAAGTCGACCTGTTCGAACAGAACCCGGCCGACGCGACCTGGGGCTTTGGCGTCGTGTTCTCCGACCAGGCCCTGGAGTTCCTGCGCGCCGACGACCCCGAGACGGTCGATGCGATCGCGCCGCATATGGAGAGCTGGGAGAACATCACACTGAACCACGGTAGCGACAGCGTCGCCATCGACGGCGTCGGCTTCTCCTCGATCGGTCGGCTGGAGCTCCTGCAGTTCCTGCAGCAGCGCGCGCTCGATGCCGGCGTCACGGCGCGCTTCGACACCCAGATCCAGACGATCGACCAGCTCAACGGCCACGATCTGATCGTCGCCTCCGACGGCTTGAATTCGCTGGTGCGCCGCACCTACGAGGGCGATTTCGGCACCTCGCTGTCTTACTCGTCCAACAAATTCGTCTGGTACGGCACCTCGAAGCGCTTCGACACGCTGTCGCAGACCTTTGTGAAGACCGACCGCGGCGCGTTCAATGCGCACCATTATCGCTACTCGCCGAACATGAGCACCTTCCTGGTCGAGTGCGACTACGCGACCTGGCAGGCCTATGGCTTCGCCTACAAGGACGTCGAGCAGTCCAAGGGCGTCTGCGAGGAGGTATTTTCCGACATACTCGGCGGCCACTGCCTGGTCTCCAACAAATCGGTCTGGCGCAATTTTCCCTGGGTCTGGAACGAGCACTGGTCGTTCAAGAACATGGTGCTGATTGGCGATGCGCTGCACTCGGCGCATTTCTCGATCGGCTCGGGCACGCGGCTCGCGATCGAGGATGCGATTGCGCTGGTCAAGGCGCTGGAATCGGATGCGCATCTGACGACCGCGCTGCAGCGCTACCAGGCCGCCCGCAAGCCGGTGGTACAGAAGCTCGTCGACGCCGCGCGCACCAGCGCCTTCTGGTACGAGCACTTTGCCCAGCACATGCAGCTCGACCTGATGGATTTCGCCTATAGCTACATCACCCGCTCCGGCCGCATCGACGATGCACGCCTGCGTCACATGTCGCCAGCCTTCATGGCACGCTACGAGGCCGCGAAGAACGGCGAAGACGCGGACGGCGAGGCTACGGCATGAGCAACGAGATACGCGACCAGGTGCCCGCGGACAGCGCGGGCGCCCTCGAGATCGGCTTTGCCGTTCCGCAAGTCTACAACGCCAGCCGCGTGCTGTTCGACAATCTCGCCAAAGGCCGTAGCGACAAGCTCGCACTGATTGGCCCGGCGGGCACGCGAACCTATGCCGAACTCTGTGCCGAGGCTTGCCGCTGGGGCAACGGCTTTGCATCGCTCGGCCTGAAGCGCGGCGACCGCGTGCTGCTGTTCCTCGACGACACGCCGGCCTATCCCGCAGCCTTCTTCGGCGCGGTGCGCGCCGGCTTCGTCCCGCTGCTGATCAACACGCTGACACCGCCGGACCTGCTGCAATTCTATCTCGCCGATTCCGGCGCGGCCGTTGCCGTAGCGGATGCCGAGTTTTGCGCGCGTTTCAACACCGAGGCCTGCAAGGACACGGAACTGCACGTGCTCATCGCCGTCAATGGCGATGTCGGCGATCACGCGGTGCCGAAGGCGATGGCTGCCGCGGACTGGCTTTCGCAATTCTCGGCCGAGCTGCCCGAAGCGCCGACGCATCGCAACGAGATGGCGTTCTGGATGTACTCCTCCGGCTCGACCGGCCGGCCCAAGGGCATCGTGCACCTCCAGCACGACATGGCCTATAGCGAGGTCGCCTTTGCACGGAACGTGCTGAAGCTGGCGCCGGACGACATCTGCTTCTCCGTGCCGAAGATTTTCTTCGCCTACGGCTTTGGCAATTCCGTCACCTTCCCGTTCTCCGCGGGCGCCGCAACTTTACTTCTGCCGGGACAGCCGAAGCCGGCATCGATCTTTGCCGCGATCGAGCAGTACAGGCCGACGGTCTTCTTCGGTCTGCCGACGCTTTACACGTCGCTGACCAAGGCCGAGGGTGCGAACAAGACGAACTTCTCGTCGCTGCGCATGGCGCTCTCGGCAGCCGAAGTGCTCTCGGCCGATGTCTTCAACGGCTGGAAGACGCTCACGGGCCTCGAGATCGTTGAAGGTCTCGGCTCGACCGAGGTGCTGCACATCTACCTCTCCAACCGCCCCGAGCAGAAGAAGCTCGGCGCGGCGGGCTTGCGCGTTCCAGGCTACGAGGTCGCGCTACGCGACAAGGAGGGGCGCGACGTCGGCGACAACGAGGAAGGCATTTTGTGGGTGCGCGGCGATTCCAACACGCCGCTGTACTGGAACCGGCCGGACAAATCCGCCGAGACCATCCGCGAGGAGGGGTGGATCTACACCGGCGATCGCTTCGTTCGCGACAGCGACGGTTTTCACTTCTTCCGCGGCCGCGCCGACGATCTCATCAAGATCTCGGGCCAGTGGGTCTACCCGCTCGAGGTCGAGCTGTGCCTCGCCGACCACCCCGAGATTCGCGAATGCGCCGTGTTCGCGGCCGAACTGCCGGACCGGCGCATGACGCTGAAGGCGGTGGTGGTGATGAACAACCGCGCCACCGACCAGAACGAAACAACGCGGCGGCTGCAGGACTACGTCAAGGGCAAGCTGCTGCCCTACAAATATCCGCGCGAGGTGATCTTTATCGACGAGCTGCCGAAGACGGGCACGGGGAAGATCGATCGGCAGGCGTTATTGCGGATGTAGCTGTCGGATGTAGCCACTGGCGCAGCCACGCTCACGATGTCGTCCCGGCCTAGTGCGCGATTGCGCACGGGGGGCCGGGACCCATACGCCGCAGCAGCGGTTGTCGTACGAGATGGTCGTTGCCTGTCTTCGGCAAATTTCTGCTACGGCGTATGGGTCCCGGATCTGCGCTTCGCTTGTCCGGGACGACAGCGGAGTTTTTAGCTCCCACATTGGCAAATCACCCCCTCACCCCGCCTTCCCCAAATGCTCCAGCGCATCCTCCGCCCGCAGCGGCACCCGTGACGCCTCGTTGTTGAGATCGACGAGCTGCACCATCAGCCCCATCAGCGCCTTGCGCTCGGTGGGCTTGAGCGGCTCCAGCATGCGCGCCTGCGCGCGTTCGACCGCGGGGATGATCTCGCGCAGGATCGCGGCGCCCGGCTTGGTCAGATAGAGCAGCTTGATCCGCTTGTCCTCCGGCGCAGGCTTGCGCTCGACAAAATCCTTGGCCTGGAGCCGTTCGATCACGCTGCCAAGCGTGGAGCGGTCGAAGGCGATCACCGCGGACAGCCGCGTCGCGTCGATGCCGGGATGGGTGTGGATCGCGACCAGCGCCGCATACTGCACCGGGGTCAGATCGAACGCCTTGCACTCCTCCATGAAGATCGAGATCGCGATCTGCTGCATGCGCCGGAACAGATAGCCCGGCGCGGCATAGACCGCGTCCATCGTGATCGGAGGAAGAGGCTTACTCGGCATCGGGCTGCTTCTCCGGAGCGGCATTGGCGAAGGCGAGCAACGCCTTGGCGGCGGCTTCGGCCTTGAGCAGGCGCGGATAGGCCGCGACATCGACGCCGAAGCGGCGCGCATTGGCAAGCTGCGGCACCAGGCAGAGATCGGCCAAGGTCGGCGCATCGCCGAAGCAGAACGGCCCCTTCTCGTCCCTGATCAGCGTCTCGCAGGCCGACAGTCCTTCGCGATTGACCCAGGCGGCCCATTCCTGGACTTTCTCTTCGGGCAATCCAAGCTCACGCAGCCGGGCCAGCACTTTCAGATTCTGAACCGGGTGAGTGTCGCAGGCGATCGCCAGCGCGAACGCCCGCACCTTGGCGCGCTGCAGCGTATCCTTCGGCAACAGCGGCGGATTGGGATGGGTCTCGTCGAGCCATTCGATGATCGCGACCGACTGGGTCAGCACCGCGCCCGCATCATCCTCCAGCGCCGGCACCAGACCCTGCGGGTTGATGGCGAGATAGGCCGGCGCGCATTGTTCGCCCTTGCGAAGATGATGCGGCAAGTGCTCGGCACCGAGGCCCTTCAGATTCAACGCGATGCGCACGCGGTAGGCGGCGCTGGATCGGAAATAGCCGTGCAGCTTCATCAGAACCCTCCCTGTCTGTCATTCCGGGGCTCGCGAAGCGAGAGCCCGAAATCCATACGCCCGGTCGTGGTTACGGATTCCGGGCTCGACGCTGGCGCGTCGCCCCGGAATGACAACGACCTTGTATGTCGTTCGTCAAGTTGACGCTACCTAGACTGTCAGTATACTGTCAATCAACAACACCTATGGGAGGTGCGCCATGGAAGCCGTGACCAAGACGCCGGAACGCGAGGCGTTCTACAAGAAGATCGACGGCGAGAATCTCACTGCGCTGTGGACGGTGATGAGCGATTTGATCACACCGGAGCCGAAGAGCGCCTGCCGGCCGCACCTTTGGAAGTTCGAAGTCATCCGCGACTACATGCGTGAGGCCGGCAAGCTGATCACGGCCAAGGAAGCCGAGCGGCGGGTGCTGGTGCTGGAGAATCCGGGCCTGCGCGGCCAGTCCAAGATCACGACATCGCTTTATGCCGGCGTACAGATGGTGGTGCCCGGCGACGTCGCGCCCGCGCACCGGCACAGCCAGTCGGCGCTGCGCTTCGTGCTTGAAGGCAAGGGCGCCCATACCGCAGTCGACGGCGAGCGCACCGCGATGGAGCCCGGCGATTTCATCATCACGCCGTCGATGACATGGCACGATCATTCCAATGAGACCGATGAGCCGATGTTCTGGCTCGACGGCCTCGATATTCCGCTCGTGCAATTCTTCGATTGCTCGTTTGCGGAAGGCTCCAAGGAAGACCAGCAGAAGCTTACAAAGCCCGCCGGTGACAGCTTTGCGCGCTACGGCCACAACCTGCTGCCGGTCGATGTGAAGCGGTCATCGAAGACTTCGCCGATCTTCAGCTACCCCTATGCCTACACCCGCGAGGCGCTGGAGAAAGCCAGGACGAGCCAGGAGTGGGACGCCTGCCACGGGCTGAAGCTGAAATTCAGCAACCCCGAGACCGGCGATTTCGCGATGCCGACCATCGGGACGTTCATCCAGTTGCTGCCCAAGGGGTTCAAGACCGCACGCTACCGCGCGACCGATGCGACCGTGTTCTGCCCGATCGAAGGCCGGGGCCGCAGCCGCATTGGCGATGCGGTTTTCGAGTGGGGCCCGCGCGATCTGTTCGTGGTGCCGAGCTGGCAATGGGTAATGCACGAGGCGGATGAGGACGCCGTGCTGTTCAGCTTCTCGGACCGGCCGGTGCAGCAGAAGCTGGATCTGTTTCGCGAGGATCGCGGGAACGCGTGAGTTTCATAGGGTGGGTTAGCGAAGCGTAACCCACCTCTTCTTGCTCCGCGGAGACAAACAGTGGTGGGTTACGCTGCGCTAACCCACCCTACGGCTGCGGTGATTGTGGCTACCGCCAGTGCAACAGCCGCGTCTCCAGCAGATTAATCACCTTCCCCACGACCAATCCGAACACCGACAGGATCACCACGCCCGCGAGCAGCTGATCGGTCTGCATCAGATTGCCGGCCTGGAGCACGAAGGCGCCGATGCCGTATTGGGCGCCGATCATCTCGGCGCTGACGACGAGCAGCAGTGCGACGGAGGCCGTGATGCGGAAGCCGGCGAGGATCGCGGGCAGCGCGCCCGGCCAGACAACCTTGCGCACAATGGTGGCGAAGGGAACGTTAAAACTCTGCGCCATGCGGATGAGATTGCGCGGCACCGCATCGACGCCGCTATAGACCGAGATCGCGGTCGAGAAGAACACGCCGAGCGCAATGGTCGCGATCTTCGGCTCTTCGCCGATGCCGAGCCAGAGGATGAGCAGCGGCAGCAGCGCGATCTTCGGGATCGGAAACAGCGCCGAGATGAAGGTGATGCCGACGCTGCGCGCCAGCCGCGACAGGCCAATGGCGAAGCCGACCGCAACGCCGGCCGTTGTTCCAAGTACCCAGCCGACGCCGATACGCAGGATCGAAGCAGAGAGATGCTGCCAGAGCGCGCCCGACATCGCGAGCTCATAGATCGCCCGCACGATGGCCGACGGTGCCGGCAGGAACAGCGGATTGACGAGGCCGGTACTCCCCGCCGCCTGCCAGATGGCGATGACCAGCGCGAGCGCGATCCAGCCGCCGAAGCGGCTGCTGGCGGGCACGAAGCCGGCGCCACGGAAGCGGACGCGCCGCGTCGTATCGTCCTTGGCCGATATGTCCGTCGCGCGATCAAGCATGCTGCACCTCGCGCTCGGCATCGATCGCCTCGTTGCGGATCAGCGACCAGATCTGGTTCTGAAGCGCCAGCAGCTTTTCGCGCGCAGCGGTTTCGCCGCGCTCAGTGCGCGTCATAGGCACGGTCACGACCTCGCGGATGCGGCCGGGCCGCCGCGACAGCACCACGATGCGGTCGGCAAGCCGCGCCGCCTCTTCGAGATTATGCGTGACATAGACCGCGCCCATGCCGCCATCGGCGAGCAGGCGGACGAAATCCTCCATCAGCAGCTCGCGCGTCTGCGAATCCAATGCCGACAGCGGCTCGTCCATCAGCAAGATCGCGGGCCTGACTGCAAGCGCGCGCGAAATGCCGACGCGCTGGCGCATGCCCCCGGAGAGCTGTTTTGGATAGGTCTTGCGAAAATCGGTCAGCCCGGTGCGGCGCAGCGCGTCGTCGACCAGCGCGCGACGTTGCACGGCCGAGAGCTGGGTGTGCAGTAACGGGAATTCGACGTTCTCCTCCACCGTCGCCCAGGGCAGCAATGCAAAATCCTGGAACACGAAGGTCAACGGATTGAGACTGTCCGCCGGCGGCGCGCCGCGCAGCTCGGGTGCGCCGGATGTCGGCTGCAGCAGTCCGCCAAGGATCGACAGCAGCGTGCTCTTGCCACAGCCGGAGGGACCGACGATCGCCACCACCTCGCCAGCACCCACCGTGAACGAGATGTCTTCGAGCACGGCGAGATCGCCGAAGCGATGGGAGATGTGGTTGGCGATCAGGTCCATCTCATGCTCTCATTCTCGAACCGTCATCCTGAGGTGCGAGCATTGCGGAAGACCGCAAGTCGAGCACCTCAGGATAACGGAGATGGAGGGGTGCGCGCCGCATCAATCCGCCTTCACAAAATCCTTGGCGATGATCGTATTGGCATCAAAGCCCTTGTCGGCAAAGCCCTGCTCCTGGAGCCATTTGATCTGGTTGTCGACGTTCTTGACGTCGAGCTTGCCGTCCGGATCGATATAGGCGCAGTTGCCGACCACCTGCTCGACCGGCAAATTGGTGTACTTTGCGATGATCTCCAGCAACGGCTTTGTCTTGTCGTTGATCGGAGCGACGCCATCCTTCATCGAAGCCAGGATGACGTCGTGATATTCGCGATCGGCCTTGGCGAGCACATCGAGAAATTTCGTCACCAGCACCTTGTTGGTCAGCGTCTTCGGCGAGGCGAACACCGCGCCCAATTGCCAGGGCGTCTCGTCACCGACCCAACCCAGGAACTTTGCGCCGCCTTCGTCCATCAGCTTTCGCGCGGTGGAGATCGGCAGCAGCGCCGCATCGACGGTCTCGCCCTTCAGCGCCGCAGCTGCATTCGACAATGATTGCAGCGGCACGATCTTCACCTCAGAGAGCTTGAAGCCGTATTTGTCGGCGAGCAGGCCAAGCGAATAATGGAAGCTCGATCCAACCTGAGTCATCGCGATGCGCTTGCCCGCGAGGTCCTTCGGCGTCTTGAGGCCGGCAGCGTAGGCGTTGTTGCTTGCGAAATAGCCGATCAGGGGATAGCCGGCCTTTTCGCGGCTCATGCCGCCGATCACCTTCAGCACGCCCTTGCCGGCGAGATTGTAGAGGCCGGCGGTGAAAGCCGTGACGCCGAAATCGACATCGCCCGAGGTCGTGGCGACCGCGATCGGCTGCGCCGCATCGAAGAACTTCAGCTCGACGTCGAGGCCGGCCTCGCGGAAATAGCCCTTGTCCTGCGCGATGAAGACCGGCGCGGAGGACGACAGGCGGAGCACACCGACCTTGGCCTTCAGCACATCCTCGGCCCGGGCCGTGCCCATCGCCATCATAGCCAAAAGGCTAATAGCCGCGACCCGCGCAATCCCGATCATCCCGCTTCCTCCAATGTTTCTTCTTGCAGTCCGTTACAGGCCCTTTGGCACGGGTTGATCCCGCCCGACGAAGGCGCCCTGTTGTTTCAACGTTTCCTGCAATTTTTCAATGGGGATTTCGCGTGGGATGCGGTTTCCGGAGAGCGCCAATGCCGCGGCGGAACCGGCCGCCTCCCCCATCACGAAACAGGCCCCGGACACCCGCGCCGCCGACTGGCCCTCATGGGTCATCGAGGCGCAACGGCCGGCAACCAGGAGATTGTCGACGCCTTCGGGCACCAGCATCCGGTAGGGCAGCTCGTTATAGCCGCGCGATTCCGGGATCGGCGGGAATGTGAAGATGACGTCGCCGGCAACGTGGGCCTCGATCGGCCAGCCATTGACACCGATGGAATCCTCGAATGAGGCACATCCGAGCACGTCCTCGCCGCTGAGCTGGTAGCCCCCCCTGATGCGACGGGTCTCGCGGATGCCGAGCTGCGGCGGCAAATCGACGATGTAGGACTTTTCAAAGCCGGGCACGGTGCGCAGGAATTCGAACGCGGCGAGTGCCTGCTTGCGGCCCTCGATCTCGCCGCGGGTGAGATCGTCGGGCTCGACGCCATTGATGGCGTGGCCATCCTCGCGCGCGACTTGGGTGAAATTCACCCGCCATTCGATGCCGGATTTTTGCGGCCGTACGATCGCGCTCTTGCGCGGGAATTTGTGCGTGCCGGCGGCGGTGGCCTCTTCCATCAATTGCGGGATGGTCCGCCAGGCATCGCCCGCCCGTGCGGGATCGATGCCGTTGAGGCGGAGCATCATCGACGGGTACATCGGATGGCCGTGTTCATCGCCAATGTCGAACGGCGCGCCGGCCCAGACCGCGAGATCGCCGTCGCCGGAGCAATCGATGAAGATCTCCGATCGTACCGCCTGCCGGCCCGCCTTGGTCTCGACCATCAGCGCGTCGATGCGGCGGTTATCGCCCATCACGACGCCGGCACCGAGCGCATGGAAGAGGATGTGGACCTTGTGGCTCGCCAGCAATTCATCGGCTGCGATCTTGTAGGCCGCGGTGTCATAGGCCTGGGCAAAGACCTTGCCGAGGATCAGATGTGGCGCGTTCAGGCCATTCAGGTGATCGATCCGCGCCAGCAGGTCGGACGCCATCCCCTGCACCAGCCGGACGGCCTCGCCGTAGACGTTGCCATGCAGGCCGCAGAAATTGGTGACGCCTGCCGCGGTGCCCATGCCGCCGAGAAAGCCATAGCGCTCGATCAGGAGTGTTTTCCGGCCGGCGCGCGCGGCGGACGCCGCTGCCACGATGCCGGCGGGGCCGCCGCCGAGCACGACGACCTCGTATTCGCCGTAGAGCGGCACCTGGCGCGCTGGTTCTTCGATCGTCGTAGCCCGCATGGCGCGTCCTATCCCTGAAAATCCTTGCTTGGGCCGGACTATGAATTAACGCGAGCAAGGCTACAATCCACCAATATACGCGATCAGCTTTCTCGAATCGAGAAAGGTCAAAAATGGACATCCTGGTAAACCTTCAGGCGTTCCTCGCTACAGCAGACGCGGCCGGCTTCTCCGCCGCCGCGCGAAAACTCGGTGTCTCCACCTCGGTCGTGGCAAAACGCGTCACGCAGCTGGAGGCACGGATCGGCACGCCGCTTTTTCACCGCTCGACCCGGCAGTTGCGGCTGACCGAGGCCGGCCAGCGCTATGTGCATCGCGCCCGCGGCGTCGTCACCGACGCCACCGATCTGCTCTCGCGCATGGGCGAGAAGGGCCACGATCTCGTCGATCACCTCCGCATCAAGGCACCGACCTCGCTGACGGTGGCGCGGCTTGCCGACGCCTTCAGCACCTTTCAGACCCAGAACCCGCGTCTGAAGCTCGAGATCGTGCTGATCGATCGTCCGGTCGATCCGGTGACCGAGGGATTCGACATTGCCATCGGCGCTTTCCCGCACTCCTTCGGTGGCGTCGTCGACGAGCCGTTGTGCGCGCTGAAGCGGCTGCTCTGCGCCTCACCGGCCTATTTGAAGAAGCACGGCATGCCAAAGCATCCGCGCGACCTCGTCGAGCATCGCTGCCTCAGCTTCCTGCCAACCGGCCCGGAATGGATCTTTGACGGACCGCGCGGCCGCATCAGCATTCAGGTCAGCCCGCTGCTCTCGTCCAACGAAGGACATGTCCTGGCGCGCAGCGCGATCGCCGGCAACGGCATCGCGCTGATGTCGCATTATCTCGTCGCAGATGCCCTGCGCGACGGCACGCTGAAGCCGGTGTTGCGCGACTTTCCGATTCCGGAATTATGGGTCAAGGCCGCGATCCCCGAGCGGCGGCGCAATGCCGCGGCAGTGCAGGCGCTGCTGACCCTGCTGAAAACGTCGCTCGCCTCGTCGCTGTAGAGGGCGCCAAGCGTGCGGTGTCGTAGCCCGCATGGAGCGCAGCAGAATGCGGAGATACGCTGCGCTCCATCCGGGCTACATTCACAACATCTGCGGTCAGCCCTTCCCGCCGCCCCAATTCGCCGCCCGCTTCTCCGCGAACGACGCCAGCCCCTCCGCCGCCTCCGCGCTCTGGCGCTTGAGCGAATGCAGCTCCACCAGCCGCGTGTACGCCGCATCGTCCACGGCCATCCCGCCGAAGGAGCTCTCCAGCGCCAGCCGCTTGGTTTCGGCCATGGCCTCCGGACCGTTGGCGAGCAACTGCTCGACCACCTTGCTGCCTGCGGCTTCGAGATCGGCGAGTGGCACGACGTCATGGACGAGGCCGATGCGGCGGGCGTCTTCGGCGCCGAAGCGTTCGCCGGTCAGTGCGTAACGGCGGACTTGCCGTACACTAATGGCGTCGCAGAGCTGGGGGATGATGATGGCGGCGGTCAGGCCCCAGCGCACCTCCGTGATGGAGAACAGGGCGTTGTCGGCGGCAATCACGACATCGCAAGCCGAAATCACGCCGGTGCCGCCGCCAAAGCAGCCGCCCTGTACCAGCGCGACGGTCGGTATCGGCAGCGTATTGAGCCGCTGGACGGCCTCGAACGTCGCCCTGGACGCCGCTTCGTTGGCCTCTTTCGATTGCGGCCGCACGCCGTTGATCCATTTGAGGTCGGCGCCGGCCTGGAAATGCTTGCCATTGCCTTTGAGCACGACAACGCGGAGGTTGGGCTTCTTGCCGAGCTCGTCCATGGCCGCGAGCACGCCGGCGATCAGGGCGCCGTCATAGGCGTTGTTGACCTCCGGGCGGTTGAGCGTGACGGTCGCAACCCCACGCTCGTCGAGGGTCCACAGGACGGGGTTGGCAGTCATCGGCGATCCTCCGGTCAGATTGATTGCCGCGCACTATGGACGAGGCGATGGACCCCGATCCATATCTTTCCGGCGTGGGGCGGTCGCGCCCATCGCATGGCGGCTTGTGTCATGCTGTCGCCGGGCGACGACCAAAGGGATCAGGGACGGGACATATCTATGCGCATCTGCATTTTCGGCTCGGGTGCCGTCGGAAGCCATCTCGCGGTCAGGCTCGCGCGCGCCGGCCACGAGGTCTCATGCGTGATGCGCAGCGCCCATTTAGAGGCGGTGCGCGCCAACGGCCTGAAGCTGCGCGTCGGCGATTCCGAGGTCTCGGCCAAGGTGAACGCCTCGGGCGATCCGGCCCAGCTCGGCCCGCAGGATGTGGTGATCTCGACGCTGAAGGCCACGGCGCTGACCGGACTGGTCTCCAGCATCAAGCCGCTGCTCCAGGACGACACCGCCATCGTGTTCGCCCAGAACGGCATTCCCTGGTGGTACGGTATCGGCCTGCCGCCGCGACACCCGACGCCGCCGGACATTTCCTTCCTCGATCCCGGCGGGCGCTTGCGCGCCTGCATCCCGAAGGAGCGGATCATCGGCGGGGTGATCTTCTCCTCCAATGAGGTGACCGCGCCCGGCGTGGTGCAGAATCTGACGCCGGACCGCAACCGCCTCCTGATCGGCGAATGCGACGACCGCAATTGCGAGCGCATCACCAAGCTGCGGGGTGTGTTCAACGACGCACGGCTGGAATCGCCGCCGGTGGCCGAGATCCGCGAGGCGATCTGGTCAAAGCTGCTGACCAATATGTCGCTGTCGGTGCTGTGTCTGCTCACCGGCCAGACCGCGCGCGGCGTGCGCGACGATCCCGCCTTCGCCGAAGTCATTCCGCGCATGCTGACCGAGGCCAACGATATCGCCCAGCACTTCATCCCCGAGGTCAAGCGCGTGACGCGCAGCGGCCCCGCGCCTAACCACAAGCCGTCGCTGCTGCAGGATTACGAACTCGGCCGCGCCATGGAGATCGATGTGCTGGTGAAGGCCCCCGCCGCCTTCGCCCGCACCGCCGGCCTGTCGACGCCGACGCTCGACCTGATCGCGGCGCTGGCGATCCAGAAGGCGCGCGACAAGGGGCTGTATTCGGCGTGAAGCGCGTGCGCTTCACGTTATCTTTTGGAGCATGATCTTTTCGGAAAACCGCTGCGCACTTTTCCGGATCATGCTCGTGCCTCAAGCGAGCCCGTCGATCCAGGCCGTGAGCGTGTCGAGCACCTCGGTGAGCGCCTCATCGTTGGTGCGGCCGGACTTCTTCAGCACCGCGAAGGAGTGGTCGCCGCCTTCGACCTCATGTAGCGTCGCCTTCGCGCCGAGCGCCGCGACGACTGGCTTGAGAAGGCCGAGATCGGCGAGCCCGTCGCGCGTGCCTTGCAGGAACAGCATGGGAATCCCGACATGGGCGAGATGCTCAGCCCGCTCCGTCGACGGCTTCTTGTCGGCATGCAGGGGAAAGCCGAGGAAGGCGAGCCCCTTCACACCCGGCAACGGCGCCTTGGCCTGCGCCTGCGACGTCATGCGCCCGCCGAACGATTTTCCGCCGGCGACCAGCTTTAGTCCGGGGCAGAGCCGCGCCGCCTCCTCGACCGCCGCGCGGACAGCGGCGTGCGCGACCGCCGGCTGATCGGGGCGCCCCTGCTTGTTTTCCATGTAGGGAAAATTGAAGCGGAGCGTCGCGATGCCGCGCACGCTGAGGCCTTCCGCGATCTTGTCCATCGATGCATGCCGCATCCCTGCGCCGGCGCCATGCGCCAGAACGTAGCAGGCGCGCGCCTTGTCCGGCTGCATCAGGATCGCGGAGACCGCGCCGATGCGATCGATCTCGAGCTTGAGCTCTTTGATTTTGACGGCTTGGGTTTTGACAGCCACAATCAACCATCCCAACAGACGCGTTTCCGGCCGCCTTGGTAGCGTCACCGGCGCAGCCTGAAAACACAATAATTGCTGGCGCCGGCTGGCCTACCAAGCCGGCAAGCCGCATCAACCGAGGTAATCATGTCCTACCGCTCCTCCTGGATGACCGAAGAGCTCGACGTCTTCCGCGACCAGTTCCGCAAATATCTCGCCAAGGATCTGGCGCCGCATGCCGAGAAATGGCGCGAGCAGAAGATGGTCGATCGCTTCGCCTGGCGCGGGCTCGGCGAGATGGGCGCGCTGCTGGCGAGCGTCCCGGAGGAATATGGCGGGTTGGGTGCGACCTTCGCTTATGATGCCGCCGTGCTGGACGACCTCGAAAGCACGGTACCGGAGCTGACCACCGGCGTCTCCGTGCACAGCGCCATCGTCGCTCATTACATTCTCAACTACGGCTCGGAAGAGCAGAAGAAGCGCTGGCTGCCGAAGATGGCGTCAGGCGAGATGGTCGGCGCCATCGCCATGACCGAGCCCGGCACCGGCTCGGATCTGCAGGCCGTCAAGACCACGGCGAAGAAGCAGGGCAATTCCTACGTCATCAACGGCCAGAAGACGTTCATCACCAACGGCCAGGCTGCCGATCTCGTCGTCGTGGTCGCGCGCACCGGCGATGCCGGCGCCAAGGGCATTTCGCTGATTGTGGTCGAGACCGCGGGCGCGGACGGCTACAAGCGCGGACGCAACCTCGACAAGATCGGCCTGCACGCCTCCGACACGTCGGAATTGTTCTTCGACAATGTCACGGTGCCGCCGGAAAACCTGCTCGGCAAGGAGGAGGGCCAGGGGTTTGTGCAACTGATGCAGCAATTGCCCCAGGAGCGCCTCGCGCTCGCCGTCGGCGCCGTCGCCTCGATGGAGCGTGCCGTCAGGCTCACCACCGAATACACCAAGGAACGGAAGGCGTTCGGCAAGCCGCTGATGGATTTCCAGAACACCGCCTTCACGCTCGCCGAGCGCAAGACGGAAGCAATGATCGCGCGCGTTTTCGTCGACTGGTGCATCGAGCGCCTGGTCGCCGGGGATCTCGACACCGTCACCGCGTCGATGGCGAAATACTGGTGCTCGGACAAGCAGGTCCAGACCGCCGACGAGTGCCTCCAGCTGTTCGGCGGCTACGGCTATATGCAGGAATATCCGATCTCGCGCATCTTCATCGATTCCCGCATCCAGAAGATCTATGGCGGCACCAACGAGATCATGAAGCTGCTGATCGCAAGGTCGTTGTAGGGCGGAGCTACCGCGCCCTCCAGTCACGCGGGCGGCAACCAAAGCGCTGCTTGAAGCGCCGCGTGAAGTGGGAGAGGTCCGAAAAGCCCCAATCGAACGCAATGGCGCCGATCGTGCGGCCCGCCATTGCGGCATCCCTAAGATCCCGTGCGATGCCATCGAGCCGACGCTCGATCACATAATCGGTGAAGCCGGTGCCCGATCGCGCCAGAAGCTTGTGCACATAGCGCTCGCTGATCCCTACGGCCGCGGCGATATCGGCAACCGCAAGGCCGGGCTCGCGGAGCCGTCGGTGAATGGCTTGCTTTAGCGCCAGCATGGTCGCGTCAGTCAGGCTTTCCGCCTCTGCAGTGCGCGCGCGGCTCTGCCGTGACAGGCTCACTGCGACCAGCTCGATCAGCGCCCGGAACAGACGTACGCCCTCGTCCTCGGTCATGCGCAGCGCACCCTCGCTGAGCGTGCGTGCCGTCTCTGTGATGAGGTGACCGACAAATGGATCATCGGAGACGCGAGCCGCGGTGACGTCGAACGAAGCCGGCAACCGCTCACGCAAGGCTTCCGCAGGCACCCAGAACGAGGCGACCTGCAACTGCGGGCCACGATCATGCAGAAGCGCAAACTGCCGATCGCTGTCGAAGATGCCGACCTGTCCGGGCGACAGGCTGATCTCGCGGCCGTCCTGCCGGATGCGGCAGCGACCGGCCAGCTTCAAATTGAGATAGTAGCAGCTGCGGTCAGACGCCGCGATGTCGGCGGCGGAGCGACGCACGACGTGTTCGGGGAAGCTGACGCGGTTGATCGCGGCATCGCCGAGACGGATGTTCTGGACGCTGGCCGAGAAGCCGGCTTCTGCCATCGGCTCCGGCGTCAGCTTCATGAAGGCCTGACAGATCGCCTCGCGATAATAGGTGAATTGCTCGTTCGACCGAAGACCGGCGGTGTTCCAGGCCGATTGGCGTGACGGAACGGCGCGCGCGATTTCCTGCATCGGTTCACTCCGAGACCAATCCGGTTCACTTCCAGCCAAGCGGAAAACGGCCAGCCGGTTCACACTGCGCACAACAAGACTTGTCCGCCGCGCCTCGCGAGCGCCGCAAAGGACCCAATTGATGCCGATCTAACCACACCCTGCGGAGGAGCCACAACATGTCGACCTACGTTCTTGTTCACGGCGCCTGGCACACCGGTGCCGAGTTTGAGCCTGTCGCGGCCCCAATCCGCGCCGCTGGCCATCAAGTCTACCTCCCGACCATCAAGGGCAACCGCCCGGGCGACGCCAAGACGACGGGGCTGAAGGAAGCGATCCAGTCGATCGCCGACTATCTCGCCGAGAACAGTCTGAAAGACGTCATCCTGCTCGGCCATTCCTATGGCGGCATGATCATCACCGGCGTCGCCGACCTCGCGCCCGAGCGCATCCGCCGCCTGGTCTACTGGAACGCCTTCGTGCCCAATAATGGCGAATGCCTCAACGACATGGTGCCGCCGCACTATATCGGGCTGTTCGACGCGATCGCGGCCGAACGCGGCGACGGCTCGGTGGTGTTGCCATTCCCGGTCTGGCGCGAAGCCTTCATCAACGATGCAGACGCCGAGACGGCGCAGCGCGCCTACGACGTGCTCAATCCGCATCCGCTGGCGACCTTCACCGACAAGATCGCGCTCAAGGCCAATCCGGCCGGGATGCAGCTGGCAAAATCGTACATCAACTGCACCGAGGACACCGCGCTGCCGCACAGCTATTCCTGGCACCCGCGGCTATCGGAGAAGCTCGGCCTGTTCCGCCTGGTGCAAGTGCCTGGAAGCCACGAGCTGTGCTTCTCCGATCCGGCACGTCTTGCCAAGGCAATCATGGAGGCCGGACGCGACTGACCGGCGCGCGCCTGTCAAAAGCGAGACGATTGTCGGCGATTGCTGCACCGCCGGTATCGGCGGCACAGCCCTTGCGCGCTCGCAGGCGAACTCAGATCGGTGGAAGCAACCCTGCTTGTCACGTGTGGCTCCCCGCCATACGCTGCCCGCCATCGGCATCCGCCGTCTGGTCTCGCTTGCATCGGGAGAATTGCAAATGGTTCACGTCTCGCGACGGAAAATGCTTCAGCTTGCGGCTGTTGCACCATCGGCACTTACCGCTGCCTGGACGTCGGCAGCACCGGCTGCGACCGGAAAGAAGACCCTGACTGCGGTGATGCAATCGGACCTTCGCGTCACCGACCCCGGCTTCACGACCGCCATCATCACCCGCGACCATGGCTACATGGTCTACGATACGTTGCTCGGCATCGATTCCACCTTCAAGGTGCAGCCGCAGATGGCCGATTGGACGGTGTCGGCGGACAGGCTGACCTACACCTTCACCCTGCGCGACGGCCTGAAGTGGCATGACGGAGCGCCGGTGACGGCAGAGGATTGCGTCGCCTCGCTGAAGCGCTGGGGCACGAGCGTCGACGGCATGGCGCGCAAGCTGATGGATTTCACGGCCGGCATAGAAGCCGCGGACGCCAAGACGATCGTCCTCAAGCTGAAGGAGCCTTATGGCCTCGTGCTGGAGACGATTGCCAAGCCGTCGTCGATCTGCGCCTTCATGATGCCCAAGCGGCTTGCGGAGACCCCGATCACCAAGCAGATTCCGGAGCAGATCGGCTCCGGCCCGTTCAAATTCGTGGCGGGCGAATTCCAGCCCGGCGTGAAAGCCATTTATGAGAAGAACACCGACTATGTGCCGCGCAAGGAGCCGGCCGAATGGACATCGGGCGGCAAGGTGGTCAAGGTCGACCGTGTCGAGTGGCTGACGATGCCGGACGCGCAGACCGCTCTCAACGCGCTGCAATCGGGTGATGTCGATTTCGTCGAAACGCCGCCGTTCGACATGCTGCCCGCGCTCGAATCCAATCCGGATGTCAACGTGACCATCCTGAACAAGTTCGGCTTCCAATCGTTCGGCCGGATGAACTTCCTGCATCCGCCGTTCGACAATGTGAAGATCCGCCGCGCCGCGCTGCTCGCGATCAACCAGAAGGACGTGCTCGACGCCCAGATCGGCAATCCCAAATACTACAAGCTCTGCGGCGCATTCTTCATCTGCGATACGCCGCTCGCCAGCGACGCCGGCGGCGAGACCCTGATCAAGGGCAACGGCATGGCGGACGCCAAGAAGGCGTTGGCTGAGGCCGGTTATGACGGCACACCCGTGGTGATCCTGGCGCCGGGCGACCAGATCCTGCTGAAAGCGCAGCCGATCGTGGTCGCGCAGCTGTTGCGCGAGGCCGGCTTCAAGGTCGACCTTCAGGCGATGGACTGGCAGACCGTGGTCACCCGCCGCGCCAACCAGAAGTCCCCGAAGGAGGGCGGCTGGAACATGTTTTTCACGTATCAGGGCGCCGCCGATTCGATGAACCCGCTCGTCAATGGCGCGATGGTCGGCAAGGGCAAGGAAGGCGGCTGGTTCGGCTGGTCCGAGGACCCCAAGCTCGAAGAGCTGCGCGACGCCTTTGCCCGCGCCGCCTCGCCGGAAGAGCGGAAGAAGATCGCCCTCGACGTGCAGAAGGAGGCCTACGATCAGGTGATCTACGTCCCGCTCGGCCAGTTCCAGGCGCCGAGTGCATGGCGCAAATCGCTCACCGGCGTGATCGACGGCCCGGCGACGCCGATGTTCTGGAATGTGGACAAGAACGAGTAGCTTCCTCTCCCCGCTCTCACGGGAAGAGGCAAAGCCCTAATTCGGATGCCACCAGCGGCCGCCGATCACGACGCCTTCGGAGACGATCTTGCGGTCGCCGATGAGGTGCTCGCCGACGACGTCCTCGTAGTCGAACTGGCCTTGCTTCACCGAGATCAGCGTGGCGTCGCCGACGCTGCCGGGCTTGAGGCTGCCGAGCTCGGGCCGCCGCAATGCCATCGCGGCATTCTCGGTCGAGGCCGCAATCACGTCCGACAGCGACATGCCCATGCAGAGGAATTTCGACATCGTCGTCACCTGGTCGAAGGCCGGGCCGTCGATGCAGAGCTGATGGATGTCGGACGAAATGGTGTCCGGATAGAAGCCGTTGGCGAGCATGGCGCGCGCGGTCTTGAAGGCAAACGAGCCCTTGCCGTGGCCGATATCGAACAGCACGCCGCGCTCGCGCGCGTCCAGCACCGCTTTCTTCACCGTGCCTTGCGCGGTCGCCGGCGCGTTCGGGAACGGGCGGAACGCATGGGTCAGCACGTCGCCGGGGCGCAGGCGGGCCAGCACCTCTTCATAGGTCGGCGGCGGATGGTCGATATGCGCCATCAGGGGCATGCCGACCTCGTCGGCGACCTGGAGCGCGATATCGAGCGGCACGGCGCCCGAGGTGCCCGAGGAGTGCAGCCCGACACGCACCTTGATGCCGACGATGAGGTCGCGATTGGCATCCGCGACCTTGGCCGCTTCGATCGGATTCATCAGCCGCAATTCCTCGCTCTCGCCGACCATGATCCGGTGCGAGAAGCCGAAAATGCCGGCATGGGAGACGTGCAGATAGGCGAGAATGCGGACCTGGCTCGGCTCGATGACATGCTTGCGGAAACCGGCGAAATTGCCGGGGCCGGCGCTGCCGGTGTCGACCGAGGTGGTGACGCCGGAGGCGCGGCAGAATTCCTCGGCATCGATGCCGAGCGAGGTGCCGCCCCAATAGACGTGGGTGTGGAGATCGATCAGGCCCGGCGTCACGATGAGCTGCGAGACGTCGCGCACTTGGGTCGAAGGATCCGCCTTGAGCCCGCTGCCGACGGCGGCGACCTTGCCGCCGGCAAAGGCGACATCGGTCACGGCATCGAGTTTCTGGGATGGGTCGATCACCCGCCCACCGCGCAGGATCAAGTCGAAAGGCATTGTCGTCTCCGGATCAGGCAGTGAGGCGTGGCCGCCATGTCGGCGGAGCCAGGAAGGAAGCCGGTTGCTTCTAGCAATTCCTGCGCCGGAGGGCCCGCCAAATAGCGGTCATTGCCCATGACAAAATGGCGATCCCGGCATGACTCGAACATGCGACCTACGGTTTAGGAAACCGCCGCTCTATCCGGCTGAGCTACGGGACCGCGGAACCTGCCAATGAGGCAGGTTACCTGGAGCTGTACATATCAAAGCGGGGGCCGAATCGGAAGCCCTTCGCTGAACAACAAGCGGTCGGTCAGGACTTGCCGTAAGCCCCCTGATAGCGGCCCTCGCGGATCGCCTTCAGCGTGTCATCCTCGCGCTTGATCTGGACACGCACCGCCTCCAGCAACGCCGCCGCACCCGCGGCGGGAAACGACACCACGCCGTCCTCGTCGCCGACCACGATGTCGCCGGGCGAGATCACGCTGCCGCCGATCGTAACAGGCACGTTGATCTCTCCAGGGCCATTCTTGTAAGGGCCGCGATGGATCACGGCGCGGGCGAAGCAGGGAAAGTCGTCGCCGGCGAAGGCTGCGACATCGCGGATCGCGCCGTCGATCACGTAGCCTTCCGCCTTGCGCCACTGCGCGATGTTTTTCATGATCTCGCCGACAAGTGCCCGGGTCTCGTCGCCGCCGCCATCGACCACGATGACGTCGTCGGGACCGACCAGCTCGAGCGCGCGATGGATGGCGAGATTGTCGCCGGGCCGGGTGCGCACCGTGAAGGCCGCACCGATCAGCCTGCCGCTGCGATGATAGGGTTTCAGCCCGACCGCACCCGGCAGCCGGCCGAGATTGTCTGATATGATCGAGGTCGGTGCATTCCTGAAACCCTCGATGATATCGGCCGGCGGCTTCGGCACGCTGTTCGCTGCGATGGTGATCGTCATAAATTCAGTCCTTCTGTGATGTCTTACTCGGCGTGCGCCTGCCGCTTCGCGGGCATGATACGGAAGGCACGACCCTCCTTCATCCACGCCGCGCGCTCGTCGCGCAGCAATGTGCGGCGAACCTTTCCGGAATCGTCGCGCGGCGGTGTGCTGACGATCTCGAAACTCTCGGGATGCTTGTAGCGGCTGAGCCTGTCTTTCAGGAAGTCCGCCATGCCGTCCGCAATCGCCTGACCATCCGCGTTCGCCTCCGGCTCGATGATGGCGTGCACGCGCTGGCCCAGCTCCGCATCCGGCAAGCCCACCACCACGCAGGACCGCACGCCCGGACATTCGGAGACGGCGGCCTCGACCTCGGCGGGATAGATGTTGGCGCCACCGCGCAGCACCATGTCGGCGAGGCGGTCGCCGAGATAGAGGTAGCCTTCGGCATCCAGCCTGCCGATATCGCCGAGCGATTCCCAGCCGTCGGCGCGACGCTTCGGTTCGGCGCCGAGATAGTGATAGGTCGCGTCCTCGCCGTCATTGTTGAGGAAGTAGATCTCGCCGGTCTCCCCGGGCGCGACGTCGTTGCCGTCCTCGCCGATGACGCGGAGTTTCGCCGTTTCGCCGATCTTGCCGACCGAGCCCTTGTGCGCCAACCACTCCGTGCCGGAGATGATGCAGGAGCCCTGCCGCTCGGTGCCGCCATAGAGCTCCCAGACCCGCTCCGGCCCGAGCCACGCGATCCAGTTCTCCTTGAGCCAGGGCGGCATCGGCGCCGCCATGTGGAAGACGGTCTGCAGGCTCGATACGTCGAAAGCGTTGCGGATGTTCTCCGGCAGCGCCCAGATCCGATGCATCATGGTTGGAACGAAATTGACCCATTGCACGCGCTCGCGCTCGATCTGGCGCAGCGTCTCCTCGGCGTCGAACTTGACGAGGCCGGTGAGCTTGCCGCCGCCGAACAGCGCATAATGCGACACGATGAACGGCGCATTGTGGTAGAGCGGGCCCGGATTCAGCAGCGAGGCGCCGAACGGCATGTTCAGCGGCGGCGGCGCGACCGTGTCGACGACCGCGGGATTGTGGTCGAGGATCACCTTGGGTCGGCCGGTCGAGCCGCCGCTGGTCATGGCCTTCCAGTAGCGCGCCACCGGCGGGTCGATCTGCTCGTCGGAAAAGCCTTCCGGCACGAAATCGGCCGGCAGCCGGTTCGGCGCATTCCAGTCGGCCTCGCCGCCGACCACCAGCGCCGGCTTGAGAATCTCGAGCACGGCTGCGGCTTCACCGCGCGGCAGCCGCCACGACAGCGAGGTCGGCGTTGCGCCGCATTTCCACACCGCAAAGGTGGTCTCGAAGAACGCATTGCCGTTGGGCAATCCGATCGCGACGAAATCGCCGGGCTTGACGCCCTTCGCTGCAAATGCCCGCGCGCGCCGGTTGGCGCCGCGCTCGAGCTGGTCCCATGTCAGTTGATCCTGCCCATGCTGGACGGCGATGGTGCCTTCGGGTTTGCGTTGCGCGTACCAGCGCGGCACATCGGACAGGGGCAGCAGCATCAGGCGTTTCCACTTCGTCTTCTTGGCGTCGCCTCAGGACAAGGCGCCCGCGGGACGAAGTGTAACAGCCGGAGCCGGACCTTCAAGGCGCTCGCATCAGCGCTCCGCGCCGCAGCCCGGACTATCGAACAGCGCCGCAAGGCCGCATTTCGAGGTCAGCATCTTGTCGCCGTCATGGCCGACGCCGGCAACGTCCCACACCCGGTGATTAGGCGTGCCATGATTGCGCTTCGCCATCGCATCAACATAGGCGTGGCCACGGGCGTAGCGATAAGGTCCCTGCGCTTTGGCCATGCAGCTTTTGTCCAGCGCGGGATGCTCGGGATTGGTGTCGAGCGTGCCGAGCAGATAGATCACGTCGCGCTCGACATAACGCTGCTCAAGCGCGGCCGGAGTCGCATCCGCAAGATAAGCGGGCCGCTCGTCCATGCCATATTTCCAATTGTTGTAGCCGGGGCAGGACGCGGCAATCGACGGCACCGGGCGCTCGCTGCTGAAATAGGCGTAGGACGAGGGGTTGGCGACGACATAGCGGATGTCAATGTGCTGGCGCGACAGCATCGCCTCGCCCTTGCCGGCGATGGCATAACGTTGCGCGACCTGGCCGCCGCCGGAATGACCGGCGACCACGACCTGCTTCAGGTTCGGGAAGATGCGCCGGTCGGAGAGCTTTGCCAGGATCGCGTCGAGCGCCTCGAAGGAGGAGACCGGGTTGGGTGCGAGCGCAGCATCGCCGCCCTCCCATCCTTCCAATGACCAGCGCAGCGTGTCCGCAGGCAGCTTGTACGCCTCGATATCGATCTCCGCCAAAAACTGCGGAACGATCATCAACGCGCTCTTGCCGTCATCGCCCGCCGCGACCTGCGCGGTATGGGCCGACATATAGTACACGTCGGCATTGCGCAGGCGTCCGTGCAGCACGATGATGGCGCGCGAGATTGCCGGCAGCGGCATCGACCAGTCGCTGGAGAGATAGAGCGGCAACGTTCCCTGGCCGCCGACCGACAGCCGCGCATCGGCAACGACCTTCACCGGCTTGCGGTTCGGTGCATCCTCGTCCGCGGCGAGTGCGCGGCCACAAACCAGCGCCAATGCGATTGCGGCGAAACAGCTCAGCGCTCTCATGACCGATATTTCCCCTAAGATTCGAACCAATAAAACTCTAAACGCATCCTGTGCCGCGCGGCTGTGACTCCCGCGCCACGTCAAGCAAAAAATGTCAGCAACCCAGCCATGAATTTCCCGGGTTCCACGGGTGACAAGGCGGCGATAATGGAGCAAAAATCAGGCCCGACTCAGTTTGGGTTGAGTTTTGCAGGGAATGCTCTCGTAGAATGTTGTCCGTGTTTGCATCGCGTCGCGCGGCGCCGCTTTTCGTTGCCGCAGCAGGATTTTTTCTGCTGACGTCGCCGCATGCCCACGCGCAATGGTGGAAGCGCGCACCGGTCGACTTCGAGGAATGCGCCGACGCTGCCGAAAAATCCGCGACCAAGGCCGAAAAGACCTCAGCACTTGCGGACTGCAACGCAAAATTCGCCGGCCGGCGCAAGGCGGGCGGCGGTTACACCTACTACGACTTCCTCCAGGATCGCACTTTCGACATCGCCGGACCGAACCCGACGCCGGACGAGCAGAAGAAGATCGACGAATCCTACACCGCCTATCTCGCCAATCAGCGCCGCAGCAATGAAGCGGCCCAGGCCACGGCGCGGCAGCAGCGCGAGCAGCAGGAACAACAGGTGCAGCAGCTTCAGCGAGTCGCACTGCGAGCCGAGGTCGAGCGGGTGCCCGTGCCCGTGGAACGGCCGAAGGTGTTGCGACAGAAGGGCGCGCCCTGCACCAAGGGCTCGTTCTCCTGCGAATGGCCGCGGCTGTCCGAGAGCTTGAACGATATCAAGAAGCTGTTCAGCCCGACGCCGAGCAAGCCGGCGAAGAAGGGCTGAGCTGCGGATTCAGTCTCTGCTGTCGTCCCGGACAAGCGCAGCGAAGCGGAGCGCAGATCCGGGACGACAGCGGAGGGTGTAGCGTCAGTTCGGCTGTTTCTTCTTGCTGCGCTTCGGCTTGGTCGCTGGAGCATCCGATGGCGTCGTCACCGTCGGTGAATTGCTCAGCGCCGACCTGCTCTCCTGCAATCGCCTGTCGTAGCCGGGAGAGTTCATAACCGTCGGCGGCCTCGCAAAGGCGAGCGTCGTTGCGCCGCAGAGCGTGGCCAGCACAAACCCAATGATCAAACAACGCTTCATCCCGCTCCTCCTCGCGCTCAGCCCACACCGCGGATCTGCTGCGGTGTCAGCCCCGGCGGGCCCTTGCCTGCCGTCTCGGCCTGCTTGATCAGCGCAACAATGCGGCGCATCAGCGGCGCATCGACATTGTTCTGCTCGGCCAGCGCAATGACCGCGCCCTGGAGATAGTCGATCTCGGTCTTGCGGCCCTGCTTCAGATCCTGCCACATCGAGGAGCGCGCCTCGGGATCGATCTTCATCGTCCGTCCCAGGATCGCGTTGAAGATCATGTCGGGCAATCTCAGCAAGGTCGGCGTCCAGTTCGGCGGGATTGGCGTTGCCGAGGCCGGCGTGATGCCGGCGGCCTTCAGCGCGGCCAGACCCTCCGCCATCTGGTCGGCGAACAGTCTTCGCCAGTCCCGGTTCGCCAATTGCGCGGCGAGGGGCTTGTCGGACAGTGCGCTGAGCGCGTTGTTCAGGTTGATGATCAACTTGCCCCATTGCACGCCGGCGATGTCGCGCCTTGTGCGCAAATTGAGTCCCGGCACAGAGAGCGCCGCCGCCGTGTTACCGGCATCTTCGCCGACGGTGATGTCGCCGGAGGTCGAACGGTGGAAACGTCCTTCACCCATTGCGACCACATTGAACGGCACCATACCGGCGAGCACGCGCCGGCCGCCGAGCCGCTCTTGCAGCACGGCGACATTGCCGACACCGTTCTGCAACGACACGATGACGGCATCCTGAGGCGCGTGCTGCGCGATCTGGTCCGCGACATCGGCCGTGTCGGCGCTCTTGACCGTGACCAGCACGATGCCGGCGCTGTGGAAGATTGCGGGATCTTCCGACAGCGCGAGCCGGCCCGCATCCAGCTTCTTCTCGGCGCCGTCGAAATCCGTCAGCCGCAGGCCGAACCGCTCGATCTCGGTCTTCACCCGCGGCCGCACCAGCAGTGCGACCCGACGGCCGGCAGCCGCCAGCTGGCCTCCGACAAAACAGCCGATGGCGCCGGCGCCAGCCACCACGATCGATCGATCCGTAACCACCAGATCTTGCTCCCCTTAACGACCCGCCTTCGATAGCAGAGGCGGAGCGGCATGCCCATCACGACGCATCCGCCTTGTAACCGTCATCAGAGCCTCATATGTTTTTGCCCGGGGGCTTTGTCACCGGCGAGAGCTCGCCGAACGAGAACGCCAAAGGAGAGCACCATGGGTCTACTCGACGTCCTCAACGGCATGCAGAACGGCCCGCGCGGCCCGAGCACGCCGAGCTCACAATCATCTTCAGGTGGCATGTCGCCGATGACCATGGCGATCATTGCCCTGCTCGGGTGGAAAGCATTCAAGCATCTGACGGCAAGCCAGCCCGGTGCGGCGCCGCAGTCGGCACCAACCCCTGTCCCACCGCCGGTGAACGCGGGAGCGGGCGGCGGCCTTGGTGGCGCACTGGGTGGCGGCGGCGGCATGGGAGATTTGCTCAAGGGCGGTCTCGGCGGCCTGCTCGCGGGCGGCGCGGCCGGCAGCGTGCTGAGCGGCGGGCTCGGTGATCTCCTCAACCAGCTTCAGCAGGGCGGCCACGGCGACACCGCGAATTCCTGGGTCGGCAAGGGCGAGAACAAGGCAATCAGTCCCGGCGACCTCGCCAATGCGCTCGGCTCCGACCAGATCCAGAGCCTGTCGGCTCAGAGCGGCCTCTCGCGCGACGAGCTGCTCTCCGGCCTCAGCCAGTATTTGCCGCAGGTGGTCGATCATTTGACTCCGGACGGACGGCTACCAACCGAGAGCGAGATCTCGGGCAGAATTTAATCGAAATTGGATCGACGCATTCGGCAAGGGGAGCACTGACATGAGCATGGGCGGCATCTTGTGGATCATCGTCGTCGGCTTCGTCGCCGGCCTCATCGCGCGCTGGCTGGCACCGGGACCGAACAACCCGAGCGGCTTCATCCTCACCACCATCCTCGGCATTGTCGGTGCGTTTCTGGCAACCTTCATTGGCCAGGCCATCGGCCATTACGGTCCAGACCAGGGCGCCGGCTTCATCATGGCCACGATCGGCGCGGTGGTGGTGCTGTTCATCTGGCACCGCCTGGTGGCGAGCGGCGTGATCAAGGGATAGCGGCTCACTCCTTCGTCGTCCCGGACAAGCTCGCCTCAAGCGCGCGCAGATCCGGGACCCATAACCACAGGGAGGAGTTCGGCGAAGATCAATAACTCCGAGTCTTCGTCAAACTCCTCCCTGTGGTTATGGGTCCCGGCCTTCGCCGGGACGACACCTTTGATTGCCGCGCTCGCCGAACGCATCACGTAATCAAATGCATCCCGGCGTCCATGCGCACGGCCTCGCCGGTCATGTTGCCGGAGGCAGGCAACGCCAGGAAGCAGACGAGCTGGGCGATGTCGTCGGCGGTTGATGCGACCTTCAGCGGCACCTTCGCCACCACGTTGTCGCGCACCTTTTTCGCGCCTTCCTCACCGCGGCCCTTGGTGAACCAGGGCGTGTCGATGTAGCCCGGACAGACCGCGTTGACGCGGATCAGCGGCGCAAGCGCGACCGCCAGCGATCGCGTGAGGGTATTGAGCGCGCCCTTGCTCGCGGCATAGGCCATCGAGGAGCCGACGCCGTTGATGCCTGCAACCGAGGACACGTTCACAACCGCAGCGGTCCGCCCCGATGCCTTCGCGCCGGCCTCGAGCAGGCTGCGCGCGGCGCGCACCATCTGGAACGGACCAATGGTGTTGACGCCGTAGAGCCGCTGGAAATCCTCCGACGACAGTCCGTCGAGATCACTATAAGTGACATGCTTGGTGGTGCCGGCATTGTTGACGAGGATGTCGAGCCGGCCCCAGCCGGCGGCCGCCGCCACGATCTTGCGGCAATCGTCATCCTTCGAGACGTCGCCCTGCGCGACCAGCACTTCCGCGGCGCCGGCCTTGCGGCAAAGCTCTGCCGTGGCCTCGGCTTCCTTCTGGCTCGACGAATAGTTGATGACGAGCCGCGCCCCGCTCCGCGCGAGAATTTCCGCGGTCGCAGCACCGAGGCCGGATGCGGACCCCGTCACGATTGCGCACAAACTGTCCTTGGCCATCCGAATTTCCTTCCCCGTGATTGAATGTGGCGCCCTGTTTAGCGAGTTTGTCGCGCCCTGCAAATCGAGCAAACTCCGCTAAGCGGAATTAGTCCAGACCCGGTCTTGCCCCATGCCGGCGTTGCAGATGGGCCTGCGATCAACGCTTGTCAGGGCCATGGCTTTTTCAGATCATCGGGCGCAAGAAGAGACCGCGCGCCGCCCCATTCGGGCAGGACGCGCCAATGGCAAAACACGGGGAACGCTGTGGCGGAGAGTGACAACATCGTCGTCGAGACCGCGGAGAAGATCTTCGCCGATCTCGCCGATCCGCAAGAGATCAACAACGACAAGAAGAATTCGTGGCAGGCGCCGCTGTGGCAGGCGCTGAGCGAGGCCGGCTTGCCCTTGTCCTGGGTGCCCGACGATCTCGGCGGCTCCGGCGCGAGCCTTGCCGACGGTTTTGCATTACTGAACGCCGCCGGCCGCTTCGCAGTCGCGGTTCCCCTGGCCGAGACCATGCTCGCGGGCTGGCTGCTCGCGCAGGCGAAGATCACCTCGCCCGACGGCGAGATGACGGTGCTGCCAGCCTCGCCAAAGGATCGTATCGCGATTGATGCCGACGGCGCGCTCTCGGGCCGCTGCCGCGGCGTACCATTTGCGAAAGCGGCGAAACATTTTGCGGTGCTGGCGCATGGCAAGGACGGCGTCTCGATTGCGCTGGTCGATGCCTCCAAGGGCCGGATCGAATCCGGACTCAATGTCGGCTACGACCACAGCGACACCGTCACGCTCGACAAGGTCCAGCCTGTCACCATCAAGCCGGCGCCGAAGGGTTTTGACCAGACGACGCTGATGCTGATGGGCGGCGTCGCGCGCAGCCTTCAGATCGCGGGCGCGCTGGAAGCGATGCTCGACATCTCCGTGCGCTATTCCAACGAGCGCGTCGCCTTCGAGAAGAAGATCTCGAAATTCCAGGCGGTGCAGCACAATCTCGCGCGCCTCGCCGGCGAGTCCGCTGCTGCACTGGCAGCGGCGACCTCGGCGGCCGACGCGATCGCGAACGCAAAATCGTTCGACGACGAGGTTTATCTCGAAGCCGCCTCGGCAAAGATCCGCTGCGCGGAAGCGGCGGAAAAAGGCGGCGGCATCGCGCATCAGGTGCACGGCGCGATCGGCTTCACCATCGAGCACATCCTGCACCGCTACTCGCTGCGGGCGCTGGCCTGGCGCGACGACTTTGGCTCGGAGAGCCATTGGGCCGTTGAGCTCGGCAAGCTGGTCGCCAATCGCGGCGCCGATGAATTGTGGCCGCTCGTGGCGTCGCGCTGACGGGGAACGAAACACATGACTGCTGCTCTTCGTTTCGATCCGATCCGCCTGCCCGAGAAGTGCGAGCAACTGCGCAAGGAAGTGCGCGCGTTCCTCGCCGAGGAAATCGCCGCCGGCACCTTCGATCCGCACAAGCCCAACCGCGAAGACACCGACGCGCCGGAATTCTCCCGCCGGGTCGGCGCCAAGGGCTGGCTCGGCATGACCTGGCCGAAGAAATATGGCGGCCAGGAGCGCTCCTTCCTGGAGCGCTACGTCGTGACCGAGGAGATGCGCGTCGCCAACGCGCCGACGCGGCGCTTCTTCGTCGCCGACCGCCAGAGCGGGCCGGTGCTGCTGAAGTACGCGCCCGAGCACGTCAAGATGGACATCCTGCCGCGCATCTGCCGCGGCGAGATCTGCTTTGCGATCGGCATGAGCGAGCCGAACTCCGGCTCCGACCTGTTCGCCGCGAAGACGCGCGCGACCAAGACCGACGGCGGCTATCTCATCAACGGCACCAAGATCTGGACCTCGTCCGCGCATATCGCCGACTACATGATCGCGATCTTCCGGACGTCACCGCCAACCAAGGAAAACCGCCGCCACGGCCTGACGCAATTCCTCGTCAAGATGAAGCAGCCGGGCATCAAGGTGAACCCGATCGGCCAGATCACCGGCCAATACGAGTTCAACGAGGTCGTCTTCACCGACTTCTTCGTGCCCGAGGATCACGTGCTCGGCGAGGTCGACGGTGCCTGGAAACAGGCGACGAGCGAGCTCGCTTATGAGCGCTCCGGTCCCGAGCGTTTCCTCGAGACCTATTACGTGCTGACCGAACTGGTCCGCGCGGTCGGTCCAAACCCGGACACGCGCAGCGCCGAAGGCATCGGGCGCCTTGTCGCGCAGCTCCACACCATGCGGCGCATGTCGGTCTCGGTCGCCGGCATGCTGCAGGCCGGCAAGGAGCCGGTGGTGGAAGCCTCCATCGTCAAGGACATCGGCACGGTCTGGGAGCAGCAGCTGCCGCATCGCGTGCGCGATCTCGCGGCCTTCGTCGAGGAGACTGCGACCAACCGCGAGACGCTGGAGCGCCAGCTCGACTTCGCGATCAAGACCGCACCGAAACTCACCATCCAGGGCGGCACCACGGAAGTGCTGCGCGGCATCATCGCGCGCGGACTTGGTTTGCGCTAGTCGCGCGGACCTGGCCAGCGCTAACTTTTCGAGGACATCATGAGCACCTACAAAGATATCGGCGTCGAGAAAGTCGGGCACGTCGGCACCATCGAGATCCGCAGGCCGCCGCTCAACTTCTTCGACATCTCGCTGATCAACCAGATCGCGGACGCGCTTGACGAGTTCGACCGCGACATCGAGATCCGCGCCTCCGTTCTCTCGGCGCAGGGCAAGGCGTTCTGCGCCGGCGCGAATTTCCAGGACCCGGCGCGGCAGGCGCAGGAAGCCCGCGAAGCCGACAAGACGGCCAAGGGCGACCCGGCCGACAGCCTCGGGGCGATCAATCATCTCTATATCCAGGCCGTGCGCATCTTCCGCGCCAAGAAGCCGATCGTCGCCGCCGTGCAGGGCGCCGCCATCGGCGGCGGCCTGGGCCTCGCGGTGTCGGCCGACTTCCGCGTCACCTGCCCCGAAGCGCGCTTCTCCGCGAATTTCACCAAGCTTGGCTTCCATCCCGGCTTCGGCCTGACGACGACGCTGCCCGAGCTGATCGGCAAGAACAACGCCGAGCTGATGTTCTACACCAGCCGCCGCGTCACCGGCGAAGAAGCAGTCAAATGGGGCCTCGCCAATGTGCTGGTGCCGCAGGACCAGGTGAAGGCAGAGGCAATGAAGCTCGCCGGCGAGATCGCCGAATGCTCCCCGCTCGGCCTGCTCTCCACCCGTGCCACGATGCGCGCAGGGCTCGCCGATCGCGTGATGGCCGCGACCAATCACGAGCTCGCCGAACAGACCCGCCTGCGCGCGACGGAAGATTTCAAGGAGGGCGTGAAGGCCACGGAAGAGCGCCGCGTGGCGAATTTCAAGGGACGTTAACGCCACCGTTCCTCCGTCATCCCCGCGCAATGGCGAAGCCATTGTCGCTGGAGGTGCGAGCTCTTGCGAGCCTCGAAGGATGCACGGCCCAAATGTTTCGGCACCATCACCAGCCGGGCCGTCGCCCTTCGAGGCTCGCCGAAGAGGCGAGCGCCTCAGGGTGACGGATAACGATGAAACGGATTAACTGACGCGGAACGTCACCCCGCCGAGCAGGAACTCATTGCCCGCCACTGCGAGCCCCTTCGCCTTGGCGGCATGCAGCACCTGGACCACGTCAGCCACCCGAAATTCCAGCGCACTCATAATCTCGTTCGCGCCTTTCACGAAACGAAAGGTCGCGTTGGGCAGTTTCAATTCGGCATCGCCATTCGGCGCAACACCGATGATCTTGCCCCAATGCTCCGCCAGCCCCTGCGGGTCCGGGCTCTGCATCTCCACACCCGTCAGTGCCTGCGTCACGTCCTTGCGGATGAACTTTTGCCAGTCGGGTCCAGCCGGCGGATACGCGCCAAAAATATCGTCGCTGCCTTCGGTATGGTTGAATTCGATGAAGGCGGCGCGGCAGTCGCGGGGGTGCAGCTGCACCCCGTGATAGGGGGCGTGGTCGATCACATTGGCGGTGCGCACGCCAAGCGAATTGGCGTTGTGGCCACGCTCGTCCGGATCATTGCAGCAGAAGATCGCCATGTAGCCGCCGCGACCGCCGGTCTTCTCGATGAAGCGGCCGGCCGTGGTGCCGTCCTTGAAGGGTGCGACGACCTCGAGCATGATCGTGTCGACCGGGAGCAGTGCATTCTCCAGGCCGTATTTGGCGACATTGCCGTCGCGGTAGCAGACGGCGAGGCCCATGATCTCGGCGATATCAGAAATGACAGGCGCAAGCTGCGGCGCGACGAGACAAATCTGCCGCAGCCGCATATAGGGCGCCATCGTCATGCGCCCCTGAAGGCCGGCTTGCGCTTCTCGACGAAAGCCTTCGCGGCCTCCTTGTGATCCTCAGTGTCGCTGCAGCGGGTGTGATGGATGGCTTCACCGTCGAAGCAATCTTCCAGCGGCAGGTGCTCGGCATTGTTGATGTTGCGCTTGATGTAGCCGAGCGCGATCGACGGGCCCTGCGCCAGCGACAGCGCGAGCTCGTGCGCGGCAGCATCGATCTCGGCATCGGGTACGACCCTCGTCACCATGCCGATCGCATGCGCCTCCTTCGCCGTCAGCACTGGCGAGGTCAGGTAAAGCTCGCGCGCCCGCGCGCTGCCGAGCAGCTGGGTGAGAAAATAGGTGCCGCCGTAGTCGCCGGAGAAGCCGACCTTGGCGAAGGCGGTCGTGATCTTGCAGGATTCGGAGGCGACGCGGAGATCGCATGACAGCGCCATCGAAAGACCGGCACCGGCCGCCGCACCATCGAGCTGCGCCACCACCGGCTTTGGCATCTGATGCAGGATGCGCGAGACCTCCATGCCGCGGCGGAGGTTCGCCATCTTCACTTCGAACGGCAGCGGCGTCCGGCCAGCCGCCATCGACTTGACGTCGCCGCCGACGCAGAACGAGCCGCCGGCGCCCTTGAACAACACCGCGCGCACCTCGGGATCGTCGGCGGCGCGCCGCGCCGCATCGACTAATCCCGCGACCATCTCCGGATTGAGCGCGTTCTTTCGCTCGGGACGGTTCATGGTGATGGTGAGCAGCCCACCTTCGAGCTTTTGCAGGACCATGTCGTTCATGGGACTCTCCCTTGTTGTTTGTTTTGCTGCGTCATTCCAGGGCGCGCCACTTGGCGCGAGCCCCGGGATGATGCCGTCATTTCTTCACCAGCGGGCAGCGCGACTGCTCCAGCGGCTGGAACGCTTCGCTGCCGGGCACTGTGGCGACCAGCTTGTAGTCGTCCCAGCGGCCCTTGGACTCCGACGGCTTCTTCACCTCGAACAGGTACATGTCGTGGATCATGCGGCCATCCTCGCGGATCTTGCCGTTCTTGGCGAAGAAGTCGTTGATCGGCGTGTCCTTCATCACCTTGATGACCGCAGCCGCATCGGTCGTGCCGGCCGCCTTCACCGCCTTCAGATAGTGCATGACCGAGGAATAGACGCCGGCTTGCGCCGAGGTCGGCATCCGCTTGGTGCGCTCCATGAAGCGCTTCGACCATGCGCGGGTGTCATCGTTGAGATCCCAGTAGAAGGCTTCGGCCAGCAGCAGGCCCTGCGCGGTCTCGAGACCGATCGAGTCGATGTCCGACACAAAGGCGAGCAACGGCGAGACCTTCTGGCCGCCCTTGGTGATGCCGAACTCGGCCGCCTGCTTGATGGCGTTGACGGTGTCGCCGCCGGCATTCGCGAGCCCGATCACCTTGGCCTTGGACGCCTGCGCCTGCAGCAGGAACGACGAAAAGTCCGACGTGTTGAGCGGATGGCGCACGCTGCCGAGCACCTTGCCGCCGGTCTTCGTCACGACCGCGCTGGTGTCCTTCTCCAGGTCCTGGCCGAAGGCATAGTCGGCGGTGAGGAAGAACCAGGTGTCGAGGCCCGACTTCACGGCCGCAAGGCCGGTCACGTTGGCCTGGCCGTAGGTGTCGAACACATAGTGGATGGTGTACGGACCGCAGGCCTCGTTGGTGAGACGGATCGAGCCCGGGCCGTTGAACATGATGATCTTGTTGCGCGCCTTCGCGATCTCGCCGGCGGCAAGCGCGGTCGCGGACGCCGCGACGTCGTAGATCATTTCGACGCCCTGATTGTCGAGCATGTCGCGGGCGAGGTTGGCGGACAGGTCGGCTTTGTTGAGATGGTCGGCCGCAATCACCTGGATCTTGCGCCCCAGCACCTCGCCGCCGAAGTCTTCCACCGCCATCTTGGCCGCGGTCTCGCTGCCGGGGCCGGTGATGTCGGCATAGAGGCTCGACATGTCGAGGATGCCGCCGATCTTCAGGGGTGGCTTGTCCTGGGCCTGCGCAGCACTCGCGCTGAGGGCCAGCGCGGCGGCAAAAATGCCCGACAAAATATGCTTCATCGAAAAGACCTCCCTTGATCGCCTGGCTCTGAATGGCGGCTTGATTATTGCTCTTGGCAAACGCTGTTGCCGTAATCATGCCGCATGCGCAAGAGCGCAGCAAGCGCAGGTGCGTTACGTGAGCACGATTGCCGCGCATGTTTTCCGCAAAGCGGAATGGTGAGATGCGGCGAGATGTTTCCATGTCATTGCGAGCGCCTTGTCCGCCATAGCTCGAAGAGCGACGGCGGAAGCGAAGCAATCGAGAGTCCCTCCGCGGAAAGATTCTGGATTGCTTCGCTGCCCTCGCAATGGCGGCGGAGTGTGAGGAAGCCTTTCGCGACCCACCGCGCATGAGTTAAGGTTGAAGCACAACGCAACCTGTCCGGGTCTCGTGACGCAACGGCTTCACCTCATCGCCGCATTTGCTCTCGCCGCAGGTCACACTGCGTTCGCCGCGCCGTGCCAATTCGAGACTCAAGGCGAAGGCCGCGTCGCGGGAATCGTCGATGCGCGTAGCGTACGTCTCGACGACGGCCGCGAGGTGCGCCTCACCGGAATCGAGCCCACCGCATCGACCGGGCAAGCGCTGACTTCGTTGCTCGTCGGCCGCGACGTGACGCTGCGCAGCGCCGACGACACGCCCGACCGCTATGGCCGCCAGGGCGCGCTGGTGTTCATCGGCGAGAGCGACACCTCTGTACAGGCCATGCTGCTCGCCCAGGGCGATGCCTTCGTCTCGGCCGAGATCGCAGACAAGGAGTGCGCCGCCGCCCTGCTGTCGTCGGAGGCCGAGGCGAGGCGCCAAAAAAAGGGCAGCTGGGCTGACCCGTCGGCCATAAAAAACGCGGAAAGTCCGGACGATATTTTGGCCGGGATCGGGCGCTTTATGGTGGTCGAGGGCAAAGTCCTGTCGGTCCGGCAAGCTGGGGCAATGACCTACCTCAACTTCGGACGGAACTGGACACGCGGCTTTGCGGTGACTATTTCAAAGCGCAGATTGCCGGCGTTTGAAAGCGCCGGAATGACCATTAAGTCCCTGGAAAATCGACGTATTCGCGTCCGGGGCTGGGTTGAGGGGACGACGGGGCCGCGTATCGATGTGCTCCGGGTGGGGCAGGTCGAGTTGCTGGGCGCAAACGAGCCTATTGGGGTAAGGCCCTGACAAGGGCCAGGCACGGGTTAAGCGACGTGAATGGGGTGCTAGAACAGCACAAAAAGGGCGAGGGACGCCGCCTTCGGGCTGCGCCGGCCGCGCTTTGTCTCGTTCTGGGCACAGCCCTCGCGGGTTGCGGCGACATGAACCGGTTCCAGACCGCGGCGGCCCCGCCAACCGTGGCAATGCCCAAGCCGAAGCCGGCCGTCGCCCAGACCCCCGCCACGGAGAAAGAACACGAGCGAATCCTGGCGAGCTATGGCGGCGCCTATGACGACCCCAGGCTCGAATCATTGGTCAGCAAGACCGTCGACCGGCTCGTTGCCGCCTCTGACCGCCCCGACCAGGGCTACAAGGTCACCATTCTCAATTCCGGCGCGGTGAACGCCTTCGCGCTGCCAAACGGCCAGCTCTATGTCACCCGCGGCTTGCTCGCGCTGGCCAGTGACACCTCCGAACTATCCTCCGTGCTCAGCCACGAGATGGCGCATGTGCTGTCGAAACACGCCGCGATGCGCGAGGACCAGGCGCGCCAGGCCGCCATCGTCACCCGTGTCGTCACCGACATGAGCACCGATCCCGATCTTACCGCGCTCGCGCTTGCCAAGACCAAGCTCACCATGGCGAGCTTTTCGCGCAACCAGGAGTTCGAGGCCGACGGCATCGGCGTCGGCATCTCCGCCAAGGCACATTTCGACCCGTATGGCGCCGCACGCTTTCTCTCCGCGATGGAGCGCAATGCCGAGCTGAAGGCCGGCAAGAGCTCGCTCGATCCGCGCGCGCAGGATTTCACCTCGTCGCATCCGGCCACGCCCGAGCGCGTGCAGAATGCGCAGACCATTGCTCGTCAATACGTCGCCCCGGAAGGCGGCGAGCGGGACCGCGAGAGCTATCTCGCCGCGATCGACAACCTCGTCTATGGCGAGGACCCCAGCGAAGGCTTTGTCCGCGGCCGGCGTTTCCTGCATCCAAAACTCGGCTTCACCTTCCAGGCGCCGGACAATTTCACGCTCGACAACACCGCGCAGGCGGTGATCGGCGTCCGCGAGGGCGGCTCGCAGGCGATGCGCTTCGACGTCGTGCGCGTGCCGGCCGAGCAGTCGCTGGGTGACTACCTCAATTCCGGCTGGATGGAGGGCGTCGAGAAGGCGTCGACCGAGGACATCACCATCAACGGTTTTCCGGCCGCGTCTGCCACCGCCAAGGGCGACCAGTGGCAGTTCAAGGTCTATGCGCTGCGCTTTGGCAGCGACGTCTATCGCTTCATCTTCGCCGCGCGGCAGAAGTCGACCGAGAGCGAGCGCAATGCGCGCGAGACCGTCAATTCGTTCCGCCGCCTGACCCTCGAGGAGATCCAGGCCGCCCGTCCGCTGCGCATCAAGGTCATCACCGTGCAGCCCGGCGACACCGTGGAATCGCTGTCGCACCGCATGGCCGGCGTCGATCACCCGGCCGAACGTTTTCGTGTGCTGAACGGCCTCGATCGCACCGCGCAGGTGAAGGTGCGTGATCGCGTGAAGATCGTGACGGATTGAGACGCCGTCGCTACTTCGCCTTTTCCTTCAGATACGCGATGATATCCGCACGATCCTGCGCGTCCGGCACATCGAAGAACATCTTGGTTTCCGGGACCATGGCCTGCGGTCCGGTCAGCCATTTGTCGAGATTCTCCTCGGTCCAGACGATCCCCGAGTTCTTCAGATCGGGCGAGTAGTCATAGCCGGGAACGCTGCCCGCCTTGCGCCCGACCACGCCCTTGTGCATCGGGCCGACGCCGTTCTCGGCGATCGAGTGACAGTCGGCGCAGCCCTTGTAGAGCGTCTGGCCGCGCGCGACATTGCCGGTGGCGCCGGCTGAGCCGGCTGCGCATAGAAGCGCAATCGCGATGGCGGCGAGAGCCGGGCTTGTCGTGCTTCGCGGAAGGACGGAATTCGACCGGACGTTCATGTGATCTCCTGCTTGCGACAGCAAACTGGATCGTCCGGGCCGGATTTTATTCCCGTGAGTTCGAAGATTTGCCCGCGTCCATGTCACCCAACTCGCGCTAGCCTGAAGCCAGCGAGCACTATCTGGCAGGCTCTAATTGACCAGCACCGCACCGTCGCAACGAACGCCCGATACCCACACATCGGCCTGGCCGACACCAACCCCGAGCGTCGACAGGACCGAAGCGATGAGCTGGTCGATTGGGCCGGTCGCCCCGGCCAGGATGCCGCTGACCGCCGACGTCAATCCTGGGATCGGCAGGCCGACGCCGTTGACGCTCAATGAGAGATCGCCGAGCAGGCTGGAGGTCAGCGATGAAGTGAAGTTTCGCGTGCTGACCGTCTTCGCCAGCTGCGACTGAATGTCGACATAGGTGAAATCGACCGACGTCGGCGACGTATTCCCGATCGCCGCGTGGGCGCGGCCCGAGACGTTCAATCCGGCGACGGTAACGAGCACGGCCGCGGGTGGATTTGGCTTGCTCGTGAAATTCGTCATGTCCGCCAGCGAGACACCGCCGATCCACGCATCGACGAGTCCCGGCGTCACGCCCAGCGTCACGGTCGAGTTAGTGATGTTGGCATGGTTGCACGTGATCGCATTGAGCGTGGCCGTCCCCTGCGCGATCTCGACATAGAGCGGCAGATTGATCGCCGGCACGATGCCGCTGCCGCCGACCTGGACGGTCAGCAGGATTCGCGTCTGGGCGGTATGAACGCTCGCACCTACCGTGCCGATCGCGAGCCAGCTCGAGCCGACGGGCCGCTCGCCGACTGTGACAACGAGGCTTGCGGCAGCGATGCCCGGGAGGCTGAGATTGACCTGCGCCGCAATCTGATGCGTGCCGTTGGCGACCTCGGCGATCGCCGACAACAAGCTGTAGACCGAAACGCTGGCGCCGACCTTCGGCTTTTGACCGGCGAGCATGCCGCTATAGGGCCCCAGGTCGATCATCGGGCCGAGGCTGATCCGGGTCGGGAGGCTGGAGACAGCCTGCGATATCGAGGACAGCGCGATCGTCGCTGAACTGGCACCATTGGTCGCCTGCTGCGCTGCAAGGGCTGAGGCAACTACGTCGGACAATTTCACATTGCCCGAGAGCAGCGTGTCGTACGACACTCCGGTCAGATTCACGCGGGTCGCCAGAGCCGACAGAAAATCGAAGGCGTCGAGCCGGGCGTTAATCAAGGACTGGTAGTCCATCGCCGACAACGAGAGATTGGTGCCGAGCATGCTGCCGAGAATGGCGTTGAGCAGACCACCGTTGATCGAGACGAGGCGCGAGCCGATCGCCAAGGAGGCAAAGGCCGTGCTCGAAGCCGTCGCCGTCGTATTGATCGTGAACTTGTCCTTTCCGGTGATGTAGCGCGCGAAGTAGAGCGGCGTGTCTGTCTTCAAGGTCACCCGCGCGGCATTGGCGGTCGCCGTAGCCGGCGTTACGAAGCGGGCCTGCGGCGCCACGGCAGGATTGGCCGTGTAGGTGCCGACATCCACGGCCACCAACGAGTTGGCTGGGTAGTTGTTCTTCACCACCGTCACGGACGCGGCGTTGTAAGCATTGGTCAGATTGCTCGCGGCAACAATAGCGGCGAGGTCCGCGGCGCTCTGGGCTTTCCGCTTGTCGGTGAAGATCGCTCCGACGTCGACGCCGAGCGCGGTGCAGCCGATGATGAGCGTCATCAGCCCCGCGCTCATCAGGGTGAAATTCCCTCTCGCGTCAGCGCTGAAACCGCGAATCAGCTTCGTCAGCTTCATGTCAGAATCCCCCATATGGAATAACCGCCGATCGGGAGATCGATGACGGCAACGGAGGCACGAAAGGAAGCGAGAAGATGAAACTGGAGGAAGCGTCGTAGTTGACCGTTACGATGTAGACATTCGCATCCGAGCCGGATGGTGCCGCAACCACGTACACTTTTGCGGCATCCAGGAGGGGATAACCGCCGACACTGGAGGTCACGTAGGACGTGGCCAGGCTGTTACGTTCAACGTCGCTGAGACCCGCGACCGACGTACGCGCAGCCTCCGCTGCGAGCTGCTGAACGCCGTGAACCATCGTGAGATAGGATCCGAAGACCACGATCCCGAATATGAGCGCGAGGAAAATCGGGAGCATAATGGCGAACTCGACCGCCGTTGCTCCACTCTGGTTTATTGCAAAGCGCATGGGACAAAAGCCTCAACCCGAATTCTTACGAGCTTGAGGAAATCGCATTTACGATGTATGGACAGTAACACACGCACTGGTTGATATCGTTATGCATGCAAATAGGCATATAGATTTTATTGATGGGATTGAGCTTGCCCCTGCGGAGCGATCGAACGTTTGATCGTTCGACCGTAAGGCTGCGTGGAATTCCGCCAAATCAAAGAAGCACGCGGGAATAGGGAGATTAAGTTTCCTTGATGCAGACTGGCCAAAGGAGCCCGGATGCTTCGACAGCAGATTCAGAATCTTCCAATGGAAGCAATCCGGACGGTGGTTGCGATCGCCGAGACGGGCAGCATGTCGAAGGCCGCCGAAAGGCTCAACCTCAGCCAGCCCGCGATCAGCGCCCAGATCAAGCGCCTCCAGGGACTCATCGGTGGCGAGCTTTTCACGCGGACCGCGAGCGGGACGGCCCTGACCGAACTCGGCAAGCTCGCGCTTCAGCAGGCCCGCCGCATCATCGATGCCAACGATCAGCTTCTCAGGCTGGGAGGATCGGATAAATCCGCAGTGCGTCGGCTCGGCGTGAGTCAACTTCTCGCACAGCGCCTGTTCGATGAGTTCAGCAGGGAGAATCTCGCCACCGTCTTCGTCTCTGCCGAACATTCCAGCGAAATTCGACGCGGGCTCCTCGAAGGGTTTGTCGACGTCGCATGCCTGTTCCTGCGCGAGAATGTCGGACAGGACCTCGAAAATCTGATCGTCGGTGAATTCCAGTTCGAGACGAGCTGGGTCAAGTCGCAGGATTTCGTCGCGCGGCCCGGCGCGCCGATCCCGATCATCACGCTGCCCGAGGACAATTGGATGATCGAGCCGCTGGACCGAAGCGGGATTGCTTACCGGATCGTACTGCGAAGCTCGGACTCCGCCGTGCGCGTCGGTGCAGTTCGGGCGGGCTTGGGCGTGTCCGCCATGCCGAGCGCCCTCGTCACCTCGGACATCGTCAGGTCCAAGGACTACTACCTGCCAAAGCTGCCTCCCTCTCGCGCTGTCGTCTGCATTCGCGAGGGGCTGGTCGATGCCGACGTCAAGCAGTTGGCGAAGCGGCTATCCGTGCTTCTTGCGAATCTGAATGTCGATCAGAATTCGGAGGGAGACGGCGTGCGAGGCGAGCAGGACCTATAGCCGCTTCAACGCCGCCGGAAGATTGTCAGCTTGCCGAAGATTCGCCCGCGTCCATGTCGCCGACCTCGCGCTGGCCGCTGAGCCAGAGCGCGAGCAGGGTCCAGAACGCGCCGGAGAGCAGATAGGCACCCGAGGCGATGACGCCGAGATTGGTGGCGAGCAGCAAAGCGACCAGCGGAGCGAATCCGGCACCAAACAGCCAGGCCATGTCCGAGGTCAGCGCCGACGCCGTGTAGCGATACATCTGCTTGAAGTTCGAGGCGATCGCGCCCGAGGACTGGCCGAAGGAGAGGCCGAGCAGGATGAAGCCGATCACCATGTAGATGGTCTCGCCGAACGCGCCGGCGTCGAGCAGTTGCGGCGCGAAGCCGCTGTAGATCGCGATCGCGATCGCCGATCCCATCAGCAGCGACTTGCGGCCGACCCGGTCGGCGATGATGCCGGAGGCCACGATCGCAGCGACGCCGAACACGGCGGCGACGATCTCGATGATCAGGAAGCGCACCGGGCTTTCCCGGGTGAACAGAAACACCCAGGACAGCGGAAACACCGTGACCATGTGGAACAGCGCGAAGCTTGCGAGCGGCGCGAACGCACCGAGCATGATGTTGTGGCCTTCGCGCGCAACCGTGTCGGAGATGCGCGAGGGCTGCAGTTCGCGGGTCTCGAACAGCGAGGCATATTCCTCGGTCGTCACCATGCGCAGGCGCGCGAACAGCGCCACGACGTTGATGGCGAAGGCGACGAAGAACGGATAGCGCCAGCCCCAGTCGAAGAAATCGTCGGCCGAGAGGTTACCGGCAAAATAGGCGAACAGCGCGCTCGCCACGATCAGCCCGAGCGGTGCGCCGAGCTGCGGCACCATCGCGTACCAGCCGCGCTTGGAGGCCGGCGCGTTCAGCGCCAGCAGCGAGGCCATGCCGTCCCAGGCACCGCCCCAGGCCAGACCCTGCGCGATGCGCGCCAGCGCCAGCAGCCAGATCGCGGCAACGCCGATGTCGTGATAGCCGGGCAGGAACGCCAGCGCCACTGTGGCGGTGCCGAGCAGGAACAGCGCCGAGACCAGCTTGGCCGTCTTGCCGTATTCGCGGTCGACCGTCATGAAAATGACGGTTCCGACCGGCCGGGCGATGAAGGCCAGCGCGAAAATCATAAAGGAATAGAGGGTGCCGGTCAGTTCGCTCGTGAACGGGAACACCAGGCGCGGAAACACGATCACCGAGGCGATCGCATAGACGAAGAAGTCGAAGAACTCCGAGGTACGGCCGATGATGACGCCGATGGCGATCTCGCCGGGACTGGCCAGGTCGTGACCGTGCTCGCCCGAGTGGAGGTCTGCCATTGCGGGGGTCTGTGCCGTCGCCATGCGTGCGCCCTTAACGTCCTGAAAACCAAAGCCAACCGCCCGGCGGGGCGCCGGACGATCCTGCCCTGTTTGACGCAACATTTCGCACTGCAACATTGGACAAATTGTCCAATGTCCGGATTGCTGCGCCGCAGCTACCCATTGGCCCCGCAAAAGAAACTCATTCTCAAAGGCTCGGCCCGTGTCCCGTCTCAAGATCCTGGCGCTGCTACCCCTGGCAGTTGCGCTCAGCGGCTGCAACTACGTCGTGCTGGCGCCAGCCGGCGACATCGCCGCCCAACAGCGCGACCTCGTCATCATCTCCACCGTCCTGATGCTCCTGATCGTCGTCCCCGTGATGGCGCTGACGGTGCTGTTCGCCTGGCGCTATCGCCGGTCCAACACCTCGGCCCGCTACGAGCCGGATTGGGATCACTCGACCAAGCTCGAGCTGGTGATCTGGTCGGCGCCGCTGCTGATCATCGTCTGCCTGGGCGCGCTGACCTGGATGGGCACGCATCTGCTCGACCCCTATCGCAACATCGGCCGCATCCACGCGGAACGCGCGGTGGACCAGTCCAAGGCTCCCCTCGACGTCGATGTCGTCGCGCTCGACTGGAAGTGGCTCTTTATCTACCCGGATTACGGCATCGCCACCGTCAACGAGCTCGCCGCGCCGGTCGACCGCCCGATCAACTTCCACATCACCGCGTCCTCGGTGATGAACTCGTTCTACATCCCCGCGCTCGCCGGACAGATCTACGCGATGCCGGGCATGGAGACGTCGCTCCACGCCGTGATCAACCACGCCGGTTCCTACAGGGGCTTTTCGGCGAATTATAGCGGCGCCGGCTTCTCCGGCATGCACTTCACCTTCCACGGCCTCGACGACAAGGGCTTTGACGCCTGGATCGCGCAGGCCAAATCAGCCGGCGGCTCGCTCGGCCGCGCCGAATATCTCCAGCTCGAAAAGCCGAGCGAGAACGAGCCGGTGCGCCGCTGGGGCACGGTCGATGCCGATCTCTACCGTCTGATCCTCAACATGTGCGTCGAGACCGGCAAGATGTGCCAGAGCGAGATGATGGCGATCGACGCCAAGGGCGGCAACGGCCATGAGGGTCTGAACAACACCCTGCCGCTGGCCTACGACAAATACGCCCGCCGCGGCACCGTGCTCGGGCCCGAGCCGACCTTCGTCACCGGCACCTGCACGCCGGATGCGCCGCAGGGACAAACCACGGCCGCGATCAAGGCGCCGCTCGACACCGCGCCACTTACCGGTGCCGGCCTGAAGCGGCCGACCTTCACGCCGCTGAAGTCCTCGTCCTTCTTCCTCGGACAACGTCCCAAGTCAGACTCCTGAGAGCTCGCATGTCTCCTGATCTTCTCAAGCTCATCTTCGGCCGCCTCGGCCTCGATTCGCTGCCGCTGCACGAGCCGATCCTGGTCGGTACCTTCGTGATGGTCGCGCTCGGCGGCGGCGCGTTGTTCGCCGGCGTCACTTATTTCCGCCTCTGGGGCTATCTGTGGCGCGAGTGGTTCACCACCGTCGACCACAAGCGCATCGGCATCATGTACATGATCCTCGGCATCGTGATGCTGCTGCGCGGCTTCGCCGACGCACTCATGATGCGCGCGCAACAGGCGCTCGCATTCGGCGGCTCTGAAGGCTTCCTCCCCGCCCATCACTACGACCAGGTCTTCACCGCCCACGGCGTGATCATGATCTTCTTCGTGGCGATGCCACTGGTGACGGGCCTGATGAACTACGTCGTGCCGCTGCAGATCGGCGCGCGCGACGTGTCGTTCCCGTTCCTGAACAATTTCAGCTTCTGGATGACGGTCGGCGGCGCGGTGCTGGTGATGGCCTCGCTGTTCATCGGCGAATTCGCCCGCACCGGCTGGCTGGCTTATCCGCCGCTGTCGAACATCGGCTACAGTCCTGACGTCGGCGTCGACTACTACATCTGGGCGCTGCAGGTCGCCGGCGTCGGCACGACACTATCCGGCATCAACCTGATCTGCACCATCGTCAAGCTGCGCTGCCCCGGCATGACCATGATGAAGATGCCGGTGTTCACCTGGACCGCGCTCTGCACAAACATCCTGATCGTCGCCTCCTTCCCCGTCCTGACCGTGGTGCTCGCGCTGCTCTCGCTCGACCGCTACGTCGGCACCAACTTCTTCACGAACGATTTCGGCGGCAGCCCGATGATGTACGTGAACCTGATCTGGATCTGGGGCCATCCCGAGGTCTACATCCTGGTTCTTCCTGCCTTCGGCATCTTCTCGGAAGTGACCTCGACCTTCTCCGGCAAGCGGCTGTTCGGCTACACCTCGATGGTCTACGCCACGGTGGTCATCACCATCCTGTCGTACCTGGTCTGGCTGCACCACTTCTTCACGATGGGGTCGGGCGCCAGCGTCAACTCGTTCTTCGGCATCACCACGATGATCATCTCGATCCCGACGGGCGCGAAGATGTTCAACTGGCTGTTCACGATGTATCGCGGCCGCATCCGCTTCGAGCTGCCGATGATGTGGACGATCGCCTTCATGCTGACCTTCGTGCTCGGCGGCATGACCGGCGTGCTGCTCGCAGTCCCCCCGGCCGACTTCGTCCTGCACAACAGCCTGTTCCTGATCGCCCACTTCCACAACGTGATCATCGGCGGCGTGGTGTTCGGCGCGTTCGCCGGCATCAACTACTGGTTCCCGAAGGCGTTCGGCTTCAAGCTCGATCCGTTCTGGGGCAAGCTGTCGTTCTGGTTCTGGGTCACCGGCTTCTACATGGCCTTCATGCCGCTCTATGTGCTCGGCCTGATGGGCGTGACCCGCCGCCTGCGCGTGTTCGACGATCCCTCGCTTCAGATCTGGTTCGTCATCGCCGCGATCGGCGCCGGCCTCGTCTTCCTTGGCATCCTCAGCATGCTGATGCAGTTCGCGGTCTCCTTCCTCAAGCGCGAGCAGCTCAAGGACGTCACCGGCGATCCCTGGGATGCGCGCACGCTGGAATGGGCCACGTCCTCGCCCCCGCCGGACTACAACTTCGCCTTCACCCCCGTCGTTCACGACAACGACGCGTGGTGGGACATGAAGAAGCGCGGCTATCAGCGTCCGCTCACCGGGTTCAAGCCGATCCACATGCCCAGCAGCACCGGCACCGGCGTCATCCTCGCCGGTCTCGCCACCGCGATGGGATTCGGCCTGATCTGGTACATCTGGTGGCTGGCAGCTGCGAGCTTCATCGCGATGCTCGCCGTCGGGATCGGTCACACCTTCAACTATCACCGCGACTTCGACATTCCGGCTGACGACGTCATCCGGACCGAGGACGCGCGCACCAAACTGCTCGCCGGAGCCAAGTAAATGACTGTCGCTGTCAATCCCGCACAAACCGGCGAGCCGGTCTTCTACCTCGCCGACGAACATCCGCATCCGGAAGGCTACAGCACCTCGCTCGGCTTCTGGATCTACCTGATGAGCGACTGCCTCATCTTCGCGATGCTGTTCGCCGCCTTCGGCGTGCTCGGCGCCAACTACGCCGCCGGGCCCGCGCCGAAGGACCTGTTCGACCTCAACCTGGTCGCGGTGAACACCTCGATGCTGCTGCTGTCGTCGATCACCTATGGTTTTGCGATGCTGACGATGCAGCAGAACAAAATCGCGCAGACCCAGATGTGGCTGGCGATCACCGGCCTGTTCGGCATCGCCTTCATCAGCATCGAGCTCACCGAGTTCGCCCACATGATCCATGAGGGCGCCACGCCGCAGCGCAGCGCCTTCCTGTCCTCCTTCTTCACCCTGGTCGGCACCCACGGCCTGCACGTCTCCTGCGGCCTGATCTGGCTGGTGACCTTGATGGTGCAGGTCTGGCGCTTCGGCCTGATCGAGGCCAACCGCCGTCGCCTGATGTGCCTGTCGATGTTCTGGCACTTCCTCGACGTGGTCTGGATCGGCGTCTTCACCTTCGTCTATCTCCTGGGAGTTCTGCGATGAACACCGACACCCACGCCGCCCACGCGCACGATCATCACCACGACGACGGCCACGCCCACAGCACGTTCTCGGGCTACATGCTCGGCTTCGTGCTCTCGGTGGTGCTCACCGCGATCCCGTTCTGGCTGGTGATGAGCGGCACGCTGCCGAGCAAGCAGATCACCGCGCTGGTCATCATGGCCTTCGCGGTCGTGCAGATCGTCGTGCACATGATCTACTTCCTGCACATGAGCCCCAAATCCGAGAACGGCTGGAGCATGATGGCGCTGATCTTCACCATCGTGATGGTGGTGATCGCGCTGTCCGGTTCGCTGTGGGTGATGAACCACCTCAACAGCAACATGATGCCGATCCACGAGATGACGGGAATGAAGTGAGCGATCTCGCGAGCCCAAAGGATAACGAAGCGCGCAGCCCCGCGAGGGCTGCGCGTCCGTCCCTGTGGCTCACGATCCTTTCACTCGCCGCCTTCGTCGTTCTGATCGGCCTCGGCGTCTGGCAGGTCGAGCGCCGCACCTGGAAGCTCGCCTTGATCGACCGCGTCGAGCAGCGCATTCATGCCCCGGCACAACAGATCCCCGCGCGCGCAGCTTGGCCCACGATCTCCGCCGCAGGCGACGAATACCGGCATGTCAGCGTCTCCGGCCGCTTCCTGCACGACCGAGAGACCCTGGTTCAGGCCGTCACGGAAGAAGGCCCCGGCTATTGGGTGCTGACGCCGCTTCAGCGCGCCGACGGCACAACGATCCTGATTAACCGCGGCTTCGTGCCGTCCGAGCGGCGCGATCCATCGACGCGCAAGGCCGGCAATCCGGACGGCCAGGTCGAGGTCACCGGGCTCCTGCGCATCACCGAGCCGAAGGGCGGATTTCTCAGGGACAACGTCCCCCAGCACAACCGCTGGTATTCGCGGGATGTCGCCGCGATCGCGGCCGCGCGTGATCTCCAGAACGTTGCGCCCTTCTTCGTCGATGCCGATGCCGGATCACAATCCGGTAGCGGTCCCATCGGCGGATTGACCGTGGTCCGCTTTCCCAATAACCACCTGATCTACGCGCTGACGTGGTTTGCCCTGGCTTTCATGCTGGCCGGTAGACTTTTCGTCACATTCCGCGGCGGACTGTTCCGCCGCACACGCTTCGTCCACGAACCGGCCGGGGGCTCGGCTGCCTCCGCCCGCAGGACGGGATCAGATGCTGGAACGATCGTCGAACCGACCTGACGACGGGAACACTTACGGCGAGCTCGCCGTCACGCTGCAATCGCAGGCGGACGCGCGCAGCGAGCTGATCGGCGCTGCCCCCACCGACGACGAGACCAACCGCAAGAACATGGCGCTGCTGATCCAGCTGCGCTGGACCGCGGTGGTCGGCCAGATCGTGACCATCGGCGGCGTGCATTTCTGGCTTGGCATTCCCCTGCCCCTCACCCGCATGGGCGCGGTGATCGGCGCGCTGGTGCTGCTCAATGTCTCGAGCCTGGTCTGGGTGCGCCACCGCGCCGCGATCACCAACAACGAGCTGCTGGTTGCGCTGATGCTCGATGTCGCCGCACTGACCGCGCAGCTCTATCTCAGTGGCGGCGCCACCAATCCGTTCACCTCGCTGTTCCTGCTCCAGGTCACGCTCGGTGCGGTACTCCTCGATGCCCGCTCGACCTGGTCGCTGGTGGCGCTGAGCTGCGCGAGCTTCGTGTGGCTGACCATGGCCTACCGGCCGCTCGACCTGCCGCCCAATCCGCTGAGCGAGACCTACACGCTCACCGTGACCGGCATGCTGCTGGGCTTCATCCTCAACGCCGTGCTGCTGGTCGTGTTCGTCACCCGGATCAACAGGAATTTGCGCGAGCGCGACGCGCATCTGGCGGCGCTGCGCCAGCACGCTGCCGAGCAGGATCACATCGTCCGCATGGGCCTGCTCGCCTCCGGCGCGGCGCATGAGCTCGGCACGCCGCTGGCCTCGCTCTCGGTCATCCTCAGCGACTGGCGCCGCATGCCGGATCTCGCCGCCGATCAGGAGCTCGCCGAGGACCTCACGGAGATGGAAACCTCGCTGCAACGCTGCAAGACCATCGTGACGGGCATCCTGGTGTCGGCCGGCGAAGCGCGCGGCGAAGGATCCTCGCCGACGACGGTGACCGCCTTCGTCACCGCGCTGGTCGAGGAGTGGCGCGACGCCCGCTCGGCGCGGACGCTCTATTTCGTCAACACCTTTGGCGAGGACGTCGCGATCGTCTCGGATATCGCACTGAAGCAGGTGATCTTCAACGTCCTCGACAACGCCTATGAAGTCTCTCGCGAGTGGGTCGAGCTGCTCGCCGAACGCGAGGGCGACAATCTAGTGCTCTCGATCAGCGACCGCGGCCCGGGCTTCGCACCGGAAATGCTGGCGCAGCTCGGAAAGCCCTATCAGTCGAGCAAGGGCCGCGCCGGCGGCGGGCTCGGCCTGTTCCTGGTGGTCAACGTGGTGCGCAAGCTGGGTGGCAGCGTGACGGCCGAGAACCACAGGAAACGCGGCGCCACCGTGCGCCTGACGCTGCCGCTTGCGACACTCGCGATCGGAGGCAGCTTTGACGCCTGACCGTTCGCTCATCGTCGTCGAGGACGACGATGGTTTTGCGCGCACGCTGAAGCGTTCGTTCGAGCGCCGCGGCTACGAGGTCGTGCTCGCCGCCTCGATCGAAGACGTCCGGAAGGTTCTGGAGGAACGATCCTTCGGCTATGCCGTGGTCGACCTCAAGCTCGGCGGCGCCTCCGGCCTTGCCTGTGTCGAGCTGCTGCATGCTCATGACGAGGAGATGCTGATCGTGGTGCTGACCGGCTTTGCCAGCATCTCGACCGCCGTCGAGGCCATCAAGCTCGGCGCCTGCCACTACCTCGCAAAACCCTCCAACACGGACGACATCGAAGCCGCCTTCAACAAGGCCGAAGGCAACGCCGAGGTCGCGCTGGACGTGCGGCCCACCTCGATCAAGACGCTGGAATGGGAGCGCATCCACCAGACGCTGATCGAGACGGATTTCAACATCTCGGAAGCGGCAAGACGGCTGGGCATGCACCGGCGCACGCTGGCGCGAAAGCTCGAGAAGCGGCCGGTGAAGTAAGCCTAGAGCGTTTTCGAGCGAAGTGGGTACCGGTTCGCGTAAAGAAAACGCGTCAAAACAAGAATCTAGGGCCCCGTTCCGATTCCATCGGAGCGGATCTAGGACGACACCGTCGCGAGCTTGCCGACCTCGGAGAGAAGCAACTTCAGGATCGGGGATTTGTTCGCCTTGTGATAGGCGACGACGAGATCGAGCTTGGGTGCTTCTCCCCGCACCGGCCGGGTGGTGATCGTCTCCGGCAGATATCGCTTCGTGTAGGCCGGCAGCATCATGACGCCGCGCATGGACGCGATCATGGAGATCGCGTGGACGACGTTGTGCACTTCGCGGTCGGGCTTGAGGTCGATTCCGGCCCGGCTGAAATAATCCAGAACGATACGGCGAACCGCGGGAGCGGATTTGGACGGTAGGTAGAAGGTCTCGTCCCTGATCTCCTCGGGCGCCACCGTGGCTTGCGATGCCAGCCGATGGTCGCTCGGAAAGACGAAGACCAGCGGATCGGTGCGCACGCGCCGGTAGACCAGATCTTCCATGTGCTCTTCCGGCCGGATAAAGGCAGCATCGAGCTTCCGCCGCATCAGGGCCTTGGCAAGCGAGGGCGAGTAATCGCTCGACAGGCGGATGTCGATGCCGGGAAATGCGTCGCGCAGAACGCGATCCACCTCGGGCAGCAGGTCGATTTCGGCGCCCGACAGAAAGCCCAACGAGAAAGCGGGCTGCGGGGGCTGCGCGGCACGAAGCGCCGCTTCCTTGGCAGCCTCCGCCTGAAGCAGCGCCATCCTGGCGTGCTCGATAAAGGCCCTGCCGGCTGCCGTCAGCGCGATGCCTTGGGCGCTGCGGTTCATCAAGGGAACGCCGACCTCCCGTTCGAGGTCCCGGATTTGCCGGCTGAGCGACGGCTGCGACGTGTGCAGCTTCTGCTCGGCCGCGACAGTCAAACTGCCTGCATCGGCAACGGCCACGAAATAGCGGAGATGACGAAGCTCCATCACGATCTCCCATATCTCGCAAGCATGGGGCCAGCTTACAAAGTCTTTTTCCGGGCGACCAGCTGCCTCTATAGCGGGCGTGAAGAGGTCTGCCTGGCAAGCAGGGGCGCACGGGAGCGAGCTTCACATGCTCAAGAGCATTCAAACATCGCTGCTGATCCTCGCGCTGGCGGGATCTGGCGAAGCGGCTGCGCAATCCTCCAACACGCAAGCGAAGGCGAACAGCATGGAACTGGATGTGACAGGACTGAAGCAGGCGTTGCTCGGCGACTGGGAAAGCATCGCACCGGAGGTGCGCCCGAGCGCGGCGAAGAACGCCGATGGCACGCTCAAGCCGTTCTATCTCAAGCGGGCCTTCAAATATCTCCCCTCCGACCGTTTCGAGCTCGATATCGTCAACTCGGCCGATCCCTATGGGGCCGTGCCGCTCGCGCGGATCAGGATCGGCGGGCACATGCAGTGGCAGGGTGCGCACCCGATCGCGCCGGGCGCGCAGAAGGTCGACTTCGTCGCGGACGAGGCCTACGAGGTCACGCCGCTGGCGCAGGGATTTGCCGATGTACTCAACAAGGTTGCGGCCGCCGGGTACGCGCCTTGGGCCGTCAACGCGCCCCAAAGCATCTTTGGCAAAAGCTTCGTCCCGTTCGGTCTCAAGGAAGGGACGAACTTCATGGAATACGACTTGGTCTATCTCAGGGGCGATCTCCTGTTCTGGGGCGCCCGCAATATCGATGGCCGCGGCTTCGATACCGAGCAGAACCGCCCGACCAATTTGCAGATTCCGCTGGTCAGGAAATAACTTGGGGCAAGCCGTGCGAACGCATGGGTCACACCGTCGCAAAGCTTGATCCACCCACAACAAAAAGCCCGGCCAACGGCCGGGCTTTTGATTGCTTGCGATAGATAGACGCGAGACGCTTACGCGGCCTCGTCGGCAACGGTGGTGTCGTCGCCATCGGTGTCGTCGGTATCACCCTCGGCATCCGCCTCGCCTTCGCCCTCGGCGGCTTCCGCCTTGGCGTTACGGCGCGGGCTCTTGGCGAGTTGGGCTTCGATCTCCTTGACCGCTTCGGTCTCGGTCGAGTGCTGCACCACGGCGATCTCGCGGGACAGACGATCGAGCGCCGCTTCATAGAGCTGACGTTCGCTGTAGGACTGCTCCGGCTGCGACTCCGAGCGATAGAGGTCGCGCACGACTTCCGCGATCGCGACGATATCGCCCGAGTTGATCTTCGCTTCGTATTCCTGGGCGCGGCGCGACCACATGGTGCGCTTGACGCGGGCGCGGCCCTTGAGGGTCTCAAGCGCCTTCTTCACGAGCGCGGGCTCGGACAGCTTGCGCATGCCGACGTTGGCGACCTTGGCGGTCGGCACGCGCAGCGTCATCTTGTCCTTGATGAAGTTGATGACGAACAGCTCGAGCTTCGCGCCGGCGATCTCCTGCTCCTCGATGGCCAGGATCTGGCCGACGCCGTGAGCGGGATAGACGACGAATTCATTGGCCTTGAAGCCCTGACGCTGGGTCACGACCTTCTTTTCCTCGACCTTCGGCGCAGGTGCAGCGGCCTTCACGGCCGGCTTGGCAGCAGCAACGGGAGCCTTGGCAGGGGCGGCAGCAACAGGGGCCTTCGGAGCAACAGGCTTGGCAGCGGGAGCCTTGGCTGCGGGAGCCTTGGCAGCAGCAGGCTTGGCAACGGTCGCTTTCACGGCCGGTTTGGCAGTCTTGTTAGGCATTGCGCTTCTTTTGTTCTTCGAGGACTTTGCAGCCGGCGGCGCCTTGGCAGCGGCCCGACCCTTGGATGCGCTACGGCTGGCCGCGGCGACTTTTTTGGCCTCCTTATGGGAAGCCCTCGCTGAAGTACTCTTTTTACGCGTTTTCTGTGACACAGCCTGCGCGCGGAAACTGCCACGCCCCTGTTCGACATTTGGTTTCACGGGAACCCAACGGGGCCAACTGGGCTGACGGGGGTTCAGCTTAATGTGCCCAATATAGCACATTTCCCGCAAAAATCAATGATTTAGGGGTCTTCAGGGCTGGTTTTCGACGCTGACGAAGGTATTAGGGTTAAGTTTGCGCCGGAATTTAGTCCCCGGAGCCGGGGGTCGGAGAAAAATATTTCTCGAACTTCCCTTCCATCCCGTCGAATTCCTTCGCGTCTTCGGGTGATTCTTTCTTCTGGGTGATGTTCGGCCAGCTCTTGGCGTAGTCAGCGTTGACCTGGAGCCACTTTTCGAGGCCCGGTTCCGTGTCCGGCTTGATGGCGTCGGCGGGGCATTCCGGCTCGCACACGCCGCAATCGATGCACTCGTCAGGATGGATGACGAGCATGTTCTCGCCCTCGTAGAAACAATCGACCGGGCAGACCTCGACGCAGTCGGTGTACTTGCACTTGATGCACGCTTCAGTGACGACGTAAGTCATCCAACGCTCCGAAAAGCTCTTTTAAAAGTCGCGGCTTGCGTAGCGCGGATGGCCCGGCGCTGCAAGATCAGGAACGGCCGATCATGACGGCTTTATGCGGTTGATCGACCAAGAAATGAACTCAGAGCGCAATTAATTACTCTTTGCGTTCACCGAGCTCCTCGTAGAGCACGCGCGCCGAGGCTGAATCGCCGCGGCGCTCGTTGAAGCCGGTCACCTTCAACACGCGGACGGTGCGATCGAGCGCGACGGTGATGACGTCGCCGATCTTGATCGCGTGGCCCGGCGATTTCTCGCGCGTGCCGTTGATGCGGACGTGACCGGACTCGACGAGCTCCGCCGCGGAGGTGCGCGCCTTCACCACCCGCGCGTGCCACAGCCATTTGTCGAGGCGCTGCCGCTCGGTCGTGGCTCTATTCCTTCTGACGCGTTTTCTTCACGCCAACCGCTCCGCACTTCGCTCGAAAACGCTATGTTACTCCTTGCGACCGGACAGCTGCTCCTTCAGCGCGGCGAGCTTTGCGAAGGGCGAGTTCGGATCGACCGGGCGATCGCGCTCGCGCGGGTTCGCGCTCGACGCGTAGGGACGCAGCGACGGACCACCCTGGCGGTCGCGACCCTTGTCGCGGTCCCGGCCGCGATTGTCGCGGCCCTTGTCACGATCGCCGCCGAACTTCTTGTTGTCGCGGTTGCGATCCTTGTTGTCGCGGTCCTTGCCCTCGAAGCGACGGTTCCTGTCGTCGCGCCCTTCCTGACGCGGCGCGCCCTCGGCGCCACCTTCGCGCGGCTTGCGGAAGTCCTTAGCCCCATCACGACGATGACCGCCGTGACGATGACGCTCGCCGCGCTTCTCGCCGTCGGCGGCTTGCGCCGCTTCGCCTTCTGCCGGCGCTGCGGCGCCAGCTTCAGCGCCGGCCTGCGGACGCTGGTTGTTGTGACGTTGATGACGATGGCGCTCGTGGCGCGGCTTGCGATCGTCGTGACGGCCACCGGGACGCCAGACTTCGACGAGCTCAGGCTCGGCGGGCGCGGCCGCAGCCTCGGACGCAACAGTATCGGGCGCAGCAGCATCGGGCGATGCGGCAGCTTCGGTTGCAGCGGTCTCGGCGGGAGCGGCTTCAGCAGAAGCCTCTTCAGCGGCAGCAGCAGCAGCAGCCTCGTCGGGAGCAGCAGCCTCTTCAGCCGGCGGCGCGATGCCGGGAGCGTCTTCGGGCGTGACGGGCGCTTCAGGCGAGGCCTCGAGCGCCGGCTCTTCGTGAGAGGGCTCGTCGTGCAGTTCCATGCCGGGTGCGTCTTCGACGGTGACGGCTTCGATCGCGGTATCCGCGGGCGTAGCCGCCTCCTCGGCCGCAGGCGTCTCGGCGGACGCTTCAGCGGCCGGCGTCTCGGCAGCGGGCGCGACCGGCTTCGGCGGCAGCGGCGCACGCTTCTCCATGCGATAGCCGAGCGCGCGCAGCACGGACGCAAAATCCTCGCCGGCGGAGCCGGTGAGCGAGGTCATCGCCTGCGTCACCACGAAACCGCGGCCGTCGAACGCGCCGGCGGGCTTTTCGCCGGGCGCGTTGTCGCGCCAGGCCAGCGCCGGGCGGATCAGGTCGGCCAGGCGCTCCAGGATATCGACGCGGACAGCGCGCTCGCCGGCCTGCTTGTAGCCGAGCACGCGATAGGCATCGCGCGGCAGCTGCTCGTCGACCGGGAACGAGGTGCGGCCCGACGATGCCAGATGCTGCGCACCCGACAGTGCCGAGAGATCAACATTGTCCTGCTTCAGCGCCCACAGCAGCGCAGCCAGCGCACGCGCGGCGGGCTTCAGAATGCCGGGGAAATAGATGTGATAGGCGCCGAAGCGGACGCCGTATTTGCGCAAGGTCGCGCGCGAGGGCTGGTCGAGATCCTTCAGCTCGTTGGCGATCTTCGGCCGTTCCAGCACGCCGAGCGCCTCGACGAGCTGGTAGGCGATGCCGCGGGCAATGCCGGTGACGTCCTCGGCCTTCGACAGCTCGAACATCGGCCCAAGCAGCTTTTCGATATGCGTCTTGAGCCAGAGGTCGAGCCGCGCCTGCACCTTCTCACGGGGCGCACCCGTCAAACGCTCATCCGAGATGATGCGGATGCGCGGGTGCAGCGCCTCCTCTGCGGCGGTCAGCCGCGCCACCGCATCGCCGGTCCAGCGGATGGTGCCGTCCGAGGTCAGCACGAACTGATCGTCCGGCGCGTTGCCGAGCCGTTCGGCGCGCGTGGTGATCTCGCCGGCGAGCACCGCTTGCGCGGCAGCCTGCAAGGCTTTCGCATCGGAGCCGGCTTCCGCCGCATCCGGTGCAAAGGTGAAGCCGTCGAGGCGGCCGATGACATGGCCTTCGACGATGACTTCGCCGGTCTTGCCGATTTCCGTATTCAAGCTCGTGTTCTCCCGCAGGCGGCGCATCAATACACTGGTCCGGCGATCAACGAAACGCTCAGTCAAGCGTTCATGGAGCGCATCCGATAATTTATTTTCGACCTCACGGGCGATCCCCTGCCAGCGTTCGGGGTCTTTCAGCCAGTCCGGGCGGTTGGCGACGAAGGTCCAGGTGCGGATCTGCGCGATCCGGGCCGACAGCGTGTCGATATCGCCGTCGATGCGATCGGCCTGGTCGACCTGGGCCGCGAACCAGGAATCGGGGATGCAGCCCTTCTGCATCAGGAAGCCGTACAGCGTGGTGACGAGCTCGGCATGGGCCGCCGGCGACAGTTTTCGGTAGTCCGGGACCTGACAGGCCTCCCAGAGGCGTTCCACGGCGGCCTTGCCATGCGCGACATCGCGCACCTCGACGTCGCGGGCGGCATGGTCGAGCACGCGCATGTCCTCGGCGATTGGCGCCCGCGTCAGCGCCTCATGGCCGGGACCGAGGTTCAGCGACACCTGGAGCGCGCCGAGGGAGGAGAAATCCAGCCTCGAGTTGCGCCATTGCAGCATCTTCACGGGGTCGAAGATGTGGTTCTGGAGCGCGTTCACCAGCTCAGGCTCGAACGGGCCGCAGCGGCCGGTGGTGCCGAAGGTGCCGTTGCGCGTGGCGCGGCCGGCGCGGCCGGCGATCTGCGCGAACTCGGCCGGCGTCAGGCGGCGGAACTGGTAGCCGTCGAACTTGCGGTCGGAGGCGAAGGCGACGTGGTCGACGTCGAGATTGAGGCCCATGCCGACGGCGTCGGTGGCGACGAGATAGTCGACGTCGCCGTTCTGGAACATCTCGACCTGCGCATTGCGCGTGCGCGGCGACAGCGATCCCAGCACGACGGCGGCGCCGCCGTGCTGGCGCTTGATCAGCTCGGCGATGGCGTAGACCTCGTCGGCCGAGAACGCGACGATCGCGGTCCGGCGCGGCTGGCGCGTGATCTTGCGGTCGCCGGCGAATTCGAGCTGCGACAGCCGCGGCCGGGTGATCATGGAGACGCCGGGCAACAGCCGCTCGATGATGGGGCGCATCGTCGCGGCGCCCAAGAGCAGCGTCTCGTCGCGGCCGCGGCGGTTGAGGATGCGGTCGGTGAAGACGTGGCCGCGTTCGAGATCAGAAGCGATCTGGATCTCGTCGACGGCGAGGAAGGAGACGTCGAGGTCGCGCGGCATTGCCTCGACCGTCGACACCCAATAGCGCGGGTTCTTCGGCTTGATCTTCTCCTCGCCGGTGATGAGCGCGACGGCCTCGGGGCCGACGCGGCCGACGATCTTGTTGTAGACCTCGCGCGCGAGCAGCCGCAGCGGCAGGCCGATCATGCCCGAGGAATGCGCGAGCATCCGTTCGATGGCGAGATGGGTCTTGCCGGTGTTGGTCGGTCCGAGCACCGCAGTGACGCCGGCGCCAGGCGCTCGATCGGACAGCGCGCGCTCGGAGGCGAAAGGGGAGGGAGGAAAGGCCATATCTGAATGATTAGGTAGTGGCGATTGGGGCGAATGTCAGTGCTGTTTGGGGCGGCGGGGTGAGAAGCGCTTGGAAGTCACCTCGCCCCGCTTGCGGGGAGAGGCATCGGCCGCCTACGGCGGCCGCCCTCGAAGTCGCCGAAGCTTCGCTTCGGCGCTGGCAAAGCGCCGGGTGAGGGGGACCCTCCGCGAGTCCATCTGTCACCGCATCCGTGGAAGCAGCCCCTCACCCCAACCCTCTCCCCGTAAGAACGGGGCGAGGGAGACGAGAGAGCCGTGCAAATCCCGCGCAACTGTCTCACTTTGCGACGCTTTTCCTGTCCGCTTTAAGCTTCGGAACGACTCTAGAACGAATCGCGGCCGAATCGCTGACTCCCCGGTGAGTCCTGTTACGTTCACGCAACATGTCGCGGGACTCTTGTTTCCATCGCACTAGATGGAGTTTTGTGACGGCGCACAAGCGACGATTGGGTGACGGATTTCGTTAAGTTGGGGATGGCGCCGAGTCGAATCAGAATCGAGGAGGAGTCAAATGGATTCCCTAAATGACGGCCGCTCACCTCATTTCGCGAAACAACCCCATGCACAGTAGGTAAGTCATTGATATGACTAAGGGGGCCGTAGCAGCGGCGCTTACTGCGTCTTCGCCACCCTTGGCGGCTGGGCGGTGGTGATGAAGCTGGTCGCTTCCAGCATGGCCGGCCCGAGCGGCGTCGGGACCTTCAGCCAGAACGGAACCAAAATCCGCGTGCCCGCGACCGGGGCAAACGCGATCTCGATGTTGCGCTGGGCGGCGAGGTATTTGATCACGGGGCGGTCGGGGATGTAGCCGGCGACGGGCACGAAATAGAGCGCGCAGACCACGACCGGGCCGTGATAGCCCTTCTCCGCCTTCACGGTCTCCATGCGCTTGAAATCGAGCTTCAGCTCGTAGCGCATGCGGCCGTCGAACACGGGCGCGCTGCCGTGGCAGGCCTCCGGCGACAAGGGATCGCCGGTGCCTGATACGCGCACCAGCGAGGCCGTCATCGGATCGAACACGCCGCGGCGATGGGCTTCAGTCACCACGATGCGGTCGGCATCGACCGGCGGCTCCGGAATGATGCCGAACTCCTTCACATTGCCCTTGTCGAGCGTGATGTGGATCTCTTCGGTCTTCTTCGAGGTGGTGGTGGAGGCCTGGTAGGCCGATGCGACCAGCGCGCCGTTGACGACGCGCCCCTGCGAGGCGCCGGTGCCGGACCCGCCGGCAAACGACTTCAAAATGCCCGTGGTGCCGCCGGAGGCCGCCGCGGAAAACACGTCCTCCTGGATATCGATGTTCCAGGCGCCGCGGCCGACCGGAATGCCTGATAGCGTCGCCTCATACTGCGCCTCGAGCTTGCCTTGGGCCGCCGCAGGCTCCGCCGCCCACGCCAGCACCAGCCCGCCAACAGCGGCCAAAGCCAGCCTGCCGGCCGACCGCAGCCGGGGCGGAATGAGGGAGGACGTGTGCACGAAACGATCCAATCGGGAAGCGAGTGGGTGTTACTTAAGCCGAATCCGGCCGCAAGCAATGCATCCCGGCAGCATAAGCCGGGAACTCACCGAACTCTTCGGCGTGGAATGCGCCCTTTATGTGATGGTAAGGCGTTTTAAACATTGCCGTTTTGGTGATTAAGCGGTGACGGCGCCGGCCGCCTCTCCGCTTGCTCCTTTGTCATGCCCCGGCTCGACCGGGGCATCCAGCACGCCGCGGCCCCTCTGGCCCAGCCACGCCGCCGGTGGAATACTGGATCGCCGGGCGATGATGGCTGAATTTGCGGCCTGAGATCCCGGGTTCGGGCTCGCGCCCGACCCGGGGCGACGGGCCAAAAACGGCCCATCGCCTTGACGTCCCGCCCCTTCCCCCCTATACGTCCGCCCGCTCCCTGCAAGGACAGAGAATTTGCCCCCGTGGCGCCCCGAATGGCGGCCGCAACTCGTTGGGGGCTCGAACAAGGATTAGTGAGATGTCTCGCCGCTGCGAACTGACGGCCAAGGGCCCCCTCGTCGGCCACAAGGTCAGCCACTCCAACATCAAGACCAAGCGCCGCTTCCTGCCGAACCTGGTCAACGTGACCTTCATCAGCGAAGCCCTGGAGCGCAACGTGCGCCTGCGCGTCTCCACCAACGCGGTGAAGAGCGTCGACCACAATGGCGGCCTCGATGCCTTCCTGCTCAAGGCCAAGGCCGACGTCCTGTCGCCGCGCGCCCTCGAGCTGAAGCGCGCCATCCAGAAGAAGGTCGGCGACGCGCCGGTCAAGAAGGCCAGCTAAGAGAATTTTGGAATCGGGCGGGGGCTAAGTTGCGTCGCGTGGCGTAGGCTTAGCCAAGTAGAGTTTGCGTTGCGGCCGGATCGAAAGATCCGGCCGTTTTTGTTTTGCGGTGCCACCACTTCAAATTGTGCGGCCTCATACCAAAACTAGTTGCGCAGCGCGGGACAATTTCCTTAGGGAGGGTGAATCCCGCGAACACCTGCTACGTCTGCTCTAGAAAATCCGCCACCGATGGCTTGCTTATCGATGGATCAACATTTCGAAGGCGGCACAAACAAGCCAGAAAAATCTCTCGTCGCTTTGCGAAGACTGTCACAGTGAAAAACACGGCGGCCGCAAGGATCGAAAAAGAGGAACGTCGCTGTTTGCAGTAGATCGAAGATAGTGAGGACGAGGTAAGCCTCAATTTTTCTAGACCGCCTAGAGGTGGACATGCATCGACATCAAATCAAGAGAAACCGCCCAACCTTGGAAACCGCACACGCATTTCACAAGGAAGGCTCGTTTGAAATTAGCTCGCCTCGGCATCAATTGTCTGATGAAGAACGCGAGGCCGAGATTCGAAAAATATCAAACGGTCTAAGCGAAATTGTCAGGCAACAGTTCCCTCGGACTCAAAATCTCGAATACGCGATCCTAAAATCACATCTGATTATCGAGTATGCGCTGGTTCAATACATTCGCTCTTTCGTCGCAATAGCAATCCAGTCAGCCGATATCCGCTTTAGCTTCAGTCAGAAACTCGAGTTCGCTTATTTATTAGGCTTTGGAGCAAACGATCCTCTCCTTCTTCCAACCATTGAACGATTGAACAAGGTGCGAAATCAAGTAGCTCATACGTTTTTCCTTGATCGTCGGCTAGTCGATGAACTCTTGCAAATAAACCACGAAGACCACAGGGCCTTCAAACCCAAGAACGACAGAGAGCGCATCCGAGGCCTCCGTTATATTTGTGCAGCAGTTTGCGGACGTGTCGCTGGCGAGATCGAGGTCAAATATTGGTTGTTGGTCAACCCCGGCGTAGAACTCCGTTAGGTAGCAGGAGTCATATGGATGAAGCCGATATCTCCGCTCCGATTCGACGCGATCGCTGGCTACGCTCGTGAACCGCAGTCACTCTTCTTTGCGGAAGAAATTGGGTGGTATGAGCATTCGAACGAACGGGTGCTCGGCTTGCTTATCAGGGATCGTACAGACAGCGATTATGGCGGCCTGATTTTTGGCCGAGATCAGAGACTTCGATTTCGATGCGTAGATGTGACCGGATTTGATTCGCGACGCCGACACGCCGAAGTGAACCTTCGGCGTCGCATGGAAAGCGCCGCCGCGCAATCAGATGCGCAGTTTCATCAAGGTGATGAAACTGGTTCTCCGATCGACTTTTTCACATCTGTTGTATCCGACGAGCGTCTAAACAAGAGTTTTGTAAGCTTGCGCAATGAAGAAGTTTTTTCGGCAGCGCGCGGCATTGTTGAACCGATGATGCGTTGGTACGACGACGTGGACGGCAACTTTATCGAGCAATTTCAGACTAGCGGATTCGACGCCCGCATCTGGGAACTCTACCTGTTTGCAGCCTTTCGAGAGATGGGGTACGGCCTAGACCGAGTTCACAAGGCTCCTGACTTCATTTGCGTCAATCCATTTGTAAACTTCGGCGTCGAAGCCACGACAGTGAATCCGACACGAGATGCCAAGGGCAATGTCGTTGCTTCGCCTCCGACCGATACGCCGGATGAGATCCAAGCCTTCCTGACCAACTACATGCCGATCAAATTTGGCAGCGCGTTGACTTCGAAACTTGCCAAACGGTATTGGCAGCAATCTCATATGACGGGGCTGCCCCTTGTCTTTGCTGTTCAGGACTTCTCGGCGCCCCAATCGATGACTTGGACACGCTCAGCATTTGAGAAATACATTTATGGATATGCTCATGATTGGCAGCGTGACGCCAAAGGCAGATTGATCATCCGCCCTCGAAAGATCGTTTCACATCGCTGGGGAAGCAAGGAGATACCTTCCGGCTTTTTTGATCTACCGGACACAGAAAACATTTCCGCAGTCATATTCTCGAATAGCGGCACCATCTCCAAGTTCAATAGGATGGGTGTCTTGGCGGGATTTGGATCAGACCGCCTTCGCCTCACTCGCGTGGGCACTGCGATTTCTCATGATCCAAACGCAAGCGAGCCCCTACGTTTCATCCGAAGAGTAAATGATCCCGAGTATCACGAGACTTGGCGCGAAGGACTAAGCATTTGGCATAATCCTCGAGCAAAATTGCCTCTGCCTCCCGAATTTTTTCCGGGCATTGCTCATCACCGGCTTCTCCCGGACGGGTTGGTACAAAGCATGGTGCCCGAGTGGTACCCGCTCGGATCATTTACTATTCAGACTCTTGAGGACAAATCATCCTCCGGATCTCCCGGTTAAACACTGCTTCTCTTCATGCGGCGCGCTACTTCATGCAGTGCTCGCCCTGGCAGCATCACATGCAGGACCGACCTGCAGAGTTATGGGCCCCCTCCCCCTACCCCCGAAAATCAATGCTCCGCAGCACAATCCCCGGCGGCGTGCCCTCGAACTCCGTCGCGCGGTACTTGCTTGCGGCTCGCGCTTCGATGCGGTCGCGGAGGCGGGTGAACTGGGCTTCGCGCTCGTTAGGGCGGGTGTGCGGGCCGCGTTCGAGATCGTCCATGGCGGAGGTCGAGATGGCGCAGGGGATTTCCTTGGCGCCGTCCTGCATCGAGAACTGGACGATGCCGCGGTCCTGTTCGTGGCCGATGAAACGGCCGCTGGTGAGGGTCATGGGGTGCTCCTGTGACGACGTTGTTCTTGTGATGACCGTTTGATTTCAACGTCCGGCAAACTCCGCACGTCGTCCCGGCCTAGTGCGCGATTGCGCACGAGGGGCCGGGACCCATTACCCCGGTCAGCGCTGTCGAAACACGCTGTGGCCCGGGGTATCTGCAATAACTTGCTGCGGTGGTTATGGGTCCCGGCCTTCGCCGGGACGACACCTGTTTTCAATGCGCGCACCATCGCTGCCGCAGGCGGCCCGCGGCTGCTTCAGTTATCCCCGCCAAGTCTCGCAAAGTCGTCGAACAACGCGGCCACCAGCGCGCGGTGGCGGGTGTCTTCGGTGGGGAGGCTGGCGGCGTAGAGGTTGAGGAGGTAGCGCGCCTTCACTGCGGCCTCGGCCCAGGAGGCGGCGGGCACCGTCATCAGGCGGTTCTCGAGATCCGCCTCGCGCTCGCGCAGCTGCCGGACATTGCTCTCGACCTCGGCCAGCGCACGGCGCAGGTCGGTTGCCTTCTGGGCGGCGAGGCCACGATGCTTGTCGAGTTCGACGGGGGTATCAGTCATTGGCGACGCTCGCGTCGGACGCTACCGCATCGGCAAGGTCGAGCGCGCGGATCGACAGCATCTCCACGGAGCCGGCGACGCCTTCCACGGGCACGATGATCGACGTACCGACGCGGCGCCAGGCCGAAAAGGTTTCGGCCTCGATCGTCTCCTCGTCAGCGACCACGGGATAGCTGCCCGCGGGCAGCAGCCGATCGATGCCGTGGATGCGGAACGGATGCCTGAACGTGACGGTCTCCCGCCGCGTACGGATGGTCATGCACGCCTGCCTTCCTCGCGAGTGCGGCCCCAACCGACGCCAGCCTGGTTCTGACCATGCGCTCAATGCGTCGCAATAGCCAGCGCTATCCTTCCCGCGGCGTGCGCGGCGTTTTAGACCTCGCTTTTGGCCCGACGCAGGCGTACGTCTTGGATGCGCCTGCACGCCAGCGTGGGATGCGTGTTGCCATCGGTCGAACTGAGCGAATTCGAAACTCCAGAGGAGACGAAAATCATGGCCAAGGGACAGCAGCGCAGCAATCGCGAAGCCAAGAAGCCGAAGAAAGACAAGGCCAAGACCATCGCCGCGGCGCCGAGCCGCAAGGACGCGGCGTGGCAGCCGGATTTCGGGCCGGGGAAGAAGAAGTAGGTTCGACAATCTTTCCGCGGAGCCGGTGCTTCTTCACCTCGCCCCGCTTGCGGGGAGAGGTCGGAATTTGCGTAGCAAATTCCGGGTGAGGGGGACTCTCCGCGAGTCCGTCTTTCACCGTGATTGCGGAAACGCCCCTCACCCCACCCTCTCCCCGCGAAGAGCGGGGCGAGGGAGCGCATCGCTGTCGCCGCCCGCTCGTCTCCTCGCCGTCGCGCTTTTTTGCTATGCTCGCCCCGGTAGCATCACCTGGAGGGGCATATCGTGGAGCACTCACCCAAACCAGAGCCGAAGAACCTCGTCATCTGCTGTGACGGCACCGGTAACGAGATCTCGGAAAACATCTCCAACGTCCTGAAGCTCTATCGCTGCCTGCGCAAGACCGACAAGACGCAGCCGCGGCAGATGGTGTTTTACGATCCCGGCGTCGGCACGGTGACGGAGCCGTCGACGTGGAACAAATGGAAGGCCAACATCAAGCTGGTGCTGGGGCTCGCCACCGGCTACGGGCTCGATGACAATGTGCTGTCAGCCTATTGCTTCCTGGTCGCGCACTACGCGCCGGGCGACCGCATCTATCTGTTCGGCTTCTCGCGCGGCGCCTATACCGTGCGGGTGCTGGCGGGGCTGATCCACAAGGTCGGCCTGATCTCGCCCGAGCAGGCGAACCTCGCAGGCTCCGGCCTCGTCGCCTACAAGCAATATTCCGGGACCGGGCACGGCAACGACATCGAGGACCTCACAGAGAGCTTCGACGAAGACGGGCCGATCGCAAAGGACAAGTTCGATCTCGCCGCGCAATTCGCGCGCATCACCTCGTCGCGCTGGCCGACCATCCATTTCATCGGCGTCTGGGACACGGTGGCGAGCGTGATCGTGCCGCGCGCCGACCGGCTGTATTGGCCGAGCCTGGAGGAGCTGGCCTTCACGCTGCGCAATCCGAGCGTACAGATTTTCCGCCAGGCGATCGCGATCGACGAGCGGCGCTGCATGTTCCGCCTGAAAGAGTACGAGGAGCCGCAGGAGTACTGGAGCAACCGCTACGTGCCCGACGAGAAGAAGGAGCCGCAGGACATCCTGCAGGTGTGGTTCGCCGGCGTGCATTGCGACGTCGGCGGCGGCTATCCCGAAGTCGAGAGCGCGGAATCGAAATATCCGCTGATCTGGATGATCGGCGAGGCGGCAAAGGCGGGGCTGAACTTCAACCCGCGCACCGTGAACCAGCTCGCCTGGGGAGTCCCTCGCAAGAACTCGCCGTTCCAATATGTCGCGCCGGCTTTCACCGGCAAGGCGGGCGTGCTGCACAATTCGATGAGTCCGGCCTGGCGCGTGCTGGAATACCTGCCGAAGAGCGCGAAGTACAAGGAATGGCCGGAGCGGAAGGTGTTTCTCGGCTTCTACATCCCCGATTGCGAACCGCGGCTGATCCCCGAGGGCGCGCATGTGCATGAGAGCGTGCTGAAGCGGATAGCGGTGGAGCCGGATTATCGGCCGGTGAATATGCCGAAGGAATTTGTGACGGTGCCGATGCCGGTGGGGCCGGGCCCCGGTGTTGAGGCGGAGGCGGGGGAGATCGTGACGGGGTGAGAGAGTGTAAGCTGGCGCTACACCAATGGTGTCGTCCCGGCGAAGGCCGGGACCCATAACCACAGGGAGCGGTTTGGCGAAGACTCGTCGTTGGTACTTCTATCTTCAGCAATCGAAAGATCACGCGGTATGGGTCCCGGCCTTCGCCGGGACGACAATGGAACTTGACGCACCGGCCCGGCCCCACCCCGCTACCGTAACTTTCCCCAATCGCCGCTACTTTTCATTAAAATTCTCCGCCCCGCCTTAGCTTCATCGCATCAACTCCTCCGCCATCATTCCTCCCCAAGCCCACCGCGTTGTCCGCGGTATTGGAGGAGAGTGCCAATGCATCCGCGTCGACATGCCCGTGTGAAGCCCTCCGGCCTGGTGTCCCGCCAGGCCAAGATCATCACCGACCCGCGCGCGCCGATCATCGTCTGTACGCTGGTGGACTATTCGCCGGGCGGCGCCTGCATCGATCTCGGCGGACAGGTGAAGATCCCGGATCGCTTCGAGCTGCTGCACGTCAACACCAAGAAGCGCTGCAGGATCGCCTGGAAGCGCGGCACGCGCGTGGGCGTGGTGTTTTGATCTCCCTTGTCGTCCCGGCGAAGGCCGGGACCCATAACCACAGGGCGTGGTTTGGCAAAGACTCGGAGTTCGGTATGCTTGCCGTCCACAATCGATAGATCACGCGGTATGGGTCCCGGCCCCCCGTGCGCAATTGCGCACTAGGCCAGGACGACGGCGGAGGTTGAGGCGCCGCTATCGCCCCTCACACCTTCCGCATCCGCGCTTTCGCGCCCGCCACGATCTGCATCGCGACACCTGCGATCCAGCCCAGCAGCACCAGCCAGCTCGGCGCGCCGTCTGCCTCCAGCCGCAGCACGATGACGGCGACTGACGCCAGGGCTGCGAGCGTGGCGCAGAGGGTGCCGGCGGAGCTCAGGAATTCCGCGGCGTCGATGTGGCTGTGCGCCTCGTCGAACGGCAGCTGCGGCGTGTCGATGCCGAGATAGAAGCCGACGGCACCGAGCAGCATCATCAGCAGCAGAAAGCCCTGCGTGGTGAGCGAAGTGATCGCCGATCCGACATAGGCGCCGACGAACAGCCCGCACGCAGCGCCAGCCATCGCAAGCCCAATCCGTTCCAGCACATGGGCAGTCTTGCGGACACCAAATCGCATGGCGGGCCTCGCGCGGCTTTGACTGCGCCGCAGGTTAGGCCTGTTTTGCCGCGGGTGGAAGGTGAGGAGAGTTACGGATGCGTGAGGTCTGGTTCACTCCCTCTCCCCGTTCTTACGGGGAGAGGGTTGGGGTGAGGGGCCTCTCTCCGCACGTGAGACTGTAAGCCGCACCTGTACCCCCTCACCCGAATTCGATCTGCAATCGAATTCGACCTCTCCCCGCAAGCGGGGAGAGGTGAAGTCACCGCGCCCCGAACGTGGTCCTGCCGAACAGCGCCTTCTGCGTCGACGGCTGCGAGCGCCAGTATTGCGGTGGGGCTTCGACTTCGCCGCCGACTTCCGCTGCGGCGTGCCAGCCCCAGCGGGGGTCGTAGAGCATGCCGCGGGCGAGCGCGACCATGTCGGCCTTGCCGGATGTGACGATCTCCTCGGCGTGCTTGGCTGCCGTGATCAGCCCCACCGCGATGGTCGGCAATCCGGTCTCGCGCTTGATGGCTTCCGCAAACTGCACCTGATAGCCGGGGCCGAGCGTGATCTTCTGCTGCGGTGAAACGCCGCCGGAGGAGGCATCGATCCAGTCGACGCCGCGCGCCTTCAGCGCTTTGGCAAACTCGATGGTCTGCGCCAGATCCCAGCCGCCCTCGACCCAATCGGTCGACGACACCCGCATGCCGACCGGCTTGTCGTGCGGGAACACGGCGCGCACCGCGTCGTAGATCTCGAGCGGGAAGCGCATGCGGTTCTCGAGCGAACCGCCATATTCGTCGGTGCGCTTGTTCGAGATCGGCGACAGGAACTGATGTATGAGATAGCCGTGCGCGCCGTGCAGCTCGATCGCGTCGATGCCGATGCGCTCCGCGCGCTTCGCGCTGTCGACAAAGGCCTCGCGGATGCGCTTCAGCCCCGCGGCATCGAGCGCCACGGGTGCTGCTTCGCCCTCCTTGTGCGGCAGCGCCGAGGGCGCCACCGTCTGCCAGCCGCCCTCGCTGAGCGGGATGAGCTGGCCGCCGTCCCAGGGCCGCGCGCTGCTAGCCTTGCGGCCCGCATGGGCGAGCTGCATCGCGACCGCGGTCGTCGAATGTTTGCGGACGGAAGCGAGTATCTGCTTCAGCGCGGCCTCGGAGGCGTCGCTGTAGAGCCCGAGGCAGCCCGGCGTGATGCGGCCGATCGCCTCGACATGGGTGGCCTCGATGCAGAACATCGACGCGCCCGACAGCGCGAGATTGTTGATGTGGGTGAAATGCCAGTCGGTGGGAACGCCGTCTTCGGCCGAATATTGGCACATCGGCGACACCACGACACGGTTCTTCAACGTCAGGCCGCGCAGCTTGATCGGGGAAAACAGGGCGCTCATACGGGGGTATCCGGGGATGGAGGGATGGAAGCGATTGCATGAAGTTTAGGTGGCGGATCGCAAATTGCCAGTTGCGCGCGGAGCATGGCGGCTCGCGGGGCCATGCATTGCGGGCGTCTTGTGACGGGGTGGGCGCGAGGTGGGGCCACATCCACAACCGTCGTCCCGGCGAAGGCCGGGACCCATAACCACAGGGAGAGGTTTGGCGAAGATTGGTTGTTCGGGATTAACACCATCCGCAATCGATAGATCACGCGGTATGGGTCCCGGCCCCCCGTGCGCAATTGCGCACTAGGCCGGGACGACAGCGGAGAGCTAATCCAGCGCCTCGAACTTCCCCGGCTGCGGCTTGCCCATACGGATCTTGCCGTCGGGCAGGAGCTCGCCATCGGCCTCGGCCGAAAACTGGATCGTATTGCCGCCGCCGTCGCGCTTCGACGCCTTGCCGAGGGGCCCGAGTTTATCGGCGAGCGCAGTGTCGTCTTCCACGAACACACGATACTCGGTGAGGTGGAAGCGGCGCGGCGACAGCCAGGTCAGCGCCGGCACGGAGGTGCGCATGTCGCCGTCATTGGCGCGATCGACGGTGCGGCTGGTCGCGTCGCGGAACAGATCCGGCGCGTCGACGAGCTTCGCGCGATTGCCGTCGATGGCGTAGATGTTCAGCGTGACGATGTGGCGCTCGCTGCGGAAGGAGACCGCGACAAAGCGCGAGTCGCTCGACCATGCCGCGTGGAAGGCATCCGGCGCGGTGTCCAGAATGTTGTCGTCGTTGACATTGTCGAGCGTCATCAGTTTGCGATGGCCCGGCTCCGCCATCAGGTACATGCGAAAACCGTCGCTGCCGGACTCGCCACCGCCGTGCGCGGCGACCGACAGCTTGCCATTCGGCGCGCGGCCGCCCTGGATGATCGCGTATTCGTTCTTGCCATACTGATGCTCGGCCGTGGCCAGGGCTGGCGACACGGCGAAGCTGAGGAGAAGGGCGAGGACGGCGCGGCGGTGGGGCATGGTTGTGTGTCGGCGGAGGGGGAGCCGACGTTCAACCTACTCCACCAGCGTGAACTGCAACAGCAGGGTGCGCTGGAGCAGCGAGAAATTATCGTCCGACACCATGGTCAGCACGGTCTCGCCCTCTGCCGTGACGTGGGCATCGATGCCTTCCATGTTGTCGACCTCGTGGCCGAGATCGGCCTCGAACAGCACGGGGCCATCGACCAATGCGCCGGGCGCGATGGTATTCAACGGGATCGAGCGGATGCGGATGTTGATGCCGGTGAACCAGGAGAATTTGCGCTCGAGGATCAGCAGCTCGCCCGACGGCAGCAGCACGGCGTCGCTGATGAACTGCTTGTCGGTGCGCTTGATGCTGAATTGGCCGGGCGAGGGACCGCCGATCAGAAAGCCGATCAGATTGCCGTCGGCATCGAAGCCGCCTTCCGACATGGCGATCAGCGTGCCCGCGAGCGGCATGCTCGTGTCTTTGCCTTTCGGCACGAACACCAGCGCCTCGAGGCCTTTATTGTAGGGCAGCTTGCGCACGCCAGGCGGCGTCGGCACCACCTCGCCACGGGCGCGCGTACCGCCCTTGGCGAAGTCGAAGCGCATAATCTGGTTGACGCGCTCGAGCCCGACATAGACGAGCGAACCGTCGCGCGCGAGCGACTCGGTGTCGTACCAGAGCCGTTTCTCCGTGATCGGCCGCCCCTCGGCGTTCAGCATCGGTGCGGCCTCGACGTCGTCGAGCCCGGTCATCTTGCCACTGGTGTAGCGGATGCTGCCTGTAAACCAGGTGCCTTGATCCGACAGCGCGAGAAAACGCTCGCCCTTGTCATCGAGGAAACGGAAACCGGACAGGCCGCCAAAGCCGCGATGCGGCGAGGTCAATACAAGTCCGCTGCGATAGACCAGCCGGCCGAAGCGCGTGCGCGAACGGTCGCGCGGCTCGAAATTGGGAATCGGCCGCGCATTGACTTCGATCGAGACAGGCTCGGTGACGGCGTGCTCGGGCTGCGCCGGTTTTGGCGCGGGCTGCGCCTGCGCGTGGGCGAGCCGAGGCGTTAAGAGAGTGGAAAATCCCGCCGCCGCGTGGCCAAGAAAGAAGCGGCGGGACTGATGCGTGCTCACGAATGCAGTTTGCGCCGCGGGCGATTGGCCGGTTGCGTGGGCGCGGCGTTGGTCTCGCTGAAGAGTTCGGCGAGCTTTTCGGTGATGGCGCCGCCGAGCTCTTCGGCGTCCACGATCGTCACCGCGCGGCGGTAGTAGCGCGTCACGTCATGGCCGATGCCGATCGCGATCAGCTCGACCGGCGAGCGGGTCTCGATCTCCTCGATGATGTGGCGCAGGTGCCGCTCGAGATAGTTGCCGGGATTGACCGACAGCGTGGAATCGTCGACCGGCGCACCGTCCGAGATCATCATCAGGATCTTGCGCTGCTCGGGCCGGCCGAGCAGGCGCTTGTGCGCCCAGTCGAGCGCCTCGCCGTCGATATTCTCCTTCAGCAGCCCCTCGCGCATCATCAGGCCAAGGTTTTTCCGCGCACGGCGCCAGGGGGCATCGGCGGACTTGTAGATGATGTGGCGGAGATCGTTGAGGCGACCGGGATTGGCCGGCTTGCCGGCGGCAAGCCACGCCTCGCGCGATTGCCCGCCCTTCCAGGCGCGCGTGGTGAAGCCGAGAATCTCGACCTTGACGCCGCAACGCTCCAGCGTGCGCGCAAGGATGTCGGCGCAGGTCGCGGCCACTGTAATGGGGCGGCCGCGCATCGAGCCGGAATTGTCGAGCAGCAGCGTCACCACGGTGTCGCGGAACGTCGCCTCCTTCTCGTGCATGAAGGACAGCGGGTGATAGGGATCGGTCACTACGCGCGACAGGCGGGCGGGGTCCAGAATGCCCTCTTCGAGGTCGAACTCCCAGGCGCGGTTCTGCTGCGCCATCAGCCGGCGCTGCAGCCGGTTGGCGAGGCGGGCGACGATGCCCTGCAGATGCGCGAGCTGCTTGTCGAGATAGGCGCGCAGGCGCTCCAGCTCGTCATGGTCGCAGAGGTCTTCGGCGGCGATGACTTCGTCGAATTTCGGCGCGAAGGCGTGATATTCCGGCCCGCGCGGCTCGTTCTTGCCGTGCGCGTTCGGACGCGTCGCCTCGCCCGGCGTCTCGTCGTCGCCGAGCTCGCCGTCGTCGAACGTGTCGGAGGTCGAGGCCTGCGCGCTTTCCATCGCGCTGTCGCTCATCTCCTCGCTCGAGGCCTGCGCCTGGTCGGCGCTCATCTCCTGCGCGGCATCGGAATCGGGCGAGCCCTCGGCGCCGGACTGATCGTTATCGCCGTCCTGGTTCTCGTCGTTGTCCTCATTGTCCTCGCTGTCGGCGCTGCGCTCGTCGCCGAGCTCGAGTGCGGTCAAGAGATCATGCACGGCATCGCCGAACCTGGTCTGGTCCTCGACGAGGTTATCCAGCCGGTCGAGTCGCTTGCCGATCTTGTCTTCGAGAATCGGGCGCCAGAGATCGACCATCTTCTTGGCGGCCGTCGGCGGCGCCATGCCGGTCAGGCGCTCGCGCACCAGCATCGCCAGCGCATCGGCCAGCGGCGCATCGGCGCGGTCGGTGATCTCGTCGAACTTGCCGCGATGGAAGTGGTCGTCGAGCATCGCGGTGAGGTTCTTGGCAACGCCCGCCATGCGGCGCGCGCCGATCGCCTCGACGCGGGCCTGCTCGACCGCCTCGAACACGCCGCGCGCCTGCGGATTGCCGGGCATCAGCTTGCGATGCAGCTTTGCATCATGACAGGCGATCTTGAGCGCGATCGAATCGGCGTGGCCGCGTACGATCGCAGCGTCGCGCTTCGTCATCTTGCGCGCCGGCTCGGGCAGCCGCGCCTTGCCGGGCGCGAGGCCCGGGCGCTCGGCCGCGAAGCTCACGTCGAGCTCGGGCGTCTTTGCGATCGCCTTCAGGCAGGACGCCACCGAGCGCTTGAACGGCTCGGTCGGGGCTTCCTTGCTGTTGCGGAATTTGGAGTTGGAGGGTGTGCTCATCTCGCCCTATCCGTCGTCCCGGCGAAGGCCGGGACCCATAACCACCGGCCGTAGTCGGTCAGGGAAATTATCGGCGTCGCTTCAATCGAGACATCACGCGGTATGGGTCCCGGCTCCATGTGCGCAATTGCGCACCAGGCCGGGACGACATCCCGCGAGAGATCAGCTGAGCGCCACGTTGACTGCCGATTCCGGCAGCTCCGCGTTGAAGCAGCGCTGGTAGAACTCGGCAACCAGCGGACGCTCGAGCTCGTCGCACTTGTTGAGGAAGGTGACGCGGAACGCAAAGCCGATATCGCCGAAGATGTCGGCGTTCTCGGCCCAGGTGATCACCGTGCGCGGGCTCATCACCGTCGACAGATCGCCGTTGGCGAACGCGTTACGGGTGAGATCGGCGAGGCGAACCATCTTGTTGACGATGTCGCGGCCTTCCTGGGTGCGATAGTGCTTGGCCTTCGCCAGCACGATCTCCACTTCCTCGTCGTGGCTGAGGTAGTTGAGCGTGGTGACGATCGACCAGCGGTCCATCTGGCCCTGGTTGATCTGCTGGGTGCCGTGATAGAGGCCCGAGGTGTCGCCGAGACCGACCGTATTGGCGGTCGAAAACATGCGGAACGCCGGATGCGGCTTGATCACCTTGTTCTGGTCGAGCAGCGTCAGGCGGCCGGAGACTTCCAGCACGCGCTGGATCACGAACATCACGTCCGGGCGGCCAGCGTCGTATTCGTCGAACACCAGCGCGACGTTGTTCTGGAGCGCCCAGGGCAAAATGCCGTCACGGAATTCGGTGACCTGCTTGCCGTCGCGGACGACGATGGAGTCCTTGCCGACGAGGTCGATACGGCTGATGTGGCTATCGAGGTTGACGCGCACGCAGGGCCAGTTCAGGCGGGCGGCAACCTGCTCGATATGGGTGGATTTACCCGTACCGTGATAACCGGTCACCATCACGCGGCGGTTGCGGGCAAAGCCAGCGAGAATGGCAAGCGTGGTGGCACGGTCGAAACGGTAGTCGGAATCGACTTCAGGAACGTGAGGATCGACTTCGGAATAGGCTGGCACTTCGAGATCGCTGTCGATCCCGAACACCTGGCGCACCGACACCTTCATGTCGGGCAAACCGGAAACTTCCTCAACTTTGGACAGGGCGGCGGTCGTCATCAATCCTCCGAGGCCCCGGGCGGTCCCGAGACCAGTTATTTGCACGTTGGCTGCGGCTGGGTGCGACTGCGAACCTATCAGAGACAACGAGCTGGCAGAAGCCCGCGCGCCAATCAAAGTTCCGTTGTCTTTTCATTTAGATAGGTAAGGAACGCGATTTTTGGAAGGCTGCCCTGCAAATCTCGCCCAAATTTCGCCCCGGATAGGCGCCCTGCCCGGCCGAATGGCACTTTCACCACCTCTCACTACTTGTGTAAGGGTCTGAACCCGAATGCCCCAGCCCGCTACAGAGACGTCGTGACTTCTTTCCTTGATCCCCTGATATCCTTCGTCTCAGTCCATGCGTGGCTGGCTTATCTGACCCTGTTCCTGGCGGCGCTTCTCGAAGCCGTCCCGGTGGTGGGGTCGGTGATCCCCGGCTCGACCATCATCCTGGCGCTGAGCGCCCTGGTTCCCGGCGGCGACCTGAAACTGCAATGGGTCCTGCTCGCGGCCGCCGTTGGCGCCGTGCTGGGCGACGGCTCGGCCTACTGGCTCGGGCACCGGCAGCAGCGCGAAATCCTCAACACCTGGCCGCTGACCAATTATCCGCGCGTGGTCGAGGAAAGCGAGACCTTCTTCCACCGCTTCGGCACCTGGGCGGTGTTCTTCGCCCGCTTCGTGCCGCCGATCCGCGCCTTCGTGCCCGTGACGGCCGGCGCACTCGGCATGGCGCCGGCAAGGTTCTACGCGGTGAACATCCCCGCAATCCTGGTCTGGGCGCCGGCCCATGTGCTGCCGGGCGTGCTCGCGGTATCGGCCTTCCACCAATATTTCGGGGTGCACCATGGGCATATCGGCAAGCACATCTGGATTTTGAGCGTGGTGGCCGTGGCGATCGTGCTGGGCGTGACGATTTGGGTCTATCGTCGGCGGAATGGCGGTGGCATGGCTGAGGCTAAGCCGCCGGCTTAGACGTCGTCCCGGCGACGACAGTCCTCCTTCCCGGCGCCGGTCCCACATATCTTGCCCGCGGCCGGATCAGCTTGCCGAACTGCAATTGCTCGCTCGCATGTGCGATCCAGCCGACGCTGCGGGCCATGGCGAAAAGAGCGAGCTCGCTGCCTCCCGGCAGGCGCAGCGCGTGCACCAGCACGGCGAGCACATAATCGATGTTGACGAACTCGCCGGTCGCCTCCGCGATCCGCTCAGGCACCTCGCGGGTGAATTTGCGTGGCGCGCCGGCGCGCGCCAAGGCGTTCAGCAGCGATTGCGCGCGGGGATCGCCGCGCTTGTAGACGCCGTGGCCGAAGCCCGGAAAACGCTCGCCGAGCGCAACGCGCTCGCGCACCATCGGTTCGACGTCGCGGTCGACCAGCGTCTTGACGAGCTGCGAGGCCAGCACGCCGGCGCCGCCATGTTTTGGGCCTTTCAGCGCGGCAAGGCCGGCGATGACGGCGTCGTAGAGATTGAGCCCGGTCGACGCCGCGCAGCGCGCGGTGAAAGTCGAGGCGTTCAGCTCGTGATCGGCCAGCAGCACCAGTGCGCGGCGGATGAGATCGGGCGCATGCTTGTTCTCGGGAGCCCAGATACGCGCGATCTGCTGATGCAGCGGCTCGGGTGACGACTCGGCATTGAGCATGGTCGCGACCAGCAGGCGGACGATGCGCGCGCCGACCATCGCGCGGCCATCGGGCGCACGGGTGAAAGCGCGCGAATCCGCGCTGGCCGCGAGTGCGAGCACCGCGATGGCGCGATCGATCGGAGCTGCCCGGCGCGCGGCTTCCGCAATCGCACGCATCTCGTCGGACATCGCAGGCTGATTGTCCGGCGCGAACGGATCGACGTCGGAGACGTCCCAGAGCAGCGTTGCGGTGTGCTCCAGCGTGTCGCTCTCGGCGAGATCGATGCAGTTGACGCCGCGGTAGATCGCGCCCTCCTCGGTGATGGTCGAGATCTCCGTGTCCATCACAGGCAGATCGGCATCGAAGCTGCGCAGGCCGCGCGGCTCCGGCGACGGCACCCGGCGCTCCTTCAGGGCGCGGACGTCCTCGGCGCGGTAGCGGTTCTTGCGCGAATCCGGCGTCGGCTCGGAGCGGATCAGGCCGCGGCTGACATAGGCGTAGAGAGTCGCCGGCGAGATCGCGAGCTCGGCCGCGGCTTCCCGGGCGGAGAGATAGAGACCTTCCGAATTTTTCATATTGATTGATGTAATCAAGATTGATCAATCTGTCGAGAGACCTGATTTTCTCCTGGTGCAGTGCAAAGGAGATTTGGGCCATGAACATCCACCTCACCAAAAGCCAGATCGGGCTGGACGGCGTTCCCGCCGCCGAGACCGTGTTGAGCCATGTCGACGGCGAGCGCGGCGAGCTGATCATCGCCGGCGAGCATGTCGGCCGCCTCGCCGCCAAATCGAGCTTCGAGGGCGTCACCGCCCGGCTCTGGAACGGCGCCAGCAAGACCACCCTCACCGAAGCCAATGTCCGGTCGAGCCTGGGCGCGGCGCGCGAACGTGCCTTCGCGCGGCTCTCCGACCTGCTGCCGGCGACGCAAGGCATGGGCATCGTCGACGGGTTTCGTGCAGCGGTCGCGGGCCTGCGTGCCGAGCACGGGCTGGAGCACGAGGCAACGATCGTCGGCGCGTTTCCGGTGATTGCGGGCGCACTGGTCCGGCGCGCCAAGGGGCTCGACCCGATCGCGCCCGATCCGACCATGAGCCATGCCGCCGATACGTTGCGCATGCTGCTTGGGCGCGCGCCAGCAGCCCGGGAGGTCACTGCGTTAGATGCCTATCTCGTTACCGCCAGCGACCATGGCATGAACGCCTCGACCTTCACCGCGCGCGTGGTGGCCTCGACACAAGCCGATCTGTTCGCCGCCGTCACCGCCGGCTATTGCGCGCTCACCGGCCCGCTGCATGGCGGCGCACCGGAGCCGGTGCTGGAAATGCTCGATGCGATCGGCTCGCGCGAACGGATCCAGCCCTGGGTGGATGCGGCGCTGGCGCGCGGCGAGCGGATGATGGGCTTTGGCCACCGCGTCTATCGGGTGCGCGATCCGCGCGCGGACGTGCTGAAGACCGCAGTCGAGGCGCTGGCGTCCAACGGCACCGACCTGCCGTTTGCCGGCGAGGTCGAGGCCTATATCCGCGCAGCTCTGCGCAAGAAGAATCCGGAGCGGCCGCTGGAGACCAATGTGGAATTCTTCACCGCGATCCTGCTCGATGCCTTGGCGATCCCAAGGCAGGCGTTCACACCGATCTTCGCGGTGGCGCGCGCAGCCGGATGGACCGCGCATGCGCGCGAGCAGCAGCGGACAGGACGGTTGATCCGGCCGAGCTCATCATATGTGGGGGCGATGCCGGAGGTGTAGGGAATGCGTAGCCCGGATGGAGCGGAGCGCAATCCGGGAAAGTTGCGTCGTTGTGGGAGAAAGTCCCGGATTACGCTTGCGCTCCATCCGGGCTACGGACCAACGAGAGGCCTTACGCCTCCCGCACCACGGTCTTCAGATAATTATACGCCTTGATGATCTCGATCAGGCGATCCTCGGTCGAGCGGTCGCCGCCATTGGCGTCGGGGTGGTGCTGCTTCACCAGCGCCTTGTACTTGGTCTTGACGTCGGCGAGCGTGGAGTCGGGGCCGAGACCCATCACCTGGAGCGCCTTGCGCTCGGCGTTCATCACCTTGCGCGTCTCGGCCTTGGGGGCCGCGTCCGGGCCCTTACGCCAGTTGGCGCGGCCGTTGATCTCGGAGAACATGCTGAAGGGATCGAACGCGCCGTCGATCTCGGCTTCCGCACCCTTCTTGACGCCGCCATTGGCGCCCATCTTCCAGGTCGGACGATGGCCGGTCAGCGCATCCTTCTGATAGCGCGCGACTGCGTCGGCATTCATGCCGGAGAAGAAATTGTAGTTCTGGTTGTACTCACGCACGTGGTTCAGACAGAAGTGCCAGTACTCGCGCGAGTTCTCGCGGCCCTTAGGTGCGCGATGCGCACCCTTGTTCTGGCACCCGGTCCATTCGCAATTGACCACGGTGTCGCGCGGCTTCACCTCCGGCTGCTTGCCTCGCGGCTTGACCCGGATGGAGTCGAAGAACTTTGATGAATCGATCGGCATGACCAACTTTGACTACGCAATGCAAAAACCTTCAAGTCTTGACATTGCAATTAGGACAAAACCCGTTCTCAAGAACGGCCGCCAAGGCGGCCTGTCGCTCAAGAACGGCCGCCAAGTCGGCCTATCGGCGTTGACGGAGCGCGATCGCGTACCTTAATGGCAAACATGGCTACCAAAGACATTATCAGCAACAAGTTGCAGGAAGCTTTCACGCCTGAAAGCCTGCAAGTCGTCGACGAGTCACATTTGCATGAGGGCCACGCGGGCCATCGGCCGAGCGGCGAGACGCACTTTCGTGTTTATATCGTGTCTCAGGCGTTCAAAGGGAAGAGCCGGGTCGACCGCCATCGCATGATAAATGCGGCGCTGGCTGCGGAACTTTCGGGCAGCGTGCATGCGCTAGCGATCCACGCGCAGGCGCCGGGGGAAGGGTGAATCTCGCATTCTCCCTCGGTCGTCATGCCCGGGCTTGTCCCGGGCATCCACGTTCTTAGCGCAGCCAGCAAGACGTGGATGGCCGGGTCAAGCCCGGCCATGACGATGTGGAAGCTTCAGAGCCTAAAGCTGCTGCGTCAAAACGACGTCCCTGCTCGCTTCGGCCTCGCCTCTTCCATGTCCGCATCGCGCGGGACCGGTGAAATACGGAGCGCGGTGATGCGGTTGCGTTCGCGGCGAAGCACGCGGAAGCGGAAGCCGTGGAACGTAAAGCTCTGGCCGCGGTCGGGGATCGAGCGCGCCTCGTGAATGACGAGGCCGGCAACCGTGGTTGCCTCGCCATCGGGCAGGCGCCAGTCCATGGCGCGGTTGAGGTCACGGATCGGCACGGAGCCGTCGACCACGACGGAGCCATCCGGCTGGGCGCGCACGCCGGCGACCACGACGTCGTGCTCGTCGGAGATGTCACCGACGATCTCCTCCAGAATGTCTTCCAACGTCACGAGACCTTCAACTTCGCCGTACTCGTCGACGACGAGCGCGAAATGGGTTTTCCGACGCCGGAACGCCTTCAGCTGCTCCGACACCGGGCGCATCTCCGGCACGAACCAGGGCGGCAGCGCGATGGTGGAAACGTCGATGCGCGAGGTGTCGCCGTCGGCGGCGCGGATCGCGCGCAAGAGATCCTTGGCGTGGAGCACGCCGATGATGTTTTCCGGCTTCTCGCGCCACAGCGGGATACGGGTGTATTCGGTCGCCAGCACCTCACGCACCAGATCCTCCGGCGGCAGATCGGCGTTGATCATCATCATCTCGGTGCGATGGATCATGACGTCGGAAACCTGGAGCTCACGCAAATCAAGCAGGCCGCCGAGCATGTCGCGGTCCTGCTTCTCGACCTTGCCCTCATGGTGCAGGAGATCGACCGCACCGCGCAGGCGCTCGGTCGGCGACAGGATCGCCTGGTGCTCGCGGGCCAAGCCGAACAGGCGCATCAGCACGCGGACGATGACTTCGACCACGCGCAGCAGCGGCCCAAGCACGTACATGGTCAGCCGCATCGGGCGCGCGACCGCGAGCGCCATCCGGTCCGGCGCATTGATGGCGATGGTCTTGGGCAGCACTTCCGCGAAAATCACGACCAGCGCCGTCATCACGCCGGTGGCATAGAGCACGCCGACATCGCCGAACCAGGCGGTGAAGATGGAGGTCGCCAGTGCCGAAGCGCTGATATTGGCGATGTTGTTGCCGAGCAGCAGCGCGCCGATCAGGCGCTCGCGCATGTCGAGCAGTTGCGAGACCACGTCGGCGTCGCGATTACCCTGCTTGGACAGCCGCAGCATGCTGGCGCGCGAGGCGCCGGTCAGCGCGGTCTCGCTCGCGGCGAAGAAACCGGACACGAGCAGGCAGAGAATGACGATGGTGAAGCCGAGCCAGTCCATGAACCACTCTGGTTTCTAGTTTTAGCGCCGTTCAGTCGCGTCTCACGCCTTGAGGGCGAGCTTGTCCTTCAGGAAATCGCGCACCGGCGCCGGCTCGACATCCTTGGCGATGACGGCGCGCCCCACGGCCTCCAGCAGGATGAAGGTGAGCTTGCCGCGCTTGACCTTCTTGTCCTGCGCCATCAAGGCCATCAGCGCGTCGGCATCGGCGAGGCCTTCCTGCGCAAAACCTGCAATGTCCTGCAAACGCGTCGGAAGTCCCGCTTCGATGAGATGGCGCTCGATGCGGGCCGCATCAGACTCGCCAATCATGCCGAGCTTTGCGGAAAACTGCGCCGCCAGCGTCATGCCGATCGAAACGCCCTCGCCGTGGAACAGACGATCCGAGAAGCCGGTCGCAGCTTCCAGCGCGTGGCCAAAAGTGTGGCCAAGATTGAGCAGCGCGCGCTCGCCGGTCTCACGCTCGTCGCGCGAGACGACACCCGCCTTGGCGCGGCAGGAGGTGGCGATGGCGTGCTCGCGGGCCGAGCCGCCCTTGAAGATGTCCGCGTGGTTCTTCTCCAGCCAGGTGAAGAACGCCTCGTCGCCGAGCACGCCGTATTTGGCGACCTCGGCATAGCCGGCGCGGAACTGCCGCGGCGAGAGCGTGTCGAGCACGGCCGTGTCGGCAATCACCAGCACCGGCTGGTGGAAGGCGCCGAGCAAATTCTTGCCCTGCGGCGAGTTGATGCCGGTCTTGCCGCCAACCGAGGAATCGACCTGCGCCAGCAGCGAGGTGGGGACCTGCACGAAATCGACGCCACGGCGCAGGATCGCGGCGGCAAAGCCGGCGAGATCACCGACCACGCCGCCACCGAGCGCGATGACGAGATCGTTGCGCTCGATCTTTGCCGCGATCAGGGCCTCGCTGACCTTTTCCAGCCCCGCATAGGTTTTTGAAATCTCGCCTTCCTCGACGACGACGCGCGAGGTCGGAATGCCGGCGGCGGCGAGCGAGGCTTCAGCCGGCTCGAGCCAGTATTTTGCAACGGTGCGGTCGGTGACGATTGCGGTGCGCACGCCGGGGCGCAAGGCGGCAACCCGTTCGCCGAGCGAGGACAGCACGCCGCGGCCGATGACGATGTTGTAGGCGCGATTTTCCAGCGCGACGTCGACGTTGACGGGATCGGAATGTTTCATGGGCGCAGTCATCGAACGGCACTCGCGAGGTCGGCTGGTGGTTGGCCGCAGAGATGCGCATGCAGCGTCTCGATCGTCTCATCGACGATCCTGTCGTGCGGCACATCGCGCGAGGCAATCGTGAGGTCGGCTTTGCCATAGACCGGCTCGCGCTCGGTGAGCAGGCGCGTCACAGTGCCTTCGGGATCGGGGGTCTGCAGCAAAGGCCGGTCGGCGCGGCGGCGCACACGGCGCATGATGACGTCGTGGTCGGCCCTGAGCCAGATCGAGATCGCCCTGGCTGCGATGCGGCTCCGCGTCTCCTCGCGCATGAAGGCGCCGCCGCCGGTCGCCAGCACCACCGGCCCGCCGTCCAGCAGGCGCGCAATCACCCGCGCCTCGCCGTCGCGGAAATGCGGTTCGCCATGGCGCTCGAAAATCTCCGGTATCGTCATGCCGGCCGCCGCCTCGATCTCGGTGTCGGCGTCGACGAAGGGCAGCTTGAGCCGCGCCGCCATGCGGCGGCCGATGGTCGACTTGCCGACGCCCATCATGCCGACCAGCACGATCGAACGCGCGCCCAGCGCCGACAGGATGTCGGCCTCAGGGCTCGCTTGTGCTGGCAACGCGGCGTCGGACATTGGATCTTGCTCTGGATCTCGCTCAATCTGCCGCCAAAGGCGGCATCACGGCCACCTATACGACCCCGTCGGGGCCCTCGCCAGAGGACTCTTGCCACGAAACGGCGAACATGTTGGATGATTTCATTGGTTAATTTGCCTGTTCGCGACCCTCGCCGAGACCTTGCCGATGCCCAGCCTGTTCCGCTTCCTGACGGTCGTCGCCGTGCTCGCCGGCATCGCCTATGGCGTGGTGTTCGTGCTGGCCAACTTCGTCAATCCGAAGCCGCGGGAAATGACGGTGACGATCCCGCCGGATAAATTTCTCAAGAAATAGCAGCTAGCCTCCGGGGCATGCGCAAATCCTCCGCCAGCGAACCCTCCGACGCCAAGCTCACCGGCCTGTTCCTCGACATGCTCGCCGCGGAACAGGGCGCCGGCCCCAACACGCTCGATGCCTATCGCCGCGACCTCACCGATTTCTCCGAGTTTCTCGGCCGCGTCGGCCACAGCTTTGTGGACGCGGAGACGCAAACGCTGCGCGACTATCTTGGCGACCTCGATGCGCGCGGCTTCAAATCCTCCAGTGTCGCGCGGCGGCTGTCGGCGATGCGGCACCTGTTCCGCTTTCTCCTGAACGAGCGCATCCGCAGCGAAGATCCCGCGGCGATCCTGTCCGGCCCCAAGCGCGGCCGCGGCCTGCCGAAGGTGCTCTCGATCGCCGATGTCGACCGCATGCTTCGCCGCGCCAAGGAGATGAGCGAGGCGGCGGACGCCTCGCCGTCACAGCGGCTGCGGAGCTTGCGATTCTATTGCCTGCTGGAGGTGCTCTACGCGACAGGCCTGCGCGTCTCCGAGCTGGTGGCGCTGCCGCGCACGGCCGCAAAGCGCGACGCCCGCATGATCGTGGTGCGCGGCAAGGGCGACAAGGAACGCCTGGTGCCGCTCAACGAGGCCTCGCGGCAGGCGATGGCGGATTATCTCGGCGCGACGGAGGCGGCGAAAGCCGACAAGAAGAACAGCCTCGCCGCCTCGAAATGGCTGTTCCCCTCGTTCGGCGAGAGCGGGCATCTGACGCGGCAGCATTTTGCCCGCGACCTCAAGGAGCTCGCGGTCGCCTCGGGGCTGCAGGCACGCCTGGTCTCCCCGCACGTGCTACGGCATGCGTTCGCCAGCCACCTCCTGCACAACGGCGCCGACTTGCGCATCGTGCAGACCCTGCTCGGCCACACCGACATCTCGACGACCCAGATCTACACCCACGTGGTCGAGGAGCGTCTGAAGAGCCTGGTGCGCGACCTGCATCCGCTGGCGGAGAAGTAGCCCCAGCCGCGCGGCGGCAGCCGAAACCGCCTTGACTTCGGCCACATCTCCGCAGAAAGAGCCGTGGCCTCATTCGTGATTTGGTGCGCTTCTGGGAGCGCACAGGTCAAGCCTTTGAAGAAGCTACACTTCTTTGACTGAAGCCAACCTCGCTTCGCCTCTCCGCCCCGTCCCCCTATACTGAGTTGATGCCAGACCAGATGCGCAGCTATCTCGACTTCGAAAAGCCGGTCGCCGAGCTCGACTCCAAGGTCGACGAGCTCAGGACGTTAGCGGCCTCCGGCACCGACATCGCCGAGGAGATCGGACGGATCGAGGACAAGGCGGCGCAGGCGCTGGCCGACCTCTATCAGAACCTGACGCCGTGGCAGAAGACGCTGGTCGCGCGGCATCCGCAGCGGCCGCATTTCAACGATTTCATCAAGGGCCTGATCACGGAATTCACCCCGCTGGCCGGCGACCGCAAATTCGGCGAGGACGAGGCGCTGGTCGCGGGCTTCGGCCGCTTCCGCGGCGAGGCCATCTGCGTGATGGGCCAGGAAAAGGGCGATTCCACCGAGAGCCGCATCAAGCACAATTTCGGCATGGCGCGCCCCGAGGGCTACCGCAAATGCGTGCGGCTGATGGAGATGGCCGAGCGGTTCGGCCTGCCGGTGCTGTCGCTCGCCGATTCCGCCGGCGCCTATCCCGGCATCGGCGCCGAGGAGCGGGGACAAGCTGAGGCGATCGCGCGCTCGACCGATGCCTGCATGGCGCTGACCGTGCCGAACGTTGCCATCATCACCGGCGAGGGCATGTCGGGCGGCGCGATTGCGATCACCACCGCCAACAAGGTGCTGATGCTGGAGCACGCGATCTACAGCGTGATCTCGCCGGAAGCCGCCTCCTCCATCCTCTGGCGCGACGGCAGCAAGGCGCAGGAAGCCGCCAACAACATGAAAATCACCGCCCAGGACATGCTGCGCTTCGGGGTGATCGACAGCATTCTGAAGGAGCCGGTCGGCGGCGCCCATCGCGACGCCGCCGCCATGATCGCCACCACGGGCGACGCCATCGCGAAGGCCTTCGACGAGCTGCGCGGCCTCGACGGCGACGCCATCCGCAAGCAGCGCCGGCAGAAATTCCTCGATATCGGCCGGAAACTGGGCTGATTCGGGTTGCTTCCCGTGTCCCGGACGCGGTGCGGCACGAAGTGACGCCCGCAGAGCCGGGACCCAGCTCCTTCCTGGGCCCCGGCTCTGCGGAGCACCGCTTCGCGCTGCGCCGCGTCCGGGGCACGAGAGACCTCTCCGGAGCGCCCCGGTAACCCCGCATTAACCCTTCTTTTGCCCAAATCGGCGATCTCAGTGGCGGTTTGGCTGCAAAGCCCAAAATCGTCCCAAGTTACGGCCCAGTTTAAGTCTCTGTTGACCACACCGCCTCGCCAACGGGCTCGTGATCCCCGGTCGGGTTGCGACCATCAGGCGCGGAGGTTAGAATTTTAATCAATGGCTTCAGGGCATAAGCGCTGGGGCTTGGTCTGAATCAAGTCCGGAGATCCGGTCAGGCCATGCTCCAAAGATCGGGGTTCGCGCTGCTTGCCCGGCACGTTGTGGGGTCCATCTTGAATTCTCGTTCGCTTGCCCGTGCGCTTTTGGCTTCGGTCGCGCTTGCCGCCAGCATTCTGCTGGCCGGCTGCGACACCGACCAGGTCTCGCTCGCGACCAACGCCAAGGCCAACCAGCCGGTTTCGCCAAAGCTCGTCGCCGCGATGGGCGAGAAGGACATGGATCTGCAATCGCCGATCCTGATCCGCCTGTTCAAGTCGGAGGCCGAGCTCGAGATCTGGAAGCAGACCCGCTCCGGCCAGTTCGCGCTGCTCAAGACCTATCCGATCTGCCGCTGGTCGGGCGACCTCGGTCCGAAGGTGCGCGAAGGCGATCGCCAGGCGCCGGAAGGATTCTACTCGATCAATCCGAGCCAGATGAATCCGCAGTCGGCCTATTACCTCTCGTTCAACACCGGCTTCCCCAACGCATTCGACAAGGCGCTCGGCCGCACCGGCTCGCAGCTGATGGTGCATGGCGATTGCTCGTCGCGCGGCTGCTACGCGATGACAGACGAGCAGATCGCGGAGATCTATTCGCTCGGGCGCGAGTCCTTCTTCGGCGGCCAGAAGGCGTTCCAGTTCCAGGCGTATCCGTTTCGGATGACGCCGGTGAACATGGCCAAGCACCGCAACAATCCGAACATGGCCTTCTGGAAGATGATCAAGGAAGGCTATGATCATTTCGAGGTGACGCGGCAGGAGCCGAAGGTCGACTTCTGCGAGAAGAAATACGTGTTTGACGCTGCGAAGGCACCAGACGCCAAGCGCGATCCCGTGTTCGACGCCTCCGCCAAGTGCCCGGCCTATGTGATCCCCGAGGACATCGCCAGCGCGGTGCGCGAGAAAGAGCAGCGCGACGAGGCCGAGTACAACAAGCTCGTCGCCAAGGGCACGCCGGTGGCGCGCATGAACACTGGCATCGACGGCGGCATGAACAAGATCTTTGCCTCCAAGATTCCCGAAGGCTCGACCGGCCTGTCGGAAAGCGCCGAAGGCAATACGTTGCAGATGCTGGCGATGTCGAAGGCGCCGGGCACGATCCCCGGCACCGTCAACCCGCCGAAGCCGAATCTGGAGCCGGCCGCAGCCGCGCCGCAGGAAGAGCCGGTCGTTGCAGTCGCCGCACCCGCGACCAACACCCGCGTCGCCTCGGCCGACAAATCCGGCGGCTTCTTCTCCAACCTCGGCCGCAAGATGGGCCTTGGCGCCGCCGACACGACGGCGACCACGCCACCGCCGCAAGCGACCGCATCGGTGGCCCCCGCGCCGGCAGCACCGAGCACGGCCTCGAAGCTGAAAGCGGCAGTGACCCGCTTCGTGCCCGGCCACGATAAGTCGAAGGACGCCCCGGCGGTTGCCGCAAAGCCCGCCGAGACCAAGGTCGCAGCAACGCGGCCCGCGCTGAAGCCATCGGTGAGCGATGGTGCGACTGACGGCGCGCAGTTCGCCGGCGCCGCGCCGGTGGTGTCGTCGAACTCGTTCGACAGCCGGTTTGGCGCGGTGAAGTAGGCGCGGCAGCGTACCGCGCTCAGTTCTTACGGCGCCAGGTACCGCATCAGCTCCGGATTGCCCCTCACCTCGCCCGCCGCGCCTTGCAGCGCGACTCTTCCGCGATCCAGCACGTAGGCATAATCGGCGACGCGGAGCGCGAGGTCGAGGTGCTGCTCGACAATGATGACGGCGATCTCCTTGGCAAGCTCGATCAAGCGCTCGGTGATCTCCTCGATCACGCCGATCCAGACGCCTTCGGTCGGCTCGTCCAGCAGCAGCAATTTTGGATCGCCGAGCATGGCGCGGCCGATGGCGAGCATCTTGCGCTCGCCGCCGGAGAGCGTGCCGGCGGGTTGGTCGAGGCGCTGGCCGAGTTTCGGGAAGATGGCCAGCACGCGGTCGACCGCGGTGGCATCCTTGTTGAAGAGCGAGCCGACCGCGAGATTGTCGCGCACCGACAGGCGCGCGAACACCGAATGCTCTTGCGGCACATAGCCGATGCCGGCGCGGACGCGCTCCTCCGGCCGCCGGCGGCTGATGTCGCGGCCATCGAAGCCGACCTCGCCCTTCCATGCCGGCAATTCGCCGACGATGGTCTTCATCAGCGTGGTCTTGCCCGCGCCATTGCGCCCGAGCACCGCGACGCCGCCGCGCCAGGGGATGCCGAGATTGACGTCGAACAGGACCTGGCTGCGGCCATAACCGGCGTCGAGATGCTTGATGTCCAAAAATTCAGGCACGGCGCAGATAGATCTCCTGGACGGATTTGTTGGCCTGGATCTCGGACACGGTGCCCGACGCCAGCACCTTGCCCTGGTCGAGCACGGTGAGCCGATCGCAGATGTCGCGGATGAAATCGAGGTCGTGCTCGACGATGACGAGCGAGCAATGCTGCTTGATCGGCTGCAGCAATTCGCCGGTGACGCGGCGCTCCTCCAGGCTCATGCCGCCGGTCGGCTCGTCCAGCAAAAGGAGTTTTGGCTTGCCCGCGAGCGCCATCGCGATCTCCAGCCATTGCTGCTGGCCGTGCGACAGCGCCGCCGCCGCATCGAAGGCGCGGTCGGCGAGACGGAATTGCGTCAGCATGGTCATGACCTGATCGTGCAGCGCGCTCCTGGTGCGGGAGAACACGAGGTCGAGCAGCGAGGACTGCGCCTGCAGCGCGAGCAGGATATTGTCGTACAGCGTCAGCGACGGCAGCACGCTGGTGATCTGGAATTTCAGGCTCATGCCGGCGCGCGCCCGCTCGGTCGGCGTGAAGGCGGTGATGTCGGTGTTGACGAAGCTCACCTTGCCCTGCGTCGGGACCTCGGCGCCGGCGATGCATTTCATCAGCGTGCTCTTGCCCGAGCCGTTGGGGCCGATCAGGCCGTGAAACTCGTTCTCGCCGACGGTGAGTGCTGCGCCATCGAGCGCGGTAAGCTTGCCGAATATTTTTGAGATGCCCGCAGCTTCAAGGAGCATTGTGCTTCTCCTTGACGCCTTCCTTGGCCTTGGCCCCGAAGCTGCCGACACGCTCACGCTCGCCGAGGACAAAACTGATCAGGCCGAGCGGCCGGAACAGGATCACGAGCAACAGCAACAATCCCAAGATGATCGGCCAGATGTCGCGATAATTGTCCGACAGCCAGAAGCTGACGCCCTCGACGATGACGGTGCCGATGACAGCGCCGATCAGCGTGCCCGAGCCGCCGAACAGCACGTAGAGCACCACCTGCGTCGAAACCACAACGCCGACCATGTTGGGCCACACAAAGCCTTCGTGGAAGGCATAAAGGCTCCCAGCGAGCCCAGCGATGGCGCCGCCGATCGCAAAGATGATCGCTTTCAGATGCTGCGCCTTGTAGCCGAAGAAGGCGATGCGCTGCTCGTTCTCGCGCAGGCCGGCCAGCGCGAGGCCAAACTGCGAGCGCACCAGGAAGCGGCAGAGCAGGTAAACGACGATGAGGATGCCGAGGACAAGGTAGTAGAACGCGGGCCCTTCCAAGAATTCGTAGCCACCGAGCGTCATCGATGAAATCGAGGGGATGCCGTTCTGGCCGCCGAGATAATACCAGCCGCGCGCGAGGCGATCGGCGGCGTAGGAGCCGGTGAGCGTGCCGAGCGACACGAAGATCACGCTGGAGGGATGTCGGCCCAGCAGCAGGAAGCCGCCAAGCAAAAGCGAAAAGATGAGACCGATGATCGTTCCCGCCGGCAACACCAGGAAGATGTTAGTGATATCGAGATCACGCGCGAGCAGCGCGACGCCATAGCCGGCCGAGCCGAAGAACAGGGCCTGGCCAAAGCTCATGATGCCGGCGTAGCCCCAGACCAGATCGAACGACAATGCGAACAGCGCGAGGATGATTACGCGCGTTGCGAACACCGTGAGGTAATCCTGCAGCACCAGCGGCGCGACGAGCGCGGCGACGAGCACCACGCCCTCCACGATCGGCAGAATCTTTCGTCCCGCGGCGGCTTGCACCGCCGTCCCGCTAGTACCCATTGCGACGTCCGTCTCCCCGCCGATCTCGGCGGGGATCGCCCGTTTCACTGCGCCCATCGACTTCGGCATTTGACCTTAGCATTCCTTGGGATCGACGAGACCGTCGCTGCGTCCGACGATCTCGTAGTTACCGGCCTTGGCGACGGCGGTGTACATCTTCATCTTGCAGTGACGCTTGCCCGGCACCATCTCGGCCGGTCCGCCCGGCCCTTCCGCGATCTTGGCGTGATCGAGCGCGGCCGCAACCGAGTCACGGTCGACCTTGCCCGCCTCCTTGACGGCCGCTTCCCACAGCTTGAGGCCGCGATAGGTGCCGGTCGCAGCACTGCCGGCGGCGAACAGGAAATTGCCCGGAAAGTCCTTCTCGTAGGCCGCCTGGATTTTTGCGTCGAACGGGTTCTCCTTGGTCAGCACCTTGAAATAGTCGAGGCAGCTCGCGAGGCCCTCGATCTCAGCGGCCTGGTTGATGTTGAGCGTGTTCTCGTCGTAGTAGACGCAGGCCAGACGGCCGCCGTTCTTGAGGAAGCCCGCTTCATAGAGCTGCTTGAAGAACGGGCCGACGCCGGGCGGAATGACGGTGTTGAAGACGACGTCGACCTTGTTGGAGATGATGCGGTTGACGGTCGCGGAGAAGTCGACCTGGTCGAGCGGGTAATACTCTTCGAACACGACCTCGCCGCCGTTGGCTTCGATCACCTTGCGGGCATAGACGTTGAGCGTGTGCGGCCAGACATAATTGGCGCTCGGCAGCGCGAACTTCTTGCCGCCGTTCTTGATCAGCCAGGGGATGAACTCGTCGCACTGCTGCGCCGGCGTCGGACCGGTGCAGAACAGGTAGGGCGTGCACTCCTTGCCTTCGTAGAGCTGCGGATAGATGTAGAGCGTCTTGCCGCGCGCCACGATCGGGTCCTTGATCGCGTTGCGCATCGACGAGGTGATGCCGCCCAGCACCATGTCGACCTTGTCGCGCTGGATCAGCTTTCGGACGTTGCCGACGGCAACCGATTCGTTCGAGGCGGTATCCTCGATGTAGAGCTCGAGCGGACGGCCGAGCAGGCCACCGCCCGCGTTGATCTCCTTGATCACCATCTTTGCGACGTTGGCGTCGGCATTGCCGGCATACGCAATCGGGCCGGTGAGATCGGTCGCGATGCCGACCTTGATCGGGGCTTCGGCCGCATTGGCCCATGGCGCCGGGATCACCCAGCTGCCGACGCCGGTCGCGACCGCACCCGACGCGAAGGCGAAATTGGACATAAAGCGGCGGCGTGAGAGTTGACGATCGAACATAAGACTAAACCCCTTTTCCAGCGATGAGGCCCTGCGGCCGGAATTTGATGAAGGCAATGGCGAGAACGAAGACGAGGACATCGGCGACCACAGGCGCCATGACCCAGGGCAGCGCGGCGCTGAGCGTGCCGATCACGCCGGCGCCGGCGACCGGACCGATGAAGGACCCGACACCGCCGACCATGACCGCAACAAAGCCCTGGATCAGGAAGCGGATGCCGAGATCGGCATAAAGGCTGAACACCGGCACGATCAGCGCGCCGGCAAGGCCGGCAAGTGCCGATCCAAAGGCGAACGTGGCGCCGTACATCAAAGGCGTCGAAATGCCCGACGCGCGCGCCAGCGACGGGTTCTCCAGCGTGGCGCGCATCCGCAGACCAAAATTCGTGCGCGACAGCAGAAGATAGCAGCCCACCATGACCAGCAGCGTGATGATGATGATGGTGAAGCGCCACGCCGAAATGTGCATGGTGCCGATGTCGATCGATCCGCCGATCGGCTCGGGTACGGTGAGATAGAAGCCGCCGATCAGGCCGCGCACGGATTCACGGATGATCAAGCCGAGCGCGTAGGTGCCGAGCATGGCGACGATCGGCGCGGCATAGAAGCGGCGGATGATCAGCGCCTCCAGCACGAAGCCGAGGGCACCGACAAGGAAGGGCGCGGCGACCATGCCGGCCCAGATCGGCATGCCCTTGGCGTAAGCGAGATAGGTGATGTAGGCCCCGAGCAGGACGAACTCGCCCTGCGCGAAGTTGAAGATGCCCATCATGCTGGCGATGATGCCGAGCCCCAGCACGATCAGGACGATGATCGCGCCGAAGCTCAGGATCTCGAACGCCGCGACGAACGCGTTAGCCATTTGATAGATTCTTGTTTTGACGCGTTTTCTTGACGCGAGCCGGCATCCACTTCGCTCGAAAACGCTCTGGTCTTCCGTCCGTCTGCATGAATTCCACTCTCACATCTTCTTCCAGTCGCCGATCTGCTCAAAGGCGTGCGCGGCGCGATAAATGGTGGATTCCTCGAACATGCGGCCGACCAGCATCAGGCCGACGGGCAGGCCGTCGACCATCCCGCAGGGCAGCGACATCGCGGGATGATGGGTGATGTCGAACGGCGCTGTGTTGGAGATCATCTCCAGCGCGCGGGCGACGTAGTCCTCGCGGCTAGCGGTGGGCTCCGGCAGCTTGGTCGCCTTCATCGGTGTCGTCGGCAGCAAGAGCAGATCGTAGTCCTTGAAGGCTTTGTCATAGGCCGCGGTCAGGCGCCGCGAGATGTTGAGCGCCTTGCCGTAATAGCGGGGGCCGAAGGTGTTGTTGATGTAGGTGCCGAGCATCAGGAACAGCTTTGTGGTCTCGGACAGCGAGTCTGCCTGCCGCCGCCAACCGCGGTGGAAATCCATCAGCGAGGTCGAGTAGAGGTCGGCGCGGGACAGGCCATAGCCGTCGCCATACATCATGGTCTGCGTCATGCCCTCCGTGCCGATCGGGGTCCAGATCGCGGGACCGACGAGGTGCATCGGAATCGAAACGGTCTCGACCGTCGCACCCAGATCCTTGAAGCGCTTGGCGGCCTCGCGCACGCTTTCGTTGACGGCGGCCTCGGCAGTTGCCTGCTCAAAACCTTCCTTCAAGATGCCGATCTTCAAGCCCTTGACGCCCTGGCCGAGCGCCTTGGTGTATTCCTCGACCTTCGGCGCCTTGATGCGCGGATCGTAGCCGTCATCGCCGGCAAGCACCTCGAGCAGCAGCGCGTTGTCGGCGACGGTCGCCGTCATCGGGCCGGTGTGGTCGACGAAGATCTCGATCGGCATGATGCCGGTATAGGGCACGAGGCCCCAGGTCGGCTTCATGCCGTAGGTGCCGCAGAACGAGGATGGCATGCGGATCGAGCCGCCCTGGTCGCCGCCCATCGCCATGTCGACTTCACCGAGCGCAACGACGACGCCGCTGCCCGAGGAGGAGCCGCCGGCCGAATAGCCCATCTTGTAGGGATTATGGACGGCCCCAACCGCGTTGGTGTGGCTGCCGCCGGACATGCAGAAGGATTCGCAGTGTGTCTTGCCGAGGATTTCCCCACCGGCGTCCAGGATGCGCGTGACGACGGTGGCGTCGAAATCGGGAACATAGCCTTCGAGCGTGGTCGAGCCGTTCATCATGGGCACGCCGGCCAGCATGATGTTGTCCTTCAGCGCGACGGTCTTGCCCTTGAGCTTGCCGCTGCCGGCGCCTTTGACCGTCGATTTGCGATACCAGGCGTTGCGCGGGTTCTCTTCGGCCGACGGCTGGTAGCCCGGCGTGCGCGGATATTTGACCTCCGGCACCTCGTCCGGCATGGCGCCGACGAGATTGTAGGCATCGATCGAGCCTTGCATCAGGCCGCGGAACGAGGCGACATCGTCGTCGGTCAGTGCGAGGCCGCACTGCTCGGCGACGCTGCGAAGTTGGGCTGGCGTGGGAAGGACAACTGTCACGGCGCTCTCCTGAAGTTTCTTGAAACGGTCTCTTGAAACGCTCTCTTGGAACGTTGGGCGCGGCCGCCCGGGCACGACGCAGGCACCACCGGCCTCGCCGAAACATTCAAAACGGAAATATTTTCCTTTTCAAGTATTATTTTGCGTTTGCGCGTGTCCAGATTGCCGCTGGCGTCTCAGATCGGCTTGATCAGCTTGAAGTCGAGACCGTCGGCCTCGGCGAGATGCATCGGCATCCGAGCGTGCCCGTTGCGGACGGTGACCGGACCGCGGGCGCCGCTGTAGACGATGTTGCGGCCGGCTGCGAGCATCGGCGCCATCGCCAATGTGCCCGCCTTGTTGGCGACCGCCTCGAGAAAGCGCAGGCCTTCGTAGCTGGACTGTCCGACCGAGCCGATCGGCGGCGCATTGGGTCCGAACATGGCGCGATAGTGGCTCTGGAAGTCGTCATTGGCGCGCGCGCCGGTGCCGGTGAAATAGCCGGAGGCGCAGAACATGTTCTCGCTGTTGTCGGCGCCGATGCCGAGCAGCACGGTGTCGTCCATGGCGCCCGCAAACCGCAGCGTGGTGGCACCCAAGCCGCATTCGCCGAAGGCACGGTTGAAGGTGCTGCTGTCAGTGCCAATCAGCGAGATGAGCACGACGTCGGGTCTCGCGGCACGGATGCGCGCCAGATGCGGCTCGTGATTGTCCTCGCCGAGGGGAACGAACTCCTCGCCGACGACGTGGCCGCCGGTTTCCCTGATGTAGTTCTTCACGGCGCGGTGCGACTGCCAGGGCCAGACGTAATCACTGCCGATCAGGTACCAGCGCTGCGCCTTCTTGACATCGGCAAGCCAGTGGATCGACGGCCGGCTCTGCCAGCGCGGCGTCTCGCCGATCGCCATCACGCCCGGCGTCCGCTCGCCGCCTTCATAGACCGGCGTGTAGATGTAGGGGATGCGATGCCGCCGGGTGACGTCGCGCAAGCCGACACGGACCGCGCTGGTGTGCAAGCCGACGATGAGATCGATCTCGTCGAAGGCGATCGCCTGCTCGGCGAGGTTCAGGACCTCATCAAGCGGACCGCCGGCGTCGTAGATGGACAACTCGATCTCGCGGCCCAGAATGCCGCCGCGCTTGTTGATCTCAGCGACCGCGAGCTGCGCGCTATTGGTCGCGCAGGGACCCCAGACCCCGGGTGAACCGGTGCAGCAGATGAAGCCGCCGACGCGCAGCTTGTTCGCGCCACGACGCCTGAGAAAAGCATGATCGCTTGGCGACAGCGCACCATCGGCCGCCGATGACGACAGATTCCTGAACAGCAAGGACGGCGGCAACGCCGGACCGCCGTGAGCCGGGAAGTTTACCGTCGCGCGCACGCCAACTCCTGTCTGGCACCAGACCTGAAAGCACATTGAGCAGGCGGCCGCGGCTTCCGCCCTTTTGTTGTGCAATCATCCTATTTTGAAAATATTGAATATTCAAGAATTGAAGTGCATATAGAAGCAGCATTGATTGCAAGACATTCACTCATTTGGGTCAAGACGAAGTCTTAGCCGTGGCAAAATCGAACGCTCCAATCACCGAACACCTCGCTTATCTGCTCGCGCAAGCCAACCGGGAGATCAACCGGCAGCTCGAACTGCGGTTGAGCAAGGAGGGGGTTCCCGTCGAGCAGTGGCGCATCCTGAAAGTGCTGTCGGACGGCGACGGCCATTCGATGGGCGAGCTTGCCGACGCCGTGCTGCTCAACCATCCGACGCTGACCAAGATGATCGACCGCATGGTCTCCGACACGCTGGTCTATCGCGTGCAGGACCCGAACGACCGCCGCAAGGTGCTGATGTTCATCTCCGACCGCGGCAAGGTGCTGTGCAGGAAGCTCAACTCGCTCGCGGTCGACCAGGAAGAGCATATTTTGGAGAGCTACGGCGACAAGTCGACGAGCGAGCTGAAGCGGCTGCTGGAGAGCTTGATCGACAGCTCGAATTGAGGGTTGGCGCATATCGCGAGAGTTGCGACGAAGCCCGCCCAACAAAGATTGTCGTCCCGGGCGAACGCCGGGACCCATAGCCACAGGACGTTATTATTTCAAAGACTGGTCGTTGCGCTGTTTCGCGCGGTACGACGACTGTGCACCGTCGATAGATTCCGCGGTATGGGTCCCGGCGTTCGCCGGGACGACGACGTGGGTAGAGCCGCGCACCATAGGCACAATTGTCATCGCCCGATTCAATCGGACGATCCAGTATTCCAGAGACGATCTTGATTGAACCGAGAAGCCGCGGCGTACTGCGTCGCCCGGTCGAGCCGGGCGACGACAGTGGAAGTTGAGGCGCGCGTTTCGCGCCTCACACGCATGACAGAGAGCCAGCGGTTACGCGTACCGCCCGTGGCAGTGCTTGTACTTCTTGCCTGAGCCGCAGGGGCAGTCCTCGTTGCGGCCGATCTTGCCCCAGCTTGCCGGGTTCTTGGGATCGCGCAGCGCGGCGTCGGTGGCCTGCGGGGCCAGCGTGACGCTGGCGAGCGCCATTTCGTCTTCGCCCGTGTCCGGATTGAGCTTGTGCGCTTCCATCTGCGGCAGCACAGGAGCTTCCTGCTCCGGCGGGACGATCTCGACCCGCATCAGCTGCGCGGTGACGGCCTCGCGCAGATGCGCGCTCATCTCCTGGAACAGGTTGAAGGCCTCGGTCTTGTACTCCTGCAACGGATCGCGCTGGCCGTAGCCGCGCAGGCCGATGACCTGGCGCAGATGGTCGAGCATGATCAGGTGCTCGCGCCAGAGATGGTCGAGCGTCTGGAGCAGAATGGTCTTCTCGACGTAACGCATCACGTCGGGGCCCCATTGCCCGACCTTGGCCGCCATGTGCTCGTCGGCGCGGGTCTCGATGCGCTTGAGCAGCTCCTCGTCGGCGATGCCCTCTTCCTTGGCCCAGTCCGCGACCGGCAGGTCGAGATCGAGCACGCGCTTGAGTTCTTCCTTCAACCCGGCGACGTCCCACTGCTCGGCATAGGCATGCTCGGGCACGTGCTTGGCGACGAGGTCGTCGATGAAGGCGTGGCGCATGTCGGTGACGGTCTCGGCAACGCTGTCGTCCTTCATCAGGTCGACGCGCTGGTCGAAGATCACCTTGCGCTGGTCGTTCTGGACGTTGTCGAACTTGAGCAGGTTCTTGCGGATATCGAAGTTGCGGGCTTCGACCTTCTGCTGCGCCTTCTCTAGGGCCTTGTTGATCCAGGGATGGATGATCGCCTCGCCCTCTTGCAGGCCGAGACGCTGGAGCATGCTGTCGAGGCGATCCGAGCCGAAGATGCGCATCAGATCGTCTTCCAGCGACAGGAAGAATTTTGAGCGGCCGGGGTCGCCCTGACGGCCGGAACGGCCGCGCAGCTGGTTGTCGATGCGGCGGGATTCGTGCCGCTCCGAGCCGATGATGTAGAGGCCGCCCGGCTTCTTCACGGTCTTGGCCGGCTTGCTGCCCTTCGCCGGCTCGATCTCGACGGTCTCTTCGGCCTTCAGCACGATCTCGCGGAAGTGCTCGATGTCGGCCTTGATCTGCTCGATCTTTTTGGCCTTCTCGGCCTCGTCCTCGATGCCAGCGGTCTCCTGCTGGATGCGCATTTCGAGCGAGCCGCCGAGCTTGATGTCGGTACCGCGGCCGGCCATGTTGGTCGCGATCGTGATCGCGCCGGGAACGCCGGCCTCGGCGACGATGTAGGCTTCCTGCTCGTGGAAGCGCGCGTTCAGCACCGCGAACAGCTTGGCCGGCTTGTTGGCGCGCGCCGCGGCGTACAGCTTCTGCATCGAGTTCTCGTTGCCGAAGTCGATCTGCCGGTAGCCGTGCTTCTTGAGATACTCGGCAATCACTTCCGATTTCTCGATCGAGGCGGTGCCAACCAGCACCGGCTGCAGCCGCGCATTGGCGCGCTCGATCTCGGCCAGGATCGCGGCGTATTTCTCGTTCTGGGTGCGATAGACCTCGTCGTCCTCGTCCAGACGGGCGACCGCCAGATTGGTCGGGATTTCCACGACCTCGAGCTTGTAGATGTCGAACAGTTCGTCGGCTTCCGTCAGCGCCGTGCCGGTCATGCCGGCGAGCTTCTCGTACATGCGGAAGTAGTTCTGGAAGGTGATCGAGGCCAGCGTCTGGTTCTCGGGCTGGACCTGAACGTGCTCCTTGGCTTCCAGCGCCTGGTGCAGGCCTTCGGAATAGCGGCGGCCCTGCATCATGCGGCCGGTGAACTCGTCGATGATCACGACCTCGTCGTCGCGGACGATGTAGTCCTTGTCGCGGGTGAAGAGGGTGTGGGCGCGCAAGGCCTGGTTGATGTGATGCACGACGGAGACGTTCTCGACGTCGTAGAGCGACTCGCCCTTGAGCTGGCCGGCATCGCGCAGCAGCCGCTCGATCTTCTCCATGCCGGCTTCGGTCAGCGTCACCGTGCGCTGCTTCTCGTCGACGTCGTAGTCGCTCTTGTCGAGCTTGGGCAGGAAGCCGTCGATGGTGTTGTAGAAATCCGAACGGTCGTCGAGCGGGCCGGAGATGATCAGCGGCGTCCGCGCTTCGTCGATCAGGATGGAGTCGACTTCGTCGACGATGGCGTAGAAGTGCGGCCGCTGGACCATGTCCTCGAGCCGGTACTTCATGTTGTCGCGCAGATAGTCGAAGCCGTATTCGTTGTTGGTGCCGTAGGTGATGTCGCAGGCATAGGCCGCCTTGCGCTCGGCATCGTCGAGACCGTGGACGATGACGCCGGTGGTCAGGCCGAGGAAGCCGTAGATCTGGCCCATCCAGCCGGAGTCGCGGCGGGCGAGGTAGTCGTTGACGGTGACGACGTGGACGCCCTTGCCGGCGAGCGCATTCAGGTAGACCGCGAGCGTTGCGACCAGCGTCTTGCCTTCGCCGGTCTTCATCTCGGCGATGTCGCCCTCGTGCAGCACCATGCCGCCGATCAGCTGGACGTCGAAATGGCGCTGGCCGAGCGTGCGCTTGGCGGCCTCGCGCACGGTGGCGAAGGCGGGCACCAGCAGGTCATCCAGCGTCTTGCCCTCGGCAAGCTGCTTCTTGAACTCGGCGGTACGGGCCTTGAGCGCCTCGTCGGAGAGTTTCGAGACCTCGGGCTCCAGCGCGTTGATCGCGTTGACGCGGGATTGATATCCCTTCACCCGCCGGTCGTTGGCGGAGCCGAAAAACTTGCGGGCGAGCGCGCCGATCATGCCTAGTTCCTGTGTTCGCGATTTAACCGCGTTGCAGCCAAGAAGTTGTCACCCGTCTGCCTATCAACTCACCGTGACGCCTGTTGGCGTCAGAGCCCGGACTGCGGGGGGTCATCCGCCATATGGGTGGGAATTGGGCTAGTCTGGGTTCAACGGCCAAAAACGCAGCAAAATAAACGCCATCGCCATGGTCGCGACCGCGCAGAGATATGGCCCGGTCAGGGCCTTGTCAACGGCGGGCGCATTGCGGCTAATTCATCATTTTGACAGACTTTTCGCGTTGCCAAGCCCCCCTGAATTGGGCGAGTGTCCGCCCCGCTTAAGCAGCCCCTGCTTCAACATAAGGATTTTGCATGACCACCTCGTTCCCGGTAACCACCGGACTGCGTTTCCGCCACGCGTCCGCCCTGGCTGGCTGCTTTGCCCTGGCGCTGTCCCTGGCGGTCGCCGGCCCGCTCCGGGCGGCCGACGATCCGGTCCTGGCGAAGGTCAACGGCGTTGAGATCAAGAAGAGCGACGTCGCCATGGCCGAGGAGGAACTCGGACCGAGCCTCGCCCAGATGGATCCGGCGACCAAGGACGAGAACGTCCTGTCCTTCCTGATCGACATGAAGATCGTGGCCAAGGCCGCCGAGGACAAGAAGGTCGCCGACGGCGAGGAATTCAAGAAGCGGATGGCGTTCGCCCGCAACCGCCTGCTGATGGACAGCCTGCTGGCCCAGGAAGGCAAGGCCGCGACCAACGACGACGCCATGAAGAAGGTCTATGAGGAGGCCTCTAAGCAGATCACCGGCGAGCAGGAAGTGCGCGCCCGCCACATCCTGGTCGAGACCGAGGACGAGGCCAAGGCGGTGAAGGCCGAGCTCGACAAGGGCGCCGATTTCGCCGAGCTGGCCAAGAAGAAGTCCAAGGATCCGGGCTCCGCCGACGGCGGTGACCTCGGCTTCTTCACCAAGGAACAGATGGTGCCCGAATTCTCGGCCGTCGCGTTCGCGCTGGAGCCGGGCAAGATCTCCGACCCCGTGAAGTCGCAGTTCGGCTGGCACATCATCAAGGTCGAGGAAAAGCGCAACCGCAAGGCGCCGGATTTCGACCAGGTCAAGGCCCAGATCGAGCAGTACGTCACCCGCAAGGCCCAGGCCGACTACGTCGCCAAGCTCCGCGCCGAAGCCAAGGTCGAGCGGATGGACCAGCCGGCAGCCGACGCGTCGAAGGACGCCAAGCCGGCCGACGCGGCCAAGCCTTCCGATGCGAAACCCGCCGACAGCAAGATGGCGCCCCCCGCCAAGAAGTAAAAATTTGCTGTCACTTCGGTGACGCCAAGAGTATCTAAGCATCGCAATGGCCGGGCATCGCCCGGCCATCTGCATATCCAGACCTCACCAAGGCACAAGCCAAGGCGCCCCGCGATGTCCTCAACCGTCTCCCCGCTCGCCCCGAAGAACGTTCCCGACATGCCCGTGATCGCGGGCGTCCGTCTCGCGACGGCCGAGGCCGGCATCCGCTACAAGAACCGCACCGACGTGCTGCTGGCGATCATGGACAAGGGCACGGCGGTCGCCGGCGTCTTCACCAAATCGAAGTGCCCGTCCGCGCCGGTCGAATGGTGCCGCGCCAAGCTGAAGGGCGGCAAGGCCCGCGCGCTGGTCGTCAATTCCGGCAATGCCAACGCCTTCACCGGCAAGACCGGCCGCAGTTCAACCGCTCTGACCGCGAAGATCGCGGCCAAGGCCGTCGGCTGCAGCGAGAGCGAGATCTTTCTGGCCTCGACCGGCGTGATCGGCGAGCCGCTGGACGCGACCAAGTTCGACGGCGTGCTGGGACGCCTCGCCGAGACCGCCGAGGCCGGCGACTACCTCGCTGCCGCCAAGGCGATCATGACCACCGACACCTTCCCCAAGGTCGCGACCGCGACCGTGAAGCTCGGCAAGGCCAAGGTCACCATCAACGGCATGGCCAAGGGCGCCGGCATGATCGCCCCCGACATGGCGACGATGCTGTCCTTCATCTTCACCGACGCGCCGATCGCGCCGGCCGCGCTGCAGGCGCTGCTCAAGGCCGGCGTCGAGGACACTTTCAATGCGGTCACGATCGACGGCGACACCTCGACCTCGGACACGCTGCTGGCGTTCGCGACGGGCGCCGCTGCCGAGCATGGTGCACCGAAAATCAGCCGCGCCAGCGATCCGCGCCTGAAGGCCTTCACCAAGGCCTTCAACCAGATCCTCGCCAACCTCTCCGAGCAGATCGCCCGTGACGGCGAAGGTGCACGCAAGCTGGTCGAGATCACCGTCGAGGGCGCCAAGACCAAGGCCTCCGCACGCAAGATCGCGATGTCGATTGCCAACTCGCCGCTGGTGAAGACCGCAATCGCCGGCGAGGACGCCAATTGGGGCCGCGTGGTCATGGCCGTGGGCAAGGCCGGGGAGCCGGCCGACCGCGACAAGCTCTCGATCTCCTTCAACGGCATCCGCGTCGCCAAGAGCGGCGCGCGCGATCCGTCCTATGACGAAGCGCAGGTGTCGGACGCAATGAAGGCGCCGGAGATCGCGATCAAGGTCTCGCTCGGCCTCGGCAAGGGCCGCGACCGCGTGCTGACCTGCGACCTCACCAAGGAATATGTCGCGATCAACGGGGATTACAGGTCGTAATCCCCATGGCCGATCTCAAGCTCACACTGGTGGTGGCTTGCGCGCTTGTCGACGCCGACAAGCGCGTCCTGATCGCGCAGCGCCCCGAAAGCAAGACGCTGGCCGGCCTCTGGGAATTTCCCGGCGGCAAGCTGGAGCCCGGCGAGCGGCCGGAACAGAGCCTGATCCGCGAGCTCAGTGAGGAGCTCGGCATTACCGTCGCCGAACCATGCCTCGCGCCACTGACCTTTGCGAGCTACGCCTACGAGACGTTTCATCTCCTGATGCCGCTCTACATCTGCCGGCGCTGGGAGGGGATCGTCGAAGCCCGCGAAGGCCAGAAGCTGGCGTGGGTCCGCGCCAACAAATTGCGCGATTATCCGATGCCGCCCGCGGACATTCCGCTGATCCCGCATTTGATTGATTTGCTGATGTGAGGCGCGGTGTGCCGCGTCCAGGACACGCTAGTCCCGTTTGGCCTTCTTCACCGCCTCCGCGAGGCTCGCTTTCGCCGAGCCCGGCTTCAGCGGCTGCTGCTGGCTTGCATGCGGGGCCCAGCCGGAGAGCCAGATGATATCGAACGTCACGCGGATGCGGCCGTCGGGATCGGCAAACCGCTCGGCATAGATTTCGGCCATGCGCAGCAGCGTCGCGCGCCGGCTCGGCGTGCGCCGCCGCTCGATCAGCACATTGGCCGCGCCCATGCGGCGGAGATCCTGCATCAGTGCGAACGCATTGCCATAGCGCACCACGACGCGGTCGACGTCGGTAACCGGCAACGCAAAGCCCGCCCGCTGCAACAGTGCGCCGATGTCCCTGAGATCGGCGAACGGTGCCACCCGCGGCGACACGCCGCCCTCGCATTCGGCTTCCGCCGCGGCAAAGGCCTGCCGCAACTCGGTCAGGCTGTCGCCACCGATCATCGCGGCGAGCAGCAGCCCGTCGGGCCTCAACGCGCGACGGATCTGCGCGAGCACGCCTGGAAGATCGTTGACGAATTGCAGCGCCAGCGCGGAGACAACGAGATCGAGGCTTTCCGGCGCAAAGGGCAATTTCTCCGAGCCCGCCGCATCGAGCGCGATCCGTTCGATGGACGGCAGCCGAGCGCGCAGCGCTGCGAGCCCCTCGCCTGGCGTCCAGAGATCAGCCGGCGCGTGAAATTCACGCATCACCGCGGCCAGCCGGTCGGACATGTCCTCGGCGACCCGATCGAGCAGGAAGGAGGCGGGCCCCTGCGCCTGCACACGCTGCTGCCGCGCATGCAGCAATGCGCGATCAAACAAGGCCGGCGGGGTCTGCGGGTTCTGAGCCATGCCGCTGGTTACGCCGATCCAAGTCGTTCTGGCAATCCGTTGCATGGAACGCTAGCCTCCCCTCATGGACGCCGACGCCGCCCCGACCCGCTCCATCGCCGCACCCTTGCGTGCCGCATGGACGGCTGGCCGGCACGTGGTGTCGCGCGCCGCGCGGCTTGTGCTCGACATTGCGTTGCCGACCTTGTGCGTGTCCTGCCGCGAGCCGGTCGATGGCGAGGGCGTTTGCGCGGCGTGCTGGGCAAAGCTGTCCTTCATCGAGCGGCCTTACTGCCCGCGGCTCGGTATTCCCTTTGTCTATGATCCCGGCCCCGACATGCTGTCGATGGAGGCGATCGCGAGTCCGCCCGCCTATCAGCGGGCACGCGCGGCGGTGCGTTATGACGATGTCGCGCGCACGCTGGTGCATGCGCTAAAATACCAGGACCGCACCGATCTCGCGCCCGCCATGGGCCGCTGGATGGCGCGCGCGGGCGGCGAGCTGCTTGCCGGCGCCGACATGCTGGTGCCGGTGCCCCTGCATTGGCGCCGGGCCTGGCGCCGCCGCTACAACCAGTCCGGTGCGCTGGCGCACGTCATCGCACGGCAGAGCGGGGTGAAGGTGCGAGGCGAGGTGCTGCGCCGGGTCCGCGCCACCGAGCAGCAGATCGGCCTGTCGCGGGCCCAGCGTGCCACCAATGTGCAGGGCGCATTCCAGGTATCCCCAGACCGTCAGGCCGAGGTCCAGGGCCGGCGCATCATCCTTATCGACGATGTCCTGACATCAGGTGCGACGCTGGATGCCTGTGCGCGCGCACTGCTTCGCGCCAAGGCGGCCCAGGTCGACGTGCTGGTCTTTGCCCGGGTTGTCGAGAGCCGGTAAACTCCCATATAATTCAACAAATTCATGACATGAGAGCGCTGGACAACATGACCGCTGCTGTCGAGATCTACACCCGGCCGGGCTGCGGCTATTGTTCCGCCGCCCGGTCGCTTTTGACCCGCAAGAAGGCGACCTTCACGGAATTCGACGTCGCCCAGAACCCGTCCTGGCGCGACGAGATGTACGACCGCGCCGGCGAGGGCTCGACCTTCCCGCAGATCTGGATCGGCGGAACCCATATCGGCGGCTGCGACGACCTCTACGCGCTCGACCGCGAAGGCAGGCTCGACGGCCTCCTCGAAAGCGTCAAGGCGGTCTCATGAGCCAAGATCAAGCTCAGGATCGCACCTTCACCGCGGCCATGATTCAGATGCGCACCGGGCTGATGCCCGAGCCGAGCCTTGCGCAGGCAACGAAACTGATCCGGGAGGCGGTGGCCAAGGGCGCCGATTACGTGCAGACGCCCGAGGTCAGCAACATGATGCAGCTGAACCGCAAGGCGCTGTTCGAGCATCTGCAGAGCGAAGAGGACGATTCCTCGCTGAAGGCGTATCGCGCGCTCGCGGCCGAGCTGAAGATCCACATCCATGTCGGCTCACTGGCGCTGCGCTTCTCGCCGGAGAAGGCGGTCAACCGCTCCTTCCTGATCGGGCCCGAGGGCCAAGTGCTCGCGAGCTACGACAAGATCCACATGTTCGACATCGAGCTGCCGGACGGCGAGAGCTATCGCGAATCCGCGAACTACCAGCCGGGCGAGACCGCCGTGATCTCCGACCTGCCCTGGGGCCGCGTCGGCTTGACGATCTGCTACGACGTGCGCTTCCCCGCGCTCTACCGCGCGCTCGCTGAGAGCGGCGCGTATTTCATCACGGTTCCCTCCGCCTTCACCCGCAAGACCGGCGAGGCGCACTGGCACATCCTGCTGCGGTCGCGCGCAATCGAGACCGGCTGCTTCATCTTCGCCGCAGCCCAGGCAGGCACCCACGAGAACAAGCGCGAGACCTATGGTCACTCGCTGATCATCGATCCCTGGGGCGAGATTCTCGCCGAGGGCGATGTCCAGCCAGGCATCATCATGGCCAAGATAGACCCGGCCAAGGTCGAGACCGCACGCCGCGCGATCCCCTCGCTCCAGCACGGCCGCCGTTTCGGTGTCTCCGATCCGAAGGCCGGGCCGGATCATCTGCACCTGGTGCGAGGATCGGCATGATCCGCTACGCGCTCCATTGCGACCGCAAGCACGCGTTCGAGAGCTGGTTCCAAAGCTCGTCGGCTTATGATTCGCAGGTGAAGCGCAAGCTCGTGACCTGCCCGATCTGCGGCTCGGCCAAAGTCGACAAGGCGATCATGGCACCGCGCATCGTCGGCAAGAAGGGGCGCGGCCGCGCGACACCGCCAGCGGAGCCGGCTACGACGCCGGCCCCCGAGGCTGCGCAGTCCGGATCCACCTCGCTGATGATGGCGCAGGAGCGCGAGCTCCGCACCAAGCTGAAGGAGCTGCGCGATCACATCGTCAAGAACGCCGACAATGTCGGCGAGCGTTTTGCCAACGAAGCCCGCGCTATGCACTATGGCGACAAGGAGCACCGCCCGATCTACGGCGAGGCCTCGCCGGACGAGGCGAAGTCGCTGATCGACGAAGGCATCGAAGTGTCGCCACTGCCGACGCTGCCGGAAGACAGGAACTGACGCGCAAAGCGCGTCAGAATCCCACCAGCACTGCGACACCGACGACGATCAGCGCGATGCCAAAAATTTCGCGCGGCGCGATCGGTTGCTTGAACGAGTAATATGCCACGCCTTGCGCAAACAGCACCTCGATCAGGGCCAACGTGCGGACATTGGCGGCGGCCGTCAGCGCGAACGCCAGGAACCAGAATTGCGAGGAGAAGGCGCCCATGAAGCCGGCGAACAGCGACGGCTTCCACAGGCCAAGGATTGCCTGGAGCACTTTCGGCGCACGCCAGAGCAGGTAGACCGTCAGGATCAGTGTCTGCGCGAACAGCCCCAGCACCAGTGTGAACGACGCGGCCGTCACGAAGGATACGCCGGGCACGGTGATGATGGCGCCGCGGAAGCCGACCGCGGACAGCGCGAACGCCGCGGCGGCCACAAGCCCCAAAATGGTCGGCTTCAATTCCGCAAAACTCTTCTCGCCGCCGGGCCGCAGCGCCGTGATGACGACGCCGACAGTCGCAACCACGATCGCGAGCACCTTCAGCAAGGTGAGATGATCGCCGAGGAAGACGAAGCCGAAGATCGCGGTCTGGATCGCCTCGGTCTTGAGGTACGCCGTCGTCACCACGAAGGAGCGATCGTTCATCGCCAGCAGCATCAACCCGGTGCCGACGATCTGGCTGAGCGCGCCGAGCAGCAGCCACGGCCAGAACACCGACGGCGGCATACCGAGGTGATCGCCGGAGACGATCAGCACCAACCCTAAGAACAGCAGCGAGAACGGGAAGCCGAACAGGAAGCGGATATTGGTCGCGCCCCAGGTCCCCAGCGGCTTCGTCAGCGATCGTTGCATCGCATTGCGCGCGACCTGTCCGGACGCGGCAATGACGGTGAAGGGAATCCAGAGGCTGGTGACGGTGAGCATGGGGAGGGGCAGGTAGGAGGGCAGTTGCGGCCAACCTGCCGCCAGCTATTCAACGGGTCAACCACACGAACGTCATGGGAGCGATGCTCTCGCCACAAACTCAGTGTCGTCCCGGCCTAGTGCGCAATTGCGCACGGGGGGCCGGGACCCATAACCACAGGGAGTGGTTTGACGAAGACTCGTGGTGAATAGCTTCGCGCGACGACTGCTGCCTGGGGGTATGGGTCCCGGCCTTCGCCGGGACGACACCTAATTTGTGGAGACAGCCAGGCCACGACCAGCAGCAGTCCCTCACACCATCCCTTCCGCCACCACCATGTAGTTCACGTCCATATCCGACGAGAGGGTCCATTTGTCGGCGAAGGGGGAGTAGACGACGCCGGTCTGCTCGGTGATGACGAGGCGGTTGTCGAGGAGATATTTGGTCAGTTCGTCGGGGGTGACGAACTTGTTCCACTCGTGGGTGCCGCGCGGCAGCCAGCGCAGGACGTATTCGGCGCCGACGATGGCGAGCGCAAAGCTCTTCCAATTGCGGTTGAGGGTAGACACGACCATCAAGCCGTTGGGCTTCAGCATCGCGGCGCAGCGCTTCAGGAAGACGCCGACGTCGACCACGTGCTCGACCACCTCCATCGCCAGCACGATGTCGAAGCGCTCGCGCGGGTCGATCTCCTCCACCGTGGTGCAGCGGTAGTCGATCGACAGATGGCTCTTGTCGGCATGCAGCTTCGCTGCCGCGATGTTGCTGGCCGAGGGATCGACGCCGATGACCTGTGCGCCGAGCCGCGACAGCGGCTCGCACAACAGGCCGGCACCGCAACCGATGTCGAGCACGCGCAGGCCGCCGAGGCAGTTGAGGCTGCGTACATTGCGCTCGAACTTGCGGCAGGCGGCGTCGCGGATGTAGCCGAGCCGCAGCGGATTGATCCGGTGCAGCGGCGCCATCTTGCCCTTGGGGTCCCACCATTCGGCCGAGAGCTTTGAGAATTTCGCGATCTCGGCGGTGTCGACGGTCGAGCCCGGCGGTGGGCTTGCGGTTGCGGAAGTATCTTGCTGCATGCTCATGGTCAGGCGCGGTCCTACCGCGTGGTGATCGAACTACGGAAGGCCAGCGGCGAGGCGATCGTTGCGATGGTCTCGCGACCTTCGCCGACGCCGTTAATGGTCACGTCGCCGTAGTTGAGAATACGTCCAAGAATCGACTGGTTGACGTCGACACTTTCGACCTTGTCGAGCGCCATTTCAAAGGTGCGGCGCTTGATGAAGCCGGTCTTATGCACAACCCTGAGATTGGTGACGTCGGTCTCGGTGGTGAAGCGATGGAACCAGCCCGTCAGGGTCCAGTACAGGGCGGCCAGCGCCACCAGGCCGGAGCCGAACAGGCAGAGGATCATCACGCTATAAATATCGATCATCTGGCGGGAGGCCACGAACAGGGCCAAGGCCACGATCCAGGCCAGAATGGCCGGGAAATAGAAGATCCAGTGTGCATTGGTCGAATACAGCACCCGCTCGCCCGGCTGCAGGATCTCGTCGATATAACGCGCCATGATCTCGGTTAACCCATACCCCCGGCTGGACCTGAAGCCTGCCCCCTCAGGAACCGACTTGCCCCCGGCCCCGTCGCTATGTATACGCCCGGTCGGTGTCCGCAGGCACCCGTCCATTGCGGGTCACCATACTGATCCTTATGAGGGAATGCACGCGTCGTCATGAGCCGCCTCGTGATGAAATTCGGCGGCACGTCCGTCGCCAACATCGAACGTATCCGCAACGTCGCACGCCATGTGAAGCGTGAGGTCGACGCCGGCCATGAAGTGGCTGTGGTCGTCTCGGCGATGTCGGGCAAGACCAACGAGCTGGTGGCCTGGTGCACCGAGGCCTCGCCGATGCACGACGCGCGCGAATACGACGCCGTCGTCGCCTCCGGCGAACAGGTGACCTCGGGCCTGCTGGCCATCGTGCTCCAGGGCATGGGTATCCAGGCCCGCTCCTGGCAGGGCTGGCAGATCCCGATCAAGACCAGCGACGCCCATGCCTCGGCCCGGATCGAGGACATCGACGGCAGCGAGATCATCACCCGCTTCAGGGATCGCAAGGAGGTCGCGGTCATCGCCGGCTTCCAGGGCATCGATCCCAAGACCAACCGCATCACCACGCTCGGCCGCGGCGGCTCAGACACCTCGGCCGTGGCGATCGCCGCCGCCGTCAAGGCCGACCGCTGCGACATCTACACCGACGTCGACGGCGTCTACACCACCGACCCGCGAATCGTGCCGAAGGCCAAGAGGCTCGACAAGATCGCGTTCGAAGACATGCTGGAACTGGCCTCCCAGGGCGCCAAAGTGCTCCAGGTTCGCTCGGTGGAACTCGGCATGGTCCACAACATGCCGATCTTCGTCCGCTCGAGCTTCGACAAGCCCGAGGATATCGACCCGCATGCCAACCAGCCGCCCGGCACGCTGATCTGCGGCGAGGAGGAGATCATGGAAAACCACGTCGTCACCGGCATCGCCTTTTCGAAGGACGAGGCCCAGATCTCGGTGCGCCAGATCGAGGACAAGCCCGGCGTGGCGGCGTCGATCTTCGGCCCGCTCGCGGATGCCAATATCAACGTCGACATGATCGTTCAGAACGTGTCCGAGGACGGCAAGACCACCGACCTCACCTTCACGGTCCCGGCCGCGGACTACAACCGCGCCAAGGACACGATTACCGCCGCCAAGGGTACGATCGGCTATAAGAGGCTGGATACCGCGACCGACGTCGCCAAGATCTCGGTGATCGGCAGCGGCATGCGCAGCCACGCCGGCGTCGCCGCCCAGGCGTTTTCGGCGCTCGCCGGACGGAATATCAACATCCGGGCCATTACAACCTCCGAGATCAAGTTCTCGGTCTTGATCGACACCGCCTATACCGAGCTTGCGGTGCGCACGCTGCACACGCTCTACGGCCTCGATCAGGCCTGAAGCGCGACCCGTCGCGCCTCAGATTGTTGTTTGAGCATGGTCTTTCCGGAAAACCGCTTCGCACTTTTCCGGACCATGCCTGGGCTAATTTTCTCTTAGCGGTCGCAGCAAACGCGAAGGTGTACACACCTTCGCGTTTGGCAGGCGTTTTGCTTGGCAAAACAAGCCTCAATTCGCTATACGGCGAAGAGGGTGGGCTGCCGCAGACTGTGTCCCAGTTCAGGCTGCTGATTCGGTGCAAGCGGTCGTTTGCGCCTGGACCGGACAGACAATTTGATTGTTTTTCTGGAATTTTAGGCCAGCCGCCGGCCAATATCGCCGGGCCGGGCAGACGGAGGAGATTGACGGTTCATGCGGAGCGCGTCGGGAGGTCCCCGCGTCTTGTTGAGACGGCTCCGCGAAACCATGGCGGAGCAGGTCTCGGCCCAGGAGCGGCTGGACAAGATCGTGGTGCTGATCGCCGCCAACATGGTGGCCGAGGTCTGCTCGGTCTATGTGCTGCGCATCGACAACACCCTCGAGCTCTACGCCACCGAAGGCCTCAACCGCGAGGCCGTGCACCATACCGTGCTCAGCGCCCATGAGGGCCTGGTCGGCCTCGTCGCCAGCGAGGCGACGCCGCTCAACCTGAACGACGCCCAAAGCCACCCGGCCTTCTCGTTCCGCCCGGAGACTGGCGAAGAAATCTACCACTCGTTCCTCGGCGTGCCGATCCTGCGCGCCGGCAATACGCTCGGCGTGCTCGTGGTGCAGAATCGCGCCAAGCGCACCTATGTCGAGGAAGAGCTCGAGGCGCTGCAGACCACCGCCATGGTGCTGGCGGAGCTGATCGCGTCGGGCGAATTGTCCGCGCTGGCCCAGCCGGGCGCCGAGCCGGCCGCGCGCCATTCGACGCAAAAGGCCGGAGCGATCCTCTCGGAGGGCATCGCGCTCGGTCATGTCGTGCTGCACGAGCCGCGCGTCGTCATCAAGGACTACATCGCCGAGGATCTGCCGAAGGAGATCAAGCGGCTCGACACCGCGCTCGCCAAGCTGCGCTCGGATCTCGACCGGATGCTGGAGCGCGGCGACGTCGCCGAGGGCGGCGAGCATCGCGACGTGCTCGAAGCCTACCGCATGTTCGCCAACGACCAGGGTTGGTCGCACAAGCTGCACGAGGCGGTCGCCACCGGCCTCACGGCGGAAGCCGCGGTCGAACGCGTCCAGTCCGACACCCGCGCCCGCATGCTGCGCGTGACTGACCCCTATTTGCGCGACCGGCTGCACGATCTCGAGGATCTCGGCTACCGCCTGATGCGGCAGCTGGTCGGCCAGGATCATGCGCCCTCACGCGAGCAGATGCCCGACAATGCCATCGTCATCGCGCGCGCGATGGGACCGGCGGCGCTGCTCGATTATGACCGCAAGCGCCTGCGCGGCATCGTGCTCGAGGAAGGCACCGCCAATTCCCACGTCTCGATCGTGGCGCGCGCGCTCGGCATTCCCGCGGTCGGCGAGGTGCCGAACGCGACGGGCATCGCCGACCCCGGCGACGCCATCATCGTCGACGGCACGTCGGGCGCGATCTATGTGCGGCCATCGCAGGAAGTCGAGGCGGCCTATGCCGAACGCGTGCGCTTCCGCGCCCGCCGCCAGGCGCAATATCTTGCGTTGCGCGACCGCCCTTGCGTCACCAAGGACGGCCAGAAGGTCGAGCTGATGATCAATGCGGGTCTCGCCATTGACCTACCGCATATCGAGGACACCGGCAGCGCCGGCATCGGCCTGTTCCGCACCGAGCTGCAATTCATGGTCGGCCAGAGCCTGCCGCGCACCAGCGACCAGCTTGCGCTCTACCGCACCGTGCTGGACGCGGCCGGCCAGAAGCCCGTCACCTTCCGCACCCTCGACATCGGCGGCGACAAGGCGCTGCCCTATATGGAGACGGTGATCGAGGAGAATCCCGCGCTCGGCTGGCGCGCGATCCGGCTCGGGCTCGACCGCCCCGGCCTGTTGCGTGGCCAGATCCGCGCGCTGCTTCGCGCCGGCGGCGGCCGCGCGCTGCGCATCATGTTCCCGATGATCTCGGAGGTCGCCGAGTTCGATTCGGCGAAGGCCCTGGTCGAGCGCGAGCTCACTTACCTGCGCCAGCACGGCCACACGCTGCCGGAGCGGATCGATATCGGCACCATGGTCGAGGTGCCGGCGCTGCTCTATCAGCTCGACGAGCTCCTGAAGAAGGTCGACTTCATCTCGGTCGGCTCCAACGACCTGTTCCAGTTCCTGTTCGCGGTTGATCGCGGCAACGCCAAGGTCTCCGAGCGCTTCGACACCATGTCGACGCCGATCCTGCGGGCGTTGCGCGACATCGCGCGCAAGTCGCAGGACGCAAAGAAATCGCTGTCACTCTGCGGCGAGATGGCCTCGAAGCCGATCGGCGCGCTGGCGCTGATCGCGATGGGCTACCGCTCACTGTCGCTGTCGGCGACCGCGCTCGGCCCGGTCAAGGCGATGGTGATCGATCTCGACGCCAAGAAGGCCGAAGCGATGCTTGGGCCGCTGCTGGATGCGCCGACCGGCAGCGTCTCGATCCGGCAGAAGCTGACGGAATTTGCCGAGGCCGAAGGCCTGGCGTTGTAGCGGGCCTGCCGCCCGTTTTCGCCGCCTCGCCTCCCTCCGCCTTTTGAGACCAAACCAATGTCGTCACTCCCCGAAGCCAAACTGGACGTCCTGCTCGCGCATCACGCCTCGCTCGAGGCCGAATCGCTGGGGCAGCTCTCCTCCGAACGCTATGTGCAGGTCACGCGCGAGCTCGCCGAGATCACGCCACTGATCGAGGCAGTGAAGACCTATCGTGCTGCCGTGAATGAGCTCGCCGACACCGAGGCGCTGATCGCCGACCCGGCGACAGACGCCGAGATGCGCAGCATGGCGGAGGCGGAGCGCGACGAGCTCAATCCCAAAATCGAGGATCTGGTCCAGAAGATCCGCGTCGCGCTGCTGCCCAAGGACGCCATGGACGACCGCAACGTCGTGCTCGAAATCCGCGCCGGCACCGGCGGCGACGAGGCCTCGCTGTTCGCCGGCGATCTGTTCCGGATGTACGAGCGCTTTGCCGCCTTGCAGGGCTGGAAGGTCGAGGTGATCTCAGCGAGCGAAGGCACCGTCGGCGGCTTCAAGGAAATCATTGCCGAGGTGCAGGGCCGCGGTGCGTTCTCCAAGCTGAAATTCGAGTCCGGCGTGCACCGCGTGCAGCGCGTGCCCGACACAGAGACGCAGGGACGCATCCACACATCCGCTGCAACCGTCGCCGTGCTGCCCGAGGTCGAGGATGTCGACGTCGAGATCAAGAACGACGATCTGCGCATCGAGACGATGCGCGCGCAAGGCGCCGGCGGCCAGCACGTCAACAAGACCGAATCGGCGATCCGCATCACCCACATTCCGACCGGCATCGTGGTGATGATGCAGGACAGCCGCTCGCAGCACAAGAACCGCGCCTCCGCCATGAACATCCTGCGTTCGCGCATCTACGATGCCGAGCGGCAGCGCGTCGACGCTGCGCGCTCGGCCGAGCGCAAGGAAAAGGTCGGCTCCGGCGACCGCAGCGAGCGCATCCGCACCTATAATTTCCCGCAAGGGCGCGTCACCGACCACCGCATCAACCTGACGCTCTACAAGCTGCCGCAGGTGATCGCCGGCGAAGCGCTCGGCGAATTGACCGATGCGCTGACCACCGAGCACCAGGCCGCCCAGCTCGCCGCGCAAGGCGCGGCAGCGTGAGCCTCAGCGCGTTTTGGCCTTGAACGATCGCAGGATCTTGGCCAGCGCCGGCGCAGCGGCACTCAGCTCGTCAAGGTGAATGCGCGAGAGCGAGCGCAGCTTCTGCTCGCCCTTGGCCGTCAGCTTGACCAGGACGCGCCGCGCATCCTCGGGATCGGCCTCGCGGCCGATCAGCTTCAGCTTCGCCATGCGATCCACCAGCTCCACGGCGGTGTGGTGCCGGATCAGGAGAAAGCCGGCGATGTCACCGACGCTGGCGCCGTCGGAGTCGGCCAGTCCCTTGATCGCCAGCAGCGCCTGGTGCTGCTGCGGCGTCAGCCCGGCGTTCTGCGCCGCGGTCTCGCTGAAAGCCAGGAAGGTTCGGAGCTGATAGCGAAATTGCGCCAGTGCGGTGTAATCCGCCTCGCGCATCGCGCCGCCCCTCGACGACGCCGCAGGCGCCGCGCTCCCTGTCTTCCGCTTTGAGTCAGCCATTCCCTGCCTTCAACGTCGCGCCGCCAATGGTGCGAGCGCGGCCGAGATTAGCAAGGATGGCGCGACGGAACCAACCGAGAGATGCTGCGGATGCACACATATCGGCAGCCTCGCAGGCCGCCTATTCGAAGCTGGACAGCAGGACCTTCACCAGGATGACCTGAAACGCGATCGGGATGCGGACGCTCTTCCGCCGGATCGAGCGCTGCAGGGCGCCGGCAATCTCCGCACTGGTCAGAGCGCCGGCCGACGCATTGGCAATCAGCTCCGCCCACATCTGCGACAGCGAGCCGCCGGACGGAAGCACCGGTTTGATGGTCACGCCACAGCCCTGCGCCCAGTCAACGATCTCCCGCATCGTATGCGGACCGCAATTGCGCGCGGTCGCAAGGCGTTCGGCCGTCAATGCACGCAGCAGATCGCGCGACGGCGACCAACTCCCCTTCGGCGGCTGCTCGCCGGTGAGCTCGACCGCGAGCTCCTTCAGGACGTTCTGGGCCCGTACGCTCAGTCTCTTCATCGGCGCAGGCGCGCGCTTGGCCTGAGCGGAGCCGACAGCCGGTCCCCGCTCGCTGGTCGGCCGATTGCCCTCGGCGGGCCACGCCGCCTCAGGCCGCTCCGCTTCCTGCGGCCAGGATCGTCGCTTCCGGACACCTGCCACTGTCGTCTGCCGCGCCATTTCTCTCGCCGAACCCGCCAGCCTCATAGTCACAAAGACTAATATATATCGTTATACGATATGTTTTCACGACATAATTTTCGTCGTTCGACCAAAGGCGAATTTGACAGACGGCCTTCACAAGCAATGCTTACGTGCAAGAGCTACACGCGGATGTGACGTGCCCGGCGCGGGCAGGCCTGTGGGGCCGGCCGCCGCCGGACAGGTCGTGTTTTGCCTGCAAACAAGAACGATGTTCGGAGGAAACGACCATGACTGACGATTTCATCCGCCGCGGCCTGTCGCGCCGTGGCCTGCTCCAGACCACAGCGGGCCTCATCGGCGGCTCGATGCTGCCGGCGATGCCGGCCTTTGCCGAGGACAAGCCGGCGATTGGCTCCTATCCCACGGGCGTGTCGGGTTCCACCGCCTTCATCGGCATCTCGGTGCCGCGCACCGGCACCTATGCCGTGCAGGGCGAGGACGAGCTCAAGGGCTATCAGCTCGCGATCGAGCACATCAACGAAGGCCACGAGCTGATCAAGAAGATCTCGCCCAAGACCAGCAAGGGCGTGCTCGGCAAGGAGCTGAAGTTCGGCGTCGCCGACTCCGCCGCCAAGCCGAACGAAGCGGTGCAGGCCCAGCAGCGCTTCATCAGCGAGAACAAGGCGATCATGATCACCGGCGGCACGTCGAGCGCCGTTGCGGTCGCGCTGAACAAGCTCGCCCAGCGCGAGCACGTGCTGTTCGTGTGCGGCATCTCCGGCTCGAACGACACCACCGGCAAGGACTGCGTGCGCTACGGCGTGCGTCAGAACTTCTTCGGCCAGACGGCAGCGGCCGCGATCGGCCCGGTGATGGTGCGGGAGTTCGGCAAGGGCAAGAAGGCCGCGTATCTCACGCCGGATTACACCTACGGCCACACCGTCACCAAGTCGATGCAGGACTTCCTCGCGACCGCCGGCTGGACCACCGTGACCAACCAGGTCGCCCCGCTCGGCGCGCCCGACTATTCCTCCTATCTGCTGAACGTGGCGAACTCCGGCGCCGACGTGCTGATCAACGTGAACTGGGGTCACGACGCGGTGCTGTCGACCCAACAAGCAAAACAGTTCGGCGTGCTCGACAAGATGAAGCTGGTGGTCCCCTACCAGGTGCCGTTCATCGCGCGCGAGACCGGCGGCCTGATGCAGGGCGTCTATGCCGCGACCGACTATTGGTGGACGATCGAAGACAAGTTCCCGCTGGCCAAGATGTTCAACGAGGCCTTCGAGAAGAAGTACGGCTACAAGCCGGAATGGGGCGCCGAGAACGCCTATGTCAGCTTCGCGCACTGGGCCCGCATGTGCGAGCAGGCCGGCAGCTTCAATCCGCCCGATGTGATCAAGGCCTATGAGAAGGGCGAGACGATCCCCTCCCTGGTCGGCGACTTGCATTACCGCCCCGAGGATCACCAGTGCGTTCGCCCGGTGATCATCGTCAAGGGCAAGCAGCAGAAGGACATGAAGAACAAGGAAGACTGGTACGACGTCGTCGAGATCGTCCCGGGTGAAGGCCTGATGCAGAAGCCGGACGCGTTCGGCTGCCATCTCGGCGACTACACCTGAGTCCACGCTAACCCCTGTGACGCCGTAGGCCTTACTCTGGACCTGCGGCGTCACCTTTTTGACGACGCACCGCCGCGCGTCACAACAGCGATCGTCGCATGATTAGTTGGCCCAATCTCGTTTCGCAGCTTTTCAACGGGCTCGCGCTCGGCGCCCTGCTTGCGCTGATCAGCTCCGGCCTGACCATCATCTACGGCACGCTCGGCGTGCTCAATCTCGCGCATGGCGCGATGTTCATGATCGGCGGCTATGCCGGCTTCGTCACCTACCAGTACACGGAATCGTTCATCCTCGCCGTGATCGCGGGGTCGCTGTTCGTGATGCTGCTCGGCGTCGTGATGGAACGCGTCATCATCCGCCATTTCTATCACCGCCCGCACGAGGATCAGCTCCTCGTGACATTCGGCCTCGGCATCTGCTTCGTCGAGCTCGTGCGCCTGATCTTTTCGAGCCAGTCGCAGCTGGTGCCGCCGCCGGCGCTATTCCAGGGCATCACCAATCTCGGCTTCATGTTCTATCCGACCTACCGCCTCGCCGTGGTCGGCATCGTCGCGATCGCGCTCGGCGCGCTGTTCATCATCCTCTACCGCACCCGGCTCGGCATGATCGTGCGCGCCGGCATCGAGGATTCGGTGATGGTCGATTCGCTCGGCATCAACGTCTACCGCGTCTTCATGGTCGTGTTCGGCATCGGCGCAATGGCCGCGGGCTTTGCCGGCATCGTCAATGCGCCGGTGGTGTCGCTGACGCCGGGGATCGGTGACGACATCCTGGTCCAGACTTTCGTGGTGGTGGTGATCGGCGGCGTCGGCTCGTTCCCCGGCGCGATCCTCGGCGGCCTGATCGCCGGCGAGATCATCAGCGTCACCTCCATGTTCAACCCCGGCTACGCCTATGTGATGCTGTTTGCGGCGATGACGCTCGTGCTCGTGGTGCGACCGCATGGCCTGCTCGGCGTGCAGGGCCGCGAGTAAGTGATCCGCTGATGCTCAAGCAGCGCCCGTTCCTGATCGAGACACTGACGGCCATCGGCCTGATCGTGGCTCCCTTCCTGCTGCCTCATCTCGGCTTTGCGCCGAACACGGTGAACCGGATCCTGGTCTGGGGCCTGTTCGGCCTCGGCTTCGACATCCTGTTCGGCTTCACCGGCCTGCTGTCGTTCGGCCAGTCCGCCTTCTACGGCACCGGCGGCTTCGTCGCCGCCTACCTCCTGACCCGTGCCGGCTTCAGCAACGTGCTGGGCGCGCTGGTCATCGGCATGATCGCGGCGGCGGCGACCGGCTATCTGATCGGCCTGATCGCACTGCGCCGCACCGGCATCTATTTCGCCATGATCACGGTGGCGATCGCGGAGGTGTTCTTCTTCGTCGAGTTCAATCCGCTCTCGGATTTCACCGGCGGCGAGAACGGCCTGCCGGGCGTGCCGACCCCGAGCTTCAATCTCGGCTTCACCACCGTCCACTTCACCAATGGCTGGTCGCTCTATCAGTTCATCGCGCTGTGCTATTTCATCGGCGTCATCATCGCGCTCAGGATCGTGCGCTCGCCGGTCGGCGCGATTCTGAGCGCGATCCGGGACAACCCGCTGCGCGCCACCGCGGTCGGCCACAACATCCACGGCTACAAGCTGACTGCCTTCGTGATCGCCGCCGCTTACGCGGGCTTCGCCGGCGGCCTGCTCGGGGTGCTCCAAGCCTTCATGCCGCCTGACGCCTTCACCTTCGACACCTCCGGCCAGCTCGTGATGCAGACCGCCATTGGCGGAAGGGGCACGCTGTTCGGCCCGCTGGTCGGCGCCACCGTCTGGCTATTCCTGCAGGATTTCCTCCAGTCCGCGCTTGGTCTTGGAGCCGCCTGGAAGCTCGTGCTCGGCGTCGTGTTCGTGCTGCTGGTCTGCTTCCTGCGCGGCGGCATTGTGGGCGGCCTTGTCGATCTCTACGGTCTCATGTCCGGCAAGCGTAAACGGACGGAGGCGGAACCAGACGCCGCGGAGGGCGAAGTCGCGCAGCCACCCGCCCCGGCGCCGATGCTGGCCAAGGAGGTCGAGCACCCCGCCTATTCCGGGCCGATCCTGAAAGCCACCGGCCTCACCAAGCGCTATGGCGGCCTCGTCGCCAACAGCAACATCGACTTCAGCGTCGATCAGGGCGAGCTACGCGGCATCATCGGGCCCAACGGCGCCGGCAAATCGACCTTCTTCAAGATGCTGACCTGCGAGGTCGCACCGACCGCCGGCCAGATCATGTTCGAGGGACGCGACATCACGGGCTTGAAGGTCACCGAAGTCTGCCAACTCGGACTCACCAAGAGCTATCAGGTCAACCAGCTGTTCACTGGGCTAACGGTGCGGCAGAACCTGACGATCGCCGCCCTCGCGGAGCTGCGCGGAAAGTTCCGGCTCGACCTGTTCCGCTCGCTCTCCGGCGTCAAGGGCCTGACGCGGCAGGTGGAGCACACGCTCGCGCTGGTGAACCTCACGCGCCGCGCCGACACGCCGGTGTCCGAGCTCGCCTATGGCGAGAAGCGCAGGCTGGAGATCGGGCTCGCGCTCGCGACGTCGCCGCGCCTGCTGCTGCTCGACGAACCGCTTGCGGGCATGAGCCCGCGCGAGCGGGTCGAGACGGTCAAGCTGCTCAAATCGATCGCGCTCGGCCGCACCATGATCATCATCGACCACGACATGGATTCGCTGTTCGAGCTGGTCGAGCGCGTGACGGTGCTGCAGGAGGGCCGTGTGCTGGTCTCCGGCACGCCCGAGGAAATCAAGACCAACGCCGCGGTGCAGGAAGCCTATCTCGGCGGCGTGCACGGAGAGATCGCCGCATGAGCCTGATCGAGGTCGACGGCCTGAACAGCTATTACGGGGATTCCCACATCCTGTTCGACGTCGCCATGCATGTCGAACGTCACGAGGTGGTGGCGCTGCTCGGCCGCAATGGCGCCGGCAAGAGCACCACGCTGAAGAGCCTGATGGGCGTGGTGACGCCGCGCAGTGGCAGCGTGAAGTTCGACGGCATCGACATCGCTGGCCGCAGGAGCCACAAGATCGCCCAGGCCGGCATGCAGCTCGTGCACGAGGAGCGGCGCATCTTCGGCAGCCTGTCGGTGGAGGAGAACATCGTTCTCGCCGGGATCACCGCGCCAAAACGCTGGCCGCTTGGTCGTGTCTACGAGATGTTTCCGCGGCTGAAGGAACGTCGCGGCAACCGCGGCACCGAGCTCTCCGGCGGCGAGCAGCAGATGCTGGCGATCGCACGCGCCCTGGTGCGCGATCCCAAGATCGTGTTGCTGGATGAGCCGTTCGAAGGATTGGCGCCTGTCATCGTCCACGATCTCGTCAAGGCGTGCCGCGAACTCGCGGCCGCCGGTCAGACCATCGTCCTGGTCGAGCAAAATCTGGCGGCAACGCTCGCGCTGGCGACGCGGATCTACATCATCAACAACGGCCACATCGTCCACGAAGGCCCGGCGCAGGAACTCAAGGCCCAGCCGGAGCTGCTGCAGCGCTATCTCGGCGTCTAATCAGCCACCGAGCGCCGCGATCATCCGCCTGGCGTGATCGGCGAGCACGGCCATGTCCTCCTTACTCGTCTGCGCCGGCAGCAGCTCGACGCCGGCCCTGACCGGCATGACGTGCATGTGCAGGTGAAAGACCACCTGCCCGCTGGCCGGCTCGCTGAACTGCTGCAGGATAATCCCTTCCGCGTCGAATGCCTTCATCGCCGCGACCGCGATCCGCTTGGCGGTCCGGGCGACCGCGGCGAGATCGTCATCCGCAATGTCGAGAATGCCGCGCGCCGGCGCTCTCGGAATCACCAGCGTGTGCCCCGGCGAGCGCGGCATGATGTCCAGGAAGGCGAAGCTGCGCTCGTCCCTGAATACCTCGAAGCAGGGAATCTCGCCACGCAGGATCTTCGCGAAGACGTTCTGATCGTCATAGGCCGTCATGGATGCCCTCCTTCGCCGCGCGGCGCGATCAAACGCGCTCGTTTCCGTTGACGCAAGCAAGGCCGCCGATCTATCCACGATGCCAGGCAGGATGGATCCATTGGCGACAGGTTTCGATTCCGGACACAGCATCGAGAGTGCACGGCGCGCGCTCGCGGCGCGGCTGCAATCGGCCGGCATCGAAGAGCCCTCCCTCGATGCGCGCCTGCTCGTCGGCGCCGCGCTGGGGCTCGATCTGACCGGCCTGATAACGCAGGCGGCACGGCACCTCACGCCCGAGGAGGCTGCGCGGCTCGAAGCATATGCCCAGCGAAGGCTTGCACATGAGCCGGTGGCGCGCATTCTCGGCGCGCGGGAATTCTGGGGCTTGCCGTTCCGCCTGTCCGAGGCGACGCTGGTGCCGCGGCCGGACACCGAGACGGTGGTGGAGTTGGCGCTCGAGATTTTTCGCGAACGCATGACTACAGGACGGGGCCCGCGTATCGCCGACATCGGCACCGGATCCGGCGCGATCCTGCTGGCGCTGCTGCACGAAATTCCAGATGCGTTTGGCGTCGGCACCGATCTCAGCCTCACTGCGCTCGGCACGGCAAAAGGCAATGCCGCCTCCCTCGGCCTCGCCGACCGCGCGGCGTTCGTCGCCTGCTCCTATGCGGCGGCGCTGCACGGTCCGTTCGATCTGATCGTGTCGAACCCGCCCTATATTCCCGCCGGGGAAATTCCGAAACTGAGCATCGAGGTGCGCGAGCACGATCCGCATCTGGCGCTCGACGGCGGCAATGACGGCTACGACGCATATCGCGCCCTGATTCCGCAGGCGGCCGAGCGGCTCGCGCCCGGCGGCGCCCTGATCGTCGAGGCCGGCCAAGGCCAGGCCAGCGATATCCAGGCCTTGATGGCGGCCGCCGCGCTATCGATCGACAGGCCGCCCAAGGCCGACCTGGCGGGTGTCCTGCGAGCGGTCTCGGCCCGAAAAATGACCCCATAAAAGCCGGATTGGGCTCTAAAAAACCTCTTGGAATATCCCTTGGGAACGACTACCTTCCGATCAACACATCGGTGTCGGCCCCGTAGAGCTACGGGCGAAAGCCGGGCTCTCAGGCGAGAGCTTCACTGATTTTAGGTTCCAAGCCGCAGGTCCTGTTAAGCGCGATGGCCCATTGAGGTACGCTGCTTTCCGACCGCAACGTGAACGAAAGCCTGATATTGCGCTTGAAGACTTACGCAACAAAGCAGGGCTTGTTTCGGCAGGCGATATGAATGGGTTCGCTGGCGATGAATGCTGGCGGGTGGGGAACGCGTCTTTGTTGAACGCGACGGTCGACGAACATCGGCAGGGTTCAGTCCGCTCTTGCGCGCGGTGCGCGTGAGGCATGTGAACCGCTGTCATCAGGTCACTCCTAGCAATCAGTAATGCGTGCAACCCTTAGGGCTGGAATTAAAGGCAGGACATGAGAAACGGTCAGAACAAGCAGCGGATGCGCAACCGCAACAACAATAACAACAACAACAATAACCGGCGCGGCCAGAACCCGATGACCCGGGTCTACGAATCGAACGGCCCCGACATCAAGATCCGCGGCACCGCCTCGCACATCGCCGAAAAATATCTTCAGCTTGCGCGCGACGCGCGCTCCTCCGGCGACCCGGTCGCCGCCGAAAACTACTACCAGCACGCCGAGCATTATTTTCGCCTGATCGCGGCGGCGCAGGAACAGTTCCGCCAGAACCAGCAGCCGCGCGGCGATGAGCCCATCAGCACCAGCAGCGGTGACGACGGCGAGGACGACGGCGAGAATTTCTCGAATTTCGGCCAGGAGCCGGGCTTCGTTCCGCAGCCTCCGCAGCAGCAACAGCCCTATCAGCGTGAGGGCCAGCGCGATCACAATCGCGACTATCAGCAGCGCGACAATAACCAGCAGCCCTATGTTCGCGACCAGCAGCAGCCGCGCGAGCACCGCGAACGCGACCATCGTCCGCAGCCGCAATATCAGCAGCCGCAACCGCCGAACCAGCCGCAGCCTGTCATCGCCGACGCCGGCAATGTCGACCGCCTGCCCTCCTTCATCACCGGCGCGCAGCCGCCGCAGACGAACGGTGCTCCGGGCGGCTTCGAAGCTGGCAATGGCGGCGGTGGCGAGCGTTTCCCGCGGCGGCGCCGCCGGCCGCATAACGGCCCGCGCCCCGAGCGCGAGGCTGCTCCTGCCGCTTCCGGCGACGATCTCGCCCCCAGCGAGTAAGCCGCAACCAAATCTTGGATTGACAATGCATGATCGTCCCGGCCTCGCCGGGACGATTTGTTTTCAGCCCCGCCTCACCGTCGTCGAGGACGGCACCAGCACCGGCTTCAACGAGGGAATCAGCCGCGCCCGTTCGCGCTTGGCGGGGATCGCGCGATAGACCTGCTTGGTGGCTTCGACGATGTGGACGCCGGCAAAAGGCAGCGACAGCGCCGCACCGGCACGCTCCCACATCTGCGCCGATTTCAGCACCCAGCGGCCCGCGTAAGGCGGCATGAACAAGGCCTCACCCCAGCCGGTCGGCGTGAACCAGGTCTGGCGCAGCAGGTCCGTGATCTGCGAGCGCGAATAGGGACGGCCATGGCCGAACGGCGTGTTGTCGCTGCGCGTCCACACGCCGCGCCTGTTCGGGATCACCGCCATGACGCGGCCGGACGGCGACAGCACCCGCCAGACCTCCCGCAACAGCGCGGCCGGATCGTCCGACATCTCGAGCGCATGGACCAGCAGGATGCGATCGACCGCGGCGTCGGGAAGCGGCAGCGAGAACTCATCGACCAGCGCGGCCAGCGCGGGCCGCCCCGTGGGCCATTTCAACACGCCCTGGGCCGCCGGCATGAAGGCAATGCAGCGCTCCGCGTCCTCGCGGAACAGCCCGAGATAGGGCGTCGGATAGCCGATGCCGAGCACGCGCTGGCCCTCGGCGTTCGGCCAGCGCTCGTGGATGCCGCGATTGATCATCTGCCGCGCCACAATCCCGAGGCGACGGGAATAGAACTCGCGAAGGTCGACGACATCGATGGTCATGACGGCAATGTAACATGCACAGGGCGGCGGCTGCGCGCGGAATATTGCATTGCCTGCGCAACGTTAACGCCATATTTGTCTGACGGGGCTGAGCGCGATGGAGATGTCATGGCTGCCGAAATTCGTACTTTCAGCTGTTTAAACGACAATTTCGGTTATCTGATCCACGATGTGGAAACCAAGGCAACCGCTTCGATCGACGCACCGGAAGCCGGTCCCATCATCAAGGCGCTGGAGCGTGAGGGCTGGCAGCTCACCGATATCCTGATCACCCATCATCATGGCGATCATGTCGGGGGCGTCGCCGAGCTCAAGCAGAAATACAATTGCCGCGTCGTCGCGCCGCATGACAAGACGACGACAATTGCCAATGTCGACCTGCGCGTCGCCAATGCCGACGTGGTCAAGGTCGGCACGCTGCTCGGACGCGTGCTGGAAACGCCCGGTCACACGCTCGACCATATCTCCTACGTGTTCGACACCGAGAAGACGCTGTTCGCCGCCGACACGCTGTTCTCGATCGGCTGCGGCCGCGTGTTCGAGGGCACCTATCCCATGATGTGGGACTCGCTGTTGAAGCTGCGGGCCCTGCCTGACGACTTCAAGCTCTATTGCGGCCACGAATATACGGCCTCCAACGTCAAGTTCGCGCTGACCGTCGATCCCGATAATGCGGCCCTCCAGGCACGCGCGGCGGAAGTGACGAGACTGCGGGCGGAGAACAAGCCGACCATTCCCTCACTGCTTGGTGATGAGAAGCGAGCAAACGTGTTCCTGCGCGCTGATGAACCCTCGGTCGCAGCCAGGCTACACATGAAGGGCGCGGATGCCGCCGCAGTCTTCGGCGAGCTGCGCGAGCGCAAGAACAAGTCCTGAAGACCAAGTCTTGAAGATCAAGTCTTGAAGATCAAGTCCTGACGGGGATCGATGCCGACCGCAGCCGAGATCATCACGCGCCTTGAGCTCCGCCCGCATCCCGAGGGCGGCCACTATCGCGAGACCTTTCGCGACCAGACCACCGACGCCAATGGCCGTTCGCGTTCGACATCGATCTACTTCCTGATCGCACGCGGTGAGCGCTCGCATTGGCACCGGATCGATGCGGTCGAGACCTGGCATTATTATGCCGGAGGCCCGCTGACGCTGCGCATCGCACATGACGGCTGCTCCCAGCACGAGGTGCGGCTCGGCACGGACCTCGTGAGCGGCGAGCGGCCGCAGGCCATCGTGCCGGCGGATGCGTGGCAGATGGCGGAGACCACCGGCGAGTGGACGCTGGTCGGCTGCACCGTGGCGCCCGCCTTCGAGTTCGCAAAATTCGAGCTCGCGCCGAAGGGCTGGGAGCCCTAGCCCCGGACTCTCACCGCTTCCGCAGCACCATGTCCTTTGCCGCGATCATGCCGCCGCCGGCGATCAGGATTGCGGCAATCGCAATGTTGGCGCTGGCTTTGGCAAAGCCGGCGGCGATGAGAAAGCCGGTCGAGAGCAGCGGCGTCGCGTAGGAAGCGGCGCCGAGCACGCGGATGTCGCCGCGCTTCATGCCGATGTCCCAGGCGTAGAAGGCAGCGCCGACGGGGCCGATGCCGAGTGCGATCACCGCGAGCCATTGCAAATTCGTCTCGGGCCACACCGTGGTTTCGAGCAGACCATGCATCAGCGCGGCGAGCACTGATGTGGCGAGGCAGAAGCCCGCGACCGCATCGGTCGGCACCGCCTTCAATCGCCGCGACAGCACCGAATAGGTCGCCCAGACGAAGGCGGCGATGAAGGCCGCGACCAATCCCGGCACCGCGCCCGGCGCGAAGCCGGAGGTATTGCCGGCAAACAGCAGCACGGTGCCGACGAGGCCGAGCACGGCGCCGACGATGTGATGCACGGCGAGCCGCTCACCCGGCAGGAACGACGAGAACAGCACGATCAGCAGCGGCCACATATAATTCAGAAGGCCGGCTTCGGCCGGCGGCGCGAAGCGCAGCGCGAGGAAATAGAGCGCGTGATAGCCGAACAGGCCACCAACGCCGACGAGCCACACGACGAGCGGCTGACGCAGGCTGTCCGCGGCGTCACCGCGGCCGATCCAGGTAAGCAGGCCGACGAGACCGCCGATTGCAAAGGTCATCGCAGCGAGCTGGAACGCCGGTATCTTTCCGGTCGCCACCGTCATCACGGACAACAGCGACCACATCAGGATCGCGGTCAGTCCGATCAGTGTGGCGGCGCGCGGTGTCATGGATCAAAAGGCTCTGAGGACGATGATGCCCGGCACGAGGCCGGGCATTTGCGTCTTCACTATCGCCTTGTCTCGCCCAACGCTACAGGCTTGACACCATATCAGGCGTGATACTGACCGCCATTGATGGTTAAGGTCGAGCCGGTGATGAAGCCAGCCTCGTCGGCCGCCAGGAACACGACCGCGCGCGCGATCTCTTCGGGCTCGCCGAGCCGGTTGACCGGGATCTGCGGGATCACGTTCTTCTCCAACACGTCCTTCGGCACAGCCTGCACCATCTCGGTGTTGATGTAGCCCGGCGCAATGGCGTTGACGGTGATGCCGCCCTTGGCGTTCTCGATTGCGAGCGCCTTGGTGAAGCCGATGTCGCCAGCCTTGGCTGCGGAATAATTGACCTGGCCGAACTGCCCCTTCTGGCCGTTGATCGACGAGATCGAGATGACGCGGCCGAATTTCCGCGCACGCATGCCCTCGATCACCTGACGGGTCATGTTGAACAGCGAGCCGAGATTGGTGTTGATGACGGCGTTCCACTGCTCGAGCGTCATCTTGTGGAAGGCGGTGTCGCGGGTGATGCCGGCATTGTTGACGAGCACATCGACCGGGCCGAGCTCGGCCTCGACCTTCTTCACGCCTTCCGCGCAGGCATCGAAGCTGCTGACGTCCCATTTGTAGACGGCGATGCCGGTCTCGGCCTTGAACTTCTCCGCCGCAGCATCATTGCCGGCATAACTCGCCGCGACCTTGTAGCCAGCCGCCTTCAGCGCCTTGCTGATCGCAGCTCCGATGCCCCGCGTACCACCCGTCACCAATGCAACTCGTGCCATATCGTATTCCTTCCCTTGGACTCTTAGGACGTTTCTGAGCGATCGTTTTTTTAACGGTGATTATGCGGCTGGTTTGACGGACATCAAGAACAAAACGCCCGGCGTTGAGCCGGGCGTTTGTATTTAGTCGAGGCGTGCGCGGTTGCGAAGAATATTTGATTTGCAACCGCTGCCTTTTTAGTCGCGTGCAACGCACTCACTTATGTGTGCGGCGCACGCGCAAATCACACGCAAGTCAGGCGTCAGCTATCGTCAGTCGCGCGCCAGACACATCGCGATACCCATGCCGCCGCCGATGCACAGCGTGGCAAGGCCCTTCTTAGAATCGCGCTTCTGCATTTCGTGCAGCAGCGTCACCAGCACACGCGCGCCGGAAGCGCCGACCGGATGGCCGATCGCGATGGCGCCGCCGTTGACGTTGACCTTGGAGGTGTCCCAGCCGAGGTCCTTGTTGACGGCGCAGGCCTGCGCCGCGAAGGCTTCGTTGGCCTCGATCAGGTCGAGATCGCCAACGCTCCAGCCGGCCTTCTTCAGCGCGGCGCGCGAGGCCGGGATCGGGCCCGAGCCCATGATCTTCGGATCGACGCCGGCCTGCGCCCAGGACACGATGCGCGCGAGCGGCTTCTTGCCTTCCTTGGCGGCCTGCTTGGCAGTCATCAGCACCACGGCGGCGGCGCCGTCATTGATACCCGAGGCCGAACCTGCAGTGACCGTGCCGTCCTTCTCGAAGGCAGGCTTGAGCTTCGCCATCGCATCGATCGTGGCACCATGACGCGGATATTCGTCGGCGCTGACGACCACATCGCCCTTGCGGGTCTTGATGGTGACCGGAACGATCTCGTCGTTGAACTTGCCGGCCTTCTGCGCGGCCTCGGCCTTCTGCTGTGAGGCGACCGCGAACTCATCCTGCTGGGCGCGGGTGATCTGCCATTGGCGCGCGACGTTCTCGGCGGTGTTGCCCATGTGGTAGCCGTTGAAGGCATCCCACAGGCCGTCCTTGATCATGGTATCGATGAAATCGAGCGCGCCCATCTTGACGCCGCCGCGCAGGTGCTGGGCGTGCGGAGCCATGCTCATGGATTCCTGGCCACCGGCCACGACGATCTCGGAATCACCGTTGAGCAGCGCCTGATAGCCGAGCGCAACCGTGCGCAGGCCCGAGCCGCAAAGCTGGTTGACGCCCCAGGCCGGGCTCTCCACGGGAATACCGGCCATGATCGAGGCTTGGCGGGCCGGGTTCTGACCCTGAGCGGCGGTCAGGATCTGGCCCATGATGACTTCGGAGACCCGGCCGGGCTCGATGCCACCGCGCTCCAGCGCAGCCTTGATGGCGATCGCGCCGAGATCGTGGGCGGGAAGGGTCGCGAAGGCTCCGTTGAAGCTGCCGACCGGGGTGCGGGCGGCGCTGACGATGACGACATCGTCTGACATGGGCATCTCCTAGGGTTGAAAGGGGGGCAGACGGGGCTGGGAAACGGCTCGCCAGTCTCGAATGGCATCCTGTTAACGTCATTGCGGCATGTCAATCGGCAGCTGACCGAATTCATGCCGCAACGCATTCAAAATAGCGTTCTTGGCGATTTCGCAAGCACGTTTTTGCTGTGCAATTAACCGTGCCGCACAAAACGGTAGCGTGACCCCGTTGAAAATGCTTATTTTGTTGCGTTGCGTACTCTTCCCGCCCTGCGGCATTGGCCCTGCAGGTTCCCGTTCTCAGCGTCTTTGAAGTGAGAGCCCATGGCGAAATCAGACCAACCCACCACCATCAAGAAATACGCGAACCGCCGGCTCTATAACACCGGAACGAGCACTTACGTGACGCTGGAAGACCTCGCCGCCATGGTCAAGGACGGCGAAGATTTCCTGGTCTACGATGCCAAGACCGGCGACGACATCACCCGCTCCGTGCTCGCCCAGATCATCTTCGAGCAGGAGAACAAGGCCGGCCAGAACCTGCTGCCGACCACCTTCCTGCGCCAGCTGATCCGCTTCTACGGCGACAGCATGCAGATGGTGGTGCCGAAATATCTGGAGCAGTCAATCGCGACGCTGACCCAGGAGCAGGAGAAGTTCCGCAAGCAGATCGCCAATTCGCTGTCCGGAACTCCGTTTGCGCCGCTGGAGGAACAGGTCCGCCGCAACATGGAGCTGTTCCAGCAGACTTTCTCGATGTTCAAGCCGTTTGTCCCCACGCCGGGCCGCTCAGAGCCGGAGCCCGATGCGAGCGCCGAGCCGGCAAAGGACACCAACATCGACGACCTGCGCCAGCAGATGAAGGACATGCAGGAGCGCCTCGAAAAGATGTCGAAGAAGGACGAATAGGTCTTTCTGTAAGGCGCACCCTCGGCTGCTTTGCCCGACTGCCTCGTCATCGTCATTGCGAGCGCAGCGAAGCAATCCAGAGTCCCTCCGCGGAGACAGCCTGGATTGCTTCGCTGCGCTCGCAATGACGGAGTGTGCGGCGGCCTAAGCCGCCAGCTTCACCGCATGCGCAAAATCCCAATAGAGCTTGCGCGCTTTGGTGTAGAATGGACCCGGCTGTAGCTCCCGCTCGTCGATGCGAATCACGGGCGCGACCTTCGCAAAATTGCCGGTCGAGAAAATCTCGTCGGCGCCGAGAAAATCCGCATAGCGCAGCGTCGTCTCGACCACGGTGACGCCGTCGGCGCGAAGCAAGCCGATGACGCGCTGGCGCGTGATGCCGTTGAGGAAGGCGCCGTTCGGCGTCGGCGTGAAGACAACACCGTCCTTGGCCATGAACACGTTGGAATTGCCGAACTCGGCGACGTTGCCGAGCATATCGAGCATCAGCGCATTCTGGAAGCCACGCGAGGCGGCTTCGGCAAGGGCACGCGAATTGTTCGGATAGAGGCAGGCGGCCTTGGCTTCGACCGGCGCGCATTCGGCCGTAGGCCTGCGGAACGGCGACAGCGTGATCGCATTGCCGACCGGTTTCGGCATCGGCGCCTCGTAGATGCACAGGCACCAATTGGTGGTTTCAGGATCGAACAGCACGCCGCCGCCTGCGCCGTTCTGCGCCCAATACATCGGCCGGACATAAAGCTCGGCATTCGGTGCAAAGCGCGCGATGCCTTCGGTTGCGAGCGTGAGCCAGGTGCCGGCATCGACCACCGGCTTCAGGCCAAAATTAATGGCGGACTGATTCGCGCGAGCGATGTGCCGGTCGAGATCGGGCGCAACGCCTTCGAACGCGCGCGCGCCGTCGAACACGACCGAGCCGAGCCAGGCGCCGTGCGTGCGCGGACCCATGATCGGCACATTGCCGTCATGCCATTTGCCTTCGAAGAAGGTCCAGCTTGGCGAATACTCGATCGGCTTCTTGATCTCGGCCATCACAAGGCTCCCCTCGAAAAATATCCGGGCACTATTGTCCCAATTTCTAAACGATTTGCTGCGGCGAAGCATCAACTCTCCCTCGGGAGGGTATGACAACAGCGCGACCAAACCGGCTATAATGTCCGGCACGTCACGGAGTTTCCCATGCCGCTCGATCCGCTCGCAAAACGCTTGTTGACCATGATGGCTGCGGCTGCGCCGGAGGCGCTGAGCCGGCCGAGTGTCGAGGCGCGGCGACAATCGCTGGCGAAGCTGATGCAATTTGCGCGGGCCGAGGCGCCTGACGTGACCGCGTCCGACGGCGTGTTGCCCGGCCCTGGCGGAGAGCTGCCCTATCGGCTCTATTCGCCGGCGTCCGCCGGCGAGCGTGCGCCGGGCTTCGTGTTCTTTCATGGTGGCGGGCTCGTCGCCGGCAGCATTGCGACGCATGACCGTATCGCGGCGGCGCTGGCGCATGCGACCGGCTGCCGACTTGTGTCGGTCGACTACCGCCTCGCGCCCGAGCACAAATTTCCTGCTGCCGTCGACGACGCGATCGCTGCCACCGAGTGGGTCGCGCGCGAAGCCTCCTCGCTCGGCATCGACGCCGAGCGGCTGGTCATCGGCGGCGATTCCGCTGGCGCCACGCTGGCAGCGATCGTCTGCCAGGAGGCGGCGCAGAGCGCCGGCCTCTCCATCGTCGCACAATGCCTGATCTGCCCGGTGCTGGATTTCGAGGAGACCTCGCCCTCGCGCGAGGCCTTCGCCGAGGGACATCTGATCGACCGCACCACGATCGAGGCCGATCTGGCCGATTACCTGCCCGAGGGCCTGGATGCCGCCGATCCCCGCATCTCCCCGCTCCGCGCGACGCGCCTTGCAGGCCTGCCGACGGCGATCATCCATACCGCCGAGTTCGACCCGATGCGCGACGAAGGCAATGCCTATGCGCGCAAGCTGCTCGCCGCGGGCGTCGCGGTCGAGCACATTTGCCACGACGGCATGGTCCACAATTTCCACGCCATGGGCGCGATCCTGCCGCAGGCGCAGCTCGTGCTGTCGCAGATCGGCGAGCAGGTGCGGCGCGCGGTGGGAAAATAAAGGCGCAAATCACACCCGCGCCTCGAGCACGGCCCTAGCCGCCACGACATAGTCGGGCCAATGCGCATCCGCATAGCGCTCGGCCTGGCGTGGGCCGGCGACGTCGGGCGCATGCGCGGCGGCAATCAGGCGTGCGAAGCGTTCTTCGGCGACCGTCGCATCGCCAACGGCCGGGGCGTGCCCGGCAGCCACGGCGGTCGGAGCCATGGCGAGCCCAGCCATTCCAGCGAGCAGGATGCGGCGTGACGTATTCATGGCTGTCGTCTCCATTGTCCGGCCTGCACAGTGCCGGGCGAGTGTGTCAGTGCGATCACGGCAGGGTAACCGCGCACAGCGGTATCGTCCATTGCCCGTGGATTGACCTTGACCACACCAACGATCACGTTCCATCTAGCGGGCGGTTCTATCACCAGAGCGCCACGCGTCGGATTGTCACGTGTCCCAACGCAGCCCAACGTCCGACTCGGTCTTGCGCGCTGTCGCGACGGGACTGCTGTGTCTGACGATCCCGGCCGGCGCCGCCGCCGACGCGGACGAGGACACGGCGGCAAAGCCTGTCGTCCCGAACATCTATCTCGATCTTCGCACGACCTATGCAACGATCCCAGCGGGTACGCTTGGGCTCGGTTTCGGCAACACCTCACTCTCGGCGGCGTTCGAAGCGCTAGCGGCACAACGCGGCGCGACACTGCCGAACGGCTTGCCTGCTGCAAAATCGATTGCCGTCGACCTGCCGCTGACCGTGGACGTCAGCGATCGCGTGTCGCTCTATGGCGGTGTGTCAGGCTCGGCGACGGATATCGGCGGCGGCTGGTCGACATTCGACATCACCAGTTGGAACATCGGCGTGCAGGCCGACCTCTACCAGCAGAACGGCGGCAAGATCCCGACGATCACGTTGCAATCCACGCTGACCCAATCGGTGCCGAACGAACAGGGCATGACGAATTCGTTCAACCACGTCCTGGAATTCGACTACGCGCTCGACGCGGACGAGACGCGGGGCTGGCTTGCCGGCGTGCAATACACATACACCGACATTGCCAGCCAGATTGCCCGGATCAGGCCGAACACAATCCTCTACGCCGGCGGCTACTACCAATGGCCGAGCAACTGGAAATTCACCGGGCGCCTCGGCGTGCAGTCGTTCGGCGGTGCGCAGCTCGCAGGCCGGACGCTTGCGGAGCCGTTCACCCAGCCGATCCTGCGCCTCGACCTCGACCGCATGGATGACAATGACAACCGTCTGTTCGGCATCACCGCACAGATCGCGTGGATGCCGAAGCCGTCCTACCAGGTGACGCTGCGCACGCCGCTTTATGCCGTGCGCAACTGACCGGGTGTCATGGTTGATCTTCGGTAAAATTCCGCGTCAACCGATCGTTAATCCTCATCCGAAAACATCGAGCGCGTTACATCGCCGCAAGTAACCTTGCGCGACACTCGTTCGGCTTTTTCACATCTTGCGCAGCCTTGGAGACTGCAAATGTCCCGCTTGGTGCCGGAACGGACGTTCCTTTCTGGGAAGATCATCTTCAACTACGGCCAGTCGTCGATCGACTGCGTCGTGCGCCGGGTGTCTGAAGAGGCCGCGACTCTGGAGATGGAGAGCGGCCTCGGGGTTCCCGAGCGATTCCAGCTCCGGCTTCAGGGACGCGATATCCTGAGCTGCCGGGTGATCTGGCGATCGGACCGTCAGGTCGGGGTCGCCTTCGAGCAGCCGGACGCCATCCAGCGCCCGGCCAGCGACGAGCAGGGCCGTTCGCCTGATACGCTGATGCGCGCCCAGATGCTGGCGCTGCGTGCGGCCCTCGATCACGTACCGACCGGCATCGTGCTGCTCGACGCCAACCTCAGGGCGCGCCTCATCAACCGGTCGTTTCGCCAGATGTGGCACCTGCCTGACCAGGTCGCCGACAGCAATCCGTCCATCCTCACGCTGCTTCATCACGGGCGCGACATCGGAGCCTATGAGGTGCCGGACCCCGCCCTCGAGGCTCACGTGAAAGAGCGTGTCCGCGTGATCGAGGCCGGCGATCCGACGCCTGTCGACGTGCGCCGTACCAATGGCGATGTCGTGCGTGTACAATGCACGCCATTGCCTGACGGCGGGCGCATGCTGACCTATACGCCGGTCACCGACATCGTCCGCTCCTCGGACGAGCTCAAGCTCCTGCGAGACGCTCTGGAGAATGTTCAGGACGGCGTTCTCTTGCTCGACTCCGACTTGAACGCGAGCTTCATGAATTTGCGGATGCGCCGGTTCTGGGAAGTGAGCGAAGAAGAGGCCGCCGCCCGCCCGGCCTATGCTTCACTGGTGAGCCGCGCACAGCGCGCGAGCGCACCCGACCTTCCGGCCAACGAGCTGGCAAAATTCCCCGGCAAGCGCGTCGCCGAGGTCAAGGCCGGCGATCACGTGCGCGACCTTCAGACACCTGACGGGCGGCGGATCAGGACCCATTGCACCACGATGTCAAACGGCGGCCGGATGCTGACCTATGTCGACATCACCGATCTCACCAACAAAGCCGCGATGCTGGAGCGGCTGGCGACCACGGATCCGCTCACGGGCCTGTACAACCGCCGGCATTTCCTGGGGGCGCTCGATGCGGAATGGAGCCGCTTCCAGCGCTACTACCGCTCGGTCTCGGTCCTGATGCTCGACATCGATCATTTCAAGTCGGTCAACGACCGCTACGGTCACGCGGTCGGCGACGAAGCGATCAAGGCTGTTGCAGCCGCGTGCAACGAAGGCAAGCGCAAGTCCGATCTCGTCGGCCGCATCGGCGGCGAGGAGTTCGCGGTTCTGCTGCCCGAGACCAGCCTGTCACGCGCCAAGCTCGTCGCCGAGCGAATCCGCAAACGCGCCATGGCGATCCGGTTGAACGCGCATCAGGTGCAGTTCGGCCTTACCGTGAGCATCGGCGTTGCCGAGGCCACCGTCAGCATGTCCGGCATCGACACATTGATGGGCGCGGCTGATCAAGCGCTCTACCAGGCCAAGAACGAGGGCCGCAATCGCTGCATCGCCTGGATGCCTCCGCCTCCTGCAAGCAAGGCGGCGGAATGATCGTCCGCAGCCGATCTATTCCGGCACCGGCACATCGAACGTGTTGAGCGTCACCGAGACCATGCAATAGACGCCGACGAGATAGGACAGCTCGGCGGCGCCGTGCTCGCCGAACTCGTTCACAGCGGCACGATAGGTCAGCTCGGGCAGTACACCGCCGCTGACCAGGGCAGATGCCATGTCGTAGGCGACCGCCTCCTGCCTGGTCAGATCGACCGGCCGTTGCCCGGCAACGATGGTCGCAAGCTTTTCGTCGGAGAGGCCACGCTGCTCGGCCACCAGCACATGGGCATAGAGCTCGTAGCCGGAGCGGAAATGCGAGCCGGTGACGAGGATCGCGACCTCGCGCACCGGCGCCGGCAGCAGCGGGTTCGACGCGATCGCCTTGACCAGCTCCCACACAGGCCCGCCGAAACGTGGCTCGCGGATCCAGGGATTCCAGGGGCCGAGCAGCGCGCCGTCGTCGCGCATGTTCACAAAGCCCTTGAAGTGGTCCTTGATGCCCGCTTGCATGTCGGCATAGAGCGGCTTCTGTTCGTCGCTCAGCTCTTTCGGATCGAGAATGGGAAGGCGCACGGCAGGATCTCCTCGTTGAGAAGGTCGAAAGCTCGCCCGCGTGCGCGCGCAAGGCAAGTGAAGTTGCCGTGACGACCGTGCAATTTTGTAAGTGGTATGGCGATGCAGATACAACCATGTTATGTCCCATCATTCTTTGGCGGGGCATGCGATGGCCGATCTAGTCGTCGGACTTGATAGTTGGGTTATTCAGGACGGCAACTATGGTGATTTCGCGCAAGCGACAAACGCCTCATTCGCGCTCGAATTCTGGCCAGTAGTCCCGCTTCCCAAGTACGGTCGACCTGACCACAAAGCGCCGTCAATCACTCACCTGTTCGAGAGCTCTTACGAAATTCTTGCTCAAGTCGTGCATGCGCAAGATGACTGGTGGGTGTTGGACGCCGGCCTTCTCATGTATTGTGACGGAAAGCCTCCTGACGATTCTCGCCCAGGCACGTGGTTGGGAGGACTAGTCTCCATCGGAGTAGATCCATTCTACTACTTTGAAAGTCATGCCCACCAACCAGGCGCACCCGCCATAGTCTACGATTGGACAATCAACAAGATCGAGACGGAGACAGGTCCTCTAATTGAAACGAAGCCAAAGCACTTCGAACGAGATCCCGAGAAGCGCGGTTGGAAAGAAGTTGCCAAGACCAATGCATCGCACGAAGACGGAAGCTATCTGCTCTACTGTACTCGTGTAGGCGGGCCCCGAGCGGCCCAGAGCAGGCATCGCCCCTGATCGGCCGATCGAGTGTCTGCCCGCTCAAAACTCCAGCGGCGCGTTGTCGACGACCTCCTTCATCACGAAGAAGGTGCGGGTCTGGCGCACGCCGGGGAGTGCGATCAGCTGTTCGCCATGGATGCGGTTGAAGTCCTCCATGTCGCCGACGCGGATTTTCAGGAAGTAGTCGAAGTCGCCGGCGACGAGGTGGCAGTCGAGCACGAATTTCAGCCTGGCGATCGCCTGCTCGAAGGTGGCGAAGCTCTCGGGCGTCGAGCGGTCGAGCACGACGCCGACCATCACCAGCGTGCCCTTGGCCACCTTCTTCGGCGCCACCATGGCGCGGACCGTGGCAATGAAGCCGTCCTCGAACAGGCGCTGGGTGCGACGATGGCAGGTGGCGGGGCTGATCGCGACCGTTTCGGCCAGCTCGGCGTTGCTGAGCCGACCGTTATTTTGCAGTAATCTCAACATCTTGAGGTCGACGCGATCGAGACGGGCTGGCATGGAAGAAACTTCCATAAATTGACGAAACTTCGGAAGTAATATTATCTCAGTCCATAATCTATGCAAGATTACGCGCAATATGGCCGCAATATTCGAAAGCACCTTTTTGCGGTGCAATGCTAGCCACATCCCAGACCAACGCCAATCGGGATGATCCAATGAAACTGGACAAATTCGCGCGCTATCCGCTGACCTTCGGCCCGACACCCATCGAAAAGCTGGAGCGGCTATCGAAGCACCTCGGCGGCAATGTCGAGATCTACGCCAAGCGCGAGGACTGCAATTCCGGCCTCGCCTATGGCGGCAACAAGCTGCGCAAGCTCGAATACATCATCCCCGACGCGATCGCCTCGAACGCCGACACGCTGGTCTCGATCGGCGGCGTGCAATCGAACCACACCCGCATGATCGCGGCGGTCGCCGCCAAGATCGGCATGAAGTGCCGCCTGGTGCAGGAAGCCTGGGTGCCGCACGAGGACGCCGTCTATGACCGCGTCGGCAACATCATGCTCTCGCGCATCATGGGCGCCGACGTGCGCCTGGTCGACGACGGTTTCGACATCGGCATCCGCAAGAGCTGGGAGCAGGCGATCGAGGACGTGAAGGCCGCGGGCGGTAAGCCTTACGCGATTCCCGCCGGCGCCTCCGTGCATAAATTTGGCGGGCTCGGCTATGTCGGCTTCGCCGAGGAAGTGCGCAAGCAGGAGAAAGAGCTCGGCTTCCAGTTCGACTACATCATCGTCTGCACCGTAACCGGTTCCACTCATGCCGGCATGCTGGTCGGCTTCGCCGCCGACGGCCGTGCGCGCAAGGTGATTGGTATCGATGCCTCCTTCACCCCGGCGCAGACGAAAGCGCAGGTGCTCTCGATCGCCCAGAATACCGCAAAGCTCGTCGAACTCGGCAAGGACATCGTTGCCGACGACGTCGTCTTGATCGAGGATTACGCCTATCCCGCCTATGGCGTTCCGTCGGAGGAGACCAAGGAGGCGATCCGCGTCACCGCACGGTTAGAGGCGATGATCACCGACCCCGTCTATGAAGGCAAATCGATGCAGGGTCTGATCGATCTGACCCAGAAGGGCCACTTCGAGAAGGGCGCGAAGATCCTCTACGCCCATCTCGGCGGTGCGCCGGCGCTGAACGGCTACGGCTACGCGTTCCGGAACGGGTGAGAGGCTCAGCCAGAGCCTCATACACGGGTGTCGTCCCGGCGAAGGCCGGGGCCCATACCCCCAGGGAGGGGTTAGGCGAAGACTTGCAGTTCGGTACGCCTACTGATCGCAACCGATAGATCACGCGGTATCGATCCCGGATCTGCGCTCCGCTTGTCCGGGATGACGATGTAGAGCGTGTGCGGCGTGCTAACAGCCGTCGCGGCGCCTACCGCGTCCGCACAATCTGCAACAGCTCCTCGCCATAATGCTCGAGCTTCTTGTCGCCAATGCCGGGGACGTTGCGCAGCTCGTCCAGCGTGGTCGGCCAGGCCCTGACGATGCCGTCGATGGTGGCATCGTGCAGCACGACATAGGCCGGCACACCGCGCTCGCGCGCGATATCCGAGCGCCAGGCGCGCAACCGCGCGCGCAATTCGGGATCGACATCGCCTTGCGGAGCATTGGCCACCGGTGCGAGATCGCCGCGACGGGATTTGGAACGGCTGGAGCGAATGCGGGTGCCGGGCGCCTCCTCACGCAGCCACACCTCTGTCTCCCCGCGCAGCACACCGCGCGCGGTCTCCGTCAGCTTCAGCGCGCCAAAGGCTTCGCTGTCGCTCTGCAGATGCCCCATCGCCACCAGCTGCCGCAGCACGGTGCGCCATTGCTTCTCGTTGAGCTCGCGCCCAATGCCGAACACCGACAGCTTGTCGTGGCCGAACTGCGTGACCTTCTCGGTCAGACGTCCGATCAGCACGTCGATCAGATGCATCGCGCCGAAACGCTGCCCGGTGCGGTAGGCGCAAGACAGAAGCTTTTGCGCCAGCACCTTGCCGTCGCGCATTTTTGGCGGTGTCAGGCAGTTATCGCAATTGCCACAGCTCTCGCCATGCAACGTCTCGCCAAAATACCCAAGCAGCCGCTTGCGCCGGCACTGCGCGGTCTCGGCAAGGCCAACCAGCGCATCGAGCTTGCGGATCGAGACGCGCTTGAAGTCGTCGGAGCCGGTGGACTCGTCGATCATGCGGCGCTGCTGCACGATGTCGGAGAGACCGTAGGCCATCCACGCTGCGGACGGCTTGCCGTCGCGCCCCGCACGCCCGGTCTCCTGGTAGTAGGACTCGATGCTCTTGGGCAGGTCGAGATGGGCGACAAAGCGCACGTCTGGCTTGTCGATACCCATGCCGAAGGCGATCGTCGCGACGATGACGATGCCGTCCTCATTGAGGAAGCGGTCCTGGTTGCGCGAACGCACGCTGCTATCGAGCCCGGCGTGATAGGGTAGCGCCGCAATGCCGGCCTCGGCGAGTGCGGCAGCAACCTCCTCGACGCGGTTACGCGACAGGCAATAGACCACGCCGGCATCGCCCTCATGGCGCTCCCGGATGAACTCCTTCAGCTGCGACACCGCGTTGCGCTTGTCGACGATCTCGTAGCGGATGTTGGGGCGGTCGAAGCTGGAGACGAATTGCGGGCTGTCCGCGAGCTGGAGCCGCTGAACGATCTCTTTCCGCGTCAGTTCGTCGGCGGTCGCGGTCAGCGCGATGCGCGGCACATCGGGAAAGCGTTCGGCGATGATGGAGAGGCCGACATATTCGGGTCGGAAGTCATGCCCCCATTGCGAGACGCAATGCGCCTCATCGATCGCGAACAGCGCCACCTTGGCCTGCGCCAGCATCGACAGGCAGCGTGGCGTCACCAGGCGTTCCGGCGCAACATAGAGCAGGTCGAGATCGCCCGCGATCAGGCGCCGCTCGATGTCGGAGGCCTCCTGCAATGTCAGCGACGAATTCAGTGCCGCTGCGTTGACGCCGGCTTCGAGCAGACCCGCGACCTGGTCGCGCATCAGCGCAATCAGCGGCGAAACCACGATGCCGCAGCCTTCGCGCAACAACGACGGCAATTGATAGCACAACGACTTACCGCCGCCGGTCGGCATCAGCACCAGGCAATTGCCGCCGTCGGTGACGTGCCGGATGATGTCGCCTTGCGCGCCCCGGAACCCCGGCAGGCCGAACACCGAATGCAGCACCGACAGCGCATCGCGGCCATCGGCCGGCGCTGGCAGCGGAGCGGTGGAAGGGGCGGGCATGGGCGTGTCGGGGGTTTGCGAGATTCGTCACAACGCCAGTCGCATGGCGGCGCTGACGTTGCAAGTCCATCTTCTCCGCGCAAACGGGGGACAGGGGAAAAGCTACGCGCCGATCCTGCGCAAGGCCTCGGCGACCGTCACGATCGGCATGCTGCGCTTTTCCGCGGCCTTCAGCGCGTGGCGCAGCAGGGCCGGCGTGCAGCCATAGGGGCTCGGCGCATCGACGACGTCGTGGCCGTAGAAGATCAGCCAGCCGCCGCTTGCGACCGCCTCGTCGAAATAACGGTCCACGCCCGCCGTATCGATCTCGCAATTGACCAGCGGCGAAGCACGCAGGAACTGGAGATCGATGACGTCGCTGTTGACGCCAGGAAGGATGCCTCGCGCGGAGCGGAAGTTTTGGGCGAGCTGCGGTTTGCGCCAGACCGAGGCGAGGCCATAGGGATAGGCGAAATTCTCGAGCCGGATCGAAGAGTCGATGCCGAGAAAATGGCTGCGGTTCCGCTCGATCTCGCGCGCCATCGCGCTCTCGTCGAGATCGATCGCGCGCAAATGCGAGAAGGTGTGGCAACCGATCTCGTGACCGCTGCGATGCAGCCGGACGATCGCATCGTTCGACAGCCCGCGCCAATGGTCTCCGGGTTGATCGATCAGGCTGCCGGCGAGATAGAACGTGCCGCGCCCGCCATGCTCTTCCAGCAGCGAGGCGCCCTCGCCCGCGGCGCTGTCGGGGGCGTCATCAAAGGTGAAGCTCACCATCAGCGCGTGCGCCGGCAAGCGGTGCGGCGCGGCGCGGAAATGCCGGGCCAGCCGATTGCTCAAGCGTCCGTTGAGGGTCGACAGCACGGGTGCATTCCCTGTGATTCTATATGTCTCGACTGAAACATTTGCGCGCGGCCTGAGGCAAGCTTAACGCCTGGGTAATCCTAACGCGGAACCGACAGCCCTGGGTTAACGCGCCAGCAACGGAGCTGCAGCGTCCGCGCCGAGATATTGCAGCCAATTGCGGAAAAGCGCGGCCGCGGCGCTGCCGGCCGCAATATCGGTGCGCAAAGTCAGCGCAGGCAATGCATTGGTGAGTGCCGGATGCCGCTGATGCCTCGCCCGCTTTTCGAAGCGTGCAAGTTTTTCCTCCGTCGCTGCGTCAAAATAACTCACGGGAAGTGCCGGATAGGCGTCCCGTTCGCGTGCGAGGAAGCGGCCGATGTCGCGCAGATATTCGCGCTGCAGCGACAGCGCGTCATACTCGGGATGACCCTGGAAGAACACGAAGCGGCTGTCATACTGCCGGACGAAGACGTCGACGCCAGCCTGGGCCGACCGGGTCAGCACCTGATAGCCGGCTTGCGTGAGATCTCCCTCGGTGACTTCGTTGAGGCGGGAATGCGAAACCTTGAGCGGGGCCGGCGCGTCGCGCGTCAGCGCGTCGCCCGTCACGGCCTCACAGTCGAAGATGCCATGACATTTGGATGGCAGGCGTTGGCGTTCGATGCGATCGAGGTGCAGCACCGCCGCATGTGCGGCGAGGCATGACCAGATCGTCGAGCGGGTATTGGTCCTGGCCCAGTCGATCAGCTCGGTGAGGTCGCGCCAGTACGGCTCCTGGTCGAGCTCGGGCGCGACCGGTTCGGCACCCGTCACGATCAGCCCGTCGAACCTCTCGCGCTTGAGATCGGAGAGATCGGAATATTCGCTCTCGACATGCCACTTCGCTTCCGGCGAGCGCTTCACCGACGGCAGCGAGAAGCAATGAAAGCGGATCCGGCGCGGCCCTGCGGCAGCCTGGAGCAGCTTCATGAACTGCCGCTCGGTCGCCTTCAGCGCCGTATCAGGCATGTTGTTGATCAGCCCGATGTTGAGCTCGGCGCCGGCATGATTGCGTGCGAAGTCGCCTTCGGCCGGCACCAGCGCCGGGCTTGCGATACCTTGATCCCTGTCGATCAAGACGCTCATCGGCCCGATTGCCTACTCCGCCGCCTGAAGACGCGCGGCCGGACAGGCCTTTTCCAGCGCCTGGTCGATGTCCTCGATGATATCGGCGGCATGCTCGATGCCGATCGAGAGGCGGATCGTTTCCGGCAGCACGCCGGCCGTGCGCTGCTGCTCCGGCGACATTTGCCGGTGCGTGGTCGAGGCCGGATGGCAGGCCAGCGACTTGGCATCGCCGATATTGACGAGGCGCGTGATCAGCTTCAGCGCATCATAGAAACTCTTGCCGGCTTCCATGCCGCCCTTGATGCCGAAGGTGAACAGCGAGGAGGCGTTGCCGTCGAGATACTTCTGGACCAGCGGATAATAGGGGCTGTCCGGGAAGCCGGTGTAGTTGACCCAGGCGACGCGCGGATCGTTGCGCAGGAATTCGGCGACCTTGCGGGCATTCTCGCAATGGCGCTCCATGCGTAGCGCCACCGTCTCGATGCCCTGGAGCAGCAGGAAGGCGTTGAACGGCGACAGCACCGAACCCATGGTGCGCTGATAGACGCTGCGCGCGCGCTCGATATAGGCGGTCTTGCCGAAGCGCTCGGCATAGACAAGCCCGTGATAAGATGCGTCCGGCTTGTTGTAGGCCGGAAAGCGATCGGCATGCCTCGCCCAGGGGAAATTTCCGGAATCGACGATGGCGCCGCCGAGCGTTGTGCCGTGGCCACCCAAAAACTTGGTCAGCGAATGCACGGCGATGTCGGCGCCGTAGTCGAACGGCTTGAGCAGGATGGGCGTGGCGACCGTGTTGTCGACGATCAGCGGCACGCCATGGGCATGCGCGATCCTGGCCAGCGCCTCGATGTCGCAGACATTGCCGGCGGGATTGCCGATGGTCTCGGCGAATACCGCCCGGGTGTTCTCGTCGATCAGCTTCTCGATCGCCTCGGGTTTGTCGCTCTCGGCGAAGCGGCCGGTGATGCCCTGTCGCGGCAGAATGTGCGAGAGCAGCGTGTGGGTGGTGCCGTAGAGCTGCGGCACGGACACGATGTTGCCGCCGTGGTCGGCGACGTTGACGAAGGCGAAATGCAGCGCGGCCTGGCCGGTCGCGACCGCAAGCGCCCCGACGCCGCCTTCGAGCTGGGCGATGCGCTTCTCAAGCACCGCGCTGGTCGGATTGGCGATGCGGCTGTAACGGAAACCTTCGGCCTCGAGATTGAAGAGGGCCGCGCCATGATCGGCGCTATCGAAAGCGTAGGCCGCGGTCTGGTAGATCGGCACGGCAACCGCGTGCGTGGTAGCTTCGGGCTCGTAGCCGGCGTGAATAGCAATCGTCTCGTTGCGCATCGTACCACCTCCGCGTGGGACGCGGGCCGCACTTATTGGCCTGTATGAGGCATGTGCGTTGTCCGCCGTCCCTCTGTTAGAGGCGGGTGGTAAAGCGGACAATAATTCGCTTAGAGATCGAGGAAGTAACCCTAATGGTTATTGGTGAATTGGCTAAAATTTGAGTCAATGCCTCGCATTTGACGAACTGATCTCACTGGCTCATCGGGGCCCCGCGCGTGTTGCGCGAAGCCCCGACAGCAAGATCAGGCCATCGTCTCCCAGAGCCGGTGGGTCAGAACGCCGGCGCGCTTCTCGATCGCGGCGGCAGCGTCCAGCGCCAGATCCTCGCGATAGCGGCCCGCGATGAGCTGCACGCCGATCGGTTTGCCGTCGTGCACGGCCACCGGCACCACGGCGCCGGGCAGCCCCAGCACGTTGATCGCGGAAATGAAGCGGATCTCGCCCCAGAAGATTTCCTGCACGCGTTCCGCGCTGACGGTGTCGTCGCGCGGCCCCGGTGTGGGCTTCACCGTGGTCGGTGCCAGCACCACCGGATACTCCTCGAAGAACAGCTGCCATGCACGGATATGGCCGTTGCGGGCGGCCGTCGCCTGCATCCACGCCTTGAGATCGAGTGTGCTCGCCTTGGCCTTCATGCCGCCCCACGCCTTGTGAAAGTTTTCCGACGTGACCTTCAGCATGCCGGCCTCCTGCATCACCACCGTCTCGTTGGTGATGATGTCGCACCAGGTCTGCCAGACGCCGTTGATGTCAGGCACCTCGACCTCGCTGACGCGATAGCCGGAGCGCTCCAGGTGATCGGCGGCCTGGCGAAGCGCCGCGCTGACCGCCGGATCGACCGCCATGTCTTCCGGGATCTTGGCCAGCGCGACCTTGATCGGCCCCTTCGGCTTCGGCCCGGTCAGCGGCGCCGGCACCCACCACGGATCGCGCGGATCGCGCTGGCTCATCACCTCCAGCGCAAGACGGACGTCGCCGACGTGGCGTGCGAGCGGCCCCTGCGCCGACATCAGATGCGCCAGCATCGGCCGCTCCGCCGTTGCGCTTGCGTTGAAGGCGGGAATGCGGCCCTGCGTCGGCTTGATGGTGGCAACGCCGTTGCAATGCGCCGGCCAGCGCAAGGAGCCGCCGATGTCGTTGCCATGCGCGATGGTGCCGATGCCGGCGGCGACCGCCGAACCCGCGCCCCCCGAGGAGCCGCCGCAGGTGATGTTCGGGTCCCAGGGATTGAGCGTCAATCCGTGCAGCGGATTGTCGGTGAAGCCGCGAAACGAGAATTCCGGCGTGTTGGTGAGGCCGATGACGATCGCGCCGGCCTTCTTCAAGTTACGCACCACAGGCGAATCCGACGGCGCGACGAGGTTCTCGTTGGCGGGAACGCCGTTGAAATTGGGTCGGCCTTCGTAGTCGACGTTCTCCTTGATGGTCACGGGCACGCCGTGCAGCAGGCCGAGCTCGCCGCCCTTGGCGCGCTGCTTGTCGGCCGCATGCGCGGCCTTCAGCGCGTCCTCACCGAGATCAACGACGACGGCATTCAGCCGCGGATTGACCGCATGCATCCGCTCCAGATGCGCCTCGACGGTTTCCACCGCGGAGATTGCGCCGGAGCGGATCGCAGCCGCGGTCTCCACGGCCGACCATTGCCAGGCTGCCCCCTTGGGGCGCCGCGCGGCAGCTTTCTTGACGGCTTTCTTGGCGGCTTTCCTGGCCGGCTTCGCGGCAGCCTCCTTGCGGACGGTGGCTTTCTTGCTCGAGGTCTTCGTTACCTTCTTCGAAACGCTTTTCTTCTTGGTCGCCGTCTTCTTCGCCACGTCGCATCTCCTGAAATTGCGGCGCGGAGGTTACGGACGGCATTGAGGCCTGTACAGCGGCGTTTCTGCATGGCGCATTGGCGCGATACACGATGCGGCGGATTGTCGTCAGCCCCTAGACCGGCGGCGGGTTCAGCCGCGCAAATCCGTCCTGGATGCGGTAGGGATAATAGGGATAGGGCGGCATCACCGCGCTGACCTCGTCGAGGCGCTTGAGCTGATCCGCGCTCAACGACCAGCCGACCGCACCGAGATTGTCGCGCAACTGCGCCTCGTCGCGCGCGCCGATGATCACGGACGATACCGTTGGGCGCGACAGCAGCCAGGCGATCGCGACCTGCGGCACGGTATGGCCAACCTCGATCGCGATCGCGTCGAGCACATCGACAATCGCATAGAGCCGCTGCTCGTCCACGGGCGGACCGAACTGCGCGGTCGCATGCAAGCGGCTATTTTGCGGCAAGGGCTGATCGCGCCGGATCTTGCCGCTGAGCCGGCCCCAGCCGAGGGGGCTCCAGACCAGCGCGCCGATACCCTGATCGCGTGCGAGCGGCATCAGCTCCCACTCATAGTCGCGGCCGAGCAGCGAGTAATAGACCTGATGGGCGACATAGCGCGGCCAGCCGTGGCGATCGGCGACGGCGAGCGATTTCATCACCTGCCAGCCGGAAAAATTGGAGACGCCGACATAGCGCAGCTTGCCGGCGCGCACGAGCGTATCGAGCGTGGACAGCACCTCCTCGATCGGCGTGAAGGCGTCGAAGGCGTGGAGCTGGAGCAGGTCGATATAGTCCGTGCCGAGCCGCCGCAGCGCCGATTCCACCGAGGCCAGCAGGCGATGCCGCGACGAGCCGGCGTCCAGCGGGCCATCGCCCATTGGCAGGCTCATCTTGGTCGAGATCAGCACCTTGTCGCGCCGGCCCTTGATCGCGGCACCGAGAATCTCCTCGGAGGCGCCGTTCGAATAGACGTCGGCGCTATCGAACAGATTGACGCCGGCCTCGAGGCAGATGTCGACCAGCCTGCGTGCCTCATCAGTGCCGCTGCGGCCCCAGGCGGAGAACAACGGGCCCTGGCCGCCGAAGGTGCCGGTGCCAAAGCTGAGAACAGGCACCTTGAGTCCGGAAGAGCCGAGATGACGGTATTCCATGTGCGCCTCCCCTATTCCGCCGGGCACGCCGCGACAGTAGTCTGCCTTCGGTCGAGCTGAAGGCTCCACAGCGCCAGCACGAGTCCGATCGCGGTGATGCCGGTCGCGACCAGTGGCAGCGCGGAGAGGCCGAGCCCGCGATCGATGGTGACGCCGCCGGCCCAGGCACCGAGCGCGTTGCCGAGATTGAACGCGGCGATGTTGAGGCTGGAGGCGAGCGTCCGGCCGCTGGGACCGGCGGCCTCCAGCACGCGAAGCTGGAGCGGCGCGACGGTCGCAAACGCCGCGATGCCGAGCAGCAGGATCAGCGCAATGGTGGGGATCTTGAACGACAGCACGGCGGCGAGGCCAAGCAACACGATGGCGAGCGCGGCCAGCGTCCCGATCAGCGCACGCGCGAGACCACGATCGGCGAGCTTGCCGCCGGCGACATTGCCGATCGCAAGCCCGGCTCCGAACACCAGCAGGATCGGCGAAACGGCAGCCTCTGAAAAGCCGGTGAAACGCGTCAGGATCGGCTGGACATAGGTGAAGACGACGAACAGGCCGGCAAAGCCGAACACGGTCATGGCAAGGCCGAGCAGCACCTGTCCCCGCCCGAGCACTGCAATCTCCTCGGCCAGCGAGATCGGCTTGTCGCCGTTACCGACATGACCTGGCACCAGCGCCGCCACCACCGCAAAGGCGATCACGCCGATCACCGTTACCGCCCAGAACGCCGCGCGCCAGCCGAGCATCAGGCCGAACCAGGCACCGAAGGGCACCCCTAACAGGGTCGCGACCGTAAGGCCAATGAACATCGTGGCAATGGCGGAGGCGCGCTTGTCCTCGGCGACCAGGCTGGTCGCCACCACCGAACCAACACCGAAGAAGGTACCGTGGGCCAGCGAGGTCAGCACCCGCGCGGCCATCAACAATTCGTAGTTCGGCGCGAGCGCACAGGCTGCATTGCCGAGCGTAAAGATCGCCATCAGCGCCAGCAGCACGGTCTTTCGCGGCAGCCGACGCGTCGCGAGCGTCAGCACCGGCGCGCCGACGAACACGCCGAGCGCATAGCCGGAGATGAGCAGGCCCGCGACCGGCACGGAGACATGCATGTCGGCTGCGACCTGGAGCAGCAGGCCCATGATGATGAATTCGGTAGTGCCGATACCGAAGGCACCGGCGGTGAGCGCGAGGACGGCGGGAGGCATGCGTAGCTCCGATGGATGAAGACGAGCCACGCACATAGCCGCGCCGCAGCAAAACCATTAGAATGTCCGCAATCCAATCATTTGTGACATGAATTCAACATGGCCCGTTTCGATACCAACCGCTCTGCCGAGATGGAGGTCTTCGTCCGCGTCGTCGACCTCGGCGGCTTCACCCAGGCCGCGCGAAAACTGCGCGTGACGCCGTCTGGCGTCAGCAAGCTGATCTCGCGGCTGGAGGCGCGGCTCGGCTCGCGGCTGATCAACCGCACCACGCGCAAGCTGACGCTGACTGAGGAGGGCCAGGCCTTCTATCAGCGCGCCGTGCGCATCCTCGGCGAGATGGAGGAAGCCGAACGCGAGGCCGCCTCCGGCGCCACGCCGCGCGGGCGCCTCACGGTCAACAGCAACATCCCCTTCGGCATGCTGCATGTGATGCCGCTGATCCCGCGCTTCCTCGAACAGCATCCCGACGTCACGCTCGACCTGGTGCTGACCGACACGCTGATCGACCTGATGCAGGAGCGCGCCGATGTCGCCATCCGCGCCGGCCCCCTGCGCGCCTCACGCCTCGTCGCGCGAAAGCTCGGCACCAGCCGCATGGTCGTGGTCGGCGCGCCGGATTATCTGGCGCGCGCGGGCACGCCAAAGACGCCGGCGGATCTCGCCGACCACCGTGGGATCGGCTGGACCTTTCCGCGCTCGATCCGCGGCTGGCCGTTCAAGCGCGGCGATCGCACCGAGGAAGCCGTGCCGCCGCCGGCCGCCCGCGCCAGCGACGGAGAAGCCGCACGCCGCCTCGCGCTCGGCGGCGTCGGGCTCGCCCGCCTCGCCCTGTTCCACATCGGCCCCGACATCGAAGCCGGACATCTTGTTCCGGTTCTTCAAAACTACAATCCCGGCGACCGCGAAGACATCCACGCCGTCTATGTCGGCCATACCGCGCCGCTGCCTGCGCGCGTCCGCGCGTTCATCGATTTTCTGGCCGAGCATGTGCGGGTGAGTGACCCGGCGCTGAAGCGGGCGGGAGACGGGAAATGGCGGGTGACTGGAGGAAACTAACCCCCACAGAATCTTACTGGCGAGGCGAAGGCTCGATCAGATCATCTGCCGACAGCAGGCCATAGATCCTGTCGGCGACGAGCCTGTGCCCCTCAGGCGTCCAGTGCCCCCGATTCCGGCACCCGGATAGACCGCAGCATGCGCCAGCTTCGCGGTTCTATCGGCGTTGGCCGCCGGGCTTGAGGTGGCGACGCCTGCGGAGGTAGAGCCATCGTCGAAGCCCATGGCGGCGGATACGGAATCGGATTGTCCTACGCGCGTGACATGATCCATGCGACCCAAGCGCTTCGGCGAAAATCCGTCAGCCCTCAGAACGAGCCCGACGCCAGGCGCCCGGGCTTGTTCCCATGCTGCGCGAGAAGACCCGGGTGAAGTAGCTCTGGTCACCGAACCCGCAAATCAGCGCGATATCCGCCAACGGCAGCTTGGTGGTGGTCATCAGGCGCTTGGCCTCATCGATCCGGAGCCGGGAGAGGTATTCGTGGGGAGCGATACCCGTGCTGCGCCGGAACGAGCGGGCAAAATGGCTCGGCGTCAGCCTGCATTCGGCCGCGACATCGGCGATCGTCAAACCGCTGCCGAGGCGGGCATGCATGATCTCCTTGGCGCGCCGCTCCTGCCATGGCGCCAGTCCCCCCTCCTGAATGCCCTCGCGCGAGCAGAGATCCCCGTAGGTCTGCGCAAAATGGGCGAGCAGGCTCAGTCCGAGTTGATCGACGAAGAGTTGATTGTTCGCGCTCTCCTCTTCGAGGGCGCTCAAGAGAACGTTCGAAAGCGTGGACAGATAGGGATCGCGCCGGTCACGGGTCCACTTCAGCGTGGAGATCGGCTTCGCGCTGTTCTCGTAGGCGAAGTCGTCCAGAGCGCGGCGCGGGATGTAGTACTGAAGCGCATCAAACGGGCCTCTGAACTCGCACTGGGGATTGTCGCGCAGGTCTATGACGCTCACCGTTCCCGCACCGAACGATCCGGAATACCTCTGGCGGCCGGCGAGCCAGCATGAGTGCCGGTCCAGATCGCCCAGTTGATGGAGGATGCTGAATGCCGGCTCCGACGGAATTGCCGCGGTCCGCTCACGAACAAAGCGGGTGCATGTCAATCTCGTGATGGCAAGCGCGAGCTTGCCCTGACGATTGATTTTGCGGACGCAATCGCCTTCCATTCCGAGGTGCGTGGCGAGACGACGACCATAGAAGCCATCGGATGTGGTATCAGTGTCGTCCATCGGGGCCCCGTCGAGATTCTGCACACCCGGCCGATGGTTATTCCTCACCCTATCGCCTGGCCAGTAAATCGTTCCAAAAAGCGTGCCTGCACACACGGATGCGGCGTTGTCTCAACTGTCTGGAATTTGCAAGTTTTTAGTTGGATGCGCCCTTCTGCCGCGACAAAGTTGCGCATGTCGAAAGGCGAGGACGTGATGAACGGCAATCTGGCTCAGCTCGGTGAGGATTTGCAGCTCCATTTGTCTCGCCTGCAGACAAGCCTTGGCAACATCAATGGATTGTTCACCAAGCGCGCTTTTGCCCACGATGCGGAATTCGCGAGCCAGACGCTGGAACTCCAGGCGGCCATCAAGGAATCCTCTGAACGCGCCGCTGTGCTCCGCGAGGCGTTACGCTCCGGCCTCGAACGCGACGCCACACTCGCGCCCGAAACCCTGTCCAGATGGATCAGCAGGCGGCAAACCGCGCAGCTTCATGCCCGCGCCGATCTGATCGAGCAAATGGCCACGGTCGCGGTGGAACTGGCGGCGCTGTCCACGGTCGAGGCCGAACGCCTCACCGCGACCGCGATCATGGCCCGCCGGCAGGCGGTTACCCTTCAGATCGAGCGTGAAGGCCAGCTGTGACGTCCGCGCTCGCGCGGTTTCTTACGGGGATGGACACCCTCCGGGCTGTGGCGTAGTGAGGTCCCTTGAGAAGGCCCATGGCTGACTGAAGGATGCCCGATCGCAACGACAGACCAGAGCGTACGTTTCTATTCGGACCGTTTCGCCTTTCCACCTCCAAACGAATCCTGCTCGAAGGCGACCGCGTCATTCGCCTCGGCGGCAAGGCGATCGAGATCCTGATCGCTCTCGTGGAGCGCGCAGGCGAGCTGGTGAGTAAGCGCGAACTCGTCGAGATTGCCTGGCCTGATACTTTCGTCGTTGAAGCCAACCTGACCGTCCAGGTGGCGGCGCTTCGCCGCGCGCTCGGCGAGGACGATAGCGCCAATCAGTACATCGTCAACAGTCCGGGACGCGGGTATCGCTTCGTTGCGCCAATCAAGGTGCTCGAAGACGAGCGCTCAGCCATTGATGAGCCGGCGACGCAAGCGGCTCACAACCTGCCTGCGCAACTGAACCGGCTGGTTGGACGCGCCGAAGCGCTTCAGTCGATGAAGCAGAAACTGACCGACGGCCGCCTGGTGAGTATCGTCGGACCACCGGGCGTCGGAAAGACGTCGGTCGCGCTTCGGCTGGCGGAAGCGATGCTGCCGCAGTTTCAGCACGGCGTGTGGCTGATTGACCTCGTCTCGATCACGGATGCCTCGCTGATTTCGAGCGTGATTGCGTCTGCCCTTCCTATCGACGTCCGTTCGAGCGACGTATTGTCCGGCATCGCGGCTGCGTTGCGTTACAAAAGCCTTCTTCTGGTATTCGACAATTGCGAGCATCTGATCGACGCGGCGTCGGCCGCCATCGGCGAACTGCTACGCAGCGCCGGGAGCATCAAGGTGCTGACCACGAGCAGGGAGCCGCTACGCGTCGGCGGCGAACAGGTCTTCCGGCTTCCTCCCCTCGAGGTGCCACCAATCGATCCATCGCTCGGACCGAAAGACATCCAAGGCTATCCGGCAGTCCAATTGTTCGTGGAGCGGGCGGCCGCTATCGTCAACGATTTCGAACTTACCGATGCCAATGCCGGCTTTGCCGCGCAAATTTGCCGCGAGCTGGACGGCAACCCGCTCGCGATCGAGGTCGCCGCCGCGCGCGTCGACGCCTTCGGTGTCAACGGACTGGCGGCCCGGATCGAGGACCGCGTGCACCTGCTCGCGGACGCTCGCCGCGGCACGCCGGCGCGGCACCGTACGATCGCGGCGGCACTCGACTGGAGCTATCAGCTGCTGTGCGAGCGCGAGCGATACGTTCTCCGCGGCCTCGGGATTTTCGCCGGCAGCTTCACGCTCGAGGCCGCCGTCTCCGTCGTTCCAGCCGCTGAGGGAGCCGACACCGCATCGATCCTCGCTGATCTGGTCTGCAAGTCGCTGGTCTCGGTCGACATAGGCTCCGAGCGCGCCCGATTTCGGCTGCTGCAAATCACCAAGGCGTTCGCTCTTGCCAAGCTGGTCGAGCAATCTGAACGGAACGAACTCGCCTCGCGGCTCGCAGCCTGCGTCGCCGAAATGCTCTCCATGTACGCTGATGGGCCGAAGCGGGTGCAAACCCTGAGGGATGCGGTCCAGGAACTCGATAATGTGCGCGGAATCCTGGACTGGGCGTTCTCGACGGAGGAGCACGCGCAAGCGGGCGTTGCGCTCGCGGCCGCCGCCGTGCCCGTCTGGCTGGAGAACTCGCTCCTGACGGAATGTATCGCATGGACGACCAGGGCGATCGACGCTCTCGATCCGGCCATCGAAAGCGAACGCAACGAGATGGTCCTGAAGGCAGCTCACGGCCTCGCTGTGATGTTCACCCAGGGCATGACGGCCCAGTCGCGCGACGCGCTGAACCGGGCAATAGAGCTTGCGGCCCGCTTGGGCGACCGGCAATGGGAGCTGAGGGCCAGGCTGGGCCTCATCGTGTTCCTGCACCGGCGCGGCGACTTCAAGGGCGCCCTGGAGGGCACCGAGAGGATCGAGAGGCTCGTGGCTGACGCCGACGAGCCGGCGGCCCTGGCGATGACGAAGAGCGCGAAGAGTGCGTCGCTCTTCTTTCGCGCCGAGTATGCGACAGCCCTGGAGCTCGCGCGCGAAGCCCACGAGTACTTCCGAACTCACAGTGACGTCTCGCAGATCGGCCGATGGGGACTGAATCACTCGGTCTATGCGCAATGCGTAATGGCGCGGTCCTACTGGAATCTGGGACGCTTCGATCGCACTGTTCGAGCCTGCCTGTCGGCGCATTCCGAGGCGGAGGAGACCGGCAATCCGACCTCGATCTGCCAGGCACTCAGCTGGTGCGGGGTTTCGCTGTTCCTGAGCCTGGAGGACCTCGACAGGGCTGCTGGCGCGATACAGCGGTTCAGGCAGGTAGCTCAGGACAACGATATCCAAAGCTACGTGTTTTCGTCGATCGGTTTCGAAGGCAGACTGCTTTTCCTGCGCGGCCAGATCGAACCCGCCGAAAGATTGTTGCGAGACGCTCTCTCGAAACTAAGCGGCGCCCAATACGAGAATGTGTCGATCCCGTTCCTCGGCCGCCTGGCCGAGGTGCTGGCCGCGGACGATCGACCGGAAGAGGCGCTGCTGGCCTCCGCGGAATGCCTGGAGCGAACCAAGGCTACGGAGGCACTCTGGTTGCTGCCGGATTCGCTGAGAATCCACGGCGATGTCCTGGCTGCATTGCAGGGGCCCAACTCGGAGCCGGCCGAAACCCATTTGCGCGAAGCGCTTGATGTTTCCGAACGGCAAGGCACCCTTGGATGGGAGCTTCGATCGGCCGAAAGTCTTGCAAGCTTCCTCCGTCAACGGCGACGAACCAGCGAGGCTGCAGCAGTGCTCGAACGGACGCTGGGAAAATTCACCGAGGGTTTCGACGCCGTGCCTTTCCGGCGGGCCAGGGCCATGCTCGACGAGTTGCACAACCGCGAGCCCGGCTAGCTCAGCGGAGGCAAGATGTTTTGCAGCTCCAGACGGCGCTCCTCAAGAAAGCCAGGCAATCTAAGACCTTCCCCGAGCTGATCGCGCGGCTCGTCGACCGCGAAACCGGGCCCATCGGTTGCGATCTCGAAAAGCACGCCGCATGGTGCCCGGAATCCGACCGCAGTCAGATAGGTTCTCTCAATCGGCTGAGTCACGGCGATGTCGTGCCGTCTTTGAAGCTTCCGGATCATTTCGGATAGATCTTCAGTATTGGCCGCACGGAAAGCGACATGCCTGATCGTGCCGCCGCCAAGGCGACCTCGCGACGATGCGCCCACCATCCGCAGCGTTAGCGTGCCTCCAGGACCGTCATGTGCGACGAAGCGGATCGAATCATCGATCTGCGAAACGCGCTGGAAACCCAGCACGTCCTGGAGGATATCGATCGTGGCGTCCTCTGCGCGAACGTTCAGGGTGACCTCGTTCAAACCCATGACCGCTCGAACGGCATTGCTGCGCCCGGCTTCGCGACGATCGTGCACAGCTTCGACCAGAGCAAGCGTCGTTCCGTCCGGATCGGCGAAGCAGAGCAGTGGCTCTCCAAATGGCGAATGATCGAACCGGCACACGACATTCGCGGCCTTGAGCCGCTCGGACCACCATTCGAGCGATCCGGCCGGCACGCGAAGGGCTGTCTGCACCACCTCTCCGACCCCAACCAATCCCTTTGCGACGCATCGCCATGCCAGGGTGCTCAGCACCGTTCCCGGGCTCCCGGCGTCGTCGCCATAGTAGAGGTGGTAACTGCCGGGGTCGTCGTAGCAGACCGTTTTCTTGACCCGTTTCAGACCGAGAGCGCCGGCATAAAAATTCGCGGCGCGCTGCACATCATCAATGATCGTCGTGACGTGATGAAGTCCACGGGATGGCGAGCGAGATCTATCTGATATCGTCACGATGCACGCTCACCGCTGCCTAGCTGGAGTATGATTGAACTAAACATCTTCCATTGCCAATGTGTACGCCTCGATATTTGCGATCCAGATCGCAAGTGCCGCGGTGCTCGAATTCAATATTGGGGCCCATAGCTGCCGAAATGTCTTGGATTTTCTCCCGATCGCATCGAAGGGTAAACCGGCAGGGAAGCTACAATCCAGACGCAATCGTGCACCCCGCGTCAGAACGTCCAAACGATGAGGAGGATATGCAAGCCGGACGGCTCCAGAAGATGCTTCCCTGAGGGCCCAGACGCGCAACACCAATCGTCAGGACAACGATCGATCACCCGAGAGCGCGGCCAATGGCGCGAAGAGTTGAATCAGGGCATCTATCCTCGCAGGGGTGAGAAGCATGGCAGGTCTCTTTTGTCCCGCGACCCTTGGCGACCTCTGTCTCCCGAACAGGATCGTCATGGCGCCGATGACGCGCTCGCGTTCGGTCGTCTCTTTCTCGCCAATCCGGATCTCCCTGCGCGGATTCATGCTGGGGGTCCCTATAGTTCGCCAAGACCGATCGGAGTCTATGGTGGTTCGAGTAATGGATATCTCGACTATCCGAGCCTTCAGACCGTTGCGAAGGAGTAAGGCGCGTTGGCCCGGCCTAAGATCCTGATCACCGGCGGCACGGATGGCATCGGCCAGCTTGCCGCTTTGGAATTAGCCCGCAGTGGGGCGCATCTCATCCTGACGGCACGCAGCGAGGCCAAGGCCGACAGGACGCGCGCAATGATCGAGGCCGCGGCTCCAGGCACGCCTGTCGACGTGCATCTTGTTGATTTCTCCGACCTGGCGGCCGTTGCCGCGACCGGAAAGGCCATTGCGGAACGGCATCCTCACATCGATGTCCTGATCAACAATGCGGGTCTGCACGCCTTCCAACAGCGCATCACAAAGGACGGCTATGCGGAAATGATCGCGGTCAACTATATGGCCCCGTGGTTGCTGACCAATGCCCTGCGGGAAACGCTGGTGCATTCCGCCCCATCCCGGATCGTCACCGTCGGCTCAGAAGCCTCGCGCCAGAGCGGGGACCTTGAGATCGAAAAGGACCTGTTCGACACCGCGCCCTTTACCGCGCGCGGATCGTCAAGGATCTACGGCCGCACCAAGCTGCTCGACATCATGTTCTCCCTCGAACTGGCCCAGCAACTCGAAGACACCGGGGTTGCCGTGAACTGCCTATGTCCGGGCTTCAACGTCACTGGGCTCGGCCGCGAACTGAGCTTTGCCCGCCCGCTTGCCACGGCGCTGAACTGGCTCGGCATCGGCAACCCAGCGCATGGCGCCCGGATCATCGTGCACCTTGCCACCGATCCGGGCTTCGGTGAGCAGACCGGTGCCTATGTCTCCGTGAAGAACGCCCGCCCGCTTACGCCCATAGCCCCGGCAGACAGCGAGCAAACACGGCGGCAATTGTGGGACACGACAGCCGCAGCGCTTGCCTGCTTCAGATGAGTTCGTGCCCAATCGAGGGGGCGAAAGCAGTCGTCGATCGGATCCATGAGAAAAAGGGGCCGCATCGTCGCCCAGCACTGGCACATAGGAGCGCAAGTGCGCGTGGCCCGCTGTCCGACAAGCAACCGCTGTCGCCGTTGCCAACAACGTTGTCGCTATACAAGGCTGGACAGTCCGTCACTTAGGCCGGCTTTGCGCAATCCGTCGAGGAAATGATCCCGGTCGATGGGGTCTCTATACCTGTTGGCACGCATCCGAGCCAGGTCGAGCGTGTTGATGGGCAGAGCGTCACCATTCTCACTCAATTCCAGAGATCTCGCTCGAACGAATGCGCCCGCTTCGAAACTTGCTTCTCTCGGTCGAGAGGTTTGGGCGTAGCACGCTGCAAGGAGCGCGCGCGACCATCGGTCACTCGATCGTGCTTCCGTGAGCACTTTGATCGCCTGTTCGTATTCGTGAGCGGAATAGAGAGCCAACGCGTGGTACCAATGATATATGTTGGGTGGAAATGGGTTTAGCCGTTTGGCCGACTTCATCCATGTCAGCGCGTCCTGCCAACGCCCCCAGTAAACCAGAATATTGGCAAAAGCGGCGACGACATCGGCGTCGTTCGGGTTGAGCGCCAGCGCGCGCTTGAAATGAATCTCAGCTTCGTGATCGCGGTTTTGCAGGAAAAGAAACTGTGCGAAGACGCTGTGGGACCAGGCGTCGTTCTCATCAAGATCGAGGGCGATCTCGATCTCGCGACGAGCATCATCCAGTGGAGGAGCGGCGGGTGAATCCAGAAACGCGGCGCAGACGACCGTCCAAGCTATATTGGCGTGAGCGCGTGCATAAGCTGGATCGAGCCCCACGGCCTTCCTGAAGTAGCCTCGCGCCTCCTCCATGCTCCTGACGGTCAATTGACGCCATTTCTCGTTCCCCAATAGGACGAGATCGTAGGCCGTGATGTTCGAGGTCTGCTTGCCTCTCGCGATCTCGCGGCCCGCGTCCTCAAGCCGGCCGGGCAGCGCCGAAACGATCTTGCCCACGATTTCGTCCTGGATCGCGAATATGTCTTCGATCTCGCGGTCGTAGCGCTCCGTCCAAAGGGTGAAGCCGCTCGCGGCATCCAGAAGCTTGACGGTCACCCGCACCCGCCTGCCAATCCTGCGCGCGCTCCCTTCCGCTACGTATCGTACGCCGAGTTGGTGGCCGACCTCTCTGATGTCGGACGACCTGGTCCGGTAAACGAAGCTCGAATGGCGCGCTACGACGAAGAGCGACCGGAAACGCGATAATTCCGTAATGATGTCTTCTGTGATCCCATCGGAAAAGTAGTCCTGCGCGGGATCGCCGCTCAAATTGAGGAATGGCAGCACGGCGATCGATGGTCTGTCGGAACGACCGGATGGGAGCCATGGTTGCCGGTTGCCATCGGACAAGGTGGCGGCCGGCGGGCCGACATAGCGGTAACCGCGACGCGGCAGCGTCTCGATCCAGTTGCTGCCACCTTCGACGGCTGCAAACGCCCGGCGCAAAGCCGCCATCTGCACGGTCAGATTGCTTTCCTCGATCGCCAGCCCCGGCCAGGCCGTCTCCATCAAAGCGTCCTTGGCAACCGGCTTACCCGCCATTTCCAGAAGCAGCCGAAGTAGCGCAACCGCTCGCCCGCCGAGAGCAACGGGCTCGGTTCCTCGAAACAGCAAGTCGGCGTCTGCTTCGAGACGAAATGGACCGAACTCGTAGATCGTCGCCATCGCCTAGAGACATCCCTTTTTGGCGAAATTTGCAACTTTTTCCGATCGGATTCAGGACCAAGAGGGTCAAGGCGGCGCAGTTTGCGTGGCAGGTGTCCGGCCTATGAAGGATGGATCACCACGGCAAATAGACGCGCCGACGGCGAGTGCAACGGGATCCGCCTCATGAATCCTCTTGTCAATCCACGGCCTATCGACGGGCCGAACCGATCGCACAGAATTCTCGAGGCGGTTCAGGCCATGGCTCCACTGGTCGCGGAGCGGCGAGGAGAATTCGATGCCGACCGTCGCCTCCCGGACGCTGTGTTCGCAGCAATGGCCGACGCCGGCCTTTTCCGCTTGTGGCTGCCTCAATCGCTTGGCGGTCCGGAACTCTCCCCACTCCAATTCTTCGACGTAGTCGAGGCCGCTTCGAAGCTCGACGGTTCGGTTGGCTGGCTCGTTGGCAATGGTGGAGGGATGAGCCGGATTGGCGGCTACATCCCCGAGCCCGTTGCGAGGGAATGGTTTGCAGATCGACACACATTCGTGGCCAGCTCGACCGGTGCGATCGGCACCGCAAGCGCCGTCGAAGGAGGGTACCGCGTCGCAGGGCGCTGGCCGTTTGGCAGCGGCGCCCATCATGCAAGCCACTTCATGGTGCTGGCCAGCAATCCTGAAGTCGCTGAGTCGCCGGTTATGTGCTGCTATCTGGACCGCAAAGACGTGACGGTTCTCGATAATTGGCACGTTTCCGGACTGCGCGGCACCGGCAGCTGTGACCTCGAGGCCCGCGACATCTTTGTCCCGGCCGTGCACGCTCACCTTTTCCTCGGATCGCAGCCGACCCAAGAGGGGCCCCTCTACCGCATGCCACCAGTGTCGGTGTTCTCATGGAGCATCTGCGGCGTTCCGCTTGGCATTGCCGCAGGTGCGATGCAGTCATTCGTTGATGTTGCCTGCCGAAAGGGGCGCTTGGGCGTTTCCGGCCTGCTGCGCGACCGCGAGATCACCCATGCCATCGTCGGACGAACGAAAGCGATGCTTCGTGCCGCTCGCGCCGGTCTGTGCGAAGCCATGAGGGACTTGATGGATGCGATGCAGAGCGGCGACGAATTGACGAATGCGCGCGCGAGCCTCCGAACCGCCACCGCGCATGCGGCAGAGGTTTCGGTGCAGGTTACCGACATGCTGGCGACGACGGCAGGCGCTGTTGCCATCTTCGAGACCTGCCCGCTGGAGCGGGCCGTCCGCGACGTGCACGCTGCCGTCAAACATATCGCGATGAGTCCCAACTGCTATGCCGTTGCCGGCCGATTGGCGCTTGGGCTCGATCCCGGCACGGCGAGATTTTAGATCCGCGATCGCAGCGAGGAGCAAATCGGATGGAGCAGCGGCAGCCATATGACGACCTGATGGGCAAATCACACTCCGAACCTCGGCCCATCCCACAGCTCAAGGGCACCATGGTCCTCGAGGGAAACGCCGGTTACGACGAGGCGCGCCGGGTCTGGAATGGCGCCATCGACAGGCGGCCGGCGATGATCGCCTACTGCGCGGATACCCAGGATGTCGTTGAGGCCGTGACATTCGGGAGATCCCGCGCCTTCCCGGTGGCCGTTCGCAGCGGAGGCCATAATGTCGCTGGCCTCTCCGTCTGTGACGGCGGCATGGTCATCGACCTGTCGCGGATGAAACGCATCGAAGTCGATCCGGTCCGTCGCACCGCGCGCGCGGAGGCAGGCCTCGATCTCGGCGAATTCGATCGTGCCACGCAGGCGCACGGCCTGGCAACCACCATGGGGGTCAACAGCGACACCGGCATCGCCGGCCTCACGCTTGGCGGCGGCTTTGGCAAGCTCGGGCGCAAATACGGGCTGACCTGCGACAACCTGATTGCCGCCGACGTGGTGACGGCCGAGGGAAAGATCTTGAGGGCGAGCGCGACCGAACACCCTGGCCTGTTCTGGGGCTTAAGAGGCGGCGGCGGCAATTTCGGCATCGTGACTGCGTTCGAATACCAGTTGCATGCGATCGGGACGTCACTGCTCGTCGCGTCAGCGCTTCATCGATATGATCAGGCGCGCGAGGCCATGCGGTTCTATGATGAATTCGCCCGAGACGCTGCCGATGAGGTAAACGTCGATGCCGCCCTTGTAACGCTGCCGTCGGGCGACCGATTCTTCAGCATCTCCGGTTGCCATATCGGCTCGCATCACGACGGTGAGCGTGCCCTTTCACCGATCGTCAAGTTCGGCTCGCCCGTTGAGACGCGCCTCGCACCTGTCCCTTATCTCGAGATTCAGTCGGGTGGCGATGCCCTGTTTCCGCGAGGACGTCGCTATTACTGGAAAGCGCAGTTCCTGCGTGAGATCAGTACCGGTGCGATCGACGCGCTGCTCGACGTCTATGCGAGAGCCCCCAACACCTCGTCTTTGCTGGTGTTCCAGCACGTCGGCGGCGCAATCGCGCGGGTTCCGGTATCGAACTCGCCTTACGCAAACCGCGATGCAGCGTTCGACTGTTTTCCGGTCGCGATCTGGGATGATTCGGCCGATGACGAGGCGAACATGAGTTGGGCGCGTGAGCTGTGGAGCGCCGTCAAGCCCTACTCGACCGGGGGCGTCTATGCCAACAATTTGGGGGATGAGGGCGAAGACCGGGTGCGTGACGCCTATGGTGATAATTACGCACGCCTGGTCGCGCTCAAGAACAAATACGATCCAGCGAATTTCTTTCGCCTGAACCAGAATATCAAGCCGACGGCATAGTGCATGGCATCAGGGAAATCCAAATGCGAAGCCGCTGGACCATTCTTGCTGCTTTGTTCGTCGCTCGCGCCGCCAGCACGATCTGCGCCGCGATTGCCGCCGGCTTGATCTGGCGGTTGGCGTAGAAAATTGGGCAGATGGCGGAGAGAGTGGGATTCGAACCCACGGTACGGTTTCCCGCACACACGCTTTCCAAGCGTGCGCCTTAAGCCACTCGGCCATCTCTCCGGAGCGCCTTCTCTTGAAGGGGCGCCGGTGATTTTGCAAGGGATCGCGCGTAAATCGGGTGAATTTTCCGCAACATATTGTATTTACAGGAGAATGTCCCGCGGCACGAGACCGTCCGGAACCCACCTTAGACTGAACCAGTCGTGGGTTTGGCGCGACGATTCACTCAAGGACGCCAAACACGACCGGGGACGCCATGACCATCTGCAAAACCATTGCCGGGCTGAGCCTGATTTTGGCCCTCGGCGCCGCCTTTACCGCGTCGGCCAGCGCGCAGGCTTGCACCCGGCAGGGCGTCGATGTGACCTGCGACGACGGGCGGCGCGGGGTGCTTTCGGGCGATGCCATCCTCTGGCCGGACGGGACCCGCTCCAGCTCGACCCCGCACCAGAGCGTGATCATCGGCAACAAAAGCTCGGTGCATGTCGGGCCCGGCGTGTTCGTCGGCCAGGGCAAGGGCATGGTGCCAATGGACGATCCGAACGCGCCAAACAAGCGGCAGTGCGCGATTCTGGACGGCGTGTCATATTGCTATTGAAGCCTACCTCTCCCCGTAAGAACGGGGCGAGGGAGACGAGAGTTAGATCAACCGCACACCTGAGATCGCCGACTTCAGCCAGCGCAACGCCTGCGGCGGCTGCGCTGCGAGCGGGGCGGCCGCGACCTTCTCGGTACGGCACTTCTCGAGCTCGGCGACGAAATCCGACGACCATTGCTGGATGGTGTGGCCGCGCAGGATCTTCATCATCGCGTCCCAGCGCATCTTGCGCTCGGCGAGCGGCATCGTGGCGGCGACAGCGATGGCGCGGGCCATGCCGTCGATGTCGTGTGGATTGACCAGCAGCGCGGTCTCGAGCTCGTTGGCGGCACCGGCGAATTTCGACAGCACCAGCACGCCGGGATCGGCCGGGTTTTGCGCGGCGACATATTCCTTGGCGACAAGGTTCATGCCGTCATGCAGCGGCGTCACCACGCCGATCTGCGCGGTCCGATAGAGGCCCGCCAGCACGGTCTGGCTAAAACCCTTGTTGAGATAGCGGATCGGCGTCCAGTCGACCTCGCCATGACGGCCGTTGACGTCGGTGACGAGGCGCGCGACTTCGTTCTGGAGATTGCCATACGCTTCGATCGCGCCGCGTGAAGGGTTGGCGATCTGTAGCAGCGAGATGCTGCGCGCAAACTGCGGCTGATCGGTCCAGAGCCGATCGAACGCGCTGATGCGGTTGACGAGTCCCTTCGAATAGTCGAGCCGGTCGACGCCGATCGCGAGCCGCTCGCCGTTCAGGCTGCGGCGCAGGCGCGAAACGTCCGGGTGCGAGGCCGACTTCGCGGCATAGGCTGCGAACTTCTCCGCGTCGATGCCAATCGGAAACACTTCGCAGCGCGTCCGTCCGTGCTGCGAGAGCACCACGCCGTCCTCGACAATGAGACCGAGCTCGCCGCCGGCATAGCCGAGGAAATTCTGACAATCCTCATTGGTCTGGAAACCGAGCAGATCATAGGCCAGCATCGCCGTGATCAGCTCACGATGATTGGGCACGCCCTGCACCACCGCAGCGACCGGCCACGGCGTGTGCAGGAAGAAGCCGATGGGATCATCGACGCCGAGATCGCGCAGCTCCGCACCGAGCGCGAGAAAATGATAATCCTGCACCCAGAATGCGGTCTGCGGCTTGCGGAAGCGCATCAAGGCACGCGCCATGAACGCGTTGACCTCGCGATAGCTGACATAGTCGTCGCGCGAGACACGGATCAAGTCGCTGCGCGAATGCAGCGCCGGCCACAGCGCAGAATTGGCGAAGCCTTCATAGTAGCCGCCGTAATGCGCCGCCGGCAGATCCAGCGTCGCAATCGCGCCAGAGCCCAGCGCCTCGATCTCGGCGAAAGGTTCCTTCTGATGGCCGTCACGCACGCGGCCGGAGGACCCCACCCAGATGGCGCCCGAATACTCCACGACGGGAAGCAATGCCGCAGCGAGGCCGCCCGTCATGGGTTCGTTGGGTTTACTACGCGCAACTCGATTCGAAACGACGACTAAATTCACAGGTCGTCCCCTCCTGTTCATTCCACCCCGTTTAACTGCCGTTCATCAATATGGTTCCTGTCATCATTTCTACGAAATGAAACCAAAGTCAGGCGCGCGCGTTGGAACCAGTTTTTGTCGAGGGAACCCGGCAATTTCGCTTGGGAAAGAGAGTCTTGGCGTGAAATTCAGGCAGCATGCGTTACGCGCTCAACGGAACTGCGCGCGCAACAATGTGGCTCTGCGATGACGATGCCTTATTCCAACCTTGTGTCGTCGAGCAGGCGCGCGAGGAACGCACGCACATCGTTCGGCGCATCGAAGTGACCGTTGACGCCGATGGCGCGGCGGCCGACCGAGAAGGAGAGCCCGTTCATGTCGGGCATGATCGCGAACACCGTTTCATCGGTGACGTCGTCGCCGATGAAGATCGGGCGACGCCCTTTGAAGGGCTCGTGCTTCATCAGCTCGCGCACGCCGGTCGCCTTGTTGAAACCGGAATGTTTGATCTCGCAAACGAACTTGCCGGGCAGCACCTCGATCGGCGCGTTGGGCAGATCGGCGCGGATCAGCGAGACGGCTTCATAGATCGCCTTTTCCGCATGCGGCGCGAGGCGGTAATGCAGCGCCAGCGAATAGCCCTTGTCCTCGAGCAGAATGCCGGGGCTGAGCTTTGCGATCGCGGCCAGCCGCCGCTTCAGCTCCTTGTCCATCGGCGGCGCGTGCACGTCGTCGGCTTCATTGCCCGCCGACAGCCGCATCTCCGCACCGTGACCGGCGACGGCGCAAAACACATCGGGCGCAAAGATCAGGTCGATGTCGTTGAGCGAGCGGCCGCTCACCATGGCCAGCGCGCCCGAGGTGCGCTCGGTCAGCCGGTTGAGCGTCTCCGACAAGCCCGGCGGCACCCACACCTCGCGCGGCGTCGGCATCAGATCGAGCAGCGTGCCGTCGATGTCGAGCAGGATCGCGGTCTCGGCAAGGTGCGGAACGAGGGCATGCGGCACCGGCACGGCGTCAGGCGCTTCTTCGAGCATGGCGTGCTTCTGATCCAGTTCAGCGAGTTCCGATTTCATAGTCTACTCCATAGAAGCGAGCGGCCGCGCGATTTCTTCGAGCGATTTGCGCTCCGCGGAGATGGCGTAGCGCCACGCCACGATCGCAGCCGCGATCATCAGGGCAGCTCCCAGCAGATAGCCGGCGAACACGCTGTTGCGTGATCCCGTATCGATCAGGGCGCCGAACAGTGCGGGGCCCGCGACACCGCCGATGCCGGTGCCGACCGCATAGAACACCGCGATCGCTAGTGCGCGAACTTCGAGCGGGAAGGTCTCGCTCACCGTGAGGTAGGCCGCACTCGCGGCAGGCGAGGCAAAGAAGAAGATCACCATCCAGGCGATGGTCTGCCCCTGCGCGCTCAGCGCGCCGATCGAGAACAGATAACCTGACACCGCCAGCAACAGGCCCGAGACGCCATAGGTGAACATGATCATCGCGCGGCGGCCGAGCGTATCGAACAGGCGGCCGAGCAGCAGCGGACCGAGGAAGTTTCCGGCCGCAAACGGCAGCAGGTACCAGCCGATATGATCGGCGCTGATGCCGTAGAAGTCGGTCAGCACCAGCGCAAAGGTGAAGAAGATCGCGTTGTAGAAGAAGGCTTGCGCGGCCATTAGCACCAGGCCGACCAGCGCACGCTGGCGATAGACAAAGAACAATGTGTGCACGACTTCGCTGATCGGAGTGTGATCGCGCATCTTCAGCCGCATCTTGGCGAAGCGTCCACCGCTCGCATCTTGATCGTACCCGATCACCGAACGCTCGATGTCGTCGACGATCGCGTGCGCCTGATCGGGGCGGCCGTGGATCATCAGCCAGCGCGGGCTTTCCGGGATCCACATCCGCATCAAGAGCACGACGAGACCGATGGTCGCGCCGATGAGATAGGCAAGACGCCAGCCGAGATCGGGGCCGATCACCGCGGGGTCGAGCAACACGATGGCTGCGACCGCGCCCATCGCCGCGCCGATCCAGAAACTGCCGTTGATGACGAGATCGGTCCAGCCGCGGTAGCGCGCGGGTACAAGCTCCTGGATGGTCGAGTTGATCGCCGTGTATTCGCCACCGATACCGGCGCCGGTCAGGAAGCGGAATAGCGCGTAGCTTGCGATATCCCAGGACAGCGCGGTCGCGGCCGTCGCGGAGAGGTAGAGCGCGAGCGTGATGAAGAACAGTTTTTTGCGACCGATGCGATCGGTCAGCCAGCCGAAGCCGAGCGCGCCGAGCACGGCGCCGGCGAGGTAAGCCGAGTTGGCAATACCAAGATCGAGGTTGGAAAAGTGCAGTGTTGGGCTCTGCTTCAGCGCACCCGAGAGCGCCCCGGCCAACGTCACCTCAAGCCCGTCGAGAATCCAGGTGATCCCAAGCGCCAGCACGACGCGGGTGTGAAAGCCGCTCCAGGGCAGCGCATCGAGCCGCGCGGGGATGCTGGTCTCGACGATGCGATCGGTCGCGGCCGCCGTCGAGACTACAGGTCCATCATTCAGCGCCGGGCTCTGCTGCAATTCCATCGCGTTGCTGGGTCGTGGGGGTGCGGCATTCCGCCTGCCACCCGCGACAACGTCCGCGGCAAGGGAGGGTTCCGATGGAACGGCGTCGAATACCGGCCGTTTCCGCGGGAGCCGCAAGGAGTTGACGCATGGCTCATGTCAGAAAGACGACACATTCGCGGAAAGCGCGAAGGTGGAATTCAAGAGAATGTTTGAGATGGATTGAGACTCGCACTCCTAACTCCGCTGTCGTCCCGGACGAGCGCAGCGAAGATCCGGGATCCATAACCACAGGACGTGGTTTGGCGAAGACTCGGAGTTGCCACCGTCTTTCCCAACTACTCTCCGGGAGTATGGGTCCCGGATCGGCGCGCGCCTGAGGGCGCGCTTGTCCGGGACGACGGCGGCGTGTTGGGAAACAGCGAGGTCTTCAGGCGCGACGCGCCTGAAGCGCAGCGAATTTACGCCGCTCGGATATTCGCCATGAACCGATCGAGCTCGGCGCGCAGCCGGGTGCTTTCGCTCGACAGCGTCTTCGCCGAATTCAGTACTTCTTCCGAGGCCGAGCCGGTTTCGGCGGCGCCGCGGTTGACCTGACCGATATCGGTTGCGGCGGTTTGCGTGCCTTGCGCGACGGTCTGGACGCTGCGGGCGATCTCCTGGGTCGCCGCGCCCTGCTGCTCGACAGCGCTCGCAATCGACGTCGAGATCGACGAGATCTGGCCGATGGTCGCGCCAATCTCCTTGATCGCGGCGACCGATTCGGCGGTGGCACCCTGCATGCCCGTGATGTGCGACGAAATCTCGTCGGTGGCTTTCGCCGTCTGGCTCGCCAGCGACTTCACTTCGCTCGCGACCACGGCGAAGCCGCGGCCGGCCTCGCCGGCACGGGCCGCCTCGATGGTGGCGTTGAGCGCGAGAAGATTGGTCTGCTCGGCAATTGCCGTGATCAGCTTGACGACCTCGCCGATCTGCTGGGCGGCATGCGACAGCTTGCCGATGCGGCCGTCGGTTTCCTTGGCCTGCACCACGGCGGCCTCGGCAATCCGGCTGGAATCGCGGACCTGGCGGCCGATCTCCTCGACCGAAGCCGAGAGCTCTTCCGTCGCGGTGGCCACCGATTGCATGTTGGAAGAGGCCTGCTCGGAGACACCGGCGACCTGGCTCGACAGGGTCTGCGTGGTCTCCGCGGTGCGGGTCAGGGTGGAGGCCGAGGATTCGAGCTGCACGGCGGAGGCCGAGACGTTGGACACGATGGCGCCAACGGCGCTCTCGAAATCATCGGCAAAGCGGATCAGCTCGCCACGGCGGCTTGCGGCCTGCTCCCTGTTCTGGGCTTCGCTGGCGGCGGCATCGCGCTCGGCCTTGGCGACGGCCTGAACCTTGAACTCCTCGACCGCGCCGGCCATCTCGCCGATCTCGTCCTTGCGGCCGAGGCCCGGCAGCACGACGTCGAAATTGCCCGAGGCGAGCTCGCGCATCGCCTTGCACATCGCGATCATCGGCCGCGAGATGCCGTTGCCGAGCATCAGGGCCAGCACGGCGCCGACGGTAAGGCCACCCAGCGCCAGCATGAGCATCAACCGCTCGGTTTCCCCGATCGTGGCATTGGCGCTCGCCTCGATCCGCTGCTGATCGGCCGACAGGTCCGACCGCAACTCGCCCGAGAGCTTGAGGATGGACGCGGCCGTCTTGGTCATCTCGCCGTTCAACTTGACGATGATCTTCACGTTGTCGGAGAGCTTCGCAAAGGACGTGCGGTACTGCTTCAGCAGACCACCGATCTCGGTGACACGGTCTGTGATCTTCTGGTCGTTGGCGTAGATCGAGACCAGCAGCGTCTCCAGGAACTTGATGCGGGCGACTACGCCGTCGGCGGTCTTCGGCTCCGGCTTGGCGACGAAGGCGCTGACCGAGGTGGAGACCGCGAGATATTGCGAGGTGATGTCCTTGGCCGTGGTCTGGACCGATGCGAGCCCGGCAAGTGCCGCTGTATCGGCGAGGTCGTCGAACTTGAAGCGGATCTTGTTGCCGACGCTGTTCAGCTCATCGGTCGCGATCTTGTTGTTCTCGCGCGTCAGCGTGATGATCTCGCCGAACACCTTTGCGAAGCGCTGGAATTCGGCCTCGAGCTTGCCGACTTGCTCGCGGCGCGCCGCGCCTGTCGTGGCGGACATCGACTTGGCGATCGCCGCCTTCAGATTCTCTTCGGCCGCTTTCGCCGCGGTTTCGTCGTCTGCGGCGCCGGTCAGCGTGTAGGCCCGGGTCAGCCCCTGATAACTGATCAATTCGCGATCGATGGTCCGCGCCAGGTCGGCTTCCGCCACGCTGGTCCGGTAGGAGGCGACGGCGCCCGCGATTCGCTCGAAGCCGAAATAGGCAAATGCCATGCTGAGGGCGAGGATGGCTAGAACCGCCACGAAGCCGAGGATGATTTTTGCACGAAAACGCAAGGTGAAGAGCTTCGATGAGCTCGGCTTCGACTTCACGGACATTCCCCACCCCATTCCATTCGCGGAAAACCAGGCGCAGCCGGGAAGCAGCCCGCTCCCCGACTCAAATGCACGGTAAATGGCAAAGGATAAGCGGCGGTAAATTTACCGCCGTCGCAACTTGCGGTTAGGTGACGCGGTGTGGGTGCCCCTACGCCGCCCGGATATTGGCCATGAAGCGATCGAGCTCGGCACGCAGCCGCGTACTTTCACTCGACAGCGTCTTCGCCGAATTCAGTACTTCTTCCGAGGCCGAGCCGGTCTCAGCCGCGCCGCGGTTGACCTGGCCGATGTCGGTCGCGGCGGCCTGGGTGCCTTGCGCGACGTTCTGGACGCTGCGGGCGATCTCCTGGGTCGCTGCGCCCTGCTGCTCGACAGCGCTCGCAATCGACGTCGAGATCGACGAGATCTGGCCGATGGTCGCGCCGATCTCCTTGATCGCGGCGACCGACTCGGCGGTGGCACCCTGCATGCCCGTGATGTGCGACGAAATCTCGTCGGTGGCTTTCGCCGTCTGGCTCGCCAGCGACTTCACTTCGCTCGCAACCACGGCGAAGCCGCGGCCGGCCTCGCCGGCACGGGCCGCCTCGATAGTGGCGTTGAGCGCGAGAAGATTGGTCTGCTCGGCGATCGCCGTGATGAGCTTGACGACCTCGCCGATCTGCTGGGCGGCATGCGACAGCTTGCCGATGCGGCCGTCGGTTTCCTTGGCCTGCACCACGGCGGCCTCGGCAATCCGGCTGGAATCGCGGACCTGGCGGCCAATCTCCTCGACCGAAGCCGAGAGTTCTTCGGTCGCGGTTGCGACCGACTGCATGTTGCTCGAAGCCTGCTCGGAGACACCTGCGACCTGGCTCGACAGGGTCTGCGTGGTCTCCGCGGTGCGGGTCAGCGTGGAGGCCGAGGATTCGAGCTGCACGGCGGAGGCCGAGACGTTGGACACGATGGCACCGACGGCGCTCTCGAAATCATCGGCAAAGCGGATCAGCTCGCCACGGCGGCTTGCGGCCTGCTCCCTGTTCTGGGCTTCGCTGGCGGCGGCATCGCGCTCGGCCTTGGCGACCGCCTGAACCTTGAACTCCTCGACCGCGCCGGCCATCTCGCCGATCTCGTCCCGGCGCCCCAAGCCCGGCAGCACGACATCGAAATTGCCCGAGGCAAGCTCACGCATCGCCTTGCACATCGCGATCATCGGCCGCGAGATGCCGGTCCCGAGCAGGAAGGCAAGGACTGCACCGAGCAGCGTGCCGCCGACCGCGAGCATCAGCACCAGTTGCTCGGTCTTCCCGATGGTCGCTGCCGATTCCGAATCCAGCCGCTGCTGCTCGGCGACCAGATCCGCCTTCATCGCAGTCGCACCCCGAAGGATCGCGCCCGCCGAGCCGCTCATCTCAGTGACGAGCTCGTCGACCAGCTTGGCGTTGGCAATCAGCTTCTCGAGCGCTTCGCGATAGGCGACGAGGATGGTCTTGGCGTCCTTCAGGCCGGCGACGATCTTGTCGTCCATGGAATAGACCGCGCCGAGCGAGTTCTCGACGAATTTCAGCCGCGCCAGCGCGCTGGTCGCGATCGCCTGGTCGGACGTCAGCACGAAATTGGTCGCCGCCGCGCTTGCCGTCTGGAACTGGGCGTTGACCTGCTTGGTGCCGAACTCGATCGACTGCGCCTCGGAATCGGAGGCGTTGTTGCCGATGTCATCGAGCTTGTACTTCAGCAGATTGGCCTGGCGCGAGAGCTGGTTCTGCACCATCAGCGTGCTGTCGCGCTTGGCCTGGAGAACCTTGGCAAAGGTCGCTGAGAAATTCGCAAACTCCTTGGCGAGCTTGTCGAGGCTGTCCTGCCGCGCCGGCGTCTTGGCACTCTTGACGGCTTGGTCGATGGCCGTCTTCAGACTGGCTTCGGCATCCAGCGCCGCCTTGGCGTCATCTTCCTTGCCGGTGACGACGAAATATTTGACGGCCGCGCGGTAGCCGAGCAGCTCGCGGTCGATGTTGCGGGCAAGATCGGCCTCCGAGACGCTGCTGCGGTACGACCCGACGCCGGACGAGACCCGCTCGAAGCCGAAATAGGCGAAGGCCATGCTGCCAGCGGAGATCACCAGCACGGCGGCAAAGCCGAGGATGATCTTGGCTCGGAACCGGAGGGTGGGAAATATGCTGCGCTTGGACGGCGACGCGGTACGCCCGGACATTCCAACCCCCATTTTCTATTCGGCCGTCGTCCGGGGGCGCCCCGCCCCCAGACCCGGATGCGCAAAACTAGGGCAGAATCAATAAAGGCCGGTAAATTCGTCCGCTGTCGGCGAAGCGGGTCGACGAGGCCTGATCAGCCATGGGGTCGTCGTCAGCCGTGTTGCGACAGGACGGAAAATGCCTTACCGTCAAATACTTGTGAGGCGCTCGGCAGCAGATCGAGTTTGACCTCAACGGGAGAGACGGAGTGGGGGAAGCCGACTTTCGGTTGAACGGCACGTCAGGCGTTGCCGTGGCGAAATCGAAGGCTGCGACCATTGATGAGGCCGTGCTCGATCTTGCGGCGCAGCTTCCCTCCGAAGACCTGGCACTGATCCTGGTCTTTGTCTCACCGCACTACGAGCCTCACAGATTTATCGCCGCCTTCTCTCGGCAGTTCGACACGACACCCGTCTGCGGCTGCACCACGGCCGGCGAGCTCGCCCCCGACGGTTGGGACGAGAACAGCGTGGTCGCGCTGGCATTCAGCCGTACTGATTTTTCGGCCGTGGTCCGGCCGATCCTCAATCTCGACAGCTTCCGCGTCGAGGATGGCCGGAGGATCGTCGGCGAGCTTCGCCACGAACTCCTGCACGTTAGCCCCCAAATGGACCATGGCAATTCCTTCGGACTGGTCCTGATCGACGGTCTGTGCCGCCGCGAAGAGGCGGTGATGTCGGCAATCTATGCGTCGCTCGACGACATACCCGTTGTCGGAGGGTCGGCGGGCGATGGATTGCGATTCGAGAAGACGTGGGTGTTCTTCGGGGGCAAGGCCTACACCAATGCCGCCCTTCTGATTCTGCTGAACACGTCGCTGCCATTCCGCGTATTCAAGTGCGACAATTTCGAGCCGATGCCACAGAAGATGGTGGTAACCGAGGCTGATATCGAAAGGCGTACAGTTAAGGAGCTGAATGCGGAGCCCGCGGCTGAAGAATATTCCCGCATGGTCGGGATCATGGACGCGAAGCTCGACCCATTCTCCTTTGCCTCCCACCCCGTGCTGGTCCGCGTCGGGGGCTCGTACTACGCGCGATCGATCCAGCGTGTCGAGCCTGACGGATCGCTGCATTTCTTCTGTGCCATCGACGAGGGCATGGTGCTGACGACCGCAACTTCCCGAAGCCTGGTCGGATCGACGCGCGAAGTCTTCGCACAGACGCAGAATCAGATCGGCGAAGTGTCGCTCTATATCGGCTTCGAATGTCTGCTGCGCCGGCTCGATGCCGAGCAGCATCAACTCGCCCGCGACATGTCCGAACTCTACCTGCAGCATCGGGTCGTCGGCTTTCACACCTACGGTGAACAATTTGGTTCAATGCATGTGAACCAGACGTTTACCGGCGTCGCCATTGGCAGGCGGCCTGCGTGACCGAGACTTGGCAGGATCTCGCCACCGTCGAAGAGCTACGACGGGAGACCGCGAAGCTGAAGAAGATCAACGCTGCGTTGATGTCGCGCGTTGAACGCTCGATGGATCAGCAGCTCAACGCCTTCTCGTTGTTTGAGACTGCCATCGCGCTCGATCACCAGGTACGAGACCGGACGCACCAGCTGCGCGATGCACTGCATTCGGTCGAGCGCGCCAATGAAGGCCTTTACCGCGCCAAGCAGCAGGCGGAAGCCGCAAGTTCACTGAAGTCCTCGGTTCTGATCTCGGTCACCCACGACCTGCTGCAGCCTTTGAATGCGGCTCGACTGACGCTGTCGGCGCTGACGGAGATGATGGAATCGCAGGACGCAGGCGTGCTCATCGATCAGGTCGACCGCTCGCTGCTGACACTGGAAGACCTGCTACGCTCGCTGCTCGAAATCGCGAAGCTTGACGCGGGCGCGCTAAAACCCGACGCACGTCCTCTGGCGCTGGCGCCGCTGTTCGAACAACTTCGCAACGAGTTCGAGCCCATTGCGGCACGACAGGGCCTCGCTCTGCGAATCCGCACCACGGAACTCGCGGTCTCATCGGATGCGATGATGCTGCGCCGGATCCTGCAGAACCTGATAGCGAACGCGATCCGCTATACAAGAAGCGGTGGCGTCATCATGGGCTGCAGGCATCACGCTCATCGTGTCTGCATCCAGATTTCCGACACCGGCCCCGGGATCGCGCCGGCGCAACAGGAGGCGATCTTCCGCGAATTCCAGCGCGGTGATGCCAGCGCGGCCGACCAAGCCGGCTTCGGGCTCGGACTTTCCATCGTTCGCCGTTTCGCAACCGTGCTCGGGCATGAGGTGCGTCTGTCATCGCAAGTGGGCCGAGGATCGACCTTTGTGCTGGAAACAGAACCGGCCGATATCGCCGACGTCCGCAACGAGGTTGAGGAAGTCAAACAGGCCGAACGGCACTATGGCCGACTCGAAGGCGCCAAGATTCTCCTGATCGAGAACGATCCATCCGGTTCTGAAGCGATGGCCGCCTTGCTGGAAGGCTGGGGCTGCGATGTCGCGTGCACGCGCTCCGGCGCGGACGCGCTGTTGCGCCTCAGAGAACTCGGCGGCACGCCCGATGCGATCATTGCCGACCTCCACCTCGATCACGGCGAGAGCGGATTGTCGGCCGTCGCGGACGTCCGGCAGCAATTGAGGATCGAGACGCCAGCCATGATCATCACCGCCGACTATTCAGAGAAGGCCGCGAAAGAGGCCAGCCTCTGCGGGCTCGAAGTGCTGAAGAAGCCGATCAAGCCCGCCGAGATGCGCGCGCTACTGTCGTTCCTGCTGAGCTAGTAGAGGAAGACCAGATCGCGTCACTCCTTTCGATCCGCTGGTCCGCGATCGTGCTTGTCCCGTGTCCCCTCGGTCGCCAGCGTGGCAAAATCGATCCTGGACATTTCGACGATGGCCTTGGTGCGGCTCAGTACTTTCAACTTGCGCAGGATGTCCGAGACATGGACCTTCACTGTCGTCTCGGAAATCTTGAGCTCGTAGGCGATCTGCTTGTTCTGGAGGCCACGCTTCAGCATTTCGAGAACGCGCAATTGCTGCGGCGTGAGTTCGTGCAGCCGCTTCAGGAGATCCTGCGCGGGACCTGCCCCTCCGTGCCGGCGGACGGGCGGACGATAGGTGCTGGGCACACAGACCTCTCCGCGCAGGGCCTCGCCGATCGAGCTCGCGAGCTCCTGCTTGGATGACGATTTGAGGATGTAGCCCGATACTCCGAGCGACAAAGCGCCCGCGATGATCTGCGAATCCTGATGCGCGGAGACGATAACAACAGGAATCTTCGGAAACGCCTTGCGGATACGAATAACGCCGGAAAGACCTGTCGTGCCCGGCATCGAGAGATCGAGAAGGATGAGATCGAGCTCGGCGAGAGATGACAACAATTCGAGAGCAGAAGCGATCGTCGTTGCGTGCAGAATGTCAACTGCGGGCGCGACCATTTTCAGGGCGCCTTCAAGCGCCTCTCGAAACAGCGGATGATCCTCGACGATCAGGAATCGCATGTGTCGATGCTCATTGCGGTCGCTCGCGATCTGCTTTCGCGGAGGGCCGCCTGCGTGGATCAGGCAAGTCCATCTTGCCGAGCTCGATGATTGCCTTGTTGCGGCTGAATATTCCGAGCTTGCGCAGGATCTCGGTGATGTGCGCCTTCACCGTGGACTCGGCGAGCTGAAGCTCCTGGGCGATTTGCCGGTTTGGGTGGCCGCGCCGCAGCAGATCGAGGACCCGAAGTTGCTGCGGCGTGAGTTCGCGCAGCTTGATCTCGAGAGCCGCGCCGATGTCTCCCGGCCGTCGCTGTGGCGTCGCCACGAAATCCCTTGGCACGGACACCGAACCGCTGAGCACGCCTTCGATTGATTGCGCAAGCTCGCGCTTCGACGTCGACTTCGGCAAATAGCCGGCAGCACCTAACGCAAGGGCCTCACGAACCACATGCTGGTCCTCCTCGCTCGACACGATCGCGATGGGCAAACGAGGAAATGTCTCGCGCAACCGGAGAAAGCCGGAAAATCCGGTCGCGTCCGGCAGCGAGAGATCGAGCAGGGCCAGGTCGATACCTGGCTCGACCAGGAGCACGTGGACGGCATCCTCAATCGACATCGCTTCGAGAATCCGGGCCTCAGGCAGCATCAACCGCACAGCATTGCCCAGCGCTTCGCGAAACAGCGGATGATCGTCGATGATCAGGAAGCTGGTCATGGCGCCTTCCAAAACCCCTGTCGCATGCGGAAGAGCGCATCCATGCAACGCCCGTCCGGCGCCGAAACAGGGCCGGATAGACCCTACCTCATCTTGGTGGTCTCTTCCGGTCAAGCCTGTTCAGTCACTGGAGTCAGCCTGGACCGTGAGCAGAAAGGCATAGATGCTGTCGAACTGGTCGTCGGTAAAGACCTCCTTCCATGGAGGCATGCCCTTGGCCGGCCGCCCATCGTGAACGGTGGTCCAGAATTTCTCGCGCATGTCGTCGCCATAGCGGTGACGTAGAAGCCTCAAATCGATCTTCCGCTCGCTCTGGACAGCGTCGGGACCATGGCAATGCGCGCAGGTTCCGTTGAATATCTCCTTACCGCTGCTGACCGCTTCAGCGCTGGGCGGCTGCGCATTGCCCTTGGCCTCGGTCGCAACCGCGTTGGCAATCTGCGGCGCACCGGCCCCCGTGCCTGTCGTGGTTCCCGACTGCTGTGCACTGAAACGAACCGGTTGGCCGCTCGGCAGACCATATTTCACCCTGAGATCTGCGACGGTGCGCTCGAGCTGCGGCAGCGCCGCATCGACCTGATCACGGAGGTCCGCTGCTCCCTTCGCGAAGCCGATAGCCGCTTCCCAGGACAGACCGTCGCCCTCGGTGAGCTGAATTCGATAACGGTCGCCGTAGACGGTTTTATTCAGCCAGCCCGCGACCGGCCCCCAAATGAAGGCGACGTCGGCCCTGCCCTGATCGACAGCCTGCATGCCCTCCTCGGGCGACAGCACGGTCACTTTCTGGATATCGTCACGTGTCGCAAGCAAATTTTGCGGCGTGCTGTCGAACTGGACTGCGACGCGCTTGCCCCTGAGGTCGTCGACACCGGCAACCGTTAGGCCCTTTGCGGTCACCAGCGCATAGCCTTCCCGCGCAATAGCGCGGGAGAAGATAACGGCGGGGCCCATGAAATCGTCGGAACGCGGAAGCCCGATCATGGCATCGCATTGTTTGCCGAGTAGCGTCACGCGCACGGTGCGCTTGCCGAAATAGGATTTGTACCAGTCGTAGGCGATCGGCTGGCCGAGTGCCTGCGCCAAGGCTTGGCCGATCTCGACATAGAATCCCGGCTGCGACGGATTATCGCTCGAGAACGGGAGGTTGGTCGGATCGGCACAGAGGCGGAACGGCTTTGCTTCGTCCGCACGCCCGAACGTGACAGAACCGGGCGACGCTGCGGCCGCGCACGCAGCCATGACAACGAGCAAACGATAACGGGATCTGCCAATGCAGGAATGATTCAGACGCACCCTCGTCTCCTGTGGTTCGTTAGCCTGTGCGCCACAGCCCATGACTGAGGCCACGACGCATCGACATTCTGAAAAAATGTGCGCGCATCCCGTCACCCAGGAAGCGCGCGCAAGTGTTCACTGGACGGAGAACACGAAGAGCGAACCACCCTCGGGAGCAGCGGCGGTCATCTTCTTGCCAACCTCGCCCAGGAATGCCGGCAGCGCCGCTGTGCGGCCGACGACGATGGCGACATATTGCTTGCCGCCGACCTCATAGGTCACTGGACCTGCGCCGATGCCGGAGCCGAGATTCTTGCTCCAGAGCACCTGCCCGGACTTTGCATCGATGGCGCGGAAATCGCCGTGGATGTTCCCGGCGAACACCAGTCCGCCCGCAGTCGTCAGCGTCCCGCCGTTGAACGGCAGATCCTCCTTGATGGACCAGACCTTCTTCTGCGCAACGGGATCCCAGGCAACGAGCTCGCCAAGGAATCCGCCAGGACCTTCCTTGGTCGGGAATTCGGCGCCGAGGAAGAACACGCCGCGCTTGTAGGAAACGTCCGAGACGGACCAGTCCATGCAGACGTTGTTGGATGGTATGTAGACCAGTCCGGTCTGCGGATTGAACGACATCGGCTGCCAGTTCTTGCCGCCGATCAGGTTCGGGCAGATGTCCTTGGCCGGGTGGCCGGGACCGGGTCGCTTATCGGGGTCCTCCACTGCGCGCATGGTGTTGACGTCCCACTTCTGCGCCCAATTCGCGAAGACATATTTCTCTGCCGAAAGTACTTTGCCAGTCTCGCGGTTGGCGACGAAGAAGAAGCCGTTGCGATCCGCCTTCATCAGCGCCGGAACGGTGCTGCCGCCGATCTTCAGATCCGCGAGCACCGCCTCGTTGACGCCGTCATAGTCCCAGGCATCGGCCGGCGTGGTCTGGATATGCCACTTGATCTTGCCGGTGTTGGGATCGAGCGCGAGCGTGGACGCCGTATAGAGATTGGTCAACTTGCCGAGATCGCTGTTACCGGTCGAGCGCACGGCCGTGTTCCACGGCCCAGGATTGCTGGTGCCCCAATAGACCGTGTCACTCTTGGGATCGTACGAACCCACCAGCCAGGGCGCGCCGCCGCCATGCTGGGCGGAATCACCCTTCCAGCTGTCACCACCGGGCTCGTCAGGGGTCGGCACGGTGAAGGTCTGCCAGACACGCTTGCCGGTCTTGATTTCGAATGCCTGGAGCGCGCCGCGCACGCCGTACTCACCACCCCCGAAGCCAGTGATGACCTTGTCGCGCACGACAAGAGGCGGCGATGTGATCACTGAACCCTGCTTGTAGTCGACCACGGTCGTGGTCCACAGCGCCTTGCCGGTCGCAGCATCGAGGGCGGTCAGCTTGCCGTCGAGGCGGCCGACAAAGATCTTGCCATCCGCATAGGCCACACCGCGATTGTTCACGTCGCAGCAGGCATATTGCAGAACATCGTCGGGAATTTCCGGCTCGTAGGTCCATTTGCGCGCACCGGTCGCGGCGTCGAGCGCGTAGACGTATTTCGGGCCCCACGAGGTCGAGACGTAGAGCGTGTCGCCGATCACGATCGGCGACGATTCATTCGAACGCAACGACGCCAGTGAGAACGAATAGGCGAGCTGGAGCTTGCCGGCATTCTCTGTGTTGATCTGCTTCAGAGGGCTGAAGCGCGTGTTGGCGTAATCGTGGCCGGCGACTGCCCACTGCGTCGGCTCATCTTGAGCCTTGAGCAGGGAATCATTGGCACGAACGCCCGAGGCTCCGGCGACAAGCATTGCAATCACCGAAATGCCGGCCAGATAGCCCTTTCCAAAGGTCATGTCATTCCTCCGCTGTGATGTTGTGCGCGCCTTGCTTGGCGACCGAGCATGTGTGCTCGCGATGCGCAGTTGGCCTGCGATTCATCGTGGAAATTACAGCATCGGTAATTCGCGCTTAGTATAGGCGGAAGGTAGTAGTGCGGATCGCGGACGGTTTTCGCTGCGCATCTCGTTGCCCGCACTCAGGTCTTGTTGCCCGTGACGGCGCAAAAGCGCCTATCGGATCTCCGTCGGGAAACGCGAAATCCGATGAGTCCGTCAGGGTGACGGCGCGACCACCGCGGCGAAACTTTCAAAGAAGCTTGCAGCCAGCTTGCGTGACGTCGAATCGATCAGCCTTGCGCCAAGTTGCGCGAGCTTGCCACCGATCTGCGCTTCGGCCTCGTAATGCAGGATCGTGACATCGGGCCCCTCTTCCTCGAGCCTGACCTTCGCTCCGCCTTTTGCAAAGCCCGCGACGCCGCCCGTGCCTTCGCCAATGATGCGGTAGCCGTTGGGCGCATCGATATCGGCCAGCGTAACCTTGCCGGCAAACGTCGCTTTCACCGGCCCGACCTTCAGCACAACCGTCGCGGTCATCTCCGTCGGTGACGCCATTTCCAGCGATTGGCACCCGGGAATGCACCGCTTGAGAATCTCTGGATCGTTGAGCGCGGCCCACACGGTCGCCTTCGACGCCGGGATGCGTTGACTGTCATTCATTTGCATAGCTTCCACCCTCCGCTGTTGCCATTCGGCCCGGGTAAGGCGGTCGTCGCACGGGATCAATCGCCAGGAAGTACTAGACACAAGGGCCAGGTGTAAGGGCGAGCCGAGGTGCGCCGGCGGCAGCGCATCGAGATCAGAATCAATAGAATCAATGACTTAACCCACCTGCGCCTACTACCAAGATCGCGATTACAAAGGCATGAGCGCGTGCTCCTATCCGTGCAACGAACGATGGAGGGACACACGCGACAGGGCTGAGATCAGTGAGCAAGCACGGCCGCCAACAGAACAAGCCAGCGCAGCACGGACGTTCCGCATAATCTCACACGCTCGCAATGCAGCGGCGGCGGTACGGAACAACGCGATCGAATCGCGCGGCCGTTGCCGCAGGGACCGTGACCTTTCGATGACGAAGGCCAACCAAAATCCCAGTTGCAAAGTTCCGTTCGCGCTGTCTCTAATTGGAATAACTACAAACAATCGGGAGGAAATCACGTGTCTACAGTCAAACTGACGGTGAACGGCAAGGCCGTTGCTGTCGACGTCGAGGACCGCACGCTGCTGGTCCATCTCTTGCGCGACCACCTCAACCTCACCGGAACCCATGTCGGCTGCGACACCAGCCAGTGCGGCGCCTGCGTCGTGCACATGGACGGCAAGGCGGTGAAGTCCTGCACCATGCTCGCCGGCCAGGCCGACGGCGCCAACGTCACCACGATCGAAGGCATCGCCAAAGGCGACGAACTGCACCCGATGCAGGCCGCCTTCCGCGACAATCACGGCCTGCAATGCGGCTATTGCACGCCGGGCATGATCATGTCGGCGATCGACATCGTGCACCGTCATGGTGGCCAGCTCGATGAGCCCACCGTCCGGCACGAGCTCGAGGGCAACATCTGCCGCTGCACCGGTTACCACAACATCGTCAAAGCCGTGCTCGATGCAGCCGGACGCATGAAGGTCTCGCAGGCGGCCGAGTAAAGCGGCTCGCCTCGAAAAAAGAACCACCGCTGCGGCTTTCGAGGGAAAGCGCAGTCAAGACAATTCCGGTCGGGAGGACCAGACATGGGTGTTGAAGGCATCGGCGCGCGCGTCGTGCGCAAGGAAGACAAGCGATTCATTACCGGCAAGGGCCGGTACGTTGACGACATCAAATTGCAGGGCATGACCCATGCCCATTTCATCCGCAGCCCGCACGCGCACGCCAAGGTGAAGAAGATCGACTCTTCCGCCGCGCTGAAGATGCCGGGCGTGGTCGCGGTGCTCACCGGGCAAGAGCTGGTCGACGACAAGGTCGGCAACCTCATCTGCGGCTGGGCCATCACCTCCAAGGACGGCAGTCCGATGAAGATGGGCGCATGGCCGGCGATGGCGCCGGAGACGGTGCGTTTCGTCGGTCAGGCCGTCGCCGTCGTGATCGCCGACAGCAAGAATCTGGCGCGCGATGCGGCCGAGGCCGTAGTCGTGGATTATGAAGAGCTCCCGGCCGTCGCCGACATCCACGCTGCAATCAAGGCCGGCGCGCCACAGCTTCACCCCGAGGCCCCCGGCAACCAGGTCTATGACTGGGTGATCGGCGACGAGGGCCCAACCGATGCCGCCTTCGCCAAGGCTGCCAATGTGGTCAAGCTCGACGTCACCAACAACCGCCTCGCCCCGAACGCGATGGAGCCGCGTGCGGCCATCGCCAACTACGACGCAGCGGAAGAGCACTTCACCCTCTATACGACATCGCAGAACCCGCACGTCGCCCGCCTGGTGCTGTCGGCGTTCTACAACATCGCCCCCGAGAACAAGCTGCGGGTCATCGCCCCCGACGTCGGCGGCGGTTTCGGCTCCAAGATCTTCATCTACCCCGAGGAGATGGTGGCGCTGTGGGCCTCGAAGAAGGTCGGCCGTCCGGTGAAATGGACCGGGGACCGCACCGAGGCCTTCCTTACCGACGCGCATGGCCGTGACCACGTCACCCATGCCGAAATGGCGTTCGACGCCAACAACAAGATCACCGGCTTCAAGGTGAAGACCTACGCCAATTTCGGCGCCTACATGTCGCTGTTCTCGTCGTCGGTGCCGACCTATCTCTACGCGACGCTGCTGTCGGGCCAGTACAACATCCCGGCAATCCATGCCGAGGTGATCGGCGTCTACACCAACACCACGCCGGTCGACGCCTATCGCGGCGCGGGCCGTCCCGAGGCGAGCTATCTGGTCGAGCGGATGATGGAGACGGCGGCGCGGCAGCTCAAGGTCGATCCGGCCGAGCTGCGCCGGACCAACTTCATCGCCCAGTTCCCGCACCAGACGCCCGTGATCATGGCCTATGACACCGGCGACTTTAATGCCTCGCTCGACGCCGCGATGAAGGCGATCGACTATGCCGGCTTCGCTGCCCGCAAGGCGCAAGCGAAGTCACAGGGCAAGCTGCGCGGCATCGGCGTGTCCTGCTACATCGAAGCCTGCGGTATCGCACCGTCCAAGGCGGTCGGCAGCCTGGGGGCCGGCGTCGGCCTCTGGGAATCCGCCGAAGTGCGCGTCAACCCGGTCGGCACCATCGAGATCCTCACGGGCTCGCACAGCCATGGCCAGGGTCATGAGACCACCTTCTGCCAGCTCGTTGCGGAGCGTTTGGGCGTTCCCATCAGCCAGGTCTCGATCGTCCATGGCGACACCGACAAGGTGCAGTTCGGCATGGGCACCTACGGCTCGCGCTCTGCAGCTGTCGGTCTCACCGCCATCCTGAAGGCGATGGAGAAGATGGAGTCCAAAGCCAAGAAGATTGCAGCGCATGCGCTGGAGGCTTCCGAAGGCGACATCGTCATCGAGAACGGCGAGTTCAAGGTGGCCGGCACTGACAAGGCGATCGCGTTCCCGATGGTCGCGCTCGCGGCCTACACCGCGCACAACCTGCCTGACGGGATGGAGCCGGGCCTGAAGGAGAGCGCCTTCTACGACCCCACCAACTTCACCTTCCCGGCCGGCGCGTATATCTGCGAGCTCGAGGTCGATCCCGGCACCGGCAAGACCTCCTTCGTCAACTTCGTCGCGGCCGACGATTTCGGTCGGCTGATCAACCCGATGATCGTCGAGGGCCAGGTCCATGGTGGCCTTGCCCAGGGCATCGGACAGGCGCTGCTCGAGCACGCCATCTACGATGCCAACGGCCAGCCGGTCACGGCCTCCTTCATGGATTACTCCATGCCGCGCGCCGACGATCTGCCGTCGTTCAACCTCTCCCACACCACGACGCTGTGCCCGGGCAATCCCCTCGGCATCAAGGGCTGCGGCGAGGCCGGCGCGATCGGCGCCTCTGCGGCCGTGATCAACGCTATCACGGATGCGATCGGCAAGAACAACCTGGAAATGCCCGCAACCCCGGATCGGGTGTGGCGCACGATCCACGCGGCTTAAGAGGGAGGAACGAAGATGTACCAGACCACCTATCATCGCGCTTCCTCTGTCGACGAAGCCGCAAGCCTGTTCGCCAAGGGCACCGAAGCGAAGTTTCTTGCCGGCGGCCAGACGCTGCTGCCGGTGATGAAGCAGCGGCTCGCCAGCCCCTCCGACGTGATCGACCTTGCGAAGATCAAGGAGCTGATCGGCGTCGAGGCCTCCAGCGACATGCTGACCATCAAGGCCGCCACGCCGCATTACGACGTCGCGACCAGCGACGCCGCGAAGAAGGCGATCCCGGCGCTCGCCTATCTCGCGTCGCTGATCGGAGACCCCGCCGTGCGCTATCGCGGCACGATCGGCGGCTCGATCGCCAATAACGATCCCGCCGCGGACTATCCGGCCGCGCTGCTCGCGCTCGGCGCCACCGTGAAGACCAACAAGCGGTCGATCGCGGCCGAGGATTTCTTCAAGGGCCTGTTCACAACCGCGCTTGAAGACGGCGAGATCATCACGGCCGTATCGTTCCCGGTGCCGACCAAAGCTGGTTACGCAAAATTCCCGAATCCGGCCTCGCGCTTTGCGCTGACCGGCGTGTTCGTCGCTCAGACGAAGTCGGGCGACGTCCGCGTTGCTGCCACCGGCGCCTCGCAGAGCGGCGTGATGCGGGTGGGCGCCATCGAAGCCGCGCTGAAGGCGAACTGGTCGCCGTCGGCGATCGACAGCGTCAGTATTCCGGCGAGCGGATTGCTGGCCGATATCCATGGCACGGCGGAGTACCGCGCCAATCTGATCAAGGTGATGGCGCAGCGCGCGGTGGCTGCCGCCGGCTAGCATCGCGACCTAGCGTCTCAACACAAATCTTCCGCGGCGCGCAGCAATGCGCGCCGCTTTTATTATGCGCCCATGCATGAAAAGCGCTTGCCTCACTGGCGTGAAGGCGAGAAAAGTTAATCAGCCAATTAACTCGCCGCAGAGAGGAACGTCCGACGCGCCTGCCGAACCGTCGGCATCCGCTCGCGACCCGAGGAAACAACAACGTGCTCGACAAACCAGCCCAGACCACATCCGCCCGCACCACCGGCCCGCTCGCGGGCTTCCGAATCGTCGAATTCGCCGGCATCGGACCGGGCCCGTTCGCGTGCATGATGCTGGCCGACATGGGCGCCGATGTCGTCACGCTCGACCGTGTCGGCGCGAAGAGGAGCATGAAGTCGGTGGCGGGCCGCGGCCGCAAGGTGATCGAGCTCGATCTCAAGGACAAGGCGTCCATCGCACAGGTGCTTGACCTGCTCGCCGGCGCCGACGCGCTGGTCGAAGGTTTTCGTCCCGGCGTGATGGAACGGCTCGGCCTCGGCCCCGATGTCGTGCTCGCGCGCAATCCTAAGCTCGTCTACGGCCGTATGACCGGATGGGGCCAGGAAGGCCCCCTGGCGAATGCCGCCGGCCATGACATCAACTACATCTCGATCACCGGTGCGCTCGCCGCGATCGGACCTAAGGAAGCGCCGGTGCCGCCGCTCAATCTGGTCGGCGATTTCGGCGGCGGCGCGCTCTATCTCGTCGTCGGTGTGCTCGCGGCACTGCTGGAAGCATCAAAGTCCGGCAAGGGCCAGGTGGTCGACGCGGCAATGTGCGATGGCGCGGCATCGCTGATGTCGTTCTTCTTCGACATGAAAACCCTCGGCCGCTGGACCGAAGGCCGCAACCGGAACTTCCTCGACGGCGGCGCCCACTTCTACGGCGTTTATGAATGCGCCTGCGGCCAATTCGTTTCGATCGGCTCGATCGAGCCGCAGTTCTACGCGCTGCTGCGCGAGCACGCGGGCCTCTCCGATGCCGATTTTGACGCGCAGATGGACCCCAAGGCCTGGCCCGTGCTGAAGGAGAAGCTGAAAGCCGTGTTCAAGAGCAAGACGCGCGAGGACTGGTGCAAGATCATGGAAGGCAGCGACATCTGCTTCGCGCCGGTGCTGACCATGTCGGAAGCGACCGAGCATCCGCACATGGTCGCCCGCGATGTCTTCATCGAGCGCCACGGCGTGAAACAGCCGGCGCCCGCGCCGCGCTTCTCGCGTACGCCGTCGGCGGTTCGCGAGCCGGAAGGCGCGGAGATTTCCGCGGTGACGGCTGCGTGGAAAGCAGGCCGCTAAGGCAGGCTTAAGGGTTGCAAGCAGGCGCCTTTTTGCGTCACTTCGCGTTCATACCAGTGACACAAGGTGCTAATCCGTGAACCAGACTGACCGCCCGCAGCCTTCTCAAACCATGCGCGTCGGCGCAGCCATTCTCGGCAACGCGCTCGAATTCTACGACTTCACCGTCTACGCGGCGTTCGCCGTCTGGCTCGCCAAGGCGTTCTTTCCGGCGGACAATCCGAACACGAGCCTGCTGTTGACGGTTGCGACCTTTGGCGTCGGCTTCGTGGCGCGGCCGCTCGGCGGTATCCTGATCGGCGCCTATGCCGACCGCTATGGCCGCAAGCCCGCGATGACGCTGACCATCTGGCTGATGGCGCTGGGAACCGGCATGATCGGCCTGTTGCCGACCTACGATCAGATCGGATTGCTGGCGCCGGTCCTGCTGGTGCTCGCGCGACTGTTGCAGGGCTTTTCGACCGGCGGCGAGATGGGGCCGGCAACGACCTATCTGCTTGAGAGCGCGCCTGCGCACCGCAAAGGTTTCTTCGGAAGCTGGCAGCTTGCCAGCCAGAACCTGGGCAGCCTGTTCTCTGCGCTCGTCGGCCTTGGCCTGGCTTTCCTGATCACGCCCGGCGCCAATGACAGCTGGGGTTGGCGCATTCCCTTTCTGCTCGGGATCCTGATCGCGCCGGTCGGCTACTTCATCCGCAAGAATCTCGATGAGACCTTGGACACCGAGGAGGCGCATGCCAGCGTCGGCGGCGTGCTCTCCGACATTCTGGCCAACCACTGGGGCAAGATCGTGCTGTGCATCTTGCTGATCTCCGGCGCGACCATCGGCCAGTACTTCTTCCTCTACACCGCGACCTACGCCATCAACACGCTGCATTACAGCCAGAGCTGGGCGATGACGGCCAACTTCGCCACCTTCGTGAGCGGCACGATCTTCGCTCTGCTCGGCGGCGCGCTCGCGGACAGGTACAGCCTGAAGACCATCGCCGTGGTCCCGCGCATCATCGTGACGTTGCTGTTCTATCCCGCGTTGCTTCTGGTGGTGTCGTCTGGCTCGCCCGCCGTATACGTCGTCACCGTCGCCGTGCTGATGGCCTTCCATGCGATGTCCGGGGGCGCCGGCATCATCCTCATCCCGCTGATCTTCCCCGCGATCGTCCGCACCTCCGGACTGTCGATCGCCTATGCGCTTGGCGTGACCATCTTTGGCGGCACGGCACAGCTCGTGTTCACGGGGATCATCGGGGCAACGGGCGACAAGCTCTCATGGGTCTGGTACGTCGTCGCCATGGGCGTCGTCAGCTTGCTCGCCACAATGGCGATGCGGATGCCTGAGGGGCTCGAGCGGCGGCGGGGTGCCACGACCAATGCTGCGGTGGCAGGGTCGGCGAGCTAGGCTCACCCTCGTGGGGTGGGCAAAGCGACTTGTCCGCCGTAGCTCGAAGAGCGAAGGCGAAAGCGTGCCCACGACCTTGATGTGATCACGGAAAGATGGTGGGCACGGCGCTGCGCGCCTTTGCCCACCCGGCACTGTGCTGGACGGCTGCGTCCTTACGCCGCCGTATCCACCTTCAGCACCCCGCGCCGGATCTGATCCTCCTCGATCGACTCGAACAGGGCCTTGAAATTGCCCTCGCCAAAGCCGTCATCGCCCTTGCGCTGGATGAACTCGAAGAAGATCGGGCCGATCGCATTGGCGGAGAAGATCTGCAGCAGCACCTTGGTCTGGCCGCCGTCGACCACGCCCTCACCGTCGATCAGGATGCCGTTCTTCTGGAGCCGTACAACGTCCTCGCCATGCTCAGGCAGGCGCGCGTCGATCTTCTCGAAATAGGTCTCCGGCGGGGACGGCATGAAAGGCAAGCCTGCTGCGCGCAAGCCCTCAATCGTGCCGTGGATCTCGCGGCAGCCGCAGGCGATGTGCTGGATGCCCTCGCCGCGATAGATTTTCAGATATTCCTCGATCTGGCCGGAATCGCCGGCGTCCTCGTTGATCGGAATCCGGATCTTGCCATCCGGGCTGGTCAGCGCGCGCGAGAACAGGCCCGACGCGCGGCCCTCGATGTCGAAGAAGCGGATCTGGCGGAAGTTGAACAGTTTTTCGTAGAAGCCGGTCCAGACATCCATGCGGCCGCGATGGACGTTGTGGGTAAGGTGGTCGAGATAGAACAGGCCGGCGCCGACCGGCCGTGGATCGCGTGCGTCCAGCCACTCGAACTCGGCATCATAAGCCGAGCCCTTGGCGCCGTAGCGATCGACGAAATAGAGCAGGCTGCCGCCAATGCCCTTGATCGCGGGCACATCGAGCGTCTTCTGCGTCGACGACACATCGGCGGGCTCAGCACCGAGCGAAATCGCGCGGTCATAGGCCGCCTTCGCATCGACCACGCGAAATGCCATCGACGGCGCGCAGGGGCCGTGCGCAGCAACGAACTCGTAGCCGTGGGTGCCGGGCTCCTCGTTGACGAGATAGTTGATGTCGCCCTGACGATAGACCGTGATCTTTTTGGTCTTGTGGCGCGCGACGGGCGCGTAGCCCATCAGCTTGAACAGGTCATGCAGCTCTTGCGGATTGGGATGTGCATACTCGACGAACTCAAACCCGTCGGTGCCCATCGGATTGTCGGCAGTGATCGTGGCCGGCGGTGCATCGTGCGGAAACGGACCCATCGTGCTCTCCCAATTTGCTGCTGCCCTGAACTATCCTTCATAAGACGCGCAAGAAGCGTGCAAACGAGATGGGATTTGGCTATCGTATGCACGATCTGTGCATGAAATGGATACTCAACGCATGATTCCGGTAGACGCCTTCGACCTCAAGATCCTGGGCGCGCTCCAGGATGACGGCCGCCTCACCAATCAGGAGCTTGCCGATCTCGCAGGCCTGTCGGCCTCGCAATGCTCGCGCCGGCGAATGCGGCTGGAGGAAGAAAAGGTCATCGCGGGCTATCACGCCGACCTCTCCAGCGAGGCGCTCGGCTTCGGCGTGATCGCCTTCATCCAGGTCGGGCTTGCGACCCACTCACCGGACAATTCAAAACGCTTCCGGGCGCTGGTGAACCGGATCGACGAGATCCAAGAAGCCTATTCGCTGACGGGCGACGCCGATTACGTGCTCAAGGCCGTGCTGCGCGACCTCAAGGGGCTGTCCAACCTCGTCAACGACGTGCTGATGCCGCACCAGAGCGTGGCGCATGTGCGTTCCTCGATCGTGCTGGACCGGCTGAAGGAAAGCTCAAAACTGCCGCTGAAGGATTTAAAGGCTGGCTGAAATCGAGGGAACTATGCCATTCGCGTCGCGCGCGCGATCTGCGATGATCCCGGCCAGCTTTCGGAGATTCAACCATGGCGCTCCAGCTTCGACCGAACTGCGAATATTGCGATTGCGATTTGCCGCCTGATGCAACGAACGCGCGGATTTGCTCTTATGAATGCACGTTCTGTGCGGATTGCGTGGAGACAAAGCTCTCCAACGTCTGCCCGAACTGCGGCGGCGGCTTTGCCCCGCGCCCGATCAGGCCGACGCAGGAATGGCGCCCGGGCGTATGCACGACCAAGCAGGCGCCGTCCGACAAGCGGGTGCATTTGAAATACAGCGTGGAGGACGTCGCGGCGCATTGCGCGCGGGTCAGGGATGTGCCGCCGGAGAAACGGTAGGCTCTTTCCACGTCATTGCGAGGAGCCCTTGCGACGAAGCAATCCAGAAATCCCTCCGCGGAGAGATTCTGGATTGCTTCGCTGCGCTCGCAATGACGGAGTCTGTAGCAGCAGCGGCACCCTACTCCGCCGCCAATATCGTCCCCTCGACCTCACCGAACCCCACGCGATAACCATCCCCCTGGCACCAGCCACGCATCACGAGGCTGTCGCCGTCCTCCAGGAACGACCGCTTGACACCGCCGGGCAACTCCACCGGCTCGGTGCCGTTCCAGCTGATCTCGAGCAAGCTGCCGCGCTGGTTTTTTTCCGGACCGGAGATGGTGCCGCTGCCGAGGAGATCGCCGACATTCATCGCGCAGCCTGAGGAGGCGTGATGCATCAACTGCTGCACCGAGGACCAGTACATGTATTTGAAGTTGGTCCGGCTGATGCCGGCAGGCGCGTTGGCGCCGGCGGCGCGCAAGGAGACATCCAGCTCCAGATCATAGTTCTGCGGCTTGCCCTGCGTGAGATAATCGAGCGGCACCGGCTCCTGCTCCGGCCCCTTCAGTCGGAACGGCTCCAGCGCCTCGCGCGTCACCACCCAGGGGCTGATCGAGGTCGCGAACGCTTTTGCGAGGAACGGACCCAACGGCACATATTCCCATTGCTGGATGTCGCGCGCGCTCCAGTCGTTGAGCAGCACGAAGCCGAAGATCATCTCCTCGGCCTGTTGCTCCGTGAGCATGCCGCCCATCGGCGAGGACTGGCCGATCACGGTGCCCATCTCCAGCTCGAAATCGAGCCGCTTGCACGGCCCGAAGTTCGGCACGTCCGCATTCGGCGGCTTCAGTTGCCCGCGCGGCCGCTTCACCTTGGTGCCTGACACGACGACGGTCGAGGCGCGGCCGTTGTAGCCGATCGGCATGTAGAGCCAGTTAGGTTGCAGCGCATTGTCCTTGCCGCGGAACATCACGCCGACATTGGTGGCGTGCTCCTTGGACGAATAGAAATCGGTATAGCCGGAGACCGCGAACGGCAGATGCAGTCTTGCCTCGCGCATCGGCACCAGCGCCTGCTGGCGCAGCTCCTCGTTGTCGCGCAGCTCCGGTTGATCGTGACGCAGCAGCTCGCTGATCCGCGCCCGCGTTTTGGTCCAGACTTTTGGCCCGAGCGCCATGAAGGGATTGAGCGACGGGCTGGAGAATACGCCGAGCGGACCGACATCGAGCCGCGAATCCTGCTCGAGCTCCCAGAGATCGAGCACATAGTTGCCGATCGCGACGCCGACGCGCGGCGTCGGATTGGCCGCGGTCGAGAACACGCCGTAGGGCAGGTTCTGGATCGGAAAGTCGGAGGCCGGATCGACGTCGACGAAGGAGCGGAGGCTGGGGTCGTTGGGGTGGGGCATTGGTTTCCTGCCGGATTATTTGAAGTTTTCTCCGCCGTCATTCCGGGGCGCGCGGAGCGCGAGCTCCGATGCGCAATTGCGCATCTGAGAATCCATACTCACGATCGTGGTTATGGATTCCGGGCCTGCGCCTTCGGCGCATCCCGGAATGACGAAGTAACTACGGCCGGTTCGGATCGAACCGCTTCTCAAGTCCCTTCCAGCAATCCGCGTAATCGTCCTGCAGCGTCGACGCGTTCGCGGCATGCGCTGTCACGCGCTGCGGGTAGCGGGTCTCGAACATGAAGGCCATGGTGCCCGTGAGCTTGACCGGCTTCAGCTCGCCGTTGCTGGCATGCTCGAAGGCGTCGCGATCCGGGCCGTGAGGCAGCATGCAATTGTGCAGGCTGATGCCGCCCGGGACAAAACCCTGCGGCTTGGCGTCGTAGACGCCGTAGATCAGGCCCATGAACTCGCTCATGATGTTCATGTGATACCAGGGCGGGCGGAAGGTGTTGTCGGCGACCATCCAGCGCTCGGGAAAGATGACGAAGTCGATATTCGCGGTCCCCGCCGTCTCCGACGGCGAGGTCAGCACCGTGAAGATCGAGGGATCGGGATGGTCGAAGCCGATCGCACCGACCGGCGAGAAGGTCCGGAGATCGTACTTATAGGGCGCATAATTGCCGTGCCACGCCACGACATCGATCGGCGAATGCGGCAGCGTCGTTTTGAACAGCGATCCGCCCCATTTCACGAACAGCTCGGTTGGCGTGTCCTTGTCCTCGTAGTGTGCGACCGGCGTGAGAAAGTCGCGCGCGTTGGCAAGACAATTGGCGCCGATCGGCCCGCGCTCCGGCAGCGTGAAGGCGCCGCCATAGTTTTCGCAGAGATAACCGCGCGCCGGACCATTCGGGATCTCGACACGGAATTTCACGCCGCGCGGGATCACCACGATCTCGCCGGGCTCGGCGTCGATGCGGCCGAATTCTGTGACGACGCGCAGATTGCCCTGCTGAAGCACGAACATCAGCTCGCCATCGGCATTGTAGAAATGCTGGTCCACCATCGACTTGGTGATGAGATAGACATGCGCGGCCATGCCGGCCTGCGTATTGACGTCACCCGCCGTCGTCATGGTCTGCACGCCCTGGAGGAAGGTGACATCCTCCTTCGGCAACGGCGTCGGGTCCCAGCGCAGCTGCGCGATCGGCAGGTCGTATTCATGGCACGGCGCCGAGCGCCACAGGCCGGCATCGGCCTTCTCGAAGCGGCCGGAATGCTTCACCGAGGGACGGATGCGATAGAGCCAGGAGCGCTCATTGGTGCCGCGCGGCGCTGTGAAGGGCGAGCCCGAGAGTTGCTCGGCATAGAGGCCGTAAGCGCAGCGCTGCGGCGAATTGCGCCCGATCGGCAGCGCGCCGGGCAGCGCTTCGGTCTCAAAGCTGTTGCCGAAGCCGGACATGTAGCCCGGCGTGACCTGCGCCGAGCTGCGGATGATCTGATCAGGCGAGGTATTGACATTCATGACTATCCTCCTCCTTGCAGGGCGGCCCACATTTCCTGGTCGCGCTTGTCGGTCCAGATCACGGGATCGTCGATGCCCGACGCCTCGTCATAGGCGCGCGAGACGTTGAACGGCAGGCAGTGCTCGTAGATGGCAAAGCTGTGGAATTTCGGATCCATGACTTCGCGCGTCGCGGCCATCGATTCCTTCAGCGTGCGGCCCTTGGCGACTGAGACTTCTGCCGCTCCATAAAGCGAGGTGACGAAGTCGCGCGTCATCGCGATGGCTTCGCGCACGGTGGCCGTGCCCTTCAGCGCATCGCCGCGGCCCGGCGCGATCGCCTTGGGATTGAAGTTGCGGATCTCGTTCAGCGTCAGCGGCCATTCACGCAGATGGGCGTCGCCGCAATAGCAGGCCGAGTGATATTCGATGAGATCGCCGGAGAACATCACCTCGGCATCCGGCACCCAGGCGACGATGTCGCCGGAGGTGTGGCCGGCGCCGAGCTGCATCAGGCGCACTTCGCGCTTGCCGAGATAGATCGACATCTCGCCTTCGAAGGTGAGCGTCGGCCAGGTCAGGCCGGGAATACTCGATGCATCCTGGAACAGGCGGGGAAAACGGCCATACTCGGAATCCCAATCCTGCTGGCCGCGTTCCTCGATCAGACGATAAGTCTCCTGCGAGGCGACGATGCCCTGTGCCTTGTAGGCGGAGGCACCGAGCACGCGCACCGCGTGATAATGCGACAGCACGACATATTTGATCGGTTTGTCCGTGACGGTGCGCACACGCTCGATCACCTTGTTGGCCATCGCCGGCGTCGATTGCGCATCGAACACGAGACAGCCGTCGTCGCCGACGATGATCGCCGTGTTCGGATCGCCTTCGGCGGTGAACGCATAGAGGTCGGTACCGATCTCGGAGAAGGTGATCTTCTTCTCGGAGAGATCGCCGGTGGATGCGAAGTTCTTCGCCATCAGTTCATCCTTCAAGTCTTGGTTATTGTTGCTGCTGTTGCTGCTGGCCGTCGATCATGCGGCGTTTCGCCAGCACGAGCGCTTCCCGCAGCACGTCGATATCGCCGATATGATTGGCGAGGATCAGCACCAGTGCCGCATCGAAATCGGCGCTCTGCTCGCCAGTGAGGCCGCGATGCGCTTCGACGATGGCGCGAAAGGCATCGTCGGGCCGCGCAAAATTGGAGCTGGTGGAAAGCGGCATCTAAGACCTCAATTCAGACCTGCGGCCCGCGACAGCGCGGCCGCGATCGCCTCACGCGTCGGATGGCGGAAGCGCGCCGCGACGTAGCCGTCGGGCCTGAACAGATAGGCCGAGCCCGGCTCGGCGTCATAGCGCTTGGCGATGAGGCCCGAGGAATCGGCAAATCCGCCCTCGCCGCCAATACGAACATCCTTCACGCCATCGGGCGCATCGATCGCCGCGCCATTGCTGAACGACAGCAGGGTAAAATCCGTTCCACCCTTGCGGAAGGCATCCGTCAGATAGGCCTGCTCGCCCGCGCGCGTCGCAACCGGCGCATCGAGCATGGAGCAGCCCGGCGACGGTCCACCGCGCCAGGCATCCGCATCGCGCGATGACAGCGGGGAATCATAGCTGCATGGCACCGACAGCCGGCCGCCATTGACCATGCGCTTGCCGAACTCGGTTTCCTTCGCGAGCGACAGCACCGCCTGGCGCAGCCGGGCTTCCTGATGCGAGTTCGGCGCCATGAAATCGGTCGAGCGGGTGGATTCGCGGATATTCTCGTCGGCAGCCTCGCTGCGCTCGACATGGTAGCTGTCGAGCAGGCTTGCGGGCGAGGTACCGCGCAGCACGCGGTCGAGCTTCCAGGAGAGGTTTTCGGCATCCTCGAGTCCCGAGTTCGCCCCGCGCGCGCCGAACGGCGAGACCTGGTGCGCGGAATCGCCTGCAAAAATCACGCGACCGTGGATGAAGCGGTCCATGCGCCGGCACTGGAATTTATACAGCGAGATCCACTCGAACTCGAACTTGTCGTGGCCGAGCATGCGCGCGATGCGTGGCCGCACATTCTCGGGCTTCTTCTCGACGACAGGATCGGCATCGCGGCTGAGCTGGAGATCGATGCGCCAGACATCGTCGGGCTGCCGGTGCAACAATGCGGAACGCCCCGCATGAAATGGCGGATCGAACCAGAACCAGCGCTCGGTCGGGAATTCCGCCGTCATCTTGACGTCGGCGATCAGGAATTGGTCCTCGAACACCTGTCCGGCGAACTCGGCGCCGACCATCTGCCGCAGCGAGGACCGCGCGCCGTCGCAGGCGACGACATATTCCGCATGCAGGCGATAGGCGCCTTCGGGTGTCTCGATTGTCAGCACAACGGAATCGTTGCGTTGCTCGGCCGCCGTCACCTTGTTGCGCCAGCGCAGGTCGATCGCGGGCAGATCGCTGATGCGATCGACCAGATAAGCCTCGGCGTAATATTGCTGGAGATTGATGAAGGCCGGCCGCTTGTGGCCGTCCTCGGGCAGCAGGTTGAACTGATAGAGCTGGGACTCGCCGTGAAAGATCCGGCCGACGCTCCACACGACGCCCTTGTCGACCATGCGATCGGCGACGCCGAGTCGGTCCCAATATTCCAGCGAGCGCTTCGAGAAGCAGATCGCGCGCGAGCCCTCGCCGATGCGGTCGGCATCATCCAGCAGGACGACGCGCTGGCCGCGCTGGGCGAGATCGATCGCCAGCGACAGCCCGACGGGCCCTGCGCCGACGACCACGACCGGGTGCTCGGCCGGACTTTGGCCCGGGCGGTCCTGGTCGACGTGGCGGCGATAGCCGAACTGGGTCTTGGCCTGATGCGTATTGGCGCCCGCCATATACTAACCTCGGCTCTGGTCAGGAGAGGACTGATCTGCTAGATAGTCTCACGTGCAACTATTTTGGACCGGAGCCGGCCGGCCGTCAACTGGAATTCGGAGCGCTCTCCTTGGCGAGGACATCCAGCGACATCGCGCTGAGGACACGGCAAGCCGGTGAGGCTTCACCGCAGCCGAAGTCGCGACTCGATCTGTTCAGATTCGTGCCGTTCCGCCTCAACCGGCTTGCGGCCGAGGTCAGCTCCGCGCTCGCAGTCGAGTATCAGGAGCGTCACGGCCTCGATATTCCGGCCTGGCGCGTGATTGCGACGCTCGGCTTCCGCAACGATGCCTGCAGCGCGCAGTACATCTCGCAATGCACCCGCACGCACAAATCCACCATCAGCCGCGCGGTGACGACGCTGTTGCATGACGGCCTGATCGAGCGGGTCGAGAACAAAGCCGATCGCCGCGAATTCCGCCTGCAGCTGACGAAGAAGGGCCGCGCGCTGTACGAGGAACTGTTCCCGCAATTGCTGCGGCGGGAAGACGAGATCCTCGCCTGCCTGTCCGCGCAGGAGCGCAAGCAGCTCTCCGCGCTGCTCGGCAAGATCGAAGAAAGCCTCGACCTGATCCAGACCAGCGAAGAGGCGGATGCGAAAGAGGCGTATTAGGGCGCGGACTTAAACCAGCATGACGGTTGGCGCTCATCTGTTCGTTAGCGGTGCCGCCCCGGAGCTGCACATGCAGGCGTCATCAAATACGATTTTTTAAGGCCGAATGCTCTACGACCCTTCAGCCCGTGCGTCTCGGCCAGGTCTGGTTTCAACCTGCGACGCTTGGCGGCGATGAACGGGCGAGATCAAGCGCCAACAGATCCACCATTGAGAGAGGACGATGCAATGATGCGACGTTGGCCCTGCCAGTACCGACTGATCGTCGCGACGGCCGCCGTCCTGTCGCTGCTTCTGCCTGAGACGGTTTTGGCGCAGCAGGAAGCCGACTGGATCACCAAATTTCCACGCACACCCGTCCACGTCACCGCCTGGCCCGGTGGCAAGAAGGTAGCCGTGAGTTTCGTGCTCTTTGTCGAGGAATTTGGCTTCGGCCAGGGACCGGTCTACCGCCCCGACCTTGCCGGCCGGAGCCCCGATCTCGTCAACGAAAACTTCCGCCAATATTCGTTGAGTTGGGGAAACCTCCGCGTCGCCCGCCTGTTCAAGGATCTGGATGTACCGCTCAGCATCGCCTTGAACGCAGAATTTCCGCGCGCGCATCCGTCGGAATGGAAAGAATTCCGCAGCCTTCAGCCAAACGCGCCGATCGTCGCCCACGGTATGAACAATACCAGCCGCATGCTGCCACTTGGTCGCGGCCTCGATGAGCAGAAAAACTATGTCAGCGACACCATCGGGCTCATCGCGTCAACGACGGGCGTGAAATCGATGGGCTGGTCCAGCCCGAGCGTTTACGCCAATGCCGACACGATGCAGGCGATGGCTGCCGCGGGCGTCACCTACACGCTTGATGGCATGGATTCGGACGTCGTATCGCTGCTCAACACGCCAAACGGACCGCTCATGTTGTTGCCCTATCCGGTGGTTACGGTCGACATGGGGCAAAATCTGGCGCGCATGAAGTCGCCGGCCGAAATCGAGACGTTGTGGCTCGATTATGTGCTTGAGCTCGCCGAGGAAGCGCGTGCTGATGCGACACGGGAGGCAACCACGGTGGTGATCGGCATCCATCCTTTTGTAGTTGGCACACCAGATGGGGCCGCCGCGATGCGGCGCGTGCTAGCACGGCTAAAAAAGGATGGAAGCGTTTGGCTGACCGATACCGAAACGATCGTCAAAGCGATCAACATGAAATAAGCCGTCGCCCGCAGGCTCCCCTCGTCATCAGCGCGAGATTCCATGCGCCCGATCGTGGTTATGGATTCCGGGCCTGCGGCTTCGGCGCATCCCGCGCATGACGGCTTTGCCGTCACTTCGCAAACGACCGCGTCGGCGGCAAATGCAAGGCCCAGGCATCGACCTTGTCGCTCGCGCGCGGATAGATTTCCGTCACGATCGGATCATGGCCGGGAATGTAGCGGTCGGGATGCCCGGCGAGACGTTCGATCGTCTCCCAGCCCACCGCCATGTCGCCGACATTGTAGACGATTGGGAACGGGCTGCGGCGCTGCAGATTGGCGTAGTAATGCGCAGCGTCGGACGCCAGCACCACCGGCCCGCGCGCGGTCTCGACCTTGACCACCTGCAGTCCGTCGGAATGGCCGCCGACACGGTGCACGGTGACACCAGGCGCGACCTCGCCGTCGCCTGAATAGAAATTGACACGCTCGCCATAGACATGGCGCACCATCTGGGTGACGTGCTCGACCGAGAATGGATGTCGCAGCAGTCCGTTACACATGCAGCGGCCCGTGGCGTAAGCCATCTCGCGCTCCTGGAGATGGAAGCGCGCATTCGGGAAGCGGTCGAGATTGCCGGCGTGATCGTAATGCAGATGTGTCACGATAATGTCGCGAATGCTCGACGCTGCGACGCCAAAACGCTCCAGCGCATCGACCGGATTGAGCGTCAGCTTGCGCGCGCGCGAGGTCGCTTCCTCGGCATTGAAGCCGGTATCGACCAGAATGTCGCGGCCCTGCCCTCGGATCAGCCAAACGAAGTAGTCGAGATCCTGCGCCGCGCTGTCATGTGGGTCGGGCGCCAAAAAATTCATGCTGGGGGTGCGCGGCGACATCGTCGCATAACGCAGGGCGTAGATTTCGTAGGCGTTTCCCATGACCTTGATCCCGGCTTTTGCTTTTCTGAATGGACCTGCCGCGCACCAAGCCATTGCCCGCCGCAAAGGTCAAACGTCTGAGCCCGCGGTGGACGCAGGGCGCAATGTGAGACCAATCACATTTTCGTCGCGACTACCGGCCTAACATGACTGCCGGAACCCCGAACGAGCACGCGTCGAGTAGAACCGTGACCGCCGATTTATTCCCCTCGCAGCCGGCACGTGCGTCGCGGTCAATTGTCGCGATAGTACCGAATCTCCAAGCGGTTGACGCCCACACTCCCCGGTTTGATAATGCACATTGCGTAAGTTAAGGTCGCCGCGGCGCAAGCTGGGAACGGCGCCTTTTTGGCTGGACCGCGCTGATTATGAAAATTCGCCTGCTTTTTCTTCTGCCATTGCTTGTCTCGCTCATCCCGACTGCGCCGTCGCATGCGGCCGGCGACCGCTACGCGCTGGTCATTGGCAATGCCAAATATCCGGACGCGGACAGCCCGCTGAAGGAGCCGATCAACGACACCCGCGACGTCGCCGACGAGCTCAAGCGCGACGGCTTTTCCGTGGAGGTCGGTGAGAACCTGACCGGCGACGGGATGCGCCGCGCCTTCGACAAGCTCTACGGCAAGATCAAGCCGGGCTCCGTGGCGCTGGTGTTCTACAGCGGGTTCGGCATCCAATCGGCACGCCAGAGCTACATGATCCCGGTCGACGCGCAGATCTGGACCGAGTCCGACGTCCGTCGCGACGGTTTCAGTATCGAGGCGATCCTGGGCGAGCTCAACACCCGCGGCGCCGGCGTCAAGATCGCGCTGATCGATGCCAGCAGGCGCAACCCGTTCGAACGCCGGTTCCGCAGCTTCTCGGCGGGTCTGACCCCGGTCATCGCGCCGAACGGCACGCTGGTGATGTATTCGGCGGCGCTGGCGTCCGTGGTATCGGACGCCGGCGGCGACCACAGCCTGTTCGTCCAGGAACTGCTCAAGGAAATCCGCGTCCCCGACCTGATGGCGGAGGAAACGCTGAACCGCACCAAGATGGGCGTCACCCGCGCCTCGCGCGGCGAGCAGGTACCGTGGATATCGTCCTCGCTCGCCGAGGATTTCTCGTTCATTCCAGGTGCCGCTGGATCACGCCCGCCGGCGACGACCCCGCCACCGGTACCTCCCCCACCGCCCCTGCCGCCGGTCGCCAATAACCCACCTCCGGCTCCTCCGGCTCCGCCCGCCCCACCAGCACCACCCGTGACTGCGAACAATCCGCCGGCGCCGCCTGCACCTCCGTCACCGCCGCCGGCACCGAAGCCGCAGGTTGACGCCGCGCTGCCTCCGCCGCAACCGCCGGTCAAACCGGTCGAGACCACCCCGGCGCCGAACGCTGATGGCGGGCCGAGCGCGGCCGTGCTGGCTGAGGATCCTACCATCAAGGGTCTGACGGCCAAGATCGCCGCCAATCCGGACGACGTGAATGCGCTGTACCGGCGTGGCCAAGTCTATGCCAGCAAAGGGGCCTACAATCTCGCCATCAAGGATTTTGACGACACGCTCCGGATCAATTCGAAGGACGTCGAGGCGTTGAACAACCGCTGCTGGACCCGCGCCGTGATCGGCGACCTCCAAGGCGCGCTGAAGGATTGCAACGAGGCGCTGCGGCTGCGGCCGAATTTCGTCGATGCCCTGGACAGCCGTGGGCTGGTGAACCTCAAATCCGGGGCGGCGAAGAACGCCATCGCCGATTTCGACGCCGCGCTGAGGATCAACCCGCGCCTGACCTCCTCGCTCTATGGACGGGGCGTAGCGAAGCAGCGCAACGGCTCGGCCCAGGAGGGCGCGCTCGACGTCGCCAATGCCAAGGCGATGGACCCGAACATCGCCGGAGAATTCGCAAGCTACGGAGTGCGTTGATATTTTTTGATTTTGAGGCCGGCCGCGTCTCGAACCCTTGGCGGCCGGCGAAGACTAATTGAACGGATGCCGTAAGCGGCCTTGCCGGGGGGCTTATTGCTGGAAATATGGAACCGCGCGGGCTCGCGCAGGAGGGACTGGCTATGAGACTGGCTGCAAAAGGACTCACCGCGATCCTGTCCATCATCACCATCAGTGCCGCGCTGTCGCTGACGCTTCCGCCGGCCTTCGCTGCCGACGACGGCAACAGCAAGAATGTTAGCGAGGATGAGATCGTCCGCGCCCTGGCGCCGCAGCCGAAGAAGCCGCTCACGCGCGGCCTCTCGATCGCTCCGCAGGCCGATCCGGCGCCGAATCCGGCGGAAACCAAGCTGATCCAGTCCGTCCGCGGGCGCGCCACGCGATCGCTATCGTCGACCGAGCGCGAGGAGATCGCCTCCGCCGCCAAGGACAAGCCGAACATCGATCTCGAGATCACCTTCGACTACAACTCGGCCGATATCAGCACCAAGTCGCTACCCTCGGTGCAGGCACTGGGCCGCGCGCTGACCAGCCCCGAACTGAAGGGCTCGACCTTCGTGGTCGCCGGCCACACCGACGCCGCCGGCAGCGAGAGCTACAATCAGGAGCTGTCGGAACGCCGCGCGGATTCGATCAAGCGCTATCTCGTCGAGAAGTACAGCATTGCCGCCACCGACCTCGTCACGGTCGGCTACGGCAAGAGCAAGCTGAAGGATCCGAGCCAGCCGATGGCGGAGATGAACCGCCGCGTGCAGGTCGTGAACATGGAAAACAAGACCACCGCATCGAAGTGAGCACGACGAATCCTTTGCAGTGACACGTCGTGATGTGGTGTAAAGTTGTGATCCCAGCGCGCGTCTCGCAGCCTTGCGAGACGCCGCTTCGTTTCACCGAAGCGCTCCCAGCGACCGCGAGCCAGGCCAGGATGATCCGGCGATGAACATCTCCGAATATCTCAAGCCTGCAGGAACCGTGGCGTTCATCGTTGCGCTCGGCGTCGGTTATTACTGGTTCGAGCATCGGCATCGCCCCGAGGTGAAGGAGACACCGGGCGAGGCGATGGTCATCGTGACGAAGTCGACCAACGCCTGCTTCTCCGATCTGGTGCGGGTGACCGGTTTCTTCGTGCCGCGGCGCGAGGCCGTGGTCATGGCCGACCAGGAAGGATCGAAGGTCACCGACATCTTCGCCACCGAGGGCGCTCTCGTCACCGACAACCAGGAGCTGGCGCGCCTGTCGGCGCCGCCGCAAATGCCGGGCCAGCCGCAAAGGCCGGGCCCACAGGGGCCGATCTCGCTGAAGGCGCCCGCGCCGGGCCTCATCACGGAGGTTCGTACCATCGTCGGCGCGCCGGCCTCGCCACAGGCGGGACCGATGTTCCGCATCGCCGTCAACAACGAGATCGAGCTGGATGCACAGGTCCCGGCCGTGCACATGCCAAAACTCAGCCCCGGCGCGACGGTACGGATCAGCCGGGATGACGCCGCCGATCTGATCGGCCGGGTCCGGCTGGTTGCCCCTGAGATCGACCGCGCCACGCAGCTCGGCCGCGTCCGCATCAGCGTCACCAACAATCCATCGCTGAAGGTCGGCGTGTTTGCCCGTGCCTCGATCGACGCCAAGCGAAGCTGCGGCGTAGCGGTTCCCAAGACGGCGATCGACCACCTCACCGTGCAGGTGGTCAAAGGCAACACCATCGAGACACGCCGGGTGCGCGTCGGGCTGACATCCGACAGCCAAACCGAAATACTTGAAGGGGTCGACGTCGGCGAAATCGTCGTGGCCGACGCCGGCTCTTCGCTCCATGACGGCGACCAGATCAAGACCATGTTCGCCGATGAACTCGATCGCACGCGGGTACGCTGATGGCTCTCAATATCTCGGCATGGTCGATCCGCAATCCGTTGCCGTCGGTGGTATTTTCGATCATCCTCCTGATCCTCGGCTGGACCTCCTTCACCAAGCTCGCGGTGACGCGACTGCCCTCGGCCGACATTCCCGTGATCTCGGTCGCCGTTTCGCAGTTCGGCGCAGCACCTGCAGAGCTCGAATCCCAGGTTACCAAGACCATCGAAGACGCGCTCTCCGGTGTGGAAGGGGTGCGCCACATCGGGTCGCAGATCACCGACGGCCTTTCCCTGACCACGATCCAGTTCGCGCTCGAAACCAACACCGACCGCGCGCTCAACGACGTCAAGGACGCCGTGACGCGGGTGCGCTCGAATCTGCCGCAGAACGTGAACGAGCCGCTGATCCAGCGCGTCGACGTGATCGGCCTGCCGATCGTCACCTACGCCGCGATCTCGCCTGGCAAGACGCCGGAGCAGCTCTCTTATTTCGTCGACGACGTGGTCAAGCGTGCGCTTCAGGGCGTCCGCGGCGTCGCCCAGGTCGAGCGCATCGGCGGTGTCGAGCGCGAGATCCTGGTCTCGCTCGATCCCGACCGCTTGCAGGCGATGGGGCTGACCGCCGTCAACGTCAGCCAGAGCCTGCGCGGCACCAATGTCGATGTCGCCGGCGGGCGCGCCGAGATCGGCAAGAACGATCAGGCGATCCGGACGCTGGCCGGCGCCAAGACGCTGAGCGACCTCGCCGGCACCATGATCGCGCTGTTCAGCGGCGGCGAAGTCAGGCTTGACGATCTCGGCACCGTCACCGACACCATCGCCGATCGCCGCACCTTCGCACGCTTCAACGGCGAGCCGGTGGTTGCGCTCGGCATCAAACGCTCCAAGGGCGCCAGCGACGTGGTGATTGCGGCCGCCGTCGCGAAGCGCATCGACGCGCTCAAGGCCGCCTATCCCGACGTCGACCTGAAACTGATCGATACTTCCGTCGAATTCACCAAGGGCAATTACGAGGCGGCGATCTCGACCTTGTTTGAAGGTGCGATCCTCGCCGTCGTGATCGTGCTTTTGTTCTTGCGCGATTTGCGCGCCACCGTCATCGCCGCGATTTCGCTGCCGTTGTCGATCTTCCCGGCGTTCTGGGCGATGGACATCCTCGGTTTCTCGCTCAACCTCGTCAGCTTCCTAGCGATCACGCTGTCGACGGGTATTCTCGTCGACGACGCCATCGTCGAGATCGAGAACATCGTTCGGCACATGAACATGGGCAAATCGCCCTATCGGGCCGCGCTGGAGGCCGCCGACGAAATCGGCCTCGCGGTGATCGCAATCTCGCTCACGATCATCGCGATCTTCGCGCCCGCAAGCTTCATGTCAGGCATTGCAGGACAATTCTTCAAGCAATTCGGCATCACCGTGTCGGTGCAGGTGTTTTTCTCGCTGCTCGCGGCGCGCTTCGTGACGCCAATGCTTGCGGCCTACTTCCTCAAGCACAGCAATCATGAGGAGCCGCCGCCGGGCCGGGTGCTGCGGGGCTATCACAAGGTCGTAACGTGGTCGGTGAAGCACTATTTCATCACCGTACTGGTCGGCTTTGGAATCTTCGCCGCCTCGATCTGGAGCATCACGCTATTGCCGCAGGGCTTCCTGCCCGCGCAGGACAGCGCGCGATCGCTGCTGGCCCTCGAATTGCCGCCGGGCACCCAGCTCGCCTACACCGAGAAGGTCACCGAGGACATCGTCGCGCGGCTGCGTAAGCGACCCGAGGTCAAAAGCATTTTCGTCGATGGCGGGCGTGTTCCGCCGGGGACCCAGGAAGTCCGCCGCGCCGCCCTGATCATCAACTACGCGCCCAAGAGGGACCGCGACATCACTCAGCGCGAGCTGGAATTCTCGATCAGCCAGGAGCTGGAGAATATCCCGGACATCCGCTTCTGGTTCCTCGACGATAACGGTCTTCGCGCAATCGCACTGGTCGTCACCGGTGCCGATGCCAATATCGTCAACAATGTCGCAAGCGAACTCGCGACGCAGATGAAGCGAATTCCAACCATCTCCAACGTGATCTCGGAGACCACGCTGGAGCGGCCCGAGCTGCGTATCGAGCCGCGCGCCGATCTCGCCGCCCGGTTGGGCGTCTCGACCGAAAGCCTGTCTCAGACCATCCGCGTCGCGACAATTGGCGACGTCGGTCCTGCGCTTGCCAAGTTCGACGTCGGCGACCGCCTGGTGCCGATCCGTGTGCAGCTCGAAGACGCCGCGCGCGGCAATCTGAAGACACTCGAGCAGTTGCGCGTGCCGCTCGGTGAGCACGGCGAGAAGGGCGGCGTGCCGCTCTCGGTCATCGCCGACGTCAAGCTCGACCAGGGCCCTACCAGCATCAATCGCTACGACCGCGAACGCCAGGCCACCGTCGCAGCAGACCTCGTCGGCTCCGCCGCGCTCGGCGACGCCACCAAGAAGATCTACGACCTGCCGGTGATGAAGAGCCTGCCGAAGGGCGTGAAGGTCTCACCCTCCGGCGACGCCGAAAGCCTGAACGAGCTGTCCGATGGCTTCGCCACCGCGATCACATCGGGCCTGATGATGGTCTACGCCGTGCTGGTGCTGCTGTTCGGCACCTTCCTGCAGCCGATCACCATCCTGTTCTCGCTGCCGCTGTCGATCGGCGGTGCAATCGCGGCCCTTCTCATCACCGGCAAGCAGCTCACCACACCGGTGTGGATCGGCATCCTGATGCTGATGGGCATCGTCACCAAGAACGCGATCATGCTGGTGGAATTTGCCATCGAATCCATTCGCGCCGGCAAGCCGCGCAACGAGGCGATGATCGACGCCGGCATGAAGCGCGCCCGCCCGATCGTGATGACCACGATCGCGATGGCCGCCGGCATGATACCCAGCGCGCTCGCGGTCGGCGCGGGTGGCGAGTTCCGCTCGCCGATGGCGCTTGCAGTGATCGGCGGCCTGCTCTTCTCGACGATCCTGTCGCTGGTGTTCGTGCCCGCGATGTTCATGGTGATGGACGACCTCGGCGCCTTGATCTGGCGCTTCGGCAAGCGGCTGATCGTGCACAGCGAGGACGTGGAGACGAGCGATCATCATGCGCCTCCGCCCGCGGGCGCTGCGACCGCGGAGACGGCGCCGGTGCCGAAGAGCATCGTGCATCCGGCGGCGGAGTAATTGCGACTCCGACGATGAAGCAGCTTGGTGGCGCGGCTACTCGTTCCGTGCGATCGCCGTCAGCTTGGTCATGTTCCTCAGCAGGATCCGTCCGCGCTGGAGGTCCAGGATCGCTTCCTTGCGCCAGGCCTGAAGCTGGCGGTTGACGCTCTCGCGAGCGGCTCCGACGAAGACGCCGAGCTGTTCCTGCGAGATGTGCACCTCGGAGCCGAAATCGGCCGCGAGCGCGCAGAGCCGTCGCGCCAGCCGCACCGGCAAAGGCTGCAACATCGATTCTTCCATGCGCTCGCTCTGCCATCGGATGCGCTGGCACAGCAGTGCGATGATCTTGATCGCGACCTTCGGCTCACGCTCGAGGAAAGCGAGGAAGTCTTCGCGCCGCAGCACGAACAATTCGCTCACCTCGCCGGCAGTCGCGTCCGCGGTGCGGCTCTGGTCGTCCAGCACCGCAACCTCGCCGAACAGATCGCCCGGTCCCATGAAATTCAGCGTCAGCCGGCTGCCATCGGAGGCGCCGGTCTCGATGCGGACCTGGCCGCGGCGTACGCCGAACAGCGCGTCGCCCGGGTCGCCCTTCTGGAACAGCACCTCGCCGTTCGCCAGATGCTGGGTGTGGCAAAGGTTGGACAAGCGCTGGAGTTCGTCCGCGCCGAGATCGGCGAACATGGCATTCATTTTCAGAATGACCGCAAATTCGGCCTGCTTGCTCATGTCAACGTCCTTGTGAATTTCTTAGGCAAATAGCTTGGAAGCATCGAAGTCAGCATCGCGTAAAACCGCGGATGTGAAGTGTGTCATAAGTCACATAACTTTGCAGCACCCTGCGATTATTTTTAGCGGCTTGGAGCGGCTTCGGGTCCGGGGATAAAGTCTGGCGCAGAGGACGGGCGACCGGCCGGGTTCCGCTCGTTCGCCCGTTGGGATGTCGACATGAGAGCAGTCAAGTACGCCGGCGCGGCGGTGGTGGCCGTCATCATCGTGATTGCGCTCCTGCTGGTGATCGGGATCCCCTCGGGCTTCCTGACGTCGACGATTGCCGCACGCGTCGAGCAGGCCACCGGCTATCGCCTGTCGATCGACGGCACCACCAAGATCAGCCTGTGGCCGACGCTGAACGTCACGCTGAACGACCTTGCGCTGCAGAACCCCAGGGACCGCAGCGGCATCACGCGCCTTACCATCGCGCGCGTGCAGGTCGACATGTCGTTGTCCAGCGCATGGTCGGGCCGCCCTGATATCCGCGAGATCGTCGTCACCCATCCCGTGCTCTATCTGCCGATGCTGCGCGATCGTCTGCCGAACGCCGATGCATTGCCGGCCGATGCATCGCGAGAGGCGCCTGCGCCCGACATGGACGGCGCGACCATCGATCGTTTTGCGATCACCGACGGCGAAGTCGCATTCGTGCGCATGCGCGATCGCGTCGACAGCCGCATCAGCGCCATCAACGCCGACGCCGTCATGAGCCACGACACGGGCCGCGACCGCACGATCAAGGTCACCGGCACGGCGCGCATCGGCGAGCACCCGACCAAATTCGACATCAAGGCGACCACGCCGGCGCCGCCGGTCGACCGGCAGGCCATGCCGGTGGATTTTGCCATCGACATCCCGGACGTGCTGACGTCGCAGCTTTCCGGCCACGCCGAGATGCGGCTCAACGGGCCGATCGTGATGATCAATGGCGTCAACGGCACGCTGGGCGATGGCGCCTTCAACGGCTGGGCCTCGGTCGACATTGCCAGCAAGCCTTTGGTCAAGGTCGATCTCGACTTCCAGCGGCTGACGATCCCCCAGTCGAAGTCGCCTGACGGCGCACCTTCGCAACCCTGGAGCGATGCGCCGATCGATGTCTCCGGGCTCAACTATGTCGATGCGCAGATCAGGATCTCGGCCAACGAAGCCATCCTCGGCCAGGCGCGCCTGGCGCCGCTGGCGCTCGATGCAAAGCTCGCCGGCGGCGTCTTGAAGGCGAGCACCGCCAATCTCGGCGCCTATGGCGGCCAGGTCTCGGGCGAGGTGATCTTCGATGCAACCTCCGGCGCGCCGAGCTTTGCCATGCATTCCGACATCGTCGGCGTGCGGGCGCTGCCGCTGCTGCAGGGCCTTGCCGGGTTCGACCGCCTCAACGGCAAGATGCAAGCCAAGCTCGCCCTGCGCAGCGCCGGCCCGAGCCAGCGCGCGCTGATGGCGAACATGCAGGGCACGGCCTTCGTCAACTTCCAGGACGGCGCCATCCGCGGCATCAATGTCGCGCAGATGATCCGCTCGCTGACGACCAGCAAGCTGTCGGGCTGGCAAGACAGCGGCCAAGCGAGTCAAGGCAACCAGGCCAGTCAAGAGCAGAGCACCGACCTGTCGCAGCTCTCCGCCTCGTTCCGCATCGACAAGGGCCAGGCGGTGACGACCGACTTCACCCTGGTCGGACCGCTGGTGCGCATCACCGGCGCCGGCACCATCGCGCTCGACACCAGGATGCTGGGCTTTCGGGTCGAGCCCAAGCTCGTCATGACCACCGAAGGCCAGGGCCGCACCACCGAACCGGTCGGCTTCGGCATTCCCGTGATGATCTCGGGCCCCTGGTCGCAGCCGCAGATCTATCCCGACATGGCCGGCATGATGGACAATCCGGATGCCGCCTATGCCAAGCTGCGCGAGATGGGCAAGGGTCTGTTCGGGCCTGACGGCGCCGGGCTCGGCAATATGTTGAGCAACCTTGGTGGTAATCTCGGCCTCGGCGGCACCGCCGCAGCAGGCGGCGGCAACGCAGCCGGCAACACCAATCCTCAAATCCAGCTGCCGGGACCGGGCACCATGCCCGGCGGCCAGCTCGGTGAAGCCATCGGCAATCTGATCCAGCAGGGATTGTCCAACAGCCCTCTGTCCAACGGCACTGGAACCGGCCGCAGCCGCAGCCTGCCGGGAGCCCCGACCACGCCGGCTCCGCAGGCCTCGCCCGCGCCGCCGACCCAGGACCCGCCGGTCGCGCAGCAGGACAGCCAGCCGATGAACGACGTGATGCGGCAGCTCTTCAATCGGTGATTGGCGGACCAAGGCGTCGAACTCCGCGCGCAGCCTTACACCGCCTCGTCATCCAGTTCTTCATCCGAACGGATGAGGACGACGGCTGCGACATTGTGGCGCCGGCCGCCTCTCCCGGCGGGTCACCGCACCCGCCCCGGGCCGGTCCGAAGGCCCAAATTGTGATAGAAGATTGCAAGGGCCGGTGCGGCCCATAGCGCCGGCGTCGGTCGTGGTGCGGTCGGTCTTGGCGCGAGAGGATCCGGATGGCAGGAGCGCAAGGCAAGATCCGGTTTCTGCGCGAGGGCCTGTTCGCCAAATACGTCGTCTCCCTCGTCGGCCTCGTCGTGTTCGTGCTCGCCGTCAACGGCGCGATGGAGACCTGGATCTCCTATCGCGCCACCACGACGTCGCTGACCGACGGGCTCGGCGACAAGGCGCAGGCCGCCGCAAGGCGCATCGAGCAGTCCGTCTCCGAGCTCGAGCGCCAGATCAGCTGGGTGACGACGGCCAGCCGGGACACGCTGGAGAAGCGCCGCGCCGACTACGCCCAGCTGCTGCAGCAGGTCTCGGTCGTCTCCCAATTGTTCCAGCTCAATGGCGACGGCCGCGAGGTGCTGCGGGTCTCGCGCCAGTCGACCACATCCGGCAGCAATGCCGACCTCTCCCGCGACATCCGCTTCACCGAGACGGTTGCGCGCGGTGTCAGCTATGCGCCGGCCTGGTTCACCGACCGGACGCCGTTCATGTCGATCTCGGTGGCGCATTCCGGCTTCAATGCCGGCGTCACCGTGGCCGAGATCGATCTGTCCTTCCTCGCCGACTTCCTGTCCGATGCCCAGCTCGGCAAGGCGGCGTTCGCCTATGTGGTCGATTCCCGCGGCCGCGTGCTGGCGACCTCGTCGAAGGGCCCTGACGTCGGCAAGGATCTGTCGAAGCTGCCGCAGGTCGCAGCCGCCATCGCGCCCGGCCGCGCGGGCGATACGTTCGGCACCGACTTCAACGGCCATTCGGTGCTGACTGCCGCGAGCACCGTGCCAAAGCTCGGCTGGAGCGTGCTGTTCGAGCAGCCGACCGCGCAGGCGCTGACGCCGATCCGCGACCAGCTGGTGCGCATCGCGCTTCTGATCGGGGTCGGCCTGATGGTGGCGATCCTTGCCGGCACGCTGCTGGCGCGCCGCATGATCATTCCGATCACGGCGCTGCGCGACGGTGCGCACAAGCTCGGCGAGGGCGACTTCAGCCACCGCATCGACGTGCACACCTCCGACGAGCTGGAGGAGCTCGCCGGGCAGTTCAACCGCATGGCCGGCCAGCTCCAGGAGACCTATACCAACCTCGAGACCAAGGTCGAGGAACGCACCCGCGACCTCGCCCAGTCGATCAACGAGCTGAAGGTGCTGGAGGAGGTCGGCCGCGCGGTCGCCGCCTCGCTCGACCTCAACGCCGTGCTGCCGACCATCGCCGCCCGCGCGCTGGAGATCAGCCATGCCGATGCGGTGGTGATCTACGGCTATGATGCCGAGCACCATCGCTTCAACCTGGTCGAGGCCGGCGGCATCGACAAATCGGCCGAGGGCGACCATGTCACGATCGAGGAAGGCGAGAACATCTTGAGCGAGGCCGCCAACAGCGGCGAGCCGATCGCGATTGCCGATCTCGACCACGCCGCCGGGCAGCCGCTGCGCGACGTCGCGGTCAAGGCCGGCTTCCATGCGGTGCTGGTGGTGCCGCTGGTCGACCAGCAGGGCACGCTCGGCTCGCTGGTGGTGCTGCGCCGCGCCCGCGGCAGCTTCGAAGGCAGCCTCACCGGCCTGATGCGCACCTTCGCCAACCAGGCGGTGCTGGCGATGCGCAATGCGCGGCTGTTCACCGAGGTCGACCACAAGAGCCACGCGCTGGAGACCGCGCACGAGACCGTGCGCGCCCAGGCCGACCAGCTCAAGCAGCAGACCGAGCAGCTCAAGGACTGGAACAAGTCGCTGGAGGAGCGCGTCGCGACCCAGCTCGGCGAGATCGAGCGCATCCGCAAGCTCGAGCGCTTCCTGGCGCCGCAGGTGGCGCAGCTGATCGCCTCCTCCGACAGCTCCGAGGGGCTGCTCACCAGCCAGCGCCGCGAGGTCACCGTGGTGTTCTGCGACCTGCGCGGCTTCACCGCGTTCACCGAAGCAACCGAGCCGGAAGAGGCGATGAACGTGCTGCGCGAGTATCACGCCGCGCTCGGCAAGCTGATCTTCAAATATGAGGGCACGCTGGACAAATATGCCGGCGACGGCGTGATGATCCTGTTCAACGCGCCGATCCAGTTCGACGACCACACCGCGCGCGCCGTCAAGATGGCGATGGAGATGCGCGACACCATCGGCCCCTTGACCGAGCGCTGGCGCAACCGCGGGCATAGCCTCGGCTTCGGCATCGGCATCGCGCTCGGCTACGCCACCCTCGGCCAGGTCGGCTTCGAGCAGCGGCTGGAATATGCCGCGATCGGCAGCGTCACCAACCTCGCCTCCCGCCTCTGCAGCGAGGCCAAGGCCAACCAGGTCGTGGTCAGCCGCCGCGTCTACGGCATGGTCGAGCAATCCGTCGAGGCCCGTGCCCTCGACGATCTCCAGCTCAAGGGGTTTAACCATCCCGTGCTGGCGATGGAGATTCTATCCTGGCGCGAGGACGTCGACACCATGGCGGACGCCTCTGCGGCCCGGCGCAGAGGATAGCCGCCGGCTCAAACCTCGAAAACAACCCCATGCACAGTAGACGGGGGCTGCGGGATCAAGGGGTTACGGGGGGTGACAAGATCCGCAACTTCTCTCCTCCCGCGGTCATGATCCCTTTCTCGAACAGCGCGTCGATGTGCCCAGGCATGTCCGGGTGGGCGTACATGGAGCTGTGAGTGCCTCCCACCATGATGATGGACGTCATCTCCAGTCCAAACCGACTCCAGCCCAGATCCGGGACCAAATGGTCTTCGAGGCTCCGAAGTCCGGGATCGTGGTCCCTGGCGTGGAGCATGTAGATCGGTGCGACCACCTCCGGCAAGGCGTAGCCGATCTGACCCTTGACGTTGTCGGAGATCATTTCGCGCAGGGCCTCGGTTGATGGAGCGCCGGTGAGTTCGGCCAGCCTTTCGGAATCATCCTCGGCAAGGCCATACGTTCTCATCAAATGTGCCCACCCGATTCCGTCGACGACCTGCATCATCGATGTCGGCACGGAGGTAAGGTCAGGCGGCGCCTGCGAATCAAGCAAGGCAATTCCCGTCACGTGATGACCACGACGTTCCAATTCAGCAGCCAGTGCGATGGCGACAACCCCGCCGAAAGAGCCTCCGACAAAGAACACGGAGCGGTCACCGATCCAGGACTCCACGTGTGGCGCATAGTTCAAAGCCAGGTCTTCGACAGTTCCATTCAGAAGCCCTTGCTCTGCGAGTGGGTATGGATTGAGACCCGCGATAGGATAGTCTCCGCCCAAGTCCTTGATCGCCTGGGGCGTGTTCTCGCGGGTGGAGCCGTGGCCGAGACCCGGGATGTAAATCAGGACCCGATCTCCAAATCCCGGGCGTATCGGAACGATGCAAGAGGAGTTTCCCTTGTCGAGCAGGGCGGTCATCTCCGCCAGGCCCGAAAGCCGCCGTTCCAGGTCGAGCTGGCGCAGGAATTCTGGATCTGCGCTGTCGAGCAATGCCGCGAGTGACGTCAGCCCTTCGAGTTTCGACCGGGTCTTACCTTTGCCTCCCGCACCTTGCCGCTGCGATGCGCGCTCGCTGGACGCAATCTTTTCCTGTAGCAGCTGCGCGATCGCCTGCGCCGTCGGATAATCGAAGGCCAGCGTGGTCGGCAGCTTGGCTCCAATTTGCCCCGACAGCCGGTTGCGGAGTGCAACCGCCATCAGCGAGTCCAGACCGAGATCCTTGAGCGATTGATCCGCAGGTACCGACGAGGCCCCGGGCAGCGCCAGCACTGCCGCAATCTCCGCCTGCGCCAGCATCACCAGCGCCTGCAGCCGATCCGCATCGCTCGCAAGCGAGGCCAGCCGCGACCGCAGACTGTTGGTGTCGCCGCTTCCCGCAGACGCGCGTCGCAAGCCAGTGCGTATCAGGCCACGGTACAGTGGCGGAACGTCCTCACCGAACTGGCGCTGCATCGCGCCGAGATCCAGATGGATCGGAATCACCATCGCCTCGGGCAGCGCCTGCGCCGCATCGAGCAATTCGAGCCCAAGCTCCAACGACAGCGCCTGCACACCTTGCCGCCGCATCCGCATCAGCTCGGCACGGCCCAGATGCGCCGTCATGCCGACGCCGCGCTGTTCCCACAGGCCCCACAGCAGACTCTGCGCGGCAAGACCACGATGCCGCCGCTCCGCCGCAAGCGCATCCAGGAACACGTTCGCTGCCGCGTAGTTCGCCTGCCCCGGACTGCCAAGTCCCCCCGCCGACGAGAACAGCACGAACGCCGCGAGATCCAGATCTGCCGTCAGCTCATGCAGGTGCCAGGCGCCATCGAGTTTTGGTCGCAGCACACGCTCGAGACGCTCGACGGTCAGCCCCGGCACGATCCCGTCATCCAGCGTCGCCGCAAGGTGGAACACACCCGTCAACGGACGTTCTGGTGCAATGCCGTTCAAGACCTCGCCAACCGCGTTGCGGTTCGAAACGTCGCAACTCACAATCTCGACCGTCTGCGCGCCCAGCTCCTGCAGCCCGGCCACGAGCTCCGTAGCGCCGGGCGTCGCCATGCCGCGGCGCGACGTCAGCAGCAGATGACGCACACCGTGCTTGGCAACCAGGTGACGCGCGACTTCACTGCCGAGCTCGCCTGCGCCACCCGTGATCAGCACCGTGCCGCTAACATCGAGATGACGCGGCTCGCCCGCACCGGCTCCGGCGCGCATCAGTCGCGGCGCCAGCACCGCACCATGGCGCAGCGCCAGCTCCGGCTCAGTCGTCGTCGACGTCAGCTTCGACAGCAACGAAACATCCGTAAGGACTGTGTCGACGTCGATGAGCTGCAGCCGGCGATCCGGATGCTCCGCCCGCGCGCTTCGCACCAGGCCCCACAGCGGCGCCCGCGTCAGTCCGCTGGCGCCTTCGTCAGGACCCGTCGCCACCGCGCCCCGCGTCAGCCACGTCACATCCGTCTCGTTCAGCCGCGCGTCGCCGAGGATCGCCTGCAGCTCGGCAAGGCCACGCTCGGCTGTCGCATGCGTTGCGGCAAGCACGTTCTCGCCCACATCCGGCAGATGGTCGAACACGATCTGAGCAGGTATCTCGCCGCCTTCGTCGAGGCGCGCCACCAACGCCGGCACGTTTGCAAGGTGATCAAGTCCCAACTGCGCCGCCAGCTTGCCGTCACCGCCTACAATCAGAGGTGCCGCATCATGTCCGGCATCATTTGCAGCCACCGCACGCCAGTCCAGGCGATACAGATGCTGCGCCTCGCTGCGCGCGGCATCGCGGATCTGCGCCTCGCTCGCCTGCTTCAGCCTGAGGCCCCCGACATGCGCGACCACACGCCCATGTCCATCCGCAAGCTCTAAACGTGCCAGCGCCTCGCCCTCGCCGCTGCGTTCCACGGACGCACGGACCCGTAGCTCGCGTGCACCTTGAGCGGCTAGCGATATCTCCGACCATTCGAACGGCAGTAACATCGACCCGTGTTCGAGGCCCTCAACCTGCGCAAGGGTCAGCACATGCAGCGCGCTGTCCAAGAGCGCCGGGTGCAGGCCGTAACTCTCGGCCGACGGCCCCAGCGCTTCCGCAAGCACAGCGCGGCCAACCACGGCATCGCCAACCCGCCAGGCCTCGACCAGCCCCTGGAACAGCGGCCCGTAGCCGTAGCCTCGCGCAGCCAGCCGGGCATAATGACCCGTCAAATCGATCGGCTCGCCGCCGACCGGTGGCCACACCTCGAGGCCGATCTCCGCATCCTGCGCCGCGTCCTCCGCAGCCTCTCCCAGCACGCCCTGCGCATGCAGCGTCCATGACGCACCCTCGGCCGCATCTTCCGCGCGGCTGTAGATGTTCAGGCCGCGGCCACCTCCGGCGCCCGCCTCGGCACCATCCACCTGAACCTGCAGCCGGACCCCGCCCTCCGCCGGCAGCACCAGCGGCGACAGCAGCGTCAGCTGCGACACAGAAGTGGCACCGACCGCACGTGCCGCCGCAAAGCCGAGCTCCAAGAGTCCCGTCCCGGGCAGCAGCACCGTTCCGAACACCTTGTGGTCGCCGAGCCAGCCCGCCTCCGACAGCGACAGCCGCCCCGTCAGCAGGAACCCATCGCTCTCCGCCAGCGGCGTCGCCGCACCCAGCAGCGGATGCGAGGCATCCGACAGCCCCATCGTCGCAACGTTCCCGCCCGGCTTCTCAGCCTCCAGCCAGTAACGCTGCCGCTGGAATGCATAGGTCGGAAGCGAGGCAACCGGATGCTTCGCGCTGTCGCCGCTCTCACCAACCGCCTTCGCCCAGTCGACGCCAACACCGTGCACATGCAGCGCGCCGAGATTGCGCAAAAGCTCCGACATCCCGCCGCCGTCGCGGCGCAGCGATCCCACCACCACGCCATGCTCGCCGCTCGCCGCAGACAGCGGCATCGCCAGCACCGGATGCGCGCTCGCTTCCACGAACACGCCGTGCCCGCTCCCGATCAGCTCGGTCAGCGCAAGGTCGAGCCGCACCGTCTGCCGCAGGTTCCGGCACCAATAGGCCCCAATCAGCGATGCTCCCTCGCAGCGCGTTCCCGTCACCGTCGAGATCATTGCCACCTGACCCGGCTGTGGCGCGAGGTCCGACAGCAGGCCTTCCAGCTCCGGCAGGATCGGGTCCATCTCCGCGCTGTGCGAGGCGTAGTCCACATTGACCTGCCGGCAGAACACCCCTTCCTTGCCGAGATGGCCGACCCAGCGCTCGACCACTTCAGTCGGCCCCGAGACCACCGTCGAGCCCGGCGTGTTCACCACCGCCACCGACAAGCCGGACCATTCCGGGACCTGCAATCGCTCTTCCACAACGGAAGCCGCCAGCTCCGTCACCGCCATGGCCCCGCGTCCGCTCAGGCTGCGCAACAGCTGGCTGCGCAGCGCCACGACCCGGGCGCCGTCCTCGAGCGAGAGGATGCCGGCAACCACCGCGGCTGCGATCTCGCCCTGGCTGTGACCGACCACCGCCGAGGGCTGCAGTCCGAGACTGCGCCACACGGCGGCAAGGCCGACATTCATCGCAAACAGCGACGGCTGGATCACGTCCACCCGCTCCAGCAGGGAGGGGTCGAGATCCTCATCGCCGCGAAGCACGGATGTCAGCGACCAGTCCGTGTATTTGGACAACGCCGTCTCGCAGGCCGCAATTGCTTGCGCAAACACCGCCGATTCCGCCAGCAGGGCCCGGCCCATCGATGGCCACTGACTGCCCTGTCCGGGAAACACGAACACCACTCGACCACGGTCGCGGGCTTCTCCGACCGACACCGCCGCATGCGGGCGACCCGCGGCCAGCGCACCCAGCGCCTCTGCGGCTTCCGCCGCATCGCGCACCGACACCGCCGCGCGCGCGGCGAACTGCGTCCGGTGCAACGCCGCCGTCGCAACCACTGACCTGAAGTCGACGTCTTGATGCTGCGACAGCCATTCGCCGTACCGGCCCGCCTGCGCACGCAGCGCCGCCTCGTCACGGCCCGACACCAGCAGCGGGATCACGGGCGAAGATGTATCAGCCACGCTGACAGAACCGGCGCGCACCGGCGCCTCCTCGATCACGACATGCGCATTGGTCCCGCTGATGCCGAACGAGGACACGCCGGCACGGCGCACATGCGCGGCCTCACGCGGCCAGGCCCGTGCCTGCTGCAGCAGCGACAGCCCGCTGCCCTCCCATTCGATCCGGCGGCTCGGATGCTCCGCATGCAGCGTCTTCGGCAAGACTTCGTGCCGGAGCGCAAGCACCATCTTCATCACGCCGAGGACGCCGGCCGCCGCCTGGGTGTGCCCGAGGTTCGACTTCGACGAGCCCAGCCACAGCGGGCGATCTTCGCGCCGCGTCGGCCCGAACACCGCGGCCAGGGCGCCGGCCTCGATGGGATCACCGAGACTGGTCCCGGTGCCGTGCGCCTCCACAACGTCGATCTCGTCGGGGCTCACCCCGCTCGCCGACAGCGCCGCACGGATCACGCGCTGCTGGCTCGGACCGTTCGGCGCCGTCAGACCCTGGCTGCGTCCGTCCTGGTTCACTGCAGAGCCGCGGATCAACGCAAGAATCTCGTCGCCATCCCGTTCCGCATCCGACTGCCGCTTCAACACCAGCACGCCGCAGCCTTCGCTCCAACCGGCGCCATCGGCGCCGTCCGAGAAACTCTTGCTCCGGCCGTCGGGCGCGACAGCACCCGCGCCCATGCTGACCAGAGCGATTGGCGTACACATCACGTGCACACCGCCCGCCAGCGCCAGGTCGCACTCGCCCTGCCGCAGCGCCGTGCACGCCAGATGCAGCGCTGACAGAGACGACGAGCAGGCCGTATCAATCGTCATCGCCGGACCTTCGAGGCCCAGCACATAGGAGACGCGGCCCGCCAGCACGCTCGACAGCTTTCCTGTCGTCGTCCACATCGTCGTCTCCTCGAGCGAGCGATGCATGCCATAGTCGCTGCCCATCGAGCCCAAATACACGCCGGTCCGGCTCTCTCTGAGCCCCTCCGGCTGCAGGCCCGCGCGCTCCAGCGCCTCCCACGCCGCTTCCAGGATCAGGCGCTGCTGCGGATCTATCTCCACCGCCTCGCGCGGCGAGATGCCGAAGAAGCCCGCGTCAAAATCCTCCACTGCGTCGACGAAACCGCCTTCCTGCGTCAGCCATCCCGTCACCACTTCCAGGCGGCGCAACAGATCCCGGCTCCAACGACCCGGCAGCGGTCCCACACCATCGCCACCGCGCTCCAGCAGCGACCAGTAGCTCTCGGGACTCACTGGACCTCCGGGTGTGCGGCAGCTCATCCCCACAATCGCGATCGGCTCCGATGCCGCCGCCGATGCGCCGATCGCCCGCCGCTGCTCCAGACGGACAGAAGCGCGACCGAGCTCGAGCTTCTCGAGCAGGAGGCGCGACATCGCGCGCGCCGTCGGATAATCGAAGGCCAGCGTGGTCGGCAGCTTGGTCCCGACCCGCTTCGACAGGCGGGTGCGAATCTCAGCCGCCATCAGCGAGTCCAGCCCGAGATCCTTTAGCGGTTGATCCGCGGGCACCGAGGCGGCCCCGGGCAACGCCAGCACCGCCGCAATCTCTTCCTGCGCCAGCTCCACCAGCGCCTGCAGCCGCTCCGCATCGCTCGCAAGCGCAACCAGCCGAACCCGCAAGGCGTTGGTGTCGCCGCTCAACGTCGAGGCACGCCTCAAGCTGCCGCGCAGGAGAGCGCGATACAGCGCCGGCACGTCGTCGGCGAACTGTCGCTGCACCACGCCGATATCGAGATGGATCGGTATCACTGCCGCATCAGGCAACGCCTGCGCCGCATCCAGCAACGAGAGCCCAAGCTCCAGCGGCAGCGCATGCACGCCTTGCCTGCGCATCCGCATCAGCTCGGCCGGGCCCAGATGCGCCGTCATGCCGACGCCGCGCTGCTCCCACAGGCCCCACAACAGGCTCTGTCCGGCAAGACCACGATGCCGCCGCTCCGCCGCAAGCGCATCAAGGAACGCGTTTGCTGCCGCATAGTTCGCCTGCCCCGGACTGCCGAGCGCGGCCACCGACGAGAACAGCACGAATGCCGCGAGATCCAGATCCGCCGTCAGCTCATGCAAATGCCAGGCACCATCGAGTTTTGGCCGCAGCACACGCTCCAGCCGCTCGACATTGAGGGCCGGCACGATCCCATCGTCCAGCGTTGCTGCCAGGTGGAACACGCCCGTCAGCGGACGCTCCGGCGCAATGGCGCTCAACACCGCGCCAAGTGCGGCGCGATCAGAGACGTCGCAACTTGCAACCTCAACCGTCTGCGCACCCAGCGCTTTGAGCTCCGCCACCAGCTCACTCGCTCCAGGCGTGGCCATGCCGCGGCGCGACGTCAGCAGCAGATGACGCACACCGTGGTTGGAAACCAGGTGCCGCGCGACCTCACTGCCGAGCTCGCCCACACCGCCCGTGATCAGCACTGTCCCGCCGGCCGCAAGACCCTGCGGCTCGCTCGTGCCGGCTCCGGCGCGCACCAGCCTTGGCGCCAGCACCGCGCCACGCCGCAACGCTAGGTCAGGTTCTGATGTCGTCGACCTGAGCTTCGACAGCAATGTTGTATCCGCCAGCGGCACATCCACGTCCACAAGCTGCAGCCGCCGATCGGGATGTTCCGCCCGCGCGCTCCGCACCAGTCCCCACAACGGCGCGCCCGACAGCCCGCCTGCGCCTTCGTCGGGACCTGTGGCCACTGCGCCCTTCGTCAGCCACGCGACCGACGTCTCGTTCAAGCGCGCTTCGCCAAGGATTCCCTGCAGCTCGGCAAGGCCGCGTGCGGCCGTCGCATGCGTCGCCGCAAGCACGCACCCGTCCGCCTCCGTGAGATGGTCGAACACGATTCCAGCGGGAATCGCTCCGCCTTCGTCGAGGCGCGCGATAACAGCGGCAATGCTGTCGACATGATCAAGACCGAAATGCTTCGCCAGCGCGCCGTCGCCGCCGACGATCAGCGGCAAGGCTCCGCCCTCGTTCAAGGAGATCGGACGCCACTCCAGGCGATACAGATGTTGCGTTTCGCTGCGCGAAGCCTCACGGATCTGCGCATCGCTTGCTTCTCTCAGCCGCAGCCCGCCAAGGCGCAGCACCGCGCACCCATTGCCATCGGTCACTTGCAGCGCCGCCAGGGCTTCGCCCTCGCCGCTGCGTTCCACCGACGCACGAATACGCAATTCCTGCGCACCGGTCGCGACCAGGGACACGTCTGACCACTCGAACGGCAGCAGCACCGATCCGTCGCCAAGGCCTTCGACCTGCGCAAGGGTCAGCACATGCAGCGCGCTGTCCAGCAGCGCCGGATGCAACCCATACTCGTCCGCCGACGGCCACAACGCCTCCGCAAGCACTGCGCGTCCAACCACGGCATCACCAACGCGCCAGGCCTCGATCAGCCCCTGGAACATCGGCCCGTAGCCGTAGCCGCGTCCCGCCAGCCGCGCATAATGACCCGTCAAGTCGATCGGCTCGCCCCCGACAGGCGGCCACACCTCGAGGCCGCTTGCATCAATATTGTCTTCTGCTTCTGCCGCCTCGCCCAGCACGCCCTGCGCATGCAGCGTCCACGACGCACCCTCAGCCGCATCTTCCGCACGGCTGTAGATGCTGAGGCCGCGGCCACCGCTACCCGCCTCGAGCCCGTCCACCTGAACCTGCAGCCGGACCCCGCCTTCCGCCGGCAGCACCAGCGGCGACAGCAGCGTCAACTGCGACACAGACGTTGCACCCACCGCACGTGCCGCGGCAAAGCCGAGCTCCAAGAGTCCCGTCCCCGGCAGCAGCACCGTTCCGAACACCTTGTGGTCGCCGAGCCAGCCCGCCTCCGACAGCGACAGCCGCCCCGTCAGCAGGAACCCATCGCTCTCCGCCAGCGGCGTCGCAGCCCCCAAGAGCGGATGCGAGGCATCCGACAGACCCATCGTCGCAACGTTCCCGCCCGGCCTCGCCGCCTCCAGCCAGTAACGCTGTCGCTGGAATGCATAGGTCGGAAGGGATGCAACCGGCGCCTTCGCGCTGTCGCCAAGCGCCTTCGTCCAGTCGATGTAAACGCCGTGCACATGCAGCGCACCGAGAGCCGCCAGCAGCGCCTCGCTGCCATCGCGTCCGCGACGCTGCGACGCCACCACCTGCATAGCTGAGCCTTCCGACAGGCAACCCGCCGCAAGTCCCGTCAAGATCCCGTCCGGACCAAGCTCAAGGCTTGCCCGTACGCCTTCGGCCTCCAGCACATGCACGCCGTCGAGGAAGCGCACGGCCTTGCGTACCTGCCGCACCCAGTAGTCCGCGCTGCACAGCTCGTCCCTTGTCGCCAGGCGCCCCGTCACATTGCTCACGATCGGCAGGCGCGGCGTGCCGAACGAGACCGACGACAGCACCTGGCCGAACGCCTCCAGCATCGGCTCCATCCGCTGCGAGTGGAACGCGTGGCTGACCTGCAGGCGGCTGGTCCGGCGGCCCTTGCTCTTGAACTGTTCCGCCAGCGCCAGCACCGCGGCTTCATCGCCGGAGATCACCGTCGCGCGCGGCCCGTTCAGCCCGGCAATCTCGACACCGTCGGCAAGAAGCGGCAGCACTTCGGCTTCGCCTGCCTCGAGCGCCACCATGGCGCCGCCTTTAGGCAGTGCCTGCATCAGGCGGCCGCGCGCGGACACCACGCGGCAGGCATCCTGCAGCGACCACACGCCGGCAACATGCGCGGCCGAGAGCTCGCCGATGGAGTGGCCCAGCAGGATGTCGGGTGTGATGCCCCACTGCTCCAGCTGGCGGAACAGCGCCACCTCAATTGCAAACAGAGCCGGCTGCGCATAGGCGGTCTCGTCCAGCTTCGACGCCGCCTCCGAGCCTGCTTCCGCAAACATCACGCTACGCAGCGGCAGATCCAGCAGCGCGTCAAAATACCCGCACACCTCCTCGAACGTGGCGCGGAACGTCGCGCAATTCTCCAGCAGCGCCCGGCCCATGCCGATCTGCTGCGCGCCCTGGCCCGTGAACAGGAACGCCAGCTTCCCGGCCTGCTCGCCTCGCGCTTCGCCGATCGACACCGCCGCATGCGGGCGACCCTCGGCTAGCAATCGCAGCGCGTCTGCCGCCTCCGCCGCATCACGCACCGACACTGCGGCACGCGAGCCGAACTGCGTCCGGTGCAATGCCGCCGTCGCCACCACGGAACCGAAGTCGACGTCCGGATGCTGCGACAGCCATTCTCCGTAGCGGCCGGCCTGTGCACGAAGTGCGGCCTCGTCTCGGCCCGACACCAGCAGCGGGATCATCGGAGATGATGCACTATCTCCGACCGCCGCACTCGCCTCCACACGTGCCGGCGCCTCCTCGATCACGACATGCGCATTCGTCCCGCTCAGTCCAAACGCGCTGACGCCTGCGCGCCGCGGCCGGGCCACATCACGGGGCCACGCTGTCAATTGATCCACGACCTCGACATTCAAACGTTCCCATTCCAGATGCGGATTGAGCGGCCGACAATGCAGCGTCGGCGGCAACGCTTCGGCCTCGAAGCTGGCGAGCATCTTGATCACACCGACCAGGCCCGCTGCTGCTTCCAGATGTCCAACGTTGGTTTTCACAGCCCCGAGCTTCAATCGCCCGAGATCCTCGGGTCGCGCGTTGCCATACACCGCGTGCAACGCCTGGACTTCGATCGGATCGCCGAGCGACGTTCCCGTTCCGTGACATTCGACGACATCGATGTCGGCCGCATCCAAACGCGCATCGGCCAATGCGGCGCGCAGCGTTTTCTGTTGCGCCGTTCCGTTTGGCACGGTAAGGCCCGAACTTGCGCCGTCGTGGTTGACCGCCGTTCCGCGCACCACGCCTATGATCTGCTTGCCTTGTGCCTGCGCATCCTCCAGCCGCATCAACGCCACGACAGCGGCACCCTCGCCACGTCCGTATCCGTCAGCAGCATCGGAAAACGTCTTGCTTCGACCATCAGACGCCAGCGCGCGCGTCTGCGACAACACCACAAACGCTTCCGGACTCGACGCCACCTGCACGCCGCCCACGATCGCCAGGTCGCACCGTCCCGATCGCAAATGCTCCGAAGCGAGATGCAGCGCGACCAACGACGACGAACATGCCGTATCCACGGCCATGACCGGACCTTGCACGCCCAAATGGTATGCAAGCCGCCCGGCAGAGAATGCCGCCCCTCCGCCCGTCGCGGCGTAGGCGTCTGCCTCCTCAAGGTTGAAACCTCGGGTCTGATATTCATTCGGGCCTATGCCGATGAACAACCCTGTCGTCGATTCCACGAGGGACTTCGGCACGATCCCGGCATCCTCGAGTGCCGACCACGTGACCTCAAGCAGCAGCCGATGCTGCGGGTCGATCTGCGCTGCCTCCCGCGGCGAGATGCCGAAGAAGCCCGCGTCAAATCCTGCCACATCGTTCAGTAACGATGCTTCCTTGACGTAGGATGTCCCTCGATGTTCGGGATCCGGATCGTAATAGGTTGCGCGGTCGAAGCGCTCCGCGGGAATCGGTCCCAACGTATCCGCGCCCGTCGACAGCACCTGCCAAAAACTCTCCAGATCTTCAGCGCCACCTGGGAAACGCAGCCCCACGCCGATGATCGCAAGCGCTCCTGACGCTTCGCCATGACGCACGATCGTCGCGGTCTCAAGTTTTCTTGAGCTGTCCGCCAGCTCCAATGCCTCCAAAACCCATTCGCTCACCGCCTTCAGGTTGGGATGGTCGAACGCAAGTGTCGCCGGCACCGACAGACCGGTTTGCTTTGCAAGCCTGTTTCGGACCTCCACCGCCATCAAGGAGTCCAGGCCCAACTCCGCGAAGCCGACCTCAGATGCCAAAGTTTGCGGCTCGTTGATCCCCAGCACCACGGCAACGAGATCCCGCACCAGCGACAGCACGCGGCTACGGCGCTCACGAGCGGTCAGCTTTTGCAGCTCAGTCCTCAGGTTGTGCGCATGACCATTCGCGTTGTCCCCGCCGGATGCTGCCCGCGCGGCCTGCACCTCCGGAAGTTCGCTCAGAAGGGGACTGGAGCGGCCCGCCAGTTCGCTCGTACGGGCCCAGTCGATATCAAAGACCGCGAGCTCCGCTCGACCGTCATCAAGTGCGCGCTCCAGTCCCAATAGACAGAGCTCTGGCTTCATGAAGGAGCCGCCGCGACGGCGAAGCTGAGCCTCGGCGTTCGGAGCCACAGCCATTCCTACATCCGCCCACGCACCCCAGTGAATGATCGTCGCCGGCAGTCCCTTGGAACGTCGCAGGTGGACCAGACCCGTCAGCCCGGCATTCGCGGCGCTATAGGCGGACTGGCCATAATTGCCAAGCAAGCCAGCGGCCGATCCGTACAGCACAAACGATGCGAGTTCGCTGCCCCACCGTTGCGCCGAATCATGCAGCGCCCAGGCGCCGCCGAGTTTGCCGCCCTGTTCTGCTTCAATCGCCTCAAGGGTCAATTCGTTGAGCGGGACATCCACCACGTCGCCGGCCAGGTGGAAAATGTGACGCAGCGCAGGCCTGCCCGCTTTGCTGGATGTCAGCTCACGTATGAGAGCGTCGACGGCGGCGTTGTCGCCGACGTCACACGCCCTCACCTCCGCGCGACATCCCTTGCCCGCGAGTGCCGCCACCAGGTCCGCCGCTCCGGGCGCATGTTCGCCACGTCGCGACGTCAGGATGAGATGCTGCGCGCCTCGCTCCGCCAGCCAATGGGACAGGAACGATCCCAGCGCTCCCGTACCGCCGGTGATGAGTATCGTCCCCAGCGGATTCCATTTTTTCGCAGCCGTCTTCGCGCCGGTCCGCGACGGCACATGGTGCAGCTTTCGCGTCCAGAAGTCCTGGCCCCTTAGGGCAAACTCTTCGCCCGTCGTCTTGGCCAACAGGAACGTGGCCGCCATCCGCCGCAGTGCGGCGTCATCGGCAGGTCCCAAGTCTGCCAGCCCGCCAAAGGCGTTCGGGAGCTCCAAACTCAGCGTTCTGCCAAGCCCCCACAATGCTTGCAGGTAGGGTGCTGCCGGCACATCCTCGTCTTTGATCCGCAGAGCGTGAGGCGTGCACAGCCACAGGCACGTTGCCGAGGCGTCTTTTCGCTGACCGATGCTCTGTGCGAGCATCACGGCTTCGCTGGTCGCTCGCAGCCAGGGTTTTTCTTCCGCCACAGAGTTCCCTGACGGCAGCTCTCCCGCCAGGTACACGACCGCGCGCGGCAAGAGAGCGTCTGCGCTGCCCGCCTCTGCTCGCAGTCGAGCCGCGGCCTCGTTCACTGTGAGACACTCGACGACTGTCCCCTGCGCGCGAAGGACTTCTTGCAACCGCTCCAGGTGAACCGCGTCGGGCCACTGGCCACTCACCAGCCAGCAGACGCCGTCGGTGATCTCAGACGATGCCGAGGTGCTTATCCTCTGCCATTGATCCTCATAGCACCAGCTGTCGACCGTCGCGTCCGCTTCAGTCTGCTCGTACCAATTGCTCAGGGCCGGCAACAGCGCCGACAGATGCTCGCGTTGTCCGCCTTCCGGAAGCCGCAGGAGCTGCTCGACACGCTCCATGCTGCCGCTCTGCACTGCTGCCCAAAAGCGGGCATCAACACCATTTTTCGATTCAGCCGGGCTCGGCTTCTCCGCCTCCAGCCAGTAACGCTGACGCTGGAATGCATAGGTCGGAAGGGATGCAACCGGCGCCTTCGCGCTGTCGCCAAGCGCCTTCGTCCAGTCGATGTGAACGCCGTGCACATGCAGCGCACCGAGAGCCGCCAGCAGCGCCTCGCCGCCATCGCGTCCGCGACGCTGCGACGCCACCACCTGCATCACCGAGCCTTCCGAGAGACAGCCCGCCGCAAGTCCGGTCAAGATCCCGTCCGGACCAAGCTCGAGGCTCGTCCGCACGCCTTCTGTGTCCAGCACATGCACGCCGTCGAGGAAGCGTACCGGGCTTCGCACCTGGCGCACCCAGTACGCCGCGCTGCAAAGCTCGTCCCTGGTCGCCAGACGTCCCGTCACGTTGCTCACGATCGGCAGACGCGGCGTGCCGAATGAGACCGACGACAGCACCTGGCCGAACGCCTCCAGCATCGGCTCCATCCGCTGCGAGTGGAACGCGTGGCTGACCTGCAGACGGCTGGTCCGGCGGCCCTTGCTCCTGAACTGCTCCGCCAGTGCCAGCACGGCTGCTTCATCACCGGAGATCACCGTCGCGCGCGGCCCGTTCAGCCCGGCAATCTCGACGCCATCGTTAAGCAGCGGCAGCACTTCGGCCTCGCCGGCCTCGAGCGCCACCATGGCGCCGCCGGCGGGGAGTGCCTGCATCAGCGCCCCGCGCGCCGCGACCACGCGGCAGGCATCCCTGAGCGACCACACGCCTGCAACATGCGCGGCCGAGAGCTCGCCGATGGAGTGACCGAGCAGAATGTCGGGGGTGATGCCCCACTGCTCCAGCTGGCGGAACAGCGCGACCTCCACGGCGAACAAGGCAGGCTGCGCGTAGGCGGTCTCGTCCAGCTTCGACGCCGCTGCCGAGCCTGCTTGCGCAAACATCACGCTACGCAGCGGCAGATCCAGCAGCGCGTCAAAATGGCCGCACACCTCCTCGAACGTGGCGCGGAACGTGGCACACGTCTCCAGCAGCGCCCGGCCCATGCCGATCTGCTGCGCGCCCTGGCCCGTGAACAGGAATGCCAGCTTGCCTTGCTCGCCCCTGGCCTCGCCAACCGACACCGCCGCATGCGGACGGCCCTCAGCCAGCGCACGCAGCGCGTCTGCGGCCTCTGACGCATCGCGCACCGAGACCGCGGCCCGCGCGGCAAACTGGGTCCGATGCAATGCTGCGGTGGCAACGACAGAGGACCAGTCTGCCTGCGGATGCTGCGACAGCCATTCGCCATAACGGCCCGCCTGCGCACGAAGCGCCGCATCGTCACGGCCGGACACCAGCAACGGGATCACGGGCGAAGATGTATCAGCCACGCTGACAGAATTGGAGCGCGCCGGCGCCTCCTCGATCACCACATGCGCATTGGTTCCGCTGATGCCGAACGAGGACACGCCGGCACGGCGCACATGGGCGGCCTCGCGCGGCCAGGACCGGGCCTGCTGCAGCAGCGACAGCCCGCTGCCCTCCCATTCGATCTGGCGGCTCGGATGCTCCGCATGCAGCGTCTTCGGCAAAACCTCGTGCCGGAGCGCGAGCACTATCTTCATCACGCCGAGCACGCCGGCCGCGGCCTGGGTGTGCCCGAGGTTCGACTTCGACGAGCCCAGCCACAGCGGACGATCCGCGCGCCGCGTCGGCCCGAACACGGCGGCCAAGGCGCCGGCCTCGATGGGATCACCGAGATTGGTCCCGGTGCCATGCGCTTCGACGACGTCGATCTCGTCGGGGCTCACCCCGCTCGCCGACAGCGCCGCGCGGATCACGCGCTGCTGGCTCGGACCGTTCGGCGCCGTCAGACCCTGGCTCCGTCCGTCCTGGTTCACTGCCGAGCCCCGGATCAACGCAAGAATCTCGTCGCCATCCCGCTCCGCATCCGACTGCCGCTTGAGCACCAGCACGCCGCAACCTTCGCTCCAGCCCGCGCCATTGGCGCTATCCGAGAAGCTCTTGCAGCGCCCATCCGGGGCCATGCCGTTATCAGGACCTAGCGCCACCAGCGTCGTGGGCGTCGACATCACGGTCACGCCGCCCGCCAGCGCGAGATCGCACTCGCCCTGCCGCAGCGCCGTGCAGGCCAGGTGCAGCGATGACAGCGACGACGAGCACGCGGTATCCACCGTCATCGCCGGACCCTCGAGGCCCAGCACATAGGAGACGCGGCCCGCCAGCACGCTCGACGTCGTGCCCGTCGCCGTCCACACCGTCGTCGCCTCGAGCGAGCGCGTGCCGTAGTCGCCGGCCATCGCACCGAGATACACCCCGGTCCGGCTCTCGCTCAGTCTCTCCGGCTGCAGGCCCGCGCGCTCCAGCGCCTCCCACACCACTTCCAGGATCAGGCGCTGCTGCGGATCCATCTCCATCGCTTCCCGGGGCGAGATGCCGAAGAAGCCCGCGTCAAATTCAGCAACCCCGTCGATAAAGCCGCCTTCCTGCGTCAGCCCGCCCGTCACCGCTTCAAGGCGCCGCAGCAGCTCCCGGCTCCAGCGCCCCGGCAGCGGACCCACGCCATCGCCACCGCGCTCCAAGAGCGACCAGTAGCTCTCGGGACCCGTCAGGCCGCCAGGGCCGCGGCAGCTCATCCCGACAATCGCGATCGGTTCGGAGGAGGCGTTCTCCACCGCTTCCAGAGACGACTTCAGATCCCGAATCTTGTGAAGACTCTGGCGAAGAGCGTTTTTGAGATCCTGAACTTCTTGATTTATGTGCTGCATGTTTTTCAGAGCAATTCAGACGCGATACTGAGCAAAGAGTCCGTTTCCGCGTCATCGATATGCGCGGACAATTCATCGTCGCTTGCACGCCGAGACGTATCATTCGGCTGCATCATAAGACGCTCGAGAAGGCCGGATTTGCGGAGCGCTTCGATCGAAATGTCCCGTAGCTTCCGGCGAATTTGCTCATCTCCCCAGATCGACGGACCTGACTTGTCGTCGTCAAGCTCGAGCTTCTCGAGCAGGAGGCGGGCCATGGCGCGTGCGGTCGGATAGTCGAAGGCGAGCGTGGTCGGCAGCTTGGCGCTGATGCGCCCCGACAGGCGGTTGCGCAGCTCGACCGCCATCAGCGAGTCCAGCCCGAGCTCCTTCAGCGGCTGGTCGGCGGGCACCGAGGCAGCCCCGGACGACGCCAGCACCGCTGCGATCTCCTCCTGCGCCAGCTCCACCAGCGCAGCCAGCCGCTCGCTCTCGCTTGCCAGCGCCGCCAGCCGCGTCCGCAGCGCGTTGGTGTCGCCGCTCGCTGCGGTCGAGGCCCGCCGCAGGCCGCTGCGCACCAGGCCGCGATACAGCGCCGGCACCTCGTCTGCGAGCTGGCGCTGCATCGCGCCGACATCCAGATGGATCGGGACCAGCACGGCTTCCGGCTGGGCCTGTGCCGCATCCAGCAGCGCCAGCCCCAGCTCGAGCGACAGCGCCTGCACGCCCTGCCGGCGCATCCGCATCAGCTCGGCCCGGCCCAGATGCGCCGTCATGCCGACGCCGCGCTGCTCCCACAGCCCCCATAGCAGGCTCTGCGCGGCCAGACCGCGATGCCGACGCTCCGCCGCCAGCGCATCCAAAAACACGTTCGCCGCCGCGTAGTTGGCCTGGCCCGGACTGCCAAGCGCCGCCACCGACGAGAACAGCACGAACGCGGCCAGATCCTTGTCCGCCGTCAGCTCGTGCAGATGCCAGGCGCCATCGAGCTTTGGCTGCAACACCCGCTCCAGCCGCTCGACGGTCAGCGCCGGCACGATGCCGTCGTCCAGCGTGGCCGCCAGGTGGAACACGCCCGTCAGCGGACGCTCCGGCGCGATGGCGTTCAATATGGTGCTGACAGCATCGCGGTTGGAGACGTCGCAGCTCACCAGCTCGACCGTCTGCGCGCCGAGTGCCTGCAGCTCCGTGATAAGCTCGCTCGCCCCAGGCGCGGCCATGCCGCGACGCGACGTCAGCAGCAGATGCCGTACACCATGCTCAGTCACCAGGTGCCGCGCGACCTCGCGGCCGAGCTCGCCTGCGCCGCCCGTGATCAGCACCGTGCCGCCTTCGGCAAGACGCCGCGGCAGCTGCACCACCTGCTTGCCGATGTGGCGGCCCTGCGCCATCTGCCGCAGCGCCGCCGGCATCTGCCTGACGTCGTAGGCAACATAGGGCAGGGGTTTGAGCACGCCCTGCGCGAACAGGCCCATGATCTGCTTGAGCAGCGCCGGCATCTGCTCGCTCGCCAGCACGAACGCATGGTAGCTCACGCCGGGATAGTTTTGCGCAATCGTAGCCGCGTCACGCCCGTCAGTGATCCCCATCTCCAGGAAGCGGCCGCCCCGCGGCAGCAGCCGCAGCGAAGCATCGACGAACTCGCCCGTCAGCGCATTGAGGACGACATCCACGCCCTCGCCGCGTGTCGCTGAGCGGAACTGGGTCTCGAAGCTCAGGTCACGGGAGCTCGCAATATGCCGCCGGTCCAGGCCGATTCCTGCCAGCACCGGCCATTTGCCGGGGCTTGCCGTGCCATAGACCTCCGCGCCGAAGTGACGGCACAGCTGCACCGCCGCCATGCCGACGCCGCCGGCCGCCGCATGCACCAGCACGCGATCACCCGATTTGACCTGCCCGAGCTCCTGCAGCGCATACAGCGCCGTCAGATAGGCCAGCGGGATCGTCGCCGCCGCCGCGAACGACATCCCTGCCGGGATTTTGGCAAGCTGCTCCGCCTTCGTCACCGCGCGTGAGGCAAAGCAGCCGCGCCCGCAGCCGAACACGCGGTCGCCGATCGCAACCGACGTCACATCCGCGCCGACCGCCTCCACCACGCCGGCAAGCTCGAAGCCGATGCCGGGCGAGGCAATCTGCCCCAGCGTGATCAGCACGTCGCGGAAGTTCATGCCGGCCGCGCGCACGGCGACCCGGACCTCGCCTGGGGCCAATGGCTCCGATAGGTCGCCTGCCGCCACCAGGCTGACGCCGTCGAGCCGGCCGGCATCGCTGACCACGACGCGGTAATCCGGCGCTGTCACTGGCGCCTGCAATGTGCCCGCGCCCGCCCCCGTGCGCGCCAGCCGCGGCGCCAGCACCGCACCATGCCGCAGCGCCAGCTCAGGCTCTGATATCGTCGACGTCAGCTTCGACAGCAACGAAGCATCCGAGAGTGCAACATCCACATCGACCAGCTGCAGCCGCCGATCGGGATGCTCGGCCCGCGCGCTCCGCACCAGGCCCCATAGCGGCGCCCGCGTCAGTCCGCTCGCGCCTTCGTCAGGACCCGTCGCCACCGCGCCCCGCGTCAGCCACGTCACATCCGTCTCGTTCAGCCGGGCGTCGCCAAAAAGCCCCTGCAGCTCGGCAAGGCCACGCTCCGCCGTCGCATGCGTGGCCGCAAGCACGCTTCCTGCTGGATCAGTTGGATCGGACAGATGGTCGAACACGATGCTCGCGGGGATGATCCCACCTGCGTCGAGCCGCGCCACGAGGGCCGGCACGTTCGCAACGTGATCAAGCCCGAGATGCTTCGCCAGCCTGCCGTCGCCGCCCACCATCAGCGGCTGTGCTTCAGCAGCCTCGCTCAACGTCACCGCGCGCCAGTCCAGCCGGTACAGATGCTGCGCCTCGCTGCGCGCGGCATCGCGGATCTGCGCCTCGCTCGCCTGCTTCAGCCTGAGGCCCCCGACATGCGCAACGACCCGCCCGTGCCCATCCGCCAGCTGCAGATGCGCCAGCGCCTCGCCCTCGCCGCTGCGCTCCACCGAGGCGCGGATCCGCAGCTCCCGCGCGCCGGTGGCTGCCAGCGACACCTCCGACCATTCGAACGGCAGCAGCAGCGGCGCGTCCGCACCGTCGCTGAGATCGGCACCGGCGATCCGATCAAAACTCAGCACATGCAGCGCGCTGTCCAGCAGCGCCGGATGCAGGCCGTAACTCTCGGCCGACGGCCCCAGCGCTTCCGCAAGCACGGCACGGCCAACCACGGCATCGCCAACGCGCCAGGCCTCGACCAGCCCCTGGAACATCGGCCCGTAGCCGTAGCCGCGTCCCGCCAGCCGCGCATAATGACCGCTCAAATCGATCGGCTCGCCGCCGACAGGTGGCCACACCTCGAGGCCGATCTCTTGTGCTGCGTCTGCCGCGGCTTCCACAGCCTCGCCCAGCACGCCCTGCGCATGCAGCGTCCATGATGCACCCTCAGCCGCATCTTCCGCACGGCTGTAGATGCTGAGGCCACGGCCGCCGCTGCCCGCCTCGAGCCCGTCCACCTGAACCTGCAGCCGGACCCCGCCTTCCGCCGGCAGCACCAGCGGCGACAGCAGCGTCAGCTGCGAGACAACAGTTGCACCGACCGCACGCGCCGCCGCAAAGCCGAGCTCCAGCAATCCCGTCCCCGGCAGCAGCACCGTTCCGAACACCTTGTGATCGCCGAGCCAGCCCGCCTCCGACAGCGACAGCCGCCCCGTCAGCAGGAACCCATCGCTCTCAGCCAGCGGCGTCGCAGCCCCCAGCAGCGGATGCGACGCATCCGACAGCCCCATCGTCGCAACGTTCCCGCCCGGCTTCTCAGCCTCCAGCCAGTAACGCTGCCGCTGGAACGCATAGGTCGGGAGCGAGGCAACAGGCTGCTTGCCGAGATCGCCAACGGCGTTCCAGTCAACGACAATGCCGTTCACGTGCAGCGCGCCGAGCGCCGACAACAGCGCCTCGCTGCCATCGCGGCCACGGCGCTGCGAAGCGATCACCTGCATTGCGGAGCCTTCCGGCAGGCAGCCCGCCGCAAGGCCGGTCAAGATCCCGTCCGGACCAAGCTCCAGGCTCGTCCGCACGCCTTCTGTGTCCAGCACATGCACGCCGTCGAGGAAGCGTACCGGGCTTCGCACCTGCCGCACCCAGTACGCCGCGCTGCAAAGCTCGTCCCTGGTCGCCAGCCGTCCTGTCACGTTGCTCACGATCGGCAGGCGCGGCGTGCCGAACGCGACAGACGACAGCACCTGGCCGAACGCCTCCAGCATCGGCTCCATCCGCTGCGAGTGGAACGCGTGGCTCACCTGCAGGCGGCTGGTGCGGCGGCCCTTGCTCTTGAACTGTTCCGCCAGTGCCAGCACGGCGGCTTCATCGCCGGAGATCACCGTCGCGCGCGGCCCGTTCAGCCCGGCAATCTCGACACCATCGTTAAGCAGCGGCAGCACTTCTGCTTCGCCTGCCTCCAGCGCCACCATGGCGCCGCCGGCGGGGAGTGCCTGCATCAGGCGGCCGCGCGCGGCCACCACGCGGCAGGCGTCCCCGAGCGACCACACGCCCGCAACATGCGCAGCACTGAGCTCGCCGATGGAGTGGCCGAGCAGGATGTCGGGTGTGATGCCCCACTGCTCCAGCTGGCGGAACAGCGCGACCTCCACGGCAAACAAGGCCGGCTGCGCATAGGCGGTCTCGTCGAGCTTCGACGCCGCCTCCGAGCCTGCTTGCGCAAACATCACAGAACGCAGCGGCAGATCCAGCAGTTCGTCAAAATGACCGCACACCTCCTCGAAGGCCGCGCGGAACGCCGCGCACCTCTCGAGCAGAGCCCGGCCCATGCCGATCTGCTGCGCGCCCTGGCCCGTGAACAGGAATGCCAGCTTGCCTTGCTCGCCCCTGGCCTCGCCGACCGACACCGCCGCATGCGGACGGCCCTCGGCCAGCGCACGCAGCGCCTCTGGCGCCTCCGACGCATCGCGCACCGCCACCGCGGCCCGCGCAGCAAACTGCGTCCGGTGCAATGCCGCCGTCGTCACCACGGAAGTCCAGTCCGCATCGGGATGCTGTGACAGCCATTCGCCATACCGGCCCGCCTGTGCCCGCAGTGCCGCCTCGTCACGCCCGGACACCAAGAGCGGGATCATGGGCGATGACGCATCGTCTGTATTTTTTGTATCTGTGCTGCGAGCAGTAGTGCGCGCCGGCGCCTCCTCGATCACGACATGCGCATTGGTTCCGCTGATGCCGAACGAGGACACGCCGGCACGGCGCACATGGGCGCCATCGCGCGGCCAGGCCCGGGCCTGCTGCAGCAGCGACAGCCCGCTGCCCTCCCATTCGATCCGGCGGCTCGGATGCTCCGCATGCAGCGTCTTCGGCAAGACTTCGTGCCGGAGCGCCAGCACCATCTTCATCACACCGAGCACGCCGGCCGCCGCCTGGGTGTGACCGAGGTTCGACTTCGACGAGCCCAGCCACAGCGGACGATCTTCGCGCCGCGTCGGTCCGAACACCGCGGCCAATGCGCCGGCCTCGATGGGATCACCAAGATTGGTCCCGGTGCCATGCGCCTCGACAACGTCGATCTCGTCGGGGCTCACCCCGCTCGCCGACAGCGCCGCGCGGATCACGCGCTGCTGGCTCGGACCGTTCGGCGCCGTCAGACCCTGGCTCCGACCGTCCTGGTTCACTGCCGAGCCCCGGATCAATGCCAGAATCTCGTCGCCATCCCGTTCCGCATCCGACTGGCGCTTCAAGACCAGCACGCCGCAGCCTTCGCTCCAGCCGGCGCCATCGGCGCCGTCCGAGAAGCTCTTGCAGCGACCGTCGAGCGCCATGCCATTGTCCGGACCCAGCGCCACAAACGTCGAGGGTGTGCTCATCACGGTCACGCCGCCCGCCAGCGCCAGATCGCACTCGCCCTGCCGCAGCGCCGTGCACGCCAGATGCAGCGCCGTCAGCGACGACGAGCACGCGGTATCCACCGTCATCGCCGGACCCTCGAGGCCCAGCACATAGGAGACGCGGCCCGCCAGCACACTCGACAGCGTGCCCATCGACGTCCACATCGTCGTCGCCTCGAGCGAGCGCGTGCCGTAGTCGCCGGCCATCGCACCGAGATAGACCCCGGTCCGGCTCTCGCTCAGCCCGTCCGGCTGCAGGCCCGCGCGCTCCAGCGCCTCCCACGACGCTTCCAGGATCAGCCGCTGCTGCGGGTCCATCTCCACCGCCTCGCGCGGCGAGATGCCGAAGAAGGATGCGTCGAACTCCGCGACGCCATCGATAAAGCCGCCTTCCTGCGACAGCCCGCCGGTGATCTCGTCCAGCCGCCGCAGCAGCTCCCGGCTCCAGCGGCCCGGCAGCGGACCCACGCCGTCGCCACCCCGCTCCAGCAGCAACCAGTAGCTCTCCGGGCTCGCCGGGCCTCCGGGCGTGCGGCAGCTCATCCCGACAATTGCGATCGGCTCCGACACCGATGTGGCGGCCACGCGCCGCTTCTCCTGTCGAACGGGTGCGCGACCAAGCTCGAGCTTCTCGAGCAGGAGGCGGGCCATGGCGCGTGCGGTCGGATAGTCGAAGGCGAGCGTGGTCGGCAGCTTGGCGCTGATGCGCCCCGACAGGCGGTTGCGCAGCTCGACCGCCATCAGCGAGTCCAGCCCGAGCTCCTTGAGCGGCTGGTCCGCCGGCACCGAGGCAGCCCCGGACGACGCCAGCACCGCTGCGATCTCCTCCTGCGCCAGCTCCACCAGCGCAGCCAGCCGCTCGCTCTCGCTTGCCAGCGCCGCCAGCCGCGTCCGCAGCGCGTTGGTGTCGCCGCTCGCTGCGGTCGAGGCCCGCCGCAGGCCGCTGCGCACCAGGCCGCGATACAGCGCCGGCACCTCGTCTGCGAGCTGGCGCTGCATCGCGCCGACATCCAGATGGATCGGGACCAGCACGGCTTCCGGCTGGGCCTGTGCCGCATCCAGCAGCGCCAGCCCCAGCTCGAGCGACAGCGCCTGCACGCCCTGCCGGCGCATCCGCATCAGCTCGGCCCGGCCCAGATGCGCCGTCATGCCGACGCCGCGCTGCTCCCACAGCCCCCATAGCAGGCTCTGCGCGGCCAGACCGCGATGCCGACGCTCCGCCGCCAGCGCATCCAAAAACACGTTCGCCGCCGCGTAGTTGGCCTGGCCCGGACTGCCAAGCGCCGCCACCGACGAGAACAGCACGAACGCGGCCAGATCCTTGTCCGCCGTCAGCTCGTGCAGATGCCAGGCGCCATCGAGCTTTGGCTGCAACACCCGCTCCAGCCGCTCGACGGTCAGCGCCGGCACGATGCCGTCGTCCAGCGTGGCCGCCAGGTGGAACACGCCCGTCAGCGGACGCTCCGGCGCGATGGCGTTCAATATGGTGCTGACAGCATCGCGGTTGGAGACGTCGCAGCTCACCAGCTCGACCGTCTGCGCGCCGAGTGCCTGCAGCTCCGTGATAAGCTCGCTCGCCCCAGGCGCGGCCATGCCGCGACGCGACGTCAGCAGCAGATGCCGTACACCATGCTCAGTCACCAGGTGCCGCGCGACCTCGCGGCCGAGCTCGCCTGCGCCGCCCGTGATCAGCACCGTGCCGCCTTCGGCAAGACGCCGCGGCAGCTGCACCACCTGCTTGCCGATGTGGCGGCCCTGCGCCATCTGCCGCAGCGCCGCCGGCATCTGCCTGACGTCGTAGGCAACATAGGGCAGGGGTTTGAGCACGCCCTGCGCGAACAGGCCCATGATCTGCTTGAGCAGCGCCGGCATCTGCTCGCTCGCCAGCACGAACGCATGGTAGCTCACGCCGGGATAGTTTTGCGCAATCGTAGCCGCGTCACGCCCGTCAGTGATCCCCATCTCCAGGAAGCGGCCGCCCCGCGGCAGCAGCCGCAGCGAAGCATCGACGAACTCGCCCGTCAGCGCATTGAGGACGACATCCACGCCCTCGCCGCGTGTCGCTGAGCGGAACTGGGTCTCGAAGCTCAGGTCACGGGAGCTCGCAATATGCCGCCGGTCCAGGCCGATTCCTGCCAGCACCGGCCATTTGCCGGGGCTTGCCGTGCCATAGACCTCCGCGCCGAAGTGACGGCACAGCTGCACCGCCGCCATGCCGACGCCGCCGGCCGCCGCATGCACCAGCACGCGATCACCCGATTTGACCTGCCCGAGCTCCTGCAGCGCATACAGCGCCGTCAGATAGGCCAGCGGGATCGTCGCCGCCGCCGCGAACGACATCCCTGCCGGGATTTTGGCAAGCTGCTCCGCCTTCGTCACCGCGCGTGAGGCAAAGCAGCCGCGCCCGCAGCCGAACACGCGGTCGCCGATCGCAACCGACGTCACATCCGCGCCGACCGCCTCCACCACGCCGGCAAGCTCGAAGCCGATGCCGGGCGAGGCAATCTGCCCCAGCGTGATCAGCACGTCGCGGAAGTTCATGCCGGCCGCGCGCACGGCGACCCGGACCTCGCCTGGGGCCAATGGCTCCGATAGGTCGCCTGCCGCCACCAGGCTGACGCCGTCGAGCCGGCCGGCATCGCTGACCACGACGCGGTAATCCGGCGCTGTCACTGGCGCCTGCAATGTGCCCGCGCCCGCCCCCGTGCGCGCCAGCCGCGGCGCCAGCACCGCACCATGCCGCAGCGCCAGCTCAGGCTCTGATATCGTCGACGTCAGCTTCGACAGCAACGAAGCATCCGAGAGTGCAACATCCACATCGACCAGCTGCAGCCGCCGATCGGGATGCTCGGCCCGCGCGCTTCGCACCAGGCCCCACAGCGGCGCCCGCGACAGCCCGCTGGCGCCTTCGTCAGGACCCGTCGCCACCGCGCCCCGCGTCAGCCACGTCACATCCGTCTCGTTCAGCCGGGCGTCGCCAAAAAGCCCCTGCAGCTCGGCAAGGCCACGCTCCGCCGTCGCATGCGTGGCCGCAAGCACGCTTCCTGCTGGATCAGTTGGATCGGACAGATGGTCGAACACGATGCTCGCGGGGATGATCCCACCTGCGTCGAGCCGCGCCACGAGGGCCGGCACGTTCGCAACGTGATCAAGCCCGAGATGCTTCGCCAGCCTGCCGTCGCCGCCCACCATCAGCGGCTGTGCTTCAGCAGCCTCGCTCAACGTCACCGCGCGCCAGTCCAGCCGGTACAGATGCTGCGCCTCGCTGCGCGCGGCATCGCGGATCTGCGCCTCGCTCGCCTGCTTCAGCCTGAGGCCCCCGACATGCGCAACGACCCGCCCGTGCCCATCCGCCAGCTGCAGATGCGCCAGCGCCTCGCCCTCGCCGCTGCGCTCCACCGAGGCGCGGATCCGCAGCTCCCGCGCGCCGGTGGCTGCCAGCGACACCTCCGACCATTCGAACGGCAGCAGCAGCGGCGCGTCCGCACCGTCGCTGAGATCGGCACCGGCGATCCGATCAAAACTCAGCACATGCAGCGCGCTGTCCAGCAGCGCCGGATGCAGGCCGTAACTCTCGGCCGACGGCCCCAGCGCTTCCGCAAGCACGGCACGGCCAACCACGGCATCGCCAACGCGCCAGGCCTCGACCAGCCCCTGGAACATCGGCCCGTAGCCGTAGCCGCGTCCCGCCAGCCGCGCATAATGACCGCTCAAATCGATCGGCTCGCCGCCGACAGGTGGCCACACCTCGAGGCCGATCTCTTGTGCTGCGTCTGCCGCGGCTTCCACAGCCTCGCCCAGCACGCCCTGCGCATGCAGCGTCCATGATGCACCCTCAGCCGCATCTTCCGCACGGCTGTAGATGCTGAGGCCACGGCCGCCGCTGCCCGCCTCGAGCCCGTCCACCTGAACCTGCAGCCGGACCCCGCCTTCCGCCGGCAGCACCAGCGGCGACAGCAGCGTCAGCTGCGAGACAACAGTTGCACCGACCGCACGCGCCGCCGCAAAGCCGAGCTCCAGCAATCCCGTCCCCGGCAGCAGCACCGTTCCGAACACCTTGTGATCGCCGAGCCAGCCCGCCTCCGACAGCGACAGCCGCCCCGTCAGCAGGAACCCATCGCTCTCAGCCAGCGGCGTCGCAGCCCCCAGCAGCGGATGCGACGCATCCGACAGCCCCATCGTCGCAACGTTCCCGCCCGGCTTCTCAGCCTCCAGCCAGTAACGCTGCCGCTGGAACGCATAGGTCGGGAGCGAGGCAACAGGCTGCTTGCCGAGATCGCCAACGGCGTTCCAGTCAACGACAATGCCGTTCACGTGCAGCGCGCCGAGCGCCGACAATAGCGCCTCGCTGCCATCGCGGCCACGGCGCTGCGAAGCGATCACCTGCATTGCGGAGCCTTCCGGCAGGCAGCCCGCCGCAAGGCCGGTCAAGATCCCGTCCGGACCAAGCTCCAGGCTCGTCCGCACGCCTTCTGTGTCCAGCACATGCACGCCGTCGAGGAAGCGTACCGGGCTTCGCACCTGCCGCACCCAGTACGCCGCGCTGCAAAGCTCGTCCCTGGTCGCCAGCCGTCCTGTCACGTTGCTCACGATCGGCAGGCGCGGCGTGCCGAACGCGACAGACGACAGCACCTGGCCGAACGCCTCCAGCATCGGCTCCATCCGCTGCGAGTGGAACGCGTGGCTCACCTGCAGGCGGCTGGTGCGGCGGCCCTTGCTCTTGAACTGTTCCGCCAGTGCCAGCACGGCGGCTTCATCGCCGGAGATCACCGTCGCGCGCGGCCCGTTCAGCCCGGCAATCTCGACACCATCGTTAAGCAGCGGCAGCACTTCTGCTTCGCCTGCCTCCAGCGCCACCATGGCGCCGCCGGCGGGGAGTGCCTGCATCAGGCGGCCGCGCGCGGCCACCACGCGGCAGGCGTCCCCGAGCGACCACACGCCCGCAACATGCGCAGCACTGAGCTCGCCGATGGAGTGGCCGAGCAGGATGTCGGGTGTGATGCCCCACTGCTCCAGCTGGCGGAACAGCGCGACCTCCACGGCAAACAAGGCCGGCTGCGCATAGGCGGTCTCGTCGAGCTTCGACGCCGCCTCCGAGCCTGCTTGCGCAAACATCACAGAACGCAGCGGCAGATCCAGCAGTTCGTCAAAATGACCGCACACCTCCTCGAAGGCCGCGCGGAACGCCGCGCACCTCTCGAGCAGAGCCCGGCCCATGCCGATCTGCTGCGCGCCCTGGCCCGTGAACAGGAATGCCAGCTTGCCTTGCTCGCCCCTGGCCTCGCCGACCGACACCGCCGCATGCGGACGGCCCTCGGCCAGCGCACGCAGCGCCTCTGGCGCCTCCGACGCATCGCGCACCGCCACCGCGGCCCGCGCAGCAAACTGCGTCCGGTGCAATGCCGCCGTCGTCACCACGGAAGTCCAGTCCGCATCGGGATGCTGTGACAGCCATTCGCCATACCGGCCCGCCTGTGCCCGCAGTGCCGCCTCGTCACGCCCGGACACCAAGAGCGGGATCATGGGCGATGACGCATCGTCTGTATTTTTTGTATCTGTGCTGCGAGCAGTAGTGCGCGCCGGCGCCTCCTCGATCACGACATGCGCATTGGTTCCGCTGATGCCGAACGAGGACACGCCGGCACGGCGCACATGGGCGCCATCGCGCGGCCAGGCCCGGGCCTGCTGCAGCAGCGACAGCCCGCTGCCCTCCCATTCGATCCGGCGGCTCGGATGCTCCGCATGCAGCGTCTTCGGCAAGACTTCGTGCCGGAGCGCCAGCACCATCTTCATCACACCGAGCACGCCGGCCGCCGCCTGGGTGTGACCGAGGTTCGACTTCGACGAGCCCAGCCACAGCGGACGATCTTCGCGCCGCGTCGGTCCGAACACCGCGGCCAATGCGCCGGCCTCGATGGGATCACCAAGATTGGTCCCGGTGCCATGCGCCTCGACAACGTCGATCTCGTCGGGGCTCACCCCGCTCGCCGACAGCGCCGCGCGGATCACGCGCTGCTGGCTCGGACCGTTCGGCGCCGTCAGACCCTGGCTACGGCCGTCCTGGTTCACTGCAGAACCGCGGATCAACGCAAGAATCTCGTCGCCATCCCGCTCCGCATCCGACTGCCGCTTCAACACCAGCACGCCGCAGCCTTCGCTCCAGCCGGCGCCATCCGCGCTATCCGAGAAGCTCTTGCAGCGACCGTCGAGCGCCATGCCGTTATCAGGACCCAGCGCCACAAACGTCGAGGGTGTGCTCATCACGGTCACGCCGCCCGCCAGCGCCAGATCGCACTCGCCCTGCCGCAGCGCCGTGCACGCCAGATGCAGCGCCGTCAGCGACGACGAGCACGCGGTATCCACCGTCATCGCCGGACCCTCGAGGCCCAGCACATAGGAGACGCGGCCCGCCAGCACGCTCGACAGCGTGCCCATCGACGTCCACATCGTCGTCGCCTCGAGCGAGCGCGTGCCGTAGTCGCCGGCCATCGCACCGAGATAGACCCCGGTCCGGCTCTCGCTCAGCCCGTCCGGCTGCAGGCCCGCGCGCTCCAGCGCCTCCCACGCCGCTTCCAGGATCAGGCGCTGCTGCGGGTCCATCTCCACCGCCTCGCGCGGCGAGATGCCGAAGAAGGATGCGTCGAACTCCGCGACGCCATCGATAAAGCCGCCTTCCTGCGACAGCCCGCCGGTGATCTCGTCCAGCCGCCGCAGCAGCTCCCGGCTCCAGCGCCCCGGCAGCGGACCCACGCCATCACCACCGCGCTCCAAGAGCGACCAGTAGCTCTCGGGGCTCGCCGGGCCTCCGGGTGTGCGGCAGCTCATCCCGACGATTGCGATCGGCTCCGACACTGATGCGGTGACCACGCGCCGCTTCTCCTGTCGAACGGGTGCGCGACCAAGCTCGAGCTTCTCGAGCAGCAGGCGGGCCATGGTGCGTGCGGTCGGATAGTCGAAGGCGAGCGTGGTCGGCAGCTTGGCGCTGATGCGCCCCGACAGGCGGTTGCGCAGCTCGACCGCCATCAGCGAGTCCAGCCCGAGCTCCTTGAGCGGCTGGTCCGCCGGCACCGAGGCAGCCCCGGACGACGCCAGCACCGCTGCGATCTCCTCCTGCGCCAGCTCCACCAGCGCAGCCAGCCGCTCGCTCTCGCTTGCCAGCGCCGCCAGCCGCGTCCGCAGCGCGTTGGTGTCGCCGCTCGCTGCGGTCGAGGCCCGCCGCAGGCCGCTGCGCACCAGGCCGCGATACAGCGCCGGCACCTCGTCTGCGAGCTGGCGCTGCATCGCGCCGACATCCAGATGGATCGGGACCAGCACGGCTTCCGGCTGGGCCTGTGCCGCATCCAGCAGCGCCAGCCCCAGCTCGAGCGACAGCGCCTGCACGCCCTGCCGGCGCATCCGCATCAGCTCGGCCCGGCCCAGATGCGCCGTCATGCCGACGCCGCGCTGCTCCCACAGCCCCCATAGCAGGCTCTGCGCGGCCAGACCGCGATGCCGACGCTCCGCCGCCAGCGCATCCAAAAACACGTTCGCCGCCGCGTAGTTGGCCTGGCCCGGACTGCCAAGCGCCGCCACCGACGAGAACAGCACGAACGCGGCCAGATCCTTGTCCGCCGTCAGCTCGTGCAGATGCCAGGCGCCATCGAGCTTTGGCTGCAACACCCGCTCCAGCCGCTCGACGGTCAGCGCCGGCACGATGCCGTCGTCCAGCGTGGCCGCCAGGTGGAACACGCCCGTCAGCGGACGCTCCGGCGCGATGGCGTTCAATATGGTGCTGACAGCATCGCGGTTGGAGACGTCGCAGCTCACCAGCTCGACCGTCTGCGCGCCGAGTGCCTGCAGCTCCGTGATAAGCTCGCTCGCCCCAGGCGCGGCCATGCCGCGACGCGACGTCAGCAGCAGATGCCGTACACCATGCTCAGTCACCAGGTGCCGCGCGACCTCGCGGCCGAGCTCGCCTGCGCCGCCCGTGATCAGCACCGTGCCGCCTTCGGCAAGACGCCGCGGCAGCTGCACCACCTGCTTGCCGATGTGGCGGCCCTGCGCCATCTGCCGCAGCGCCGCCGGCATCTGCCTGACGTCGTAGGCAACATAGGGCAGGGGTTTGAGCACGCCCTGCGCGAACAGGCCCATGATCTGCTTGAGCAGCGCCGGCATCTGCTCGCTCGCCAGCACGAACGCATGGTAGCTCACGCCGGGATAGTTTTGCGCAATCGTAGCCGCGTCACGCCCGTCAGTGATCCCCATCTCCAGGAAGCGGCCGCCCCGCGGCAGCAGCCGCAGCGAAGCATCGACGAACTCGCCCGTCAGCGCATTGAGGACGACATCCACGCCCTCGCCGCGTGTCGCTGAGCGGAACTGGGTCTCGAAGCTCAGGTCACGGGAGCTCGCAATATGCCGCCGGTCCAGGCCGATTCCTGCCAGCACCGGCCATTTGCCGGGGCTTGCCGTGCCATAGACCTCCGCGCCGAAGTGACGGCACAGCTGCACCGCCGCCATGCCGACGCCGCCGGCCGCCGCATGCACCAGCACGCGATCACCCGATTTGACCTGCCCGAGCTCCTGCAGCGCATACAGCGCCGTCAGATAGGCCAGCGGGATCGTCGCCGCCGCCGCGAACGACATCCCTGCCGGGATTTTGGCAAGCTGCTCCGCCTTCGTCACCGCGCGTGAGGCAAAGCAGCCGCGCCCGCAGCCGAACACGCGGTCGCCGATCGCAACCGACGTCACATCCGCGCCGACCGCCTCCACCACGCCGGCAAGCTCGAAGCCGATGCCGGGCGAGGCAATCTGCCCCAGCGTGATCAGCACGTCGCGGAAGTTCATGCCGGCCGCGCGCACGGCGACCCGGACCTCGCCTGGGGCCAATGGCTCCGATAGGTCGCCTGCCGCCACCAGGCTGACGCCGTCGAGCCGGCCGGCATCGCTGACCACGACGCGGTAATCCGGCGCTGTCACTGGCGCCTGCAATGTGCCCGCGCCCGCCCCCGTGCGCGCCAGCCGCGGCGCCAGCATCGCACCATGCCGCAGCGCCAGCTCAGGCTCTGATATCGTCGACGTCAGCTTCGACAGCAACGAAGCATCGGCAAGGTCCGCATCCACATCAACAAGCTGCAGCCGGCGATCGGGATGTTCGGCGCGTGCGCTCCGCACCAGGCCCCATAGCGGCGCCCGCGTCAGTCCGCTCGCGCCTTCGTCAGGACCCGTCGCCACCGCGCCCCGCGTCAGCCACGTCACATCCGTCTCGTTCAGCCGGGCGTCGCCAAAAAGCCCCTGCAGCTCGGCAAGGCCACGCTCCGCCGTCGCATGCGTGGCCGCAAGCACGCTTCCTGCTGGATCAGTTGGATCGGACAGATGGTCGAACACGATGCTCGCGGGGATCGCGCCACCGGCATCACACCGCGCAACGACAGCCGCAATGGTCTCGGCGTGATCAAGCCCGAGATGCTTCGCCAGCCTGCCGTCGCCGCCCACCATCAGCGGCTGTGCTTCAGCAGCCTCGCTCAACGTCACCGCGCGCCAGTCCAGCCGGTACAGATGCTGCGCCTCGCTGCGCGCGGCATCGCGGATCTGCGCCTCGCTCGCCTGCTTCAGCCTGAGGCCCCCGACATGCGCAACGACCCGCCCGTGCCCATCCGCCAGCTGCAGATGCGCCAGCGCCTCGCCCGCGCCGCTGCGCTCCACCGAGGCGCGGATCCGCAGCTCACGTGCGCCGGTGGCTGCCAGCGACACCTCCGACCATTCGAACGGCAGCAGCAGCGGCGCGTCCGCACCGCCGTCGAGATCGGCGCCTGCGATCCGATCGAAGCTCAAGACATGCAGCGCGCTGTCCAGCAGCGCCGGATGCAGGCCGTAGCTCTCGGCCGACGGTCCCAGCGCTTCCGCAAGCACGGCGCGTCCAACCACGGCATCACCCACGCGCCAGGCCTCGACCAGCCCCTGGAACAGCGGCCCGTAGCCGTAGCCGCGTTCCGCCAGCCGCGCATAATGACCCGTCAAGTCGATCGGCTCGCCGCCGACCGGCGGCCACACGTCGAGGCCGCTTGCATCAATATTGTCTTCTGCGTCTGCAGTCTCACCCAGCACGCCCTGCGCATGCAGCGTCCACGACGCCCCCTCCGGCGCATCTTCCGCACGGCTGTAGATGTTCAAGCTTCGGCCACCTCCGCCGTCTGCCTCGAGCCCATCCACCTGAACCTGCAGCCGGACCCCGCCTTCCGCCGGCAGCACCAGCGGTGCCAGCAGCGTCAGTTGCGAGACAACAGTTGCACCGACCGCACGCGCCGCCGCAAAGCCGAGCTCCAGCAATCCCGTCCCCGGCAGCAGCACCGTTCCGAACACCTTGTGATCGCCGAGCCAGCCCGCCTCCGACAGCGACAGCCGCCCCGTCAGCAGGAACCCATCGCTCTCAGCCAGCGGCGTCGCAGCCCCCAGCAGCGGATGCGACGCATCCGACAGCCCCATCGTCGCCGCGTCACCGCTCGCCTTCTCCGCCTCCAGCCAGTAACGCTGACGCTGGAATGCATAGGTCGGCAAAGAGGCAACCGGATGCTTCGCACTTGCTCCGGCCGCCTTCGCCCAGTCGACACCAACACCGTGCACATGCAGCGCGCCGAGATTGCGCAACAGCTCGGACATCCCGCCGCCATCGCGGCGCAGCGATCCCACCACCACACCATGCTCACCACTTGCCGCGGACAGCGGCATCGCCAGCACCGGATGGGCGCTCGCTTCCACGAACACGCCGTGCCCGCTCCCGATCAGCTCGGCCAGCGCCAGGTCCAGCCGCACCGTCTGCCGCAGGTTCCGGCACCAATAGGATCCATCCAGCGATGCTCCCTCGCAGCGCGTTCCCGTCACCGTCGAGATCATCGTCACCTGACCCGGCTGTGGCGCGAGGTCCGACAGCAGGCCTTCCAGCTCCGGCAGGATCGGGTCCATCTCCGCACTGTGCGAGGCGTAGTCCACATTGACCTGCCGGGAGAACACCCCTTCCTTGCCAAGACAACCGACCCAGCGCTCGACCACTTCAGTCGGCCCCGAGACCACCGTCGAGCCCGGCGTGTTCACCACCGCCACCGACAAGCCGGACCATTCCGGGACCTGCAATCGCTCTTCCACAACGGAAGCCGCCAGCTCCGTCACCGCCATGGCCCCGCGTCCGCTCAGGCTGCGCAACAGCTGGCTGCGCAGCGCCACGACCCGGGCGCCGTCCTCGAGCGAGAGGATGCCGGCAACCACCGCGGCTGCGATCTCGCCCTGGCTGTGACCGACCACCGCCGAGGGCTGCAGTCCGAGACTGCGCCACACGGCGGCAAGGCCGACATTCATCGCAAACAGCGACGGCTGGATCACGTCCACCCGCTCCAGCAGGGAGGGGTCGAGATCCTCATCGCCGCGAAGCACGGATGTCAGCGACCAGTCCGTGTATTTGGACAACGCCGTCTCGCAGGCCGCAATTGCTTGCGCAAACACCGCCGATTCCGCCAGCAGGGCCCGGCCCATCGATGGCCACTGACTGCCCTGTCCGGGAAACACGAACACCACTCGACCACGGTCGCGGGCTTCTCCGACCGACACCGCCGCATGCGGGCGACCCGCGGCCAGCGCACCCAGCGCCTCTGCCGCTTCCGCCGCATCGCGCACCGACACCGCCGCGCGCGCGGCGAACTGCGTCCGGTGCAACGCCGCCGTCGCAACCACTGACCTGAAGTCGACGTCTTGATGCTGCGACAGCCATTCGCCGTACCGGCCCGCCTGCGCACGCAGCGCCGCCTCGTCACGGCCCGACACCAGCAGCGGGATCACGGGCGAAGATGTATCAGCCACGCTGACAGAACCGGAGCGCGCCGGCGCCTCCTCGATCACCACATGCGCATTGGTTCCGCTGATGCCGAACGAGGATACGCCGGCACGGCGCACATGCGCGGCCTCGCGCGGCCAGGCCCGCGCCTGCTGCAGCAGCGACAGCCCGCTACCCTCCCATTCGATCTGACTGCTCGGATGTTCCGCATGCAGCGTCTTCGGCAGCACCTCGTGCCGGAGCGCCAGCACCATCTTCATCACGCCCAAGACGCCGGCCGCGGCCTGGGTGTGCCCGAGATTCGACTTCGACGAGCCCAGCCACAGCGGACGATCCGCGCGCCGCGTCGGTCCGAACACCGCGGCCAATGCGCCGGCCTCGATGGGATCACCAAGGCTGGTTCCGGTGCCGTGTGCCTCCACAACGTCGATCTCGTCGGGGCTCACCCCGCTCGCCGACAGCGCCGCACGGATCACGCGCTGCTGGCTCGGACCGTTCGGCGCCGTCAGGCCCTGGCTCCGTCCGTCCTGGTTCACCGCCGAGCCCCGGATCAGCGCCAATATCTCGTCGCCATCCCGTTCCGCATCCGACTGCCGCTTCAACACCAGCACGCCGCAGCCTTCGCTCCAGCCCGCGCCATCCGCGCCGTCCGAGAAGCTCTTGCTCCGCCCATCGGGCGCGACAGCACGCAAGCGACTGAACTCCACGAAGACTGACGGCGTGCTCATCACCTGTACACCGCCCGCCAGCGCGAGATCGCACTCGCCCTGCCGCAGCGCTGCGCACGCCAGATGCAGCGCCGACAGAGACGACGAGCACGCCGTATCGATCGTCATCGCCGGGCCTTGCAAACCCAGCGCATAAGACACACGCCCGGAGAGCACACTGCTGGCCTGGCCTGTCTCAGCGTAGCCATCCATCGACTCGAGCGAGATACCGCTTTGCCTGTAGTCGCTCCGCATCGCGCCCAGATAGACGCCCGTGCTCGATTCATTCAGCGCTTCCGGCTGAAGACCGGCCTTCTCCAGCGCCTCCCACACGACTTCCAGCACCAATCGCTGCTGCGGATCCATTGACACCGCCTCGCGCGGCGCAATCCCAAAGAAGCCCGCATCGAAATGGTCGACGTCTTGCAGGAAGCCGCCTTCACGTGCGTAGCTCTTACCCAGCGTCTCCGGATCCGGATCGTAGAGCGCATACCTATCCCAGCGCGCTGGAAACGGCCCGATCACATCCCGTTCTTCCGCGAGCAGCGTCCAGTAGGCCTCCGAATCGCCTACGCCCCCAGGCGTGCGACACGACATTGCGACGATTGCAATCGGCTCGTCCCTGGTGCGGGACCGCGTGAGAGCCGTCCCAGCGGTCACATCCAGATCCGGAAAGATTTGGCGCAAAAGCTGCGCCGCGATCGCCTCCGACGTCGGATAGTCGAAGGCCAGCGTGGTCGGCAGCTTCATCCCCACCTGTACCGACAGGCGGTTGCGCAGCTCGACCGACATCAGCGAGTCCAGCCCGAGCTCCTTCAGCGGTGCATCCGCGGGCACAGACGAGGCATTGGGTAACGCCAAAATCGCCGCAATGCTCTCCTGCACCAAAACAACGAGACTTCCGAGGCGTTCAATTTCGGGCAGCCCGCTCAAGCGATGGCGCAGGGCTGATACGACCGGGCCTCGCGCCGCTGTGCGAGGACGCTCCGAGCTTTCGCGCACATGCAAAGGTGCCGGTGGCGGCGCTTGTTCAACGCGATGCTCGAGCACTGGCTCGTCCGCGGTTCGACGGAGCGTCACACACCCCACCGTTGCGACCGGCTGCCCTTTGTCATCCCACAACATCATCGAGGCCGACCTCTGCTCCGAGCTTTCAGATCTGCTCAGATCAAGACGTACCCTCAACGCGTTGGCCCCGTGTGTGTGCAGCGTCACGTCTGACCACGAGAATGGAAGCGGAATGCCGCAATCGGACGCGGCAAGACCCTCCGCCGCCAACACATGCAAGGCAGCATCAAAAAGCGCGGGGCGAATGCCGTGCTCCGCTGCGCCGGACATCGTGCCGGCCGGCAGAGCCACTTCCGCATAGATCGTCTCGCCCCGGCGCCAAACTCCGGTCAGTCCCTGCAATGCCGGCCCGCAATCAAGTCCTTGCGCAGTCAGTCGCGCGTAGAGATTCGAAACGTCGAGTTGCGTCGTTGTCTCAGGCGGCCACGCCTCCTGAAGCGATACAGCAGTTTCTTCCCGGCTTCCCGCCAGCACGCCCGTCGCGTGGAGGATCCAGCCGCCCGATGATTCATCCAGACTATGGAGAGAAAAGGCACGATGCCCCTGCGCGTCGGCGGCCTGCACCTGAATCTTCACCCGCGATCCGTTCGCGGTCGAAATCATCAGCGGAGCGGCCAGTGTCAGCTCCAGCACCCGCGGACTGCCCACGGCGAGCCCCGCCGCAAGAGCCAGTTCCAACAACCCGGTCCCCGCCAAAGAGACGCGATCGAAGACCTCGTGATGCGCGGACCAGGGATGCTCCGACAGCGACAGTCGGTAACTGATCAACGCCGAACCGGTCAGCAGGTCATACGTTGAGCCGAGATGCTGCATGGCGACCAATCACGTCAAAAACAAGTAAGCTACAACTCATACTGGTATCTAGAAATCGCTGGCCACTAAGCGCGGCCCTTTGACGCGCAGTGCCGGACTTTGAACGTCGCCCGGCAGTTCCTCCTTCACAACCGTTGCAGGCTTCGACGAGACACTAAAATGCTGCTCGACTTCCTCAACCGAACGGATGATGCGCTTGTCAGCGATCGGTCATACAAAATTGAAAACCAAGCACCGCCCAAATTGCGGTCACAAGCCGCACGTGGACGTCAACGATCTTACAAGCGGCCGGAGTTTGCCGGCATCAGAGGCAAGCTAACACGGCGCCGAGAATGCGAATGTGACGAGGGCCACACAGATAGCATCGAGCTTGGGGGGCTGGTCAGGTTGATGGAACCGCAAGTTTAACCCTCCGCACATCAACGCCTGCGGCTAAAGCTACAACAATTTCTGCTTCAGTCCGAACTCTTTTCCCGCTTCCATGGTGGTCGTCATCTAAAGATCTTTTCGGCTGCCGAATTCCGCCGGGATGGATTTTCTCTTTAATGGATTGCGACTCTAATTGTACTTGTTCTCAGCGTCCAGACCAGGCGGACGTGGTTCGAACCGGCGCGACGAGCAAACCGGGAGGCGTCAGGGTGCCAGGATCGCTGTTTGCGACCAGTGACCTTCACAGTTCGTTTTCGGAGAACAAGCGCATCATCGACGAAATGCGTCCGGAATCGAATGACGACTGGCTGATCGTGGCCGGCGATGTGGACGATACATTTGGCCGAATTGAAGCTACGCTCGCGCTGTTGCGGCGGCGGTATGCGAAAGTGATTTGGACACCCGGCAACCACGATTTGTGGACCCTTCGCGATGACCCCGTCCAGCTAAGAGGCGCGGCCCGCTACCAGGCTCTCGTGCAGATGTGCCGCGACCACGACATTCTGACGCCCGAAGACGAGTATGCGATCTGGCAGGACCAGAGCGGTCCTGTGACGATCGTGCCGCTGTTCCTGCTCTATGACAATTCCTGGCTTGCGCCCGGGACAACGACAAAAAAGGAGTCTCTCGCATACGCGCATGAGACCGGAGTGGTCTGCGCCGACGAGATGCTGCTGCATCCGGCGCCTTATCCGGATCGAGAATCGTGGTGTAGCGCGCGGTTGGAAGACGCCGAACGCCGGTTGCTCGCCTTGGGGCCCGATGTGAAGACGATCCTCGTTGGGCACTGGCCGCTGATCCGCCAGCCGACCCAAGCGCTGCGATTTCCGGAATTCGCGCAATGGTGCGGCACGACCCGCACCGCCGATTGGCATATCCGCTTTCGTGCCAGCGCCGTTGTCTACGGTCACCTGCACATCCCGCGGACAACCTACTATGATGGTGTCCGGTTTGAGGAGGTCTCGATCGGTTATCCGCGTGAGTGGAGCAGGCGAAGCAAGCCGCCAATGCCGAGGAAGGTGCTGCCGGCATGATCGAACAGCTGCTGCCTCACGGCGCCGTAGCGGTCGAGACTTTTGGAGATCTGCCGGGGCAGCAGAGTTTTCCGGGGGAGGAAGCTCTCGTTGCGAGCGCCGTCGAAACCCGTCGCCGCGAGTTCATAACAGCGCGACGCTGCGCGCGCGATGCACTCGCCAAGCTTGGGTACGCACCGGCTCCAATCGGCGCAGGACCGAAGCGCGAGCCGCTGTGGCCGGCGGGTGTGGTCGGCAGCATAACTCATACCACCGGGTTCCGGGCCGCCGCTGTCGCCTCACAGAACGTGCTTGCGAGCATCGGGATCGATACCGAGCAGAACGACCGGCTGCCTGACGGTGTCGAGGAAACAATCACCGTCTCGGGAGAGCCCGAGATGCTCGCTGCATTATCCCGCAGATTTCCGGCGATTCATTGGGGCCGGCTGTTGTTCAGCGCGAAAGAGTCTGTCTACAAGGCCTGGTTTCCCCTGACTGGCCGCTCGCTCGGCTTCGAAGACGCACGCGTGGCGATCGATCCGGTGGGCACGTTCGCTGCGAAGCTGCTCGTCGATGGAACCCGAGCCGACGGCGAGCCAGCGCTCATTGAGCTGCGCGGCCGTTTCATAGTTGCGCACGGCCTCATTGCAACTGCAGTGACCGTACCTTCCAACACCAAAGCGACTTGATCGCATCTCGACGCCTGAATACTGAACCTTGGCGCCAGTCTGATTGACCAAATGACAGAGTGAATCTGCGACCGGCGCCGCGATGACTATTTTCGCATCACAGCTTTTGGGCATAAGCGATGACGCCATATTGGCCATCCTCTGCTGGCAAAATGCGCATTCAGCGAAGGTGCTTTCACGTCGCAATTGAAGTATCTTGCAGATGCAAATGGCCCTGAATTTCAATTGTTGCGCGCCTGGTGTGTGTGGCGAGGCGCACGCATTTCGCGTGTTTCAACGGGCGACTCAAATCGCCCCGAAGATAACGTGCATTTCGACCACCAAGGCGCTGTAGAAAACACGCCATGACCGCGTCTCCACAGTGAGATGTACGTCACATCGACGGTCAGTGTCTTCGACTAAGATAAAAAACACTCTCGATATCGCGAGCCTTGATTTTTCATGTGAACACTTTTCATGGTCTGGTGCAGCATGCGATTAGTGGTCATCGATAACTACGACTCGTTCACCTATAATCTCGTCCATCTCCTTGCCGAGATTTGCCAAGAGCCGCCGCTCGTCGTGAAGAATGACGAGATTTCCTGGGACGAGCTCAAGGGCGAACAATTCGATGGAATTGTGATTTCGCCAGGTCCTGGGCGGCCGGATCATCCGGATGATTTCGGCCTCTGCAGGAATGCCATCGAAGAAGCGAGGGTACCACTGCTTGGCGTGTGCCTCGGTCATCAAGGCATAGCCGCACTATCAGGCGGCCAGGTGGTTCGAGCGCCCGCGCCAATGCACGGACGAACTTCCCTCGTTCATCATAACGACACAGGACTCTTTAACGGGATTCCTGCTCCCTTCAGGGCAGCTCGCTATCATTCATTGATCGCACAACGGCCCCTTCCTTCGTGCCTGGAGGCGACGGCATGGACGGAGGATGGCTTGATCATGGGGCTTGCCCATCGCGAGCGGCCGCAATGGGGCGTTCAATTTCACCCCGAGTCCATCATCACCGAGCACGGCCGGACGCTGCTGGAAAACTTCTGTCGGATGATCGTTCCGTCGGAAAGTCGCTCAAACAGTCATAGCAAGTCATTGAATGGCGCCGCTCACCGGAAGGCGTCGGAGGCATCACGGAAGCGAACGTTCTGGAAAGAGCTTCCTCGTGAGATCAACATGGAGGACACGTTCACGTCGCTGTTTGCCGAATCGCCACATGCCTATTGGCTTGACAGCAGTCTCGTCGAACACGGACGGGCGCGCTGGTCCTATGCAGGCGATGCGTCCGGTCCAAACGCGGCCTGTATTCAATATCGGTGCGCGGATCAGCGCCTCGAAATATCTGACCGTAGCGGCACCCACACCAAGCGCACCGGAATTTTCGAATATCTCGCGCGGATAGAACCCAGCCGCCCAGAGCCAGCCCCTCCCTGCCCGTTCGTCGGCGGATACGTCGGATGGTTCGGCTACGAGCTTCGGAACGACTGCGGCTCACCGACAGACCGGCGTGCAGCGACGCCAGACGCGATGTTCATCTATTCGGACCGATTCATCGCGGTCGATCACGTCGAGAAGAAAACCTATGTTTTGGCTATCGACGAACCGTCGAACGCGGATCGGGCGAAAAAGTGGATCGACCACACCATCGCCATGATCGAGCGGATGGCCCCCTCGGCGATGCCCGAGGTTCAAAACATACCAAACGAGCCCATCAAGTTTTTCCTGGATCGTGACAAGGAGACCTATCTAACTGACATCCGTCGATGCCTGGATCTGATAGGGCAAGGCGAGACATATCAGGTCTGCTTGACGAACGAGTTGCATTGCAACTCCGATGTGGACCCGTTGACGCTCTATCGAACCATGAGGAGGGTCAATCCTGCCCCTCATGCTGCGTTCATCAAGTGGCCCGAAGGCGCCGTCCTCAGCGCCTCGCCCGAGCGATTCCTCTCGATCGACACAAACGGGAAAGTCGAGACGAAGCCGATCAAGGGCACAATCAAACGCGACCAGGATCCACTCAAGGATGATCAACTCGCGGAGCAATTAAGAACGAGTGAGAAGGATCGCGCGGAAAACGTCATGATTGTCGATCTGCTGCGAAACGATCTCTCGCGAAGCTGCAGCCCCGGCAGCGTTCGCGTGCCGAAGCTATTCGACGTGGAATCATATCGCACGGTTCATCAATTGGTCAGTACCGTGACCGGCACCCTGGAGCCTTCTGCTGGTTCCGTCCAACTGATCCGGAATGCGTTCCCCGGCGGCTCGATGACTGGCGCGCCCAAGACCCGCACCCTGCGATTTATCGACGAACTGGAAGGGCGGGCGAGAGGCGTATACTCAGGTTCGTTGGGCTGGCTGGGTACCGATGGGGCGGTCGACCTGAGCATCGTGATCAGAACCATCGTTGCGAGCGGAGGGCGCCTGTCGATGGGCGTCGGAGGCGGCGTGGTCGCCGCCTCAACGGCCGAGGGCGAATTCGACGAAATGCTTCTGAAGGCATCGGCCTCGATCAAATCCATCGTCGTGGCGCTCACTGGTGGGTTTAGTCCGGATCGATTCGAGCTTATAGGTGCGGACGAAACAGGCGGCTCGCCAGCGAGTCCGAATTGACGGTTTGCGAGATGTTCGTATGAACGTTGTCTGGCTCAATGGAGATTTTGTCGATCAGAGCGAAGCTCGTGTGCTTGTCGCAGATCGAGGCTTCACTCTGGCAGACGGCATTTTCGAAACGATCAAAGCCGTTGGCTCTACTCCATTCTGGCTGTCAGACCATTTCGAGAGGCTGAAAGCCGGAGCGGTCGAAATTGGTCTGTCGATTCCCTTTAGCGAGGCTCGCATCGCCGATGCGATCGATCGACTGCTGGCGGGTGCAGCCGCGGATACTCCGAGTGCAATCCGACTGACGATCACGAGGGGATCAGCGGCAAGAGGGCTCTGGCCGAAGGATGCTGCTTCACAACCGACTTGCGTTTTGACCGTAGCACCCAGCCCCGCCACGCATCCGCAAGATTTTGTGGTTTGTCGATCCACGCGCCGGAACGAACACTCTCCTCTCTCGAGGATCAAGTCATTGGGTTATGGGGACAATATTCTGGCCCGGAGAGAGGCAATCGATCGCGGCGTTGATGACGCCATCATGCTCAATACGGAAGGGCATGTGGCGTGCGCAACTGTCGGCAACGTATTCGTCAGGATCGAAGGCGCCTGGGTCACACCGCCGAAAGCCGACGGAATATTGCCCGGGCTGGCTCGCAGACGCTTCATTGCAGAGCTCGAGGCGACCGAGGCGCCGATATCCAGCGACATGCTTCGGACATCGGATGCGGGCTTCGTTTGCAACAGTCTGGGGCTTTCGCGGATCAAGAGCATCGACGGGCGTGATTTGCCCGGAGATCTGACCGAAATTCCGATCCAGGCTGTCTATTCGCCGTAGCGAGCAAGATCTTTCAACAGCGACGAGAGTTGGCTAGGAGCAAAAAGTGACGTCCCGCGCAATCAACCGAGGCAGCGGCCCGGCGCGCGGCACCAACAACATCACCTATATTCTGGCACTCACCGATCTCACCCGTGCGCACCAGGAGCCGGGGCACTACGTCGAAGCTGTCGCCATGTTCAAGCAGGTGCTTGACGCCCTGCAAAAGAATGTTCCGCCGGCAGATCCGCGCACCGCCGCCTTCGCACCCGACCCGTGTGCGTGCTTGTCGATGGGGCGTCCGCGTGCGACAATCTGCTCGCAGAAAGCGTCGTCCACTGCACCATCTGGCTCTAGCGAGAGCAAGTTGACGTGCTCTGTTGAGCGGTTTTAGAGACGAACTGACTCTTGAGCCGCTCAATTTCATTCATTGCTTCGGCAAGTTGAGCCTCACGCATTGCGAGCAGTCGCCGAAGTGTGCGAACCTCTTCGTCCGTTGAACGAGAATCCATGTACGTCTCTCCTAGTCGATAAACTTGTCCTACGACTATTCGACGGTGGCCTTGGAGTAATCTATTGTCACCGGAAGCGGCCCTCGTCCCGCAGGTTGCGGTTGACCAGTGTGCGCCTGAGGCGTCTAGATTGTAGGCCCTTATCTCCTCTCTCAATATTGCAATGCTTAGTCCCTGGATAGAATTTCGCCCGAAACGTCACGATGCGCAGGCGCGTGTTTTATGTGTCCCCTATGCCGGTGGGAGCGCACAAGTTTACCACACGCTGGCGCGGAGCATGCCCGAAAACATCGAGGTCGGCGCGGTCCAGCTGCCGGGGCGTTGGGATCGTAGACGAGAACCCCTGTTGACCAGCGTCAGCGAAGCATCTCGGCACCTGGCTGACGAAATAATGCGCCTGTCGCCGATGCCTTATGTCCTGTTCGGCTATAGCCTTGGCGGGCTTATTGCTTTCGAAACGGCGCGTATCCTGGCGCGGGATACCAAGCTGCAGCAACCGCGGGCCCTGATACTGGCCGCAGCCGAAGCTCCCGCGGAGAAGCCGGGCCGCCCACAGCTGCACACGCTGCCTGATGCCGAATTTATCAAGAAGCAAATTGATCGGTATCCGGGCGGAATCTCTCCGGCTGTTCTTGCTGAAGCAGATCTGATGGAGATGCTGCTTCCTATACTCAAGGCAGACATAAAGATGTTCGAGACGTACCAGTACTTGCCCGCACCGGCACTTGCTTGTCCCATTTACGCAATGGCCGGAGACCGCGACCCTGTATGCCCACCATCTGCAATGGCTGGCTGGGAAAACGAAACGAGCGGACCGTTTGCGACCGAAACTGTCACAGGAAATCATTTCTTCATAAACAACGCAGTCGACCGCATACGCGCGACGATCCTGAGAGCGCTGCGATAAGGGACCTATGTCGATCCCGAACGTTGCTTTTATTCCGCCGCACCCGAGCGCGTGCGGTCGTCTCGCGTCGCCTCCGCGCGCAATTTGAAACGCCGAGTCTTACCCGTCGCGGTCTTCGGCAGCTCTGTGCGGAACTCGATCCAGCGCGGGTATTTGAAGGCCGCGAGCTGCTTGCGGCAATGCTCACGAAGCGCAAGCGCCATTGCTTCGTTCGGCTTGCCGGACGGTTTGAGAACCACGAATGCCTTGGGCCTGATCAGGCCATCCTCATCGGGCCAACCTGCGACGGCCGCTTCGAGCACGTCAGGATGACTTAGCAGCGCACCTTCGACCTCGATTGGCGATACATAAATTCCGCCAACCTTCATCATGTCGTCCCGACGCCCGCAATGCGAATAGTAGCCGTCCTTGTCCTCGACGTATTTGTCCCCCGAACGAAGCCACTCGCCTAAAAACGTCGAGCGGGATCGCTCACGATCGTTCCAGTACATGATCGCTGCTGTCGGCCCCCGAACCTGCAGCTCTCCCATCTCGCCCTGCGCGACAACGGCGCCGGCGTCGTCAACGAGACGGATCTCAAAACCCGGCACAGGCTTGCCGCTGGTGCCGTAGCGCGCCTCTCCCATGCGATTGCACAGGAACGTGCTAAGCATTTCGGTAGACCCGAGGCCGTCAAGTATGTCGACGGCAAAGCGTTCGCTCCAGGTCTGCCCGATGTTGACCGGAAGCGCCTCGCCGGCGGAAAGGCAGCATCGAAGCCTCAGTGCTTCGCGTTCCACCGGATCCGCCGCAAGAAATGCCGTATAGAAAGTCGGCACCGCAAAGAACACGGTAACGCCGTGCGTTCGCATCAGGTCCGCGACCGAATTGGGAGTCGGGCGCTCCGACGCCAGCACGGTCGTCGCACCGACCGAAAGAGGATGGACCATCGAATTGCCAAGGCCATAGGCGAAAAACAGTTTCGACACCGAATAAACGACGTCGTCCGCAGCGAGGCGGAGTACGTGAGCGCCGTAACAGGAGGCGGTGTATCCCAGGGTGGCATGCACATGCACCGCAGCCTTCGGCGTTCCGGTCGAGCCCGAGGTGTAAAGCCAGAAGCATACCTCGTCGTTGACGGTCGGCGCGGTATAGTCGGTTGCATCGGCCGCTTGCAGGGACTCCTCGAAGAGTGCGTGCCCAAAGCCCTGATTGCCCGACACGAGAATGTGCTCGAGGTCCGGAGCCGCATCGATCAGATTCGCAAACAGCGGGTATAGCTCCTCTGACACGATCAGCAGGCGGGCGCGGCTATCCTCCAGTATCGTACGATATTCCGCCTCACCCAGCAGTGTGTTGACCGGTATCGCGACGACGCCTGCCTTGACGGCGCCAAGAAATGACGTCGGCCAATCGATCGTGTCGGTCATGCAAATCAGGATGCGCTGCTCGCGCTGAATGCCAAGACCGCGCAACAGATTGCCAAACCGGGCGACCCGCTCAGCAAGCTGGCCATAGCTCCAGGTCCCGCGCCGGTCGATATAGGCGGTCTTGTCGCCTCGCCCCGCGTTCAGGTTTCGGGCAAGGACATCTTCAGCGAAGTTGTAGAAGCGCGGGATGGCGACATCCGCGCTGCGGTCGATGTCCAGATCGGGCGTGTTCAGACCTTGAGTATTCATGCTCATCACCATGGACCTCACTCGAACACAGCGCGGACTGAACCTTCCGTGCGTCAGGTCACGTTTTGACTTTCCGAATGTCGCGGATTTGCCGCTGCATCAGAAGCATAGAAACGATTGCAGCCGCCATGAAGCCGAAAACGATCCAGCGACTGCTCACGCCCACGATGTCGTTCAAGAGCGACATGTCACCCTTCGCAGCCAGATAAGCCGCGACACAAAAGGCAATTGCCCAGATTCCGTAAAGCACAGCCCTCGTTTGCATGCTCTTCAAGGCCGGATTGAAGAATCGAAATGATGCCGTGAGGTTGGTCGCATCCGTCAACAAGCGACCCGTACGATATTTGGACGCCAGCACGACTTCTGGCCAGCGATGAATCCCTTCCCTCACATCGGAAACAAGACCTTGCGTAAAGAATTCAGGCAAGTCGGAAAGCCAATCGTAATCGGGCGCCAGATCAGAGACGACCGCGTCGACGGTCATGATGGTCTTGTAATAGATGCTCAATTCTTGCGGCATCAGGATCCTGTGACGCCGCGCAATCGTCATGGTGCCCGTCAGCAATTCGGTGGTCAGCCCTCGCACATCCGCCCCCGCAATATCCAGGGCAAGTCGATACATTTGGTATGCGATGAAAAACTCTTCGCGCGCTTGACGCAGGTCGGTATCCTCCGACGGAACGAGCACTTTGAAATTTTCGACGACGGCCTGCTCGATGTTGCTCCGATACAAATTGATAAAAACCTTCGAGAGTGCGGATCGGAACTCCCTGGACAACCGACCGGTTGCACCGAAATCTACAAATCCGATCCTGTTGCCGCGGAGCACGAAAACATTGGCCGGGTGGGGATCCGCGTGAAAGATGCCATCGCGGAAGATTTGATTGTAAATCGACCAGAAGTAATTTCGCGCGATCCTCTTGAGGTCGTCTGGCTCCAGGTTCAGATCACGCAAGGCTTCGGGATCCTGCGATCGCGCCGCATTGCTAATCTCTAGCAACGAGGTGCCTTTCAACAGCTCGGTGGCCAGAACGCGCCGCGAGCAAAACTCAAAACGAACCTCGGCACAGACCTGAATTGGATCGTGCTCGGATCGGGCCTGTATGCGAAAGGCGTTTCTTGCTTCCGTCGTGAAATCCAATTCCTCTCGGCTCCACTTCTCGAATTCTTCCGAAAAGGAGCGAAGCGCGACCCCTCCTAACGAATCTACGAGGCCGACCAGCGAAGACAACATCCGGAAAATGCGGAAATCGGCTTCAAATTGTTCCTCGACGCCAGGCCTTTGCACCTTGATTGCGAGCTTTTCGCCGTCATGCGCGGTCGCGATGTGGACCTGGGCGATCGAAGCGGTTGCGTGCGGCACAGGATCGAACGATGCAAATATCTGCTCAGGAAACGAACCAAGCTCACGCAAGATCACCTGGCGGATCGCCTCGTATGGAACGGTCGGGGTCTGGTTGAGAAGCTTCAACAGCTCTGTGCAATATTCACTCGGCAGCAAATCGAACCGCAGTGCGAGTGCCTGTCCGATCTTCATCCAGGCGCCGCCCAAGTCTTCCAAGAAAAGACGCAGGCGCACTTCGGGTGGAACAGCTAGTTTTCCTGGCCAAAATTTGGGGCGGATATAGAAACGCAAAGCAGCCGAGATGATTTGGCAAAGACGGCGCGCGCCCAAGAACACGTGGCCAATTTTATCGATCAATTGCTAACCACTCATCACGAGTCAGATCACGACAAACAATATAGGCCAATGCCAATTTTTAACACGATGCGACCGGATTTGTACAGTCTTGGGCTTCGCCTCGACAGGCAATCGGGGCAGCGAGTTGAGTGACGATCGAGACAGCGTGCATCACAGTTCAGCCGAGCACGCCTCACGCGAACGGACCACAATCGGCTTGCACGCACATGCGGCGGAACCTAGGATTGCGGCGGCGATGGTCCGCCCCCAAGTTGCGCAACGGCCGCGCGCGCGGATAACACGCGGTGGAGCAGATGCCCGATTTATTCAGAACGATAGCGCGCCTGTTCCAACTGATGCTTTTGCTGGTGCGGTACCAATTGCCCGCGACATTGACCTTTCGGTCGAGCCCGCAGAAATCGGCGCGCGCCCTGCGCGCAGTGTTTGAAAAACTGGATTTCACCTTCGTCAAACTTGGTCAGGCTCTGGCTCTTCGCTTTGACCTGTTGCCGGCGGATTATTGCCTGGAACTCTTGCAAGTCACCAATGAGGTTGCGGCAGAGGACTATTCGGCAATTCATCAAATCGTCGTCGAAGATCTCGGTCGCTCTCCCGACGAAATTTTTGCGACATTTGAGCGCACTCCCTTTGCCGTCACGTCGAGCGGACAAATTCACCAGGCGACTTCTCGCGGTGGCGTGCGGCTCGCCGTGAAGATTCAAAATCCGGCCATACGAAAAAAGTACATCACAGATATTCGCTTGATGCAGTGGCTTGCCGTGCCGCTGGATTGGGTCGGAGCGTTTGGAGCCAATTCAGTTGCCGCCTATGTCGATGAGTTTGCGCACGCTCTGTTTTCGGAACTCGATCTCGCGGAGGCTGCGCGCAATGCGACCGTCATGTCGGAGTTATCCAGGGGCGATGAAGCCGAGTTCAGTTTCACGGTCAGAAAAGAATATACCGCTAAACGTATCCTGAGCTGGGAGTTCGTCGACGGGATACCCGTGCGGCAAATCTTGAACGCAATCCAACAGGACGACCGGCAATATCTCGAGAAACTGAGAGATCAGCACTATGATCTGCGTCTCATCGCCCGACGCATCTACTGGAGTACGCTCAACCAGATCTATCGGGACGGGCTTTTCCATTCCGACCTGAGTCCTGCCGGCATCCTGGTCCTGCCGGACAATCGAATAGCCTATGTCGACTTTGCCGTCGTTGGACGGTTCACCGAGGAGCATCAGGATTCATTTCGGTTCTTCATGCAGTACGTGCTTCGTGAACAATTTGACGACGCAATGGATGAGCTGCTGCGGTGGATCGACGTCGCACCAAACAGGGATCTCGCTGGATTTCGCCGGGATATGTCCATCGTATTTGAGGACTATCTGGACGGTTTTCGCAGCCCTGTCGGAAGCGTAACCTGGCTGGCCGCGAGAAATATCGTGGTCCGGATGATGTCTGTCATACGACAGCACGGCTTATCTATTCCCGCCACGGTTTCACTGTACTTGCGGACCTTGCTGACAAGGGACGCAATTGTCTTTGAGCTCTCGCCCGGTTGCGATCCATTGGCGGACGAAGCGCAGTTTATGGTGCGCGCCGCTCGCATCGATGTTGGCGAAATATTCAAGCAACGGGAACTGATTGGAAGCGTTACCGAGACCTGGGGAGAAGCCAAGGAGATCGTAGCCAATCTAACTAAGTTGCTGACATCCGGCCGCTCGATCGAAGTATCGCTCCGAATGTTGCAGACTCGCCTCTTGCAGTATGGCATTTGGACAGCCTTGATCGGCACAATCGCATCTCTTGGATTTCGAGAGAATGCTTTCGCGAGCTTGAATACTGCACTCGGGGTCGGACAATATTTCATTCCGGGAACGCTGCTGTTCTGCGCGTTTATTTTTATGCTGCTGGCTCTTCGTCAGGGACGCAAGCTTGCTGCCATCGAGCAATCTAGTGTGATCGGGCAAGAGGTGAGCCGGCGCAGTCTTGGGCGCGTGCGGTAGGTTTCTTCATCATGGCACTCAGGGAAATGTGACCAAAGCCACACAACTGCCCCCAAGCAAAATGCGAACACGAGTTTCGATCCGTGCCAGTCCGACTGGGGGCGCGGATGGACAAGTTCTTAAGACATGCTATCTTTTGCCTATCCATATTGGAGATTGTTCATGAGCAAGGCTTCGACGGAGTCCCGGCGTTCCGAGAGCGATAGCGTTAGCGAACATGAGCCGTGGGCGGTACCTGAGAGTGATATTGCAGCTTGGGCGGAGCGCGAGAAGAAGCGCCGCCAAGCATGGCTTGAAGGCCCGAATGAAGATGAAAAGCAGGCATGGGCTGATGCCGAGCGGCAGCGCCGCAAGCGCCAGTACCGTGAGGATTTGCTGGACATCGATCTTTTTGACATTGATCTTGATGAGGGTCGGCGAATGGCTGACCGTATGGCCGATCGGATGATGGCCGGCCTTAAGGACCGGATGGTCGAGACGCCTCTTCGCAAGCTGGGCGACCTGCTTCGCGAAGGGCGGAACGCCGAGTCTCGTTCGCGGGAACCGCTACGCAGACGTCGCCGGGTACACCCCGACGATCTCGATTGAGATAGTCGACAGACCGTTGTGTGCGGGCTCCGCACACAACGGTTGTGGTCTGACGTGTGAAAGAATGAGCAGCCCGTTCAGATATCTGGACGGGCGCTTTTTTAGGTGACCGGCAAACGGGAACCAACTTGCCTTCGCTGATTGCGCACGGCGTTTGCGTGTCGCGACATTGAATGTTCATGCGGCGCGAAAGTCTGAGGTTCAATCGCGTAAAACCGCGGTTGTGAAGTGTGTCATAAGTCACATAACTTTGCAGCACCCTGCGATTATTTTTAGCGGCTTGGAGCGGCTTCGGGTCCGGGGATAAAGTCTGGCGCAGAGGACGGGCGACCGGCCGGGTTCCGCTCGTTCGCCCGTTGGGATGTCGACATGAGAGCAGTCAAGTACGCCGGCGCGGCGGTGGTGGCCGTCATCATCGTGATTGCGCTCCTGCTGGTGATCGGGATCCCCTCGGGCTTCCTGACGTCGACGATTGCAGCGCGGGTCGAGAGCGCGACCGGCTATCGCCTGTCGATCGACGGCACCACCAAGATCAGCCTGTGGCCGACGCTCAACGTCACGCTGAACGATCTCACGCTGCAGAACCCCAGGGATCGCAGCGGCATCACGCGGCTGACCATCGCGCGCGTGCAGGTCGACATGTCGCTGTCCAGCGCATGGTCGGGCCGCCCTGATATCCGCGAGATCGTCGTCACCCATCCCGTGCTCTATCTGCCGATGCTGCGCGATCGCCTGCCGAATGCCGATGCGTCGCCGGCCGATGCATCGCGAGAGGCGCCTGCATTGGACATGGACGGCGTGGCCATCGACCGGTTTGAGATCACCGACGGCGAAGTCGCATTCGTGCGCGTGCGCGATCGCGTCGACAGCCGCATCAGCGCCATCAATGCCGACGCCGTCATGGGC